>CP099988.1:2355000-2744370 GCA_024167805.1 Methanobacterium sp. ERen5 | reverse complement strand
GGTTCGGCACATAACAATATGCCTCCTTATTTGGCCGTGTATATGTGGAAAAGAACTGCATAAATTTTTTTACATAGCATCAGCTGCACAGGCAGGTGAAATTAGTTTCTGATGGCATTGTAAACTATATTAAAAAAATAAAAAAAAGTTTTTGTGTTAAAATTAAGTACTACATGTTTGTTAAAGTATAGATTTCAGGATCTCTGTAAAACCATCCTGAATCTTCCATACGTTTTAAAACATCCTTTTTACCAATTTCATTTTGTACATCAAAATCTTTTAAAGTAACTTCAACTTCATCTTTATCAATATTAAATTTTACACTTTCTACTTCAAAAGGAATGCCAGAGTCTTCGATTTCGTCCCCAACTCTAGGAACTGCCTCTAATTCTAATTTTTTTCAACAAAAACTAAATTCCAAATACTGTCTTTCATTACTAAACCAACATATAATCCAATTTTCATGTTATTCCTCCTGATTCTGTTGATCCTTTTTAACTTTTTCTTTAATTTCTTCAAAAACTGCTTCTCTTTCACCAAAACCATGATAAGTTAATATCTCATAAATTTCTGTCTCATGTAAATCTAAAAATACTTTTATTGAATCTCTAACATATTTTCTTAGTTTGTTAACATCACCAATAGTAATCCTTTTTTTAGTGTATCCTCTATGAACTAAATCTGATCTTTTTGAGTAAAATTTCTTCATATCTTTATAATATTTTTTAGATTCCTCTATATTTGTACCCATTAAAACAGCGAAATTTCTGGAAATTCTATAACTTAATTCTCCTGCTTCGGCAGGGTGGAACAGTATTTCCATTGCGTTCATTAGTGTTAAAAATTTTATATTAAAATGATTAACTTCGTAGGAAGCTTCAAAATTGGAAAATGCAAGGTTAACTGAGGTATTTATAAAAAATTTACCATTATTAATAAACTTTTTAAAATCTTTAAATTCATCTTTGTTTAAAACAAATGGTTTAGCTTCTATACTCTCACAAGTATGTTCTCCTGTTAATAACATAATACCACTTGTATCTTTATAATAATACCTGAATGGCATTTGGACATTCCCTTCTTTATATAATCTTAACATTTTTATTACATGTTCAATCTCTGCTAAAGAATTATTTCTAAATTTGTTTAAACCCTTATCTATATCCGTTCTATCTTGTATTTGATTAATATCGGCTGAAAACGAGCTATAAAAGTAATAAGTTTCATTATTAGGGGACCAACATGAATTCTGATATAGTCTCAATTGTGTATCTTGATAAGAAGATCCTGTCAATTCATTAAAAAATTCAAGACATTCATCATCTCTATTAAATGAACGTATTTCAATTCCATCAGGTAGTATTTCATTTAAAATCAAAATCGAAGAATCAACATTAGCCAATAATCCCATAAAATTTATTTCGTGTATCAAATTTACCCCTCCCAATTTAATTTACTATTAAATTTTACTTAATTTTTCATACTTTAATTTTTTTCTATATTAATTTAATCCAATTATTTTTATTTTATTTTAGTGAACACTATGGAGGCATAACAAATATGAGATTTTTAAAGACAGGAGATCGAGGCAAAGATGTCCTCACACTCAAGATATGGCTAAATAAATATAGATTTCGTGATAATGCAGGTAAACCTTTGAACACCAACAGTGACCTATTTGATGTTTCGATGAGGCAAGGATTAAAACGTTTTCAAAGGGCAGCGAACATTCCACCTACTGGTAAATTTGATTTAGCTACACAAAGAATTTTACCAAATTATAATCCTGACAAACCAATCCAAGGAGTAGGTTATTTCATTAATCCAGAGATAACACCTTTAGATAAAATTGAGTGGTCAGGACTCCGAGCTAAAGGAATTACAGAGGTTTATGTTAGGATTGTAAATGCAAATTTCAATCAATTTGGTCCCGATTTAACATCAATTGTCAAAGCAGGATTGAAACCATTTGCGTGGGTTTGGCAGGGATTCAGTTATACAAGTTATCTCACCTTACAAGGATGGAATATGGTTTTAGACATGGAAACTTATGAGATGCCTAAATTTTATTCTGAAATTCGAGGGATCCAAAACCTCTGTAAAGCTAATAAGAAGACTTTCATTTTATGTACGAAAGCTCAGGAATGGGACGGAAAACAATATTGGAATATAATTAAAGATTACTGTGATTATTTAATGCCTATGCTGTATCTGAATGATTACAAAAAGTCACTGTCTCAATTGACAGAGTACATGAAAATTTACAACAAGGAATATCCTGGCAAAATTTACCCTGCATTGGAAACTTATGAGTCAGATCAAAATGTAGTTTCCAAGTCTAATTCTGATTTAATGAGTGAAATAAACGCTATTAAACCATATTGTAAAGGATTTGGACTATTCCGATATGGATTATCAAATTATTAAAGGTGATATCTATGAAAGAATTAAAAACAGGAGATAAAGGAAAACAAGTATTAAACCTAAAAACATGGCTAAACCATTTTGGATTTAAAGATGACCATGGCAAACTACCAGATAAAACAAGTGACTTATTCGATGTGACAACCAGACAAGCCCTTAAACGATATCAACGTAAAGTAGGCTTGATTGATACTGGTAAATATGATGAAAAAACAGAGCAGATGCTACCAAACTATAAGTTTGGACAAAGTGTTGGGGCATTTAAAGATGCTGATGGATGTTACACAAGTCCAAGATATTTCAAAGACAGTCGTATGAAGCAGGACTATGGTACATGGTGTGCATTGAATGTTATTCAGCAGGTTTGGAAGGAACTGTTTAATATTGATCTAAAGGAAAGTGACCTGAATAAGTATGGTTACACAGATGAAAATGGTACAGCTCCTGCAGGACTCAAAGCCATTCTAATAGATCTTGCCAAAAAATACAATGTTAGAATAACAATTGAAACCCATAGTAAAAAGGATATTTCATGGGAAGAAATTGGAATAGCAGTTGGAAGGGCAGATAAAGCCGTATTCTATCATGAACTCTATAAAAACAAGTGGGGTCACTGGGATTACTGTGTATCAGTTTGTAACAAAAATATTTACATGGCAAACAGTCTACAAGGAACGGTAATCGGATATTCAAAAGCAACAATGGAATCATGGTTCGGTGGAATAACAAGTGATGACAGTGTTTATATTGTGTCAAGGATGTAAGCAGGAAATAAAATATGGGATATGAAAATTTTCAGATCCTACCATTTTGTTTCTTTAAGATTCATCTATTACTTCTATATAATTCGAATCCTTTAACACAATCTTCCCAACTACTCCCAAGATGTTTACATTCTTTTTTAATAACAATAATCCCTTTTTTATCTTGAGAGATCAAATAGACTTTTAAATGAAATGGGCTGCACCCTCCAGCACCAATTAAAGATAAATCAGGAGTATCGACAAATTCTACACAACCTATATCTACTGGTTCGATATCACTACCTATCCTTAATAGGCTATCATCCATACAATTGATATCTAAAGAATACTTAAATATATTTTTCTTATATCTTTGAAGTTTTACTTCTTTCATTTAACCCCTCCATTAAATAAAGAAAATTTAAACTAGTAATTTGAACGATAATCATTCGATCAATGATTGTAATTAGGACAATCTATTATAATTGTTTCCATGTACTATACTAACAGTCGTAATTAAACTCTTGTAACATATTTTTACAGTTTATACTCTTTAATTTATTAAGCCCCATCACCGAATATGTACATACTCATATATAAAATAGTAATATTTATATGATAATATTATCACAAAGTATCTTAAATAATCTTTAATTTCATCCTACAAAATCTTATTTTAATTATTTAACCTTTCTTCAATATAATTAGAATATTCATTTAGTTTTTCATACTTTATTTTTCTAATATATGATTCCATAAAATCCCAATCTGGTTCGTTATTCTCTTCATTTATTGGTAATAGTATTGTTTGTCTTTTGATTCGTTCACTAAAACATTTATATCCAAATTTAAATTTTTCCTTGTTATTTTTAATCATCTCACAGACAAACAAACCGTTATACTTATTAAGCTTATTATTACCCAAGATAGTCACATCATCACTTGCAGTGAAATCCTCTTCAGCAAAAAAAGCATCCCCAAAAATCGTGACCAAAATTTTATTCTTTTCAACGAATAAAGGATTAGATATAAAATCTGTTACCCCATTATTGTATTCTGTTGCTGAATAAAAAGCTATTTTACCATTTTTTCTGTCTTTTTTAATTAATCGTCTACCTCTATTAACATTAAATAAATTCTCTATAAGGAATTCTCCCCATTTCATCATGTCAAAAAAATCATCTGAATACAAATACGCTTTATCTTGCATCACCGAAAGTTTCTCATCTAAATAGGATTTTAATTTCATAAGAGAATAAGTTTCTTTTTTCTTTATATATGATTCCATAAAATCCCAATCAGGTTCTTTGTCAGAATTTATGGGTAACATTACTCTGCTTTTTCTTAATCTGGTTAATGTGGCACCATAACCGCCCCAACTAAATTTCTCTATTATTTTTTCTAACAAAGGGATTAGGAATAATGCATTGACATTATTTAACTTTTTATTATAAAGAATTTGTATATTTTGCCCTGTATAAAATTCTTTGGCTTGGTAAAAAACTGTTTGGGTGTCTAAACCTATAGTAATTACATTGCCTTTATTTTTAAAGTATTTTTCATCTTGTTTACCTATTAAATTGGCTATACCATTATTTTCATCTGTTCTAGTAATATAAGGAATCATTCCTTTTTTATTTATAAGCTTATTCTTATCAATACCACTAGAAGTAGATTCTATTGTAAATACTTCTGAAAGAACGAAAGTACCCCATTTAATCTCGCTAGCATCTTTAACCATTTTCATTATCTCCTATCCAAACAAATATTCTCTTCCATTTGCGACCATTTTAAATTCAAATGTGAGATAATCCGTTATTATTTGTTCAAAATCTTCGGGGTTTGGAATTTCATCATTAAAATAGTAAAATGCATGTAACCACTCATCATCTGGTTTTATTTGAGTTTTAACCATGAATTTAGTCTCAGCAGGTGCATCATGCAGCCAACAGTCTAGTAAATGCTTTTTCTTTTCTTTCGCACGTTCGGTTTCTATAAGACCAATATGCTTACTAATAATAAATCCATCATCTTTAAAGTTAATAAATTTACAATATTTCTCATTGGGATGGGAATTATAGGCTGTGAAAATTGCAATACAAGGATGGGTACCTTGTCCATAAAAGGTTTCAGGGTTTAATGTTATTACTCCTTCTAAAGTGTGCTTTTTAAGAATATTAAATTTAACTTGCTTATCCTTCTTATTCTTACCAGTCATCGCTGATAATGGGACAATAACTGCACATCTTGCATTTTCTGTTAGTGAATCAAGTAAATGTTCTACAAAATGGATTTCTGATAAATGAGCAGTAGATTCGTTTTTTCTTTGAGAATAAGGAGGATTCAATAACCCAACGGTGAATCCTTTTTTATGTAACGTATTCGATTCTGTTTTTAAGAAATCTTCACGTAGGAGGTTACTTTTGCCATCACCACGTAATATCATGTTTGTAGTTGCAATAGAAAACATGTCTTCTCTAGATTCAATGCCATGTATTTGTTCTTTTTTAATATGTAATCTTTCTTTATCTGTTTTTGCATTTTCAAGCATTTTATGCATTCCTGATAATAAAAAAGACCCTGTACCACAACAAGGATCAAATATAATATCTGATGACTTAATCTCTAATAAATCGCAAAATAATTTAGTGATATGCCGGGGGTTAATACAATTCCTAAGGTTTGTCCATCCCCTCCACTATATCGAATAAATTCTCCATAAAATTGTCCTAAAACATCTTCAGAAAAAAGGTTTTTTGCTGATTCAAACACGTTTTCTTTTATAAATTCCGTGAAATATTTCAAAGGGGTTTTACCTAGATTATTGTCTATTTGGTTTAAATCCGTTCTGGTTTTTATGAATCGGAATTGATCTAAAAGAACATCTGTCTTAGTACCCGGTTTTACTTTCACGGTTTTTAAATGGGTTTTGAGTGCATCGAATATTTTTTCTCCGTCTGTTTTAGTTTTACTTCCAGTGAGATTATCTACTAATTTTTCATTCTCTTCATCATCTAACGCTAATAAAATAGCTGAAACTACTAAAGGATTTTCTGTCTCTCTTAAATGCCCATAGTTTCTTAAATGTTCATGCAATTCTTTCGCTTTATTAAGAATACATTCTTCATCTTGTATTTCTTTTGAGATTTCGCCTAAGACCTGTTCTTTATAATATTGATTAATATTTTCTTCTCTGAAATTTTCGAAGTTTTCTACTTCTGGTAATATGGTATAGGAATCTTCATCGACAAATATGGGTCTTAATTTGTGGTGTTTTTCATCGCCACTACAACCAAAAGCAAATACTCGTTTAAAATTGGTTTGTGATGCAATGTGTTGAGCATAGTGTAGCGCACCATTCTCAGCATAATTTTTAATGGCTTTTTGATCCATTAATAGGGTTCCATTTTCTTCATCTTCATATAATGCGTGTTTTTCGAGATCTGATTTATCTTCAATAACTAATATATAATCTTTAGATTGTGCTGTAAATTCGGGAAAGCCTTGTTTTCCTGTTTGATTTTTAGAAGCTTTTTTAGAGCGTCTTTAACCTCTTTAGTAATTCCATCATTGGGAACATAATTAATTTCAGATTCTTTTAAGAGGGTTGCTATAAAAATATCAGTTATCTTTTCATTTGTCATTTAACCATCCCTATGTTAGTCATCCGGTATATTTTTGGTAATTTCTCGATATTTGATTATATAATCTCGAACAGCATCTTTAACAAACTCTGATTTAGTAAAACCTAATGATTCATCTTTCTTTATTATCTTACCAATCTCAGTTAACATACCATTTGGTAAACTGATTGATGAATAATCATTTTTCGTTTTGTTATCATTTTTCACCATATTGCCTCATATATAACTTATATATACCATCTTCATATATTATATATAAATTAATATAATACGTGTTGTGGTTTGGCAATTTCATGGAATAATTATGGGTAATATAAAAAAATTAAAATGGTAATATTTGTTGTATTGGAACTTTCTCTTTAATTCTAACTGGTTTTGATTTAGCCACTGTAGGTGCATCGTATAGAAATGCATCTAAATATGCCTGTTGTGGCTTTTCTGTAAGTAACATGCCCATATTCTTATCAATGATATGTACACCTTCCATTATTTTAGGCCAGTAACCCATCAATTTCCATGTCTCAGATGGATCCATTTTCAAGGCAAGATCATTAACATAATTAATCTGATTCATGAGAGATCTGTAAACCCAACTAAACTCTTCCCTGGTAAAAACAATTACCTCTTCATTTTGCTCAAATCTATCAGGATCTGTTATATCTACAAATCGGCCCTTTGTTGTACCTTCACTAAATCTCATTTTTCATCAGCTCCAGGTACAATTTTTGATAAATCACTTATAATCAGATTGAGTTAGAGTGCAGGTGAGAACAAATCAACTTGTTGCAAAAGATGCAACAACTCCACTATTGGATAGTTCAAAAACTTAACTAAAAATAGTGTATATCAGGATGTTATTTTCATGAAGTATAAAATCTACTATGATCTTCATCTTTATTATAGTGGATTAATCAAAAACCAGCTATTTTTTCTTTGAAATACTGGGATTAAAAACCATAAAACATCTTTATCCAAGTTAGTTTGCTGCTACATTTACTTTTATTTGAGAAATAAAAGAAAATGGGGATGTTTGGCTAGAAAATTTTGATTTATTCATCAAGACATTTGATGCGCTGGTCAAAATTGTTAAATTTGTCTGCCAGTCCCCTGAAGTATGGTATGTAAACCTTGAAAAGTTCGAGTTTGTCAGGGTTTATGTTGTTGTTTGCAAGTTCCTGTTTAAGTTTTAAAACCTTTTCTTTGGTTTTTTTGTAAAGTGGACTGTATGGATATTCTCCCATGATAATTCCATCAGCACCTTTATCAAAGGCATGGAGTATGTGTTTATACATCACCCTGTTCATGTAGGGAACTTTGATAATTCTAATGGAACTCGGTACACTTATCTTGTTTATACCGATGTTATCCGCTGAAACATAGCCAACAGAATCTAAGAATGCTATGATACGTTTTTCATCGGGTTTTTTATTTATTAACATACCATCTATCATTGCAAAGAGCTGTTCATCTGTCTGTCCAATTATGTCGATGGCATTATTTTCACATTCAGCAATACATGCTCCACATCCATTACATGCAATGGGATCGATTTTTAAAACATTTTCCTCGACAAATGCAGCTTTGTAACTGCAGATATCAACACATTTCTGACACAGATTACATTTACTGTTATCTACCTTGGCAATGAATGGTTCCAGTTCAACACCGCCGTGTATAAGTTCTGATATCTTGGATGCAGCAGCATTGGCTTGAACTATGCTGTCGGTAATATCTTTAGGTCCTTGGGCAGTTCCACAAACAAATATTCCTTCAACATCAGTTGCAACTGGTTTGATCTTGGAATGTTTCTCCTTCACAAACAGTTCTTCTGTAAGACCCACATCAAGCTCCTTTGAAACTTCTATGGTTCCGTCTGATGGTTCCATGGCTGTGGAGAGAACAACCATATCAGCTTCAACTTCCAAAGGTTCGTTTGAAAAGGTATCTTCCATTCTTACACGGAATATACCATCTTTCTCTGCTACCTCTCCAGGTCTTCCCCTTATGAGTCTGACTTTGTTGGACTGAGCAAATTTGTAGTACTTCTCATACATTCCAGGTGTTCTCATATCGGTGTAACAGATTATAACATCGGTATCGGGGTAGTGTTGTTTAATTACATTGGCATGTTTGATTGCAACCATGCAACAGACCTTAGAACAGTACTTTCTGCCGCCTGGTTTCTCATCTCTAGAACCAACGCACTGTATCATAACAACCCTTTCTGGAACTTTGCCATCGGAAGGTTTTAAAAGCTTTCCATTGGTTGGTCCGTTAACACCCATCAACCTTGCAAGTTCCATCTGGGTGATGATATCTTCGTGTCTGTTGTACGCATATTCCGGCCTTTTATCCATATCAAATGTTTTATGACCTGTTGCAATCACCACAGAACCAACAGTGATGGGTATGACTTCAGTTTCCATGTCAAGGTCTATGGCATTCATTCTGCAAACATCCTGACATTTACCACACTTTTTACAGTTTTCATGGTCAATGGTGTAAACATCTGGAACAGCTTGTGGAAATGGTTTGAAAATTGCTTTTCTGGTGGTCATGCCTTCATTCCAGGAATCAGTAACTTCCACAGGACATACCTCTGCACAGTTACCACAGCTTATACATTTACCCTTAATAACGTAGATGGGCTTTTTTCCACTAGAAGGTTAAAATTACCAGACCGTCTATCTGCAGATTTGAGGGTGGAGTTGGTCATTATATTTATGTTGCTGTGTTCAACAGCTTCGTTTACTAGTGGATTTAGTAGGCACATGGCACATTCTTCTGCCAATTTCTCTGGTGAGAAAAGTTTACCTACCTTAACCATTGCTCCGCCAATGGTAGGTTCTTTTTCTATTAAACAGGTTCTTATTCCTTGTCTTGCAAGTGAAAGAGCAGCACTTATTCCAGATATGCCTCCACCAATTACTGCGGTACTCTTAGGTGTTTTTCTGATGATTGGTTCCAGTGCAATGGAATGTTTCACCTTTTCAATTGCAGACTGTAAAATTGATATGGCTTTGTCCGTTGCAGAGTCTTTATCTGGATTAACCCACGAGCATTGTTCCCTTATGTTTGCCATTTCAAGGAGATAGGGATTTAGTGGAGTTACGTAGTTTTGAAATATTTTTCCATGTGTAATGGGTGAACAAGCAGCTACCACAACTCTGTCTAGTTCCTTTTCAATGATGTTGTTCCTTATAATCTTTCGTCCATTTATTGAACAGAGATTTTCAAATTCTTCTATTACTTCTGCATCAACAGATTTTCTAAGCCGGTCCATGTCAACTGTGTCGGATATGTTTCCACCGCAGCGACATAAAAAAACACCAATTTTAATGGCTTTTTCATCTGCATTATCGTTTAATGATATGGTACTCATTTGTAATAACCTCTTAGAGAAGTTTATCTATAAAATTAATGATATTTTAAGATTCAGTCACGATTTTCATTGATCTTAAGAGAGTTTCTTTTTGATTGATCTTCCTTCAGGTTGAATGGTTGTTTCAACTTGTTTAACAAAGGTTCAACTGGTACTGTGTGTGTTTGAATTCCCACTATTTTGTAGGGATCTGCACCCATTGCAAGGGCAATGAACTGGGCAATGTTAAGATGGAATATGTTGAATTCTGTTCCCAATTTTTCACCGATTAATGGTTGGTACCTGTCAAACTGCATCTGACAATTTGGACACATATGAAGAAGTATATCTACATCTTTGTCCTTAAGTGCCTGAAGTTTTTCTCCGGTCACTGCCAGTGAAGCTTCTTTATTAGTATATCTCTGTCTAAATCCTGCACCACAAGTCACACGTTTATGGTCGTACCATCCTATGGTTTCAACGCCACAAGCAGATGCAAGTTCATCTATTAGGTTAGGATCCCTTATGCCCTCTATGGTGTCTTTGTAGTGAACTTTACAGTAATGACATGCATGGTGTGAAGCAACTTTGAAACCCGTAAGATCAACTTTAATATGTTTTGATATTTCCTCACGTTTGTTAAAAAGAATTTCTGCCACATGGAAAATATTTCTAGCAGGATCCATATCTCCCGAACTGTACTCCATGTCTTCAAGCCCAGAATCATCGAGGATTCCATTTACCTCTTCACGTGCTTCTTCATTTTGGTTGAGTATTTTGGCAGATTTTTTTAATATTGCATAGCATGTTGCACACATGGTTGCGATGTTTTTGTGGCCTGTATCTGCTGCTACATTGAAGTTACGAGCAGCCAGTGTGATGGTTGATAGCTGGTCAAATAAATCGTAGTAGTGTCCAAGCCCTGTACAACAAGACTGTCTCTCATCAACATGGTACTCTACGCCTATTTTATCGAATACGTAGCATGTGGATGATTCCACTCCAGGATACTCAACATTGACCAGACAACTTTTAAAGAGTAGTATCTCTTTATCTGGTATAAATTTCATTTTTTACTTCCCTTGATCCTTTTCAATCTGGCTTTAAATCCAGATTTATCCAATATTTCTTCGATCTCATCTATGGATTTTTCTGGAAGAATGTAGCTTCCAAGTCCGAGTTCTGATCTTATGTCTTCGATGTCGAGTTTTAAGTTCATGTATTCTGGTCCAACATCTTTGACCATGTCATCGAAAAATTTGCTTGGTACAGACCCAACTCCAAGTTCAATGAAGCTGTCTCCGTAGGCAGCAAAAGATTGGATTTTAAGAATTCCTTCCCCTTTATCAATGGACATTTGTCTTAGGATCTGATTGACTTCACTGGCGTTGTTTCCTGATGGACAGACACTGTTACAGGTGTAGCATGAAAAACAGTTCCATATGTTTTCATCATCCACAATTGACACGTCATCTTCCAAAACACGCCTTACCATATCCCTTGGATCGTAATCTGACTGACTGGCTCCAGGACATATTGATGTGCACATTCCACACTGAACACATTTATAAATGCCTAGATCTGGTGATGCTTTAAGATTCTTTAAAACATCATCCACCAGTTTGTGTGAATTTTTGTTCAGTTTGATAGTTCTCATTTTCTAGGTCTATCTCCTTAGTTAGTTTGATACCTTGATTGTGATCTATGTTAAACAAAAATTTTTTTAGTCCACCTAAAAAATTTTTTAACATACTTCTTTACTTTTGCAAACTTAACAAATAAATGCATCGATTTCAGGTACCTATGTATCGGGCATAAATTGATCTTGCAACCTTCTCATCATTAGTTCCCTTTATAATTGCCCTTCCATCACGAAATAGGGATATTTCCGTTTCTTCTGTGGAGAATATCATGATAAAATCGGAACATTTTACTTTTCCAAGTTTTTCAAGATTTTCTGCTATCTTTTTGAGTGATAATTCTTTGGGATCAGCAGGTGTTATTTGGATGGCGTTCCTTCCGCACAGAGAGGTTATGATTTCCTGTTCATCAGAATCTATGTACTCGTAGTTTTGGTTACCGCAGCATTCACATTTCTCATTCTTTCTGACTGAGATAGTGTCGAAGCTATGGTTCCATGTATCGTAAACAATTAAATTGCTGTCTGTGGATTCATCATCATTGTAGTAGCCTAATAATATTTTAATGGCTTCTGTAGTTTCGATGGATCCCATTATCACAGTTGTAGTGTTTAAAACGCCCATTGTGTCACATGTGGGGAGTGAACCTGCCTTTGGTACTCCCGGATATAAGCAGCGTATACATGCCTTGTTTGGAAGGATGTTCATGCTCATTCCTGAGGTTCCAATTGCACCTGTGTAGATCCATGGAATTTTATTCTTGACACAGATATCGTTTACAAGCATTCTGGTTAGTATGTTGTCTGTTCCATCCACCACCAGATCCACATTTTCTAGGAGCTCTATAGCATTGGTGTAGTTTAGATCCTTTATTACAGGCACCACTTCGATTTCTGAATTTATATCATGAACCTTTTGAGCTGCAGCGAGAGCTTTGGGTGCACCCACATCCTTTTCATCAAACAACATCTGTCTTTGGAGGTTGTTGAGTTCAACAAAGTCCCTGTCAATGATCGTTATTTTTCCTACCCCTGCACGTGCAAGGTTGTTAGCTGCAACTGTTCCAAGCGCTCCACATCCAACAATGGCAACTGAACTGTTTAAAAGTTTTTCTTGTCCTTCTTTTCCAATGTTTTCAAGTATAATTTGTCTTGAATATCTGTTCTGCATGATTTTCATCCCAATTATTTCTAGATATATTATAAATCTGCTTTATTTTAAAATTTACATATCATCTATGGTTTTAGTTAAAATGTTTATGTTTGCGTCAGGACTTTTTCCTGAAAAAATGATTGGTCTTTGACAATCACAAACCCATAAAATCATTCTTAATAGTGTTTGAAAGTCTCTTTGCAAGGGCTGTTATTGTGAGTATTGGTGGTCTTCCAGGTGCCTGTGGAATAACACTTGCATCTGTGATGTACAGTCCGCTTATTTTGGTTTCCAAATCTTTATTTACAACTTTTCCAATGGCTGCTGTTCCACCAGGATGTGCACCCCGTATTGCAGTGGAAGATATTGAATCTGGATCGACACCCATTGCAGTTAAAAGCTCTACACTCTTTTTATATCCCTTTTTAAACAGTTTCAAATCTCTTTCAGTTAATTTTTTAGTGATTGTACCGTTATGGTGTATTTTTCCGTTGGATTCATCTGCAATTTTTATCATGATGCCCATAACATCAGATTCATCTGCATCAAAGCCCTTATCTTTTATCATCCCAATTAACTGTCCTGCGTAGTGCGGTGAAAGGAAGTAGGGTCCAAATTCTGATTTGACAGCCATTGGAATTTCCTTGTTAAGTTCGATGTCCTTGAGGAAACCTCCCACTGTGATGAAGAGATCTGTAAACAATCCTTCCCCAACATCTTTGGATATATCTGATTTTATGAGTATCTGGGGAGTATTCAATGCTCCTGCACCAAGAACTACTTTTTTGGACTGGTAAACTTTTAATTCGCCGTTTTTATCTATTCCTTCAACACCTTGGACTTTTCCTTCTTTATGAAGGATTTTTATGACTGTGAAATCTGTTTCTATTTCTGGTGGATTTTCAGAGGATTTAACATCCTGTATAAAATCTGTTGCATCCCATTTAGCGCCCTTGGTACAGCCCAATATGCAGAGGCCGCAGCTGTCGCATTTGTTGAAGTCGATAAATTTTGGCATGGGTTCCATGAAGTAACCTAATTTTTCACCTTCTTTCATGAGTCTGGTGGTTGCGGGTCCTATCATGTGGGAGGGTAACGATCCAACCTTGAGTTCTTTGCTTGCATCTAATAATTCTTCAAAGAGTTCAAGGTCATGTCCCTTAAACTGTGCTGTAGCTGAATTTTTATAGCAACTTGTACATGCATAACACGCATTTGCCAGCGAAACTGGGGTTGTTCCCCCTACTCCCACAATTTCCATGAGTTCCGCGGGTTGGTTTAAAAATTCATATTTAGTGTTATCAGTTGCTTCTTCAATTTCTAGGTTTAAGTTTGTGATTTTGATTTTGCTTACTGCTTTTCCTCGAGGTATTTTGGAACCTTTATCAAGGATCAATAAATTTAAATTCTCATTACAAAGTTCATGGGCAACAGTTGCACCTCCGGCTCCTGTACCCACAATAATAACATCGTATATCATGGTTTTCACTTCACAATCTTTTTAAAACGGTACTTTTTACAGCCTTATATTCGTCCACCATCATAACAATTGTTAAGCTTAATTATATAACAATTGTTAACGGCATGGCTAATAAATATTTTGTTCAATAGCAAAAATTAAAAAAATAATATAAAAAAATTAGGCCTTTTTATCTTCAAGGGTAATGTTTAAATCATTTAACCTGTCTCTAATTTGGTCTGAAAGCTCCCAATTCTTATTTTGACGCAAATTCTCCCTGACGTACTTCAAAAGATCAAGCAGTTCAACCTCAATATTTTCTTCATTTTCAGGTTCCATTGAGAAATCTAACCCTAAAACATAGCCAAATTCTACTATGATTGCTTTGAGTTTGGTGAGTGAATTCTTTGATATGTTGGATTCATGGATGTCACGATTAACATCCCTTATAAGATCAAATATGGTTGAAATTGCTGCAGGTGTGTTAAAATCATTATCCATGGCTTCAAAAATTCTTCCCTGACAGCTGCAAGCTTTTGTATATAATCAGAATCGTTATCAAGCGATATACTTGTGTCACTGTCTAGTTCACTGTTGATTTTTTCTATTAATTTGTAAATTCTGTTGAGGCCATGGCTGGACTGGTAAAGAATTTCACTACTGAAATCTATTGGACTTCTGTAGTGGGTCGAAAGTACGAAAAATCTGAATACTTCTGGGGGTATTCGTCCAATAATTCATTGATGGTTATGAAGTTTCCAAGTGATTTGGACATCTTCTCACCCTTGACATTTAAAAATCCTGTGTGCATCCAGTAACGAACCATTGGTTTTTTACCAGAGGAGGCTTCCATCTGGGCAATTTCAGCTTCATGATGTGGGAAAATAAGGTCCAATCCACCACCGTGTATATCGTACTGTGGTCCGAAGTAGGTTTCTGTTATCGCTGTGTCTTCTATATGCCATCCGGGCCTACCTGTGCCCCATGGTGAATCCCATATCATTTCCTGCTCTTCTGAGATCCTTTCTCGTTTTTTCCAGAGTGCGAAATCTCCGGGATTTCTTTTTGAGCTGTCAGGACCTATTCTGTGCACATTTAAATCCTCAAGATTTCTGTTGCTCAGTTTTCCAAAGTCCTTAAATTTAGATTCATCAAAGTAAACTCCATTATCTGTTTCATATGCATATCCCTTGTCAACAAGCACTCCTATTTGTTTTATTATCTCTGGAATGTGCTCTGTGGCTCTTGCATATAAGTTAACATGTTCCACTCCCAATAATTCCATGTCTCGGAGGTACTTTTCTTCGTATCTTCTTGCAAGTTCAAGAGGGGATGTTTCCAGTTCATCAGCTCTTTTTAAAATTTTATCATCTAGATCTGTGATGTTTTGTACATAGAATACAGAATATCCACTGTACTTCATATAACGAACAATAACATCGAAGGAGATGTAGGTTCTGGCATGACCAATATGGGAATAATCGTAAACTGTTGGACCACAAACAAAAAGTCTTACCTTATTTCCTTCTATAGGTTCGAAAATTTCTTTCCTGCGGGTCATGGTGTTGTACAACTTTATCATGGTTTTCACTGTCCAAAATAATTTGATTAAAATTTTATGATTACTAGAATTATGTAGATTGAGTGATTTATCTGTATGATCTATTTCTGAATAACTTCATGATGTGCCTAAAAAATTTTCTCAATCCACTTTGAATAAAAAAGATAGGCCGAGATTGGGATTTGAACCCAAGTGACGTGGTTTGCAGCCACGCACCTAGCCGCTCGGTCATCTCGGCAAATAAATATTTGCATGCAAATTTTGGTTTACAAAGCAACATTAACTAAATTAACAATTGTTATATAAATAGTTTATCCTATCAGTTGTTATTTTGATGTTGATAATTAATAACATTTTGTATAACGTTTGTTTATCTTGATTTGTAATTCAGACCAATTTTTGAATGTAATTTATCTCAAAATAATATTATGAAGTGTTTCCACTTCATTCAATTTTCTTACCTGCTTCTGGTCCAGGTTGTATTGAGTATATTTCTTCAACTTTCATGAGAATAGCTGCCTTGGGTGTTAGTTTGGTCATGGCATTTTGTCCCCATTCTGTTACAGTGTCGAAGTACTTACCTGATTCAAATATCTCTACTTTTCCCTTGAATTGGAATGGATTTTTCTGGGAATCCTTGGTTACCAATGATATCCATGGATTTTTTTCAAGATTTTTTCGGGATTTGTTCATGTAATTATCGGCTATTAAAATTGTATTTTCATCTAAAGGTCTTGCAAATCCAATAGGAACCACGTTTGGTATCCCATCTTCTGTGGCAGTTGCTAGAAAAACAAGATCCTTTTCAATTGCATCCATCATTTCATTAGTCATTGACATTTAATCACCAAACATAAATAACAATTGTTAACAATATAAATGTTATGATCAGTTTAAATTGGGGCCATGAGCTTTGAATTTTTATATTTGGATTAACAAGACCAAATAACCTTGTTAAATTGGAAACTTTTAAATAGGATAAAAAAATAACAATTGTTATATTTTCAGTTTTGGGAATCAGTACAAAATTTTTGTAGATGATAAAACCTAGGAAAATATAAACAAACCCTGGAAAAAGATATTTAGGGGCATTAAATATTGATCCAAGGGTAAAATGGATTTATAAGGATTAGGGAGAATAAAAAAATGTCAGAAAAAGAAAAAAATAACAAAGACGGGCAAGGGCCAGGATTAAGCACGATAGGTTTACATGTAGGACAGGAAGAACCTGATTCTGCAACAGGATCAAGGGCAGTACCGATATACCTCACATCATCCTATGTATTTAATGATACTGAACATGCAGCAAATCTTTTTGGACTCAAAGAATTTGGAAACATTTACACCAGGATCATGAATCCAACCACAGACATCTTCGAAAAAAGGGTCGCAGCAGTGGAAGGTGGAGCAACTGGACTCGGAGTAGCAAGTGGTATGAGCGCAATTTTCCTAGCAGTGCTAAACGTATCAGAGCTAGGGGAAAACATAGTATCTGGTGATAACCTCTACGGTGGAACCTACGAACTATTCAACTACACCCTACCAAGACTCGGAAGAACTGTTAAATTTGTAAACTCAGAAAAACCTGAAGAATTTGAAGCAGCAATTGACGAAAAGACCAGGGCACTCTACGTAGAATCATTAGGAAACCCTAAATTAGATGTTCCTGACTTTGAAAAGCTTGCAAAAATTGCACATGATCATAACATACCACTCATAGTAGACAACACATCCACAGTAGGATTACTAAGACCGATTGATTACGGAGCAGACATCACAGTAATCTCAGCCACTAAATACATTGGAGGGCACGGAACATCCATAGGTGGAGTAATAGTTGACTCAGGTAATTTTGACTGGGGCAATGGTAAATTCCCACAATTCACAGAACCAGATCCAAGTTACCACGGACTCAAATATTGGGAAACCTTTGGAGACTTCCCTGGAGCCGGAAACATAGCTTTCACAATAAGGGCAAGAGTTGTACTTTTAAGGGATTTAGGACCAGCACTCAGTCCATTCAACGCATTCCAGTTTTTACAGGGACTTGAAACACTCGAGCTAAGAGTATTAAAACATGCAGAAAACGCTCTTAAAGTAGCAGAGCATCTCAAAAATCATCCTAAAGTATCATGGGTAAATTACCCTGGACTAAAAGAAGATCCGAGACACGAAATGGCCAGTAAATACCTTAAAGGTGGATACGGTGGATTAATAGGATTTGGAATTGAAGGAGGATTAGAAGCAGGTAAAAAATTCATAGAAAATGTCGAACTATTCTCCCACCTTGCAAACATAGGTGACTCTAAGAGCCTGGTTATACACCCTGCATCAACAACACACCAGCAGTTAACAAAGGAAGAACAAGAAACTACAGGTGTAACTGCGGACTTCGTAAGACTATCCATAGGTCTCGAAGATGTTGAAGATATCATAGCAGACATTGATCAGGCACTGTCTAAGATATAATTCAAAAAACAAATATAGCCATCGACAAAATAAATATAGGTATAAAGCCATGTATTTTACACAATACTATTCAAAGGAAAGAAGATTTAGTTGTAGTCCGGAATGAGAAATATCCCGGATGAAATATTTAGGGAGGAAATATGAAAAACGAATCCATCGGAATTGTCGAAACCAAGTATCATTCCATATCCGATGATTTGATCCTTGAAAGTGGTGAAAAACTTAAAAACGTCCAGATTGCATATGAAACCTACGGAAAGCTCAATAAAGAGAAGAGTAATGCAATACTGGTTTGCCATGCACTAACAGGAGATGCACATGTTGCGGGTTGGTACGAGGGAGATAAAAAACCAGGCTGGTGGGATGTTATAATAGGTCCAGGCAAATGTTTGGACACTGAAAAATATTTCATCATCTGTTCCAATGTCATAGGAGGATGTAAAGGTTCAACTGGACCATCTTCAATCAATCCAGAAACCAACAAACCCTACGGGCTGGATTTTCCCATAATTACTATTAAGGACATGGTAAATGCCCAGAAAAAACTGGTAAATTCCATGGGCATAACACAATTGTTCGCTGTAATAGGCGGTTCAATGGGTGGAATGCAGGTCTTGCAATGGTGTGTGTCCTATCCTGGTATGGTCAGATCAGCCATTCCAATTGCCACCACAGCTTTTTCATCCCCTCAACAAATAGCTTTTAACGAAGTTGGTAGAAGGGCAATAATATCGGATCCAAACTGGAATAATGGCCAGTACTACGATTCAGAAATACCTACAGATGGTTTAGCTCTTGCAAGGATGATAGCTCATATTACTTACCTAAGTAATGAATCCATGTATCAGAAGTTTGGAAGGAGACTTCAGGACAAGGAAGACTATGGATTTGACTTTGAAACAGACTTTGAAGTCGAAAGCTACCTTCACTATCAGGGAAATTCATTCACCAAACGATTCGATGCAAATTCCTACCTTTACATAACCAAGGCAGTGGATTATTTCGATCTCGCAGGGGAAGGTTCTCTGGCAGAAACATTTTATGGTCTTAAAATTAAATTTCTCGTGATATCAGTTGATTCAGATTGGCTCTATCCTCCAGCCCTTTCAAGGGATATTGTGATGGGACTCAATGCCAACGATATAAATGTCAGTTACTGTGAAATTAAATCAAGTTATGGACATGATGCATTTTTAATAGAAGCTGGCCAGCTGAATTACCTAATAACAGGATTTTTATCGGACACCCTTGTGAAGGATGTGATGGCCAAGGAATTTCCGAAGATCAAAGAAAAGTCTAGCATTGAACATGCTGCAGAGCTTATGCTCCATGAAAAGGTCACCCACCTTCCAGTGGTGACAGACAATAACATACTGCTTGGAATTGTAACTGCATGGGATATTTCCAAATCTGTAGCAAGACACTACACGGAACTGGATGATATCATGACCAAGGAAGTTATAGTGATCAGTCCCGAGGATCCAATAGAACTGGCTGCAAGGAAGATGAAAAAATATTCAATATCATCATTACCTGTTGTAGATGAATCTGAAACTGTCATTGGAATTGTTACAATGGATCATGTAAGCACCATGATGACAGAAAATTAGAATTTTTAATTCTTATACTTTCAACCAGCTATTAAATAATAATACTATTATTGGTTTTTTTCAATCAAAACAGTTAATATACAATTGTTTTTTTATTAAAAATAAAATGCTGTTTAACAATATAAAAACCAGTCAGATAGAATATTTGTGGAATTTGATGTTTTAAATGATTCATTTATTTAAATTCCATGAATATAACATTTTATTAGAAAGTTATAACATAAAAAGTAACAATTGGCTTAACAAGACTTAAATATAACTATAGTTATAAAGTATTTTTAAAGTCTGAAAATAATATAAAATAAGGACGATACCATAAATATTTTTCAATTTAAAATATGTAAGTGTTATATTTATTATTTTAAATAAAAATTTTTGAGAGGTTATAAAAACATGATTTATATGGATCATTCAGCAACATCACCGGTAGACCCAGAAGTATTTGAAGCAATGAAACCCTACTTTGTTGATTCCTTTGGAAATGCATCAACACTTTACTCCCTTGGAAGAGAAGGAAAACAGGCCATGGAAGCAGCAAGGATTGAGGTAGCATCATTAATCAATGCAGAACCTAAAGAAATAATATTCACAAGTGGCGGAACAGAATCTGACAACCTAGCAATCAAAGGAACAGCCTACAAACTCAAAAACAAAGGAAATCATATAATAACCACCAACATAGAACATCCCGCAGTAGATGAAACCTGCAAGTACCTAGAAAAAAATGGATTCAAAGTAACCTACCTACCTGTGGGGGAAGATGGAATCATTAAGGTCGACGATCTAAAAGCTGCAATCACCGATGAAACCATACTCATAACTGTAATGCATGCAAACAACGAAATAGGAACCATCCAACCAATAGAAGAAATTGGAAAGATAGCAAGCGAGAAAAAAATCTACTTCCACACAGACGCAGTTCAAACCGTTGGAAAAATACCTGTAGATGTCAAAAAGATGAATGTGGACATGCTTTCACTGTCATCACACAAACTCTACGGACCTAAGGGAATTGGAGCATTGTACATCAAAAAAGGTGTTAGAATCGAACCATTACTCCACGGCGGAGGTCATGAAAGGGGACTAAGACCCGGAACAGAAAATGTAGCAGGAATAGTTGGACTGGGAAAGGCATGTTCAATTGCCAAAATAAGCCAAGAAACAGACGCACAAAAACTCACAAACCTCAGGAACAAATTAGTAGATGGAATCCTAAACTCTATAGAAGATTCATACCTAAACGGTGACAGAACCAAAAGACTTCCAAACAATGCAAACTTCAGATTCACAGGAATCGAAGGAGAATCCCTCATACTACACCTAGATACCAAGGGAATAGCAGCATCAACAGGTTCAGCATGTTCCTCCACCAAACTCGAAGCTTCCCATGTGTTAACAGCCATAGGACTCAAGGAAGTTGAAGCCCATGGATCACTCAGAATAAGTTTGGGACATGAAAACACAGAAGAAGACATTGAATATGCAATTAAAGCCATAAACGAAGTTGTGGAAAAATTAAGACAGATGTCACCTTTATGGTGCGCTAGTGGTACGTAAATGGCACATTCTAAATTTTGAAAGCGGTACAAAAATGTCCCACTTAGTCTGAGAAAGTTAATATACTTTCTCTAATAATCTTATTTTATGGACATTAAAGATATTCAAGAAGATTCTGTCTTTGAGGATTATTTAGAGGAAAAACAATTAAGACCAAGGACAATTGAGCTTTATACTTACCATATGATAAAATTTTGTAATGTCACGGGTATGACACCTATGCAATTACTTGATGAAGCAGAACATGAGGAAGAAAAAAGAATTCCACTGCGTAAAACAATGCTTAAGGAACATCTTAAGGATTTTGAACTTTTTTAAATGAACAAGGTTATTCTAAAAGACATCAATAACTTCCATCAGAAATTTCTATTCTTGGCATGATATCCAATTACCAAAGCCTAGGCCAAATAAAACTAAAAAAACTCATGAAACAATTGAAGATATTCCTAGCAAGGAAGAAATAAAAGAAGCATTATCTTATTGTAATCCTAAATATAAAGCAATAATTCTTTAATGGCCTCTTCAGGCATGGGTAGTGCTGAAATTAGAAGCCTTAAAGTTCAAGATTTCTTAGACTCATTAACTGAATATTTTAGAAGTCCTTTAAAGTTACCATTAGATATACCTCAAATTAGAAAAAAACTGGAAAATAAACTGGTTATTCCCACATTTAAAATAGTTAGAGTCAAAATTACATTACCATACACTACATTTGCAACTCCAGAAGCTGTAAATGCAATATTTTACTACCTAGAAAAATATCCTCCACAAACTCCAGATGATTATCTATTCCCTAATACTATCAAAAATAAAGAGAAACCTATCACAGATAATGCATTTGGAAAATATTTCAATAGAATAAATAATAAATGTGGTTTTGGTCATGTCAATAGATCTGTCAAATTTCACTCACACTCATTGCGTAAATATTTTGCTTCTACATTAATCAATAAAGACATCAAACAATGGTCTATTGATGCTATGTTAGGACATGCAGTTAAAAACAGGACTACTAACGCTTATTTTAAACCAGATCCCACTATTATTAAAAATGATTACTTTAAAATAGTAAAAGATCTTAGTATGGAAGAAATTGAAGTAAAAACAATGGATAGTCCAGAATTTCAAGAATTAAAAGATAAAAATCAAAAGGATTCTATGGCCAAGGCAGAAAAATAGATTCAATGGAAAAACAAATTCAAGAGATGATTACAAACAACAAAGAGAGAGATAAACTATTAGATGATCTAATTGTTGAAAAAAATCTCGTAAAAGAAGTTCAAAAAGGAATTTGATTTAACAAAACATTTGCTGCAACAACCATATTTGATTTCTATTAATTTCTATTTCCATGTATAATTTTTTCTATTTTGTATCTATTTGAATTAAGAAGTTTTTGATTTATTTGTTTTATAAACAATGGAAATTTTAGTTAATATTTGTCTTAAGATTCTTTTATGATTTTCTTAGTATTGTTTCTTACATTAAAATCTTGCATCATACAACTTTTATAACCAATTTACAGTTCGTTCTATTTTTGAATAATAATAAATATAAGATTAATCATACTAATAGATAGAATTAGTATTATGAGGTGATCGATATGTTCGTTGCAAAAACAGTATCTTTGGACTTAGATGATTTGCAAAAGGTTCAAAAAATAATATGGAATGGTGAATCGGATAATCTAAGTCAATTTGTTAGGATAGCCATAAAAATGGAATTGGAAAGGAGAAAAAAATCATGTTAGAAAAATACGATAAAGTAATAAAAGAAGTTTATCATGATTATAAGAACAAAAAGGAACCAAAATTGCCCATGAAAAAAATTAAGAAATTATTAGAGCTCGAAGGATTATGTGAGGAGGAAAAATAAAAACTTCAAGGAGGTTTTAATATTTCAAAAGAGAGAATGGAAGGGAATGTACAGGATGCCCCTCCTAGTAATACTTTAGTAGTAGAAAATAAATACTTATCGGAAAAGTTAAAGCCAATAGAAAATCTTCCAGAGAAACTAGAAAAACCAGAAATCCCTTATTTTAAACAAAAACCTGTACTCTTAATGGTAGATGGATTCGGCCTATTTTTTAAAGAAATTAAAGAGACAGAATATTGGATATGTGAGCAACGAAAGGCAAGTTCATATTTAGTTCAATGGATTGAAATTAAAGATTCCAAACCACAATATTTTCAAAGAAAACTATCTAATAGAAATGGATTAGATGTTAAAAATGAAAAACGAGACAGTTCACTAATTCAAACAATTCAAAATAGGGTAGAACTAGAAAAACAGGAAATATTAGACTTTTTAAATGAAATTAGAGTGTTTATAAGTGAAAATAGGATGCATTTACCGCCTTTAGATGATGATTTTATAGAAAGGACCATAGATCCATCTGAAAAGTTGATGAAGTAGTGGTTTTTACAGAGAAGAAGCTGGAAGAGTTGCTTGAAATTCTGAAAAGGCCAGATATTTTAAGTTTTATTGACCAGGCTTTGTATGAGAGAACTCCGAGTGCTGGTTTTATTATTGGTGAAGTTGAGTCTAAGCACGTATTAAATTTTAATTGTATTGGTGATAAACTTGGAGTTGCCACGATAAATACTTTAAAGGGTGGTTCATCCATGGTAAAACTAACACGGCCAATATAATCACTGGACTGCATAGAACTAAAAAAGTGGGAAGTCTATCTGATACAGCTTTAAAATATGCTAAAGACATGGATAAAATTGATATACTATATATCCCGGAAACCCTATATATCCAGGAAACCTGTGAGGACGAATTTAAAAACAAAGAAACAAGGTTAATTAGAACCGTTATTATTTGGTATATGGGTGGTTGGCTTGCTGTTATTGTATTATATGATATAATAGCTGTTATACTAGTTATTTGGAAGGCTTATAATCATTATAATAAAAAGAATTAATAATTAGGGAATCTAAAAAAATTTTATGATCAAAATAGTATTATCTAAACGTTAAACGTTGATATATATTTTTTCTGTTAGTTTTAAATAGCAAATTATATGGTTCTCAAAAATTGTAATTTTAGTAATAAATAATTATTCCTTAATTATATTTTATGTGGCTTGGGGCTTAAATATTGATTGAGGATTGGTTTAAATAAGAGGTGATAAAAAATGGAGCGAAATTATAATCCTATATTGCAGTTTGTTGGAGCTTTCTTAGGTCCAATAGTATTGACACTTTTGATATGTATTAAAGTTGTTAATCCTAGTTTTACATGGCTTGCATTCCTTTATTGGGCATTATTCCCATTATATTTACTTCATGAAACTGAAGAATATGTTATCAGAGGGGATTTTGGAGAATGGGTTAATACAAAATCAGGCCTCACGGTTGACCCTCCTCGAAAAGATTTTCCGATGACCCCCGGATATCAACTAGCACTTAATCTGATGGCATGGCTATGGCCTATACTTGGTGGTTTAACTGTAGCTATTACTCCATGGATAGGTATGGGTTGGGTTGTACTACTTTTTGTAATGAACAGTTTTATGCATTTAGCTGGTTTCCAAATAAAAAATAAAGGAGCTAATCCTGGATTTTATACCACATGGTTATTATTAACACCATTCCAAGTAGTAGTTGTATTTTATGCATGGTATACTAATGCTTTAACCTCATTAGACTGGATATTATCTATAATATTGGGAGTTGGACTTTTCTTATTCTTTTTATCTGTTACTCGAAGACGTATATCCCTATATATGAAGGAATAATCTCCTTAAAATAGGTTTAATTTCTTTTTTTACTTTTTTCCATTATATTATGCAACATTCCAGATAAAATCAAAAAAAGATCAGTGTCCAAAATTCAATTATAATTAATACGAATATATTAAAAAGTATGTCAAAATGCAATATAAGTGGGACATGATCGTCACCTTTGGTGCGGAAAAGGGGATTAAATTTTCCTATTTTTCTATTTTTTAAATAAAAAAAGTTTCCTAGAATACAGATCAAATTCAAAAATTCTCTAATATTTTTGAATCTTTGTTGTATTCTAGTTATTTATGGTTTACGAATCAAAAATTCAGCCACACCGTAACCTTCCTTATTTTCCCAGTTATATTTAGAAATGGTTTCAATAAGTAACATTTTCTCATCAACAGGTATCATCCCAAATCTTAAAACATCACCAGTCACAGTGTATTGGGAACCTTTTTTATCAAAGAGTTTCATACTGAAATTTGAAGGCAGTCCATCATTGTACTTCAAATCTATTTCAGATTTTATTAAAGGTTCATTAACAGAATCTAAATAGAAATAACCTGCATCTATATCTCCCTCTTCCACAGAAAGTTTGGTTATGTTAAATGCTTCCTCATTTGAAAACTCTGAATTGATCCACATCCACATCTTAGGTGATTCCCAGGCTCTTACACCTAGACTCAGATCCCTTTCACCTAAAGCTTCGATATCATAGGAATCTGCATCAATGCTAATATTCCCTGAGGCCCTACCGAACTGTTCATAATGTTCACTTGCAACATTTGATGACAGTTCAGCCTGTTTTTCATCGACACAGTTAACATAATCCATCACAGGATTTAATGCTTCCCATTTAACATCCATTTTAATCTTAAATTCTTTAGGAACCTTAGAAAGAGGATCAAAGATTGAACCATTGTATTTAAGTTCCCATATTCCGTTTTCTAGCTCTTTATATTTTAATCCAGCTATGCTTAGTGGATCATCATCACAAGGTGTTTCTAACTTTATACCAGCAACCAGTTTTGGCGACATGACAAAGAAAAACATTGATTTCTCATTTTTGTTTACCTTGTTTCCTATCCTCATAAATGCAGTCAGATCATTAGTTTTATCATGAAAATTGAAGTAGTAACTTTCATTCCATTCTTCATGCTTCTTTAAAGACTCTAAATCCATTAAACCAACTCCTGTTAATTCTTATAAACCACGCCTTCGTTACCATCCACAACAACTTCTTCACCAGTTTTGAAAATTTCAGTTGCTCCCTTTACAGCTGTAACAGCAGGTATTCTGTATTCACGTGAAATTACTGCACCATGGGATAATATTCCTCCGGTTTCAGTGATGAGCGCCCCAATTTTTGAAAATACTGCTGTCCAAGCCGGGTCTGTGTTGCTTGCAATTAATATTTCATTATCTTCAAGTTTCGATAGTTCTCTGATAGATTCCACAACACGAACTTTACCCTTAAATATTCCTGGACTTGCAGCCGCACCGTAAACTGCATTTTCATCATACTCCATTACAGTATCATCAAATTCAATACCATTTTTAAGGAATTTAGGTGGTAAAATTGATTTATATCTATAAAATTCCTTTTTACGTTCTGATATTTTGTCCATCAATTCAGAGCCATTTAGTAGTGATTGTCCTGACTCATCAGACTGGAAATTGTTTATTATTTCTGTTTCATAGAGGAAAAATACGTCGTTTGTTTCATTTAAAATATTTCTTTCGGCTAAGCGGTTTCCCATTTCAAGTAACATCAACCTCTGACGAAATAGGATGTGATCTAAATAAAACCTCTGATTTTCCCTGAATGTTAGATAGGTTTGGGCTAATTTAAGCACTTTAATAAATATTTTAGATTTAAAAAATCCGAATTGTTGGTTTTTAATTCGTTTAATTACCAGTTTTTCTGTTTGTACCCTATTTTCTCTGCTTTCTTCTTCTTTTCTTCGTAAATTGAGTTCTGATGTGGATAATAATTTGATCACATCCAACACGTATGCTTTATCTTCCTTCCAGCGGGGGTAGAAAATTTCGCGGGTGTTGGATCTGTGCCCATAATCTTTTATAAATAGATCAAAGCTGTTTTTGAAATCAGGATTGTATGCTATGATCTCATTAATTTCTGCTTCAGTTAAACTGTTTAAATCATTTTTTAAATCAATTTTCGACACTAAATAGTTGTCTTTCCTTAAAATTTTGGCCAGATCAGAAAACCTTATGTTCATTTCAACTGTTTTGTTGTTCTTCAATCCTGAAATTAGGGCTGCATAGTAGGTTCCATTGGTATCATCCAACCATTTAACCAGCCAATTTTTGATCATCAAATTGGTTGCAATAGAATGGGAAACCATACCGTACCGTATCAGTTGGTAGTGTTTGATCCCAGAGGTTTCTATGTCTTTGTAGAGGGATAGGAGTTCGTTATCAGTTAAACTTGTTAAATCAACTGTATCAAAGTAATCACATTTTTCCATAAATGATTTGGCCCATTTAGTATAGGCCTTATCTGTTTTATGCATCATTCCATCAGGGTCACGAATAGCAACTAATAACTGTGAAATCAATGTTTTGTGAATTAGGGTGGGATATTCAGATATTCTTTGCTGATCCTTCAGTGGAAAATAGTTTAAAAGTTCTTTAGATCGTGCAAATTTGGGGTAGTATGAAAATGCTTTTTCTAACACCCAACTGTTGAAATAAACTCGTGATTTGTGCAGTTTTAATAATTTTGTGTCGGTGAGATCGGTATATCCCATTATCTTCGCACCTTCATGGTTGACGTAGTCTGTGAGCATTTTTCCCATGACATCGTAAAATAGTGGTGTGGTTGCATCTGCCCAATATTCATCTCCATATGCTCGGGTCCATAAAATATCATCCTTCTCTGAACTTGCTGTGAGAGTGGTTACAGGTCTTGATTGAAGTATGTAGATGGTATGTTTATTATCTGGGTTTGTTTCATTAGTTTCCAATGCCCATTCTATGTCTTGTGGCACACCAAAATATTTTTCTAGTTCCACTCCAATTTTTGTTAATTCCAAAAGAATTTCATTGTTGAGGCTTGATTTTTTTCTATCAACTTCATCAATATCCTTCAACGTATTTCTACCATTCAAAAGAAAATAGCCTTGTTTCTTCGTTTTTATTGTCTGCTTCTTTATGTATCTATTTCTATCTAAAACATAGGTGTCTGGTGTTACTATTCCTGATGCAATGGCTTCACCAAGTCCGTAGGTAGATTCTATCACAATATCGTCGGTACCGTAAACTGGGTCTGCCGTAAATGTAACTCCACTAACATCAGCATTTACCATTTTCTGAACAAGAACAGCGATCCCAGCTGCTTCTAACTCTGTGTCTAAATGTCCTATTGAAGAGTCGTGTCGGTATTTGATGGCATGATAATTCCAGTAAGATGCCCAGCATTCTATAAGGTTTTCAAGGATATTTTCTTTACTCACATATAGAAAACTATCTAACTGTCCTGCAAAACTTGCATCCTCCAAGTCTTCAGCTAATGCTGAGGATCTTACAGCATAATATCCCTCTGGAAGGTTTTCTATTTGGCCTTGAATTTCATTTAGAAGATTTTTTGGCAGGTCCTTAGATTTTATCAAGTTCTTAATCAACTTAGATCCTATGTAAATTGAATTTTCATTATTATAATTGATAGAATTAAGTATTTGAGCTATTTCAGATTCTAATTCTTTTTTAATAAAAAAGTCATAAGCTTCTACTGAAACAATAAATGCCATGGGGACATTGTAACCAATTGATGATAATTTGGACAGATTTAATGCTTTACCACCCACCTTTTCTATTGGTAAGTTATCTTCGTTAAGAAGCATTGTATAATTTGTTTTATCCATTACGTACCCTTCCATAATCTAATTCGTTAATAATGATTGTATTTTAAAATAACTATGATATAAAATACTATCTTTTGTATCTTCCCATTCTATTAATCGCACTAAGAAATTAGTTAACTATCAAAAAATTTTTTTCCTTTATTTTTTTTGAATAAATTGAGACTGTAAAACTCTAAGAATTTTACATGGGGAATTACGATTTTTTTGGCGTCTTAGAATTCTTAATCTATTACAAAAGTGAACAATATTTAAGGTTATAAGTAGATATTACAACAGTTATGAAGATTTAATATTCAAATAATCTATAATTCGGCTTTATAACACATTGTAGATTAGTATATAGATTTTAAGACTTCTTAACGGTTTTATTTATCTTAGAAATCACTGATAAAAAACCTTAATAAATATATGGTACATATAGTAGTGTAGAGTGAATTTACTTGGATACCAACGTAATAATTCGCTTTAATTATATTGTTAAACACCTATAAATTAAAATAAAGGGGTTCTTTGAATGAAAAAGAATATGATTCCCATAATAGTTATAATTGTAATAATAGCTCTATTTGCGGGTGCTGTTTCTGCAACAAACAATACAAATGGAGTATCTATCCAAAAAGTTGTTCAGAAAAATCTCATTGATTCTGGTTCAAACAAATTTTACTGGGGTGAACGTGGAGGTTTGTTTACATATACATGGAAAACATACAAAACAAGCAATGGTGTAGTGCTTCGGGTTCATTATAAAACAATTAACAATTCATGGTACAGTACTTATTCCATTACTAAATTGACTTCAAGCAAATTGAAAATAGTTGAAACCAGTCCAGAGGTTAAACTCTACAGTGGCCGATCATCAGTAACTTCCTACGCAAAAACATCGTTAACACCAATAAAATACTATTGGAAAAATGTACGACCTCAAATAAAAAGTGGCGGATACTTCTTTGCATAAAAATGAGTATAATGGATTTATTTATTCACCACTTACATTATATTTTCAATTTTTTAAAATCATCTCAGTTTAGCTAGAATCAGTTTTAGTTGTTAATTATGGTTTTTCATTAAAGAAAAATATTAAAATATATGGAATCTATTCCTCTTTTTCGTCCATATATTCTTCAATTTTTTTGTCTTCCCATTCTTTGGAGAATAGTCCACGTTTACTGTAAACACCCACTCCTTGAATAACTAGAAAGATACCCCAAACCAATGCAGGGAAAATAACCCACCAAAAGTTAGGGCTGGTGAAATAGTTGATAACAACAAGGAATATCATGACTATGATGTAGGATATTAAATTTTTGTAAAATGCCTTTAATTGGTGCATTCTCCTTTTGGCCTGAGTATAGTTTTCATCCATATCTAGATCCTCCTCAAATGAATAAAATTTTTAAATGATGAATCATTACGTGACTCTCACTTATTCTTTATTTAGATATTTTAGATAAATTACAGCAAACACCAGAACAATTACAATATTTGAAATCAAACGCTCCCAGAATAAATTTCTAAAAAATATAGTATCTACTACATAAACAATTATAAAAAGAGCTATCACCGATAAAACTATTTTGATTGTTGGTTTAACCATAATTTATCACCAAAATTTAAATATCACACAACTTAATTTATTTTTTATTATATAATTTATTATATAATCTAAATTTCTTAATAAATCTTTCATTTTTTTAATTTCTGTCCGGACATATATCTGTCCAAACTGAAACTTCTGTTCTGATTTAATTTAGGAGATCCACGATAATTAATGGAATTAGATTTTATATACCATGTAGTACTCATTCTGGTAAAGTAGGGTGGCATCAGAGGGTAAGATAGATTGTACATTGTATTTACTGTTGAGGTATAGGAATCCCTGATCAAGATATTTATCACTGGTGTTTGAAGGGAATTTTAAACGTTTATCAAACACGAAGTATCCTATTTTGTAGGTATTTAGTTCTGATGATTTGAATCCATTTGTGATGATATGTTCACTTGTTGCAACGTTAATAACTGGTTGGCTTGTTGTTGCCACTAGGAATTGGTTTGTGTTGTAATTATTTGAAAGTATTGATGATTTGTTGTTTCCATATTTGTTAAACCATGTTTCAAGTTCCACATCTGCATTAGTTGGGGGTGAGAGTTGGGGTACTGTGATTGAACTTGAACCGTAGGGTTGGGTGTTGTATTGGGGTATTGTTTCGAAGTTTGAACTTGTGGCAGTGATAACAGCAAATAACGACAGTATTATACATGTTGTAACCAGTAAGCTTTTTCTTACGGTTTCATTGGGAAATTCCTTTTTCTTAAATTCAAGGTAAAGATAACTTAAACCAACTCCTCCAAGGATTGAGAGGGGTATTAATAAATGGATCAGTAACCTGATGGTGTACACATTTATTCCAAACCAGTAGGATTTGCTCATTATGAAAAGCACACATATCCAGATGATGATGAAAAGATCCTTAGTAGTGCGTTTTTTCAGTGCAACAACACCACCAATTAACATGAAAATCAGTACAATACCCAAGTAGATCAAATATTTTGCATTGCTGATTGGATCGTTGTAGGGAACGGATGTTTTTATCATGCTTATTGCGTAGGTAAGGACTGTGGAGGCCATGTCCGGTTTAAATATCAAAAGACCGATGGATGCTATGATACCTGCAACAACAATTATCGAAATAAAAATCAAATAATTCTTAAGATAAATACTGTCCCTTTTTAAAATGGTCAATACCAATGTAATTGTGGATAAAATTAGAAACAGCAGACTGGTTGTTGATTGGTGGGTTGCTAAGATTACTAAAAACAAAAAGCTGGTAATAAATGTGTATAGATAATTTCTGGTTGTTACAGCCTTGTAAAACATATAAATTGCTACTGGAACGAATATAATTGCAAATGTTTCAGGAAGGGGTGACATCATCCTGGTGAAAAGATAGCTTGCCATAATAATGAAACCTGCAGACATCCCCGCAATATTACCATAAAACTTTTTTCCAACATACGATACAGATGAAACCACAAGTAATGCAAGGAACGGTTGTAAAAAACGTGCTGCATCGAAATAATTTACTTTAAAAAAGTTGCCCAGGTACATCAGTATCAAACTAAATAATGGTGGAGATGTTATTGCAGCTCCATTAGGCGGGTTTATCATCGGATCCATAAATGTGAGTCCGTATTGACTGAAAACTTCAGCAGTCCTTGCATGTACATAAATATCAACAGTGAAGGGCCATGCATTGCTCAAAGTTGGGATGAGTGCTATTAAAAATGCTATTATTCCGGGGATGATCCAAATAAATTTATTAGTTTTATCCTCTGAAAAATCATTTAAATCCTCAGATTTTGTCATAGTGAATTCTTTTACCATTTATATCATTATCCTCTGAAGAATCCCAAAATTAGTTTCGTATCATGTTTCATTTAACACTAAATTTACATTTCTACTATTTTTTTTTAAATGTTAACTATTTATGGGAACTCACTTTTTTCATTGCCTGTGACTCCCTGTAATTTAACCCTGCCCTCGATTTTTAATAGAAAAATAGTATTTAATTCCCTTTTTTAATAAATTGAATTCATTTCATATAAGTTTTTTTACTTAAGAGTTTACGGTGATGCTTTATAAAAAAACTCACTATCCTAATTAATAATAGAGAAACACCTGATCATAGGGACAGTACTCGTATATCAACCAATTAAAATTTAAGTTGCAGCAGAGCACTATTAATTAAATTAGTCATATGCATAATTAAATCGATGCCTTGTAATTTAATATTGATTATATTAAGGTTATCTTTTATTTTTATTAATTGATTCATTGGGCTTATTTCTTATTTGCTTTTTTTGAATGACAAGTTTAGTTCGGGATCAAAATCTTAAATAGTTATGACTTCTTAAATTTATTTGAGTATTGGGATTGATTTGGTTTTAAGTTCATCTTGGTGAAATTCATGGCAATACCGGAAAGAAAGCAGCGTGAGAAAAAACAGAGGCGTGAATCTATGATTGATGCTGCAGAAATTCTGTTCTTTGAAAAGGGTTATGATAATGTTACAATGAAAGATATTGCCGATGAAGTTGAATTAAATCGTGCAACCATTTACTTGTATTTTGAAAATAAAGAAGCTTTGTGTTTTGCTGTGATTTTAAAAGGTATGCGTATTTTAAATGGAATGATCAAAAAAAATGTGAAAAGGACAACTGCTAGACGGATGATAAATGCGGTGGGATCTACTTACTACATGTTTTTCCAGATGTATCCGCAGTACTTCAAGGTCTATAATTATTTCCAGTCTGGAAGGTTTGAGGTTGATGATCTATTAAATTTTACAAATGGACAGCATAACAGTTCAGCATGGGATTTAAGAGAAATATTAAAGCTTCAAAGGGAAATATTCAACATTTTATTGGATATAATTAATAATTTGGATAAAAAAACTATTTCGGTAGATATGGATCCGAAGCTTTTGACTATAATCATATTGTCAACTTTAGATGGAATGATCAGTCCGTCACCTGTCATGAAGATGGAGTTTAATGAACTGAACTTAAATGAATATCAGAACTTCAACATAATTTTCCTTAATTTTGTAAATAAACTTTTATCACTAGATTAACTCTTTTCTAGCATGATTATTGTCCCAAAAATTTCCCTGTAAAATCAAAACATTTAATAAAAATAACATTATGTTATGTAATAACACTGTGTTAATAAATAACAGAATGTTAAATATCAATTTGAAGATGCGAGGTGAAGATAGTGTATGCAAATGTAAATGGAATCAAAATGTACTACGAAATTTTCGGTGAGGGTAAACCATTGATGATCCTATGGGGTATGGGTGGTGAAATAGGTTCTTTTGTAGATAAAATCAAAGAAATAAAGAAGTACAAATTAATAACTTTTGACAACAGAGGCACTGGAAGAACAGACAAACCAAATGAAGAATATACTATAGAAATCATGGCTGAAGATGCTATTAGTTTGTTAGATGAACTTAAAATTCAAAGAGTTAATATTTTGGGAATATCTATGGGTTCTCGCATAGCCATTACAATGGCAGCTAAATATCCAGACAGAGTCTCAAATTTGATATTAAATGTGGCTGCAGCTAAATCCGTTCAAAATTCCGACGAAAATTCTATGGAAGCCTACGAAAAATTGAAGGAAGTAGCCAATAATCCTGAATTATTGAATGCAATGGGCAAATACCCTCCTACTTCCACATCTTTTTTAAGACTCTTCGATGCATTGGCAAGTTATGATGGAACAAAATATTTGAAAGAAATTAAATCACCAACACTTATTGTTAATGGAACCCAGGATTCATCAACACCTGTAACGTATGCAGAGGAGCTCGTTGATCATATACCAAATTCAAAATTAATACTGGTTAAAGAAAATCATTTTTTTATTCGGACGAAACCTGAGCTTTTGATAGTTCCAATGGATAAATTTCTTTCAAATAAAATGGATTCTATTGATTAAGATTATCCATATTAAATATCTATGGAATTGTTTTATTCCATGATTTTTTTTGTATGGATTGATAACTAACTAACTGTTTCAAATAGAAATAAGAAGTTATTAATTGAATAGTTTTTTTATTCGTTTCTATACTTCCTTTTTCTCATGGCCAATTCAATGGTTGTGCGAATCAATACGTCTTCGTATGGTTTGGTGATGTAACCATCCGGTTGTGTTTTTGCGGCTTTATCCAATATTTCATCATCGTAGTATGCAGACATGTAAATTATTGGAATATTATATTTATCTTTGATCAACTGAGCAGTTTCAATCCCATTTAATTCTCCCTTCAATACTATATCCATGAGAACAACATCAGGAGCTAATTTTTCTATCTGTTCAATTGCATCGTATCCAGTATCAGCCATTCCAACTACTTCGTAGTTTAATGATTGAAGTCTGTTTTTGAGATCAAGTTTGAGTATCATTTGATCTTCTGTAATGAAAATTTTTGTATTTCCCAGTTCAAAATCCCCCTAGAATTGTATATTTATTTAAAATATTCAACTAAACCATTATTTTAAATCCAAAAATACTATTGTAAACTAAACTTATACGAGTTTTAACCATATTAGATCGTCAACTTATTTACTCATTACTCCTAATATTTCTCTTTATATCTATAAATTTCATGTTAAATTAAATTATTTTAGTTATTACTAAATATCACCACAAAATGGGATAAATTACTAATATTCCAACGATAAAAAATTTGTACAGAAATTATATTCAAATTTTAAAGATGGGGGAAGATTTAATTTGTTAAACAAAAAATGGGTTATATTGGGGTTGCTATATTTGTGGGACTGGTTATTTTTGCATTAGTTTATCATCCACATGTCGCTACTAAGGTTTATCAAAATAAATACGTTGAATTTAAGTTGCCAAAGAACATCAAGGTAGTTGATCAATCAAATGAAACATGTAAACTCTATTTCTTCAATTCAACACCTGAAAAAGGTGACAAGTCTGATCCTAACTTCATAGCAGATATGATAACTGTGAATTCAACTTACATAAACAACGCTACCAACATAACAGACGTAACACTTGTCGATGGGATAAATGCAACCGAATTTTATGATAAATCAGCTAATACATTTAATCTATTTGTTCCAGTCAAAAAACGTAATAATGCATTGTTATTTGAAATATTTCTCAATCAATCTCAAGTAACCTATGAAACTGTGAAAAATTCATTAATAATTAAATAAAATTTCAGATAGATATATAGGTGATACCTTTCATGAAATAAAATATTTCTTAGTGTAAATTTAGATGTGATTCAAAGAATATAGAATTAAAGTATGGAGGCATAAAATTGACAGTATGGGCTTCAAAACTGGTAATATTTCGAAATGATGATCTTAATTCTACCTTTGAAATTGGAAAAAATTCTATAAGAAACATACAAATTAACAAGGAAAATAGAATTATAGAAATTGAATATAAAGATGAAGATGGATGGGAGGAACAAATTATCCCATTTGAAGGCTTAAGATGGTTTAATTACACTTTACAAGATCCTGAAGAATGATATATTTTTAAGCCATAATCTTATATTTAATGGGATTGTTAGTGTCACCAAGTGAACGTACTCAGGATAACAAAATGTAAAATTAGATGGTAAGATTCTTTTCAATGATTGACTAATTGTTTTATGTCTCTGAGTGTTGATAGGTTCCCCAAATACTCCCCATTTTTATTGTAAATGGGTGATATTGCTGTGAGCATCATTAAATTTGAACCATCTTTTCTTTCCATTTTAGATATTAAATTACTGACGCCTCCCATCTTGACCTTAATAAGTTCATCAAGTATGGAAAACTCTTGAACTCCCTTGAAAAAATCGATATATTCATGGCCCAATATTTCGTCCTTACTGTATCCTAACTGATTACATAGATTATGATTTAAGTAAGTTATTATACCCAAATTTTCTATTATCATCCCCTTTCGTGTCGTTTTTAAAATGTCATTTAATTCGTTTTGATTAGAATTGGGAGATTCAATTTCACAAGAGTTTCTAACTATGCTTAATATTATTGAATCTTCTTCAGACTCCATTATATTTGAATCAACATCTACATCTAAGGTAGATCCATCGTAACAGATTTTTGATGATTCGAAGTAGCTTGATCCGTTGTTAATAAGATCATTGTAATTTTTTAGGAGGTTGTTTTGAATCAGTTGTTCGAGTTCGTTGAAGTGCGAAGTGCCAAATTTACTATTGTTATACAATTGACTTTCGCAGGCTTCTTTATTCGCATAAATTAAATCACATTTAAGGTTATGTACAAAAATGGAATCCGGTGAGTCATTTAAAATTGATTTCAGCTGATCTAAACTATTATTATTTTTCAATTTTTTTCACCCCAAGGGATACTTTAATGGATTCTAATTCTGGGTTCACATCTATAAGTAAATATGTGGATAAATAACCATAAAATTTCACAAAGAATCCTATAAATAATCAATTTAAACTAAATAACATAGTTAATAATTGCATCTTTGTAGTGATCAAGTCCCATTGAAGAATCTTTTTTCATGCTAATCCTTTTGTCTTGTAATTTGGGATGTTGCAGATCAGTTTATATAATAAAATAATTAAATAGTCGATAAGTCGACATTCAAATCTGATTATTTGCGGGCTGATGATAAATGTAGAGTTTATAATGAATAAGTAAAATTTTTTGAATCGTTTAGTCGACTTATGATTATTTGTTTGTTAGGGGTAATTTGATGTTTGTTAACCATAGGGATATTCGAGAAAGAATGGAAGAATTAGAAAAAATTGGGGGATTAAGAGTTTGGATACTTTCTGTTTTGAGTGAAGGTCCTAAAAATGGTGTGGAAATAGCAGATGACATCCACTTAAAACATCAAAAACTGCATGAAGTCAACTTCATGGATATGAACAAAAGATTTGAGAAGATGCACAACATTAAATTTCCAGATAATCAAACATTGGAAGAACATCTATCGTGGCGTCCTTCAAACGGATCCCTATACCCAATGTTAAAAAAGATGGTTTCAGAAGACTTGATCGTTAAAAATGTTGATGGAAAATACAGCCTTTCGAAACAGGGGACAGAAACAACCTACAAACTTTTTGGAAATTTACTCAAGGAAAGTTATGTAGATCATAATAAAATCACAATTAAAAAAACAATTACAGAATTAAATGGATATATATCCATTTTAGAAGATTTTAGGCCAAAAAAGCTTTCTGAACATAGAGAGGAAATTATTTCTCTTCATGAAAGATTTGAAGAAATATACAATTCAGTGAAGTAAAAAATTCTTTAAATAATTTATTCAAACAGATTTATGGGGGTAAAGCTGAGATGAATCGCAGAGGGGTATGCTACGATGTTGGAAGGGTGATGATGGACAAAAATTTTCGCCCAGAATTTGAAGGAGACACTATCAAACATGAACTTAAAATAATTAAAGAAGACCTGCATTGCAATGTGGTTAAAATATATGGAAAAGATGTTAAACGTCTTATGAAGGCTTCAGAATTTGCACTCAATCTGGGTCTTGAAGTATGGGTTTCTCCAGAACTTTGGGATAAAACTCCAGAGGATACCATGGAATACCTTGTTGGAGCAGCTGTTGAAACCGAGAAACTTAGATTAAAATATGAAGGAAAAGTAGTCTTTATAATGGGAACAGAACTCTCTTTATTCATGAATGGAATATTAAATGGTGACAACTTCATGGAAAGATTACAAAGTCATGATTTCAAGGAAATTGTTACCAAAGGAAAGCACAATATAATTTTAAACCAATTTTTAGAGGAGGGAAATGCCCTTGTTAGAAATGTGTTTAAAGGCCCTGTAACTTATGCATCCACACCATTTGAAGCTGTTAACTGGAAAAACTTTGACTTTGTATGTGTTGATATATACAGAGATGCAAAGATAAAAAAAGAATATCCTAAAATCCTTAAAAGTTTTGCTAGACATGGCAAACCAGTTGTAATTGGAGAATTCGGATGCTGTATCTATGAAGGAGCAGAAGATCTTGGAGGATGGGCTTGGAACATTTTGGATGAATTGAACAGTGAAGAATTAAATGGAAACTATGTAAGAAATGAAGCTGTACAAGCCTTTGAACTAACAGAACAACTGAATATTCTGGAGAATTCTGGAGTGGATGGTGGTTTTGTATTTACTTTCGTACAACCAACCTTTAAACATTCGAAGGATCCGCGTTATGACATGGACATGGCAAGTTACAGTTTGGTTAAAACATTGCGTGAGGGTCATGGTCAAACATATAAAGACATGAATTGGGAACCTAATGAATCTTTTTATGCTTTATCAGAATTCTACGATGATTTGGATTATAATTAACTCTTTTTTTGAGTAATCCATTTTATTACATAAATTGTCATGGAATTTAGCTTCAAATGAATTATATTGTTTATTAATGGATTTGGACTTCTAAAAAAATATGGAATAATTATTCTATGTCAATTTTAGTGAGGTCTCTTTCTTTTTTTGGTAGATTTATGGTTAATATGAAGTCTTCCCATTTAGCACGGGCTTTTTTTACATTAATATCAGTTTTGATGGGTATTTTACGTTTTTTAATTCCGTAACTTCGTTCGTTTATTAGGAATTTTGAATCCTTAATCTTTGGTACATCTTTGTATTTCACTTCAATTTCCACGCAATTTCTTGATATTCCAAGGTTAATATGTTCCTTTTTTACTCCAGGAATGTCTGCCATTAATATTACCTCTTCATTGGTATCAATTACATCTACAAGTGGGAATTTCAATGATTTTTTTGATTTACTTTCTTTGGTGTAATCAGCCATCATTTCGTTGATCTGTTCAGTGCCTTGTTTAAATTTAGATATGATATCTCCCAATACCTTTTCTGCAGGATGTACATTTTCAGCTTTACTCTCTTCAATTAACTTTTCTTTCTTCATTTTAGCTTCATTTTTAACATCCTTTAACCCTTCTTTAATTTCATGACCTTTTTCGGAACTACTTTGTTTTAGTTCATCTACATAATCCTTTGCGGCTTTCTTATTTTCTTTAGCCCCGATCTTCATTTCAGAAACCTCTTTGGAGTTTTCTTCTTTAATTTGTTCCGATTTTTTAGGATCAGAAGTTTTTATTTCTATCTCTGTACTGGTTTTAGGTTCTTTTCCTTCTTTCATTTTCTAATCTCCTTTATCTTACAAAAATTTTGATTTTTTACTTGATTTGTTTGATTATTATTTTATCTCCAATGTGTTCAACTAAATCGAAGGGCAATATCTTTTTCTCTCCTAGGCCAATTTTACCAGATAATCCTGTATCTTCAAGTTCAATGGCCTCGATTTTTTTGGATTTTAAATCTAAGTCTAGATCTTTGATTTTTCCGATTAAAGATCCTTGAGTGTCCATTACTTCTTTACCTATTATTTCATCCTTGATTTTCATAGACTCACCTCGTATTTTTTTGACAGTTTATGATTAGTATTATTATATTGGTGGTTGTTAATAAAAATTACTATTAATTTAACTATTAGTACTACTATATTTTTAGCCTTTATGGTATATTTCAGATAATTAAACTCAATTTTAAACCGAAAATTTATATTAAGTACAGATTAGAAAGAACAAATACTAAGTAAGGGATACAATGAATTTAACAGTAATTGCTGCATGATTATTTCCGTATTAGTTTATAACATTGGTTATGAATTTATTGTAATGGAAAATATTGTGAAATGATCTCAAAGCTTAAATATAACTATTGTTATACACTAGTAATGCAAAGTTCTATTAGAATTAAAGACAATAATATAACTAACAATATTAAAATCAATAGGATTCCATGGGTTGACAGATGTTAACAGGAATAATCAGATACAGAATACTGATAATTAGAAGGTGAAAATATGTATAGTGAAAAGGTAATGGATCATTTTCAAAATCCTAGAAATGTTGGGGAAATAGAGGGTGCAAGTGGAGTTGGAACAGAGGGCAATCCTACTTGCGGAGACCTTATGACCATCTACATTAAAGTAGAAGACAACATAATCACAGACATAAAATTTAAAACATTTGGATGTGGAGCCGCTATAGCAACAAGTAGTATGATTACAGAAATGGCTGTAGGAAAAACCATTGAAGAAGCATTAAAAATCACGAGAAATGATGTTGCAGATGAATTAGAAGGTTTACCTCCTGTAAAAATGCACTGTTCAAACTTAGCAGCAGATGCATTAAGGGCAGCAATAGCAGATTATAAAATTAAGGAAGCTGAGAAAGGTAAAGCTGAATCTGAGTGATTTCATTAATTAAATATTTATTTACTTTTTTTATTAAATTTTTATTTTACCTGTAAAAATTGATAATTAGAATTAGTAGGATATGAATGGTAATTTCAGAGTCTATTTATCAGGATTGTCTAACATTTTAACTAGTAAATAAAAAAAGTATGAAAAATGTTATCCATACCTTCTTTTCAGTTTTACTATTACGGTTATCAGATCCTCACGGGACATTTCACCGAGTTCATCGTCAAGTTCGTCCCATAGCATTCCTTTGAAGTTTTCAACGAATTCATCAATCTCTTTTTCATTCAAAGCGATCACTCCTATTTAATACTATAATTAATAATATTATGGTGAAGGAGAAATTTATAATTTTGTAAAAATTTAAAATGTATCTTCGAAATTTTTTTAGGATTAAATGAATTTTTTTTGAATATATTTAATTTATCAATTTAGTTTGATTATCCCCAAATTAAAGAGTATATTTCACTTGAAATCTTTATAAAATGGATTAAAACTATTGAAAGATATAGGTTGTAATAGCATGAATTAGGTTGTAATGTATGCTTAAATTTATATACTATGAAGTATAATCTATTTGTACGTAAACATATGAAGTACCTACGCAAATAAATTAGGGATGCCTTTCCCACTTCATGGTCATGTCTGTCTACCGCCTCCGTAACAGACTTACATGATAAAGTTCCTGGAGTTTAAAAAACTTCAGGAATTCTATTTTATTAATAAAAAGATTTTAACCACGTAATACTTAAAAAAACCAATAACTATTTATATATCAAACTCTTAATTAATATTAAAAAAAATGTAGGATGAAATAAAAAGAATTAAGGTGATTTAAAATGAGGAACGAAGCAAAGATGACTTATATAAGTTCAATGGATGTTAAAGATGAAAAAGGTAACATCCTTGGAGCAGTATGTGTTTCTCCAGCAAAAGAAATGGGAAAAAGAGACATCATACTAATGGACGAGCAAGCAGGTTCTTTTTCTGTAAGGAGTACAACAGAATTAATTAACATGCTTTCAAAAAAGAATGTGCCATTCGAAGAACGAAAACATGTATTAGATTTCTTAGCAGAAAGATTACGTGTTTTAGAACAAGAGATAACACTAAATACACTCAAATCATTGAATGATGCAAAGAAAAAGAAAAAATAAATTATTTTATGTATTTTTTTATGAATAGCGGGGGTCATTGGCTTGGCTATGATAGGAATTTTGATAGATGAAATGTTTGAAGACGTTGAATACATCAAACCTTCTGAAGCATTTGTAAAAGAAGGACATTCTATCGTACATATAGGAATTAAAAAAGGTCAGGTAGTTAAGGGTAAAAGGAAGTCCACTCCTGTAACCATAGAAGAATCAGTTTCAAAATACAATATAGATAAACTAGATGCACTTTTGATTCCGGGAGGATGCTCGCCAGATCACCTCCGAGGATATGAATCTGCAGTTAATTTTGTCAAGGACTTTTTTAAAACTGGAAAACCTATTTTTGCAATTTGTCATGCACCACAGATTTTAATAACTGCGGACCTGCTTCAAGGGAGAAAGGTCACTGGTTGGATGTCTATAGTTCAGGACATTAAAAATGCAGGTGCTATATACATTGATGATGAGGTAGTAGTGGATGATAACCTGATTTCAAGTAGAGGGCCAAAGGACATTCCCGTATTCATAGACACTGCTTTAAAAGTTCTTAATTCTCATAACTAATTTTATTAGGCATTACTATTTTTTAAGATTATTTTCAGTTCTTATGGATTTTCACTTATATTATTTTAGCTATTCATATAATTTGATTCACGAGTACCATAGCTAGATGAAAAATTAGTTATACTTTCATGTCCATATCTTTATGTGGTAGATTGATTAAGGCTGTTTAAAGGTGAAATGAAGATCATGAAACAAAACTTAAGCTCGGATTTTCAGGAAAGGGCCAACAAAAACAACGGGGCGGGGGAAAAGCAACAAGTTTCAATGCCCTACAACATAGAATTGCTTTCTATTATAAAGGATGCTGTGATAATCACGGACGAAAATTTCAAAATATCCTATTGGAACCCTGCTGCAGAAGAGATATATGGATGGAAATCTTCGGAAGTTCTGGGAAAAACTGCAAAAACAGTTTTAAGAACCAAACTTATTGGGAATGAGCAACAAGATACTTCTAAAATGTTGAGTGAAAAGGGATCCTACGAAAATGAATTTCTTCAGTTTACCAAAAAAACTTTCCACTTTACATAAGCTCTAAAATTGTCACCATTACAAATGGCAACGGTGTTGTAAATGGTCATATATCAATCAATAGGGATATGACCGCTACTAAGAATACTGAAAAGAAACTCAAAAGGAGTTACAACATTTTAAATTCAATAGTTGAAAACACCAATGATGCTATCTATCTAAAAAATTTAAGTGGCAATTATATCATGGTAAACACTGCTACATCAGAAATAATGGGAAAACCTATATCCGAAATTATTGGAAAAAATGATTGGGACTTGTACCAAATGGAAGATGCAGAAATCATAACCACTGAAGATAAGGAGATAATTGAAAACATTGAAACTTTGACCTATGAAGAAAGTTTGTATTCTGAAAGGGAAGGTGAGATTCGAAATTATATAACGACTAAAGGCCCATACATGGGTTTTGATGATTCTATTTTAGGAATTTTTGGCATAGGTAGAGATATAACTCATTTAAAGGGTGTTGAAGAGAAAATAATTAAAAGTGAACAAAAATATAGAAGACTCTTTGAAACCATGAGTCAGGGAGTTGTTTATCAGGATTCTTCGGGTAGAATTACATCTATGAACCTTGCGGCTGAAAAAATATTGGGGTACAGTTTAGCTGAAATTCAAGGTCGAAAACCACATGATATCGTACAAGAATCCGTACATGAAGATGGATCAGAATTTTTAGACGAAGAATTTCCATCATTTTTGGCTCTAAGTACTGGTAAAGAAATTGAAGATGTTATTATGGGACTTAAAATTCCCAATGGTTACAGATGGTTGAGTGTACATGCAGTACCACTCTTTGGAGATGATGATAAGCCTTTCCAAGTTTATACTACTTTTAATGATGTAACTGATAAAATTATTGCTCAAAACGAACTAAAAAGAAGTGAAAATAGATATAGATCTCTTTTTAATAAGATGACTGAAGGATTTGCACTGCATGAAATTGTATGTGATTCTGATGGTGAGCCTGTAGATTATATATTTTTAGATATTAACCCTGCATTTGAAGAGTTGACAGGCTTTAAAAGGGAAAATATTATTGGAAAGTTGGAATCAGAAGTTATTCATGAGGATACTGTTGACTGGGTTAAAATTTATGGTAAAGTAGCATTAGAAGATGTTTCAATTCATTTTGACGAATATTCCAGTGCATTAGATAAACATTATGATGTTGTTGCATTTTCGCCTAGAAAGAATCAGTTTGCAGTAATTTTTAATGACATATCACAAAGGGTGAGGATAGAAAATGAGTTAAAAGAAACACTTAGACAGTTAAAACTCACAAATTCAGAACTTAAGCAGTTCGCCTACATAGCATCCCATGATCTGAAAGAACCTCTCAGAGTGATTACCAGTTTTTTACAGCTGCTCCAAAGGAGGTATAAAGATCAATTGGATGAAGATGCAGATGATTTCATTAATTTTGCTGTGGATGGAGCAATACATTTGCATGAGCTGATTGATGACTTGCTTGAATACTCAAAGATCAACACACGATCAGATGAATTTAAATGTGTTGATTTTGAAGATGTTTTGGATATTGTTGAAACTAATTTAGAAATTTTAATAAAGGAAAACGACGCAGTTATAACCAGTGGAAAACTTCCTAAAATCAGGGCAGACAAAACCCAAATGATTCAATTGTTTCAAAACCTTATCAACAATTCCATCAATTACAGAAGCATAAAAAATCCAAAAATTCATATTTCAGCCATAAATGAGGGTGATAAGTGGATGTTTTCTGTGGAAGATAATGGTATTGGAATACCTTCTAAATATAATAAGCAAATTTTTAAAATTTTTAAAAGGTTGCATGATTCGTATGAATACAATGGAACCGGAATTGGGTTGGCAATCTCAAAAAGAATCGTAGAAAAGCACGGTGGAACTATTTGGGTTGACACAGAAAGAATTAACGGTACTAAATTTTATTTCACTATAAGGAGTGGTTAACATATTAAATGTTGTATCAGATCCAATCAAAATATTATTAGTAGAAGACAATCCTGGAGATGTAAGACTAATTCAAGAGGTATTTAAGGACGCTAATATATGCAATGCTATGGAAATTGCATACGACGGAGAAACAGCTATGGAAATTTTAAATTCTAATAATGGCCATAATTTCTCTCCAGACCTTATCCTATTAGATCTTAATCTACCAAAAAAAGATGGGCGTGAAGTATTAAGGGAAATTAAAAATAGTGATATGTTGAAATGTATTCCTGTGGTTATTTTGACAACATCCAATGCAGAGGATGATTTAAGGGAAACCTACAACATGAATGCAAACTGTTATATAACCAAACCAGTAGACCTTGATCAGTTCATAAATGTTGTAAAGTCAATAGAAAACTTTTGGTTAAGTATAGTTAAACTTCCCACAAGGTGAATTAATATGAGAGATGGTAATATTCGTATTTTACTTGTTGAGGACAATCCCGGGGATGCTGTCATAATAAGGGAGATGTTGAAGGAAATATATAAAAATAAATTTGAACTCATACATTTTCAAAGGCTTGAAGACAGCGTCGAACATGTTATTGAAGATTTTGACATCGTACTTTTAGATCTAAACCTTCCGGATAGCAGAGGAATTGAAACTTTTAATATAATGAACAGTCACGCTCCAAAAATGCCAATTATTATTTTAACAGGTCTTCTAGATGAAGAACTTGCAATTAACATTGTTGGGGAAGGTGCTCAGGATTATCTTGTTAAGGGTAATATCGATAAACAACTACTTTCTAGGTCCATAAAATATTCAATAGAAAGAAAAAGAATAGAAATGGATCTTAGGGAGAGTGAGGAAAAATATAGGGCTATGGTTGAAAAAATTGAATCTGGTCTGTTTTTAATCAACTCTAAAAACGAGATAAATTATGTTAATAGCCAAATGGCTGATATGTTAGGTTACAACATGGATGAACTTTTAAACAGAGATGTTTTCAGTTTCATCAAGAAGAACTGCAAGGCAGTTTTTAAAAAGCATCTGCAATCTAAGGGACGTGTCGGTCAAACCTATGAATTACAGTTTATAAAGAATAATGGATCGCCCCTTTGGGTCTTGATGTCTACAAGTCCCCTTAAAAAGATGACTGGGGAGTACATAGGTGCCATATCAATAATGACTGATATTACAGCTAGGAAAGGTATGGAAAAATCTATAATGGATGCAATGATTGAAAAGGATAAAGACTTCTTCTTTATAATGGGAAACATGGTTGAAGCAGTAAAACCTTTGATACAAAAAGATTATGTTGAAGATTTCCAAGATAAATTTACATAATCCTTTTATTTTAATTTTAAAGGTTTTAATGACTATTTTTTTAAATATTTCTTACAGTTTTTTTGTTAAATATTAATTTTGTTTTAGATTTTATACAAAATATTAAACTTTACCCAAATAATAGACAAATTTATATATGGTGATATGTGCATATATTCAAGTATGAAAATGGATGATATGTGTGAAATTGAATGCAAACATGAATACACAGTTAAGAAAGTTAAATCGGAATTACCAGCTGATGATATCCTTTTAAAAGTATCAGAAACATTTAAGGTGTTCGGAGACCTCACAAGGCTCAAAATACTCCAAGCATTATTTAGGAGAGAATTATGTGTTTGTGATCTAACTGAAGTACTTGAAGCCAATCAATCAACAATATCCCATCAATTAAGGATATTAAGACAGAACAATCTGGTAAAATTTAGAAAAGAAGGTAAAATGGCATACTATTCTCTTGCCGATGATCATGTAGAAAAAATTATTGAAATGGGGCTTGAACATGCCGAAGAATAACAGACACGATCAAGAACACGATCATGAAAACTGTGAATCAAACGACGAATCAATCAACAACAATGATCTAGATAATTGTGGCTGTGGCTGCGAAGATGAAACTTGCAATGTGAATGATAGCTGTAACGTTGGACCAACATGTGGATGTGGTTGTGAAGAAGACCTTTTAGAAGAAAAGGAACAGTTATGGAATAGAAAACCCCTTATAATCATAACTCTATCGGGAATATTCCTCTTTGCAGCCCTGTACTTTGACTTATCAGGGTATGGATCGTTAATTTCTACACCATTATTCCTAATTGTGGTTTTGCTCTCGGGATACAATGTGGTAAAAAATGGTATAATTGCTCTTTTTAAGGGAAATTTTACCATGAACTTTTTAATGACTATAGCTGTGTTAGGTTCCTTTTTAATAGGTTCTGGGGCTGAAGGAGCAGTTGTAATATTCCTATTTTACATAGCACTCTACCTCGAAAACTATGCAGGAGAAAGGGCTCGAAAATCAATAGCATCCCTATTAAAATTGGTACCAGAAACAGCAACATTGAAAAAGGATGGAATAACCTCTAATATTCATGTTCATGATGTAAAAGTAGGAGACATTCTTGTGGTAAAACCTGGAGACAAAGTCCCAATTGATGGGAAAGTAATCAAGGGTTCAACTTCAATAAACCAAGCAGCAATTACTGGTGAAAGTATGCCTGTAAACAAAGATCTTGGGGATGATATTTTTGCAGGAACTTTGAATCAAGAGGGTTACATTGAAATGGAGGTCACTAAGGAGTCGGATCAAACTGTTCTATCAAAGATCGTTAAGCTGGTTAAAGAATCACAGAAAAAAGGTCAAATACTGAAAATTTCATTGATAAACTGGCAAAATATTACACTCCTGCTGTCGTAGCACTCGCAGCTTTAGTTGCAATAATCCCGGTGGTATTCTTTGGACAATTCCTTGATGAATGGGTTTACAGAGCACTGGTACTGTTAATAATATCTTGTCCTTGTGCATTTCTATTATCAACACCTGTTGCCATGGTATCAGGGATAACAGCAAGTACCAAGAACGGAGTTTTAATAAAAGGTTCAAGATACGTCGAAGAAATGAGCAAAATAAAGGTCATGGTGTTTGATAAAACCGGAACATTAACCCAGGGAAATTTAGAGCTAACCGATATAATAACAATGAACAATTACTCGAAGGCTGAAATATTAAGGGTTGCAGGTTCATTAGAATCAAATTCAAACCATCCCATAGCAAATGCCATAAGTAGCTATGTTGAAGGTGAAGGTGTTAAGCTCAGTGAAGTAAAGGACTTCAAGTCCATCACAGGAAATGGCATAAAAGGAACCATCGATAATACAATCTATATCTTAGGTAAAAAGAATTTATTTAGGAATGAATATACCTTTTCAGAAACAACAATTCGGGAATTTGAAGATCAAGGAAAAACAGCGATTTTAGTTGCTAATGAAACTGAAATATTAGGTTTGATTGGTATGAGGGATACGGTGCGAGTAGCTTCAAAAAACACCATATCAAAACTGAAGTCCAGCGGAATAAAAACAGTCATGCTCACTGGGGACAATGAACAAACTGCAAAAACTGTGACCGATGATATAGGTCTTGATGAGTATTATGCCGAATTATTACCTGAGGATAAAGTAAAAATCATTGAACAATATCTTAATAAAGGAATTAAAGTTGCTATGGTTGGTGATGGAGTGAATGATGCTCCAGCCCTTGCAAGATCTAATGTGGGTATTGCCATGGGAGCCGCAGGTTCGGATGTTGCAATAGAAACTGCAGACATAGCACTCATGCACGATGATATTAGTAAACTCAACTACCTTCTGAATCTAAGCAGAAAAACTATGACGGTTGTTAAACAGAATGTTTCTGTTGCACTCATAATTCAAGTGTCATTATCTGTACTTGCAGTGTTGGGTTATGTGTCATTGTGGATGGCAGTAACATTTGGAGACATGGGACTCACACTCGCAGTAATATTAAACTCTCTTAGGCTCGTATATACTAAATAAGCTCGTGGAAAGTAATAAACAGGTCAAATCTGCTTTCTTAATATTTTTTTAGATTGAAGGAATTCATCCCTAACCAAGAGGTATTAAGACAATAGTGATAACAAATCACCATTTGACCATTAAAAAGTCTTTTACAGACACTGACACTGTGGACAGATATAAGAGGATGTACTACCTGTTTTTATCTTTTCAATGATGGCACTGCAAACAGGGCATGGTTCTCCTTCTTTATATGCTACCAGAAAGTCATCGATGGTGTATCCTTCTTTAACTCCATAAAAATCCATTTCATAAGCCAGGCCACCTTTATCTAGGGCGTTTTTCAAATTTTCCACCATTATTCTATAGATATCATTTATTTCTTGTGATGTTAAACTATTTGCCAATCTCTGAGGGTGTATTTTAGCTTTAAAAAGGATATCATGTATATAAACGTTTCCGATACCTCCAATTTTTTTCTGGTTTAAAATAAGGTTTTTTATTTGGGATCGTCCTTTAATTAAGTTGGTGAAATGTTCCTCTGTGAAATTTGTATCAAGGGGAGAAATAGCTATGTCTTTGGTTGGTTTGTGTTGGTTTAAATCTTCATTTGGTACAAATTCTACGTGACCAAACCACCAGAACTTGCAACTAAATCCGGATTGATCATTAAATTGAAAGCGGCATTGATACTTATCAGGCCATTCTTTCCCAGCATTATGAAACAGAATATCTGCACCCATTCCCAGATTCAACAAAAGATTAGAATCTCCAGATAACTCTAAAAATATCCATTTTCCCCGATTATATGCACAGATAACTTTTTTAGAGAGAATATTCTCGATAAAATCTGTTTTTTCCATGTTTAAACTTTTTTCTTGGATTATTTCCACAGATTCAAACTCTTTACCTTCCAGTTTATGGGATATCTGTCGGGTTAATATCATAATTTCAGGTAGTTCTGCCATAAAATCCCCCTATCTCCAATATTATTATTTATGTCCTCGTGTGTATTCTGTGAATTTTAGGTTTTGTTTAATGTTTCTATATGCCCATTCGACAGTTATCTTAGCAGTTTGAGTATTATTTTTGGGCTTCCAGTTTTGTATTTAATTTCATTTTAATTTTAAACTACATTCCATATGTTGTATATGGTTTTAGTGTACCAAACTGTTTTTTGGTCACAATTTCATATTGGGGACTGTGCACTCGGGTAATGTATAACTTAATGTAGGATCCAAATTGTCTGTACCATGTTTTTCCATGTTTTGAATTACCATTTGTTTTATAAGAATTGAGGGCAGATATTGGGTTTAATACCTCCATACTCATATGGAGATTGTTATTGTTATCCCAGACTGTGCCCTTAGCGGAATTTGTCCTTAAATCATTTTCTTTATGGAAGTTTTGAACATTTTCTCCAACTATCTGTCCCCTGTAAGCGGTATTTTTACTATTTTTAGTGGGAAACATTGCTGCATAAGCAGTGATAATTTTAGCATTAACTAGCCAACTATACTTGGTATCTATTGTTAAACTTGCACCGTTCCAGATATATTTTGTCACGGTCTTGGCCACGGTTTGGGAATTATGTTTAGGATTTAATAAATTAGAGGTTTCGACGATCTCAAGTTTATTGAACGAATTTATTAAATTCTCTGTTGGAATGAATTTGATGCCATCTCCATAATAAAAGATACTGGTAACCTTTTCGTAACCGTGCATACCACCCATCAATGGATTTCCAGATATTTGAACTGCTTTTTCCCAGTTTCCGGGTGTTGTGAGATCAGTACTTTGAATTGATATTGGTAAAATATTGTTTGAGTTAGATAAGATATTTTGTAACTTATAAATTCTATAAACATCTTCGGGACCATTAATTCCATTAACAGCAGGATTCATGATGTGATAAAATAGATATCTGTTCCAGTATGTACTGTATGCAGGTTTTTGATATACTGCATATTTAGAATATGTTTTAGTGCCATTAACTGTTTTTTCAGGAGATAAAACTTGGAAATAAACCTTTGATGATGTTGGAGGTGTTGATGATACTCTGAAACTGGAAGTAAATAACTTGTTGAAATTGTTTTCACGATCCTTGAAACTGCCCTTATGAATGTACAACGTATATTTTTTTCCATTTTTTAACAAGCAATTTGGAGTTATTCTTAACTTTTGTTTTTTCAATGTTAGTGATATGGGTACAGAATAATTAGAACTGGATTTAAGTTCAACCAGACCCTTACTAAGGGTTACATTTTCATTAAAAATCACATTTATTGCACTATTTGCAGGAACATCAATAGAACCCTGGTAGGGATCTAAACTAGTTATATATGGATTTTTTACAACAGTTGCACTACTTGAACCCAAGATAATGGTAATTAACATTATAAACCCTAATAAAATAGTGATAATTCTAATATTTTGCATACTAAATACTCCGACATAAGCTTAATATAATTACAATCATTCGATATTCTATTTAATTGTAATGAATTTTTAAGGGATTAATATATTTAAGGTAATTAATCAGCAGTGTGTTTCGATTTATAACCCTTGTACCCTAAATAAATTATTAACCCAACTATAGTCCATATACCAAAATATAGGAGTGTCGATCTTTTGAGTTCCAAAATCAGTACTAAACAGATTACAATTGTTATTAAAGGCAGGGCTGGTACAAATGGACATTTGAACTTCCTTGGTACATCGGGACAAGTTCTTCTAAGGTTGATTATTCCAATGGCCACGAAGATAAAAGCTGTTAAAGCTGCTATATTAGCAAGTTCAAAAACAGAACCTAATGGCACAAAACTTGCTATAATTCCTATTACAACTCCAGAAATAATTATTGGTATGATTGGAACCTTATATCTACTACTTATACGGCTCAAAGCGGTAGGGAGCAGTCCATCCCGACTCATTGAATATATTACCCTGGGAATTATGTAAAGATTTACAAGAATGACAGTTGTGAGTCCTGCTATAATTCCAATGGTAACAATTGTCATGATCCAATTGGCACCAACAGCATTCAATGCGTACTGAACAGGAGCTGCAACTCCTGAATATTCGGAATATTTAACCATTCCAGTCATTATAATAACAACTAAAATATATAATACGGCACACAAGACTAATGAACCTATTATCCCTTTAGGAATGGATTTTTGTGGATTTATGGCCTCTTCGGATGAAGTTGCCACCGCTTCAAAACCAAGGTAGGCAAAAAATACCATGGCTGCACCTTGGAGTACACCATTTATGCCATAAGGCATGAATGGAATGTAATTAGCAGTGTTAATGTATTTTAGGCCCATTAACACAAAAATAATTACCACAGCAAGTTTTATAATTACAATCACATTGTTAACACGTTTACTGCTTCTTGCACCCATCAATACAACTCCTGTTAACAAAGCTACAATAGTTAAGGCAGGTAAATTTATTATGGTTATGTATGGTGATATTAAATTTGGAAGGCATATATTAAATGAATCCAGCAACCCTGTGATATATGAACTCCAACCAATTGCTACCGTTGCTCCGGTTATTATAATCTGTAAAAGCACGGACCAACCAACGATCCAAGCCCAGATCTCACCTAATGAAAATTGAGTATATGTGTAACTCCCACCAGTCACAGTGATAATACTGGCCATCTCAGCAAAACAAAGGGCAACCATAACACAAACAACAGCTGCAGCAGAAAAAGAAAATATTATTGATGGACCCGCAACAGCTGCTGCTAAACCTGTTACAACAAAAATACCTGCACCTAAAATTGCACCAACACCTAATATGATCAAGCCTACGCTCCCAAATGTTAGGGATAAACCTGAATCACAAGTAGTACACTTTTTTATATCCTTTTTTACGAGTAAATTTTTTTGAGATCCATCTTTTCACAAACTTTAATGTTCAATTAAATTTTATGTACTCGTAAGCTTCGTCAGGTTTAAAGCTGTAATTTAATGTGGTGTAATCAGACATGAAGTCCATCGCATCTTTTTTAACATTTTTCCCATTAACAACCACATCATTTATAAAATTAGCAACAACTTCCATTTCAGACTCTTTAATGCCACGCCTAGTAATTTCCTGAGTTCCGAGCCGGATTCCAGATGGTTCATTACTTTCTGATTTTCCATCCCATGGGAGAAGATTTTTATTCACTATAATGTTGTTTTTTTCTAGACGTTGGGATATTTCTGATGAACTTCCCATTGATTTAATATCCATAACCAACTGATGTGATTCTGTAAAATCCAGATCTGGACAAAGTACATTAAAATCTAAGTCATATAAACATTCTGCAAGTTTTTTTGAATTTTTTATAGTCTGTGAAGCATATTCTTTTCCAAATTCTAGCATTTCTGCACATGCAATTCCCAAGCCTGCAACATGGTGTAGATGATGGTTACTCACAACTCCTGGAAAAACTGCAGTGTCAATGGTTTGTTTCAGTTCACTGGTTGCAAATATTATACCTCCTTGTGGTCCTGGTAATGTTTTATGGGTACTACCCACCATCAAATCTGCACCTTCTTTCAATGGATCTTGAAATTTTCCACCAGCAATCAGACCTAGTACATGAGCTCCATCGTACATGACTTTGGCTCCAACTTCATCTGCGGCTTCTCTTGCTTCTTCTACTGGATGGGGGAATAGGAACAAACTACCACCTAATAGAACTAGTTTAGGTTTAGTCTGTAAAATGTCTTTTTTCATGGCATCTGCATCGATGTTCATAGTTTCATTATCAAATGGATGAGGAAGGATTTTTAATCCTCTGATTCCAGCTGCACTTACTTCTGCATGACTTATATGTCCTCCATATGGAACACGTAATGCCATTAGTATATCATTGGGTTTAGTAAGGGCAAAGAATGAAGCTAAATTTGCAACAACTCCTGATGTGGGTTGTACATTTACATGTTCAGCTTTAAATAGAGTCTTTGAAAGTTGGACAGTTAGGTTCTCTATTTCATCGATAAATTTACATCCTTCGTAAAATCTTTTATTTGGAAGACCTTCAGCATATCTGTGGGATAGATCAGATGCCAGCACTTCTTTCACAGCTTTGCTTGTGATATTTTCACTTGCAATTAAATTAATACTATTTTTCATCCAATTTTGATGTTCTATGGTAAATTGTCGAATGTGTTCCACATAATCTATATTTTCCATATTTATCACCTACACTGATTATTTTATTCAAATCCTACAGCTAGAATGGATATCAAACTGCTATAAGTATTAAATAATTATTCTATAGTATTATTATGTACAGTTTAACATAAAAAAATTGTGATTTGTAATACAAATTCCTTTAATGAATTAATTATAAAATAAACCATTTAAAAACAAATCACTGTAAATAAGATATAATGTGTTTAAATTTGTTTTTAAAACATTTTTCGGCCTTTAAAACGAATTAAAATTAAAGAATAAAAAAAACACTGAATTATTTAGTTTATGATTCGTTCAGTTGAGGAGAATAACCTTTTTTTTATTAGACCTAAACTATTATAAGTTTTCTAATTGTAGGATTTATACATTGTTCCATACTTAAGTAAGGTTAGTAGTATCGATATTTATTGTATTAATTACCTATTAAAAGAGTAAAATAGGATTAATGTATATTTAGGGGATTATGATTAGATTACTAAACATTAAAAATACAATATTATTTTATAAATTCAGTTGGTTCAATCAATAATAATCCCATTTGCCCATAATTGGGCTAAACTAATCCAAAGTTAATGAATATCATTAAATACTGTTGTTTCCATTTTAGTGTCAATGAGTACATCAAATCCAATTTTTTCTGTCCATCCTGTTCGTTGGAATATATTCATAAAACAAACCCCTATTAATTTGGGATTATTGCCTTTAGAAATCTCTTTCACCATATTTATAACATCTTCAGGTGAACAACCAAATTTTGGCATTGCAAGACCACCCATGACAACCACTACATCTGGATTGTTAGGATCTGTATTAATATCCATTACACTGTATCCCAGATTATTTTCCATCTTTAACTTTTTAGTTTGTTTTAAATCAGCATTTGGTACAAACACTAATTCATGATTTTTATCGCGAATTGAATATGATAAAAGTTCAATAAATGGTGTACAAACTGCTGCAGATCCTGTGAATACAATCTTAGATCCATCCGCAACATCTTTCAAATTATCCCTAAATGCTCCTGTAAATCCTACAATTCCTGTTTTCTTGTCCATATTATCACTTCATAAATTTTCTCTTCAATTGATTTTGGTTACATCTCTAATTTTTTCGTGGCTGCATTGAGTATTGCATCCCTTAAAGTTTCTCCATCAAGACTAATAATCGAAATTAATTGGGATGATAAAGCAAAGGAAGGTCCCTCATTGATTTTTCCATTAAATATGAGGACATCTACTTTCTCATCTATAAGAAATTGTGCTGTTTTAAGCCCTTTTTTTGTTCCTGAATTTCACCAGGATTTTTTTAACTATGTAACTTTTTATTTGATTTTTATCAATTTCAGCAATTAAATAGTAGGGTGCTTTTCCGAAATGTTTTGAAATTGTTGAACTAAAACCATTCTCTTTATCAACTGGTACAGCTATTTTAATTAATGTTTTGTTTGATGGATCTACTTTGATTAATAGGCTGTCTAAATTTTTGAGTTCATTTCTTATCAGCGATTCCAGTTTTTTAGATATTTCATCTCCTTTTTGTATCGTGTATTTCCTTTCAGTTTCTATATGGAGTTCGGCCAGTACATAAGGTCCAGATCTCCTGATTTTGATATTGTGAACTCCTTCAACACCATCTAAATTTATTGCGATGGATTTAATGGTATCAACTGTTTTTGGATCGATATTTGCGTCTAATAATATTAGTATATCTTGTTTACCATATTTGAGGCCAATGTATATGATTAGAAGAGCAACTCCAAATCCTGCAAATCCCTGAAAGATCGGATAACCTATGAATGAAAATAAAATTCCTAAAAATACTATTAATGAAGAAAATACGTCTACAAAGCTGTGTTTACCGTCATTTATTAAAGCTGGTGAATTTATTTCATTTCCTACTTTCTCTTTATACCGGGACAATAAATAGGAAACTAATATGGATATTATACTTGCAGTAATTACAACTAATGGTATTGTCATTTGTGTAGGTGTTATTATACTCTTTACAGAGTCAACTACTATTTCAAAACCTGTTAATATGATGATCACGGAAATGATGAGTGATGCCAATGTTTCAAATTTGTAATAACCATACTGAAACTTCTCATCTGGTTCCTTTTGAGAAAGTTTTAAACCGATATATACAGCAACAGATGCAAATATGTCTGAAAATGAATGGACACCATCGGCTATTAATGCGATACTGCCCGATAGCAATCCCACGACTAACTTCATAACTGCCAGAGCTAAGTTTGCAAAAGTAGAATATTTAGCAGCTTTTTCTCCTTTTTTTAGGTTTATGTACTTATTGTTCATGAAATCACTAATTCAAATGGGAAATATTGTCCATCATTTTCAATTTTTTACAAGAATTCCATTAATGTCCTTCCGTACAGACAGTATTTTCATTGCCTAACTTCAGTTCGTCATTAATAAATGCGTGGTAAGTGTTTTCAACTGTGCCTGATGCTCCAACATATATTTTTGTACCATTTTCTTTCAGCATTTTTACTGCTTTCATACCTAAATTTGCACACAAAACTACATCTGGATTTAATTTTATAACAATTTCCGCAGGTGTTTCTCTCCCACCAGCATGCCGACTTTCAATTTTTTTAATTTCAATTTTTTTATTTCTTTATCTTCCACATCTAGCACTGTGAAATAGGAGTCTTTCCAAAATGTGTTGAAATTTCCGAAGAGAGTCCTGTACTTTCCATACTTGGTATGCATATTATCATTTTATTCATCTCCTAATTCAATTTTATTCTTAATCACTACCACACAGTGGTGTTCCACATTCTGGACATGCTTGATTTCTACAGGGTACTCCTGGAGTTTTTGTTGTTTCATATCCACATTTATGACATTTACATGCTCTTGGTGGTCCTCCACCCATATTTCCACGACCTCTGCCAACATTACCTGGTTTTGAAAATGTTGTCAGATTTTCCTTGTCCAAATTTGTAGTCGTTATATCTTTGGACTGACATTCTGGGCAGCTCTCATAGTTTTTCTTCGGGTTTTGCCATTTAAATCCGCATTGATTACACATATATTTTTTGTTTTCCATTTGAAAACCTCCGTTAATATTTACGTTTATTGAAATCTGTGGATTATTTGAGTTTTTATCAATTTAAATGATTTACATACACAGATTAAAACTTATTTCCTGGTTAAACTCTTAATCTAATGATTATTCACCTTTAATTTTATATCACTACTTGTTGGAAGATTATTTTTGTTGTGTTTTAAACTATCTTACCTACAGTTATGAATATATATTCAAAACTATTATTTAATGTTTGGGTAAAATCAATGATCTTAGAAAATTAATCAATTGTTCAGATAATTTTGATCATGAACTTTTCATGGTGTTAAGTAGATGGACAATTAACATTTTCTAGTTGTGGCTACAGTGATATGAGAAACATTGTAACAACCAATCTCTATTCCGGTGAAATATCAGTATTAACAGCAAAATTAGGAGAAATTGTGTCAATATTTCTATGGATAAAATATTATACAGTTAAAAAGATATAAAATGGGACATTACACAGGCCAATATGGATATGAAAAAATGAAACCCCTATTAATAGAAAATCTTAAAGATATAAAAGAAATTGTATAGAATTTAATGCATGATGATTTTATTAATTAAAAAGTTTTAACTTATTAACTAAAAAGGTTTGGAGAAGTAGAGAAAATTTTCCAAAAATGGGAATTTATACTCTATAATTCTCGTATTTAATATGTTAAATCTGATTCAAACTTTGATTATTATGTTTCATTTCTTAGTTTTTTAATCAAGGACAAAAGAAGCAAATGTTAATCCTGATCCTAGACGTACCTGTGCAGCAACAGATGCTGCTTCTTTGATTTCATCCATTGTAGCACCTGCATCCAATGCTTTTTCTTTATGTGCTTTTACACAGTGTTCACATTTCACTGCTACAGCACATGCAAGTGCAATGAGTGATTTGTCTTTAGATGATAATGCACCATCTTTCATTATTTCCGAAGCCAAATTTGTGAATGCACTACTTAAATCTTCACTAACTGCTTCTGTAAAACGAATTGGTCTTGGTTTATCCTCTTTCAATTAACCCTCTCCTGATTTTTTAAATATTAATATTTAATGGTACCCGTCATATAAGGTATCAAATAATTATTTATAGAATTCAGTATATTCGATTTTATTTAGTCTGTTCAGAATTTATTTCTTCATATTTAGATTTTAATTGTTTGATTAGGGGTGCTACTGAAACTGTGTGGGTTTGTATCCCTAAAACTGAATATGGATCTGCACCCATTGCAAGGGCTATGAACTGTGCAATGTTTAAATGGAAAATGTCAAATTCAGTTTCAAGCTTTTCCGCAATGCAAGGTTGATATCTGTCAAACTGCATCTGACAGTTTGGGCACATATGAATGAGTACATCTACATGATTATCCTTTAAAGATTGAAGTTTTTCTCCTGTAACATCTAACGAAATTTCTTTGTTAATGAATCTTTGACGGAAACCTGAGCCACATGTAACTTTTTTATGATCGTACCATCCTATGGTTTCAACACCAACAGATGCTACAAGACCATCTAGAAGATTAGGATCCCGAACACCTTTGATGGCATCTTTGTAGAATACTTTACAATAATGGCATGCATGATGTGTAGCAACCCTTAGATCAGAAAGATCAACTTTAACAAGTTTAGAAATTTCATCCCTTTTATTGAAGAAGATTTCTGCCACATGAAAAATGTTTTCTGCAGGATCCACATCACCCTGATGGTACTCCATATTCTCAAGTCCGGATTTGACCATTATATCGTTTATTTTGTTTCGAGCTTCAGAATTTTCATTTAATATTTCAGCCGATTTCTTTAAGATAGCATAGCATGTTGCACACATGGTAACTATATTACTATGGCCAGTTTCACTACCGATTTTAAAGTTTCTGGCAGCTATGGCAGTTGTTGATAGTTGATCAAAAAGATCGAAGTAATAACCCAAACCAGTACAACAAGATTGTCTATCATCAACTACGTATTCAACCCCAATTCTGTCAAGTATATATTTGGTGGATGATTCCACTCCAGGATACTCAACATTGATTAAACAACTTTTGAAGAGTAATATATTTTTTTCAGGTGTTAATTTCATTTATTACATCTCTTTACCATTTCAATTCTTCCTATAAATCCTGAGTTTTTGAGTATTGAATCAATTTCTTTAATTGAATCATCGGGTAATATGTAACTTCCAAGTCCAAGATCGCTACGAATATTTTGGATATCCCTTTTTATGTCCATACAGTTTGAACCAGCATCTTTAACCATATCGTCATAATATTTGTCTGGAATGGATCCAACTCCCTTGTTTATGAAGCTATCACCATATGGAGTAAATGACTCGATTTTTTGAATATCTCCTTTATCGATAGCCATTTGTCTTAATATTTGATTTACTTCACATGCATTATTTCCTGATGGACATACACTGTTACATGTGTAACAAGAAAAACAATACCATATTGATTCATCTTCTACAACAGTTTCATCATCTTGTAGAACCCGCCTCAACATCTCCCTTGGATCGTAGTCTGTACGTTTAGCAGCAGGACAAACAGAACTACACATTCCACATTGAACACACTTGAAAATCCCAAGATCTGGAGAGGCTTTTAAATGTTTTAGAACATCATTTAATAATTTTAATGGATCTTTTTTCAACTTGATAGTTCTCATCTAATTTATACCTCTTAGCTAATTTTTGACAAAAAATATACATTCAGATTGAACTTAGCACCATATAATAGTTTTGAATATATATTCTTAACTATCATTTTTTAATACAATCCTGAGAATACTACGTAAAATTAGAGAATGAACTAATACAAAATAATAATTAAAAACTGTTATTTTTTTTATAATTAGACCAAGTATCTGATTTAAAAAACTTGTTTCATTGATTAGTACCAACTATTTTAAAGATAATTCAATGTCTTGTTTCTTTCTTTTTATAGGCTGGATAAATAAGGAAACAATGAAACTTATCAGAAATATGAATGTGATAAATTCAAATACAGTTCGCATTGCATTTTTAACAGTTTGGTTAACGATGATTTTTAAGGTGGAATTCTGATTTTTTTCCAGATAATTATGAGTAGTATCATTCTTTTTTTCATAGGATAAAAATTTCGCATTAATCTCGTTGTGGCTAAACTGGTTTGGATAGGTTTGATCATAGGTGCTATATAATCCGTTTAGGGTTGCAAGTATAAGTACAACCCCAATTAATGCCGTTCCAATTGATGCTCCTAAACTAGAACTTGTAGACATAATACCAGATGCATTTGTCTGTTCATCCTCATTTACTGATGACATTATAATATTGGCTGTTAATGGGAGTGCAAGGCCCAAACCCATACCTAAAAGTAGTGTTGCAGGAATTATATTACTAATATGGGTATTTAAGTTGAATTGATAGCTTAGAATTAATGTACTAATCAGTGCAATAAAAAATCCTAATGAAACAAGAATATTAGGCTCAATATGCCTAGAAAGTTTGGAAGAAGCTGTTGAGAATACTAAAACACCCAAAGTTAATGGTAAAATTGCGAAACCAGTATAAAATGCATTGTAACCCACTTCTCGTTGGAAAAATACTGGTAAAACAAAAACAGCCCCTGCTAACGCAAGGTTTAATATCATCCTGGAAAGTGTTCCAAGAGTGAAGTTACGGTTGTTAAAGAGTTTAATATCAATAATTGGTATTTTATCCCGCACATCAATACTTTTTCTCTTAAATAGAAAATTATCAGTAATAATGCTCCAAATCCAATAATTGCTGAAGATATTTCCAAGGTTGTGGATGTATTAAGACTTAAAATTCCCAAGACTAATATAAATATTCCTGATGATGAAATGATAATTCCTTTTATGTCCAGATCTGAAAAATTAGTATTGGATGGAAATGTTTTTAATCTACTTGAAAAGGCTAATATTATCAATATGATAAAAAATTCCAGACCAAAACCCCATCTCCAGCTAAAGAAAGTTGTTAAGAATCCTCCTATTATTGGTCCGAAACCAGCACCTGCCGATGCAAATGAAGTTCTTATTGCCATTGCAAAGGTGCTTCTATCTTCTCCATAACTTCCTATAATAATTGAAGCTGTGGCCGGTGTCATCAAAGCAGCACCAATACCCTCTAAAATAGACCATCCTACTAATAACATTGGGGCATTAACACTGAATGTTGCTATAACTGTCCCTATTCCAAATATTATGGCTCCATAAATGAACGTTGTTTTTTTCCCCACCACATCCTGCATCTTACTTCCAAATAACATTAATGAAGCCATTGTGAGGGCATAAACACTAATTATTATCTGTACAACTGGAATTGTTGTGTTAAGATCCACCACTAAATTGGATATGGCAACGTTCATGAAAGTGTTGTCTAATGAAATTATGAATGAGGATAAAGAAACAATAATTGCTGCGGTCCACCCAACCTTTGCTGAGTTTGATTTTATTTCCAATAAAATCCTCCATATAGATTTATTATATCTAATTATGGACAGAACAACTATAATAAGTATTATTTTAAATTTGGAGTTTTATGATAACTATTCAATACTTCCTATTATTATTTTATAACAAAGCCATACTTAGAGTTAAAATTAATTATTTCAAAGAGGATGGATCGTATAGGATTAAATGAATATTATGGGGATAGTTTTAAAAAAAGGAGGGTAAATTTATGTGAATAGATTGTTTACTTATCTGTGTACATTTTTTCTTACAAATGGGCATGGTCTTGAATATGCGTCATCAGGGTTTACAGCTATTTTTTTACCATCTTTTTCGATGATCACTCCACTTTTGGCTAATTTTTTGTATCTATCCATTCTGACTTCTCTACTGGGGCGGCATATGAACTGGCACAAGCTGCAACTATATTCAATTTTAAATCCCGGATAGAATGGGTGGAAAAATCATCCTTCAATTTTATGATTTTGGTTTCGTTCAGATTGGGCAGGAACAGCTTTCTTTTGGAATATTTCTATTAATTCTTCATCGTTCCTTGGAATACTGAATCTTGCTGATGACCATGTTGACCAGTTTCCTTCATTGTATCCAGTACTTCCTGTGCAAACATAGGAACGCCTCATTGGATGTGCTTTCTGGGCTGATTTGTATTTTATTCCTTCAATTTCATCCTCATATTCTTCAGTGATCATATAGTCTCCTAGAAATACTTTAGAACAGAGTTTACAGTTATCACAGTAGTTTTCTTCTGCGGATAAAGGTTCTGTGGGTTTTAATTTTGTTTGGGTAACAACACTAGCAAGGGCCATATTTGATCCGTACTCTGGAGTTATTATTAATCCAGAATGTCACATATGACCAACACCTCCTTTAAATGCCAGTAGTTTGTGGGATAATGGTGGAACTCTGTATTCTGATGGCGATTCTTTCCTGTAAACAAAGTTTGAATGTACGGGTTCTGTTTTAAATCCAATTTGATTTAACAATCCTGATATTTCGAGGACAATTCCATTTGCAAGGGTAGTGGCCCTTACCTTTTGTTTTTCAAGTCTTTTTTGATCCTCTTTTTTTAGGAACATATCCATTGCACAGTCCGGATCTTCCTCTTCAAAGGGAACTGCAAAAGTTACTGCAGATTCTGCACCTTCCAATATATAATCCAAGTCTGTTGTTGAATGCTAATTCTTCAAAGAGTTTCTAGTTGTGATTCCAACGTGACATGCACCAAGTGTTATTGCCATGTCCTTTATGATATCATCCAAATTTTCATCTGTATTTTTCATTTTGATCCCTAAATTCAATTTTCCAAGTAATTATAAAATTTAGTTCTAATTTATTACTCTAATAATTATTATAACAATTGTTTAGTTAAAAGTATATATTTAATGGTCATAAAAATGTACAAATTATTCGTCACCAGAAAGTGAATAAAAATTTAGCATTTTAAATAAGTGTATTTTGTAATTATTGAAATTGGATCTATTCTTTTGTAGATATTTTTTTGAAAAAAGTTGTAAAAATAGTATGTTTTATGCTCAACTTCGTTATAGAATTGTTTGACGAAGTAAACTTAATAATTGTTTGTACATTTTATATTATATTTTGACATATTTTTCAAGATTTTAGTTAAGATTTCCATTTTTCAAACCATGAATCCTAACATCAGATGTTATGTGTCAGCATATTCAATTTTTTTAATTATTTTTCTACTATTTTCGGAAATTAATGGTAAAATTTTTGAATAAACACCAAATTCACGAAATTACGTATCATTCCAGATTTTAATTCAGAAATATTATTATTGTATTGATTGGTATGATAGTCTAACCGATTTTTAGAACATCTGATTTTTTCAAGGAGTGAAATTTCATTGGATTTTCCAAGGATTTTCTAAAATCTTCAAACAGTCCAAATTTACACTGGCCAGTATATATGGCACGATCTATTTAGGGCAATTTAACAAATTATGGTTTTTGCATACTAAAACATGTCATGTTGATGTATGTGAACTTTTGAAAACAATTTAAATTTCTAATCTTAATTTATTGAAATTTAATCTTATAGATTTTTTGTGTTTAAAAAAAATTTCTATCATCATGAGTCCTGATAAAATTAATTAAGGTATTCCAAAAAATAGACTTTAAAAAAAAATTTAGATTTGTGTTTGTACCCAAGAGAATCTTTTTTTTATAAAATTTTATAACCCACGGAGACGGATCAAATCCTCTTAAAAAAATTAATTAAGTTACCCACCCACCCTTTTACAAGCACAATCTATTCAGCACCATTTAATTTGCATTGTCAACGAAGTTTCCATCACTCATATGGAGAATTTCATCTGCATAATCTGCTGATGCTTGATTATGGGTAACAACAACTATGCTTACACCATCCTTTTGATTTAGATCCTTGAGTATCTGCATTATTGAGTTGGCATTTTTGGTATCGAGTTCACCTGTTGGTTCATCAGCCAAGATAATTGAAGGATCATTTATAAGGGCTCTTGCTATTGCAACACGTTGTTGCTCACCTCCTGAGAGATGTCCAGGATATTTATCTGCCTTTGAACTTAAACCCATTTTATTTAATAGTTCTAAAGCCTTGTTGGTATCTTCTTCGATCATTGGAAGCATGACGTTTTCAAGGACTGTGAGTTGGGACATCAGATTAAATCTCTGAAATATAAATCCTATCTCATTTCTTCGAAGTTTTGCCTGTTCCTTACTTGATAACTTCTGGGTTTCTTTTCCATTTATCTTGATTATTCCTTTCGTAGGCATGTCAAGTATTCCTGCCACATGAAGAAATGTGGATTTACCTGATCCAGAAGGTCCCATGACGGCTTTAAATGAACCTCTTTTTATGGTCACATTTAATCCATCAAGGGCCTTTATTGTTTCATCTCCCATTTTATAAGTTTTAGAAACATTTTCGAATTCAAGTACATTATTATTCATTTCTTAGAGCCTCCACTACATTTAATCTTGAAGCACTTATTGCAGGGTACAATCCTGCCAAGAGACATAATAGGGTAGATCCTATAATTACGCCTCCAATTAACCAAAGTGGCATCATTTGAGGGATATAATCTGTGAAATGTAGCATGTTAGCAAATACTATTATACCTACAATACCCAATATCACCCCTAATATTGATCCTAAGAAACCTATTAATCCAGATTCAAAGAGTATACTTCCTTTTAATTCCCAATTAGTAAATCCAATTGCCTTTAAAACTCCTAATTCTTTGGTTCTTTCCATAACACTCATCATCATGGTATTTACAACACTAATAACACCTACAACTAGTGCAATACCTGCAATAATTCCTATAAATAGCATTGCTTGGTTGTTAGTCTCTTGAAGGTCAGCAACTTTATCTGATTTAGTTACTACTGAAACATCATTAACCTGTTTTTGCACTTCGTCAACTGTCGAGTTTGGGTTGTCATGTGAGCGAGCATAGATGGCACTAACTTTATTGCCAGTTACATTCTCTGCAATTTTCTGATCTAAATAAACATAAACAGACTGTTCAGGTTTAGATATTCCCGTGATGGTTAATTGTTGATCGTTTACTGTGATTTTGTCTCCGATATGAAGGCCAAGTTTATCAGAAGTATCTTTATTGATCACAACTCCAGTTGTTCCATTGATGTCTTTAATCTCTTTCCAATCATTAACTCCTTCAAAGTTTACTTTCGTATTGTTAATATCTTGTGAAAAGACAGTAACTTCTCTAAAATCATAGAGATAAGACATATTTTTTATCTTCGAAACAGTTTGAGGTTCCATCAAAAGATTTCCACTACTTGATGTTGGAGTTATTACTACATCGTACATGTACTGATTCATTTGTTCTTGTACTTCTGAAGTTGCTCCGGCTCCAATCCCTAGGAGTATCACAATTGTAGCAGCTCCAATAATTATTCCTAAAGCAGTCAATGCACTTCTGAGTTTTTTTCTGCGAATATTTTTAAACGCTAATTTATAAAGATTCATTTTTTACCTCTTATTTTATTCAACAAATATGATATAAAACACGTATTTTACTATTCAATGTCCAAATTTGGATTTCAAATGAGATTAAATGATAATGAAATCCTTAAAACATTTTTAATAAAACACTGCCTTATGATATACTTATTCAAACACTTAAAAATACTTTTTCCAATATTAACTCCCTATTAAGTCTTTTTTTACACTAATTTTGCCCAATATTCCCTCCAAATTGTACCCAAATTTCAAAAATTTGCTAGATATTAAATAGGTGCAGATTTTTAGGGAGGGTTCTAGAAAAATTTGTGGATTTGTATTAGTTTAAGCAGGTCAAAATATTTATTGTGACAAATTGAAAAATATTGTTTAATTCCTTCTTAAAATAACATTTAAATATTTGTGAAATGTTAAAATATTAAATATTTGCACTTAAAAATGAAAAATAATAGTTTAAATCTGAAATTAATCAATATAAAAGGAGAATGGTTGGATCCTCAATGAATTTGATATCTATTTTTTCTGGGTAATTACGATGGGTGACCAACATGGGCACATGTATCGGCATTTGATTTTATGAATTCTTCCCTTATCTCCTCAAAACTGTCGTAATTTTGCTCCATTTTATCTGAAAGGAAGTACAAATTGCCATACTTTCTTCCATTTGATGTGACCATATGATTTGTCTCTAAAACGTGTATGTGATGCTTCACAGTTTTATAATCCAGTTCAAGTTTTTCAGCCAGCTGATTAACATTGTACGGCCTATTTTTAAGTTCATCGATAATTCTAACCCGGTTTGCTGTTCCCTTAGTACCTGCAAGTATTCCCCAAATAAATTTATCCATTATCGTCCCCCTCAATTATTTAAATACCATTGTATTTTCTTTTATATCTTCTATATTTGATTTTAAGAGTTTAATTACCATTTGGTATAATTTGTTGGCTGCGTAGGACATAATTAGTACAAATATTGTCCCAGCTATCGTCAGAGCGATTCCGAATAAAACCCATATTATAGTACTTACTCCTTTATCTACAGGTAAGTAAACGAAGTTGGGTAAGAATACATGTAGTAGTGGAGATAGTGTAATAAAAATTCCAATGACAATCACAGCTGATCCTGCTAGTACTAAACTTATGATAACAACTGCCAGGAGCAATGAGGGTACGGCTATAAATATGTTAAAAAGACCAAGTCCTGCAACTGCTGTTAATGCTTCTATTATGCTGGTTGGAGAAGGTTTATCTTCGGCCTTTTTGACCATGTAATCCGCTTTAATTTGCTTGGCAACATTTTTTGGATTTCCCAGTGCCTTTGAAATTTCTTCTTCTGTTCTACCCTTTTCCATTCCTATTCTGAAGTGTTCTTCGTAATCTAAAAGTAAATCTCTTTTTTCATCTACTGACATCTTTTTTATCTGTTTAGAGAGTTTTTTAAGATATTCCTCCTTATTCATTTAATCACCAGTTTCTGTTTTATAATTAAGTAAGTTTTTAACGGCTGCAGAAAATGTATCCCACTCTGCAACTAAATTTTCCTTTTTTCTTTTCCTAGTTCTGTGATACGATAATATTTACGTGGAGGACCATCTTGAGACTCTTTTAAATATGAACTAACTAAATCTTCCTTTTTTAGTCGTCTTAAAAGAGGATATATGGTGCCTTCTGAAATAGAAATATTTTTTGATATTTCATCCACCATTTCGTATCCATAACAGTCCTTTCTATCAAGCAGTACCAGAACACAAAGTTCAAGCACTCCTTTTTTAAATTGAGCATTCATAGTATCACTGCACTTAACAAGGTATTGTATATAGCAAGGTACTATTTATAGTTTAGTGATTTGCTATGTTTCAGCAATTTTTAAAAAATTTGGAATAATAGTCAAATTGTTCGGATCAAGTATAATCAACTGGGCCAGTGTAATGTATTAATTAATTTTAGGGTAATTTCCAGTAAGTAAACAAAAATGAAATTAACATCTAAAGGGAGGTCTGGATGGAAAAACCATGAAAAGAATATAGTGTTGAAAGTTAGTAAAATTCAAAAAAACTAGGATCCTATTAGAGTGTTGAAATGTGTAGCAGTAAAAGAGAGAGAGTGTTTATGTGTAGTAAAAAAGGGTATTTTCTATCCTGGAGGTATTATCAAACTTAATGTTGGTAGATTTTCCGGATTAGATAAAAAGAAGATTTAAATCTATTGTTCAACTTGTTTTTAAATTAAATATTCGTCACAATTTTTTCTAAAATTTTAGTAAGTCAAGTATTTTCTTCTCAACGTGTCTGTTTTGACCTATGTATGGAAAATTATGGGGATATATAACTGGATTAAAATTTAATTCGATGATGCTGTGATTATTCTTATCTGGTTTTGCCTTCACATCTGGAATGATAATGTCAACTCCACAGATTTTTGCTTCAACTGCTTCTGCTGATTTTATTGCAATTTGTTTATATACTTCATGTACTTCATCTGTAAAGTCTATACTGTCACCACCAGTACTTAAATTAGAATTTTCCCTGAGATAAACAACTTCACCTAGTTTTGGAATATGATTAACATCAATATTCTGGGCATTTAAGTTGTGCCTTTCAATGGGCCCTATTTCTATCCTTTCAAGTGGTGTTAAGTAACCTTTACCCCTTCTTGGGTCCTGATTTTTTTCATCTACCAATTCTTGGATGTTGTGTATTCCATCACCCTTAACATTTGCAGGCACCCTGTACATTACTGCAAGAACTTCGTCAGTTACAACAAGAAATCTATATTCTTCCCCCGCAACATAATCTTCAATCAACACGTCTTTACTGTAATTAAATGCATCTTTGATTGCATTAGCATAAACTTCCTTGGATTTAAGGTTTTTAATAATTAGAACACCCTCACCAAAATTAGCGGATTTAGGTTTTATCACAATATCCTTATTTTCAAAGTCAGAGTACATTACCAATCCATCATCTAAATTTTTAATAGTAACACTGTCTGGAACGTTGATGTCATGTTCTCGTAGAATTAGCTTGGTCAATTCCTTGTTTTCCATTATAAGGGGCACCACGTAGTTATCTAAAGAAGTTTTCGTGCCCTGTTTAACATATTCCACTTTATTCCCCTTTATTAAACGAATAAAATTTTCATCCCAATCTAGTACCTCAACTTCCACTCCTCTTTTTTGTGCTTCGTTGATAATTATTTGGGTTGATAGTTCAAGTTGTTCATATTCCCTTTGCATAATTTTTCCCCATGAGATCAGTTTTCTTTGAGTTGGATGTGACTTCAGATTTTCTGCGAATTTTTCGCACATTTCATTCCAAATTCTAAATAGTTTTCATTATTTGATTCCATTTCTCTGTTAATTCTTTCAGAGGGCAGTAATGATATATCGTTAAGCTTAAGCTTCTCATTTTCAACACTTTCTACGTAGTTCTTATCTCCTGTGGAGGTGTACATGAAATTTGCAATGGTAATGAGTTTTTCAAATAGTTCTTCAGCCCAGGATTTTAAAGTAACTGTGTTGTTATCGTAGTTTTGTAACTTCAAATTTTCTTTCCTACCAAATAGTGATACTAAATGATGATTTGCATTGATGTTTGAATGTTCAAGTTCTGTCATCAATGGGCTGGGTTCGAATAAACAGAAAAGCATGAAAACGTGGATAAACTTCATCTGTTCAAGGCTCAAACCAAGTTTTTCAAAGGGATTCAAGTCTAAAATTCTTAATTCCACATACTCCACACCCCTTTTTTCTAAAGCTTCTAATGGTGTTTCTCCTGCTTTAAGGGGTTGTTTTAATCTGATTGAAGAATAAAATTCGTTTTCATTTTGCAGAATATTTCTGTTTAGTTGAATTTGAGATCCGTCTTTGTATAAGCCTAATTTTAAATATTCATTGTCTTCAGTTGATATCATTTTACGTATCTTTTCGGAATATTCTTCTAAGCTATTGTAATAGATGTTCATACTTTTAAGACTGTTTGAGTATCCAAATCTGCTTACACGTAGTGATGTGGCGTACTTATTCATTTGAGCTACACATACATGGGAAAATTTGTTTGGATTGTTATCTTCGGTTAATGTGTTTGTATCGGCATTTTTAATTATCTTAGCACATCTGGGACAGCAGTCATGAATTACATCAATTTCTTTGTTTATCACAGAAAAATATGATGTGTGACAAGATGGGGATGCTCCGAACAAGTAAATTAATATCCAACTGTAACGTAAAAAATTTCTAGCCACTTGAAAATGTATTTTATTGGTAAATGTACGTTTATCTGTATTTTCACCATATTTTTCGTAGAGGTAGTTGATAATTCCCTCTCCAAAGGAGAAGTTGTAATGTATACCCGATATCATCTGCATTTTCTTACCATATCTAACTGCCAATCCTTTTCTGTATATTTCTTTGTACTTTCCAATTTCTGTATCAGCAAAGGTTGCAATTGGAATATTTTCTTCGTCTGGAAGTTTTGGGGGCATACTAAGTGGCCATAATAGTTCATCACCTATTGATTTCTCAACTTCATTGTTTATTTTGTTCAATTCTTCGTATGCTTCTTCAGCAGAATCGCAAGGTGGTGTTATAATTTCGATTTGGCTTTCTGAAAAGTCTGTAGTAATCCTTTCATTTTCCAGTTTATCCCCAAATTCTATGGGATGTAGTGTCAATGCAAGTTCACCATTAGATAATACCCTCTGACTTTCTTTTTCCAGCCCGAAATTTACTTCTACCAACAATTTTCCTTTATTTTCTTTTGATAAAGACTCTGATATTTCTGAAAAATTCCAGTTCATATAATCCCCCAATGACCTATAACAATTGTTAATTTGTGTGTATGTGAATTCTTGACAATTAAATTGAATAAATTAAAACAACATTAACCTTAAAAATATTTGATTTACATAAACATAAAAAATTTATTCGTGAATCTTATATTATTTTTATAATATATATGCTTTAAATTTAAATCTAATAAATTTTAACTAAATATAATGGTATAAATCCTTCAATGATAAAATATCAATTCTAATCCATTTTAATGTAAATAATCCTGACTCTAATGGCCAACTCTCGTGATGGTTTTTAGCTAATGTAACATTTATTCATGTTAGTTATTAAAAACTAATATTATATTCGATTATATTACTTTAATTCATAGAACTATCATCTTGTTTAAAATAATATGTTTAATTATGTTGTTGTTTAATCAAAAAAGTTATATTACTGGAGGGTTACGTATTATATATAATAATTAAAGGTGATTTATGTGGAAACATTTCTAGATCAAGCAAGTAAAGGTAAAACTAGTATAATAAGGTATATCGTTGGTATATTCATAATTTATTTTTTTATTTATGTTATTGGTGCAGCTGCACAGTTCTTGGTTGCAATGGCCATGGGATCCACAGTTGAACTTGGAAGGTTTAATATAAGTTCCATTAGCCCATTGGCTTACTTTGTAGTAACAATGTGTCCAGCAATTTGTGGAATTATCGGAGTCTTTATAAGTGTTCGTTTCATACATCAAAGACCCTTTTCTACACTGGTCACTCCATTTAAAAAGATCAATGCAAAACCAATTCTCTACGGGTTTGGATTTTTTTCCTGCTTTTGGTACTATCAGATATTATTCTAGGTGGATTGAACTCATCTAATATCCAGTTTAACGCAAACAACATTTCACAGTGGTTGTATTTCCTTCCATTCATCTTAATTCTCATACCACTACAAACAACCAGTGAAGAACTAACATACCGAGGTTATTGGATGCAGGGAACAGGGCTTTTAACCAGAAATTTTTTTATATTGGCCCTAATAAACGGTATTTTATTCCTATTACCCCACATAGTAAACCCTGAAATAACGGCTGGTGGAATTCTAGCAATGATGTACTACGTAATAGTTGGGTTCTCCCTAGCATACATAACACTAAAAAGTGGAACATTAGAACTGGCCATTGGTATGCATGCTGCAAATAATATCTACGAATCAGCTATAATTCATCCACAAGTTTCGATTCTTCAAACACCATCACTATTTACTCAAGCAGCAATTGATCCTATCTATGAACTCATAACAATAATTGTTATAATGGTAGTATTTTATTTAGTAACATTCAAAATAAAACCACAATGGAAAAGATGTTAAAATCTTTCCAAATCATTTTATGATGTTGTTACAATATATTACAATTTTTTTTAAAGAACCTTAATTCGTTTATTATTCTAAAGAATTTAAATTTCCATTAATTCCTAAAAACCCAATATTTACTTTTTTAAAGTATCGTAGTCAATATTTTCGGGATTTGAATAAAAAAATAGAATGAATATTGAAGATTATTTATTTGAAATCGACAGGTATTAATCCGGGATTTTTACCTGTTATACATTCACCACCATTCTTGGTCACGATAAATGTATTCTCTATTCCCACCATTCCCACACCCTTAATTCCTTTTTTAGGTTCTACCGCAAATACCATTCCTTCTTCAATAGGTTCATTAAATCCATTTGCGATGACAGGTGTTTCATCTATGAGCAAACCAATGCCATGCCCCAAAAATTTGACTGTACGATTTTCGTAACCCATAAAATTCTCTAAAAACTCAGTGTTTAAACCATCAATCACTGTTTTGTAAATTTCAGAGGGGACTGCCCCAGGTTTTAACATTGAAGCTATGTTATTTTGTATTTCAACACAAATTTCATGTGCTTCAATTGCTTCCTTTTTCAATGGAGCCTTATACATGTAGGTCATTGTTTTATCTGTGTTGTAACCTTCAACTCCACAGCCAACATCTACGAATACCAAGTCACCCCTTTGAAGCTTTCTGTCCCTACTTCCAATTAACGGAACAGCAGGACTTATCCCGGAATTTCCTCCAGGACCGTTGAAATAACTGGGATGGATCGAACTTTCACCAAAACCTAGCTGTCCTAGAACCATTTCTGTATCAAACATACCGAATCTTGAAACACCGTGATGACCCTCATCCATCATTAGTTTAAAAAGATCGGATGCAAATTCTGTTTCACTCATACCAGCTACCAGAATGCCGGGTACAAGGTCTTCAAGAACATGTCTATGTATTTCCCCTGCTTTTCTCATTAAAGACAATTCATAATGGGATTTAACAGATCTTACCCTGGCCACAACATGATCCAATGACTTGAAATTTTTAAATGGAAAATGCCTTTGGAATCTGGAGTACATTGCAAGTGGTACAACTTCAGTTTCAATGTAAACAGTTTCGGGTATATCTGTATACTTGGTCGCAGCGTCACGATAACTGTTCATGGGCTGTAAATCTTCGAATAATGATTCAATTTTTGCCCTTTCAAAACTTTTTCTAATCCAGAATGTAGAGCTATTTCTTTCAATTATTAGCATACCATCTTGCATGGTTCCTGCAAAGTAGTAAAGATTTATCTTACTAAATAGAACAGCAAATTCCCAGTCCGGATACTGTTCATCCATGAAAGATCTGAAATTTTTCATCCTACTTTCAAGTTCTTTTAGTGGTGTTTTTGTAACCATAAAACTATCTCCTTTATACTACCATTTTTCAAATCATGTCAATATTAATTAAATTATTTACATTAACCAAAGATAAATCCAAAAAAATCATTTAAACATTTATTTTATATTCTTAATGGAAATTTCAATAGATACAGCTAGTTGTTTATAAATTAAATTCTCTATAGTTCTATAAATTATTATTAATTGCTTTTACTGTTGTTTTTGAGTTGTCTGGTTCTTCTGGATTTAATAAATTTATTTCACCGATCTTGACCATGTTTGGTATTATTGGAAGGTCCTTCCCATTGATTATTAGATCATCCAAGAACCTTATGTTGTCTGGACCACCTTTACCTTCATTTCTCTCAAGGAGAGATCCATCATCGTAAGCTGCCCAAATTTTAAGTAATGTGTTGTTCTTGTTTTTTTCAACATCATGAATGATAACGTTTCTTCTGTTGACTCCCCAAAGATCTGTCCCTTCAATCTTTGCAGCTGCTGTAAGGGGATTACTGTGGAACTTTGAATAAAGTCCTTCCCTGTAATATTGTGGATCGTTGGGTACGCTAATAAATTCTCCATCATTCATTTTAAAAAATTTATTTAAACGAATACCATCAAAATATATCTCAAAAGCAACATTATTATCCGGACTTTTTATTAAGAAGTGGCCTAGGCCCATATTGCTTAGTATTGGTTTTGTGTTTTCTAACAATTTCTGTGTGATGGAGCCGTTATTCATTATTTGACTTGCAAGTGTCATTAGCTCTTGATTGGAACTTGTTCCAAACCCACCAGTTGCTATTATCCAACCATCACAGGTTATCACAGTATGGAAGAAAAGACCGCCACAAACTTTGAATTGAATTTCTGCATTTTTTCCATAAAAATTGTCCTGGGCTATAAATAATTCAGCAGGGAATATTGCATCTCTTCTAAATGCAACCACATCATGATTATCTGTTACTTGTAAAATAACTGAACAACAATCATTTTCTAAATAAGTACTAATGGCTATTACCCCTTCTAAATTTTGTTTAAATTAATTGTTGATTTTTTATCTAGATAATATTTTTTTTGAAAAATTAAAAATTAAGTATGGAAAGTTTTCATGTTATTAAAATAGATTAAAATTATGAAGAATGGATGGGTTTAAAGGGTATTTACCATCCTCTTTTTTGTAGTTTCTCTTCTTCTGGTATTGTGCTGATTTCAAGCCCGGGCATTGCTTTACCCAAGTCTGTTGATACTTCAGCAATTATTTCAGCATCTTTAAAGTTGTTTGTTGCTTCAACAATAGCCTTTGCAACTAAAGAAGGCTGTTCTGATTTGAATATACCTGACCCAACAAATACTCCATCAGAACCTAACTGCATCATGAGAGCTGCATCTGCTGGTGTTGCAACACCTCCTGCTGCAAAGTTCACAACCGGTAATCTACCTTCTTTTGCTGTGAGTTTAACTAGTTCTAATGGTGATTCAATTTCACGTGCCACAGACCAGAGTTCTTCTTCAGTTTTGTTTTGAAGTTCCCTTATGGTACTTGATATTTGTCTACTGTGCCTTACAGCTTCAACAATGTTACCTGTACCAGCTTCTCCTTTAGTACGGATCATGGCAGCTCCTTCATCAATTCTTCTTAAAGCTTCACCAAGGTTTCGTGCACCGCATACAAATGGTATGGTGAAATTTTTCTTGTCTATGTGATATTTTTCATCGGCAGGTGTTAAGACTTCACTTTCATCAATCATATCAACACCAAGTGATTGTAAAACTTGTGCCTCTACGAAGTGACCTATACGAACTTTGGCCATCACAGGGATACTGACTGCATCTATTATTTCTTGAACCTTAGATGGGTCAGCCATTCTTGCTACTCCGCCTTCTGCACGAATATCAGCAGGTACTTTTTCAAGGGCCATAACTGAAACAGCACCAGCTTCCTCTGCAATAGCTGCCTGTTCAGCATTTACAACATCCATTATAACTCCGCCTTTGGTCATTTTGGCAAAGCCTTTCTTTAAAACATCTGTTCCATGTAACATTGAATCTTCCTCCGTTTATATTATTGTTCTCTTTGACAACTTTAATTAGCATTAATTTTAACTTAATTCAAACTATCTATGTTATCCCATATATATAAGCCTAGTTTCCAAGCAATTAATCCTTTTAAAGGTTGGTTAAAATTATCATATAAATCTAATACTGTTAACAACATCTGAAGCCTTTAAAAAAAGAATTAAATCAATTAATCAACTTATATAATAAAATCGAGATTTAAGTAGTTAATTTAAAAACTTTCAGATTGTCTCCAACCTTTATTTTCCCACCTTCAAGAACTCTACAAAAAATTCCTTCAGTGGGCATTATACACTGGCCGGCCTGTTTTCCTATTTCACACTGTGTATGGCATTCCTTTCCAATTTGTGTTACTTCAACTATGGAATTTTTTCCGAGGGCTATTTTGGTTCCAATTGGCAGTTTTGCTAGTTCAATACCTTCGGTTGTAACATTTTCTGCAAAATCCCCGGGATTAACTTCAAGCCCTAGATCCCTCATTTTCTGTATGCTTTCTAAAGCTAAGAGACTCAACTGTCTATGGGATTGGTTTTCTGCATGCCCATCCCCGAGAAGTCCGTAATTTTCCATGAGAATACCCTGGAAAACATCCTTTTTTTGGTTCCCTTAACTGTACTTGTGCAAACAGCAATGATCTTTCCTTTGATATCATTGGAGATGGCTGTGCTCATTTTTAAATCACTACTTAATCTAGAGTTTTGTTTTATGTTTCTATTTTGAGCTGGTTGCTTTGTTAGAGGCTTTGCCTTCTACTTTGACATCAACTTTAAGATCCTCGATGATTAGTTCTGCAACCTTTTCTCCTGATAGGAGCATTCCACCAAAGGTTGGTCCCATTCTGGTGTTTCCACATGTTGTTGCTACAGCCATTCCAGTCACATAAACTCCGGGATATACCTGTTTGGTGTTTTCAACAATTTCATCTTCAGATTTTTCAACCCACATTCCTTCGAATCCCGGTATATCTATTAAGCCTCTTTGTTCGAGGGACTTTATAACCACTGCATCGTGTCCAGTTGCATCTACTACTATTTTAGATTCTAGAGCAACAGGATCTACGCAAGTTATGGCTCTTGGAAGAGCAGATACAGGTGTCCAGTTAATAACAACTCCACCAACTTTGTCCTTTCTTACTACAACATCATCAAATTTGGTCATATTAATAACTTTAGCTCCAGCATCCATGGCTGCGCCGATAAGTTTTGAACATGCGTGAGGACCATCTGCAACAAACAGACCTTCTTGAACTTCTTTATATGGAACTCCTATTTCATCTAGAACTTTCTGTCCTGGAGCCCTGACTGTGAGCTTGTTCATTAAGTATCCACCAATCCAGAATCCTCCACCCAAGTAATTGTTACTTTCAATTAAAAGAACTTTAACACCACTTTCTGCCAGTCTTTTTGCTGCAATTAAACCGCTGGGTCCTGCTCCTATTATTACAACATCACTTTCTACATATTCTAGAAATTCTTCTGCAAATTCAGATACAATAGCCTTTGTAACGTCTTTTTCTGATGCTTTAGCAAATATTGCCATATTTAATCCTCCTACAAATATTTTTATGTCTTTAACATGATTTTATAAAGTTAAATCAATCTTGTGAAGTGTTGATAAAACCTTTTCAACTTCAGAATCCATTTCTATTTCTTCTTGGACTTCAAGCACTTTTTCTAATACTGCATTAGTTTCGGGATGTTTTGGTGCTGCTGCACAATCACTGTCTGGAAGTATTGAGTACTGGAATGTGCCGATTTTTTCTGCAATTTCAGATATCTCAAGTTTATCTAAACCTATTAACGGACTTAAAATTGGTATGGAAGTGGAATGCCTCGTTGCAAGAATATTGGGTAATGTTTGTGAAGCTACTTGACCAACGCTGCTACCTTCTATAATTGCCAGAGCTTTCTCCTGTTTAGCAATTTTTTCAGCTATCTGGTACATTCCGCTTTTACATAGCACACAAGTCATTCTTGGCGGGGCATCTTCTGTGCATTTTTTAAGGAAATCTCCATAATCAACCTGTAACAATCTAAGATCTGAACCCGAGGCGTATTCTTTGAGTTTATGGTAGATTTTTATTATTTTTTCGTTTGAACCACTGGTGAATGGATGGTTGTTGAAGTTTACAATGGTGATATCAACTCCACGTTTCATCATTAGGTAAGTGGCGACTGGAGAATCTATTCCTCCTGAAACTAGTGAAATCATCCTTCCCTGAGTTCCAATTGGTAGTCCACCGGCTCCTTTGATTTTTTTGTGGAAGATATAGGTGTCATCGTCTCTGACTTCTATGTAAAGTGTGAAGTCAGGGTTTGAAAGGTTTACTGGTGCGTTGGTTGTTTCTATTACTGCGGCTCCACAGAATCCTGCCATTTCCCTACTTGAAAATTTGTGTTCTCCCACCCTTCTGCATTTTACAGCGAAGGTTTTTTCAGGGTCAAATTCACCTTTTTCAATCAGTTCTTTAATGTAGGATTGGACAGTAATTTTAATTGTATCATGGTCTGTCTTAGTTTTCAAAGTTGGACTGTATGAAACGATTCCGAATATTTTCTTAAGGGATTTAAGTGCTTCTTCAAAATCTTCGGGAAACAGAAATATCCTGCCCTGGTTGATATTAATTTTACAATCTATGAGGACTTTAATATTTGATATTAATTTTTTTCAAATCTTTTCCTTACAACAGGACTTTTTACTCCAATTTCGCCGTATCTAACAATAATTGGCCTTTCTTTATCCATTATTTAACTCCGTTATTTATTTGATTTTAAAAAATATTCAGGTGTTGTTATTAATTATCCGCCGTGAATCACTTTAATAATCTTTATTTCGTCATTGTTTCGGATTGTTTCATCTTCTTGAAGGATTAAACTACCCTTTTTACTATTACTTTCAGTGTTCTATTTCCAGATCTTCAAGAAGTTCCTTAACAGCTACGTTTTCTATGTTCTTTTCAGTTAACCCTCTGAAAATATAATTTTCAAGTCACTCACAACCAGCCAATTTAAAATTCAGCAACTAATTAACAATTGTTATATCTATTTATTTCCATATAAAGTTTTTGATTACTAAAATAGTAGAAGGATGCCAATTAACATCCTAATTTATCTATGAACCCTCCAGTCCATGGGATAAATCTTCAATTAGATCATCACTATCTTCGAGACCAATGGAAAGTCTAATAATATCATCAGTTATACCAGCTTGTTTCCTTGCTTCAGGCGACATGGATGCATGGCTCATGGTAGCTGCATGTTCAACTAAAGAATCTGCACCACCTAAACTTTCTGCAAGGTGGAAAATTTCAAGGCCTTCAATAAATTTAGGCACATCAGTTTTTAATTTGAATGAAACCACACCACCATAACCATCCATCTGTTTTTTTGCAATGGAATGACCTGGATGGGATTCCAGACCGGGATATAACACTTTAGATACCTTAGGATGTTCCATTAGGTAATCAGCAACAGCACGAGCATTAATTGCATGTTTTTCCATTCTAAGTGGAAGGGTTTTCAGTCCTCTTAATACTAACCATGAATCAAATGGAGCTGCATTTGTTCCCATTCCATTGAGTAAGAAGTGAACATCCTTTGCAAGTTCCTCTGTTGTGGTTACTATGGCCCCTCCGATAACATCGCTGTGACCATTGATGTACTTGGTGGTTGAATGAAGAACCATATCGATACCATATTCAATCGGCCTTAGAAAGTACGGGCTTGGAAATGTGTTATCTGCCACAGTAAGTATCTGTTTTTCTTTTGCTACTTTAGAAACCATATCCAGATCTGTTATGTTTAACAATGGATTTGATGGTGTTTCAATCCATATCATTTTTGTGTTTGGCTTTATTGCTGCCCTAAGTTTCTCTTCTGAATCCATTTTTATAAATGTAAAATCAATTCCATACTTGGTCATGATTTCACTGAACAGTCTGTGCGTTCCCCCGTAGATATCTTCACCTACAACAGCATGGTCTCCTGATTTAAGGAGATGAATTGCGGTTGTAACTGCAGCCATTCCACTTGAGAAACAGAATCCTGCATTTCCACCTTCAAGATTTGCTATTGCCTCTTCCAACGCTGATCTTGTTGGATTTCCGGTTCGTGAATAATCATAATCTCCGGGTTTGTTAAATTCGTCGAATGTGAAGGTGGATGTTTGACATATAGTCGGTGAAATGGCCCCTGTGGTGGGGTCGGGTTTTCTTCCAACGTGTATTGATCTCGTACTGAATTTCATTTGGTTAATTCCCCCTGAATATATTAGTTATTCCATTTTTAAGTTGATACAATCTTTAAACAATCTACAATTTTTAGTCTGAATTGATTAATAATTTGATTAGATTCACATGATTGTCTGGTCCGTTAAAAAATGGGGATAGAAATGTAACATATAACGATTGTTATATGAACTCTTATAAAAATGTTTTGTTGAAAATAATTGATGAAAAAAACCAGTTTTGAGAAAGTTAATTTAGTTAAAAATAAAAAATATATATTAGTTATTTACGGGCTTTAGCGACCTTTCTTGCTATAACTAATTCTCCTATTGCTATTAAACCCACGAAGAATTTTTCCAATCCCCTGTGGCCCATATAGCTTCTCCAAAGGTTGAATTTTTGATACGTTGTTCATATTCCTCTGCAGTAACTCTTTTTCCTGTTTCCCTCTTGGTAACTATTGCAGAAGCTTCCATAAGTTCGTCCCAGGAAACACCCTTAAGCTCGGTTGACATGGCCTTAAAAATGTTCGTAACTTTTATTTCGTACAATTTGGAGAGTGTTTTTACGATATCAAATGTTCTAACTACACCCACCACCTTACCATCATCATCGAGTATTGGTATACTCACAAGTTTGTGTTGAGCAGCTGCCAATACAGCTAACCTTGCAGGTTCATCTTGATGAAGATCTACAATCTCCTCAGTGGAGTGCATGATATCTTTCACATACTTATGATTTTCTCTTAATCCCCTTGTCACATCTAAGGATGTTATCCATCCAATTAAGGTATTTTTACTATCTAAAACTGGTGTTGTGAATTTTTTATGAGATTCCATCTTTATTGATGCATCCACAATAGTCATGTTAAGGTCCACACCTATAAAATTCTTGTCCATAATTTCTTTAACTTTCATTTAGTAACCTCTTCCACATTTAATGCCGCAACAGGACATTTTTTAGAACAAACTTCGCAAGTAATACATTTATTTTTAGAGTAAACAATTTTCCCATTTTCTAGTTTAATTGCTTCCACTGGACAGTTTTCTTCACATATACCACACGCTACACATACATCTTCATCTATAGCGAGTTTCTTAGTTTTGAAGACACTTCCCAATCTTCTCTCCAGCGATACAGCATTTTCACCACATACATTTGCACATGCACCACACCCGATACATGAATCTTTATCAACGACTGCAGGTCCTTCATCAAACAATTTAATTGCTCCAGTTGGACAGAATTTAACACAGTTGCCGCATGCAGTGCATTTAACTGGATCTACATCAATTTTTTCCATTCTAAGGGTTCTGTGTGGGACTTTTTTAGTTTTTAACTTGTAGGTTACATCCTCTTCAAGATCTGATTTGCTTTCAATGACCTTAATAGCGTTAACAGGACAAGTTTGTGAACAAATTTCACATTTAACACAATTATCAAGGATTTTAGCAGGCTTTGTTAGTTTAGCTTCGTCAATTGCATTTACTGGACATTCTTGAGCGCATAGATTGCATCTCACACATTCTGGCGAAATTGTTATAAACTTCTGTTCGAGTGAACAGTTCTCAATTTCTGCCTTGAAATCTTCCACTCCATGCTCAAGATCGTTAGACTTGGCAACAACATCTCCAACCAAAGCATCTTTCCCTTTCTTAAATGTTATATCCATAATCACACCCTTATTTTAATTAAAGATTATAATAATATATAAATCAGTATTATATTAGATTCACCCATCATAATTAAATTAGTAACTGGTAATCAATATTTAAATCTCCAAATTTAACATTCAAATTAAAATTTTAGTCCTAGAAAAGGATATTATTATTTTTTGAGAATATCTTCAACTTTTGAAATGTCTGGAAGACCACGAGTAGCTCCGTACTCTGTTACACAGTTAGAAGCAACGAAGTTTCCAACCAATCCAGATTTAAGTACATCTTCACCCTTGAGTTGGCTATGTAAAAATCCCGCATTAAATGCATCACCCGCACCTGTTGTATCCACACATTTAACTTCAAAAGCATTAATAAACTCTGACTTAGAATTCGAAGACACATAAGCACCTTCTGAACCGAGTTTCACCACCATGATATCTATGGAATATTCCTCATGTAATTCATCACAGCCTTTAACAACATCATCACCAGTATCTAAATTAGTTTTTAAGAATTTTAGTTCCTCTAAATTTAAAAGTAAGATATCAGTCCTACTTAAAAATTGTTCCATAAATTCAAAACCCCTCTCCACATAGAGTCTTCCAGGATCTAAACTAACTGTAACATCATTAGAAACATGTTTTAACACGGTTTTCTGGGTTTCAATGGAATCTAAATATTTTTCACCCACAAAAGAACTTAGGTGGAGAATTTTAGAACTGTTTAAAACTTCCATGTCCACATCATCTAGTTTTATACTGTCATTGACACCTGGATCAACGTACAAGGCCCTTTGTCCTTCCCCATCAATGTATCCATTTACAGTTCCGCTTCGATCATTATCAGCAATTTTTACCTGTTTGGTGTTCACATTCTCATTTTGAAGGTTATTTAAAAGTAAACTTCCCTCGGGATCTGCTCCGACTTTACCAACAAATCCTGTACTATTACCCAAACTAGAAATTCCAATGACTGTATTGGCTGCGGAACCTCCGCAAGATTCTGTGTAATCTTGTATGTAGGATTCTTCATCTTCATGAGCTATACTGTTTACATGGTACAATTTATCGAGATTTAATGCTCCAAATCCAACTACGTCCAGATTCATTTAAACAACTCTTTAAGATCGATCTTGTATTCCCCAAGTTTACCATCATAATTTCCGGCTGAAACCTTAAAAACACCATCATAATCTATTAAAGATTCAATTCCAACCTTCATGGCCTCTTTTAAACAGGTCTGGTTCAGTCCGTTTATAACTATTTCAGGTATGTATTTAACTTCCTCAGGCACCATGGTTGATTCCTTCAGTTGGTTCTTGAGCGATGGACAGTAGGGATGATTGGTGGTTGGTCCAATCCAAGGATAGTTAGTTTCTGGCTTACTTGCAGCGGAACATATATCAAAAGGGGCAATAACACCTTCAACAGATTCAATAGCCTTCAATGCAGTTCTTCCAGCTTCAAGCACTGTTTTTTTATCTGTGCACATGTACCAAAAGTTAGCACCCATGATCCCATTCATGTATCCAATTTCCTTTTCAATTTTAAAATCCGGGATTGCTATTGGAACCACGATCATTTCCCTGTTGTAAATTGTTTCTTCCCATTCATAGCCATCACCACAATGTCCCACATTTTTCATGGTACCAATCCATCCATCTGCATCTTGAGATGCATCAAATAGGCTTGTGAAGGGTTTGACAAGTATGTCTTGTCTTATTCTATAGGATAATTCGACTCCAAACTTTTCAATATCTGAAGTGTTGTACCAGAACTGAAGGATGGCACCCATACGATTATCCGGTGTTTGATCTTCATTTAACCAAGATTCTATACCTCCCTCAACCCTTCCAATCACTGTTCCAGGTGTGGATGTAGCATCGTATGCAGCTCTTTTAAGGGTTTCTTCATCGTCAGCTGTTACAATAACTCTAGAGCATATGCCTTTAAATGCTTCACAATAAGTGTTAACAACCTTAGATTCTAGGTTTTCATGGGTTTTCATATTATCTCCATTAACTTTTTTTCTAAATTTCAAAGTAATTTTTTATTTACTTATCCTAGTCCACCTATGGATTCTCCCCTTAAATTTCTTCGCATGATGGCACTGGATTTTATGAGTTTTTCCTGGTTATCAGTATTTACAATTTCAACTGTTGGAAGTTTCGATTTGGTGAGAGTATTTTTAAGATCTCCTTTCACATAATCTGCTTCAAGAGCTTTAGTTGGATTTTCTGAGTACAGCTCTACAAATTCCAAGACACTTGATGTTCCATAGGTGTTAAAGATATCGGCCAGTATAGATGTGATGGTTGTGTTTTCAGATAACACAGCAATTTCACTTTCATTTATTGCGTATTCATTGCCATTGAAAGACACTGAAATTCCACTGTTTTCTTTTGCAAATCTCAATGGCTGGACATCTGTGATACTGTCCCCTATGTAAAAAAGATCTGAAGGATTGAAACCATTTTTAGAAATAATATCTAGAACCGCATCTTTTTTACCTTCCCCCCACGGGATGAACCATATCAATCAAGCATCCAGATTTGAGTTTTGGAATTTCCTTCCAGAAAATGTCCTCCAACACATCAAAATCTGGATTATTGATTATGTTTGATCTGAACTGTTTCAAAGTTTCCTTCTCAGTGTCAGATATTTCAACACTATCAATATCGAGTTCTGTTGAATAGGTGTTTTCAAATGGAAATCCCGTTACATTACAGAGGGCATGAATATAATGGTTGTAACTCGTACTCACTATAAACGATGGCATAGTATTTTTGATGTAGTTTAGAGTTTCAACTGCACCATTTATCAAGTGCACATTTTCAGTTGAAAAATTGATAATATTTTCATTGTCAGCTTCAAAGGCTTTTAAGAAAGGAACTATAAGTTTTAATGTTCCTCCTGCATTGTAACCCGGCCTATTTAAAACATCGGCAAGTACATCGTCGTACTTACTGATTATTTCAAAAAATTTTTCACCATCATCTATAAAATGACCTGCAAGTTCAAATGCATTATCATTAATTGATATGGGGCCTTCACAATCGGAGACAAAAAATTTTCTCCCCATGTTTCTTTCCTCCATTTTAAAAAAATAAAATTATTAGTTATTATCTTCATTAGAAGCAGTGTTGGATTCGGTTTTTAGTTTTATAGCATTAACTGTACAGATAATGTCACATTCACCGCATAATATGCATTTTTCAGTGTCAACTAGTACTTCATCCTTTTCCAGTCTAAGGGCATTGGTTGGACATTTCCTCACACAGATACCGCATGCCATGCATGCCGCTACATCTGTGACAATTTTTCCTTCCCTTTGTCCAGTTAGTGCATCTCTTTTAAAGAAGATTTTACCATTTTCAACCTTGAAATATTCTTCTGCAAGTTCTATGGCATCGAACTGACATGTTTCAATACATTTACCGCAGTGCACACATCTGTCATCAATGTGTACCGGTGATGGCATTTCAAGTTCGATGCATTTCACTGGGCATTCTGACATACAGGCACCGCAGCCTATACAATTATCTTCAAGGACTTTAATGCTTCTTTTAGGATTGGTAACTCCAATAATTTCATTTATATCTTCAATTTCAAGTTCGTTGTGGGTCATTGCTTTGATCTCTTCGGTTATGATGGGGGTAACATCTTCCCTAAAAGATTTTTCACTATGGTTTGAAGATATTTTTCTTGCAATTCCATTTAATATGCTTGAAATTCTGATGGCATCCTTGGATAATTTGCCTGCTTCATTTTCAAGAAGTTCTGACACTATTTCCATGGTTTTGATCTTGCTGAAATTTTTGTACGCTCTTTTCCTTGAGGAATATTTGATTGCTGCAGATGGACAAACATTCATACACTCTTCACATCTGGCACAGTATGAAGGATTGATAAATGGTAATTTACTAACTTTTCCAACGTTAATTGCTCCTCTAGATGGACAAACCTTTGTGCATGTCATGCAACCTATACAATCCTTTTGATTCACAACTATTGCCTTTCCACCTACAACGGATCTTGGAAGGATTTCACCGTATTTGATGGCTTCTGTAGGACATACCCTTGCACAGTATCCGCAGCGTACACATGTATCTTCATTAATTTCACTGTGAGCTTCCTCATTACCCGAACTTATAAGCTGTATAGAACCGGTTTTACAGGCCTTTACACATGCACCGCACTGTCTACAAAGTTTTGTATTTATATTTGGAACATTTTCTCTTATAGGTTCTGAAAGAGTTGTTTTCATGTTTATTGCATTGTAGGGACATGCTTCTCTGCATAGTACACATCCAACACATTTGTCATCTATCTCTATCTTACCATCTTCAGTTTTCCAAATGGCATCGACAGGACATGACATTAAACATGGTTTATCTTCACAAGCCTCACATTTATCGCTGTCAATATTGTAATCAATTTCAACATCTCTTATTGGTTTACAATATTTCTTAGAGTTATTAGTAGTAGTTGTAATAATCTCAACTCCTCACAGGTAAATCTGATGTTTTAACTGTCACATGAATAAGCTTATCTGCTTCATCTCGCTTGTAAAGGAACCTGGAGATATAGTATCCTATCGCACCAAATGGACAAGTTTGATAACAGATACTGCATCTCAAACACTTATCAGGATTTCTAATAACACCCTCTTCACTGGTGTACTTAATTGCCCCTGAAGGACATTCTTTAACACAGAGTCTGCAGTTGGTACACTTATTTTTGTCCCATGTGATGAGCCTCAGTTTAAGCCTGTCAGTTATATTTTCTATTATGTCATCAATGAGCTCATCATCATCCAATATTTTTCTGGCTTCTTCAATGAGTTCAACTGCTGAAATATCAAAGCTGTAAACATCAGAACCCTTAATATCTTTGATTTTGTCTTGTTCTGCTTCAATTTTAGATTCTAAACTATCCACAACAAGGTTTATAATTTCTTTTTGCTCTTCAACATTCGAAATATGAATTCCTTTAATTGCACCCTTAACAGGACAGGTTTTAAGACATTCACCGCAGGATATACATTTAGATTGGTCGATAACTATCTTGTTATCTTCTTCAACAATGGCATCTCCGACCTTGCATGTTTTCATACATTTTTTGCATCTTATGCACAGGTAATCGTCTATTACAAACTTTTTATCCACTGGTAGAATCGTGAAATCTTCCCTTATTAAATGATTTTCACCACATGTAAGGGTCTTGGGATCAGTTGGACACACCTCAGCACAAAATCCACATCTAATACATCCCCTGTTGTTTATCACAGGATATGTAAAACCATCTTCATGCTCACTATCTTCATCCCTAACCAATTTAATTGCCATGGGTGCTGGACAGGCCGCAGTACACGCACCGCAAGCTATGCAGTACTCTTTATGTACCTCTGGAAAGTTTCTAAACCTGTCTGGTGCATCCATTATTTCTTTGTCACTCTTGGCAGCTGCAAAATTTTCAGCCCAAGACTTCCTTGCAAATTCATATAGATACCATATTACCGAAGACATTTTACATCATCCTTTCAAATTGGAATTTATGTTATGAACACCATGAAAATCACGAACACTTCCTGTTTCATCTAATATAGTAACCCTTTCTGCACATGCTATGCATGGATCACTTGACGCGTAGGTAGCAACCGCATCTGCAACTGTTGCAACATCGTTTAACATGTACTTAGCACAAGCATCGATGTTCATTATACTTGGTGTTCGGATGGAAATATTTTTTATGAGGTTTCCGTTGGTTTCAATAGAATATGTAACCTCACCACGTGGAGCTTCATTCCTCCATTCTGCTACTCCTGCAGGTATATCAATCTTTTTACGAACATCACCCTCGGGAATGTTGTTTATAACTTGTTTAATAAGACTTATAGATTCCCAAACTTCATCAAATCTATTCATTGTTCGTGCGAAGTTATCTCCTTCTTTTCTCCACACAACGTTCCAGTCGAAGTTATCTTTGTATGTATGATGCTGTTCTCTCACATCATGTTCAAGACCTGAAGCACGTCCTATTGGGCCAACTGCCCTTGCCATTATGGATTCTTCTCTAGTCATGACTCCCACATCTTTGGATCTGAGTCCTGAAACTAAGGGTCCGTCTTCGTAGATCTGAACGTACCTTCCATAATCAGTTTCGAGTTTGTTCATTATCTGCATGATCTGGTCCATGTGTGTTTGTTTGATGTCCATTTTAACACCACCAACCACGTTCCATCCCATGTTTACCCTATTTCCTGTTAACAGTTCAATTGCATCCATCACTGGCTCTCGAAGTGTTAACATGTACATGAACAATGTTTCGTGTTCTAGTGCTTTGAAGAAAGTGGAATTTGCAAGTAAATGACTTTGAATCCTGTCTAATTCATTGGTCAACACCCTGAGATACTGTGCTCTCAATGGAGCTTGTTCTCCTGCAATTTTTTCAAAGGTTTCTGCAAATGTTTGGGTGTGTATGTAGGAGCAAATTCCACATACCCTTTCAGATAGGAAAATACCTTTTTGCCATGTTTTACCCTGCATAATCCTTTCAATACCCCTATGAATGTAACCATAATCTATTTCTGCACTTAAAACTTTTTCTCCGCGGGTTTTAAGTTTTAAACGTAATGGTTCCTTTAGACCGGGGTGTACTGGTCCTATTGGAAGTATCATAATTTTTGCCTCCCTCTAGCTGCTATTGCATCTGGCCCAACAGCTAAAATTGCAGCTAATATCTCTGTTGGGCGTGGAGGACATCCTGAGACTTCTGCATCCACAGGTATATAGTCAGATACCGGTGCATTTACGCTTGATCCTTCTTGATTGAATACATCTCCTGTAAGTGGACAGTTACCTATTGCAACCACCACTTTAGGTTCCGGTGTCTTGGCATATATTTTTTGAAGCTTGTCCTTCCACTGTTCTGCCAAGGCTCCTGTAATTAGAAGCACATCTGCTTCCCTTGGATTGTTGTGAACATATATACCATACTGTTCAAGATCGTACCTTGGGGATAATAGTGCAACAACTTCTATATCACAGCCGTTGCAGCCCCCGGTATTTACGAGACAAACATGTATGGAGCTCTTCCGAATTATGTCTTTAAGACCATCTAACATTTAGTTTACCTCTATTATTTGAGGAGAAATTCGAGCAGATCTGCCCTACCATCCTCTATAGCTTCTTTGTAATTTTTATTATTTTCAAGCACGTTGTATGCTATTTTATCTCGAATAGTTTTTGCTTCCTCTTTTGTGAGGATGTTCATGATATCGCATAACCAGCAGAGTCTGAGATCTGCATGAATTCTTTCTTTAAGACATCTCAATTTTGAAGATTCATAACGAGGATTAATAGCCTGTAAACTGGACATATCCAATCTTTTCATGAGAATTTCTTCCAGTTCTTCAGGTGAGATTTCAAGTTCCTTTGAAAATGGAACAATAACATCTTCATGCCATTTATAACTGGCTAAGATCCTTTTTTCATGGTTATGTAAAGTTCTTCATTTTCTGCTTCTGTATTAGGTTTGTAAGAATTCATATTAGCACCGTTCCCACCCATATCAGAGCTGAAATAGCAAATCCAATCACGGTTTCATATCTACCATATCCGGGTCTCATTCCCAGAACCATTGCAATTAGAAAGATTCCTACAGTGATGGTTATAACTGGTGAAACAAAGGCTGAAATCAGCTGACTATTTATTGCAAGTATCCAACCAACAATTGCCAATATGAGTGCTACCAAGTCAATATTTTTGGTTACAAAGGGAGCTGTATATTTTTTGTAGCTCAGCACTAGTCCCATTACTGATCCTATGACGAATGAAAGTATGTATATTAAGTAGCTTATGTTGTTCATTTAATACACCAGTTAATTTATTTTTTTATACGGGTCTGTAAAGGTATATGAATGATACTATGATTCCCATCAATACCAATATCATGGTGATGTTTTCAAGGTTTTCTGCGAGATGAATGTACCTTTTTTTGTACTGAAGTCCTGCCAGGATCATTAAGATAAAAACCGCCACAGTCAAGGGCAAAACAATGATCCATTGTTGGAATGCTGCCAATCCACTGGCAATAACAGCTCCAGAAGCAGCTAAAACCATTAGGAACAGCACATCTTTTTCTTGTTCATCCATTTTTAATCCTCTATTTTTTATGAATAATAATTCTTGATTCTTTTTTATGTAATGATGTTAATTTTTAGATCATAAGTAGGGCAAATGAACCCACTATACCAATGAATGCAAAGGTTACCTGCATCATAATTGAATGATTTGGGTTGAGTAAAGGTGTTGTTGCGTTAATAAATGCTATAATTGAGGACATTACAATCATTCCAATCAAGTATACTGGGATGCTTATAGGTCCGAGGAATACTGTGAGGAATACCCAAAGTAACATGTACCAGGCTATAGACTCTGACATCATCAAGTAACCTCTTAAAAGACCGAAGTGTTCTGTTTCGTAGCCTGAAACTATGTCTTTACCTTTGGTTATTGCAAATGGAGAGTAAGGTGCTTTAGACATTATTAGTACGAAGAACATGAGTGCTGCAAGTGGTATTGCATAGAGTAGAGGGCCGTGCACAGTTTGGTAATTTATCAATCCTGTGATGTTCATTGTGCCAGTTTTAAAGTAGATTATTACTAAAACCGCAAATAAAGGAATTTCTGCGGCAGCAGAATAAACCGCTCTTACACAGCTTAATTTTCCGTAGGGTGATCCTGATGAAGATCCTGCATTGTGTTCAACAATTTTGTGAACTGCATAAATACCGAATATTAAGAGGAGTGAACCTCCTGTTACTGGACCCACTATGACTGCTGCAACCCAAATCATACTTAACATGGCTGTTATAGCGATGTAAAATGGCATGGCTGCAGTGTATGGAAATGCAGATTCTTTAATGAAAAATTTGAAAGTGTGCAATATATGCTGGATTATTGGAGGTCCGGGTCTTCCCTGGATTCTTGCCATTATCTTACGTTGAAGTCCGAAAAGCAAACTACCTATAAAAAATGCTATGATAACATTTATCAAGATATTAGTCATCAAATTCATTCGATCACCAGCCGAACATCATGAATTTCAATTATTAAATTTATTATGGGATCCATTGTTATCTACCTAAAATTTTAAGCTTCAAATATGTGTTTTCAGTATCCTATGAAAGGTTCCCTTCTTTTCTCTTCTTCTTCATCCTTACTACCCTTGGCCATTGTAACGAGACCCAGTGAAAGTATGAATAAAGGTATTGAAACCAGGGAAATAGCATAAACAATCCAGCTAACAGGATTAAATATTATTGCATAAACAATGCTAGCAAATGATGCGATTAGAAGTATCCAACTGGTTGTTTTAAGTTTATCCATTGATATTCACCTTTAGAATGGTTTATTTATCATTAATAATATCTCTATGAGTCTTACAAGTATTAACAGCGAACTTAAATGTATTATAAGAAGAAATGGTGAACCTGGAGTTCTGAACATTTCAGCTTTAGTTGCGAAAAATGGAGCAACACCTGTCTCTCCAGCTACTCCTAAAAATAGGAGTATGGAACCCAGTATCATCATAGGTGTGGTGTAGGTTAAAGAGTTGATTTCAAGCAAACTGAGGGTACCAGTTGCTGCTAATATTAATGCTGCCCCTCCAAAAAGAGGTAATGAAGCCATCATTGCTATTAAACCGTACTGGTAGGCAGCGTCCAATACATCAACCTGTCTGACAGCACCTACAATTCCAATGTTAACGATTCCAGTTAAACATACAAAGAGTGTGAAATCAAAGAGATCTCCAGTGATCATTGCTCCTGCCGTAGCGAGACCACATATTATGGCAAGGAATCTTCTGATCTTAAATTCTTTTTTAGCTACAGTAACGGCCCTATCACCTAATTTACCAAATTCAGCTTCAACTTGGGTTTCAGTTTTACTAATGGCTACGATGGCAGTGAATGCCAGGGCCGTTGCGAACATGAAGAGGTTGAATTGAGTGAAGTAAAATACAATGTCTCCGAGGGGTATGATTCCAATTATTTGTGAGCCTAGTATTGTGATATCCATTTAAATCTACTCCTTTTTAAATTCCTCTCTGTTCATAACCCCTATTATGCCGACTTTAAATACTACCTTAATAAATACTCCGAAGGCAGCAAGCATTAATCCAAGTAACCAATACTGTGGGAACACGAAAAGTACGAGGAAACCAACGAGCCATAGGCACCATGCCATGCCTGATACTCCTGCAAGTCCTTCCCATACTCCTGATGGTACGCCCCTTACTTTAATGGACATTACATAAAAGAGTATACCTGCTCCAGCAATAGCTCCTCCTGTAAATCCTGAAAGGAATGCTCCATAGGCGATAAGTATTATTGCCAGGAATACAGGGGCTGTTTGTAGTATTTCAAGGTTGTAGTGTAGTGGTGTTGGTAGTAGTTCAACTGTTTTGCCACTTTTACGCATTTCTCTGCTCATGAGTATTTCGGATATGGCCAGTATTTCAGCGAGTTCAACAACCAGCCCTGGAAGTATTAAAGACTCTGCAAGGTCTGTGCCCACTGCAGCCACGAATATTAACATTCCAATTCCCACGATGTCAGTGAGTATTAAAACATGTAGATCATTTTTCTCTACAGATATTCCGAATAGACCTATGAGTCCTACTAATATTCCAACTATTATTGCAGGAGCATATAATCCAACTACAATTGGAGAAACGACATCAGGTACAAGTATCATTCGTCATCCCTCCTCATAGTGAAGTTTAGAGCTATCCATGATGCTATAACAAAGGCCATCATAAGGATGCTTGATTCTAGAACTGTGTCAAAACCCCTAGTGTAGTATAATATTTCATCTATGAGTCCTCCTGGTGAGGAGTATATGGATGTACCATAGTATAAGGTAGTGTTTTTAACACTTATGGCTATTGGAGATAGATATGCTGTAATTTCGCCTATTGCTGGTGCGTACTGTGGATATTGTGCCTTTACAATTCCCCTTTCTTCAAATGGGATTCCTCCTCTGTCGTACGGTGCAAGAGGATCTTGGGCATTAATTTGCTCTTGGGGAGCTGGTCTTGGGTACAGTTGTTGATTGTCAAGGGCTAAAGGTATGAATAAACCGGCTATTAAAACAATACCAAGTATCAGTGCAAATAATCTTGGAATCTTCTCTGGATTTGCGAGTGAATTCCAAAGTCTTCCTATACTCTTCAAAGTTCAGCCCCCATTTCTTCAAGTCTTACTACTGCCCTTAAAAGGATTAGAGTAACGATTGCAGTGGCTGCAATAAATGTTACCAGGGCTATTGTGTGATTGTAAGTTAAAAATATCATTGAAATACCAACAGCTGGAATTTCAGTGTTAATTATTCTTACAACAGGATCTTTAACACCTGGACCTATGACGGTTGCTATGCTCCCAACAATAACGAGTATGCATCCGGTGTAGAACCATACATAAACATCAAGCAATGAATTTTTCCCCTGGGATTTGGTTTTTTCTCTCGAATGTCATTGATCTTGGTTATGGCTATGAGCAATATGATAGTGGAAATAGGATCGAATATGGCTCCTGCCATAGCAACGTCCAGGTATTTCGCTGCCACTATCATTCCAATCAACCCAGCTTCGAGCAAGGCCAACATTATGACCTTATCGATAGGTTTTTTTAACATTATGATACCAGCAGCCCCTATCAATGCAAGCCCTGCTGATACAGTTGATAAATTTATGAGGTCCCAAAACGGATACATTTTATTTCACCATTATAAATCCATGTTCATAATAATTTATTATTTTCAATTTTCGAGAACTATCTCCCGTTTATTTCTTCCTATGGAGTATGCTATGGCATTTGCACTTAAAGTGGAGCAAACAAAGAATGTTATTGCTATTATTGCTCCGAATGGTGTTTGGATATAGAGTGCTATCATTCCAGATAGTGCAAAACCTATCACATTCAGGTAAAGTAACCTAGCTGCCCTATCCTCTGCAATTAATGTTCTTAGAGCCATTAATAGTACAATGATACCTAATATTTCGATTAGCATTATATTATAACCTCTGAATTCTTTATAGGATTAGTTGATTGCATTTTTTTACATCCTATGTAAGTTCGGTGTACCTTCCCATTTTCTTCGCAATTTTACCCAATAATTTGGATGCAAGTGGGTGGTGAATTCCCTGTATCGTGACAATAGCTAGAACCATACCAACTATGAAATACTCCGGCCCTATTCCTACAAACGATGCTAGATATATTATGACTGTTATTGTAAGTGCTCCGGTAGTTCCAGCGTATCCTGGATCAGCACACAACCTGTTACCGAAGTACACAAGTGCAGCTGCAATTAATCCACCTTCTGGGGTGCCTATGGTGTAACATGCTGCAGATGCTAGAAGTGTTCCTGCTGATGCATCAGGAGAACATACTATATTTCCCTGGAAAAATCCTCCTGCAAGATCTCCACCCCTCTTTTTAACGGCCCTTCCAATCACATCAGCACCCTTAACACCAGGTCCTTCAGGAAGTCCCAACCAAGTATCAATAATTACGAAGTTCAACCAGGAGAGTACAGCTGCTATTGCTATGGCAATAATTTCATTCATTTATGACTCCTCCATAAGAGGTTCAGGCAGCACTCTTTCTAGGATGTATTTGGAGAATAATGCAGTTATTATTCCTATAACAGCTGCCACCAACAGCCCATCCACACCAAGTTTGAAAACTATAGCACTAAAACCGAGTGCAAGTACTGCTGTAGGAAATACTATGCTGATAGTCCAGGATTGTCTCATTGGCCTTTCAGGAACAAGTGGTATTCTCAAAAGTAATCCAACGACAATGGATGATATCACTGCAACTGCATAGCTTGAGATCAGGATCACATTAGCATGAATAATCATGATAAAACATCTACCTTTGGGTATTTATATTTTTGTATTTGAACATTGTTCAATTGTTAATAAAATTCTATAGTCAGGTATTATTATGTTATTTATTTATGAAAAATATATAACATTGTTGGTATTTCTTTAAAAAAATTGCAATAAAGTGTATTGGATTGGTTTAACATTGCCTCCGTAATAAATATTCATTAATATGTCACATAGGGTTATTCAATGAATCAATAGGTAATGTTTGTGTTCTTGTAGTATTAAGTTAACTATAATGAACCTTTGAATCACCATCATCAAAGACTGTACTTTTTGGATAAACAATAACACTCATGTTAAGATAAACTCTATTTCTATCATTCATACCAGTGTAGCCAGTTAAGTAATAATTATTAATGTCGAGTTTACGTTGGTATATATAAGAATTTGTAGGATCGTAACTTGTAAAGTCTGTTACACCATTTTCTAAAGCTATTTCATCCAATGAAAAGAGGTACCTGTTAAATATGAACCTTCCATAAACATCTGCATAAATACTGTTAGATACCTTATTCTCTGAAAGCCACTGGGCGGAACTAGCTTCAGCTGTGTTGAAGAGTGGATAATAATCCGAAGCTAAATTTCCATTACTAAGTGACATTGGGACCGATGTATCAGAAACCACACTTGCAAGACCTGCATTAAAAATTAAAAAAATCGCTAAGAAAACCGTGAAAAGTTTCATAGGAACTGAATCTCCCAGTTTATGTTGACTAAAACCCTGGGCAAACGATTCAAATACCTTGATACCACCATACACACAAAACAATGCCAGAACCAAGAAAGTGATTTCATAGATCCGGGTCATGTTAAAAGCAGCCCTGAAGGAAGGTAGTAAAAAACCTGCAATAAGCATAATAAATGCCATAACAGCAAATGCCAGATACTTAAATTGAAATTTTTTAACCTTCATTTCAATAAAGAAAAAGAAAAAGCCCATTATAGTAAAGAACACCACAACAAAATTCATGTACCTTAAAACACTGACTATCCAAGTTTTAAATGGTCCTACTGTCAGTGTTAAAATGATAAAAACAACAACACTCACACAAACCACGATACGATAATCCAGCCAAACAGCAAATTTAGTTATTTTATCCTCATAAGATTCCAACTGCCTCTCAAGCTTAACAAACAAGTACAACACCCCAACCAAACCCACAACCACTAGGGCGAAGATAGCAAACAGTGCAAAACTCAAAATATCACCAGAACCACCAAGATAATGGCCGATTATCTGTGTCACATTTAAGAATACAACGCCGAGAACGTCTGTAATAGATTTAAGGGCAAAACCCTGTGCATTAATACCGTACCAGAGATAGGCCACACTAACCATGAAAAGAGTTAAAAATATCAACAATCCCAGATGATTCGAACTGTTAAAACCAAGGGTTTTTCTAGACAAACCAAACTTAGAAATGTTGTAAACCAACATGAGGAAAGTCACACCCAAAATACAGATAAGGAAGAAATAAGTCAAAGAATAATGGGAAACAACCAAACAAACACTGAAAATTGTTAAAAGTGCCACAAAGGAAGGTTTGTATTTCCGCTCAAGGATGAGCAACAAGAGAAGAACCATGAAAAATTCTGCAGTCATCTCTCTGGAAATAGTAACCAGTTCAATAAAAAATGTGTTGAAGGACACGAAGAGAAATACAGCTAAAAATGCAAGCTTAGAACTATCAACCTGTGACCTGAAGATTTTATAGAGTCCAAGGGGCATGAGTGAAAAAATGAAGGGATAAACCAGCTTAAAAACATGGTCGAGATCAACTTGGGTGAACAACGAGTAAACTGGAGCCACCATCACAATACTCAACAAGGCATTGTAGGCATCTGGAAGTGAGAAATTCCATACAGAATAATTTAAAACCAGATTAGCCAGATAAAATTCGTTTTGCACATCCCAACCCCAAACCATGGAAGAAATAAGAGAACTTGAGTACAGAAGTGAGATGGAGACTACCCAAACAGCAAATATATAGAACTTTTCAGGAATACCATCGTAAACCACTAAAAACAGGACAAAAACAATTAAAACCAACAATATAAAGGTTAAAATATTATTAGAATATAAATTCATCAAGTAAGAACCAAAAACAGCTAAAAATGGCAGTAAACAAAGAAATAGAAAACTTGGATTGTAAAGTTTACCAATATCTATATAACTATCGGATTTATCAGAATGAAATTTCCCATCCCTCAAAAATGACAGCAAACACAGCACCAGCACAATGGCGGTGAAGCAGATACTCAGGTTCACAAGGGTCAGAGGAGTTTTCACACCAAAAAGGGGCAGACAGATATTCATGAAGTAACCCGTGAACATAAGAACAAACAAACTCAGCCCAACACCGTACAAAAGAGATTTAACACTTCCAAGATGGTGTAGCCTCAAAATTCTGAGGATCAAATACCCCGGAACAAAGCTAAGATAAACAAAACCTATTAAAGGAGTAATCACAGGTACAATAATGCTATTTATGCTTAGAAATAAACTTAGAAGCATTAAAATTTGCATTAAAATAACTACTTTGACAAACTTAGGGAAGTGCCAGTCATTCATTTCAAGGGGATTGTTAATCAACATGGTATCTTAAACAAATATAGGTAAAACTGTAATCAATCTGCACAATACAATCTAAAAGGGTTCAAATAAAAACTTTATACCCCATAATTTAACTTCAAATCCAAGCCAATGAAGTAAATCATTACTATCTTCTATTTTCCATCAGAATATTTATAACAGTAGTAAATGAATAATATGAAGAGTGGACATAATAAATTACAAAGACAATATTATTTTATGGGGACAATGTCTTTAATTGATTTGTAAAAAATTATCAAAAAAAGATTAAATTTCAATAGGTGTATCAATGAAGTTTGATAAAGTAGCATCACTAATCCTTCTAATTTTATTAGCAGCATCCATAGTTGCTGTAATATATATAACAGTAAATCCACAATCTGGAGAAAAATTCACAGAATTTTACATCCTAGGAGAAAATGGTAAAGCTGGAAACTACCCTGCCAACCTGACCCTGGGAGAAACAGGCAACTTAACAATGGGAATTGTTAACAGAGAACAAAACACAACCAGCTACGATCTAGTGGTCCAACTAAATGGTAACCAGCTCTACAACAACATATTCACACTCACAAAAAACGAAACCAAAGAAATACCACTCAGCTTCACAACAACAACCATTGGACAAAATCAGAAAATGGAATTCATGCTGTACAAATTACCAAACAACACCAATGTCTACAGATCACTGACCTTGTACATAAATGTGAATTAAACAGAGTAACAAGACCCTACAGAGGATATGCAAATGAAGAATAAGAAAATAGTCGTAACAGGCGGCCTAGGATTCATAGGATCCCATCTCGTGGAAAAATTCATTGACAATAACGAGGTGGTCATAGTAGACAACCAATCAACAGGAAACATAGAAAACATCAAAGAACTAGACACAACACAAATCGACACAACCTTTGGGAGTATAAACGACCTAAACCTCGAAGAAATATTTGAAGGAACAGACTACGTATTTCATCTGGCAGCAGTGACAAGCGTGCCACAAAGTGTCGAAGACCCTGTAAAATCCAACGAAGTAAACATAACAGGCACACTCAAAGTGCTAGAAGCCGCTAGAAAAACAGGAGTGAAAAAATTAGTATTCAGCTCCTCATCAGCAGTTTACGGAGAAACAGAGGTACTACCAATATCTGAAGAAGTACCGATCAACCCACTATCACCTTATGCAGTGAGCAAAGCCACAGCAGAACTATACTGCAACGTATATTCAGAAATATACGACCTACCAACCACCTGCCTCCGATACTTCAATGTATTCGGACCCAAACAGGACCCAAACTCACAATACGCAGCAGTGATACCAATATTCATTAACAAACTCCTAAAAAATGAGCGTCCAACCATATATGGTGATGGAGAACAAACCAGGGACTTTGTATCTGTGGAACGTGTAGTAGAGGCCAACGAACTCGCAGCAGAATCAAGGGAAACAGGAGTGTTCAATATAGGACTTGGAAAAAGCACATCCATAAACCAACTGTTTGAACTGGTAAAAGAAAGTGTGAAAAAGGATATTGAACCAGTCTACGAACCAGCACGTTCAGGAGAAATAAAACATTCAGTTGCAGATGTATCCAAAGCCAAAGTCTTAGGATTTAATCCAGATGCTGAATACCAAGAAGATCTAATAAAAACCATAGACAGCATAGCTTACAACATGTTCAACAAATAAAATAAATAAATGAACAACAAAACAAAACCAAAGGGAAGATGAATTAACAGATCATGAACCATTATTCTGGAGGATCAAACATATGAACTGGAACGACAAAAACATATTTATAACCGGCGTAGGAGGTTTTGCCGGATCATACTTGGCAGAGGAACTATTAAATCAGGGAGCCAACGTATTTGGACTTGTAAGAAGACGAGCAGATGGAACAAAGCCCAAAAACCTCATAGACCACGGTATACAAAACGATGTAACAGCACTGGAAGGTGACCTAACCAACATAACCTCACTGGCCAATGCCCTGGACGAAAGCGAACCAGACTACATATTCCACCTAGCTGCACAGTCCTTCGTTCCAAGATCATTTGAAAATTCAGCAGAAACCCAGATAATAAACTGCATAGGAACCAGTAACCTTTTAGAAGCTGCCAGAGTAAAGGATACAGATGCAAAAATCGTATTTGCAGGGTCAAGTGAAGAGTACGGTCTTGTAATCTCGTCAGAAAACCAATACGAATCAGCAACCAATGAATATGGAACCATATTCCCAAAACCAGAATCCATACCCGAACTACCAATAAAAGAAACCAACCCACTACGCCCAATGTCACCCTACGCAGTTTCAAAGGTCTATGGAGATCATTTAATGCAGAACTATTACCACTCCTATGGATTGGACACAACAGTATCGAGGGCATTTAATCATGAAGGCGCAGGAAGAGGGCTCATGTTTGTAACATCCGTTGTAACCAACCAAATCATGAAACTCAAATTTGGAGAGGTGCAAAACATCACAATAGGAAACTTAAACGCCTTCAGAGACTGGTCCCATGTTAAGGACATAGTACAGGGATACATGACCCTTGCAACCAAGGGAAAATCCGGTGAAGTGTACAACCAAGGTTCAATGCGAACCAACTCAGTACTCACCTACATACTACTGGGACTCGAAGAAGCAGGGTGGAACATAGAATCTGCAGAAACATTCAAGGGTGAGAAAAAAGTATCCAATCCAACAGAATCTGATAATTCCAGTGTCTATGGAGTTAACTTCGAAAAAACAGTGGTAGATCGCATGCTGCTTGAAGGTGAACTGGAGTACACACTGGCTGACCAGGGAATAAACCTACAAACAGACAAGGGACAGGTTAAAATCGAATTCAATCCAGACAGATTCAGACCAGCAGAAGTACCAATACTCTTCTCAAACACAGAAAAGATCCAGAAGATCGGAGCCACCATCCAACACAGTCTGAAGGACATAGTCAAAGACCAGCTAAACTTCTACCTGAAAAAGGACAACAGACAATAAAGAATCGATTCATGTCAAATTTTTTGGAAACTGGTGAAACACATTCAACCATTTCCACCAAATCTACTTTTTTCCAGGCATTAAAAGCTTTAAACATTAATATAACTAATTTTTCCACTTTAAACATAGAAAAACTAAAATTTTTTTATTTCTACTCATATTCCACAATATTTTACCAAGTTAAAGGTCTTATTGGATTTTAACTAAACACATTAAATCCATAAAAATAATAAAAAAAGAGTACTTAATTGATGGTGGTAAGTACCACACCGAAGGTTTAACTAATTCCATTGGAACTGTTATTAACCTTCAATTTCAATCTTAGTTAAATCCTCCACCTTTTTAGGTAGGGTTATGGTCAAGGTGCAGTCTTTAAATTTTGCTTTAGCCTCATTAATTTTCACATCTGTTGAAAGCATAATCTTTCGATGTGTTTTACCATAATTTCTCTCTTTTTGAGCAAATTTAGCACCTTCAATCTCTGGGCCATCCTTGAACACAGCGGTGATCTCAACATTGTTTTTTGAAATACCCAACTCGATCTCGTCCTTCTTAATACCTGTAATATCTGCTATAAGATATATGGTGTCGTTAGTTTCCAAGACATCTACCAGAGGTTTTTTAACCAGTGGTTTCTTTGAAGCTTCAGCTTCAGCTTCATCAGTTGTATCTGATATGACTTCATTTATCTGGTCAGAACCCTGTTTAAATCTGGTTACAATGTCGTTTAGGATCTTCTCAGCAGGTGTTCTGCCGGTTTTACCCTTCGTTTCACCCGTTTTATCGACTTTTATTTTGTTATCACCAGTTTCAATTTTCGAGGTTTCTACTTCAGGGGATGGATGATCCTTATCATGATGAACCTTAGTTTTAGGAGTATTTTCCCCCATTTTTTCCATTTTCACATTGACTTCACCCTTTTTCTTAGGATCAGTCTTTTCAACATGAATGGATTTGGTATCTTCATTCGTCTCAGATTTATGGGATACTTCAACCTTATTCTCATGAGATTTTGCATTTTTCCTTTTAATTTTCTCCATATTTTTCTTCATCTCTTCATTGGATTCTACAACAGGCATATTATCTCTCCTAATAGTTTTTTAACAATAAATTTAATAAAAAAATAGTGAATAAAGATCTTCAACTGCTTTTCATGGTTTATTTAAAAAGTCGGGTTTTGATGAGTACCTTGTCACCAATTTCCTTGACATCATTAATTGGTACCACCCTCTTGTCACCCAAACCTATTTTCGAAGAGATTCCGGCCTCTTCAAGTTCAATAAATTCCACTTTCTTGGTCTCAAAATCCCAGTCCACTTCTTTAACAGTTCCTACCTTATCTCCAGAAGCATCTATCACTTCTTTTCCTAGTAAATCATCATCAATTTTCATACAAGTTTTCCTCCAAAAAATCATAAATCAAACAAATGCAACTTGTTGCAGTCAAATACATCTTATGTAATTCGATCTTAAAATAAGTTACGAATTAATACAAAAAATAAAACATATATTAATAAACCTGGATTCAACATAGGAAATTAATGAATTCTATTAAGAGTTATGAAGATGAAACCATCATGAATCATTCCTTAACTATCATGAAATTATATGGAGTTATCCTACAAACTATCATGAACTATCTTGAAAGTATCATGAAACTGATAAATCCAAAATATTCAAAACATCTAAAAACCAAGGTTCACTAGGATTTGGATTCTGGATAATTGGAAACAGTAATAAACCATTAAACCCTACTTAATTTATTCAATTAATTCTTTTGGAAGCTGATTAATTTATGAGTTCTGTACAGAAAATCGCTAAAAACACAAGCCTACTGTTTGTTTCGAACATAGTTAACTACATACTTGGATTTTTTATTACCATGTACACTGCCCAGTACCTGGGTGCGTCTGGCTTTGGAGTGCTTTCACTGGCACTGAGCCTGGCAGCCATATTTGCAGTGTTCACAGATCTAGGACTTGGAACAGTAACAACTAGGGAAGTAGCCAGAAACAAAAACTTAAAGGACAAGTACCTCTCAAACACATCATTTTTAAGGTTGAGCCTTGCAGTTTTAACCTTTGTAATGTTAGCGTTGTTTGTGAACATAGTGAACTACCCAACAGAAACCAAAATTGTTATCTACATAATAGGCGGATCCATCATACTAAACGGAATAGCCGGAACATTCTATGCCATTTTACAAGCCTTTGAAGAAATGGAATTCCAATCAATTTCCCTCATCATAAATGGAGTGCTGATGTTCGTTGGAACACTTCTAGCAATCTACTACCACATGGACATCCTGGTTTTCGCCCTCCTGTACTTCATAAGCAACTTCGTCTGCCTAATGTACACAGTAACAGTGTACATATGGAAACACTCCCTGCCTAAATGGAATCTGGATAAAAACTTCATCAAGATAACCCTGCTCGCAGCACTGCCCCTGTCCATCGTATCAGTATTCACACTCATAGCATTCAGGGTGGATATTGTACTCATATCCTTCTTTAAAAGTACCACAGACGTAGGTTGGTACAGTGCATCCTACAGACTCCTTGAAGTGTTCCTGTTCATACCTATGGTGTTCACAACCGCGGTTTTCCCAATATTTTCCCAGTTCCATGTTTCGAGCAAGGACTCCTTGAAATTCACCTATCAAAAATCCTTCAAGTACCTCACCATCCTGTCCCTACCTGTGGCAGTTGGAGTGACTCTACTTGCAGAACCCATCATACTACTTATCTACAAAAGCAGCTTCACACCATCAATTCTAATACTACAAATACTCATATGGACCATACCAATAACATTCCTAAACTACATCTTCGGAAGTATTCTACCAGCCATGAACAGGCAAAACACCCTGCTTAAAATAACCTTCATATCCATGGTGTTCAACATAGCACTAAACCTAGTAGTCATACCCACCTACAGTTACGTGGGAGCAGCAGTCATTACCCTCCTTACAGAAGCCATTGTAATAAGCCTATGCTTCTACGTACTCAGATCATTTTGTGCCATCAATATCAAAACAGTCATGCTAAAACCCATAGTTGCAAGTGCAGTCATGGCAGGCTTCCTACTCACAGTACACACCAACCTGTTTTTAGAAATAATCTTGGCTATCATCATCTACTTCGCAGCCATACTCCTGATTAAAACATTTGACAGGGAAGATCATGATATACTGGCACAAATAATTCCAATTGACAAATTCAAATTTTTAGACAGATTCTTCAATTAAAACACCTAAAACAAAACAAACCCCCACATCCTTTTTTTGTTTCAAATTGAACCATTCAAACCCGGAAGCTATCTATCCCAACCATATGACTTAGATGAATTATTTATGTGCAGCTGGTATCATCAAAAAAGCCAGTATCAAGATCTAAAAGATCAAAAAAAAATTTAATTCTACAAGATTTTTTGGGTTTGAGAAAGTTTCTTAAACAAGGTCAAACATATACTTATTCTGTCAAATAGACGTGATTAAGGATTTTGATAGATGAAACCAAACAATATATTTTGCGTATCTAAAAAATCTGTGGGTGGTAAAAGTGAATGAACATGGTACATTGGTGTTGCATTTACAATTAAAAGGCTTATTTTTATTAAATCATCAAATTGTCACGATAGATCTAGTTTATTAGTAGGATGATGAGCTGAGTTTTAGAAGTTGTTCAAATCCATATTAACATAACTATCGTTAACTTATAAATATAACAATCGTTAATTTATATTATTGAGAAACAAAATCATGATACAAATTGAGGGGGATTGAATATTATCCGTGGATAATACAACATTAATTTGATTCATATATTATTTCACAAGTTTAAATCATTAATAACAGAGATTTAAGAAATATAAGTGAATAATATCTTCAAATTATCATAAAATCCTTTTAAAATAGAAATTGTAGAAAAAAATATCATGAAAACCCTTGTGAGGGAGAATATGAACGAAGAAGATATTAAAAAATTAATATACCAACGTTACATCGAACCTACCAAGCAAAAACGAGATGTTTATGCGGGAATAGAATTGGAACTACCCCTCATAAACCTAGATAAAGCACCGTTAGATTTTAAACTCATACATAAATTAACAGAGAAATTTAAAACCCAATTCAACTTCAATGTAAAGACAAGAGATGATGATGGAAACATATGCTGCCTGGAAGATCCAAAAACAGATGATATTTACACCTACGACTGCTCATACAACAACCTAGAAATATCCTTTGGAAAAGAAAAAAACCTACACAGGGTAGAGGAAAGATTCAGGGAATACTACAAATTTATCCAAGAAACAATAAACCCAGAAAACCACTACCTAACAGGTTTTGGAGTTAATCCATACAGAAACTACAACAAACATCTGCCAGTACCCAATGGAAGGTACAGAATGCTCTACAACCATCTGTGCACCTACTCCAAGTACAAGTATGAAAAATACTTTCATGACATGCCAGAGTACGGTATGTTCACGAGCGCAGCCCAAACCCAGGTAGATGTGAACTTCCACGACCTCATAAAAACCATACACCTATTCTCCATACTCGAACCCATAAAAGCAGTGTTGTTCTCAAACTCCGTACTAAACGATGGTGAAATGGAACTAGCATGTAGTCGAGACATGCTCTGGGAAGACAGTATGCAGGGCTACAACAAAAAAAATGTTGGAATGTACGAACCACTACCTGAAACCATGGATGAACTACTGGATTACATGCTGAGCACCAGTATATACTGTACAGAAAAGGATGGTAAGTACATTAACTTCCCACCCCGCGTGATAACAGACTTTTATCAGGCAGAAACCATATATGGAGAGTACTACCAAGATGGAAACTACCATCCAATAAGCTTCGAACCCAACGGAACAGACTTTAAATATCTTAGATCATTTAAATTCGAAGATTTAACCTTCAGAGGCACGTTAGAATTTCGAAGTGTGTGCACACAACCAGTAAACGAAACCATGACAGTTCACTCATTCCACATGGGACTCATAAACCAGTTAGATGAATTGAACCAAATATTCGAAACAGACACAAATCTATACAACCAACAATACAGTCTAACAGAACTCAGAAACCTTATGGTCAGGTATGAACTACCAGACTTCGTTGACAAAAACCAACTCCAAGACTTAACAGTAAAGATTCTGGACCTAGCAACACAAGGATTAAAGACAAGAGGTTACAACGAAGAAAAAATGTTAAAACCACTCTACAAACGGATTAAATTACTTGAAAATCCAGGCCAACAATTAATCAAACATCTGAAATCCGGTGGAGAAATAGAAGACAAGATCCGCGAATACGCCCAGTTATAACCAAATAAACCAAAAAACGTAGAGAAAATTAGAAACACAACACAGAAACAGATACTGGGCTGCATATTAATCCACAAGAGCAGAATACACAAACACAACATACAATGAGAAAACACAAACAAAACAACAGTTATCCACAATCCCGGGATAATACATTAAAAGGAGCGAAAATATTAAGAATAATAGCCTCATGATGTGCATGTAATGTGTAATTTGTTCAAGTGTTACAATGAGTCCATTTTTAGATCGTGATCATCTGCATCATAACAATGGGGTCCTAGCAGAACAGTAAGGTTATTTAGTGAACTGCTTCAATGAATGATTAAAAAGATGTTTAAAAAAACTTCTAGAGTTACTGTTTATTAAATACCATATTATAAATGAAAACTCTTCTCATTGAACTAGTTTGATGTTAATGGTTACTCTGATATTTATACTTCAAGATAAGGTGAATTAATGAATACTAAACGTTTGATGGACACATTTTTAGATTTAATTTCAATTTACAGTCCATCCCTTCAAGAGAGATATGTATGTGATTACTTAACTCAGAGACTCGAGGAACTGGGTTTTAAGGTCTATGAGGATCTGGTGGGTGAACAGATAGGTGGTAACAGTGGAAATCTCTACGGCTACCTTGAAGGTGATGAATCATTAGAACCACTACTATTTTGTGCTCATATGGACACTGTGGAACCAGCACGTGGAAAAAAGGTAATTATGCATGATGATGGTATGATAACTTCGGATGGAAAAACCATATTGGGATCCGATGCATTGTCTGGCGTGTCAGCAATACTTGAAGCCATCACAACCATTAAGGAAGATAATAACAATCATCGCCCAATAGAAGTGTTGTTCTGTGTGGCTGAAGAAATATATGGGCTAGGATCAAAATTTTTCGACTACAGCGTCATCAAATCCAAGGAATCCTACACACTGGATCTGTCTGGAGATGTAGGCTCAGCAGCCTTCAAGGCACCTTCACTACTGACCTTTGATTTGATAATCGAGGGAAAATCAGGTCATTCAAACTTCAAATCCCACAACACAATTAACGCAATAATTGTGGCATGTAATGCAGTTTCACAGCTAAAAATCGGTAAGATTGACACCAGATCCACCCTAAACATAGGACTCATACAGGGAGGTCGTGCACCCAACATAATTCCTGACCACTGTGCAGTTAAGGGAGAAATAAGGAGCTTCTCAAACGATGAAACCTACGTACTCTTAGATGATGTTATAAAACTCTTCAAAAGGGTGACGGAAGAATATGGGGCCAAACTTGAGGTTAGCCATGAAATGCACATCGAAGCCTACGAAACACCGTTGAACCATCCTGTTGTCATGAGATTTCAGGAGATCTGCGAAAAACTCGATATTCCATGCAAACTATGCTCAACCTTTGGAGGTAGTGACAACAATAACATAGAACAGCACGGAATAAAAGGGCTGGTACTAGCATCTGCCATGAATAGCTGTCATTCAAATGATGAGTACACCTCTGTAAGCGAATTGGAACGCATCACAGAAGTCACAATAGAACTCATGAAGGGAGAAATAAAAAAACCCAGAAAACTCAACAGCTACAACATCCAAGCACATTAAAAACATGGTCTAAAAAGACACACAACCCAACTTCTACCTTCAAATACTCCGAACTCAACATAGACATTGTCGGACCATAACTCTCCCAAGCAACTTTATTAACCCTACCCACAGAATTCAATTTTTAAACTGTAATTTATCATTTTGTTATAAATTCAGAATTTCATGTCCCTTGGATCGTATTTTTGATGGTATCTCTGTGAAGTTGCCACGGATATCATCCTTTAGATCAGCCAGAGAATCTATGTCGTGGGAAAATATGAAAACTGCACCTCCACCCCCAGCACCCAGAGGAAAAACCACAGAGTTATGGTCTTCAGCCTCATGCCAAATATCAGTTGAACCATTCATATAATCTGCACAGAGATCTGCACGTATACTACGATACTCTTCTATAGATTCCTGAACTTGAATCCAATTTTCTAGCCTCAAACCTTCCCTGAACTTGTAAGCCACTGCTAACTTTTTAGAATGTAAACCATAACCCTTACGAGTTTTCAATGCTTCTTCCCATAGAGTATTAACATTGGAACTGTCCCTTGGATGACCCGAATGGAAAATAGCTATTCTATCTTGTAAGTGAGGATAATTTTCCTCTTTCATGAGTTCAAATCTTAGGGATCCGCCGTATCCAGAATTTTGCTGACCAGGTATTCCCCATGGAAACCAAACATAATCTGTGACTCCGCCGAACATCACATTGGACTGTTCCTGCGTCCCGGTTATGCTCACACCCATGTCCTGTTCAATTCTTGAGGCGATGGAAACCAGTTGCAATTGGTTAAATGGTCTGTCTGCAAGTTCATTTGCAAGAATGCACACACCAATGGTTGCTGTGGATGAACCTCCAAGACCCGAAGAATGTATACCTTCCCTCAAATTAGTTAAAACAAGTTTAACACCTTGGAGATTGAATATTTCTAATATTTTTAAGAGCCAATTATCCTTAATTGGAATAATTTCTCCAAGCCTTCCACTAACTTCTTTATTGTACTCAGTTGATTTGACACAGATCATTTCTGGATCGTAGGGAAATGCTTCGATCTTGGTTCCGGTGTCTATTGTTATTCCCACAGTTCTTGGAAGCTCGAAACTCCACTTACATGATGGATCATCCATGAGTGTCATGTTGGGCAGTTTCCAAAATGTCTGTTGAAAATCCCTAAGATCCAGACTGGATCCAGGCCCATCAATTCTGTTGTACGCAGTCACACTCGGAATGGCTTGTTTCTCTTTAGCATGGGTTAAATAATCATAGAGTTGAACCATTAAAAACCACCAATAACATTCATAATCCATAACATCATAATTAGGAATTTTTTTTAAACATAATCTTCAGGGAGTCTATGAACCAATTTTTTAAACAAATTTCCACTTTACCCTAATTTTATTCTGTTCGTCATAATAATTATATATAGTTAATTTATTAATTTTAAAAGTTAAAGTGTTAATATATAAGATTTGCTAAAATATAAGATCGACTGGATTAGCATTGTTTTGTTGGGATGATTGTGATGATTAACAAAAAATTCAGGATAATTAATATATTCGTAATCTTTATAGCAGCCATCACATCCATAGGAGGGTTGTTGTTTGGATACGATACTGGAGTTATTTCAGGTGCCATTCTTTTTATTAGGGAAGATTTTTTACTTTCAAGTGCAGCCCAGGAAGTGACTGTGAGTGCAGTTTTGATTGGTGCGGTTATAGGGGCTTCAATCAGTGGAATGTTGGCAGACAAGTACGGTAGAAGAATTATGATAGTTCTGGCATCGGTAATTTTCGGTGTAGGGGCTTTATTTTCATGTTTCAGCCCAAATGTAAATGTTTTAATCATGAGCAGAGTGGTTGTTGGAATCGCAATTGGAATGGCCAGTTTCATAGTTCCTTTATACATAGCAGAAGTTGCACCCATTAACATTCGAGGTGCCCTAGTATCATTGAATCAACTGGCCATAACATTAGGAATAGTTATTTCCTACATTGTTGATCTTTACTTCGCTCCCAATGGAAGTTGGAGGTGGATGTTGGGTCTGGCAGTGATTCCGAGCTTGATCCTGGGTTTGGGAATGTTGTTTATGCCACCTAGTCCAAGATGGCTCATAAGTAAGGGATTCGAATCCAAGGCTTTCACTGTCCTGAAAAAATTAGGGGCATAGAAAATGTTGACAAGGAAGTGGATGAAATAGAACAAACCTTACTACTTGAAAACGAAGGAAAATGGTCTGACCTATTGGAACCCAAGATGAGATCAGCGCTTATTATAGGTATAGGTCTTGCAACTTTCCAGCAGCTGACTGGTATAAACACCGTGATCTACTACGCACCAACCATACTGGAATTTGCAGGACTACAAACAGCCACCATCACAATATTTGCAACAGTTGGAATCGGTGTTGTAAATGTGCTGCTCACAGTGGTATCCATTCTTCTTATTGACAGAGTTGGAAGAAGACCCCTTCTCTTGGTTGGAATAACTGGAATGATCCTAAGCCTGGGAATAATGGGACTCGTATTTAATATGCCAAATTTAACATGTTCCCGAGGAATATTGGCTGTTACATGTCTCATGCTCTATGTAGGTTCCTTTGCAATAAGTTTAGGGCCAATTTTCTGGCTCATGATAGCAGAGATTTATCCGTTGAAGATAAGGGAAGGGCCATGAGCATAGTCACCATGATTAATTGGGCAACCAACCTAATTGTTGCAATCACATTTTTAACCATCATCGAACTGTTAGGTGCCTCAGGAACATTTTGGCTCTATGGTGTAATAGCAGTACTATCATTACTCTTCGTGTACTACCGTGTGCCTGAAACCAAGGGAAAATCTCTTGAAGAAATTGAAAGACTGTGCATAGGAGAACAATAAAAAAATGACTTAATGCTGTTATATTAAATAATCTAATGGTATTGGAACTTAAAAGAAGTATTTTAGATCATATATGGGATACAAGTGAAAATAATAAATTAACCCTTTTGATAATTTACGAATATTTTATTGTAATAAAAGAAATGGGTCAAGTTTCATAATTAAAGATTGGATTTAACTAATTAACCTCAATCATAACCAATAACAATATTTCCTTTAATCAATAGTCTTCGTACTCCCCTACGATCTTGTCTGCGATCTTTTGATATTCTTTCCTCACTTCTGTTTGGGGTTTTTTGGAGCTGTAGTTTCGCATGAGCTTGAGCTTCATAAGAACAGTTAATCTGTAGGCTGCCATCATAAGACTCATGGATAATCCTCTGAATCCCTCCTTGTAACCCTTAAATGAGATGTATCGAAGTTTAAATTCATCAAACACCCTGAGTGCCAGTTGTCTCGTATTTAGATCATCACCTGCATCGAAGAGGCCTTCAGCTTCAATGGATGTGTAACGGTTCATTTTATCGACAAACTGCTCAACAGTGAAGTAATTGAAATGAACAAAACCTTCATCAGGATCTTCAATGCTTATGATCCTTGCAGATTCCGATATTATGGGGTCTGAATGGATCTTGTCAGAGAGTTCCACTAAGGATTTCTTGTAGAATCTGTAATGCGTATCTTGAAGAGGTCCCCATCCAGTTCGCTCCATCTTACTCCCGAAGAAGTAGTTGTTGTGGGGTATGGAAACCACGTCACCCATATCGTCCGCCACTATCGATTCAAGCTTTTGTTTCATCTTCAGGGGAACCATTTCATCGGCATCCACTATTAAAACCCACTCATTTAGGGCTTGTTCAACTGCAAATTTTCGAGCAGGTTCAATAAAACCAACCCTCTCATAGTAGAAGATTCTATCGGTGTACCCATTGGCTATTTCAACTGTTTTATCCTCACTGTAGTTGTCTATTAAAACTATGTCATCAGCCCACTTAACAGATTCTAAACAGTTTACAAGGTTTTTTCTTCATTTAAGGTGTGAATAATCACAGTTATTCCGTGTTTATTCATAGTTCACCAGCCCTCCACATCATAAATCTCCGCATATTAAGACCCGTCCATATTATAAGCCCGGCAAAAATACCTTGAACTGTTCCATGGTTCTTTTTGAAGTATATCTTCCTGTTCTTATGCATATAGGGGTCGTTCACCCATTTGCCTGGCTGAGAGGCGCCTCCAATATGCACCACACTGTAACGTGGATCGTAGATAACCTCGTAGCCAGCTTCATGAATTCTTTTACAGTAATCCACATCTTCAACATTGAAGAAGTAATCCACATCAAGCATTCCCACCTCATCCACAAGTTTCATTCTAAATAACATGAAGGCACCCACAACGTTCCCAACATTGGCAGGTTCACTCCAGTTTTCAAGGTCAGGGTACCAATCAAGATTTTTAAATTGAATGTACTCGGCAATTAAACCCCGAAGCGAAGGAAGTCTTGCACATGAAACTTGAAACTTTCCATCAACACCAACAAGTTTAGGAGACCAAACACCACATTTTTCATGTTGATCAAGGTAGTTTAAACCCATTTTAAGTGTTTCAGGATTAACAAATGCATCATTGTTGAGTAACAGTATGTAATCTCCGGTAGCAACCTCCATACCCTGATTGTTAGCCCTTGAAAAACCCTGATTCTCCAGATTTTCAATTAAGGTTACATTGTCTCCCAACAATTTCCTGAGAGATTCTGCAGTTTCATTTGCACTGTTGTCCACCACCACCACTTGGATTTTAACATCTATGGCCTGAGTAGATTCCAACAGGGATTGCGCTGATCTGGCTGTGAGTTCAGGGTCTTTGTAGTTGAGAATAATTGCTGATAACGTTATCATGATCCTTTAAGTCTCCAAAAAAATTGTACATCTAGTTTCCATTATAAATATCAATTATATTACTATTTACATATCTTATCTAATATCTTAGTCAAGTCCCCAAATAAATAATTCTGCATCTAAGGGATCTACCATCAAAGCTTCAAAGATAGCACATAAGAAATCTCTAGGAACACATCAAAATATAACCTTTTTTCCAAACTTAGGCCAAACACAAACACTCAATCCCAAGACTTGAAACTATTCCTGTTTTAGGAATATTTTAGGGGGCCCATGAAAATAAACCAAACACTAAAAAACTTGGTTGATCATATGTGAAACCATGGAACCTAAAGTTTCTATCATCCTCCTCAACTGGAATGGATGGGAAGATACCATCGAATGTCTGGAATCATTGTACCAGATAAAATACACCAACTACAACGTGATACTCGTTGACAACCATTCAGAAGATGAATCCATCAAAAGGATACGAAAATATCTAAATGGAGAATTGCCCATAAGATCAGAGTTTTACGAGTACAGATCATCTAACAAACCCATAAAAATCCTAGAAAATGGTGAGAAATCAGAAACAAGTGATGGAAGCTTGATACTGCTAAGAAATTCAGAAAATCTAGGATTTGCAGGTGGAAACAACGTGGGAATAAACTATTGTATGGAAAATTTAAACCCTGACTACGTGCTCCTACTAAACAACGATACAGTGGTGGATAAAAACTTCCTGGATGAACTGGTAAAAACTGGAGAGTCCAAAGCAGAAATAGGATTTGTCGGTGCAAAAACCCTATTTTATGATGGGGAGGGTATCGTACAAGAAGCAGGTGGGGGTATGATTGATTACACACATGCAAAGGTTGAAGAAATTGGATACAACGAAGTTGATGACGGATCCCTTGATACCTATATAGAACCAGATTACATTGGAGGGGAATGTGTACTAGTCAAATCTGAGGTCATAAAAAAATTGGAGGTCTCGACCCCAACTACTTCATGTACTGGGAAGATGTGGACTGGTGCACAACAGGTCTGGAAGTAGGATACAAATCAGCATACAACTATCAGGCCGTGATACGACATAAATACGGTTCATCAAGCCAAAACACATTTAAAATGTACTACTTAAACAGGAACAGACTCTACTTCATGAAGAAACATACGGCTGGCATGAAGTACTTGAAGTTTCTAAGTTACTTCGTACCCTTCATCCTGTTTGAAACAACTTACCAGTTGATACGAAAATCAGATTCACAAATGGCCAAGGCACATTTTTATGCACTATTAGACGGTTTTCGACTGGCAAAAAATCCAATCAAAAGGTTTTAAACCTCCATCTACAATGGAATTAGTATAGCTCAACAAAGGTAAAACCCGGGTTAACAAATTGCTTAATATCAAAAGAAATTGGTAAATAAATATTAAATTGAAGATTTTAATCCGTAAGTTTATGGGTGTTTGTTGTTATAGTTTTAGTTTAGATTCAAAGGATATAAGGAGTTTAGAGATGAAAATTGCAGTATTTCATAATTTACCAAGTGGAGGTGCTAAAAGAGCTCTCTACGGAACTATTGATTATCTTATTCATAAAGGGCACAGTGTTGAAGCGTACCTACCATCAACAGCTAACGAGGATTTTTTACCACTAAATGAACTGGTTGACGAAGTGCACCTACACCAGGTTAAGAATACCTTGGGGGGTTGGTTGTACTCCGCATTCAAATACGTTCCACCATTTGTTAAAACCATTTCACTTCGAGATCTTGAAGCTACACAGAGGGATATTGCAGGAATCATCAATGATTCGGATCATGATGTTGTACTTTGTGAACAGGACCAGTACACACTGTCGCCATTTTTCCTCAAGTACATTAAAAAACCAACTGTGTACTACTGTCAACAACCAACCCGGGACGAAGCCATACTAAAAAAGTTGGAGAAAATGGTTGAAAACCAACCCAACAAACTAAAGGGAGCAATATTCAACTACTCAGACAGTAGAGATCTAAAAATTGACATGGAAAATGCCCAGCACGCTAACTACATACTTGCAAACTCCTACTTCTCAAGAGAATCAATACTCAAGGGTTATGGTCTCAACTCCTATGTATCATATCTTGGAATAGATACCAACATATTTAGAAGGGAAAACTTTCCAGTTGAAGACCACGTACTCTCTGTAGGCACCATAACACCAACCAAGGGATACGATTTTTTAATAGAATCTTTGAGTTTCATAAAACCAGAATCAAGACCTAAACTCATCATAGCAGCCAATCATTCCGTTCCGGAATGGAAAAATTATGTAGTGGAACTTGCAAAGCAACTGAATGTTAACCTGGAAATTATGGACATGGTGGACGATGATAAACTGGTGGAACTTTACAATACATCCAAACTCGTGCTCTACGCACCCTACCTCGAACCATTTGGACTAGTACCAATAGAAGCCATGGGATGTGGAACACCAGTAATAGGAGTTAAGGAAGGTGGGGTCCGAGAAACTGTTATTGAAAATCAAACAGGAATACTGGTTGAACGCGACCCACAAAAATTTGCAGATACCATAACACAAACCTTAAACAACCCAACCAAACTCTATGATATGGGTAAAAATGGCATAAAAGAGGTAGAAAGGTTCTGGACACTGGAACATGCAGGTGAAAGAATAGAGAAACACCTTGAAAATGCCATTAAAACACATAAACCAAACCAAAGTTAAGGGTGAACCAAAATATGATCTCCATAGTATGCACATGCAACAACAAAACAGTGCTTGACAACTACCTGCTCAAGGGACTCAAAAACCAAACCGAAACCTACGAACTAATAGTGGTTGAGGACAGTAAAACAGATTTTAAATCCGCAGCCCAAGCCCTGAATTATGGGGGAGAAAAGGCCACTGGAGAGTACATATTATTCGCACATCAAGATGTGCTCATGGAATCCCATGTTTGGCTCGCTGACCTTAAAAAACTGTTACCTGAACTTCAAAACCTGGGAGCCGCAGGAATAGCAGGTAAATCAGGTAAAAGTCCAGAGGTCATTACTAATGTGAAACATGGAGACCAACCACACCTGGCAGGTAAAGAGATAGATAAACCAGTTAAAGTTCAGACACTGGATGAGTGTCTCATGGTAGTTCCAAGAAAGGTTTTTCAGGAGAGGAAATTTGATGAATCCACATGTGATGGCTGGCATCTTTACGGTGTAGATTACTGTCTCATGATGGATGAAATGGGATTAAATGTCTACGTCATTCCCCTACCAATCATCCACAAATCCTCGGGAGATCCATTTGCGGACGAGTATTACAGAACACTTGGAAAACTGTTTAAAAAATATAAACAGAACTACAGCACAATACACACCACAGTATCAAATTGGAACACCAGCTACCCTGTAACCCTAGAAAAAGAAGATTTTGGCTCACCAATAAGCTGTACTCCGGAGCCAAAAACAGAATAAAAGCTCTGTTCAATAAATGAATCTGGGCAACTAACAATCAAATATCTAAGACCAAATAAAATAGATCCAAGCTAATAATAATAATAATAATTATATGTATTCTAGTGATTAACCATGAATCCTAAAGTTAAAATCATAATACTCAACTGGAATGGTTGGGAAGATACAATAGAATGTTTAGAATCTTTGTATCTAATAGATTATCCGAATTTTGATGTGCTCATAGTTGACAACGACTCCAAGGACGATTCAATAGATAAGATCCACATGTACCTGGATGGTAAGTTGGAGGTTGAATCTAAATTTTTAAGTTACAATCCTGATAACAAGCCATTTAAGTATTTAGAATATTCTGAGGACAGGTACCCTCAGGTGGATACTTCCGAGGGTGTGGATGCTAAAAATCTGTACATACTCAAAAATAATGAGAACTACGGATTTGCAGAGGGAAACAACATAGCAATCAAAATAGCACTTAGATCCAACCCAGACTACATAATGCTTCTAAACAACGACACAGTGGTTGAACACGACTTTTTAAACAAGCTCGTGGATGTTGCAGAGGAAGATGATGAAGTAGGGGTGGTGGGGCCTGTCATATACTACTATGACCTTGAAGGAAGAACAGATGTTCCATCTAATATCTGCGGAATCGTGAATATCAAACACTATCCTGGCTACTACGATATAGTGGATAAAGACCCAACTGTCAAACCAGGTAACCTTGAATGTGACTGGGTTTCAGGTGCTGCCATGATGATCAAAACCAGGGAAGTTCCAATCAAGTACCTGAACAACCAACTCTTCTTTGGAAACGAAGACATAGATATGTGCATCAACCTCAAAAAAGGGGTTACAAAATAGTTAACGTGCACAGTTCAAGAATATGGCATAAAGAGGAGTATCCCGAAAAAGAGAAGTTCTGCAGTGATTAAGAAGGTGAAAATGGAGATAGATGTGAATCTCAAGTTTTTAAAGCTACACAACAAACACTACTACTGGTACCTACCAATCTACCTCGTACAAGTGGCAATTCTATACTTAGGAGTAATCATTGGTAAATTACGCTAATCCTATTAAACAGTACAGGTTAAAAGACCCATTGAGCTGGATACTTGGCCCCAATTCCAGAATTTATACCAGTTGCTCTGGATGTAATTCTGATCATCTTTAATTCTGTCTAGATAAATTATTACGGTGTCAGAAATACTTTGCATCTTTTAGTTTTAATCATCTAATTGGAGTTGCTGCGAAAATTGGACTGGGGATAGAAAACAGAATTAAATTGCTAAAAAAACAGAAGAAACTATTATCTGACGTAACTATATTTAATAAATGGGAAATTGGTTTTTAGTAGGAAAATAAGATTTATTTTACAATGGTACATAAAAAAATTAAATATTTTAAGAATTTATAAGCTGTAAAAGTCTAAATTATCACTAGTCTCTTCTTCTTCTTTTGCAGGTGTTTTAACTGGTTCGATGATTTGTTTTTTTAGAAGTACTTTATCCCCTATGCTTTCAATACTGTCGTAGGATAATATTTGGTGTTCGGACATTCCAAGCGTATCTTTAAACCCTCCACTACTAACTTCTATGTTTATGACTTCTTTACTCTCAGTATCCCATTCAATGTTCTTTACTTTACCTAGAACGTTGCCTTTTTGGTCAATCACTTCTTTATTAACCAACTCATTGAATTTCATATTTTTGTTCCTCCACATAGAATAATACTAAAAACCGAGTCCTTAAAATTCTATAGCACTTAGTTACATCTTAATACAACCATACTTATATTTGTTGTTTTGTAGTTTTATATTTTTTTAGAAAAACGGTTTCTGTCAATCAATTAGAAAGTTGGCAGCAACTATATATGCATAGTGTAGTACAGTATAGTACGTGATACAAATATGTGTACTATATTATAATGTGGGGTTGACTATGAAGCAAGTCTTTGAAAAATTTGAGATAGAAATGAGGAGGGGCGTGATGCAGTTAGCAGTGATATGCCTCCTTGATAAAGAGAGATATGGCTATGAAATAATCAAAAACCTCAATGATACGGGATTAAAGGTTGAAGAAGGCACTTTATACCCACTTCTCAGACGTCTCGAGGGAAATGAATTACTAAGCAGCAGATGGGAAACTGGTGGACCTAGACCACGAAAATATTATATCATAACAGATCTTGGCAAAGAAATCAGATTGAACTGGTTAATCACATTTAAAACACTCATAGACACAATAACAGAACTTGAAGCCAATATTCAAGACAAAGGAGCATCTAAAAATGCAGAGTGATCCTATTGAAAAATATATTAACAAGGTAACCAAGAATATGGGCTCAAAACAACGAGAAGAAGTTGGTCGAGAATTAAAGGCACATATTTTGGACAGTGCAGATGCTCTGGCAGAGGAAAAAAATGTTGAAGTGGACGACACCATAATTCAAGAAACAATCAAAAGAATGGGACCTGCAGAGGATATAGCTGACATGTATCCCGAGGAAAAGGCAGGTAAAGATAACATCATTGATGGATTAAAATATATAACCCGATCATTGGTCTTCTTTGTTGTGGCTGCCAGTATAATAGGAATAGTACTCCAGCTCATCTTTAAAGACTTATCACTCTACCCATTTGTAGTTGTAGCAATCATAGTTTACCTGGTTATTATGGGCATACACTTTGTGAAACGAAAATTCATCCCCAAATTCTTACAAAACAAATAGAAACTAGAAACAACAACAATAAAACTTTTAAACAACTTCAAATTAAAGAAAATAGGTTTATAAAGCGTATCATATGAAGAAATAGGATTAAAATTGAAATATTCATGTTAATTAAATTATTGAGAGGTATTTCTATGAATGAGTATGTAATGGAGGCCCAGGATCTAACCAAAAAATTTGGAGATTTTCTGGCCGTGGACAAATTAAACTTGAAAATAAGAAAGGGAGAAGTTTTAGGTTTTTTAGGCCCTAATGGTGCTGGTAAAACCACATCCATCAATATGATGGTGGGACTTCTCAGCCCTTCAAGTGGCAAGGTACTTGTAAACAACTGCGATGTTGAAGAAATGGACAAAAAAACCATAGGCATATGTCCCCAGGAACTGGTTCTCTGGGAAAATTTGACTTGCAATGAAAATTTAAAGCTTATGGGAGACATGTACACAGTACCCAAAGCTATTCTGGCCAACAGAATCGAAAAACTGTTGAATGATCTGTACCTCACTGAAAAGGCAGATACAATGGTTTCAAATCTAAGTGGCGGTATGAAGCGCCGTTTAAACCTGGCCATGGCAGTTATTCACGAACCTGAAATTGTGCTATTGGATGAACCTTCAGAAGGATTAGATCCACAGTCAAGGAGGGTGCTCTGGAGTTACATCCGATCTCTCAGGGATGACGATCACAAAACAGTGATCCTCACAACACACCTCATGGACGAAGCAGACAGGTTAAGTGACAGGGTGGCCATCATAGACCATGGAAAGCTTCTTAAACTCGACACACCCAAAAATCTCAAGAAAGAAATAGGAGAGGGGGATATTATAGAATTAACCATACCCGATACAGACACTAAAAAATATGTCATAAACTACCTTGAAACCCTTGAAGACACAATAGCTGTCGTTGAAGTGGATGGAAAGATAAATTTAAGGGCCTTCAATGCAGTGGGAAAACTCCCTAAGATAGTGGCAGAACTTGAAAAATCCAATATCCGGATAGAAGACCTATCTGTCAGACAGAACACCCTGGAAGATGTTTTCATCGAACTCACAGGAACAGGACTCAGGGAGTGAAAAAAATGAAATTCATGAGTATAGCTTCAAAAGATTTAAAAGAACTACTTAGGGATAGAAGGGGATTATTTTTCTTACTGCTCCTTCCAATATTTTTCATGCTCATTTTCAGCTTTGCATTTGGAACAATGGGTCAAAACAATGAACCCAACAGCATAGCAGTCGTAAACCTCGATACAGGAGTGACACTGCCCAATGGAACAACTGTGAACTACGGTGACAACTTCACAGACACCATGAAGGGTCTGAAATATCAAGACACCGATGTTAACCTGTTCAACATCACTCAAACATCGGAAGCCAATGCATCAAACCTGGTGAAGCAGAGGAATGTGGATCTGGAGTTGATCATACCTGCTGGTTTCTCCCAATCAATGGTTGACATGGCACAAACTGTTCAGGGTACGGGTTCAGCTGGAGCTGTGACTCTAAACAGTTCAACAAGCAATGTCACAAGTAAACTAATTATTCGTGGTGATAAGGGTTACAGTGGATTTGGAACATCACTCAGTATACTCACAGGTGCCGTTGGATCGTATCAAGATGGTGTTATAGGTGCAATGGGTGGAGTAGAGCCGCAAGAATTTATCCAGACCAGTGTGGAAGGTATTCCAGGAACACAATCCTTCACAGCTTTCGATTACATAGCACCTGGAATGATGGTGTTTGCAATTTTACTGCTTTCAACCAGTGTTGCAGCAATGTTAACCAAGGAAGTTGAGAGTGGAACACTCAGGAGACTTAAACTATCAGAGATGACTTCCTTTGACTACTTATTCGGGGGCTGTTACCATGGTCCCTTGTGGCAGGTGCACAGATCATCATACTCCTAGGAGTTGCCATAATCTTCGGATTCCATTGGCAGGGAGGTTTTAACAGCATAATATTAGCTGTGATAATTGGTGTTGTTGGTGGTGTGGCTTCAATATCGCTGGGTATGATAATAGCATCCTTTGCTAAAAACCCTCCACAGGCAAGTCAGCTTGGAACGCTGATAGCAGTGCCTTTGAGTTTCTTAGTTGGAGCATTCTTCCAACTGCCACAAGTGGTTATAGGAACATTCATGGGCCAACCAGTCCAAATATACTCCATCCTACCATGGTACCAGATAGCAACAGCACTTCGAACAGTTTTAACCAATGGAGGAGGTTGGAACAGTATAGTTTACAATATGGCCGCAGCAGTAGTACTCACAGCCATACTGTTTGTCATAGGAGTGTACCTGTTCTCAAAATCCAGACTAACATCAGAAAAAACATGATGATATGAACTGGATTACCAGAAAACAAGAAACTACAGATACCTAAATATGTGGATGGATGAAACACATCATCCACTCAAACCCTTTTTTAAAAAGTAAATCAATAATATATAATATTGAATTCCATTTTCACTTTTTTAACAATAAAATTTTTTTAAACAAATAAGTATCATGAATGAAGACATAGGATTTATTGAAAAATAAGATAGAATTTATAATAATTCGAATTAATCATGGGAATTCATAAACTATTAAATTCATTTTCTTCTCAAGACAAAAGAATACTGTACAAACCCCATCTTTATACAAATATTTCCACAGCGAACTGATGATTTGCTAAGTGGATTCTGGCCTAAAACATGAGTATCATCGAAACTTCCCACCAAATAAGTAGCCAGTCTACATGGAACAATACAATCATGAGCATATACCAATAATAGCTGTTCTTGGAAATAATTTATGTTCGATAAAAAAATTAGTTTATTTATTTTGAACATGTTCAATGGCTTGATTAAATCCTTGGATCATGTTGTCATATCTGAATTTGGTTTCAATTAGTTTTTTAGATGCTAGGCCCATTTTCTCAATGAGTTCTGGATCAGATAGCACAGTTAAAATAGCAATTTTCAAGGCTTCTGAATTTCTCTCGGGTACAACGTAACCATTCTCCCCTTCCTTTATCATGAAGGTGGTTCCAACACCATCACTCGTTATAACAGGTTTAGAAAAATACATGGCTTCATTAACAACCAGTGGACATGCATCAGCAAAGTAGGTTGTGATTGAGGGCAGAACAAAAAGATCTGAAACCATGTAGTAGGCTCCAAGTTTGGAGTTATCAATATTTCCTGTGAATATAACCTCACCATCCATACCAAGCTTGGAAGTTAAGGATTCTAGTGCAGGTTTCTCAGGACCCTCACCCACAATTAGAAGCACGGCATCATCAAGCTTCTCAGTTACACCCTTAAAACCCTTAATAAGATAATCCACACCCTTAAGATCAATGAGTCTGCCAACGTACAATGCAACTTTCTTGTTTTCCAGTCCCAGTTCTTCTTGTATCTGTGCCCTGTTTAGTTTATCCTGTTCTTTCGCTTCTATATTGCTTACATTGGGCATTATAAACACATTTTCAGTTTTAACACCCAACTTAGTGAAAAATTCCCTGTGCTTAGTTCCTGGAACCAACACAGCATCCACATTTCTACCAATGAAACCTGCAAACTTCTTAACCAGGGATCTTTTCAGGGATTTAACATTCCAATCCCAGTCTTCCCTCCATAGAATGAAAGGTTTCCTCCTAATTTTAACCACAACAAAGTAAATCATGGTTTCAATGAGATCTGTCAAGGTATCCCAGCTACCACCTACAAAAACATCGTAATCTCCCATGGTTGCTTTCATGGCTCCGAGTGAGAGTCCGTGATAGTTTTTAACAACGGTGTAATCCACACCATCCAGTCCTTCAATTTTTCGTGATAGTTCTGTGTCGTAGGTCTTGTTGTATCTGTCAACGTTGGTAAATAAAAATTTTATTGGATAAATCTCACTTAACATTCGAAAAAAGGTTTTCTGTACCACATTGCGGTGTGGTGAACCATCAATATTTTAGTATCAGTTTTGGTAACAGATCTAGCATCATCGGATCCAGCAGATTTCAGGTCCATATCTGACTTCCTCCACTGTTGTATATGACATCCTTACCCTGTAAAATGTAATCGTAGATAGTCATGTCCGTTATTTGGATGTCATCATAGATCTGAAGTACCTCATTCTTGTTAACGTTAAGACTTCCCATGTAGATGTATCCTGATTGAGATGGAACTGTTTGGTTCCACTGGAAGAAACTGGTGTTTAAATTGGCCTCTCTGAAATTTGCAAGACCAAATCTACTTGTTTCTCTCATGTCTCCATAGATTGGAAGACCATCGATCCTGTTGTTTTGAAGCCATGTCACACCTGAAAGCTCACTTCCATTTACAAACACTTCACCCCTGACAGTTCCATTGGAATCATAGGTAGCAGAATAAGGCATGCCTGTGAAATGGTACTGTAAATAGCTGGCACAGCTAAAGAGGGATATTAATAGGAATAGTATTATTACAATGTCCCATTTAGGTCTGTGTATGAATTTGGCTATGGCCATGCAACCAATGATGAACACCGGAGCAAGGAATATTAGCACCTGGAAGAAGAGTCTTGCAGGGTCGTAGGCAAGAGATATGTAGGGCAGTACAATGAACATCACCAATAAGAGAAGTGAAATTACCACTCCAATTATAAATTCTGTACCAAATTTTTCTTTGTAGTGACTTAACCTCCTCACAATTTCCAAGAGACCTATGAGTATGGTTCCAAATATCAAGTCGTGAGCAATAACACTCAGGGTGTTTGGCAAACTTTTAAGTTTGATTCCAAGCACTCCCAGAACAAAATCTCCTTTACTCGTTGCAAAATTCGAGCCATTACTTGGTCCTGTTGAAGCAGCTATGGTTGTTTGAACAGCTTGGGTACCTGCACTCAACTGTATATGTGCATATAATAGGTACCATATTCCAATGAAAACTAGGGTTATCAGGATGATGTCAAAATTTTCATAATTCATCTTATGATCGTGGTACAAGCTCCTTAAAAGTGGCAAGAGCAGTATGGGTACTGTGAGTGCAAATGCAACGTAGGCGGTACTGTAATGAGAAACAATGAGCGAAAACATGAAAATTAAAAACAAAACCTTCTTCTGGGTTTTCGTAAAATCATGGCTTAAAATAACCATGAATGCTAAGAAGAAGAATAGGATGGCTATTTCCTGTCTTATGGCACCTAGGAAGTTGAAGAAAAATATTTGGAACACAAAGAGGAGGGAAGCAAAAAAGGCATATCTCCTTTTCAAATACTTGTTTGCAACTATGTAGAGTATAAGTGGTGTTACAGATGCTATAAATGCATTGTAAAGCTTGAAAACGTACTCAGGATCTAATCCTGAAAGCACCTGGTAAACAGATGGAAGTATGTTAAGACTCAAACAAGCGTTGTATGGATTGTAAAAGTCCATGATGTTCCAATGGTTGTTGGTAATGGTCAAAAAGAAACAGTAATATTCACTGTTTATATCCCTTCCCATGATATGTGAACTTGTTAAACCATACATCAAAAGAATTCCCAGTCCAATTGACCATAAAGCAATTGGATATGTAGATTTAGAAGCCTGTTTCCTAAAGGCTGCAAGAACAATCATGTAAACTGGTATGAGTAAAAGCATTAAAATGAGAACAGAATTGTTTTCAAAGTTGTTCATGAGGTAAGTGCCTATTACAGCCATGATAGGGAAAAATAATGGTGCTATCATGAGTGCTGTGGATTTACCATTGAAGTTCAGATCTATATTTAAGAACTTTCCCAGAACGAAATCGTCTTTGTTTCTTTTGTAAGCTATAACTCCCAGTACAACTATGATCATGTTGTATAAAACCAGTAACGGGACGAGTGAAAGTGGTTTTAATATCAATGGGTAAAGGGTGTTTAGTACTAGGCCTGAAAATATGATGATGGAAATACTCAGACCCACACTTAAAACCAGTTTCTTTAGAAATTCAAGCTTATTTAGCCTCATGATATGCACGATCAAAAGGCCAGGAACGATTGTGAGCGTTATAAATACAGTTAATTCCCTGAGGTATGGAATGTTAAGGACAACCATGAGGTCTGTTACTAGGAGCAGAGCAAACAGGGTTAATATCCAGCTTTTTATCCCAAAATTCTTTAGTTTATCCATCATTATAATATATCTCCAGAAAATCTATGACATGAAAGTTGTTAAATATTCCCTTATAATGTATTAAAATTAAATTGTATGCTTTTACAGTTTGATGATTTAATTAATTTTATATTAATTCATAATAAACCTTTTCCATCTTCCGGGCAATACCCTTCCAAGTGTAACTGGCTTTTACAAGGTTACGGCCATTAACACCCATCTTGCTTCGAAGCTCATCGTCACCAAGGAGTTTGATTATGGCACGAGCAAGTACTTGGGAGTTTTTAGGAACCACACTAAGCCCGGCCTTTTTCTCTTTAAGATCGGCTGATACTCCAACAATATCCGTTGTAATTACTGGTGTTTCACATGCCAGGGCTTCCAGGGCCACAATTCCAAAGCCTTCCTGAAGTGATGAAATTGATGGAAGTATGAATAGGTTGGCCTGACTGTAGTACATGGCCATGGATTCATCTGGAATAAAACCATGGAACTCCACATTAGCTTTTAAACCCATGGATTCTGCCTTTTGAATGTAATGATCCATGAGAACACCTTTACCACCGACAATGAGTTTCACATCCACTATGGATTTTTTAACAATTTGTAAAGCTTCCAAGAGATAGTCCAGTCCTTTATATCCATGGAATTCATCGAGAAGACTTAAGAAGAACAGTGTATTTTGTTTCCTTTCAATGTTCAGTGGTTTGAACTTGTCCACATCAACACCGTTGGGTATGACCTCTACCTTGTTTTCATAACTTGAAAGATAGGGTGAGTAGTTTAGATAGTTGGGCTGGGTGATTATAATTTTATCAGCACGATTTAAAAGTTTTTTAAGTGCGGTTTTATTATAAAAATTAGCTACGTGATTGGCAAATCCCGTGCCTATTATGTCATTGTGATAGGTCACAACCAATGGTTTGTTCCTTCTGTTGGCTATGATCCTGCTCCAATCTGCACTCCAAGGAGTTGGCACGTGGGTGTGGATGATGTCAAATTCTTCTCCCCTGAGCTTAAATGGCAGGTTCGGTGTGATGTTGGTGTTGGCTACCTTGAAGAGGTAGTTGAGCCTTGATACTTCCACTCCATCAACATTCTGCTCTGCTTCAACTTTGGGTTCATTTGCACAAACCACCTTAACATTGTGGCCTAAATTTACAAGTTCCTTGGAAAGGTAATAAACATAGTTTTCTACCCCTCCTATGAAGGGATAAAATCTCACAGGTGTTTGAACTATCCTCATTTTTAAATCACTCACATAAATCTTATGAATCCAATTTTGAAAAATTATTACTAAATAAATCTCAAGTAACAGTTAAAATTTCATATCACAGTTATATTCACAGTTTCCATAAACAGTTCCCAATGGTTATAATTAAGGGTTTTAATCGTTGTGGGTTTGAATGTACACTTTTTCCAGTCCGTCCACAATTTTATCCCAGTCATAGTTTTTCGACATGGATATTGAGGTTTTTACCATATTTTCCTTGTTTTTAAGGGTTTTTATTATGGTTTGGGCCAGGTCTTTGGGGTCTGGTTTTGATATGTATCCATTTTGTCCTTCCTGCACAAGGTCTTTGGCTGCATTCATCGGATAATCAACAACCACAACTGGAATTCCACAGGCATTGGCTTCAACAACCACCATTCCAAATCCTTCCCTTTCAGATGGGAGTACAAGTACTTCAGAGGATTTCATGGTGCTTATGAGTTCGTTGTAACCCTCCATAAAACCTGCAAACTCCACTGTAGCAGTGAGTTCTAATTCTCTGCAAAGTCCTTCGAGTCTGGATCTTTCAGGTCCATCACCCACCACCATGCACTTAATATCTGGACAGGTTTCCAAGACCTTGGGAAGGGATCTCAAGAGTAGATCAACCTTTTTTTCCTTTATGAGCCTTCCTACAAACAACAGTTCAAAACCAGTTTTTGCGGGTTTCACATTCATAATCTGATATAGGTCTATACCATTAGGCACCAAATGGGATTTATCTGTTCTTTTTATGGATTGTAGATCTCGTTCTGTTTTATTGCTCACTGTGATAAATCGGTCTGTGAGTGCGAGCATGGATCTTTCAACCAGTTTTCCGAATATTCCAGCTCTTCCAAGGTATTCGTACCAGTAATCGCCCCAAACCTCATGGAGGGTTATTACCGTCTTAGACCTTCCAATGGCCTGGTGAAATTTACATACGAAACTTGAGAAGAAAGGAAATCCCTGACAATCAACCACATCAAATTTTTCATTCATGATGGGTTTTATAAGGTGTAGGCTGAAAAAAATAGCTTCCTTGATGGATCTTCGATCCTCGGTGTAGAGGGGTTTGGGTTTGGACACTCCATGGAGTTTGATTCCATCCATTTCAATATCCATTAGCTTCCTTTCCTCCCACCACCATGCAAGGGAGTACCAGTGCACTTCATGTCCCCTTTTAACCAGTCTGGTTGAGAGTTCATAGATCCTTCTCTCAGCACCTCCCTTAACCCAGGGATATGCAGCATCGTAGATGAATGCTATTTTCATGGTTTTCAACCTAAAAATTCGATTTTTCTAACCCAAATTAATCGTCTGTTTTGTAATCGTTGGCAAGTAAGAGTAGGCTTAAAAACATTCCACTGAATATGGTTTGAATTCCGATTATGGATAATATGAGAGCCATCATTGCGTACTGCAACTGGTAAAGTGATCCGTAGCCACCAACACTCCAGCTGTAAAGTACATACAAACCTCCGACTACACCCACTGCAAGGATTAAAAAGCCTACGAATAATTCTCTTCCAAGAGAATGGTAACTCATGATCTTTTCGATTATGCCTGAACTTTTGGAGTAGCCGTAGACACTTCCAAATGCACCGAAGTGCAGCCAAGCTAGAACCATTTGGTAGCCTATGATAAGGAGTAAACTTCCAAGTATTAATGTGTGGAGTCTTGATGTTCCTGCCGCTGCAACTGTGAGTGTTAGAAATATTCCAACTGCAAGAGCCACAATTCCTGGTGCAAACAGGAATGGTGTGGGACGGTAAAGCATCATGAACCTTAAATGTCTCCATCCATCAGCAAATGAACTTAATTTAGATTCACCCTCTCGAGGATAGTACTCGATTGGTATCTCAGCTATTTTTATATGTTTTCGAGCTGCCTCTATAACCATTTCAGATGCGAATTCCATGCCTCCACTCTTGAGTTCGAGTTTTTCAGCAGTTTCTTTCCTTATTGCCCTCATTCCGCAGTGAGCATCAGATATTCCTGCATGGAACAGGAAGTTTAGTATCCATGTTAAAAATGGATTTCCCACATATCTGTGAAGTGCGGGCATGGCTCCGGGTTTAATATCTCCCTTGAGCCTGGATCCCATCACAAAATCTGCTTCTCCCCTGAGTATTGGTTGTATGAATTCGTAGGTCATGGGAAATGGATAGGTTCCATCAGCATCCCCCATAACTATGATATCACCCTTTGCTTCCTTAAAACCTGTGAGATAAGCATTTCCATATCCCCTTTTAGGACCTAGCACAACCCTTGCACCTGCTTCTCTTGCCTCATTGGCTGTGTTATCTGTGGAAGCATTGTCAACAACCACTATTTCTGTTTCAAGTCCGTTTTTTTCCAACTCTTCCACTGGAACAGATCTTACAGTTTTTCCAACTATCCCCTCTTCGTTGAGGGCTGGTATAACGATAGAAATTTTCATAGCATCACTTTTTATAGATAATAATATTTAGTAGTTTTAAGAACTTGTGAAATTAAATTTTTCTAAATGAATTCTTGTTCGTAGTATATTTAAACTGTATCCTACTTTATGGTATACATTCTCATGTTCAAATCTTTAAAAGAAATATTACAGTTTCTAATATAATCTGGAGGTATATAAGTTTATGTCAAAAAACGGAGTATCATGTCTGTTACAACATTAAAGCAAGTTATACTACCAAAGAACTGTGTAAACTTAAAAAATCCTTCCCCTATAAAACAGAAGAAAGTAAATAACCATGAGTACTATTGCAAAGGCAACTGAAACACCAACCATTCCCTTGTTGTTACCAAATATTATGGGTATGGGACCTATCATTATGACCCCACCAGTTTGAATATTGGTGTTTGAACCGTCTGAGTTCAACTGATTGTCGGAGGATGATTGTAACAAAGTTCCGAGAAATATCATCACTATACCCAGCATCACCACTCCAAAACCTGTTAATATTAATAAATTAGAGTTAACCATAAAAAAATTCTCCTCAAACCATAATTGGCTTAGACATGTAAAAACTTAACGAAAATAAAAATGTATATAAAAAATTTAGATGTTCAATTCCAGCATCCCTGATTAATCCTATAACTTTTAAATTAACTCGTTATAAACTAATTGATGACATAAAAAAATATATGAGGGATTAGGACATTTCATCCAGAATTATTGGAATGGTGAAGAAAAATTCAGTTCCTACATCGGGTTCTGATTCCACCCATATTTCTCCTCCATGCTCATGAACAATTTTTTTCACGATTGAAAGACCTATTCCAGTACCATCAAATTCATCGTTACTATGCAAACGATGGAATATGGTGAATATACTATCTAAATTTTTGGTACTGATACCAATGCCATTGTCCTTAACAGAAAAAACATAATTTTCTGTTTCTTTAACTGCGTTAATATGTATTTGAGGTGTTCCTGTACCTTTGTATTTAATGGAGTTTGAAATGAGGTTTTGGAACAACTGAACCAGTAAATTTTTATCACCGTACACATGGGGTAATGGATCATGTGTTACAATGGCATTGCTCTCTTCAATGGGAATTTTCAAATTCGTCAGAGTTTCTTGTATCACACTCTCGATACTTACGCGTTGAAATTGTCTTTTTGCACTGCTTACCCTGGAATATTCAAGTAAATCATTGATCATATCATTCAATCTTTTAGAACCGTTAACAGCAAATTCTATGTAGTTATGGGCATCATTATCCAGTTTATTATCATATTTTTTTCTAACAACTGTAAAAAACTGGTTATCATACGAAGCGGTTCGCGAAGATCATGTGATATTATATTTGCATACTGTTCAAGTTCGTTGTTTGATCTGGCCAGATTCTTGATGTTTTCATTAATGGTAATTTCTCCCCTTTTTCTCATTAATGCCTCAACGAAAGCCCCGGAAACAGCTTCAATAATATTTTTATGATCTTCATTGAAGAGTTCATCCTCCTTGGTCAGTAAAAGAAGTCTAATAATATTATTCTGATCTTGTTTTATAGGAACAATTAATAGCGAACTTATGGGATAATGTTCGTGGTACGATCCGTTGTATGATTGATTATTTAGGAGGTCGTTGATTATTATGGATTTACCTTCAGTTAAAGAAGTTTTCCAGTATTCTTCTATTTTGTTCATGTCTTGGTGTTTTTCAGATAATTTCCATGGATATGAACTTAAATGACCTTTATCCGAGACACATTTTCCAGTGGGGTACTTGAAAAATCCATATTTACTTTTGGTCAATTCTTTAGCTATTTTAACACATGTTTGAATAATATCCTCTTCAGTTTTTAAATTTAGAGATTCCTTAAACACTTGGTTAATAGATTCTAACACATCACTATGCTTTTTTAATTGTAATTCATCATTTTTACGGTCAGTGATATCTTTAATAACCAATGTGGAACGTTTATCACCATCATCTTCAAAGCGGTTGACTGATATCTCTGCAGGAAATTTGGTGCCATTTTTCTTCATTAAAACAAGTTCACCATCTGCCTTACCCGTTAGTTCCACTTGTTTAACTATATTTTTGAACTGTGAATCACCAAGATCCACAATTTTATTGGCATCAATACTTTGGAGTTCGGTTTCAGAGTATCCGAATATTTTTTCTGCAGCGGGGTTTGCATCCAAAATACTGATATCTTTTACGAGCAACACTCCGTACAAACTATTTTCAAACAGAGTTCTGAATTTATTTTCCCGGATTTTAATTTCCTTTAAGCTATCAGTGAGTTCCTTGTAAACTTCTTTAAGTTTTTCATGAGTCTTTTCTTCACTTAAATCTGTAATAACAATGTAAACTCCTATTAAATCATTCATGGAATTAATTGAGATATACGCGGGAATTTTTGTTCCTTTGGCTGATTGTAGATATATTTCGCCTGTTGTCCTGGTTTTTAAACCTTTAGTAAGCATGTTTTGATACGTTGTTAAATCATCCTTTGCAACATACTTTTCCAACTTTTGTCCCGACACCTTTTCAAGGGGAACCTGTATTAATGATGCTAAATGGTTGTTACAATAAAAGATCGTTCCTTCGGGTGTTAAGGTTGCAACACCTTCGTTCATTTCCTGTACAAGTATTCTGTAGATATGATCGGCACTTTCCAAGGTGTAAACATGGGGACTTTCTAAATCCTGATTGGTTACAATGGCATCAATTTCCCCATTTTGAATTGCACTCAGGGTTTCTTCAGCTTCATTGAGTTTAAGAGTTAATTCAAGATTTTGTTTTGCCAATTCCTCTTTACTCATATCGTTAATCTTTGTTGACATGTGATTTATCACCTTTTTGTGATCTTAAATCTAGTCCAAGGAGCAGCTTCTTTTTATCTGAGAGATCTCCAACAAATCTTCGGATGGGCAATGGCAATTCCTTTATCAAAGTGGGAGCAGCGATTATGTGACCTTCCTTTGCAAAAATTGGCTGCTGATAAATGTCTATTATTTCCAGTTCATAGTTGTCCTCTAAATTTTCTTCACACAGTTTTCTCAAATTTTCAATGGCATTTTTCGATCTTGGATTAATTCCCGCAATAAAAAGTCTTAAAACATACTTTTCACCCTTTTTAGAGGCAGTGATTGCTTCAAATTCATCGAACTTGTTTATTTCATCATCCAATATAAAACTCTCCAATTTTTCAAACTTTTATTAAAACATTCTTAGGGCTGTTTTATAATGTCCAACCCGATCAAAACCTTTTCTTCGTTTGCAAGAGTTCCTATAATTTTCTTCACGGGTTCAGGTAGTTTTCTAACCAGGGTGGGTATGGCTAAAATCTGATCAGTTTTTGCCAATTCAGGATTTTCAACCAGATTAATTACTTCAATTTTGTATCTGTTTTTTTCAAGGTGGGTTTCACAGATTTCCTTAAGATTTTTAAATGCCTCTATGGACTTGGGTGTTTGACCTGCTACGTACAACCTCAAATCCCATACATCCATATGTGATTCTGTAACTTCGGCTTTGTTGTTTGAATTATTTTCCATGAATTTTACCCCGGTCATTTGTCTAAATTTGAATGTCGGATAGTTGACATGACTTCACGATCTTTTTTAATCATATCTTCCTTTAATTTCTTTTCAGATAGGATAGACTCGTATTTTTCCTTTTCCATTGCCCAACCAGCTTCAAGTACCTTTATTTGAGAATTGATACCTTCACGTTTGTATTCAAATTCTCTTTCGAGTCTTAATATCTCTTGATCTCTGGACAATTTCTCATCCTTCTCCTTGGCAATTTGAGAAATCCTTGCTGAACCAGTGAGCATTCCCGAAGCCCCTAGATATACATCGATCAATTCTATACCATTATTAGTAATTTTAAATTCTCTGACCTGATTAGAATGTGCCATACCTCTGGTTTTTACGATGTCTATGGTTCGATTTCTTTCTCCATTCTGGTTAATGGTTTTTAAATCGATCCATGAATCCATTAAAGATGATACTCCTATGTCGGTTTCCATCTTTCCTATTAAAGTTAGATAGGTAGATATACTTGTGATCTGTTTGCTTTTTAAATAATCGATGAGCCGCATTAACATAGATTTTACTTCATCAATATTTCCAATGGAAATTAAATTACTCACAGGGTCAAATATCACCACATCTGGTTTAAAATCAGTCACAGATTCATGTATACTCACTAAATGTGTTTCAAGACCGTAGAGTGTTGGACGTGTGGCTTGAAATTTTAAAAGCCCTTTGTTTATCCATGGCTCAAGATCAATGCCAATGGATCTCATGTTACGAATAATCTGTTTTGGAGATTCTTCAAAGGCAAAAATAAGACATTTATCACCGTTTTTACATATGTTATCAGCAAACTTGGCTACCAAACTGCTTTTACCAGTGCCAGCAGAACCTGTGATCAATATGCTGCTGCCTTTAAAAAATCCATTACCTCCAAACATGGTGTCTAATCTTTCAATACCAGTAGAGACATAATCCTCGGATACATCATGATCCAAAAGTAAAGATGTAACAGGCAGTACCGAAATACCATTTTCATTCATTAAAAATGGGTATTCATTAGATCCATGTGCAGAACCTCGGTACTTTATTATTCTAAGATTACGGGTGGCGATCTTGTTATCCACAGGATTGTTCAGTAATATGACACAGTCTGCCACGTATTCTTCCAATCCATATCGGGTTAAAGATTTTTCACCTTTTTCCCCTGTTACTATGGCTGTGAGTCCCTGGGATTTCATCCATGCAAATAATCTTCGAAGTTCAGCTCGTAAAATAAATTCATTTGGTAAACCCGAAAATAGGGCTTCAACAGTGTCTAAAACAATTCTTTTTGCACCAATTTGTTCGATTGCATATGCCAGTCTGATGAATAATCCTTCAAGATCAAATTCGCCTGTTTCTTCGATTTCTGATCTCTCCAAACGTATAAATTCTATTGAAAGTTTCGATTCCTCTTCAAGGGTTTTAAGATCAAAACCTAATGAAGCGAAGTTTTTTCAAGTTCTTCAGGAGTTTCTTCGAATGAAACAAACAATCCAGGTTCATCATTCTCAGCACCTTCAATAAGGAATTGCATGGCAAACATTGTTTTACCACAGCCTGCAGAACCACATATTAATGTAGGCCTCCCTTTAGGCAATCCTCCATCAGTAACTTCATCTAAACCTTGGATTCCACTCAAACATTTATCCAGAACAACCCTATTAAGATCGGATTTTAAACCCATGTTATTGAACCACCTAATAATATTCTCCAAACAAAAAAATTATAATTTATTATTAAATTATTATATATTAATTATTATATTTAGTTAATATAATTTTTTGTTAAGGAATAAAAGATTAAAAAGCATATGATATGATATTACATATTAATATCACATATAACATTATTATACGTCCAATTTTCTTATAAACACCTGCATACTATTAATTTGGCTTTGCGTTTTACATTGTAATCTAAATCCACAGGAGCCGCATCAACTACAAATATTAATTTTCCACATCTCTTTAATGGTTTTGTCTTTAATAAGATGCAGTTTACGATTTTAAAGTATGTATTGGAGTCAATTTTTCTAAAAATTCTGAAATTTGATGAGCTCTGGAACATCTGAAATTTCAAAAAATTTACGCAAACATAAATCTCTTTTTAGCTCTTAAACAACAAATTCCAAGGTTGTATTAAAAAATATAACAATAACAACAATTTTAATAGATAAAACCATCATATTAACATTTTTAATGCGTTTTGAAGTTATTAATGTTTTTGATTTTCTCTAACTGATAATTTTAAATATTTTACCCCACAAGAGATAATTTAGGTCTTCTTTACTTAAATTTAGATGATGCTTCATTTTTATGACCAAATAAATATATGTAAGCATAATTATTTAAATTTAATGGTTTAGAAGGCCCATTTTTTTATAAAATAAGTTATATAATGTATTTTTACAATTGCAAAATAAATACATAATAAAATACTAAAAATACCAAAGATTAAAGCTTCAAAAAAAGAAAATAATCTAAGACCTCATAGTTTAGTTAAATGATAAATTGTATATAGTAAGTATATCCAATATAATACATGTGAAAAGAAATATTATTATTAGTTTTATTTATTTTAGTTTAATTAGGTTAAATATGGATTTATTGTTTCCTCGCTGCATTTAATGATTTGTAAATATCATTTAGGATAAAATATTGTATTTTCATTATTTTATTTGAAAAAAAAGGAAGTGAGTTTGATGGTAAATAAAAATTTAAATTTGGAACATACTGAATTAGTTAAGGATGTACCTTTTGAAGCTCGTGTTTTCTTGTATTTTTCAATAGAAAATAAATTTGGAGAAGATCTGACAAGACTTCATAAAAATTTAAAGGTTTGGAATTTCGAACATTCAGATGCTAAAGCTTACTACAATAAAGCGGTGGAAAGGGATAATAAAACATATTTCGCTGTAACACTTGAATTCGACTATCCCACATATCTAGATGGCGAAGTAGTAAATGGATTGATCGAAGAAACTAAACAGAATTTCACAGATTTTTTCCATCAAAAGATTGAAGGAATCCAATAATAAATTCCTGATATCTTTTTAAAGGATGATAATCTGGTATTATGAAATTTTAATTCCTATATAATAATTTTGTAAATCATTCTTTCAGAACATTACTATAAAAACTATTTGAATTTCAATTCATTATTAGGAAATAGATTTAGGGAGAGTTGTATAATGGATAATAAAAAAAACGAACTTAAAATTAAATGTGAATCAATGAATAAATCACAACATGAATATCTTAGCTACACACATTAGTAAACATTCTTATTTCTAAATACACCCACTCAAAAAATTTTATTAATTCTATTTGCAAACGATGTTCTATAATTATTCTAAAAGTGTTATCTGAAATAAAAATTCAATTGGAACGATTGTCACCAAGAATATCATTTTATTAATCATCCATTCTCTAATAAACCATTCTGAAAAATAATAAATGGAACAAAATACATAATAAATTCATGAAATTGAGTTATATAATCTGGTGATAAATATGACTAAAATAAATAAAGAACAAGAACCTTCACTCAATACTTTAAACAGAGTATTAAACGGAACATTGGATATTAGGAATGAGTATATTATTGCATATGATGGAGAATTACCTAGATTAGCAGTTTATTTAATTCAACACGATATTCCGTTTGAATTCAGTACCCAGGGCAGACAAATAAAAATACCCATTGAAAATGTACACATTGAAAGTAATGAAATAGAAAATAATATTACTTAATCAATATTACAAAAGGCTAAATACGAGTTTATTTATCTTTTAAATATTCTGGATTGATAGTAATATCAGTTCAGTGTCAATATCTCCTCGGTATATCTTCCGGGCGTTTAAAACAATCTTTTTGTGACCCACATCCTTGAAGTAGTTTTGAAATTCAAAATCCTTCAATTCAATATTTTCTTTAAGAGTCAGTTCCAACTGTTTTAGGAGGGATTGAATGTTCCAATCTCCATCATTTATCATGTCCAATTTCATATTTTCAATATCGGATTTATTCAACTTAAAAGTCTCATAAAATGCTTGATTGGCAGATGTTACAGCCAATTTCTGGTCAAGGATGAGTAGTGGTTCTTGAACAGTATTTATTATATCTTCAGCATAGTTTAATGCAGATTGCATTTTTTCCTGGATATTTTTTATATTGCTTATATCCACAAAGGTAATGGTGGCACCGTCGATAACATTCTTAGAAGTTTTATACGGCATGATCCTTACCTTGTACCATTCTCCCCTAGCGGTGTTAACTTCTTTTTCCTTGAAGGCAACCTTTTTAATTACCTGACTTATATCCTCAATAAGTTCGGGGTAATTTATTTGGGAAGTTATATCGCTGAGAGGACGTCCAACATCAGATTCGATTAATTTTATGAGTTTCGTGGATTCTTCTGTGAATCTTCGGATATTAATATCGTTATCAACAAATATGGTTGCTATTTCTGTGCTGTTAAACAAGTTGGTCATATCATCATTAACTGTGGAGAGTTCATCGATCTTCATCTGGAGTTCATTGTTCACTGTGGTAAGTTCTTCATTAATTGATTGTAACTCTTCTTTGGAAGTTTCTAATTCTTCATTAGTACTTTGAGACTCTTCATTCATGGATTGGAGTTCTTCATTGGCAGATTTAAGTTCCTCGTTGGATGTGGTCATCTCTTCAATGGTACTGTTTAAACGTTCTGTAGTCAACTTCAACTTATTCTCAAGGGCTTTGATATGTTCACTGCTCTTAGAAAGTGGATCTAGAGTTATTTTGTCCTCATTTTTATCTTCAGGCATGGCGGGTTCGAAGGAAACTATGAATAAATCTTGAACTGTATCAGGTTCATTTATAGGTCTCACAGTGAGTTTTACATAATCTTTTCCCGACTCATCATCAATTTTAAGGCTTTCAAACACGGTTTCTTTGTTATTTGATACAGCATTTCCAATAGCAGAACTTAAACCCAATTTTATACTATTTTTAGCCATCTCAAGAATGTTCATACGTGCCTTTCCTGGTGAAGGCTCTAAATATTTACCTAAGCGTCCGTGAATATATAGAATTTCACCCAAATTATTTATTATAGCCGATGGAGGGGCAAATATATCAACCAAATTCTTCTCTGCTGTATTAATAATGTTCATAGATGTACCAGGCTTAGTTTCTAGAGGATCAAGCTCGAAACTGCCGAAGTTTATACTATTCTTTTCAACTGGAAATGTTGGATTCTTACCAAAATCAAACCGGGATCCCTTGGATTTAATTGATCTATATATTTTCCACTTCTTATCCAAGACTGTGAAGGTGTCTATGAACTCCCCAATATTTTCAGAAGGTCCCAAAAAGAGTAATCCATACTTGTTCAAAGAATATTTGAACTTTGAAAGAACCTTCTCCTGAGCCTCTGTTTCAAGGTAGATGAGCAAATTTCTACAAGTCACGATATCTAAATTTGTGAAGGGAGGATCTTTAAGAACATTGTGATTCGCAAATACAACTGTGTCCCTAACATTATTTTTGATGGTGTAAAGATTCTCATTCTTATAAAAGAATTTTTTGAGACGTTCGGGACTAATATCCTTGATGATGATGTCGGAGTAGGTTCCGGAACGTGCAATTTTAATGGAATTTAAATCAAGATCTGTCCCGAATATTTGAACCTCTAAATGTTTATTGGTTTCTTCAAGGATTTCTTGTATTACAATTGCAATTGAATAAACCTCTTCTCCACTAGAACAGCCTGGAACCCATATTCTAAATGTGTCAAGTTCAGATTTCTTTTCAATAATATACTTTGAAACTACCTTTTTAAAAGATTCAAAGGCTTCAGGATCTCTGAAGAAACTAGTTACATTTATGAGAAATTCCCTAAACAAAAGATCGATCTCGTTGGGATTTTTCTGGAGGTACCTGAGATACTGGGACATTTCTTCTATTTGATGAATGTTCATCCGACGTCCAACACGCCGGTATATGGTGCTCTTCTTGTATTGTGAAAAATCGTGCCCAGTCCTATTTCTGATGAGAATAAATATTTTCATGAGGGCCTGTTCTGCTTCATCTTCTGTGCTTAAAATTTTTTTATGATCTTTCCAGATGTATTCTTGTAGGATAAAAGTTTGCTTGGTATTTGTTCGGGTGCTAAAATAAGATCCACATGGCCTGTCTTTATGGCACTGTTTGGCATTCCATCAGAAGCTGCAGTAGCAGGATCCTGTGCAATTGATATTCCTCCATTAGCTTTTATAGCCTTTAATCCAATGGATCCGTCACTTCCAAACCCAGAAAGAATTATACCAACACTTTTATCCTCCTGATCCTGGGCGAGTGTTGTGAAAAAATAATTAATAGGCATTCGAAATCCATGTGATTCAAGAGGTTCCATGAGCTGAAGTTTTCCATCTAATATTCCCATGTCCTTGTTAGGTGGGATAATATAAACATGATCCTCGATAACTTCTACTCCATCTTCAACTTCTTGAACCTTTAATTTAGTGTAACGGGATAAAATATTTACCAAACCACTTTTATGGGTGGGATCCATATGTTGAACAATTATAAAGGCCATTCCGCTCTTCTCTGTTACGTTGGATAAAAATTTTTCAAGGGCATCCAAACCACCTGCAGATACTCCAATACCCACATATAACATGTTTGAAGAATTATCACGGGTTTTATGTTGTTTATCCCTATTTTCAGTCATTAAATCCACCTATTTCTTATATGTAAAATGCAATGATTATTTATAAAATATTTTGATTATTCCAAAATTATTACATAATTATTAATTATATGGTTATCTAAGTGTATATATCAATGAGTTATTGAGAATTTTGGAAAAATATGGAAACTGATACGAATATAAGCAGTCCTTTGCGTAAAAAAGCTGAAAAAATAAACAATAAACAGTTACTTCGTGAAGAAAACCCGTCTGATGATCCGTATATTCATGAGCTGCGTGTTCATCAAATTGAATTAGAACTCCAGAATGAGGAGCTTAGAGAAGCTCAGATTAAACTGGAAGAAACTCGTAGAAAATATTTTGATCTTTATAACTTCGCACCGGTGGGATATTTTACCCTTGATAAAAACTGCATCATAATGGATGTTAACCTAGCGGGAGCAGCATTATTTGGAATAGAAAGAATTTATTTAAATAAAAAAGCATTCATTCAACATATAAAGAGTGATGAACGGAATAGATTTCATAATTATATTTTGAAAATATTAAGGACTGATTATAAACAAACCATAGAACTGGAACTCTTGAAAAATAATGGTGACTTTTTTTATGCTCTTTTAGATACTGTTAAGGTCTTGAATGAAGATGAAACATTCAAGGAGTACAGGGTAACAGTAACGGATATTACAGAATTGAAGAATAAGGAGAAAACTTTAAAACGGCAAACTGCCCTTTTAAATCTTTCAAATGAAGCTATTTATTCTTGGGAATATGATGGTGAAATAATATCTTGGAATCATGGTGCTGAAATTTTGTATGGATACAGTGCTGAGGAAACTATTGGCCATAATAACATCAAACTCTTAAAAACAGAATTTCCAGAGGAATTTAAAGATATTAAGCAAAAATTATATGATGATGGCATTTGGAACGGTGAAGTAGTTCATACTACAAAGAATGGTACTAAGATCATTGTTGAAAGTCGCCAGCAGCTCATAATGGATAATTCTACGGATATAGTGATTGAAGCTAATCGGGATATTACTAAGCGCAGGCAGATGGAAAAGCTGATGGAAGATCGAGGAAACAAACTTGAAAATATCAACAAGATGTTGAACGTTGAAATAGGGGATTTTGAGAAATCCGAAATTAAACTAGAAAAGTTGATAGAGAAATACAAGGTTTCAAACAATGAGCTTGAACAGTTTGCTTATGTTTCATCCCATGATTTGAAGGAACCACTCCGGATGATAGCAAGTTTTTTACAGCTGTTACAGAAAAATTACGGAGTAGATCTTGATGAAAATGCTAATGAATACATAGATTTTGCTGTAGATGGTGCGAAACGTTTAGATATGATGATAAATGACCTCCTAGACTACTCAAGAATAGGAAAAGAATTCGAAGAATTTGAGTGTTTAAACTCTGAAAAGATATTAGAAACAGTTTTAACCAGTTTGAAACCCCTAATTGAAGAAAATAATGCCGTTATAACCCATGATGATTTACCTTTTATCTTTGCAAACAGCCGCATGATGAACCAGCTTTTCCAAAACATCATAGGCAACGCAATTAAATATCATGGAGAAAAACAACCTAAAATACATGTATCTTCAAGTAATGCACAGGATGAGTGCATATTCTCTGTTAAGGATAATGGAATTGGAATCGATAAAAAATATCTTGATAAGATATTCATCATCTTTCAGCGATTAAATTCTAGGGATGAATATGGGGGAACTGGTATTGGTCTGGCTATTTCTGAAAAGATTATAAAAAAACATAAAGGAAGGATCTGGGCAGAATCAGAGCCTGGTAATGGAACAACCTTCTACTTCTCAATTCCCAATAGAACAACTGGATTAAATCAATCCTACTTAAAAAATGAACAGCTTCCCACTTCACAGTTTAAAAAAGAGAACACCGCATGAAAATTTTTTATATAAGCTATTAATATTTTGATTAATGCAAGTTTCTTATAATAATGTAAGTTTATCAAACACAATATGAGATGATAAAAATCAAAAATAAGAATAATGTCGAAAAGTTGAGGTTTAAGGCTGAAGAACTGCTTAATCATAAAATTAATGAACTTGAGATCGATGATTCCAACATACCCGAGGATGTCAATGAACTCATCCACGAACTCCAAATTCATCATATAGAACTGAAAATGCAGAATGAAGAGTTGAAGAAGAGTCAGATCGAACTTCAAACCTCTAATATTAAATATTTTGAACTATACAACTTCGCACCATGTAGTTATTTCACACTAAATCCAAATGGCATGATCATTGACGTTAACTTTGCAGGCACATTCATCCTGGGAATAGACAAGATATACCTGATTAACCGGGCTTTTATCCAATTTGTTGCACCTGATTCACGTTATAAATTCAAGAAATTAATTGAAAATGTATCAGAACATGAAAAAATTATGAAATGTGAACTGGAACTTTTAAAAGGTAAAAAACCGTTCCCAGTTATAATGGAAATTAATTTAAACAGTTACAGTGAAGAGAACAGTCAATCCGTTATGATAACAGTTGTGGATATATCTGAACTTAAAAATGCTGAAAAATTGGTTAAAAAGTCTTTAGAGGAGAAGGAAGTTCTGTTAAGGGAGATAAATCATCGTGTTAAAAATAATTTACAGATAATCTCAAGTTTACTCCACCTCCAGGAAGGCTGTGCTGAAGCTGGAGATGCTGTGGATGTTTTAAAGAAAAGTCAGGGTCGTGTGAAGAGCATGGCAATAGTTCAGGAAAAACTTTCTCAATCTCCAAATTATTCCCATATCAATTTAAAAGACTACATAGAAAAACTGGTTCAGGCTATTTTGTACAGTTATGGCTCGTTGGAAACCATTAAAACAGATCTGAACATCGAAGATTTAAATCTGAACAGGGATACATCAACACTGCTCGGTCTCATTATCAATGAACTCGTGACAAACATCGTGAAATATGCATTTAAAGGAACTGAAGGAACCATATCAGTCAAAATTAAATCTAAATCAGAAGAATTGATTGATATTATTATTGCAGATAACGGTATTGGTATATCTGAAAATATTGACCTTGAAAACTCTGATACTTCTTGGTCTTCAGATTGTAACCAATCTAGTAGAACAGCTTAATGGAAACATAGACCTGAACACCTCCCAGGGAACAAAGTACACAATACAAATAAATAAGTGAAATTTTAAAATATATGGATTGAACAAACTCACATATTTGGTATTGAATATAAAATTGTTCATATAATTACTAAAATATTATATTTTCTATAACTACTTAAGTTTTTAAATTCAATTCAATAACTAACTTTATTTTATTTTTTCTACGGTGTTTCCATGAACAAAAAAAATTAGAAAAATTAGCTTTAAAGGAAGTTCAATTACTTCCTAAGTAAAATTCAAATATTTTGTAAAACCATGAAACCTAAAAAATTATTTAACAATTTAGAAAAATTTGAAAGGTTTAAAAATCCTCAGACAGTTATAATAACTGATATTGATGGTACTATTAGTAAAATTGCTACCAGACCCAATGAAGCAACTGTAAGTAATTCCATGAAAAATGTTTTAATTCAGATACAAAAGAAATTTCATCATCTGATTATAATAACTGGCAGGTCACTTGAAGATGCATTTAAAATGATAGATATTCCTGGTGCTGTTTATATAGGGAATCATGGCATGGAGTACATGGATGATGGTCTTATAATATTGGATGAAGCAACTGTTATCTACATACCAATATTCAGGGAATTGAATGAAAAACTAAAAAATGATAAAAATATTAACATTGAAGGGATAACTTTGGAAACCAAAGAAACATCCACTTCAATACATTACAGAAGAGCACAAAATCCTGAAACTACACGAAAAACTATTCTCAAAACTCTGAATAATATGGAAGAAACAGAGAAATTGAAGATCAAAGAAGGAAAAAAGATCATCGAAATAAGACCTCCTATTGGAAATGATAAGGGCAAAATCATAAACCAGATCATAAAAAGATATGGCACTAAAAAGCTGATTTATTTAGGTGATGATGTAACTGATATGGATGCATTTAAACAAATATCACAACTTGTTGAAAATAAGACAATAAATGGTAAATCTATAGTAGTTTGTTCTAATGAAACACCTTTAACAGTATCTAACAGTGCAGATTACTATGTTGAAAATGTGGATAGTGTAGAGACTTTTTTAAATGGCTTATACAGGACTAATCCATGAATAAAAATAATAAAAGAATAAAATCCACCAACGAATCTTAATAAGTATTTACACACTATAAAAAGTTGTACTCCTAAATTATCATAAAAATTTTATTGTTAAACACAACAAAATACTTCAATTATACTCCAAACCATTACATGAATACAACTTCCAAATCATACAAAACCCTTCTTATCAAAATAAAGAAGAATCTAACAGATCTTAAAATTTTACGCTGATATCATTGAACTGATCAAGTATCCAGTCATAAATGGTATTATCTTCTATAACTTCTTTTAAACCATTCGAATTCTTGATTCTCTTTTCAAAATTCATTTCAACCGCACTGTATAATGCATCTGCTGTTTCAGACACATCATAAGGATCAACCTTTATAACATGATTCTTTAATTCTTCATACGAACCTGCTTCTTCAGACAGGATCATAGTACCGTCTGTTTTATTTACTAGGGGTCCTTCCTTTGAAACAATATTCATACCATCACAAAGTGGATTTACCATTAAACAGTCATAGTTTTTTAGTGCAGCCATCACAAGTTCATAGGGTGCATTGAATATTTCTTCAATAGGCTTCCACTCATTAGTTGAGTATATCCAGTTAATTCTTTCAATTAATAATTCAATGCCTTCACGATACTTTTTATAATCATCCAGATCTTCCCTTGTTGATTTACCAGTTACCAAAAATTTGACTTTTCCACGATATTCAGGATGATTTCTTAAAAGTGCCTCGTAGGCCATAAATCCACGGGGAATATTTTTACTTAAATCTGCCCGATCTGTACGGTATATTAGAAAATTATCTTCCTTAATTCTGTTAATCAAAGATTCATATTTTTTAACTTCTGAATTTTCTGATAGTTCATGAAGACTTGTTGTATCTACAGAAATGGGGTATGATTTAATCATGGTTTCATGTCCATTGTATCTAACTGTGCAGTTTTGATAATCGACACTGTCAGCAAATCCTTCACAACAATCCAAAAAATTTTTGACATATTTTGGAATATGAAACCCTAATAAATCATTGGATAGCAATCCATTCAAAATAGAATCCTGCATATGATCTGGCAGGACAGAATAATAATCCCAATCAGGCCATGGAACATGGATGAATTGGTTTAAGAATACATTATCTGTTTTATTTCTAATATAAGCCGGTGTGAGGTATAAATGATAATCTTGAAGCATTATAAGGGATTTTTTGTCTGTTAATTCTGTTAATTCCACAATTTTCTTTGCGAATTCTTGATTAACAGCTAAATAACCGTGATTCCATGCATTGTTTATTTTTATATATTGCTCCTCATCTTCAGGTGGTTTCCAGATGTTATGATGAACATACCATAAAATTGAGTTGGATATTACATTGTAATAGTCTTCATATTTTTGTTCATTTATATCCAGAAATTTCACTGAAAAATCAGGATTATCATCAGTTAATGGCACCTGATTATTTGGATATTCTTCTGAAACCTTAGTATTTAATGTGTTTGTATTAGCAGAGAGCCATGTACCACTTAAGTTTTCCATTAAAGGTTTTAATGTGGATATTAATCCTCCACTACCCATTTTGGATTTAATTTCATCATATTCTTTATAAAAATCTATGGGGCTTCGATTTGAAGCTATAATTAAGTTTTTATCATTTAAAAATTCAGTTACATCCTCATATGAACCGGTTTCGATTCTAATATATAGTTCCTCCTAATTTTTAATCTGTTCTATTATGTCATTCACTTCATTATTCAACTCGGATAGCTTACTCGAGTCTTTGGTTTCAATATATATTTTTAATAATGGTTCAAATCTGGAAGGTCTGACCAATATGAAGGAATCTTTAAAATCTGCCCTTATACCATCTGTATTATCAACATATCCTTTGTCTTTCATTTTGTCTTTAAACAATTCTATTGCTTTGCATTTATTTTCATGATCACATTTTACTGTAAAGCCTGTTCTGTGATATTCTGGTATTTCATGTGCAAGTTTAGACAGTGGTTTATTTTCAGAGATTATTTTTAACAGCATCATCGATGCAAATATTGGATCAGAACATGATTGAAAAGATGGGAAAACAAAGTTCCCAGGTTCATCACCTGCAAAAATAGCATTGTATTTTGCAGATTCAGTTAAAACAGAATCAACTGGTGATTTTATTAATTTTCCATTGGCCTGTTTAACAACTTCTTCTAAAGCTAAAGAAGAAACAACAGATGAAACAATTACTCCGGGATTATTTTTTAAACCATTTTTTGCAAATATTCCCAGCATAGTTTGATCCCGAATGATTTGACCATTTTCATCCATAAAAACTGCCTTATCTACCTCATTATCCAGGGATATCCCAATATCTGCACCAATGGTTTTTACCATATCAGATAACGTGGATAAATTTTCAGACCGTGACTCTAAATAGGTATCCTCTCTATTTGAAGTTTCACAGTTGAAGAGTATACGGTCCACACCATATGCGTCTAATATTTGAGTTATTAAAGGCATTATAGAATTATTTCCACATTCTAGCAGTACTTTAGGTCGTTTATTTTGTATGGCCAAATTGTTTATGGTTTTTGTAATTGCCTCTTGATACTTGTCTAAATATTTATTTACATATTTAAGTTGTCCCACGTTGTTTCCAGTTACTTTACTTGGCTGATTATCTTCTAAATGTATTTTATAATCACTGTAAACTTTAATTGCAATTTTATTCTGATCTGTGCTTACATTTAATTGAATATCTCCATTTTCAAAGTTTGAAAGGTAATGGATTACTGGTAATGGTACTACCCCATAATCGTTAACATTTATTCCAGCTGCCAGTATCCCGGATGTTAAAGATTGGCTGATCATCTGTGAAGTAGGACTATTATCCTTACCAACATTCACAACTGTTTTTGGGCTTAAAAATATTCCAATCCTATTTCCTAAAATAGAAGCAAATTCATTGGTTATTTCTGAATTTACATTACCCCTTATCTCTTTCACATGTAATGACATTGGAAATTAACCTCCAATTCAATGAATTTTTTATATCTAACCTTCATATTGTGCATCAATTACAGAGTAGGGTAATATAATGCTACCATTTTTAATTGTGCTCGCAGATTTTATAATAGAATTTTTTCCAATCTTAACGTTACTACCTGTTACAACACCCTCTTCAATGATGGTGTTTTTCTCTATTTCACAGTCTGTATCAACAATACATCCCTTTAGAAAAGAATTTGAGTGGACTGCGGTGTTGGCCAGTATGACAGAACTTTGTATTGTTGTTCCATTTCCTACAGTCACACTTTCCCCAATAACAGTACCTTTAGATAATGTACAACCTTCTCCAATAGTACAATTAGAACCTAAGACTACTGGTCCTTCTATTCTAACCCTGGGACCTATGGTTATATTTTTACCCATCCAGATATTTCCCAACTTACCAACATCTTCCTTTAAACTTTTTGGATAAATCTTCTGCTTTATTTTCTGAGATAAAACATCATATGTGGCATTTAAATAGGTTTCAGGCCTTCCCACATCGTTCCAGTATCCGTCAAATATGTATCCATAGATTCCAGCATCTTCACTTATTAATTGTGGAAAAATATCCCTAGAAAAGTCTACTTCACCAGAAAGCCCATCAAAATATTCAAATATTTCAGGTTCAAGTATGTAGGTACCTGTATTTGCCATGTTACTGAAAGCTTCTTGGGGTGCTGGTTTTTCTAAATATTTAGTTATTTTCATATCGTCATCAAATTCAGCTATTCCAAAATGGGAAGGATCCTTAACTGTGGTTACTACAAGGGTTGCAAGAGCTCCTTTATCTTTATGGAACTTTAATACTTCGCTGAAATTTATATCACTAACCACATCACCACTCAGGACCATGAAGGTTTCATCCAAATATTTTTCTGCCTTTTTAACACTTCCCGCTGTTCCTAGTGGTGATTTTTCCACAGAATAGGTTATATTCAAATCTTTATTTGACCCATCTTTGAAATAGCTCATTATATCACTGGAGAGATAGTTTAAGGTTAATATGAGATCCTTAAAATGATACTGTTTCAATCTTTCCATAATATGTTCCATTATTGGCTTATTAACCAGTGGAATCATAGGTTTAGGTCTAATAAATGTTAAAGGCCTTAGTCTTGTTCCCTGACCACCAGCCATTATCACAGTTTTAATATTATCACCCTGAGAGAAATTTTTTGTTTTAATTGAAAAACCAAGTAGATAATCTTTTATTAAAAAAAAGTGGAATAAAATTTAATTATTCCGATGAGAATAAGCGACCTCTAATTAGTACCTTATCTCCGATTTCTTCGATATTACTGTAGGGTACTAATTTTTTTCGCCTAGACCAATTTTAGCAGATATTCCACCTTCTTTGAGGATTATGGATGTTACTTTGTTTTTATTAGCATCCCAATCCACCTCTTTAACTACACCTACTTGGTCTCCTGATTCATCTATTACTTCTTTACCTAACAATTCGTCATTAATTTTCATATCTTCACTCTCCATTTTTTTATTTACTTTTCTTATCCCTGTTATATAGAGATAGAAGGTTTAAAACCTTGTTGTGATTTCTAATAATCTCATACCCTTCCAGTTAATAGAGATCCTATAGCACCACCAATTGCACCCATAATTATAGCTAAAATAATGGATCCAACAGAAGCAAGACCTACATAAGCAGCTAGAAGAGTTGATGTTGATCCAATTAAAAGGGCCATTATGAACAGAATGATGGCTCCAACGATCCCTATCAGGACACCATGGATTACACCATTCATAATATCTCCATTAACCATGTAACCCACAACAACACCTGCTAAAAGAACACCGATTGCTGAACCAAATAGTCCTGCAAAGGATCCTATTACGCTGAATATAATGGCGAGGATAAACCCTATTACTATTGCTCCCCAGTTAACCACATAATCACCTCCAGCCAATGAAAATTCTTGCCATATTGTATTAAATTAATATATTTAATTCGTATGTTAGTATCTTAGTTCAATTGTTTGTCAAATACAATTGTAGATCAATGTATTCCACCTCCATACAACTGATCAACCATGGAATGTAACAAAAAATTTCAAACTAAATCACCTTGTTGCATCTTATAGCAACATAGTCTACTATGGTGTTGTTATTTAATAAAGTTTATGAATCAGAAAAGTATTTATAGTGGTTTAATTTTAAATTTGAAACCAAATAAAAGGAATATTAGCTTAGTAAGCACAATTTCAAACAATTCTTCCGAAGAAACTTACTTTGATCTTTTGAGAGAAGTGATTTTAACTGAAATTGAGGGATGTGAACAGAATCTCAAGACAGATGTAAATCTATAACTTCAAGATCATGATTTCAAAAAAAGACAACTCAAAGTAATAAAAATTGATTGCTAATAATGAGTTAATTGAATTTTTAATGGGTTAATATCCACCTTGAAAAGATAAACTCGGAAAATAAATATCATATCAATTTAAAACCAATTAATTGAATTTTAAAAAAAATAATAGAAATTTTGGGTTCATAATTTTTTTACCCAACACTTCAACAAATTTATTTCATTCTTTACAGCAAACCATCCAATTCACGATCCCAATGTCTATGCATTGAAACTGCATCAATTAAAGCTGTGGCATAATCTGAGTTTTTGAAATCTTTGGTAGCTGTAACAACTCCATAATTGGAGTTTACTCCTTCGTTAGTATTTGATTTTTCCATGACAATATCCCTTGCATTTGATAGATCTAACACTTCAACACCCTCATTTGTAGCTCCAATGGTTTTAGAATGATTAAATGCCTTGTTTACAAAGATAATAGATGTTTCATCTTTCATGAGAGCATCGACACTTTTTTACCACCCGGTATGTAAACAGCATCAAAAATTAGGGATGTTGAAGCTAAAAAGGATAGATCAACTTCCACCTCATTACCATTATCTGCTGTTAGTTTACCTCGATTTGTGGCTATTAATTTGTATTGAGCATCCGCATTTTCTATTGCCCGAGTAACCTCTGCAAATTCTTCATAACTGAACCCATTTTCTGCTAGAATGGCTATCTTTAGTGTTTCTGGATTTTTAGTAGTATCGGCCAGGCTAAAGGATGGGAAATTATTAGATTTGGAACTATCAACACCTTCCGATGAAGGTGAAACACCCACTCCCTCAGCTATTTTATTGGATAGGTCTTGATCTACGTTTGCAAATTGATCAACAACTTTCTTTCTCACATCTTCAGATTTCACTTTACCAACTTCAAACTGGAATCCGCTGATGATGTGATTTTTCTCAAATTCCGACATACTGTTGTAAAATGACTGGGCTTGGCTGTAGTGGTCTTTAAATTTTTCACTCCTTTCCCTGATCTTTTTACCTTCTACCTTCTCCATGTAATGGACATATCCTCCTTCAGATCTGGTTGCTGTACTCGGTTCATTATCCTCCAAACTGTTGGGAGAATAACTTGTTTTGCCTGTGTTAATTGTCATACGATGATATCCATCTCGTTGATTATTCTGCACAGTAGAAATTGGACGATTGATAGGAATTTCATGGAAATTAGGCCCACCCAATCTTATTAACTGAGTGTCTTCGTAGGAAAATAATCTGCCCTGTAGGAGAGGATCGTTACTGAAATCTATTCCTGGAACAACATTTCCAGGATGGAATGCCACTTGTTCCACTTCTGCAAAGAAATTGTCAGGATTTTTATTTAGAGTTAATTTTCCAATCTTTTTGGGTGGGATCAACTCTTCAGGCCAATGCTTGGTTGGATCCAGTATATCAAAATCGAATTTATGTTCATCTTCCTCTTCAACTATCTGTACATAAAGTTCGTATTCAGGATACTGTTTATTTTCAATTGCTTCGTAGAGATCTTCCCTGTGGAAATCTGGATTTAACCCTGCGAGGGTTTGAGACTCGTCCCATACCATGGAATGTACTCCTAGAACTGGTTTCCATATGAACTTAATGAATCTACCTATTCCATCTGCATTAACAAACCTGTAGGTGTTAACACTGAACCCTTCCATCATTCTGTAACTCCGGGGAATTGCCCTATCTGACAACACCCACATCACCATGTGAGATGTTTCTGGAGTGTTCACAACAAAATCATAGAATGTATCGTGGGCTGTAGAAGCTTGTGGTATCTCGTTATCAGGTTCAGGTTTGACTGCGTGGATAAGATCAGGGAATTTTATTGCGTCTTGGATGAAGAATACAGGAATATTATTCCCAACAAGGTCGTAATTACCTTCTTCAGTATAAAATTTAGTTGCAAATCCCCTAACATCACGCACGGTATCAGCTGAACCTCTTGAACCTGCAACAGTAGAAAATCGCACAAATACTGGGGTTATTTTACCGGGTGTATCAAGAAATTTGGCAGTTGTAAAATCCGACATGGATTCATAACTTTCAAAATAACCATGTGCTCCAGCTCCACGTGCATGAACAACTCTTTCTGGTATTCTTTCATGATCAAAATGGGTTATCTTCTCTCTGAAATGAAAATCTTCCATCAAAGTGGGTCCTCTTTCACCAGCTTTAAGAGAATCATCGGTATGACTTAACTTAACACCATGATCGGTGGTCAGCTTTTTCCCCTTTGGATTATCCTTATAATTTTCAAGATCCTCCAACTTCTCATTTCCTTTATTCTCTATTTTTTTCATTATCTTTCATATTATCCCTCCATTGAAGATTTGAAGTAAATAGATATTTCTACAAATTGTTTAGGTAGAAAGTTTGACAGTCAGTATACAAAATAACATCCTCAACCATATCTTTCATCTAATATGAATTACTTTCACTCTATTACATTATGAAAAAATCTTGTGTTAAATATTTCTAATTAAAATGGATAATGGATTATTGTAGGATAAATCCCGAAATGTAACAATATATCTATTTATTTTATCTAAAAATCTGTTAATATCATTAATAATTAATCTAGTTGTGTTAAATTCGTTATAATTTAACGAATATGATTAGTAATGAATTAAATATCTTAATGACCTAGGGATGCAGTGTTATTCACATATTGTGGAATAACCAATTGGTTGGATTGTTTTGGATATCTATCTGAGTGCTTTAAATTCAAACATTGGTACTTTGGACTAGAAATTTTTTGGACAAAAAAATTTATAAGCTAGTGATTTAAGATGTAAAGAGGTGTAGAAGGTTGAATGAGTAGTTGAAAAATTTCATATATTTTCAGTGACTCCCAAATAAAAATTGAACAGACAGGAATTAAAATCTTACCTCATTCTGTGCAGGTAAAATTAAAGTTTTTAAACCAAAAAAATAGCCAAATCTTCACCAATAAACCAGAATTTCACTGGTAAACATTTTTTGAAGAAATTATTATAAATCAACATTTTTTATTGAATTTTATCTGTTTTACAGATAAAAATCACTCGGAGGTTGCGTTATGATAATTAGTTATATGGTTTGACATTCAGCACCGTAGATACTGCAAATAAGCAATTAATATTGGTTAAATAAAAAAAGGGTGATATAAAATGTCAGAATCAAAGTTGTATAACATGTTGGAAGAAGATCATGCAAATGTCAAAGAGCTATTGACTAAAACTGTGGACAACGAAACAGATGAACATTTTCAAACCATTAAAGAAGAATTAGAAGCTCATATGAAAGGAGAAGAAAAATATTTTTACCCTGAAATAGAAGACCAAGAGAAAGTAACACTTTTAGAAGCTTACGAAGAACATAATCTTGTCAAATTGGTGCTTAAACAGATGGACGAACGTAAAACTAAGGATGATAAGTGGTTTGCCAAGGCCAACGTCTTAAAAGATCTGATTGAACACCATGTGGAAGAGGAAGAAGAAGATATTTTTTCCATAGCTCAAGAAAATTTAAGCAGTACTCAGGAAAACAAAATCGCAGAAGAAATTGAAGCTGTAAAATCTAAATAATACTCTAAAGTCAATTAATATTTATAAAAAGTGGGAATTGTCTTGAAAACAAAAAAATCAAAATTTAAGAGGGTGAAAATTATGACAGTAAGTGCAGCAGAATTGGAACATGCTACTAAAGGTATTAAATATCCAGCATCTAGACAGGATTTGGTTAAACAAGCTAAAAGTAACCATGCAAAAAGGAAGTTATAGAGGAGATTAAAGATCTGCCGGGGAAAGAATTTTCCTCTCCAATAGATGTTTCAAAGGCATTTGGACAAAGATAAAATAGAACGAACTGGTTTCTATTTTTATCTCTTTATTTTTTGAAACTAAGCCTTGAGCATCATGGAATTATTTTGTGAAGATCAGTTTTTAATAACATCAAAGACATATGTATTACATGAAATCAAAGAATAAGAGGTGCGTACCATGGAAATTCCAGTATTAAACTCCTATAATAAAGGATTAGCAGTATTATCTGGATTAATTGTTGGAATATTATTTATATCTGCCTCTAATTTAGCAGGTGTGAATCCTGTTGAATACATCACAGTTTACAACACCGATTTTATAACACAAACTGTTTTAGCATCGGTTTTAATGTCTACTACCTTGTTGTTTGTGTCACTTTTAAGTTCAGGAATTGTAACATCATTCATGTTAGCTAAGAAGAACTGTATATATGGAGGATTTGCAGGTATTTCACTCATAGTAATAACAATGATGTTTGCATATCCAATGGGAGGCATAAGCTTTCCAATATTTTCCCAATTCCAAAGCCTGATTGGAGTTGCAACAGTTCCCTTAGTATTTTTAGCTTACGTCATACCTTTAACTATGATTGGATTTGTATTGGGGTTTTTAGGTAGTTACATGGCTGAAAATTTTTCTTACATTCACCCATCTAATGTAAAATAACTGGTTTGCTAATTTTTCCCAGGGGGACGGTTATTTGGAAGATTTGAAAGCTTTTGTATCGAAGGTGTCATTGTTAGGATTATCTTCCCTGTTAGCCAGTATAAGCCCCCTGGTTTTACTTCCATTTCTTACAAATAATCTTTCCATAGTAAATTACGGAGTATTTGTACAATTCACCACAACCATGGCTATTTTACCGGCCATAACTATACTTGGACTGCCCTATACATTTGTAAGGTACATGTCCGCTACAAAGGATCATAAAACCATACAAGAATCCTTCTATTCAATAACTTTCATGATAGGGTTGGTAAATTTAGCATTGGCATTCGTACTATTCATTTTTGCAGGACCATTATCAAAATTCTTGTTTGACAGTAACATTGCAGTGGCCATAATACTGCCTGTAACAATATTTTTCACGGCTTTTATCATGCTGAGTTATGATATATTCAGAACCTTCAGACGAAACAACTTATACTCATTTTTTATAACGGCCCAAGCATATTTAACAGTGTTTATAGTGGCATTATTTGTTACCCAAGGCTATGGAATATTAGGGGCAATAATAGGCATATTAATAACCCAAATTATAGTATTTGTCATCATGTTCTCAATGGTTGTGAAGATGATTGGATTTTCATTTCCAAAATTTCATAATATCTGGCAGTACCTGAATTTTGGAATACCAACCATACCAAGCAACCTTTCAACATTTATCTTGGATGCCAGTGATCGTTACATAATAGGATACTTAATAGGTTTACCTGCAGTTGGGTTTTACTCCGGCGGCTTCTTGTTGGGGAGTTTGATTTCCGTCCTACTATCTCCATTTTTCACAATTTTACTGCCTATTTTAGCAAGATATCATGCTGAAAGAGATGTAGGGAATATAAGACGTTACTTGAATCATTCCATAAAACTATTTTTGGTGGTGGCAATTCCAGCTACTTTTATTTTAACAGTACTCTCAAAAAATCTTCTTTTAGTGTTATCAACTCCGGAAATAGCATCCCAGGGTTACTTAATAACACCAATCGTGGCTGTTGGAGGTATTTTTTATGGACTCTATGGAATTGTAACCCAAATAATCGTCCTTGAAAATAAAACTAAACTAACGGGTAATATATGGATAATAGCTGCAATTATTAATTTAATACTTGCAATCTCCCTTGGATATATGTACGGAATAATAGGTGTGGCTTTGACTACTTTAGGAGCATACATCTTTGCATTCACACTCACAAGCTACTACGCATTCAAGTTCATACGCTGCAACTTCTATTACAAATTCATATTTAAAGCCATGACTGCATCCATAATCATCACGTTGATGTTAATTTTTATAGATCCCCATGGACTGATCTACATTCTGCTATCAATGTTAGGCTCTTTTATAATATATCTGCTTATCATGCTAGTTCTCAGAGGAATAAGAATGTATGAAATAAATTTCTTCCTGGATATACTGAGGGAGCCTACAAAACTAGAATAAAAAAATCTGCCTAAAAAAAGATATCAACACACCAACAAGGAGAACCCCCACACTTAACCTTATTTTATTTGTAAGAAAACTCTGAAAGGATTGAATTAATCTATGTAAAAAAAAATTGAAAGGAATACTTTTATTTATTTTTTTAGTATCGAACCTTGCCAATGTGTCTTGTGCTTCCAGGATCTTCTTCGTTGTAGTGTGCAAGGTAGTAAGTGAACCATTCTAATGGCACAACCAGTACGAATGGAGAAAGAAGTTCGTTGATGTTAGAGTAATCCTCGAGTTTGTAGTGTATATTATTAACACCTAATTTTTCACCAAATTCCAAGGATTTTTTAGTGGATTCATCCCCAGGATAGTCTGCATCGAGGTACACAATTGGAACATTCTTTTCAGCTCTTTCAATTAACCCGTGTCTAAATTCTCCAGAGTACAGGGGGCAGGCATGTTTAAGAGCACCTTCCATGAGCATGGTCATAGCAAATTTATAGGCCAATCCATAGTTAGGACCACTTCCCATGGCATAAAACATTTCATGATCACTGTACTCCTTTGCAAGTTCTCTGTTATCAGATTCTGTGGATCTTACCATGTAATCAATGACCGAAGGTAATCTTTCTAGATCCTTAACAACAGGTTTGAACTCATCAGTTGATTCCATGTTAAACAGTAAATAGTAGAGGGAAAGTAACTGTGTTAAGTAGGTTTTAGTACCCAGAATTGCTGTTTCATGTCCGCAGTGCGTTATAACAGCGTCGTCAGCAAACTTCACCATGCTGCTATCTGGTTCGTTTGTAATTGCAACGGTGTGAATATTATTTTCCTTTGCTTTTTTCATTGCTGCAACAGTGTCTGCTGTTTCACCTGATTGGGATGTTAATATTACAGCGGAGTTATAATCATCTAATTTTTTGTTGAAATAAAATTCGTAGCCTGTAGAGACATCCACAGTTTTATCTGATACCATATGAAATGCATCACGTGCACTGTAACATGTTGATAGTGAGCTTCCACATCCAACCATGTATAAATTGTCAAATTCCTTCATTGAATCAGCAATTTCAACCATATGACTCTTTTCTGCCTTCAGAGTATTTTGAAGTGACAATGACTGTTCCAACATTTCATCATACATTTTATAAGACAATATTTAACCTCCTGGTTTAAATTATTAGATTCAAATTAGTAACTAATAAAAAAAGCTATTATTGCACCGTATTTAAAAAAATCCTCTTAGGAATTTATTTTGCTATGAATTAACTAGTCAGTATTTGGTATCCAATGACCTGCCTTATTTTTATGGTAAGCTTGTTTTACTGCGGCCCATGAAACTTTAAATGCAGTTTCTTCCCTCGAAACATTGTCCTTCCTGTCATTAGGTTCTTTATACTCGTCCCATGCTTTGTTAAATGCTTCTTTAAATATTTCCTTGGCATGTTTTGGTAAATTATCCTTCACACCCTCAGGTAAATCGTTAATGCTTTCATAAGGCAAATATAAAACCTCCGATTATCTTAAAACAAGCGAGTGTTTTGTACTTTCTTTTAATGTCTGATTAAACTAATCCCTAGCTGTTTATTGTTAAGGGATGAATATTTGAATGATAAGTAAGTATCCCACAATTTTAATGCTTCAAATTTTTTTAACCCCGGATCAAAGCTTCGTTTGTCATTGATATGTGGGTTAAAAAAAGATATGTAAAGGTGTTTATATTTGTTGTTTTGCAGAACCTTCGTTACAATGGTACTTACTTGAAAAATTGTATTCAGATGAAACTGAACAATCTTCCTGACATAAACAACCTTCTAAATCTTGTAAACACTTTTTTGCATCCCCAATAGAACAGAAAACTCCCAGATCACCACTATCCATGCATTTAGTATAAGAGGGGCAGGTAGCACAGATACATTTGATCATGGTCATTTCATTTTTTGGTACATCTTTTATACGATCACCTCCACGCAACCTATACCATTAATATGTGGCTTATTGCAGTTATAATTTACGAATAATAGGTTGGTACACCATGAACAAATTAGTATTGAAAACATGTTTTATCCGAATTAACACCTTACAAATCTTCTTTAAAGTCTTCTCAACATTGGAGGATTATTTTTTTAAATTATGTTACTGTGTAATTATATTCACCCTGATTTTAGCTAGTTACACCAAAATTACAAACAATGGTTCTTTTGTTTATATGTTTGGGATTATAAGAGTGTTTAGTGCACATATAACACAGGCAACAGCACTGGTTGTTCCAATAAAAGTGGGTTACCCTGGACCCATAACAGAATCATTATCCATGGTAAGTCACAATGCAACACCAATTCTTCTGAGTTTAATGCCGGGAAATCTAGTATATCCAGTTAAAAATAACGGTACAGTGCAGGCTAAAATGAACAATGAATTAACAGTGAAAGGATTCCTTGAAAATAAGAGGCTTAAGAGTACCAATGGAACGGTGTATCCTGGAGATAATTATCCATTTAAAAGTCAATGGACACCAGGATTCTTTGATATGGGTTTTTACACAGTAGAAAGTAACATACACTACGGTAGAGATGCACAAGATCAAAATTTAACCAGCAAAAACACAGTTTTCGTGTTCCCAACATGGCATATCATACTAATACTAATCGTCATCACAATCTGGATTTTAAGAAAGAAGGAAATCAAGTCTCCCATTGAATAAAACGCAGAAAATAACAACGAAACGTGAGAAATTGAATGATTGTCAAAATTTACAATCATTTCATTACCTTTTTTTAATCATTGACTTTGAGTCGGTACTCAGTTACGCCGTCAATTTCTCTATGTTCTGCAATTTCCATATTTGACAATGCCTCAAGGGTTTTTTCCACATCCTCGATGCAAGAACTTTTCTGGAATTCCTGACACACACCATCCACACAAGGACATTCCAACAGCTCTTCAACTTTTGAAACATCAGCCCATCCATTGATTCTGCTTAAAATATTGTAGATGGGAAGTAATGATACCATATTTACTTTGTCATGGTACTCTACTTCGAGGACTTCGATTTCTCCCTTGAGATCCCTTGTGATTGTTAGGAGATCTTCTGTCAATTCTCCAGGGGCTATTATGATGACATGAACCTCTTGGGCAATGAAGTAAACTCCACGGCTAACATGAAAATCATCCCTACGAAGTATTAAACCTCCAGAATCTTCTACAAACTCCTCTAATTCTTCAAATCTGTATACTCCGCCGTTAAATACGAATATTTTGTACATAATAAATAACCATCCATTATTTACTTAGAAAGTATATGAACAACCATATCTTGAGGTATTGAACTAAGATCTACACTAAAATCTCATGGGTTACAGATATATGAATTTGTTAAAACTCAAACTTAGTATTAATATTCAAATTCTGGACATAATATGATTTAGATATTTCTATAATTCATATAATGTTTTACAGAATTTTTTTGGGATCAAGTTGGATCATAAATAACAGAAAAAATGAGTAATTTCTTTGAAAAAACCTCAATTAATGTCAGATCTACAATATTAAGCCTAAAGAGTTGGATATTAAATTGAAGGAATTAGTCATAACTTAAGCCAATATAAAAGGTTATTTCAGGTTTTAATACCAGTTTAAAGTCTATGCCCCATATGTTCCCATGTTGGAATAATATGTAACTTGGATACGATGTATGGTTATTCCCATTCTAGTTAAATAGGGAATGGTTAGGGGATATTTACTCAAGATAAGTTTGTACAAAGCCCCATCACAGTAGCTCAATATAAAAACCTTTAAGACAGCTTTAAATTAAAAAAAAGACTATTAGAACGTGTTTTTTAGATTTTGAACCACAACCTTTATATGTGTTCATGAATGATGTAGTGGTAAGTCCATTGTTCCAGACAGTAATAAACTTGTTTGGAAGAACCGGACATGGAGGCGGTATAATTAAGCGAAAATTATTCTTATCAGTGCTCCTACTATTCGGGTTAGCACTTGTCTTGAATGTAAATTTTGCTTCAGCTACTAACGTTACTACAGATAAAGCAAAACCAATGGTCAAATCGGTAAACCCTGTAAACAACAGCGTGGTGCTGAGTGACAAATCAAAAAAAGTTACAATAAAAGTTAATTTTAATGAAAAAATCAAATCCGGCGCAGGTTCAGTAGAACTAAGTGCTAATGGAAAGTTAAAACCTGTTAAAACAACAGTTAACGGGAACACACTCACAATAACATCGAAAAATGCATTATCCACAAGCACTAAATACAGCTGGATAATACATTCCAACGCAGTAACTGACAGTTCAGGAAATGGGAATCAAATTTTAAGATACACATTCACTGTGTCACCTATAAGCAAGGCACAGATGAAGGATGGAATATCTCGTGTACAGAGTTTTTACAACAAAAACAACAGATTACCCACTACAGTTTCATTTGGAGCTAAAAAGATAACTATCTCAGAGTTCCAAAAGATAATAGCCACACAGGGCCTTAAAATTCACACAGTCAAATCTAATTCAGTGAGCAAATCTAATATAAAAACAGTCACAGCCTACGGTTGGAATTCATGCTCAAAAGGATGGTACAAAACAGGCGGAAAATGGAAGGACTACTGTCCATTCTGTCATTCATACAACTGTTTAAAGTACAACCCTAAACATACATACGAAGGTGAATGGACTTGTTCCAAATGTGATGCAGATTTCTGTAACTGTGGAAGATGTAAAGCCTCAGGATCACAAGTTTACCTAGTCAAAGCTTAAAAGTAACAAAGAAAAGTTCACATTTAAGCAAAAAGCCATGTAAAACACATGGCAAATCCATTTTTTTTAAATTCCCTACAAACCAAATAAACTCGCTTTTACTCCAACCATTAAAAATTAGGTTCTATTTGATTAAGTTGAATCAGCTCTTTAGTTTTAAATATTTAGAAAATAGTAATATGTAAACTCAGATGAATGAGCCAATTAAAAAAATTAAATTTCCCACCCCTACATATTTAAAAAAGAGTCCTATAATTTAGTTATCCTATTAATGACCACTTTAAAGTAATTAGGTTCTTGCATGTAACATATTCAGTTCTATTCTGTTTTTTTATGGATTTTAAGTGTGGACGTGATTAATTTTAATAGTGGACGTGATTAATTTTAATAAATATTCCTAATTGGACATGCAAAGAATGGATTCTTTAGATTTTAAGATATTTAATCCCGTACTTTCACCTATTACTTCCACATAAATTTTCCATTTGGGATCAGTTTCATCAAAGTTCATATTAATTACTTTGAGCTCATCTTCAACCTTTTCCAAAATATCAGCGGATTCTATTGTTTTATGGGATATAACAGATGTTTCAACTGTAAAATTATCACCAGGTTCCATTTCTTTTATGGCCAGTTCCTTAAGGTTACGACCTATTTCCCTGAGATCAGTTTTTACCACTCTTCTAATTGGAATAACAGTGGAAACTATGCGGGGATTAGAATTCCTAAGTAACTTAGCGGCTTCTTGAGAATCTGTTCCTAGTTCAACAAGTACCACATCGATTGATTCAGATTCTTTAATGTAAAGTTCAGGATCTTTACGGGTTAAAGCACTTTCTATTTCATCGATTCCTTCTATTTCATCGATTTGTTCATATGTATCACATATTGATCCTTCGTTACATTGGTTCGAACTGTTGAACTTTACAACCAGATCAAATTTTTCAGTATTCATCATTCAAACACCTCCAAATTTTTTTGTCACAAGGTTAGTATTAATATGGGTTTAATACTAAATAACATTAACGTAAGTATGATGGATTCAAAAGGCTGGTTATCAGCCGACGCTCTCATAGCATTTTTAGTTTTAATTATCTTAATAACTAGTTTTATCAATATAATAAGCATCAGAATTGATACAGTGAATACTATTGAAGAAGCATCAGAAGCCAGAGCATTAGGGGAAAATATAGCTCAACAAATAGAAACAACCCATTCAAATGGGCCCGGATATTACACAATCTACAGAACGCCCAGAACCATATTTCATGAGTATTACTATGTCCACTTCAACTCTTCGGGTTTGTATATATTTGTAAATGGAAAGACTAGTTACTCCCATCTGAGTTTGATGAGAGTCACAGGTTCAGATTACTTGAGGGATCTACAGGTAACAATGAAACCCGATACAACCTACAACATCACGAGCACAAAGGACACGCTTAAAAACACATGGATCGTTGTTAAGGAGGTTTGATAGGATTGGATAAACATGGACAGATAAGTGCAGAGTTCATATTGATAATGGGAATTGGAATAATCACCACCATCCTATTTACACATGCCAGTTTCGAAGCAATAGAACTCAACACAGTAATGACAGCAGCAAGAAATGGAGTTACTGAAGGAATTGTACTGGATTCTCTGGCAGTTTACCATCTGAAAAATTTAAAAAATATACTGAATCCTATCCCCGGCTAAAAACCTGCTCAAAAACCGTTTACATCGACACGAAATGGTTGAACAAGGGCTACGACAGTAACTATCAAAAAACAAAAATATTGATAAAGGTCAGAGCATCAACACAGGACCAGATGACCCAAGTAGAAAGAGACTGTTTAGGAGATAGAATCAATTACTACGTCCGCAAAAATATTTGCAAAGCATTTAAAACAGATAATATGACCAATATTTACTACAACCCCGCATTTTCGGACCATTACATCATCACAACTTCCAACATAGAATGGATCTAATCCTTAAATCATCTAAAAAGTGCTCAACCAATTAACAGCATAAAATCAGTTATTGAAAAGTTTAACAAAGGAAATGGTCCCTGGTCTAAAACTTTCTAAAAAAATATTAAAGCCCAAAACTATGGAATGATAAACATGAAAATTACCCTGTGGTGTTAATTAATCTTGTTAAATTTGTTCACATGGTTATAAGTACTTTAAAATCATATTTTTAAGTACATAACCGTCGTGAGGGAGTTTAATTACATTTTATAAGATTACGAACAAAACATTTAATAATTTCAATATTAATATACTTTCATATTAAAGATGATATGAAATTTAAGATGAATATCCTATAAATAAATTGAAGTGGTTACCAATTAAAACCACGAGTATATATGTGACGTTTTAGGCAATTCATCGAGGCTGTGCTTTATCCAGATTTTAAATCATGAAACTTTGAATAGATTGGGGAATACTTTATGACCATAACCAAGAAGGAAAAACTGGATGATGTACTATCGGGTCTTTTGAAAGTTGGACAGATCAAAGCCTGTGCAGTTGTTTCAAAGGAAGGTCTTTTAATCAACTCGAGAACACCTCCAGATGTGGATGCAAGAATTTTTTCAGCACTCTGTTCCACCATAATGGGAGCTGCTGAAGCAGCATCTGGACAGATGACAACGGGAATTGTAAGCCAAATTTCATTAAAAACAGAAAAAGGAACAATAGTACTGATACCTGCGGGACAAAAGGCTATTTTAACAGTTTTGACAGAACTTGAAGCCCAGATTGGATTGATCTTTTATGAAATGGAACAGAGGGCCATGATGGTTGACCAAATTCTAAGGGAGATGTGAAGGATGAAAAAAACTCATATCCCCAAATTAGACGACTTCCTAGGTGGAGGAGTTCCCAAAGGATCTTCCCTGCTGTTTAGTGCTGTTCCCGGAGTTGAATGTGAAGCATTTGGTTACCAAATACTAAATGGATTTATGGAAGACGGTAACAAAGGATTCATTTTTACCAACGTTGCAGAACCTTCAAACATCACCTACGAATTCAGTAGGTATGGATGGGATCTTGAAACACGTATCAAGCAAGGGGAAGCATTTTTCATTGACGGAGCAAGCAGTTTCATAGGAATGCCTCCAGATGGAAAGTACATTATAAATAACCATGAAGATGTATATGAAATGGTTAAAAAGGCAATTAAAGATGTTGAAGACGGAGTTGGAATTATCAACAACCTATCAACATTGATCGATTACAACGATCCAGATGAGATCATACCACTCATCAAGGGTTGGAATGAAGAAGCATCCAAAAGGGGTACTGTTCTTGTATATCTATTCACAGAGTGGGATTACAAACCAGATCTAATTGAATCCATAAGGGAATGTTTTGACTGTGTTGTGAGTTTAAACAGTATCGAAGAAAGGGTGATAATAGGACAGGGATTCATGGTAACATCTGCTTCCTGGACCAAACCCCAAACCCACATGGTGCTTTTCTTTATTATGCAGCCTGGAGGGGTGAAGATATACATCCCAAAGATACTGGTAACAGGCCCTTACAATGCTGGGAAATCAAGTTTTGTGAAGGCAATATCACAAAAATCAGTATCTGTAGATAGAATGGCCCTTGAAAAATTTCCAACAACCATTGCAATGGACATTGGCCACTTGGATCATGGAGGGTTCGTTGCAGACATATTCGGTACTCCAGGACAGGAACGTTTCGATCTCATGCTGGACATCCTGGCCAAGGAAGCAGTTGGTGCATTCATACTAATAGATTCCAGTGCTCCCCAAACATTTGCACGGGCCAAGGAAATGATCAATAAAACACATTCTGAGGCCATTCCAAACATCATAGTTGCCAACAAACAGGATCTAGAAGGTGCACTTTCACCCGAACAAATTAGGCAAAAAATGAATCTTAACGACAAAATTCCCATACTACCCACAGTTGTAACAGCTAAAACAGATGTTAAACAAGCATTGGACACACTTCTAAAACATTTATATGGATGATTATAATGATCGCATGTATTGAATCAGGAATCCCAGGATTTGATGAACTGACACACACAGACAGTTTCATGGGAGGAATACCCGAAAACTCAACCACACTGGTGTACGGACCTCCAAAAACCGGAAAATCAATCTTCAGTGATCAATTCTGTTACAATGGTTTGGTAAATGAAGAACCATGCCTCTACATCACAACCAACAAGGGATTGAAGATGTTAAAATCAGATATGAATGATTACAACCTTCCTGTCGATGAATATATGATGAAGGGTTCTCTGCACATCATAGACACTATCTCAGATATTTTAGAGAAAAAATAGAACCAACAGGCACGGTTGTTAATTCAGAGATAAACAACCCCACAGATCTCATGGTGAACATAGGATCCAAGATAAACGTGGTTCGAAATCAAAATCCCCGGTTCAGATCTGTTCTAAATTCAACAACCACACTTCTGACATACAATGAAAGTATGCTGATAGTACGGGTAATTAAAGCCTACCTCATGAGGATTAAAGAAGCCGGAGGAACAGCTTTAATAACATATACTGAAGATTCAGCGGATAATATCATAGAAACCATGCTTAAATCCATGGTGGACAACATCATAAGGATGGATGGAAATGAATTACAAGTTGAAGCCATGAAAGGATGTGGGAAGATTAAATCCAATTACAACATTACCGAAAATGGAATCATTTTGGATTAAAAAAGTACAAATTAAATTTAGGCTTAAAAGAAATGCCTCTAAAACATAATTTAAAATTAATATTTATTCAGTAAAATTATTAAAATTTACAATGGTTTACAGGTGAACAATTTTGATTAAAACTACAAAATCCGGCATTCCTGGATTTGATGAATTAACAAGCACAGATGAGTTTCCAGGAGGTATTCCTCTAAGTAGAACCACATTAATTTATGGCCCTCCAAAAACTGGTAAAACTATATTTGCAAACCAGTTCACCTATGATGGATTAGAGAACAAACTGCCCTGCCTATACATCACTGCAGACCAGGGAATTAAACAGTTAACAATGAGTATGATGGAATTTAACTGGTTCTTGCAGAGTTACATAGAAAGTGGTGATATATACATCATTGATGGTATATCTCAGCTGGGAGGTGTGAAGCTGGATGACAGCGTCAACTACAAAACCACCACCATAGGAAATCCTGCAGAATTGATGATCAAGGTAGGTATAGGTTCCAGGTACGTGTACAGAAAATGTCCCGACTTTCGATCGGTACTTGACTCTACAACAACGATGTTTGCATTTAACCCGGAACAGATGGTTTTAAGAGTGTTAAATGCATACATCAGACGAAACAACGAAGCTGGAGGAGCAGGTTTAATGACCTACACCGAGGGATCCACCACAGATAAAACTGAACAACAACTACTGTCCCTGTTTGACAATCTCATACGGATGGATGGAGATACCATAACCATAAAATCAGAGTACAATCAATCTGAAAATCCTGACAACTTCAAATCTGTTTACAGCATTGGTGAAAAGGGAATAGTTGTAGACCACTAAAACTCAATCCATGAACAATCAAGGGGCTTCATAAAAATTAGAAAGCTTCATTAAAGTTTGAAAAATCAGGCGAACAAACAGGAAACTGGTTAACATGAAAATAACGTTTTTTAAAAAATTTTTTGGAGTGTAATGTTTATGATGGAATTTTTTCTTGTAAATGGATTTTTTGACAGGTTTGCAGGTCTAGAAAAAGAAAAGGACACCGATGTAGAATCTGAAGATTATGATTTGGATGATTATCTGGACATTTTAAATGAGTACAGGGATGCTGAAGCAGAAATACTCATCAACATTGCAACCATTTACTTCGAAGATGACAACATGGAAGAATCTTTGAAATATCTTGAAGAAGCTATTGTCATCTATGATGGGCTTGATTATCTGGAAAAAAAGCTTTGGTGATGGATATTATGGGTGATATTTATTACAACACAGATGATAAAAGAACAGCTCTACTATACTACAAAGAAGCCTTTAAATTATACTCTGAAACTGATTCTGACACCAAAGAAAATATTATCTCCAAGATAAATGAAACTGAAAAGGATTTGGTGTCCAACCAATCAAAACCCACACTTTCTAGCGTCAAACCCCTAAAAAATCCTCCTTTAGAAGTCATTACAGAGGATTACATTGGAATAAGCACGGAAATTGAGGAGGTTATAGGGATTTTAAACGGGGCAAATACATACATGTCCTATGCAGACCATGAAAATCCATTGAAACAACTCCAAAATGCCTATGAAATGTCCAGTGGAATTGGTGATAACGATGCCAGTGCTACCATACTCATGATCAAGGGTAACTTAACACTCAAAGATTCCAAACCTGTTGAAGCATTGGAAGATTTCAAGAAGGGTTTTGGATTGTTTAAATTAACCAAGAATTACACAGGAGAAGCAGTGGCAATGCTTTTAATAGGTACTGCACATTACATCACAGGAAACATGGATCTTGTAGCTGAAAACTTCAGAAAATCCATAGAACTCTTGAGGCAAATAAATAATATATCAGGAGAAGAAAAGGCCATAAAACTCATGAACACCATCTATGAAGAGTAAATAATGCTAGTAAACAACAGACATCATGAAAATTTAAATCTATAAAATCAACAGTAACTAATACAACAAAAAAGAACTACCTACTTAGAATGGTTGAAAAGAAAAATCAATCATAAACCAGAATTGCACTGTAAAAACAAGCTAGAGTATGATCTTATATACGTTTTAAAGTTGGATGTTAAAAATATTAAAAAAAGTAGATAATCAACGTTTCAAGAGCAGATAAACAGTTCTAAGTGGTATTTTAAGTTTTTCTGAGATTTTTTTGGCGGGCATTCCCTTGCTGTAGAGTCTTTTAACTTCTTTAGTTTTTTCTGCACTGTACTTTACTTTACGGCCCCTTTTGAGGCTGCTGTTTTTCAAGTAGTAAACTGTTTTCACAGGGAGGTTGAGTTTCTTTGAAATTTCCTTGGGACTTTCACCTTTATCAAGCATCACCTGAATTTTTGAGGATTCTGAGGAGCTGTACTTCTTTGGCCTGCCCCTTTTAAGAACTGGTTCCACCTCTATACCAAGTTCATCCAATGCTTCGATGTACTTCTTAGATATTCTGGAGTAGATACTTATGGGACAGTTGATCTTCTTTAGATCAGGGTTGTTGTCCAGCACTTCCATAATCTTTCTAGATGAAAGTGGTTCATTGATGTACAGTATTTCCGTCAAATGAAATCAACTCTTAAAAATTTATATTTTTTAACTCTTTATTAAATCAAGGAATTTTTTAGCCTTTTTAGTCTGGGGTTTGCCGAAGGTTTTAAACTTAGTTATTTCAGCTTCCACATCCTTAGGGTCTGTGTTGAACACTCTGGCAGCTGCTTCAAGTGGTAGTTTACCTTCGGTGTTTAACAGTGCTGCTCCAGCTGCATTGGGATTGGTTTTAACGTGAAGGCCTTTCATCTTGTTTTCTATTTCAAATTTCTTCATGAGTACGTTTTTCATGTTTGAAACGTATTCAATTTTCTCGTGCATGTATCCCTTTAAAATCTCCACTACATCTGGATTGAAGTCTTCAAAGGCTCTGAGCTGGTTGGTGTCAAGTGATGGTCTGATGTTTGGGAATGGTCCAACATATTTGTTTCTTCTGTCAAAGCTTGACGTGATGTACCACCTGAGTATGTCCCAGAGTATGAGTATTCTTGGTACCTCTAGGTAGATCTCTGATCTTAACTTTTCACGGACTGTTATGTCCTTTCTAAGTTCTTTATCGAGTTTACCATTCTCTTCTAGTCCTGTTTTGAAGAGTCTGTCTTCGAGTATTTCCTTTTTGATCTGTTCCATATCCTCTGGATCTTCCACCAGTTTCCTTGCAAGTTCCCTGGATTCTTTCACCACAGTGTCGTAACGTTCAAGTTTGTCTATGTTCTTTATTTTAGCAGCCAACACACTTCCAAAAACTTGGCTGGCTTTGTTTTCAGCTAGTTTAACGTATGCTATGGATAGGGCTGTTTGAACATGTTTATCATTTATGAGTGATGGTTTTTTTCTGTGAAACTGCATGAATTCAATTCTTGCATCTGAACCGTATTTATTACGTATTTCACGTTCATAGTTCATTTGATCGTCTGCATCAATATTCACACGTTTTCTAACCCATCTATCTCCTTGGAACACTTTGATAACCATGGAAACAGTTTTGACAATGCCTCTTTTCTCCTGTTTGAGGCTTCTCACTATTCTTCGAAATGCATCCCTTCCAAGGGGGCTGAGTTCGCTCATCTTAACCATATAATCCCCGGAGAGTGGGAGGTAGTTGATGATTTCAAGCCTGTAAATACCTTGATCATTCACTTTCATCTGTATCTGGTCCGAGCCGCATTTGCATTTACCATTTACCAGGGTTTCAAGTTCGTGGCCATTTATGTTCTCCCCACAGTTTTCACAGGAAAATACTGCGTACTCCTCAAGATGTCCTATTGCTATTTTATGGGATGCAATGGCAGATTTAACCCTGTCAAGTATGTTCTTTTTAGCTGCAGCATTCATTCTGAAGTACTGTGTGTGTTTGTTAACATCATAGATGTCATCAACCTTCATCTCTGATTTACTTAATCTGCCGTACTTCATGAGAGATTTGTAGGGTGTTTTGTAACCCTTGATCTCCATGGTATCCCTCAGTTCTAACAAGTCGTCCAACGTGTTTTTGAGCTGTTGGTAGGTGTTTATGAAATCTTTGAAGTTCTTGATGTTGTCAATTTTAAGGGGTTTGCGTCTTATTCCGTCTAGGAATCTTTCTGTTTTTGCAATCAGTACTGATTCGTTCATTTTATTTGTTCACCAACATCAGCGTCTTCAACAGTTAAAAGACTCATGTTGTCGGTTGCAAGCAACATGCCCTCTGATTTGATTCCGAACAGTTTTGCTGGTGGTAAATTTGTAAGGACTATTACCTTTCTTCCCTTAATTTCCTCTGGTGTGTACTTCTTGGCTACTCCTGCAACCACTTGGATCTGGTTTTCTCCAATGTCCACCATTAGTTTGAGTAGGTTGTCTGATTTTTTAACATTTTCAGCTTCTAATACCTGTCCAACTCTTAGATCCATGGATGCGAATGTGTCTATTGTTACTTCTTCCTTCATTGTTTCTTCTTCCTTCAAATTTTCGTACAGTAATTCTTTTTGAGCGTTTATAACATCATCTTCAATCTTTAAAAAGATTGGTTTTGGTTCGGCAATTTCATGGCCCTCTTCCATGAACTTGGCTCCATCATCCCAGTTTAGTACCGGGTCGATTTTGAGTGTTTTAAATATTTCAAGGGTTTTAACAGGTAGGTATGGTAAGAGTGTGACTGCAAGGGTTTTAGCCAGTTGATTGGCCAAGTATATACAGTTAGCTGCACCTGCCTTATCCGTTTTAACAGCTTTCCACGGTTCCTTGTCATTGAAGTACTTGTTACCATACTTGGAAAGTTTGATTATTTCCATCATTCCCTCTCTGAATTTGAACTCTTCAATGAGTCCACCAACTAGTTTGGGTAATGCTTTGATCTTGGTTTCAAATTTCCTGTCGTACTCATCAAACTCTCCAGGTTCTGGTATTTTTCCATCGAAGAACCTGTTTGTGAAGGTGAAGCTTCGGTGTAGGAAGTTTCCTATCACATCTGCAAGTTCGTCGTTAACCCTTCGCTGGAAGTCTTCCCATGAGAAGTCAGTGTCTTTAGACAGTGGTGCGTTTGCAACCAAGTAATACCTTAGTATGTCGCTGTCAAAGTTCTTTATGAAGTCTGATACCCATATAACCCAGTTCTTACTGGTTGACATTTTACTACCTTCAAGGGAGAGGTACTCTCCTGCTATTACTGTGTAGGGTAGTTTGCATCCATAGGCCATGAGTAGTGCAGGCCAGAATATGCTGTGGTGGTATATTATGTCCTTACCAATGAAATGTAATGGTCTGTCGTTCCAATAGTCTTCCCATGGTTTTCCTGTTTTTTCAGACCATTGGGCTGCCGAGGATATGTAGCCTAGAAATGCTTCTCCCCACACGTAGATAATTTTTCCCTCTGCACCTTCAAGGGGTACTGGTATTCCCCATTCCATGTCTCTAGTGAGTATCCAATCTTTAAGTCCCTCCTTGAGCCATTGTAATGCGTAGTTTCGGACGTTTGGTGGTAGTTCGTGGTTTCCTTCTATCCATTCTTGGAGTTGGTCTTGGAAGTGGCTTAGTTTGAAGAAGTACTGTTTGGATTCTCTTATTTCTGGTGTTTCGCCGCATATCTGGCATTTTGGTTCTAGGAGTTGGGTTGGTTCTAGGTGTCTTCCGCAGCTTTCGCAGTGGTCTCCCCTTGCACCTTCTGTTTCACAAAATGGACAGGTTCCTTCCACGTATCTGTCAGGTAGAAATCTGCCACAATCTGCACAGTAGGGTTGTTTTATTACTTTTTCGTAGATGTAACCCTTTTCATATAGTTTTAAAAAAAGTTTTGTGATATTTCGTAGTGTTTTGGATCGGTTGTCCTGGTGAAGCTGTCGAGTGATATGTTACATGATTCAAGATCAGTTTTTATCATCTCATGGTATCTGCCTGCTACTTCCTTTGGTGGCTTGCCTTCTTTCTCTGCCTTGACAGCTATGGGTGTTCCATGTTCATCTGTTGCACATACGAAAAGTACATCATTTCCCTTCATCCTATTGTACCGGGCATATATATCTGCAGGTATGTAGGTGGATCTGAGGTGTCCCAAATGGCACGGTCCGTTGGCATAGGGAAGTGCTGATGAAATAAGTACCTTGGTCAAACTAAATTCCTCCAATAATTTTATGGTTTTAATGAGTCAAATCAAATAAAAACTAGGATAATTAGAAGCTTAATATATCCCTAAATTAATTTTCTAAAGAATCTTTAATGAATCTCTAAATAAATGGTATCATTTTAAAATCTGTTTTATGATTGGTTCAAACTAGTTGATTTGTAGAATACATGAACCAATTTATATTATCTATGATATCATTAATATACTCATTAAATGTATCGAATATTATTCTATATATGTTTTTATTTTAACAATTAACAAATTTGAAAAATCGGTTGATAATGGAAGTTTTATTGAGAAATTCTTCTTCTATAAAATTGTCAAATTAAACATCATTTAAAGTTTGGATAACTATTCATGTGTTTATCTTAAATTGCTTGATTTTACAGTACCTAATTAATTATCATCATCCATTCATCGTTACATTATATCTAAATACTTTTCCATATTTAAATAGAGCAACTTTTGCAAAAGAGAAACGTCTTAATATTCTAATTTTGTAAAACATTAAATCACCAATACAAAAGTAATGGAGTTATATTCCAAGTTACTTCTTTCAAAGTCCCTTCACTTCTTTAAACCCCAATTCAACCCAAAATTATTATATGATTTATTTTAACATATGATGGAAATATGTAATATTATGAAATGATTTATACACCCAAAACAGTTGTTAAGAACAAATGAAGTGATGATTTTGACTGCCTACAATTTCTGATCAAGATCTTTAGTTATCTTAAGATACAAATCAACAGGACTTAACAGGATATGAACTGGCTCTCTAAATATGACTTTAGATGAGCAAGTATATGAAAAGCGAGATTTTCAGATACAACCCCTTGGTGGAAGATTAACACCACAAATTATGGGTGATGTCGATACAAGGCAAAATCCAAAATTCAAGATCCTCGCCTAATAAGGAAGAAAAAACTATAACTAATCTCTTCTAAATTAGTATTCAATTAAATATTTGGGAGTGGATCAATTGAAAATGATTAATCTAATATTAGTTATAAGTTTAATTATAGGAGCCGTGGCACTTTCAGGATGTGTAGCACCTGAAATGAATAACACAACAACTAATTCATCACAAAATTCAACACAAACAGCTGCATCAGTTAATAATACATTTGAAAACAAGTATATATCATTTACAAAACCTGAAGGATTGACAATAATTGATAATTCAACAAATGAAAGTTTAGATGTTCTGTTTTATAAAGGAGATAAATTTGTAGCAGTACTTTCAAGTTTTGGAGCAAATCCTATGACATATCAGGATATATTTTCAACAGGAAACAATGTTACTATTGCAGGAAAAAATTCAGTTGAATCTTATGAAACAACGATCAATACGTATGTAAATACAGGATCTAATAGTGGAGATTGTAAAGTATTAATAAACTTAGAATTTGATTCAGATAATTCTGGAGCATATAATACTGTAAAAGATAGTCTAAAAATTATATCAATACCTCCAGTATCTTAATTTTCTTTTTTTACATTATTTTTTTAACTTATCCAATTTTATCAGCATAAAATATTTATCCTGATACATTTATCGGGAAATATTAGCTTATATATTAGTTTACATCCACAGCATGATACTAACCTACTACAAAAACAGAAAAAACTACCCATTTATGATACCATAGTACCATACACTCCAGAGTTTCTAAAAAAACTGAGTGATAATAAATTTCGTTGGGATTGAAACTAAAACAATAAAATCCATAATTTTTTTTGAATTGTATTCCTAATTTTTTTTCAGTTTGGGGAAATTTGTATATTGGATATGTGACAATGTTAAGACAATGTAATGGAAATCATGAAAAGGATGAATGTGTGATGAAAAAAAGGACAGTCGTTTAGGATGTAGATGGACACTTGAAGAAGATATTAAAATGTGCGAGCTCCGTCAGGAAGGATACAACTTCAAAGAAATTGGAGTAATGTTAAACAGAAGTGAAAAATCCTGTGCAACACGTTACAGTAATCGCGGTTTCACTTTGAATCCTCTGAAAGTGCTGGTAAACTTGGCCATCATAATAATATCAGTTTTAGCTGGTTACACATTAGAACCATCCATACTGAACTAAGTACATTAAACTTATGGCATATTTAGGAATAATTTTTTTAAAGAAGGGCTGGGAAAGTTTTTAGATTCCTAAAAATATAATTTACTAATGGTTAGTTTTATGAATATGGGTAGATTTTATTGTTATTTTTGTAGTTATTATCCAACGCTCTCATAACTTACTTTATATTTAAAGTGCATAGGAAATATCATGTTATCAGTAGCATTTATAAATCCACTTTCAGACGAGGGAAAGAATGTTGTTCGTGAGTTAGGAGATTTTGAAAGGGTTTTATCAGACAATGACGAGTTAATGAGCATTGTTACTGAGAGCAGATCACAGGAAATATCTGACGATTCATTCATACCACGAAACTACATAGATCTAGCTATTAAAAGGATCGAGTGGTACGTTAAAAAGAAAAACGACAGAAACTTTGACAACAATAAGTACGAGTTTCTTTTCAACCCAGAAATATATAAATTTGATATAATATCTTACTACCTTCTCTGCCAAGCAGTTGGAGCCAAATACGGTTCAAACTCCAGAGAAAGTCGAGTCCTTGTTGAATCACAGGGAAAGATCATGGAGTACAGGTTAGGTAAACTATCCAAATCAGAACGTAACCTTGCTGTAAACAACATATTAAACAGTGTTGTACTTTCACATCCTAAATGGACCTTTTTTGAAGAATTGCTCAGCTCAAAAAAACTCAGGCTCCATGAAATGATACTGGACAACGGCGAAGTGATTCTTGACAAGGATGATTTCCTTGAAAGATTCAGTTCAAAGATCCATGGAAGAAAACCTGATAAAATGTACGAAGCATTGATTGGAACCAGGGTAAAGGAACTGGTCATGATCAAAACGGTGATGCAAAATACTGAGGAGTACATTTCCAATGTTTCAGAAAAATCCCAAAGGGAAATTGAACCTAACCCCATACTCTTGGAACTTGCAGACAAAATATCAGAGGTTCTAGTGGAATCGGCCAGATCCTATGGATTTGGTGGAGGTTCAAGGGGAGGTAGTATCAGAGCCTCAGCTTTAAATCCTAGGGCATTTCCACCATGCGTCAAAAATGTTATGGAAGGAATTAAATCAGGCGGACGTAACGATGCCATAATCATGTTTTTAACACCGTTCATATCCTATGCCCGACTCTATCCATCAGTGTTTAGCGAAAACATAAGTAAAAGAGTATCGGACATAGACCCAAATCTCAATGTGGTTGAAGGTGAGATAATGCCCCTCATATTCGGAGCTGCAGAGAGATGTACACCCCCATTGTTTGAGGATCAACCACAAGACAAGGTGAACCTAATTGCTAAACTAGGTTTCGGTATGCATGAAACAGCTGATCTTAAAAACGAAGGACAAACAACTTGGTACACACCCATGAGCTGTGAAAAGGTTAAACTACACCTTCCAAGTCTTTGCAAACCAGATGAACACTGTAAAAAAATTGGAAACCCCTGTCCTACTACAACAGAATGACATGGATCATCAGAAAAGAATCCCAAGAGTCAACAGGAAACGGATCAGAGGAAACCGAAGCTAAAACCTCTGAAACTAAGAAGGACTCAAATTAATCCTCTTAATAAAAAAATATTGTAGATAATTAAAACCCTGCGAGATGGTAAAAATAGAATATTTAACACCTGCTACACCTGAAGAAAGGAAAAGGTATTATAAAGAGGAATGGAATATTAAAAAGGTTCCAGATTTCATATCCAATACTATTCAAGATAGAGAATTTGGTTTCGACCATGTTGGAAGGGGACCAAACGATCGTTACAAGATCTTTAGGACACCCGATTTTCTCAGACGTTTCTTAAAGGTTCGAACACCTTTTGCAGCCTACTCATCTGTGGCTTTTTATGACAAACCACAGAGAAGGGATGGTTGGAACGGAGCAGAATTAGTTTTCGATGTTGATGCCAAGGACATTCCAGTAAGAACATGCGAATGTGATGGTGTCTGTGAAATATGTCTAAACGAAGCCAAAGAAATAGTATGCGGACTAATCGATGTATTGAAGGGTGATCTAGGACTGAAGGACATACATGTGGTTTACTCAGGCAGAGGATATCATGTGAGGATTCTTGATCCAACTGTGCTTAAGGCAGACAGTGATGTTAGAGCCCAGATTGTGAAATATATTGTAGGGGCTGATGTGCCTGAAAATGAGTTTAGTCTTGATTTTGAAAGGGTTTCCTATGAACACTTCGTTGTTCCGTTTGGATATCCTAAAGTATTCACCGACCGTGTTAAATTCACCATACTCCATCTTAACAAAAAAGCCGAGCTGGATGATGTGAATAAAAAACTCCTAAACGATGTTTTGAAAAACCGTAGCTTGATAGCCAACAATCAATGGGGTGTTTTCAAGGGTAAAATTGGTCCTCAAAGATATAAAAAGGTTGTAAAGGGTATTGCTGCCTTAAACATGAGTTTGGTTGATGCCAAGGTTTCCATCGATCTAAAAAGAATACTCAGACTACCATCTTCACTGCATTCAATGGTCAGCATGAAATGCATGGAAGTTAAAAATATCGAAGATTTCGACCCCTTCAAAGAGGCTGTACCAAAATTTGTGTACGAAAGAAAATAGTGTTAGAAATTGGTAGGTAGTTTAGTAGTGCCTTTAGGAATTTAAAAAAAATTTAAATCATATCTTACATTTTTCAATAGTTTTAGCTGGGTTTTTTCCTTTAATATATTTTTGTTGTAACTTACGCTGTTTTTTACGGGTGTTACACACTTTATTTTTCACTACCATAATATCAACCCCTTTTTCTTAAATATTCTAGTTAAATATATGGTTTCCATTGGATATAACTTTTAAGTGAATCGTATGGTTAAACACCAAAAAAATAGAATAAATCATATCATCAGAGTCAATATCTAATCCACTCTTTTGAATACAAAAATAGTGTTTACCAATTATAAACCGCTTTGTATAATTATTTTTGTTCAGTCAATTATTTTTTTATGTAAACCGGAGGTATTTCTCCCATACCTACGATATCGAATTTTTCCTTTGATGTTTCTTCCAAGGCTGATAAAATAACCCCAAGACTGCGATATAAAAACATGAATGATTCTAAATTTGTTTTTAAATCTGAAACATTATCATTCTCCATTTTTATGACTATGTTACCTTTTTCACGTTCAATTAGTAACTTGTGTGGTGTGTCATTGTTTATGTGGTTTATCAAGCTTTCAAAATTTTCGAACAAATTGTCATCTTCAAGGTTCAATTCTGAATTTATTTTGTTCAGCAGATCCTTGTCTAAATGATCCTTTAATGGAGTGTTTGGTTCTGATTTGTTGTTGGCAATTTCTTGATCCTTTCCGTCTGCCCAGTAAGTCATGGCTTCTGCTACTGCAATGCTGTACCATCCTCTTTCAAATTGATATTTCTGTGAAGCTTTTTTTCTGAATTTAATGTCCAATTCAGAATCAATTGATATTGTAATCCTTTTCAACCAATCACCAAATCTAATTTTTATTTAAAGTGAATATATTGTTTAAAAAAATTATGTTATATAACTCTTTTTGTTGTGTGATCATGTGTACTAAACATATTAGCCTCTGTTTTTTAAATCGATTCCCCCAACTAATAATACCCTTTATTCAATTGTGATTAATGGGCTAATAAACAAAAAGGAGGTGAAAAGATCAAAAAGGTAACAATTTTCATGGTAATAATGGCCTTTATGTTCTTTGGTATGTTGAGTACTTCATGTGCTGCAAATATGACTGGCACTTGGAGTGGTTCTAATGGAGTTTACAATTCCACAGCAGGACCAGTAAAAGTTAATTTCACAGAAAAACACAATGGTGCTGCTACAGTTACTGCAACACCAACAGGAACCACAAATACAAATACTGCATTTTGGAGCAATGCTTCAGCAGCTGGACACAACTCTTTAGAAATTGCTTTAAACTGGAACACATTGACAAGAGCTAACAATGGAACAATAACTTTTAACTTCAATAGACCAGTAAACAACCCTATATTATACATAGACAGAATAGGTGGTAACGTACAAAATGGAGCAAAATACACTTCTTCGTCAGCTCTTCTAACACTTTTAAACACGGGAATGTATTTAACTAAATTATCAGGACCAACAAGTTTTGAAGTTACATCCAGCACCATCCAAAGAACACCAGGTGTTTCTATAAATTCTAATAGTATGGAAGCATCTATGGATCCCTTGGGAGGAACCTCAGCAGGAACTGTTCAGATCATGGGAACTAACATAACCAGTGTGACTTTTTCATGGTGGGGAGTTGGTGCAGACAGTCAAGCTGATGGAATGGAGTTTTTATGGGAGTTAAATGCCCCAGTTGATCTTTCAATTTCCAAATCGGATAGTCCAGACCCAGTTGTGGCCGGTAAAACTTTAACTTATACCATAAAAGTACACAACAATGGTCCTTCAAGCATAGTATCCAGTGATGTATTCACTGTGATCGACAACTTACCTGCAGGATTTACTGCAACCAGTTACACACCTAGTGAAGGTACTTACAACCCATTAACAGGTGCATGGACAGGAGTAACTCTCGCAGATGGAGAAGATGTGACTTTAACCATAATTGGAATTGTTGATTCAACAAAAACAGGAACATTAACCAATACAGCAAGTGTACAGGTACCTTCAGGAATAACTGATCCAAATATTAGTAACAATCAAGCCCCACCAGTTATAACAACTGTTGATGGTTTACCTACTGCTAACAATGACTCTAAAACAACACCTGAAGACACACCAATATCTGGAAATTTACCAGCTTCAGATCCAGATGGACCTGTCACAGTAGTGAATTTCTTAATAAACGGTACGACCTACGCTCCTGGCACTGTGAACATACCTGGAGTTGGAAGGATTGTGATTAATTCTGATGGCAGTTACTTATTCACTCCAGCAAGTAATTATAATGGACCAGTTCCAACTATAACTTACACTGTAAGTGACAATACAGGTAACACTGCTACAGGAACATTAAATATGGATGTAACACCAGTCAACGATGCACCAATAGGTAACGATGACAGTAAAACCATACCAGAAGACAGCCAAGCAAACGGTAAAGTAACAGGAGCTGATGTTGATGGAGACACATTAACATACACCAAAAACACTAACCCAACGCACGGAACTGCCATAGTAAATGCTGATGGTACGTACACATACACACCAAATGCAAACTACAACGGACCTGACAGCTTCACAGTAACAGTGAATGATGGTAATGGTGGTAGTGACGTAGTCACTGTTACAATAGATGTAACACCAGTCAACGATGCACCAATAGGTAACGATGACAGTAAAACCATATCAGAAGACAGCCAAGCAAACGGTAAAGTAACTGGAACTGATGTTGATGGAGATACATTGACATTTGCAAAAGATACAGATCCTAAGCACGGTACAGCTGTTGTTAACGCGGATGGTACGTACACATACACACCAAATGCAAATTACAACGGACCTGACAGCTTCACAGTAACAGTGAATGATGGTAATGGTGGTAGTGACGTAGTCACTGTTACAATAGATGTAACACCAGTCAACGATGCACCAATAGGTAACGATGACAGTAAAACCATACCAGAAGACAGCCAAGCAAACGGAAAGGTAACAGGAACTGATGTTGATGGAGATACATTGACATTTAGTAAAGCTACCAACCCAAGCCACGGAACTGCCATAGTAAATGCAGATGGTACATACACATACACACCAAATGCAAACTACAACGGACCAGACAGCTTCACAGTAACAGTAAGCGATGGTAATGGTGGTAGTGACGTAGTCACTGTTACAATAGATGTAACACCAGTCAACGATGCACCAATAGGCACCGGAGACAGTAAAACCATATCAGAAGACAGCCAAGCAAACGGTAAAGTAACTGGAACAGATGTTGATGGAGATACATTGACATTTGCAAAAGATACAGATCCTAAGCACGGTACAGCTGTAGTTAACGCTGATGGTACATACACATACACACCAAATGCAAATTACAACGGACCTGACAGCTTCACAGTAACAGTGAATGATGGTAATGGAGGTAGTGACATAGTCACTGTTACAATAGATGTAACACCAGTCAACGATGCACCAATAGGCACCGGAGACAGTAAAACCATACCAGAAGACAGCCAAGCAAACGGTAAAGTAACAGGAACTGATGTTGATGGAGATACATTGACATTTAGTAAAGCTACCAACCCAAGCCACGGAACTGCCATAGTAAATGCAGATGGTACATACACATACACACCAAATGCAAACTACAACGGACCAGACAGCTTCACAGTAACAGTGAACGACGGTAATGGTGGAAGTGACATAGTCACTGTTACAATAGATGTAACACCAGTCAACGATGCACCAATAAGCACCGGAGACAGTAAAACCATACCAGAAGACAGCCAAGCAAACGGAAAGGTAACAGGAACTGATGTTGATGGAGATACATTGACATTTGCAAAAGATACAGATCCTAAGCACGGTACAGCTGTAGTTAACGCTGATGGTACATACACATACACACCAAATGCAAATTACAACGGACCTGACAGCTTCACAGTAACAGTGAATGATGGTAATGGAGGTAGTGACGTAGTCACTGTTACAATAGATGTAACACCAGTCAACGATGCACCAATAGGTAACGATGACAGTAAAACCATACCAGAAGACAGCCAAGCAAACGGAAAGGTAACAGGAACTGATGTTGATGGAGATACATTGACATTTGCAAAAGATACAGATCCTAAGCACGGTACAGCTGTAGTTAACGCTGATGGTACATACACATACACACCAAATGCAAATTACAACGGACCTGACAGCTTCACAGTAACAGTGAATGATGGTAATGGAGGTAGTGACGTAGTCACTGTTACAATAGATGTAACACCAGTCAACGATGCACCAATAGGTAACGATGACAGTAAAACCATACCAGAAGACAGCCAAGCAAACGGAAAAGTAACAGGAACAGATGTTGATGGAGACACATTGACATTTAGTAAAGCTACCAACCCAACGCACGGAACAGCCATAGTAAATGCAGATGGTACATACACATACACACCAAATGCAAACTACAACGGACCAGACAGCTTCACAGTAACAGTAAGCGATGGTAATGGTGGAAGTGACATAGTCACTGTTACAATAGATGTAACACCAGTTGATGATCCAGTTGAGAATATGACTCCAACTAAGGTTAAAAATCAGACTGAAGTTGGCACCATTCCTATGCAAAGAACAGGTGTACCATTGCCAATGCTATTTATGGCATTAGTGATGATATTCGGAGCTTTCGTATCTAATAAAAAGAAGTAAACTTTAACCCCATTTGAGAACCCTATTCCTAGGGTTATTTTTTTTAGAAATTTGGAATTATATTTAAGAATTTTAAACGCTTTTATTTGACTAGTAATATTTAGAAGTTCTATTTTTGTTCATTCTGTAAATTAGAAAACTTGTAATACTAATATTTATTTTAGATTTTTATGTTACTGGAAGTAATTGTTGGAAAATATTTTAATAACATTAGTAACTAAAATCATGTTAATGTCTAAAAGAATTTTGATTGTAGAGGATGAAGGGATTTTAAGAGTAGGAACTACTCTACAATTAATGTCACTTGGATTTGAGGTTGTAGGTTATTTTCAAACTGGTGAAGAAGCTGTAGAGAATGTTGTTGATTTAAATCCTGATTTAATTTTAATGGATATCCAATTAGCAGGAAAAATGAATGGTATTGAGACAGTTAGAGAAATACAAAAGAAGATAGATGTGCCAGTGGTTTACCTATCAGCATATTCGAATCATGAATTAATTGAAGAGGCCGAAACCACTAACCCATTTAGGTACTTGGTGAAACCTTTAGATGAAATGGAGCTGAAATTCACAATAGAAACTGCCATTGATACATATCAAAGGGATAAAATGGTTGAGATTAAAGACGAAGTCTTGGACAATCTCCATGGGTTGTTGTATCGGTTCTTTGTTAATGATAAAAAAGTTACTTTCATTAATGGTCTATTCGAAGAAATAATTGGACTTAATGAAAGAGAATTAATAGATTTTGAAGGTCATTTCCTGGAACAGTTTATTTTAGAAGAAGATCAGGAAACTGTTTTAAACACCATGAATAATTCTTTGAACTCAAAGGTTCCCTTCACAATGGATTACAGAATCAGAAATAAAAATAATGAAATAAGTTATTTCCATGAAATGGGTAAACCTGTATATGGAGATGAAGGTGAGGTTACTCATATCGATGGAATTATTTTTGATTTAAATACAGATCATTAAGTATCCTCCTTTTAGTGCACGTGTTTTTTTATAATTAGAGCTATAACAAAGTTTATGGTATAAAAAATAAAATACTTTAACAGATCATTATTTGTCCAGATAAATTTTCAAATTTAATTCAATAACAATTTTCAAAATCGTAATCAAGGTGCACAGTATGAAGAAAATATTGATAGTGGAAGATGAAATGATAACCTCACTAGAAATGAGGATGAAAATTGAAAGTTGGGGATATTCCATTCTTGATTGTGCTAAGTCTTCAGCAGATGCCGTGGAAATTGCCCTTAAAAATAAACCTGATTTAATTATCATGGATGTTGTGCTTAGTGGAAATGAAGATGGAATAACTACTGCAGAAAATATTCAAAAACATTTAGATATTCCCATTATTTATGTAACAGCATATTCCTCGGAAATGATCATGGAACGAGCCCATAAAACATCCCCTTATGCTTACATTATTAAGCCCTTTGATGACAATGAGTTGAAGTTTGCAATTGAACTTGCATTAAAAAAACAAGAACTTAAAAAGGAATTTGATAAAAAACAGGAAATTCACAGCATCATATCAAAAAATCTTGGTGATGTGATATGGATCCTAGATCTGGCTTCAGCTAAATTTACATATGTTAGTGATTCAGTCGAAGGTTTGAGGGGTTACACTCCTGACGAGGTACTTGAACAATCCATGGAAGATGTACTTACCATAGAATCCTATCAAAGAGTGCTAAATGCTTTGCCTGATCGGATTCAAGCAATTCTCTCTGGAGATGATTCATTGAAAGTCAGCAAACACTTGGTGGATCAAACCCATAAAAATGGTTCAAAAATTCCTACAGAAGTAGTGACATCATTTTTGTACAATGAAAATGGAGAAGTAGATAGAGTGTTGGGAGTTACAAGAAAACTTGAAACCCCTACCAATTAAAAAAAAATATTAATTTAAGTTTTTGAATGATGATTATCATGAATTATATTTTTAGGTTTCTGTTTTTTCTTTGAATTTAATGGTAAAAGTTGTCCCTCCAACCCTCTCAACAGAAATATGGCCTTCTATTTGATTAACAAGAAGGTTCACAATGGTTAATCCGAATGAATCTATGTTGTTTATATCGATATCTAAGGGAATGGTTTTTCCATTGTCTGAAATTTTTAGGATGTACTCACTATCATTTTGGTGTAAACTCACACCGACAACACCCTTTGCATCATCTGGAAAAGCGTATTTCAAGGAATTTGAAACCAATTCATTGACGATTAATCCTATAATTAACGCAGTGTTAGAGTCTAAGATAATATTATCAAGATCTAACGTGTATTGGATCTTATCAGTTATGGAATAGGATTTTAAGACTTCGTCCAAGAGCTGGTTGAGGTAGTAGTGCAAGTTTATGGTTTCTAAACTTTTATTGCTGTAAAGTTTTTGATGTATGATTGCCATGGCCCTTGCACGATTTTTAGAGTCTAACAAAATATCCTTGGCTGTTTGATCTTCCACATGCTCTGCTTGAAGGTAGAGAAGACTGGACAAAGTTACTAAATTATTTTTCACCCGGTGATGTGTTTCTTTTATCAATAAATCCTTCAGTTCTAAGGATTTTTGGTTTTTTTCCTCGGTTTGTTTTAGTTCCGTAATATCCTGAGCTATGTGCGTACTTCCAATGGCTTCGCCATCAATATTTTGTATGGGGCTGGTTGTAACTAAAAGCCAAACATCGAGATCTGATAACTCAACTTCTTCAGTGCATCGTTCATTATTTATTAATGTTTGAGAATGGGGACAAAAATCTGGTGGATTCTCAGTACCATGAACGATCTTGTAACACTTCTCCATGATAGGATCACCGGGAATATTCAAGGTTTGCTTCATATTTTCATTTATACGAACAATCCTATGTTCATCATCCAAGATCATGATTGGTGCTTCTACAGAATCAAAGATAAATTCCCATGCTATTTCGGGTATTGTAGGTAAACCTTCCTTATTCAATTCAAAATCTATCATAAAAACTTTGACCCCCAATTAATATAATATTATACAATGGATAATTCAATTATCCTGTTAAACAACATATGATCTGATTTAATGGAAACACAACAATTGAAAAATCCATTCTATCTAGAAAAAATGTAAACAATATTCTAGAAAAATGTGGCTCTAAATTCTTCAAAAACTTGTTGAAGAACAAGACCCAATATTTTTTATTTATATGCATCATAGATTGCTCATTATCTCTAATTTATTTTTTCCTTGTAAATGTATTTATTAAATTCAATATCCCTTGATATATAGTTAAGGATCATCCTAAAATCTTAGTTATTATTGCAGTATAGGATCTTGAATAAATTTTATGTTTAAATTTTCTAAATTTAATTATTGGTAAAATATCAGTTTGCAGGGTCAACTGACCTTTAATTTATCATTTAAAGTTCCAATAAATTTATTGATCTGATCATTTACACTGCACATCTCATTTAATACTGTTTGATACTGATCAGTAGCTTGAATCACTTTTTCTTCTAATATAATTTTTTCGTCCTCTAATTCATTTATTTTGATGTTCTTCTCAGCCAAAAGTCCTTTATATTCTTCAACTAGGTTATTTAGTTTAAGAATTTCTTGATGTTGTGATTTTGACTCGTTAAATACCTTAGAAAAACTTGTTTCCAGTTTTTTAAGTTCTGTTTGAATGGTTTGAGGGGTTACATGATTTTCAGCTTCAATGGATTCATCGATTTTATTATCATTGTTAACTGTTCCAACGGATGGAACCGAATTAGTTTCAGTGCGGTCTTCCGTCATGGTTTCCAGATTATTAATGATGATCTTTGGTTTCTTACATTCTTTATCGGTATAGGATATGTTTTTTTCCATTGTATTGAAATTTCTATTCATGTTCACATCCCCCTTTACTGTGTTAAAATCTGTAAAACTTTCACTTGAATTTTCTTGGGTAATCAATTTCTTTTCAGAATTTAAGTCAGATTTTTGTTTAATATGTTTCTCAATTGATAGTCTTAAAGTCTCATCTTCAGATGTTTTAGACACATAATCCCTGTTTTGAACATTTTTAAGTCTTTTTGATAGTTCTTCATCGGTGTTTGAACTGTAGTATATTATGGGAGTTTGAAGTTCAGAATCAATAAGTTCAGCTGTTTCAATACCATTTAATTTACCCTTAAGAGTTATATCCATAATAACAAGGTCGGGTTTGTTTTTATGAAACTGTTTAACTGCATCTTGACTAGTAAAAGCTACAGGACTATTGTACCCCCAATTTTCAAGTTTCACTTGTAAAGCTGTGGCTAATATACCATCATCTTCCACAACCAATATTTTCCCCGCTAAATTAATTCCCCTTAAAATTTTACAGATCCCCATATTTTTTTAAAATGCGTGATATGTAATATTTTAATTATTAGTATTATAAAGAATCAAAATGCACAAAAGCACACTACAAATTTAGAATAACTTATGCTATTTTTTTAGATTGTTTCATGAGATATAGGGCAGATGATGATTTAATTAACAATTACATGCTGTGATAGTAAAATATGATTTGTAGGTTGGTTTAATAGAAGGGTTAGAAGTATAACAGTTCAAATTTTGTTAAGTTAAATTAAAGAATAGATAAGTTGGTTCGGATTGTTTTTCAATCTAGTTAGTGGAATTCAAAAAAGATAAAATATAGTATATTAATTAGCTAAATGCTTGTTTGAATATACCATTTACAATGGTTTTGATGTCTTTAGAGTAGATGTAGTTGTAACCATTTTTTATTAAATATTGATCTGGGTTAGACAGTCCCTTAAACGATACCGGACTGTAATTGTCATCATGAGCTCGCTCTAAAAATGATAAACCACTTATAACCTTTGAAGGTGGCCAGAATACACTGTAAACCGATCTTGCGCCCTTTATTTTTTTATACCAAGTTAAACCCATTTCATAGAGGGTTCCTGCATCTGCACCACCATAGATATCTATAATTAGCGCATTTTGTGGTACATTTGTGTTTTGTAACACTTTCACGTGGGTGTTAGGACCTATTCCCATGTTGTAGGCTTTAATGCCTAGAGTTTTTAGTCCTGCTACTATGTTGTTTATTCTTGCGTTGTCTGCGGTTTTGTTGTTGATATTGTCACTGGTTATGTACACTGGTCTTGAGTAATACATGTTTATCTTGAGTCCCTGTGTTGCGAGTATGGTTTGGAAGTCTGATATCATGACCTTCCTTGTACCGTAACTTACGTAGTTTGGAAGTCTGTGGTTAATGTTGTAAAAATTCTGTGCTCTGGTGTATCCATCTTTGATCTGGGCAGTGGTCAATCCACTTACAAGAGTAGTGTTACTGGTAGTTGTGGTTTTAACGGTTCCGGTGGTTGAACCAGTTGCATGAGCTGTTGAGGCTGCAGCACCTGCACCAATATTCAGGATCAGTACTAAAAATAAAAGAGTTGTGATGGAATATAATAATTTTTTCCTTATTTTAATTCCCCCGTTTCCCAACCAATCATTTGTAACAATGAGGTTTGGTTAATTATATTTACAGCCAAAATATCATATAAATCTTTTTATTTTGTTTTCGCAAAAAACAGCTTTAAATAACCTTTTTTCTAAAATAAAGCCCTTATTAACGACTATTTATATCATTTAAAAATAGTAATAGTTGACTGATAGTTATTTAAAATGACTTACGTTTATTTATATGGAAATAAGGCCCAATAAACACAGCCAAGAAATTTAACCATCAAATAGTAACAGAATCTTGAATCTAAAACTTCCTTTTAAATATTAAGGCAAATGGAAGTATGCCAAAAATTTGCTCCAAAAACTAAAATAAATGGGGTAATCAAAATGATAACTCAGAATACTTAGGATTTCCTCATATAAAATACCCCAGACTTTCAATATCTTGACGAAATAGAACAGTAAATTCACGTTTTGTTTTTATATTTTCCATTTTTCAATATCTCCTTTTTTCTTTTAGGAGTTTTTAAGAAAATCCAAAGTCTTTTTATAAGAAGTACAATATAATATATTTGTCTTGCTAGTCACAAGACTATGGAGTTCCTATCGGGAGCTCCTAAACCCCTTAAAAAATGTATTAAAATTATTTCTTTTCTATATTAATATATAAGCGATGATAACTGTTCTATTTTGAATAATAACTCCTGAATAAGTTCATCTTGGGTTTCAGCTTTTGCTTTCATGTTTCAAGTTCTTGATGTTCTTCAGTTTTTAATTGTTTTACTTAAAAAGATTAAAAAAAGAGGTTTAAAATAAACTATACCATTTTATATTAATTCCATTACCTGAATATTTTATCTCCAGGGTGTAGATATTCGTATAAAAATTTGATAAGTCCTGATGTGTTGGACTGGGAGTTCAGGATCGTTTGAATGTCCAATATTTGGTGATCAGCCATGATCCTTTTTTTAAGATGTTTACCAAACTGTAGATATCCAGATTTTTTCCCAGTCATAAGGTCTGAAATGAGGGTTAATACCTGTGTATATTCCCTTAGAACACCCACAACCCACCTATCCTCTTCTATCCAAGCATTGTCAGGATACTTATCTAAAAATCTTTTCTGATGTTCCCTTACCCAAATTTTAGGTCCTAAATGCTTTTTAAGAACTGGCAGTTCCCACACTTCAAATTCTATTAATATTACTGCTTCGTTCATCTCATCTGTCCAAGATGCACTTCCAAACACTTCAAAACCCTCAGATTCAACCATCCTAACAATTGAATGTTCAGTCTTTTTAATCTGCGGATAAATAGCATCTGCAGGTATGCTTGGAGGGTTGAATTTTATGAGCACTGTTCTGGTTTTTCGATTCTCGAAAAGTTCTTTAAGAACTTCCTTATCCATAATATGGGTTTTTTGTTTGAAATAGGATTCATTGGGTTCTTGGTGGAAGTTAACTGCTGCCACAACAAATTCTGACATTTTCTGGATGGTGAGTGCTGCTGCTACATTTCTGTTTGGATCAACTGGATCAACTGCAACCAAGGGATCCTTGAAGTTTTCCCCTGTTTGGTATTTCATGAGATCGATTGTGTGTCCGTAGTTCCAGTTTTCAGCCGCATTTTTAATGGTTTCCTTGAAGTTTCCGTACTGGAGTATCATGAGTTCACAGAGGTAACCTGAAAATCCTCCCACCTTAAACTCTGAACCATATGTACCGACCGATTCCATGAACTTCTTAAGCAAAACAACTTCATCCTCTTGTTCATGTGTCAAATTGGCCTGAATATATTTGGTGTGGAGTAATGTTCTGTCAACCGCACTTTTAAGTTCCCTGTAGGATTTTATATCATAACAAGGCACAAAATCCACGTAGTAATCATTAATATAACCCGTAACATATGGATGTGATGCGTACCGTTCCTCAGCGGCCCCTTCCATTTTCTTTATGGTTTCGTGACCTATTTCAAGGCCGCACTTCTTTAAAAGTTTTAAGGATGTTTCGAGAGGAAATTTCATGAGGATGTCAATGTCTGCATTGCCTGAAAGCCAAGTTCCCTTAGAAACTGAACCTACAAGCACAGCTTCTACTTCAACACCCAGTTCTGCAGCTGTTTCATTTATAACATTAACAAGATCTCCTGAGAGTTTCAACACTCCTTCAAGTTCCTGTTTTGAGGGTTTAATCCCTTTAAAATAGTATCGTAATCTAGTTCTGACAATAAACTCACCTTAAATATTTAAAAAAATTATGAAAAAATACAATTTATTCCAAACCTTGCAATTCACTTCATATACAAAAAATTATTTTTCATAAGAAAATATCATGAAGATCTGTGTAAATCGGACCTACAGGTGTAAGTTCGCTCTTTTTAAGTGTTAATCTATCTATGTTCATGGATCCTATCTCAATATTTTCTAGTTCCTTAACCAAAGCACTTAGTTCATCCCTGTTTTTGGTTCCTTTAACACGTCCAATTGTGAGGTGAGGTATGTAACTTCTTTCCTTGTTAAAGCCCATTTTTGAGAATTCCATGTCAAGTTCACGTTGGACCTTTGAAAATGCACCAGGATGTTCAACACCAAGCCATATAACTTTAATGTAGTCTGTGTTTGGAAATGCCCCCAATCCCTTGATGTTAATGTTAAATGGAGCATAGTCTTTGATGTGTTCTTCTGTCATTTCCACTATGCTATCTTTCCTTTCAGGGGTGATATCCCCCAAAAATTTGAAGGTAAAATGAAGGTTCTCTTCTTCAACCAGTTTAATGTTGGAACTGACCTGTGCCAGCTGTTTTTGGATGTTCATTATTTTGTAGGTTAAGTTTGGATCTAAATCCACCGCGAGAAATGCCCTCATTGTTCAATCACCTTTTTGCGAGTTTTTTAATTCTTTCAAGACTTTCTTCAGGAGTTTCAATAATATTTAAGATGTAAACATCAAGTTTGCTGAAAACTTCCCTGAAGAAGTTGTATCTAAGTTTGAATTTTCTGTTGTCTTTTACAAGTTGATGAGGATTACAGAAATCCTTTTCTTCCAGGAATTTCATGGCCTCTTCGAGTTCGAGTTTTTTAAATGGAGGATGATTAGTATCCCTCTCCAGGAGTACAACTGACATTAACGTTGAGCTTTCCCTGCTCCTTCCCTTAAATAGGGTGTTAACATCTGCCAATCCCCTACCCTTATTATCGAGTTTGACATGTTTGAGTTCGTCTGTGAAACATGGCCAAACATCAATGATATCGTTTCTGATGTAACTATTTTTTTCAGATGCGTAGACAACAGTTGCATTTTCAAACAATCTGGTGAAGAACCAATCATCAGAGATATAATTAAAATTTTTGTCTTGGAGTAATCCATAGGTTAACGTACTTTTACCTGTACCTGGAGGTCCTATAAGTGCTATGGCATGTCCTTGGTAGTCCACAGTTGATCCATGGACAGAGTACCTCCTGTGTACAGAATGATACTCCTCAAAGAAGTCTGATATAACTGCCAGAGCTATGCTCTTAACCCATCCGTAGTAGTCACAATTTTTTATGATACATGTCTTGGAAACAGTTTCGTAGAGAACTTCAAGTTCTCCCCCATCTTCAACAGTGAAAATTTTGGCATGGGGCCTTATATCCTCATTCATGAATTTGAAGTTGTCTTCCCACTCTTCCTTAAAGTCCTGGTTATCAGTTAATAATTTAACACAAGCCCCATTTATATTGGCCTTTCTTTCATATCTGACTTTGCTTACAAGCTCATCAAACATTGCATCCTTTGTTTGGGGTTCTATTAGTTTAACAGTGTATCCTGTCATGATTAGAATCACCTATTACAGTGGTTATCCAAATTTTAGGGAATCAAACATTTTAAATTATTAAATCTAACCTTCATAAAACATTTATTCACTTTGTGGTGAAGATTTCTCCATCTACTTCTCTATTATTGATTCTTCTATGGCCATTCCAAAGTGTCTGGCTGATTTGTCCAAGTAAACCATGACATTATCCCCCACCTTAAGCTGGGCAACTGATACTGGTTCACCATCTTGGTTAATGAGTCTGATGGTTTCTGCATTTTGCAGCAAAGTCCTTATTCTCACACCATCATATTCAGCTTCAACCAGCATGAGAGGTCTTTTCTCTATTTTAACACGCCCCACAACTGTTGTTTTGGTGTTTCCTTCAGAGTCAACTGTTAATACTTCATCGCCTGTTTCTATCTCAGATAGGTATCTGGTTTTGTTTCCAGGTGTCATTACATAAGCATGTACAGGTCCTGCATTAACCCTGAATGGTCTGCTTGCTACATATTCACTTTCTAAAGATTCACTGTGAACCAAAAAAAGACCCTTTGAATAGGATCCAACCAGCATTCCCTCACCTAGGTTCATCATGGAACAGGTATCTACACATACCCTATCTCCAGATCCAACTGGTTCAACCTTGGTAACATTGGCTGCAACGAGTTCGTAGGTTTCAGAGTCTATTTTCTCTATGAATTCTGCTACCTTCTTTATCTGGGATATGTCATTTGGAATTAAAAGAACACCATCTGTACCATATTCCAGTGTTTCAAGTGCGAGTTTGGCCTCTTCAAAATCCTTCACAGCTGCTATGATCTTAACGTCCTGACCTTGAAGTTCTGCTATGATGTTTTCAAGTGGTATGACTGTCCAATCCTTACCTTGAAGAACCAGATAATCTGCAGTTTTCCCAAGTTTACTTGCAAGTTCTTCGTGTTTTTTACTGTTTATTTCCATGTAGGCTGCAACTATACTGCCACTAGCTTTAAGGGCTGTTAAATCTGCAAGATCCTTAGAGTTGGATAGATCATCGGGGATGGTTAAGGTTCCATCTCCCTCTCCATTAATTCCCACCATACTTATGTCTGAATCCTTTGTATTTGACACTACACTGAGATTTCCGAGTTTGGCTATTTTCTCTGGATCTTCGTAGTTTACGATATGGTCAATTCCAGATTCAAGAGCCGCTGTTATTAACAGTTTTTTTCGTCCCAGTTTTGTCCTTCTGCCTTAATCCATGCGAATTTCATTGGAGTTACCTTCTAAAAAATAAATAAAAAAATATTCAGAGTTGATTCATTAATCTTTCTTAGTTAACTTGTGCCGTTGAGGATCTTAAGTGCATCTTCAACTTCCATATTGTTATGAACAATTTCAGCTATGGCTCTGGTGGTTTTGCTAGGTGATTTAGCCTGGAATATGTTACGGCCAATTGCAACACCTGCTCCCCCAACATCAACTGAATTTTTAACCATTTCAAGCAGCTGTTTGTCTGTTTCTACCATGGGTCCGCCTGCTATTACAACAGGTACTGGGCATCCGTCAACAACCTCTTTAAAGGTGTTTGGATCTCCTGTGTAGTTGGTTTTTATGATATCTGCTCCCAGTTCTGCTCCTGCCCTTGCAGCCAGTTTAACCACATCTGCACTGTGTTCGTTTTCTATCTTCTTTCCCCTTGGGTACATCATGGCTATGAGAGGCATTCCCCATTCATCACATGTTTCTGCAATGGTTCCCATCTGCACTAACATTTCAGGTTCCTTTTCTGATCCAATATTAACATGGACTGAAACAGCATCGGCACCTAATTTCAATGCCTTTTCCACCGAGGTTACAAGAACCTTGTGATCAGGGTCGGGTCCCACCGATGTGCTTGCTGACAGGTGGATGATAAGACCTATGTCGTTACCGTATCCTCTGTGACCTTTACCAACCATTCCTTTATGTTCTATTACAGCGTTTGCTCCCCCGCTTGCAACTTCATCAATGGTTTCTGCCATGTCTATTATTCCGTCCACCGGGCCTATGCTCATACCATGATCCATGGGCACTATGACGCATCTTCCTGTTTTTCTGTTTAATATACGTTCGATCCTGATTCTTTTACCTATCATAAACATTCCATCCTTAACTTAATTTTGAAGACCAGAGTTTGAACTCCTTCAATCTTGGCGGTATCCCATCATTTCCTGATGATTCCAGCCATCCCTCTTGGGATTTAATTTCTTCTTCTGCTTGAGCTGAATGTATAAAATCTACTAATCCCCTATTTCTAATTATGGTTAAACGTGGTTTTAAAGTTGATGACCATATGAAAAATACTTTGAACACAGTGTCAGGATGGTATCCTCCACCAAGGTCAACAGACAGTACATCACATCTACCTATCTCTTTAATTTGTTTAGCAACCATTTCCAGGGTTTCATGAAGCCTTACATCGGCCTTATAAAAATTTATATTGGAATTGTTTTCCTCTAACAATTTCATGGGAGTTACAGCTTCAGGACTGTTATCCAGCGCAATTACCCTTCCATTTGGTGAAAGCTCAGCTATTATAGCTGTTGAATTACCTACATGACATCCAAGCTCAACAACAACATCTGCTTTCTTAATATTATTTATTAACTCTTGCCTATAAACTTTGATATCGTAACTAATTTTTATCATATTTTTCCCCTTGAGCCTAGACTATTATTTGATTGGACCTGCAAATCTTAAAACAGTAACTACTAAAATTAAAAGAATTCAACGAGTGTTTACTCATAATTTAAATAACTAAAACTAACATAATTAAATATGATTGTTAGATACTTTTTGAACTACAATTTATAGCGTTATTTATCACAGTAGTGAGGTGGAAATAGATGGATGAATCCAACAAAAAAGAGCTGGATGAAGAAATAAAAAAACTTCTCAATGAACGGAACGAACTCAACAACGATATCAGGAATCTAGACTGGGCCAAAATAATAAAACTTGAAAAGGAGAATGAAGAACTTCATAGAAAAGTTGATTGGCTAGACAAAGATAAAAAACGAATGGAAAGAGAAAAAGAAAATCTCAACAGACAGGTATCAAATTCAAGACACAAAAAATGGTTCAACACCGTTAAAATGATCATAATACTAAGTGTCATCGACCTTCTGATCATACCAATCATCATCAGCCTGCTGGGTATATCATTACTGTGGATATTTTTAGGAATTGGAGTGGTCACATTCTTTGGAACCCTGATAATTGCGAACTACATGTCAGGCACAGGACAGTTCAACTCAGGAGAGATAAGAAAGGCAATAACGACATCGGTTATCGTGGTTTATCTTATTTTCATACCCCTCATAACCTTTGGAAGCATACAGATTCCAAACGACGGAACAGTAAAGGGCATAGTACAAAATTTCACATGGATAGTGGGCATTATAGTTGTATTCTACTTCATTTCAAGATCTATTGAAGAGTACGGCAATGCAAAAAATGAAGATTAAATATTATCCATGTGGATTAAAACTCCCTATTTTTTCTTTTAAAAACACCTTCCACAACAAGGATGTTTAAATGATCTTAATGGATTCATAAATATTATTTCTTAGCTGTTTTCTTGTGGGTTTACCTTAACATTTTTTCCATATTCCTTCTTTAGTAGGTCTGGTCTTTCCTTTTCTAGAAGGTCTGCAGGGGCTACTTCCATTCTTTCTTCTTCAGCATCTGGAAATCTTTCAGATTCTTCAAGTAAATCTTCATCAGATTCTGGTTCAGTATTTATTCTTTTCCTTTTTTCTCCTTCATTTTCTCCATCGGACATGTTAACCACCTTACAACAAATATTATTTCAATTTTATTGTATGAATCAACTAAAAGTATTACTATTTACATATTACATAATATTTATAAATTATTATAAACTAAACAATGAGAAAAAAACCTAAGAAAAAATAGCAATAATTAGAGTTAAATAATGAAAATAATAGAAATATATGGTCCTGGTAAAAAAAATTTAATACACAATGGGTTTTTATCTATTTTTATCCATTGATCTTTGACCCTGCTAGGTGGCCAGTTGAAAATGCTTGCTGTAAGTTGTATCCTCCACTCGGTCCGCAGCCATCAACCAGTTCTCCTGCAAAAAACAAACCCTCATGAATTTTAGATTCCATGGTGGTTGGATCGAAGTCCTTGCTTGAAACACCTCCACATGTAACCATGGCCTTATCAATTGAAGAAGTACCAGTTACTGTGAGGGGGAATGATTTTAGAAGATTTATTATGTTGTTTCTCCCCTTTTTTCCGAGTTGATTCATCTTAAGTTTAGGATCGGCTCCGGCCATTTCAAGAAATAATGGTATCATCCTGTTTGGTAGTTTTAACTTCATATGATTACCGAGATCAACCTTTCCATGTTCCTCTCTAGCCGTTAAAAATTCGTCTGAAAGTTGGTCTACAGTTTTTTCTGGGTGAATGTCAATGTTTAACAGTATCCTTCCATCCTTCCTCAGTATTTCAACCAGTTTTGAACTGTTGTTAAGAATCATTGGCCCTGACAAACCTTGATGTGTAAAGAGTAAATCTCCTTCTAACTTAACCTTGCCCTTTGAATGTTTTATCACTGCAGCAGCAGATTCTAACTGTAATCCGCTGAGTTCACGCACCCAAAATTCATGAGTTAAAACTGGAACAATACCGGGTTCAAGTGATGTTACTTTGTGACCAGTTTCTTCTGCAATTTTATGGCCCTCACCATCACTTCCTGTTGCACTGTAGGATACACCTCCAGTTGCTAAAACCACATGTTTGGCCAAGATATCTTCACCATGATCCAAGTTAAGTCTAAAACCCTGGGAGTCCTGATGTACTGAAACAACACGTGTGCTGTATTTGATATTCACATACTGTTTTTTAAGTTCTTTTAATAGGATGCCAAGAACATCCCTTGAATTGTTTGTTACAGGGAATACTCTTCCATCAGATTCAACCTTGAGTTTGAGTCCTCGAGTTTCAAAGAAGTTTATGAGATCGTTGTTTGTGAATGTAGCAAAGGCAGATCTTAGAAAGCTCCCTTCTTCTGGAATTTTTTGAGAAAATCATTCATGGGTTTAGTGTTTGTGAGGTTGCATCTGCCGTTGCCCGTGATTAGGAGTTTTTTACCGGCTGAGCTATTTTTTTCTATTAATATTACACGGTTACCGTTGGATGCTGCTATGATTGCGGCCATCATTCCTGCAGGGCCGGCCCCTACAACTGCCAAGTCTATGATTTTATTCATTGTACATTTCAACTCCTAACTGTCAGGATATGTATTAATTTGTAGAATCAGTAAATCAAATGGATATTATGCATTTTTGGAATATTTGAAAAATTAAAAAATAAAAAAAATTGTGGAAACTTTTTACGGTGTGAGTCTCCTTCTGTCCCTTGGGAACAGTACTGTTTCCCTGATGTTTTTCTGGCCAGTCATGGTCATGGTGAACCTTTCAGCTCCAACACCCCAACCTGCATGTGGTGGCATTCCATATTCAAATGCAGCCAGGTACCTGTTGAATGAATCTGGGTTTAATCCTTTGCTCTTAATTTTTTCAACCAATAGGTCATGGTCGTGAATCCTCATGGCACCGGATGAGATTTCCAGATCTTTGTACATCAGATCGAATGCGCAGCTTTTAGCTGGATCTTCAGCGCTTGGCTGTACATAGAATGGTTTTATATCTGTTGGCCATGCTGTTATAAAGTAATAGCCATCCATCAATTCTCCCATTACTTTTTCAGCTGCTCTGGACATGTCTTCACCATGTTCCATCTTAACACCTTTGTTGTTCACCATTTCAACCATTTCATCATACTCTATCCTTGGGAATGGTGTTTCAGGTATTTGAAGACCGAATTCCAATGTGTTGAGGGCATCCTGACAGTGTTCCTTAACATCTGTTATGGCTTTAACAACCATTTTTTCTAGGATGTTCATTGCATCGATATCATCGGTGAATGCTGTTTCAACATCGATAGATATTACTTCGTTTAAGTGTCTGAGTGTGTCGTGTTCTTCTGCCCTGAATATTGGTGCTATCTCATAGACGTTATCAAATCCAGAAGCCATCATCATCTGTTTGTAGAGCTGAGGACTTTGACCAAGGAATGCTTCCCTTTCGAAGTAGGTGATTGGGAAAAGTTCTGTTCCTCCTTCAGTTGCGGATCCAACAAGTTTTGGTGTGTTTATCTCGGTGTAGTCTTCACTTTCAAGGAAATTTCGAACAGAATGGAGCATTCTGCTTTTGATCTTGAATATTGCACTGACACTGTGTTTTCTAAGATCTATGAATCTTGAATCGAGCCTTGTGTCAATTTCTGCCCTTACCTTTTCTGTGGTGTCCAAAGGAAGTGGTAATTTAGATTCGCTGAGTAACTTCATTGTTTCAGGTATTATTTCCACTCCACCTGGTGCCTTGGCAGATTCTTGAATCCTTCCCTTAACAGCAATCACAGATTCTTTTTTAAGCTTTTTAAGTTCTTCAAAGAGTTCTGGTTCTATCTTCTTGGATGGTGCTGTTACCTGTGTCACACCGTCCCTGTCACGAAGCAGTACAAATATTATACCGCCAAGGTCCCTCATCTCATGGATCCATCCCATGATAACAACATCTTCATCCTTCATTTCTGGTTTAATTTGCTTTGAATAATGAGTTCTTCTACAATCTTCCAATAAATCTGTCAATATTATTCACCTCTATAATATCCATAAAAAAGCTAAAAGTAAGCTTCCATTAAAATTTTTAATCTAAATTCCATGCAAAAATATTTTATATAAAATTTAGAATCATTGATCACATTATTTTTGATGTCAGCCTATATATTAGTATGGGATACTGAGAATTTAATAAAAATATATTACATCCCAAAATATACCCTTAAACAATTCAGCTCCTTTTGACCTTATCTGTTCTTAACTTGAATGATTCTGCATGTGCATGTAATCCCTCATACTCTGCAAGTTTGGTAACCATCTCATCAAGATTCAGAACCCCTTGTTCTGATAACCTCTGTACAGTTGGTTTTTTAACGAAAGACTCTGCTGATAGGCCTGAATACATCCTTGCACATCCTGATGTTGGTAGCACATGGTTGGTACCTGATCCATAGTCACCTGCAGCCACAGGTGTGAGTTCACCTAAAAATATGGAACCTGCATTAGTAATCTCTGCAAGATCTGCTTCAGGATCCCTTGTCATTATGATCAGGTGTTCAGGTGCGTAGGCATTGGAAAATTTAATTGCTTCATCCATACTGTCTGCTACGACTATTAAACCATTGGAGTTTAGAGCTTCTTTTATGATTTCAGATCTTTCCATGGTGTTCAGCTGTTCAGCTATGAGTGTATCCACCTGTTTGGCAACTTTTTTTGAGGTTGTGACAAGTGCACAGGCTGCATTTGGATCATGCTCTGCTTGGGCCATGATATCCATAGCAATAAAAGCTGGATCAGCTGTTTCATCGGCTATTATCAGTACCTCAGAGGGTCCTGCTGGAAAGTCAATATCCACCTGGCCATAAACCAGTTTTTTAGCTGCTGTTACAAATATGTTGCCTGGCCCCACTATCTTATCCACCCTTGGGATAGATTCTGTTCCATATGCCATTGCAGCTACTGCTTGAGCTCCACCAACCATGTAAACCTCTGTTGCACCTGCAACCTTTGCAGCGGCTAGTACAACATCCTTAACTGTTCCATCTGGTTGTGGTGGTGTGCAGCATATTATCCTTTTAACACCAGCTATTTTTGCAGGTATCACTGTCATGAGTATTGTGGATGGGTAAACTGCCCTTCCACCTGGAATGTAACATCCAACTGAGTCCAGTGGCCGGACAATTTGTCCTGCAGTCACACCTTCATCAACCTCTGTTGACCATTCATCAGGTATTTGGTTTTCATGAAATTTAGCAATGTTTGATGCTGCCTGCTCAAGGGCTTTTACAAGGTCCTTGTCTAGCTTGGATAGGCTGGAGTTGATGGTTTCCTCTTCAACCTTTATTGTCTCCAGGTCGGCACCATCAAATTTTTTAGTGTAATCACCTAGGGCCTTATCTCCCCTGTTTTTAACCTCATTAATGATGGCTGTTACAGTGTCGATGGCTGTGTTCTCATCCAGCATTGACCTTTCAATGAGTTCCTGAGTTTTGTGATCATTTAATTGTACTAGTTTCATCTTATCAGAAAAATATTTGACTCCTTCAATGTTAAATATTTCTATGTGTAGCTGTTATATATTTCAGGGGTATTGTGATACTTATCACCAAGCAGTTTAGTTGTAGCCACTTTAACTCAAAGAATGTTACAGCATCCCAAACCTTTAAGAATAATGATAATCAATTTTATTTTACACGATGTAGGCATGGAAATTAGTTTATATATGAACGCGTCAATCCCTTATGTTCTTATTTTATTAGGGAAAGTTACTGATAATGTATGACATGCCACAATTCGTAGATTGTTCCTTAAATAGAAGGTGTCTGTAATTATGTACAAGGATGAGCTCATACAAATACATCAGTTTCTGGTATACGTTTTAAAAAACTTGGAAAACGAGTACACTGTAAAAGACGAGTGTAAAGATTATATATGTCTTAATATCAGTCCTCACCATATTCACCGAACAAAGGCCGAACATAAATATGCTATTTTTGTACTTTCAACGGCCATTTCTGAGATCATAGCAAACAACAACGGTGGAACTTCAACCAACATATCCAATGGACTTGGAGAACTAGTAAAACGCTCTAAAAAAGAACTCATTAAGTTCCAAGATGATGGTGCTTTAAGGTATCAAAACCAGAAGATCAAGCTTTAACTATATTAGAAATTGATAAAAAAAGACTGAAATAAATAATATTCAATAATATTGTTACCTATTTCACAAACTGACCTGATAATACATTACCATAGAACATTAAACCAACGAAAATAGATTAAAATTCCCATTAAAATCTTTTTAAATCTATCACATATTAAATGTTAAATAATCCTATTTTAAACAAATTTTACACATCTAAAAATGGCTAAAAAAATTTAGGCATAATTGAAGATATGATGTAATACTTAATGTAAATAAATTAATGTAGAACCTATCATAAAATCAAAGATCAGGATCAAATTATTGATATTGTTCGAAAGAATTTTGACCTTTACATCTGGGCTTTAATATATTTAGACTGTTGTAAATCAAGATCGTTGAATATGTACGAATGGATTTAATGGGAATTACCAAATTAATGGAATTGTTGTATTTTCAAGCCCAGTGGAAAAAATATATAGTTTAAAAATTGGATGTGAACTGTCATGAAAACCCTGAGAAGAATGCTTTGTTTAGTAGATGGAGAACATTACTTTCCAGTAACCAAATCAGCACTGGATATGCTGGACAGTCTGGAACATAACGAAATTGTTGCTGCTGTATTCATAGGAGGAACAGAGAAGTTAAGGGATGCATCTGAAGATGGTATTTCCAAACAACTCGAAAGACCAGTACACTTCGGACCAGATCATCACAACATTCCCTATGAATTAATAGATGAGCTCATAGTCCGCTACAACGTGGATGTGGTGATGGATCTATCCGACGAACCAGTAGTTGATTACACTAAAAGATTCAAAATTGCAAACATCGTACTATCTCAGGGAATACCCTACGAAGGACCTGACTTCAAATTTGAACCTGTGACAGAACATGAGGTACTGAAAAAACCTTCGATCAAAATTTTAGGTACGGGTAAAAGAATTGGAAAAACAGCAGTTTCAGCCTACGCAGCCAGACTCATCCACAAAAATGAATACAACCCATGTATTGTTGCAATGGGGCGTGGCGGTCCTGAAGTGCCTGAAATTGTCCATGGGGACAAGATAGAGATCACACCAGAGTATTTAATGGAACAGTCAGACAAGGGTGTGCACGCTGCAAGTGACCACTGGGAAGATGCCCTCATGAGCCGTGTATTAACCATAGGATGCAGAAGATGTGGAGGAGGTATGGTTGGAGAGGTGTTCATCACCAACATGAAACGAGGCGCAGAACTTGCAAACGATGTAGATGCAGACTTCGTAATAATGGAGGGAAGTGGAGCTGCCATACCCCCAATCAAAACCAATAAACAAGTGGCACTAGTGGGTGCAAACCAACCTCTTGTGAACATCAAAAACTACTTCGGACCCTACAGAATCAAACTCGCAGATCTGGTGGTTATAACCATGTGCGAAGAACCAATGGCATCAACAGAGAAGGTTGAAACCATTAAAAACTTTGTACATGAAATAAATCCCAATGCAACAGTTATTGCAACGGTTTTCCGACCTAAACCCCTGGGAGATGTTAAGGGTAAAAATGTACTCTTTGCAACCACAGCACCAGACTCAATAAAATCGGTTTTAATAGAACACCTTGAAGACTTTTACGGCTGCAAAGTTGTTGGGACCACACCCCACCTATCAAACAGACCACTGCTTCAAAAGGACATAGAAAAATATCTAGACGATGCTGATGTCATGTTAACAGAACTTAAAGCAGCAGCAGTTGATGTGGCTACCAAGGACGCTTTAAATGCAGGTCTCGAAGTTATTTACTGCGACAACATACCAATAGAAATTGATGATGGAAACAACAAAAACTTTGACAAAGCCATCATCGAAGTTGTGGATGATGCAATAAAAACCTTCAAAGACCAGAATAAAACCAGTTGATTGAATGGATACCCGGGAACTGGTGTCATGGATTAAACAGTTTAAAACCCTGAATTTCTAGATATATAAAAATTTCTTACCATGGAAGAATAAGTTATTCAACAATTTAAATCCTGGTTTTTTATGTGGTTTAAATGTGTTATAATAATTTTTTCCATTTTTAGGGTTATTTTTTCCATTATTTAACAAGTCAATATAACAAACTATTTATATAACCTCTAACCCACTGATAAAATACAATGCATGATAATTAACTAATAATAGGAGATGATACTTGTGGCAAATATAGGTGGCCAAGGCCAGCAAATTATAATTTTACCAGAAGGAACTGAAAGGCTTCTGGGTAGAGATGCTCAAAGAATGAACATTATGGCAGGTAAAGCTTTAGCAGAAACCGTGAGAACAACATTAGGTCCTAAAGGAATGGACAAAATGTTAGTTGACGGTCTCGGAGACATAGTTGTAACCAACGACGGTGTTACCATACTCAAAGAAATGGACATAGAACACCCTGCAGCAAAGATGCTTGTGGAAGTTGCAAAAACCCAAGAAGATGAAGTGGGAGACGGAACAACAACAGCAGTTATCATAGCTGGAGAACTCCTCAAAAAATCAGAAGAACTCCTGGAAATGGAAATACACCCAACAATCATATCCATGGGTTACAGGAAAGCAGCATTAAAAGCACAGGAAATACTAGAAAGTATCTCCATAGACGCAGCAGACAGTGACACCTTAAAGATGATTGCAATGACAGCAATGACTGGAAAGGGAACAGAGAAAGCCAGAGAACCTTTGGCTGAACTCATAGTTAAAGCTGTTCAGATGGTTGAAGAAGACGGAGAAGTTGACAAGGACCAGATAAACATCAACAGGATCCAGGGAGCAACAGTGGAAGAATCCCAGATAGTCAACGGAGTCGTTATCGACAAAGGCAGGTTAGACCCAGCAATGCCTAAGAACGTGGAAAACGCAAAGATCGCACTTCTAAAATACCCAATAGAAGTTAAGAGCTTAGAAACCGATGCAAAGATCAAACTCACAGACCCATCCCAGATGCAAGCATTCATAGAACAGGAAGAAACCATGGTAAGGGACATGGTTGACAAAGTCATAGAAAGCGGAGCAAACGTTCTATTCTGTCAGAAAGGTATCGACGACCTAGCACAGCACTACCTTGCAAGGGAAGGAATACTCGCAGTTAAAAGGGTAAGAAAATCCGACATCGAAAGGTTAGAAAAAGCAACAGGTGCAAAGGTTGCAACCAGCCTAGAAGACCTAACAAGCGACGACCTTGGAATAGCAGGAAAAGTCTACGAGAAGAAGATCTTCGACGAAGTACTCCTATTTGTGGAAGACTGTATCGAACCTAAGGCAGTATCACTCATACTCAGGGGAAGTACCAAACACGTTGCAGAAGAAGTTGAAAGGGCAGTTGACGACGCCATAGGTGTGGTAGCAGCAACCCTCGAAGATGGAAAAGTAGTTGCAGGTGGAGGAGCTCCTGAAATAGCAATAGCTAAGGGACTCAAAGACTACGCAGAAACCATAAGCGGCAGAGAACAGTTAGCAATAGGTGCATTTGCAAAGGCACTCGAAGTTGTTCCAAAAACCCTCGCTGAAAACGCAGGACTCGACAGTATCGACGCACTAGTTGATCTCAGAGCTGCACATGAATCCTCAGCTTACATGGGACTAAACGTCTTCACAGGCGACGTCACAGACATGAAAGAAGCTGGAGTCATCGAACCACAGCGTGTTAAGAAACAGGCAATACAGTCAGCTTCCGAAGCTGCTGAAATGATACTACGTATCGATGATATGATAGCATCAAACAAAACACCAATGCCTGATGAAGGAATGGGCGGAATGCCTGGCGGAATGCCACCAATGATGTAATAATAAAATTTTTACATCCCTTTTTTTATTTTTTAATTTTTTTATTTACATCTCTTTTTTAATAGTTTTCTCAAAAATCAGTTATTTGTTAAATATCCTAAACTTTAGTCATGCATCTACACCAGAAAGATTGCAATCCTACCTTTTTAATCCACACCCACGATCATTGAAATTAAGACAACTTAAAAGAAATAATAAATCATGTCATGAGTTTTAACAAGGTCTTCTTTGATTCTGATGCTGTTAGTAGTTAACATGACATTTTGGATCTTTCTAAACAATCCACAAATTCAAAAATATAAAAAATTGGAAAACCAAAATAAAAATTTGGGATTCAAATTAAGAATTTTATGTCCAATGTTAGAATTTAAGTTTTTTATAGCCCTGTTATTAATTTTAGAATTACTCCGAATACGATTGAGTAGGTTACGTTTATCATGTTCCCTGCTAAATAAAAAAGAGAATTTTTTTCGATATCATCCTTTCTTATTATGGTTTTTGCAGTAAAGATAATGGCCAATGCTGTGAAATTTTAGATAGTACAAACCTTACGAGTATGCCGCTGGTCAAAAGTAATAGGGCATAGCCTGTGATGATTATTATCCCATTGGATACATCGTAACCCATTAAAACTATTATATTATTCATGGTATCGAGCTATTAGTTTTAAAGTTTCCTTGAGATCAGTTTCTATCCGATGTACCTCATTCCAGTTAGCTGATTTTAAATTATATGATATTACTTGTGGTGTTAAATTTAATTTTTTAGCTGTGCTGACTTGATCTTTAGATCGTTCATATTCATTTATTATTCTAAACTTTTTTAACGACCATTTACTTTTCATTAAATATATTAAGTTTATATTATTAGTTATCAAGCTGTCAATGACTTTGTTTTCGGTATTCATTCGAAATAATAGTTCTTCTTTCTTTAATGAATCCATTAAATCAGAGGCTTTATGAAAAACTGGCCCATCCATTTGTGAAATCTTTTTTGTAGATATTCCAGTATCTATAATGCCCTTTACACAAACAAACCGCATATAATGAGGATTTATATTGTTTAGTATGGAACTTATAATTTCATATAAGTGGTCTATTCTATAGAGTACGCATCCTATCTCGTCAGAACCTTTTATTATGTCTAATTTGGCATATAGGTCAGCATCATAAATTTGATTTAATTCAGAATAAGTAGTTATTAAGTGATTTTGAAATTTATCCCTGTTTTTAATCTTTCTGGAAGAAACTACATCACCCAATAATACATAGAACTCATTATTTCTAGGTGCTGAATGAGATTCATCAATTTCCTTCATGAAAATTTATATGTTAATCCAACTGTATAAACAAAATTATATTTTGATTATCTATTTATCAAAATTATATTTTGATCTGAGTTTAATGCATGGGAAGGAATGTGGAATCCCCTCTGATGTAAATAAATGAAGTTCTCGTGAAACATGAAACAATTGAGATTCAGCATCATATTTTTATTATGAGTAACGTCTATTTTATTCCCGTTAAGGTTATGGGCAATTGAGCTGGGAAATTTAATTCCATAAAACACTTTGGAGTTAACTCTTTGAAATAATCCCATCTTTCATTGTAAAAAATTATATTTTAAAGTAATAATAAATATTAATTAAGTAAAATTTTTTCGTTGGAGGCAGTTTATGAAGATCCATAAGATACCATTGATGAACAAAGAGGAATACGATAATTTCATAAAGGAAAATTATGTTAGTAGAATTGGTTTTAAAGGAGAATATCCCTATATAGCTCCGTTTATATATGTTTTTGATGGTCATTTCATGTACTTCATGTCAACCAAATATGGAAAGAAAATTGAAAGGTTTCAGGCAAATCCCAATGTAGCTGTTGAAATAGAAAAATACGCTGATGATCTCTCGGAGTATCGTTTTGTAACTTTACAGGGAAGTATAGAACAGGTCGAAAATATTGAAGAGAAATTAAAAGTTAAAAAATGCTTCGTAAATCTAATAGAGGATAAATCTCTTTCAAAAAATATTTTAGCTGCCTTAGGTCACTCACCAAATGATGAGTTAGAATCCCTAGTCAATGAAGACAGATCTTACATATGGAAACTGGTTGATGTTAAAAATATAATCGGAATAAAAACTTCGTAGACTATTATCATAACTCTCCTAAATATAATATCCTGTGTAGCTTGCCTTAACTGTATAGGATCAGTCAAATAATATTAAAATCCAATAAAAAAAGAAAAAATAGCATATTTTATGCTTTTACGGTTTTAAATTTCGTTGTGTAAAGTTTCACTCTATTACCAGCCACATCCCTGACAGATCTTGTGTGCAGTGAGAAAATAGAGTTGTTAATTGTTAAATTACTTCCCTCACAGGATACTGCTCCCCACGTTGTGTTGCATGGTCAGAGTCAAAATTTGAGTCTGAAATTGTAATATTTCCGGTGCTAAATACTGCTCCTCCGAAGATTCCAGCTGTGTTATTGTTGAATATGCATTGAATTAGATACATTTCGGAAGGTAGGTTTTGATTCGCACTTGAAATTGTTCCACCCAAATTCCCTGCTGAATTTCCTGTGAAGTAACAGTTAGACGCCCTTAAAATGCCAGTATAAACTCCAACAGCCCCTCCTAACATTGTGCAGTTGTTATTATAAAATTGGACATTTTGCAGTGTTGTGTTTCCCTGATTATATATTGCACCAAAGGATGTGTCTGCAGAGTTAGATTCAAAGATAGAATAATTTTTAACTGTCAAATTTCCTATGTTAAATATTGAACCACCATTTTGTGCCGTGTTGTTTAGGAAATTACATCCAATTATCTCCATATTCAATGGTTGATCTATTACTACACCTACAATTGCTCCTCCATTAAATTTTGCATTATTGTTATAAAATTTGCAGTTGTCTGCCGACAGATAACTAGAATCGTAGCGAACTGCACCCCTTAAATGGTAGGAATGATTGTTTTTAAATGTTGAATTTGAGAGAATCAATGTTTTTGTTCCTTATATGGCCCCACCATCTACTGCAGAGTTTGCATTAAAATCAGTCCCATTCACAAATAAGTGGCCTGAATTTTGGATATTCCATCACAAATTTTCTGTTTCAAAAAGTAATTATCATGGAAATGGTTAAGAAATTTTAAATACAATATAAAATTATGTTAGGTTTTGGAAAAAAGAATAAGTACGATGTGAGCGTGGTTGAAGCCTACGATCTCATTGTTAAAAATAGGTCTAACCCAAGATTCATAGTTTTAGATGTCAGAACACCAGAAGAATTTGCAGAGAGTAGGATAGAAAATGCCCTAAACCTTGACTTCCATTCTAATAATTTTGAGGCTGAACTTTCAAAACTCAGTAGGAAAGATAAATATTTGGTTTACTGCAGATCAGGAAGGAGAAGTGTGAATACAATGAATCTAATGGATAAATTGGGCTTTGAAGATGTTAAAAACATGCAGGGCGGCATAACGAAGTGGATCAATAAAGGTCTTCCAGTCAAGTTTTAAAAAAACTATTTAAATTACTTTGATCCTTGTCTACCTCTTTATTTTCCAATATTAATTTAAGTGCACCTTCAAACTCTTTGGATATTCTTTTCTCATCTACACCTACTATGAACTCCAGTGTGATGTTTCCATAAACTGACATTAATAGCTGGGCAACTACACTGGGATCCAGATCTGATCCTAACTCACCAAGGCTTTGCTGTTTTGAAACAAACCTTGTAAGAAGCTTTAACTTAGTTTCATAGGTTTCAATCAACTTAAATTTAATATCATCATTATCGTTTGCAAGGGATATTAAAACATAATTCAGGTGTAATAGACCTTCAAAAACAGCTAGAGTATGGTAATAATCTTTAAATGCATCCACAGATTTATTTTCGTTGAATGTCTTAATGAATGGTTCGGTGAGTGCCTGGTCAACTGTGACAAGCAGTATACCTTCCTTACTTTTGAAGTATGAGTAGAGGGAGGCTTTGCTAACCCCAACTTCGGCTGCAATATCATCCATGCTGGTGGAATGATATCCCTTCTGTTCAAAAAGGGTGTAAGCTGCTTTGATTATCTTTTTTTAGCAAGCTCCTTGTACTCGGGCACTACCTTGGGCATACTCTCAACCAAATTTTACAACCGTAATTATATCATAATCATGGTTATTATAGTGACTATTGGTCAATATATATTTATTTAAATCATAGGTCACTTAACATATTTTGAAAATGGTTCTTAAATCAAGTGTATCCAAGTAATTTGGCTAGATATCCCATGGAAATTACTCTAGAATATAGAAAAGGTACTTTTCCCAATCCCCTATAAATGAAGTAGTATAGTAGGATGAAAATAATTGCTTAAAAAATTTAATGAATAAAAACGAGCTCTAGAATTTCATATAAAAAAAGTTTTAATGTAAATTAAAAAAAGGTGGGTTATGGAAGGTTGACCTTCCAACGAATTTATTGAAGGTTTTATTTTAACGTGAAAGGATATGTACTGCTGCAGTACCGCCTGTTCCACCTATGTTATGGGTCATACCCACTTCAATACCTTCAATCTGTCTTTTACCTGCGTCTCCCCTGAGTTGCCATACAATTTCAGCTGCCTGGGCTATACCTGTGGCACCTAATGGATGTCCTCTGGCTTTAAGTCCTCCAGATGGGTTTACTGGTATTTCACCGTCGAGTTCAGTCATACCGTCCTCAATTGCTGGTCCTCCTTGGCCTTTTTCAACAAATCCCAGGTCTTCTATTGCGAGGAGTCCGTTTATACTGAAACAATCGTGAACTTCTACTCCGCCTATGTCCTTAGGTGTGTAACCTGACATTTCGTAGGCTTTTCTTGATGCGTTGACAGTTGAATCAATGGTTGTTATGTCCTTTCTGTCGTGAAGTGCTATGGTTCCTGATGCCTGTGCAGATGCTTTAACATAGACTGGTGTGTCTGTGTACTTCCTTGCGTCTTCTGCTGGGCATAGAATAACTGCTGCTGCACCATCTGATACAGGTGAACAGTCGAGTAACCTCAAAGGATCTGCAACAACACTTGAGTTTAATACAGAGTCAATGGATATTTCCATTGGGTACTGTGCAAGTGGGTTTTTTGCACCGTGTTTGTGGTTCAGTACAGATACCATTGCAAGTTGTTCCCTGGTTGTACCGTACTCGTACATGTGACGCTTAGCCATCATTGCGTAGAGTGAAGGGAAGGTTACTCCTTGCTGTGCTTCCCATTCCTGGTCTGAAGCAGTTGCGATTGCCGGTGTTGGGTCAACAACATCTGTCATTTTCTCAACCCCTGCAGAGATAACTATGTCATGGTATCCTGAAGCAACAGCCATTATACCATTTCTAAGTGCTAATCCTCCGGATGCACATGCTGCTTCAATTCTGGCTGATGGTATGGGTGTAAGTCCAGCATGATCTGCTATTAATGATGCTATGTGTTCTTGTTCAACGAATAAACCTGCACTCATGTTTCCAACGTACATGGCTTCAAGTTCGTCTCCTTCGATGCCTGCATCTCCAATTGCCTTCATTCCAGCTTCTGTTATCATGTCTCTGAATGATACTTCCCAAAGCTCGCCGAATTTGGTCTGTGAGACTCCTATAATTGCAACATCTCTCAAATTAATTCCTCCAAATAATAACTGTGGGGTGTTGGATAAGTTATTTCATACCCTTTTACCCCATGTAAATAATTTCATGTTAAATTTTCTAAGAATTCTACATATTTTTTTGCTACAAAATTTATTCTGTCCATGCCATTTTGAGTTTGGCTTTGTACTTAGCATAAACTGCGTAGTCTACGTAGCTCTTCTTTGAAACCATGTCTTTCACAAATGGTGCTTCTTCTCTAACTTCTTCCAGTCTGTCGTTGACTGTTATACTGAAGGCATCGCTTCCTGCTCCTGAACCATAGGAAACTGCCATGATTCTGTCTCCAGGTTTTGCTATGTCGAGAACTGCTGCGAGTCCAAGTGGTGTTGCACCGGAGTATGTGTTACCTATAACAGGTGTTAAGAGTCCTGTTTTGTACTGTTCTTCATTGAAGCCCAATTTCTTAGCTGCCCTTATGTAGAATTTACCGTTAGGCTGGTGGAATATAACATGGTCGTAGTCTGAGGCTTCAGTTCCCATCTTATCGAAAAGGCCCTTTGCACCCGAGAGTACATGTTTGAAGTAGGCTGGTTCACCTGTAAATCTTCCACCGTGTTTTGGGTATGGTTTGCCCTCACGCCTGTAGAAATCTGGTGTGTCTGTTGTGAAGCTGTAGGTACCCTCGAAATCTGCCACAGTGTTTTCATTTCCTATCACATATGCGGCTCCGCCTGCTGATGCAGTGTATTCAAGTGCATCGCCAGGTGCTCCTTGTGCAGTGTCTGAACCTACTGCCAGTCCGTATTCTACCATTCCTGAGTCAACAAGACCCATACAAATTTGCATACCTGCAGTACCTGCTTTACATGCAAATTCAAGATCTGCTGCTGTTAAGTCTGGTGCTGCTTCCACAGCTTCGGATACTATTGTTGCAGTTGGTTTAACAGCGTATGGATGGGATTCTGAACCAACGTAAACTGCACCTATCTTTTGTGGATCGATCTTTGCTCTTTTAAGAGCGTTTCTAGAAGCTTCAACTGATATTGTTGCTGTGTCTTCGTCTGGTCCTGGAACAGATTTTTCTTGGACAACTAGACCCCTTGAAATTGCCTTGGGATCATCTCCCCAGACCTTTGCTATTTCCTCTACTTTTATTCTGTATGAAGGTATATACACTCCATATCCTACAATTCCTGCCATTTAATATCACAACCTATGTAATCTTGATTGATAGACTTTTTTCTGTTTTTTATTTATATTCTATACAGATTAGTTTTTTATTTATGAATGTCCCATCTGAGTTTTCATTTCGTATCATTTAAAAAAAATACAGTAATAAGTGATATGTCAAACATGCTTATAAAGTTTGTTATAGTAATACAATTGGATAATAGGTCTTTAATCGATTTAATGGATAATAACTTTCAATATTCCATTTTATCAATTTATTAACAGTATCAAGAATATTCATATTTTATGGTGCAAATCCCTGTTTTAACCATCTAAAAAGATGACGATCTAGTGAATACTCTTTGTTTAATTTGGAATAATTAATATGATGCATTTCGTATTCTTAAGTTGTTCAAATCCACGGAATATTTTTGTATATGGATGTTGAAACCCAGCGTTAATATTTTTTTGATCATCAAAATAATAATTAAAAGTTACAATAATTGAAAATTAGTTTAGATCTTAAGAATATTAGTTAATCCGTTATAATTTGTGTATGGAGAAGGAGGCCCAACCAGGGTGAATTGGTTTTTTCTTTATACAGGACATCAACATTCCCTGGTTAGGTAAAAAGTTGGCAGTCGTTAACTTTTAGTTGTTGTTTTAGATGATGATACTATGGCAGGAGGACATTTTTATGGCTATTTGTCCCGTTTTTACAACTCTAAGAGTAACTTTTTTTATGAAGATTACCTGTTTGGTGATGTTCAGATTATTAATTTTTTGGTGTTTATAAATTACACATTTTATCATGCTCCATTCAATAAGGGTCGTAACCGCCTCTGATTTTGGACCTTAATTCTTTAAATTTTTTAGTTGTGGATGTTTGTTTAGATTTGTTTGATTCTAATTTTTTGATGCCTTTAATTCAATTATAGCTACACATAATTTGATACACCTCTCGAACATTAGTTGTGGTAGTTTAGCGGCGTATTTATATTTTGTATGTTGTTGTTTTTTTTAGCTACACATATTATGCACCTTGAATTGTAGGTTGTTCTATGTTAGGTGATCGTGAACAATTTATGATAACGATCGTTATAACATTATATAACGATTGTTATATTTCATATATAAATGTTTCCATCCATAAATAAAAACAGGAAAAAAGGACGGCAAAAAATGGAACAAAACAAACAATAACTAAGAAACATAGTGTACAACAAACTTATAAAAAACCAAATAAGCACCCCACACTACATTGGAAGAATACCAGACTTCAAAGGTTCAGAAAAAGCCGCAGCAAAACTGAGTTCCACAAAGGAATGGAAAACAAGCACCACCATATTCAGCAGTCCAGACACGGCCCAGAAAAAGGTGCGTGAAAATGCACTCCTAGATGGAAAGATCCTCATCATGGTAACACCCAAAATAAAAAATGGATACCTAAAACTCGAATCTCAATATTTAAAGGGACATGAAAGGGAAGTATCAGAAATTGAAGGAGCATTCAAATACGGCGAAAAAATAGAACAACTCCCTAGAGTGGACCTGGTTGTCGAAGGATCAGTCGCAGTTGACAAAACCGGTGGAAGACTCGGGAAGGGAGGAGGCTACGGAGACAGGGAAATTGAATTTCTCAAGAGAACAGGATCAATAAACCCAAACACCCCCATAGTAAGCACAGTTCACAATCTCCAAATCGTTGAAAACGTTCCAACTGAAGAGCACGACCAGAAAATAAATATGATAGTGACACCAGAAAAAATTCTAAGGCTAAAATAGATAACAACCAACCAGAAAAATTAAACTACACACATGTTCAAACATAACCACATTCAAGTTATCATAGCTTAAGGGAACAAAAAATTTTAAGGTTAATTGGGGGATAATATTGGAAGAAGATATAATCAGAATGTTCAATGGAATAATGAGATCAATAAAGGAAGATAAAAAGGAGAAATGGTATGACTACTTCCTTGCAATATTGGTAAATTTAGTACTGCTCTACATTGCAAACAGCCTGATTTATTGGAACCTTTCATTTATTGCAGCTAACTTTTCCGATGTTTTATGGGCTGTTAACCTCAGTCTCATTGTGGCCTTAGTTGCCAACGTTTCATTCGTGCTATACGATCCAAGATGGTTCAAGATATGTTCTAAAATTATCATGAACATCACAGCCCTGGTTGCTGCCATCACATTACTAACAGTTTTCCCATTTGTCATAAACCAGTTCGTACTGGCTTTGGGACTTAAATTCATCCTAATCATCGGAATAATAGCATCGTTTGTATCGATAATATTCCAGATCCTGAAGCTCTTATATCTTATGGCATCATACTAAATGGAAAAGCACCATTCTAAATAGAAAATACTGAAATCTAATACAGGGAGAAAATTATGAACTACGTGTACATAGCAACCAGTCTCGATGGTTTCATTGCAAGGTCAGACGGAGGTTTGGATTGGCTTTTAAATCTGGATGACCCTGAAGATGATTATGGTTTTGCAGATTTTATAGAGAAAATTGATGCTCTGGTCATTGGCAGAAAAACCTTTGAAACTGTGCTAAACTTTGATGAAAAACCCTACCCAAAACCCGTGTTTGTGTTAAGTACCACCATCCAAACCGTACCAAGCAAACTCCATGGAAAGGTTGAGGTATTAAATGGTGGCGATCCCAAAAAATTGTAGAAGAACTCAAATCAAGGGGATTTGAAAATCTTTACATAGACGGGGGACAAACCATCCAAAGATTCCTCAAAGAGGATCTGATCCATGAAATGATCATCACCACAGCATCAGTTATCCTGGGTGAGGGAATTCCATTGTTTAAGGGAATTTTTGGAGATATTAAATTTAAATGTAAAAAAGTTGAAGTTTTAAATCCATATCTCGTGAAACATTACTATGAGAGGGATAAATAAATTTTATCAAAAAATAATTATAATGATCTGCTGATGGAAGTCATGTAAGTTAGAAGCTATGATTTAGCAACTATACTATTTTTTTGATGCTGATGATCTAAAAATAAATTATTTACTAAATCGACATGAAGTTTTTGGGATCACAATCTACATAGTGTCTAATTTTTAATTAATTTTTTGCTTGTTCCAAATGAAATTAAAAAAATCTAGATTTTAATTTTAAAAAAACTGGCCAATTTTCATAAAAAATATAAAATTGCCAAATTTGGCCTAAATACATCATACCATCTATACTACCTGCACTAAATACGCACATTTCTACGATTATTTAAAATGCCCATTTTTTCGATCTGCAGGGATCACCTAATAATTTAGCATGAGTATACTGAACATCGTTATTATGTAGAATATATAAGTATATGTTCGTAAAATTTAGCAAAATTATACCAACTTCGTTATAGTACAGTTTGACGAAGTAAAAATATTAAATTATTTTTGAATGATAATACAAATTCATCATGATTGGATATTAAATAGCATTATCATGAGATACCCTGGTGTGATTTAATTTACATACAATGTTGATGAATACAAAGTTAATGAGTGGGATGGAGAAATATTTTTCAGGTTCTAATTTCACATGAATTAATCATTTCATGTGACCCCATCATTGAACCTACATGATCTATATTCCAATTATAATATAATTTATTTTAATATTTTCGAAATTCTTCCTTAAAGGTTACAGTATCAATTAATGTGGATACATAATTGCTTTAAATAATTTAGTATACTAAAGTATAGTACCATGCATGAAATGCAGTAACTAATTAAGTATACTAAACTATAATACCATACATAAAATGCAGTAACTAATTAAGTATACTAAACTATAATACCATACATAAAATGCAGTAACTAATTAAGTATACTAAACTATAGTACCATACATGAAATGCAGTAACTAATTAAGTATACTAAACTATAGTACCATACATGAAATGCAGTAATAATTTACCATACTCAAGTAATGTTAAATAAATAATAAAGTTATTTAGAGTTAATGGTAAATTGTAAATTAGTAATATTTTATTAATGATTAAACAGGTGATAAAATTGCCAAGTTTGCCTTTAGGAGTACCTACAGATATTAACAAATATTTTTTTAACCGTACCAAAGAGTTAATTAATTTTCATTCCTTCATAAATACCTTAAATCAAGATGTTGCAAATCAAATTCTTGTCACAGGTCAAAGGGGCGTTGGTAAATCATTTTTATTAAAAAAATTGATAGAAGAAGTTCCTTCCAACATTTTGACAGCATACCTAGATATTTCAAATATATATGGAATTCAAAAAGGAAATCTCACTGAAGAAAAAATAATGTATGCCATGTTTGAAGAAATGAATAAAGGAATTGAAAAGGAATCAGATATACTTTCCAAGGTTTACAACATAGGTATTGAAATTAAAAATAAGATAAATAATAAAGATTTTGATTTTAAAGATGCTGGAAGTATTTTAGGAATTAGCATCCCTAATGTTACGGATAATTACGAAAAATTAAGCAAATTTGTTATGGAATATCCTCAAAAAGTAGTAGAATCATCTGAAGGTAAAATAAAAGGTTTTGTAATAATTATTGATGAATTTCAGTTTATAGGGGAATTAAAAAATCCTGAGGCATTTTTTTGGATGTTTAGGAGTTTCACCCAGGAGCAAGATAATGTGTGTTACATATTCACAGGATCAACATCTTCTACTAGTGATATAGTAAAAATAATAAATGGTAATGATGGTGCTTTTGGGAACAGAATGATTCGATTAAATATAGATCCCTTTACAAAAAAGAAACTGAAGGGTATCTTGAAGCAAAAGTACCCGAAATCACATTTACAATGGAGGGATTTGAAAGATTTTACAGTTGTACTAGAGGATATCCCGCATATATAAACAGCTTTTGCAACATCATGTCCACAGATATAACTTACAATGAAGATGAAATCGTTAAAGAATTCCATCAGAAACTGGAACAAATTGCTGTTAAATGGTTATCCATCTGGTCAACTCTTACAAAACAAGAAAAATGTATAGTAACTATGATAAGTGATAGAAGATCTTTAAAATGGAGTGAATTAGTAGATGAAGTAGATTTCTCCCAGAGAACGCTTGCTAATTATTTAAGTAAACTTAAAAACAAGGGGATTATATCACATTCAAAGAAGGAATATAAAATCGATGACCATATGTTATCTGCATGGCTGAAATATCGAAAAGAAGAAGATGGTTTTTATCCTCAATAATTCTTTCCTTCAATTCATTTTATTACATCTATGATTCTATATTTTCTTTTTAATAATCATTTAGAGAGTTATTAGATTTATCTCAACCAATAGATCAATATTAAAATCATTTCTGATTATTAGGGCGTGTTGTAGTAGTTTCGTTAGATCATGTTCGACACAAATATGAAGTATATTAGGAATATAATAGAAACAATCCACATGAGGGGATGAACTTCTCTCCATTTTCCCAGTGCCAATTTGATTATGCAGTAGGATATAAATCCAAATCCAATTCCTTTGGATATGCTGAATGTGAATGTCATGCAGGTTATTGTGAGAAATGCAGGTAGTGCTTCTTCAAAGTTGTCCCACTCTATCTTCTGTATCATGGTTATCATGAAAAAGCCCACTATTATGAGTGCAGGTGCTGTTGCAGCTGCTGGAATGTAGTAAGCCAATGGAACAAAGAGCATTCCAACTAAAAATAAACATGCTATAACCACCGATGTTAGACCTGTTCTTCCACCTTCGCTCACACCAGCTGAACTTTCAACATAGGCTGTGTTGGAGCTGCTTCCCATAAATCCTCCTATCATTGCCCCCATGGCATCAACAGCCAGTACTTTTTTAATGTCCAGTAGTTTTCCTTCCTTATCCACCAGGCCTGCCTGGGTTCCTACAGCCATCACAGTTCCAAGACTGTCGAAGAAGTCCACCATCATGAGGGCAAAGACAATCGGCACAAAGCTCAGTGACAAGGCACCCAACATATCCAGATGTCCTATGGTTGAGAGGCTCTGGGCGTTGGGGAGTTCAAGAAGGGTTCCATCAAATGTTTGTGGAAGGTTGGACATACCAGATGCAAGTGGAGCTATACTCAAGGGTAAATTCGCATTTCCAAAGAGGTTGAAGGCAATGTGAAAATAATCTGCAACAACACAAGCTCCAATGGCTATGAGAGCTGTTAAAATGATACCGTAGAGTATGCTTCCCTTGATCTTCAGGGCCATCATCACTATTATGATGGTCACCCCAAAGACTGCGATTATGAAAACTGGGTTTGTAACATCACCGAATTTTATAAGATTTTCAGGACTGGCAGTTACTATGTGGGCCAGTTTAAATCCTATGAATGATATGAACATTCCAATACCCACACCTATGGACATCTTAAGGCTGTGTGGAATTGCATGCATGACCATTTCCCTGAGGTTCGTGAGTACGAGGATAAAAACCAGAAATCCTTCTATAAATATCAAGCCCATGGCTATTTGCCACGGTATGTTAAGGGTTAAGATAAGGCCAAATGCAACCACACTATTTAATCCCAAACCCGTGGCCATCCCAAATGGTTTTTTAGCTATTAAACCCATGAACAGAGTTGCTGTTGCCGCTGACAGACAGGTTGCAACAAAAACTGCCTTGTAATCCATCCCAGCAGTTGAAAGTATGAGGGGATTGACAATAATTATGTAGGCCATGGTCATGAAGGTTGTTAAACCTGCCAATATTTCTGTTTTAACACTGGAATTGTACTTGGTAATTCCGAAGTAATCGTCAATACAAGATCTAAATGAATTTTTAAATTTTTCCTTTCTCTCATAAGCACGCTGGTACATGTAATTACTAGATATGTTTAAATACTTAAACTCTTACCCTAAAGTTTTAAAATTAACTGCAGATACTAAGGGGTTTCAACAAGTTGGGATGGGATCAAATGGAAAAAACTTTATCAAAGATTTTATAAAGTTGGTCAAAGGAAAGGTTTTATTAATTATTTTAAACTAATATCAAAATCACTCACCAAATCTTGTGTTCAACTTAATTCAGGAGTAGTATTAGGGTTGTAACACAATTAAAAGCAATATCATTGAATAATTTTAAAAAAATTACTGAAAATTAAGTTGGGTTAAGTTCATGAGATGTAAAAACTGTGGCGTAGAAAATGCGGATGATACAGAGTACTGTAGATATTGTGGTTATGGACTAAATGAGTCATCATCATTGGACATCACAAGAGTTAAGATGCAAAATCAGTTTAAAAAAATTTATTACATATACTTTACAGCAATAACATTTTTGATTGTATCGTTTTTTATCCCAATCATATACAACTATTTCTTTAGTACGCCCCTAAATCCTATTTTAGGAGCATTAAATTTAATCCTATTAATTATAGGATCATTGTTTACAATTTATTTCTACATCCTATTTTATAAGAAAAAAGATGAATTGAAGGGTCAAGAGCCTTACTACTCTCAAATTAAAAATATAGCCATTTTACTATTATTGTTGCTGATAACTATACTTGTTAATTATGTTACTGGCTATTAGTGCTTTTATTAAATCAATTAGAAAGTATCAAAGGCCTTTATAAAAAGTGGTATTATGGGGTGGTTTTAAAGCGAATCCACAATTTTTTTGAGATCCAATTTGTTCACTTCCACCACATCTTGGAGTTCGTATTTGTTGTAGAGTTCTTCAACATTGTAGGAGTCCAGGACTTCATGGAACTTCAGATCCTTGTTTCCCTTGTTCTCTTCAAGTTCCAGTATGCAGGTTTTGAGTATTTCTTCAGACTCTTCGTTATCCACCAGTTCAGTCAGTATTCCTGTATCATCCTCAAACACTGGTTTGTAATCCATTCCACTGTAATAAAATCTTTTAAGACTGTTTATCTGTGCTACAAATCTGTAAAGCAGGATGAGCTGTTCTTCCAAATCATTAGTTTCCATAGTTTTAGTTTCCATTAGTTCTACAAATAAATTTTCATCTTATTATATTTTTTTCTTTGGGATTTCTTATTCTTGAATATTAATACATAACTTATTTAACCATATTATCTTCCAGATGTTTTAAAACTATTGTAATATATCAATTTCCATCAATGAATTAGATGATGACCATCAAAAACTATAAATACCAAGTGTTAGAATTATACAACATTGAGTTAGAAATATCTAACATAATGTTTGAAATAAGTAACTACACAACTAAGGAGATATGTTATGGAACACAATCACAATAACTATTGGGGAATACTCGGAATATTAGGATTACTTGGATACGTACTGCAAAATCAAATCTACTACATCTTCTTCTTATTTTTCTTCTTGTTTTTATTTAAAACTGATAAATATGAAAAAAATAATTTACCGAATATTGATAAAAATTACAACAAATATAAACTGGGTATTTTAATAGGATCGTCAATATTAATAGTGGATTCCTTATATTTAATGGTATACAAATCCCTGAATGATTTAACTACCATAGGTTTGGTTTTTGGAATCATAATTTATGTTGGAAGTTTCTTTGCATATATTGGAATAGAAAAAACAGCGAAAGACGAGCGCTTGCGAAAAATTGGAACCATGGCAGCCACATGGTCGTGGTATATAACTCTGATATTCATTTGTTTCCTTTTAATTTCCATGCAATGGACTGGAAGAATTCATAACCCTATAGAATTGATGGGACTGGTAGTCTTTGTTATGGTAACAACCATGCTCATAGCAAACACTATGTTGTCAATAGTTGGAGACATTGAATAAAAGTCTGGAACACGAAATCATGAAAACAAGAATTAAAGAATTCAGAGCCAAATATAATCTAACTCAGGCAGAGCTTGCAGAAAAAGTGGGAGTACGAAGAGAAACCATAGTTTTTCTTGAAAAAAGTAAGTACAATCCCTCACTAAAATTGGCTCATGACATTGCAATGGTATTAAAAACAACAATTGATGAATTGTTTATGTTCGATGATGAAAATAATTAAATGAATATTTGGAGATAAATCTTGAGAATAAGAAAAATAGAATTGATGTTGTTGTTGAGTTTTCTATTAATTTTTATGGTTCAAATTGAACCTGCAGCAGCCTGGGCCGAACCTAATCATTATGAAATTGTCTATCAAGTTTACTACACCCTGCCAGATGATGTTCATGAAAATTTAAGTCTTTTTGAGATGATGGAAGGTGCGGGAGATCCAGATCTCAGATTTTTAGACTTTCAAGATCACCACTATCCACAGAGTCAAGTTAAAGCAGATTACTGGTTAAACCAGGGCAGAAACTACTATTTAAACCAGGATTATGGTAATGCTAGCTACTGTTTTGGTGTTGCATCACACTACATCTCTGATGGTCTGTGTCCACCTCATACCGGAGGGGGTCACACTGGCTATCTGCATATCAAGTTTGAATTAGAAGCTCTCTGCTTCACACCACATATTAACATGAGCGAAAACCAGTCCATGGATGAACTCTACAACAACAGCACAGACAACTGGATGAACTGGATAAAAACAGGTGAAAGATCATCTATACAGGAAAGTTTAAACAACGCAGCATCAGAGTCCTACATCAAAATTAAAGAGGCATGTACCTAAAAAGAAAAAAGAAGTTCGTTTCATCCTAAAAAAGAATTGAAGGGAAAAAATAATATTTTGCTTTGAGTTTTTTTTTACGTTTCTCCCATTCTTTCTATTTCATCTGCCACCTTCCAGTGGCCTCCTGATTTTTCAGCTCTTCTTATGAAGAACACTCCGAGTACAGCTCCTACAATCCCTCCCAGTGTGTCTGTGAATAAGTCGTTCATGGTGTCATCAATGGCGTTCTGGGTGGGTGAACCCTGCATTTGGGTGTTGCCTGTTATCTCTCCCACAGGACCGTTAGCCAAATACTTGTCGTAGGTGTACTCTCCCATCTCAAGCATGGCTCCAAATCCTATGGTTATAATTACGATGAGTATTGCCATTTCCCAGTAGGATGCCTTGAGTCTGCCGTAGTAGTACATGGTGTAAACTGCCATCATACCAATCAATGCAACGTATAATGGTAGCATGAAGTGCATGAAGTTGTCGTAGTGGGGTAGTTTAACGTACAGCCCCAGTGCATCTCCACATACAAGTTCAAATAGCACCATAAACAGGATTAAAAGTTCAATTTCAATGGGTATGGCCCGTATTTTGTGTCGTGTGAAAAATGCTGGTGCATTGATGATTAAAAGTGCAAACAGTATTAGAACACCAAAAATTCTTTCACTGCCATTAATACCGCCAAAAATTGTGATATAAATACCTGCAGCTAATAGGAAAACCCGCATAATAATTAGGATTCTTCTTTCAAAGTGGTTAACATCTTTCTCCTCTGGATTAAGAAAGCTCATAGTTTCAAATTCTCCTCAAAATTTTTATTATCATTACAAAATTTATCATCAAATTTAAAGGGATCATAAATATATTCATCGAAAGTTTATTTTAGCTTTTAATTTAAGTTTAGATTTTTTATTACCCAATTTTATGGGTTGGTTTTTAACCTCTCTTCCCTGTACTTCTCAAATAGTACGTAGGTTACTCCCACAATTAAAGGGCCTATAAATAGTCCCGGAAGTCCCAATGTTAATGCTCCGAATAAAAATCCCACCAAGAATATTAGGGGATGCACATTCGTAAATTCACCTGCAAGTTTGGGTCTTATGTACAGGTCAACAACCGTATCAATGAGCCAACCTACAACGATCACGATAACACCCCTAACTGGATTGCCTGTTAGGATGTCCACAACTCCAAGGACTCCGTACACTATCCACGGCCCAACCACAGGCACAAATTCTGAAAATGCTGTTAAAATTCCCAGTAGAAGAATGTAAGGATATCCCAATATGTAGTAAAGCACCACGGATAATAAACCAAGTATCAAGGCACAGAGGATGTTGGTTATCATGATGGATTTCAAGATGGCATCCACCTCGCTGTATATCTCTGAGAAGGTGGGTGTTTTTGGTAACAGATCCTCTATGAATCCAACGAATTTATCTCCTTCCTTGGCAAAGTAGAACACTGAAAAGAGAAGCACAATAACGTCAGTGAAGAGTGCTGGAAGTGATGCTACAAAGGAAATTATCTGACCAACCAACCATACAACTGACTGGGCAACAAGGTTACCAATTTCATTCAAGAAGTTGGCTGCAACACTGTTTATTGGCCCTGCATTTTGAACATCACTGTTCACCATAGTTTGATTAACCACAGTTGTATTAGTATTTGGAGCAGGTAACGCACCTGTAAAATCAACTGCAATCATGAAGAGCTGGTGAACTGTGAAGTAGGCAACCAGTACTATGGGTACGGCTAGTATTATCATGGCCAGAAAAATGGCCAGTGTTTCAAACCTTACAAATGGATGTAACTTACCTGCTAAAGGCCTTACAATATAGGCTATCATGGCCCCAAAGAGTATTAAACTCAATATTTGGAATAAAATACCGAATGAAAGCAGACTAAAAAAAATAACAGTACTAAGAGTATGGATATAGATGGTAGTTTAAAATTGATCATCACAAAAAATTACCCCTTTTTTCATCATATAGTAAAAATTATATGCAAATGTTCAAAGATTTTAAACCAAATTTTGATACATTGAATTATTTGGCGGAAATAATATTTATATTAGTGATTAAGATGGCCCCTTCCCTTAGATATGGGTTTTCAAGTTGTGGAGAATTATGAACTGTGCAGTTCAAGTTGGATAAAACAAATTTTGTAAATCCGATATAATTAAAAAGGATAAAATTGTTCGTAACTCCATAAAAACAGTATATTTTCTCATTAATCCCATAAGACTGTAATCTAATTTAAAATGAAATCAAAATTAATAAAAATGTAAGGTGACTAAGTCTATCTAAAAAGAATGATGTCAACAGATGCAGGGTTGGATTAGTATGAATGGGTTCACTTTATTTATTTCCCAAATTATTATATTTAATCGATATATATTTTGGTCTAAGTTTATTTTCCTCTTTATTATTCTTACTTCCCTTGACAGATATGTATACAGTCAAACCCATGTTTTTATTTCAATACTTTTTGGATACAGATTGATTTACTTGCGTGGGATGTAGTTATTTTCAAAGAGTTGAATTGGTTAAATTTGTTAACCATAGCTAGACCACATGGGTATAAAGTTTTGTGGTAATACTATTGGAAGTGTGTGAATTCCTGCAGATGTTGAATTGCAATTATTGATTCTAACCTCGCCATTGCTGTTAATAGAGTATCAAATATACAGTTTTTTATGTCTCTTTTCCCCACATTTAATATGGCTCCTCCAACTTGTGCAGAGTTATTTCTGAAAGTACTAGTATCTAAATGAAGTTCTCCTTGATTATGGACTGCTCCGCCTTCTTGGGATGTGTTGTTTTCAAAAATTGAGTTGGTTACATATGCAACAAAAACCATTAACAAAATTAAAGCTATTATCACAAAAAAACAGAAATACACCAAAAATTGTCTAAATGCTCTAAGTGAGATAACAAATACAAACAATCCAAAGATGGTACAAGTCGCAAGCCAAAGATACACAGACAATCTCCTAGCCTTACAAACAATCCACAACAACCTCAATAAAACATTACAAACCAATACAATGGTGACTAACGACGTGATGAGAGATAATACTACAAACGATACCATAATCAACGGAGAATCCTCCACAAAAAAAGGACTAAAATACACAGCCATATCCGTAGGAGTACTGGGAACAACACTATTAATCGGTGGCGGTATTGTATTAGCCACGGCTTTTGGGTCAGTTGTGTCAGGATTGGGAGGACTCGTGTCTATGAGTGAGATGGCCAGTATATGGGGAACAACTATTTTTTCTGCAGTAACAGCGTATGCATCTGTGGCTTCTGCTATTGGTTTAACATTATTGAGTGTTGGTGCCATTGCTGCAGTAGTTGCAATTGGTTTTCTTTGTGCATATCTAGCTGTATGTTATTTATGAAACAAAATTAAAAAATCATGGCATGCGATCTTTGCTTTACATCCAATTTTTGGTCAAATGACTAATAACCTAATAAACAACACTATGAAATGTGCAACAAACCGCTTGAAACAATATTAACCACACACAAAACAGGACATAATAATTTTATTTTTTAAACACTATTCTAATATTTTGAAAATCAACATAAAACTCCATTTACATCTAGTATCCTAAAAAAATGGAAGGTTATGAAGTTTCTCAGTATGTAGCTATCAATTAAAAGCTTAAAAAAAATAATTATTCTAATTCATGTACCCTCTTTCTGGTGGCTCTGTTAAAAGTTTGGTTTGAATTATTTATGGTAGTATGTACAAAAAAAGTAATGAAGTTATGAATTTACACGATGTATTTTATGGGGGAATGGGTGTTTTGGATTGTTCATACTGTAAAAAACTTGAGAAGTACGATTTTGGCGATTTCATAATGGAAACTGCACACTGGATAATTTTTCTAGCTCCACAGCAGAGTAACATTGGAACCTGTGTGGTAGCCCTAAACAGAGACGAATCTGATCTTTCAGGACTCACAAGGGATGAATGGCTTGAATTTGGTGAGCTGGTCAGGGAAATGGAAGAAACCCTTAAAAAATGTTTTGATGTTACCATGTTTAACTGGGGCTCCTTAATGAATGCATCCTACCTTAAACAAACACCGGATCCACATGTTCACTGGCACCTCATTCCAAGGTACGATCATGCTGTGGAATTTGATGGACTCGTCTTCGAGGATCTCTTCTTTGGAACCATGAAACCCAGACCATTTAGAGGTCTGCCAGACGATGTTCGTGGGGAAATAATCAACTTTATCAAGGCCAATCATCCTGATAATAAAAAATAGGGATTAATACATAGAAAACTATATTAATTTATTTACACAATTCAATCCATACACGGTGTGATAGGTGAAATAAAAATGGACTGGTTATGGAATTTGAATTTTAAAAAAGCTTTCATTATTTACTTAATAATTGATCTAATATGTTTAGGGCCTTTAGGAATGTGTGTGCCCATCTTTTCTATAATATTAGGATTTCCTGTGGGATGGTATGTTGCAAAAAGACTGTACAGTCCAGATTTAAGTGTTAAAATTCTTTTAAATAAAATATTTAAATACGCTCTAATCACTTCGGGATTTACATTTGTAATGATGATATTAGCGTGGGGCAGATTAATTCCAATGCTTTGGGGTCCAACTGCGAAGGTGGCTCATTTTGGTCTTCCCATGATACTTTACGATCCTGTGGCAAGTTTTATTGGTTGGATAATTTTAATGATAGTCATATCACCATTTTTACAGTTCTTAACAACAGTCTTTGCTGCAAACTTAACTGTGATACGATCTGACAAATGAAAAAGAAAACACCATATCATGTGAAAGATCTAAGAAGAACCCGTTAAAACATTAGATACAATCTAAAAATATAACACTTTGTTATTTGATAACAATTTGTTATTCAATTTATTTTACAAGAACACATAGCAAAATTATCAAGGTTCAAATCCCTTCCAAGTTTTTTTTGCATTTATAATTGTACTAGTTTCTCATATTTTATTGGATTCGATAACTACCCATGAGTTCCTCTGATGTATCCAATAAAAAGACAAGTTTATTGTCTTAAAAACAATAGACGAGTTAAAACAGGGATTAATCCGGATAAAGCTGTGTTTTTAGCATTAGTTTTTTTATTACTCACAATTCTATGTTTAAGTATGGCATTTACTAAAATAAATGCAATAAATCATTCCAACCATTAGCTGCACAAACTATTCCCACAAACAAGAATATGACCAGGAATGCTTCGAATGAATTAAAAACTAACTTTGATTTTGATTTGCACTTGAATCAGATTGATAAAAATATTACTGTTACAAAGATCAGTACAAACGAAACCAATTACTTAATAAAAAACATGGACCCTGGAGGTTGACAGAATATGAAAAAACTCAGAATATTCTGTGATGCATATGGTGCAAATGTGAATTACATGTAGCCAGAAACAACCTTATATGTAAAATATTCCATGAAACCAAAGACATGGAAAGTTTTGGTACTGGTGTGAGAAAAATGAAAAGATTAATGGGAGAATATGGTCTAAAAGAACCTGAATTTTCTGAAAAAGGAAATTTTTTCGTAGTCAAATTTTATGGACCTGGAGATAAAATACTTGATTTAGTTTCTGATATTCCAGATGATCGAAAAACTGATTTGAAGGAATTAGGACTCAACGATAGACAGGTTGAAGCTTTAAGGATGATGGTAAATGAGGATAAAACTTTTACTAACAGTCTTTATCAAAAAACGTTCAGTGTTTCACAAAAGACTCCTGCTCGAGACTTGAAAAAACTTCTTACATTAAATCAAATTTCCGTTTATGGAAAAGGTAGAAGTACGAATTATAAAGCAGTTTAAAATGACATGAACAATTAAAATATGACACGTAAAATGACACTTAAATTATTTTCATAATGACATGAAAAACTAAAATATGACACGTAAAATGACATGATTATTAATATAAATATTGGCTTTGTAGAAACCCTCATTTTTTTTTATTTGAATTCAAGTTTTTGTGGATTTTTTGATATAAAAATTCTTTGTTTTGTTTTAAAAGTAATATTTAAGCTAATCAAAAAAAATATACAATAAAAAATAGAAATTATTACAGACCAAGTTTCTTTCAATGGGGGAGATAAATTGAAAAAAAGGTTAGTAATTTCTATATTTCTTTTAAGTTTTGCATTTGTTTTTGCTGGAGCAGTATCCGCCGCAGCCGTAAAATCCAACCAGTTAACTACTGAAACAAGTGATGGGGGAATAATTAGCCATCAACATCAATTGAAGATAGAAAATACAGGATTAGTATCTAAACAGAAAAATTTGAACGTAAGTTCTGTTACTAATACTAAAGTTACATCAGTAACCCCTTTAAAAGTAACCAGTACAAACCCAGCTAATCATTCAGTTAATATTCCAACTACTAAACTCATAAGGATCAAATTTAACGGAATAATAAAAGATTCCAATAGACAATTAATTCAGCTCAGAAAAGGTGATGGAACAGTTATACCAGTAACCTACACCATTCGAAATAATGAAATATTTATTGACCATACACCATTCAACAAATACACTTCATATACTCTTTCATTAAAACGGTACTCGCTAAAGGATTCATCAGGAAACGTGCTAACTTCAACATACCAAACTAAATTTAAAACAGGATACACTAATTTATCGATTTTCAAAGCAAAATTAATCATCCAAAAACTGGGGGTCCGTCCAAATATATATGAAGATTCTCCAAATCATTACAATGCAGTATATCATTACTCAAACAGTGCCTATTTTGGAACTCCCGGTGATTGTGCATTTTTAGGACATCGTACAACTTATTCAGCAATTTTAAGATATATTAATCTTTTAAATTATGGAGATCAGATTATTATCAAAGATTACACATCAAATAAAATAAGTACATACAAGGTTGTGTCTCATGAAATTAGGTACAACTATCAACTAACACATAATTTCAAAAAATATGGTACGAGTAATTTAATATTAAAGTCATGCTACCCCGTTGGATACAGTTATATGAAATGGATTGTCCACGCAGTACTGGTCTCCACAGTCCCCATCTAAAACAAAATTTAAAGGATATGTGTTCAGATATTTCAGTTCACACTTATATTATTTCCAGTTAGGATTATCTAAGCTGATCTACTAGTTTATAAACTTCCATGTTTGATTAGAAATGTAGAATTAAGTTGAGAGGGGGATATTTTGTAAGACAATATAAAAGTAAAAAAAATTTATAGCAATTGTAAGGATAATGAAGTTTTTATTCAGATTATGCTTTCAACATTTACCCACTTCCATACAAATGATCTGTCTTCATTAATTATGAATTCTAACTCATCATTAGGAGAGTGACCTAAAGCAGCTAAAAACATTTTTTGAAAGAGATTTATTTTTGTATGAGATTTATAAATGTTTTTTACGCTTAATTTTTCTTCATAATATTCTATTGTTCTATACTTTGTAATGTTTACAAATCAATACTCCGAAGGGTAATCTTCTTATTTTTCTATCTCAACAGCATCTTTGATTAGATCAACATACTCTTTTTGTTCATTAATGAATTTTATGGATGTCACATATGTCCCACATAAAAATTATTAAACTTACTATTTTATTCGTTTTAATCAAATTAATTTTATAATTGAACACATACTCTGATCTTAGAAATAGAATTATATAATCACAATATTCAGTTCTAGAAATATGTAATTAGATCAGATGTTTAAATATCTTGATTTTTATAAAAATTATCTGAGGTATTGTTTGTTGTTTGGGTACTTTTCTTTTGTTATGTATGTTTTTACTTAGTTGATGTGGCTGTGTTATATTCCCATTAACGTATTTTTAGGAAATTTTCAACGATTAATAAAATTTAAATACAATATTATCAAAAGTATAAATTGTTTGGTATTATTTTGTAATAATGGAACTATACTATGGATGAACCAAATAAAACTGATAGAAATCGTGCCGCATGGCCAGTGGATGCTAATTTTCAAGAAATATTTTACCAATCACCTATAGGAATCTTTTTATATGATAAAAATGGCCAATTAACAAATGCTAACTATTCTGCATTAAATATCACTAGAATACCTACATTGGATGATGTATTATGTACCAATATATTTGACAATCCAAAAATTGCTTCTAAAAAAGAAGAATTACATGAACAAAAAATTATTAAATTTAAAGAATCATTAAATCTTATCAAAATTAAGGAATCAAACATTTACAATCCACTCGAACAAAAATTAATCTGCATTGATTGGACAGTTTCTGTTACTGATTCAGGTTATCTTATTCAAATACAAGATATAACTGACAATAAAAAAGTTGTAGAAATCATCCAAGAAAGTGATGCAACATATCATGGACTTTTCGATTTATTAGATGAAGCTATACAAATAAGTGAAATTGTTTTTGATGCTGAAGGACATCCTGTTGATACTATTATCCTTGATGTTAATCCCGCCTATGAACAGCAAACTGGACTAAAAAAGAAGAAGTAATTGGAAGAAATATAAAGGAAATTCTTCCTATTGTAGAACAAATATCGCTGGATCGTTATGGTGAAGTGGTGCGTGAAGGTAAATCCATGCATTTTGAAGAATACAATGAAGGTATTGACCGTTGGTTTGATGTTCATGCCACTCCCTTAAAGGATAATAAGCTCTCTGCAGTATTTACAGATATTACAGACCGTAAAAAAGCAGAAGATGCTCTAAAAGTGAGTGAGGAACGATTAAGTCTTGCCCAAAGATTAGGTAATGTTGGTGTTTGGGATTGGAATACTGTTACAAATGAACTCATTTTTACGCCAGAATTAGAAAAACTATACGGTTTAAAACCTAGAAGTATAAAAACATATGACGATTGGCGCCAGCTAACTCACCCTGATGATATCGAAAAAATTGAAGCCGAAAGAGATCAAAATATTGCAAATCATGAGCCCTTCGATTTAGAATTCCGCATATTCCACAAATCAGGTGAGATACGCTGGTTATCAGCAAAAGGTGGAGCTATCTATAACAATGACGGAGATGTATTACGGGTACTTGGTGTAAATACAGATATTACAGAACGTAAAAATGCTGATAAAAAGATTGTAGAATTAGTTGAAGAGCTTAAACAAATCAATAAAGATCATACTGAGAGTGAAGAGCGTTTCAAGGACCTTGCAGATAATATTCCTAATTTGGCGTGGATGGCTGATGCAAAAGGATGGATATTCTGGTATAACAAACAATGGTATGAATATACTGGTACTACATTTGAGGAGATGCAAGGTTGGGGTTGGCAGAAACTCCATCATCCTGATTATGTTTATTCTGTAACAAAAGAATGGTCAACCAAAATCTTAGAAGGACAACAATATGATAATATTTTCCCTCTTAAAGGAAAGGATGGAAATTATAGATGGTTTTTAACTCGTGTTATACCTATCAAAGATGAATATGGTAAAGTTCAGCGCTGGTTTGGAACAAACACTGATGTAACAGAACGTAAAACAATTGAAGAAAATCTTGAAAATACTATGGATGAATTGAAGCAATCCAATAAAGAATTGGAACAGTTTGCGTATATAACCTCTCACGATCTTCGAGAACCTTTACGGATGATAACAAGCTTTTTACAGTTATTAGAGAGGAGGTATAAAGATAGGTTAGATAAAGATGCAAGCGACTTTATTGGATTTGCAGTAGAAGGAGCTAAAAGATTAGATTCAATGACAAATGATCTATTGAAATATTCTAAAATAACCAATGAGAAAAGAGAAATTGTTCCGGTTGATTTTGAACACGTACTGGAACATGCTTTAACAAACTTGAAACTTCAAATAGAAGAAAACAATGCAATTATCACTCATGATCCTTTACCAACCATCAACAGTGACGAAGAATTAAAGATCCAGTTATTTCAAAACTTGATCGCGAATGCTATTAAATACAAAAGCCAAGAAACTCCAAAAATTCACATATCCGCAATCAGAGAACAAACTCAATATCTATTCAGCATCAAAGATAATGGAATTGGAATGTCACCTGAACACTTGGAAGGAATATTCATAATATTTAAGCGACTACACACACATCAAGAGTATGAAGGAACAGGTATTGGCCTTGCAATTGCTCAAAAAATTGTACATCAACACGGAGGGCAAATCTGGGCTGAATCCGTACTTGGAAAAGGTACTACATTTTATTTCACTATTCCAATAAATTAATTTTCTGTAGTATTTATGACTTTATTACACTACTTTTAATACAAAAATTCTTTACAACTATTGGGCTTAACATTTCATTTTCAAGATCTCATAATATATATTTCGTATTTCCAATTATAATCCAAAAACTTCAATATTATTTTTAGCTTATTTATCAAAGAATAAAATGCCCATCATTCTCCAAACAATGCAATTATGATCCACACATCATGACACTACTGTATCCTATGAATTATACTAATTATGTTTAGTGATAACTAAATTAATTATGAGGAAATGAATTTAAAAAAAGTTGTTTGAAAAGGTTCTTTAATCAATCCAGTCCTTCGAGACGGATTTTAAACTCTTTTCTGTGCCGTTTTTCCTCGTCTAAGATGTGTTTTAAAACACCTAAAACCTCTTCATCATCGATTATTTTGATCTGTTCTGTGTACCTGTCTATGCCATTGGTTTCAAGTTGTATCTGATGCTCGAGCTGACTTTTGAGATCTTTACCCCCAAAATCTAGTTCCTTATGTTCCATTGTGGGTTTTCCACCCCTTTTGGTTATGAGATCTGAAAGCCACCACATGTGCCTCATTTCATCTACTGATATGGCTTCTGTGACACGGCTTGGGTCGCATTCCTCCATAACAAATGAATTGTAGACGTAGATCATCGTAGCTTCGAGTTCCCGCACAAAATCTTCATTTAAAAACATGATAATTTCATCGTTGTTCAAAATTATCCACCTCAGAACAATGGTTTTTTTATAGAAAGTTATGTTAATATATGTTGTCCAGATATGATAATTGTACTGGAGGGGATTTTAAGGCAGGAATATGGGGAAAAAATAATAATGCTAATACTTTAATTTTGGAGTTTATTCAAATTCATTGTTTATATTTTAATTTTATCCCGTTTTCTGTATGCCATTCCCTGGAATATGGCTATTAAATCCCCATTGTCATCTGTGACATTGACTGTGTAGGTACCGAGTTTGGGATTTATTGTCACTTCTTGGGCTGTCGCAGTGAGTGTTCCACCTTTAAATGCTGCTTTCATGAAGGATATATTCACATTTATGGCCACCGTAACTACACCATGACTGTTGGATGCAACTGCAAATGTAAAGTCTGCCAGTGTGAATATGGCCCCACCATGCACAGTATTGATACCGTTTAAGTGTTCTTCTTCGATCTTCATTTTTGATACTGCAAATCCCTCACCTACCTCTAAAAGTTCAATTCCAAGGTAAGCTGCAAGTTTATCATTTTTAAAGAATTCTTTAATCTGTTCCGGTTCCAACATTTTAAAACATCCAAAATTTAAACACCAAATAATATAATATCCACCCAATTATCCCAAACTCAAGATTAAATATGGTTTCAAGATTTAATATGTTTTATCATGGTTTCATAAGAATTTTAGTTTGTTTTGATTAGATTCTGTACACTTCATAAAATTTTATATACTGGTGAGTTTATATATATTAAATGTTAATTGAAACAGTTAGCAGTTATATAAACTTCATAGATCATTATACACAGAAAACACTTGACATTATATTTTATTCAACCACCTGCAATGATTTCTAGAATCAACCACGATTTTTCTGCTAATTGTAGAACAAAAAAATACCCATAGGGTAATTAAAGTAATATTGTGGAGGGATATAAATAAAAACGAAAGTAGTTTTATTAACATTGTTTTTTGCAATGGTAGTTGTTGGACTTCAAGCCGCACCTGCCGTATCTGCCGCCCATGTATCAGATAAACAAGTAACAGATAAATTTATGGTCAAGTATCCAGGTGGAGGTCAAAGTGGAGATGCTGCCACTTACAAAGTGTACAAATATGCTCTTAACCACTTCTACATCCATACCTACGACTACAACTACAACAAAAAAACCAAAAAATACTACAGAAACGGTGGCAGCGATTGGATGGATCTAAAGAAAATAACCCATAATAAAATAAGGATTTTAAGCCCACCAATGGAAGGAAAACCATATGTAGACATTGTTTACACCAACCACTCCGTGACATGGTACTACTGGAACGTCCTTAGAGCTCAGCTTAAAAAAGGATAAAACAATATATTGGGACGCATTATAATTTTCACATCTTTCTTCTTTTTTCTTTAAATTCAATAGATTCTAAAATAAGCAGCTTCTTGAAGGTCTAAATGGAAAATGATAGGAATGGGAACCAATAAACAACCTTCCTTCAATATTTGTACCAATGAATGAAAGGATTAGTTGTGTAGGACTTAATTTTGAAGGATTTACCACTTTGAAGAGAAACCATTGGCTGGAAAACATTTGTCATTTCCTACGACTTCAAATACGGGGTAATGTTCAACTTTAAAACTATTAAATATAGTTAAAGTACCCTAAAAAATCTAAAACAAGTTGATTAACATTAAATGATAATACACCAATACCCATCCTTCACAGGATGATCACAGATAAAAAAATGTGGATCCATAGAGGTTGAAAAATTTAATTGAAGAATTTGGATGCGGATTCAAAATTTTATTTTTTAACCCTCACGACCCAGTATATAAATGATCTGAGATATAAATTACCAATAAACACTTGAGGTTTGTTAGTAATGATTATACGTAATGAAAAAAATGAGGATCAAGAAGCAGTGAGGAAAATAAATCTCAAAGCATTTCCAACCGATGTTGAAGCCAGCCTAGTTGAGAAGATTAGAAGTTCCATGGATACAATTTCATTGGTGGCTGTTCATGAAGATAAAGTGGTTGGCCATATACTTTTCAGCCCATTAACCATTGAAAATGATGAAGAATCCTTCCCAGCACTCATACTCGCACCAATAGCAGTTTTACCAGAATATCAAAAACAGGGTATTGGAACTAAACTAGTTGAAAATGGGATTATTGAATGTAGAAATCAGGGCCATTCCATCATTATACTTGTGGGACATCCAGAATATTATCCCAGATTTGGCTTCAAATCTGCTGAACAAAACGGAATAAAACATCCATTTGAAGTACCTGAAGATGTTTTTATGGCGTACGAACTGGTACCTGATGCTCTAAGCCGGGTGAATGGTGTACTTAAGTACTCAACACCCTTCGAAGAATTCTTCTAGGGTTCACATCCAACATGTGGGAATCAGTATAGATTAGACTTATTTTAACTTTTTAATTTCTTTTCAAATAAATCCATACTTAAAAATTCCTGCAAGTGAATCTTAAAAAAAGAGAATTTTAGCACAGATTAAGCTTTAAAAAAAGGAAAAATGTGTTGGTTATTGGATTATTTTGTTTAACACTTTGAATCTGCTATAATTCTATTGGACATGGACAAAATTGTCTTGAATATTTCTGTATGGTTCATTCCCCATACTGCGACATTAGCGATCCATCTTGCGTATTGAACTCCATACTCGATCCACTTCCAGAATTGCCACCATTTTGGGTGTGGTTTTGAAGGTTCCTGTGGGAAGCCTGACAAATCAACGTTGTATATCTCATCCAGATAGGTTCCTGAACGTGCGCTAGTTACATTTCCAGGTATTGGTGCAGTTGAAGGTGAAACATCATTAACTCCAATGATATTTTTTGATTCTGTTCCATTTGTAGCGTTGGTATTGGTAGAATTTGTGGTGTTCTGCTTTGTTCCATTTGAATCTGTTAAATTTTGCAAATTGATACTCATGTCAGCATTTGTGCCGAGATTGGTGGTGTTGTTTAGTGTTTTATTAATTTCTGAAGAGTTGTTAGTCATGTTTGTTTGGTTAAAAACAGCTACAGTTGCATTAGTTAAATTTGAATTACATTTTACAGGCAAAGTAGCTCTGTAAATTAACTCTGCATTCATCGAAATAAGACGACTTTCAATTTTTGAAGACTGTTCATTTATACCTGAACTGGCAGTGGTCATGAGTCCTGTGCATGTACCAACACCTATGGTAGCGGCCACCACTAGTCCTGTAAGAGTTATACAAACAACTAAAAATGGTGATGTACCCCCTCCAGTTGCAGCTGTGACTGCACCAATTATAGTCGAGACTATACTAAGAATGGCAGATGCTATTCCTAAAACAATTGTTATTATAGTATAGGTGGATAGTATATTCGTGCTTAAAGAGTTTGCTATGGTTATCCTTGATTTTGCAAGGGATGCTGAAAGGTAAGCTTCGTTCAGTTCACTAGTTGGCATATACCTGTAATCTATATCACCACCCACTGGACTTCCACTGTAGTAACCAGTATTATTTTCATAGTTAGCCTTGCTCAGTGCAACGTTGCAATCATCTATTTGTTGATAGTTGGTTACATACTCCTTAAGATCGCTCAAGTACTGTCTGAAACTTGTTATGAGTGAAACATATTTATCTTTATAATCATCCCACTTGGGACAATTCAAGGGATATTTATTATAATTTGAAGTTGTAATTGCGGCTGTTGCATTTAACTTGTTTGGTGTAGTATTCTCTGAAACAGTGCCACTGTTATTCACACTCTGTGAATCGTTTAATAATACTACGTTTGCACACAAACCACCCATACTGTACTGTAACATTAAACATATGATCAATATCCCAATAATAGGGCGTACATTCATGTTGTGTCACCTCACATCAAATACTAAATCCTCATTTAAATATCATTTTTAAATCCATACCGGGCAAAATCTTTATTGACTGCCCATTTTCTCTCGAAAATTTTAATTTTTTGTCACAATTCAAAACATTACTTTGATAAGCCTGGCATCCAAAATTTTAAAGCTTTAATATTTAAAAAAAACTTCCATGCTTTGAATTTTTAGTTATACATAGTTGACTCTGGTTTGATTTTTTCCATTCTATTTTAAATCACGCTACTTTTCTTTTAGGTCCCTCTTATACAACTTCAATGATTTTTTTACAGTTTTTTTCAGAAATTCTCGGGATTTCACTGGATTGAATAGATTAATGAATCCGAACTTTCCATTTAAAAGTTATAGTATATAAATGTATCTATGGATAGGTTGGAGATATAAAAAAATTAGTTGAGAAGAAATTCTTCCATATTATCTTTAAATTAGATAAGTTTAACGGCTTAGAATAAAAATTTAAATGTTTAACAATGCTACCATCTGAATATCATGTAAATAATTTGAGGATATGCATATTTAACTATAAATTAGGGATATTACAAAAAAGAGAAAGGAAATTGTTTAATTAATTTATAGGATCTTGAAGCTCTGTGCAATGATGTTGAAGTCTGTTTTTTCGTTTGCAAAGGTTTTTAGTGGTGCTGTAAAATCCATTGTGTATGTTTTATGATTTTTTATTATGTTAATTTCCTTGGTTTCCATGGTTACAGGATAGTACTTAGCGTTAATGGTGTAAATTAATCCGTAAACCTTGTTACCATTTAAAGTGTATATCTGTCGAGAAATGACCTTAAAACCACTCGGATATACTGCATCATATATAGATTCCATTGCATACTGGTCATTCATTCCATTAGGGTTCGCTTCTATTTGAAGTTGAAATTGTGGTGAAATAGAACTAAAATATTTAGTACCGTAGACAAATTTATCTCCAGCGTCGGTGTCTGAATCTAAATACCATGTTGCAGGATAGTTAAATGTTACTCCATTACCTGAATAGGTTTTAATTGCTTTTATGGTGGTGAATTTAGTTGAGTACATTGCAATCCCATTTCCAGCCAGGTCTTTAACACTGCCAGAATGGAGAATTACGCTGTAACTGGTTTGATGCGCCAGCTGAGATTTTGGTTTGATATAGAGTATTTTACCTGTCAGGTTTGATGTAAACTGTACAGCCTGTCCTTTGCTGTTTTTAAATTCTATCCACATAGTTCCCTTTTTAACTAATTCCCTGAAGGTTAGTTTCACAGTTTTAGATGTGGATACACCCACAGCATTGTTTACTGGGTCAACTGTACTGATGGTTGGTTTATATGTGTCGTTAACTGAAATTGCTGAAACATCACCCATACCAGTCGAAAAAATAAGTACCATACCAAGTAAAACCAGTGCAAATAACACGATTTTATAGGTTTTTAACCCTTTAACATCATTTAAAAATTCCATTTTTATTGATATACTCCCCGCCCCCTTGAAAGATTTTTATTTTGTCCAAAAATTTATTAAACAGCTTTTATTTAAGAAAAGATTTATTATCATCATATTTAAATCTGACTATACCCTGTTTATTTCCATTATAAAAATCTCAAACCTAAAATTTAATTAAACCCACAATAATTTGTCCTAATCACATTTTTGTAAGCCTAGCCAAATATTTGGTTCTCATTTCCAGAGGAGGATCCTTTGAATATTCCACTCTACCCCTTCCAAAATTCAATTGAAATTAACAAATTTAGAACAACCCTAATATCCTACATGGGAGCATATGGAGCAATGCAAGTTTATCTAAGTGGTGACAATGGATCAGGCGGATCTGGATGATTAAGTGGAGGAGGAGCTGGTGGGGCTGGAGGAGGCTCCAGGGAGGGGGAAGTGGGGATTTCTAGTTTTTCTATTTAATTCCTAAATGAACCCACTTTTTTTATTTAAAGATTGTAATAGCGCTTAATATGCCCATAAAACCGTTTTGTTCAATATTCCACAACATTACTTGGTTTAATTTATGTCCAAATGATTCTACGGATATATTCGTGGTTAAATTATTGTTAATAAGATTAAAAGGGGTGTAACAGATAATCATCCCTATTTTTCTTTTTTTAAAAAATAAAAGCAAATAAATATCAATGATGTTTTACAGACAATTATTATCAATTTAGAATTATCAAATTTGTGTTATTTAGTTGGGTGGGAACTGATGGAATCTGATAATAATTTGCGTAAAAAAGCTGAAAAGATTATTAGCAAAGAATTTGATGGGAAAAAAGTTAATTTCCCAGTTTTGATAATGTGCCAAATTAGGGTTGTGGATCAGTAGTTTGTTTATTTCTCAGCCCATTATCAGTTATTTCTATTTTTTATCAATATTCCTATTATTCCACCAATTGCACCCATAATTGCTCCAATAATTATGGCAAGGATTATCACAGATGCTAATGCTATCCATCCGGCTAAAAATAGGTTAGTGGTATAGGCAACACTCAAACCTAATAAACCAACTACTAAAACAACCACTGCTGCAACAAAACCCACAAGTATTCCATGTATCACTCCATTTTTATAGTTTCCACCCACTAGGTACGCAACAACCGCTGATCCTATTAAATAACCTAATAAATCTCCCCAGGAAGTTAAAATTCCAAGGATCACACCTATAATAATGGCAATTACTAAACCAATTATAACCGGCTTATACTTAATTTCAACCATTATTTTCACCTCTATTCAAATCAGTAATCAATGATAATTTATGTTTTATTGTGGATATTTTTTTCTAATTAATATTCCATATCAAGGATCTAACCATGAACACAGAAATAGTTAGATCATTATGATCCTGCTAGATTAGCTTAAATGCCCCATTATATGTAGGTTTTTTACAAAACATTGAAATGTTCTACTGATATTATATAATCATTGGGGTGTTTAATAGCAAATATAGTGATTGTTGTCGTAGCTTTGATTATCTACTTCTTGTTTTTAATCAATCTATAACAAGAAAATCTTGGTAAATTCTCTATTTTTTTTAAATTTAGATAATCTGATCAATACAAAATTTTAATGAAATCTGATTTTAGATTTTTAGCCAAATTTTAAGTGTTTATTCATGTTTTATTCCATCATACAATGTTTCAAATAATATTTCCCTTTCTTGAGTATTGGTCTGGATGATGTACTCAACTGTAAATGTAACATGGTTTGAAAAAAACTTTGAAACATATTTTGGAGAGAGATCCTTCAATACTTTAGTTTCAATTCCATTTTTTATAAAATTTATAAGTTTTTCTTCGTGATCAGGAATTTTTAGTTCGATATTTTTATTGTAAGGTGATGATTTAAATTGTAACAAGAATTTATGTTTATCAGGATTATTTACTCCCCACTCCACCCTATCGAGCCAAAATTTTTTTAATGAATTGTGACCCGCTGAAGATCCAATAAGATCCCTAAAACTTTCCAAACTTTCTTCCTGTATGGATTTACTTAATTCAGTGATGAGTTCTACCTTGGTTTCAAAATATATGTAGAGAGTTCCCGTTGCAACACCGGCTTCCTTAGAAATTAGGGAAGTAGAAGTGTTATCTATCCCTTTATCATTGAATAACTTCAATGCTGCGTCGAGGATTCTGTTTTTTTATCATTTGCATCCATCTTTCTGACCACATTAAATTGGTTTATTTCACTTACTGATCATTTGTATCTGATTAGAACTTTAAACTTTACAATATTTTCTTTTTTTAGATTCAAAAATTAGCTTGGTCTATAAAATTTTTTTCAGGCAAATATCAATCCCAATGCGAAAATAATCATTGTTCCCATGATTATAGGCCCATAGATTTTCTCAAAAGTATTGGGATTAATTTTTTTAAGCAGTAATGGTCCCATAAATGCACCGACAGCAGCACCACCACCTAAAAGTATGATTAAAGTAAGATCTAACCTGCCTAATAAATAAAAACCCCTATTCCTGCAAGTGAATTGAAGATAAGCACAAAGACAGATGTGCCTACAACCATGAGTGCTGGTAAGTCTAAACTGTAAAGTCCCGCAATGATTGGAGGTGTTCCACTTATTCCAAAAACACCTGCCAACAATCCTGATGCAACTCCAAATAAAGAAGCAATCGCTCTTTTAGGGCCTGTAAGTGTACTTTTTTCTTGTTTTTCTCCGTTTTGTTCCTTCATTTTTTGTTGTCTTTGTAGCAAACTTCTAAACATTGGAACTAACATGATAAGTGTAAATATTCCCAGGATTTTTTGTAAAAGTACTGGAGGGATTAGATTGGCTATCATTGCCCCTATTAATGTACCTACTATTCCACCTATTCCCAGAATTAATCCAGTATGGATATCTACATTTCCTTCTTTAAAATGGCTTATAGAGCTTACCACTGAGGTTGGCAAGACAGACGCAAGTGAAGTAGCGACTGCAACTTGTGGTGTGACTCCAAAAATCAATATTAAAACCGGAACATATAATCCACCCCCACCTCCACCGAACATGGAAACAAGAATGCCTATTAAAAACCCGAATAATGGAAGTAAAACTAAATTGATATCGATCATTATATCAATTCCAATTGTTTAATTTGATGAAACATTTAATTTCTCCCTATATTCTTTACCAACTGTTCCCATTCATCTTTTAGTTCTAAAGGTTCACCGTGGGCTGGGCAGATCCATTTAAAATCATATTCATTCATTTTAATTATGGATTCATCAATTGATTTGTTGTTGGAATTCCCGAATTTTGGAGGTTTCTTTAGTTTTCCATTGGTGTTGCCAACAAGATCCCCTACAAATAAAATATCCTTGTAGAGCAACGAAACATGACCCGGTGTATGACCCGGAGTTGATATGATCTGTATATCCTCAAGGATAGTATCCGGGTAGGCTTGTATTTTCTCAGGTTTTTTAGGTCTCATGATAAATGATATTAACTTTTTAATACCCGGCCTGCCCCTATCTCCTAATATATATGGTATATCATGTTTTGAAGCCCATAATGTGGCACTTGTTTCCTTCTGGAGCAAAGCAGCATTTCCAACGTGATCAACATCGTGGTGAGTCAAAAATATATGTTTTATACTCTTTGGGTCCAAATTTAAAGAATTGATTTCTTTTAAAATATCCTCAAATTTTCCAGGATATCCTGTATCTACCAATATTGGTTCTTTATCAATTATTAAATATGAATAACTACCTTTTGTTGATTCTAAAGCATATACATTCTTCGCGATTTTCATAATTAACCTCACTTCATCTTCCAAATTATTTATTGACAGACTAATCATCCATTATGACTGACTAATCATTCATTACATATAAGTTTTTTCCTCCCTTAAAAAGACCAATAAAATCATTCAATGATCTTTTATTTAATCAAAACCTATCTCAGTAACAAAAAACTAAGATTTCCTTTAATATAATTCTAAATAGGTATCTAAACCCTTCCAATCCGGATGGTTGAATACGAAGGGTAACCAAGAAAAATCAAAAAAATGAATCACAATAATAAAATATAGGAGTTCATACAAAAATTTAATGGGGTGTTCAAGTTGGTTGATGTAAACATTGTATTGTTGGTGGACAAAAACTCAAAAACCACGAATATCAAGAAAAAACTAGAATCCTTCGGTTATAGAGTTCCATACGTTACATCAAGTGCCAGAGAAGCTGTAGAGAAAGCTTTGGAAATAATGCCAGACATTATTTTGATGGACATAACCCGAAAAGAAGAAATAGAAACTATTAACACATTTTCTAAGATTTACGAATCAAATATACCCATTATTTATTTAAATACTCATTTTGAAGATTCTGAAATTGGATTAATCAATCAGATCAACCATTACAGATACATAATCCAAGCCCATAAATCCAGTGAACTTAAATATGCCCTAGACGTTACTGTGCATCGAAACAATATTGAAAAAATATTGAAATGTGATGAAAAACAGTACACTGACACTTTAAATACTATACCTGAAGGATTGATAATCCTTGCTCCTGAAGGTGGCTTTATTTATGTGAACAAAATTTTTGAGGACATAACGGGATACAAAAAAGAAGAATTAATTGGCCACAACATTCAAGAATTCGTTGACAACGATCAGACAACTCTGCTGGAAGAGTCTAAGAAAAAAATCCAAAATGGCGAAACATTTGAAATGCAATACAAATTCAATAAAAAAATGGATCAACACTCTGGACCATAGCAAAACATTCACCATTGTATGAGGATATCGGGAGAAATAGTCCGAGTATTGTATTACAAACCGACATAACAAATCTTAAAAAATCCGAAAAGGAACTTGAACAGGCGAATCTTTACAACAGAAGTTTAATTGAGGCCAGCTTGGATCCCCTGGTGACCATAGGTCCAGATGGAAAAGTAACAGATGCCAACAGCGCAACAGAAAAGGTAACAGGCTATTCAAAGGAAAAAATTATCGGATCAAACTTTTCATACTACTTCACAGAACCAGAAAAAGCAGATGAAGGATATAAAAAGGTCTTTAAAGAAGGATTTGTGAAGGACTATCCCCTTGAAATCCAACACAAAAACGGGACAAAAACCCCGGTTTTATACAACGCATCTGTCTACAAAGATAAAACTGGAAAGATAATGGGAGTATTCGCAGCTGCAAGGGACATCATGGAATACAAAAAGTTTATGAACGCACTGGGAGAAAGTGAAAAAAAATACAGAGAAATCTATGAAGAATCATTTGATGGTCTGTTTATAACATCTCCCGATGGAAAAATCCTTGATATGAACAAAAAGGGCATTGAAATGTTTGGATACGAGTCTAAAGAAGAAATTTTGGATCTGGATCTCCTGAAGGATGTGTATGATAATCCTGCTGATAGAATTAGGATACTAAAACTAGTTAATAAGCAAGGAAGTGCTGAATACGAGGTTGTTGTTAAAAAGAAGAATCATGAAAAAATGATCACCCACTGTTCTCTAACAACCATTAGGAAAAACGGAGTTATTACAAGTTACAGGGGCATAATACGAGACATAACCCAGGATAAAAAGGCTGAAAATGAAATTATTCGTGCAAAGGAAGAATGGGAGGACACATTTAATGCTGTGCCTGATTTGATTGTCATATTAGACACTAATTTTACGGTTCGTCAAGCCAACAAAGCCATGGCAGACAAATTTAATATAACACCCGAAGAAATGGTTGGACTCACCTGTCATGAGGTTGTGCATGGTATAAATTCAACACCTACATTCTGTCCATTTAGTAAACTGCTTTTAGATGGTCAAGAACATACATCAGAGATCCATGAGGACAATCTAGGTGGTGATTTCATTGTCAGTGTTTCACCACTGCATGACAATAACGGAAAACTCATTGGAGTGGTTCATGTTGCCCGTGACATCACAGAACGTAAAAAAATAGAAATCAAGATAAAAAAGTCTTTAGAAGAAAAAGAAGTTCTTCTTCGTGAGATTCATCACAGAGTCAAAAATAATCTCCAAATAATTGCTAGTTTACTTAATCTGCAAGAAATTAACGATAACCAATGTGCAGATAACGTCTTAAAAGAGAGCATGGGTCGAGTAAAAACCATGGCAACAGTTCATGAAAAACTCTATGGATCTCCCTCCCTAAGTGAAATCAATTTCAGGGAATTTATAGAGAAATTAGTGTACGACATACTCTATAGTTACGGAAAAAGTATGATCAAAACCAACCTGATCATCGAAGATATCAACTTAAATATTGACACAACCATGCCACTGGGATTAATCATCAATGAACTGATAACCAACAGCGTTAAATATGCCTTTCCAAATTTAAATGGAACTATAACCATTAAACTAAGTTCATCACATGAAAATATAGAACTCACAGTTGCTGATAATGGAATAGGATTATCAAAAGACTTTAACATAGCTGATGTTGATAGTCTAGGTCTGGAACTAGTGAAAAATCTTGTGAACCAACTGGAAGGAAATTTAAAAGTAAATGGAACCAATGGAACAGAATTCAAAATCAGTTTTAAAGAAATACAATATAAAGAAAGACTTTAAAAATTCCAAACCTTCAATAAATTTACAATCAAATCTTTAATGAATTATAATTAGTTTAACACATATCTACTGGTTTTTATTTTGTTATCAGGCCCATAAATTTCACAACCTAAACATGTGGAAAACCTTAATTTGAGTCAAATGGGAACTGATAACTTTCACGTATTTTCATATAATTAGGATGGCAAATGGGAGAAAATTTTAGATTTTAGACTACTCTGCACTGTAAAACCATTAAATCTATGAAAAAATTTTAATAACTTTCAGATGCATATATATGTATATGGGGGTTTGATATTTTTGGATAATGATCTACGTCGTGAGCTAATAACTAAATCATCCATAACATTTTCGAGTCTAAAGAAACTTAATATTGGTGCGGGAATTTTTCTTTTTGTCCAGGGAATTTTAATGGTTGTGTTAGGATATCTTCTTACTTGGAACAAGGATATTTATACGTTCTACCTTAAATTTAAAATTATTAGTTTTGTTCCACCTTCCTTCTCAATACAACCCGATCCTCAAGTTGTTTTCACATTAACTCATCTTGGTGTGATACTCTCATCCTTCCTACTTATCTCGGGTTTGGCCCTTTTATTAATTGGATTTGTTAAATACAAACCCTATATAGAGAATCTTAAAAAGGGTATGAATCCCTACCGTTGGTATGAATATGCAATTACCAGTTCAATTATGCTGGTGATAATAGCAACCTTCGTGGGTGTTTGGGATCTGTGGTCTCTGGTCATGATATTCGTTTTAAATGCAACAATGATACTGTGCGGATACTTGATGGAGAAAATAAACTTCCATACTAAGAAAACTGACTGGTCTGCATATCTTTTGGGATGTTTAGCAGGTTTCACACCATGGGTAGTACTTGCAGCATATTTCATCGCAGAATTAGGTTCTTCTCAGACTAAACCACCAGCCTTCGTATATTACATACTGTTATTTTACTTCATTCTATTCAATACCTTCTCAATAAACATGATACTCCAGTACAAAGGAGTTTCCAAGTGGAAAGACTATCTCTACGGTGAAAAAGTTTACATAATTCTGAGCTTCGTTGCCAAAACAATGCTGGCATGGATAGTGTTCTTCGGAATATTCGCCCCATCATAAAAGTGAAAAAATCAAAAATCCCTAAGAATTTTAGTCTCCCATATTTTTTTTGAGGAGCCAAAATCGCGTTTAGATAATCTATCATTAAATTAGTACTTGAAAGTCCATAAAATAAAAAAAATACAAATATATTGGAGGGTTTAAGAAATGGTATTTGTGGAAATTTTAAAGAAAACTGAATTGAATGATGGTGGGCTTAAAATGGTTGATGTTGATGGTCACGAATATTTAATTGCCCTGGTTGGGGATGAATTCATGGTTTCTGATAATCGTTGTCCGCATATGGGTGGTGATCTATCCAAGGGCATGCTAGATGGAACTGTGATCACGTGTCCAAAACATCACAGCCAATTCGATCTAATTGATGGCCATGTTATACGCTGGACAGATTGGAAAGGACTCAAATTAACTGCTGTCAAAATATTGAAGTCCCCAAGGAATCTTAAAACTTACACTGTCAAGGTTGAAGGTGAAAAAATCCTCGCAGACATTTAACAGAGTTACAATCTAAACCAAGCTTCTAATGTTCAATCCAAAGCTATCTCACAATCACTAATCCATCAATTAAAGTTAATTCCATTTTTTAGTTATATATAATAATAGAATTATTGATGATCCACATATGGATCTGGGATCCTTCTGGGCGGCCTTTTACACTGTGCAATGAGTGAAAATTCTCACATCCTAGAATTAATAAAATAGCGGAAAATAAGTTAATTACAGGTGCTGTTATGGTGGGATATTCCAAAATATCTGTATCAAAGGTTTGTGAAGTGAAATCCTGTTGATGTGAAATTCTTTAGTGAAGAGAATTGATTATAAAAAAGACCTGACCATGAAACTTCTATTTTTAAAAAAAAGTGGGATATTTTATTCTAATAACAGCTGAATTTAAGATCATGGAGGTTTGAAGCTGTTTACAACCATTTCAAATACTGGCAATGTTTGGTTGTATTGATTTGCAGGTACTACACATCCAATTCTATAGTACTTGGAACCTGGAACAGCTTCAATATGCACAGTCAAAGCTTTATATTGCATATTACCATTATGCCATGTTTTAATGAGTTCTACTGCGTTCATTCCATTTACTGTTATGTTTCTTTCTGAAACTTCTGTCTGACCAATATTTGCAATATCTCTCCTATAATCTTTAAGCATTTCATCTAATGAATGTACATCGCGTTGTTTTATGTAGAAATATGTTTCAATATAAGTTTCGTTGTAGTTGCCAATCGGCTGGTAAAATGAAACAATTGGATCTGGAAATCCCCATCTACTTGGGTAGTGTAGATTTGATATCTGCTTCCAACTTGATGGATAATCAAATTCCAAGCCATTTTTTGAGTACGTTGTGTTTTGGATGTGGCTATTGCCAGATAAAGTAGAAGTGTTGGTATTTCCAGAAATGGTTGTTTTGGTGAGTAACATGCCCCCATTGTAACTGCCAAGATTAGACAGATACAAAACACACCCACCATCAATTTTCGGTTTTTTCCACCGGTTTTTTCCAATTTCTCTTCTGTCTTTAAGTTATCAATATCGTTAGGTTCTGATGTTGAATTTGATGATATAAAAGATAATTCTCCCCCACATTTACATTTAAAATCTGTAACCTCCTCATCAGAATTTATTTCATACTCCTTCCCACATTTTTTACATTTAATAATAACCGTAAAAATTCCTCCATTTTATCCAAAAAGCTTTAAAATACGTTAAATCTAGTATATATGATTAAAGTTTGATTTAAAGAACTAAATTTCCTATTAGAGTTCATTATATATATGTTTTGAGCTTCGCAATATATTATCCAAGCTAAACTTAGTTAATCTACTTAAAATAAATAATGAAGATAGAATAGCCATAAAAATATTTTAAAATAAAATAAAAGCATATATTAAACCGTTAATTGAACATTCATGGATATAATTTATGTAGATATGATAAATAAACCATGATGAGCAAAAATATCAGAACTAATGATCAAATCTTTACAGTTTTAGATTGTACAAAAAAATAGTTGATTTTGATTTATCATCTATCCTTATTTAAGGTGTCAAGTAGGTGTTGTTTATGCTGTAGTATACATCTATGTGGTTTGGTGTTTCTGTTCTCTTTACTGATGCAATGTTAGTTTTTATGGATTTAAATTGTGCTTTGGCTGTGACATTGATTACGTTTGAACCATTATGAATATCTACGAGACAGTAGAAATTTCCTTTTGATCCACCAATGCTGATTTACCATTAATTTTAACCCAGGAATTTGGTTCTGCTTTACCACTTTGATTTAAAAGATTCAAATATTTGTTAAAACTATACTCTTCACTATTCAAAACCAAATTTGTTATCCTATGAACTATAAGATACCTAGAATTACTACGAGAATACCTATAAACAACAAAGCGTACTTCAACATCACTCACATCTCCTTAACTTTTTTTTAAACAATTATCAAGTAATCCCTGCACTTGAAATTGTACCCACCAAAAACTTTCAAAACTTTATGAAACTAAACTTTTGGACTAGAAATTATTATTAATATAATTTTTAGTAATACTTTGTTAGTTTGTGTATATATTTTTTTCAAAAATTTTCTCAACAATCAAGATGAGCTATTTGAAACTAAAAAAATAGTTTAAATCAAATAGAATTATCTTACATAAATTTCATTTTAGAAAATGTTGCAGTAAATTAAAAAAAAGTAGGTGTTTGAGTTGATTCAGGGTTTAAACCGGGTTTTGATTTTGGGTTTCAAAGATTCTGGTGGTGTTTTAATGTTTGATTTAAATTCCACAGAACTTTCTGCCTCGTTTTTCCAGGTACTGTTGGTGGTAATCCTCTGCTGGGTAAAAAGTTCCGGCTGGAATTATCTCTGTAACAACTGGATTTCTGTACTTTCCAGATGAATCAAGTTTTTCTTTGGATTCTTCAGCCAATTTTTTTGTTCTGGGTCGTGGTAGAAAATTATTGATCTGTACTGCTCTCCAATGTCTGGACCCTGCCTGTTTTTAGTTGTTGGGTCATGTTTGTTCCAGAACACTTCCAACAGTTTTTCAAAGCTTATTTCATCGGGATCGTACTTGAGCTGAAGTGTTTCTGCATGGCCTGTTGTGCCTGTGCAGACCTCTTTGTAGTTTGGGTCTTTGGTGTGTCCACCCATGTAACCCACAGTTGTTTCAACAACACCCTTCAATTCTCTGAAAGCTGCTTCTACTCCCCAGAAACAACCTGCAGCAAAACTTGCAGTTTCATATTTTTTTGGTCAGCCATAAAATAATCCAACTCCCCTTGGAAATTATTTTTTTCATTTATTTAATGAATGAATCCAAACTCTTTCTAAACAATATTTTTAATGATTTGAATGGTTTAGTTTGAACATCCAAATTATTGTTTAGGATCTGTTGTTATGTTTATGTTGTTAATGGAAAATAAGAATTTGCTTCTACATTGAGATTCACATGGTAAAGGCTTTAAATTTGATTTTAATTGTGGTTCCGCCTTTATTTATAATTTCTATACTTCCTTCCAGTTGGTTTACAAGGTTGGTTACGAGTTGCAGTCCAAGGGTGTCGGTGTTTGTGTGGTCAACATTTTCAGGAAAACCAACACCATCATCCCTCACATATAATGTGTAGGTGCCATCATTATCTTTAAGATCAATACTGATCTGCCCATTCATATCTCCTGGAAATGCATGTTTAACAGAGTTGGTTAGTAGTTCGTTTACAATGAGTCCGCATGGAGTACATGTATCCACGTCAAAGAAGATATTTTCGATATTTGTGTTAAATCTGATCTTATCGGGTTCTATATTGTAGTTGTAAAGAAGGTTGTTTACAAGATCATCAATGTACTCTCCAAAATCAATTTTAGATATATTATCTGATTTGTAGAGTTTTTCATGGACAATTGCCATGGAACGCACCCTGTTCTGGCTTTCTTTAAACACCTCTAATGTATCAGAGTCCTGTATGTATCTTGATTGAAGACTTAAAAGGCTGGAAATTATTTGCAAATTATTTTTCACCCTGTGATGTATCTCCCTAAGCAAGGTGTCCTTCTCATTTATTGTGGTTTTCAACGTGTCTTCTGTGACCTTCATGTAGGTGATGTCTTGAAGTGAAACCAAACTTTTGGTTGTCTCTGGAATTATGGCAACAGTCACAAATATATTTTTAATGGCTCCTGAACTGTCTACAAAGTCAAATTCATAGTTTCTAGGAACTGCTTCAGGGTTTGATCTCCTGAGTTTATGGTAGTTCAACATTTTCGGAAGGTGTTCACTCGTTACCAGATCTGTCCATTTTATTTTTCCATCGATCTTATCCCACTTAACTCCGTACAAATGTTCGAACTGGGTGTTCACAAGGGAAATGGTTGAATCTTCCTCCACTATGATGGTTGCTGTGCCTGTGTTTTCAAATATGGTCTTGTAATATTTTTCAGATTCTCTCATGGCATCTTCAGCCACTTTTTGGGCAGTAATATCCTTAAAGATGCAGTGGGTCTGTTTAAAATTTCCCCTGGAATCATATCCAATTTTTCCATCGAAAGATACTGTGATCTCATTGCCATCTGCTTTAACCATTACAAATTCCGTGTTAAAAGTTTTTCCAGCTGCTTTGAACTTTGGAAAATTGTATCTGAACTGTTCCACATTGGCAGAGTTTAAAAAGTCTCCAAACCAGCTGCCTATAACATCTTCCTTGTTGTATCCCAACTTTTTTAACCAGGTTTGATTGACGTCTATGATGTTTCCAGTTTCATCCAGTGACTGGTAGGCCATGGGTGCATTTTCATAGAGGAGCCTGTAGGTTTCATGATTTTGCCTCAAATTTTTACTGGTCTGAGTATAATAAACCACCATCTCGGCAGCGAACTTAAGATTCTCATCAGAAACAACTCCATCAAAATAAGTTTTCATGTTTGGTAAATCAGAATTTTTATTCACCAATGGAAGGTAAATGGTGGGAGAATCCAAACTGTTCACAATTGTCTCTGCCTCTGGATCATTGGGCTGTACATCCATTATAACAAGATCAGGATGAATATCAGGGATTTTATTGGTATCTGTCTTCAATAAGAAATGGGTTTTATATCCCCAAGAATCTAGCATCCTAACTAACCTATCATCCCTAATATCGTCTTCCATGATGATCAGTATATTTTGAGTCATTTTGTGTCCAGAACATTAAATAATTAATATCCAGCATAAAAATATTCGAGGTTAGTTATTTGTCACTTGATATATTAATTTTTCTAAAAAATTTCCATTTTTTTAAGTGAATCTCAACCTTATTTTAACAAAATAGAAATTTTGCATAATAATATTTTTTAATTAAACCTGACATCAACGAATTGGGTAGATTATGATGGATACAATCATAAATTTGAAGTTAACACCCCTAGATGCATACTGGATGGATAGGTATACATTTAAACCTTTGATAACGGGAATAACCAAAATAACAATCAAGACACAAGTACTTTGGTGGGAATGAGAACAAAGATTAGATGTGAATTATTACTTAATTATTTCAATTATTTACAGCAGACTCAAATTACCAAACTATTTTAAATGAAATTGAATTTTTTTAATAAACTAAGGATTTATGGCATTTTTATATCCCCTAATTCCTTCTATTCAAGTAGAATATTGGATTTGTGGAAATAAATATGTAGTTTCAGTAACATAATATATCCATGAAAAACCAGCTTGTAGCATCCATCCTGAATCAAGTGGCTGATCTCATGGAGATGGAGAGTGTGGACTTCAGAACCAAGGCTTACAGACGTGCAGCACACACTGTGGAAATTCAATCAGAGGCCATAGAAGAAATAAGAGAACATGGAAAACTACAGGATCTGCCAGGTATTGGGGATAAAATAGCCGGAAAAATTGAGGAGATAATTGACACTGGATCCCTCAAGTACCTAGAAAACCTAAAACAGGAATTTCCAGTTAACTACGATGAACTCATGACTGTGGAAGGTTTGGGACCTAAAGGTATCAAACAGCTTTACCAGGAGCTTGGAATAAAATCCCTCGACGACCTTGAAAAACAGGCTAAAAATCATCATATAAGAAGATTAAAGGGTATGGGGGATAAAACTGAGAGGAAGATCCTGATAAACTTGGGGTTTGCAAAAAAAGTGGTGGAAGAAGTTTAATTGGGGATATTTTACCTGTTGCAATGAAGATCAAGGACCAGCTTACGGGTGAAGACTATGTGGACAGGGTGGAAATTGCCGGGTCCATTAGAAGGATGAAGGAAACTGTTGGTGACATCGATGTGCTGGTCACAACCCCAAAACCTCTGGAAGTAATGGATTTTTTCACTAAAATGGACATGGTAGATGATGTAGTTGTAAGCGGACCAACCAAATCCACAGTCAGACTCAAAGAAACTGGTATGGATGTGGATATCAGAACATTCGATGATAAATCATTTGGATCGGCACTAATGTACTTCACAGGCTCTAAAGAGACCAACGTAGAACTTCGAAAACTGGCCATATCAATCGGATACAAACTAAACGAGTACGGGGTTTTTGATGGAGATGAACTTGTGGCTGGAACAACTGAGGAAGAAGTTTTTAATTCACTTGGCATGGATTATATTGAACCCGAACTCAGGGAAAACACAGGAGAAGTGCAAGCTGCAATAAACAGAACACTACCCAAACTTGTAGAACTTGGGGATGTGAGTGGAGATCTCCAGATGCACACCAACTGGAGTGATGGGAAAAACAACATCGAAGAACTGGCATTTAAATCCCAGACAATGGGATACGAATACATTGCTATAACTGACCATTCAATGTCCATTCAAACATCTAAAGCTCGTAGTGAAAGGCAGATAAAAAAACAGATGGATGAAGTGGACAGTGTCAACAGGAAAATGGATGGTTTAACAGTGCTCAAGGGTGTTGAGGCCAATATAGATTCCTACGGTTATTTGGATGTTCCAGACAAGATCCTTCAAGAGATGGACATCGTGATTGCAGGGATACATTCGGGTTTCAAACAAAACAAACATGAACTCACCAGAAGAATTGTGGCCGCAGCATCAAACGAACACGTGAACATCATATCCCATCCCACAGGCAGGGAAATACATGGTAGAAATGGATATGAACTCGATTTTGAAAAAATTTTTGAGGCTGCAAAGGATAATAAAACCCTTCTTGAAATTAACAGCCGTAAAAACAGGTTAGATCTTCGGGATATGCACATCAAACAAGCGGTTGAAAATGGTGTTAAACTGGTTATAAACACTGATTCCCATTCAATCAACGAACTTGTTAACATGGAGCTTGGAGTTGGAACTGCTAGACGTGGATGGGCTAAAAAAGAGGATATAATAAATACCTTAAATCTCAAAGATCTTTTAAGATATCTTAAAAATTAATTTTAAACCTTTTATATGTCCATTTCTGTGTTGAGTCTGGAAAGTATTCTTGCAAGGGTTATCACATCTTCCTTGTTGTGTTCAACAATGGGTATTAGTGTTCCTATGTTACCTGTTTCAAGGTAGGTTTTGTAAAATGAAGGTACCATACTGCTTGGAACATCATCTTCACGTTCAAAATCAAAGAGATGCTTTTCTATGGTCTGGAGTTTGCAGTTAGGGAGGAACTTTTTCCAGGCCCTTCTTGAGAAGTGCATGAGATCCAGGTGATTTCTTTGAAGGTCAGTTTTAATATGGTGGTGGTTCAACCTGTCCTTTATGTAGGGAATATCGAATGTTTGACCGTTGAAACTCACAAATATGGTGTCCTCATCCACAGTAGAGTTGAAGGCTTCAAGGGCTGATACTTCGTCTTTAAGATCCCTTAAAAGAAATTGGTCAACGGTTATTTTCTTATTTTCAAACCTGGATACTCCGATTAGTATGAGTGGAACAGATTTGAGTCCCAATGTTTCTATGTCCATGAATAGAAAATTATCATCGGAAGAAAAACAGCTGGAGTAGAGTGCTGATGGATGGCTCTTAGGATATCTGCATGTAACGTAGTTGGTTATGTTGTTTGTATTTCCCTCATCCAAGAGCTCTACGAGTTTACATGCTTCTCCGGAGTAAGTTGGATGTTCCCTTAGATCATCAACAGTTAAATAGCCTTCAGAGTTGAGTTTTTCTTCCTTGGAATTTCCAATGCCCTTAATAATTTTAAGATCGCTGAGTAGATTTGATTTGGCCTTGGATTTTGGGAGTGTGTTGAGTTTTAATTTTCGTGAATCACTTATCTTGTAACATGAGCCATGAGCTGTTTCTACTATTTCTCCACTGAAAGCATCGTCCATAGAAGTTTCCATGTACTCCTTAATGAGCTTTGATCTCAGTTCTTCAGTTTCTAATGATCCATTAAAAGACATAATTTAACCCCATTTAACAAATAAGTTAATAATTTGATAAATACTTTAGTTTGTAGCTTTAGACAAGTTATTTATACTAATAGTTTGATAGTTATGTATTAGTATTATTGGTTATTAAAGTGGAGGGATAAATTTAATGAAGAAATATATTTTCGTAGTCATTGCCATTGTTGCATTGGTGGTTGCTGCTTCAGGCTGTACCAGTCAGAATGGAAATGGAAACAATTCAACGACAACAAAGACTTATTCAAACAACAGCATCAGCTTTAGTTATCCTCAAAACTGGGACATTATCAGTGAAAATTCAAGTGAAAACGGCACAGTAGTTGCTGTGGGTGATGCAGATATCCAGAAAAACAACACCACAGTTGGAAACGGAGTTGTAATTTTCAAGTTACCAAACAACGCTAACAACACTGCAGATCTTAACACTCTCAAGACACAGGTTGCCACATTAAATGGAACCAACAGCACCATAACCATTGGTGGAATAACTGCTAACGAAACCACTTTCAACACAACTGCAGACAATGTAACAGGTCAGATAAAACTAATAGACTTTACCAAAGACAATTATCTGTACTTCATACAGTACACAACATTATCTTCTGACTTCCAGACGCAAAGTGGATTGTTTGACATAATAACCAAGAGTTTCAGTGTGTAAAAAAAGAGATGAAAAATCTTTTTTTCCCATATTTTTTTTAAAGTTAAATAAAATTTGATTTCTAATTCTATCTAAGCAAGCTAGTTACGTACGCATACAAGGTCTCTTCTACTTATTGTACCAATTTAAAGGATGTTTCTAGATCCTCACCTAGAAAAATATTAGATTAAAAAAAGGTGGGGAGAATACTAAATTTAAGATTTATATGGTAATCTTTTAGGTTTTGGATGTTAAATCAATGTAGCTTAGTTTTTTGTATTTATTTCCCCTTGGATCATTTCTCCCAAAGTTCTTTCAGGTTTATATGTGTCCAATCAGCAAAACTGTCAGGATTTGGGATTTTGAGCCAAAATTCACGTCTTGTAATATCTGTCACTATTTGATGGGTGGTTTGATCCACGTCTACCTTTGTTGGTTTGGTGCATCCCCTGCCAATAGTACCATCTTCTTCAAAGAGTGGAATATCCATGAGTTCTCGTGTTTTTTCTGCGTCAATTTTGCCCCTGTTTTCAGCTAAACGATCATTCATGTTGGATAAACGTTCCAAGGAATGACTTACTGTGTTGCGTATGTGAATTCCCCAGTCCGGATTTAAAAAGGTGTTCACTGATACCAATGAATCACCTTCAGGATATCGTATTCTGTTGCCTGCAAGCGATGAACATTCCATTGACACTGCATTTGATTTGTCTGCAAGGTTTAAAATGATGGATGTACTGGTGTTGACACCTTGTATCCGTTGGATGAGTGCTTTAAGTGTCGAAGTTTCGGACATAATATCAAATAATCCTCCAGCTATTGGAGGGCGATCCTTAATAACCACAGATCCACCCATGCTTGCACCATCATGAACATCCAAGTAAAGACCGTGTTCATTTAGTATGGTGTAAGGTGCAAACATTCCAGGCCATGTTACAGAAGCGGATCTGTAGGATCCATCATCAGGATTGGTGACCATTAATACTTGGGGAAATTTATTAAAGGATGAAACCCAGTCCATATTTCGTCCAATGTACATATTATCATCGTTGGAACTTGTTTCCCAGGAAAAAATGGATGTACAACCTATGGAAGCATGCAGTCCCTTCGTGTAAAGTCCGTACTCTATAACTTGATCAAGGATGCCGATCTTAACCAGCGACCATCCTGTACTTTCCATTAAACCCTCATAGAACTTTCGATTACGATTTGAAAAGGTTGAAAACGCCCTTTCTGCCCATAACTTAGCATCTTCATCGCTAAGATACCCGGATTTATACGCGTACTCCACCAGCACATCATAGGCTTTTTGCATGGATTCTTCCATTATTGAACCGTATTGATAGCCCATTTCCCAGTTGGATCCTGATAATACTGGTATTAAAAATCCAGCAGTTTCAAAGAGCCTTCCCTTACCTTCCTCTGAAATAATTTCAAATTCCCTTTTAGATCCATCAACCACCATATTATAACCCCTAAGACACATGTTGTTTCATTTATCTGGTTTGATTATGCATTCAATTTCATTCGTCCATTAATATTTTCATTGAGTCAAATCTTTGTACTTCTCTAGTGCTCCAGTTTCAACAGCTTCTTTGATGAGGGAGTGCAGAAGGTATATATCTGAAACTATCCACTGGAAGTATTGTTTGATTTCTTCATTTTCTTGAAGCATCTCGGATATTAGTTTGTTATAGATATGCATATCAGGCAGCTCTTCAGGTATCTTATTTTTTTCGATTGCAACTACAAACACGTCAAGAATTTCGGAACTTAACTCTTTAAGGAGAGAAAAATCCAACTTAGAAATCTCCTCTTCGTAACCTGCAATTGCTGAAATATCTTCAGTAAGATTGTAGCATGCACCAGATATGTCTCGATATATATTAATATCATCCGAAACATCTTTAAACGAATCTTCAATCTTTTTTAATGATGATCCGAGGTTGTTGTATTCCAGCAATGTTTTTTCAAGCTTTGAACTTACATCTTTACCATCATAATTTCCCGATAATATACATGCAGCATATTCTTGGTTGGCTTTTAAAACCTTAAACACCTGGTTTGGCAGATTTATCATCAATCTTTTTGGCATTACCCCATAGACGAGTATGATAGATACTACTGAACCAATGAAGATATCTACTATCCTTGCAACAGCGTTGTTAATCACTTCACCCTGTGGCCATACAAAAACAGTGAACACACTCACTGCTAAGATTGAAAGACCTATGTAGTTCGGTAAAAATGCTCTGAAGAAGTAGAGTGCTACCAATGCAAAGATTAGAAGCATGTAGTGTGGGAATATGAAGGCTAATATTATGGCCAGTATGACTGCGAAGAGGTTGAAAGATACCCTTGTTATCATGTTGTCCCATGTACTGGTAACATCGGGTTTGAGTACAATTAAAACACCCATGGCGATCCAAGCAGGATCTCTTGAATGGTCAACAAAAACAAAACTAAGTGTTATCACCATGGCAATTGTAAATCTTAAGGCATGTCGAATGTAGAGTGAATCCAAATTAAATCTAGAGCTTATCACCTGTTTAAAGGACACCTTATTCAAGGGTGTGAATCTGATATTTTCTTCTTCTGCTTTGTTTATAGGTCTAGAGAGTATTTTGTTTGAATCTTCAAAGAACTTCATAAAATTATCTGCCAAGAATTTTATGGATTCAGCACCCTTCTCATCCATATACAAATTTAATTCCTTTAAATTTGATTTTAGATGTTCAAGATTTACTTCTCCTTTTTTATGGGTGATATGATCTGCAAGGTTGGTACTAACAGAATTTGATTCCTGGATAAAATTCTCAAATGTTACTGCTACTTTGCCTGTAAGTCTTGATTGAACTGTTTTTCCATAGTTTCGAAGCCCTGTTAAATACAGTCCATAATCAAACAGTTCATGGTAAGATTCTTTAATTTGTACTCCAGTTAAAATTTTTCTGACTGAACTCATCTTATTTACCGAGGTGTTGGGATCAAAACCTGATGCAACCATTTTTCTGTTGTAGGAATCTATTTTGATATATTTCCATATTAGAAGTATTGAGGCTATGATGTAGGCAAACAAAACATAAATAATCAGATCAAAAACATTTGTACTGGTTTTTATGAGGACTGTTGCTGTGTAGTATGAGATAAATATTAGATAACCAAACAATCCTTCTGCCTTTCCAAATATGTAAAGTGTAAATGGAAAAAAAGACCAGATTGCTGTTAATACTATGAAAAATGGTAATCCAAAGAGGTGTGCAACTGAAGCACTCACAAATGCCAAGGACATTAAAATAAATCCAATGACTGAAAAAGTCACTGATTTACGAAATGGAATTGCTTGATCCATTAAAACAGAGGCAAACAGTACCACCATGAAGATAATTTCTATACCATCTTTTAAACCTATAAAATAAGCTATAATTACGCTTAAAATAGCTAAACCAACAGCTCTAAACGCATGTCCCCACAAAGGTTTTCCTGTGGGTGCTGAGAGTCTTTCAAATCTACTTATAAACCCCTTTTTTTCCAAACAATCACGTCCACTTATTTTTTTAAAATAAAATTAATTTATATAAAAAAATTATACAGATAAAGACAATGATCATGGGATGCCACTTCGAACATCCCCTTCGTAGTTTATAATAATGGAAACAATTTAAATCCATTATTCAATGCTGAATCCCAACATTCAACATCATAGAAAAATTATCTATGTATATATAGATTTATAAATATAAATAATTTATCACACTTAACTCCACATAAACTTATATTTACTACTTAAATTAGCACTACATTCTTTTGAACTATGCATGGATAAATTTAACTGATATCCTGACGGTTTTTTCAGTAAAAACCATGGAACGTTGAAAATGATCTGTTATTTTCCATGAAATGTCCATAGAAGTGAGGTTGAAATATAATCTTTTAGACTAAATAAATGCTGTAAACCTTCGATGGTTAAAGGTATCATTTTAATTTCAAATTTGTTTTACAGGGAGTGGTATATATTTTTTATTCTGAATTAACTCCCGTAAATAGATTTTTTTAAAAAAATTTAATATGTAGTTCTTATAAATAATATTAGCAAGGGATTATGTGTTTTTCTATTCAATTGGTATTTATTTAATAAAATAGGAACTGAATCATTATTAAATAGATATAGTGGGGGAAAATTATGTTATTTCAAGGGGTAGCTGAACTCATCTTTAATAATTGCCTTTACAATCCTTTAAACGGTACCTCCCTAAAAAATCTATTTTTCGTGAATTTTAAAACTTTTTTTAAGAATGAACATGATTCTGTCAGAGATTTTTGACCATATTTGTTAAACTATAAATTGTGGAGGAAAATAAAAAAATGTTATCTGAAAAAAAGAATTTGGATGAATTGGATAAGCATGAAAAGGAACAGACCACCACGTATGGTAGCCGTTACTTCACTAAGAGTATACCCAAGTACATAGTGCCTGATGAAGGAATGCCTTCAAGGGCAGCCTATCAATTGATACATGATGAATTAAATCTGGATGGAAATCCTGCATTGAATTTAGCAAGTTTTGTTACAACATGGATGGAACCTGAAGCTGATCTTCTCATGGTGGAAAGCATGGGAAAAAACTACGTTGACAACGATGAATATCCTCAGACAGAAGTAATTCAAGATCGTGTTGTTAACATGCTTGCAAGATTATTTAACGCCCCTGAAGATTGTAAGTCAGTGGGGAGTGCCACAATCGGATCCTCGGAAGCTATTATGTTAGGTCTTCTGGCACATAAATGGACTTGGAGAAAAAGAAGGGAAGCTGAAGGTAAACCAACAGACAAACCCAATATTGTGATGGGTGCAGATGTTCATACTGTGTGGGAAAAATTTGCAAAGTACTTCGATGTGGAGTTAAAACTCATACCCCTCAGGGAGGACATATACACCATCACAGCTGAGGATGTTGTAAAGGAAATTGATGAAAATACCATTGCAGTTGGTGCAGTTATTGGAACAACATTTACTGGACAAATGGATCCGATAGAAGACATAAATACTGCTTTGTTAGAGGTTAAAAAGACTAAAGGATGGGATATACCAATTCATGTTGATGGTGCAAGCGGAGGTTTTATAGCACCGTTCATTTATCCAGATCTCCTATGGGACTTCAGGTTGGAACAAGTTAGATCCATAAATGTTTCAGGACATAAATATGGTTTAGTTTACCCTGGTGTGGGATGGTTGGTGTTTAAAGATAAATCTGATCTGCCTGATGATCTCATATTTAACATAAATTATCTTGGTGGACTCATGCCCAACTACTCCCTTAATTTCTCAAAGGGCAGTAACACCATAATAGCTCAGTATTACAACTTCATAAGGTTGGGAATGAAGGGTTATACAGAGATAATGGAGAATATGCTTGAAAATGCACGTTTCCTTGGCAAAAAGTTAGAAGAAACTGGCAAGTTTGAGATCTTAAATGATACTATACTATTCCCATTAATAGCTGTGAAGCTTAAAAACTGTGATTTCAATGCGTTCCATCTTTCAGAACATCTCCGAGAAAAGGGATGGATAGTACCAGCTTACACCCTTCCGGCCAATGCAGATGATATCACGGTTTTAAGGATGGTTGTTAAAGAAAGTTTCAGTAAAGACATGGTGGAAATGTTATTTAAGGACATAATGAGCTCCATAAAAACATTGAGCCAATCCCTCAATGAAAGAAGAAAGATCATTGAGGATAAAGGTAACCCAACCCTACTCTACTAATTAAACCCATCCCATATCTTTTTTTAATTTTATTCATGCATCATAAGAACTCTTTTTCCCAAAACAATAAACACTATCAACATCAGCTTAGATCTTGTAGTATATTATAAATCTTTAGACCTGCTTTTAAGAGGATTAGGTTGTTTATTTGGGTAGTTCTGTTTTCACCCTGTATTTGGTTCTTTTTTAAGGATTTTGTCTCCCAAGACTTTAATTCCCAGGGATCCTAGGGGTGCTGTGAGTATAATTGCCAGAACCGATATTGCCAAAATTATATCTCCTGATGCAACACCTGCAGCCAGAGGTACTGCTCCAATTGCTGCTTGTACAGTTGCTTTGGGAGTGTTGGCCACCATTGAAAACAGTTTCTCATCTTGGTTAAGTTCTGTTCCTGATAGTGATAGGTAAACACCCAGACTCCTTGCTAAGAGTCCTATGCCAATGATTATGATACCAGCTACACCCGCTGAAATTACCAGTTGAATGTTAACTTGGGCACCAACCAGTACGAATAGGATTATTTCAGCCAGTACCCATATCTTTGAGAATTTTGAAGACAGTTCCAATCCAAGGTTAGGATTTCTGTCCACAATCACAAATCCAAGAACCATAATTCCAAGAAGGGCTGCCACAGGCACGTAGTTTTGGAGGTAATCCCCAAGTTCCTTGAGTAGAATGGCTGAAGCTAGGATTATTAGTATTTTCTCCGAACTTCCAATGCTGTAGTGTTTGAATATTTTGAGAACCAAAAGTCCAAGTAAAAATCCCATGATCATGCCTAGTATCAGGGAAACTGGTATTCCAATAATGGCAATGCCAATGTTCAGGCTGCTGTTTAGGTAGAATCCGAAAAATGCTGAGAAAATGGTTATTGCAACCACGTTATCCGCAGATGCACCTGCCATTAGGAGTGTTGGAATGCTTTTAGCTGTTCCCATACTCCTTTCAATGAATGATAGCATGCTTGGAACCACCACTGCGGGTGAAACTGCTGCTATTATAAATCCGAGCATTCCTGCCACGATCCATGGTAGGCCAAGTAGGAGATGTGCCACCACCATGATGGTCAGTCCTTCGAGTAAACAGGGCAAAAAACTCATCTTAAGGGCCGACATTCCAACCTTTCTCAAGGCATCCCTGTGAAGGCTTAGTCCTGCACGAAGAAGGATTATTATCAGGGCCATAACTCTTAGATCACTGGATATTCCTAGAAATCTAGGATCTATTAGGTTCAAGTAGTATGGGCCTATTAATACACCCACAACAAGCATTCCCAATAGGCCGGGTAGCCCTATCTTCGAGAACAATCTACTGAAAATTAGGCCGAACACTATTATTATGCCCAAGCTGAGTAGGATATTATCCATAAAAAACCACCCTGCCGGATCCTAATGTTGAATATCCATGAAACAAACTAGTAATTCTATAAAACTGATTCATTAATTTGATGTTAACTTCCTCCACCATAAATTTTTTATTGTGCAGGAGTCATCAGCTTAAAAATAAGCGGTTAAAGGTGAACCCCATCACCATTCCATATGAACCATTGGTATTTTTTGATATATATAATTTTAGAATTAAATGAATGTTTCATGTTGATTTTAGTATGCCCGATGCTGTCAATTTTAATTAGTTTTTTTTGGCCTAACTCCACCAAACCATCAAAATAAATGAAGATGAAAAAAAGAAGTTAATGTTAAAAAAGTAAATTAGTCTCTGATTGCCTTTTCTTCACTGGTCATGTAGTTGTAGGCTACTGCAGCCAGAACTGCCCCAATAACTGGACCTATAATGTAGATGGGTAAAAATACCCAAAGACTGTGACCACCAAGAACTGCGTCTCCAAGGTAGGGTCCAAACGTTCTTGCAGGGTTCAATGATGATCCTGAAATATTACCAACAGTTGTTATCACACCTGCCACAGTTAAACCTATTATTATGCCTGCAAATCCTGGTGGTGCTCTTCTATCAACTGCAACACCCATTATTGCGAGCATTAATAGGAATGTTCCAACTATTTCTGCAAGCATTGCTTGGTAGTAACCTATTCCTGGAAATGGTGCTGTTGCACCTAAACCTCCAACAGTTACTGCACCCATACCAATTATACCTGCCAATAGGAAGCTTCCAAGTGAAGCACCTAAAACTTGGGAAACTATGTAGGGCACCACATCTCGGCCAGGGAATTTTTTCACACTCCAAAGCCCAATTGTGACAGCAGGATTGATATGACAACCCGAAACGTTACCCAAAGCATAAATAGCAGCAGCTATTGCCAGTCCAAATGCCAGTCCTATTGCAAGCCAATCACCAAGACCACCGAGAGCTCCTATACCAATGTTAAATGAGTTCGGTGTGGCTGCTCCATTTGATATCATCAATGCTATGACAGCGGCACCTGTACCCATAAAAACTAAAAAGAAGGTGCCTATAAATTCGGCCAGACACCTTTTAGTCAAATTTGCCATTTAATCACCCTTTAATGCAGCGTAACATTCTGGACAGAGAATTCGTGGCAAACTCTTGCTGACCTTTTCAGAGGGGAATGGGTAACCACCCTCCCAGATGGTGACATCCTCCCTTTTCACATGGTCCATGCAGAGTGCCATTCCACACACTATGCAGATTGCTACTGCGTCTTTATCCTTTCCTTCAAGAGCATCTATGTAACATTTCATTTTCAAAACACCTTCATTTAAATTTTATACCTCATGAATTGAAAAAATTTTTTACACAGCTTCTTTCCACTGACATGCACAGTGTCTGAAGTCAACCAGACATGCTGATGCACAGTTTTTACAAACCCTTGCAGGTGAAGCAGGATTTTCCTTGTGAAGTGCTATGATGTTGGTCATCATGGTTGCAGTGACAGGTTCACTGGTTAGTAAACATGGATAGTCTGCAAGTCTCATGAGTGCGGAGTACCTGACTGTTATTGCACATGCAGGATATGCATAGCGCTGAGGATTCATTATGACGTTGTTTTTGTGTACAGGTGTTAGATCCACTTTGAAACCCGCTACATCTGGTTCTAGATTTCCACCTGAACCATTTTTCATCCTTCTCTCTGTGTCCATGTATTTCCATCCCCTGTAGATCATATCCATGAAGTCACAGTTGTGCAGTTCTGCAGCTGCTCCACGGGTTGGATATAACTGTACATAGTTGTGGAACCTTTTAGTTAACATGTCAACCACCATTGGTGCGTTGAAACCATCTAACTCCAACATGTACTCAACTGCACAGGCCGATGATCCTGTTGCAAGTGAAAGTAACTCATATTCACTTTTAAATTTTGGTAATGCTTTGTTCAAGGTTGAATCCATTACATCTGTTGCAGCTTCAATAACTGCCATTATTACATCATCTTTACACATGTTGTAGGTTGATTGTGCTATGTGGTGTGCTATGTCACCTACACAGTAGGCTGGTACTGTTACGATGTTTCCGTAGTGTACACCATCTTCAACTGCATTTAAGATAGTTTCTTCCATGGATTTTTTGTACTTGGCCATATACTTTCTCACATCGAATGATTCATGCCCTGCGCCGTCCATGAGTTTGGCCTGTGCCTCCACAGGACTTTCGTATATGTACTGTATCTGGGCTATCTCCTTATCTAAAGCATCTGTTAATGTTGTTCCCTCTTCAATTTGATCAGTGAAGGTTTCGCCAAATCCATATGATGTGTTCATTCCCCATGATTTGGCGGATAAAATTGCTTGTTTATGTGCGTCTGGTATGTCGGTGTGCTTTAAAATTCTGTTTACAATGTTACTGGTACTTCCAGGTATGAGTGCGAAGTCTACAACACAGGTTGGACCGTAAAATCCTCCGTATCTCCTCACTACTTCTCTTCCAATGATTGACTCGGCATTTCCAACTGCTTCAATGAACGTGTCCACACTGTCCTTGAAGGCATGGTCATTTTCATACAGTACCTCTAAAACTGCTGGTGTTTGATAATGCTCCACAAATGGATCGTCTTCTGGTCTTATGGTATCTGTTAAGCTTACAAGTGCATCGTAATGAGAATTCACTGATTTAACATGAAGATCGATCACAGACTCACTCTGCCCATCTGCAACTGACATCTCATTAACAACATCCAAGTATGCCTTTGTATCAGTAATTTTAAATTTTCCGCCCCTATTCTTTTTGACGGTATCTACATCTGCTCTTTGAGCTGCCATAGCTTCTTTTACCATTTTTTCATATAACTCAGACATTTTATCACCTTATTAATCTTTGTAATTTGTACTGTTTATATTCTTCGATAGGATTTAATTAGCTGAAATTAGCTGAATATGATGTTTATATAAATCAATAGGACTTTTAAAATATTTTAACTGATTTTATATATCCATGTCTAAACGAAACTAATAGAACAAATATCAGAAATGATGAATAAAATAAGATCATGAAATAAAATTATTTAACCAAAAATAAAAATTGTTGAATAAAAAAATAAAGAATGGGATTGAATTCTGTTGGGCAGCTTTTTCATGGGTGATATCAGTTAAAACTCCTCGGATTGAAACAGGTTTTCCATTAGAATTTGTCTCAAGATTAGTTCGTTCTTTCAACCATTTTTCTTCCCTATTTTTGGTGAGAATCTTGTACTCCAAACTGGTTTCAACCTCCTCCTTCAAGGAGTTTTTTAATTGCCCCATGGTAGGAGTCCTTAAAATCTGGATGGATAACTTGTTTCAGCAGATTTTTGGAACTGTAAAACTCATCCTGGCTGTAGCCTTTAGTTTTTCTGCTGCAGGATTCACGTAGTCATAGCTCATATCCGACAGGTTCATCTTGTAGATCATGTCCCTGGAATGGTCTGTGATGAGTTTGAATTCATTTTTAATGGCCCTGATCTTGTTTTCAGTTGTTAACTTGTTGATGGCAATTTCAATAGTGTACATTAGTTCTTTGGAATCGAATGGTTTGATGATGTAACCGCAGGGATCAGTTTTCTTTGCCCTTTCAAATGTTGAAATTTCAGAATTGGCAGTTAAGTACACAACGGGTATTTTAAGGTGGTTCAATTTCTTTGAAACCTCAATCCCATCCAGTTTACCCTGAAGTATTATGTCCATCAAATAAGGTCTGGAATGTTTTTTTCAGCCATTTTAATGGCATCTTCTCCATTAACTGCGATGTAAGGTACATTGTAACCCCGGGACTCAAGTTCTCCTTTGATGTCCATGGCTTCGATACATTCATTTTCAATCAGTAAAATTCTGATTTTCGACATGGTAAACCTTCTACGTCAACTCTATTTCTTTAAACTTAATCTTAAATTCAGTTCCATCGGTTGTATCTAATTCAATTTCAGCATCTATTTGTTCAGACAAGTTGTTAACCAGTTGTAAACCCAGGGAATCTGAATTTTTATAGTCAAATCCTTCTGGAAGTCCCACACCATTATCTTTGATTATGAATATGTAGTTGTGATCCTCTTTCTTAAATTCGATGTTTACAACTCCATCGCCGCCGTTAACGAAGGCGTATTTCAGACTGTTAGTTATGAGTTCGTTTGCTATGAGTCCCAGTGGGATTGCAGTGTTGATGTCAAGCTTCAGATCTTCGATGTTGTAGTGAATATCAACACCTGCATTTCCCACCCTGTAGGTATAAAATAGTTCAGTCGTGAGGTTTTTAATGTACGCTCCGAAGTTTATTCTCTTCAAATCTGTTGATTGGTAGAGTTTTTCATGTATGAGTGCCATGCTTCTTGCCCGGTTCTGGCTTTCTATGAATATATTTTTCGATGCCTTGTCTTTAATGTAATCTGTTTGAAGACTCAGCAAACTGGAAATTATCATTAAATTATTCTTAACACGATGATGAATTTCCTTAAGAAGCATTTCCTTTTCCTTTAAAGAATTCTTAAGTTTGATTTCCATTTGTTTACGTTCAGTAATATCTCTCATTGAACCTTCAATTCCCATAAGTTCATTTCGAGAATTTCTCATTACCTGAGCATTGATTGAAACGCTGATGAGTTTGTTTTTCTTGGTTTTAAATATTAGTTCTTGGTCTTCAACATGTCCCATATTCTCAATTTCTTTAATCAGAACTTTTCTCTCGTCGGGATCTACATAAAAAAATCAGCAGGTTTACCTATAATATCTTCGGGTCTGTACCCGGAATATCTTTCAACTGAGGGGCTGAGGGTTTTCAATATCCCATCTTGATCTGTCTGGAAAAATACGTCTTGAATATTTTCAAATATGGTCCTATACTTTTCTTCACTAATTATAAGTGCTTTTTCAGCCTTTTTACGTTCCGATATATCACGTGCTATTGAAAGAAGATGTTTTTCACCCCTTATTTTGAACACGTGGGTGTTTACTTCAACAGGAAATATTTCTCCTTTTTTTGTCACGTGATCCGATTCAAATGTTGCCTTACCGTCCATTATCACATTTTCAAACACTGTGGGAAGATACAGTACTGTATCTGAAGATATGATGTCCTTAATCTCCATTTTTATCAGTTCTTCCTTGGAGTAACCTAGACTCATACTTGCTGTGTCATTAACCTCGATGAACTTGCCCGGACCTCTTTCTAAGATTTTCTGAAGAAACATGGCATCTTTTGCGTTGTTAAAAACTTCCCTGAACTTTTCTTCACTTTGGATGAGTGCCAGTTCGGAATTTTTCTCTCTGTTATGTCTTCAAATACAGCAACGAAGTAATCCTTTTCAGGAGAAAATACAGTTATGTTAAGCCATTTTTCTATGAATCTAAGGTAGGTTTCAAAGGTTTCATTCACACCTCTTTGTGCTACCCTTCCAAATATTTCGAAGACTTCAGGATTTGTATCCTTCAGATCTGGGAGTAAGTCTGTTACATTTTTTCCAACAACATCATCGAATTCTGTTATTGTTTTGAATCCCTGGTTGATTGCTATATGTATCCAGTCCACTGGTTCTTGTTCTTTGTTTACAACAACCTTGGCCAGAAGGAATCCCTCAAGCATGTTTTCAAACAGGGATCTGTACCTGTTTTCACTTTCAACCAGGGCTTTTTCAGCTTTTTTACGTTCTGTAACATCCCTTCCAACTGCTATAATTACTTGTTTTCCGTTTAATTGGAATGTGTGGTTGTTAATTTCAATGGGGATTCTTCTTCCAGTTTTGGTTATGGTGGTTATTTCAAAGGCATCATAGCCCCTTAATTTAAGATTTTTAGCATTTAAATCCAGTTTTACCTTGTCTTCAAGTTCAACTATCTCCAGTGCATTCATGTCTAGAAATTCATCGCGACTGTAACCGTACATGTCCAATCCGATTTGGTTGACGTCAATGAATTTTCCTGGACTTCCATCTTCTTCCATCAAGTTCAGACATATCATGTCGTTGGCATTTCTGAAAACTTCACGATACTTCTCTTCACTTTCCCTCAAAGTTTGTTCCATGAACTTTCTTTCATGAATATCATGGGCTATGGTTGCTGAACCATTAATATTACCATTTGAATCGTGCATTGGAGATATGTAGACTGCGACATCTATCAATTCACCATTCTTTTTTATTCTTTGGGTGTCGTGATTGGTGATGGCTTCACCGTGATTTATCCTATCCATGAGTTCATGGTACTCTGCCCTCTTGTTTGATGGTATGAGTGAGAATATTGATTTTCCCATCATTTCTTCTCGAGGGTAGCCGTACATGGATTCAGCAGCTTTGTTCCAGCTGATTATGTTGCTATCTAGATCCTTTCCATATATGGCGTCTGCTGAAGATTCAACTATACTTGCTAGGTATCTGTTTATATTGCTCAGTTCATTTCTCTCGGTGACTGAGTGAACTATGTGGATGCTGCCCGTTAAATTTCCATCTTTGTCCTGGATTGGATGGGCTGAAACAGAGTAATCCCCCTTAAGCATTTCTATTGGAGATTCTATCTGGTGTGCTGTCCCATCTTGCACCATTTTTGCATGGGGACACATCTCTGGAGGTTTTTCTGTGCCGTGCATAAAGGTGTAACATTCCTTTCCAACAATATCCTCGGATTTTACACCCAAAGTATCTAACATTACCTTGTTAACCTTTTTAATCTTGAAGTCTAAACCGATGATTGCGATCATGTCTTGCAGCGAGTCAAATATTTGCTGCCATTCAAAATTAGTTTCAGAATCTGGTAAATCATTGTAATCATCGGCACCCATATTCTATCTCCTTACTTAGTTGGTCTCAAAACAAATTTAATACAACCTGGAAATTGAATAGATAAATCTTAACTCAAACTCAACCATTTTATACTATCTTTCCTTTTAAGAGAGTTTAGTAATATTTTGGTTTTCAGATGTTTTAAATATATTGTAAACTGTTGATTTAATGGTATATCTAAGCAGTAACTAACTAACAAACTGAAGATATGAAATTAAATGCATCTTGATAGTTTGCGTTAAAATATAAAAATCATTTTGATTCAAATAATTTTATTACATCCAAATGGGAGAAATAATGGTTAGAATAAAAATATTTCGAACATTTTTTTTATGGATTTATAAATGGAGGGATTTTTTAGATGCTCAAGACATTGGTGGTGTACTCAGGTAAGTATGGTACAACAGAAGAGATAGCAAAGATCATATCACTCATAGCTGGACCTGCAAGGTATTGTACTGTGGATAATTTCAAAGAAGAGTACAGGGATTTTGACTTCGTGGTGCTGGGAGCTCCGATTTATGAAGAGAAACTGGAACAGACCATGGTTGAATTTGTAAAACAAAACAGTGCATGGTTAAATAATAAAGCTGTTGCAGTTTACTGCACATGTTTAGATACAAATGGTGGTCTCAGGGAATTGAACAACCTCGCATTTGAAAATCAAATAAACTTTCTGAATTTAAAGGCTCTTGGGGGGCGTTTAATCCTTGATAAATTGGATTCAGATGATAAAGTAGCCATCAAAGATTTCCTTGAGCTTGTTAAACTTCCAAATGAAGACATTGATTTTTACAACAAAGCAGAAGTAATCAAATTCGCATTGAAGTTGAAGGAACTTAAAGAGGAGCTATTAGAAAAACTGGATGATGAAAAACTTTTGGTCATGGTGGAAGAATTTATAAGCTCCCATAACACCTGCTGCCTTGCAACCTGCCATGATGGAACTGTCAGATCCACTCCCATCGAATACAACTACCGAAATAAGAATTTATATCTTTTATCGGAAGGAGGGGAGAAATTTTCAAATCTATTATTAAACAACAATGTCAGTGTATCCATCTACGATTCATTTGAGGGCATGAACAGTCTGGCAGGAATGCAAATAACTGGAAAAGCAATTATTATCCCTGAAACATGTGATGAGTATGGAGAAGTGATTGAGATGAAGGGTTTAAACCTTGAATCATTAAAAAAACTTCCAGTCAACATAAATTTGATCAAGATCCAAGTAGGAAGAGTAGAATTTTTATATTCCAAATTCAAGGAAATGAATGTTGACACCAAACAGATTGTAAACTACTGAATTCCTAAATTTTTAATATTTTTTTTTTGATCAAGATTTTCTTGAATATTCGTTTTTTCAAATTTTAATTCTGTTCATAAATGGTTTGAAAATGATCCCTTAGATCAAGGTATGGTTTGGAGTAAACCTTTGAACCCGATGGATTTGCTTACAAATGGTACTTCCAACCAGAAATTATAAAATAACCAAGAACAATAAATAATGATATATATTGATATAAAAAAATTAGGGAGGGATTGTTAGTGAAGCATAATAATGTGTTGTTTGGAATATTGGCCATACTCTTGGGTCTGGCAGTTATAGCTTTCCCGCTTATCAGTGTTTTTATTGTTAGCGACATTGTTGCTATTGGTCTGATATTTATCGGAATTTGGCTGCTTGCACAAAGTGTGGTTACATGGTCTGAAAGTAAAGCCATAAGTATAGTTGCACTTATCATTGGTATAATAGGTGTAATTGTTGGAATAGGCTTGTTTGGAAAGATTTTGGCATTCAGTATCTTTGCAGGTATAATCATATACCTCGGAGGAATATTCCTGATAGTTTCAGGAATGATAAGCCTAATCTCAGGTAAAGGTAATTCTGGAAGGGCTGGTGGATTTTTAGGTATAATACTCGGTATACTTTACCTAATCATTGGAGTCTACGCATTAAACCCATTTTACCTGGCACTTTTAATAGGCCTTTGGTTAGTACTGACCGGTATCTTCTTGGTTTTAGAACCTAATACAGAAGTTCCAGCACCAAAATCAGAATAAAAACTGAGTTGAAATCAAAATATTTATTTTTTTTTTAATATTCAAAACATCTCCCTTGAGAATTGGAACTACACCCAAAATTTTTTGACTAAAATCCTTTAATAAATTCTTTACATTTTTCATGAATTTTCTATTTATTTAAAATTTTAACCATTTCTATCTAATTGTAGATATTAAGATTTTAGTAGCAAATTGTATCTATATAAATAGCCTTGAGGGTTAATATTTCAGTACATGATTAAGAGTTTCCTTGTTTTAATAAGAGTTTCCTTTTATTTCTGTTTAGTCACTGAAAAGTTTGGATGATCCAATGACATCCATCACTCCCATCCCTGAGATCTTCCATAGATCTGCAGAAAATGTATGGTTTTAAATCTCAGGGGATTTGAAAACTGTGAAAAAACTGTAGAAGGGAGTATAAAAATAAAAAAAGCCGATTTAAAAAAAATATGATTAATAGTGATAGTTTACAAAACCATTTGAAAGATGTTCTTGAATTTGGTTGAGTTACTAGTTACTGGTATTTTTAGGCAGGATAATATGGGCCAGTACCAGTCCACTTAGGAATATGAATGTCACAAGAGCCGTTCCATTTATTGCACGGTTAATTACAAATAATCCCAGTATTGCTTGTGATGAGAATGCTGCGAGTGATCCAATGAGCAGTGCTTCTCTACCAAGAAGTGTTTTATTTCCCTTCTCCTTTTTGCCCGATATTCTGATAATATTTTCATTCCAAGCACTAATATGAATATGCACCATATTAGAAGCAATGTAAGTACTATGTAACCGAAATCAAATGCAAATCCGAATATTCCTGGAACGAAGTAATCTATAATATCTTTCTTAGTTACCAGCACCCCAAAGAAGATCTGATAAGGTAATCCAAAGGTTAAAATTAATGATATTGGCAGTGCAATGTATCCACTGGAGCTTCCTGTGTCTGTTGTGTTCCAGTAGGAACTTCCAGGGTTGTGGCCCCAAAGGGTGGTGTTGGATACAACCATTTTCAAACTTGGTATAGCGTTGTCAAATATTCTCTCAATCCTAACAATTGGACTTAGAATTGTCATTGAAAGCAGTCTTGATAGTAATTCTAGTGATGTGAATCCCACCACAACTGCAGCCACCAATGCTATGATCCTTTTGGCTGTGAGGAATGATTTTTGTCTGAAGGATCTTGATATGAAGAAAAATCCAAAGAACAGTCCCATCATCCAAAGTATGAGGAAATCCCTGTGTACTAATCCTCCCACAATTGTCATAAGTATGATCAAAAGAAAAACAAGCCTTTTAACATTCATAACTTGAATTCCAACTTCACTCATTGTGGAAAGTGCAGCCCAAGCAGTTACCACGACCAATATGGCTATTGGACCATAGGTATGTGTAAACTCATGCAAACCCAAAAATGGTATGAAAAGTGCCATTGCATCAAAACTAAACAGTGCAGTCAATCCTATTCCTAATATTAATGAGAAGAACAGTATACGGCTCAGTGTGATCCTGAACAAATTCAGTACCAAAATTATTGCCAGCTGTAAAAATATTGCTACTTCTAATATAAATTCAAGATTATTAACTGCAATAAAAGCCATAATATACCTCTCTAAAACTTAAAACTTTGGAATAAAACTTAAAACTGTTTTGAATAATTATATAATAGGATCAAGCTTTATAAACATATCTACTTAATTAATCTACTTCATCAGATTTAAGTTTTTCATTATTAATAATCCATGTAATATTAATAGTTTCGAAAAGCTTTTAAAGGATAACAGCGTACTTAATAGAATGTGGTGTTAACGCACCACATACCCCTAATTCTCAATTAAGTAATAACTAGACTTTAATTTCTAATTTTAAACGATATAATATCGAATCTTTTCCGGTGTAAACAGTTTAATTCGTAGGATAACGAATGATACTGGTGATTTAGTTGTTAAAAATTCAAACAATACCCAGAACAGGTTATTTATACCTTTAACACCTAAAATTGCTGATATTAAATTTAGGAAACTGATTAATCGAATTTTTTTCCATTGAATCCTTAGAAATACAGTATATGTATCCAATATAAGTTTAATTTTTATTATTCGTGACCTGTTTTATTGGACAAATTATCAAGCCAAAACTATATGAATATAAAATAAAAATATTCATATAATTATGGGGTGGTTTTATTGCCAAAAAAATTCGGTGAAAATGAAAAACAAATCATTGTCAACAAGCTCAAATACACTGGGATTGAACTTTTCAGTAAGTATGGTCTGAAAAAAACCAGTATATATGACCTCACTAGCGAAGCTGGAATTGCCCAGGGAAGTTTCTACAACTTCTTCGATTCAAAGGAAGAACTTTATTTCAGCTTACTCGAATCTGAAGAAGAAGAGATGGGAACCCACATGAAAAACATCATACTAAAAACTGGATCCGCAAGAGAAGCAATAAAAATAACTATTATAGAAAGCTGCACACTCTTTGAGAAAACACCTTTGTTACGCAGGATCTACGAAAGCAATGATTATGATCTCATGGTACGGAAGTTACCCCATGAAAGACTTTTAAAACATCAAAAAAGTGACACAGAACTGGTTACTAACACGATTTTAAAGGTAAAAACTGAGGATGAAGAAATAAAAGCAGTTCCAGAAATAATATCCGGAATTTTACGGAGTATAACACTTTTAAACCTTCACAGAGAAGAAATAGGTCGAGATATCTATCCTAAAATCATTGAGATCCTAGCAGAATCTGTAGCAGATGGACTGGTCCGAAAAACAGAACTTAACACATCATAGGAAACTTATGGAAACTGATATTTTGAGTATTCAAATATCTAACAGCTAACAATATTGAATAATTAACAGGAGAGGATCTAAAAATGGAAACAAGGCCAATCGGAATATTATTTGTGAGTGCGCTGGTGTTTGCAGTGGCCCTAATCTCACTGGTTGTTGGAATTTCGTTGTTCGTGACTGGAACCCCTCTGGATCTACTCTGGACATTGAAGGCATCTATATCCCCATCCATAAAGGGAACACTAATTGGAGATATCTTCGGAATTTTCCTACTGTTACTTGGAACCGTGCTCATGGCTTCAGGTTATGGCCTCATCAAGGGAAACAAAATCGCATGGTGGGCCGTGATTGTGATATTTGGGGTTAACGCCCTTGGAGATCTGGTTTCACTCATCATGGGAAATATAAAATCCTTATCAGGATTAATAATTGTTGGAATACTCGTTGTTTACTTAACAAGATCCCATGTTCGAAGCTACTTCAAAATATAGGTTTATGACCCAAAAAGAATATGATGGTGGGATGATGTAAATTTACATCCAAAATATTTTTTTTACCATCTCAAGTATGGATTGGGATTAGTTATTTTACTTGTAAATACACCCACCGCTGATTCCATTGCATGCATGGCAAGAAACACATTCTGTGGAATCTAGATCGTGCTCCATCCATTTGTTTATTAGGCCAGGTTCACGTATGAATGGTCGTGCCATTGAGAAGTAATCGATTTTTGTGGTGTTTAAAATCTCGGTCATCTTCTCAATTCTTCTGTTTCCACCCACGAGTGCCACGGGAACATCAACTTCTTCGGCTATTTTAGATGCGTAATCCATGAAGTAGGATTCATTATTCTCAGTATTTCTCATGGGTCCCTCACCATCTCTTGATGAGTAACTACCTCCACTCACTTCGATCATGTTGATACCCATGTCAGCAAGTTTTTTACAGACATGGAGACTGTCTTCAAATGTCAAACCTTCATCCATAAAATCCTTACAGTTTACCTTAATAAAAACAGGAAAATCCGGGCCAACAGCATCCCTTACAGATTTATAGGTTTCAAAAACGATTCTAGCTCGATTCTCTATTAATCCTCCATATTCATCAGTCCGAACATTGTAGTACGGATTTAAAAACATGCTGAGTAAGAATCCGTGGGCAGCATGTATTTGCACCCCATCAAAACCTGCATTTTTAACCCTTAAAGCAGCATCACCAAAGGCTTGGGTCACCGCATTAATCTCGTCAGTTGTCATTTCCTTTGGAACGGTACCTGTTGACTTGTGTTTCACGGCTGAAGGACCCCATTTTGTGCCGCCATGTACTATTTGCATGATGATGTTTACTCTGTGATCATGAACCTTTTCAATGAGCCCTTCATATTCATGTATGAAACCATCGTTGTATATTCCGTTCATGTTGTGGGTTGGCTTATCAAAATCCATGACATTTGAAAATCCTGTAATAATGGTTCCAACACCGCCCTCTGCAAGTTTATGGTAGTGCTGAATTAATTCTGGTGTTACATGCCCTTCATCATCTGCTAGTCCTTCCCATATTGCTGAACAGATGAATCTATTTTTAAGTTCCAATTTAGATATTTCTGTTGTTTCAAAAAGACTTTTCATAAACCTAAAACCCCCTTATTAACATAAAATTTTAATCGTTTAATTGTCCAAGATTCTAGGCACTACTTTTAACCATTCGAATCCCTAATTTAAAGGCAGCTTCTTTGTCCATTGGAAACTGTTTGTCCCTGTGTTTGGCCTTGTGTACAGGGTCGAATTTGTCTGCAACAACCCTTGAGTAATCATTGAATTGGTAGGTGTCGTAACTCATGAATGATTCAGATGATCCAAATAAGAGTGTGAGTAATTGTTTGTTGAATTCAAACTGCTTTTTGTAACCAGAATCTTCTATCATTTCCTCTGGGATGTTCATGGTGTAGATGAATGCTGAACTAATCTGATTTGGAAACAAGGATTTTGGTGGTGAAGTGTAGGTGAAGTATGGGAATATCATCCTCTCCATGAATGACCTCATCTCCCCTGTTACAACTCCAAAGTAAATGGGAGAACCTAAAATTAGTGCATCAACATTTTCAATCTTTTCAAATAGAGTTGTTAAATCGTCTTTTACGTTGCACCTTCCGTATGATCTGCTTCCCTTAGTTTTGCATGCAAAGCAACTTTTACATCCTTTATATTCAAGATCGTAGAGGTGTATTAATTCTGTTTCTGCACCCTCTGATTTTGCACCTTCCAATGCTTTTTTTATCAGTTTTGCAGTGTTCCATTCCTTTCTTGGGCTGCCATTTATACCTATGATCTTCATATTCTCTTGACTCCTACAGTGTCTATATTTCTTACTTGGAACTTCAAATAAATTACTAAAAAAAATGGTTTCAAGTAAAAAGATTATTAGCTATAAAATAATAAATTTATTGAAAAGAACCAAAAAAAGTAGATGTTCATGAACTGGGATTTGTGAATTTAGTTTAATCCTAAAAAAAATGTAGATTGTTACCCATTCAATAATGAGAGTTTTATTTGATCTGGTAAAAAGAAAATCTTAATTGTAAAATTTTATGGTTGGTATACTTGGTGATTATTTATGGCTGAACAAGACGTTGAAGTATTATATAAACAGGCTCTCTCCTACATGGAGCAGGGAGATAAGCAAATGGCAATAGAATTTTTTGATAAAACCATTGAAATGGATCCAAAATACAGTCCAGCATGGAATGATAAGGGTATTGTGCACATGGAACTCAAGGAGCTTGATGAAGCGTTTAAATGTTTTGACACTGTGATGAGGATCGATCCATCCAACAGTATGCCAGTTTACAACATGGGTTACGTCCTACTACTCCAAGAGAATTATGAAGAGGCTGTTCATGCCTTTGACATGTTTTTAGAACGTTATCCTGAAGAGAAGAATGATTTTTATAAATTCGGACTATTCCTCAAGGCAGAGGCCCACTATAAACTGAAACAATACGATCAAGCCAAAAAACTGTTAGATGAAGCAATAAAACGGGACAGGTTATTTAAAGAAGCTAGAGATCTCATGATAAAAATCCTGCAGGTAGAAAAAAATATCAAACCAACCAACTGAAAATGAAATCGTATGTAGGTTTAAATAAAAATGGAGAATCGTAGAAATTTAAATAACCATCTTTTTTTCTTAAAATCCCTATAAATTTGACCTAAGTTACATTAGCCTGGTTTCCTTACAGCTTGAAAATCTATGAAAGGCCCTGTAAATGGATATAGGTTAATAAAATGGACATTGGGGCTTAAACTATAACTTAAAAATTCATATAATTTTGATGTATCTATGATAAAAAATAGCATATAAAATGTTTCCAAATAAAAAAAATGGTGTAGGAGGGAAATCTTCCCAAGATTATAATGGGGAGAATTTCATTGGAATAAATGACCGGAATTAGTTCGTTTAAATCTACTAATTTTTATCGATTTTTATTTTTAACTCACTTTGTTGGATGATCCCTGTACCAAGATCCTTTTTGCTGAGTAGTTCACTGAGTTGTTCTTTATGGTCACATGGTTAGCTGTGGATATGATTCCATTGGTGGAGTTGTGCTGAACTGAGTTGCTACTTATGGTTGTGTAGTTACTAGCACTGTTTATTCCTCCTTTGTTGTAGGACAAAGTGTTGTACTGTACTGTGTTGTGGTCGCTGTTTGAGTATCTTCCAAGGGATATTCCACATATTCCATTGTGGCTTGCTGTGTTATGGACTATTTTATTGTATGCTCCGGTGACATCAATACCACTGACCTTGTTGTAATTAGCAGTGTTGTAGGAAATTGTTGACCGGGTTAGTCTTATCCAGAATCCATTTTTATTGTATTTTGCGATGTTACCTGTTATTGTGAAGTGATTGGCAATACTACTGCCCATTTTTTGGATGGCTATACCATCTTCAGCTCCTGTTACTGTGTTATAAACTATTTTATTGTATTTAGAGTTGTCTGTGAAGTAAATTCCTGCACCATGAAGTGCGTAACATCTTACTTTGTTGTTAGAAACTGTGTTGTAGGCACTGTAGTCGTTGAATAGAATTCCATTCAAATAGTTGGATATGGTGTTTCCCTTGATGGTGTTGTAGGTGCTTTTACCATATTCAAAACTGATACCGTTTCCCCATTTGGTGGTGGTACCTGAAATTTTATTGTTCAACACCTGGGACTTGGTTATGTCCCCATAGAACTGAATTCCAACTAAAGATGCTGATGTGATGGTATTTCCAGATATTGTACAGTAACTGGCCCTGTTGACCAGTATACAGTAATTGGTATTTGAAAGCTTGAAATTTTTTATAGATGAACCTGCTGCCTTTGTATTAATTGTAAAAATTGCAGAATTGGTGTTCTTAGCTTTAATGGTTACTGAACCATGGGATATGATGTTTAATTTTTTGTTTAGTGTTATGCTTTCTTTGTAGGTGTACGGCTGTTTATTGTTGTCGTTAATGATTATGGTATCTCCAGTATTTGCTTTGTTAACAGCATTCTGTATATTACTGCCCGGATTTACCGTTATATTGACAGCAGAAATAGAATTGATGGAGATCATACATAAACACAAAAACAGTGTACAAAGTATCATCTTTTTTTCATTTTAAATTCACCATTTATTATAAGATTGGTTATAATTGAGAACTTTATCACATCCATAAGATAGTTTGTATCTTTAATTGTTCCTATTATCACCAATAAATAGTAGATAAGCCTAATTATTACGAATGGAATATGCTGAATTAAAGTCTTTTTTGATGAAATAGAATGACTATCAATCTGAATTATGAGTGGTTCAGTAAATTATAATATTAATATTTATAAATGAATAAAACCCAGATCCACCTATAAAACATTTTTAACAAACACCATGAAGAAAAAGCCAAACTATACACTTTTTTTATTAAGATAAACAATATACTAAACCCTTTAACAAAAATAAAGCAGATTATATCTATTTAAAATGTATACAATATATTGTGAAAAAATTATATTTTTGGACAGATATAATGGGTAAATATTGATGATATTGTAATAAAATGATAAAATATTAACATAAATCTAATTAATTGTATCAAAGATAGAATGAAATGATCTTTAACATCAGTCCCCATTTCAAATTTATGATAAATTTACAGATCCATGTTCTACAATATTTCCTTCAAAATCTTGTGGAAATAATTTTGAGAAAAACCATTATATAGTTTCCAATTATAAAAAATGTTTTAACATAAAACATTCTGTTCTAAACGAATTAATTAAATGTGTGATAAAAAATGAAAAAGATTTACCCTTTAATTGGAATTGCAGGTCCAATAATCTATATTTTAGCAGTATTTATAGGTGGTGCATTAAGACATGATTACAGTGCACTTTACAATGCTATAAGTGAACTTAGCATGGCAAATGCTCCTAACAAATTGTTAATTGATATTTTATTCGGACTTTACAACGTTTTCATACTGATATTTGGTGTTGGTGCATTCCTGGACTCTGATTTTAAATCTAAAAAGTTCAAATCAGGAGCGCTTATGCTCTTTGTAATAGGAATTTTAGGACTCATGGTTCTTGTGTTTACACAGGACCCTAGAGGAACACCTGCAACACTCTTTGGAACCCTGCACATTGCACTCTCTGGAGTAACTGCAGCACTCACAATAGTATCTATCATTATTATTGGTTTAAGTTTCAAAGATTACGTGGGAATGAAAAGTTTCTCATTGTACTCTTACCTAACTGCAATTCTCATATTCCTATCTGGAGGAGCTGGAGCTGCATCAATCGCAGTTAACAGCCCATTTGGTGGGTTATTTGAGAGGATAACCATCTTTCTTTTCATGGTTTGGGTTCTGGTATTTTCCTACATCCTATACAAGGGAAATCTCAAATCAATCCATAAATAGGGTGTTAAACCCCCATTTCTTCCATTTTTTATTACTCAATAAAAACAAATTAACTTGTTAAATTATTAACTTAATAACTGAATCAGTTAATAAAAAAAAGAATGTGTTGTTGATGTATCATACCAGGATTGATGCCATAGACAAAACTGGGATGAGTGTCATGAGTGTTAAATGCGGTGCGTAGGCCGGGGATGTCTGGAAATTGTACTTTAAAACTGCCCATGTTTGTGTGTAGGCCGTAATTACAGTTAATAACTGTAATATTACTGCAGCGTAGATTATGGTGGTGTTTAGTGTTAATATTCCAATTAGGGTTACGATAAAGCTCACTATGAGTACGAGGAAGTGGGGTGCGAGTTTCATTCCTGACATTCTGAAGGTTATAAAGCCGCTTACAATTCCACTAAGTAGTATGGATAGTACGAGTATTTGATAGGTTGATTGCATTGTTGTTTCACCTCAAAGATTATTTTAAAAGTTTACAACTGCGAAGCTTGGATCACTTAGCAGTGTTATGTAGGTTGCAGCCCCTGCGAGTTTGGTTCCCTCCACAAGATCTGACTGTTTAATTCCCCTGAATTCTGCACTGAGTTCGCATACATATATCTGCGCTCCTTGTTCTATGATGGGGCCCATGAGCTTGTCGAGTCTTTCAAATGCTGGATGTTTTACCTTCTCTGCATTTCCTTTCCTTGCTATGCTCACCCCATCCATCAGAAGGAATATTGTGACTTCCTTCCCCATGCTCAGTGCAGCCTTGGAAAATATGAAGGTTGCATATGCCTTTTCTGCATTTCCAATTCCATTACTCTGCACCACAAGAACCTTATCCCTTTTAGTTACCTGAGAAACTGCTTCAATCTCCACCTTTTCAATTACCACATAATAGTTGCCATTGGTTTCTCCTTCTTCCACCACAGATCCTTTCATTTCTGGTGCGGATATTATGAGGTCGTCCAGTGTTTCCTTCATGTTGGAATCTATCTCGATGCGTTGCCCAATCTGCATAGATGCTAATTTATCACCCACTATGATCACGGGCCCTGGACATGTTTGGCCAGTTACATCGAGTTTCTCAATTTCAATATCCTTCTTAGTCATTCTTACAACCAGTTCATTTCCCTTTGTTTCAATCCTGTAATCGTATCCATATTTCTCGGAAAGTTCTTCTAAACCTTGAGTTTCTGATTTTTTGAGGTTAACGATTATTTCATCGTCCATGTTATGCTTTAGGATATTTTCTACGAGTATTTTGGAGTTTGGATATTTTATTCCCAGTGCGTTGATCTTTTTCATAGCTCTCCCCACTTCTCTTTGAAAGTTGAAACTGCATCCACCATTTGATTGAATTGGTTTGCAGGTATTCCTATTATGACTTCGTCTTCTCCGATCTCTGCATATTTTCTTGAGCCGTTGCATCCGAGTGTCATGTTGGATATTCCGCGTTGTTTGACTGCAACCACTGCATCTGCACACACAGACTGTATTCCAGAATAGTCACTGGATAATCTTCCTCCTTTTTTATTTAGAAGTGCTTGACTAATCTTTAATGCTTGTTTAGGATTAATTATGAGTATTATCACATCAGGTTCAAATTTAGCTGTTTCAAGGGGGAGTAAATGGATGCGTAGTATTTTTCGTCTGATTTTGGTATGGAGTTAACAGTTTCTTTACTTGCCTCGAGTGTCTGGTAGTTTCCAAGCTTGTGGTACATCTTACCTGTGACCACTGGCTCTGGTATGGCTGTTATTCCCATTACTCCCGCACCGCCCTTACAAAGATGTTCTTCGGCACTTGCGTAACCTTCCAATCCTTCCAGTCTTGCATCTTGCACATATTCACAGTGCCTCTTTTTTGCTGATATTTTTCTGTAACCCTCTGGAATTTCATCAGGGGATTTAACCAGTTTAACTGCTACGGGACTGCCCTTTGTTTGTAAAAGCCCTTTAAATTCTTTAACTTTTTCTGTGTATTCCATATTTTTAACCTCCAAAGTACCATCATAATTGTAACATATAGTATAACTATACTGTATAGTATAGATTTATTGTATTTAAATATTTGGTTTTTAAACCATTTGAGCCGCAAATAATGTGAAACCCTCATGTAATCCAACTTCAATAGGTAGGATTAAATAGTATTATACTATACCATATAGTATAGATTAGGTTTTTTTAGAGGTGAAATTATTTCAAAAGATTTGTCTGACACCGAGAAACTGATTGTATCCTACATTAAATCACACCCTCCAGAAGAGTGCATGCTCGATAAGATAACTAGAAACACCAGCAGAAGCCGGGCAACCATACTCAAATATCTGGGAATTTTAAATGCCAAGGGAATTTTAACCTACAAATTTGTGGGACGAAGCAAACTATGGAGTTTGACAGAAGAATCTGAAACTCAAACCTACAAAACCCAACAAACCCAACCAAGCATAGCTAGTAACGATGTCATATCTGCAATAACCCGACTCCACAGCATAAAACTCGAAGAAACAATACTTAATACGGTTATAAACCATCAAATCACCATAATATTCACAGTTAATAATGATATGGACATTGTAATATCAAACAACACATTTAAAATGCTATTTAAGGAAACAACTAACTTAAGCAAGATTTTAGTGCCAGAACAACTATTGGTGGTTAAAAAACTTGGTAACAGTATGAATCCCACTAAAACAATGGAACTCGATCTCATGGAGAAGTATGGAACCTACACCCCCTACAAAATGACTTCAACACCAATTTCTGATGAAAACAACAACCAGATTGGAATTTCATTTATTGGAGAAGAGTTATCCCAAGTTACGAGGAGCAAAAGGGAACTGGAAATCCTGCTTACCATAACCCAAAAAATGGGGTCTGCACAATCGGAAGAAAGCCTCATGAATGAAGTAACCAGGGGAATTGAAAAACTCGTGGACAGTAACGGTGTTACAGTTGTTTTGAAAGAGAACAAAAAACTTTACATCAAACATGACACAACCCACAAGGTTAAATCAAATTTTAAAGTGTACAGGGAGTACATACTTGAGGGTATGGATGGCCTTGAAACAAAAACCACAACTGAAAAGATCTACCTTGATCCTGTTGTATCAAATACTGGCACATCCCCCGCCATGATGGTGTCCATTCCAATAATATATGAAGAAACATCCATCGGAGCCCTACTTGTTTTTACACCATCCAAACCTTTGGGGTCCATCACCATCGAAAACATGGAAATGGTGGCAGATGAACTTGCAAGTCACATAAAAATTCAGAGACTAAGCCAAGAAAAACAGGAGTTTACCAACACCCTCCTGGCCTTGAACCATATTTCAACCATACTAAACACGTACACAGTTGAAGAGGAAATGCTTGAAAGATCTGTGGCCTCCACCATGGAAACCCTTGGATTTGACATGGGATGCATCTACCTTGCAGACCAAGAAGATGAACTCACCCTTCGCGTGCACAAGAACCTCCCAACGAGTCTTGAAAACATGTGCATAGCAGGAATGTTCCAGGATATCTTCCAAGAAAGTCTTGAAAAACAGAACATCGTATACATCACCTCAGAATCCGAAGAATACGAATCTCTAGATTCAGTAATTTCTAAAGCAGGTATTAAAAGCTTGTTGATACTGCCAATTAAAAGTGGGGATCGTATAATTGGACTCTTAAATATGGGAAGCCGGAAAATTAAAAAGTACAACAACATAAGCCTCGAAAATTTAAGCTCCATAGGCCTTCAATTGGGACTCGCCCTTGAAGTTTCAAAGGCAGCATTCAAAAGAAAATAAAACCGGATAACCAAGAAGAGCAAGTTTGTAATTAGAAATTTCTAAAAAAAGTAAGTAAATGGAGTTTTTAAGCTCCAAAAAGAATGTTCAATTAATGGTTTGGTCCTTCTTTAATCATTACTGGCTTAAAGAGGTACTTGTAGTAGTTTTCAGGTGAGCTGATACTTCCATAGCAAGTCCAGTAACCACCGCTTCCTGAAAGTGTAGGAGTTATGGACCAGAAAAGAACATTTTTCTGTTTAGTGTAATAACCAATTTCTGTTGTTTGTTTCATCAGATGGCCAATCCTTGGGTTGTAGAACTGGGAACAAATCATGACATTTTTGTTTGGCATGAGGTAGGTATGCCATTTGTATTGACCATAGGTTTTAACAGTTACCACACCAGAATCAATTTGCTTTGAGTATACAGCTGTTCTATCATCGGCAAATATTACATGTTTCTTATCAACTACAGCAGCCACGTAGTAATATCCAGTACCCATGGATTTAGGAACTGCGAATGAACTGATGACATTATCATAATTACCAGGATGCATTGCATTATAGTACTGTGTGCCTAAAAATATTTTAGAATTCTTCAAAGTCTTTTTAGAAACAAGGTAGTACTTGGCATAGAAAGAACCAGATGATGTTTTACCCATATTTTTAGCAGTACTGTTCACATAGATCAATTGACCCTTTGCAGTTGTGGCAGATGTAGAATGTATAACTATTCCCACATTTTGGGTGTTTGTACTAATTGTTTTATGAACAGTTGCTTGACCAGGTGTTGCTGCAGAGCCTGCGCCACATAAAATTACAGCGAACACTAAGGTGACTAAAGATAACATTACTTTTCGTTTATCAAGCATATTTTCTTACCTCACAATATTATCAACATACATTATGTAATACTATCCCATATAGTTTGGTATGTGATCCCAATACAAACCGAACAATTCAAATTGAAACAGGGTAAGTTTTTAGGTTAGATCCCTTTTAATGATTGGAATTGTAAAGTAAAAGGTTGTTCCATTTCCAGGTTGGGATTTGGCCCATATTTTTCCGCCCTGGTCTTCAACAATTTTTTTAGATATTGCAAGTCCTATCCCAGTGCATTCATATTCTTCATGGGTGTGCAGTCTCTGGAATATGGTGAATATTTTATTTAGATGTTCAGGGTTTATTCCAATACCATTATCACTAACAGAAAACAGGTACCGATTTTTTCCCTTTTTGCTGAAATATGAATCGCCGGAGGTTCACTGCCACGATACTTCAGGGCGTTTCCTATAAGGTTCTGGAAGAGTTGTACATTCAATTTTTCATCGGCCTCAACCGTTGGTAGAGGATCGTATGTGACATTTGCTTTGGTCTCCTCAATTGGAACCTTTAAATTTAAGAGCGCTATTTTCAGTGCCTCATCAAGATTAGTCCGAGTTATGTGTCGTTTTTTACTGTTAAGCCTAGAATAAAGGAGGAGATCGTTGGTCATGTTGTCCAGTCGTTTGGCACCTTCTACTGCAAATCCAATGAATTCATTAGCATCTTTATCCAGTTTATCAGCATATCTACGCTGTAAAAGTTGTAAAAAACTGGTTATCATCCTTAATGGTTCTCTAAGATCATGGGAAGTGATGTAAGCAAACTGTTCCAATTCCTTGTTAGATTTTTCAAGCTTTTTCAAGGTTTGATTCATCTGAATTTCTGCCCTTTTCCTTAGTAAAATCTCTAAAAATGCCCTTGATAACGATTCAATATTTCTTTGATCATCTGTTGTGTAGCCGTCTCTTTTATTTGCTAATCCTATCATTCCAATGATTTTTTCGCCGTGTTTAAATGGCACACCCAGAAACGATCCTATCTCTGGATGTTCATCAGGCAGATTAGTAGAGTGTTTAGATGGAGTATCATTTACGATTTGGGAAAATCCCTGTTTCACAGTTTCTCCCCAGTAACCATCCATCCTCATGCTCTTTAAAAGACTCATGGATTCTGATGTTTCGACTTTAGAATCTGTATAGTTCATTACGATGTTGTTCAACGTTCCATTCTGATCAAGTTCTCCAAAGAATCCAAATTCACTTCCAGTTAATATTTCTGCATTTTCCAAGAATTTGTTAATTATTCCTTTTTCTGTTTCCAGGGTTAATGATTCATGGAACAGCAGATTAATGCTTCTTAAAATTTTTTGGTTCTTCTTTATCTGGAGTTCTGAATTTTTTCTCTCGGTGATGTCATAGATAAATGATATGAACATCACCTTCTCCCCGACCTGGATGGCCTCTGTACTTGATATAACAGTTTTTTTGTTCCCATCCTTAGTATAAAGTTCAATTTCAATGTTACGAATACCACCGTTTCGCTGGGATTTTCCCAAATAGCCTCTTCGTGTATTTTTCCTTATAATTCCTAATTCTGAGGATGTTCTACCTACAAGTTCGCGTTTCGTGTAACCAGTTAAATCCACAAAACTTTGGTTAACATCTATCCATCGTCCCTCTTCATCTGAGAGCGTCATGCCTGCAGGATTTGAATGGAAAGCCTTTAAAAATAGTTCTTTACTTTCTGAAAGTGATCTGTTGATCCTCCTTTGAATCTTCTGATTCAAGTTCAGTTCCTGATTAGAATTGGTAAGATCCCTGGTTAAATTCTTTAGCACATTGTTTGCGTGGCTTAACTCAGCTGCCATTAACTTCAATTCATTGTTCGATATTTGAAGTTCTTTTGTAAGCTTTTTTCCTTCCGAAAAAGGGTCTTAGTGAGAACTTCTGCCTTTTTAGCATTGGTCACATCCCTAATAAGGCTTTCCATCCCCATTATTTCATTCTGTTCGTTTTGAACAAATTGCGCATTTTGTGATGCTATGAATATAGAACCATCTACCCTAACACATTCAATTTCGTTGTTCTCAATTTTACCATATTTTCGTAGGATATTTATAACTAAATATCTTTCTTCAGGATTTTTGTAGTATGAAGTGGCTTTGGTGCCAATCATGTCTTCAGGGGATTCATAGCCATAAAGTTTTGAAGCTGCAACATTTGCCAGGATAATATTTCCATCATTATCTGCCCTTAAATAAGCATCTTGAATATTTTCTAGAATGTTACTGTACCGTTTTTCACTGGTTTTTAAGGCTTCTTCTGTGGATTTTTTCAAGCTAATATCTCTAATAAACCCATCAACACCTTGGATTTGATTTTGATTATCGTATACGAACTGTGCATTCAATGACACCCACATGGTCGTGCCATCATTTCTGATTCCCATTAATTCATAGTTTTCTAATTTTCCCTTTTCCTGTAGTTCTTTGATTAAAAAGTCGGTTTCATCTAGATTTTTGTACAAATCCCTAAAATTAAGTCCTAATATTTCATGAATTGAGTTAAATCCATATATTCTGGCCATAGATGGACTTGCCATGATTATGTTACCATCAGTGTTAATACGGAAAAAGCCATCCTGAATATTGTTCATGATCATTCTGTAACGTTCTTCATTGGTTTTTAACTTGTTTAATGCCACATGCCTATCAGTAATATCATGATACACTGCCATATATCCATCATTTTCATTGAATGTATTGATTATTCTGGTGAAATTTTGTTCTACAATTATTTCATTACCATCTTTGGTTTGAGTTTTAAGAATGGTTTTTGAAGTTCCCCTAGATTCTAATTTCTCTTTTATTCTCTGCATTTCCTCATTTTTCATATCAGGTTTTACTATTTCTAACGGGTCTTTACCTATCACTTCAGACTCATTATAACCAAATATTTCCTCTGCTCCCCAGTTCCAATAGTTGATCCTGAAGTATTTATCCATCCCTAAAACTGCATCATTGACTTTGTTTAAAAGTCTTGCTTGATATTTGAATTTCTTTTGATTTTGGATTAGGATTTCTTCGGCTGTTTTACGCCAGGATATATCTTTAACCATTGAAATGTTCATTTTTTGTTCATTGTTAAAAATTTGATTAGCAGTTATTTCTCCTGGAAATTTAGAACCATCCTTTTTTATAAAAACAATTTCTGCTCTGGCTGTTCCATCATCCCTTAATTTCTTTAGAAATTTCATTAATTTAGGATCTTTTCCATCTAAAACTGATTTCCACCCTGTTTTAAAAAGTTCGTCTTCACTGAACCCGAACAATGTTTCAGCTGCAGGGTTGTAATAGAAAATTTTATCCATATTTTTTAGTGGGCAAGATACTAAAACAGCATCCAAACTGTTGTGAAACATAGATTGAAACAACTTGATAGTTTCTTCAGGATTAAAACTGATTTATTCCATTCCTCCTATAGAAGATTTTTTGAAACAATGCACACTAAACGATTTGTAATGTTAATTTAAAGAAGCTATTATAAAAAATATTCCTAAACAAGAAAATAGTATACCGATAAAATATTGGATAAATAATCCTGACATACATACCACTCGATCTAAATTGTAGAATAGTTTGATGTTTTTAAAAATCGGGATTTCCAACTATTAATTAATCTGATCCAAGACCCTTAGTTAAAAGGATTTTATCCAAATTAGGTTCCTATTTTTATAATAGAAATTATTTACAAAATGTATGAAAGATTTTTTTGTAATCGATATTTGAATGATTTTTTTGAATTTTGGTATATGACACGCATAGACATTTAATAGAATATAATTTTCTTAATATTGATCCATACTCTTTTTCATATATTATTGAGTAGGAAAAATGAAAAAATTTGTACAAGTTTTGAATTATCAGTTTGATAGTGTAAATCATTCTATTGAAATCCATAAATTAGGGTTATAATTTTTAATCATAAAAAAATAGGAGATAAGTATATTTATTTTGTGATTTGTGTCACACAAAAACATTTTAGGTTTCAAGGGTTTCTATTTGATGTTTTATATATAAATATATTTATTTTTTGAACAATTCAAAGTATATACAATTTATTAGGGGGAATAATATGAAAAACGTATAATTATTTTGATCATCCTTTTTGTTTTTTTGATGATCTTCTGTGGAACTGCTAGTGCAGCTAATGTAACTGTAAGTTCAACCTCAAATCATATTCATAATGATTCAAATCAAAATATAAACACTATAAATTATAATAAACCAAATACCTCATCCAATAAAGACCCGGAAGTAAATTCTTTACCCGATCCTAGAGTGATAAGAAATGGAATTGTAGTTTATTCATCAACACAAATCCAAGATGCAGTTAATCATGCTGTTGATGGAGATACCATAGAAGTGGATGATGGATCTATTCCGAAAATGTTGTGGTAAATAAAAAACTAAGGATAATAGCTACGGGACTAAACACCATAGTCAATGCTTCAAGCACTTCTTTGCCTGTTTTTAAGATAGATGTTAATGGTAATGGAACAACTATTGATGGATTTATAATCAGTGGTTCAACCAGTAATGCAGGGGTTTTAATTAATGGTGTTAACAATGTTGATCTTGCCAATTTAACTATTTTTAACTGTCAATTTGGAGTTTATCTCGCTGGAACCAGTCAGAACATCACAATGGAAAGCTTAAATATAAACGGAACCTTAGGCCAAGGACTATACCTAAACGGAAACTTCAACAACATAACATTAACAGGAACAGACACCAACCCATCCATACTAAACAACACAAGATACAACGCAATCGAACTCGACTACTACTCATTATTAAACGGAATAAACATCAACCACACCATAATAAACAACTCAAAAAACTATGGAATACTCTTAAGCACATGTTACTCATTAAAAAACATTAACATAACAAACAACACCATAAACAACTCCGCATACAATGGAATCGAAATAAACATGGCCAACGACCCCACAAACGGAAACATCACACTCACAAACAACAACATCAACAACAACAACACAGCAAACGGACTCATCATAAACACACGAGGCAACACAAGTATCACAGGAAACAATATTACTGGAAACGGTCTCAATAGCCCATATTATGGTTTAAGCATAATTGGATACGACAGTCCAATTTTGGAGTTATTTAATAATACAATTATGGGAAATGGGAATGGATTATACTTACAGGGCATAATCAATGGTTCATTACAAGATGTACAATTACGAAATAATACTGGATATGAACTATACGCTGCTGCTGATACAAGTAATAGTTTAAATCATTTTACAATGGGTTTTAATCATTTGACTAAATTTTCATTAGATTATGTTAACGGTATAATATTGAAAGGGGTGGAAAGCCCTGCAAACGATCCAGAGAAATGGTATAATATTAACAAATATTTGAGTATAAACGGATTGGGAACCAGTTACTGTGATCTTAAAATTTTTTACACAGCACAAGATCTAGTATATGTTGATGAAGCAACGTTAAAGATGTGGACATATGATGGAGCTGTTTGGAACACTTTAACCACAATTAATGGAGTTAATACTACTGGAAAATATGTTTATGCAACAAATCTATATAATTTAAGTGTGTTCGCACCATTTGGAACTGATCTAACACCACCATCAGTTAATGCAGATTTACCAAATGGAACATATAAAACACTTCAAAAAGTTAATCTGACATCAGTAGACAGTATAGATCCATTATCAACAATTTATTATCGGATCAATGGAAGTACATGGAACAATCAATCTACACCTGTAATCTTAAACTTCAGTACAGACGGAACATATAATCTTGAATTTTATGCCATTGATGCCACCGAAAACAAGTCACCAGTCCAGTATAGGACTTATATTATCGATACAATATCCCCCACAGCTACAGTAACACCAATAGGCAAATTATATAACGTAACACAAAATGTGACCGTAAAAATGAATGAAGATGGAACCCTATATTACACAACCAATGGTACGGACCCTTCAAACCTTAGCAATCTTTATACTAGTCCCATAAACATAACATCAACTACCACGCTCAAATTTATAGCCATTGACATTGCTGGCAACCCATCTCCGATATACACCGAAGTTTACAACATAGATACTAATGAACCCACAATTAGTTTAAATCCTATAGGTGGTTTAAATAATTCTATTAAAAATGTGATATTAACAACATCTGATCCAAATAGCACCAGCATTACCTATTACACCATAGATGGTTCGAATCCTCAAACAAGCAACACTAGAATTATTTATACAAATCCAATTATTATCAGTAAATCAACAACCCTAAGATTTTCAGCTACAGACCCTGCGGGCAATTGGAGTCCAAATTATCTTGAAATCTATACAATTGACTCCATCCCACCAACAGCAACAGCAACTCCGACTGGAGGATTAGTTAACATCTCCAAAAATGTGATCTTAAAACTGAGTGAAAATGGAACCATATATTACACAACCAACGGAGCAACACCGACATTTTTAAGTACCAACTATAATGGTCCTATTGTACTTAAAACAACAGCTACCCTTAAATATTTTGCAGTGGATTTAGCAGGCAATGTTTCACAAATCTACACCCAGAAATACACTATTGATAAAGTAGCACCTAAAATAAAATCAACAACACCAATCAATAAAAAAACAAATTACAGTAAAACATCATCAATAATTTTAAAATTCACTGAAAACATCAAAAACAGCAGTACATATAAAAATATCTCAATAAAAAATCTCACAACCAAAAAAACAATCAAACTAACTACAGCCATATCCAAAGGTACACTCACAATAAAAACTGGAACCAGAACAAAAAACACATGGTATCAAGTGACCATACCTAAATCTGCTATTAAAGACTTAGCAGGCAACAATTTAACAGCAAACTATACATTCCAATTTAAAACAGGAGGATAAATTCCTCCCAAAACTAATTTTTTTTTTTTGAATCAGAAAAACTAAATATGGAATTATCTTAACTCCTAAAAAATCCATTACAAACAATTGCACTATTCTATTTCACAAATGTGTTGTTTTGAAGGTCATGGATGGCCTGTTCAATTTCTTCATCGGTGTTCATTACAAATGGCCCGTATCGTGCAACAGGTTCGTTTAAGGGTTTTCCAGATATAAGTAGAAATTTGGCTGGTTTCTTATTGGCAAATACCTTTACTGTATCACCATCACCAAATATTATCATCTTGGTTGCTTCTACTTCGGTTCCAGTTTCTGGAGAGTCTAATTTAAAGTCTCCAAATATTCCTTTTCCTTCAAATATATATGCAACAGCTGTATGGCCCTGTTCTATTGAAAGTTCTATGGATGAACCTGCAGGGAGATAAATATCTAAGTAGCTTGGATCTGCATATATGTCTGTTACTGCTCCTTTCACTCCTTCATATTCACCTGCAATAATTTTTATTACTTTACCATCTTCACGTTCAAGTTTTGGGATATTTGATGATTCAACACCCCGATAACGCGGAGTTGTCATTTTTAGTCTTGCAGGAAGGTTTATCCAGAGTTGAAATCCTTCCATTATCCCTTCTTCAGGTTCTTTTGGCATTTCTTCATGTAAAATTCCACTGCCTGAGGTCATCCATTGAATATCTCCCTTTCCAATGGTTCCAGAGTTGCCTATACTGTCTTTATGATCCACATGTCCACTTAACATGTAGGTAACTGTTTCTATACCCCTGTGTGGGTGCATTGGAAATCCTGCCAGATAATCGTTGGGATTATCTGAACCAAAATGATCGAAGAGTAGGAATGGGTCGATATAATCCAATGTCTGTGTGGCAATACTTCGTCTTAGACGCACACCCGCACCTTCCATCACATATACCGGTACAATAACATCTAATACTTCTCTAACCTTTTTAATGTTATCAGAACCCCCAAAATATATTTATTTTTTTATTCAAATATTTTGATTATCTAGCAATATTTGATCTGTTTAACTATTGATATGTTAGAATGATAAATTATAATTTCCTATGAATCATTTCTGAGACCAGTTAGTTTGAAAAATGAACTTCTGATAAAAATAACCTATAAAACCTCTTAATAAACCTTTTTATCTGTGCCTAGGAATGTAGGTGATTTTTTAAGAGTAAATCCCTTAGAAATGTCTAATAATTAGTATCTTTTGAATTATAATCGAATATTATCTTCTTTTTTAACATAAAAATTGGAAGATTTCCCCATATGTTTAATATTTTTTTAGACATTCCCCATAAACTAATTTTTCCATTAAAAGTTATTATATATAAACTTTTATATATATTGTATGTTATAATAGATTGAATGAGAAATTCAAATCAATAAAAAATGATTAAAATGTATATGAAGAAAAATAGCCAAATGAAATGTTATATTTTTTGTTGAAATTTAATAAATTTTTGTTTTTTAGACTAAAAATGAGTATCTAATCATTATTTATTAAAATTTATAATTAAAATCAGAAGATACGAAAAAAATGGTTTAATTATTGGTTATAGTTAGAGATTTAGGATAAATCTTTAAAAAAGCTTATGAAATTTGGTGAATTAAGATGAAAATTAAAGAAACAGCAATAATATTTATACTCCTATTTGCATTGTGCCTTACTTTCCAAAGCAGTGCATCTGCTTCGAATCCATGCCATATAGATAGAGGTCCTGGAGATGTATATATAACTGCGGGGCAAGATGCTGTAATACAGTTAACTTTGTGGAAAATTAATTGCTTTGGTGATGACTGGCCTTTAGATGGAGGTAACATTGATGTGTACAGCCATAGTGAAAGTAGTACATGGCTCAATTACCTTGGTTCAAAAGAGACATCATGGCTAGGTGATACTGGATTTAAGGTGGGTTCAGATTTTGAACCAGGCCATATTTACAACCTAACCTTCGTTTATATGGGTGATCCAGATGAAGGATACGAAGCATGTGAAAATTATGTCTTTTTACATGTTAATTATCCCACACGTCTGGATGTGACCAGTATAAAGGGTGGTTACGGAGAAGATGTATATTTAAGTGCTAAACTATCGAATGATTATACCAAGGATCCCCTTGCAAACAGAACTGTTTCATTTACTGTATTCGACCTTTCAGGCCTAAAAATAGTGTATAAAGGTAGTGCCATGACAGATTCAAATGGAAGGGCAGTTTTACCCTATCATGTAACGTCAAAATCTGGGTGTATTGTGACAGCAAACTACAATGGTGAAAATTTAATAAGTGGCAGTAATGGAGATGGTGTAATTGTTAGTAAAAACAGTGCAAGAAATACCAGAATTTATTGTCAAAATAGTACGGGTTACAGTGGAGAGACAACAAATTTAACAAGCCAGTTAACAGATTCCAATGGTAATCCTCTTGCCAACAAACCCATCACATTCAGAATAAAAAATACCATTGTTGGTTCAGCATTAACAGATTCAAACGGAAAAGCCAACTTATCATACAACCTCACACAAACACAAGGCACTTACAATCTGGAAGCAACTTTTTATGGTGATGGTACATCATACGACAACTGTGTAGGATCCGGAAATTTAGTTGTTGATCCTAAAGAAACCGTGCTTACAGTGAACAACATCACATCATACTACGGTACTGATACTGATTTGACAGCTAAACTCACTGATATTTATGGAATGCCCCTGGTAAATAAAAATGTTACATTTAAAGTCAACAATATAAGTGTTGGCACAGCCATAACAGATGAATCAGGAATAGCCACCGTACCATACAATGTCCCACAAACCAAAACTAAATACAACATTGAAGCTGATTTTAGTGGTGATGATTTGTATGGTAGTAGTGTTGGAAACGGTTTACTATCAGCAAATCCCAACACCATCTTGACAGTGGACAATGTCACAACGAATCATGGTAATCAATCGGTTTTAACTGCGAAACTTTGCTATTCAAACGGTACAGTTCTTGCAAATAAAAATATTACATTTAAAATTAACAATGAAGTTGTAGGTTCTGCTGTTACAAATTCCAGTGGAGTTGCAGTTTTACCCTACAAAATAAGCCAAACTACAGGCAACTACATAATACAAGCAGAATTCGCGGGCAATGAAATATACGACCCAAGCACTGGAACAGCCACCCTAACAATTAATACAGTAGCCACAAAACTCAAACTAAACAATATATCAACAAGCCAAGGAAAAACAGCCCAACTAACAGCCCAACTAAATGATAACAGTGGAAACCCAATATCCAACCAAACAATAACCTTCAAAATCAATAATTATATCATCGGAACAACAACCATCGGAACAGCAACAACAGATTCAAACGGAACAGCAGTACTATCATACACCAAAACACTAATTAGAGGCAACTACATAATACAAGCAGAATTCACTGGCAATGAAATATACGAACCAAGCACAGGAACAGCTACCCTAACAGTAACCAACATCCCCACAACACTAAAGGTAAACAACATAACAACAAACAATGGCAAAACAGTACCACTAACAGCACAACTAAACGACCAAAACGGAAACCCATTCATCAACCAAACAATCTTCTTCAAAATCAGCAATATAATCATCGGAACAGCAACAACAGATTCAAACGGAACAGCGGTACTACCATACAACGTAACACAAAATAGAGGCAACTACACAATACAAGCAGAATTCAGGGGCAACGAAATATACGAACCAAACACAGGAACAGCTACCCTAACAGTAACCAACATCCCCACAACACTAAAGGTAAACAACATAACAACAAACAATGGCAAAACAGTACCACTAACAGCACAACTAAACGACCAAAACGGAAACCCACTCACCAACCAAACAATAACCTTCAAAATCGGTAACAACACCATAGGAACAGCAACAACCAACTCAAACGGAACAGCAATACTACCATACAACGTAACACAAAATAGAGGCAACTACACAATACAAACAGAATTCAGAGGAAACGAAATATACGAACCAAGCACAGGAACAGCCACCCTAACAATAAATACAGTATCCACAAAACTAAAACTATACAATCAAACAACAAACAAAGGCAAAACAGTTAAATTAACAGCACAACTAAACGACCCAAACGGAAACCCACTCACCAACCAAATAATCACCTTCAAAATCGGTAACAACACCATAGGAACAGCAACAACCAATTCAAACGGAACAGCAATACTAACATACAAAACCACACAAAATAAGGGTAAATATGGAATTCAAGCAGTATTCAGAGGAAACGAAGTGTACGACACAAGCACAGGAACAGCGACACTACAAATAAACACAGTATCCACAAAACTAAAAGTATACAATCAAACAACAAACAATGGCAAAACAGTCCAACTAAGAGCAAAACTCACAGACCAAAACGGAAACCCTATAAAAAATGAAAAGATCATATTCAAAATTAACAACACTTTGATAGGAACTGTAACAACCAATTCGAATGGAATGGCTATTCTAAATTACTTTGTCAAACTTTCGAAGGGTCAATATATAATAAGGGCACAGTTCGCAGGTGATGATATATACAATAAGATCATTGGGACGGCATTTTTAAGGGTTAACTAAAATCTGGACGATTGGGAGTATTAACTCCTAATATGCTTTTTTTATTTTTTTATCGGATTTTATAATATACTGCTATATTTAAAATAATCAGTTAAACACTCCTTTATACTGTTTGGAACATTATTATAACATATCTGGGTTGGCATTTCTCCAAGACCAATATCAATTGCATGTTGAATAAATTTCATATCATTTATGGGTGTCTTGTCAAGTTTATTGACATTACTGTTTGAAAATAGTAATAATTCCGATGATAATCTGGGTAAAGAAGGTAAAGACTTTCTTAAATCTTTTAATACTGCTATTGCAAATGATTCTGAATCATCTGCACAGTCTTTCATACCATTCCCAAGTGTTACTAGAGTAGTACCCCCTAAACAAACAGTATTAGATATTTCTGTGCCCACATTTTGTATTATGTACTCCTTGTAAGCATTTTTAACCTTTATTGCTGGTCCCTTTTCAATTATGGTAACAGATATTCCATTTTTCGAAAGTTCCCTTGCCACTGTTCCACCTGCAGCACCCGACCCAACAACTAATACGTTCATTTAAATTCCTCATTTGATAAGTTATCCATATTTTTTTTAGGTAATAATTTACAATTCTTTCAGTAAAATTAGTTTAGACCTGTTAAAAATAAAAATCTATTGCAAACCAAAAAAAAAGATTTATATTTTATAATTTTCATGAGTACGCAGTAATATTAATTATTTGAGTAGATATGGTTTCATTGATATCCATTTATCTTTCCAATCCCCAAATAACAATTGGTTTATGACTTCATCAGGAAAGCTCTGGCTTATGATTTTTCGATCGTCTAAAGATAGGTTGTAGAGTACGAATGGTATAACTAGGTATGTTGGGCCACTGTGGGCTTGGAAAAACTCTTTAGATTCATTTCCTATTTTGCTCATCTCTTCAGGATCCATGTCCAAGCTTCTTATTTTTCCGTAGAGCTGGGTGTTTTCAATTTGAATGTGGGCATCCCATAGCTTGTCTACCTTATTTAACCCTGATTTTAAGAGATTTAACGATTCTAGTTCATTATTTTTAGCTGTTAACTCTTTAGTTGCTGTGTTTATTTCCTGCAACCCTTGGTTGAATATTTCATGTTCGCTTGTTAAACGTGGATAGGGTACTTCAGGTAACTGGTCCTTGAAGTAGGGAAATATTTTCTGGTCTTCCACCATGTGATGGCCATGAAGAACTGCTGAGAAACTTTGAATGTAGTTGGTGAACCCCTCCCTATTTAATTCATCCATGGCTCCTTCATTCAAATACTTATCAATGGAATGCTTAGATACTTCTATACCCCGGGTCATGACTTTATGTAATCGTATGTAGTCTTCCCCCAAGTCTGGCTGATTTTCATTGGACAAAATAAGTAACCCCCTGTTAAATAAATTTATTTATACAACACTTACGACCTTAACACATCCTATTTCATTATATTTATATTCATTTCATTATTTACAAATATTGGATTGTTTCCATGTACAAGGTGAAGGATATTGTATCCAAAACAATATTTTGAATATTGGTTAACCGATAATTATAATCTTGTTCAAGCACAATTTAGTTAATAAGAAAAATGAATGGGATTTCTTAATTTTTTAGAGGTGAACTGCATGAAAGTAATGGTTTTAACAAGTAGTCCTAATGAAGATGGTTTAACTGAAAGCTGTGCTAGAGCTGCAAAAAAGGGAATTGAAAAGGGAAACAGCAAAGCAGTTATGGTGCGCTTGAATGATTTGAATATTCTTAAGTGCAAAGCATGTGATCAGGGTTGGGGAATATGTCTAAAAGGTACATGTATACTGGAAGATGATTTCGAAAAGGTGCATGAAGAAATGGGTGAAGTTGACGGTTATGTTGTTGTAACACCAGTATACTTTGGAGATATGAGTGAATCAGCCAAGACTTTCTTCGACAGGTTAAGAAGGTGCGAAGCCAATAGATTAATGCGTGAAAAAGGGAACAAAATACATAATAAACCGTTTATATGTGTTGCTGCTGCTGGTGGTAGTGGAAATGGTACTCTCTCATGCTTAACCAACATGGAAAGAGTGTTCTTACACATGAATAATATGGATTATACAAACATGCCAAAATTCGATTATATTGGCGTTACACAGAGAAATAAAGAATACATGCTAAAAGCAATAGAATCAAGTGCATTAAATCTAGTTAAAGACCAATAAGTCAATTTCAAACAAAATGAGTGTTGCCCCTATTTGTTTGTTGGAGTATTTTGTTAGATTAAAAATCCCCTAGTTTTCAATTAAAAAAAAACAAAATTTAATCTGAAATGTAGACTATAGTAGTGTGTGTAAAAAAAATCTAATTGAAAATTATTTTAATTAAAAGGGGAGGGTTGTTGGCCCATGTCTGAATATTCGTTCCAAAGAGACATTTCTATAGTCATTTGTGGAGAGGCTGGTCAGGGCATTCAAACTGTGGAATCCATCCTGATAAATGCAGTTAAATTTGGAGGGCATCATGTTTGCTCCACTAAGGAGTACATGTCCAGAGTTAGAGGTGGAGAAAACTCCACAGAAATCCGTGTATCCTCCAATCGAGTGTGTGCATATGTAGATAGGATTGATGTGCTCATAGCCATAAGTAAAGGGGCCATAAACCATCTTAAGGATAGAATATCTGAAAACACCTTGATCATTGGCGATGAAGAAACCTTGAAAGAAGTGGAAATGGAAGGAGTGGTGAAAATTCCCTTCCTTAAAACAGCAAGAGAAATTGGCGGCCCCATATATGCCAATGTGATTGCAGCCGGTTTAATTTCAAAGCTTTTGAATATTAATAAGGAAATCTTCGACAAGTGCATAACAAGCATGTTTGAAAGAAAGGGAGAAAAGATCGTTCAAGGAGATCTTAAAGCCGGAAGTGAAGGCTATAAAATTGGGGATAAATTCATAGAATCAAGCAAAATAAAAATCAACATCAAAAAAGACCCAAATGTAGAGGGTGAACTGTTATTGGATGGTTCAGAAGCTGTGGGTTTGGGATGTATTGCAGCGAACTTAAGATTCATGTCCTCCTACCCAATGACACCAGCTTCGGCATTACAGGTGTTTATAGCCAAGTACGGTGAAGATTTCGGCATGGTGTTTGAACAGTCTGAAGATGAAATAGCAGCAATTAACATGGGATTAGGAGCATCCTATGCCGGTGCAAGGTCCATGGTTGCAACATCTGGAAGTGGATATGCACTCATGGAAGAGGGCATAGGTCTGGCCAGGATCAACGAAACACCCATTGTTATCTATCTGGGACAGCGACCAGGTCCCGCTGTTGGAATGCCCACCCGTACATCACAAGAAGATCTAAACCTTGCACTCTACGGTTATGGTGAAACCCCCAAAATAATACTGGCACCAGGCAAACTCGAAGATGCATTTTACCTGACACAAAGGGCATTTAACATGGCAGACAAGTACCAAGTTCCGGTTTTCATACTATCAGACCAGTACTTCGGTGATATTTTCTACAACGTACCCTCAATCAACAACGAAACAGTTGAAATTGAAGATCAAATCATCAAAACCGATAAAAACTACAAAAGATATGAATTTACAAGTAACGGAATATCACCCCGCGGCATTCCAGGATTTGGAAAGGGTTTGGTGGTTTCAGATCCACATGAACATGACGAAGAGGGCCATATAACAGAGGATAAAATTATAAGGACTAAAATGGTTGAAAAACGGTTAAAAAAACTTGAAAGCATCCAAAAAGACACAATTAAACCTGAACTCGTGGGATCATCTGATTACAAAAAACTCATAGTGGCATGGGGATCAAACTATGGAAACATAGTAGAAGCCATAAAAAACCTAAACAATAGTGAAATCGCTTTTCTATACTTCAAACAAGTTTATCCACTGCATGAAAGTACTAGGAACTATCTTGAGAAGGCCGAACAAACAATTATCTTTGAAAACAATGCTGAATCCCAATTTTCAAATTTGATCAAGCTTCAAACAGATCATAAAATCGATGAAAAGGTTTTAAAATATGATGGTAGGCCATTTTCTGTTGAAGAAATAACAGAAAAGTTGAAAAGTTTCGTTTCGGAGGATTCTTTATGAAACCTGAGAATTATGATGTGAAAGGTGCAGATGTTTCATGGTGTCCTGGTTGTGGGAATTTTTCAATTCTAAGCAACCTTAAAAATGTGCTTGCAGATTTAGAAGTTGACCCTGAAAATTTAGTTGTGGTGTCTGGAATTGGCCAGGCAGGCAAGTTGCCACATTTCCTTAGATCCAACACATATATCGGCCTTCACGGTCGTGCACTTTCACCTGCAACAGCAATAAAAGCTGTAAACAGGGGACTGAAAGTTATAGTAACAACAGGAGACGGTGACATGTACGGTGAGGGAGGTAATCATTTCCTGCACACCATCAGACGAAATCCTGACATAACCTGCATAGTGCATGATAATATGGTCTACGGATTAACCAAGGGCCAAGCATCACCCACAACCCGTTTGGGAATGAAAACAACCTACCAAGTGAATGGTGTATCTGAGGAACCATTCAATCCACTGACTGTCGCCATTGCACTCGATGCATCATTTGTGGCTAGAACCTTCTCTGGAGATCCTGAACACCTTCAAAAGACTTTGAAATCTGCCATAAACCATGAAGGCTATTCCCTGGTTGACGTGTTCCAACCATGTGTGAGTTTCAACAAGATAAATACCTTCCAATGGTTTAAAGAAAACACCTACTACCTCGAAGAATCCCATGACCCTTACAACAAAGCAGAAGCCCTAAGAAAAGCTGAAGAAACTGATAAGTATCCCCTTGGAATATTCTACATAAACAAGCAGAAAAAAACCTTCGAAGAAACATTGAATGTCTACAAAAACGATGAAAGAGCAATGTATGATAGACAAGTTGACAAAAAGAAGCTGGATCATCTGATAGATTCCAGACGAAAGCTTTAGATTGATTTTTATTATTTAAAAAAAAGATGGTTACATTTAAAACATGCTAGATTTCCTGAAATGTTTTAAATGACCATTAACTTAGATTTTTTCTGATCTTTGAACTGTTTTTAACCCGATCATGGACAGAACCATTGCAACTAAGAATATTATGAGTAGGGCTGTTATGTCTGTCCCTATACATCCCAGTGTGAATCCCTTGACAAATATGCTTTTCATGGCATCTAAACTATAAGTTAATGGTAGTGAGTAGGATATTAACTGTGTGAGGCTGTTGAACTTGCTCACTGGAACAAATGTACCGCTGAATATTATTTGAAGTACCAGTAGAAGTCCAAATAGGCCTAAACTTTGATTCTTAGTTCGTGTGATTGACGCGATTAAAACTCCTATGGATATTCCAACAAGAGCAATTATGAACATCAATAGTGCCGCACTTCCTGTGTTTCCTACAATAGTTATTCCCATTATGTAGATTCCAAATGCAAGAACTATCATGGCAATAATTAAACCAAATACACTGAGTCCTGTTATGTAGGCAAGAACTGTTTTTAAAGGTGTTGAAGATCTATTTTTAAAAACGTCCCTTCTTTTGTCTCTGATTAGAGTAAATAAAGCTAAAATTAGTGACAGCATCAGAGTATCTAGTGTCATGAATCTGTACATGAAGAGATCAGTGAAATTCAAACCATTTCCATATAAACTTTCAACATTGATGTTTAAAGGTGATGTTACATTGGCACTCTTTGCAGCTACTGATGATACAGATGTGCTGACTGCTTTATTTACCAGGATGTTAGCTGATTGATCTATGCCTTCGAGTTTTAGAGTTAGATCAGCATTCTTTTTTACCATCGCTGTTGTGAAGTTTTCTGGGAATATTAGTGCAGCTGTGATGGTCTTGTCATTCAAGTCATCATTCACTTCATTTTCATTTACGTTAACAACAGTCACATTTTCCTGTTTTTTTAACTCATCAATTACATTGTTGGCCACATTAACATTACCAATACCTTTATCATTATTTACTATTCCAATTTTTACAGGTTCGGTGTAGCCTGCCATGGTTACAATGTATCCAAGAATTATCAAGACAATTAGGGGTACGACAACTGCTAATCCAATGGTTTGTTTGTTTTTAAATCCATCTTTTAGGATATTAGCAACCATAGTGTTAAAACTTTCATTTTCCATGTTATTCCTCCTTAATTTTTTATTCATTGTATTAAAATTTGAGGAATATATTTAAATAATTATTGTCACTAACATAGTATAAAGTGAAACAACATATTGGTTGTAATCATGATTGGAGGTATTAATATTTCAATTAACAGAAACACTGTAACAGCTCTTAAAAACTTAGGACTTTCAGATTATGAAATCAAGGCATATGTAGCCAACATATCCCTTATAAGTGCTACTGCGTCTGAAATAAGTCTTGCATCAAACGTGCCCAGATCAAAAATATACGAAGTCCTAAAAAGTCTTGCAAAAAAGGAATTTGTTGAAATTGAACAGGGAAAACCTTTAAAATTCAACGTTATTCCCCCACATGAGATCATGGGAAAATCAAGGAAACAGTTCAACGAAAAACTTGACGAAGCAGAAGACGAACTCAACCAGATCTACGAAAAACAAATTCCGAATGTTCCAGCACCACTCTGGCTGATACACGGACCAGACAAAATCTTAAAGAAGGAAGTTGAAATAATTTCTAGAGCCAAAAAATCTTTATATTTCATGGCAGGTTTGTTGTTTGAGGAAGAAATCCCTGATCTCAAGGATAGCCTAGATAAAGCCATTAAAAGAGGAGTGCATGTTAAAATAATATTATCCCCCTTCTACAAGGATGATGAAACCATGGACTTAAATGTTTTACGTGAATTAGAGTGTGAAATTAAAACCTTGAATGTTCCCATTGTTAAGGTGCTCATAAGGGATGATAAGGAAATGTTGATGGGTGTCGCTAAAATTGAAGACAAAAAAATCATGTCACGTTCAGCCATAGGAATATGGAATCAGTACACTGAACTAGTGGAAACCATAGAAGGCCTCTACAATTTCATATGGACAACTGAACTCTTTAACAAGCCATGAAAGGAAACTTAATCAAATGACCATAAATTAATTCGTAGGATTTAATAAGCTTTCAACTTCGTTGATAAGTTTATTAGCAGTTTCAAGCAAGTCAATTGCCAGTTGCTCATCATATATATATAACTGTAGTCAGCTCTTTCTCGGGCACGCCTAGCAAAATCGTAGTCTTCAAAAATATCTTCACTTAACAAGTTCGTATCAACAAAAATAGCTTCGATTGCATGTTTTAGACAAATATGACTCTTCTCTCTATAACCTTTGCTCAATAATAATCCTTTTAAGGCATGAAACATGGAATAATAAGTTTGTATTATGGCCCACTTAAAATTTCCTTGCTCAATAGATCTTCTAGCAGAATTTATATCATTTCGAGATTCTATAAGCTCTTTTTCAAATAATTCCGGGTCAATTTCTATTCTAATTATTTTTCCTTTATCTAAACATTTTTCAAACTGATACCTCATATAACAGCCTTCCCTTCTTAATTCTAGAGTAAAATGGCATGTCTTTCTCTTTTAATGTTCGCAGTTCCATATCATCAAAAACAACTAATGACACTGTTCTTTCAATATGTTTTTGATGATTATTAATACTTTTGTTAACTTTTTTACTATTATTTGATTTTATGAATAAATCAATATCACTATCTTGAGTATCTTCTCCTGTTGCACAACTACCATAGAGAATTATTTGATTCGACATCAACTTCAGATCTTTAATAAGTTCCTCTATTTCCATTAATGTAAACAGGATTTTCAACTCACGTAGGATAGGATTTTCCATATTAGCTTTATATCTACTTAACTTGCCCTTTTCTTCTTTATTTACTAGTTCTTCATTTTCTAATATGTTTAAAGATCTACTTGCAGAACCCAAGCTAATATCAAGTTTTCTCACAATTTCCCTTGTGTGGTACTCTTCCCTGTATCGTCTTCCTAAAAAACATAATAGTTTTAAGGATGGTTTGGATAAAATGTTCATTTTTTGGAACATATGTTCCATTTATGGAACAATTTATATATAAATATTTTTATTTTTAACTGCCTCCAATTTGTAAAGTTCAAATCAAAACTGTTCATTTTTTGGAACATATGTTCCATTTATGGAACAATCATAAAAAATCTGTATATTTTAAGAATTTTGGATCTATTAATCAATTAATTCAATACCAAAATTAAAAATATTAATTTCAGTATTGATTTTATCAATATCTTTATATAGTATAACTAAACAATATTGATTTGGAGTGACACAACTTGAATATCTTAAGTTGTAAATAAATATAATTAAGGAAGATACCATGAAAGCAAAAAAATTAAAAATTTATGTTAAAACGTCCAAATTTGCTATACCTATCCCAGCATTACGATTTTCAACAATACGATGGATTTCTAAACTAATATTCAAGTACTGTCCTCCCAAAGTGAGATCAAACAAATCCAAATCAGAGTTAGGTGAATACGATACAATGGAGTACATAATGAAGAACTTGACACTTGAAGATGTAAACCTGCTCATTGACCAGCTTGAAAAGGAAGAACCATTTTGTCTGGTGGATGTTGATACTTACAACAAAAAAGAAGGAAGAACCATCGTTAAAATTTACACATTATAGGAGGTGAACCATTATGAAACGTGAAGTACCAGGACACTGCCCAATATGCGGCGGTGAAACTAAAGTTACAGAAATACACTGCAGAAAATGCGACACAACCATCCAAGGGAAATTTGACCTGTGCAAATTCTGCAAATTCACAGAACAAGAAAAATACTTCGTGGAAGTATTCATAAAAAACAGGGGAAACATCAAAGAAATAGAAAAGGAACTGGGAATATCCTACCCCACAGTAAGGAACAAACTAGACGAAGTGATCCATGCCTTGGGCCACAAAGTTGAAAAACAAACTGTAAACCAAAAAGAAATACTAGAAAAACTAAGTAAAGGCGAAATAAGTAAAAATGAAGCATTAAAACTACTCAAAGAGTAAATTGATAACAAATTTAAAGATTAAGGAGATTGTGTGCATGTCTAAAAATGAATCAGAGGAAAGACTTCAAATCTTGGAAATGGTCGAAGAAGGACAGATCAATGCATCCGAGGCAATGACACTCTTAGATGCTCTGGAGATCTTAAGAATAAAGGGAGGATTTTAACTATGTCAAAAAATGTAGCAGATGAAAGAATACAAATATTAGGAATGGTAGAAGAAGGAAAAATAACAGCAGCAGAAGGAATGGAATTATTAAATGCACTTGAAGAAAATAATGCAGAAATAGTACCTAAAACTGAAGCTAAATGGTTAAAAGTTCGTGTTAAAACCATGGACGAAGAAAAAACCAAAGTAAACGTCAACATACCCATCGCACTGGTTGATGTGGGACTCAAACTTGCAAAAAACTACGATCCCAAACTCAAGGATTCAGGTCTCGACAAGATAGACATCGAAGAAATTGTTGAAGCAGTGAAAAATGGGGCCGAAGGAAAGATCGTGGATGTGGAAGACGAAGAATCCCAAACCAACGTACAGGTATACGTAGAATAAGTCATATTTACTACTTCAATATTTAACAGAATTTATCTGTCCCCAATTAATTCCTTTTTTATTTTCATTTCATTTTCTTAGACTTTGTACCCTGAGAATTTGTTAACACTATTTTTATATGATCAAACCCCATATTCTCAATCAGAAAGGATTTATTAATAAAAATTCAGGGGGCATGTAAAATATAAATTTTGGAGAAACTTTGAAGGATTCTTTGAGCTATCCTTTATCTGATCGAAAGAAGCTATTGATGCTGGGAATTCTATGTTTATCCAGTATATTGTATAATATTTTTTATCTATTTGGAGATATGAGAAATTTACCTGCATTGGCTGCACTATGGATAATGGGATTTGTAGTTTTATTATTAGTAAACGGTTACGGTTTTAGAATAATAAAAAGTTCTTTAAATGGTTTAAATGAACTTCCAAATTTTAATCAGTGGTTAGAGATGCTTAAAAATGGTGCTAAAATATTGATAGTAGGTATAGTTTATTTAATTCCAATCATGATTTTTACATTAATTTTTTATGAGTATTTCTTTATCTACACAGTGAGTGGAATATTAGGAGGAACTCCATTAAGTATACTCGCATACATATTGGAAGCTATATTAACGACTATTTTACATGGTACTCTGTTTCATGTGTTAGCGGTGAAGGGTTTCCCACTCTTAGTTGTACTAATATATTATGTCGTCATAATTCCAATATACTACGTAGCTATAGCCAATTTGGCAAATAATGGTGGTAAATTAAGAACAGCATTTAACTTAGGTGAAATACTTGAAAAAACCATAAAAATAGGATTTAAAAAAATCTCTATCTTTTATTTACTGATAATTCTAATTATATACTGGTGCGAACTAACAAACATTGTTTACTTAATATTAGCAACTTTAATAGTAGTCCCTTATCTTAAAATTTTTATTTCTAGATTTGTAGGATTGATCTACATCGATACTATCCAAAAGGAAATCTGAAGTGAAATTTAGAGAACTAAACTAAATTTAAATACTATTTTTTTCTTTTATTACACATATCCCGTCAGAAATACTGATGTTTACATCACCTGTAGGACTTGTTCAAATTTCTTGAAAAAGATTAGTTTGTAAATTTATAAATAAAATTTTCCCTATATATAATAAACAATCACCTGATAAGATTTAGAATTAACTTCTTCATTAATGGATTGAATTAATGGAAGGTCTTTATCATGGAAGTTAAAAAGAGGCTTGAAAGTACTTCTAAACCTGCAGTTTATGTTTGGTTTGGATCAATCATATTTGCAGTGTTATTCACCATTTTAATCTGGATTTTAGGGTCAAATCTTGATCATTTTACAGCAACACTCCTCCCCATAAACAATCTCAACCATTACTACTGGAAACTTCCAGTCAGAAATTTCTGGACCATGGCAATTGTATGGGGCATGTACATATCCAACCAACTCTTGATTTGGGGAGCTATATATTGGGCTCAAAAAAATTTAACCAAGGAGAAAATTAACCCAACCTACAATTTAACCAAGTACAATGTCGCTGTCTTGTCAATAACTGTGTTCTTTATATTTTTACATTTGATACAGACCCATATCTGGTTTGATGGTTTAGCACAGGATGTGCCCATAATAACAAGCCAAGGATCTGTTATTCTAATGCTTGCAATTGCATTGGTGTTGTTAAATCCTGTTCAGGGATTGTTCCTCGGAAAAAAGCAGGAAAACCATTCACTTCAAGGGTTACAGAATTCATCCGCCACACCCACATGTACATCATATCCTGGGCTTTGATCTACACATTCTGGTTCCATCCCATGGCCACAGATCCCCAGCTTCTCACAGGTTTCTTCTTCATGTTCCTGTTATTTACCCAAATGGCGCTGGCGTACACCAAGGTTCATCTGGATCTTAGATGGATCGTGGTCCTCCAAAGTTGGGTGGCAATCCATGCATTGTTTGTAGCAGTTTACAACACAATGTTTTTCGGCAACACTGATATGTGGCCCATGTTCTTCTCAGGATTCGCCTTCATGTTTGTCTTTACATACATGTACGCCTTGAATGTGAAAAGAAATGTCAAATTACTTGTTACAGCAACATACATCCTTCTGGTCGCATTCATTTACATTCCAGCACCATATGGATTTGGAAGAGATCCATCATTCTTGTTCAGACTGGAATTTCTGTGGATTCCAATAATTCTCTATGGACTGGCAGCATTAATAGCATTAACAGTGTTCTTATGGCTTAAACTTAAAAAAGATCAAAAAGGCGTTGAAAAGCTTGAGAACACAGCTAGTTAAATCTTCAGTCTCTGAATAAAATTTCCATGTTACAAAATTTAAAAAATTTTTTTGCATATTAAACACAAATACTATAATAAAAACTGTGGGGGAATGAATTTATGGTTGAAACCTTGGCATACGAAGTTGAGAAGAAGGATGGGGATTTTGAGATAAGAAGATATGGAGATCATATACTGGCCCATGTAAATGTAGAAGCACCATTTGATGAGGCCATGAGTATGGGGTTTTCAGTACTTGCACACTACATCTTCGGAGGTAACAAGAAACGTTCAAGTATAGATATGACTGCTCCTGTTGAAGAGGAAAAGAGGAACTCTGAAAAGATTCCGATGACCTCACCTGTAACAGAAGAGTCCCTGATGAAATCTGAAAAGATCAAAATGACCACACCAGTTACCGAAGAAAAAACTGGGAATATACACAGAATATCATTTGTAATGCCCTCTAACTACACCATGGAAGCTCTGCCTGAACCTGAAGACGAAAGAATAAAATTTGAAGAAATCAAAGTAGAAAAAATGGCAGTACTGAGATTTAAGGGCAGGGTAAAGGAGAACTTGGCCAACGAAAAAATTGAAGAAATGAAAAACTGGCTGGAAGAAAATAATATCCAACCCAAATCAAATTTCATAGTGGCACAGTACAACAACCCAGCTGTACCAGGTTTCTTTAGACGAAATGAAATAATGGTTGATATCTAAAAAAAGAAAATGTTTGATCAAAATTTCGGGGTTTAGTTAGTTGCCAATCAGATCTGTGACCAATTAGATCCATTAATTAAATATTTGATACCCATGAAAAATTATTTTTGGGCTGAAAAAATTATGAAAATCCACATCATTTGTAACATTTAATTTCTGATTTTAAATTTATTCAAACTAGGCGTATTTAGATGAGTTGATATAGCCTATCCACTCCAAATCCATGCAAAACTAATATTTTATTTTTCATGAACTAATTCATGTGAAATTTTACCAACTTCATGAACCATGAATTACAACCAAAACCTCATGAAAAAATACATACTTCGTTAAATTCACGTTAATCTATTTATATGTTCGTGAAACTCGAAATTTTCAATGAATTTTTAGTAAATCTATAAAAATTTATGTCCAAAATTATTCTATAATTTTTAGTAAAATAATTTGATAAATCATCAATTTTTGAGAAAATGTAGTGAAATTATCCTACTTCGTTATTGGTTAATTTATATAAGTGTTTGTTCGCAAAACATAACTACTTCGTTATAGTATCAATTCATAGATTCGTGTAACCGAGAACCTAATCACTCACTAATAATATAGCATCATATAAATAAGTAAATAAATTTTATTTTGTGGAATAGATGAATGTGGGTGTGGATTCTTTGGAATATTATTAAATCATTACATTTTGAGAGTATCATAATTTAAGCATTTTTTCGATGCATAAAAAAATTCATTATCTATTTATTAAAGAAGTTATTAAATTCACCTTTTAAATCATCTTGTATAAAATCTAGGAGGGGTGTATCGTTATAAATAAAGTCTAAAACCATTCTTCTAATTAATTTGAATTTGTAATGATGATTATCTAATATAAATCCCTCTTTAAAACCATTTCTAATTTCATCAAAATTCTCGTTTCTTAAATTCTTTGAAATTATCTCAGGTATATTCACATCATCATTTAAATATAAATCAATTTTTAAATCTTCCTTTTCTGGACTTATTAAGTAATATAAATTAAGTGAAGGACTATCTTCATATTTTTCATATTTATTACTCAAATTAGCTATTACAATTAACCTGGAAACATCGGCAAGTACATTTAATTCACTATTAAGCTCAGGGAAATTAACAGAAAATATATCTTTGTTTGCGGAGGATAAATTGTCTAAAAATATTTTAAGATTATTCATAACTTCGATTGGAGTAAGAGTATTCCATATCCAAGAATTACTTGCAAACCTAGAGTAATCTTTTGAGGTATATGCATTTTTTATATATTCATTTCCATTTTCTTCTAAAAATTGTAAACATTCAAAGAATTGAGAAATGGGCAACTCATTATTTCCAATATTATTATTATTATTTAATAAAGCGGAATTGATTTCTTTAATTGAATATTTATTTTCTTCCGATAAACCTAATTGATTGGAAAACCTATTCGCAAATGCATAAGCAAATTCATTAGCTAAAAATGTGTTTCTAATTAACAATCCTTTCATTTTTAAAATTTTATCAATTTTAGGCTTGAAATTTTTTAATGCAATACTTTTGGGATTAGTTTTTATTGGGTTTCGACTTAGTAAAGTGACTCCTAAACCCTTTTTCATAAAATTATTAATATTATCAATCTTTTTTATTTGAAAATCATTTTGATTATATTCAATTGGATATAATGTAAATGTTATTCTTTCATCTGAAAATTCGTGATACATAAATCCTAATTTCCATATATTTGGATAATATCTCATCTTAACAACTTTAAAGATATTTAGGCTTTGTAGAAACCCTTTTTTTAGGTGATTTGTGTTGTTCTGTAGATGTTATATATTGTGTTTTTGAGTTTGGTTTCTTTGTTTGATAGTTGTGTGCTTCTGCTGTGGTTTGTGCCGTTGAATTTTCTTTTTATTGTTGAAAATATGCTTTCTACGTTATTTCTTTTTGAGTATATTTTCTTTCGGAATATTGTTGGACTTTTTAGTCTGTATTGTCCTTTTTTGCTCTGTTTTTGAGAGGTATTTGGTCAAATGCGTTAAGTTCTTCATTTATGCATTTTCTTATTGGTTCGGTGTCATAAGCTTTGTCTGCTACTATGTAATCTGGTTTATACCTTTTTATTTGTCGTAATGCGGCTTTTGCAAATTGTGTGTCGTATTTTGGTCCACGTGAAGTTTGATAATATAAAATAAGACGTGTTTTTACGTCTATTGTTAAATGGTTTTTTATATAGCTTTTTCTTTCTTTTTGACGTATTTTTGCATAATATTTGTCTGCATAATCATTAGTAAAACCAGAGCCGTCCAATGCTATTATATCGGGATTAATATCATTTAATGATAATATTAATTGGTTAATTTCTCTAATTTGTTTAGAGGGTAGTCTTTTAAAGAATTTTTGGATTGTTGTAAAGTGTGGAACCTTTTTTATTCTCAAATATTTCCGAATTCTGTCGGATACGTCAATAAAATCTATTATATCTCGATATGTTGATTTTGTATAGATTTTCATGGCCAATATTGTGAATAAAGTATGTTGTGAATATAAATGGTTAGAAAACGTATTAGAATACTTTTTTATTGCTATTTTAACATAATAATATGTCCTTTCAATGAATTTCACCAGTTTATTTTCTTTTAATTCATTATTCTTGTTTAAAAATCTTTTTAGAAATTTACAATTAGAATTTTTACATCCAAAATCCGAAAGATTTAACTGCTTTGAAACCCCACAATAAACCGGGGAATAATAGATTTGGTCAATCATAATAATATTATTCCCCTTTCTCATTATAAATACTTTAGGAACCGCATTTAAAAATATGCAACTGTAATTTCAGGTGAAAACAGGAAAACAGAATCATAAACTTAACAAATTATTTTTATTACCAAAAAAATCAAAAAACCTAGACTTAAAAATAAAAAAAATGAGGGTTTCTACAAAGCCGATATTTAAATATTGGTTAATATGATCTAAAAAGGTATGTATAAATATAAAGTCATCATCTATCAATCCTAATGAGGGATCTCCATATTTAGATAATTCTTTAATCTCATTAAATGTATTTACTCTATTAAGATGATCAAGAGCCATTGCTTTCCATCTTATAATATATTCTTTATTATCACCATCAATTAATCCATTATCATCATTGTTTAAATTTAAAGAAATCGTAGTAGTATTAAACTCCAGTTCATTTAATGGTCTATTTTTATAATTTCTTAAATTATCATGGATATATATCCAATATGCAATATTTCTTTTAATATCGACACCAATGAATAAAGTGGGATTGGCAGTTACTGTTTTGCTATAACCATATAGCGCAAGAGGAATTTTAATTTTCGGCTCATGTGGATTAAAATCGTCAGGTAATTTCTTTAATTGAACATCAAGTTTACCAATTGGTTTAAGATCATCATCAACTAGCTCAATATAACCATCATGATTTGGAATTTTATCTCGTTTATTAACATGTACTTTAACTCGTCGGTCACTAACCAAAATCTCAAATTTGTTAACCGCATCAGTTTCAGCTTCATCTGTTTGAGGATATGAAGCAATTTTATATTTAGACATTATTATCTACCGTAACTTTTTTCAAAAAGAATATCGTTTGATTATATTTTAATTTATAAATGTACGTTCATGTAATTTCATTACTTCTTATTGTTTTTATATTATGATTTTTAGTTGGCTATAGGAGCAGCTGGATTAACAAATTCTACAAAATTTTAAATATTTTTTATTAAATTTATCAATTAATTGTATCTTTATCCATGAATTTACCCCGTATTTAAAGATATAAATTAATTATTATTTTATATAATATTAATAACTTGTTAATAATCGTTGTATAAATCATATAAAAAAATTTTTCCTTTAAACATTATTATTTATTCAGACAAAAAAACTAATTCTAAAAATATTTAATTAAATATTCGATTTTAATTTAGTTGTTATGGATATATTTGTGTTGAAGTTCAGGAATTAAATTTCAACTTCGTCATAGTTGCGTTTGACGAAGTCAAAATATTACCAGATATAAATTTAGTAATATATTTTCAATCTAATTCAATTATGGGAAATTTTTAGATATTCTTTAAACATTTTATCTCGGAGTTTGTATTTTCCCTAGATGTTTTTATATTAGATTTTGTTCAATCATATTCTTTAATAATTTGGGAGGTTCGGAGTTTAGGTATTCAATATCTTTTATTTCTTTATATCCTAGCATTTCTGAATTAGTTGTCACTAATATATCAAGTATCTATTTTTCTTCGTTTGCTGTGTTTTCGTACATACTTCGGAATTCTCTCGGATAAAAAATTGATTGATGTAGTAAATGGTTTTTCAAATTCATATAATGTTACTTCGTTATTTATAGCTTCTTGAAAATAATTGTAGGCCATCAATTGTATATAATAAGGATTTCCTTCAGAAATTTCGAATATTTTCTTAATTAATGCTTTGTTAGACCTTATATTTTCTTTTTAAAGATGGATCGGTAGATACGAACATTATTTATATTCATTAAGATTTAATTCAGTCAGAGCATTTTGTAATATACTTAAAACTCGTTGAGTATCTTCATTTATTAGTATGCGCTGCAAATCATCAAATAATAAAATTAAAACAGGATCTTTACCTTTTATTTTTTTATATATTATTTTCAATATTTTTTTCTATAGCTACGGATGGTGATGTTGGTGGAATTTCTTTAGATAAAGTGAATCCGATTCCTTAAGATATGTTTACTTCCATGGTTTTAATTGAATCCCAAAAAGTGCTGACTTTTATATTTAATGAATCCGCACATTTATCCACTATTAATGTGTAAATATCTGTAAAACTTCCTTCAACCAATGGAATTCGTATGGGATAAACATCATCAAGATCTTTAAGTTTTTCCTGAAATTTAATTAATAAACAAGTTTTTCCAATTCCTTTAGGTCCATATATAATTATATTACCAGAATTTCCTTCCTTCGTTGAAACAAATATATTGTTCAATTCTTCGAGTTCATTAATCCTACCTGTGAAGTACGAAGGGAAAACTCCTGTCCGTCTTTTAAAAGGATTTTTTCTTTTCATAAATTTACACCACAAACATACCAAAAATACCTAAAATACCAAAAATACTTTTTAATTATTTTTTGAATTTATAGTATAAAATTAAGTAATTTATTTCTTAACTCCTCTTAACAAATATTTAGATTCCATAATTGAAACTATGCATATCTGTGAATCTTCAATTTGCAAACGTACAATAGTAGCAGTTTAATATTATAATAATCATCACCATTAACAAGCAGTACATATTTTTTACCAATTTATATTACCGCCATCCAATTATTTTTTTATAATATTTACATTCTTATTGGTTTAAAAAAATAAGGGGGAAAAATTATTTATTTGTTTGGCTATTCGAGAATTTAAAATGGAAGCCAATCGTTGACATAGTCTTTACTCCACCAACCAAATTCTTTACCTGCCCATGATACAATACTTGCTACCATCCACACATCAAGAACTACACTAACCGCAGACATAAAAGTACCAACGTCTGCTATCACCGTGCATTGTTTACAAAACTTAACTGATGCAGTTTCAACAGCTTTTCCAAAATCACCGGCATATCCCGCTATTTTGTAAAAAGTCTCTGGGTTTTCAGATGCTAAAATAAATAATTCATCCACAGCACCTCTAGCACCGTATTTACTCTTCGCTGACAGATAAATATATGAATTGAAGTCAAGCTCTTGAAGTCCCATCAAATAATTTTCAATATTTTCATTTAATGGATTTAGCACAGTATCTTTCATTATTGAGATTTTAGCCATGTTAGATATGTCCCCAGCAGTGGAAGGATATTTCATGATGTTCCTTATAAGTGTAGATCTTACAGTATTAGCGTTACTTAGACTTAAGTATGGGATCATATCTATCATTTTAAGGGAATCTGCTGCAGCGGCTTCAGGTACTGCTGCAGTGGCTTCACTTACTACTGGATTTCTTAGTTTGTTCAGGTGGTGTATAAAGTAACTGGTCATTGTTTCTGCGATATTTCCAGTTTTATATATGTTCCAAAATTTTGTAATTGAAAGTAAACTGTAGCCTAATAGACTAAATCCTGCAATGGCACCATCCAATCCACAAATTGCGTCATTGTGTGTTGGAGTATTGTTGTCGTGGTTGTCATTTGGGTTGTCATTTGTTGGATCTATTACCTTGTTGTTCCCACTGTTGTTATTTGTTGTATTATCTGGTTCTGTTGGTGCTGTGGCGTTATTTGTGTCATTTGTTGTTTGATTATATTTTTTGGCTATTGTTTCGATTGTATTTTGTGTTTCTGGGCTAATTTTCTTGTTTTGTATGGTTTGATTCAATAATGATAAAACTGTTTCATAGTCGTTCTTTTTTCTGTAAACCTTTTTATGGTTGCATTAACCTCGGTTTGTACATTGTTTGTTGTTTTCAAGTTCTCTTGTGCTTCACTTAATTTTGAGCATAAATCATTGTAATCATTTTTATTAGTTTCATTGAACACAAAGCAATTTTTTTATTCAGAAGATAATTCATTAAACTTACTAAATTAGTCTGATTAGTATTTAAATATCCATTCATTTCATTTAGATAGTTTAAACTATTACAACATGAATTATATTCGTTTAATGTCTGATTGTAGTGTTTTTGAATAGCATCTAAACTTGAGCTATTTAAACTTTCATTGTAGGTAATGTTTGTTGAATTTGAGCTTGTGCCATTCTCTAACATTTGAATAGGAATTAACAGTATTGTTAATCCATCGTTCTTTAATCCATCGTTCTTTAATCCATCGTTCTTTAATCCATCTTTTTTTATGCTGGTTTTTGAATATTCCTTATATTGAAATTTAGATTCAGTGTTATGCATCTGATTGCTGTTAAGTGGTGTTTGTATCTTCAGTGGTTCTTTGCTTAAATGGAAATTTTTTAAATTTGTCTTTCCATTACAGGTGGTATTCGTATCACTCAATGGTATACTCCAAACTGGCATGATGAACATGCTTACTAGTAGGATAATACCTAATTTTCTTAGATCAAAGTTCATATTTTTCACCTCCTTTTTATTTTATTCATGTAAAGTTTAAACATGTAAAGTTTAAAGTTATGATATAAAAGCCTATCGGAAATCTTTTACCGCCTAAAAATTTTAGAGCATATAATAAATTAAAATTAAAATACCAATCTATTAGATAATTATTTATCAGATTAAACAAAAAATAGACGTTATATTAGTAATCTAAAGCGAATTAGAATAAATTAACTTAAGAGATTATATGATAACTTTTTTATATAAGACAATTTTTTATCAAATATTGTAAAAATGAAGTCTAATTTTCGGTAAAAAACATTAAAATAATTGGAAGATTAGTGGAGAGTTAATCCTATATTTTTCCCTGTGTTACTTGTTCCACTGCAGGTTCCACCTGAGATGGTTATAATTCCTCCGGTTTTAATGGTTTTTGTTGCATTTTAAATTGTCAGTTTGGCAGTTTGAGGTGTTAAACCATCATTTAAGTCGCTACCAGATGATCCGTTCACGTAGATATGGTCTCCAGTTGCCGCAGATACGCTGTTCATGCATAAAACTAGTAAACTTCCGAATATTACGAGTATGAGTAATTATGTTGTAATTAAATCTTTTTTCGTCTTTTTCACCCCCATTCTAATTTATTTTTAACTACAAAAATCTGTTATTACCCTGAATAATGAATAGTTTCCTAGATCTCAAAGACGTCCTAAGTATTATTTTGGTAAAACCTAAAAAATTGGTTAAACTATTACTTTATGATCCTAAATTTTTCAATTTTCTGAAAGCTTTTATAGGCTGTTTTGGTGTTGTAACCATTTGTGTGATGAATCCTGCTAAAAATACATTTAGTATTGTGGTTTTTTTGACTGATTTTTGTGGTTTTTTAGTAAATTTTTATGATTTAGTCCAGGTTTTGTATAATTTGAAAAGTCTTCATTTTTTTGGGTAATTTTTATAGATAATTTCTTTTCGCAATTTATATATGGTGTAAGTGTTTACTATAACATGACTAAAGGAAAAAATAATCGATAAAATGTAAAAATATAAATTTTTGGGGAGGTAAAAGAGAATTGAAAGAGTATAGTTTAGATTTAAGGACTTTAGATTTAAAAATGGATAGTAAGACTAAAATAATACTTCTTTTAGGAATTTTATTGATGGGATCACTGATCTTTTCAGGAGCAGTAAGCGCAGCTTCACTTGGAAACACAACACAACCCAAGTTTCACCATGATAACAACAATACTGGTCAGTCACAGTACACGGGTCCCCAAACTAACACAACTAAATGGAAATATAAAACCGGGGACATTATATTTTCTTCCCCTGCTCTTGCTGCCGATGGTACTGTTTACGTGGGAAGTGAAGATGGTTATTTATATGCCCTTAATGGTAATGGTGCATTAAAATGGAAATACCAAACAGGAGGCGTTATATATTCTTCCCCTGCCATTGCTGCCGATGGTACTATTTATCTGGGAAATTGTATTTATGCGAAAAATAATGGGATTAATACTGGTTATTTATATGCCATTAACTGTGATGGCACATTAAAATGGAAATACCAAACAGGAAGTTCTATAATGACTTCTTCCCCTGCCATTGGAACTGATGGTACTATTTACGTGGGAAGTGAAGATGATTACTTATACGCCATTAATAGTAACGGTACACTAAAATGGAGATACCAAACAGAAAAACGTGTAATTTCTTCTCCTGCCATTGGAACTGATGGTACTATTTACGTGGGAAGTGATGATAATTACTTATACGCCATTAATAGTAACGGTACACTAAAATGGAAATACCAAACAGGAAGTTCTATAATGACTTCTTCCCCTGCTCTCGGAGCTGATGGTACTGTTTACGTGGGAAGTGAAGATGATTACCTATACGCCATTAATAGTAACGGTACACTAAAATGGAAATACCAAACAGGAAGCCTTGGATATTCTTCCCCTGCCATTGGAACTGATGGTACTATTTACGTGGGAAGTTTAGAGGGTGATTTATACGCCATTAATCGTAACGGTACACTAAAATGGAAATACCAATTATGTATATGTTCTTCCCCTGTTTTAGGGGCTGATGGTACTGTTTACGTGGGAAGTTTAGGGTATGATTTATACGCCATTAATAGTGAGGGTACATTAAAATGGATATATGAGACTGAACATAGTATTTATTCCTCTCCAGTTATAGATAATGATAATACCCTATACGTGTCAAGTTTGGATACTTATTTATATGCAATAACTGATCTGAAGGTTTCAGCAAGTCATGCTAGTGGAAATTATGCTGGAAGTAAACAAATAAAACTATCAACCAATGTACCGGGCACGATTTACTATGAAATATACAATTCAAACAACAACATAAGCTGGACAATTTACACATCCCCCATAACAATTAAAAGTAGTTGCATATTAGCTTACTATGGGGTTGATTTAAACGGTAACACTTCCCCCATCCAAACAGAAACATACAACATAAATTACCAACCACCCACTGTAACAGTTAATTTGGGTAGTGGAGTTTATACAAGTAAAAAAATTGTTTTAATTACAACAAACTCGGATATCACGACCATAACCTACTACACACTTGATGGTTCTGATCCACAAACCAGTGATACCAGACAGGTGTACAGTAGTCCCATAACCATATCCAATTCTTCAACCTTGAGGTTTTCAGCGCTGGATTCCATGGGAAACTGGAGTCCAGAGTACACACAAAATTATATTGTTGACACAACACCACCAAATATCAATGTGAATGTACCTGGAGGAAATTACAACACATCAAAATCTGTAACACTTACAACGTCAGATCCAGACAGTGATTTTACTACATATTACACTACTGATGGAACAGATCCTCAAACAAATGGCAGCAGGACCATATATTCAAATCCTATTTCAATAACTAAATCAACCACACTTAGATACATTGCACTGGACACTGCAGGTAACTGGAGTCCAAGCTACACACAAAGCTACATTATTGATACAAAAGCACCCATAATAACTGCAAACCCCCTTGGCGGATTGTATAACACCTCTAAAAATGTCACTTTAACAATGAATGAACCCGGAACCATCTACTACACACTAAATGGCACTATACCAACAAACACCAGTAACATCTATAAAGGACCAATAACCATTTCAAATACAAGCCTGCTCAAGTACATAGCCATTGATCTCGCAGGTAACCAATCACCACTATACAACCAAACTTACACCATTGATAAAACAACACCCCATGTAAATTCAACCACACCAACCAACAATCAAATTAATGTATCAAAAACAGTAAGCATAAATGTCAAATACACTAAAAACATTAAAAAAAGCAGTACATTTACTAAAATAACTCTAAAAAACCTTACAACAGGTAAAAACGTAACAATCAAAGTAACGATAACCAATAACACACTAACTATCAAATCAAGCAGCAAATTATCCTCCAAGACAAGCTATCAAGTCAGTATCCCCAAAGGAGCAGTTAAAGACTACGCAGAAAACAACATGAACACTACATACACATTTAAATTTAAGACTGGAGGTTAAATACCTCCAAATTTTAATTTAATCTTATTTAATCAACCTAACTTTTTTAAATTTAAATTTAACGATCTCAAATTTATTCTTATATGGCCATTATATGAAATTGGTGCCCCCTATAGAAAAATTGAAAAACGAAAAAAGTTCATTGGAACAGGAAATAGAACCAAAGAGTAATCAGTTAAAATACAGATATTCATACTATACAAAAAAACCAGATCCGAATATGAATTAGAATCAGAGAGTTTAAAACTAAAATGGGGCATAAGAGAGCCACCATAAAACACATTAACACTCTTTTTCCTTTTTTTAATGGAGTCTTAATTTTTATTATAAAAAAATGTTTAGGTAATATGTACATCATAAATCTCGTCATACATATTTATTTGTGTTTCTCCAGCTTTTATTGCCTTTAATCCTATAAAACCTGTTGCTCCATTATTACTAACTTCTTCAAAGTATGCAGGATCGTAAGTAATTTCATTTGGAAATAAATGAGATTCACCCACATGAATATCAATTTGATGTGATCCTAAACCATGTTCAACAGTTTTGGTTGTGGCTGCTGTTGCACCCAAGGTTGTTGCTAAACAAAACAACACAATCAAAAAACTCAAAATATATTTCTTCATGGAATTACACCTTCTTTCCATTATTCCCAATTTTTTTCATATTTCTAGTTCTTCCTTGAGACGAATAAAGACCAATACCAATTAATTATATAATTAATATTAAACAATGATAAAAATCACTGTATAATAAATATAATTGGAAATTGCCTATACTATAAATTAATATCTAATTTTACTTTTTTCATTAAAAATTTAATCCTCCAATTTCAAAAGAAAGAAAAAAATGTTTAGTTACAACTATTTTTTTACTACTAGTTCATGTCAGTTGATTGGATGGTTTTTCTGCCTGCATACTTGACGAATTTAACAGCTTCACTAACTATTTATTCGCCTATTTTTTCTAATTCTTGTGCTAGAGCATCCTTTGCATCATCACTAATTCTTGGTGCGCCTGCATTTTTAATAATTCTACATACTGGGGCAATTGGTAATTCTGACATAAAATCTTTCACCTAAAACCAATTTTTCCATTGTTTTAGTATTTAAAAGTATACTTTAAAAACCCTAAACAAAGTGGATATTTCTTTATGAGTCTTCCTACATCTTTAGGGGAAGAAAAATAGGAAAAGAAAAATATATCTTTTCCCTCCATTTCCATATTTATGGATAGTTAATAATGTTTTGTTAGCTAATTTTGAGTGTTACTGTTTTTAGAATTGTGTTGTAGACAGTGTCACCAGGGAATTGTACTGTTAATTTGTACGATCCTTTTTTTAGTTTGACCATGTACTTTAAAACAGCCACCCCCTTAGAGTTGGTTGTCACAGTACCTATAACTTTGTTGTTGATTTTAAATGTGATTGTTTTGTTTATTAGTGGGTTTCCGTTCTTGTCTGTTAGATGTGCTTTTAATTGTACTGTTTTGCCAGTCTTTGCTGTTATGTTGTTTAGTTCTAATATTGGGGTTATTCCATTTACTGTTAAAGTACCAATTCCATCACTACTCGCGTAAGGATTTAGCTCATCCTTATCTGTAATAACAAACTCATCCAAATTATAATATGCTTTTATAGTGTAATTACCCTTGATTTGTGTAACATTGTAGGGTAATATAGCATAACCAAGTGAATTAGTCTGTGATGTTCCTACGACTCTGTTGTCAATTTCAAAGAGGATTCTTTGGTTTACTAAGGGTTTTCCATTTTTGGTTGTTAGTTTTGCTGTTAAATTGGTTATAGCGCCATGGATTGATTTGACATTGTTTACTGTTAAGATTGTTTGTAACCCCTCCACAGATAAAACCGACTCGTCATGACTTGAGTCATATGCATCGTCACCATTGAAATCTGCACGAATTATGTAGTGACCTTTATTTTCTGTGATATTGTATGGTAAGGTTGCTATTCCATTTTGATCTGTTACTACCGTTCCTTGGAATTCTTCGTACCATGGATTTCCCCACCATGAGGGATTAAAGTGAAGTATTGAAAATGTGATTGTTTTGTTTACTAGTGGGTTTCCCGTTTTTGGGTCTGTTAGTTTTGCTGTTAAATTAGTTATAGCACCCTGAGTTGATTTGACATCGTTTACTGTTAGGGTTGTTGGTTGTAACGATTGTATAGATAAAATAGCTTGGTTGATGGTGGGGTCGTAGATGTTGTCACCCTGGAAAAAGGCTTTGATATTGTGTTTACCTTTTTGTGTGTTTTCGTAGGGTAAGGTTGCATAACCGGTTGCATTTGTTACACTTGAACCTATGGCTATATCGTTGATTTTAAACACTATTTCTTTGTTTGCAATACCTTGACCTTTAGCGTCGGTTAGTTGTGCTGTTAAACTCGTCATCTTATCTGGACTTCCTACAGCGTTATTTACTATTATTTTGGTTTGGGCATCTACTTTTAAAAGACCACGTTCATGTTTTGATCCATAGTTGTCATCGTCATAAAAATAGACATGCATGTATTCGGTTTGATTTAGTGTGTATGGTACTTTTGCCACTCCGTTTGAGTCTGTTAAAGCTGAAGTAACCATGTTTCTTCCTTCAAAAGTAATCCGTTTATTTACAATAGGCACACCATTTTCATCAGTTAACTTGGCTGTTAAATTAACTTTAGCCCCTGGAACTGATGTAACATTTTCAAGTGTTAACTTGGTTTTAATAGCTTGCACTGTTAAAGTTCCAGATGCAATAACATTATCATAACCATCACAACCCGTGAGATCCGCTTCTAAACTATAAGTCCCTATACTGTTAAGGGTATTGTAATTTAGGGTTGCTGTTCCCTGTGAATCTGTCAGGGCAGATCCTACAATGATGCTATTGACCTTGAAATTTATAGTTTTATCTGGAATGGGTTTACCATCTTTATCTGTTAATTTAGCTGTTAAATTCACAGGCATAGCATGGAAACTAGTGATATTGTCCATGTTTAGGTGTGTGTTTGGGGGTTCATTGTTTAATTTTCCGTAGTTTTTACTTCCACCATAGGTATTATCACCATCAAAAGTGGCGTATATAACTCCTCCATCTATATCTGTAACGTTATAGTTTATTGTGGCAATTCCATTAGAATCAGTAACGCTACTTCCCACATCAACCGGATCTTTAAAGAACATTAAGTTTTTAATACTCAAGTACTTAAAATGAACAGTACGATTAACAACAGTTTTATTATTATAAGAATCCCACAACCTAGCAGTAAAATAAGCATGACTACTGTTGCCCACATACGCGTTATTAACATTCAAAACAGTAGGGTACCTAACATGTAAAAGCACACTATTCTCACAAGGCAAACGAATATTACCGTCATTATTACCTCCAGAGTACTGAAAAGTTACATTATAGGTTCCAAATCTAAGATTTGAGCCTGTATTAATATATGCATTACCTATTATATTTGTTTCAATATCAAATAATTTAAAAGATTCCCCGGTCTCTAAATCTTGACATTTAACATGAATAATTTGATGAGGCAGATCACAATCCAATATACTAGAATCATATCTCCATAGTTCTGCTTTGATTTTGGTGTCTTGTCCTATATTTATGTATATGTCAGGTGCATTTTTATAATCATTTATGTCTATATGGGTCGGATCACCTTTATACTCAGCACTGACAAAGGCAGTGGTTTGGAAAGTGAGAAACAAACCCAGTAACAAGAATATTGTTATTATTAATTTTTTATTTTTCATCGGTGGTTCCACGCTATAAAAATTTCTTTTAAAGGCCTTTTGGGGGGAATTTCCCTTCTCCCTATAAAATGGGGGGAGTGATGTGATCTTACTTGGATTGGTATTATATGGTAATTTTCATTTAAAATGTGTTATATAATAATATTTTTAAGTTTAACATGTGGTTGTATAATGTAGGAGGTGAATTTGAGTTTATGTTGGAAATATGTTGTGATTTAAAAAGGAATGTTAAGTGTCCGAGGCATGGTGGTTGTATGTTATATGAGCAATTTCCTCGTTGTTATGCAAATTGTCCATATATATACTCGCAAGACATTTTCCCCTAGGCTTTTAAGAATAACTTTCTTAAAAATTTTTTTTATATCATGTTCTTTTACATAACAGAAAAAATGATCCAAAATCTCATACAACAACACAAACAATAATACAAGTAATAATTCACAACAAAAACCGAAAACAAAAACAAAATCAACGCCGAAACCAATAACAACAACATAAGCCTAATAAACGGTATGTTAATGGTAATTGGCGGAATAATTGTAAGAAAAAATAATAATTTTTAAAACATTATTTTTTTTAAAATTTAATAAGTCTTTTTTTGATTGGTTCGAGCTAAAATTATTGTAAAAGACGTCATTAGGAGTATTATATTTGTTGATCAATGGTCCAGATGGGATAAATTCAAATTCTATAATTTATCGAAAATTATAAGGATATGTGAGATAAGTAATTGTTGAAGTATAAATGAAAAAAATGGGGGCGGTTAATGATAAGAAAAGCTATATTTTTGGCGATATCATTACTTGTAATCATGTGTACAAGTGGATTGGTATCTGCTACAAGCAACACAAATAATCCAACTGCGTTGTTTGTAAATTGTCATGTAGGTAATAATAGTTATACAGGGACAAGTCAATCATATCAGGGCGGGAATATTGGTCCTAAAGCAACAATTAATGCAGCATTGAATATTGTGCAAAACAATGGAAATATAAACATTGCATCAGGAACATACAACGAAACATTAAATATTGGACATAAATCTCTAACAATGAACGGTTATGGTTCAAACACCATTATAACAGGTAATAATGCACCATACATCAGTTTATCAACAAGTTCAGCATGCTATTTTAATAATCTCACATTCCAGGGAGGGTCTAGTAATCCTCAATATGGTGGTGCAGTGTATCAGTACAGCGGCCAAAATACTTTTACAAACTGTAACTTCAATAACAACCAAGCAGGCTATGGAGGGGCAATATTCCAATCTGGAGGTTATATAACCCTTAATCAGTGTACCTTCCAAAATAATCAAGCATATAACGGTGGTGCAATAGAAAATGAGGGAGGAACATTAACTGTTACAGGTTGTGTATTTAATCATAATATTGCATACGATTCAACATATGGTGATGGTGGTGCAATCAACATTCGTGTGAATAACAGGGATGGTTCTACCGTAACTATACAAAATAACTTATTTAGTGGCAATCGCGGTATTGGTAGTTCTATCTGTTCACAAGGACCGGGCATTATATGGGATAAAGAACATGTAAATGTTAATTATAATGCATTTTTAGATTCAGGTACTGAGGTAATGAACTGGAATGGTGGTGGACTTGGTGATACCAGTATCATGAATGTTGATAATAATTGGTGGGGACAAAATAGTATACCATCCAACGCATTATCAGGAGCATCAACATCCACTTATTTAATATTAGCCCAAACAACCATCAACGGCAACACTACAGGAATAACATTAAACACTAACAACCAGGGCCAATCAATACCAGTTACAGAATCTCCTATAAGTGGCTATATTAATGCATGTTTTAAGGCATATTATGGAAACGGTACAATAACAACCACCAATACCTTGATAAATAAAGGGTTTGCACGTTACATAATAAATGGAAATCCTGTATATCTCACAGGTACAGTTAACAATCAGAGCATCAATATGCATGTGCACAGCATAAATCACCCAGCACCCCAGATAACCTCAAATATAAAAAGTGGAGTGTACAATACCAAAAAAACTGTTCGTCTAAAAACAGTTTCCAATACTACCACAAAAACTTATTACACAGTAGATGGTACAAACCCACAAAAAAGCAGCACAAAAAAATTATACAAACGACCAATCACCATAAACACCACAACCCTACTAAAATACTCAGCAGTAAACCTCAAAGGAACCTGGAGCCCAATTTACACAAAAAAGTATATTATAGACAAAAAAGTACCTAAAGTCGTACCATCACATGGGGGCAAGGTATATGTTAACACCACCTTTAAAATCAGATTCAACAAAAAAATCCATCCAAGTAACAACTACAAAAGCATCTTCCTAAAAAACAGAAACACCGGAAAACTTGTAAAAATATCCAAATCCATAAAGGGAAACATCCTAATCATCAAACACTCAAAACTCCATAAAAACACAAAATACACATTATACATACCTAAAAACAGTTTCAAAGATGATGCAGGAAATCAACTAAAAAACGTGTACATCTCCAGATTTAAAACCACAAATTTCAAAAACAGGGTATCTGATTCGAGTTCAACCCATATTGACAGGGGACCATCTGATGTATACATAACTCCAGGCCAAAACGCTTCAATTAAATTAGAGTTGTGGGGTAATAGTGATATCTGGCCTTTAGATGGTTATCTTGATGTTGCTAGTTATGAGGAAGATGGAACAGTAATAGCCTTTAGTCGCATAGAGACATCTGATTTGGGTGAAACAACATATAAGATTGGATCAAGTTTGACACCTGGTCAGAATCACAAAATAGAATTCGTTTACGAAGGTGATCCAGACCAAGGATACGATCCTTGTACGAATAACATCATGTTACATATTAATTATCCCACATGTATTAATATGACCAGTATACAGAAGGGAAAAACTGTTTATTTGAGTGCTAAACTATGGAACAATTACAACATGACGCCTCTAGTAAATAAAAATATAACATTCAGTGTAACTGACATTTTAGGTCGAATATTATATACCGGTACTGATAATACAGATTCAAATGGAAATGCAGTTTTATCATACCAAACATCCACTAACACGGATTTATTTGCAAAAGCCCACTACAATGGAGAAAAATATATTTTTGGCTGTGATGGAAAAAGCTTAATACTTATCGAGAACAGTACAAAAAATTATCGAACAACTGTTCATCAGTAACAGATTCAAACGGATCAACCATTGTACAATACAACGTCACACAAACAAAAGGTAACTACACCATTCCAAGCTGAACTTTTGCATAGAGGATAATTTCGACCACAATATCAGGAACAGACAAATGTTAAGTAAATAAGGACTTTGGGGGTAAAGGTATTCTCCCAAACATATTTCTTTTTTATTTCTTTTTTGTGAATCAGCTGCTTGAAAAGAATTTTTATCTTATTGTAATTGTTAAGTTTGGATAAATTTTTTTGGTGTTTTTTGTATCCATTTTTATATTTGTAAGATTTAGATAGTTCATTAGGCCATTTTATTTGTTATAAATTTCTTTTTAACTGATTTGATTAGTATTTATTTAAAGTAGTAAGAGTTATTTGTATTGTGAATTTTTTGTATACAGTTTAGTTATGTCTTTAAATTTCGTTTACCAGTTCATTCTACTATTTTTGTTTACAGTTTTTTCGTCACAGGTTCAGGAATATAAATAAACCAATTTTTCATAACCATAAAGTTTTTATATCATAACTTTTAAGTGTTTCAAAAATCCAAAGAATATTAAATTAATCTTAATGTAGGAGGTGTTAATTTTTTGAAAAACAAGAAAATTATGATTATATTTATTTTATTTGGAATGGTTGCAGCTACTCTACCAGCGTGCTCAGCAGAGTATGATGCTATTTATGGGTTACATATGGATGTTAATGATCAAAACTCAAAACATGTGCATGAGATCAGTGTATACCATGGTGATTCTAGTAAAATAAAAGCAGAAGTCTGGTGGGACGGACACTTCGCTCGGTGGGATACAAGTACCACAGATGTAGGGGCAGATGTTTATATGAACATTTATGATGAAAATGGAAAGAGTGTTTATACTGAAAAAGACACGACTAATGCAATAGGAAATGCTTACTTCCACACACCCTCTGATCTACCAGTGGGAAAATATGGAATACACTTGGAAGTATGTGACCATCAATTTAGCCTAGACTCTTTGCAAAATGTGTATTTCCATGCTTCGAGTGATTTTGGTCTTGTTGTGCTTGATCCTGTAAATGATAATCCTAATAGTGGTATTGGTTATTGGTCTATCAATACGAACGATGCAATTCAAGGACAACACAATCAGTCCATGTCTGCCTATTTTGTGAATACAACACGTATGGCCAACTATAAAAACCAAACACCCAATAAAAATTCAGATCTAAAAAATATAACTTATGCCGTGCTTGATGGTGACAATAATGTGGTTAAAAATGGTTCTGTATCATCTTTGAAATTAGTGAATAATCAGATAGGATCAAACATGGTTGTAGATACAAGTGATCTTAAACCAGGCACCTACACATTACAAATCCAATTTCAAGGAAACAATTTCATTAAAAGTGGTAACGTAGGAAAATCATTCACTGTTTATCCTAAAGATAGCTCATTATCAGTTAGTAATGAAAGTACTCTTAACGTAACACAAGGTAGTGATGCACAGGTAATAGCGTGGATAAACAACAACGGACTATCAAACTTATCTGCCAACAATGCACCAAAGGCTAATGTGACATTCACAGTATTTGACCAGAACTACAACGTAATCACAGGAGACACTTTCCCTGCAACCCTGGTAGATGGACATTATGTGGCATACCTAGATTGGAACACAGCAAATTTCAAACCAGGAACCTACAAAGTCCACATGGCAGTTAATGGAAACCCATGTCTCACAAACTGCGATACATGGACCAACATAACAATACAACCCAAAAATTTGTAAAAAAGAAAAAAATAGGTGGAGGATAATAAAAAATGAGAATTGAAAACACATCCATATTTTTTATGGTACTGCTGATCTTAGCAACTCTTTCAGGACCAGTTACAGCATATGGTAGTAACAACAGCACTATTAATAGTGAAGAGGATGCAAAAGACAGAATAAAGTATTTAGAAAGTCAAATAGAGAGTTTAATTAAGGAAGAAGAAGGTATTAATTTCAAAATCGCTGATAATAATAAAAAAATGGAAAATAATCAGAAATTGATCAAAATATTAAATAATGTAGTTTCAGAGCTCAATTACGAAAAATCGCATCGTAACCTGTCAAAGGAAAATCTCAAAATTTTAACACGGGAAATATTACGCCACAGTACTAAAGCAAGTGCTAAAAAGGTAGAAAATATGAAATTAAACGAGGAAAACCAAAAGCTCAAACTCCAGAAAGGCACCATCCAAAAACTACGAGGCAACTACAGTTTAGAGATGGAGTATCTCAAAATAAGATGGAATATAATCGATCCAGCTTAACTTTTTCCCTTCTCCATTTTTTGGGAATATAAAGAGTAGTAATAATGGTTATGGAGGTTTGGGATTAATGAAAAATGTGTTTTGGAGAATTTTAGCATTGATTGGGGGAGTTGGTTTGGCCTCAGCCTCAGTTCCATCTGGTCACAATAGCTTGGCGTATTCATCCCACTTTGATAATATAGCATATAGTATGATGGTAACTCAGTTTTGTTTAATGTAACATTAAAATTTACACAAAATATTCGAGTGTAAATCCAAATTCAAGGCGGATTGGTACAACTTACAATAACATTCCATCCATGCTTCTGGAGTTCATCCTCAGGTTGTTTACAATAGAAGTTGTATCACAGATCAAAATGGAAGGTTCCAATTTAATATAGATACCTCCCATTTCCTGCTCAAAAGATACGATGCATTTCTAAGTTATGCAGGTAACAACACATACAGCCCCTGCCAAAACTGAACCAATTGATCCCATCCCCTAAACAAAAAATGAAAATCAATAGAACAAAAAAAGGTGATGATATAATATGAAAAAATATATTCTAAGCTGCTTAATGGTATTATTCTGTTTAGCAACAACCATAGGTGGTACAACAGCAACAAACACAAACGAATATCACCCCGATGGATTTATTATCCATGAAAATAAAAATCTTAATATGAGTTTAGGTGAAACTCACACATTTGTGGGTTATAATTTAAGTTATGACCCTGAGTACTTTGAAGAAGTAAAAACTCCTAATTCCCGTCTAGACAGAATAACGTTAAAGGCAATAAAAACTGGAAACACAATCTTACACAGCCCAGGATACGAAGAGCATTCGAACTCAACTGTGAGGATTAAACAGCATGATATAACCTATAATGTTCATATTACCTCAACTTAAATTTCTTTTTTCTCCTCTTTTTTTAAGTAGAGTTTTTAAATTCCTATGATTTTTTTATATTTTAAGTTAAACATAAAGTAAAAGTAAATGGTTTTAAGTTTAAAGGAGGAGGGGTGATAAAATTATTAAAACTATATACAATCCTTATTTAAAACATGGTTGGTACTATAAAGGTCCGAAACCAACACCTAAAGATCATAAAACTATTTTAAAACATCTTAAAAATATTCACAAACGCATCTTAACATAAAATTATTGTCATTAACTTAGGGAGACTCAATTACTCCTTTTTATGTTTTTTTATGTTTTTGTTCATTGAAAATTGAGATCATCCGATTTCTAAAAGAAGCAAAAAAAGTAAAGTATATATATGTATATATATATTTTTCGTAAAAAGTAATATCTATGGTCAGGAATATTTATGGCCAGTAATATTTCCTTTAAATAAAAAACCACCATAGACATGGCCCTATCACATTTTTTACCATTGTGTTCCTGGCTCTACTCGCCCTAATAAACATTTGAAACAATGAAATCTCTTTAAATAAAAAAATAAAATTCCATTCTGTTACGTAAACTATATTCTCTCGTATAACATTGAGATTGATTTTTATAAGACTAAAAAATAAGAATATATATGTATCCATTAGTTATTTATTTGGCTATTAATGCCACAATACCTGAAATTAACATTATAAGTATTGCTAAGTATAGTATCAGAGAGCGAAACCAGTGAATAATTTCAAGATAATAAGAAAATAATTGCAAGACCAAATAATAAACCGCTACATACTTGTTGTTGTTTCTACCATATTTTATATTGAAAGAGAATTTCTATGAATCTTATTCTTTATTTATTCTATTTGAAATCAAATACTTGATAATTTATACACTAATCTGAATAAGCTAAATATGTTCCTTATTGGCAAATACTCTGTTATTAGAAGGCTATTTGGATTTTAAAATATTTCAAAAATATTTTTTTAAGTAAACCTTTATATACAAGAAACGTAATATTACAAGTATTTGATATCAAGTAATTGAATAATTTATCAATAAATTATTTATAATACGCTCAAAACGTTGTTTAATTCATTTCTTAATATCAAATATTTGAGTTATATCAATTAATTGATTTGGAGGAAAATGAAAGTATGGTAGAAAATAATGACAAATTTCATGACCATGAGATTTATGATCCTTGTCATGATACTATTAGAGGAATGCAAAAATTAGGTGGCCTAAGAATGTGGATAATGCATGTATTAGATGAAAATGGACTAACTAATGGTGCTGAGATTATGGAAGCTGTCCAAGCTCATACTGTTAGTCCAAATGGTCCTTACAAAAATGCAGGGCCTTTGCCAGGTTCCGTATATCCCATGCTAAAAAAATGGTCGCTGAAGATATAATTGTCAAAAATTCAAAGGGACAATATGATCTGACAGAAAATGGACGAAAGCTTAACTCTAAACTATTGGGACGTTTTAAAGAAGATAATCATGAAGAAAATATTCGAAAAGTGTGGTCAATAAAAAACATTTTAGCTGAAATGGAAAATGATGTATCCTATTTGGAGGATATTAAAACAGAAAAACTCAATGCTGAAAAGGAGAGAATAACAAGGTTGAAAGAAAGGCTTAATGAAATTTACGAAACTTTAGAATAGATCTATAAAACCGATTTTATTACAAATTAATCTATAATTAACCTAATTAGCGTTAGCTATCTTTAAAAAATATATCAATGATTAAATTTCTACTGGGAGAGTTTGGTAATTAATATAGCATGAAAATCATCAGACTTCGTTAGCTATAATTTAAAACTAGAAATTACGAACATCAAATCCATCATTGGTTTATTACTAATTTAACTCGATAATTCTTCAAGTTAGCGTTAGCTATCGTTACAAATTACAGGAATGGAGTAAAATATGACAAAATATGCTTTAGAATTAAATAACATCTCAAAAAAGTATGGTGACTTTACTGCAGTGGATTATTTATCGTTGCAAGTTAAAGAAGGTGAAATTTTTGGGTTTCTTGGACCTAATGGTGCAGGTAAAAGTACAACAATAAGAATACTGTGCACATTAGCATTACCAACATCGGGCTCTGCTAAAATAGCCGGATATGACCTTAACAAAGATTCTGGAAAAGTTCGAGAAAATATAGGACTTGTGGCTGAAAAATTGATAATGTACGACGGACTAACTGCCTATCAAAACCTAAGATTCTTTGGAAAACTCTATGGAATCCCTAAAAAAAGTTAGAAAAACGAATTGATGAATTACTCGATCTGATTGATATGAAAAAATGGAAAGACACCAAGATCAGCAAGTTTTCAACAGGAATGAAACAGCGAATCAATATTATTAGGGCATTGCTTGCCGAGCCTAAAATAATTTTCATGGATGAACCGACTTTAGGCTTGGATCCTCAAACAACCTTCTCTGTCAGAGAAATTATCCGAGACATCAATAGTAAAGGTGTGACAGTCATACTAACAACTCACGCCATGGTTGAAGCAGAGGCATTGAGTGATCGTGTAGCAATTATCGATCATGGAAAGATAGCAGCTTTAGACACCCCTGAAAACCTCAAAAAGATTTTATCAGATACAGATATAACCATATTCAAAATGGAAATAACTAATCTCACAGTGGAAATGATGGAAAAAATCAACTCATTAGATGTTGTAACCGCATTGTCAAAACAAGATGAACACAATATTAAGATAAGTGCCAAAGGGCCCGATTCATTGGATGAGATAATAGATACCATCAGATTTGATGGAGGAAAGATTTCTTCCATAGCAAACACAAACGACGCAACGCTCGAGGATGTGTTCTTAACAGTCACAGGTAAGGAAATAAGAGATACACCTACAGCAAATTCTTCCTAAAAATTGGAATTACACTGAAATAAAGGACAATGTGATAAAAATGGATGCAATAAAAATATTGAAAGATAGTTTCAACATAATGCATAAAGAACTCCTTGAAATTGACCGTGGTACCCTAGGAGGTATCATCATAATGCCAATAGCATTTCTACTCTTGTTTGGATTCATATTTCCAGGTGCTACTACCCTATCAGATATGCCAGTTGGAGTTGTTGATCTTGACAATGGACAAGGAAGTAATACGTTTATAACAGAACTCAATACATTGAATAAAAATGCCAATAATACAATGAGTTTACAAAATTTTACAAGTGTTGATACAGCCAAGACACAGATAACCCAAGGAAAATTAGATGGAACATATATTATTCCACAAGGATTTTCATACAACCTGACGCATGGACAACAGGCAAATGTAATCTTCTATGTAGATAACAGTAACCCTCAACTTTCAACACAGTTAGAAAGTGTAGCCTCCAATTCAGTAAACGAAATTAATGGTATTCAAGCCACACAAAATGTCATGAATACAAGCACTGTAACAAATCAAACTGCAACTGCACAAGCAGCTAAAGTAACAATATTCCCCTACTCTACAAATGTTCAAACAACAATACCAGGCAAAACTAATAATTTCAACTTCCTGGCACCTGGACTCATGATGATGATAGTAATGTTCAGCGTTATGTCGGCCCTGCCAGAAGTTATATCCAAGGAGAGTGAAAAGGGTACATTTGATGGTTTACTATCTGCACCTATAAACCAAGTTTCTATCTTACTTGGAAAAACAGCAGCTTTAGGTTTACGGGGATTGTGTCAAGCTGCCATAATATTAGTATTGGCAGTAGCAATCTTTGGAGTAACAATCAATGGAAGCATCATACTAACATTCTTCATGTTAATATTGGGGATATTCAGCTTCATAGGGTTGGGATTAATAGTGGTGTCATTGGCGAAAGACCAAGCAACAGGTGATACAATAATAGACCTATTAGTGATCCCAATGATGTTTTTATCGGGAATATTCATTCCACTTCAAACATTACCATGGTTCCTACAAGATATAGCTAAAATAATCCCATTAACATATGCTGCAGATGCATTGAGAAAAATAATGCTCTTAAATGCAAATATTGGAGATGTTATGGCCCAAACATTGATATTAATAGGGTTTGGTGTTGTTACAATCGCCATTGCAATACCAATATTTAGAAGATCGATGCAAAATTAAAATAAATTTCAAATTAAAGTCAAAAGGAGGTGGTATAAAGAATAATCCCATAAATATTAATACCTGTTGTACAATGATTCTGTGAAGTTTAGATTCCCTATTAACTGATGACTAATATCAATTTTACTGAGTAATAATAGCTAAAATAGAAATTTCCTTTCTTTTACGGGGCATTCGCCTAGTTTGCTTCTTATAGTTTTTGAAGTTTTACAAATGGTTCATGGGCTCTTTTTATGACAGGGATCGGACTTTATGAATCTTGAGTCTTGTTTAACTCCTTCTTTTATTTTCAAACCCTTTGAAATCTATTTTCTTATTAGTCTCCCCGGCTCTGGATCTAATCCGTACCAAGATTGCAAAACTAAGATATTCATCAACTTGAAAAGCAGAATTAGTTCATAATACTGATTTTAGTTAAATTTAACTAATTAGTGAAATAGATTAAATTTAGTTTTTCAACGAGGGGGTTATTCATATCCAAAAAAATTCATCTTCAGATCCAATATTAAGTAAAAATCTTTTAGATTTAGCAAATGCACTTGTAATAGATTTACCGAAATTAGACAAGGAGGAGTTTGTAGACAGAAAATCCAGAGAATATTGGAACATTTATAATGAAGGTGAATCTTTATATAAGCAAAATAATTATGTACAAGCCAAAAAAACTTTTTTAAAGCTTCTAAATTACCCTAATCATCATCAAGGATTTAGAACTTACCTCTTACGGACTTACAGGAAAATAATTAAAGATGAGATTGATGAAGAAGATTATATCAATGCTTATAAAACTTTTGAGGAATTTTTTGATTATTGTTCAGATGATATAACTACTACTGATAAGAAAAGATTCAACAAACTAACCAAAAAATTAAATGAAAATAATCCTAACTCTAATTTTGAGGAAATTGAAATTATTGAAGAACCCGATATTGCAATATCACAAACAGATGAAAGGTTAATTCATTTATCTAGTGAGATAAAATTTAATAAAAATAATGATCCACGAGTTAAAGATTGGAACATACTGTCATTGTTGGGATTTAATACAATATATGCTGGTAGTGGATATGATAGTTCTTTTTACAATGTTAGGAATTATACAGGAACTCTTAGATCAGAATTTTCAGCTGATCATTCAATATATCGATTTAGTTTTTCAGAAAATTCAGATAAGTTCATTGTAAGTTCAAGTGATTTAATTTTATATTTGTATTCTATTAATACAGGTTTAATCCGAAGTTATGACTTAAATTCGATTGCAATAAACAAATATCATATTAGATGTTTGGATATTTCACCCGATGGTAAATATTTACTCTTTACTAACGTGGATAAAATTTATTTAATGAATTTAGATCTTGCAATTATTGATAGTTGGAAAGTTCCAAATGAAGATATGCCGGAAGAAGAAGGTTGGGAAAAAGAGAATTAATTGGTTCACTTTATAGATCAGAGATTATTAAAAATATGGCTATACTTAACCTTAATGGGAATCCAGATTACAGTAAAATTAAGAAGAATTTTAAAAGTTTAGTGCTTAAATATCATCCAGATCAAAATCACGACCCTCAATCTGAAGAAAAAATAAAAGAAATCATATCTGCTTACGAATATCTTACCAAAGAAAACGCTAAAGGAACTTTAGCTGAGTTTGGAGTGGATAAATATTATTATTACAAAGTAATGAGTCAAACCAACTATGAAGTACCAAACACAGACTTGTCTTTTACTTTAGAGATTGGAATGGGAAGTGGAATTAAAGAAGATTGGATATATTCAACATATTTGGGTTTAAATGGCGAAGAATTATATTTAGGTTGTTATTCAGGAAAAATATATTGTTTATCCATAGACGGGATCGTTAAAAAAATATATAATTGTCATGATGTTGTTAAATCAATTAAAAAAAGAGGTTTATATCTATTTATTGAAACAAATTATTATTTGTTTATACTTAAAAATGATGAATATGTTAATTATATAAAAATATGGAAACAAGGCGATTTGTTTTGGTATAATGGAGGATTTTTTTAAAAACTTCGAATGAATTAAGGCTTTTTAGTAACAATGGTGATTTAATATCGATACTAACATTCAAAAACAGGATTTATGATTTGTATATTACAAATAAAGGTTTGAATGTTTCGACAACTAATAGAACCTATGAAATATTTATAGATAAAATGGATGAGCCTATAGTTGATGAGGTCACTATTCCATGCACATATTGTGGAACTAAAAATTTATATTACTCAATTTTTTGTCAAGAATGTGGTAAGCCAATTAAACTTGATCTAGCACCTAAAAATGAGGATAAACTTAAACGAAAATCTGATATTTTTTGTCCATATTGTAAGGGGAATTTAGAAACTGAACCGAAAAGAAAGAAAAAATGTCCACATTGTAAAAATTTTATTTATGTTCGTACTTCTCCATCAACACGCCAAAAAGTGTTAGTAACCGAACATGAAGTAAAGGAAATAGAAAATGAATGGCGTGGTATTTCTAATAGAAATAGCTGTTTAAGGAATCTTGAAGGTTATGGAATTAGTGAAAGAAGTTTTAAATTACGTAAAAATGAAATTTCTCAACAATCTAACTCTGAACCAGATGATGTAGAAGTGATATTATCAATTTATAATGATTTAATTCAGAAAAATAATGATCTACAAACATTAAAAATGATAAATTATCAGATTGCATTATATCTAAATTCTGAAGGAAGAAACTATCTTAAAATTCGTCAAGAATCTTCTAAAGCAGAATTGTTATATTATCAAAATTTAGGAGTTGAAAAAGTTGAAATAATGACAGTTGGTGATCAAGCATGTGAAAATTGTAAAAAACTCAAAAATAAGATATTTAGAGTTAGCGATGCACTTGAAATTATGCCTGTACCTTGTACAGATTGTGCATTCCAATTATATAATGAAAATTATGGTTTCTGTAGATGTTATTATTCACCAAGGTATTGATAAACATAATAATAAATTTTTTTCAGATAAATTTATTTATATATCTTTAAAGAGGAATTTGAATTCATAAAATATAGAATTAGAAAATAATGCTAAATTGAAAGTTACTACGAATAATGAAAATGGTTATATAAGTTAAAATGATGTTCAAAATAACAAGAAAAAAATTGAATTTGAAAATATTATAAATAAATAAGTATTTTAATTTTAGTAGCAATTGTTTCAAAATGAGCTTCTTGAAATGGCAAGTTGATAGTAGTTTCACCAATTACACTACTATCTAAAGGATTATCTTTAATTTCTTCATCAGAAATATTATATCTAGTCTTATAAGGTCATTATTAGATATTATTATTTTTTCACAGGTTATAAGACTCAAATAATCTTTTTTTAATCGTTAAGAGACAAATCATACTCCAAGTTAATAATACCTTGTTAATTGTTAAGTTTACCTATATTAAAGTATTTAATTACCTTTAAATGTCATTACATAATTTGAATCTTCTCTTAACCATTTAACATCCATAGTCATAAATTTTCACTTAGTATAAATCAAATACTAGTCTTTTTTCAAAACATTAGCTTTCAAATTAGCAAACTCATTCTCATCAATCAATCCATCATCCAACAATTTAGCAAGTTTAACTAATTTATCAATTGGATCTTCTGACATAGTATTACTATTTATTTTTGATTCGTTAATAATTTGATGTGTTTTTGTTTCTTTTGTCCGCTCACATTTCTTATAAGTATCTACAGCTTGTTTTAAAACCGTAAAGAAGTTTCTCATCTCTTCTTTGTTAGATCGAAGATTAACTGTATGATTACCCTCCATTCTGATTTGTACAGTTGTTAAAACCCATCCACGATCTTCGTCTAATGATATCATATCTAAGTATCTTAAAGTTATATTACCTCGATCACGACCAGTAAATGTCCCTTTTTTAGTTATGCTTAATTTATCCTCAGCTACTTGAACTACTGCACCATTAAAATTTGCTCTATCATGACCAAAAGTTCCCATAGTAGTTTCACGGATTTGTAAATTAAATTGCCTTTTAGAACTATCACTTTGTTTTTTCATCATTGTGTTCTTGTGTTTGTTGAATTTTTTGTCAACATTTTGTTTCATATCTTTTCTTTTTTCACCCGTACTTTTCTCGCCATACTCATAAACACCATAATAAACTCCTTTATATGCTTCGTAATTATCATCAATATTTCTACCGCATTTTAAACAAAATGTAGCATTATTTGGATTTTCTTGTCCACATACAATACAAATTTTTGAAATACTACTCCCCCACTTATTTTATTCATGCCCCTTGAATTTATATTATTAATTCCTAAGATTCAATTTTAGAGTTCAATAGAAAAAATCATTTTCTCTAAAAAATCAAGAAGTTTCTTCAATAGAATATTTTTTATCCAACGTTAACAAAAAAGGAGGATGCAACAAAAATTCAGAAACATTAGTCTAATAGATACGAATTATTGTCTGTTTCATGATCTAATGCATTTATTGTTGCATTCCATTCTTTTAGACATATATTAATATCAATAATCTGATTCCCCCCACATAAACAACAAAATGCAAATAAGTATTATTTAATATTCCATGGGTTTATAAATTTCGTATATTTATGAAATACTTGAGATAATGTGGAAGTTAAATATTCAGATAATAATATAACAAGAAAACACAAATTAACAAAATATGTGCTATGTCCTTGGACTTCCAATTTAATTTTAAATAATATTTCGCAAATGAAAATGTAGTGCTGCAAATCTTCATAATGATTAATAACCCCATATTCTTCATCCTTTTCAATATTCTGTAGATATATCCTCACCAATCCTAGGCTATTAGAGTTTCAAAAAATTTATATTAATAACAAATAAGATTATAGTGGGGGTTTTTATTGGGTCTTTTGAATGTAAAAATAAGTGATATTAATGATCAAATCAATATTGTATCTGTATTTATTGGACTAATTTTGTCGATTTTTATATTGTTTGGAGTTGCAGTATATTTTTATTTTGTTGTTACTTCAGGTGTATACAATATTACACTATATTTCGGTATAATACTTTTATTAATGGCATTCTTTGGTTCGCTTGTAGCTGGAATGTTGTGGGGCCATAATTTTATGGAAGGCAGTATTAACGGTGCTTTCTTAAGCTTAATAATTGTGGTTTTAATTTGTTTTATTGTTGGAGTATTATTTTTGTTTTGATGGGAGTTGCAGGAATGTTTAACAGTGCATTAACATCTACATTCCATGCAACAACTACAACATCAACTTCAAACTCCGGACCAAATTATTTTACAATTCAAAATGCAGTTGAATTTATATTGTTTGTGATCCTGTACTTTGTTTTAGGAATGTTAGGGGAGCATTTGGAGTATTTTTAAATAATGGCATCAAAAAATCCATTAAACGGATCAAAGAATGAATATGAATCTTGAAGTTTAAAATCATATTCATATTTTGGAAATAAGTTTGAAACCAAGAGATAATTGAAAATATAATATTTGAAAAAGATTCTAAAAGAAATTGAAATTAATTACTCAAGAAAATAAGTTCATTAGGCCATTAACACGTATATAATTAATCCACATTATTTAATTAGAATAATATAATAAAAGTGATAAAAATGAATATCAGAGAAGATAAGGGATTAATACTAATAATAATAGGCATAATCCTGTCTATAACAATAATTGGAATCTTTTTTGGGATTCCTTTGATAATAATTGGAACATATTATCTAAATAAAAAGGTCAATCAAAGAGAAAATGAGATAAATGAAGAATTGGAAGCTAAAAAAACAGAATTAACCAATATAGATACCATTTTGGAAGAAAAAGAAAGGGAAAAAGTCAAAGAAATTGATGAAAAACTAGAAGGTAAAAAAAGGAATTAGCATATATAGACGTCAAATTGGAGGCTATGGAATTACAAAGGGAAAAAGAAATGAACGCTAAAATGAAAGAAAAAAATCTCAATTAGTTATTTTAGATAATGAATTAAAAGAGAAAAAGAAAGGACTGATATTAGTAGATGATGAACTTGAAATGCAAGAAATAGGCTTATATCAACCAAAATATGATTTTTTAACGGCAGTGTTATATAAAGAAAAATGGGATGCTATCAGGAAGAAACAAAAAGCATTGGTAAAGGATAAAATGGCAGCAATTTGTTCAACTGAATGGACAATTGATAATAGTAAGCAAAAAGGAAAGCATTTACCAATGCTAATCTAAAACAAATTCTTAAAAATTTTAATTTAGAATGTGATATGATAATAAGCAAAGTGAAACTTTCAAACAGGGAAAATTCAGTTAAAAGAATAAACCGAGCTTATGATATATTAAATAAATTAAATGAACGAAATCGTGTTAATATCGCCCCACAATATTTAGATCTTAAACTACAAGAACTTGATATAGCCATAGAATATGAACTTAAAAAGCAAGAAGAAAAGGAACTATTGAGAGAAGCAAGAGAACAGGAAAAAGAAGAACGAAAAATACAAAAGCAATTAGATGCTCAAGAGAAAAAGATTAAAGAACAAAAAGAGAGTTTGAAAAACGATATAAACACAATAGGGGCAGAATTAAGAGAAAGTAGATCTGATGAAGAAAAAGAAAGATTAAAACTTAAAATCAAAGAATTAGAGTTAGCTTTAACAAAAAGTAACGAAGATATTGATCAGATTGCAGATAGAAGAAAACGAACAGGCGCAGGTTATGTGTACATTTTATCAAATATTGGTTCCTTCGGAGAAAACGTGTATAAAATTGGGGTTACAAGAAGAGATGAACCTCAAGATAGAGTAAGAGAATTGTCAAACGCCTCTGTTCCATTCAAATTCGATAGTCATGTCTTTATTTTTAATAAAGAAGCTTTTGAGTTAGAAAAGGAATTACACAAACGATTTGACAGTAAAAGAGTGAATAAAGTTAATAGTAGAAAAGAATTTTTCAATATCACATTGGATGATGTGAAGAAAATTGTTGAAGAAAACAAAGAATTAGTGCATAGTTTTAATGTTAAACCTGAGGCACAGGAGTACTATGATACTTTGAAAATTGATAAAATAACTAACACGTCATTATAATTACCACAATTTATGTCAAAAAAAGTTATTTCTTAAAAAATAGTGGTTAGGGTATGGTCAGGCCAAAAAATTCATTTTTCAGGTTTTTGACCATATTTCATTTCAATCGAAATTGCAATTACAGATTCACCCCTCCAAGGTGGGATAAACATAATATAGAATATAATGTTAAAGAAATGATTGAATAGGAAGGGTTTGTATATGAATACTCAAAAAAAGAGCAGTTATGTTCTTGTACATGGGGGCAACATGTCCACTGATACTTGGAACAAACTTGCTGAAATAAAGGTTTGTACTCCTGATTGTAAAATGGGAGGTAAGGTGTGGAACACTATAAAACCATTAATTGAAGAGAATGATCACTTGGTTTTTGCTCCAACTCTTTTAGATGAACACAGCAGCACACTTACAGAACATATCGACCAAATTAAAAGATTAATTTTAAAAAATAATCTGGATGATGTGGTCTTAGTTGGGCACAGTTACGGAGGTATGATTATTACAGGAGTAGCTGCAGAAATGCCAGATAGAATTAGGAGTATGGTATATATAGATGCCGCACTGCCCGATCCTGGACAATCCCTTTTTGATATTATAGCTTCGGGTGGTTGTGACCCACTGTCTTTCAACGGACTAGAACCAGCTGCACCTTACATCGAAAAACTGGATTTTGATGCTTTAAAAATAAAAAACATACCGAAAACTTATATTCTCTGTACAGAAAGCATATTTGCCGATGCAACTAAAGTCGCAACTGAAAAAATTGCATCCAATAGGGAAGGATGGACCTATTATGAATTAAAATCATCACATGTACCAATGGCAACAATGCCAAAAAAATTACTGAAACTATTATTGAAACCAGAATCTTAAATATCAGGAAAAATATTATATTAAAAATTCTGAAATATGCCTTGCTATGATAGATCCATGGTTTAGAATACTATTTCATTATTTGACAAAGGAATGTACAAAGAATTGGATATAAATCCGTTTTCAATGTAGATGCTTCCCATTTTTATGCCCATTTGCATCTTCAAAATTATCAAAAAATGCTTTTTTTAATTCGTCAAATTTTCAATCCCCCATACTATCCATATCAATTTTTAATTTTTGTATCAAATCTTCTAATGTATGTGAAAATTTCACAATTTCCAGTATGCTTTTACATAATCCAAAAAATATATAAATTTAGGACGCAATAAAGTGTAATAGGTTGTTATAAGTATTTTTGATGAAAATAATAAAAGTCCATGAGGTGTTGTTTTGACCACTGTTGAATATGATAAAAAAAATATGGAAAGATGTTTGTGTATCAAGTGTCCTGTTCAAATAGATAGTATATGTGCAAATGAAAGAAAGTTAGGCATGTTAGATATGCTTAAAAATATGGAAAAACCGGATTTAATGCCGAAACCTACGCATATTGCAGGATTATATTGTTCAATTGGAAAATCCACTTGTGCAGATATAGACACAGATCAAGAGTGCCAGTGTGCTAAATGTCCAGTCTTTAAAGAAAACGATCTAAAAACTGGTTATTACTGTAAATTAGGTAAAGAAGAAGATATTTTAAAAAAGGATGTATTATAGAAGAGTAGAAAAAAAGAAATTGCCCTGAAATAATTCATACCCTTAAAATCCATATTTACATAATACAAGTGTGAGTTTCCATACAGATAAATAGAAGAAAATGTGGACCAGAACTTGTCCAATCTGGGAGATAGTAAGATTGAAAGATGATGAAGGGATACTAAATTCTCTAGAAGAGATTTCACAAGAAATATCCATATTCAAAGGAGAAGAGTTAGTTAATTTCACAAAGAGAAATAGAAAATCTTTAAAAGAGTATACATTAACATTTAAGGTATTAAATGGTCGTGATATATCCAATACTCATGATATGATTATTAAAGCAAATAATCTGAAAATTTTGAAACACGACAATGTATTGAGTGATGTTTTTTACAAGGTGGAACCTGAAAAAGTTATTGGAAAAAAACTCATTGAATACGAAAATTGGCAGACTGAAAAATTAGCTGATACAGGAAATTTATCAGGCCCCCAACCGAATCTAACTTTGATATTCGAGGAGGGTTACTACATGGAAATAGAAAAAATAATTCGTTGAAGGTTTATTAATTAAATGAATGGAAATAATTTATTAAATAATAATTAATGGCATTCAACATATATTTTCTGATTTTGTACAGTTATATGCTGTTTGATAGCTCCTTTATCTTCTGGTTTGGATCATTTTTAATTAAACCTGTATGATAAGCTATCACATTTTCTATATCAAATTCTCCGAGCTTTTCAAGCCAACCTTTAATTATTTCGAGTTCATTTTTACTCATGGCTTCTCTATGTGTTACAACAAGCTCATTACCCTCGATATTTAAGGCATCTCCAACAATGAGAGTTTTTGATTCTTCATGGTAGAGACAGATGTGTCCAGGTGTGTGTCCTGGAGTGTGGATAACTACAATTCCCCCACCATAATCCAGTTTGTCACCATCAGATAATTCCCCATCCACCTTTACAGAGGTGTTTTCAACCATGTCCAAAACCTTTCGTTGTTCTTCCTCAGGTAACATCTTTATGCGTTCCTTGATATTTGAATTCTTAAACCTCAAGATCGGTTTTTCACCTTGGATGTAAGATTTTTCTTCACTGTGAGCCAGAACCTTAACATCACCCAGTTCATCCACTATGCTGTTAATCCCACATATATGGTCAATATCCTGATGTGTGACCAATATTGTAGCTATTTTATCGAATGACACATCTGCTTTGTCCATTTCATCTTTTATTAAAGGTTTACTGTCTGATATTCCTGTGTCAACTAGAACAACATGTTCATCATCCCATATGACTGTGGGGTATATGGTTCCATGTGTTCCCATGAGTTTCATAGGTATTTCTAACATTTCAATCTTATCAGCTATTTTCATTTACTTCACTCCATTCCTTTCTATAAATTTTTTTAAGACTCGGTAATTTTATTCATTTTTATGAACTGTGTCATGATTAAACCTACAAATAACAGTATAACCATCGCATAGATAGAATCTAACATACCAGTGGATAGTTGTTCAACACTTAAAGCATTAGCTGAGCCCATGAGTAGTATGAGACCAAATATGGCTGTACCTACAGATGAGTTTAAGTTACTGTTGGTGCTTCTAATTGCAGAAGCATCAGGTTGTTTATCATGCGTTATTTCTGAAAATGCATAGTTAGAACCATGGGGTGCGATGATACCGATTCCCAGTCCAATCAATGCCATTCCTATTATCATCTCTATAAAACTTGGATTGGAACTGAAAGCATAGATGAGGTACCCAGCTCCAATTAAGCAAACTATAAAACCAACGGTTATTATGTAGCGTGGGCGGAATCTGCCTGAAATTTTACCTGTTGAGAAGGTTACAATGAACATTGGAAGGGCCATGGCAGCAAATAGATAACCTGTTAGCAAAGCACTGTATCCTAAAACTGACTGTACAAAAACTGGTATAACAAAACGAATCCCACTAACTACTGAACCATACAGAAATAGGAATATGTTGCCCAATGCAAATGATCTGATTTTAAAAATCCTAATATCAACCAAAGGATGTTTATCATTCTTTATTCTACTTCTCTGATCAAAGTAAAATACTGCTAAAAGGATAATTCCAGCCAGTATTACGTAGGGGCCAATATACAAGGTTGAAGGGTCGTTAAGTAATATTAAACCATAAACCAGTAAAAATATACTTAAAGCCGAGTTGATTCCACCCACAATATTAATATCAGACCAGTGCATGGTTGCAGGGAAAGATGGTATTTGCCTTGAAAATACTAATATTAAAAGTATTATGATGAATTCTAATCCGAATGCATACCTCCAGCTCAGATAAGTGGTTAAAAATCCACCAATAAATGGTCCAACAACCAGTCCAAGAGATCCTACAGAACCAGATAAACCCAGTGCAGTGGCTCTTCTATTATCGGTGTAACTTCCAATAACGAGGGAGTACATTGATACCCACATCAATGCCCCACCAGCACCTTCCAGTACGGACCATCCTAAGAGGAGCATAGTACTGTTCATGCTTAAGGCTGCAATAAAATTACCCACACCAAAAATAAGTGCCCCTATGAGAAATGTTTTTTTCCTGCCTAAAACCTTCTGTAACTCACCACTAAGCAGGGTTAAACTCGCCAAAACCAGAGAATAAACAACAATAATACTCTGAATAGTAACTACAGTGGTGTGCAGATCATTAACTAAATTCGTAATAGCCACATTTAAAAAACTGATATCTATACTGATTATAAAAGCTGCCAGAGTAACAATTATTAAGGGAAACCAACCAACATGTGGATTCTTGTTAACAAGTACATCTGTATCACTCAAATTAAAGGACTCCCTGAATTTTTAAAACGGTATTTTTTATTGTTTCGACACTTTTACCAAGCTCTTCAAGTTCTTCAGGATCTAGTGGATTTAATAATTGGTTCATAGCTTCCTTAACTGTTATATTAGAATTTTTGATGAGATCTTTTCCCTCAGCTGTCAAAGCGATCCTGAGTACTCTGCGGTCATTTTCATCTGGAACTCTTTCAAGCAGACCCTCATTCACTAATTGATCAATTCTGGGTGTGATTTGGGTTTTTGAAATGTTCAAGGTCTTGGCTAACCCGGACATTGAGAGATTATCGTAATTTTTAATCGTTATGAGCCAGAAAAACGTCTTCATGAACTTTTTATCTGATAAATTCTTTAGTTCCCTGTTAAAAATTTTAATATAGATTATTGAATCTTCCAACATCTCCTCAATCAATTTCTCAGATTTTTCTTCTTCCATTTTAAGATCTCCCAATTTTTTTTGACTTAATATGTGATATTTCCTTACAATTAAATAGTGCATATTATTGAACTATTCATTAAAATGAACTATACATAATACGGTACTAATACTATTTAAAGCTTTGGTTCAAAAAAATGATCCCAATAATTTATAGAAAAGATATTCATCGAGATAAAGCAAAATTAGTCAGGATTTAAAGTTTAAGAAGGAGTAGTTATAAAATGGAAAAGGTTTGTAATTCTAAATTAAAAAAAGCAGAATATATGAAATAAAATAAAAAAACTCCTAGAAAGGGTTAAGATAATCGTGGGGCATTAATTAAATTGTTATAGATAAAAAGATGCTCTTAAAATAATACTTCTAGTTGTTAAATAAAGAGAACTTGGAACATCTTCAAACACATAATTTATTCATATTAGTAGTTTTTTTCTTAGTAGATAAATTTTTTATAGAAAAGATTATTTAAAATGTATGTAGATACACTACATGTTTAAAAATTATTATTTTTTTGGAGGGATAAAATTTGAAAGTTTTAGGATTGGTTGGTAGCCCGAGAGAGGGTGGAAATACTGAGATCATGGTTAAAGAAATATTGGAAGGATCTTCTGAAGAGGGAGCAGAGACAAAAATTTACAATCTGAATAAACTCGATATTAAGCCGTGCCAAGCCTGCATGCACTGTAAAACCAATGATGGTGAATGCAAAACAGATGATGATATGCAGATATTATACAAGGAACTGGCAGAAAGCGATGCCTTTGTTCTTGGTTCCCCAATATACATGTGGCAGATGACTGCACAGGCTAAATTATTCACAGACAGACTGTATGCACTCATGGGTTTTCCAGAAAAACTTGGTAAAACTTCATCTGCACTTGTTTTTTCACAGGGTAACCCTGATGGAGATCTCTTTGAAGATTATATAAATTCCACAAAACAGGTTTTCGATCTTTTAGGTTATCCAGTTAAGGGTGTGCTCGTATCAGCGGGAGACCAGACACTGGGTGATGTTAAAAATAAGGAAGAAATCCTCAAAAAAGCCAGGGAAATAGGTAAAGATCTGGTTAGCTAATAAATCCTAAATTTTAGAGGAGTTGAATTCATTCCCCATGAATGGATAACAAACTTCACTCATTTCATTTTTTTAAACATCACTTGAGTTCCATTATTCTGAAATGGTTCCTTTATTGCTACTTCTCAAGGGAAATAATTAACATTTATCCTTTTTAAATATATTAAATACTTCTAAATGGGAATACACCCTTTTCTTCGTATTCTTTTTTAAGCCAAGCCTTTAAAATAGGCTCTGAAATACAATAAATTCTATCTTCGGATTCTATTAATCCTAATTTCTGTAACTTGTTTAAAGGAGTACTTAATGTACCTGTTGTTATACCTAATTTATCTGCTATTTCCTTTCTTCTAAGGGGTTTATCAATAAGTGTGACTATAATATTTTGATCTTGTAGGGTTAGTCTGCTCCATTGATTTATTAAATGGACTGCAATCATTGATAATGTTCTTCTAAACTCCTCTTTAACCTTAGTCCCATCCAATGGTGTATCCTTTTGAAGTAGTTTAGCAAATGTATTTACATAAAAGGGAATTCCATTGGTACATTTGTAAAATCTTTCAAATCCACTATCTTCTAAAATTAAAGAAGGTAATTTTTCATCTAGATATTTCTTTACAGTTTCTTTAGAAAATGGATCTATATGTAAATTTAACATTCTGCCTCCAAAAGCACCATCTTTACCTGCAATTCTTTCAATAATAGAATCTCTAGCAGTTAAAGATCCAGAAAAAACGTAAGCTACATTTTTTTGATTTTGAATCATGCTTCTGAAAAACCATAAAAATGAATCTAATCGCTTACCTAAATCATTAAGCGCCTGAAATTCATCAATAATCATGATACATCCGTCTATATCTCCAGAGTGATCTTCGTAAATAATTTGGGGTAGATTGAATACAAATTTTGAGAGTTTTTTATAATCATCTTCTGATTTAGGTATTGGAAGAGGAATCCCACCAACATCCATGATCTCTTTTAATTCAAAGTTTTTTGTTTTGAAATATTTTGATACTTTTTTAAACACGGTAGTAAATCCTTTACTCTGTGATGATTCCATCCAAGATTCATAGAAATGTTCCATTATACTCATTTCAGTTAATTCACCTTTTTGGTACCCTAAAGTAGCTGATAAATCTACATAACAAGTCAAATATTTGTCATCGATTTCTTTTTTTATCTTTTTCAATAGAACTGTCTTTCCAACTCCCCTAATTCCCACAATCATGAGTGTTGGGGGAGATCCTTTAGAAGTTGTTTCTAATAGGCTTTTAATCAATGCAATACTATCTTCTCGATTGTAAAATTGCTCATCAGTTAACTCTGCATCGGTGCCCCAAGCTAAATCTTCCATATTTATCACCCAAATTTTTTTTGAAATATGTATTCCATTTTAGATTATATATAATATGTAATTGATTTTACAATATATATTCTATTTTAGATTATATATAATATGTAATTGATTTTACAATATATATTCCTTTTTAGATTATAAAATCTAGCAATTCATGTATTATCAGATTATACATTGTTACTAAACATTTACTAAGATTCATGAATAAAATAATGCGATATAACGGTCAAATTTAGATTTCGTCCTCATTTTTATACTACATTACATTTTAAACAATAATTAAATTTTTAATAATATTGGTATCAAGTGAAAAATTTCAAAATGATATATAAACTATGATAACTATGATTAATAAATAATATAAATACAGGAGATAATATTATGAAAGATGTTGATGTATCAATAAACAAGCACAACCTAGAATTATATAAAAATTGGGGTCACGAAGAAAATGTTACTTTCGAGGTAAAAAATGATCTTACCGGAAAAACAATTACAGTTAGTCTTGTGGGAGATTTTATAACCTGTAAAAATTGTAGAGATAAAATACTATCAGGATTTACATGGCATCAAGGAGCAATGGAGAGAAAAATGGTTGAATAATGTCTAAATATTAGTTAATAGATCATTCATTTGATAAATGAATCAATTAACTTCACCTTATTTTAAATTTTTTTAATGTCCCTAATTTTCCATTAATGTAACCTGCTTGGTTAATAAAAATCATAAAATTAATAGAATATGTAAATATATACATTTTAAGAATTAATTTGATATAAATTTATTATGTTGACACACCATCACCACAAGCGGCATTTCTAATGATAACAATTGGATTAATGGTTCAAAGAGTATATTTGTTCCCTGACAAAATTAATAAAATAGTACCAATCGAATTAAGAACCAAAAATGGGTTCATGTTCATGATTGTCTTCGCTTTTTTATTATTTGGTATTTCCCAGTGGTTATTCAGGATTTTAATATAATATCGATATTTTTCTTGTAATTGTTGAAGCTTGTAAGATCTTATGCTATTTTACTAAATATATGGAAATAGTCCCAGAATAATTAGTACAACCATTATCATTGCATGCTAGTGTTTGTAATTGGATGATAATTTCAAAACGGGTAGAGATTAAATGTAAACCTAAAGTAAAATTATCCAATCAAAGGCTATTATTGAGCCTATTACAAATTCTTTAATATATCATTGTAACCCAAATTCATTTTACATAAATACAAAATTAAACAACTACTTTAAATAATATTATTCAATATCCATTTTATAGATGTTAGAAAAGCTATAAATGTTGCGTAGTTTAGATAACTTAAAAATTTAGGATGAGGGTATGTTAGTAGTTGGTTGATATCGTGAAGAGCAACTCCATTGAATTTGGAACATTAATAGGATTAATAGCTATCGTAGCGGCACTTTTTGTGGGTTTTAGTGCAGACAGTCAGATCTTTGGATACAGCATGATCAACATATTTTATTTTTTCATGGCCGTTGCCATTGTCATTACATTTGTATGGTACTTGTTGCGAAATAAATCAAAAATATCAATCAGGAACATAAAAAAGGAATTTCACGATTATATAAGAGCATTAAAAAATGTTAGGAAGCTACCGGATAGTTGTAGGAATACTGTTTTAACGAATTACATATCACTGATCTTAATTTTCTTGGGATTAATTTTAATTATAATTGCCCATTTATTAAATGGAACTATGAATGAGAACTGGGTGGGCTTGCTAACCGTTATTATATTATGCACTGGAATTTTGATCTTTTTTTATTCCTGGGTTATAATGGCTATTAAAATGAAAAAAATGAGAATAAACCGCTTCTACAAATTCATTATTATTGGATCTGGCGGATTTTCGTAGTTTATTTATTTATAAATTTCATGTTAACACTATTTATTTGAAGATTTGACCATATTTCAAGCCTAATTGTCTTTTTTGGACATTATAATCCTCATTTAATAAATTATAATTATCAGTTCCACGATTATGAATTTATTATTATCGGAAGATATATGTTTCTAAAGAGTTAATATCCTTAAATTGGATATAATTAAACATTTTATGGATTGATTTGTTTTATAGTTAAAATAATATATAATGGGGAGGTATAAAGATAAAATACGAAATTAGCAAAGGATTTTCTAAAATTTTATTGTTGTTATTATTGAGTATTTTTCTATTTTCAGTGGGTGTTGGTAGCGTAAGTGCAGGTAGCACAGTGAATAATAGCATGATATATGTTAACACTGCAGGAAGCGACACTTCGGATGGTCAGTCCGCAGTGTACAATGGTACAAGTGGTCCGAAAAAACAATAAAAAATGCCACAGGAACTGTAGCAAACCACGGAACAATCTACATCACTAAGGGAACCTATAAAGAGTATAACATAACAATCAACACCAACATGACCATTATAGGCGATAACCAAGCTAACACAGTCATAGACATGCAGGGAAAAGGAAAGATTTTCACCATAACACCAGGACTACACATCACACTCACACTCATAAACCTGACACTAAAAAATGGAAACAGCACAGATTTTGGTGGTGCAATTAATAATCAAGGTTCAGATGGTATCTTGAACATTACCAACTCCACATTCAAGAACAACACCGCAAATGTTGGAGGAGCCATTAGCAATGAGGGTACATTAACTGTGACCAACAGTACATTTAACAGTAACAACGCAATTGAAGGTGGTGGAGTTATCTTCAGTAGCAGTAGGTTAACCATTGAAAACAACATATTCACCAACAACTTTTCAAATTATGGTGGAGTACTTTACTGTACTGGAATTATAACTGAAACCAATAATATATTCACCAATAACTCAGCCACAAGTAGTGGTGGTGTAATTTACATTAATGGTAATTTAATTAGTATCAATGATAAATTCACCAACAACACCGCAACAAACGGAGGAGTCATCTACAACGATGATACTGTAACATTTATCAATGATCAAATCACCAACAACACCGCAACAAACGGAGGAGTCATCTACAATAATGGTGCTGTAACATTTATCAATGATCAAATCACCAACAACACATCAATAAGTAACGGAGGAATTATCTACAATGAGGGTGGTAAAGCCGTTATTGGATTTAACTGGATTGTTGGGAATTCGAATATGGTAATTTACAGTACTGGTGGTTTTGTTAATGCTAATCTTAACTGGTGGGGATCAAATAGTGATCCTTCAGTTCATGTGAATAGTAATGTAGATTTAACATCATGGTTAGTTTTAACAATTAACGCAAAACCCAATGCCATTCCAAATAATGGTAATTCAACCGTAACAGTTGATTTACTACACAGCAATACAGGAACTCTTTTAACTGGTAATCTTCCAAGTGGTATACTTGTAACATTCACAACAGATTTAGGTACCATTGGAAGTTCTGCATCCATAACCGATGGAAGTGCACAATCCCAATTAAAAAGTGGGACAAAAGCTGGTACTGCCACCATCTCAGCAACAATAGACAATCAAACTGTAAAAACACAAGTCATAATAAAAGACACCATACCACCAACAGTTAGTGCATCACCTAAAGGAGGATTATACAACACCACAAAAACTGTAACACTTAAAATGAGTGAAGCAGGTAAAATTTACTACACATTAAACGGAACCACACCAACATCTAAGAGTACGTTGTACAGTAAACCAATCTCCATAACAAAAACCACGACACTGAAATATCTGGCAATAGATCTTGCAGGTAATAAATCACCTGTATACTCACAGACATATACTATAGACAAGATCCCACCTAAAGTAACAGTTACTACACCTACAAATAAGAAAACCAACATTTCAAGAACATCTATAGTTACAATTAAATTCAGTGAAAACATCAAAGCAAGTACAAACATCAACAAGATAACCATTAAAAACAGCAAAGGAAAAACATTAACACTAAGTAAATCCATCAAGGGAAACCTACTCACAATCAAAACCGCAACCAAAACACCAAACACATGGTACACAGTCACCATACCACAAAATGCAATCAAAGACCAGGCAGGCAACAACCTAAAAACAACCTACACCTTCAAATTCCAAACAGGAAAATAAATTAAATTCTTTTCTTCCTTTTTTTAATAAACCAACATTCTACTATTGCTATTTTGTTTGATCAACGAATTTCAAACTTAACAAATTCAAATTAAATAAGAACAGGTAGTTTAAACCGTAAAATATTGGGGTTCCCTAGCATATCATGCATATACTGCGATAAAATGTATGAAACCCCTAAAAAAGATTTAAGAGTCTCAATTGGATATTCCAATTTAATCACAGCAAACCACCTATCATAAAAACATAAATCCCTAAAACAAATTCTTAGATATCACTTCTTTTTGATTATTGTTGACTCAATATAATTGGCAATTTCTGATATTTTTTTTGCAATATCTGATTTAGGGTCCTTGATAACCATGGGAATTCCGGTGTCTGATGAAACTGGTGTTTCTACATTTAGGGGGATTTTTCCAAGGAAATGAACATCCATTTTTTTAGCCATTTCTTCACTGTTTCCAGAACCAAATATTGGAACTTCTTCATGACAGTGAGGGCATATAAAGCCAGACATGTTCTCAACAATACCAACTATCGGAACTTTAGATTCTAGAACAAGATTAATACCCTTTCTAACATCTTCCTGCACAACAGCTTGTGGAGTTGTGACCATGACTACCCCATCCAATGGAACTGATTGTAAAATTGTTAAGGGTTCATCCCCTGTTCCTGGCGGATTATCTATGATCAAAACATCCAGATCGCCCCAGTTAACTTCTGATAAGAACTGTTTTATGACTCCAGTTTTCTTAGGTCCCCTCCAGATAACTGGTGAATCCAGTGAATCTAAAAAAATCCAACAGACATAATTTTAATGCCTTCAGTTTCAACGGGTTGAATACCATCTGAAGTGAATATTAAGTGTTTGCCCTCCACTCCAAACATCATTGGAACGTTGGGGCCGTGAATATCAACATCCATGATACCTGTATTATAACCCTTTTTTGCGAAAGCAGCAGCCAGATTAACAGCAATGGTAGATTTACCTACTCCACCTTTTCCACTCATTACTGCAATTTTATGTTTAATTTTACTCATTCTTCTTACAATGTCAACTTCTTGCTGCATCAATTTAATTTTCTTTTCTTCTTCTACACTAAATTTACGTTCTTCTTCTTCAGTTGTCATATTACCACCAACTAATCAATTTTATCCTGTTATTTGTCAATAAATCAACTATACATTTATTGTTCTTAATTACCATTATCATCATTTAGATTGACTTTAACAATATGAAAATGTCATTTTTAATATAAATGTAATATAAAACAAAAATGATCATAGGTAATATAAATGCCACTGAGATAATAATAAAATCGTAATAATTTAAAATTACGATGGTTAAAGCTTATAATTGTATCCAAATCTCCCAGAATTTTCATAAATCATATAATAAAACGTTTTTCAATCTATTTCATTAATGACATGTCCTGAAACTTATTTATAATTTTCATTGGTACCATTAATATTATTTTGATGAATATTTAAATCAATTATTTGGTTACATCCTTTCATTTACCATCATTTAGTTAAATGAACGTCAGTTATTTTTATTCATTATTTTTAAATCTATTTTTCATTAGATTTTTCTTTTAAATGTTTTTCTTATATTTATTTAGATAAATTTTTATTTAGTTCTATTAATCCATCTAAAAGATTATTTAAACTTTTTTTATCCATTTTAAGAACATTCTGAGTGAATATGTAGCTTACTTCTTCATTTATGTTGTTGATCATGTTCTTGCCTTTTTCAGTGAAAACTACTCTGTTTATTCTAAGATCTTTTTCATCTCGTCTTTTTTTAACCAGTCCTTTTTTTCAAGTCTTTTTATTCTTCCAGATAATGTATGAGGTGCATTACCCAGATCTAAGGCTATTTGTCCTATTGTTGGAGGTAAAACCTCTTCAGAGATTATATCTAATTCCAATTCATCTAGTTCGATCAATATATGAAATTGTTCCATACTTAAACCATATTTTTTGGCGGCTTCATGATATTTTAAACGTACCATCCTGTCCACGTGTTTCCAACTTTCCCATATTTTAGTTTCATTCAAATAGATCACCTATAATTTAATATAGTATATCTCGTCATGGCGATATAAATTTTATTGATATATTAACAGAAAAATAAGAAAAATTAGTTTTCAAATCCTCTTTGTTCTTCCATGTTGTATGATCTTTTGATTAAAATGGATAATCCAACACCAATGATCAATATAATTCCCATCATTATATAAGGCAATGAATCTATTCCTGTTGTTAACATATTAGTAGCAAGGATAGGGCCTAAACCTGCTCCTATAAAGAGAATAACTGTATGAATTGATAGGGCAGACCCACGTGCGTTCCCTCCAAGTTGGCCTATGAGTTCAATAACATTTGGTGTTGCTACAGCGATACCTGCAACAAAAATAACACTTAATGCCGTGAGCAATATTACATTAGAGACCAATCCTAACATTATTTGGCTTATTGATGCTATTATTAGTCCTACTATGAGAATGTTGAAGAAATGGAATTTTTTCGCAAGTACTCCAGTAGCTGAGGCAAAAAGAATGCCTATTAATCCCACAGCCCTTACATATAAAATTTCCTGGGTGTTTAAACCAAATTGAGGTTCAGTCAAATAATACCCCAATGCAGTATACATACACATCATAGACATTAAAAGCATAATATCTACTGCATAAGTAAGTACTAGTAATTTTATTTTGAATAAAGATCCCATTTTGCTAATAGCCCCAATAACACTAATTTTTGGCCGTTGAATATTATCACATGGTAAAAATGCCATTACAATGAAAACTGTTATGAAGTATGCTATTCCCATGATACCAAACACGAAATTCCAGCTCAAATACTGATTGATAAAACTACTAATGACTTGACCTATTATTCCCGCCATTAGAAACCCTGTAACCAGAAACCCTGTAGCTGTTAACTTTTTGGCATCTGGAAACATTTCCATAATATATGCAAGTGCCACTGGCGAAAATGTGGCTGCAACCAAACCTTGAACTGCCCGCAGTGCAATAATCCAACCAATATTATCAAACAAACCCACTAATGGTGATACAACCGTTAATAAAGCCATTCCTATTAAAATAATTTTTTTACGGCCATACCTATCTGATAAAGGTCCATAAATTAAACAACCTGCAGCAAAGAATAAACAAAAAATAGTACTGGTCCATGCTGCCTCATTTGGTGACAAATTGAATGATGTTGAAAATACAGAGATTAAAGGTATGGTAAGGTACATACTTGCCATTACAATTAAACCACACCAAAATAAAACAGCTGTCATTAACCGGTAATTTAAACCTGACTTTAATTTATAATCCAATTTTGATTTCTTTTTAATTGATGATTCACTCATTAAAAATACTCCATTTTTTTATGATTCTTAAAACATTTGTTATAAAAATATATCACAATCACGATTATATCGTACTAATGATATAATTAATATTTTGATTATATCGTGACAATATATAAATATATCCTAGCAACGATTATATCGTAGTAATGATATAATATATCATTAACAGATTTTCAATTTTTATATATTTTGACTGAATTAAAGCGTCCTTATTTAATAACCACAGAATATTACAAGAAAAATAAATACCAAGTTTGAATTAAAAAAATTAATTATTCCATGTTATCTTGTATAAAAATAATTTAATTATATAAAAACTAATTTGGGATTGTAAAATTAATTTTAATATCTTTATAGTTAATTCAGATTAGTATAGGATCTTCGAGGTGATTTCATGAACCTAATCACGAACCAGGGAATAAAGAGAAAAGTTCAAATTTAAAAAAAATTTGTTTAATCTATGAGTAATATGGTCATGGGTTCAGGCTGTCCTTTAAATGGGAATTTCAACTCCATTCCTGCAAACTTTGCTGTTTTTTTCATGTTGATACCCACTGCATGTTCAGGAAGACGTGCCAAACTAGGATGGGCGCATATCTTTTCCTTCAGATTACATGATTTACACAACCTGCATGAACCATTAACAAATGCCAGTGCCAAAGTGTAACCCTGATTGAATGCTTCTTTTTCTAATTCAAGCATTTTTTTATGGATTTCATTACTGTAATCAAAATATTCATCCCAGAATTTTTCTGCCTTTAATTTAAGATCATTTCCAACGTTGGGATCGAGCCAATTTTTGTATATGGAACAAACAGTTTCAGCATCAGCTCTTGCTGGTGATTTAAACTTCAATAAAGCAGCATATTCGTATTCATCTAAAATTTCATGAAATTCCTTGGGTGTTGGAACGTATGGTGGACAGGTTAATTTTTTACCATACCCCACACATCCCACCCTACACTTAAGTGGAATTCTATTTTCAACGTAAACATCCTTTACAGAAATTATTTTACAACCTACCGCATCCAATTCTAAAGCTTTATTTTTTAGAAAATCAAATTTCGCAGCCCCATTTTCTGATAACATGAATAAACTCCCCCAGCTTATTCAAATACATAAGTTGTACCAACAGTGTCTAAAATAACATTATCCGGCATTTCTTCTTTGAATTGATTTATAGCATCCCATCCTGTGCAATGCATGGGAACCACATAATCAGGATCTATTTTTTTCATTTCATCAATAGTTGGTTTAATTATTGGTTCAAATAGGGGTCCTGTAAGATGAAATCCACCTAATACTGCATGTACTTCGTCCGTTCCTGTAATTTTTTTAGAATAATTTACAGTGTTAATTATTCCTGCATGTGCGCATCCACTAATAACTACCAATCCTTTATCTTTTAACTTTATAACAATACCCTGATCATCATTAAAAGGGTCTAAAGTCCATTGGTTATTGATATTCGCTTCGGCCCATGGGAAGCCTTTTTCAAAGTCTGTGGTTCTTTCCACTTTTCCTGTCATGAGGATTAGATCTGAAGCCAATGTGGAAGGTGCCTCTGATTTAATAATTTCCACTCCAATATTCTCCAGATCATCTTCATACAAACTTAGAACTTCAACAGGACCAACCGCAGGATTATTCAAACGGCGTTCTAAAAATGCTTCCGGATGAACATAAAGTGGAACCTCGTTAGAAACATTACCATAAAAGTCTAAAAGCCCACCAATATGATCAAAATGGCCGTGACTCAAAATTACGGCTTTTATTTCATTTAAATCAACATTTAAAACATCCATATTATGCATAAGACACTTTGAAGACACTCCAGTATCCATAAGGATTAAATGTTCTTTTGAACCTGTATAAACTTTAATAAGACATGATAAACCATGCTCTGCTAAAACAAAATTTGAAGAAAATTCCTGTCTGTTATCAATCTTTGATGATTTTGGCATGAATACATCTGTATAATTATCAACTAAGACTGTTACTTCTATCCTGGTTGCTTCCATTAATTCAATATTGCTCATAATAAATTTCCCCTAAATTGTTTCATTATAATTTGTTTGTAAACATAGATATGTAATTGAAGTTAATTTGATTACATCCTACTTCATTAAAAACTTTATTAATCCTACTTTTAATTAAACTATCTAAATATCTCCCCAAAAACTCCGTATATTTTGATGTTAGTTTTTATGAGATAATTAGATGTTCAATATTATTATTCAGCATGTCTAGGGGTTACTTAAAAATTCAAGAACCTTACTATTAATCATTTTATTTTGTACAGATGTCAAGTCATGTCCAGCATTGGGAATGATTTCTGTTTTAATTTGAGGAGCAACACTTTTAATTCTGTTCACTGCTTTAGTTGGAGAATAAATTTTTTCATTTTCTCCTACCATATATAAAACGGGTATTTCTATATTTTTTAATTCTGCATCCCCCAAAACTGTTGGTGCTGGAGGTTGTCTTATCTTAAAACATTTAGAAGCTAAATACATGAAATTCACTGTGTTTTCCATGGTTTTTTCATCTTTTTTAACTGCATCTGCCATAACCCAGTACATTAAATTTTTAAAAAATATCGTATAGGTATTAAACTTAAAATTGCCCGTATTGTGAACATCGGATTTGTTTTTATTACTGTGGCAGCGGGTGCTAATAAAACCAGTTTATTAATTTTATTTGGAAAGTTAAGTGCATACTGGCTTGCCTGCCATCCCCCGTAGGACATTCCAACTAAATTGATACCATCACCAAGTTTTAGAGCATCGAATAGTTCATCAAGCCAATTATTTAAGTCATTTGAGTCATTAATAGTTTTTGTGCCTATGCTTCGGCCATTTCCATAGATATCATCAATTGCGTATGTTCTATAATTTTTAGATAAATCTTTGATGTTTGGCAGCCACATCAATGAGTTACTGTTCATCCCATGCAAAAGAACCAATGGTGGGGCATCTACAGAACCATTAATACGCACGTAGGTGTTACCGTAAGATGTGTTTATCATTTTAGACTCCGATTCAACTGGCCAAGCTTTTGCTTCTTCATCATATACTCTTAAAAATTTTTCTTTAGATTCAGGAGATTTAAATGGGTTACAATCTGTATTTTTCATAATTTTTCAACTCCCCATATAATGGAAATCACTAATTCGGACTTCCACATTGATATTCAGCTTCGTATTTTCAGTTTCATTTCATCCGACTACCGCATGTGCAAATAATGATAATTTATTGACTTCTCTGTTCTTATTCTTCCCTTGAAAGTAGGATTTCTTATAATCCTCACTTGTCATGTTTCTTGTCATCCTAAACCCCCTTTGAGTTAGGAATGATTCAGTTGATCCTTCACTGATCCCAAATTTAAAAGGCTCTCCAACTTCAGTTACACATTTTTGCCAGTTTTGTCCGGCTTGAAATTCACTTGTACCCTCAACTACTGATAACGGAATGTAATCAAAGAGTATGGAACTCCCACTTCCAGAGTTGTAAACAATGAAGGATAATATTTTGTCAACTGTTTCAGGAGCGATGTACATTAAAAGCCCCTCCATGATAAAAAGAGTCTTTTTTGAACTGTCATAGTCAGTTTCTAGAAATTTTTGACCAAACTTATCAATTTCAAGGTCTAATGGAATGTAAGTTACATGACCTGGTTGTGATTTGAAAATTTCCATTATTTTCTTTATTTTTATTTTTTGAGTGGCTGGGTGGTCTATCTCAAACACCTGAGTTTTATCCAGTCCTTCGATCCTGTAGGCTCGAGTATCATATCCAGCTCCGAGTATAACAAGCTGTTCAAGACCGTCATCGATAGAAGATTTCACAATGTCATCGAAAAATCTCACTCGAGCAACAATGGAGTTACTGGCTCCAAGAACTAAACTTTCATTTCGAGCTACAAATGCCCTAATACTGCTCAGGATTTTTGGCCGCAAAATCCAGTACTTCCTGACTGATGAAGTGGATAGCATATGGATCGTAACATATACGCTCATTTTCAGGTTTTTTCGATTCAGTCATTCTTACAACAGCTATGGTTTCAGCTGTTTTACTAGCATTATTAGTCATTTTAACACTTCCTTGTATTTTCCATAAATTCATTTTTATAAATTATTCAACCAACCATATAATGACACAGTGTTATAACTGACACTATGTTATTAATGACATGGTGTTATTATTATTTAAGGTTTTGGTTACTCAACAAAATTTAAAATGTTAACAATAATGTTTAAAAAAATTTAAAATAAGCCTGTAACTCATAAACTAGTTTATCTCATAGAAATAGGATATAATTCCACTGTTAAACAGTGGTGATTGTTTCCTGTCATTATATTAATTGCGTATCATACTATCAATAAAATGATTTATGTCGGTTAAAAAGTTATTATGATTGATTCCTTGACTCTTTAGTAAATTTTTAAGATCATTGGGCATATTATCTATATTACTTGTGATCAACGTCATTAAAACAGTTAATTCAACAGAGTTAACATCCGGTTTTATTGAACCCTCTTTTTTACCCTGTTCTATTGATTTGCTAAGTATATCTAGTATTTCATGACGTAAAATGGTAATTTCATTTAAATATTCGCTAACTGTGAACTTTGGTATCACGAGAGAAGGAGTGCCTGTGAAATCACCATCAGTTCTTTGTACTCGTTTAATATACAGGTCTTCATATTTTTTTATACTCCTCATAGAGATTACTGTGGGCAAAAGCTTCTATTTTATATTCCGTAGGTTCAATACTATCTATATCAAACCGTCCTGAGAGTAAATAATTGTAAACCTTTAGATAATCAGGATATTCTTTTGAAAATTCATGATATGCATTTCTAAAAGATACAAGTTTTGGAAAACCGGCATTAACCTTTTCAACTCCTTCTTTGATCATTGAATTCAAGATTCTGATTCCACGAAGGACAATAGCAAAAAATAATTCTTCCTTATTCTCAAAGTATAAATAAATTGTAGATCGGCTAAACTTTACTTCCTTTGATATGTCTTTCATAGAAACATTTTCATAACCTTTGGAAAAGAACAGCTTCTCTGCAGCATTTAGGATGTCATTTCTCCTCTTTTCTTTTTCCAATTCGCTTCTGGCTATAAGTGACATTATTTTTACCCAACTTATTTTAAAATCAATTAATATTTATCATTACTACTTGTAAATAACCTTTAGCAAATTTATTTAATTGGATTCAACACAGTTAAACAATTATAAACTACTAAAAAAATCATTGCGGATTTAAATGGAAGATACATGAAACATAGGCAGTCTTCCGAAATTTGTTTGGAGTTATTTCTTTGAAATTTGGTATTTCTCTTAATCCTAAAAATGTTAATAATAATAATTTCTCAATCAAAGTTGTCTTAAACTTTGTCATAAGTGTTATTCATTATTTAAGAAGGTAAATAGAGTTATTGGGGGGATATTTGGGTTAAACTAATTGGATTAAAAAAATGGCTTTGTAGAAACCCTCATTTTTTTTATTTTTAAGTCTAGGTTTTTTGATTTTTTTGGTAATAAAAATAATTTGTTAAGTTTATGATTCTGTTTTCCTGTTTTCACCTGAAATTACAGTTGCATATTTTTAAATGCGGTTCCTAAAGTATTTATAATGAGAAAGGGGAATAATATTATTATGATTGACCAAATCTATTATTCCCCGGTTTATTGTGGGGTTTCAAAGCAGTTAAATCTTTCGGATTTTGGATGTAAAAATTCTAATTGTAAATTTCTAAAAAGATTTTTAAACAAGAATAATGAATTAAAAGAAAATAAACTGGTGAAATTCATTGAAAGGACATATTATTATGTTAAAATAGCAATAAAAAAGTATTCTAATACGTTTTCTAACCATTTATATTCACAACATACTTTATTCACAATATTGGCCATGAAAATCTATACAAAATCAACATATCGAGATATAATAGATTTTATTGACGTATCCGACAGAATTCGGAAATATTTGAGAATAAAAAAGGTTCCACACTTTACAACAATCCAAAAATTCTTTAAAAGACTACCCTCTAAACAAATTAGAGAAATTAACCAATTAATATTATCATTAAATGATATTAATCCCGATATAATAGCATTGGACGGCTCTGGTTTTACTAATGATTATGCAGACAAATATTATGCAAAAATACGTCAAAAAGAAAGAAAAAGCTATATAAAAAACCATTTAACAATAGACGTAAAAACACGTCTTATTTTATATTATCAAACTTCACGTGGACCAAAATACGACACACAATTTGCAAAAGCCGCATTACGACAAATAAAAAGGTATAAACCAGATTACATAGTAGCAGACAAAGCTTATGACACCGAACCAATAAGAAAATGCATAAATGAAGAACTTAACGCATTTGACCAAATACCTCTCAAAAACAGAGCAAAAAAAGGACAATACAGACTAAAAAGTCCAACAATATTCCGAAAGAAAATATACTCAAAAAGAAATAACGTAGAAAGCATATTTTCAACAATAAAAAGAAAATTCAACGGCACAAACCACAGCAGAAGCACACAACTATCAAACAAAGAAACCAAACTCAAAAACACAATATATAACATCTACAGAACAACACAAATCACCTAAAAAAAGGGTTTCTACAAAGCCAAAAAAATAAGAATATCATTAGTTTAGGTGAGGTTGCCCCACACCTTAGCTAGTAATTTTTGCTATCTCAACCCATGGTTAGCCGTGGTTTTTAGAAATTTGAAGAAAAATTAATAAAATGGCTGGTTTTATATTTAAAAATAGTTAAGAATAGGCTTAATTCATAAGTTTAGTATCTTCTTTTATGATGAGACTATGGAGTTACTGTTACACGATATTCAACCATTTTGTTATAACAACAATCTTCATCACAGTACTCTACATCTACCATTATTGTTCTTGTCCCTTCTTTTATTGCTCTAAAGAGGTCAGCATTATCGTCACTGTAGTAACGGTTAAAATAGTTCGTATTGTATTTATAAGTATAGTAAAATTCTCTGTTGTCACAGTAAGGTAGCGTGAATAGTTCACCTTTTTTTACTGTTAGTTCTACATAATCCGGAATTGAATCTGGGGTTACAGTGGGATTTGAGGTTAACTGTAAATTATTAGTTATGGGAGCTGCAAAGGTTAACGACATGCTGCTCATGGCAAAAACAGTCAACACCAGCAAAGAAACAATTTTAAACATTTTCATATATTCACCATCCTGTTGTTTAGTATTAATTTAAAACTTAAACATTAAAATATAAATAAATTTGGGTTACTAAGTTAGTGGGTGTTGTGAATTTTGAAATAATTTTTTTAAGTTATTATCATGGGTTTACTATCTTGTAAATTGATTTAAAACATCACAATATATAGAAATTTTTATATGTTTAAACGTTTAAGTTTAGCATTATAAAAATATGAAAGTGTCATGGAGGGTTTAAATATGGAAATTAATTTTTAGATTTAGTCCTTATATATTTTACTGTGATATTTGTTTGTATATTCCAATTATGAGACAATAAATTAAATGGATGTATGTTCTGGTAAAAATTAGGTGAGTTAGAACATGATTGAAGCTAGTATTTTATTTTTAAATAGAATTGGTTTTAAGTATGAAAGAGGTGTTTTTTATAATGAAGAAATTGTTTAACACTAAAAAGTTATGGATAGCTTCTGTAACTTTGATTTTAGGAGTATTGGTTTGTGGTTTTTGTTTTGGTGAGAGTATAACAGCTTCTAACCCCCATATCCAAATTAAACCCGTTGCAAATGACATGAATATAAGCTTACATGCAAACACAGGGTTTAGTGGTATGCTAAATGCTAGAAATACAAGTGGATATAACGTGACTTGTAAACCAGAGCATGGGAATTTAACTGTAAATAAAAATGGAACCTTCACATACACTCCCAATACAAATTTTATGGGTATAGATACATTTAAATATCAAGCTAATAATGGAAAAATCAATTCAAGCATAGCAACAGTAACAATAAATTTAGTAAATCAAGTCCCAGATGCAGAATTTTCGAATTTTACCATAAACAAAAATCAGAAATATCAAGGCATTTTAGTTGCACAAGACGCTGATAATGATGGATTAAATTATAAAATTGTATCAAAACCAGAGCATGGTAACTTAACAGTAAATAAAAATGGTACATATTGTTACTGTCCAGATGAAAACTTTAGTGGTACAGATAGTTTCACATATTTGGTAAATGATGGATTAAACGATTCAAATATTGCAACTGTTAATATTGGGGTTAATAATTTGGTAATTTATGTTGCTAATAATGGTTCGGATAACAACGATGGATTAAGTCCAGGAACTGCTAAACAACATATAATGGCGGCTTTAACTGCTTCAAATTCTGGTGATATCATACAAATTGCAGCAGGAACATACAAAGAAAATTTAGAGATCAATAAAGCCATTATTTTAATTGGAAACGACCCCCTAAACACAATTATTGATGGACAACAGAGCTGCTGTGTACATATTCTGCCCAATAATAATGTTGTAATAACTGCTTTAACCATAAAAAATGGAGGTAGATGCCAATATGGTGGAGGAATCTACAATGAAGGTACATTAACTTTAGAAAATTCAATCATCACAGAGAATCATGCAGATAATGGGGGAGGAATTTATAATAAAGGCTCAGCAACATTAAAGACATCAATCCTAAGCAGTAACAGTGCCGATAGTGGGGCTGGTATCTATAATGATGGTCCATTAGACCTAGAAAATTCAACCTTCATAAAAAATCATGCAGATATTTCTTGTGGGGGTGCGATCCGTACCAAGGACAACAACACAATAAACACATTAAACGTCAAGATCATAGAAAATCATGCCAAATATGGCGGAGGTATTTATGTTGAAGGTTCATTAACTTTAGATGGATTAAACCTACAGGGTAACAGTGCAGACTCTGGAGGTGCAATCTACAACAATGGTAAATTGGATCTAAAAAACTCAAACCTTACCTACAACGATGCATGGTATGAAAGAGGAGGTGCAATCTACAGTCAGAATGATTTAACAATAGAAAACTCCAACTTACTACGAAACTGTGCAAGCTACGGAGGTGCATTATATAATCATGAAGCTACCGCAACCATAACCAATACCAACATCACTGAAAACCACGCCGGCACATATGATTGTAGTGATCATGGAGATGGTGGAGGAATCAGTAATGATGGTGGCATATTAACCTTAAAAAATTCAGATGTAAGTTACAATGTTGCAGATTCTAGCTGTGGTGGAGGAATTGATAATCAAAGTCATCAATTTTTTCATTGTGACTGTGAATTATATGTAATAGATTCCTTTATAACCCACAACAGAGCATATAAAGCTGGCGGAGGAATCTACAATGAAGGTAATTACCATATTAGTAACTCAGACATCAGTGGTAACACAGCTTATGACGCGAATAATATTTTTACTTAACCATGCAGCATACTTTCCTTAACCAGTTAATAAGAGATGGGTTTCAATGAGATAACGATAAATTATTAAATAAAGAAGCTATTGATAACAGTTTCTTTATTAAATTTTATTTTATGAACTTCATTTTGTTAGATAAATGGAATTTCCAATTTGATATTTTTTTGGTGATTATTTTTTTCAATAAACTTCACATTAGATCTCAACTCACCCGGAAGGTTTTTTCCGATCATATAGTGATTTTTAAATAGTTTAATTTTTAACTTTTAAATGTAAAGTTTAAGGAGGTGAATTATTGAAATTTGATGTGAAAAAATTAGGTATTGTTCTTTTGGTGAGAATGTTTATCATGCCTGCTTGGAGCGTACCATTGGGTGATATAAATGCTCCAAATCAAACCAATTAAAAACAATTTGAATCCAGACAGAAAAGTCAATTTACAGTATATGAAATATCTGAAAGGTTGTAAAAATCTAGAAGAATTGCTATCAATGCTCCAACATTTCCAATTCAGAAATATTAGTTCTATAAATTCTACCGATATTACCTACAATAAAACTTTGATATACAATAAAACTTCGACAAATGTTACATACAATGTAACATTGAACAGCACAAATTTAGATGCTATTGGGAATTATTATAATCAAATGTTCAACGAATACAATTCAAGTTGTGTTGATTTAGTTAATATGAATGCTATATGTGAGGATTTAAACCTTAATCGTACACAATTATTAGGTTTAGAGGCTTCTCTCCTAGATCAACTACAAAATTTTGTTTACGATCCTGATGACGAAGGTAATGCAGAAAGGTATGAAGAGCTAAATGTGAATTTGAATGACACAAAAGAGAAAATAAGGGCAGTTAATATGCTTCAAAATGAGGTTAATGTTACTATAGGCAATTTAACACAGAAAAAGAACGATTATGAAACCCTTTTATCTGGTCTAAATCAGACCTTAATAGACAAAAAAATCACGCCAGAAACAGAAAAGATGATCGAAACTATAGCCCAAAAGTATAATCAAACCATGACAGACGTCAATGATACATCAAAACCTACTGAATCCAATAATACGGCATCTAAAACAGTTAAACCAGATACAACATCTAAAACAGACAAATCCGATGCAAATTCTACAGATGCGGATGTAGTAATAGATCCGACTATTGATGATAATACTCCAACAAACGATACAAACAGTACAGAACCGAATAATGACGTAGTTTCTGGATTGGATGGTGCCATAGCAGGATTTAGTCTTTTGGGTTATAGTTTACCTATAATTATAAAATTCTGGAATGTGTATAAAACTGGTAAAGTCTCACAAACAATGACCAGTTATTATTTGCACCACTTAACAAACTAAGAACAGTAGAAGCGCAAAAAGCAGCAGAATTGGGTGATGCTTATCCTCCAATTACAGATTTCGTATACTTTAAACCAATAAAAGAAAGGATCATGTCCAACATGGTCATATATGGTAAAGTAGATATGGTAGCCCGAAGAGGACTTTCAAGGACCATGACTACATTAGAATCAAAAATGAACAATTTCGTTGATTATATTAGAGACTATGATGTTGAATCCTATATGTTATTGAATGATGAAGGTCAAGCTGGTGCTAGGTCATGTTTGAACTATTGTTCCTTCTGGGATCTGAAAACCCACGAGTTTATAATAAACTCTGGGCTATGGAAGATATATTTGAAGCGTCTGTAACTAAGGGTTCAATAGACCTTTGCGTACCATGCAGAGCTTTATCCATAACTGGTACTGTTATGTCTGTTATTAGTGTGGGTTTAGACATATGGCTGGCTGCAAGTATTGTGTCTTGGGCCGGTAAACAGTTTGGTTGGTGGAGTAAAGATTACGTTAATGATTTGCTCCAATTTTAACCAATATCTGTAAACAAACGAAAATAAAACCATTTCTCCCATTCTTTTATTTAATTAATAAAAATATAACAAAAAAGTATGATTTGAAAATAATTCCAGGCGGTGTATAAATTGTTAAAAAAGAAGTATTGTTTGTTGGCTCTGATTATACTTATGTTAAGCTGTTTCCATTGTATAATGGGTGCCCATGTAACAAATAATAATAATAATAAAACTGTTAATAAAACTGTGATTATTGTTCCCACAAATAGTAGTATTTATGTGGATTGTTCTAATGGAAATGATACAAATAATGGGTCTGCTAATTATCCTAAAAAAACAATTAAAGCAGGATTAGACTCTGTAGCTTCAAATGGAACAATTTATCTTGCAAAAGGTAAGTATAATGAAAATAATCTTGTAATTAATAAATCAATTAACATAATTGGACAAAGTCGTAGTGATACTGTTATTAACAGTAATGGTAACAATAGTTTAAGCATTTTAGGTAATAGTACAATTAAAATTCAAACTATGACATTTACCAATGGCAATGGAGATCACGGTGGTGCAATTAATAATAAAGGTATTCTAACCGTTGTAGATTGTTCTTATGTAGATAATAGTGCATCGTATGGTGGTGGTGCTATATACAGTGAAAATATTTTGAATGTTGAAAACTCGGATTTCACAAGTAACAAAGCTACTGATATCTCTAAAGGTTATGGAGGGGCAATATTCACTATGCATTGCATATGTAAAATATCAGACTCCACATTCAATAATAATAATGCAAATGTGGGAGGGGCCATAAATAACAATAATGAAGGTAATTTATCCATTGTAAATAGTAAATTTATAAATAATAATGCAACACTTGCAGGTGCGGTTTTTACATACGAAAATTGTGTAATCAACTCATCTATGTTTAAAAACAACAAAGCATCTAAAGCAGGGTCTATTTACAATTTTAATAATTTAAACATCTCCCAAACAACATTCGATTCAAATAATGTTTTATTTGATGAAGGAGGTGCAATTGTAAATATTGGGACGATTAATATCGACAATTCAAAGTTCAATAAAAACCATGCCATAAATGGAGGAATAATATCAAATGAAGGGATTTGTAATTTAACAGCGTGCCAAATTAAAGATAACAATGCAGACAATGAGGGAGGAAGCATAATAAGTAATGGTACATTAACAATAACTAAATCTAATTTTAATAACAACAGTTGTATAAACGCTGGATCAATTTCGAGTAGAGGCATTATTAATATACAAGAAAACAACTTCACAGATAACCACGCTCTAGCCGGCGGTACCATACTAAACCAGGGCGCTGGTACTATAAACTACAACAATTTTAACAACAACAATGCCAGTAGCGGAGGGGTCATATACAATACAGGTACGGACAGGAAGGGTTTGCAAATAAATTACAATAACTTCACTGATAACACAGCCACTGATTCTGGAGCTGCATTATACAACTTAGGCTTTGAATCCTTAAGCTACAATAATTTCACCAGGAACCAAATAACTTCAGAAAATGGATTGGGTGGAGCTCTAATAAATATTAATGGAACAGTTTACATAAATAATGGTAACGAATTCTTCCATAATATCGCAGTTAGTGGAAGTAGTTTAGGAGATCCTATAGGTGGGGGAATTGCAAACTTGGACTGTGGACATCTGTATGTTTCTGGTTCACTAACAACATTCACCGATACCTACATCTTTAACAATGGTTATCTAAACCTGGGACGCTGTCTAATTGAAATGAATGGGGATGGTAAGGAACTGGTAAATAACCATCCAAAATCATTTAGTGATGACGATTGTTCAATAAACTATTCAAACCATAACTGTTTCTTAGAAAACACCAATCCTAATGTGGACGGTGCAACCCATATAGATACGGCCCAGAATATTACTCTGATAAATGGCCAATTAGCCCATACAAAGGCTAAACTCTGGGGGAAAATTAATAAATGGTGGTGGCCTACACATGACGAGCCCCTATGTTGTAAGTCCATATGTTATACGATATACAATAAGGACGGGGTCTTTTACAATGGTTATGCGGACACTGTGGATTACGTTGATAACATGGGTGGTGTTAACCTAGATATTGCAACAGCTAAACTGGCACCAGGACACTATTACCTTAAAATTGCATTTAGAGATAATACTGACGATTACACTGCTTGTTATAGAACAGTGGATTTGATAGTAAAACCTCCTGTTTATGGAGATAAGGTAACTTACTCTAATGATTTACAGGTTAACAATAATGATACTTTTGCTATAATTCGACCTTCTTCTGAAACCTTAGATTTACACACACCACTAATTCGCGGTATAAAGTATCTAGATTCATATGAATATGGTTTTAATCAAATGTGCTACATTTTTAAAGCAGATGTAGATACAAACCAACTGGGCCAACAATTGCCAGTGCATTTTAAGGGAAAGGATCCTAACCAACCAATTGAATGGTATCCCACTGTATACATAAAAGTCGGAGAACTGCAAGTTATAGAATAAAATCCATCCACTTTTTATTTTATTTTTTTAGGTATTGACATCATATGTAGCTCATAAAAACCAAATTAGTCGAAATTAATTTACAAACGGGCTATACATAAACTAAGTGAAGCTTCAAAAAAGAAGTTCCGTTAAAAAGATAAAGATTATATTTGATTAAATATGTTTACAACACTATTATAGAGATTTATATCCTTTTTGTTATCTACAACTAATAATTAACGCAGATTTTTGTTGGTTAGTCATGCCAACTCACTTGCAGTACAAATATTAAATAGATAACTTAAAGAACAAATTAATTTAGTAAAATTTATAAAATCTTTTTTTATAACTAATAATTAAATTCAGGTTCACTAATGCAAGTAGTAAAAAGTAATATTTAAGTTCAACATAATAATAATATATTAAGTTCAATAGGAGAGAATAAATTTGGAAGCTAAAGGTTACATCATCATTTTACTGGTAATTGTTTGGGTAGGAATTATAACATTAGCCTCAGCTTACATGTTGCCATCTAGTCCTAAAAATAATACAGTAATACTTAACGATACAAACGTTTCGAACAATACAACAATTAATACTACTTCCATGATTCAGAATCAGAGTAAAAAACCTGTAATAACAGAAAACCAGGCCATTACTACTTTCAAAACATCTGAGGGCAAATATTATGGTAACAACTCTCGTTACGTTGCCACTTTATACCATGTTCAGGGAAAACCTTACTACTCCATCACAATTATAAGTAAAAGTAATGGAACCAGTGAAAATTCCCAATCAGCTGTAAATGCCGTTACTGGAAAGTTAGAAAGCCCAGAATAAATACTCAATTACCAAATAGTGTATTCCAATACATCTCCTTGAAACTAGGAGATAGAGGAATTTTTTTATCTACAAATTTAAGATCACCCAGATAGTTTATGTATTTCAAAAATTAACACCTAATTTTAAATTATACATCATATTGGTTTGAATAATAAAATTATGTATGATTACTAAAATTGGAAACACAATTTAATAACTCTTTTTTAATAATTTTCATTAATTTTGTAGATAAAAAAGTGTTGTAATTCACAATACGAATTAGATCAAAAACAACTCAAAAATATCTGAGAACCACTCTAGGGAGTAAACTAATTAAACAATACCCCTACATAATCAGCCAATATTTTTTATTACCCATATTCCTACTTAAATCTCCAATATGTGGCCATAACATATCATAATTAATGAAAGCATTTATATTTCATCATTAATATAACTATAAACATCTGATTAAATAGTTATTCTTCTTCAACACTTAAATTGATTGTAGATAAAATATTAAGTTTAAATTTAAACGTAAAACATGTGATCATTATCAATCGTGGATACTGTTAAAAAAATTAAAACAAAATGTGGGTTTAAATGGTTTCAAATGAAGAGTTAATGGGTAAATCTGAAAATGGTCTTTTAGTATGTGTTAACTGTGAATATTCCTATGCATTGGAACCCGGAGAATCACCTGATGATTTTATACTGAAATGCAGTTGCGGGGGAAAATTAAATTATAAAAAACCTGAAGGGGAGATGAAAACTAGAAGAAAGGGGTTTGCAGAGAAGAAGAGTGTACAAAACAAGTTTAAAAAAAGACTTGGATTTTACACCTGCATCTTAGGATGCATGGTGTCGTTTAGTGTTATTTTAATGAACCAAGTTCTCTTGGGGATAATATTGTTGGTTTTAAGTGTGTTTGTTGGGACTCGCCTCTATTCTAATGGTGTTAAAAATGGGAAAAGTTGGAACAAAGGGATTGTGGGGGAGAAAACAGTTACCAAATATTTGAATAAGCTGCCTGAAGCCTACTTTATTTTTAATGATGTTAAGTTTCCTGGAAGTTATGGGGATCTCGATCATGTTGTTGTTGGACCTACTGGAATTTTTGTGATTGAAACCAAAAATTATGATGGATTCTATGTTGTGAAGGAAGATGGTTGGTACTACCAAAATGGGGAGGGTATTAAAAAATCCAAGGGACAACCTGGAAAACAGGTCATGAGAAATGCCATGTCCTTAAAGAAATTCCTGGCAACTAACAAGATCAACATGAAGGGTGTTTGGATAGATCCTATTGTAACCCTCGTGAACAATAATTTCGAGATAGCTGAAAAACCAGAATATTACAATGTCTTATCCCCTTTAGCCATACCAAAGTTCATAGTGAATAAAAAAAATCATAGAGATCCCACAATTCTTCAAGGTGCCATTGATTTAATTGAACCATACTCAAACGAGTCATCCTACTTAAACTTAGAAGCCAGATGATGATAAGTATTATTCTTTGCTAGATTGGTAAAATATTAAAGAAATTGGAATGATTAAGTGAGTAATGGACTTATCCAGAATATTTTTTTAGATTAAAAAAAATTATGAAAATAAAAAAAATTACTTTCAAATTTTTTTATTAGACTATGCGTAGATTTACCTCTTTATCAGCACTTGGATACCCATCTTCCTCGTTACCCCAGTATATTAGGCTGATCTTGTATGTTCCAGTTTCCCAGTCTCTTGAATTGATCCAGCACCGTGCTATTCCACCAAAACCAGAGTTTCGTTCTTCATTAACGATTTGGTTACCCTTGGGATCGTAAACATAGTAATGAATCCATCTAAACCATTGGGGATTTGCACCATCAACATGAAGAGTTGCTGAAATATCAAGAACATCACCCTTTTTAATGGTCATTTCTTTGCCTAGTTCATTTCCAGGTGGATCATACGGATCGTAGTTGTATGCTTTCAATACTGTTTGGTGGGCTGCACTTGCTGGTTGCATTGAAACAACAAATACAGCCATCATAGCCATTACGGCTAACATTGGCACTATTTTTAGCTCCATCCTTTTTAGCTCCAAAGTATCTATCTTTTAACTACTTTTACATTTAAAAAGTAAAAGTCTTAATATATATTATTACCCTAAAGGTAGATAAATGTTACCAAGTAGGTGCATATAGATCAATGATAACAAATGAGGATATTATCATCCCTAAGCTTCATAGTAACATGCAAAGTAAAACTGTAGTGGAGCTAAAAAAAATGATGCACATCTAAATTAAAAAAATAATTATCAATAAATTAATAGCTTTCAGTACAGTTAATCAAATTAAATTTTATTAATCATTAGAACCAATTTAAGCTTATAATTAAATTTTAAAATGATTGATTATAAAAATAGTAGATCTACAGTTGGTAAATTTTAAAGTTTTATCAACTTCATAAAAAAAAATTTAGGTGATATAAATGGGTATAACTCTATGGGATTTAGTTGGAAAGGTTGAAGCAATTGAAAATCCGACGGTATATGTGGAAAATTACACAAATGAGGAGGATCCAAAAGAGGATGGAGAAATCCACAGGGTTGAAATAAACGTTGAAGATACAGATACTGAAATAGTAACAGGACCCTATATTCTTGAAGCAAAATCCAAACAAGCATTGGACCAGCAGGTAAAGTTCACTCTTTCAGGTCATTTCAGAAAGGTGGATGTTGTAAATAAACTGTACTAAAAATCAATAGAAAACAACCCAACCCCTCAACCTAACATGAGAATATATTATCGGTAATACAGTAGAGAGGTTTGGAATGAAAACCAAAGTTGAAAGTTCGTGGTTCATCCCCGAAGTTTTTGAATTTAATTTTACAGTCCATTTCTTTTCCATTTACTATTTTAAAATATGAAAATGGCATGTTTAAATCTGGATACCCTGATGATAATGAGTCAATTGTACCCACAGAAGAAGATTGGGCAAAATTCTAGAAAAAATTAGGCGGAATTAATGCATGAGACTGGGCAGAAAACTACAGGATATCTGAATATATGTACCTAGATGGGGATAGTTGGAATATTAGAATCCAACTGGGAGATAAAAAAATCGTATGTAACGGTTCAAATGCATATCCCGGTAAAATGGTGTAGGTTTTAATAAATTTAAAAATGGTAATTACAGATTCCAATGCCAAAGTTAGCTATACAACTTTACCAACCATAAGAGGGAACAGTTTACAAATTAATCAACTATTGCAAAACTTGGTAGGGAATGCAATTAAATTTCAGAGTAGTAAATCTCCTGAAATTGAAATTGCTGCCAATGAATTTACTGATCATTGGTTATTTAGTGTGAGTGATAATGGCATAGGAATTGATCAAAAGCATCAAGAACAGATTTTTAATATCTTTAACGGATACACAAGACAAGAATATGAAGTAACTGGCATAGAATTATCAATATGTAAAAAAAATTGTAAAAGACATGGGAAAACTATTTGGGTTGAATCTGAACCTGGACAAGGTGCGACATTTTATTTTACCATATCACAAAATTAAAGCTTCAAAAAAGAAAATAATCTAAGCCATTTATTTTTTTTGCTAAAAAAGAGAGATTGTGTTTTTTTAGAATGGTTTTATGAGGTATGTGCCGATTTGGTCGGCTACAGGTTTGTGGAGTGGTCCTGGTGTTGTTAGTTCAAATTTAAATGTTTCCAATCCAATTTTTGTGCTTTTTAAGGTAAAAACATGTTCTCCTACGAGTTTGTTGTCTTTTGGTGGTATGTACTGCTGGTTAATTAGATCTAGGTTTGAACTAGAAGATGCTCTAAGTTCCCACACAAGTCCAGTTTCTTGGTTTTCTGGTAATATAACAGTAAATTCGTGGTTAACTACTGCGCTTCCATAAATTATGGGCAGTTTTTTTGTTTCTAAGGCGGGGTTTGCTGCAGATGCTCCTGAAATCATTCCCAATACCATTATGCACATTAAAATAATTCCCAATTTTTTCATTTATTAAATCACCTTTCCATAGTTGATCATACAAATAATCAAAGACATTTAATTCCATTTTTAAATGCTAATGATATGTTTAGACGGTTATAAATGGACCAGGGTCGCTTGGTGCTACGTTAAATGGCACGGATTTGCTGCAATAATTATCATGGTTACCCCTTCCATCATATGTTACTTCTAAGGTGTAGTTTCCTGGATTGAAAGTTTTTGTGTCTATATGAACGCTTGCTTTTGCTGTAAAAAGTTTGTGATTTTTGTTCTTGAATATACAGTCCCATTATCGTTACACACTTTAAAGTCTAAATATTCAGAGCCTAATAGTTCATCCCAATAGTTACCTTTGATCCACAGTTGTGCAGTAACTTCAACCACATCACCCTGCACACAGTTCTCAGGCCTTAAATAGTCTATATGTGTAGCGGCTGCTGCTACTGATAAACCAGACAACAACAGTAACACTAAAACCATTAGAGAACTTATTTTATACTTCATTTGTTTAAACAACATGCGCTTAACAAACCTCCATTAATTATTAAGCTATATGATTTTTATTTTAGGGGTTTTTCTCTTTATAATCCTTCGCTTTTTTTGCAATAAAGGAAAGAGGGCTCACCACGCCCCAAACAAGAAATTCTTTTAGTTATGTTTGTTTACAGATGTGATGGTGGTCCATGTATCGCAGCCGGATATGCAGGGGTTTCCATTAACTGCCACGTGTACTTTTTATGTTCCTGGTTTGAATTTCGCCGTGTTCCAGTCCATGCATGCTACGTAGTGTCCGTCTCTGAGTGTGGCTGGGAATGTGTCTCCAGTTATTATGTTGTAGTTTTAGTCAAAGACTGTGAAGGTTACATTAGCCTTTGGTGAGTTGTTTACTGGTATTTTTGATAGTGCATCGTTGTTTATCCATGCTATTACCTGTGCATCATCTCCTTGTGTCACGTTCAGTGTGCTTTCATTACTAACTGATAATGAGCTGTTCTTTAGAATAAACAGTGAAAGATTTTCCTTCAGCAATTTGTTTAATGTAATTATTTCCTGGAAATTGGATTTGCAGATGATAAGTACCTGGTTTAAGATCACTAGAATCCAAAAGATTACTTGTTCCTATCTGATTGTTTAACCATTTTAAAGGCATGGAACCCTTTTTAACTACATTGTTCTCATCGTCGCAAGCACATAACCAATATTTCCAAGTTCTGAATTTTTATCTGGTTTTTGATTTTTGTAATTAACCATACGTGTCTGGTTAACAAAGTTAGCTGATATTGATGATTTTTGTCCTTGAATTATATCACTAGAATTAATAATCCACTTTCCAGTACCACTATTGGGATTATTCTCCACAGGATCAAGCACGATAAGGTTCACCCAAAAGCATAAATATTACCCGCATTTGGATTTCAGAGCATTATTAATATTTGATGATGTCCCACCGGTAAGTTAGTTGGTGTGTTGAAATACCCATTTCCTAGCCAATTAAGTTTCTGTTTGACCAATAGATTTACTGTCAATCAGCATGTAAACGTCTTTCCATGGATCCGTAACGCCATCAGATACCAAGATTCTACTTTTATTTTAGCAGACTCACCAGGATATACAATGATATCATTCACATATCCCTAGATTGATCCTTAATATCAATATGGGGAGATCCTCCTGCGTATACACATGGAAAAGTGAATGATAACACTCCCAACAACAACAGAATACTTATAATTTTAATTTTCTTAATTTTCAAAAAATTTACACCTCCTAAATATTCACCTCTTAAATATTATAATAAATTTTGAAAAATTTAAAAGTTACCATATAAAAAACTTCCGATCAAATTCAAAAACTCCCTAAAATAGTATTTCATAAATTAAATTTTCTATAAATTTTGAAGATCATCTTTATGTGGGTTTAACATTGAAGTTTGTTCTATTATTATTTAATTGATTGAGGTTCATTTTGGTTTTTTTAGTCCTTCAGAGATAATAATAGTGTTCAGACTTGGATAAACTAGCTACAAATGAGGGATACTCTAAAATCATTAATCTTGTAAAAAAAAATTAGATCTTCAATATTGAATTTTAGTAGTAAGCCTATAACATAAGAGTTGTAAAAAATAACAATTCAAAAAGGTTTTAAAATAAAATACAACTGAATAGGGTTGTATTATGAATTATTGTATAAAAACCACATTCAATTTTACTGTTAAAAACCAGCTTTAAAAAAAAATCAAACCAAGAAGTAGTAAACAACATTAAGACAAAATTCCATTTTAAGTCTTATTTTAGTATCTGCATGAAAAACTAGCTACAAAAAATTAATAAAAAAATAGGTAGGTATCCCATGGATTGTTCCATGGAATAATTCGAGTTAATGTGTGGTTGGGTTGTTGATGGTTGGTATGATGTCCTTGGGTACTTTGCCTGTGATCTTCTTCATTTTTGTGACCAGTCTGTCCTTTTCAGTTCCAGACAATGCATTTTCAAGCACTTCACTCATGGTTTTAACTGGTATGATTTCGATCTTGTCCTTGTACTTTTCTTCTATCAACACATCTGCCATGTTTGAGTCTGGTATGATAACCCGTTTCATTCCTGCCTCTGCTGCTGCTTCGATTTTTCCTGTGACTCCACCCACTGGCATGACATCTCCACGGACACTGAGTGATCCTGTGAGTGCCACTGTCTGGTCAACAGGCACATTTTCTAGGGCGGATATAACTGCAGTTGCAATGGATACACTTGCGCTGTCTCCTTCAATTCCGTCATATGCTTGTAGGAACTGAATGTGTATGTCGTGGTCTGTGATGCTGGTTCCTGTGTTTTTCTTGATGACAGCACTCACGTTTTGTACTGCTTCTCTGGCTATTTCTCCGAGTTTTCCTGTGGCTATTATTTTACCTTCGTCCTTACTCTGGGCAGGTGCTGCTTCTGCAGCTATTGGGAGTAAAATTCCGCTTCTGTCTCCAATTATTGCCAGTCCATTGACCATTCCTACTTTGCTTCCATTTGATTCGAAGACACTGTAGGTTTTTCTCTGGTCTATGTACCTGTCTGCTATCTGTTGCTCTAGGGTTCTTGCAAGTTTTTTAGCGGTTAGTACATGTTCAAGGGTTACAGCTGGTGCTGATTCTTCCTTGGCTATGTCTCCTGCGGCCCTTACAAGTCCTCCGAGATCCCTTAGTTTCAGGGTTAGTTCGTCTTTTTTGCCTGATCTTCGCTGTGCTTCGTGGATTATTTCATGTACTGCTTCGCTTGAGAAGTGTGGTATTCTTCCGTCTTTTTTAACTTCTTGAGCAACGAATTGGACGAGTTTTTCCCTGTTTTCTGGGCTGTCTTTCATTGAATCCTTCATGAACACTTCGTAACCGTAACCCCTAATTCTTGACCTGAGTGCTATGTGCATTCCTTCAAGTACCTGCAGGTTTCCTGATGCTACCAACACAAAGTCACATGGTACTTCGTCTGTGCTTACCATTGCTCCACTGCTTGATTCGCTTTGGCCGGTTATGGAGTATTTCTTTTCCTGCATTGCTGTTAAGAGTTCCTGTTGGGTTTTCATCTGCATGGTTCCGATTTCGTCGATGTAGAGAACTCCCTTGTTGGCCTTGTGGATCATTCCAGGTTCTACACGGTCATGTGCTGGTGTTCCAAGTCCGCCGGACTGATATGGGTCGTGGCGTACATCTCCAAGCAGGGCCCCTGCATGTGATCCTGTTCCGTCGACAAATGGTGCCATGTTCTTGCCTTCGTTGTTTACGAGGAGTTTTGGTACCAACATATTATTTTTAGGTTTCATCTGCATGATGATAAGGAGAACTATTCCTGCTGCTATGATGGCTGCGAGATACTGTTGTGTGAGTACTCCGGCTATTAGAATTCCTCCTATTACCAGCATCATGAGCATGTTTCTTTTTTCATCCTTGGATTTGGCCTTGATTCTGTAGGTGTTTACCACCTTTTTACCTTCACCTGCTGGAAGTGCACCTATGAGTGGATTGTTGTTGTCTTCCACGTTTGGGTAGACTAATATGTCTTGAAGTTCTTCAGGTGGCAGTAATTCGGCCATTCCCTTGGCTAACATGGATTTACCAATACCTGGCTCTCCAATTAACAGCACGTTTCTTCTTTGTTTTGCAGCTTTTATTACGGTTTCAACTGCTTCTTCCTGACCTATGATCTGATCGATTATCATGTCAGGGACTTTTATATCGTCAGTTGATTTGTAAGTCTGGACATCCTCTTTTTTCTCCAGAACTTCCTTTTCTTCAACTGGAACTGTTGGATTTGTCATGATACTGAATCCTCCGAAATTTTATAAAATTGTTGTTTAAACAATCCTTTGAATGTATAAATTTTTTTTGTAAAATTTTTAAATAAAAAATTTCTATAAATTTGTTTTTAGTTAAATTTATTATTGAAATGTTATGGGAGCTTTAAATATTCGTTTATCTGGTCTACCACGTCTTCATTTACCTTTGCTACTAGGTATCTGCCTTTTTTTCTGTGTATATTAATTCTGCGCCGGATAATTCTTTGAGATGGTGGGAAATTGTTGGAGCTCCAATATTTAAGGATTTGGTTATTTCACTTATTAAACATCCCCCACATGTTTTGTAGCTTTTTTCATGTTGTTTAACTATTTGTAGATAAAGTTCTAACCTGTTGGGGTTTGAAAGGGCTTTAAATATTTTTGCCATTTTTTTGGTTTCCATTGAACACCCCACATTTAACATAGTTTTCATTTCGATAAATATCGAAGTGATGATAAACTATTGTATCTTAACTATATAAATGTTCTTTTTTTGTCAGGTGTCAACAGAATGAAATTTATAAAAATATTGAAAATAAAAATTGTTAAAAATTGTAATAAACATGATATAGTTTGATCCTATATAAATATTGCGGCTTAAAATCAATTAAACCCCAATGCTACACCTCAAAATAACTAACATGAGTTTAAAAATGAACCATTTTCAATGCAAGTTTAGAGATTTTAACCCCTTGTTCATGCATAGTTCACTATGATTCTTTAACTGAATTTGGGTAGATTTTCCAGATTGTCAGGGGCTGATTCATCCCTGTCAGTTGTGATGTAGCTGGTTTCACCGATTGTCATGATTTTGACCCTGGCACCCATCTGCCATTAACATTTACTATGGTGTTTATGTTGTAACCCTTATTTATGGTGTCGAATACCTGCTTAACTACCCAGGTTTGATCTAGTCCATAAGCCAGTTCAATGTCCCGGTACACTCTAACGCTATGGATATGACCATCTCTATACACACTTCAGAAATCCAGTAGTTGATTCTATCTATTTCCATGTATGCCTCTCCAGTAAATTTATGATAAACAATTTTTAGTTGTCTTGAGATGAACCTATTATTTTTTATTCAGAAATATAGGTTAGGCGCATCTACCACATAACATCTCTGAATACTAAACCATGCTTCAAATTCAAAACAGTAGATAAAGATCCCCCTTTTCTATATTTTTTATCCATTTTCTAGTAAAACCTTCCGTTTGTAAGTAATAAGAAGATATAAATAGAATATTAATATATACTATCAATATTACTGTGTTAGTAAGTACTTTCAGGGGGAATGAATATAGAACTAATTAGGGGTAAAAGTAGTAGAAAGTATATGTTATTATTTTTAGGTTTAGTAGTTATAGTATCCATCATAATTTCAGGAGCTGTTTCTGCGGCGGGTTTAGCCACATCTGCTCAGCCCAAATTTCATCACGACAACAATAACACCGGCCAATCACAATACAAAGGCGCTCAAACCAATTCCACAAAATGGATATACTCCACAGGAAGTAGTGTTGATACATCTCCAGTCATAGGATCAGATGGAACCATCTACATAGGAAGTTTTGATAACAATTTGTATGCCTTAAACCCAAATGGAACAAAAAAATGGACATACACCACATTAGGAGGTATAGATTCGTCTCCAGCCATAGGAAATGACGGAACCATATACTTCGGAAGCAATGACCACAAATTTTACGCCCTAACCCCAAACGGAAGACAAAAATGGAACTACACCACCGGAGCTCCTGTAGAATCATCTCCCACCATAGGAAATGATGGAACCATATACTTCGGAAGCAATGACCACAAATTTTATGCCCTAAACCCCAACGGAACACAAAAATGGATCTACACCACCGGAAGTTATATATTTTCAACTCCAGCCATAGGAACTGATGGAACCATCTACTTCGGAAGCAATGACCACAAATTTTATGCCCTAAACCCCAACTGAACACAAAAATGGATCTACACCACCGGAAAAAGTATACAGTCGTCTCCAGCCATAGGAAGTGACGGAACCATCTACATCGGGAGCGAAGATGGTAAATTATATGCATTAACCCCCAACGGAACTCAGAAATGGACCTATTATGGAGATATTACAGATTCGTCTCCAGCCATAGGAAGTGACGGAACCATATACTTCGGAAGTGATGATGGTAAATTACATGCCGTAAATCCAAATGGAACAAAAAAATGGACATATAGCACAGGATGGAATATAGATTCATCTCCAACAATAGGAAGTGACGGAACCATATACTTTGGATGTTATGAAAATAAATTATATGCCTTAAATCCAAATGGAACAAAAAAATGGACGTACACCGTTGGGGATTCTGTAGAATTATCCCCAGCAATAGGATCAGATGGAACTATATACATCGGAAATTATGATGGCAATTTGTATGCTATTTCTGATATAACTGTTAGTACTACTGTTAAAGGTGGATTGTACAACACTACTAAAACAATAACTCTCAAAATGAGTCAAGCAGGAAAGATCTATTACACATTAAATGGAAGCACACCCACATCTAAGGGTACTTTGTACGCTAAACCAATTATCATCACATCAACAACAACCCTAAAATATCTCGCAATAGATCCTACAGGGAACAAATCACCAGTATACACCCAGAAATATACAATAGACAAGATACCACCTAAAGTAACTATAACCACGCCTCTAAACAAAAAAATAAATGTTTCAAGAACATCCTACATCACAATTAAGTTCAGTGAAAACATCAACGCAAGCACAAACATCAATAAAATAACCATAAAAAACAGTACAGGTAAAACAATAGCACTATCTAAATCCATCAAAGGAAACACACTCACAATCAAAATCACGAAAAAATCGGCAAACACATGGTACACAGTAACCATCCCCAAAAGTGCAATTAAAGACCCGGCAGGCAACAACATAGCAGCAAATTACAGCTTCAAATTCAAAACCGGAACCTAAATTCAATATCTTTTTCATTTTTCTCTTTTTTAATCCAAAACTTACTAATGGAATACAAATTTTTCAAGCATGGAATATTATAGGATACATTTATTTAATCCTTCAAGAAGCATTTGAATAGTTAATTAACATTATAAAATTTAAAAAGATTCTTAATTTTACAAATAAATATTTACAAATGCTTGTTTTTTTCCAATATTCAATAAAATAATATGTTAATTATATTATAAACCTAGTTCATTGTGCCAAAAATCACGTTAATCCTTGAAAAACTTATATTAACGTGAATGAATTATTTAAGTTGGGGTATGTTACATACCATAGTCAATAGAATTTTTAGATTTTAATAAATTAAAAGGATTAAAACACTTTAATATTTTGGATAAATTTTTTATTAGCCCCCTTTTATGGATATTGTATGGATGTTCAAATTTCGTATCTCCATTTTTATCCATCTGATTAAATGGTCAGTGATGTGTTTTAAATAACTTAGAACCAGCATAAAGGAGGTGAAAAGAAACTTGACTAACAAAACAAGTTTATTCTTCAAAAGAAAAGCAATATTACTTCCACTACTACTTTTAAGTCTAGGCCTGATATTTAATGTCAGCGTTACAGATGTTTCAGCAACTCCTGTGAACACTATCTACGTTAATGGTTCAGGTGGAAGCGATGCATCTGACGGTTCTACTTGGTTTTTAGCTAAAAAAACTATTAATAATGCGACAGGAACAGCAAAATCTAATGGAAGAGTCCAAATAGCCAGAGGGACCTATAATGAAAGTAATATCCATATAATTAGGAATATGACCATCATAGGTGATAACCAGCTGAATACTATCGTAGACGGACAACAATCTGGAAACTCCATATTCACTGTGGCAACAGATGTAAAACTCACCATCATAAATCTCACACTTACAAACGGAACATCAAGATCTGGCAGTGCAATTGAAAATACCGGTACATTGGCTGTTTATAACACTACCTTCACTAGCAACTCTGAAACTTATGGTCAGGGAGGAGCTATTTACAATTCAAAGGGTTCTAATTTGACAGTTGATAACTGTAAATTCATAAACAACACTGCATCTGATAATGGTGGTGGTGCTATCTACAATTTTGGCACTGCGACTATAAGTAACAGTAATTTCACAAATAACAGAGCTTTCAGTTCTTATGGTGGTAGTAATTTAGGTGGTGCCATTGAAAACATGAATGATGCTACTTTAAACTTGGATAACTGCACCTTCACAAACAACACTGCAAATAGTGATTTTGGCGGTGCTAATCACGGCGGAGCTATCTACAACAACGGTTTTTTGAATATAGATAACTGTACTTTTACAAACAACACCACAACAGGTGGTGGTGGTGCCATCTACAATAATTTCGGCGGTACTATCACTGCTGAGAACAATACCTTCAATGATAACAGATCATCCTATGGTGGTGCTCTATCCAATAATCAAGGTACTTCAAACTTGGATAACTGTACTTTCACTAATAACATTTCATATTATGGTGGTGCCATATCCAATAATCAAGGTACTCTAAACTTGGATAACTGTAATTTCACAGACAACGCTGCAAGTGATACAGGTGGTGGTGGTGCTATCTACAATTCTGGTGGTGCTGTAACTGTTGATAAAAGTAACTTCACAGGTAACAGAGCACCTGGTTATCTTGCAGGTGGGGGTGCTATCTATACCAAGGATGGTACTTTAACAGTTTACAACACTACCTTCACTAATAACTATGCAGCATTTTGGGGTGGTGCAATAGATAATGAAGGTACCTTAATTGTTAAAAACAGTACTTTCACAAATAACAATGTGGTTACAAGAGGTGGTGCTATCTTCAATACAGGTACTGCTACTGTTAATTTCAATAGAATCATTGGAAACAAAGCAGGTACTGGTAATGATATTTACAATTCCGGTGGAACATTTGATGCAAGGTATAACTGGTGGGGTTCCAACACAAATCCATCAGCTAATATAAGCGGCTCAGATGTATCATACAATCCATGGATTGTATTAACAGTAACTCCAAACCCTGCAACCATTAAAATCGGCGGTAAATCTCATATTAAATCTGATTTACTCCATGATTCTAACGGTGTTTATCATGACCCTGCAAAGGGACATGTTCCAGATGGATTAACAGTTAAATTCAGTAGTGATTCAAATGGAACAGTAAGCCCCGTATCTTCCATCACAACAAATGGACAGGCAAACACAACATTTACTGGACTTAATCCAGGGATATCAAAAATGTCAGCAACCGTGGATAACGAAACTGTGATTAAAAGTGTAACAATCAAAACAACTACTAAGGTTAATGTTTTGCCAGTTAATGGTTTGAAGGGTGATAGTGTTAATTTAACTGCCAGATTAACAGACAATCACAACGACCCAGTTAAGGGTGCTCAGATACAGTTCAGTATTAATGGTACTGTTGTAGGCACAGTTAAAACTAACAATAATGGAATAGCAACACTCAAATACGTCATAACAGAAAACAAAGGCACATATCTCATATTCGCAGAGTACCTTGGAAACAGCACTTACCTTGGAACCAACAACACCAACCAGTTAAAAGTAAAACCAACACCAGTGAATCCAGTGTATGATCTCTATTTAAGAATTAACTCATCCAACAATCATCCAAAAGTTGGCGAACTATTCACACTCACCTACAAATTAGGTAACAATGGACCAGACAATGCAAGCAACGTTACAGTAACAATCCCAATACCAGTAGGATTTAATGTATCAAATATTACTGGAGATGGTAATTGGACTTACAACACTACAAACAGCACCATAACATGGACTTTAACAAACGTGCCAGTGGGTGATCCTTACCTCTATGTAACAGGAAAAACAGTAAAAGCAGGACAATATATATTCGGTTCCTCATTATCCTCAGAAACCCTCAAATTAAACAGTACAACTGTAAACCCAACATCAACAACAAGCAAAGCTGATGGAACATTAACAAACACAATAGCCATGCAGCACACTGGTGTTACGATAGCAGGACTTCTATTGGCAATTTTAATGGTCTTTGGTGGATATATAATGCCTAGACTAAAAAAATAGTCCAGAAATATTTAATTTTTTTCCCAAATTTTTTTTTAAATTCAATACGAAAGAATATTTATGGATTGAAAACATGGAATATTGAAAAATTTGACCCATTACACCACAGAGTATAATAATTCACACTTAAACCAGATAATTTTTTATGATTTTATTTTTTTTAGTATTTATTATCCAATCCAATTCTATTAACACTAACATCCATCTGTAGGAAATGGTATATGCGATTTGAAGAATAACAAAAAATATTGTGGAAAAACTCATAGTTTTTATTGATTAACACTCGCATTAGAATTTTGGTAGATTTTCCAGATTGTCAGGAGCTGATTCATCCCTTTCAGTTGTGATGTAGCTGGTTCCACCGATTGTCATGATTTTAACCCTGGCACCTGACACCCATCTGCCATTAACATTTACTATGGTGTTTATGTTGTAACCCTTATTTATGGTGTCAATAACCTGCTGTACTGTCCAGGTTTGATCTAGTCCATAGGCCAGTTCATTGTCCCTGTACAGTCTAACGCTGTGGATATGATTATCCTTTATACACACTTCAGAAATCCAGTAGTTGATTCTATCTATTTCCATTACACATTCCTCCATGATCTATGCTATTTTCATGCTATTAAATCAATCGATCACCAAATTATTTCTAGAAAAAATGTGAAACCAATAAAAAAATTTAATAAAAAAAAGATGTTCATTAGGTTTTAGCCTTTATATAACTGCCAATGATACCCCCAACTGCAGATATGATTCCATAGATAATACCTGCTATGATTCCAACCATAATTCCTCCTGCTAGAAACATGCTAAACATAGAGGTATTTGCATGGGGATTGTAAATTAGACTGTTCATGACTGTTCCAATTAAAATGAATATAATGCCCCCTATAAATCCAACAATCATTCCATTGATTGCAACTTCTTGAGTGTCACCACGTGTTAAGTAGCCCACTATTATTCCAGCCAATAAAAAACCAACCACTCCTGCCATGAGTCCACCCATGAGAAGAAGCTTTGATAGTGCCAAACTAATAATTAATGCAGCTACAATGCCTAAGATTATGTATTTCAAATCATTCATAAATAACACCGATAAATACATTGTGGCAAGAAATTTAAACTGTTTGGTATTTCATCTGGAACAAGTAGCAGTAAATTGCAAGTGAAACCCCTTAAAACATTAATCCAACCGCAGTTTTAGTCTAATACCCACTTCATGGACCATTCCATCATTTCCAATGACAAAACTATGATTAAACAAATTCGGCAAAACACCTTAAATTCATTGAAAATGTTGCTTTAAGCAAATATTTGTGGCTTTAGATCTACAAATCACGTATGGATCGTATAAGATCATCTTGGTAATCTAAATTAAATCGAAATGTGGTTATATTCTCAATGTCAAATATTTAGTAGAAAATGATATTTTGGGGGAAATGTCTTATGACTGCTAACTCTGATGGATCCTGTTTAGAAACTACATCAACAAAACTTCTTTTAGAAAGTATAATGGATATTATTCAAGAACCTTTAATTGTTTTAGATGCAAATTTAAGGGTTATTACATTTAACGACTCATTTTTAAACTATTTTAATGTGGATCCTTCTGACACCGTGGGTAATTTAATTTATGATTTAAATAATGGAGAATGGGATACTCCGGATTTACGAAGGCTCCTCAAAGATATTTTACCTGAATCTTCCCTCATCAGAAACTATGAACTGAACCACATCTTTGAAAACGGTACCCCCAAAACCCTGAATCTAAATATCCAAAAGTTTGAGTGTGAGGATCAAAAACCCATGATCCTGATTTCAATTATGGATATCCCTAAACACAAAAAAACCGAAGAAAAACTTCAAGCAAATGAAAAACGGTCTCAAACTGTGCAGGAGAACTCCCTTGACGGGTTCAAAATTCTCAAACCAGTGTACGATGATCAAGGTGAAATCATCGACTTCAGCTACATCTACCAGAATACTCAGGCTACCAAAAACAACGGGTTAAAATCTGAAGAAATTATTGGCCTGCACATGGGGGAACTTTGGCCCACCTTCCCCAAGACAAACTTCTTTAACATGTACAAAAAGGCCGTGAATACCCAGAAGGTAGTTAAATTTGAAGATCATTACTCATCCGATAGAATTGATGATTGGTTTTATGTAACTGTTACTCCAATTCCAGATGGCATTGCCATATCAACTCAAATTGTCACGGCCCATAAGAAGGCTCAAGAAAAATTAGTCGAAAGTGAAGAGAAATTAAAGACTTTATTTGAAAATTTATCCGTTGGGATCTCAGTTATTGACCATGAAAGAAAAGTGATCTACGAAAATCCTGCACTGGAAAAAATTTTAGGCCTATCTGAAACCGAGTTAAAACTTGGAAAGTATGCCGAAAGAAAATATTATAATTCAGACTACGCTGAAATACCCATATCAGAACTTCCAAGTAGTTTAGCATTTGATAAACTGACACCAATTAAAGATGTTGAAGTTGGAGTTCTAATAGACAATAACAACATGATATGGACCAATGTAAGTGCAATACCACTGGCATTTCCAGACTGGAAAATGCTTTTAGTAACCTACGACATCACCAAGCGTAAAAAAGTTGAAGAACAACTTAAAGAAAGTTATGAAAGATTTAACTTGGCCCAGAAGGTGTCTAATATTGGTACATTTGAATGGAACATCCAAACAGGTGTAAACATTTGGACACCAGAATTAGAAGCCATGTACGGCCTTAAAGAAGGTGAGTTTTCAGGAACACAGGAAGCCTGGGAAGAATTAATCCATCCCGATGACATGCAGAAAGCCATAAATGGTGTTGACATTGCATTAAAAACTGGAGAACCAACAGAATCTGAATTTCGTGTGAAATGGGCTGATGGTAGTGTTCATTGGTTAATGGGACGTTGGCAGGTTATCAGAGGAGATGATGGGGAACTTTTGAAACTTATAGGTATCAATGTTGATATAACAGCACTGAAAGAATATGAATCTAAACAGCAGCACTTACTTGAAAATGAGAAGAAACTCACCAGTAAACTACATATTTCAAATCAAGAGCTTGAAAAAGTTAATATAGAATTAATCCATCAACAGAACGTTCAAAATAAGCTTATAAAAAGTTGGAGGTTTCCAATAAGGAATTGGAACAGTTTGCATATGTTGCAAGCCACGACCTCCAGGAACCATTAAGGATGGTAACCAGTTTCACCCAGCTCTTGGCCATGAAGTACAAAAATAAGCTGGATTCAGATGCAGATGACTACATTGATTTTATAGTGGAAGGTTCCCACAGGATGAAAGATTTAATAGACGATCTCTTGGTTTACTCACGTCTCAACACAGTAAAAACTGAGTACCAATTTAGCGACCTTGACCAGCTATTGGATAAGGTGTTGTTGGGGATGAAAAATACCATTGTGGAAAAACATGTCCAGATAATCCATGATAAGTTACCAACAGTCAGGTGTGACTCTTCACAGCTGGGTCAGGTCTTTCAGAATTTAATTTCAAACTCCATCAAATTCCATGAAACAACCCCTAAAATACATATTTCTGCAGAGGAAACTGATGAAGAATGGATACTGGGTGTGAGTGATGAAGGAATTGGTATAGGCCCCGAACATCAGAAGCAAATTTTTGACGTCTTCAAACGCCTGCATACACGAAAAAAATATCCTGGAACTGGTATTGGACTTTCCATCTGTAAAAGGGTGGTGGAAAGACACAACGGAAAAATCTGGGTAGAATCCGAACTGGGAAAGGGATCAAGCTTCTACTTCACCCTACCCAAAAAAAGCCCCTGAAACCTAACTAACCACTATTTAACCCAAAAAAATCAACCCGGAACATCCATCTAAACTTAGTTAAAGAACAATGAGCCATGAGTGGGGTTCGTTGTTAAATGTTCATTCTCAGATACTGATTAAATATAATCCCACATTCCATATTGATATTTTTTTCAATTTTTGTGTTTGAATTTTGGCATGATTTTGGCATAAATCACGCATGAATCGTGTATAACGCTTTATATACTGTTTATCATAGGATTGTCTATGTCATTTTTATCGCTGGTGGTGAAAAATCCATTCAGAAACAAAACTAGAAGTTCCCTTGCTATTGTTGGAATAGCAATTGGAATAATGGTTATAGTGGCACTTGGAATGATCACAGGAGGGCTTGAGAACTCAACGCAGAGTACTCTGAAGGCAGGTTCGGCTGAAATTACAGTTAGCCAAGCCGGTTCATCAGGTGGCCAATCAAGCCAAACCTTTAACCAATCATATGTGAATGAACTACTTCCATTAAGTGGAGTTAAAAGTACTGCCGGAGTTTTAAGGGCAACAAACACCTCAACAGGAGGTTCAAGTTTAAGTTCTAACACCAGCCAAGGAGGAGGATTTGGTGGCCTGTCAATCACGGGTATAGACTCGGATAAGCTAAGTTTACTGGGTGTTGACAGTGTGAATGGAACTGCATTTTCCAACTCCAGTAGTGATGAAGTTATAATAGGAAAAACTGAGGCTGAAAGTCTTAACAAAACTATTGGAGATACAATAAACCTGTTCGGTCAGAACTTTACCATAAAAGGAACCTTTGAAACAGGTAACTTCATGATGGACAACGGTATTGTGATGCCACTTTCAACCCTGCAAAATCTTACAAACAACCAAGACAAGGTCACGAGTATCCTTGTGAAAGTTACTGACAATGCCAACGTAACAACTGTGAGCAACACCATACAAGACACATATACAAACCAGCTCAGCACGTCAACAGCTGCAGATCAGGCCAACAGAATAAACCAAGGATTAGGATTCATAAACACAGCTAGCTGGGCAATATCTCTCTTAGCCATATTTATCGGAGCTGTTGGAGTTATTAACACCATGATAATGACAGTTTATGAAAGAACAAGGGAAATAGGAGTGTTAAAAGCTGTAGGGTGGAAGGATACCAGAATATTAAGCATGATACTCGGAGAATCCATAGTTCTCACACTGCTGGCATTTGTTGCAGGAACATTAATAGCTGTGGTGGGAGTGGAAGTACTGTTAACCCTAGTACCATCTGTTGGAAACGTTATCACACCGTCATTCTCAATCTACATATTCCTGAGGGCATTTGCAGTGGCATTGATCGTGGGTATCATAGGTGGACTTTACCCAGCCTACAGGGCAAGCAGATTATCCCCAACGGAGGCACTGCGCTATGAATAACGAGAACATCATAGAAATAAAGGATTTGAAAAAGGGCTACGACAACGGTAAAATAAAAGCCTTGAATGGTATGAACCTAACTGTCAAAAAGGGAGAGTTCATATCCATAATGGGACCTTCAGGTTCTGGAAAATCATCATTACTTAACATGATAGGTGGTTTGGATGTTGCAGATGACGGAACCATCAATGTAGCCGGAATCGACATGATGAAGACCAAAAATCTCAATAAATTTCGTTCCAAAGAGATCGGGTTCGTGTTCCAAATGCATAACCTGATACCTAATTTAACAGTGGTTGAAAACGTTGAAATCTCCATGTACGAAACCAACACCAGCTCCAAGGATATGAGGGAAAGGGCACTGGAACTTCTGAAATCAGTGGGCCTGGAAGACAAGGTAGATCAAAAACCAACCAAACTATCAGGTGGACAGAGACAGAGAGTTGCAATAGCCCGAGCCCTTGTAAACAAACCATCAATTATTCTAGCCGACGAACCCACAGGTTCTCTGGATTCCAAGACTGGAGAAGTTATTCTAAACTTATTAAAGGATCTTCATGCCAAAGAAAATGTTACGCTGGTGATGGTGACACACGAACCCTATGTTGGAAACATGGCAGAGAGAATAGTCACTGTTTTAGATGGAAAATGCTTATCCAACGAAAAAACATCGGATACAACTTAAAAAAAATAATATTCCATTATTTTTTTTAAAAGAGCTTGAAAACCTGTTAATTAAAAAAGGGAGATGTTGTAACCTATAAATGTGTGAAACATTCAAAATTTAGATATAAAACAATTTTTTTAGGATACAAAATGGTTTGAAGGAGTAAAAAATGGATAAACTGATCTGGTGGGTATTTACCGGTACTGCCGGAGGACCGAATCGTGCCAGAATAGTGAGGGCACTGAATGAAAGACCATACAATGCTCATCAACTTGCAGAAAAACTCAACCTAAACTACAAAACGATACGTCATCATCTGAAAATATTGGAAGATAACAAAATGATCGATTCATCTGGGGAAAAAAGTATGGAACACTATACTTTCTCACATCCATGATGGAAGAAAACTACGATGTTTTAAACGAAATAATAAAGAATTTACCTTAAAAAATAATTAAGTTAAGAGGATATTAAAATGGCAATTGTAGATTTAGGATCAACAGTAACGATATTAGTATACTTCTCCCTTACAGCAGGCCTTGTAAATATTTATCTGTTATTCCTCCTCTTAAGAACCTATTGGAAAACCTATAACGAAATTAAATCCCATTTCACCATAGGACTCCTGTACTTTGCATCTGTAATGCTTATTCAAAACATTTTTGTTACGTTTGGATTGGTGGTGCATCTATTTGTGGAACTGGTACCAGCTTCATTTTCCTCAAATTTGGGACCTCCCTTCATGCTGAGCATAATCAACATAATCCAGCTGGTGGCACTCACCATCCTCTACAGAATATCCAAAAATTAAACCCCAAATACCCACCTACCATGAAGTTTCCAATGTTTAAGAATAAAGGATTTTCATATACACCGATGAAGGATTTAATTAACATAGGATCTATAAAGAATCTACGATGTTTAAATAATAGATTTAATGTGTTAGGTTTAGTTTACTTGTGTTAGATTTAGTGGAGAAGGAATATAAATGGTGAGTATAGCTTTATATCCCATATTTGGCAAGCCTTTTGTACTTTATTTGGGTGTTTTAACACTGACCTCGTACCTGGTTACTGCAGCGTTAGGTTTTAGTTACTATAGAGGATGGTTACAATTTAAATGGCATCCTGCAATGGTTGTGGTTTCCTTTATCTTCGCAGTATTAATGACTCTTATTGGATTATCACTGCACAAACCGTTAGTAGGTATTTTAGGTTTATTAACTTTGTTTTCATTTGTCATAGCTGCGGTGATTGGTGTTGGCATCCATCAAAGACAGTTGAACATCCGATTTATCTGGCATCCCGTAGTGGTTGTAATTGCTATTATCTTTGCAGTTCTCCATGGATTAGCAGGAATAATGATGTTTATCTAAAAACTTCATAAATATTGGAACTGAAGACAGTAATGGTTTCTCATGTGAAAAAACGTGCCTATGATGAGTTCTGCATTTGAAAAGTCCTGTGAGAAAGGATCAACATCCTACTGATAAATGAAAAATTAGTATAGATACTAGGATGCCAGACCCTGTGCAGAGATTTGAGTGCAGTTAATTCAACAGCCCATTTTATCAATTTTTAAAGTAACTGGCTGAGTTTAGATCGGTTTTTAATGAGGAGTTTCCATTTAAGATTTTGTTGTCTAGACAATTGTTGTCATGACAACATTTTTATATGGTGGCAGACACAATGTTGGTATTGGAACAAGAAATGGGTGTTCGATATGAAACTTAATGATTGTAATATTCAAGGTGAAAAAATAGAAGATTCAGAGCTTCAACTGGAAATACTCCTTTCAATTGTATCTCGAAATCACCTCGTGTTCATTAACAGAGAAGCAAAAGCATTAAACATTAAGGGCAAACAAATCCCCTGTTTAATGGTGATTTCAAAGCATCCTGGAATTACTCAGGACGATATTGTGAGATTATTTCAAATTGATAAAGGATTTATTGCACGTATAATGAGGGAATTGGAAGATGATGAATTATTATATCGTACCATCGACCCCGAAAACCGTCGTAAATATAATATTTTCCTAACAGAAAAGGGAGAAAATCTCATACCAAAAATTAAGGACATTGAAGAAGAATGGAAGAAAATAGTGTGTGATGGATTAAATGAGGATGAAAATCTTAAATTAATGAAATTTATGGGTTTACTTGCTCAAAACAGTATTGAAAAAATTAAAAATCAGATTTAAACCTCAAAATCTGGCTAAAAATTAAAAAAGTATTATAATCAGTATTACTTTGGTGAAAAAATGGAAAGGAATGAATCTTTACAATCAACACCGAACATTTCAATGGAAGATGAGAAAACAGAAGGAGTCTCAACAATTTTAGGAGACCCAAAAAAGGCATTGATTAAACTTTCAGGACCCATGATCATTGCCATGATCTTAATGTCACTTTACAACATAGTCAATGCAATATGGGTTGCAGGTCTTGGAGGAGATGCATTGGCTGCAGTGGGCTTTGTAACACCCGTATTTATGATATTTATGGGTTTAAGTAACGGCCTCGGTGCTGGTGCAGCATCTGCAATATCTCGTTACATAGGCGAAGACAACAAAAAATCTGTAAACAATGCTGCCACACATTCTGTAGTGATTACAATGGGTATTTCATTTATCTTGTCTGTGGTTCTGCTGGTATTCCTCAAACCATTACTTATTCTGTTTGGTGCAGGTAACACATTGGATCTTGCAATGGAGTACGGACAGGTAATCATTGGAGGATCCATTTTATCACTCTTTGTAGGTGCATCATACGGTATACTTCGTGCTGAAGGTGATGTTAAAAGAACAATGCATGCAATGGTAATTTCATCAGTTGTAAACATGATCCTTGACCCCATACTCATCTACTGGGCAGGTTGGGGTATTTCAGGAGCAGCATGGGGTACCATCATATCCACCGCACTAGTGGCCATTATACTACTATACTGGCTCTTTATAAAAAAAGACACTTATGCTACAATCTCATTAAAGGACTTTAAACCTGATCTGAATGTTACCAAGAATATTTTAAGTGTAGGATTACCAGCAAGTGTTGAATACGTTGTGATGTCAATCCTTGCAATAATTCTCAATATTCTACTTGTGGCAGTTGCAGGAACAGACGCAGTCGCAGTATATAACACAGGTTGGAGGGTTGTAATGATTGCCATGGCACCAATAATAGGGGTTGGACTATCTGTGGTCACAATTGTCGGTGCTTCCTACGGAGCCAAAAAATATGGGAACATATCCATGATACACAACTACTCTGTAAAAGTCGGGCTCATTGTTGCATCAATCATTTGTGTTTTAATATACATATTTGCACCTTATATTGCCATGCTGTTTACCTACAGCTCCACAAGTTCATATCTAGAACCTTCAATTGCATCATTCCTCCAAGTAATGTGCCTGTTCTTCATATTCCTGCCACTGGGAATAATGTCCAGCTCATCATTTCAAGGAGTTGGTAAAGGAACCATATCCCTCATCCTAACGGTGCTAAGAGAAGTGGTGTTTGTCATTTTAAGTGCCTACATATTCGCAGTCATCCTTGGTTGGGGAGAAAATGGAGTATGGTGGGGAATTGTAATAGGGGGCCTTTTAGGAGGTTTAGTTGCCTACGGAGCAGCACGTATTTACATCAGACGGTTACAAGGTAATGAACCCCCTTTTAACCTTTCATAAAACAATAAACACGAAAAGAAAACATAATGGACCATAATTTGGAAACTTTAAAAATAGTATCCAGTAGGCTTACATGGTTCATTTGATTTTACAATGGCCCCCTTGTTTAAAAGATTCCAAGAAAATAATATAGAGCAGTTATGCATTTAAATTAAAAGGGAGCTAATCCTTTATTTATTTTTAAACTTAGAACAATTAATCAAATCCACGAAATGGATATGGAATTAATTAGATAGGAATTCAGAGATTAGTA
>CP099988.1:1000000-2345000 GCA_024167805.1 Methanobacterium sp. ERen5 | reverse complement strand
TGCCCATGTTTCAATTCATTAATTTGATTCGTACAATTCTTTAACCTTCTTCAATTCCTTAATGATTTCAATGTCCTGTGTACAGTGTTCTTCACAAATTCCACATTCTATACATTTTGATGCACGTTCATTCTCCATTACAAGAGCATAGTAGGAGAACTTGTACATTTCTATTTCTTCAGGACTGCCGAAGAGGTAGTAATTATTGTACTTATGGAAATTTTCAGGGATGTTAACACCTGAGGGGCAAGGTAAGCAGTAACCACAGCTGGTGCAGTTAATCTGGAGTTTAGCTTCGAAAATTGATTTGGCCTGATCAACGGTTTTAAGCTCTGAATCAGTTAAGGAGTTTGGAAGGGCTTCCTCTGCAATTTTTAAGTTCTCTTCAAGTTGTTCCATGGTCCCCATTCCACTTAAAACAACTGATACTTCTGGATGGTTCCACACCCATCTTAGAGCCCATTCAGCAGGAGATCTTTTCATGTCAGATTCGTCAAATAATTCCTGAACCCCTGGTGGTATGTTACTTGCCAACTGTCCGCCCCTTAAGGGTTCCATCACTGCAATGCCCAAACCTTTGTCATATGCATATTTAAGTCTTTCCTTTCCTGCCTGATAATCTTCATCCAAGTAGTTGTATTGAATTAAACAGAAAGACCAGTTGTAATGGTCAACCACTTCTTTAAAAAGGTCAATTCTGTGGTGAAAGGAGAATCCTGCATGTTTAATTTTTCCATCAGCTATTGCTTCGTCTAAAAAATCTTCAAATCCTAATTTCTTCAAATTTTCCCAGAAAATTCTGTTGATACCGTGTATCATGTAATAATCAATACAGTCCACTTCTAAACGTTTTAACTGTTCATTTAAGTACATTTCCATGTCTTCTCTGGTTTTTAACATCCAGATAGGGAGTTTTGTGGCTATTTTAACTTTGTCTCTGTAGCCATCCTTCAAGACCTTTGCCACAAGTGGTTCGCTAGCTCCGGCATGTTCCAGTCCAAGCCCATGGTAAGGATACGCTGTGTCAAGGAAATTCACACCATGATCAATTGAGTAGCGAATCATATCAACAGCCTTTTCTTCATCGATACGAGTTGGGTCATCTTCAATTACTGGAAGTCTCATACAGCCAAATCCTAAAACTGAAACTTTCTCGTTAGTTTTTCCGAAATCACGATACAACATAAAATTTACTCCCTCGATCAAATTTATTATAATATAATGAATCCCCAAAACCATGTTTATCTAAATCATATTCATAATAATTATTAAGCTATTTTAAACTTGATAAACATTTTTTAACAATCTAAAAATAAGTTTTTAAGGGTCCTTTAATACTTTCTGTTATTGTTAGGTATGAAAATATCTTGAAAAAAGATACCAGATTATTATTTGGGCATCTTCTTCCATGAATCTGGATCCATGTCCTTAAATTTCTATGTCTGTCCAATAACCCATGAATTCAATAACCCATGAAAATACCAGGATTAGTAAAATTGAAATTTATTTATTAATTTAGGGGTATATAAAAAAATGATTTTTCCTTAATTATTACTAATTAATCACTATTTTTTTCCAATTAAATTTATTGATAACGTTATAAACAAATTAATACCTATTTATTATAGCATCTTATAATATACTATAATATTATAATAAAATTAATTCGGTTATAACTAACAATCATAAAAAATTTTTTAGTTCAAATACAATGGGGGGATTGAAAATATTTATAGAATTTAAGAGAATTAATGAGAAATTGAAATTCGATAAGAATTCCTTACTGATTTTTGTAATTTTTTTATTTGCTTCAGCAATTATTTTTTCTAATAGTATTGGAAACGCGTCTGCAGCAACATTAGCCAGCACACCACAACCAAAATTTCATCATGACAACCAAAACACAGGACAATCACAGTACAAAGGACCACAAACTAATAATACAAGCTGGAAATACTCCACAGGAAATGGAATATATTCATCTCCAGCCATAGGAAGTGACGGAACCATATACATAGGAAGCTGGGATCACAAGGTATATGCCCTAAACCCAAATGGAACAAAAAAATGGACCTACACCACAGGAAATGAGATATATTCATCTCCAGCTATCGGCAGTGACGGAACCATATACATAGGAAGTTTAGATCACAAGGTATATGCCCTAAACCCCGATGGAACAAAAAAATGGAGCCACACCACAGGAGATATGATCTATTCCTCTCCAGCCATCGGCAGTGACGGAACCATATACATCGGAAGCTTTGATCACAAGTTGTATGCCTTAAACCCAAATGGAACACAAAAATGGAACCACACCACAGGAGATAAGATATTTTCAGCCCCAGCCATAGGAAATGACGGAACCATATACATCGGAAGCTTTGATGGTATTGTATATGCCTTAAACCCAAACGGAACACAAAAATGGAACCACACCACAGGAGATAAGATATTTTCAGCTCCTGCTATTGGTAGTGATGGAACCATATACATCGGAAGCTCTGATAACAATTTATATGCACTATACCCCGATGGAACACAAGAATGGAACTACACCGCCGGAACTTACATATATTCATCACCAGCCATAGGCAATGACGGAACCATCTATTTCGGAACCTGTGATGGTATTGTATATGCCTTAAACCCAGATGGAACAAAAAAATGGACCTACACCACCGGAAATATGATCTATTCCTCTCCAGCCATTGGCAGTGACGGAACCATATACATCGGAAGTTTAGATCACAACTTATACGCCCTAAACCCAGATGGAACAAAAAAATGGACCTACACCACAGGAGATAGGATAGTTTCCTCTCCAGTTATTGGTAGTGATGGAACCATATACATCGGAAGCTATGATAACAATTTATATGCTATTGCGGATATCTCTGCATCTGCTAGTGTTAAAGGAGGATATTATAATACTGCAAAGACTGTTACTCTAAAAACTAATGAACCTGGAACTATTTATTGGAAATGGTACAGTTCTAACTTTAAAACTAATTGGAGCCTATATACTTCATCTATCCCCATTTCTAACAGTGGTTATATTGAATTTTTTGCAAAAGATCTAGCAGGTCACACATCACCATTGTACACTGAAACGTATATTATAGATACTATACCTCCTTCAGCTAACGCTAGTCTCAATTCTGGTCTTTTTAAAACTAATAAAATTGTTACACTTTCAATGAACGAAAAAGGAACAATATATTATACCCTAAACAGCACCACACCAACCATAACACGTACTAAATACACAGGACCAATCACCCTCACATCAACAACAACCCTAAAATACATAGCAATAGATCTAGCAGGCAACACAAGCCCAGTATACACACAAAAATACACAATAGATAAAATACCTCCTAAAGTAACTGTTACTAAACCTGCAAATAAGAAAACAAATGTTTCTAAAACATCTAGCATCACAATTAAATTCAGTGAAAACATCAAAGCAAGCACAAACATCAACAAAATAACCATCAAAAACAGCAAAGGAAAAACAATAACACTAAAGAAAACCCTCAAGGGAAACACACTAACAATCAAAACAGCTAGCAAATCAGCAAAAACATGGTACACAGTCACCATACCTACAGGATCAGTTAAAGATACCGCAGGAAACACGCTAACAAAACCTTACAGCTTCAAATTCAAAACAGGAAAATAAATTTTTCCCTCTTTTTTTAATTAATTGATCTTTCTATTGATTAATCGCTTGCTGAGTGTTTCATAAATAAAATGAAAATTTATACAACTAATATTTTCAAGTCATGAATTAGGATCGTGAACATCTAAATTTCATTATTAAAAATATCAAGGCCCCATAGTTGCTGTGTTGAAATGAAGTCAAGTATCTAATATTTATTTTATAAAGTCAATAAGTTCTATAGAGATTTATCATTTTTATTTAAACAATACTTAAAGAAAAAATGAAAATTAAAACTTTATCTAATGATGACGTTTACAAAGAGTTGGGTACTTCGAAGGATGGTTTAAGTCCTGATGAAGCCCAAAAACGTTTAACAGAATATGGGTTGAATCAGATCCAGGAAGTTAAACAGAAACCCCTAATTTTAAAATTCGTTGCAAATTTGTATCAGATACTGGCCCTGCTCCTCTGGGCTGCAAGCGCCCTTGCATTTATTAGTGGTACACCCCAGCTCGGATTTGCAATCATTGCCGTCATAATAATCAATGCAGTTTTCAGTTTTTGGCAGGAATTTGAGGCAGAAAAAGCTGTTGATGCCTTAAAAAAGATTTTACCATCATCCTCAAAGGTGATAAGAAATGGTAGCGAGGTGGAGGTACCTTCTTCCCAGCTGGTTCCAGGTGACGTGCTGGTTCTTGAAGAGGGGAATAATATTTCGGCTGATGCCAGGCTGGTTGAAGCCTATGAAATGAAAATTGACAGCTCCACACTCACAGGTGAATCTAAACCCATTAGAAAAGTTGCAGACAAGGAAGATAATGATGATGAAAACATTGTTAACGCCCATAACCTGGTTCTTGCAGGTACCAATGTTTCATCGGGATCTGGCAGGGCAGTCATATTTGCCACTGGAATAAACACTGAATTTAACAAGATAGCATCACTCACACAGGAGGTTAAGGAAGAACCCAGTCCCCTCCAAAAGCAGCTGGCACGTTTAACACAACTAATTGCTATCATAGCGATTTTAATGGGTGTCACTCTCTTCTTTTTAAATATTTACGTTGTTAAGCTCAGTTTATCTGTTGCATTTTTATTTGCCATAGGACTCACAGTGGCCAACGTTCCTGAAGGTTTGCTTCCGACTGTTACCCTGGCACTTGCAGCTTCTGTTAAGAAGATGGTGGGTAAAAATGCTTTGATAAAACGGCTATCCAGTGTTGAAACCCTGGGTTCTACCAACATCATATGCACAGATAAAACAGGAACACTCACCAAGAATCAGATGACTGTACGTAAAGTATGGATACCCTACGATATCATCGATGTCACAGGAGCAGGTTACGATCCAGCGGGTGATTTTCTCCAAAATGAGGGAGAGGTCTGCCATAAAGATGTGCTGGAACTCAAACTCTTGATGAGGTCTGCAACATTTGCTAACGATGCCAAACTGGTTCCCCCAGAAAATCCCGGAGAGAAGTGGAAGATATACGGAGATCCAACAGAGGCATCACTCCTGGTGGCTGCACAAAAAAATGGTTTTGACTGGGAAGCAGAACTTGAAAAGTATCCCAGAATATATGAACTTCCCTTTGATTCCCAGAGAAAATCCATGAGCTCCATCCATAAGGTGGGTGATAGAAAGGTAGTCTACATCAAAGGTGCTCCGAAGAAGATTATAAACCTCAGTAAAGAGATTTCAGTGGAAGAAACCCCCATACGCTTCACAGAGGAAGAGAAAAAGAAAGTTATAGAGGAACATGATAAGCTTGCAGCGTCTGGACTCAGAATTCTCGGTATGGCCTATCGAAATCTTCCATCGGACTTTGAGGATTACAATCCAGATTCTGTTGAAAAGGACATGATATTTCTAGGAATGATGGCCATGCAGGATCCACCCCGTCCAGAGGTGTTACCAGCTGTTCTTGATTGTCACAAGGCAGGGATAAGAATAATAATGATCACTGGAGACTACGGGCTTACGGCACGTTCCATAGCCAGTGAAGTTGGTATTGTAGGGGATGAAAACTGTAGAATAGTTAAGGGTAAAGAATTAACAGCTATGACCGATGAGGAGTTGAAGGATCTCCTGCAATCTGGGGAGGATATTATATTTGCAAGGGCCGTGCCTGAGCATAAGATGCGTATCGCATCTGTGCTTGAAGATATGGATGAAATAGTTGCAATGACAGGTGATGGTGTGAATGATGCACCGGCACTTAGAAAGGCAGATATTGGTGTTGCAATGGGTATAACAGGTACTGATGTGGCAAAAGAAGCATCTGACATGGTGCTTACAGATGATAACTTTGCAACCATTGTTTCAGCCATTAAAGAGGGGCGAACAATATTTGAAAATATAAGAAAGTTCATCACCTACATATTTGCCCATGAAACAGCTGAAATTATTCCATTCATCCTGCTGGTCATCTTTAAAATACCACTTCCCATAACTGTTATGCAGATCCTTGCAATTGATCTTGGAACAGATACTTTACCTGCACTGGCATTGGGAATGGGTCCTTCAGAGTCTGATGTTATGGACAGACCTCCCAGACCCAGAAATGAAAGGCTCCTGAACTGGGGTGTGATCTGGAGGGGTTACATATTCCTTGGTTTGATTGAAGCTTTCCTTGTTATGAGCGGATACTTTTGGGTGTTATACGGAGGAGGATGGACACTTGGAGAGTCGCTGCCATTTACAGATCCACTGTACCTTGAAGCAACCACCATGGTTTTTGTTGGAATTGTCACGTCCCAGATTGGAAACTTGATAGGGTGTCAGACCACTCGAACCTCTACTTTCAAGGTGGGAGTCTTTAAAAATAAGTGGATAATGAGGGGAATAATATTTGAAGTTGCTGTAATGCTGTCCATCGTATACGTACCATATTTACAGGGTATCTTCGGAACAACAGCACTGGACATCTACCAGTGGCTCTACGTTGTAAGCTTCATACCCATCATGTTCTTTGCAGAGGAACTGAGGAAGTACGTTGTGAGAAGAATGAACAAATAAATTATATGGAGGATTTATCCATGGATGAGGATGAATTAAAGAAGAAAACCGGCCTTGAAAGAAGGATGGAAAGGAAAATTGATCGGCTCATACTCCTTGGAGTGGTCATACTATTATTGGTTGTTATTGTGATAGGCATACTGATACGTGGACAATCATTCTATTAATAAAATAGATCATGACACATGGATACCTGAATTACTTTAATATAATTTACTTAAAGAAGGTAGTTTGTTTAAAAAAAATAAGTGTTAATTTAGATTGAAGATTCTTTTCTATCCTTTAATAAAACCCCGATAGTTCCACCTATCATACCTATGATTACATAAACAATTACACCCACTATTAATGCTAATGAACCTGTTACAGCTCCTGATGCTCCAGCTATAGTAAATCCTAAGATTATCCCAATTACACCAACAACTATTCCCATGAATATTCCTACAAGTGCACCGTTGACAGCTCCATTCTTGTAAGTTCCACCTACTCTGTAACCAACATAAGTAGTTGCGATTAAGAAACCTGCAGCCCCTCCAAATAATCCTACGATCATGCCAAATGCCACTGTAACTAATATTTCAATGGTAGCACTGAGTAAAACTCCTAAAACAAGACCTAATAATACAGATTTCCATTTAATTTCTACCATCTTCTAACAACTCCCTACTGTATTATTATATGATCCAGAGCATTAGTAAATTTCAAGAAAAATCAATGGTTAAAAAAAAAACGAAATATTCCATAGCCCACCCTTATCCTTCCACTGCCACCCCAATATTTCTAAGTGCTTAATCTATGATAGAAAAAGTTAAGGATTAGTAATAGAATATTACACTTTAGATTTATGAAATCGGGAGGTTTGGCAACATAGCAAGCCAAGATAAATTAAATTTAAAAAAAACAGAAGGTTCAATTAATTTTAATAGTACAATTATCTTTTTAGTTTTAATCCTTTTAGGAGCAATCATTTTTTCTGGAGCTGTTTCAGCAACAAGCCTCGGAAACACCCCACAACCTAAATTTCATCATGACAGCAACAACACGGGTCAATCAGATTACAAAGGGCCGCAAACCAACACCACCAAGTGGAAATATACAACTGGAGGAGGTATGCTTTCTTCTCCAGTAATAGGGGCCGACGGTACCATATACATTGGAAGTCAAGATGGAAATCTATATGCACTTTACCCCAACGGCAAAAAGAAGTGGAGTTTCAATTCAGGAGATATAGTGGGTTACACTCCAACCATTGATAGTAATGGTATCAGTTACATAGGATCTAGTAAAAATTTGTATGCACTGTACCCTAATGGAACAGAGAAATGGAATTACACCACTGAAAATTATATAACATCATCCCCTGCAATTGGAAGTGATGGAACAATATACTTTGGAAATAATTACAAATTATGCGCCCTAAACCCTGATGGAACACTTAAGTGGAATTTCACTACTAAAGGCATAATATTGTTTTCACCTCCAACAGTTGGAAGTGACGGAACAATCTATGTGGGGAGTGAAGATGGTCATTTATACGCATTGTACCCCAATGGAACTGAAAAATGGAATTTTACAGGTAATGGCTATATATTTGCATCTCCAGCAATTGGATGTGACGGAACAAGCTACATTGCTTCCGGAAATAAGTTGTACAGCATAACATCCACAGGAAATTTAAAATGGGAATATTCCATAACTAATGATACTGACCCCAGACTTTTTTCTTCTCCAGCCATTGGAAGTAATGGAGTAATATACGTTGGAAGTGATAATGGGTATTTATATGCTTTTAACACAGACGGTACTCTAAAATGGAAATATCAAACAGGAGATGAAATAGATTCATCACCATGCATTGGAAGTGACGGAACAGTATATGTTGGAAGTGCTGATAAGTTTGTATATGCTATTAACCCTGATGGTACTCTAAAATGGAAGTATCAAACAGGATATGGAATAGGTTCATCACCATGCATCGGAAGTGACGGCACCCTCTACATTGGAAGTCAAGACAATAACCTTTACGCATTTCATGACCTAATCATACCACCAACAGCAAGTTCCAACCTTAAATCAGGAAGTTACAACACCACCAAAACAGTTAAACTAACCATGAATGGAACTGGAACCATCTACTACACCTTAAATGGAACAACACCCACAACCAGGAGTAACGTGTACACAGGACCCATAACCATTAAATCCACAACCGTACTCAAATACTTCGCAGTGGATCTGGCTGGCAACAGTTCACAAGTCTACACAATGAGTTACACCATCGACAAAACAGCACCCAAGATCACAAAAACGACACCCGCAAACAATGCTCAAGGTGTAGCTTTAACAACACCCATAACCATCAAATTCAGTGAAAAGATCACCAAGGGAACCAATTTCAATAATATCTACATCAAAAATATGACCACCGGAAAAATAACCCACACCACAGTTACCATATCCGGAAACACGATAACAATCAAAATGTTAAAAAACAGGTTAAACAAGAATAAATACGAAGTTTACATACCAACAGGTGCATTTAAAGATTTGGCAGGGAACAAAAACAATGCATACCTGTTAAACTTCAAAACTAGATGATAATAAACCTAAATATTCATAAATTCTCTTTTTTTACAGGTTCATATTTCAAAGCTTTACTATAACGAAGGGAAAAAGTTAATGGTTTGGTGAGGGTATATTACAGTTTAGATCTTATATTATACTGTATACGGGGGTTTGTCAAAATAGTAAGCCTAAGTAAATTAAATTTAAAAACTGATAAACAAATTAAATTCGGTAAAATAGTCTTATTTTTAGGATTAATCCTTTTTGGAGCGATTATTTTTTCAGGAGCGGTTTCAGCAGCTGGTCTGGCCACATCTCCACAACCTAAATTTCATCATGACAGCAACAACACCGGTCAATCAGAGTACAAAGGACCTCAAACCAACACCACCAAATGGAAATTTAGAACAGGAAGAGGCATAGCTTCTTCTCCAATCATTGGGGTTGATGGTACCATTTACATTGGCAGTGCAGATAAAAATTTATACGCCCTGTACCCCAACGGCACTGTGAAGTGGAGCTTCAATTCAGGATATCAAATAGGTTATACTCCTGCTATTGAAGATGATGGCACCATATACTTGGTGTGTAGTAACAAGTTATATGCGCTGTACCCCAATGGATCTGAGAAATGGAATTATACTCCGGAATATGGGAATACAATAGGCACATCTCCGGCTATTGGAGCCGATGGAACCATATATATCGGAATTTCCAGTCACAGATATTTGGATAACGGTATTTTATGTGCATTAAAACCTGATGGAACACTGAAATGGAATTGTACAGTTGGTAGTATGTTAGTATCAACACCTGCCATTGGAAGTGATGGAACTATTTATTTGGGTACTTTTGATAATCATTTATATGCAGTGTATCCAAATGGAACCCAAAGATGGAATTTTACAAGTATTGATATTATAGTTTCCTCTCCAGCAATCGGAAGTGATGGAACATTATACTTCGGATGTGAAGATCATAATGTATATGCTTTAAACCCTGATGGCTCGTTAAAATGGAAATACCTAACAGGAAACATTACAGATTCCTCTCCAGCAATCGCAAATAATGGAACAATCTACATTTTGTCCCAGGATAAATTTTTATACGCTTTAACACCCTCTGGAAATTTAAAATGGAAATATTGTATATATAGTGGTGACCATCCTCTTCAAATATCTTCTCCAGCCATTGGACATGATGGAATAATATATGTTGGAAGTGGTGATGGATGTTTATATGCTGTTAAACCTGATGGTTCTCTAAAATGGAAGTATCAAACAGGAAATTTTATTGACTCATCCCCATGTATTGGATGTGACGGCACACTCTACATCGGAAGTGAAGACAATAACCTGTACGCCATTCATGATAAGACAACACCACCTAATGTCAGTTCAAATATTAAATCAGGAGTTTACAACACCACCAAAACAGTTAAACTAACAATGGATGATTATGGAACCATCTACTACACACTAAACGGTAAAACACCCACAACCAGGAGTAACGTGTACACAGGACCCATAACCATTAAATCCACAACCATACTCAAATACTTCGCAGTGGATCTGGCTGGTAACAGTTCACAAGTCTACACAATGAGCTACACTATCGATAAAACAGCACCCAAGATCACAAAAACGACACCCGCAAACAATGCTCAAGGTGTAGCTTTAACAACACCCATAACCATCAAATTCAGTGAGAAGATCAGCAAGGGAACCAATTTCAAGAATATCTACATCAAAAATATGAGCACTGGAAAAATTACACACACCACAGTTACCATATCTGGAAACACCATAACAATCAAAATGTTAAAAAACAGGTTAAACCGAAACAAATACGAAGTTTACATACCTACAGGCGCAGTTAAAGATTTGGCAGGGAACAGAAACAGCAAATACTTGATAAACTTTAAAACAAGAGCATAATAAACCAAATTCTTTCCAAACTTCTTATTTTTACAGTGTTCAGTGTTGTTATAAATTAAATATCTAACAAAATTCTATCTATATTTAAAGACAACTTAGGTATAAGATCATTCAAACAAAATGAAATTTTTGATATAAAAACTATAAGGGGGATTTAAGTGCCAGCTAACGATAACAGATCATCACACAGATCAGAAGATTATGATCTGCAGATAAGGGACACAATTCCATACTACGAATCATTTCATGAAGAAACCTTGAATATGGTAAAAACAATTCGAAAAGAACCCAAAATTTGGTTAGATACAGGTTGTGGTACAGGAACACTGGTTAAAAAAGCCGTTCAAGAGTTTCATAACACCAGTTTTATACTGAGTGATCCGTCCCATGAAATGTTAAATCTGGCCGGCTCCAAACTTTCAGACTTGCCCATTGAAAGACTTCAACTTCTAGAACCCTGTGAAACATCCGAAATTACGCTTGATGGTGATTTAAAACCAGATGTGATAACAGCAATTCAAGCCCACCACTACCTATCCAAAGAAGAAAGGGCAAAAACCACCAGAGTCTGTTACGAACTTTTAAATGACAACGGAATTTACATCACCTTTGAAAATATTCGTCCAAAAACAGAGGAAGGAATTGAAGTTGTGAAGGAATACGTGAAAAATTTCCAACTCAAAAGGGGTAGGGATGAGGATACGGTCCGAAACTTTTTAAAACGATTTGATGTGGAGTACTTCCCAATTAAAGTTGAGGAACACTTGGCATTACTTGAAAAAACCGGTTTTAAAGTTGTTGAAATGTTTTGGATGTCCTATATGCAGGCAGGATTTTACTGTATCAAATAGTGTTCTTTTAATGTACCCAAACCGTGGGTAATAAGTAGTAGGGAAAGTTAATAAGAAAAGTAGAGGTTATTTAAAATATATATTTATCAGGGTTTGTTAGGGGTTAACTTGTTATGAAGAAGGTATTTTTATGGTGGTTGATCACCGGAAACAAGGGTGGGGAAAACCGCGGTAGAATCATACTTGAACTTCATAACAGACCATACAATCTTAATAAGCTTGCTGAAAAACTTTGTCTGGACTATAAAACTATAAAACATCATATGGATGTTTTAAACGAAAATAATCTGGTTAAATCAACTGGAGAAAAGTACGGTGCACTTTACTTCCTCTCCGATGAAATGGAAAATAACTACACTGTCTTCCTTGAAATCTGGGAAGAATTTAAGGAAATGTAAAGAACCCAATTAGGCAATGATAAACTTTGTAATATTAAAAAAAATATTTGTGTTGTAAAAGGTGTGAGTAGATGTTTATGGATGTGAATTTTTTAGGATTTTCCAATGTGCTGCCAAGTTTGTTTATTCTCGTGAAGAGTTCCCCATTAATTACCAGCGTGGCAAATATTTGCCTGTTAATTGGAATGCTCTATGTCTATGTTGAGAGGTATCAGAAGGTTAAATCCAAATTCACAACCACACTGGTACTTTTTTCACTGCTATTCCTGATTCAAAACCTAATATTCTCAGTTTACCTTATATACTATCCACCTGTAACTATAGAAGCTGCGGCTTTACCACTCATATTTTTAGGCCTGGAATTCACAGCCCTGGCCCTACTACTCATGATAACAAGGGAATAAAAAACAAGCTATTTCTTTATTCATTGATTACTATTTTTTTTATTGATTGACTCTCATTTGACATTCAAAGATTTATTATATAGTTTATGTTCTGTTGATCTGAAAAATTTGGTTTGAATTTGGAGGGAAAAAAGAGTGAAAGCTGATCAAATTTTGGAATAACTACTTTTAAGTGTTTAAACAAGAATTAAGTAATCAAGAATTGATTAAATAAAATGAAATAGTTTTAAAGGGGAATTAATTTTTTAATAAAAATTCCCTTGGGTTAAAAACTAAAAAAATAATTTGGGGACTAGAAAAATGGTAGATATAAAAGAAATTAAATCTGTTGAACTGACACCATTTACCAAAATGTCAGCTTCAATATACGGAATATTAGGATTTATTGCAGCCGTTGTTATATTGGTTGCAATGGCCATAGTTCAGGTCACTGGAGTTGCATCCGACTTTGGATCCTTCAACTTGGTAACAGGTATTGGAATACCTTTGATCATACTCCTTCCAATATTAGGATTTTTCAGCACAATTGCAGTGAGCTTCTTCTCAGTCATACTCTACAATGCACTTGTACCAAGACTCGGCGGAATAAAACTGGGCATGAATGGAAATGAAATAGAAAAGATTCCAGAAGTATCATTTGCACTCATACTCTCAGCCATAAGTGCAATCTGGGCATTTATAATAGGACTGGTACTTACAGCAATTGCTTCACCAATACTATCCCTCATAGGATCAACACCGGATGCAGCAGGCATAGTAGGTAACTTCACAAACGTCACAGGATCAGCCATACCAGCAGGTACAAATTTCGGTTCCATAGGAATAATACTCTCTGTGGCCCTGATAATTGGACTACCCATATTCGCATTTGTGATAACCTTCATCGGAAACGCATTGTTTGCAATATTCTACAACTACATAGTAACTAGGGTAGCTAAAATAAACATAGAATTTGCATCCATCCGAGAATCACTCTATGAAATCAAACACATACCTGTGATTCCAACTGCACTGGCAGTAGCACTGGTCTACCTGATCATGGGAATCATAACAGGTATCCTATCACACAACTACGCAGAGTTCATAAGTAACTTCATAATCTACTTCATTGAAACAGCACTTATAGCCATACTCTACAATTACCTGGCACCAAAGATAGGTACAATCAAATTAGACCTCAACTAAAGGCAGGATCTAATTTACATATTCTTTTTTTAAATATTGATCTGATTATTTTTAAATGGGAAAATATGCAGATAAACATTTTACTACCCTTTCTCCGATATAATTTGGAAACAATCACACATTCCCATCTTTATATTGTATAGTTTCAGCCTTTAGGTCATATTTGGCGAATATTTGTATTTTCACCATCCTTAGTGAAATAGAAAACTTTAATAGTCATGATATTGAATGTTATGTATTGGACTTATTCCAATGAATTGTATTTTATTTTCAGGGGCCCGTAGCTCAGTCTGGCAGAGCGCTCGGCTCTTAACCGAGTTGCCGCGGGTTCAATTCCCGTCGGGCCCGCTTCATATTAACAAGTATCCCACAAATTTATTTAAATTCCCTTTTAGTACACACAAAACATATAATTGAGTGTAAAACTGTTGAAACTCAAATAAGACACCAATGAAAGAAAAAAGAATATGTTTTATAAAATTTAACAATTTCTAAAATTAATTATAGATGATTTAAGATTTCGATTTTTTTTATTCTAAACAATTTCCACTCTTTGAAATTGTTAGGGAGTAATAGAAACAATTAAGATTTACAGTTTGGAATTTGCCGATCAAATAATTTTAAATATATTCCAAATATAATATCATCTTATCAGATGTTTTTGAATATTCATACCCATTAAAAACATATTATCAATATAAAAAGTATTAAAATGATCTTAGAAAATTTAAGACTAAAAAATTTTGATTTATATGACAGATAAAACTGAAAAAAAATTTTAGATGCTGCATTAAAATTATTTAGTGAAAAGGGTTATGGCGGTGCTACTACGCGGGTTATAGCAGATAATGCAGGTTTTACTGAGATGACTTTGTATACAAAATTTAAAAATAAGCAGAATCTCTTTGATCAAGTCATGAAGTACGGTATGGAAAAATTGAATGAAGATGCAACTACCATATTATTTAATGATAATGAATATAAAGACCCTGAAGAATTTTTAGATACTTATGTCCGAGAACTGGTGAAATTTGTTTGGAATAACTTAGAATTTTTTAGGATAATATTTAACCAGAATAGAAAAGTAGTGGGACCAATTCTGAAGGAATGTGTTGTGGACATAAGTAAACAGCTTGAAACCCACATTCCTAACAAAAAAATAGATTATCAAGCATTCACACTCACCATATTTTCATTTGTATACATGTACAACATTGGAATGTATCTCGGACCTGAAGATGCCAGTCGTGAAGATCTGTTGAACAAATTTATTTATAATCTAAAACTGTTCATCCAGTAAACATTAGATTCAAATTCTTTCATAGAATAAATATAAAACTAGTTTTAAGGTGTTCAACAATTTTTTTATATCCCCAGGGTTAACTGATCAATATTTTATTTTTTATTAGCACCTTTGAATGTTTATATGATTTTTCCAATTTTAATTAATAATATTTATATATGATCACTCAATTAATATCAGTAAGTATAGTATCTTATAAGATGCTATAATATTTGGATGAAATGAAGATTTGGAAATTTCAAAAACAGCTGTACTCAAATATTTCATGATAGATCTGGCAGGAAACAAATCCCAGATCTACACACAAAAATACACCATAGACAAAACAGTTCCAAGAGTAACCAAATCCAGGCCTACTAACAATTCCAAGGGAGTGTCTTTATCCTCTGCAATATCTATTAAATTCAGTGAAAATGTTAGGATGGGAATCAAATACTCCAAGATATACATTAAAAATTTGAGCACTGGAAAACTGATGTCCATAACAAAAACACTCAATAAAAACACGTTAACAATTAAGATGACAAGCAGCAAGTTAAGCTTAAACAACTACCAGGTTTACATACCTGCAGGTTCAGTTAAAGATCTGGCCGGGAACAAAAATACAAAATACACCTTAAATTTTAAAACGGGTAAATATTAACCCCATTTATTTCTTTTTTTAAATATATTCCTATATTAACGGATTATCTGCTTGAAAATTGATAATATATAAATTTTACTTAAATACGCAATAATAACGGCCATATGATTAAAAATAGTCAATTTAACGAATTAAGATAATAATGTTAATGAAAAGATTTAAATATTGTTAAATTAATACTGACTGACATCAGTCAATAAAGGAGGACATTATGAACTATTTAATAAATGAAAATAATTACTCAATTCAAATTTTTGGTCTCACTAAGAAATATAATGATCAAATAGCAGTAAATAGCATCAATCTGGCGATTAAAAGAGGTGAAGTTTTCTCTTTACTTGGTCCTAATGGTGCAGGTAAAACTACAACCATACAAATGCTTTGCTGTCTGCTAAAACCAACTGCTGGGACTGCAACTGTCATGGGTTATGACATAAATAAAAATCCTTCAGCAGTAAAAGAAGTTATTGATATTTCACCACAAGAAACTGCTATTGCTAGCCATTTGACAGCTTGGGAGAATCTTATGTTAATAGGTGGAATAAATGGTCTGAAAAAAGAAGAAACGAAAAAGAGAGCTAAAGAACTCATAGAATTAATGGGGTTAACGGAAAGAGCAAATGAACAGGTCCAAAATTTTTCAGGAGGAATGCAACGAAGGTTAAGTATTGCGATGGCACTGATTTCTGATCCTCCAGTACTCTTTCTTGATGAACCCACATTGGGTTTAGACCCACAAGCAAGAAAAACGATTTGGAAGCAGATTAAGCACCTCAAAGAGAAAAAACAATCATTTTAACTACTCATTATCTTGAGGAAGCAGATGCACTCGCTGATCGAGTTGCTATAATTAGCGAAGGTAACATAATAGCAATGGGCACGCCTGAAGAGCTTAAGGATAATGTCTATAAAATTAAGACCTTGATAATTAAGGCTCAAAAACTTTCTTCTACTTGTATCGAAGGTTTGAGGAAGATGTATCTTAATGTAAAAGAAATTGATGATGGAATTGAGATAAAAGCAAAGGAATTCAATTTTGATGAAATAGTCGATTATATTCGTTCGAATGGAGCAAAGATCGAATGGTTTTCCATGGAAGAACCATCTTTAGAAGATGTGTTTTTAAGTATTACTGGAAAGGAGATGATCAAATGAGATTTCTCACTTTAACTAGCCGAAACATGAAAGAAATATATCGTGATCCAGTTTCTATCACTCTAGGAGTAGCAATGCCTGCTATTCTTCTGGTGCTTTTTGTTTCCATAGGCAAAAATGCACCCGTTGAAGTTTTCACTCCAAATTCACTTACACCTGCAGTTGCTGTATTTAGTTTTGGATTTTTAACACTGTTTTCATCCATGCTTTTAGCAAAAGATCGTGAAAGCGCATTTTTATCTAGGCTTTTAACAGCACCACTTAAACCAACAGATTTTATTTTATCCTACACTTTGCCATTCTTACCGATAGCATTACTTCAAATTGCAGTTTGTTTCACCGTTGGAATTATTTATGGAGTTACATTAAATCTAAGCATTTTACTTGCTTTATTTATTCTATTTATAATATCCATTGCATGTATTGGAATAGGGATGATAATTGGATCTCTTTTTTCAGAAAAACAGGCCCCGGGCTTAGCATCTGGAGTTATAATTATAATATCCCTATTTGGTGGAGTTTGGATGAACTTAAAAATGGTTGGGGGCGTATTTGCAGCTATTGGATATGCTCTTCCTTTTGCTTATGCCATTGACACAACCCGGGCAGTTTTGAATGGATATGGATTGAGTAGCATTGCCATAACTTTATATTTGGTTATTGGTTATACGTTGTTATTTTTCATATTAGGGGTTTTATGTTTTAGATGGCGGACTAAAAGATAATGGTTATATAACTCTCATACAAAACCTTATTATATATAATTTCTTAGATAAAACAACTAAGATTCTATATTGGTGGAAAATTCATGCGGGTATCTAAAAAACCTGAAATAAGGCGCAAGGAACTAATGAACGCTGCAGAAGAATTATTTATAGAAAAAGGATATGAACAGGTGGAAGTATCTGAAATAGCGAAAAAAGTGGGTGTAGTGAAGGGTACTTTTTATTATTATTTCAAATCCAAAGAAGCAATACTTGAAGCAATTATTGATGAATATATTTCTATCCTTATTGAAGATATGGAAAATATGGTCAATCAGAAAGATTTAACAGCATTAGAAAAATTGATGAATGTATACCCATTTACTTTGTCATTTCCAGGTGGTCATAAGAGCATAATGCGTCGTCTTCAAGAAGAAAATAATGTTCATCTACGTATGAAGCTTGTACAAAGGATTCCACAGGAAACTGGTGGATTAATTACACGTATAATTAAACAGGGTATTGAAGAAGGTGTTTTCAATATTAAGTATCCTGAAGAAGCTGCTGGTGTATATATGGGAACAATGAGCATACTTCAAGGAATAGAAGATCTTGACTCCAATTCTCTGGAATTTAAGAGAAAATTCATGGCCATATTTTATTTCATTGAGCGGATTTTGGGTGCAGAAGAAGATTCTATTATCAAATTTATGGAAAAAAATAGTCCATAGACCCACTCTTCTCCAGAGGTTTTTAAGGGTGTGAAGTATAATTTAAGTAATCTAATTCCTACTAAAAATAAATAAATTTCATTTTTTTTTATCAAATTTTTACATTCAAAGTAAAAATGCAAACACATAAGTTTATAAATAATGGTTATTCTGCGGCTATTTCAGCAGGTTCACATTTTCATCACAATAGCTGGATCATAAATAAAAGAAAAAGATTTAATTAAATATGAAATCTAACTATAATACATAGTCTATTTTGTGATTGAATAAATTGCCTATACATTTATCAGATTTAATTAACTCAGGAATGATTTAAATATGGTTAATAAACCTTTAATTTCCATCAAAACTAGTTTTATCATAGCATTATTGATTGTGATCTGTTCAGTACTCTTCACAGTGCTACTTGAAAATAACTCAACTTTGATGATGATTTTTGGAGATATTTTCCCCATATTAATTGATTTACTGGTTGTTTTGACCCTATTTTATGCAACTGCCCGTTCCTTCAAATATGGTAAAAAAGTGCAGATGGCCTGGATGTTCATAGGATTTGCATTTATTTTCTACACCGTTGGAGATATTGTATGGGCCATATTAGAAATTGGAATTCATCAATCTCCATTTCCCTCAATTGCAGATGGATTCTATTTAATCTATTATCCACTCTTTGCAGTGGGTATCTATTATCTGTCCAGATTTTCATTTACTAAAACTGAAAAACTTAAAATATTTTTAGACATGGCGATAATAATTATTTCAGTAGGACTCACATTCTGGACATTTTTAATATTCCCCACTCTCTCAAATGGAGAAAGTTCATTTGTAGATATAATATCCATCATTTACATTGTTTTTGATTTCCTCTTGTTCTTTGTTTTATTGAGGGGGATCTACAGTAAGTACCATGAACAGTTCATGCCCATACTATTTCTAAGCCTGAGCATACTGGTCATGATAGTGACGGATATTATTTTTGCATTTCAAACATTACAGGGAACCTATGTATCCGGCGGTTTTTTGGACACAGGATGGATAATAAGTTTTGTTTTGGTTGGATTGGCAGCATTTTTACAGGCCACCCCTGAAAAATTAGATATAAGCAGATACTCCCAACTGTTGACTAGAATACAAAAATACAACCCAACTTCATATTTACCATACATATGGGTGTTAATTGTATTCATAGTGCTTGTATGGGCCAATCCTAATCAGTCCGCTGAAAATTACGTTCTAATAGAAATTGTGGTTGGAATCATAATCTTCCTGGTTATCATACGTCAGTTCATCACTTTAAGGGAAAATAAAAATTTGTTAACCCTGGCTCAAAAGGAAATTGAATCCCGTAAAATCGCAGAAAAAACAGCTCTTGAAAATGAAATATATTACAGGGCCATCTTCGAAAATACTGGAACTTCCATGTTGATGATCGAACATGACATGACAATTTCAAGGGTTAATTCCCAGGTTGAAGTATTAACTGGATACTCAAAGGAAGAGATCGAAGGCAAGAAAAAATGGACTGATTTTGCCATTGAAGAAGAAAATGAAGGGATTAAAGGATACTGCAAAATTAAAAATGATCCTGATAAACGTACCCAGGAATACGAAACAAAGGGAATGGATAAAAATGGAGAAATAAAGGATCTGCTTGTGACCGTAGTTACTATTCCCGGCACAAAAAAACAGTTAGTATCACTCATGGATATAACTGAACGTAAAACAGCTGAAAATCAGATCAAATCCTCCCTCAAAGAAAAGAATATTCTGCTTAAGGAGATACACCACCGGGTAAAAAATAACATGCAGATTATTTCAAGCCTCTTAAGCCTCCAGACAAAATATGTCAACGATGAAGAAGCCCTTGATATTCTCAAGGAAAGCCAGAATCGTGTGAGATCCATGGCCATTATCCATGAAAAACTGTACCAGTCCAAGGATCTCTCACAAATAAATTTTGCAGATTACATCCAAAGCTTGGTATCCAACCTGTTTTATTCCTACAATGCCAACAACACCCACATCAAACCAGTGTACGACATTGAAGATCTGAGTTTGAACATAGATACTGCAGTTCCATGCGGACTTATAATAAGTGAACTAGTATCCAACAGTCTGAAATATGCATTTCCAACTAAAAAGATTGGAGAAATATTGGTATCACTCAAATATATGGAGGGTAAGTATCAGCTCATCGTAAGTGACAACGGTGTTGGTATGCCCAAAGTAAATGTTAACAAGTTGGATAGTTTGGGGCTTCTTCTGGTTTTTAACTTAACAGAACAGCTGGAAGGTAACATCACCATCAAGAGAGATCATGGAACAGAGTTCATCATCACATTTGAAGAAATCAGCTACAAAAAAGAATTTGAAAAATCTATAAAAAATGGATCCCTAAATAAAAGGAATCCAAATAGTTTAAATCGCCTAATCATTGAGTGTGAAGATGTGTTCGATTTGGATTATTGTTTGTATTTTTCAAGAGGGTTCATAAATCGAATGTACTATATTTTTCAATTTAGTGTTTTTATGATGCCAATCTAGTTTGTTTTTGGAACAAATATTTTCAAATATTTTACTGGGTAATCAAAAAGGGATGTTTTTCATTATTATTTGAGTTTTGAGAAACTTTTAATGGATATCTGCTTTTTTTCTTAACAAAATTTAAATATGATAATCATCAATAACATCAAATTATAGTGTCTTATAAGATACTAAGATAATAGTTGGATATCAAAAAAATATCAAGACCCTGAAAATTTTTTCAAAAAAATTTTTTATTAAACGAGGGGGAATGAGAATAGAGATTAAAAATAATAAAACAGAATTCATGAAGATCATGCTTTTTTTATTTTTGGCACTCGTAGGATCTATTATTGTATCAGGAGCAGTTTCAGCTGCAAGCCTTGGAAACACTCCACAACCAAAGTATCACCACGACAACAACAATACAGGGCAATCACAGTACACAGGACCACAAACCAATGCCACCAAATGGAAATACAAAACCGGAAATATGATATATTCATCTCCATCAATTGGAACAGACGGAACCATATACATAGGCAGCACTGATTATAATCTATACGCATTAAACCCCAACGGAACAACCAAATGGAAATACACAACAGGAGGAGTGATAAGTTCATCCCCAGCAATTGGATCAGATGGAACCATATACTTCGGAAGCTGCGATGACAATGTGTACGCATTAAACACAAACGGAACACTCAAATGGAAATACACAGCTGGAAATAAGATATACTCTTCTCCATCAATAGGTTCAGACGGAACCATATACATCGGATGTATTGACAACAACCTGTATGCAATACAACCAAACGGAACACTCAAATGGACATATAATATTGGGGGTATGATACACTCATCTCCAGCCATAGGTTCAGACGGAACCATATACATCGGAAGCGAGGATAACAATTTATACGCAATAAACAATAATGGAACACTTAAATGGAAATACACAGCTGGAAATAGGATATACTCTTCTCCATCAATAGGTTCAGACGGAACCATATACATCGGGTGCTTCGATGACAACCTATACGCAATAAATCCTAACGGAACACTCAAATGGAAATATAAAACCGGAGACGAGATAATAGTTTCATCTCCGGCTATAGGAACAGACGGAACCATATACATCGGAAGCGCTGATGAAAACCTATACGCAATAAACCCAAACGGAACACTCAAATGGAAATACAAAACAGAAGATATAATAAATTCTTCTCCAACAATAGGAAAAGATGGAACCATATACATAGGCGGCACTGATTATAATCTATATTCAATAAACCCCAACGGAACAACCAAATGGACATATACAACAGCAGGAGGAATAAGTGATTCATCTCCAGCAATAGGATCCGACGGAACCATATACATCGGAAGTGATTGCAATTTATATGCAATAAATGATGTTAATGTGACAGCCAGTATTGTCAGTGGTAACTATATGGGTTCCAGACAAGTCAGTCTTTCATCAAATTATCCCGGGACAATTTACTATAAAATCGATGATCCCAAAAACATCGGCACCTGGAAAAAGTACAGCTCACCCATACTCATACAAAGTAGTTGTAATTTAAAATTCTATGAAGTAGAAACCAACGGAAATATATCCCCAACAGTCACTGAAACATATACCATAACCTACTTACCACCCAAAGTAAGTCCTAGTTTGGGAAGCGGACACTACACCAGTTCACAAAAAGTTACACTAACCACGACATCGAAATTAGCTACAAAAACCTATTACACCACAGATGGAACAGATCCACAAAGCAGCAGAACAAAACAAATTTACACATCTCCATTAACAATAAAAAATACAACAACATTGAGATTTTCAGCACTTGACTCAAAGGGATCCTGGAGTTCTAAATACACAGTAACATACATAATCACCACACCTGTAGTTCCCAAAGTGATTTCATCAAACCCAAAAAACAAGGCTAGTAAAGTTTCAAGAACCAACGCATTAACTGTTAAATTCAATGAAAACATCTACAAAAACATTAACATAGGAAAAATATATCTCAAAAACATGAGCTCGGGCAAACTTGTAAAACTAAACACAACCATCAAAGGAAACACCCTAACCCTCAAACACACTACACTCAATAGAAACACCACCTACCAGCTTTACATACCCAAAGGAAGTGTGAAAGACAAAGCAGGACACAAACTAAACACCAACTACTCAATAAAATTCAAAACAGTTAAATAAAACAAATCACTTTCTCCTTTTTTTAGATCCTAATATCTAAACTGGTCAAGATAGCATTATGAAAATATGGGTTTTATAAAAACAGCATCATTCTGAAGTCCGATCTTACAGAAAAACTATTAAAAGCTAATCACAACCTTAAACCTGTTTTGTATTTCCATTTTGTTGTATTGGTTGAAGGTCCTGTGTATTGTGATTGGCCTGTGTTGTTGTTGTAGTGGTGAAATTTGGGTTGTGGTGTGTTTGCAAGAGAATTTGTAGCTGAAACTGCATTAGAAAAGATAATTGAACCAATTAATATTATTCCTAAAAATATAACTAATTTATTTAATTTAAATCCATTTAAATAGTGTTTTTCCGATTGTTTTCCATTATAAATATCTTTCACCCCTTTGTTTTGAATTTGTATACCTCTTTTTATTATAGTACTTTATAAGATACTATAGTTTATCGATTTATTTCATATATAAAGATTTTTAATAATAATTGAGGCTTTGTAGAAACCCTCATTTTTTTTATTTTTAAGTCCAGGTTTTTTGGGTATAAAAATAATTTATTAGTTTTAATTGTTGTTTTTCCTGTTTTCACTGGAAATTAGACTTGTATTTTTTTTTATAAGGGTGCTAAAGTATTTATAATGAGAAAGGGGAATAATATTATTATGATTGACCAAATCTATTATTCCCTGGTTTATTGTGGGGGTTCAAAGCAATTAAATCTTTCGGATTTTGGATGTAAAAATTTTAACAATAAATTTTTAAAAAGATTTTTAAACAAGAATAATGAATTAAAAGAGAATAAACTGGTGAATTTCATTGAAAGAACATATTATTATGTTAAAATAGCGATTAAAAAGTATTCTAATACGTTTTCTAACCATTTATATTCACAACATGTTTTATTCACGATATTGGCAATGAAGATTTACACAAAATCAACTTATCGAGAAATAATAGATTTTATTGACGTATCCGACAGAATTAAGAAATATTTAAGAATAAAAAAGGTCCCACACTTTACAACAATCCAAAAATTCTTTAAAAGACTCCCTTCAAAACAAATTAGAGAAATTAACCAATTAATAATATCATTAAATGATATTAAAGCAGATATAATAGCATTGGACGGCTCTGGATTTACGAATGATTATGCAGACAAATATTATGCAAAAAATACGGCAAAAAGAAAGAAAAAGCTACATAAAAAACCATTTAACAATAGACGTAAAAACACGTCTTATTTTATATTATCAAACATCACGGGGACCAAAATACGACACACAATTCGCAAAACCAGCATTAAGACAAATAAAAAAATATAAATCAGAATACATAGTAGCAGACAAAGCTTACGACACAGAACCCATAAGAAAATGCATAAATGAAGAACTCAACGCATTTGACCAAATACCCCTCAAAAACAGAGCAAAAAAAGGCCAATACCGATTAAAAAGTCCAGCAATATTTCGAAAGAAAATATATTTAAAAAGAAACAATATAGAAAGTATATTTTCAATAATAAAAAGAAAATTCAATGGTATAAACCACAGCAGAAGCACACAGCTATCAAACAAAGAAACCAAACTTAAAAACACAATATACAACATCTACCGATCAACACAAATCAACTAAAAAAAGGGTTTCTACAAAGCCAACATTAATATAAATATTTACTGAGGGTTTTTGTGATGGGAATTTATGAGCTTCTTGAAGATACTGAAAATGAAAATGTTGAATTTAAGAGTTCTTTAGAACTAAATGCAATAATGAAGGTTATTTCTGCATTTTCTAATAAGAAAGGTGGAACCATTTTGGTCGGTGTTTCTAATACTCGAGATATTGTAGGAATAGATATTGGGAAGAATACAGTTGAAAAACTAGCCAGCGATATAAGAAGAGAAACAGACCCCCAAGTTTTTCCCTACATAAATGATTTGGATGTTGATGAGAAAAAGGTAATTGAGATAGAAGTTTCTGAAAGTAAATCAAAACCAGTTTTTTACAGAGATAAAGCTTACATAAGGGTTGGAAGAAGTAATCAAAAACTTTCATCCAATGAAATTAGGAACCTAATAACAAATGAAAGTATAGTAACATCATGGGATGAACAGATATTAGAAGATGCAAGTTTCGAAGACATTGACGAGAAAAAATTATTTAACTTTCTAAAAATTTTAAGGGTAACAAGAAATTTAAATTTAGATCCAAACACTCTTATTGAAGAAGCTTTAAATAGACTTAATCTAACTAAAAATGGAAAATTAACCAATGCTGCTATCCTTTCTTTTTGGTTTAAATCCTCAGAAATTTTTTTACAAGCAGAAACACAATGTGCAAGATTTAAAGGCGTTACTACAAACGAATTTGAGGATATGCATAATTTTGAAGGCAACATAATAGATCAAAGAAATGATGCATTAAGATTTGCTGAAAAATATATTAAAAGAAGTGCTAAAATAGTAGGAACCGAAAGATTAGAAATATTTGATTACCCTATTGAGGCCATAAGAGAAGCATTAACAAATGCATTGTGTCATAGAGATTATCGAATAAGTTCCAACGTACAATTACGAATATTTGATGATCGAATTGAAATTTGGGGATGCGGACCACTACCCCAACCATTAAAAATTGAAGATTTAAAAGTAGAACATGAATCCATACGAAGAAATCCTCTAATCGCAGAATGCTTTTTTAAAATGGGATTTATCGAAAAATGGGGAACTGGAACTCAGAGAATAATTGAATCATGTATTGAAGAAGGTTTACCAGAACCTCTATTTGAAATTAAATCAGGAAGTCTAGTTGTCACAATTAGGAAATATAAATTCACAACACTAGCAAAAAATAATATTAGCGAAAGACAGCAAAAAGCTGTAGATTACTTATTAGTACATGAAAAAATTACTAATAATGAATATAGGCAATTGAATCCAGAAATAAAGCGAGATACTGCAACAAACGATTTAAAAGATTTAGTAAATAAAGAAATTATATTGGTTAAAGGTAAAGGGAGATATACATATTATATTCTCTCTTAATTATACTCATAAATCAGCATAGAATCAGCATAGAATCAGCATAAAACAAAATTTTGGTGCATGGGATGGTGCATAGAGATTTTCATTAACTTTCTATAATTGAGTTGTTTAAATCTGTAGTGTTTGTTGTATAGGTAATTTCTTTTTAACTACAACATTAGCAGATTTAGATGGATTTACAATTGTTTCATATAATTCTGCATCTAAATAACATTGTAATGGTTCTTTTTTTATTAATGAATCCATATTTACATCCAGGATATGTACACGTTCCATTATTTTAGGCCAAAGTCCTAATAACTTCCATTCTTCATTTTGATCAAAATATAGATCAATACCGTTGAGATACTTTATTTGTTCTTGGACTGAATTATAGAAATTTCCAAATTGTTCTCTAGTAAATACAATAACTTCTTCATGTTCTTGGAAGATTTTGGGATGTGATAGTTCTGCATATCTTCCTATTGACGTTCCATCACTAAATCTCATTTAGTATCAACTCCTTAAATTTCTTAGAGTTAAAACTATGATAGTTGAATCATAATCCTCTTTAGATAGAGCCTATGAGAAGTTCAATTTAATTAGTGAAACATCAAGTTTGGATCGGAATGTATTTTATACAATTAATTTAAAATATTATTAAAAATTGTAATTTTGAAATATGGGGGAACTAAATGAACAATAAATCAATAATAATACCAATAATATTTTTAATTATAGGATTAGTAGCTATTTCGGGATGTATATCAACTAATGGTAATAATACAACATCTATAAAGAATTATACTGGAAATGGTTTAACTGTAAATTATCCGTCAGATTGGACAATTCATAATGATACAGAAGGAATGTTATTGTTCTTTAAGAATTCAGGAACAAATACTCAATTAACAATCCAAACAATATTACAATCATCTCCAGATTTAAGTGATGAGAGTTTAATACCACCTATAGGAAATATAACTATGGTTTCCAACACTTCACGTACAATAGATAATACTACTGCAAAAGAATTAATTTATAAATCAGATCTGTTAATGTATGGGACAACTTACTTTGAAAAAAAGGGTAAAACTGTTATAATAAATTATCAAGCACCAATCAATGATTTCAAAAATGAAACAGCCAATTTTGACATTATAATAAACAGTATCAAAGTTCAATAACTTTTTATTTTTCATATTTTTTACTTAATAAATATCAAATAAATTATTTTTCTTAGAATAAACTAATATAAACTAATATGCAGGCAAAATATTATTTCAAAGTCAATAGTTCATATTTTTGTTTATTCTAGGCTAGTATTTAATAATTAAACAATTCAAACATTAATGTTACAATAAATTATAAGGTAGAATATAATATTTTATTAAAGAGTATTGTTAAATATCTTTAAATAATAATGTGATAAAATGGAAATTTTATATGAAGAATTTAAAAAACTCCCATTTGTAGATAATGTTCCAGATAATAAAGGTTTGATTTTAGGTTCATTCTTGATGAAACTACAGGATATCTTGAAGATTATATGGTTGATGAAAATGGTAAATTCATTGTATTAAAAAGTCATGGACTAATAAAAGGGTTTTATTGGAGTAAAAAAATATTGAACCTAAAACGGATATATTCATAGAGTTACTTCATTTATTATCAAATAAATTATCCTATTTCGAATTAACTAATGTTATTGAAAGTATTGAACAAGATATACATAATTTTGGTGCAATAATACATAAAGAGTTTATTTTATGGAATTACATTAAAAATAGAGAAGATAAAGCGGTTTTACAGGATTTATACATTACTGAAGTAGAATATTTGATGGGGTTGATAAGATCTTTTTTTGATTTACTATACGATGTTTTAAATTTAATTTTGGGGTTATCAAAACATAGATTATGTGAATTACCAAAATCTCTTGGAAAGTTTTCAGATAGAGCATACAGCAGATCTAAAAGGAATGGGAAAAAATTATCTGACTTTTTAAAATCTGATTATGGATTTAATAATACGTTTATAAATTTTTTTAATGATATTCTACCTTTATTTAGGCTTTGTAAAAAAATTAGAGATTCCATTTACCATAGGGGAAAAACTCCCCAAATAATTTTTATTACGGAATATGGCCCCGCAATTGGGATGAGGAAAACTGGGTCTGTTAAAGACCCATTTTATGATTTCAGAAAGTTCTTTGAAGAAGATAAGAACTTTTCGGAAAATCTATTAGAAAATGATCACTTTATTTGGCTTTCATTTTAATTGGAGCAGCATGGTTTTCCCTGATAATATTTAGGACGTTAATATTTATAGGAGGCCGACCATGAGAAGTTACACCCACATAGCAGGAGCTCTGGTTTTATTCTTAGTATTTGCTTATTTATTCGATTTAAACCAGATTTTTGTAGGGTTAATGTTTGCAGCTTTGGGTTCTGTTTTTCCAGACATTTTAGACAATTTAATTGGTAAACACAGGGGATATGGCCATTCAGTATTATGGATAATCTTGGCTGTACCCATCTTATTCTTCAATTTTACAATAGGATCTGCAATTATTATCGGATTAATATCTCACATTTTACTTGATTCAATAACCACCCATGAAGTTCCTCTCCTTTATCCCATTAGGAAAACCAATTTCATTGTTCTAAAATCTAACAGACGAGTTAAAACTGGCACCAATCAGGATAAGGCCGTATTTTTAGCATTGATTTTTATATTAATCACTATCTTATGTTTGAACTTAGCATTTACCCAAATAAACACAATAAACCCTTTTCAGGCCATAACAGCACAAAATTCTCCCACAGACCGCAACATGGCCATAAATGCATCAAATGAATTAAAAACTAACTTTGATTTTGATTTACACCTCAATCAGAATGACAAAAATATTACAGTTAAAAAAATCAGCGAAAATGAAACAAATTACCTAATCAAAAATATTGAACCTGGAGGTTGACAAATATGAAAAAATGCAGAATATTCTGTGATGCGTATGGCAGTTATGTTTCTGCACTTCAATGTAAGAAATGCAAACTGAAATGTGATTGTGTGAAACTCAAACTCTCTCATTCTGGTGATATGTCGTTAAAAATAAATAATATCCGATCATTTTGATCCAATATTAAAAATAAATAAAAATATCCATAAAAGTTTTTAACTCATTTCACTTGTATCAAAATATTCAAAAAAATATGCTGTTGTTATGCAAATAAGAATATAAGGATTATACAATCAATAGTTAATTCTATTTAGAGGTAGGTTTATGAATATTCAAAATATCAAATTTAACCGTATTATTTTATATAAAGGGAAAGAAGGAGCAGCAACTGTTGAAGTCCTTTTGAAAGATGAAACAATGTGGTTAACACAAAAAACAATGTCTGAATTATTTGATGTGAATACTCAGGCGATTACAAAGCATTTGGCCAACATTTTTTCTGAGGGCGAATTAGATGAGAAAGAAACTTGTTCCAAAATGGAACAGGTTCAAATTGAAGGGAATAGAGAAGTATTTATATTCATATGGTCGGATATGTACTACAATATTTTATTAATAAAAAAATATCTAGATTAAAATACAAAATTTATCTTAAATTATAAATTCTGTAATGTCATCCCACTTATATTATATTCCTATGAATTTATGATCCCTTTGCATTTAAGACATACAAATAACTTTGCAGTATATCGTTTACCTAATAAATCAACTTCATTCCTAAAATAAAAAAACCTAATGGACCATCACATTTAGGACAAAACTCATGATCTTTAGGAATATAATAAAGATCATCATTGATTCCTCTTTTCAAATTCTTTTTCATGTCGTTTTTATCTTTTATAAAAGTTACTGAAGGATTTGCAACTTTAGAAGTAGATAGTTCTGTATCGAAATTTAGGGTGATTATTCCATTCTGGAATTTATCAACCATCTCTAATAAATGAAAGGGAAAATGTTCGATATTGAGTTTTCCTCCACTATTTGTCTTGTTATTAACATCTAAATTACAAGGAGTACCTTTTAATGGGTTTGTTTCATTTATTAACTTTTTTGATATTCGGATGCTTTAATAGCATTCGGTAATTCATTTTTAATTAGTGAAAATGTTATCTTTCCAATGCATTCATTCATATTGTTAATGTGTGGATTGATATCAAATTCAGGGTGAAGACTTTTAATCTCAGGTGTAAGTTTTTTCCATTTAAATTTTTTTAATAAATCATCTCTATTGAATTTTAATTCTAATTTTATATCAAACTTAGTAGGGTCATAATCATTTAAACTATTTTTTATAGAAATTTTAGGCTTTAATTTATTCTAAGAATATATTATAGGTTAATTTTTTTATCAATTTGAAGATTTGTAAAAAAACCGGATCTAATCTAGAAGAGATGTGGAAGAGAACTGGAAGAGAACTGGAAGAGAACTGGAAGAGAACTGGAAAAATCTTTTTATTCTATATAAATCTCATTTTAACTATGAATTCATAAAGATACGTCGAATACAGTTTGTGCAATCAATACAAATGTTTTAGTCGATAGGGTTCACAAAAAAGAAGATGAGGGATATAATGGAATATGCTATTGAAACAAAACAACTAACCAAAAGATATGGTAATTTTACTGCAGTTGATGATCTAGAAATCAAGGTACCTGCAGGTAAGGTTTATGGTTTCTTGGGAAAAAATGGTTCAGGAAAAACAACAACTATAAGGATGATTATGGGCCTTATAAAGCCAAATAATGGCCATATACAAATATTTGGCCATGAAATGGGAAGAAATCACAACGAATATTTGGCTGATATTGGAGCAATAATAGAAACACCAGGTTTCTATGAAAATCTTTCTGCATATGAAAATCTGGAAATAACAGCTAAAATGTTTAAAACAAAGAAATGCAAAATCAATGAGTCATTAAAAATTGTAGGCCTATTAGATGATGAGGACTATGATGTAAGGGGTAAATCCGTTGGTAAGTTCTCTTTGGGAATGAAACAGAGACTGGGAATTGCCAATGCACTTATACACTCGCCTCGTATTTTAATTCTTGACGAACCAACCAATGGGCTTGATCCCGCTGGGATTATAGAGATGAGAAAATTAATTCGCCACCTCTCTGAATCCATGGGAATAACCATTTTCGTGTCCAGCCATTTGCTCTCAGAAGTACAGCAAATAGCAGATTACATTGCAATCATAGATAAAGGCCAGCTTATTCAAGAAGGGACAATTGAATCAATAAATAGCAGTGAACAAAGCTTTTTGATACTTGAAACTGACCAATTAACAAATACGATCCAAATAATTGAATCTCTTAACTTTGATTATGAAAATATTCACGCAGGAATTAAAGTCTTCTGCACGAGAAAAGACAATATAAAAATAAACAAATTACTTGTTAATAACACTATAAATGTTTATAATCTTGAATCTGTATCTAAAACCCTTGAAGAGAGATTTTTAGGAATTACAAATACCTTGAATAGTGAGGTGATCTTGTGATTCAATTGATTAGATCTGAATCTTTGAAATATAAAAGCACATATATTTACACACTGGGCCTTTTAGGTATGATATCCCCGGTTATACTCATAGCCATCGGCACTTTAATGGTTAGAGATGATTTAATAACTCAAGGTTTGTACTCTTGGCATTCATTTACAGGCCGTGTAATGGAGTTATTTACTTTTCTAATTGGGCCTTTGATCACATCATTTATTGCAATAAGTGCTGTGTTTCATGAATATCAATCCCATACCATGGGAAATATTTTGTCAACCCCCTATTCACGGTCGAAAATCATTTCAGGAAAATTGGTATATATCGCACTCTTCGTAATAGGTTTGTATGCAGCCGTAGCATTAACCAACACAATTTGTGCCATTCTTTTGGGCTTTCCCATCACATTATCTGAGGTAATTGATTATAACAGTGATTTTCTCTTAGCAGGTGTGGCCACGTTGGTGATTATACCGTTAGCAATGCTCTTAACACTTATTTTCAGGAGTTTCATCCCTGCAATGGTTATTTCAATTGCAGGTATTATACCTAATCTGACAGTGTTTCACTGGGACAAATGTTATTTATCCCCATGGGCTGCTCCAGAAGTATTAGTACTTTCAATTGCAGGGAACTTGAAGATCAACATTATTTATCCTACAATTTCCTTGACAATCTATTCAGCATTGTTTTTAATTGCTCTATTATTATACTTCCGCTATTCGGATCAGTACTAAGATTATTAAGCTTAACTGGAGATGATACTGCTCAGCTCGTAAAAATAAATATAGCCGTGCAAATAAGGAATTTAAGATTTAAAAACATATAATTTTAAAAATTTAGTTATCATGACACCCATCATAGCAAATTAGAAATCAAATGACTTAATATAACTCATTACCATAGAAGAACAAAAAAATATGAACAGTTGTTGGGTTATCATGAGAAGGATGCTGTGGTATTTAATAGCAGGCACCAGAGGTGGTGCAAATAGGGCAAAAATAATAAATTTCTTGAATGAAAGGCCTTATAATATTAATCAGCTAGCAGAGATACTTGAAGTTGATTATAAAACTATAAAATATCATATTGATGTTTTAGAAGAAAATGAAATAGTAACACCGTCTGGAGAAAAATATGGTACTATGTACTTTTTAACTACTAAAATGATTGAAAATTATGATACATTTCAGGAAATCTGGGCTGAAGTGGTTAAATAATAGGTTATTATTAACTTAATTCAAAATTATAGGGGTAAAACAATGGCAGTCGATATTACAACAGAATTATGGTCATTTTATATAGCAGCAATAATAGGCATTGGAAACATTATCCTTTTAGCAAATTTATTTTATATTTACTGGCAGAACTACAAGGAGATAAGATCCAAATTTAATTTAGGACTAATATTCTTCGCAGCATTCCTATTGTTACAGAGCCTATTTCTAACATTAAGTATATTGTTCCACGGCGGATTCGGCCGTGGTGAAGGCGTGCTCCTAGCAATAAACAACCTTATACTGTTTATTGCACTTTCTATACTGTTGAAAGTCACATGGTAATAATAATATTTTATTAAAAAAATTGTTTTTTATATTTTTTTTATAAAATTTGAGAAATTCTAATAAAAACCTTGAACTTCATAACAGATAATTATCAAGACATTATAAGATAATAAAATATTTAATAATCGAATGTCTAAGTTCATATATTCCAAATAAATCAATAATTCTTATCCAAATTTTGTTATCATCCTTAATCTACCATATTTTCCTCTTCCATCCCTTTTGGAACAGATCTTATTATATTCTCTTTCTATCTGATCATCATTTAATGATAGGAAGTATAGTTCGGAGAGTTTTTTTGCATATTCATCAACTTCTTCACCTGTATGTGTTTGGTCGTATTTTTCATATTCTACTATGTGAAATGCTTCGTGGGCTAAGATATTAGGCCTTTTAACACTTAAGAGGTCTGAAAAGGTTTCATCATTTATTAGAATCAAATGTTTAGTATCATAGGATTGGAATAGTCTTTGGATGAATTTTGTACATGAACTAAATGTTTCCAAGCTTCTTTGATCTAATTCTTCCTTGATCTGTTTGATATTAGTTTTGTTGGCATTGCATGGAATGCAGCATGCTATAAATGAATCTGGTTCAGTTTCATGTTCCTTAAATTCATTGACTGCTCCTAAATATTCGTCTTGATAGTTGTTGAAATGAATTTTTTCATCAAAAAATATCTTAGATTCATTTTCATCCAGTATAACAACTCTGAAACTTGGATCTAGTTCGTATGAGTCCAGTATAAATTTGATTAAATTGTCAAAATTTCTGCTTACAAAAATTTAAATCACCACTTATAATTTGAATTTCAGAATATGGGGCAGATCCATTTTTGATATATCCCTTATTTATAATTCCATATTAAACATGTACAATTTAATCTTTTCTATTTTATGTAAATAGTAAACATTTAAATATATAATAAATTAATATTATATTGAGGTGTTTTAATGACATATTGTGAAAAGTGTGGAACAGAAAATGCAGATAGTGCAACGTTCTGTAAAAAGTGTGGTGAATCTACTAAAACTGTGGAATCTAAAAAAACTTCCAGAACAATTGAACTCGTGCTGGGAATACTCGGAGGCATTTTCGGACTTTTAGGAGGAGTTTTTGCCCTTATGTTCTCGGCTTTTGCACCCAGTGTTGCAAGTCTAGGTGTAAGTGCAGTTATTGCATCCATCGTAGGTTTAATAGGATCTGCCTACGTGCTGCAGAATCCCAAATGGGGAGGAATCATTCTAATTATAAGTGCAGTGTGGCTTTTAATCAGCATATCATTATTTGGTGTCTTAGGTGCAGTGCTCTTAGGTTTAGCTGGTTTATTGGCAGTTTTAAGAAAATAAGATTTTTTTATTGATAATAAACATGTTTAGGGGTGAATTGAGATGAAATGGGGTTTAAAAAACATTAGTTTAGTATTGGGAGTGTTAATTGTTTTAGCTGTGGTGGGTGTGAGTGGATGTACAAGCAGTGGTAACAGTACATCAGACCAGCCAAAAATAAACGTCACAAACCTGACAGTTAAATCATCAGGCTACGGAGGCTACGATATCAATGCAGTTGTGGTGCCAAACAAAGATATAGGCTACCTTGAAATGGCAACTGTATGGTACGATTCAAGTGGTGCCATCATTGAAAAATCTCCACTGGTATGGAACATCAACAACGTAACTGCAGGCCAGGTTTACAAGGTAAATGGTATGGATTCACTCTATGATAAAGGTACACCTGCAAAGGTGGATGTTTACATATTTGATTCTGTGTTTAGTGGTGGAGACACATCAGACGCAATATACCATGCAACAGTTAACATGACGAAGTAAAAAAAGAGAGTCTACAATTTCAATTTTTTTAATACTGTTGCATGGATAATTTATTTTATTGGGATGAGGTTCCCGAAAAAATTTGGATTCAAACTAAAGAATTAAGGGTGTGATTTGTTTATGAATGCTGATTTAACAGAATATTTTAAGGGACTTGAGTTTGGAGAGCTCAAACACCAGGGATCCATGGCTGTTTTACCTGTTTTTACCAACCATGAATCTGGACTTCATTACATGACGTTAACAAATGCTTTGAAGGCTGATCTGGTGGAGATATCTGAAATGAATGAAATGGGAACTGTTTCTGAGTTGAAGGTTCATAACAGTGCCGATGTTCCGGTACTTATTCTTGATGGGGAGGAACTGGTAGGTGCAAAACAAAACAGAATTGTAAACACCACCATACTTTTAAAGGAAAGATCTTTAACAGTTATTCCAGTGAGCTGTGTTGAACAGGGAAGATGGAGTTATAAATCCCGCAAATTCCAGGATTCAAGCAGACTTGCACATTCCAAGCTCAGAAATTTGAAATCTGCCTCTGTGAAGAAATCAGTTGAAGAGTATGGTCAGCACTTCTCAGACCAGGGCGAACTTTGGGACGCTATTCATGAAATCGAAATGAAAACAGATCTACATTCCCCACCAGCGCCATGACTGATATCTACGATGAATTCCAGGATGATCTGACGGATTACTTGGAAACCTTTAAAGTGGTTGAAGGCCAGACCGGACTTTTAGTCTTTGTTAACAGTGAAATAGTGGGATTGGACATCATCTCAAATAAATCAGCCTACAAAGTTCTTCACAAAAAACTTGTTGAAAGCTACGCCATGGATTCCATGCTCCAAGACAATAAGAAAACATCCACGAACATAAACCTTGAAGCTGCCCATAAATTCATTGAAGGCATCTCGTGTTGTGATGAATCTAAAAATGAGTCAGTTGGATATGGTTTTGATCACAGATTTGCAAGTGATCTCTACATAGGCTCTGCACTGGTCTTCAATAATGAACTCATCCATGCTTCATTCTTTAAAAGTCTTGAAGTTGAAGATGGTGAAATTGGTGGCATGGCCAGATCAACGGTGCGTGAAAATCTAAGGAAGATTTAAACCATGGAAAATTTTAAGATTTTAATATATGGAGTCTTAAATCTTTTTTTTAATTGAATGACAGTGGATAATTTAGATTCTAATCCTGTCTCTTGATTATAAGTTGTAACAGTCAAGTCTATGATTATATATGGTTGTAATATTAAATCTAAATTTTAATTAACAATATATTTTTTGGGGGGTTTTAATTGTGAAATGTGATAAATGCGGTAGGGAAAATAATGAAACTGCAGTCTACTGTAAATCATGCGGTGCAGCTTTAAAGGATAAAGAAAATTTAATTGTCCGTATGAATGCCCGGCTAAATTTCTTAGCAGTTACCATGGGTTTAATTGTTTTTATAATTGTTCTATTTATTGCAAGCGTTTTGTTTAGTGGTTTAGTTACATCTAAAGCTGTTCCAGCTGCAGTTTATATCTTGTTTGTCTTGGTTGTCTCGGTTTTTGTTGGATCAATCCTTCCAGGGATTTTGGGTTCTAAAACTGTTGATGATGGCTATATAAATGGAGGTTTTTTAAGTTTAGTTGTTCTGGTACTGGCAGGTATCATTGCTGCATTCATATTTTTAGCATTCATGGGAGTGGCTTCAACATTGGCCAGTGTATTTGGACCGGCAGGCAGTTTGCTGGGATCAGGAACATCGGGAGCAGTATCATCTTTAAACTCAACAAGCTCTGCTTCAGGTGGAGATGTTTTGAATATGATTTTAAACCTTGTGGAACTCATTGCTTCATTGGTGCTTATCCTAGTTTCAGGGGGCATCGGCGGTGCACTTGGTGTTTTAATTAAAGACCAGTTTAACTAAAAATAACCAGTAGGATGTTGTAAAATGGTCAAGTGTCAAAGATGCGGACAAGAAAATGATTCAGATGCAGATTTCTGTGAATACTGTGGATCAAACCTCAACCCATTAAAAAATGGTGGTTCTAGACAACCTTCTCATGAAGGTATGAAACAATCCACCAAGATCTTGATAGCTGTATGTATTTTACTGGTTGCAGCGTTGGGAATAGCTGCTGGTACCTTATTACAGCTTAATAAAGTAGCTACAGTTCCAGGATCTACAGTTAGTTCAGTTAATCAATCAACAAGCCAGGCCAATACTGTTAAAACCAGTGATAATGTTGGGCCCAAAACATTCAGTAATGGAGTTATCTACTTCCAGTATCCTTCAAATTGGGATGTTTTACCCAATACAAGTAATATTATGGCGATAGTCGGTCTTCCACACTATCCATCTTTTAGTGTTTACGATGAATCTAAATATGGATACGATAGTTTATCGGAATATGTTTCAAGTTCTGAAAGTCAGATGACTTCTAATGGTTTTTCAATCCAATCAGAAAGAAATATAGTGGTTGATGGTTTACCTGCACATGAAACAACTTACCAAGGTAAATCAGGTAATGGGAAACTGATCATCCAAAGGATGGTGCTGGTGGAAAAATCCCCTGGTTCACAGTACTATGCATTGGTAGGTGCAGATACTGCAAACCAGTATGATCAAGATAGTTTAAGCTTTAATCAGATAATAAACAGTTTCAAATTCTTATAAACGGGGGATTTTTAGATAAAAATATTTTATTTTTTTAGGACTACATGAAGGATAAAGTTCCCATAAATAAATCATTAATTTTTAAAGAAAAATAGGAGTTATATCTTAAAATGAAACTATTATCATGGAATGTAAACGGTATTAGGGCTCGTCAAAATGGCGGTTATTTAAAACAGGTTTTTGATGAAAATGCAGATATAATATGTATCCAAGAAGTCAAATCAAGTCATGAAACTTTTCCAGAATCCCTAAAGAACCTTGAAAATTATGAGTTACATCTTAACCAGTACAGCAAGCCAGGTTTTGCAGGGGTGGCATTGTTCACAAAAAACAAACCAGTCCAAGTATTGAATGGATTTAAAGGTTCAGATGAAGCTGGTCGTGTTTTAATGGCCAAGTTTAAAGAATTTAAACTGTACAACATTTACTTTCCAAGTGGTGCAGGATCCGATGATGGGCTGGAAACCAAGTTTCAGTTTTATGAACGATTCTTAAATACAATGGAAGAGGAATCTGATGAGAATGTGGTGATCTGTGGAGATTTCAACATTGCACATCAAGAAAATGATCTTCCAAACCCAAAGATAGCCTGTAGATCTGCAGGATTTCTCCCTGAAGAACGGGCATTTTTAAACAGACTGGTTGATCTGGGATTTGTTGATTCATTCCGAGAGTTTAACAGCGACCCTGAAAATTATAGTTGGTGGAGTTATGGACATAAATGCAGGGAAAATAATATTGGAATGCGTTTAGACTACTTCTTTGTTTCTGAAAATTTGAAGGGTAATGTGAAGGATGCTAAAATAAGGAAGGACATAACAGGATCAGATCACTGCCCAATCGAACTGAACTTAGTATTTTAAAATTTTTATTCTTTTTCTTCTTCAAGCACTGCATAGAATCCATCAGTATCTGCGTATAATGGTTTGAAACCGTGTTCCCTGGATTTTTCCATGGTTTTTTGGAGGAAGTCTCTCCCCCATGCTGTTATAGCCTCTGAACATTCGATACTGTACCATCTAAATGTGCTGTGGTTGTAAAGTCCGTATATGGTGTTGGTGAGTCTTTTAAATGCTTCTTGTCTGAAGTTTAGTATTTGGAGTTCCCTTGGGTCTGTGGTTTGGGCCATGATCTTTTTAACTTTTCTCCTGTTTTCAAGGAGTTCTACAACTACAGATGGAATGAATCCCTGTGGAGTTTTTTTAAATTTGTAACCGAATTCTGGTGTTACATGTGAGTTTGGATTTTTTGTGAGTGTGTCTGGTGAGATGTTTTTTGCCACGATTATGCTGGGGTATAGGCTTCTAAAATCGAAGTAGTGGATGTTTTTTTGAAGGCCCTGTACTGGTTCTTCTACGTAGCCTCCAACCACATCCCTTAGGTAGTTTCCAAACTTGTTTGGGGCTATTTTTCCAGATTGGTGGGCCTTTCTTATGAGGTACCATTCTACCTGTTTTCCACTTCCCATGCGTGAAACATCAAAGAGTGGTTGGCCAACTATTCTGGTGAGTTCTATGCTAAGTGGCAGCATCTTTTCACCAATTTTTGTGACTGCCTCAACATCTGCCAGGGCATATTTAAATAGGGTTTCCAACCGTTTACCCCCTTCATGGAAGCTTGTGTAAACTTCGTGGTCTGGAATGTCCTCTTTATCTGCTCCGAAAAGTTCTTTGTACACCCTTTTAAGGGTGTGGTGTTCAAGGGGTAGGTGTCTTCTAAGGTTTGAGTAGAGGTCTATGTGCACCCTTCCCCTGATGGTTGCAGCATTTCTTCGTCCGTTGTTTCGGATCTTAAGTTTGGATCCATCCACTCCAAGTTTGAGTGGTACTTTGAGCTTTTCTGCCCTGCCTGTTAAGTATGGGAAGTCGTACCTGTCTGAGTTGTAGCCTAAAAGGATATCTGGGTCTTCAGTATGAACTGTTTCTATAAAGCTCTGGATGAGTTCTTCCTCTGTGGAGACTGTTTCCACAAATTTTTGGGATGATGTTTGGGTTGTGATGATCCTTTGAAGTCCGTGGTTACTTGAGAAGTTTATCATGATGATGGGATCTTTCTCAACATTGGGTGTTCCATGGGCTGTGGCTGCTTCGATGTTGAAGCTGAGTAGTTTGAGTTTCTCTGGATACGAGCCCATATCTGTGGGTTCTTCTTGTATTTCGAAGATGCACCTTCCATTGTCCAAGGTTTTCATGGTTTTACCATGAACTTCCACAATGTTCAGGGGTTGAGTCCCTTGTCAACTAGGTATCTTCTGTAAAATGGTATGTCGTATTCCCGTATTTCCTTCACAGATTTGAGGTTTTTTAGTTCCTTTTTTAATTTGTGGATGTCGTGGGGATGTTTCAGTGTGAGCTTTAAGAAGTCCCTGGTTTTTCCGTTGTCCTCTTTTGTTACTGTTTCAATATTTGAAAGGTTTAGTGTGCTTAGTTCTTTTTTACAAAGGATTATGTTGTCTGTGTGGATGTATATGTATGGTTTGAATGTTTTGTGGTGTGCTGTTATTGTTCTGTTGTTTTCATTGATCTGTCTGCCGAATAGTCTTATGACTGCTGCACCCTTCTGTGTGATGTAATCAATGTCTAAGAGCACGAATTTTTTAGTCCCCATATGGGATTTACTTTATTGTGCATCGGTAATATACCTTTTCAAGGTTGTATTACTTCTCATATGCTCTCTACCTCAATTTCCATGACCTTTGAATACTATAATGTACTTTTATCTAAAGAGTGGGGAAGGTGAAATTTACAATGAGAGTGAGTGAGGGAGTGACCAGGGGAAAGATAGCTGAACTTAACAATCCTGAAATTTTCAGGGAGCGTGAAGAGGTTGTTGTGTTTAAAAGGGATGAATTCAATCGTATTTACAGGTCCATGATGGAGCAGATCCACCATGTTAACCAGATCCATCTCTACCTCGATGAATCTGAAACCTGGAAGTTGATGGGTTACTGGCCAAAAGTTATGGAACGGGTTTACATCATTGACAAAAACATGGATGCCCTGTTAAGGAATGAACCCTTACAGTGCTACCTTGATGCATTCCTAGAGAGTTCGGTTGGAAGTTTTAGTGGGGAAGTTGCAGCATCTAAAGGGAAGGTTTCAGCAAAGGACATGCTTCCCATATAAAACCTCCATATTTTTAGTGGGATGTTAATTTTATGCGTTACAGTTACGGTATACTCGATCAAAAACAAATACTACTCTACCAACCACAACTATTCCTAAGAAACAACGATGTTCTCACATTCCCAACCAGGGAGTTTCATAAATGGCACGGAGATATAAAGGAATACTTGGATGGACTCTACCAGATCCAGCTCAGATCCGGAACTGTTAAAAAACCATTATCCCTTGATATAAACGATTTTAACCTGGCAAATGCAGTATTAAATAATATCACAGACGAAGTTAAGGATCTTTTCGATGAAAACAACATCTTAAACCTGTCCCATCATTACGTGTCCACACTGGATGATAAGTACAAGAAAATGGTTGGAAACAACTACACCACCGATATGAAGCGGTGCGACACCAAGATACTGTTAAAACCCAGGATCACACCATGGATGAAGGAAAAACATATGATGGAAATTGTGGATGCTGTGAGTATGGAGATTAGAGCTAAAGAGAGGAACAAAAAACTGCAATAATGGCAACATGAATGATAATTAGTGTTTAAATTTCTTTTTGTTCAAAAAATAAATGGGGAAAGGGTTTTTTATTTAGTTTAACCTATTATAGTTTTGCTATGGTTGCTCATGGTGTTGCAACTGCCGAATGAGAATATTTTTTAGCATGTTTTTGTGATTTTACATTTACAGTACTTGTTGCGGATGGGTAGTTAGTAGTGTTGTATTCACTGGATTCTGTTAATTTTGCCGTGTTAGTCACATTTTTACCAGCTGTAAATGAAGTTGGGGTTACTAATATGTATAACGTTGCAGTAGCACCATTTGTTAGTGTCCCAAGGTCCCATATTCCTGTAATACTATTGTAGGTGCCTTGTGTTGCGTGGTAGGTTTTATAGATTAAACCTGCAGGTGATTTATCCAATACTTGTACTCCTGTAGCAGTATCTGGACCAGTATTTGTTGCAGTTATAGTATAGTAGAAATTTTGACCAACTTTTGGTGTGAGATTGCTTGCAGTTTGGGTTAATGTAACGTTAGTCACTGTAATTTTAGGTACAAATATGGTTGCTACGACAAACTGTCCAGTGTGGGTTGCAGCATTTGTTACTATTGTTCCGGCTAGAGATGCTGTAGGAGTTACAAACAGTTGTAATACTTGACTTTCACCACTTGCTAATGATCCAAGATCCCATATTCCTGCGGCACTCTCGTAATAAACTGGTCTTGTTGATGTGTAACTGTTGAATGTTAAACCATTAGGTAGTATATCTTTTACACTACCTGCTGAAACTGTATCTAAACCTTTGTTTGTTATGGTTATTGTATAATGGAACTCTTGACCAACTTTAGGTGCGAGATTGCTTGAAGTTATGGATACTGTAACATTAGACACTATATTTTTAGGTACAACTACAGTTGTTGCGACAATTTGTCCAATACTGGTTGCAGTATTTGTTACTACTGTTCCAGCTAGAGAAATTTTAGGAGTTACAAACAATTGCAATACTGCAGTGGTACCATTTGTTAGTGTTCCAACATTCCATATTCCTGTGACACTGTTGTAAGTACCTTGTGTTGCTTTGTAACTGTTAAACATCAAACCGGCAGGTATCTTATCAGTTATATGCACTCGCGAAGCGTTACCGGGGCCATTATTTGTTGCAATTACTATGTAATTAAACTTTTGACCAACTTTAGGTACGAGATTGTTTGCAGTTTGGGTTAATGAAACATTAGATGTGACAATTTTAGGTACAACTATGGTTGCTGTGACTGTGTGTATAATGTTAGATGCCTTGTATGTTATTGTTGTTCCGGCTAGAGAAGCTTTAGGAGTTACAAACACTTGTACTATTGCACTTGCACCACTTGGTAATATTAACACCCTCCATATTGGGGGAGAGTGCTGAAGGAACCTTCTGTTACTGTGACACTGTTAATAGTTAAACCTGTAGGTATCCAGCTAGTTACCTGTACATTGGATGCAAGATCTGGACCGTTGTTTGTTGCAATTAGGGTGTAATAGAACTGTTGACCCACTTTGGGAGTGAGATTGCTTGCAGTTAGGGATAATGCAACATCAGATACTGGAGATCCAGGTATAGATACGGTTGTATTAACAGTTTCTTTAGTGTTTACTAACGTAGCAGTTTTAGTTACAACAGTACCATTAACTCTATTAGTAGGAGTTACAAACAGTTGTAAAACTGCACTGGCACCACTGGCAAGATAGCCTATGTTCCATTTTCCAGTAGGGTTGTCATAGGTACCCTGACTTGTTGAATAGCTGTTAAATTTTATACCATAAGGCATTCCGCTTTTCACTTGTACACCAGTTGCGTTGTCAGGACCATTATTGGTCACTATTACAGTGTAGTAGTATTGTTGACCTACATTAGGTGATATGTCGCTGGTTGTAAGATTTATTCCCATATTATAGTTTAAGTTTGATATATTCACAGTCCCAATACCCTGTGAATTTAAATTAGCAGTCTTTTTATTAGTATTACTGGCCTTTTTAGTAGTTTCAGATGTAGATTGAGATTGTAAATCTGTAGTTTTTCCATTAATCGATGACGATACAGGGTTTGTTTGACCTATTGTATTAGTAGATGTTCCATTAGCAGCTGATACATCGTTTACTGCAAATGAAAACACTAACATTAAACTTAAAACCAGTAATGGAAATAAAATTTTAGCATTACTTCCTTTACTTAGGTTAATTTTTTCTATTTTTCCAATTTTTTGTTTGATAATTTTTTCACCTCCTTTTATGTTTAGTTTGGTATGGAACATATTATGAGTCACATTCTGTAATAAAATGTAGAAAACAAAGTATACTCTTAAAAAAATCCACAAGGGGTTTATAATTTAAAAAAGATGTGAAAACACCTTATAGTAATTTTTATGGAGCATAATATTGAATTCCTGATAAAATAATATATTCCATATCAAACTAAATTTATATAATTCTAAGGCAATATATTTTATGTTAAATAAGATGCAGATAAATGAATTTAGATGGATTAAGACATGAATATTAAGTCTTTTTTTATTTAACTTTTGATTACAGAAATTAAAACCTACATTAGCGGAGGCTATAAATGTTTTATAATGATTGTAAATCTGTTCACTGCAAAACAGTAAATATAAATGATCCATTTTTTATATCAACCAATTCTACCTGCATCTGCAACTTTAATTATCTATTCATTTACAGACTGAACATATAACACAGGACCCAAGTAGTACTACTACCTAAACTACTTCGTAGCGGTGGAATGTGGTGAAAGAGTGGTAGTAGACCCATAAGTAATAGCCATCGCTGAATAAAATCGAAAATTTTTTGAAAAACTTGAAAATAAAAGAAATGATGTATGGTTAAGTTATTCCAGGGTATTAATCTTAAATGACTGAAATTTTGGATCTAGCCCTATAATGATTCATTTTACCATCATATGTTACAATCAGATTGTAACTGCCTTTTCAGTTAAATTGAATTTGTCTGGATTGGCGTTGTATGTACAGAAACCAGTACCAAAAAAATTAAAATTAAGAATTTCAGTTTCACTTCAACCTACCTTTTTAAATTGGTCCTGTATTATAAAAGAGAAGAAAAAATATTTAAACAACATGGATTTTAGAACTTGCTTCACAAGGGCTTAGTTTTCCATTATATTTTACAACCAATTTGTAGGTGCCTTTCTCAGTTAATTTGAACTCATATGGATTGGCGTTGTATGTGACAAAATTGGTCATCACTTTATCACTCCAAACAAGGTTTCTATTGGTTCCATCAGCATTTAATTTATAGACACTGAAATCCAAGTATTGACATATTTGAGGGATCCATTCTAACTTGTTTAAATCAAATACTGTGTGCCAGTACCAGTACAATCTAGCCTGTAATTTTATTGAATCTCCTGACTTAACAGTTATATCTTTCAATGGCTGGCCGTCAGCACCTAGTATTTTGGTATCTTCAAACTGTGGTTGAGCCGCAAATATTGGTTGAGCCAAAGAAAATATTATGATAAAAATTAAAGGCAATATCCTCATCTTCATTAAATTTACCTCCTCTTAAAGGGGTCTAAAAAAAATTTTATTTAAACAACTAAGATTTTAGACTTTGCTTCACAATGTTTTAGTTTTCCCTCGTACTTCACAACCAAGTTGTAGGTGCCCTTCTCGTTTAATGTGAACGTATCTGGATTTGCATTGGCTGTGAAGAAATTGGTCATTGCAGTGTCACTCCAAATAAGGTCTCCGTTGGTTCCATCGGGTTTGGCTTGGTAGACATTAAATTCTAGATAACGGCATATTTGGGGTATCCACTCAGCCTTTGATGAGTCAACTGTGTACCAGTACAACCTAGCCTGCAATTCTATTTCAGTCCCAGCATTAACAGTCATATCTGTTAGTGGCTCACCATTCTTAGTTGTTATTTTAGTGTCTTCAAGCTGTGGATTTGAAGCAAATATTGGTTGTGCCAGAGAAAATGCAAACACAACCATGAAAACTAATGGTAATAATTTCGTCTTCATTTCTGTTTAACCTCCCATTTAAAATTGTTACTTTATAATTTAAAAGTTATAATATATAAATAGATCTAAATATATGAACAAAATTTGATAAAAAATCACAAATTCTAAAAAATTAAAATAAAAAGAATTTAAACAACTGTCAACACTCCTGTACTTACACTGGGAGCAAAGGTTTCATCACCTTTAAATTCTGTTTTGATGCTGTATGTGCCTGGATTTTGTGGTATGTAGTAGTATAGTAGTGCATGGCCATTTGGGCTTGTGATTGCAACGTAATCATGGGGATCTCCGTCTACTTTGAAGGTTATGCATTTATTTGACACTGCTTTTCCATGTTCATCCGACAGATATGCCTTTAGAAATGTGTAGTGTCCATTTGATCCATGAATGTTGTTCACAGTCAGATCCGTAGCTTGGATACTGTTTCCAGAAACCACTGCTGATACTTGGGATCCACAGTATCCCAGTGTCAATGCACATGTTAAAACCAACAGGAACGTTGCATAACCAACCTTAGTGTTAATCATCCTCATTTTATCACAACCTAGTTATATCCGTTTATTTTATTAAACAAACATTTGTTTTGTACTTGGAAACTATTTACCAAGTCAGTCTAAGTATTTCAGAAATTGTAGATTGTTTTTGTATAGGCTTTCCCACCTCCAAAAATAGTGTTAATACTTTATTTGTAATTAATATTATTAATGTTTTATGCAGATCCGAAGGTCTTGAGAAAATGAGTTTAAAAAAATTTGAGAATACAAACCAATGAATGTTGATGACTCTATTTTTAAGGAAATAATTTAGATTTAAAATAAGAAAAAAGTGAGTGCAGGAAAAGGGATTCGAACCCTTGTAGGCCTACGCCAGAGGATCTTGAGTCCACCCCCTTTGACCGCTCGGGTATTCCTGCATAAAAACTACAGTTGTTTAGTTTGTAAATTTGTAACAGTCCACAAAAATACATTCCAAAACTTACTATTCTATGTTAATTCACAATTAGTTATAATATTAACTATTTTAAATCCATCAAAATAAGAATATGGGGAAAATGAATCAAATAGGTAATTATTCAAGATTTAAATGTTGATCATCCAAAATAAAACTAAAATAATTCATTTTCACTGAAACATAACTAATAGTTACTAGGATTTTATAATGGAACTTTCATCAGTTGATTTTTATAAAAAAGAATTTAGTATATTAACTTGTACTGACAAATACTATTAATGAAGATGGGTTTAATTAATTTTGAAATTTGATTTTAGTTCAAAAACGTATATCTTCCTAAATATTTTAAAGATTTCATTTCAAAATTTGAGGATTTAATTCATACTGCCTCGATTTTTATATTTTAATAGATTTCTTTTTAAACCTACTAAAATATTTTTTTTAATTGGATTTCAATTGTTGATCAAAAAAAATAGGAGATGGTTTATATCGCCACAAAAAATGAATTAAGAGAGTTAAATAAGGATTTAGTCGAAAGGATCCGTGCTGGGGAATGTGGGGATGTCAATATCCATGAAATGTTAAAAGCCGTGAGTGTGCTGGATACAACCATTGAAGGACAAACATATTTAATTGATCATGGGACCGATGAAAAATTTGGTGAACTCGTTGATAAATTGAACAACATAACCCATGATATGAGGGATGGTAAAATGAACATCACCGATCTCACAGCCAAGTACACCCAAGATCTACCCCAACCACAATAAAAAAATCTAATCCACATATATTATATGGATTTAACTTTTTTAAAAATATGTTCATTTAAACAAGTGTTTGAGTCTTGAAAAGAAGGATATGTCCTCTGTTTCTTCTTCTATGATCCTGAAGTCGTCGTGCATGAAGTAGTTCTGGGAGTCTATGATATCCACACCCCTTATGATCTTTTCATAATCTCCCTTGTCGTTGATCCTTCGGGCCTTGAGGTTGTCGTTTAGCATGATGTTTAATATGCTCATGATCCTCTTTTTTAGGACGGATTTTTCTATTGGAAATGCAATTTCAACCCTTTTTTCGGTGTTTCGTGTCATGAGATCAGCACTTGAAAGGTAGATCTCGAGATCATCACCTGTTCCAAAGCAGTATATCCTGGAATGTTCCAAAAACCTGCCCACAATACTTATGATTTCAATATTATCTGTTTTGCCGGGTAACCCTGGAATTATGCAGCATATTCCACGAATTATTAGTTTTACCTTAACACCTGCTTCTGATGCTTTCTGTAGCATGTCTATAAGTTCCCTGTCTGTTAGGGAGTTCATTTTCATGGTTATGGCAGCGGGTTTTTGGTTTTGAACCTTTTCAATTTCAGCCTCGATCTTCTCGATAAATTTCTTCTTCAATCCACAGGGTGCAACTAAAAGTTTTTCGTAGTCGCCGTTTATGTTGGAAATTGCCATGTTCTTGAAAAACAGCATTGCATCTTCTCCAATTGCCTTGTCTGTTGTTATGAAGTTCATGTCTGTGTAGAGTTTCACTGTTTTTTCGTTGTAGTTGCCTGTTCCAAGCTGGGTTATGTACTGTATTTTGTTTCTGTCCCTACGGGTTATGAGGCATATCTTTGAATGAAGTTTGTAGTCTTCAAAGCCGTAGAGAACTGTGCATCCTGCCTCTTGAAGCAGGCCTGCGTAGTGGATGTTGTTTGCCTCATCAAATCTGGCCCTGAGTTCTATTATCACAGTCACATCCTTACCATTTTCACAGGCCTCAAGCAGGTACTTGATAAAACTTGAGGATCTGGCAAGTCTGTAGATGGTTATCTTAACTGATATAACATTTTCATCGTTGGCTGCCTCTTTAAGCAGTCTTAAAAATGGTTCTATTGAATCGTAGGGGTAGTTGAACAGGAAATCCTTCTTTTTCAGCTGTGAAATGATGGATCCGTCCTTCACAGTGTCTGGTATTTTTGGGTTAAATGGTTTGAAGGAGAGTTTGTTGAATATGTACTCGTTAACCTCTTTAACATGGTTGTAGAGATCGAAGACGTAGCTCATTTCAAGGGGTGTGTTTGAGACAAAAGCCTGATTTTTCTGGATATTTAATTTTTCACAGAGAAATTTGGTCAACTTAGAATCTGAATATTTATAAAATTCCAGTCTGATGGGGGCTAAACGGATTCTTTTCTTTAAAATTTTCTTCATGTAACCCCGGTAATCTTCATCATCGTCCAGGGTGGAGTTTGAAAGAACTATGTCTGCGTTTCTAGTCACAGATACCACTGTCTTGAATTTCACCTTGTAATTTGAAAACACTTCGCCGGCATATTCGTAGATTATTTTTTCAAGTAAAATGAAACGATTTTTATTTTCAGGCATGTAAACAAGCTTAGGCAGTGATGTTGGTATGGGTATGAGTCCGTAGAGTGTTTCAGACTGATTTTTAAGGAGTAGCATCACGTTTAATGATTTGTTTAACATGTGTGGAAATGGGTGTTGAACATCGATAACTTGGGGTGAGAGTACAGGGAATATGAAGTCGAAGAAGTACTTGTTTACAAATTTCATCTCATCATCTGTGAGGTCTGTAAATTCCAGATCTACAATTCCTTCATCCTTTAAGAGCTGATTTAACGAGTCAAATACATCGTCACGATTTTTGTATAAATCTTCGGTTCGGTCGTAAATTGTGTCTAGCTGATCATGAGCATTTAAACCTGTTTTGTTGTCCAAATAATTATCATCTATAATTGACAAATCAAAGAGACTTCCACAGCGAACCATGTAAAATTCATCCAAGTTGCTTGTGAATATGGATATGAATTTTAAACGTTCAAGTAGGGGAACGAATAGATCCTCTGCTTCTTCTAAGACTCGTTTATTGAATTTTAACCATGATAATTCCCGATTTTGTGTGTAGCTATAATCCCATCGTGACATTTGGGCACCTGTTTAATATTTTTTGTGCAAGTAACCTTCCCTTACACTGAACTTACTTACCTGTACTTTTTCACAGCCGAAGTAGGATGCAATTGCAAGAACTATCATCAAGGTGGGTACCAGTAAATGGATCCTTGATGGTTTAACATGCAGTATCTTGTTGTAGGTTTCCTTGTTGTTTCCATGGAGTTGATTTTTTAACTCCATAAACTGTTTAATATCTATAAATTCTTCATCTTTAGATTTTATTTTGAGATCAACCATTAACTGTTCTATGGCACGGACACTGCCACCTACTGTGCATAAAAATTGCTTTTTTTCATCATTTTTAACGCCCTGTTTTATTAGTTCAGAGAATACTCTTTTTTCTATTTTGTAACATTCAATTTCAGTTGGTATGAGATTTGATACGTAGCTGTTGTACATTTTAAGTGAACCCACAGGTATGCTGTATTTTTGGGTTATTTCCCTGTTTTTGTAGGGTACAACCTCGACACTGCCGCCTCCAACATCTATTAAAATTCCTTCATCCTCTTTTATGGTGGACAGTGATCCTAAAAAGCTCAGTTCACCTTCTTCGCTGCTTGATAAGAGATCTATATCTATTTTTACCTCATCCTTAACAATTTGAATGACTTGGGCGCTGTTTTTGATGTTTCTAAGGGATGCTGTTGCAAAGAATCTGTAATTGTCTATTTTCAGATAGTCCAGGTCGGTTTTTAAGCTTTTTAGCATATCTAAAAGCTTATCTATTCCTTCATCCATTAAAATTCCATTTTTAACGTAAAATACCAGGCCTAAACTTTCTTTTCTTGAAAATATTATGTGCACAGTATCTGCGTTGCTTCGATAAACATTCAATTTAACTGAATTTGAGCCAATATCTATAATTCCTACTGACATTAGAATTACAACCTCTTAAAATGTTTTTTTTAAATATCATCAAAGTCACGGGCATGTTTTAGGAAACTAATGAAATTTAATTCTTTTTTAGTGTCGCTAGTTACCTGATCCAAATATCGTGACCATGGTAATATTTTTAGTTAAAATAACTGATGTATTTAGTGAATTAACGGTGTGATGTGAGAATATGGGCCAAAACAATTCGAGTATATAGTTTCATGGATACTGGCGTGATTATTGTATTTCAAGGTTTACTAGTCGTGATTTTAAATAGGTTTATTTTAAACCGATCTTTGATGTTTCTAACAAAGTTCTCCCCATTTTGGTGTTTTTTAAATGAGTTTTTGAATTTATTTTATTGTATCGTTAAACCAACTATATATATATTGTGCTATTTAAGAATTTTATTTCACATAAAGAGAACAATATTTCATTTATGGATAAAAAATGTATGAAAACTAAAATTATTGATCCAAAAAAAGGATATAAAAATGCATGTAGTGCTCACGTAATCAAGAAAAAATGTTCATCTCTAAAAAAGATAGAACTTTGAGGGTTTTAATCCCCTTTATTTGGTTCTATTACTCCATCTCTAATTTTAAGTATCCTTGTGTTTTGAGTGGTTTCAACGTCGTGGGTTACCATTATCACGGTTGTGCCACCATCATTTATATCATGGAGCAGTTTCATGATGTTTTCAGTTGATTCTGTGTCAAGGTTTCCTGTTGGTTCATCTGCCAGGATGAATTTAGGTTTGTTTACAAGGGCACGTGCAATTGCCACCCTCTGTCTTTCCCCACCAGATAGTTTGGCAGGAAGGTAATTCAACCTGTGACTCAAACCCACACTCTCCAAACATTCTTCTGCACGAGCTCTTCTAGCTGATTTATTCAACTTTTTATCTCCACTCATGTTTCTCATTGGAAACTCCACATTGTCACGAACACTAAGTGCAGGTAGAAGGTTGAATGTTTGGAAGATAAAACCTATCTTCTCTGCCCGAAGCTTGGTGAGTTCAGATTCCTTCATTGAGGATATTTCCCTGCCATCGATGGTGAGCTCACCCTCTGATGGAGTATCCAAGCATCCTATTAAGTTCATGAGAGTTGATTTCCCAGAACCTGAAGGACCCATGATAGACACGAATTCCCCTTCATCCACAGTTATATTCAATCCCCTTAGTGCGTTGACCTTCACACCACCTAGATCATAGGTTTTCCAGAGTTCTTTACCGTTAACCAAATTTTGCATTTTAAACAATCTCCTTTATTTTATTCATACCTTAAAGCCTCAATAGGGCTTATTTTGTTTGCAAGGTAGGCTGGGAGTAACCCTGAAAATGTTCCAATGACCAGAACAATCACCGCAACCTGTATAATCACAGATGTGGGAAGCACGAAGTTGAAGTTCGTGGCCCCCATGAGAATTCCCAGTAAACTGTACACAGGAGAAATAAGAAGTATACCAATTATACCTCCTATAGAACTTAGAATCAAAGATTCATAGATTATTAAAAGCATTATAGATCCTTTTTTGGTTCCTAATGCTCTCATTGTACCTATGTCCTTTGTTTTCTCCTTCACAGACATCATCATCACGTTCATGATGAGAACCATTGACACTGCGAAGATCATGATTATGACCATGTTCATGAAGATCATGACTTCCTTCAACTGTTTATCAATGGTTTTTTGTGTGTCTTTCTCTGTGTAAACATCGTACTTTGGATAGGCACTCTGGAGGGTGTCTTCAACAGTTTGTTCGGAGTTTCCATTTGATGGTACCATTATGACAGTTGATACTAAACCCTTCCTGTCTGAAATATTCTGTGCATGGGCCAGTGACATGACCATTGAACTGTCTATGGTTAATGGCCATCCACTTCCCACTTTTTTCATTATTCCAACAACCTTAAAGGATTCGTTGTTAACTGTTATGGTGCTTCCAACTGTGGAGTTGTAGGTTTTTGCAGTTTCAGACCCGATAATAACGGCATTATCTGCTTCACCCACCAGTGAACTTTTACCTGTCACTGTTGTGTTTCCAATGTATGCACCTTCCCTGCCAGGTGTCAGTCCAACTACCATGGTCATTCCCCCGTCACCGGTTTGACTCCCCTGTAATGGTGTGAAAAGTGCGTTGGTACTTTTCTGACTGTCAACTACGCTTTTGTTTAATACTTCGTTACCCAAGCTTTCAGTTATCACACTTCCTGCAGGTGGGTAGTTGGTTCCATTTTGTTCGAAGTACATCTTTCCATGTACTGTTCCCAGATCTCCCTTGAGACCTGAAACCATTTCATACATAACCACATTAATTACACCTATAAGCAAAACACATGCCATGACTCCGATTATACACATGGCAGCCCTGCTTTTTTGGCTTTAAAATCTTTAAAAGCTATATCTAACATTTAAATTTTACTCCCCTTTAATTAGTTTACCCCAAATTTTTTTTATAGAAATATTTGCATGGACTTCATCCCCAAAAAAATGAGTCCGGAATATTTGATGAATAGGAAAAAATTAGCTGCAGCTGAGATTTGCTGCCAATCCTTATTTAATCCTCAATTATTTTTTTACTTTAATGGTTGGTTTACTGATTATCTTGTAAATTCAAGTCTGTTTTTGTACCTGACACATTGTTTGTTAGCTGGTTTTGCTGTTTTCAATGGATCTGATTGATATGTCGAGTGTTTGGTTGAATAGATCGTCGTGTGTGAGTCCATATTCGTCAAGGTACATTTGTGTGACTGGGCTGATGTTGTTTATGTTGTTTGAAGTTGATAGTAGGTACAAGGCCGTGACAACTGGGTCAATATCATCCCTCATTGTGCCGTCTTCTATTCCTTCTTTAATTGAATTTACTGCCAATTTGAAACTGGTTTTTCTGATTTTCTGTAGTTGTTTGAGTGTTTTTGAATCATCGATTTCGAACATTTGAGAATGGTAGTAGGCATCGTAGTAGCCTGGATATTCCAGGTAGAAATCGTAGTAAAACTTGCATACCCAACGCACCTTGTCAATTCCCTTGATATCATGGGTCAGCAGTTCCTGGAATCTTTCGTTTATCATGTTGGCTGCGCGTAATGCTATGGAGGCATATATGTCTTCCTTATTTTTAAAGTACTGGTAAAGGGTGCCCCTGGCCATTTCTGCTTCTTGGGCTATGTCGTTCATGTTAACAGTTTCATATCCCCTGGCAAAAAATAGTTTTTCCGCGGAATCAACAATGTCGTTGCGTCTTAATTCCAGTTCGCGCTGTTTTCTCTCGGCTCTTGTCAAATTTACCACCCCACAAAAATCTTTTTATCAGATTTAATTGATTTAAAATATTTCAGATGAACCTGGTTCATCAAGTGACACGAGTTCAAAGTGAATTACACTGTATAATTATTATCATACACTACATCATAAAATCGAACACCATGTCAGTATAATTAACATTATGTTTTCTTGTATATAAATGTTGAGTATACAATCACAAAAACAGCCCAGAACTAAATTTTCAATCAACAATCATCCAATCATAGGAAGAACTAATTGATTCAAAAAAAATAGTGCTGATGGAAAATAGTATGGAATATCAACCCTAAAATTTGAGGAAATATCTGCCAGGGACACAAAGTTTCAAATAACTCAAGAATCAATCAATTAAACTTAATTTTTAACAATTTTTTCCCCTTTAGCAGTGAGGGTAATGTCCTGGCCATCATAGGTTTTAGATCCCTCGTATTCTATATATCCCCTGTACTCAAGATCTCGAATGTACACATCAAGCTCATGATCGTCCATATTCAGTTCATCTTCCAAATCATTGCAAGATACAGCAGGATTTTCGGGATTTTCCTTTTTTGCCTTAGATAATAATTTTAATATTTTCTTTTTAGTATTTTCATCCATTAAAATTTCTCCAAATAAAAAATAAATATAGCTTTCTTAACTAATATTTGAACCCAATACTATTAGTATTTACTTATCAATCCTTCAACTTTTTTTATTTCCCCAATAATAAGTCATATTATCCCACTTTCAACTGCAAATCATCCCGGGTTATTGTTACCAAACCCCAAAATTGCTTTAAATTAAAAAAAAGTATGATTATCTTGAATTTGCTACTTCCGTTTCAATGGTTTTATAAATAGGGATGATATCAAACCTATGAGAAATATGAGGGATATGAAGTCGAATGTGGTTTTCATCTCTTTTGAAATTGTGATATTTATTATTTTATAGGCGTTTGATTTTTCATTCTCCCTTAAACCCGTGAGGTTCGTGTGTTTAAATGTTTCAGTGTAGTGTGTTAGGTTTTGTTTGATCTCGTCCTTGGTAAATTCGTTTGGAAATGTTTGATCCACAGCTGCGTAGAGTCCATTAATCACACCCAATATAAGAACCAACCCTATGATTGCTGTTCCCATGGATGAACCCAAACTCGAGCATGTTGAGAGTATGCCAGATGCATCTGATTGTTTACTGTCCTCTGCAGAAGATAGTACGATGTTGCTTGTGACTGGAAATGCCAAACCCAACCCCACGCCAAGAAGCAGCGAACCAGGAACAATATCCCATACAGTGGTGTTCAGGTTGAACTGGAAACTGAGTATAAAACTGCCTAAAAGGGACAACAGAAATCCCAGTGAAACTACCCTGTGGGGTGCTATCCTGGATGTTATCCTAGACGAAGCAATTGCAACAACAAACAGTCCCATGGTTAATGGTAAAGATGCTAGTCCCGTAGTAAACGCATTTAACCCCGTGACTTCCTGTAAAAAGACTGGTAAAACAAAAACAGTACCTGCAAGTGCCAGCTGCATTATGAGTCTTGTTAAATTTCCAAGTGTAAAATTCCAATTTCTAAACAGTCTGATATCTGTGAGGGGTTTAAGTCCCCTCATAATCAATACTTTCTCCCTGTGATAGAATAAAGTTAAGAGGATTATGCCCACCCCAATCATGATAACTGCTGTTTTCCAACCGCCTGCTGTGTTCAGGGTTAATATTCCAATCACTAAAACCAAAATTCCCATGGTTGAAAGTACTATGCTGATCTTATCCAGCTCTTCAAGTTCCATTGATGGTGGGAATGGTTTGAGGTGCCTGGAAAATATGAGTATGATCATGACGATGATGAGTTCAATTCCAAATCCCCATCTCCAACTTAAAAATGTGGTTAAAAAACCTCCAAACAGCGGACCTACAGCTGCACCAACACTTGCCACAGCTGTCCAAATGCCCATTGCAAATGCCCTGTTCTTTCCAGTGTAGGTTCCTGTTATGATGGATGCAGTTGCAGGGGTCATGAGAGCTGCCCCTATTCCCTCCAGTATGGACCATCCAATAAGCAGCATCTGCGCATTAACACTTAAAGCTGCAACTGTAGTTCCAACACCGTAGATAACAGCACCCCAAAGGAAAGCTTTTTTCTTCCCATTACATCCTGCATCTTACCACCTAGAAGCATTAAAGATGCCATGGTAAGTGCATAAACAGTGATTATTATCTGGATAAATGATACCGTGGTGTTTAGATCAAGAACCAAGTTGGATATTGCCACGTTCATAAAAGTAGAATCAAGGGCTATGATAAATGAGGATAAAGTAACAAGTATCAGGGCCATCCAGCCCATTTTAGAATTAACTACATTACCTTCCAAAAAGTTATCCCTCCAATAAACATCAAACTAACATTTCGACTTTTATTAGTTATAATATTTAATATTTACAGATTAATCTCCATAAAAATACTCAATTTTTCTGAAGTACAAATATATGCAAATTTTTTAACCAATCTAAAATTATCCCAAAAGAGATAACCCAAAGGAGATAGAATATCAGAAACCTCTTAAAATCACTCTTTTAAGTCCAATAATAATGTGAAATACGCATTCTTACATAAAAATAGTGTATGAATATTAACAGAGCCTTTCAATTAGTTATCTTGTTGTAGGATATGAAACTGTCCAGAGTCCAAATGAAATTTATTTATTGAACTATTAGAGAACTATTAAATATATTTTAAACCCAAAACATGTATAATCAGATTTTATAAAATATATTAATTTAATTTAGGGTAATAAAATGTCAATTACAAACTGGAGAGCAAGGGAAAAACAACAACGAAAGGATGATATATTGGATGCTGCCGAAAAACTGTTTTTCTCTAAGGGCTATGACAATATTTCAATGAATGATATTGCCAAGGAAGTTGGTTTAAACAGAGCAACCATCTATTTATATTTTGATAATAAAGAAGAGCTATGTTTGGCTATTGTTTTACGAGGGGTTCAAATATTAAATAAATTAATTAAAAACCAAGTTAAGACTGCAACTCATTCAAAAAAATATATGCATTTGGATCTGCCTATTCAATGTTTTTTCAGTCATATCCCCAATATGTTCAAGTTTACAATTTATTTCAATCAGGAAGATTTGATCCATCAAGTTTAAAACGTCCTAGCTGGGATCATGCAAGGGAGATTATTAAATTGCAGGAAGAAATGTTTGCCATATTATTCTCAGCTATTAAAACAGAAATTCATGGCCAGAAAATTTCTTCTGAAGTGGATCCCACCTATGCAACGATTTTAATCCTATCCACATTGGATACTTTGCTAAATCCTTCTCCAATTATAAAAAATGAACTTAATAATATCGATATTAATGAATACCAAGATTTTAAGAGGGATTTCATACAATTTATCAATAAATTACTATACAAGTAAGTTAGTAATTATTTTCCTTGGGTTTGGATTTTATTTTGAATCTGTTTTTAAATTTTTTATTAACTCCATTTTATCAAAACATATATATTTAATAACATAGTGTAATAACAATAACAGTATGTTATTAGAATAACAATCTGTTATTGAAATGTCAACCTGTTATTTAAAAAGTTTAAATCAACTAAAAAAAGGTGAAAAATTAAATATTGCTAAAAAGAGGCCAAAAATCATGTCTATAACTAATAAGAAGAAAATATCAACGAATAAGGATTTTTTAAGCGTTTCCCATAATATTCGCACGGTTTCAAATGGAGAAAGGGCATTTTTATGGAGGCCAGACTGCACCGTGTCAATGATAACTAGGATTGAAGGTGATGTTTCCCAAGAAGACCTACGCCAATCAATTTCCAAAGTTAGGCAGATGCATCCACTCGTAGGTGCAAAAATTGTGTTTAAGGAAGATCACTCTGCAGAATTTTCAACGGAGAATGTTCCACTACCAAATTTTAGGATTGTTAACAGAGTTTCGGATACACAGTGGTTTGATGAACTTAGGAATGAACTCAAAGTACCTTTTGATATTGAGAATGGCCCCATGATTAGGTTCACCCTACTACATTCAAATGATGTGTCTGATTTAATAATAACATGTAACCACAGTATTTGCGATGGAATGTCACTGTCTTACTTAGTCCGTGATCTTCTTACCAATTATGTAGACCCTAAAAAAGAAGTGGAAGTATTAAATCCTCCAGAAATTATGGAACTCCTTCCAAAGGGAAAAATTTCCTTTTCATCACTTATGACGCGAATTATTCTTTACAGTGCAAATAAAAAATGGAAGAAATCCCCCATTACTTCACCCCTAAAGATCATGCCGCACTTCAGAACGCATACTGGGAAAAAACTGACTTTGGCACAGTTCTCCTTGAACTGGAACCCCACGAAACAAAAACTCTTTTGAAGTCTTGTAAAACCAATGGTGTTACCATGGGATCTGCAGTAACAGCAGCAGTTATAGCAGCATACACTGATGTAATTGGCCCATTTAAAAAGAAGCAAAAACAAATATCCATACCTTTTGACCTCCGCAGACACACAACTAAGCAAATTGGCGATGTTTTTTGTTTCTGTGCGGGAGCAAGCCAGTTCCCATATAATTATGATGGACAAAAATCTTTCTGGGAAAATGCTTCAGTATTAAACAAAGAGATCCACAAAAGAGTTAAAAAACTTGATTCTTCAGGTCTAGAAATTCCAGAGTTTGACCCAGCATTAATAGATGCACTAACTTGTTTTGCGACTTTCAAAAAACTATTACCTGAAGCATACACAAAAACAAAGAATCTTGAAGATTTTTCAAATGATACTAAGAACGTATCATTTTCATTTGCTGAAAAATATGAAAATATGTTTCCAGGTATAATCCCTTCAAATTTAGGAAGACTTGACATACCCGAAACCTATGGTGATCTTCGAATTAATCGCATGATTTTTTTACCTGCATGGAGCGATTCTGTTCCTTTAATACTTGGAGGGATTAGTATTGGCGATAAAATGGTGTTCTCTATTAATTATCCATATCACAAAGATATGGGAGATTCTACAACACATAAAATGATACAAATTCGCAACAACACCTTAAAATATTTGGGTTTTCCAAACAAAACCAATGATATAGTGATGAATTGAAATAACAATCCTTAAAATACTGTTTAGAGTTGGAATACCCTGGTGAATGCGATACCATGGATATTCAAACTTACAGTTGTTATTATCTTTTTTAATTGATACTGGATTGTTAATATTTAAATTCCAATTGAATATTCCATCCAATAATCATCAAACTAACATTTCGACTTTTATTAGTTACAATATTAGATATTTACAGAATACGAACTGCCTCAGGGTATCTGTAGTGTTTATTCCACAATGAAGATCCAAACATGGATTATGCTTGAATAGATCATGAATCGAATGAAACCCCTGCATCATAATAAAATCATTTAATATCATGTCAAACTTTAAAAAAACTTATTAAAGTTAAAACAATAAAATAATAGGGGTTGGATTTTATGGCAGGGAAGAAAATTTTGATTGTTGAAGATGAAACTGTTGAAGCCTTGGACATCAAGAAAATGCTGGAATCTTTAGGTTACGATGTTCCATCCTTCGTGCTAAACGGTTTAACTGCAGTTGAAACTGCCAAAAAAATCAGACCAGACCTTATTTTAATGGACATAGTTCTCAAGGGAGAACTCGATGGAATAAATGCTGCTAAAAAAATTAAAGAACTCAACATACCAGTCATATTTTTAACAGCACACTCTGATGATGAAGCAGTTGAAAGAGCTAAAAAAACTGAGCCCTACGGTTACTTAGTCAAACCCTACGACCCGCTTGATCTTAAGAATACTGTGGAATTTGCATTGTACAAACATTCCATGGATGAAAAATTAAAAAAAGTGAAAAGAAGTACAGAAATATCATTGAAAATCTACAAGATTCCTATCTTCGTGCAGACAATGATGGAACCATTATTATGGCCAGTCCATCTGCAGCCTGTATGTTCAGGTACAGCTCGCCAGAAGAGATGGTTGGACATTCAGTTCTGAATGTTTACAGTGACCCTGATACCCGAAAGTTAATGCTTGAACAATTGAAGAAACACTCCAAACTTGAAGGCTACGAATTTGAGGGTTTAAGAAAAGATGGCACAACATTTTGGTTGTCCATGAATTCGCAGCCCTACCATGAGAATAACATGGTCATGGGTGTTGAAAGTTTTCTAAGGGACATCACAGAACCCAAGGAATCTGAAAAAAAATTGAAAAGCTTTACAGACTCTACGCCACGTTAAGCCAAATAAATCAAGCCGTAGTTCGGATCAACGATCAGGAATCTTTCTATAAGATCATATGTAACGTTTGCATAGAATTTGGAAAGTTTAAAATGGCATGGATTGGGTCTGTTAATAAAACCACAGGTAAAGTAACACCAGTTGTGCACGCAGGATCTGAATCAGGCTATTTGGACACTGTAGACGTGAATGTTAAGAATTTAAACAGCCCCAGTAACAGGGCAATGAAAACTAAAAAATTCATACTCATAAAGGATGTGAGGGATGAACTGAATAAATCCTGGGTCAACGAAGCTGTTCAAAGAGATTTCAATTCAATGGTGGTCATTCCAATAAAACTTAAAGCCCGTGTGATTGCCATGCTCTACATTTACTCTTCTGAAATAAACTTTTTCACCCATGAAGAACTGGATCTCATAAGGGAAATGGCCATGGACATATCCTTCGCAATCACAACACTAAATTCTGAAAATGAACGCAAACTTCTAAGCAGGGCATTAATTGAAAGCGAAGAAAGCTACCGTGAACTGGTTGATAATTCCATAGTTGCCATCTACAAAACAAACCTCGAAGGAAATATCTTGTTTGCAAACCAGGCAATGGCAGAATTTTTTGGGTTTAGATCCGTAAAAGAACTGTCTAAAACCAACGTAAATAATCTATACAAGGATACAAATGACAGAAAAGTTTTGATGGACAGATTATTGTTTGAGGGAAGTATAAAACAGTACGAAGTTGAAATGGCCACCAAAACAGGGACCCCCGTCAGCATTTTACTGAGTGCTAAGTTGAACGATGCTGTGATCTCAGGTATAATGATGGACATAAGCCAGTTGAAGGAAGTTGAAATCGAACTTAAAAACAGCGAAAATAAATTTCGAGCACTGGTTGAAAATGCTTCAGATGCTCTTTTTGTACATGATTTCAAAGGAAAAATTATTGATCTAAACAAGAAAGCCAGTGAAAGTCTGGGTTACACCCGGGAAGAACTGCTTCAAATGAACATAATAGATATTGAAAATGACCACGACCTTAAATCCGCCCAAAATGCATGGAAGAAAATAAAACGTGGCACACCACACACCCTCTACGGCCACCAAAAAGAAAGGATGGAACAATTTTTCCAGTTGAAATAAGCTTTGCTATTGTGGATATTGACGGGAAAAGATTGTACATGGGACTATGCAGGGACATAACCCAGAGAATAGAATCTCAGAAGGAACTTAAGGACAGTGAAGAGAAGTACCATTCAATATTTGACTACTCAATGGACGCCATCATTCTCTCAATTGTAAATGAAAAGATCACAGATGTAAACCATGCTGCTGAAGAACTGTTCGGTTACAGCAAAGAAGAGTTCCTACTACTTTCAAGAAATGATTTAATAGACTCTGAAGAAAAAACAGAACATATTTTCCGTACAAATAATAAATTAAAGAGTTATTATCAGGTAGAATTAAATTTAAGAAAGAAGGACGGGACTAAATTCACTGCAGAATTACTTTCATCGAATTATTATGATAGGGCCGGGAACGAAAAGAGTGTAACTCAAATTAGAGACATTAGTCCGAGAAAAATCGCAGAAAAACGAATCAAAGAATCTAAGAACAGGTACAGAAAAGTTGGACAGCTCATATCAGATTTTGCATATTCATGCAAACAAGACCATGAAGGAATGTATAAAAATGAATGGATAACTGACTCCTTCTTCAATATAACAGGATTTAATAAGCAAAAAATGCTTAAACATGGAAGTTGGCTTTTCACTGTCCATCCCAATGACAAAAAAATTGCAGTTAACCAGTTAAACAAACTCAAACCTGGAATGACCAGTGTTGAAAATTTCAGAATCATTACAAACCATAGGAAAATAATATGGCTCGAAAACCATTTGGAATGCGTCGAAGATAACGGCAATTTAAGGTTGTATGGAGCTGCCAAGGACATTACCGAAATTGAAAAGGCAGCATCGGAACTCAAGTTAAACGAGAAAAAGTTCAAGGCAATCATCAACAACTCATCAGATCTCATAAGAATACTCGATAAAAACAGTGAAATTGTGTTTGATTCACCATCCTCCACCCATATTTTAGGCTATCCCGAAGGTTCTTTGATTGGTACAAACCCACTCGAAATCATACATCCAGATGACAGGGACCTAGTTAAATCTGATATGGAAGAAGTGTATAAAAACAAAAATCCCGGCACACCCACAGAATTTAGAATATTGAAGTCTGATGGAACCTACTTACCTGTGGAATCCGTTGCCCAGAACATGTTCAATGTTCCAAGTGTGAAGGGCATTGTTGTAACAACCCACCCCATACAACAGCGTAAAGAAATGGAAAATGCCATCAAAGCCTCGCTCAATGAAAAGGAAATCCTATTAAAGGAAATACATCACAGGGTAAAAAACAACATGCAGATCATATCAAGCCTTTTAAATCTTCAAAAGGAATATGTGGATGATTTAGAGGCGATAAATGTGCTGCAGGAAAGTCAAAACCGTGTTAAAACCATGTCAATCATCCATGAAAAGCTTTACCAAGCAGATGATCTGACACATATAAACATCCAAGAATATGTGGAAAAACTCACAAACGATCTGATGTACTCCTACGCTGCAACAAATGTAAACCCTGTTATCAACATCAGCAACATTAAAATGAACATAGAAACCGCCCTTCCATGCGGACTCATCATCAGCGAACTAGTGTCAAACAGCCTTAAATATGCATATTCAAATGATGACGACAATGAACTGAAAATATCTATAAAAAAATTTGGAGACTTGTTTGAATTAATAATAAGCGACAACGGTGTTGGCCTACCCGAAACTCTTGATTTTGAAAACACAGATTCTTTAGGGCTTCAACTTGTAAATAACTTAGTAGGACAGTTAGATGGTGAAATAAAACTCAATAAAAACCATGGAACAGAGTTCAAAATTGTTTTCAAGGAACTCCAGTACAAACCAAGAATCTAAAAAAAATACAGCTCCAATTAACACTTAAAATCCGAATTTTATTTTTAGTAGTAAAGTTTATAGTCTTTACAATAATCCAATGAATAGGATTTAAACTTTCCAGAATTTTAAATATTATATTCTGATTTTTTTTTGATGGATTATGAAGGGCTTTCTGGTGTTTTACTACATCTACCAAAGGTTCACCTAAAAATGATGAATATATTAAGATAGAATATATTTTATCATAGCACTCCATTAAACCGTTATAGTGGCTAGGGGCAATAATTAATTTACCATTATCAAGTACAAAAGCAAATGCAGAAGTTATAGATCTTTTAGGTTTATCCGAAGTTCCATGATTTGCATAATTTCCCCACCTCCATTGATATTAGGGGAAAGTTGTTGGAATGAGTATTTTATGCGAAAAAGCTATTTTGAAGTGTTGGTATCTATTCTCTGTTCCTAAAACACAAGCCAATGAACTTAGTAGTATAACACCAATTAATTCAAAGGACATTGGTTATCATCATATTATACTCATAACTAGAACGAATTTTCTAAGGAGTTGTATGTATGTTCTCGCTTATTTTTATGGTAAAAAAACAGGAAAATGGAAAGTTCAACTAAAATTTAGCTACCATTCCCCAAAGAATTATGGTAAAACAGTCAGATCGATTGTTCTAATACAAGGACATTCACCTATTCCAACACCTTTTTTTCCATCGGTGTATATTTGAAGCCTATAATCTCCAGGATTAAGTTTATCCGTTGAAATGGTTCTACTTGCTTTACCAGCAATGTTTGTCCAATCCCAAATTCCCCGACAAAGTCCTCCTTCGTAATTGAATATTTCCATGTATCCCTTATCATTGTAAATCGAAAACAGTACCGCCTCACTGGCATATGGAACACTAATGTCGTTAGGAATGAATGGAATTATTAAGGCGAAACCACCAACATCATATTGCCTCCATAACTGTGCTGTGACTTCAGTAGAATCTCCTTTTTTACGTCTACTTTAGATGGAACATCTATATGGACTTTAGAACATGATTTTTCATAATAGTGGCCAGAACTTGTTATTTGGATGTTTGATTCTTTGTGATCCTTTGCATTGTCATTATTTAGGTATCTTCCATCATCACAATTTTTTTCTATTGTACAATCACTAACATCTAAAAATGCCTCGTTGTATATGTTACTATCCATAAAATGGGTATTAGAACCACTGATGTAAATATGGCTAGAATTTAAGTTGGCTATGCCCCCACCATCAGGATCTCCAGTACTTTTTTCTGTACACACAAAGTTAATTGTAAAATTGTTGTTCTCTAATCTGAGTGTGCCTTGGTGGTTTGAGATAGCACCTCCCATTCCAGTATCTATCATCACTTTGTTCCAAGTGAAATTATTGTTAGATAATGTTCCCATGCCTGTGTTAATCAATGCACCACCAAAATTTTGTGCAGTATTTTTTATGAAGTTATTGTTATCGATTTTAGAAGAGAGATGATTTGTGTCTCCTAAAAATTCGTTGTAAACTGCTCCACCCATGGTTGAATTGTTTTCTTTGAAGTTGTTTCCATCAAGATCAACATAACTCAATGCTACAACAGCACCCCCTATTTCGAATCCGGTATTATTTGTGTAGTTACTGTTTTTAAGATTGCTTGCTCCACCAAAACATATTACACCTCCACCATATTTATCTGCGGTGTTCGATGTGAAATTTGAATTTAAGACATCTAAATTTCCAGAACTTCCAATGGCACCTCCATTTTCTTCTGCATGGTTTTTATTAAACATGGATTGTTTAATACTCATTGTTGCAACATTATTGACAGCCCCGTAATTCTTTGCATGGTTATCTTCAAATTTTGTGTTGGTTATGTTGATAAAAAATCCAGAATCTACTTGTCCGGTTCCTATGGCTCCTCCAATATCAAACTTAGCATTGTTCCCATTAAATTGACTAGCATCAACATTCAAATTGCCCATGGAATAAATGGCACCACCCATCCTATCAGCAGTATTCTGATTGAATGTGCAAGATTTAATATCACAATTCTGGAAGTTACTTAAAGCACCAGCAGTCCTAGCTGTATTGTCATGAAATTGGCAGTTAACCAATTTTAAATTACCCTCACGATTATTATTGATGGCACCCCCATCTCCAGTCGCACCATTACCCTCAAAAACACTGCAAACAACATTACATTTACCTTCACGAGTATAAATGGCTCCTCCATTTGCATTTACATGGTTACTGGTAAAATTAGAGTTTGCTATGTTTAAATTATTTTTATTGTACACAGCTCCGCCAGTTGAGCCTTCATTATTCTTGAAAACACAGTTATTAATATTTAAATTACCAAAATTATTAATAGCTCCGCCTTGATCACTTTTCCCATTTAAAAAGGTTAATCCTGAGATAAACACAGTTTTACCAACTGCTATTCTGTAGATCTGATTGTTTTGCCCGTCTATGGTTGTTGAAGTGAAATTCTGACCAGTTATGTTGATGGTTTTGTTAAGGTTAAGATTTGTATTATCGGCTCCACTGTACACTCCACCAGCTACACTTACAGTACCACCCTCTTTAACGGTATTTACTGCAGATGTCATGGTTTTTTTAGGGCTTTCAAAGGTTCCTGGATTTGCATCGTTACCCCTAACTTGATCAACGTATATCGTTGATGTAGCACTAATGTTGTTACCCACCGAACCATTCAACGAAACATTCAAGTGATTAATATTATTAACATTCACCCCATTATCAGAACCTAAAATACAACCAAATGAGCTGAGTATCAAAATTCCTGCCAAAAGCATACATGACACACGATAATTCATTATATACCTCCATTTTATTTATTAAATCGCGTAATTTAGTTTGGATTCAAAAAGAAATAGGGTTGGATCCTTCAAACTCATAAAATACATAAACCCCCAATCACTTTGAACTCTATTCAAACTTTAAACACCCAAAGAATGGAAATTATTTTTCAATTCAGTGCAACACCCCAACTAGGTATATCAAAATGTTTAAAACTTTAAAGGTTAAATTTAAAATTTAAAAGTTGGAATATATAAATATATTTATTAAATTAATGAAAAGGAGGTCTTAAAATTGAAAAAATTTAATGATAAAAACAGCTGTCTAATATTTGTTATTTGTTTTATGATGATAATGATAACCCCTGCATCTGCAAACCAAATACAGACGTCCATTAACACAGAAGATATAACTCATTCCAAAATAAGTGGAAACAAGATTACGCCTAGTCTTAAAATCCTTAACTTACAGAAACAAAATTCCAAAAAGACCGTAACGAAAATAGGATCCAAAACAAATTTCCCTAAAAATAAAAAATATGCATCTCTAATCATCTACGCATCAAAAATATTACCTCAATGGGAAAAATCCTACAAAAATACCAGTTACGAATTGTCTGCTTCAAAAAAAGCCTTGAAAACACTGAACTCTGAAGAAAAAAATGTCACAAACCAAATCCAAAACAACAAAAACCAAATAGATAACTTCAAACTAACAACAACCAACACCCAAGAATACAATAAACTGCAAAACAATACCAAACACCTAATAATTGTTAAAAAAGGCATAAAAGCAACTAAAAAAAACATTAAACAAATCAACAACATTTTAGAGAAAAAACAAAAACACACACAAAACTGTATAGAAGCCCTAAAAAACATAAAAAACTCCAAAAACATTCAAACATCAAGGAACAACTACAACAAGAACATCAAATCCCTAGAGACAATAAACAATAACATAAAAGCAGAAATACAAAAAAACAAAGAAACTATCATAAACTCCAATAAAACAACCCAAGAACTTAATAATAATATCAAAGGTACTGATTCTTCCGAATCGAACAGTAAAAATACGAGTAAAATATTATTATATGTTTTAGCAGGAACTGGAAGTTTAATGGCAGCTTCTAGCATTGCTACAATCGCGTCAGCCACAACATACCTAATATTAGGATATAGAGCCAGTGTAATAACAGCAGCCGTCAATATTGAGTTACATACAATAATAAATTCTGCATCGGCAGCAGCTGTTGCAGGACAAGGTGCAGATGCTCTTACAGTTTTAGGTACTGCTCATGCTATTGGTGCTACAACATTGCCCTTTGAAAGAGCGGCAGCAGCAGCACTCACAGTAACGGAGGTACTGTTTGTTATAACAGCTATTTTAGCTGTTGCAACCGTAGTAATATTTGTGGCATACATGGTATCCAAATCTCTTTGATTAAAGGCAAGAAAACTTAAACATATTAAAAAAACTCCAAAATCTTTATTTTACTTATGGAAACCTCTGTGTTTCCTTTATTTATTTTTTTTAAAATTATTAAAAAAGTTAAATGTAAAAGTTTAACTATATAATGCTTATCAGCCATAAATGTAATATCAAAGTAAGTTTTGTGATAAAAATGAGAAGGACATGTATTCTAAACAAAAGTATAATAATGTTGATCTGTTTTTTTATGGTCATGATAACCCCTGCATCTGCAAATCAAATACAAACGTCTATGGCCACCCATGAACTAAAAAATCCCCATATAAATAAACACAAAGTAGTACCAAACCTTAAAATCCTTCATCCAAAGAAACAGAACTCCAAAAACACCTTAAAGAAAGTAACCTTAAAAAAAATATTATCCCCATTAAAATCATCCAAAAAAAGTCACTGCACCAAATATTCACAACTAATCGCCTGTGCATCTAAATTACAACCAGTTATGGAAGAATCCTACAAAAATACAATTAATATCTTAAAATCATTAAACAAAGACCAAAAAAACCTGAAAACTCAAAAAAATAAAAATACAAGACAAATGGAAAAAATTAAATCCCAGATAGACAACTACGAACTGACAACAAACAACACCCAATGCTACAAAGACCTTCAAAACCAATACAAAAACTGCTCCAACTCAAATAAAACCCTAACAATTACAGAAGCAAGTATGAAAAAACTGAATTTAAATTTAAAAAAGAAACAAAAGCACACCAAAAACTGCATAAACGCACTGAAAAGCATAAAAAAAGCTGAAAACATCCAAGCATCCATAAAAAACTACAACCAGAACATGAAATCGTTAAAGGCAATAGATAACAACATGTCAGCAGATATCCAAAAAAGCCAGGAAATCATCAAACAATCCAACATAACAAACCCTGAACTCGATAAAAATGTCAAAGATACAAATTCATACGAGACATATCATAACAAGGTAACCAACGCATTGAAATATACATTGATTGCTACTGGAACAGTAACGGGTACCGCTGCATTAGTAACCAGCATACCTACCATAGTATTCGGATTATTAGCATATAAAATATCTGTAGCTACAAGGGCTCAATTATTGGCCGTGGGAATGTATGGTATTGAATTAGATAATTTTGCTGCTTTAGGAGCTGCTGCAGGAGCAGCTGATAATATAGTTAATGCCGGTGCAGTTGTGGATGCAACTTTTACGGCTACTGCAGACACAGTAGGTCTAATTGGGATTAAAACTACGTTTGGGTATATAGCGGCGGGTTTTGCTGTTGTAACCGTACTCCTACTTATCGCAACATGTCTAGTGGGCTTAGCCTACTATGGATCCAAACATAACTGGTTTTAAATAAATAAAATAAGGCAAAACAAAAATCCAGACATTAAACCCAGGAAACACCTGTTTCCTACCCTATTTTTATTATTTTCAGGGCGGACCTATAATTCATTGATATTATTTATTTTGATCAACAGCATTGGACATTTCTACAACAGTTTTGGAGGTATAATGTCCATGGTATACTTACTAAAATATGCAAATGCAATTAGAGAAGCCCGCGTATATACTAATGACTTTTTATCATTGTGTGCAACTTATAGACGTGGAGTAGCTTCTGCTGCTACAAGAGAAATGGTTTCTCATGATCTTTTAATAACTAGAGACTTAGCACTAAGATTTGAAAGTGCTACTGTAGCTCCTGAAATAGTTTCGGCTATTTTAGTTGCAACAACAGTTATTCTGGTTTTATAAACTATTGCCTTTACTGTAGCCTATTACGGATACAAAAATCATTGGTGGTAAAAAAAACAATTAACAAAATCAGTACTCATAAATTCAATGAATCATATTTTTTTACCATATATTTATTTTCAGTATTCAAATTTATTAAATTTTCAGCCAGTACACAACTCGATAAAAATAGTTTTTTGAAGTAATTTCCCCATAATAATTTAAATTATGTTACAGTTGCCATTACCTAATTTTATCTTCATAAAGGGTTTATTCACCCAAATTATGAATTAAGCAACTTAATGAAGCTACAAAGACCTTCAAAAGCAATACAAAAACTGCTCCAACTCAAATAAAACCCTAACACTTACAGAAGCAAGTATGAAAAAACTGAATTTAATTTAGTGAATCATTTCATTTGGATAAATATATCGAATTTTTTTTCTGTTTGAAATACGAGTGGTTCAGAATGAGAATCTTTCATGGATGGGAACATAATGTTAAAAAAATGTTACATGTAAAAGTTTAACTATAATAAGGTGATAGTTATTCTTAAATTATTAGGGAAAATATAAAAAGTTGGTGTTAATATTAAAAATTTTAATGTTCTAAACAGCTGTATAATATTGTTTATTTGTTTTTTAATGATAATGATAACCCCTGCTTCTGCAAACCAGATACCGACGTCTATGGCCACCCATGAACTAAAAAATCACAATATATGTGGAAACAAAGTCATCCCAAACCTTAAAATCCTTAACTCAAAGAAACAAAACTCCAAAAACACCTTAAAAAAAGTATTAGCCCCACTAAAATCATCCCAAAGAATTCACAGTACCAGTACCAACTATTCACAACTAATCGCCTGTGCATCTAAATTACAACCAATTATGGAAGAATCCTACAAAAATACAAATAATATCTTAAAATCATTAAACAAAGACCAAAAAACCCTGGAAACTCAAAAAATAAAAATACAAGACAAATGGAAAAAATTAAATCCCAGATATACAACTACGAACTGACAACAAACAACACCCAATGCTACAAAGACCTTCAAAACCAATACAAAAACTGCTCCAACTCAAATAAAACCTTAACACTAACAGAAGCAAGTATGAAAAAACTGAATTTAAATTTAAAAAAGAAACAAAAGCACACCAAAAACTGCATAAACGCACTAAAAAGCATCAAAAAAGCTGAAAACATCCCAGAATCCATACAAAACTACAAACAGAACATGAAATCCCTAGGAGTGCTAAACAACAATATGACTACGGAAATACAAAAAAATCAGGATGTTATTGAAAGATCCAACAACCCTACCAAAGAAGTTGACAATAGTGTTAAAGGTACCGAATTTTCAAACACGAAGGATCAAAAAATTGATGAACTCTACTATTATGGAATAGGATTTGGAAGTATAGGCGCATGTACTCTCACAGGAGCTGTTGTATTCTTAGAGATAAGTGATGTTCTTTATTCCAAAGTACTATTAGCAAGGGCAGCCCGAAATTTATTAATAAATACAGCACGAAATTCAGCAACAGCAGCATTGGCTGCAGGACAAGTTGCAGATGCCATTACATATCTAAATAATGTCCGTGCTATAACTGCAGTGCCAATACCATATTTAAATACTTTAAAAGAGGCACTTTTTGTATCAAAGGTTTTGATAGCAATAACAGCAGTATGCGTTGTTATCGTGTTAGCTGTGACCATAGCATGGTTTGGATACAAAAACTATTGGTGGTGAATACCTTCGAATACCTCATTTAAATAAATGGTTCTTTTTTAATTTTTTTAGGGCTTAAATTAAGCTGAATTAAAATTGAGATGTATCATGTGCTGATTTCATCTTTATCCTAAAAATTCCAGCTAATATATAACTATCTTCTGATAAAAAAAATTACAACCACAATTATACTCAGATGGTTTAATATTAAAATTACTGGAAAAATAGGGATCACTGCCATTATATGGTTAATACCACAAAACAGTAGTTACAAAAAAACCTGTTGATATTGAAGGATCCTAAAAAATCACATGAGAAAATGTAACAGTTTTTGATGGGAGAATAAATTGCAAATTATCATTGCAGAATCTAAAGCTAACACCCTTTTAGAACTGGAACAGACAGTTTCAAACCTTGGACACCAAATTGTTGGCACTGTTTCCACAGGGGACACAGCCATCAAATTAACCAAACAGTTAAATCCTGATCTTGTACTTGTTGATCTGGATTTGAAGGGTGAAATGAAGGGTGTTGATGCCGGCAAGACGATCACGGAGGATTTGAACGTTCCAGTTATATTCATAACTGTTTTCACCAAGAACTGCTTAACCAAATCGTTACAGCTCCCTGAAGATGCAGTTACAATATCCCAACCTGTAAAACAGGACCATTTGAAGTTCGCTATTTCAAATGTCATGGACAAAAAAATGAGAAATTAGAATGGTTTACATTCTTTCTTTGTAGCTTATTTCTGTAAATTTGAAAGAGTATCTTGTACCATTAAGGGTTTCTATTTTTATTTCAGAATCTAACTGTTCACTTAAACTTCTGATTAGCTGCATGCCCAGGCTTTCGTTTGTATCGAGCTTGTCTTTGGAAAATCCAACACCATCGTCTTGCAAATTAAGTTTGAAATGTCCGTTTACCCTGGAAAATTCCAGGCATATATTACCTTCTCCCTCTGGAAATGCATACTTAATGGAGTTGGTCAAAATTTCAGTTATCAACAGTCCGACAGGTACTGCAGTGTCTATTGACAATGATATATCCATAATATCCATTGTTATTCCTATGTTAGTTTGATCCAATCCATAGGAGATTGTTAACTGTGTTACCAGGTTTTCTATGTACTGTTTGAAGTTAATGTTCGAGAGATCGTTGGACCTGTAAAGACCTTCGTGAACCATGCTTATGGATTTTACCCTGTTTTCACTCTCCATTAAAACCTGCATGGATACTTCATCAGTCACGTATCTGGATTGTAGATTCATCAGACTGCTAATTATCTGAAGGTTGTTCTTGACTCTGTGGTGTATCTCACGTACAAGAAGTTCCTTCTCCCTCAGGGTGTTGTTGAGTTTGGTTATGTCCATGTAGGATATTAGAACATCTTCAGTCAGGGGTATAGTTGTAACTGTAAGCATAACATCCTTTACATCTCCATTTCCATCTATAAACTTTGCTTCATAGGATCTTAGAGGGTTGTCTTTCAGGCTTCGTTGGTTGCTGTAATCCTTCATCATATCAAGATCTGAGCCTGAAAAGAAGTCCATCCAGAACATTTTCATTTCAATTTCACACCGTGAATATTTTGAGAGGTGTTCAAACTCTGTGTTGACCATGGTAAATTTTCCATCACTCCCATGTATGGTCATTGCTGTACCTGTGTTGTTGAATACATTCTTATACTTCAAACGACTGGCTAAAACCGTGTTTCTAGAGGTTTCCATTGATTTAAGCATCTGATTGATGTTGCGTGTGAGTTCTGAGAGTTCGTCGTCACCATCCACACCAAGCCTTATTCTTGGATCATCCTTCAGGGTTATGGTCTTAACCATTTCACTTAGATGTTTGAGTCTTGAAAGCACCATACTGTCAATGTAAAACAAAACAACCAGAGCTAGAAGAGTGCCAGAAATTACAAATCCTGCCATTAAATAGAAAAAAGTCTGGTATGCATTGTTTGATATTGTATGTGGTTCATCAACTTCTGTATCAAAAATTGCTTCTCCTTGTCTGTTTCTAAGGATTGAAATTCCCTGAACATTGTCCTTGTAATTATTTATCCATATGGGTGAATTCTCTGAAAAATTAGAATCCACACCACCGTAGAATGGAAGTTGGTTGTTATTTAAGGGAGTGAACCTGAAGCTGCTGTTCTGATTCCCTAGAACCTTAAGTATCTCCTTTGTATTGAGTGGGGTGCCTGTAATTAACGTCCTTTCGCCCCTCGATGTTTGCATCTTGAGGGATGCTATTAGGAATGTTTGATTTTTAAGTAACAGTACTCCTTCAGGGTTGTAACTTTCAGATGAACTGTTTGTAATCTCACCTTGATGTGATAGGTAGGTTTTTACAGGTTCTGTGATGTTTGTGAAGCTTCCATTTGCCTGTGTGTAGTAGTTCGCATACTCAATATTGTTACTTGGATCTAAAACCATCACCATCTGAATGTTGGTGTTGGAAATTAACTGTGCCAGTGAAGTGTCGTTGAACTGTAAGTTTGGGTCTTGTTTAGCTAGTTTAGCTGTTGTTGAGTTGAGTTCAGATAATTCTTTCATGAGCTGTTCATTTAAAATTCCAGCATCGTTGTAGGCTATGTTCTCCTCTATATCCGACAGGTTGTTTATAAACAGGAAGTTGGATATGATGAGAAGCACCAACGTTAGGCACAAAATTGTTAAACTCACAACAAGAAGTGTTTTAGCTCTTAAATTCATAATTTAACCTTAAATATCCTACATGTTCATATTCATTTGAACCAATGTTTTCAAATATAAAACTGTTGTTTACGGACTTAAATTTGATTCAATGTCTTTGCTCTAACCGAATAATACAGATTTCCATAAAATGTGTTTATTTATCCTCCAACTGGCCCGATTCCAATGCCTGTGTTGGTGTTGTTTGAGTGTGAACCGTATTCAACACTGTTTATTATGTTCTGTCCTTCGGTGCTCAGGCTGAAGTCTATGAAGTCCTTGATCTCTCTTGTTGCACTGCCCTGAACAAGGAAGAGCATGGATCTTGTGAGGTTGTAACTTCCGTTTTCAACATTTTTTTGGGTTAGAGTCACGTTGTTGATTTTTAAGGTTTTTACCTCGGGGCTTATGGCATTGTTTGAGACGTATCCTATGGTGCCTGGTGTAACTGCCACTGTTTGTAGGGCCCCGTAGGTTGAAGTTGTTACCATAATGTTTTTTGCATATTCATCACCATCCATGATGTACTGCTCAAAGTCGTACCTTGTACCACTACCCTTTTCCCTGATTACAGAGGTGATTTGAATATTATTACCCCCTAGTTCTTCCCAGTTCGTTGTTTTCCCAGTGTAGATGTTCTTCAGTTCATTGGTTGTTATGCTGTTTACAGGATTTTCAGGGTTCACTATTATTGCAACTGGATCCTTTGTTATGCTGTACTGGGATAAACCTTGGGATTCTGTGCTGCTTAAATTCCGTGATGACATTCCAATGTCCACCTTGCCCGCTTTAACATTGTTAATACCTGCCCCTGAATCACCACCCTGCACATCTATTTGGACGTTGTGATGTTTTTCCATGTATGCCTTGGCCAGGGCTGTTGCCACAGGATATACTGAAGTGGATCCTTCTATGGTTATTTTATTGGATTGGCTGAACTGAGTTACTCCTGTGTAGGCTGTTATTATGATTATTAAGACAGCTATAAGAGTTATTATCAAATAGTTGTTATTTAGTTTCATTTTAAAAAATTCCTACATTACCAGTTTTTTTCAAGTTTTTGGATGTCCTCTGTTGTTGAATTTGAAAATGTCCTTGATCTTGGTCTGGGTGATGCTGTATTTTTTTATGTATCCCTCGAGATCGAAGGTTGAAATTAACAGTATTACACTCAAAACCGCTCCAAAGAGGAAGATGCTTTCGAATCCATTCATGAAATCTGTTGCTTGGGATCCTGTGAGAACCATTTTGCTGCTTAGGGCTGATTGTGATATGGTTGTGCTTATTATCAGTCCTGCAAAGGCATTTCCAAGAACTGATCCCAAATTTTTAGTCAGGGTCATCATGGCTGAAACCTGTGTTTTGAACTCTACAGGTATTACAGAGAGGAGCATCTTGTTGTTGGGTGATTGGTAAAATCCGTATCCCAAGCCGAGGATTATGAAGGCCCCTATTATGAAGTACCAGTTGGCACTGGTTTGGAAGCTGTGGATGAGTATGGTTGCGATTAGGCAGCTCACACCGGCTGTTATGGCCAGGGGTTTAACACCGATCTTATCGGCGAGTCCCCCTGCAATTAGGGAGATTATCATGGCTGCAAACCAAACCACACTTATCAGTGTTCCTGATACGTTAACAGGCACTCCTATAACTTTTTGGAGGTAGAATGGTAGTATGAATAGGGCCATGTAGAGTATGATGTAGTTTAGGAGTAGGCCTGTGATGTAGGCTGAAAATGTGATGCTTCGAAACACCGTGAATCTGAAGAGTGGTTCTTCGTGTTTGGCTTCAACCCAGACAAACAGCCCTCCAAATATCATTGCGAGTATTAGAAGCACCACGTCGTAGATGTTGAACCCAAATTTTTGTGCCATGATAAGGGTGATGGTTATGGTGAAGAGGGCAGCTGCCTGAAGAATGGCTCCTTTACAGTCGAGTATCTTGGTGAATATTTCTCGACCATTTAACTTGGGATACTTCACAGCGTACTTATCTCGTAAATTTAGGAGATCAAAATCATGGTCGGCTTGGGGTTTTTGTGCTGTGAAGAGATACACAACCACACTTAAAAGTCCGAATGGAATGACAGCCAGGAATATGTACTGCCAGCCAAGGTAGGCTGCTATGTAGCCGCCCACAAGGGGCCCTACTGCGTAACCACCTGAGAGTGCTATGAGTAATAATCCAAGTGCAAATCCCAGTCTTTTCTTGGGAAATGTTTTATCAAGAATAGCGTAGTACACAGATGCCATGAATCCTGCAGCAAATCCCTGAACAGCCCGAAGCAGTATTAATGTGTCTGGAGAATTTGAGTAGAAACACAGTAGGGATGTGACAACCCACAGCAGTGTTCCTGCTATGAAAAATTTCTTCCTACTCCACAGCCCACCGATCCTTCCCAGGAATATTACTGATATTGTGAGGGTTAGTAGGTAGATGTTGGATATCCAAGTTGCTGTTATGACATCAGCATGGTAAAATTCTGTAATGGTTGGTAGGGTGATGTTCACCATTCCTATGTAAAAATTGAACATAAAGTTAACAAGACATATGGCCAATAAAATAAACCATAACTGCAGAGAACTTGTTTCAGATATAATTGGTTTGAAAAAATTTTTTCTGAGTTTTATTCCAATTTTTCACACCTGTCCCATTTTTTTTATTAGTTTTCAATCAATGCTTATGAAACCAACCAATAAATATAGTTTTCTTTATGTGAACTTTTATTCACTATTAGTGTTTTTCTATTGGTTTTCTAAGTGCTGAACAGTACACAGAAAAAAATAGACCTCAAAAAATCAATCCAATACAGAGTAGAATCTGATAAAACCCCACATATATGCCTATATGGCGAAAAAAAGAAATAATAATGGACTTAAATATAAAAAATATGAAATAAAGGATTTAAAAAAGATTTTAAAAAATTATTGAGAACCAATATATTCCAGATAAATATTTACGGGTCATTATCAGCTGTATTTTTTTGACCCGTCGTGCATAAATGTTTGAAAGTGGTGAGGCTGAAAATCCATGGGCAAACACACTCAGGAGTACTGTGACAAATACAACCGAAACAAAGGTTGTGTCCCCTGGAAAAACATCAAGCTCTGCCAATGCAAGTAATGCAAGTACGATTGATGCAAGTCCCCTTGGTCCAAACCAACCAATAAACAATATGGAATCTAGACTCTGCTTGGTTCCAATCAGGGAAAGTGCAACAGGTATCATCCTTATCACCGTGAGGCTTAAAACTGCGTAGAGTATTATCTGCCATGTGATTTGCGGTAGAAGGGGTAGTACTACTATACCCAGGAGGAAAAACACTGCTAAATTTAAGAGCTGGCCTTCTGCCTCTGAAAAGTCCATGAGCGTATCTCCAGCATCCTTCACTACATAACCCAATGATAGACCACCTATGAATGCTGCTATAAATCCACTTCCTCCAAGTTCATCTGCAACGAAGAAGGTCATGAGTGCCAGGCACAGATAGGCTATTCTCTGATACTCTGGTGTGATCCAATTTTTTTCCCGAGCCTTCAGGACAATTTTACCCCCAACAATCCCTATAAGCAAACCTGCAATTGCTCCAAAGATTATCTGTTCTATTGCAACTTCTACGAAGTATCCCATTGGTCTGAAAACTTCTGATGCTAACCCTATGGCAATGAAGACCAGGAGAAATGGTACAGCTCCACCATCGTTTAATCCGCTTTCAATCTCGATGGTTCGCCTTATTCTTTCAGGCACCTTAAGGTTCTGGACAACTATCTGACCTAGGGCAGCGTCTGTGGGTGCAAGGGCCGCTCCAATGATCCCACCAACCCACCATGGTATGGATGGGAAGAGAAGTACGGCCACCACAACTCCAAATATTATGGTTAAAGGAAGTCCTATTATTAAAAGCCGTGTGCTGAGATTGTTTCTAAGGGCCTTGAGACCCACCCTCGAAGCATCTGTGAAAAGTACCAGGACCAGGGCAATTTCTGCTATTAAAAATATGAAGGTAGAATAGGGAGGTTTGCTAACATCGATGTAGCCTGTCACAGCCCATCCAACAGCCATTCCAGCGAGTATGAATATCATCTGAAAACTCAGTGGCAGCCTTCCAAGTACCGCCGAAAAAATTGACACAACAAGCAGTACAACAAAGAAGAAAAGTAACTCTATCATGCTACATCACACATCCATTAACAGATCCTTTTTTTATACACAGCAGTTCATTGGAAAGACTTACAAATACTCAAAAGTTGAATTTTGAATTGGTTTCTATCCTTAGACAGTTTCAACCTCTTCCCCCTTGAGTATGAATCCTCTGGTTGTGGAAAATGCAACCAGTGCAGCTATTATTATTGGCAGGGCATCTTGTGGAGATACTCCTATAATTATTATGCCAATGGCTGCAAGGGCAAGTGGAATTGGGACAATTGCTGCAGGTACTGCCACTATCATACATCCCATTGCAAGACCCACAGGCACAGCTGGGAAGAGCAGGTGTATCAAGGCCCCCATACATGAACCAGTGAAGAGGAGTGGAAATATTGGCCCCCCTATAAATCCAAATCTAAGGGCTCCAGTTAACGCTGCCATCTTTGCAATGGCAAATATGAGTAGGAGCACTGCACCTATTTCAGCTGCATCTTGGTACACAAGGAGCATGGAAGTTGTTCCCAGACCAAGTGTTACAGGCAGTGCAAAAACTAAAAGTCCAAGGAGAAGACCCCCAATTGTACTTCTAATCACCGGTTTCTTGTCCAAAGGTTTTATGAGTCTGTCAAATATCTTGGTAAACACCACAAATAACAGGGCAACCGGTACTGCGATGATCCCCATGATTATTCCTGCACCCAAATGCCAGATTTCCAGATGGTACTCTGGTGGAGATAAAATTCCCAGTAGTGAAGAGTAATTAAATCCCTGTGCAGAGTAGAATATGCTGAATCCAATCACCGCTGCCAGTCCTGCAATTAAAAGTGTGCCGTAGTAGAGTACAGATTGTTTGTGTTTGGTTTCAAGGAGTATGAAAATCATTGCAAGGGGAGATGTGAATAGGCCAGACCAAGCACCTGAAACACTGCTCAAGTAGTTGGTCTTGGTAATTTCAGGATCCAAATTCCTTTTCTTTGAGATCCAACTTGCAAGACCTCCAGACAACATTCCAGTTGATACCTCCGGACCCAAACTGAAACCTCCAATTATTGAAATGAGCGATGCTAAAACTGATGACGGCATGGGTTTGGGATCGAGGTAACCCTTGTCAAAGGATCCAAAGACATCCATCTCTTTGGCTGGAGTGTAACGATGTATGAGTCCAATTATAACCCCTACACCAGTCATTAATAAAACGATCCACCACGGTCCAGAGAAGGGTGTCCAGTTCTGGGTGATATGTGGTACGAAGAAGCTCTGACCAAGATTCATCAACACAACAAATACCAAAGCAGAAATGCCACCTATTAAACCTAATAAAAGTCCCCATCCCATTTTTTTCCAGTAAGCCTTCGATTTAAGGTTAAAATTATCTGAAATAAATACCAGCCCCACTATTTATTACTACATAAATCCCCAGGAACACAGCCAAGTTTCATGATTAAAAACATGGAATATACTATATAGTTTGAGTTTATACAGATAAAAATATTACAGATAATTTCTTTTAACTTACTTTTTTTTGTTTTTAAGTTTTTTTAGTAAAATTTTTTTATATTTTTATTTTTTTAGAATAAGTTTCGCCTTATTTTGGTCCATTTTTAGTTTTTTTCTATTTATTGTTTAGTAACATATATCGTAATAAACAATTAACCCCAAAAATTAACCAATCAAAAAGGTTTATAGAAATTCTCTATAAATATTCATAAAACATACTAATAAAAATGTTAAATTCAATTTAACATGCTTAAACACAATTTCAAGGTGAAACATTAATGTTAAGAGTTTTAATAACTGGAGTTGCAGGATTTATAGGAAGCCATTTGGCAAATAAATTCATTGAAGAAGGATGTTATGTGATTGGAATAGACAATTTCCTAACTGGAAGTCCAGAAAATATATCAGATATCGTAGATCATGAAAATTTTGAATTCATTGAACATGACATAATAAATCCCATAAAAATTGAGAATAATATTGACATTGTTCTCCATTTTGCATGTCCTGCAAGCCCTGAGGATTATATGGAGTATCAACTGGAAACGTTAAGGGTGGATTCCTTTGGAACACATAATACATTGGAAATTGCTAAAGAAAAAAATTCTAGATATATATTCGCTTCCACATCCGAAATTTATGGAGATCCATTAATCAATCCCCAACCAGAATCTTACTGGGGAAATGTCAACACACATGGTGTCAGATCAGTGTATGACGAGTCAAAAAGATTTTCAGAAGCCCTTTCAATGGCATATTTTAGAAAAAACAAAATTGACATTAGAATAGTACGCATATTCAATACCTACGGACCTAAAATGAAAATAAATGATGGTAGAGTTGTGCCTAACTTTATTGCACAAGCATTGACCCATAAAGATTTGACTGTATATGGAAATGGGAAACAAACCCGAAGTTTCTGTTACGTTAACGACTTGGTTGATGGAATTTATAAAATTTCCACTAAGGATGGATTGGATGGAGAGATAATGAATCTTGGAAATCCAGACGAATATAAAATTATAGATTTTGCAGAAATAATTTTACAAAAAACCAATTCCAATTCAAAAATTGTTTATAAAGCACTGCCCGAAGACGATCCAAAACTGAGATGTCCAGATATTACTAAAGTTAAAGGTCTGATTGATTGGAAACCAACAGTTTCCTTGGATGAAGGACTGGATAATACTATAAAGTTTTTGAAAACCAAATTAGAAAACTAAATACAAACCTAAAAAATTTGTAAGTAAAAAAAGTTGCAGATCTAAACTATTATAAAATCAGAATTGTAAATTGAATAAACTTACAATAATTAGTTCATTGAACTATATATTCTAATAAAATCTGATTAAAGATTTTAATAAACTCTTAAAGGTTCTTGTAAAAAATTTTCCAGTTAGTTGGTAAACCCTAACAACTGTGACTATCAAGGATTATTAATTTGGGTACTATTGATGTTTGAAAACATAGCACGTGTTTCTTCCACGACCCATTACTTCAATAACACCATAATCTAGGAGTTTCTGTATGTATTTGAATACTCCGTGGTGTGATACTCCAAACATCTTCTGTATATCTTGACTTCTTATCTTTTTATGAATCCTTAAAAACTGGAATATCTTGATCTCATTCGGAGAAATTGGTAGCTGATTCAAGTTATGGGGGATACATTTTTCTCTGTAGATATCCAGAACATATTTTTTAGTCCTTAATATGGAAATTAATACAGTCTCTGCAAAATATTCAAGCCAGTTGGTCATGTCTTCAGTTTCTGTACTTTCCAACACTGCATCCTTGTAAGATACCATGTTTTCATGGAATTCTTCATCTAACTGGTAGTAACCACGACAATTGAATTGTTTCAGTTTGAAAACCAGGTAAACCATTATACGAGCTGTTTTTCCATTACCTTTGTGGAATGGCAGCTTGCCTAAAATGGTATGGTGGGCTATGGCTGCAGCTAAAACAGGATGCAAATGAGTTTCACTCCTAAGCCATGTTAAAAATTCACGCATGGCTCCCTTGAGTTGGGAATCTTTGTAGTTTCCAGACAATTCAGGATTTTTTAATGTTCCAATCGTAAGAGTCCTGTTTATTTCTCCAAGGGTATCTTCATTCAATCCTGCTTCATAGTAGTTGTCAAGTTTTTCAATCACACTGAAGTAGTTTAGTACTTCCCACACACCAACCTCGTTTGTTTGGACCTCTTCACCATTGAAGAGTTGATTGACCTGTTTAATTGTGAGTGGATTTCCTGCTAGGGATGTCGAGTGATATGTAGATTTAACCATTGCACTGTCTTTAAAAAGTAGATCGTATGACTTAAATAAGTTGGTATTGTTAATAATCGCATCTGCTGCCGATATTTGTGACAAAACATCTACAAGTTTGTGGGTGTAAATAAATTTCGGATCAAACATGGTTCATTCCCTCCAATTAAATTTCCATCCTACTAATTTTGACACTATTATTATTTATGATCTTTTCTAAATATAATAATACGTATTGAGTTATGGATCTTTACCCAATAAAAAAACTAACATATTCAAACCAACCTACCAACACCCAATCATTTTTTGTGATATATATCATCGATTATACCTACTATTTATCAGTTTACAACTCATTCAATAGCTTAAAAACCTCTTTAATGGTTATTATTTGATATAAATCTAGTTATTTGGGCATATTCTAAACAAAATAGCCAATACAACCCATATTAATTGTTGAAAAAGAATTAGAAAAGTATTTTAGCTTGTAGAATTTAAAATGGTTTTGTGTAATTAAAAATAAATCACAAAGGAGGTGAAAATATACAAAAAAATTTAATTACAACACGATTACTGATTTTACTGGTGATTGGAGGTTTATTTTTCATATGCATGAGCAGTGCATCTGCAGCACCTTCAACCCCCGGAGATCACATATACGTTAGTGGATCGTCAGGAAACGATGCAAATGATGGTTTGACCCCTCAATCTGCTAAGTTGACCATTAAAAATGCAACGGCTACCGTGAATAATGGAGGCATTGTATCTATTTCTAGTGGAACATACATTGGAGCAGGAAACACCAATATCGAAATAAACCATAACATGACAATTATAGGTGCTGGAAAAACCAAAACAACCATCAGTGGTTTAGATTCATCCAGAATATTCGTAATAGATAACAATATTAACTTCATCCTCAAAAACTTGACCATAACCCATGGAAAGAGTAACTTTGGAGGCGGAATTTTAAACCATGGCCACACAACTGTAGAGAACACTGCATTCACCAATTGCAAAACAACCTATGCTCCGTGGGGTGGTGGTTCAGCCATAGCAAACACAGATGTTGGTACATTACTCGTGTCCAACACAGATCTCCTAAACAACGATGCAACTACTAGTACTTCAGGTGGTGGAACTATCTACAACAACGGAACACTCACAGTAAACAACTGCAGCTTCATAGCTAACACAGCGTTTAGTGGCGGATGCATCTTCTCCCCCATGGGCAATATTGACATAAGTAATTCCAGTTTCATAAACAACACAGCAACTCAGGGAGGAAGTGTAACTTTGTACGGGAATACTGTCAACGCCAATATCCATTTCTGTAGTTTTGTTGGTAACAAGGCCACTGACGTTACTACCACAAACAACATTGACAACAGATATCAAAGTAACCTAAATGTAAACAGTTGCTGGTGGAATTCAAATACTGGACCAAACGGTATTGAAGGACCATCCACTGCAGATAACTGGATCTACATGATTTTAACTTCGGATGAATCCAGTATTAAATCTGGAAATAGTACCAAAGCTACTGTCGACTTCAACAACCTCTACAACAGTGCAACAGGAACTGTCACAAAATTAAATCCTGCTGTTGACCACATACCCAACGGTTTATCTGTCGATTTCTCTACAAACTTAGGACAGATCACAACCCCTGGCACTATACAAGATGGTCTTGCAACTGCAGTTTTTACAGGATCGCAAATAGGTCTCGCTAAAGTTAACGCAACTTCCGGTGATGAAACACAATATACCACAATTAACGTAACACCATTAACTACAACCACAACTGTTGATGATGCTAAAAACTACCCTGGAGAAAAAATTAAGCTAACTGCACATGTTAAGGATGAAGACGGCAACCCTGTGGATGGTGGATATGTAACCTTCACAGTCAATGGCCAAAGCATCACAGTTCAAGTGGTTAACGGAATAGCAACTACAAACTGGACCATTCCCTCCTCATGGAGATCAGGAGTCTACGCATTAGATGCTTACTACGATGGAACAGGTACCATTTACAGCGACAGCAGAGCCAGTGGTAAGTTAACGGTGCTTTTAATACCTACCCAGATTTCCTCTGAAGATGTGAATGGTGAAGTTGGGGATAAAGTTGCAATTAAGGCTCATTTACAGGATAAAGATGGAAACCCTCTAGAAGGTCAAAAAATACATTTCAACATCAAAAACAGCGATTTAACAGGTACAACCAACGGCAACGGTGATGTAACAGTCTACTACACAATCACTGGAAACCCTGGAAATTATTACATCTTAATAACATTCGGAGGAGCCAACCCCTACGAACCATCAACATACACATCTAAACTAACTGTTAACAAGATTACTACTTCCATTACTGTATCTGATACTAAAGGTACACGCGGAGATTATGTAGATCTTCAAGCCAGTTTGAAGGATAAAAATGGAAACCCTGTATCCGGAAAAGATCTAGTGTTCTACATAAACGGCATTAATGTAGGCAGCGCAACCACCAACAACAATGGAATCGCCATATTCAACTACCAAATTAATGAAGTTGTGGGTGATTATACTATTACCGCTTCATTACTAAACGACCAAATATACCAGAGTGCCAATGGAACAGGAACACTCACAGTAAACCCAATAGACACCAAAATTACCGTGAACAATGTTAATGGAAAACACGGAGACAAAAACGACTTAACAGCAGTACTCACAGATTATAACGGAAATCCACTTAAAGATAAAACCGTGACCTTCAGTATAAATGGAGTTGTTGTTGGGAAAGTCCTGACAGACAGTACAGGAACAGCAACATTAAGCTACGCCATAACACAAACCATTGGAACTTACACCATCACAGCAAACTTCCTAAAAGATGATATTTACGCATCCTCAACAGGAAAGGGAACACTCACAGTAAACCCAATAAACACATCACTAGTAGTTAAAAATACCACTGTAAAACACGGCACCAAAACCAATTTAATCGCAGTATTGACTGATGAAAATGGCAGTGCCATCACAGGTAAAACCATAACCTTCCGTGTTAACGGCCAAACAATCGGAACGGCAACAACAGACAATACAGGAGCAGCAACAGTCTATTACATAGCAGCTAATTCAGGTAACTTCGCAGTAAACGCCATTTTCAATGGAGACGATGCATACTCTGGAAGTAATGGAACCGGTAACCTGGATGTGACTCCATGGGCTGGGCTCTACATTAAAACCACCGTGAACAACACACATCCAAAGCTTGGTGAAACATTCACCATAAACTACAAATTAGGTAACAGCGGACCAGACACAGCCTACAACGTAGTTGTAAGCTTTAAAATACCTGCAGGATTGGAATTTATAACAGGAACCAGCGACAGTGGAAACTGGACCTTCGATCCAGTAACAAGAACACTCACATGGACATTAAACAACGTGGTTTTAGGAGATCCAAACCTCAAAATCACACTCAAAGCACTGGAAAGTGGAAACTACACCATAATACCAACCATAACATCAAACACCACAACAAATGTCACACAAAACGGCACGGTAAACATCGAAGTCCTAAAAAACAATAACAACAACACCAATGGAACAGGAAACAACACCAACCACAACACTAAACTACCAAACACCGGACTACCGATAGCACCACTCATAGTGGGCCTATTAATGGTAATTGGAGGAATAACTGTAAGGAAATAATGGTTTTTTTAACCATTTTCATATTTTTTTTAAGTTAGTGCATAAAATCAAATGTCATTGTTTCTGGAATTATTGAATTTTTTATTTCAGAGTTCTCTTTTGTTTTGCTTGGGCTACACTCAATTTCCCGATATATGGGGAAAAATGTTTTAATTTGTGAAATTTCTCGTTGAAAATAATATAAAATATATATGTATGTGAATATTAGAACAATTTACTAATTTTTAAGTCTTAAAATTCCGAAAGCAACGCAAAACACGTATCTTTCAGGATAATATAGGAAACTATTTATTCTTTTTAAAATAATAACGATCTTTGTAATTAAAAATAAATTACCGGGGGTGAAAATACGAAAAAAAGTTTAATTACAAAAAGATTACTTGTACTACTTATATTTGGCTGTTCAATGCTCATATGCATGAATAGTGCATCAGCTGCATCTGGAGACCATATATATGTTAATGGATCTTCAGGAAACGATGCAAATAGTGGATTAACTCCACAAACTGCTAAGTTAACCATAAAAAATGCAACAGCCACTGTGAATACCGGAGGAATTGTATCGATATCAAATGGAACTTACAATGGAATTGGTAACACCAACATAGAAATAAACCACGACATGACCATCATAGGGGCGGGAAAAACCAAAACAATCATCAACGGATCAAATATATCCAGAATATTCTTAATAGACAATAATATCAACTTCGTACTCAAAAATTTAACCATAACCAATGGAAAAAGTGAATATGGCGCAGGCATATATAATCATGGTAAAACAACTGTGGAGAACTGTGTATTTTCAAACAGCACAACAATCTGGGGCTTCCTTGGGGGTGGTTCGGCAATTGCAAGTGATGGTTCCAGCACACTAAATATTTCAAATACTGATTTTCTCAACAACGATGCTTCTTTAAGTACGGATTGTGGAGGAACAATCTACACCAACGGAACACTCAATATGAACAACTGCAGTTTCATTGGTAATATTGGATATTTCGGAGGTTGTATTTTTACATTTAAAGGTGCTGAGAATATCACCAACTGTAGTTTCATTAACAACACCGCCCAAAATAAGGGAGGAATACTTTGTCAAGCAGAGGATCCATTTGCTGATCCAATTAGTCAAAGAGGTAACAGTAACGTAAACTTTAGGTTCTGCAGTTTTGTTGGAAACCTGGCATACAGCGGTTCTATCGGAGTCGGAGGATACATCCCCTTTAACAACATGTATAATGAGATAGACAATTATTTGAATATGACCAGTTGCTGGTGGGGTTCAAATAAAGGTCCAGATGGCATTGGTGGTATGTACATTGCAGATAATTGGATCTGCATGGTATTAAACGCTACAAATGTTAAATATGGTAAAACAACCACAGTTACAGCTGACTTCAACAACCTTTACGATCCATCTACTAAACTAGTGAGTGCAATAGACCCTTCTATTAACCACATACCCGATGGTTTAGTTGTTGACTTTTCAACAGATAAGGGACAGATCACAACGCCAAGCATTGTAGAAAATGGAACGGCATCAGTTGTTTACACTGGAACAGAGTTAGGAACTGCAAATATCGGTGCAAAATCATGCAACCAAACTCTTGCATCGATGATTGATGTGCTTCCACTCAAAACAACCACAACTGTTGATAACGTTCAAAACTACCCTGGAGAAAAAATTAAACTAACTGCACATGTTAAGGATGAAGACGGCAACCCTGCAGATGGTGGATATGTAACCTTCATAGTTAACGACAGTCAAATTAAAGTTCAGGTAGCTAACGGAATAGCAACAACAACTTGGACCATTCCATCTTCATGGAACGCAGGAATATATACAATAAATGCAATATACGATGGAACAGGTACCATTTATGGTAACAGCAGTGCCTCCGGCAGGTTATTTGTGATGCTAATACCTACCCAAATTTCCTCTGGCGATGTGACTGGTGAAGTTGGTGATAAGGTTGCAATTAAGGCCCATTTACAGGATAAATATGGAAATCCTCTAGAAGGGCAGAAAGTATATTTCAACATCAACAACAGCAATTTAAGTGGCACCACCAACGGCAACGGTGATGTAACAGTCTACTACACAATAACTGGAAACTCTGGTAGTTATAATATCATTATAACATATGGAGGAACCAATCAGTACGAACCATCACCATACATATCTAAACTAACTGTTAACAAGATCACTACTTCCATTACTGTGCCTGATGTTACTGGCAAACATGGAGAGAATGTGAATCTCCAAGCAGTGCTAAAGGATAAATATGGAAAACCTATTTCTGGACAGACTGTTAGTTTCTTGGTAAACGGAGACAATGTGGGTACTGGAAAAACAGATGATGATGGAACTGCTGTATTCAGTTACAATATCAGTAATGGAGATGGGATTTACGAAATAAGGGCTGAGTACGGTGGCAGTGAAATGTATGCCCCAAATATGAATATTGGAAAGCTTACTGTAAACCCAATTAAAACAGAAATAACAGTAAACAATGTAAACGCTAAACACGGAGACAAAACCAGCATAACAGCCACACTAAAAGACGAAAACCAAAACCCAATCAAAGGACAAACCGTAACCTTCCAAATAAGCGGTCAAACAATTGGAACAGCCATAACCGACAGCACAGGAACAGCAACAATAGAATACATCGTACAACAAATATTCGGAACCTACATCATAAACGCCAACACACAAGCAGACAACATATACACAGCAGCAACAGGCAAAGCAACACTCACAGTGAACCCTATAAAGACCGAGCTTAGATTGCAAGATATTGAGGGCAATCATGGATACACTGCAAATATTAAAGCCAGATTAGTGGATGAAAACTTTAATCCATTGGCTTGGAAAACATTGACCTTCCAAATAAGCGGTCAAACAATTGGAACAGCCATAACAGACGACACAGGAACAGCAACACTGAATTACATCATAACGCAAACAGTGGGAAGCTACTTACTAACCGCAAACTACGATGGGGACAATATCTATGCCGCTTCAACAAGCAAAGCAACACTCACAGTAAATCCTATAGAAGCTAAACTAACTGTGAATGATGTTACAGCTAAACATGGATACTCATCGAGTGTAAAAGCCACTTTAACAGATGATAGTGGAAACTCAATTTCTGGAAAAACCGTATCATTCTATTTAAACGGCAATATTATCGGAACAACCACAACAGACACTACAGGAACTGCAACACTGAATTACATTGTAAACCAAAAAATTGGAAGTTACACAATAACAGCAAACACCGATGCAGATAATATTTACACAGCTGCAACAGGCAAAGCAACACTCACAGTGAACCCAATTAGTACAGAAACCCATATTAAAGAGGTTAAAGGTAAACATGGAGAATTTGTGAACCTCATAGCTACTTTAAAAGATGTTAACGGAGATCCTATCGCTGGAAAAACAATTACATTTAATGTATTAGGGGGTAGTGTAGGAACAGCCACAACAGACAACACAGGAACAGCAACTTTGAGTTACAACGTAACACAATACATAGGTGGAACAACCATATTAGTTGATTTTGATGGAGATGATTTCTATTCTAGTTCATCAGATCATGGCGTGCTTGTTATAGAACCTATAAATACAGATATGGAAGTGCAAAACGTCAATGGAAAACATGGAAATATTGTTAACCTGAAGGCCACATTGAGAGATGAATACGGGAACTTACTCACAGGAAAAACCATAACTTTCAAAATCAACGATCAAATAATTGGAACAGCCACAACAGACGCTACAGGAACAGCAACACTAAGTTACACCATAACTCAGGGTATTGGAAATTGGGATTTAGCAGTATTATTTGATCAGGACAAAATCTACGGATATTCTGGAGACCAGGGAACTCTGAAAGTTAGTGAATTTAACACACAGCTCACAGTCAACAATGCCTCCATTAAAAATGGTGATAAAACTGTGTTAAAAGCTGTTTTGATCGATGAAAATGGCAATTTACTCACAGGAAAAACCATTTACTTCTCAATCAACAACCAATCCGTAGGAACAGCCGTAACAGACAATACAGGAACAGCAACACTAAATTACACAGCCAATAATTCTGGAAATTTCATTGTAAACGCCAATTTTATTGGAGACAATGAATACTTTGGAAGCCATGGTATTGGTAACTTGAATGTGACCTCATGGGCCGGGCTTTACATAAAAACTACAGTGATCAACACACATCCAAAGGTTGGTGAAACATTCACCATAAACTACAAACTCGGAAACAACGGACCAGACACAGCAAACAACGTAGTTGTAAGTTTCAAAATACCTGCAGGACTGGAATTTATAACCGGAAACAGTGACAGTGGAAACTGGACATTTGATCCAGTAACACGAACACTCACATGGACATTAAACAACGTGGTTGTGGGAGATCCAAACCTCAAAATCACACTCAAAGCACTAGAAAATGGAAACTACAACATAATACCAACCATAACATCAAACACCACAACAAATGTCACACAAAACAGTGCACCAATCATCGAAGTACTAAAAAACACCAACAGCAATGGAACAGGAAACAACCATAACAACACCAACGAAACAGTGAATAACACCAACCACAACACTAAACTACCAAACACAGGACTGCCAATCGCACCACTCATAGTGGGTCTATTAATGGTAATTGGAGGAATAGCAGTTAAAAAATAAAACTGTTATCCAATTTTCCATTTTTTTAACTTGAAACAACCCTCAATACAATTTTATTAAAATTCAATTTAATTGATGTAACTAGCTCTTCATCACCCATAGTTGTCCTTCTTTTAGATGTTAGAACTATTTTATCAAATTTGCGAGTAAAAATAGCGAGTCCTCTAGTAATTCAAGCTTTTTCATTGTTAATCTTACAAATTTCATCATTTACAGAGACTTACATTATCCAGTACAATAATATAGATTCGTTTATTGAAATACCCTTTAAAATTTAGCTAATTATTCAAAGAATATATATGTTCGTGAGCATAATAATTGTAAGTGTAATTATTACTAAAAAAAATGAATAGTGACTGAAATGCAAAAATCTATTATAACTCAAATTTTAATTTTAATATTTATTCTAAGTATGCCTGCTGTATCTGCCGCAGAACCTGTGTCTTTCACATCTGACCAAGTGATCAATGCAACAGATTCAATACTATCCTATGTTGATGCAAATAATACACTTCCAGTTGATTTAAATATTTCTGGATCTGTGGTGGATATGCCACAATTTTTAGAGCTATTAACAACAGTGATATTAAATATAAACAGTACATCAAACGATCTGATTAATCTCGGAATTTATGGTAATGCAACCAATTCTTCAGAAAATATCACAAAGAGTAACTTAAATTCAACGGAATATCTGGATATCGCAAAGCGAGTGAAGGATTTTATGGATTCTAATGGACGTGCACCTAATTATGCTACTCAAATAAGCACTGGAAATACCATAGGCTTTGATTCATTGGTTTATATGTACTCTCATATTTTAAATTCGTATAAAACAACCCATGTTCTACAGGAAAATGTTAATTTAACTTCGTGGTACTTCGTTTCAAATAAGATAAATTGTACAAATCTTTTAGGTTACACAAGTTATGGTTATGTTGAAAAAGAAGTGTATGGTAATCAAAGCTCAAATCAAACGATAGTCCTTATTGTGGGATTACATCCTCAAGAAAATGGTATACACACAGCCATTGCCAATGCATTGTTAAACCAGACATTGAATCTCACTAAAAGATATGTTATTTACAAGATACACGTTACTCAAGATGCAGATGATTATAGTAAGGGAAGAATGAACGGACAATTGTTAGGTCAGCGGTTTATAGTGCCTGATGTTCCTAAAGAAAACCCAGTTTTAACGTTGGATATTCATGAAAATCATTATTTAGATAGTGGTTATAATTATGCCCGATTTTTATATCCCATTTCAAATACGAGTATCACAACCACCTACGCAAATCAAATAATCAGCCAAATGCCATTTTTAGTTGTATACACTCCACCAGATCCTACAAGTCCAAAATATGTTACAATGCCTATTGCAAAATATGGAATGCCCACCATAATTTATGAAACATACATGTACGATAATCTCACTAAAAAAGATTCAGATGCAAATGCATTTATCAATGCAGTAGACACCATAGTCTACAATAACAAAATTGAAGATCCTGTTAAGGATATAAACCTTACAGCAACTGTCAACTGTAAAACAGGGCTGTACAATACTGATAGGAATATTGTTCTTAAAATGAATGCAAATGGAACAATTTATTACACTTTAAACAACACCACACCAACAAATCAAAGCAAAAAGTATAATGGTCCATTTACCATTAAAACCACAAGCATACTAAAGTTTATGGCAATACTAAATGGTAAAAAATCCCCAGTTTATACAGAAAAGTACACCATTGATAAGATTGCTCCAAAGGTGGTTTCATCTAACACTTATAATTCAAAAGGATTTTCAAGAACGGCACCAATATCAATTAAATTCAGTGAAAACATTAAAACAAGCAATAAATGGTCGAATATTTATATTAAAAATTTGAAAACAGGAAAAAAGTTGGAATCAACAAATCAATAAAAAATAACACACTGAATATTAAGATGGTAAGTAAAAGATTTGCATATAATACTTATCAGATTTATATCCCATCTGGAGCTTTAAAGGATAATGCAAGCAATAACTTAGCTAAAACAACTATTATTAAGTTTAAAACAGGAAAAAGTTAACTATAAAACCTGTATTGATATGAATCAGTATTTCAACTATTTTTCATTTTTTTTATCATTTTTTTAAATTAATTCCTTTATTTTTTTTGAAATTAGTAAATAAAAAAAAATTGAAAAAATTAATTTTTAATGATTCTAGTTTGATAGGAGTTTTTTTTTGGAGTTAATGTGTTTTTATGATATGTTTTGAATTAGGAGGGGTTGATAATTTCTGTTGTTTTCCACATACTGGACATTCAAGGTTGATGTTCGGATCGTAGTGGGTTCCACATTTCAAACATTTGAATTCTATCTTAGTTTCTGTCATATTTTCAGTTCCATCTTGATTGATACGAACCAAACTTAAAAGTTCAATTTAAATTTAAGAGTTTAATTATATAAAAGTTGTTATAATGATAAATCATGAGTAATATTATCTAAAATGATTATTATTAGGAAGATTAAACCTCCCTCCCCCCAAAAAAATGAGATTTAAAACTTATTTTCTAATCAATCTATAGTTATCTGTGTTAATAATTAGTATTTTAACTGTATATTGATTTTAGTGTAATGGTTAAAGTGGCTATTATCATGTAGATAATGGTTCCAGCTATTAATGAAGGTATTATTTTCATATTTGCCATGAGGTAAAGCATTATTGTTAAGAAAATTATCCATGCCGGTGTTAAGTATAGTAAGCCTGTTAGGTAATCAGATGCACATTTATTGCCACTTTCAAAGTAGATTGCAATGACACTCAACAGCGTCATTATCGGGGCTCCAGTTAAAAATGATGCCATAACTCCCCTGTCTTTAGATCCAAGGTAGGCCACTAATGCCAGGATAGATCCTCCAATTAAGAAGTAGAGTATAAATTTTAGATTTTCATCCATTTTCACGATCTCCTTGGTAACAATTAATCGCTAACAAATTAGTAATAATAATTATTGATTTAATATTAAATATAATGTTGCAAAACTGTGATTTGCTGTGACAGTTCGATTTTTTCTTGATATATTATCCATGACCTAACCATCACAACAAATTCAATATCCTACATATAAAAGCGAAATGTTTATATGTCTAAACTTTTACATCTTAAATTTAACACTTAGTAGGTTATTAATATCTGAAGATTTAATAGGAGGTTTTGAAGGTAATGGAATGGTACAGAAGTAATTGTTTAAAAAGAATTATGTCACTTGTATTCATTTGTGGAATGTTCATAGCAATGACAGGTGTTTCCAATCTTGCATATGCCACAGACAATAGCATCAATAACGGAGTTAAAGTTAATGGTTACTACGAATGTGAACATCCATATATCAAAGAACTAGCAACCAACATAACCAAAAATGTGACTAAAAATAGTACTGATTCACGTTACAATATTGTTAAAGCTATTTTTAAGTGGATGCATAGTCATGTGAAGTATGAAAAACCCATGTACTATAATTCAAAACACTTCGCAATTCAAACTGCAGTTTTAGGTGAAGGAAATTGTTGTGATCAAGCCAGATTATTTATAGCTCTCTGCAGAGCTGCAGGAATACCACATAACGCTACAAAATTCGATTATTCCGGTGCTGTGCAGTTCATGAGTGGAAGTGTTTATGGCCATGTTTGGCCTGTGGTTCTCCTCGAAAATGGAACCCAATTAATCTGCGATACATCGTCAAAAAGCAGCAAACTAAATTCTCCAACATGGAAAAATAAGGGTTCAATATCTGAAACCTACGATCTAAAAATGTAGATCCTAACTTTCTTATTTAAAATTTTTTCCTTCATTCTTTTTTCTAATTCTAGATCTAACTGATTCTAGATTCATGGAAAATTTCATGAAAAAATTGCTAGTCCAAATAAAAACCTAAGGATTAGTAGTCAAAAAAGTAGTCAAAAAAGTAGTCAGTTAGATCTTTTCTGCGTAGACTATTCTCTCGAGATTTGTAGTTTTAAGGTTCCTGTTGTTGGGTTTGATATAGTCGTCGTGGATATCATCAGCTTCAAGATCTTCGATTAGTTTCCATCCGTATCCTTCTAGAAATTCCTCAGTGTCCTGGGTGAAGAGTCCAAATTTCCAGATCTTTGGGAATACATATTTTTTGTAGAGATTTTTCATTTCGTACATTTCAACACCCTCTATAAATTCCCTTAAAACATAGGTGAATATCAGTTTACTGCCAGTTTGAGCTTGGGATAAAAATGTGAACATTTTTTTAACACTTTCCTCATCCAAATACTGAGTCACAGCATCTAATATGAAGAATGTGGGCATTTCCTCCTGAAATCCTTGTTCTTTAAGTGCATGGCCAACATCTTCATGATCAAAATCCGTTGCTAAGAGTTTAACATTTTTTGGTACTTCGCCCAAACTGGTTTCAAGTCTTTGGGTTTTGGTTTCAATAACGCCTTTTTGGTCTAGTTCCCATACTGACATATTAGATAATGATGAGAGAGTGTAGGCCATTGTATCATAGCCAGCTCCTAAATTAACCACTTGTCCTATTTCAGACGAGGAATTGTTAATTTTGTGGTTGATATAAAGCTTTCTGAGCATGATTCCGCTCCACAATCCTGGTGTGCTGGTTTCAGTTGTGTTTATAATCCAATGCCTCACGAATTTTATGTTAAACAGCTTAACCAGTAATCTGTAACTCAAGGGTAAAATTGGGTATGCCAGTTTGTCTGTTATTATTCTTTGTTCTTCTGGGAACGATTGTTCAACAGCAATCATAAATGTAGAACCCATTGCTGTTTTAGCTGCTTCTTTTGTCATTTAAAAATAACCATCCTCATTTGAATCCATCAAATTCTATAACATTTTGAATATTTAATTTTCAATAACTATTTACTAGTTTATATCTTTGTTTTTAGATAAACTAATATTTTTTTTACAAACACTTGATCTAAACATACAAAAAATGAGATTCAAAAATATTCTAGTGGTAAATCCAAAATAACAGATTCAATAGAGTTTTAAGGTTGAACTTTATTTAAGTGTTCGATATAGTATGGTGGCGGTCATACCACAGTTGGGATTGGTGGTTCATTAAATGTTATTATAAATATGCGTCAAGATAAATTTAACACCTACCACGATCCTTTAAATGGTTATCTCCAAAATGGAATGAAGTATTATTTACTCCACACTCGGAATAATCCAACCTTTGGTTAATACAAAAAATGGACAAGTGTACAACAACTAAAATCTGGTGCAATATCTGGAACAGTACTCATCACATCAGTTATGAACACTCGGTACACCATAACCTTACTTAAGGGATCAGTTGAGGATAAGGGAGAAAACCAGTTCAAATCCAACTACATTTTAAGATTTAAAACAGTTTAACTATATTTTTTCATTTTTCCCAGTTGAAGTCAGTTTTTATTCTCTTTTGGAACTAGCTATGTGATTTAAATTAATTGAGTTAAAACTAATTGTTAGGGTCGTAGATTTTTAAAAAATAATAAAATTTGAATTTCTAAAAAAAAAATATTTGGGTTTTTAGGTTGAAAACAAATTATTTATTCTGCGTCTATCATTTCTCCGTAAACTATTTCTAATTCACAGCCTTTAGGTCCGCAGCACCAGTGTTGCAGTTCAAAACTTACTAATATGATCTCACCCCCATTTCAATCTTTAATATACGATATGCAACAAAAAACATATATATTTATCGGACATCCAATATTGATCTTCCGATACAATTTAATAGCCCCAAACCAAACAAATTAGTATGCAGTGCGATATGAAGGGATATTTGACCTTTCTCATACTCTGGACTTTAAAAAAGAGTGAAATGAATGGGGCAGAAATATCAAGAGAATTTGAAAAAAGGCGAGGAACCAAGCCCAGCCCCGGTACCATCTATCCTGCACTTAAGGAACTCAGAAAGAATGAACTAATAGCTATGGATAAATCTAAAACCTACGTACTCACTGAAAAAGGGGAACTGGAACTTAAATCCGCATGTAAATTTTTCTGCAAAATTTTCTACGATGTAAATGAAATGTCACATTACTCCCAAGAATGATATCCCAACAATGGAACCAAACATAAAATTAGGTAAATTAACAGCTTTTGAGAGTGTAGTTTAGTAGTAGTTAATCTCGGATGTAAAGTTTGAAAAATGAGTATACTGCCCTTAAAAAGGACCATGAACCATCTATTATGAAAATGGATCCAAAGAATATGATGAGTTGTAGTGGTAAGCTTCCAAAGCTTTGAAGGACTCCTAATATTACGTCATTTTGCAGTGCAAATATTAAAATGCCCAGTATGAAAAATCCAATTATTATGGATATGGAACTTTGAAAAAATAGTTTTCCTATGATCTTCAAAGTTTTGAAGTTGTATATCTCCATAGAATATTCTAAGAGTGTTAAATTTTCCAATATTTCATTTTCAAGGTCCTTTAATTTTTCATACAGATCCCTTGCTTCTATCAGGGAAGATTTAAGTTCATGATCTTCATCATTTCTCTCCAGTTCTCCCAGATCATCATCAAAAACATCTAAATCTTCGCTTATTTGAATTAATTTGGATTCAATTACGTAGGTGGGTAACCTGCTATCCCTATCTATTTCCCTTAGTTTGAAAACTTCGCTTCTTTTTTCATGTTTTCCATGTTTGTTTCGAGGTTCTGAGTCTAAATTTCCATCTTTCATTCCAATTTTATCAATATATTCCAATAACTTTTTTTCTGACTTTCTAAATGCCTTGATTTATTTTTCAAGCCATCTTTCCAATTTTTAATTATGTAGCTTATTTCTCCGGCTGATTTATCACTGAGTATTTTTGTTCCCTTAAAATCCATTGAATTTTGATCATCCTCTTTAATAACCAGGAGATATGTGAAGGACAGCAATGCTAATGTGGCATCCACCAGTATCACAGTTAAAACGAAAACCATTAACTCTAGCCTATTTTCCACATTAAAAAGATAATTTATGCTGTTAAATTCGAAATAAATGAATATATTTAGTATTAAAGCTATCAAAATCAATGAATAAAGCCCATTAATTCTATTCATAAGATATTTGTTTATCCTATCACTCTGCATCATAAGCTTGTGCTTGATTAAAGTATCTCTATCCATGAACCTTCACCTGAAAAATGATCATATAATATCTATACATCTTGAAATATCTTTAATTTTTCCCTAAACTAGATCAGCCTCTATGAAACTTAAATTAATTTAATTTATCCTACACTCTGAGAATAATTCATCAAAGTTTAATATGGAGGAAATGAGACTTAGATCATATCGTGAATAAAATAAAAAAAATCTGGAGGTCAAACATTGGATATTGGAAATATTGTTAAAAATTCGTTGGGTTATCCCCTTTCAAATATAAAGAATTTTCTAATTTTAGGGGTAATAATTTTATTTGCAGAACTTTACGCAATTATACTGTCGTTTGGAATTAAAAGTAGTATTTTTGGACTTCTAATTATTTTAACATTTTTACTTGTAATTTTCCGGAGTGGTTACAACCTGAGGATACTGAACTCATCCATAGGTGGATACGATGTGTTACCAGATTTTGGAAACTGGATGAGGATGTTTAAAGATGGTGTGAAAATATTCATCGTGATGATCATCTTCATGATTCCACTCGTAATTCTCATGGTTGTAAGTATTTTCATCTTAACCATGGTCTTAATTTCCTCAGGAGCTTCAAATGGTGTTGTAGGCAGAATCATGCTGATGGCAATGCTGGCCATTGTTGGAATCTACCTAATCATTGTTTATCCATTGATTCTCATGGCCCTTGCCAACATGGCCAAAAATGAGAATAATATTAGTTACGCACTTAAATTAGGTGAAATTCGAACTAAAATATCTGATATTGGACTTGGAAACTACCTTGGATGGTACATTGTAACCGGAATCATCTACGTAATTTTACTAATTATTGGGATGGGACTTTCTGTTCTCTTTGGATTGGTACACGCTAAATTTATTGGAATTATCATTAACGCCCTGACATTCGGACCCTTTGCAACAATATTCCTCTATAGAAGCACCAGCCTAATGTACAGATCGGTCCTTGAAAAACAAGTTGAAACTGATTCAAGTGAAGATCCAGAACTAACACTTTAATCTTCCATTTTTTTATTTTTTTAATCTAATCTGAACAAAAATAGAATTTTTTAAGAGTAAAACCTAAATCATGATAATAAATCTGAATAAATAGATAATATAATGAATAAATATATATAGTCTCACTTTTACATTAAAAGTATTCAATATTGGAGTGGATTAGGGGTTAAGTGATTTTGTTAGGATGGTTCTTTAATGAATCCCTAAAAAATGAAATTTTTGGAGGTTTGGTCATGAAAAATCTGAAACTTTTATTCATACCGTTAATAATTTTAATAATTTTAGGAACAGCATCTGCAAGCCAGGTTACAGATGTGTCTCAGACCATGGGTCATGGAAGTAAGTTGGTTCAGAGTTCCCAACCAACATCAAACGATCTTAGTGTTTATTACGTTGATGTGAAAGGAAACGATAATAACACGGGAAAAAATATTAAACAAGCATTTAAAACCATACAAAAAGCCATCAATGTGGGAAAAGGTAATTTTTGTGTGGTTGTTGCCAAGGGAGTTTACTATGAAAATCTCGTGATGAATAAGAATGTTAAATTAATTGGTAACAGTTCTAAAAACACCGTTGTCAACGGGAACAATAAAAGTTCTTGTGTTTGGATTAAAAACTCTGGAGATGTTCAAATAGAAGGATTAACCTTCACCAATGGTAAAAGTTTTTCAGGGGAGGAATTCGAAATCAAGGCACACTAACCCTGAAAGATTCGTGCGTTACAGCCAACAGAGCCAATGACGGTGGTGGAATTTACAACGAAGGTACTGTAAACATCAGGGGATCCGTTATTTCATACAACCGTTGCAGCTACAATGGCGGAGGTATTCAGAATCTTAACACCGCCTACATCATGAGAACCAATATCCTTTCAAACACTGCAGAGATGGGTGGAGGAATTAATTCAAAGGGAGAACTGCAGCTCTACCAGTCACGGGTTTCAAATAATAAAGCTGAGATAGGCGGTGGGATAAACAACGCCCACTGTGTGATATCCATGGTCAGTTCGTACATAAATGAAAATAAAGCTACTGAAGGTGGTGGAATTTACAACAACCACGGAATATTCGATATATTTGTAACCCAAATAAATTCCAACACTGCCAGTTACGGAGGAGGAATCAGTAACTACGGATTAATCAACATGTACTTCACCACAGTCACAAAAAACCATGCATCCATCAAGGGAGGGGAATTTACAACTACTCTACCATCTACAAAGACATCTCAACAACCATCATGAACAACACCAAATACAACGTGAACTTAAACCCAGTACTCCCCTTTCCCATTTAAACAATAAAACTAACTAAAACCATTCAATATCATTTTCAAACCATAATTATGGCTAAAATTTGGTTGTGTCAAAAAAAATAGGGTTGTATAGTTCTTAAGCAATGAAATTATGAAAATGAATTAAAAATAAAAAGAAGCTTGATTGAAAATTTCTAAGGTTTTTCGAGTTTTTCAAGTCTTTCCTCTATTTTTTTAATTTTATCGTTTGTTTCAGCACGATACTCACTGAAATTAGAATCTAACGTTGACAGATCCTGTGTTACCTTGCTGTATTTATTTTCAATATTCTCTATATCGTTGTTGGTTGCAAGTTCCCAGTCAACAATTAGCTGGCTACTTTTCTCATCCAAATAATCATCAATTCTAAGTGATAAATCATCTGTACTCTTGGAAGCTGATTTTGGAACACTCTTAACCGTGCCCTTAATTTTTTCTCCGAGTCCTGAGACCTTCTCACCTACAGAGTCAACTACACTTCCTTCATCACTACTTGAAACCTTATCTCCTACACCACTCACTACTGTGCGTGCCTTCTCTCCCATTCCAGACATTTTTTTACAGCTCCAGATCGTTTTGTTAAATAAATTTAAAACTTTCAATTTAGTTAGTGCATTAAAATATTCCTTTAAATACCAAATTGTAATCCTCTAAATTAAAGGATCAAACTCGAAATACCCCACTGTATTAGTATATTATATGAAATTAAAACATGATATAGTTGTCGTTAACCCCTTCTTTATCTGGCACCCATCCACAAATTCGTTTACATTACCCTATTTTATTGTTCAAATCACAGCACTTCACAGCAAATGGCTTTTTTGTGATTCCTAATTTTTTGATATAAAGTAATATAAAAAATTTAACTGGCTAATAAAGATCAATATTCATAATAAAGCTTATTTATGGTTTTTATTTACATCCTCCTTTTTTTAACAATCAAATATAGGCAGATTTATATGTGTGAATTTATTATTTTTAATATGGATATGAAATATCATGTTAAAGATATTTATTTGGTTAATATATTAAAAAAATCCCTATTTGGTGCTTAATTAAATTTTTTATTAAATAGTATCTTTTGTGAATTTTTTAAATACATCATCGAGTATATCACCTTAATAACTACACACGTTCATCTCCAAAAAAAATTAACCAAGGGGTGAAAAATGACAACTGAAAATAAAAAAGGTATTATAAAACTGTTACTGGTTGTATTTTGTTTTTTTATGTGTTTAAATAACGTTAGTGCAGCTGATGTAAGTATAGATAATAATACATGGACCACCGCTGATATCAACAATTTCTTTAGCGGCATTACAGTGAAAGGACTTAGCATATCTGATGGGGATAATATAATTTTTCAATCAGGCACCTATCTAAACTTGGCATTATCTGTGAAAAAGGCAGTTAACATCGTAGCAAACAGTACTGTGACCTTAATTGGAAAGGGAGCGGCCATTTGTATTTCAGTATCTAATGCTCACAATGTGAATATAACGGGATTCTCAGTAAGTAATTACACCTATGGAATCTATGTAGCAAAGTCCAATAATACCTGCATAAACAATAACACAGCCTATAATAACTCAAAAAATGGTATAACTCTAGATAGTGCTTCAAACACAGACATTATTAACAATTCACTCTACAACAATACAAATCGTGGAATATATCTATCGTCTTCCATCAATTCCAATGTATCGGGCAACATAATAAACAACAGCCCCGGAAATGGTGGAATTATTTCGGCTACATCCATCAATTCCTACATATTCAACAACACTGTAACCAGAAATGTAGATGGGATATACGTGTATGCAACATCTGTTAACACAACCATAATCAACAACCAAGTGAGCAATAATATAAACAACGGAATAGTAATTGGATCCACCACCACTTCATCATTTAACAGTACCGTAACTAACAACACAGCAAATAACAATGGTTATGATGGAATTCGGCTATTTAATGCTGTTAATTCCATTGTGACAGATAACACTGGAAATAACAATAAAAATAATGGAATTTTATTGTACAATGCAGATAACTCTACATTATCAACTAACAATTTTTCCAACAACACACAAAATGGAATTAGCGTGACTGGAACTGGAAAATCAACCATAAACAAGAACACAGCCACAAATAACAAAGGATCAGGAATAACAACATCAAGCTCAAGCAAAACAACAATAACAAACAACAACGCATCTAACAACACACAAAACGGAATAACAATATCAGGAACTGGGAACTCAACCATAAACAGCAACACAGCCACAAATAACAAAGGATCAGGAATAACAACATCAAGCTCAAGCAAAACAACAATAACAAACAACAACGCATCTAACAACACACAAAACGGAATAACACTGTCTGGAAAAGGAACTTCCACAGTTACAGATAACACAATTTTTAACAATGTTCTATCGGGTGTTAGATTAGAGAACTCTGGAAATTCTGTTTCTAATAATGATTTAGTTAACAACGGTTTTGGTGTTTCCATCTATACCCCTGACAACAGCGTATCCTACAACGAAATAAAAAATAACGGTATTGGTATTTTAATTGGTTATAGTAACGCTAACGTTGTGCTGGGACAAAATCACGTAGTTAATAATCAGTACGGATTTTCCATTAATGGGAACAACGATAAGCTAGTTAATTTAGACGTTACTAACAATATCAACGGAATTATTGTTAACGGCATGAAAAATAGTTTAAACAATGTGAATATTTCTAATAACGTCAACACAGGATTAATATTTAATTCAACGTCTTCTGGTAATCTATTTACAAATGGTTCCATATCAAACAATGGTAATGGAATTATTATGAATGGTAAGAACGACTCTGTTTTGAGCTCTTCAATTCTCAACAACACAGAATACGGTTTCATTGTCAATGGATCTGACAATAATTTGAATTACAACAGAATATTTCATAATAATTTGGGTTTGAACAATACTGGTGGTAATACAGATACTAATTTGAATTGGTGGGGAATAAATAGTGCCACAACACAAATAACCAACTCCAGAATCGATCTGGATATGAGGTATTGGTATGTTCTCCAGTTGTCTGCAAATAATTTTAATACAAATTCAAATGCCACACTAAAATACAATCCAGGAGATCCTGTAACCTTAGGATATTCCTTGGAAACTAACCTTCCTGTGAGTAACAATAAAGAAATGTTGCCCTACTTCGAAGTTAATGTGACCGGACCAGATGGTAGTGATGTTAAAGGAGATATTAGAAACACAACTGTTAGCTACAATATCTTCGCCAAAAATGGTGTTGTTTACACAATTAAATCCACAGCCGACGATGAGAACATTGGGATAGCTATTAATACTCCAACTTCGTATTTGGTCATCAAAAAAACAGTAAACAACACCAAACCAAGACTAAACAACAAAATAACCTACACCATAACAGTAACCAACAACGGACCAAATGACACCACCAACGTAACAGTAACAGACAAACTACCACAAGGACTCAAATTCATCTCAACAAACGGCAACTACAACCCAACAACAGGCATATGGACCATAGGAAACCTACAAAACGGACAAACAACAACACTAAACATCACAGTACAAGTAACCAAAACAAACACCAACATAACAAACACAGCAACACTAAACCAAACCAACTACAACCCCAACCCACAAAACCAAGCCAACACCACCATAAACATAGAAAAAGAATCCCAACTAACCATCAAAAAAACAGTAAACAACACCAAACCAAGACTAAACAACAAAATAACCTACACCATAACAGTAACCAACAACGGACCAGATGACACCACCAACGTAACAGTAACAGACAAACTACCACAAGGGCTCAAATTCATCTCAACAAACGGCAACTACAACCCAACAACAGGCATATGGACCATAGGAAACCTACAAAACGGACAAACAACAACACTAAACATCATAACACAAGTAACCAAAACAAACACCAACATAACAAACACAGCAACACTAAACCAAACCAACTACAACCCCAACCCACAAAACCAAGCCAACACCACCATAAACATAGAAAATAAATCCGAGCCTGCAGATCCTAGTTCCAGTGCTGAAGGTAAAACGATTCCTATGCAGCACACAGGCGTGCCTATTGGAGGATTAATTCTGGCCATACTAGTTGTTATTGCTGGTTCCATGGTACCGCGAAATAAATGAGTTTACTTCATTCTTTCTTTCTTTTTTTACTAAAATTTTGTTTCAGACTAAATAATCCAATCTAGAGTTCCAAAACTTAAAAACCATAGTTACTGTATTAAATGCAAAAAAAATAAAAGGGGATATTCGTTATTAGATTCCACTGGCAGTAGTGTAAGCGTCGTACATACCGTAAAGCCATACAATGACGTACAGTATCCAAGCAATGATTCCAAGTAAAAAAACAGTTGCTAGTGCGCCTAATACAAGTGCTACGATGAAAATTATTATTCCTTTCATAATATTTCCAGCATAGACCGTACCAATTCCAGGTAAAAATAGAGAAATAATCAAAGCTAATATTGGATTTGCCAAATTATCACCTCCAATTAAGTTATAATTAATATTATTATAGTTTGCCAAGTAATTATTTGTTTTTGTTATATGGTTACAATTCTACAATTTCATAAACTGAGTTAATGTTAGTGAATGCTTATATTAGCTCCCTATTATTAATCTTATAAACTCTTAAAGATTTAATACTAGTTTATTAAGTTTTAAAAGGATATTTTTCATTGATAAGCCCATTAGTTTAAATAGAACTTTTTTTAAAATAAAAAGAATACACATAAAATTCAATTTAGTCACAGTAGTTCAACTTAAATTTATTTGAAATTAGTCGTAGGATCAATCTTTTAAAGCCAGGAAAAATCCTATTTCTTTAATTGAATTTAGAAAATAAATATTGTCGTAAAAGGCAGTTTTTAAATCGGTTATTATCATGAAGAAATATAGGTTAGAATTTACAATAATCATTTTAACTTTAATTATTTTTATATCCATATTTGGAGAAGTTAACCCACTGATAAAACAGGATCTTGATGATAAAATTGTTGAATATAACACACCACTGGTAGAACAAGCTATTAATGGTTCTGCTGTTTATATTTCTGGTGTTATTAGAGATGATTCCAAGGAAAATTTTGATGACGTACTTTTAAATGTTTATGGAATTGGTTCGCAGGGACAAAGAATTGATTCGAAAATGATTAAGATTAATCGCATTGACAGTGATTCCAATGTTAATTATAATGTTACATTAGAAAATAGTTCAGCAGTAGTTGCAGGTGATGTTAAGGTCTTGAATGCCACAGAAATTAGTTAAGATCCTATTAGGATTTAAATTCGGAACTTAAATTAATTTATTTCTTCTGATAACTATTCACAAACATTTGTTTTGATTATTTGAATATTTATCACCTGTAATTGGTAGTTATCACTTAAAATATGATTGGAATGGGTTTTGTGGCTGTAAAGAGATGATGAACCCAATGTTATATTAAGTTTGAAGTACCATAATAATAGTTAATAATGTGTGTTGTAGTGATTGTTAGAAAAAAATATAGTCTGAAAACAAATGGGGGATGATTTATATGCCAGAACTAGGACCTATAGGACGTGGGGGAGCAAGAAGAAGAACTAGAAGAAGGATGACAACTTTCAACTCGACGCAAAATGATGATCAGGAAACTGAACCATCTCCACAAACTGAACCTGTTTCAAGTCAAGAAGGTAATTCTGACAAATTGGTTAAATTAGCAAAACTCCTGAAAGATAAGGGAGTAATATCTGAAAGTGAATACAACTTGATATTTGATTGATTTGAATCAAACAGTATTCTTTTTTCTATCTTTTTTTATCAAATTTATTAATTCACTTCAAGATACGATAATTTGTGGATATCATTTAAACCTTGGAACATAAACTAATTTCCATATGAAAACAGTTAAAACTTCGTTATGAACCGTAGCATTTATTATAGATAAATGGACTGATTTAATATAAGAAATAATTTAAAAAAAGTTTTATTGGGAGATGGCTGATGGTGGCTATTGTGAAAAATTTAAAAGAAAAACGCTGGGGATACATAGCGGTACTTGCAGGATTTTTAGTGGGATTCACATCGGCATACTTTTGTATCCTTTGGCATCTGGTGATCTTCGGATTCAACATAATGTACATTATAAGCCCCCTTATAGCAGGTATTGTTGAAACCCTAATTGCACGTCAGAAGTATGGAAAAAGTACTGGTGCAATAAGTGCCCTTATAACATTCATCCTGATCAACATATACGGCTGGTTTTTACCGGCCTCAGTCATTGACCCAACCAAAGAACCTGCAACACTCAGCCTCATAACCATAATAGCCATTGTACTCACACTTCAGGCAGCATTCCCCACCCTTATAAATTACATTCTCATGGTTACCGCCGTGGGATTAGTAAAAAAATCATTGGATTTCTACTCTACATTCCAAGAAAGCTCATGGGAAAAAATGTTACACCTGAAGAATCAATGCAAATTGACACTGCAACACCTGGAGTTGATGAACAGTATCTCGATGACCTTACAATACCTATTTTGTCAATAGCAGCAGATACAAGCAAAATAGAAAAGTACATGGGAATGGTTAGTGGTGAATCTGTAGCAACTGAAAGGGAATCTGAAGGAACTTTAGAAAAGCTCACAAGCATTATTGAACCTGTTGAACTGGGTGATTACGACATGGCTAGCGCCCGTGAAATGGCCATATCAAGAATGTTAGATGAAGCTAAGGCAATTGGAGCAAACAGTGTTATTGAAGTGCTTGTTGAATACGTTTCCATGGGCGGTCTTCAGGGCAGTTCTCTCATTATAACAGCTACAGGAACAGCTGTGAAGTACAAGTAGATACCATTCAGGGCCATATTTTTTATTTAACTTAATTTTTTTTTGATTCCATTCAAATTATATGTTAACCACACATTTCCAACTAAAAATTTGTAGTGTGCCTTGGGTTTTTAACTAATTTTAACCTACAAAAAAAATAATACTTTAAATATGTGATGATTTTAGATGTTATAGGCAGATATAAGCCGAAATTATTATAGGAATCAAAGCCCATATTAGTAGTGTTGTTAATTGTTTTATTAAAAAAATTAGGGGGAATTTAATCAATGCACTACATTGAAGTTGGAAAGGAAAACTCTAAAACCATCAAACTCCACTACGAGGATCATGGATCTGGAGATCCTGTGGTATTAGTACATGGATGGCCATTGAATGGAGCATCATGGGAAAAACAGGAGTTAGCCTTGTTGAATTCAGGATATAGAGTAATTACCTATGACCGGAGAGGTTTTGGAGATTCAAGTCAACCTTTAGAGGGCTACGATTATGATACATTTGCAGCAGATCTTGATAAGGTTATAAAAACCTTAGAACTTGAAGACGTGACACTTGCAGGATTTTCCATGGGCACTGGTGAAGTTACCAGGTACATAGGAAACTATGGAACAGATAACATTAAAAAAGCATGTCTTCTGGCTTCAATTCCACCATTCCTTCTTAAAACTTCGGACAATCCTGATGGAGTTGATGGGGAAGGATTTAACCAAATTAAAGCTGCAATAAAGGGAGATAGACTTGCATTTTTAACCCAATTTTTGAATGATTTTTACAACATGGATCTACTCAAGGACAAACTCGTGAGCAGAGAAGTCTTTCAAAACAGTTGGAATGTTGCTTCAACAGCATCACCTACAGGTACATACGAATGTGTTAATGCCTGGCTAACAGACTTTAGAAAGGATGTTGATGCCATAGATATCCCTACCTTGATCCTCCATGGAGATGCAGACAGAATACTTCCAATAGACACAACAGCTAGAAAACTTAAAAATTTAATAAAAAACAACAAGTATGTAGAAGTAAAAAACGGGCCGCACGGTCTCCTATGGACCCATGCAGAACAAGTTAATCAAGCCATTTTGGACTTTTTATAGATCGAACCCAAGATCAGTTGCAAAACCTAGGGCTTAAAAGAAAAAACTGATTTTCTTTTGAACCTTTTTTCAAACTATTTTTTTATTCCAACATAATTTTGTAAACCATAAAAAGAATAGTTTAATAATTGGCCAAAAAGCATATTATAGGACACAAATAGCTTAATAAACCTCTTTATTTACTAAAATTGTCCATTAAATTTTTAAAAAAGTTTATTATCGATTCTGTACAAATAAATAATCATAGTGATTGGTGATTTGATTTGGCTGTTAAAACTGATGAAGATTCAAATCTTGAACTTTGCAAGGCTCTTTTTAATAATAGTTTAGATCCAATATTGTTAACTAAAACTGACGGCACCATATTCTATGCAAATCCTGCAGCTGAAGATTTATTTGGATACAAAAAAGCTGAAATATGCAAACTTGGAAGAAAAGGCCTGGTAGATTCCCTAGATAAAAACTTATCCCTCCTTTTACGGCAAAGAATAGCTTATGGCAAAGCCAAGGGCGAACTAACAATGGTAAAAAAGGATGGTACCAAATTTCCTGCTGAAATTTCCACAAACATATTTAGTTATGCTGGAAACAATGACTGCACATTCATGATCGTAAGGGATATCTCTAAACGCAAATTGAACGAAAAACAGATTGAGTACCATTCCATGTTATTAAGCAGTGTGAACTACGCAGTTGTTGGTGTGGATGAGAACTTCAAAATAAATTATTGGAACAAGGGTGCTGAAGATACCTACGGCTACACAGAATCTGAAGCCATTGGAAAAACAACCCACAAACTGTTACAACATATAAATTTCCTCTACAAAAATATGGAATCACGTCCTAAAACTAATTTTATAATTGACACCTTCAATAAAAAAATGGAAAAAATCGTTGTCGAAGTGAATTCTACAAAAGTAGTTGATAATTCTGGTAACAAAGGTTATCTTATTGTTTATCATGATATAACAGAAAAACAGCAGGAAGAAGAGATCAAAAAGAAGTTACGGGAACATGAACACATCCTTACAGACCAACTTCAAACAACCAACACCGACCTTAAAATCATGACTGAGAAACTTAAGGCAACCAACAAAGAATTAATGTTACAGCAGGATTATCTTTTAAACCTGAATCAAGAACTGGAAGAAAGGGAAGAGTTAAGCCAAGCATTGAATCGCGTGAACGCCCATATAAATTCAAAACACAGTTACGATGAAATAATGGAATTCCTACTTGAAGAGGGAGTTAAATCCATAGGTGCCGAGTCATCCGTCATAAATTTACTTGAAAATGATAAGTGGGTTGTTAAGTACAGTTACAACTTCCCAGACAGCATAAAAGGACAGGTTAAAACCCCTGGAGAATCCCCAACATCTGTGTACATAGCCAATGAAAGGAAAGCTGTTGCATTTAACGATGCTGTTTCTGACCCACGTGTTAACAGGGAAAGTATGGAAACGCATGGAATTGCATCTCTTCTGGTTGCACCCATACTGATAAATGACGCTGTTATTGGAGTCATTGCATTTTATTACCATAAAAATCAAGTAGTTTTCAGTGAAGCACAGGTAGACTTTGCAGATAAATTATCATCATCACTGTCCCATGCAGTAGAGAATTCTAAACTCTTTGAAACCCTAAAAAAAAGTGAAAAAAGTATCACTCCCTCTACTCTGCAATGAACGAAGGAGTGGCACTTCACGAAATAATATACAATTCAAAGGGTGAAGCTATAGATTACGTTGTCACTGATATTAACAACAGCTACAAAACCCTGGTGGGACTCTGTGAAGAAGATGTGATTGGAAGGAAAGCTTCAGACATATACAGTACTGTTAAACCTCCCTACCTAGACATATACTCCAGGGTGGCCAGTGCAGGTGTGTCTGAAAAATTTAAAACTTACTACAAACCACTCAAGAAACATTTCAGCATATCTGTTGTTTCTCCAGATAAAAACAGTTTCGCCACAGTATTCGAAGATATTTCTTCCAGAATAGAGTATGAGAGAAAATTGCACAAGAGTGAAGAAAAATATCGAAATATCATTAACAACCTCCAAGACGGTTTTATAAGGATAGATACCGTGGGTAAAATAGTTATGGTAAGCCCATCTACAGCAATGATGCATGGTTACAGTTCTTCAAAAACTATGCAAGGTGTGGAAGTTAAAACTCTCTTTTCTGACAGCACACAGTTGTCCGGAATAATACACCTATTAAACAAAAATGGTGAAGTTAAAAATTTAGAGAGTACCCTCATCAAGTTGGATGGTGAATCATTTTATGCATCACTAAATTGCCAGTACCATCTCAACGAACATGGCCAAAAAAGGGCATCGACATGTTTGTCAAGGATATCACAGAACAAAAACAAACTGAAACAGATCTAGAAAAAAGCAGGAACAACTTATCAGAGGCCCAACGCATAGCACATATTGGTAGCTGGGAATGGCAGGTTGAAACTGATGAGTTTAGCTGGTCAGAGGAACTTTACTCCATTTTCAACCTTGACAAGAAACATTACACCCCCACAATGAAATCATTTTTCAAATATTTACACCCTGAGGATCGTGAATTTGTATCTAAACAGTTAAATACAATTGTTTTAGAGAATGAGAAGGTTAAATATGATTTTAGGATTGTTTTAAACAATGGTTCAACACGTATTCTAACTGCCCTAGCAGAGGTTACTGATCAAGACGAAGCTGGAAACGCCAAAAAGATCATGGGTATTTATCAGGATGTTACAGAAATTAAATTAGCTGAACAGGAAATTTTAACGGGAAAAAGTGTGATTGAAGCTATTAATAATATTTTCCAGCAATCGTTGACAACAAAGTCTGAAAAGGAAGTTGTAATGAAATGTCTTGAAGTTGCCGAGGATCTAACTGGAAGTGAATTCGGATTTCTAGGGGAGATCAACAAAAAAGGCCGTTTAGATGACAGGGCATTAAGTCCTCCTGGATGGTCTAAATGTGAAACAAAAAATGCAACAGAACTCTTAAAGGACATGGAAATAGTTAGTTACTGGGGCAGAACCATTAAAGAATCTAGATCCCAATTGGTGAACGATCCAAATTCGGATCCAGATAGTAAAGGATTGCCTGATGGACATCCCCCAATAAATAATTTCCTAGGAGTTCCACTTAAAAAGGGTGCTAAAACAATTGGTATGATTGCTTTAGCCAATAAAAAAGGTGGATACACCCATCAAGATAAAAGAAATATAGAAACCCTTTCAGTTGCATTTGTAGAAGTGCTGTTGCGTAAAAAGGCAGAAGTGGAAATAATTAACCACATGAAAAGACTGGCCCAATCCAACAAAGAACTGGAACAGTTTGCATACATAACCTCCCACGACCTCAGAGAACCTTTAAGGATGATAACCAGTTTCTTACAGTTACTCCAGCGAAGATATGAGGACAAGTTGGATGAAGATGCCAATGAATTCATAGAGTTTGCAGTGGCTGGAGCCAAACGACTTGATAACATGACCAACGACCTCCTATCCTACTCAAGAATTGCGAGCAGTAAGAGGCAGCTCAAACTCGTGAACTTCGAAGAAGTTCTCAAAGAAACACTGCAGAACTTGAAAATTCCAATAGAAGAAAATAAAGCTGTTATAACCCACGAACCCCTCCCAACAATTAAGGGAGATGCTAAATTAAAGGTTCAGCTCTTCCAAAATATTATTGGAAACGCACTTAAGTACAGGAGCGAAAAAACTCCTGAAATTCATATTTCAGCTAAAAAGGAAAATGACCACTACCTATTCAGTATAAAAGATAATGGTATAGGCATGTCAAAGGAACACCTGAAAAAGATATTCACCATCTTCCAAAGGCTCCACACACATGAGGAATATGAAGGAACAGGAATCGGCCTTGCAATAGCCCAAAAAATAGTTCAACAACAGGGAGGAACAATATGGGCAAAATCCGAACCTGGAAATGGCAGCACCTTCTACTTCACAATACCAATCAAACCAACTAAATTAATGAATTAAAACAAATGCAGACTAACTAAACATGTATCTTGTGTAGAGTTAGAACATCTTCTAAAAAAAATGATGGAAAATAAATTTTCTGTCAACCTCAATTCTTTTTTAAGTGGGCCTCGAGCTTGTCCAGAGATTCTTGCCAGCCAGTTTCTGCCATGGCACTGTTACGATGGTCTGGAAAACCTTGATGTTCGATAGTTAATCTGGTGGCACCATCTTCCTCATTAAAAATTACTGTTACAGTGAGTTCCATTGGCCAGTCTTCACCCATTCCATAGTGGCTTGCTGGAACAACGTTACCATCGGAGTCTGCAAAACTGTCGGTTGATACTATTTTTTCTTTGGGTACAACTTCCCTGTAAACACCGGTGCTCCAAATTTCATCTCCCTCAGAAGATCTCATTGAATTTAAATAAGTGCCTCCCACTTGAAGATCCATCTTCACCACAGGTGCAGTGTAATTTTTCGGTGCCAGCCATTCTTTAACATGTTCAGGTTCTGTCCATGCTTCCCAAACATCGTCAAGTTCAGCATCGAATAGCCTTGAAATGTAAAGCATGGTAACCTCTATAATTCCAAACACATTGCCCTCAGTATCTCGAAACAGTCCATTAAAACCCATGCCCGGTATGGGCATTTTATCAGTCAACATCTTCCCGCCGTTCGCTTCTATTTTTTCAGCAAATTCCTCATAAGACTCGACATTAATGGTGTCCCTAACCATGCTCCCTGTTTCTTTGGGATAGATGGCCCCGTTTATCCCATTTTCTTCTTCAGATCCTGTGGACACAAGCCAATAATCCCCATGTTCCCATTTTTGAATTTCCCAGCTGAAAACTTGTTCATAAAAATTTATAGCCCTCTTAGGATCTTCTGCAGGTATTTCAAAGTGTATGACTCTTGACATATAAAATTCCAACTCCTTTAAATTTAGTATGCAATTCAATTTATCTTGAATTCATTACACCCATCCTTGAATGATTATATTATGTTTTTTGGATCTAATAATTTTTTATAAACAATCACTCTATTTTAAATGAAAACCTAAAATTAAGGTAGAATTCTAATTTCTTTGTTTCAAACACCTCTCAAATAACTGTGAAAAAATTTGAAACTAAATGGATCCTAAGATTCCTCCTTAAATTTATGGATAGTTCAACAGGGGAAGGGTCTTTATTTCATTCCAAGATTTAAAATGATTAAAACCATCTATAACTCCAAAATCTTTGTTAAATTATTTATACATGGTTGATCAAATTTAATATGTATAAAAATAAACAATCGGGTACCATAATGTCTGATGTTTCAAAAGAATTCCTAATAGATTATAGAACTATTTTTAAATCCAGTCCTGATGCTGTAATCATTACACAGTCCGATGGGAGTATTTCTTATGCAAATTCAGCTGCAGAGGAATTATTTGGTTATACTCAAAGGGAGATTTGTGAAATTGGAAGATCAGGAATAGTGGATACCGCGGATCCTCATTTAGATTTGATGCTCGCTGAAAGGGAAAAAACTGGGAAGTATAATGGCGAACTCATGCATATAAAAAAGGATGGAACCAAATTTGCTGCTGAAATATCTGCAAATGCTTTTATGGATGAAAAAGGTGTCAAACGCAACTTAATAACAATCCGTGACATTACTAAACGTAAAATAGATGAAAATAGGATTAAATTTCAAGCGCTTCTTTTAAGTAAAGTAAATGATGCAGTTTTTGGGTTGGACCTGAATTTTAGGATTGTTTACCTCAACTGGGGTGCTAAGAAAATGTTTGGTTACACACAAGAAGAAGTTCTTGGAAGAAATCCCTACGAACTACTCCAAACAAATATAAATCAGGATCTCCACTCCAAAGAACAGGTTTTAAATGGAAGAACCAGCACATTAGTTGGAGTCAAACATAAAAATGGAAATAACTTGATAGTTGAACAGAACCTCACTAAGATAACTTCAGAGTCTGTTACTACAGCAGGTTACGTAGTCATCTATCATGATATGACTGATTATAAAATGGCAGAAAACACTGCCCAGCATGCCTTAAAACGTTTATACAGTATTTTATCTAATATAAGGGCCAGCGTATTACTTGTGACTAATGATAACAAAGTAGAATACTTAAATCCTGCTTTTTGTGATTACTTCCATCTTCGTGAACAACCAGAGGATTTGATTGGAATCTCTGACAAAACAATGATCAAAAAGATCAAAAACAGTTACATAGATCCGGAAGCAGAAATTGCACGTATAAAAGAAATTACAACTACAATGAAACCAGTTACAGACGAAGAAGTGACTATGAAAACTGGGGAAACATGTATTAGGGATTTTATTCCCATAACTATGGATGGTAAATCCTATGGAAGATTGTGGCTTCACCTCGATATCAGCGAACGTAAAAAAGTGGAAGAACATAAACAAAATCTTTTAGAAAGCAGGGAAAAACTCACAGATAAGCTTCAAGCTTCTAATCAAGAGCTTGTTTCCCTCACACAAAAACTCCAAATAACCAACCAAATAGTGGAAGCAAACCGAGATGAGCTTTTAACAGTAAACCTTGCCCTTAAGGAAAGTCAAGAAAAATTTTCGAAGGCATTTCATGCGAACTCTGCATCTGTAATCATAAGTGACTTGGATGGATACTTTTCAGATGTTAATCATAGTTACACCCAACTTACAGGGTACAGTAGATCTGAACTTATTGGTAACAGATCAGTCGATCTTGGGATCATAAGGTCCGAAGATCGTGAAAGATTCCAAAAGAATTGGCAGACAAAGGTTCTGTAAAAAGTATGAAAATTGAAATTTGTACTAAATCCTGGGATAAACGTATCGTTATCACCGATGCTGAAACCATTGAAGTGGAAGGAATAATCAAGATCATCACATTTAACTTCGATATGACCGAACGTATCCAAATATTGAAGGAAAAAGAGAAGTTATTGAAGTATGTTCAACGAAAGAAAGGTGAGTTATCAACTCTTATAGAAAACATTGTGGATGAGGTATGGTTTTGTGATACTCAAGGCAATATTATACTTGCAAATGCTTCAGCAAGGAATTTCCAGGCAAAACTCGATGCTAAAGATCCTGATATCCTCGACGAAGTAATTTCTGCCGTGGATACATACACTTCAGATGGATCCATACGTTTAAAAAGTGGTTCACCATTGTACAGGGCTTTGAAAGGCGAAGTATTAAAAGATTTTGAAGAAAATGTGGTTGTACCAAAAACTGGGGAAAAACTAAATCGACATGTGACATCTGCACCCATCAAAGATGATAAAGACAGAATAACTGGGGCTGTTGCAGTTGTGCGTGACACAACCAAACGAAAAGAAACTGAAGACCAGTTAATTAACACCTTAAAAGAACGTAATCAATTAAACAGAATACTTGTAGCCCTCAGAAAAAGTAGTTTTGCCATGATGCATGCTGTGGATGAAGACTTCTATTTAAACGAAGTTTGCAGGATAATAATTGAAGAATGCGGACATTCAATGGTGTGGATAGGTTACACAGATGAAGAAACGAAAAAGGTTGTTCCAGTTGCCTACTCTGGTTTTGAAGAGGACTACCTTAAAACTCTGAACATAACATGGGACGACACCAAATATGGAAATGGACCTACAGGCAAAGCCGTAAGAACTGGTCAACCATGCATGTGCGAAAACATGCTCGTGGATCAAAAATTTAAACCATGGAGAAAAGAAGCTTTAAAACGGGGCTATGCATCTTCCATCGTGTTTCCCTTGATCTACAACAAAAATATCTTTGGTGCCCTAACCATCTACTCCCCTGAAACCAACCCTTTTTCAGAGGAAGAAAAAAATTACTCCAAGAACTTGCCAATGACATCTCATTTGGAATAACCACATTAAGACTTCAAAAAGCACATAAAAAAGCAGAAAAAGCATTAAGAAACAGTTTAATAGATCTCAAACGTTCAAATGCCGAACTTGAACAGTTCGCATACATAACTTCCCATGATCTCAGGGAACCACTTCGCATGATTACCAGTTTTTTACAGCTGTTAGAGCGAAGATATAAGAATGAACTTGACAGTGATGCCCATGAATTCATTGATTACGCAGTGAATGGTGCCAAAAGATTGGACTCCATGATCAACGATATTTTAATATATTCTAGGGTGGCCAAGAAAAAACGGGTTTTAGAACGAGTGGATATGAACACCGTACTCAAAAAACATGCATGAATTTGAAGACCTCCATCGATGAAAACAACGCCAAAGTAGTTTACAATCATCTTCCCACGGTAATGGCTGATGAAAACCTAATGATACAACTTTTCCAGAATCTCATAGGCAATTCAATTAAATATAAAGGTAAATTTGAGCCTGAAATTCATATTACATCCCTAAATAAGGGTTCAAAATGGTTGTTCTGTGTTAAAGATAATGGAATTGGTATTTCAGAGGAGTATCTTGAGAAAATATTTGTTGTGTTCCAGAGGTTACACACGGATCAAGAGTATGAAGGAACAGGTATTGGGCTGGCCATCGCCCAAAAAATTGTACACCAACATGGTGGAATCATATGGGTCAAATCCGAACTCGGAAAGGGTGCAAAATTCTGCTTCACCCTACCAACAGAACCAGAACACAACCAACTAACCTAAAATTAATATTTGTTTTAAATCATACCCCGAACCAACCCTCCAAGACTCTTGCTTGGAAAGATTAGGATAAAATTCTAATCAAAAACTTCTCATTTTAAATTTTACACATCAATATTTTTTTTAAACGTTCCAGATGCTAATTTAGTGTTTAGAAAGTAAAATTATCATTTATTATAAGAATTTTTAAATTAAAAGTTTAGTTATTTATAACTATCGATAGTTTAATATTTCACCACTCTAATATTAGATATTATAAATTTATTTAGAGTAGCTCAGCTGTGAATTTGTGGGAGTGATTTGGTGACGGTTTCAAGAAAAATTAATAGGACAGTTGATTGTTTGGAATTTGAACAAGTTTTTAATGCCTTGCCTAAATGTAAAATACTACTTAAAACTGATATTCCAAATTTCACAATTCTTGGTGTGACCGATGTTTATCTTGAAAAAACCGGGAATAATAGGAGAGATATCATCGGAATAAACTTCTTTGATATTTTGAAAAGAAATTCTAAACATAATGAGTTAAAAAAACTTAGATCATCCATCTTAAAATGTATCAATAATGGGGCTGAAGCTAAAGTTAAAATCATAAGTAATAACGTGGAAGGTTCTCTGATTAAGGGTTTAGATACAGGGATGATGAGCTGCTGTAGTGTTCCTGTTGTTGTGGATGGAAGTGTCAAATATATCATTCACGAAGTAATAGGTCTAGAAAGTCCTGTAAAAAATGAAAATATCGAGATAAAAGGATCCTACAGCTTAAAATTATTGGATGATCTAGAAAAAATTGATAGTTATGATGCTTTGAAGTCCTATGATGAGAGGTTTAGAAGATTGTATGAATCTGGTTTGTTTTATGAATCAGGGCTTTTTGGTGTTATATACTGGAACATGGATCATAAAATTGTCGATGCAAACGACAAGTTCTTGGAGATGGTGGGTTACACAAGAAAAGATCTGGAGGATGGAAAATTAAACTGGTTTGAAATGACACCCCCAAGTACAGGTACACTGATGAAAATTCCATAAATGAACTTAGATCCTTTGGAGCCAATCAAACTCCATTTGAAAAGGTTTACACAAGGAAGGATGGGACACAAATGCCCATAATCATAGCCTGTGCCATGCTTGATGAAGCCTGTTACAATGGGGTGGCACTCATCTTAGACATCACCCCCAGAAAAGAGATGGAGAAGGCCCTTAAAAAAAGTGAAATGGAGTACAAATATCTGGTGAACTGTGCACCCACCCCAATATTTGAAATTGACTTTGAAGGTCCGAGCTTTAAAAATGTGAATGAAGCTTTCTGCAAACTTTTAAGTTGTTCAAAAACGGATATTCTGAGCAAAAATCCATTGGATATTTTAGATGAGAACAGTAGGGCTGACTTCAATGAGAAGATATCACTGGCTAAAAATGGGGAAAAGATCGACGAAAATATCGAGTATCAATTCGTTGATAGTAAAGGCAGGTTAATTTGGGTTCTTTTGAACATTAAACTGATTTATGTTGCAGATAAGCTTGACGGTGCACTTCTTGTTGGGCACAATATTACTGAGAGGAAACAGGTTGAAAATCTCAAGCAAAAACTCTTTGATCAAGAAAAGAAGTTAACTGAAAAACTTCAGACTTCCAATGAAAAGTTAATATCCACTACAAACAAGCTTCAACTGACCAACAAAGAATTGGTTACTGCACAGACCAATCTGAAAAACCTTGTAAATCAATTGATGATCTCAAACAAAGAGTTGGAACAGTTTGCATACGTGGCTAGCCATGATCTTCAGGAACCCCTGAGGATGGTATCAAGTTTTACCCAACTTTTAGAAAGACGTTACAAGGACAAATTAGATGATAGTGCCGATGAATATATTGATTTTATAGTTGAAGGTGCAAAGCGGATGAAAAACTTGATCGATGATTTGTTATCCTACTCCAGATTGAACAACAGAACAACGAAGTTCCAGTGGATTGATTTAAATGATTGTTTAGATGTTGTTCTTTTGGACCTTAACTCCTCAATCAACGAATCAAACACCACAATCCAATATGAAAATCTGCCTGAAATAAAGGGAGATCCCATGCAAATTAAACAGCTTTTACAAAATTTAATTGGAAACGCCATCAAGTTTCAGGGTCAGGACCATATAAAAATCATTATTACCGGCCAAAAATTTGAGAATCACTGGTTAATAACTGTAGGCGACAATGGAATAGGTATTGACCCCAAGTATCATGACCAGATATTTGACATCTTCAAAAGACTACACACAAGAAAAGAATATGATGGCACAGGTATGGGTTTATCCATCTGTAAAAGAATTATAGAAAGACACAATGGCAATATATGGGTGGAATCAGAACTTGGAAAGGGTGCAACATTCTGTTTCACAATTTCAGAAAATGCAGATGAACTCCTGAAACCATGAATCCAGAGGCATCTAAAGAAAAAGTAAACCCTACTAAGATTTATATTAAATACAACCTAAATTGATTTAGATAATGTATGATCTGAAATTATTTCTATCAGATGATTGGAAATGAGAATTGAAAATTAGAGGGGGTATCATATATTCGAATTTTTACTACTTCAACGATTCTAGGGGAAAATGTCACTAAACACATGGGCCTAGTAACAGGAGAATCTCTCATAGGTGCAAACTTGTACAAGGATATGTTGGGAGAAGTGAAGGGTGTTGTTAAAAAAAGCAATCCCAATATGAGGTGCAGCTTGGTGAAGCCAGAAAACTTGCCATTGATAGTATGATGGAAAAGGCTGAAAAGCTCGGTGCAAACGCAATCATAGGTACCCGTGTTGAATACAACAACCTAGGCGGCTCCATGGGAAATACCATAATGGTAACAGTCACAGGAACTGCTGTACAGGTAACTGCTCCCAAAAACTGATCCTTAAATATTAATAAACCAATTATAATCCTTTTAGTGCATTTTATGTCCAGATTTACGTTTTTCAATAAAGAGGTTTTTTTAGATATGGAAATGGATCTCATCAATAAATACCTCCTGTCCCATAAAAACATATCCAAAGAAAAATGTTTAGAGACTCCTATTCCAAATCATTATTACTCATTAAACTAGCAACTGCTTATTTTATATACTATAGTTCCATATGAATATTTATATCATTCAATGGAGAGTTTAACACTTATGACTATCGGATCAATTCTCAAAGATGCTGTAAAGTATCCATTTTCAGATTGGAAGAAGATATTAATTTTAGGAATTGTACTGTTACTTTACAGTTCACATATATTTGGTTATGCATTTGTTGCGATATTCTGTGAATTTTCAAATATTAGTGGTTTAAGTAATGTTGTAACTGGAGATATGTTTTTTGGGATAGCTCAGGTTCTTTTTGATTTAATAGGAATTTTAATACTGTTTTTCATATTTGGTTACTACTTCAGAATTCTTAAATCATCTTTAGATGGTAGTTCTGAGCTTCCGCAATTTAAACAATGGACGGAAATGTTTTTTGATGGTATTAAAGTTTACATTGTATTTGTTGTTTATTTAATACCCATCCTTTTATTTACACTAATCGCAGGTTCTGTTGAAATTATCACCTACCCTGCCCCAATATCCCAGTTTACATCATTCTTAGGGATATTTGTCAGTTCTGTTTTTGCTAACGAATGGGTTATCGTTTTGTTGACGTTGTATTTATTCATAATAATACCTGTATCTTATTTTGCAATAGCAAATATGACAAATGATAACGGCAAACTCAATTCAGCCTTTAAATTTAGGGAAATACTCAGCAAAATCGTAAACATAGGATTAAAAAACTCATAGCATTTTATATGGTAGCAATAATTCCAGTATATCTAATTTCATATATTGTAGTTGGAGTAGACGTTACATATCTACCAATTAGTCTAATAATAGTCCCTTATCTTTCAATGTTCATTTATAGGTTATTAGCATTGTTGTACATGTCAGATAAAGAATCATTGCAATATTCTACAAGTAGTTAAGGAATAATAAAAGTTTAAACAACTTACACCTATCAAAGAGCATAGATAGTTTATTATACTTAAAATTGAATGAGACGATTGTAATTCCAACAATACATTACAATAACTAAATGTTGGGGGATAAAAGAGGAATATTGGGGAAATTGTTAAAGATTCTTTGAGGTATCCATTTTCTGATTGGAAGAAAATTTTGGTTCTCGGAATTTTTGGAGTAATCGCTACTTTAAGTATCAATGAATTGATAGGCACCATTGTTCTAGCTTTAGATGATACTACTGCTTTATTTATGGCTATTTTAAGCATAATTGGATTGTTAAGCATATTTAAAGAAATATGTTATCGTTTAGAATCTTAAAATCTTCTTTGAGTAGTATTGCTGAACTTCCAAAGTTTAACTCGTGGGTAGGCATGTTAAAAGACGGCGTTAAACTATCCCTAGTAACTGTTATTTATTTAATCCCATTTATTTGGATATATCTGGTTTTAAAAAGTCCATTTGCTGCAATTTTACAATTAATGTTCAGTAATCTGAAGACAATGAATGGCTGTGCATATAGCTACAAGTTTTTTTACATAACAACCTAATTTCTTATTTCGTTGTTTTAAATATATTTGAAAAACATCTTCACTGACTTGTTTAACCAATATGTTACCCTATAAATAGGTTTTCAGCAATTTTTTTGGAGGATTTTGTTCTAAATACATCCTCAAATATTTTGAGGCCTCATTGATGTTTAAATTAACTAATAATCTTTTTTTATTAAAGGAATAAAATAATGGCACTAAATAATATAATGATTAATTTGACGGTTTAAATCTTAATTAAAACCAGATTTTAACCTCTAAGAACATTACTTATTCCAGTTTAGACATAAATATACTACAGCAATATTTTGTTAAAAAAATTGTTGGATGTGTTTAGTATGCCAATGGTACAGATAAATGTCTGGAAGGGTTTTGAACAAGAAAAAATTGAGCACCTGATAAAAAACATTACCCAAGCCTTTGTTGAGGTTGATGTGCCTGCACAAGCCGTGGAAATTTTAGTGAACGAAGTTCCAAAATCTCACTGGGGTGTGGGTGGAGAGTTATGTTCTGTTAAATTTAAGGATGTTGGACCTGGAAAATAGGTATCGCTGCCTCAATTTTTTTCTAAAAAATATTAAGTATAGGAATAAATTAGGTTTACCAAAAATTTATGGGGGAAAAGCATGGGTAGTATTCCAGATGTAATGGACGTAGCAAAAAGTGGATATAATCTTCTTTTAGAAAATAGTAGGGTTAGAGTTCTAGAAATTAGATTAAAACCCGGTGAAAAGTCTCCAATGCATAACCATCCCAATGATCATGTGATATACGTTGTGAAGGATGCAAAGTTTAAGTTATACTTTCCAAAAGGTAACACTGAAGTTTTTAAACTGGTGGAAGGACAGGTCAAATGGATAAAAGCCGGATCCCACCAAACAGAAAATGTAGGCTCAACAGAAGGCCACTGCATCGTTGTTGAAACCAAGAACTGATTTTATGTAAAGGGGTGTAAAATGATCTATCTCATGGCCATTCAGAAGGTTGAAGATTTTAATAGATGGAAAGAAGTTTTTGATAAACACAGCACCAAAAGAAGGGTTATGGGTTCTAAAGGAGCTGAAATACTCAGAGATTCTAACCGTCCCAATGAAATTGTGGTAATCACAAAATGGGAAGATGAAGATACTGCAAAAAAATTTTCCAGTTCAAATGATCTGAAAAAGGTGATGAAAAAAGCTGGAGTAGTGGGATTTCCTGAACTTAGGTTTTTAGATGATATAAAACAGACTGAACACTGAAAAACCTGTTAAAACTGGGAAAAGCAACTATGAACATGACTATCTATCGTGTTGAATGATTGACAATATACATACCAAATCCATTCTCAAAGATACTGGACTTAATTTCTTAAATAACCCTTAATACTTCTTTTTTTAAAATTAAAACCGCAAATTTTATAAGGGTTAGTATGAAACTAAACAATATTGAAGATTTTTTTAGGAAAATTTATCCTATTCTTTTGGATATGGAGGCGGTAAAATTAAGCGAAATTGGATATTACCAGTACTCATGCTGGTGGGCATGGTACTGATCTTTAATGTAAGTGGTGTTTCTGCTGCTTCAACAAGCACTTCAACCACTATAAATCACACCAAAACAGTAACAGCTAAACAGACAGCTGTTAAAATTAATTTCACACCGAGTCAAATTAATGCTGCAGCATCTAAAGTTAAAACTTACTACGACACAAATCATAAATTACCTTGCTACGTGAACATAAACAATCACAAGGTCACAATACCACAGTTCCTTCAGTTAGTAACAGACAACATATATCAACTCAGTAACAAAAAAACAAACTCAATCACACTCAAAAATGTAACAGCACCATCAAAACCCGTTGAAAATGTCAAAACAGGACAGTTAACTAAGGCACAGTACATAAGCCTAGCTAAAACAACAAGATCCTACATCTACACCAACGGCAAAGCACCAAACAATGAAAATAGTTCACTTGGAACCATTAAATTCCAGAACCTGGTTTACAGTTTCAGTAAAGTTCTAGCATTCCAAGCAACCAACAACAGGTTACCAAACTACGTTTCAGTAACATCACTCACACAAAGCAGCATAGGCACTGTTAAAAATGGTTCTAATGCTCAGGCAATAGTTGATTCTATAGGATATGCTGAAGCTAAATATGAAGATATTCAGGGCCAGTCAAGTCCATGTGTCATGGATCAATGTGGTTACGGAGACTGCTGGGCAGATAGTGGATGGTTGTACAACAAATTATCCAAGGCAGGAGTAGCTGTAAGGATCATTGGACACACAAAGGGAAGTTACCCACTTCACAGATGGATCGAAATCAACATAGGTAAAGGATGGAAAACCTGGGATTATGCCAAGTACAACTCCCAACACCACGGACCAACAGGTAGCGGAGATTACGTTGTAAAATCCTCAGTATAACTAAAACAATCAAATCATACAGAAGAAAATATGAACTGTTTTGATGGTTAGGGGATTTAAAAACTAGCATACTAGCATAATATGTTATGTAATCCCCTTTTAAACATTTTTTGAGATATAAATCTTATTTTGGATTCAAGTATAAAAAAAAATTCATTTTTGTTTAGGGGAAAAATCTTTACATTTTTGATCCAAACTCACATAGATCTTATGTAGTTTGCATTTTCCTGAACATTCATAGCCCCAATCATTTGAATGTTCACAGTTTCCACAACACTCCCCGGACCCAATTTTATTTCATCTCCAATTCTGTTGGTTCTTAGTTCATCATCATAAATACTATCAGAAGAGTTTTCATCGGTATTTCCTGTTAAAATACCACACTCTGGACAGAATTTATTCTTTTTTGATATTTCAGTTCCACAGTTTTTACAGTTAGTCATTTACAGATCTCCCAATTCAAATTTTTTTTATCAGGTTTCAAATCCATAAATCAAAGAAAGGAATGAATATCTGTTTAATTCTATCATTTGGTTTAATAAATGATCATTTAGATATATGTGAGCCAGAATTCCTTTATCTCTTCTATCACATTTTTGTATTCTTCAAAGTTATGGGGTTTAGTTAAGAATAGATCTGGATGATACTTCGCAAGATGTTTAACTTTTTCAAAATCATCATTTAAAATAAATACAGGAACATTTTTTATTATGCTCTTCTTCACCATTATTTCCTCTAAGATTTCTATTCCACTCGTTCCAGTTAATGTGGGGAAATCAAATATTATTATGTTTGCTATGGGAAAATCTGTATAAACTCCCTGTTGGAATATCATGCTATGCGCTTCTTCAATACTTCCAGTAAACCGGATACTTGTTAACAGATTTGATCTTCCAAAGGTGGAAATTATTTCTTGCATAAATTTGGGATCATTTCCAACCAACAGAATTTCAACTGGTTCATTGATCTTCTTTGCAAATCCTTTCACAATTTGTTCAATTTCATGTTTAACAGAAGCTTTCATTGAATATACCAGTTTTTCTGTGTCTTCCTCATTAAAAACATTACTCAATACCTTTTCAACAGATTTCCACTCATCTTTTCCACTCATTTAATAATCAACTCCAGGTTTATACCTAAAAATTTATTAATACATGCAAACAAGTTAAAAGAATCAATTATTAACATCAATCAAATTATTTTATCCTAAATATGAAGGCAATATCCAATCTATTTAAACATAATATTGTATTATTCACCATAGTACTACCAATAAAAATTAATTGGACCCTATTACTTCCCATTACATTATGTTCTTGATCAATATTAAAAATTGTTATAAAAAAATTTTGATTAAATTTAAATTATAGAAAAATAATAAAACTCATTATATAAAAGGAGTTAAAGCTGATGCAATACTATATAATGGATGTATAACAATATATCAGTATAGAAATTGTAATTATTTTGTTTAATTTCTAAGTAGATTTTATTTTAAAACTAAAAAGTACAAGGAAATATTTTTCGAATATTTTTATGAATTTGACAAAGTGTGACTATATTTTTAGAAGGCTAATCAATAAAATTTTATCATAAAATAGTAGATTTGAGGAATATTTTTTTTAAATAGGTGATATTTATGTCTAATTTAACTCATAAAAGTGATAATGGAATAATGAAAGTGGTTAATAATGGAATTAAATGCCAAAAATGTGGTTATTTTGTGAATAAAAATGATATAACCAAGGCATACCTTAAAGGGAAAATAGATTTACCCATCCAGAAAGGTCCTGCAACAATGGATATGAAGTAAATGATCACTATTTTCAGGAAAAGAAAACTCAAATAAAAATTTTTTAATCATAAAATAACTTTAATAAATTACAAAAAAATAGAAAAGGGGTATAAAAAGTAAATTATGTCTAATTTTAAGAACTTGAAAAAGGTAATAGAAACTAATGTCGAATCTGTTCACAAAGATTTTAAATTACAACCCTCAGAAATTGGGAAAACTTCACCCAAAACAGATCTAAATCCTGTTGATGTTTCAAAGGTTCCCAAGGAACAAAGGGACAAGTTAGATTCCTACATCAAACAATGGGAAAACCCTTCTAAATGGTATGAATGCCGAATCCAAGGACTTGAATGGTTCATATCAGTAGCCCAAAAAAATAATGTGTCACCAGAACATGTGGAGTTCGTTATTGAAAAAACCAGTAAAAAACAACCCATATTAAAACCCATGGTAAAATCTAAAGAAGCACCAACTGAAACCAAGCTACAAATGGAGGATATGGATAAACTAAGAAAATTCCTGAAACTCTACCCCCAATATAAAATCCGAGTAGAAAATGGAGAAAACATTGCAGACATCGCAATTTCCATCATAAAAAATCATATAGAAAATGAAGAAAGAAGAAAGTTGGGACTGGATAATTAAATTTAAAGAGAACATACCATAGAATAAATTGTCTTTCAAGATCAGGTCACTTCAAATGTTATGAAATAATTAGATGTAGAACTCATTAACTGGTTAGTAGGGTAATCTGCTCCAAAAGCGTAGGAATAGATTACAGTGCAATAAACGAAAACAAAATGGGTTTGTTTACTTCAATTTTATAAAACTAGGGTGATTTTATGAAGTGCAAACGTAGACTTGTATACTGTAACGAAAAGTTCCATGTGATATTGCCAAATGAATGGGTTAAGAAGGTAGGCCTAAAAAAGGTGGGCATGTAACTTTAGAAATTGATGAAAACGATTTTAATAGGTTAATTGTAAAAAAGAGTTACGAATGATAGCTACCTTTTAAAACATTAAAATTTGTGTCTAAATTTAATTTTAAATCTCATACAAAAATAGAATGGTAAGATTTAATCAGATATGCCAACAAATATTAGGTTAGTCTTAAAAGAGTTTAGTGATTAAAATGGATAACAAAACTAAAAAAATATTTCAAAAGGATTTTAGTATTTTAGAAACTAAAAATTCCTTATTAAAAGAACCTGAAAACTTGAAAGTTAACTCAGAAACATTAGGAATAGGATTGCCAGATATATACAGTAAAATAGAAAAAGAAAGAGTTTCATCCCTAAAGTTTGAAGATATTCAACACAGAATTGATATCCTGAAATCACAAGAAAATGTTGATCCAGAACAGATCGAACTTTTAGAGGAAATGAAACGAGCGTCCCATATACACAACAGGACAGATTCAACTCCTACAGAAGAGATCAATGGATTTAAAAGTGTTCAGGACACTGTGAGAGCAGAACTAGAATCTATAGGAAACCTGTCAGCGAAAAATTTATCCAAAGAATCAATACTAACCATCCAAAAACAGTTGGACTCGGATCCATTGATGTTTAGATCAAAATATCCAGAGTTATTCGATTACATGACATCCAACAGCCAATAATTTTTTTATATTCAACTTTAACAATCTTTTTTTAATACCTTAAAATAAGAAATTAATGTCCTGACAATTCTTATCATCAAATTTTAGTGCTATAAACCATTTATTCCTTAAAATATCAAATTAAATCTTTTTAAATGGATTAATTTTTAATATAGAGTTAATATGGCATTTAATAAGATATTAAAGGATTTTTTTTAATTAAAATCTATTTTTTCACTTAAAAATAAATTTAATGATAATTATATACTGTTTTAAGTATATAATATATTATTAAAGTTTAGAAAATGTGAGTCATTTATTTAATTTTTTTGAAAAATTAATAGGTTTTAGCATGAGGAGGTTTAGTCAATGGATTTGATAACATTATTCATAATATTAATTATCATTTTAGTTATTTTGGGACTTTCAATACGTATTGTGAATCAATATGAAAGAGGTGTTGTTTTTCGATTTGGAAAGGTTATTGGAGTCAAAGAACCGGGTTTAAGATTATTAATTCCATTTGTGGATCGTATGGTCAAACCGTCACTGCAAATAATTACCATGCCAATACAATCACAGAAAATCATCACAGAAGACAATGTATCAATTGATGTGGCAGCAGTTGCCTACTTTAAAATCATTGACCCATACAAAGCAGTGGTTGAAATTGAAAATTACACCGCGGCTGTAAACCAGATATCCCAAACAACGGTAAGAAGTGTTGTTGGTCAGTTCAACCTAGATGAGATCCTATCTGTAACACCTAAAATTAACCTGAAAATTAAAGAGATCATAGACAAACACAGTGAACCCTGGGGAATTAACGTTACAACGGTAGAAATCAAGGACATAACACTCCCTGAGAACATGAAACGAGTAATAGGATTGCAGGCTGAGGCTGAAAGGGAGAAAAGAGCAAAAATTATCGCAGCGGAAGGTGAATATTTATCCGCATCCAAACTGGGAGATGCTGCCGATATAATATCTGAACATCCAATTGCACTACAACTCAGAATTATGCAGGTGCTAAACCAGATAGCTGTAGAGAAAAATTCAACCATAATATTCCCTGCGCCACTTATGAACAGCATCACAGACATTTCTAACTTCCTGAAAACAGAAAATATGGAAAAAGGAAAAAAATAGGAAAAATTTCGCACTAGCAATTTTACCTTAAATTTCCCGCACCTATTTTTTTACAAGTATAGTTAAATTGGTATTTCTGGACCTTTTTTTATATATGCATACATCTAGTAATATCAAATAAACAAATAGTAAGTTGCTTTTCAACTTTAAATTATTTGAGGGGGTTTATTTTAATCCTATAATGATTAAATTAAAGAAAATGCTGATTTAAAAAAAATTTAATGTTCCATTTCTCAATTCCAAATTTTATTATATACAATTTTATTGGTATTCCATGATATTATAAAAAAATACATTCTGATTGGGGCTTATTTGAATTTATTTCAACTTTTTTCAGCATATTAATAATAAACTATTTAGGTTTCGGAAACCAAAAATAACAATTAGGATGGGGGAGGTCATACACTTCGAATTCAATGTTTTTATTTGCATAAAAACAGCAAAAAAATTCAATTGATCAGTGCTTTCAACAATTATTGTTAAGTTAAATCCCTATAGTTGTTGGATATTTTATGGATGTAATAAACTTGTTTTCAACTATTTAGACCTCAATAATTTGTGATTTATCTCAATCCGAGAAGGAACATAAAGGAGGTGAAAAGATTAGAAAACAAAAAATTACAAACGAGGACAGTAACAACTTTTTATTTGAAAATAAAACTAAAATAATGGTTCCATTACTTCTGGTAGCCCTTGCTTTAGTTTTATCATTCTCTGTTAACGATGTTGCAGCGGCTAATAGCACATCTAACCACGTGGTGGTTTCATCACATAACGTTAAAGTGACTAGTGCTGGACAAGTTGCGAATACCCAGACAACTGTTCAGTCCAAGGCCAAAGCTAACCCTTCAAAAAATAACAAAACTTCTAATTCAGCAAAAACTAAAAACGGACAAAAGATAGCAGATCCACAAATTTATAATAGTGGAGCTCCTGTGGCCCGTGGAGGACACCCTGCAGGATACATTTTCCCTACAATTGCTTCGGCAATTACAGATGCTCAAAGTGGAGACACCATAATGCTTGAAAAAGGTGCAACATTCTTTGAACATGGACTTTTAATAACTAAAAATCTGGATTTCAATGTATTTAGCAATGGTTATGCCACAATAGACGGTCAGAATCTTGGAACAGTATTCATCATCAGTAAAGGAGTTACGGCACACTTCAGAAATTTAATAATTACCCATGGAAAGGAGTTTCTGGTGGTGGTATCCGTAACGATGGAACTTTAACTGTTACAAATAGTGTTTTCAAGAGTAACTCTGCAACAAATGGTGGAGCTATCTACAACGGCGGCACATTAACCTATGATTCAACCACGCATACCGGTGAAACCATTGGAGCAAACGGTGGAACATTAACTGTAAACAACTCTACATTTACAGGTAACACCGCAACACAAAATGGTGGAGCTATATTCAACGGTGGAACCATAAACATAACAACCAGTACAACACTCACAGATTACACAATAACACAGAATGGTGGAACTTTAGTTATTAGCAAAAGCATATTTACCGGCAACACCGCTGGAAACAACGGTGGAGCAATAGCAAATGATGCTACTTTCAGCGTAGTTGATAGCAGCACATTAACACGTACCATAATTACAAAGAATGGTGGAACAGTTACAATCACAGGCAGCACATTTTTAGGAAATAAAGCTACTAATGGTGGTGCTGTGAGTAACGTTGCTAATTTTGTAACGCGTAATGCTGTAACCCTCACAGGTCCAGCAACTGTACTTAACACTGGAACTGTGACAATCACAGACAGTGCTATAATGGGCAATATTGCTTCAAATAATGGTGGAGCCCTGTATAATGCTGCTATAACCAGTGTAACTACCAGTACATTTACAAATTACCTAATAAACAATGTTGCTACAATAACAGCAACCTTTAGTACCTTAGCTGGTAACACTGCTCAAAGTGGTGGGGCTCTATACAACAACGCAGTATCAACTGTAACTCAAAACTCACTAACGAGTACAACCCTAGCAAATGCTGCAACCTCAAGTGTAACAGATAATGCTCTTGTGGACAATAATGCATCGACTGGTAGAGATATTGTCAACAATGTTGTTTCTACACAAAACGACAATGTATTTGTCTCAAGCCCTATTCCTGCAAATGTAGGAGTAGTAAATGCTGTTAATAACTGGTGGGGTTCTGTAACAGGTCCTGGACCTAACGATGTGGTGGGTACCGTGGCTGTAAATCCTTTCAAGATTTACAACATGACTTTTACCATTACCGCCAGTAACAGTTCGCCGAGTGTAGGTCAACAGTTCCATTACACCATAACTGTGACTAATAATGGTCCAGATTCTGCTACAGATGTACAGTTGACTGATGGTATACCTGCAGGTTTAACATTTAATAGTTACACTGCTAGCCAGGGAACATATACATATTCCACTGAAATATGGAATGTGGGTACCTTAGCAAGTGGTGAAAGTGCTGTATTACAACTGTTTGTCACACCTACTGCTTCTTTAGCTGGTACACTTGTTACTAAAAATGTAACACTTGTAAACACAAACACAACAAACGGTACAACTGTAACCATACCTTCAACACCACCAACTATCGGTTTAACCAAAACTGCAAGTACAAGTACACCTAATGTGGGTCAACAGTTCAATTATACGTTAATTGCAACAAATAATGGTCCAAATACCGCAACAGGTGTTCAAGTAACTGATCACATACCAAGTGGTTTAACCTTCAACAGTTACACAGCAAGTCAGGGAACCTACAACAGCGCAACAGGTATATGGAATGTTGGAACCCTGCTAAGTGGGGCTGTTGCAACGTTACAACTCTTTGTAACCACTACAGCTGCTGCAGCAGGTACAACCATAATAAACACTGCAACTACCGGAGGTAATTCAGCAACCGCAACTGTATCTGTACCCTTAACTCCTGTGCCTGTTGTTTTAACTAAAACTGTTAGTGAAATAGTAAATGATGTGAACCACAGGTTCCATTACATAGTAACTGTGAAAAATAACGGCCCAAATACAGCTAACAATGTTCAGGTAACTGATCATGTGCCAAGTGGGTTAACTTTCAACAGTTACACCGCAACACAAGGAACCTACAACCCTGTAACAGGAATATGGAACGTTGGAACCCTGTTAAATGGTGCTAGTGCTATATTACGAATATTTGTAACCCCTACAGCTTCTTTAGCAGGTGAAACAGTAGTTAACTCTGCAACAACAACAGATCAGATAGCTAATTCAGCCATCTTTGTTAATGCAGTATCTGCAGCAAATGTGGTTTTAACTAAAACTGCAAGTACTAGTACACCTAGAGTTGGCCAAAAGTTCTATTACACGTTAAGTGTGACTAATAATGGTCAAAATACTGTTAATGGTATTCAGGTTATGGATTTAATCCATAATGGTTTAACCTTCAACAGTTACACAGCAACACAAGGAACCTACAACCACGTTACAGGAATATGGAATGTTGGAACCCTTTTAAGTGGAACTAGTGCTATATTACGAATATTTGTAACCCCTACAGCTTCTGTAGCCGGGACAAATATTGTAAACACTGCTACACTATTGAACACAGGGCAAAATGCAACCACAACTGTTCATGTGCGAGCTGCTGGTGGAAACAACAATTCTGGAAACCATTCAACAAATACTTTGAATGCTGAATCTGGAACCATAGGCATGCAAAAAACCGGTGTACCATTCACTGGTATAATAGCAGCTTTACTCATGGTTCTTGGTGGAACCATCATTCCTAGGCTCAAAAGGTAAACAAAAAAACAACTAAATTTTTTCCCCAATTTTTTTTTTGACATGAATTCAATATAATATGCAAGTTCTGATTTTAAAAATTTTAAAATAATTTCCATAAAATATTAATTAAGATATATAGCATTCTGGTTTGAAATACTTCAAAATTAAAAGCTATAATCTCGAACCTTTATATCTATTTCAGGCTTTTCAAGTCAATTTCATTTTAATATTTTAAAATTAAGGGAATTATTCTGTTTTCTGAAGGATTTGAAAAAAATTTATGTAACTGATAAAGTTAAATGAACCCCACGAAATTTAGAATTTCAGATGTTTTATCCCCTAATATTTCCTTGGACTGATTGTAACAAACTTCCAGAACATCTTCTAGTTCTTCATCACCATTCCAGTGTTCATCTAATAACTCTATTCCAATTTCTTCTTTAAATTCGTTTAAAACATGAGAACATAGGAATATGTCGTCTATGTATCCGTGGGGGCCGTATATTTGTTCTGGGATAATGTCAAATGGCACAACGAAGTAACCCAGTGTGGCGCATATTCTGACTCGGTATTTGGATTTTAATGATTCCCTCAATTTCATTTACAATGGGGAGAATCCTACTTTTTTAACATTTATTTTATCTGCTGTGGATACCACTAGCACGTCCTGAGCTCGGGTCATGGCCACGTAAAACAATCTTCTTTCCTCCAAATCAAAGGTATCAGAGATTGTAACATCACCTAAATCTGAAGAATCTTTATTTTTAAATTTAAGCAGTAATTCCCCGGGTAGGGGTACGATGTTCTTGTCCTTCTTTTTTCTTCCGGGAAATCTGTTTTTAATAACTGAACAAACGAATACAACTGGAAATTCCAGCCCCTTTGCCTGATGTATGGTTGAAATTTTAACTGATTTTGGGTTGTCAACCACCTGTTCATCGTACTGAATACTGTCTGGAAGTAAATACAGATACCACATGAAATCCTTTATCTTCGGATTTTTGTTCATATATTCATACTTGTTTAAAATCGAACTTAGTTGGGCCAGATTGAAGATCTTTTCACGCTTCTTTGCAGGTACAATAATATTTTACATCATAGAAAACGAGACAAATCCAAGTATACATTCATTTGGGATGCTTTGTGGTTTACAGTGACAACCATGGTTGCAGGAAACAGTAACATCAGCCCAGTCACCACAATGGAGAAGCCATATCTGTTCTCATGATGCTTATAGGTGTATCATTCATTGGAGTTTTAACAGCATCACTTGCATCGTGGTTAATGAGCAAATCAAAGAACCTGAGGATGAGAGGGAAGAGAGGATAAAAAATATTGAAACTTCTCTTCAAGACATTGGGGATTTAAAGGATTTATTAAAGAACAATAAATAAAATCAGAATACTCCTCCATCAAGAAAGTAGAATGGAAATAAATAATGAAATTGGCTAAAAAAAGGGAATTTATGAAATTTAATTAATTTTCTTTCATTATATTTGTACGATGTTTATTCAGGTTTAAAGACTTGGAAGAATAAATTTTTAAACTCATCCAAGTGTTCTCTTGGGAATGTTAGTCCCACACAGATAATGAGAACTCCTGTTCCTAAAACCGCATCTTCGTTGTTGGGATCTTCCATGAGCTCTTCATCGTAAACCAGTTTTACATTAACTTTCTTTTGGAGGAAATTCCATAGGGTGTCTGTTTCAGGGCCCTCACTTGTTTCGATGTTATTCCTCAGTGCCAGCTGTAGAAATTTCCGCCATTCTTCGAAGTCGCAGAATTCTATCCAAACCGATCCCTTGTAATCAATGCATGAGTTGCATGTTTCAATTTCCCAGTGAAAGAAGTTTTCAACAACATCTTCCAATCCTTTATCAACCATTATAACAAAGTCATCATCAATTTTAACTTCAACTTGTTCATGTTCTTCCATGGTTAACTATCTGTTTAACCAAGTATCTACATATTTTCCCCAAATTTTTATTAAAAAAGAGGAGGTATTTGTGATTTGAATAACCTCATAATTGTTTTAGTTGGCCTAATCCAAATATGATTTTTAGTTAAACAGATTAAAATCGTTAAATGTTAATAGTACTGTGGTTATATAGTATGTAGTGGCTATTAGGAGTGATAGTAATGGAAGAGCATGAAATTAAAATCATAAAGTTGGTGGCTAAAGCTGAAAACGGCATATCTGAAAGGGAAATATCAGAAAAACTGAAGATCAAATGCCCAATTTTAAGAAATTACATCCACGACCTCAGACATAAAAGACATATCAAGTACGCTGGAAAAGGTTCAGACGGCCACGTTGTAGAACTCACACGTGAAGGCCTGGAACTTTTAGAAAAAATTTAATCCAATTTTTTTTATATGAAAATCTGCATTTTTTTTTGATTGAATTGGCACTAAAAAAAATAATAGACGATAGAATATTTGTTTATTTTTTTCAACTGTACAGTTTTCCCATCAATTAGGCTGACAATTCATAGTGCATTTAATGTTTAGGATCTGTGTTAGATATGGCTTTTCCACCATTAACACTCATTGTAACCTTGGACACATCATATTTCAATCCTTTGCCAGGTGTGGTTTTAATAAATGCCTGCGGATTTATAAAATACTGATTAAATTAACAACGTGGTTATTCGCCCCATATAAGTAGGATTTAGCAGATTTATGGAATTTATAATATGTAATTTAATTAATCAAAAATTGTATTAGTTATGGTGTATAATAGTGTATTAGGGTGAATTAAGACAAATGTCGTTTGTTTTATTTACACCTTCTATGACATAGTTTGCTAAAAAAATATAAAAAAGAGGGAGATAAGATGTGGGGACAACACAAAGAACATATGATGGGTGGACATGAGATGATGGGTGAAAAAATGATGGAAATGATGAGTAAAGAAGATATGATACAGATGTATGCCATGAAAATGGATGAAAAAATTGAGATGTTAGAACTTAAACTCAAATATCTCAAAAAAAGCCGTGAAATGTTAAAATCCAAAATGTAAGTCATTGACTTAATAAATTCTGAAAAATGAATTTATTAATCTACCCTACTTTTTTACATTAAAAATCTGATAAACTGATCCTTTTCTTTAAAACTCTATGGCTCTTTTTATGAAATAAATATTCAATACTTTAGCTTTATTTTAATTCTAAATAACAAATTTATAATTCAATTTGTATCTTTAGTTTTCATTAGAAAATAGTTAACCCATATCGGATCATGAACTCGTAAAATCCAGATTAACCATACAGTGAACTTATAAAATCTTAACTTATTTTTTTTATGTATAATGGAAGGATATCCAGAAAAATTCGAAATATTCAAGAATTGAATAAAAAATCACTGCTTAATGATTTATTTTATAAAAAAAGTAAAAAAATAGATGAGATTGGTTTGAGGATTTTATTCATCCTTCAATATTAATCTCATGTCCACTGCAAGTGCACCTTCTCCTTCATCAAATACCATGAGTGGGTTTATCTCAAACTCGCTGATCTCTGGGAAATCTGTGACGAGTTGTGATATTTTGAGTATGGTGTCTGTGATAGATGCTATGTCTGCTGCATTTTCTCCACGTGCCCCTTCAAGAAGTTTATAGGATTTAACTCCCTTTATCATATTATGGGCTTCCATTTCATTTACTGGTGCAATGGCGAATTTAACATCTTTTAGTATCTCCACATATGTACCACCCAATCCAAACATGAGGGTTGGTCCAAATGTTGGGTCTTGGATCATTCCAATGATCACTTCCTTACCACCGGATAACATCTTTTGAAGTTGAACACCTTCAAGCACAGCTTCAGGTTCGAGTTTTGGTATGTTTTCCATCATGTCTTCGTAGGCTTCTCTCACATCAGCTGCACTGTAGAGATTGAGTTTGATTCCACCAACATCTGACTTGTGTGATATCTGTGGAGACATTATTTTCATGACAAGAGGATATCCAATTTCCTCTGCTGCTTCAACAGTTTCTTCCACAGTTTTGGTTATTGCCGTTCCAACTATTGGTATGCCGTAGGCCTTTAAAAGGTCGAATGATTCTAATCCAAGGGTTTTAACACCCTTTTTCTTGCATCCGCAATTATGGCCTCGACCTTAGTTCTGTCAACATCAAACTGAGGTGGTTCAGGATACTCCTGGTTCTTTATGACTGTGTAGTCATAGAGTGCCTTCATACTGGTTACAGCTGTCTTTGGATACAGGTAGTTCGGTACCATTTTATCTGTTAAAACCTTTTCTGCCTCTGCACATCTGGTTCCTCCGAAGAAACTGAATAAAACAGGTTTATCTGATTTAGTTGCGTGTTCAATTGCAACTTTGGCTGTTCCCTCTGGATCCGTTACTGACTGTGGTGTTACAAGGTAGATTACACCGTCAACATTTGGGTCTTTAAGCACGATGTCCAGTGCAAATCCAAATCTTTCTGGACTGGCATCTCCAAGTACATCCACTGGATTTTTAACGTTTGCTGTGTCTGGTAATCCTTCAGTTAATTTTTGTTTGGTTTCGTCTGTTAAAGCTGCTAGTTCCAGACCTGCCTTGATGGTAGCATCTGTGGTCATGATACCTGGACCTCCAGCATTTGTAATTATGGCTATTCTATTACCTTTTGGAAGTGGGAAAAGTGCAAGTGTTCTGCTGAAATCCATCATCTCTTCAAGGGAACTTGCACGAAGAATTCCACACTGGGAAAATGCTGCGTCGTATGCAGAGTCCGAACCTGCTATTGTCCCAGTATGGGAAGAAACTGCCTCTGATCCCTTGGCAGTTGTTCCGGACTTTATAACAACCACAGGTTTTATCTTCGAAGCCTTTCTACTTGCTTGGATAAATCCAGGACCATCCACAATTCCTTCGAGGTAGGCTGTTATTACGCCAGTGTTTTCGTCTTCCATGAAATTTTCCATGCACTCCTTTTCATTGACCCCTGCCTTGTTACCAAGACTTATGAGTCTGGAAAATCCTATGTTCTTCTTATCTGCATAGTCAAGAATTGCGGCAAATATTGCTCCTGACTGTGTCATGAACCCAATTTTTCCCTTGTGTGCAATGTCTGAAGAGAATGATGCATTCATATCGTTGTAGGTATTCATTATACCCAAGCAATTAGGTCCAACCAGGTTTATGTCGAATTCATTGCATATTTCCACCAGTTCCTTTTCGAGCCTTGCTCCCTCTTCACTTGCTTCTTTAAATCCTGCAGATATTACAACCACATTTTTGATTCCTGTTTCTCCACAATCCCTCACTGCCCTGAGAACTAATGGAGCAGGTATGACTATAACAGCAAGATCTACGTATCCATAATCCTTGATGGACGTGTGGGCTGGAATCCCCATTACTTTTCCACCCTTTGGATTTATTGGTACGATTTCTCCATGGTAATAATTTAACAGAGAGATCATCAAATCATTTCCTATTTTACCCTTGGTTTCAGATGCTCCTATAACTGCAACCGATTTCGCATTGAACATGACATTAAGCATTATACATCACCTATCATATGATTTTTATATATCCATAAGATTTTTATTAATTCTAAACCTTCAAATGAATAAACAATTCAAAAAATAACCTATTATGAAGTTATTTAAATCATTTAAATTAATAAAAAAGTAGTATAACTCTATTTATTAAACTTTCGTTTCTTTTCTAAAAATAAATAGAATAGTATTGAGAATATTACATTTATGTAATAATTTTTACCTAAAAATAATATTACTATTAAATTGAAAGTATTTGCCCTAAATACATGATTTATATCGTTAACTGTTTAACAAATTTGCTCAACTAAACAAGTTATGAAATGTATGGTTATAACATTGTGAGTTTGTTCAACTCATCATGAAAAAAATTCAATGTAAAAAAGGTAAAAAATTAAATTTGGGTTTATGAATCTTGGATCATGAAGTTAAATTTAACCACAATCGTGAATTTTTAAGAGTTACTCCATGTATTAAACTAAATGAGTAGAAAAAATTAGTTAATTTTGGTTTTTATTCAAATCTTTTTTTATGAAAAGGAGTATAACGCCGATAGCAACTGTAAATGAAGAAATGTTGCCTATTAAACCTGCAATCATTGGTTTTCTCAAGTAAAATGCTGATAAAGTAAACATTAAAACACCTATTAACAGCATACTCACTGCTAATCCTCCAATTCCAACTAAACCTATTATCATGTGTAAATTATTGTTAAGATCAATCAAACTATCACCGGAAATATGTTTCCTTATGCTCGCATATAAAACTTGTCATGACCCCATATCTATTCCATGGCACAGAGAATTGTGTAAAAATAATTTCGATGTATAAAATAAAATATATCTAAAAAACTTTAAACCATATAAAAAAAGAAAAAAGGAGGTTTTACAAACCTGCCCTTCCAACTATAACATCAGCTACTTCCTCTGCACTATTAAATGGGAAATCATCACCAGTTAATACTTTACCTGCATCACCGGCTTTAAGCTCAACCTCACCAGATTTGCAAGTTGTTTCTGCACCATCTGGAAATGATCCTAAAAGTTCTTCAGGTGTTTCAAGGGGATATTTAGCCCCAACTAATGCCCCCACAATTTGTGCATGAATCTCTTCTTTAACTCCCATAGTTTCACCTCAAAATTTTTTACTGACAATTAATATTATTGCAAAATATTAATATATACTAAACCGTCATTAAACTGTACTATATACAGTTTTGTAACATAAACTTAATAAAGCCCCTAAACAAAATAAAACCATTAGAACAATCTAAATCCATAATAAAAAGACAACATCCATAATAGAAACAAAAACAAAGCATAAAAAGATTAAAACAATCTACTGGTTTAATTTTCCTTAAATTTTATTTCAATGTTTCCTTAATTTTCCAATGGTTATAAGTTGCAAGGCAGTATAAAAATATAAACAAAATTCATCTACTTATTAAAAAAATTTCCAGGGGGAATAATTTAATGTTATCCAACAAAAAGAATCTGGAACATATGAGCAAATCTGAAAGGGAACACACAACCACATACGGCAGTCGTTACTTCAGAAAATCAGTTCCCAAGTATGAAATGTCTGAGGAAGGAATGCCTGCCCGAGCTGCTTATCAAATAATACATGATGAACTGAATCTGGATGGTAACCCTGCACTCAACCTAGCAAGTTTCGTCACAACTTGGATGGAACCTGAAGCAGATATGTTGATCATGGAAAGCATTGGGAAAAACTACGTTGACAACGATGAATACCCACAGACAGAAATAATTCAAAACAGAGTAGTCAACATGCTTTCAAGACTATTTAACGCACCAAAAAACGCTAAATCAATTGGAAGCGGCACAATAGGCTCTTCAGAATCCATAATGCTTGGTTTACTGGCACATAAATGGTCATGGAAAAAGCGAAGGGAAGCAGAAGGTAAATCCACAGACAAACCCAACATTGTGATAGGTGCAGATGTCCACACAGTATGGGAAAAGTTTGCACTCTACTTCGATGTGGAACTCAAACTCATACCACTCAAAAAGAATATCTGCAAAGAAACAGAAACAGAAATAACCCAAATAATGTCTTCATTTAGCTGTATAAGCGGGCTAAAAGAGGATGTATACACTGTTACAGCAGAGGATATAATAAATCATGTGGATGAAAACACCATAGCTGTGGGTGCAGTTGTAGGAACCACCTTCACAGGACAGATGGATCCGGTGGAAGAAATAAATGATGCCCTGGTTGAAATTAAAAAGACCAACGGATGGGACATACCAATACATGTTGATGGAGCAAGTGGGGGATTTGTCTTACCGTTCCTAAATCCAGACCTTAAATGGGACTTCAGACTCGAACAGGTCAGATCAATCAATGTTTCTGGACACAAGTATGGGCTGGTGTATCCTGGTGTGGGATGGTTAATATTCAAAGATGTATCAGACCTTCCAGAAGAACTCGTATTTAAAATAAATTATCTCGGGGGAATAATGCCCAACTACTCCCTTAACTTCTCAAAGGGTAGTAGCACAATAATAGCACAATACTACAACCTGATAAGATTGGGAATGAAGGGCTACAGAGACATTATGGAAAATATGCATGAAAATGCCCATTACCTAGCATCCAAACTGAATGGATCAGGAAAATTCGATGTGATAAACAAAAGCATACAATTTCCAATAGTAACTGTCCAACTTAAAAACTGTGATTTCACTGTATTCCATCTATCAGAAAAGTTAAGACAAAAAGGATGGATTGTACCTGCTTACACACTTCCTAAAGACGCAGATGATGTGGCTGTGTTAAGAATTGTTGTGAAGGAAAGTTTCAGCAAGGACATGGTGGAAATGCTCTTTGACGACATCATGGAATCCATTGACACATTAAACAAAACAACCCAAGAACGATTAAAACATATTGATGAAAAAGGAAACCCCACACTACTCTACTAAACACCATGGAATAAATAATAAGTTGAAAACTAGAAAAACGGAACACCAAAAATTGTAAGGAATGGAAAAAAAGCAAAATTTCCAATTCCAAAATTTCAAAACTTTTTTTATTCAATCATCAATGGGACGTTGGATTTTTAAACTCGCATGGCACTGCTGTTTGACATTTTCCACAGCCATAACGTGGTTTGTTTCGTTTCAAAACTTTTTTAAGAAACTGGAACATTTATCCTTGTCCATGGTTTCCAGGGTTATTGCATTGCAGGGACACCTTGAAATACAACTACCACAACCATCACAGTACTCGTTAACTTCGGTGTAATTCCTAAGTTTGGGTTCAAGCTCCCAATCCATTATAACACTTCCAAAACGGCCAGCCGTTCCCTTGTTGGTTATTAATGATCTGTTAATGCTGAATGTTCCAAGACCTGCGATGTAGGCAACATGGCGCTCTGACCAGTTGCTTTTATGGTTTTCCACAGAAAATCCTTCATTCAATGCAGGTGCGAGAGCACTGCAACCTTGATCCTCTAGGAATTTCACTACAAAGGATCGAAGTGCATTGTTAAATAGTTCACCTTCCCAACGTCCATAAAGCCATTCTTTTGAAGGCATACCTTTAGTTATGTTTGATTTTCTCACAGTTTCACTGAAGGGCAGAAAGTAGGATAGAACAGATTTTGATTCGGACATCCATTCAGTGGGTGTCATATGATTAGGTCCAACCACTTCGGGTTTTTTCAAGGTGTTCCATAGGGGATCGTCCGATGCTGCCAATCCAATGAGGGGCTTGTCAAATATCTGCATCCCATCTATATCCTTTACTAAGTTCGTATCATTGGTCTCAACAAAGTTGCCAATCTCTAGTTCTAATTCCTTTAAAAACAAATCACTTTCCTCCCCACTTAGTTTAAAAAAACTTGTCTCAATTTTTATCTTTTTTCAATGAATCGTAGATCAACATGGATCCTACAAGAATTGAAATTAACCCTCCAGGTATTACAATCATGTAAAAAAAATTGCTTATAATGATTAGAACACCTAAAATGCAAAATATAACCCCTAATCCTAATTTTAGCCGGTTATTCATATTAATCATCAAATATTCTGCTGTAAAAATATGTTATACTTATTATTTGTTCTCAAACTTTAATATTTATCTACATTTTTTCTGTAACAACAGCCAGATCATCCATTAATTTGACTGCTTCTTCTCTGTTTAAAAGTAAAAAGGTTCCAGTACAACTGTTTTCTATTTTCACGTACGTTTTTTCCAGGTTCAGTTTAGCTGTTATTGCCATTTTTTTGGACCACCAATATAATTATCTACAACTACTTTTTTAGTGTATCAAAAATAAATGTTTCACCGGTGTAAAGTCATGGACATTGTCCAACCCAATAAATTTCTTAAATACTTATATAGTTTAAAAATTATTACATATCGATCTACTAGGGATTTCTAAAAAGAACAAATTTTTAGAAGATTTTTTTATTTAAGGTGGAAAAGATAATGGACCTCAAAAAATTTTAGGGCTAGAAAAGCCGGATATTAAAAAAATGGAACGAAAAGGAGATATTAAAGGACTCACAAGGCTTCTTAAATTTGAACAGGATGAATCTGTTCGAAGGGAAGCTGCATTTGCCATTGGAAAAATTAGTGGACCCAATTCAAAGGTGGAAGCACATGATGAAAACCTTGAACCATCGAAACAGTCTGTTGACGAACTCATATACACTCTCAAATCCAATGATCATGAACTTCAAAAACAGGCCACACTGCAACTTGTCGAAATTGGAGATCCTTCTGTTAAACCCCTTTTAAAATCTCTTGAAGACAAGAATTGGAAAGTAAGATGGTATGCATCCGAGATATTGGGAAAAATTGGGGATGAAAAAGCAGTTGCAGGATTGATTGAAACCTTGGGGGATGAAAATAGTGGGGTGAGAAGTAAATCCATGGTTGCGCTGGTGGAAATTGGTGAACCTTCGGTAGATCTTCTTACAAATGCCCTGTCCAATGATAACTGGCAGATTCGCAGACAGGCTGCTGAGGCTCTTGGTGTCATTGGATTAAAAAATCTGTAAAACCACTTATTCAAACATTGAAAGATGGAAATTCCTGGGTCAGAAAAGCAGCTTCAGAATCTTTGGGCAATATAGGGGATAAAAATGCGGTCAATCCATTGAAGAACCTTTTAAAAGATGATAGTTTAGAAGTCCGAGAAGCGGTTTCAAATGCCCTTGAAAAGATTGGATAAAAAAATTTGTTTCTACTGCCTTTTATTAAGGGATCTTCTAGGTTCAGTCTTCTTTTCTGGTTTTCCTGTCTCGGGAATCTTATGAAGTCCATGGATGATGAGTTCCTTTGTTTCATCTATTTTTTTTCCAATATCTTCCAAGAAGTGATCAAGTTCCTCAGGATCCTTACCCACATCATCATGGATTTTCCTGTTAATGGCTCTATTTTCTGATTGTTTCCTAAGCTTTATGGTCATAGTTATTCTCCATTATTTGTTTTATGGTTGAATCCATAGCCCCCAAAAAGAAATATAATCCAAAATTTTTAAATTTGAAACAACTTGGTTGGGAAATATTATTTACAGACAAACCCATCATGTTCCATACATCCCCAATCATTATATTATTATTTGTTTTCAGTTAATATATAATTTTAGTAAGATATCCACCGCTAATCAACAACGTAAGTAAATATTTCAATTTTTTACTAAAAAATTGGGGTAAATTCCTAACGAATGATTGTTTAATCTATAAAATTTTGATTCCAAAAAAAACCCCCGTATATTATAACTGCATCTACAATTTGATTAGTCTTAAAAAAAGGGAATATAAGTTTGGTTTAAGGGTTGCAAACCTTGCATGGTTGGTATCCTGCATTTATTGCGGCTTGTCTTGTATTGAAGTATACCTTGTGATCTGAACTGATTTGATCCACGTATCTGCAGTTTTTTAGATGGAATTTTTTGGTTTTTGAATTGCCAACGTACTTACCTGTGTTGGTTAAAACTGGTTTGGTTGTGCTACTGGATTTTATGCTGTTACCTATTGCCATGAAGGTTACTGATGCTGCCCTGTTTAAATCCTTCTGGGTGTAGTAGGTGTTACGTGTTTTCTGCCAGTTAGACCAGTCAGATTTTTCAATTGTGTAGCCATTTGACATGAGTATCTTCAAGTTACCAGTCAATGCAGTGATATGGGGTTTAAGTTTGCTTGCTTGATTTTCATATGCTTGGTGCTGTGATGATAATTCTCCGCTCACACAGTGGGGTGCTGAAAATGTGTCTGATATGTAATGACTTGCAATACCAAAGGATTTGCTTGCTTGATAATATTTTTTCTGTTTCTAGAAACTCGAACCCTGGTTTAAGTAGTACAGTGCTTTGTTGTAGCTGTTTGGATAGCTATGATCACGATAATCATGAAATTTTTCATCAGGATCGTTTGAACCATCTCGCATTGCACTTAAACTTAGTTTTGAATGGATCGAAGTTGGTAATGAGTAATATGTAGAATCAACGATGCTGCTGTGGGTGCTCCAGGTCCATGCATCAGATACAGGTGCAAAAATAAGACACACCGCTAAAAATATCATTGATAGTTTATAATAATTCATTGAAATAAAACCTCCCCCAATTCTATATCAATAATAAGGTTTGAGTGATATTTAATTGTTTTTAAAAATTTTCTATAAGGTAGCCATTAAACCCCTGTATAAAACCAAAAGAAACTTAATACTACACTAATGTTTAAAATACACAGTATTAGATTCATGTTTTAATTAGGGACTTCAATCTATATTTAATTCATTAAATTCTCTGTTTTAGTCAAATATTTTTTAGTTAAAATTAATTTAACATTATTGTTCATTAAAAAATAAACATAAATAGGATATTTATAAGAATAAAAGACGAGGATGTCTCATTTAGTCTTACATCCCAAAAACTAAAGAATTATATTTAGGGACATCCTCACACCTAAACTTTATTTTAATTGTAATTTAACACCATATTTAAAGATCCCCAATACTTCCATTGAATTGTAGAATGGTAAGGGCGTAAAATTTAGAATTTTTGGTTGGTTTCAAGTAGTCCAGTTATTTTGCGTTTAATATCTAGGTACTCTTCAGATGTTCTGTCTCGCATCCTTTCTTGTTCGATTTTTAATGTTTGTATTATTCTTCCTGGGCGTTCGCTAAACACCAGTATGCGGTCTGCCAGGAAAACTGCTTCATCAACGTTGTGTGTCACAAAGATTATGGTTTTAGTTTCCTGTTGCCAAATTTGGATGATTTCCTTCTGTAGTTTGTGTCTTGAGAGCACATCTAAAGCAGCGAAGGGTTCGTCCATCAAAAGTGAGTCGGGTTCGTTTACAAGGGCACGTGCAATTGCAACCCTCTGTTTCATGCCTCCGGATAGTTGGTTGGGGTAGCTCTCTATAAATGCTGATAATCCCACCATTTCAATGTAGTTTTTGGCCTTTTCGTACCGCTCTTCTGCATCTATTCCCTTGACCTCGAGTCCGAATGCAACATTGTCAAGCACTGTTCTCCATGGGAATAATGAGTACTGTTGAAATACAAAACCCCGTTCTGGGCTTGGATTTAATACTGGCACGTCATTATCTGTTATGGTTCCTGAACTTGGGAAATCAAGTCCAGCTATCATTCTAAGCAGGGTTGTTTTACCACAACCAGATGGTCCCAGAAGAACTAGAAATTCCCCATCTTCTATGGTGAGATCTATGTTTTTGAGAATTTCCATTTCCATTGTCTTGTTTTGAAAGTTTTTATTGACCTTTTTAATTTTAAAAACCATGGACACTCACCAGTTTAGTTTTCTTTCCATTCGAGTGAATATGTATTCAAATGTCAATCCTATCACTCCGATTGCCAGCATACCCACTATTGCACTTGCACTGTCAAGCATACTAGTTGCAGTCAATATTAAATATCCCAATCCATTGTTTGATCCAATCATCTCTGCTGCCACCGTGCACATGAGGGCTATTCCCATACCTACCTTGAGTCCTGTGATTATGTTGGGTAGTGCAGCTGGAAAAACAACCTTCTTAATGGTTTGAAGTTTATCAGCACCCAATGTATATGCAGATTCTATGTAAACCTTATCAATCCTTTTAACACCATCTGCAGTACTTATGAGTATTGGAAACACACTGCCAACAAATATTATGAAGATTGCAGATCCCAGGCCAAGCCCGAACCATAGTATTGCAAACGGTATCCATGCAATTGGAGGTATGGGTCTGAGTATTCCTATTATGAAGCTCAAATAATTTTCAACAGTTTCAGACCATCCTATTAATATTCCGAGTGGAACAGCCACAATGGCCGCCACAATAAATCCTATTATAACCCGACTTAGCGTGTCTACAGTGTCTTTAATAAGTATACCATTCATTAAAAGACTTTTAAATGCTTCGAAAACATCATGCGGACTTGGAATAAGATATGATGGAATTATTCCCGTATAAGTAGTAAGAACTGCCCATATAACAATTATTATAGCAGGTATTACCAGTGAGATTATTGTTTTTCGCAAATTCAATCACCTAAAAAGCTTGAATCAAATATTTGGCCAGATGTAAGGTTTTTCTTCAGATATCCCATTTCGATTTCGATGTTCATAAAGTCTAATACCTTGGTTTGGAAGTCATTGTTGAGTTGTGATACAAATATCACATGTTTAAGGGCTGTTTTTTCAAGTTCAGGGTTGGTTGTTAATTCATCTGAAACTAGGCTTGCTGTTTGATTTGTGTTGTTGTTTGCAAATTCTGTACTATTTTTATGTATGTCTAAAAAGGTTTGAAGTTCCTGAGGGTGCTGATCTATAAAATCCTGCCTTGCAACAATAACACAACATGGATGGTTAGGCATTATCTCATCGGAGTACATCAGTACTCTTCCAACATTTGTGAAAGGTGCAATTGAAACGTAGGGTTCGTATGCTATGTATCCATCCACCTTGTCTGATGCCAAGGTGCTTGGGAGCATGAATATATTGACAGATGAAATATCAACTTGATTTTTTGTTATGTTGTACTTGGCAAGTTGATAGAGGAGTAAAACCTGTTGTATGGAGCTCACACCCGGTGTTGCTATCCTTTTACCCACTAGATCTGTTGTGTTGTTGATGCTAGAATTTGTATTTACTACTATTCCACTGCCGTCCTCATTCACTGCCGCAACTATCTTGATTGGTACACCTTCACTTATTCCCTGTAGTGCAGGTGCTATGCCAATATATCCCACATCAATATCTCCACTTGCAAGGGCAGAAACTATACTGGATCCTGTTGATATTGATGTTGGTTCAACATTCAAACCATTAGCACTGTACTTATTCTGTGCAAGGGCAATGAACAATGCAGCATCATGATCACAGGGTATGTATGCTACTTTGATCTTGTTGGTGTCTGAACTTGAGTAGGTAGAGTTCACAACCAATCCCACCACTATTAAAACCCCAAAAACAATGAGCACAATAATTTTTTGATTCATTAGAAAACCACATTTAGTATGAGTAGTGTATATTTTTTGGGGGATTCCACTGTCTCCCTAAAATTATTACTAAATAATCTAATGTAGTACTTATTATTAATAATTAACATTAACTTAACATTTCTACTATAAATATCCTCCATATCTAAACAGTCATGAATAAAGAAATGGATAAATGGGATCAAACTAATAAATTTAAAAATTAGCCAGTAAATAGTATTAAAGGGTTTAGAATCTGTTATCCTTTGCTAGGAAATTAATTAATAGGAGAATATGGTTGGAATTTTGGATCTGTTGTTGATCTGTTGTTCATAGGTGTAATGTGCTAGTAACTTTTCTTCTCCGGTTTCTGTTTTAATTTTGTACGCTGTTATGGTTTCATCGTCAACGAGTACTTTGTTGTATGAGGGGAGTTATCTCCATAGAGTCTGTTGGTTGTGGCAGTACCGGAATTTAATATCACCATGTCGTCTATTTTCCAGGCATTTGAAACGTGTTTATGTCCATTTAGCACTAAATTAACACCATGACTAACCAGAAGTTTTAAAACATCTCCAGAATCTAGGAGTATGTTTCTTTCACGGCCTGTTTGTGGTATTGGAAGTAGGTGGTGGTGGAATGTTACTGCGGTAAACCTGTCCCTGGGAATCTTGTTTAGTACGTCATTTAACCATTCTATCTGGTCAAATCCTATTTTTCCATCGTGGATGTCTGGTTCTGAAGAATCAAGACCTATGAGTACGATATCTTCATTTTTATCCGTTGCAACAAATCTTCTTTCCCCTATGAGTTTTCTGAAGTGTAACAAACCCACGTTGCATGAATCATGATTTCCAGGTACAACATAGGTTTCTGTTATGTCGTTGAGTTCGTAGAGAAATTCCCGTGCCAAGTTATAATCTTCCAGATATCCCAAGGCAGTTATGTCTCCTGCCACCACGATCAGATCGGGATTTTCATATTCTATCTGAAATTTAAGGTTATTTTTAAGCTTTTCATCGAATTTAAATTCTCCAAAATGTAGATCAGATATATGAATCAGCTTTTTATCCATCATTTTCACCATGACCGGTTTATTATTTCAGATTCTTTCTTAGCCTCCAGGATTAGTTTTGTGAGAGGTCCTGGAGGCATTCTATCTGGATGTTCTGAAAAGATTGAATCATTCAAATGGAACCTTTGTTTAAGGCTGATGATGAAATTAAGCTGGTTCCATTATGTATGAAAATCATTTTCATTGTTTTTCCAAATATATCGTTCTTTTTTTCAGTTTCCCATTCTCATCTAAAGTAGTAAACTTACTACTATAAAAAGTTTCACATTTAGTCATAAATAGTTCTCATAATGCAATATTTATTGGTGGTATTGAAATACCCATTTTCACAGTTCGTGAAATAATCATACCCATGAAGAATAAATAAAAAAAGGATGTGTCCAACTAAATGTTCCAAAGACTAAAATGGATATTTAAATGTTTAAATCAGGGTTTTTAATATTTTTATCATCTAAATAAAAATAAATTATGAATATCATGAGCATTAATAGACTGTAACTTGCCCATAAGATTATTGAAGGGTATGTTGTTGTGTTTTGTCCATTTCCGAGTTTAATAATTCCCACTACTATGGAGATGGTTAAAATGATCATAAACCCAATTTGAGGTATAACTTCCTTAAAATCAGTTCTTTGCAACTGATTTTTTGCACCTTCCTTCGGAGTTACATTGAACTTTAACTCCTTGTTGATCAATCCGTATATCAGTGCCTTAGTATAAACTGGGAACAAACTGAAAAATAGGGCCTGGGAAAGTAGGAGTTTCCGGAGCGGATAGCCCCTTTCTAAATAGCTTGCAAGTGTTTGAGTTATGATCATCGCCATAAATATGTAAAATGGAATATTCAACGATCCCAACACCAAGGGTTTGAGATTGAAAATAAGGACGATAACCGGATACATAAGCCATACAAAAATTGCAACACCTATGAAGTACCATGTGCCGTTTAAAACTATGTACTCCCACCATTGTAACGATTTAAGAGTACCAGGTTCATATATAAATTTTTTAATTACCCTTTTTGTGTTTTGAAAAGTGCCGTACGACCATCTGAGCTGTTGACCATAGTATGCTGATAAAGATGGAGGGGCCAAACCTTCGGCATAAACTTTATCAATGTAAATGGATTTCATGCCATTACTGTGCAATTTGAATGAGGTAGATATGTCTTCTGTTATACAAGTTTCATCCATACCTCCAACTTCTTTCAAATGATTTAGACGTATGATAACATTGGTTCCACATATATATGCGGTTTTGTTTACACACAGTCCTCTGCATATGTGTTTATAAAAGATATGTTGTTGAAAGGAGTATGCTAATCCAAGCCTGTCATTTTCATGGGCCTTGAAATACTGTGGCGTCTGTATAAAAGTTAGATCAGGATCATTTTCCAAAAGTGGGACGAGATCTCCCAGTACCGATCTTTTCAGTCTGTGATCAGAATCTAAAATAAGTAGGTATTCAAATTTATCAGGGAGATAACCAACAGAATCATTGATGGAACCTGCCTTGTAACCCCTTAAAGTATCCCTGTAGATATAGTTTATATTCAGCTTCCTGGACATTTCCTCTGTTTCATCACGAATTTTCAGGTCTGTAGAACTGTCTATGAGAAAAATTTCGTAGTTCTGGTAATCAATGGCCTTAGCAGCTATCACAGTCCTTTTAACCATGTCTGGATCTTCGTTTAACGTGGGAATTACAATGGCCACAAATGCATTTTTACCACTACTTTCCTTTTTGTTTTCGATTAATTCATCGTCGTAGAGAATAACAGATTTTAATATGTGATCCAAGTAGCCTACACAGTGCAATCCACTATATAAAAATGATAACAACAACACTACCGAAATTATCTTCTCAAATAGTGACAAGTCAGTATTCATGAGAGATGTGAAGTTGGATAGTATGAAAATGAGTATGGCCAGAAATAAAAAGAATGAAAAAAAGTTATTAAAAGGGATAAACTGTCTCTGTACTTGAAACTGTAAATATGAAATTTTTCATGGAAAAAAGATTTCATACTTTAATATATTGACTCTAAGACATACATTTTTTGTGATTATCCCCTAAAAACTGTTAAATATGTTATAAAAATCCATGTTGGACTACGTTTTTAGTTTCATACATACATCTAAATATGATCAATTCTTTAACACGGAATAATTCTGTGAAGTTTATCCTTTTTTATCCGTGTTCTTTGAAATAGCTGTGAAGATCATTTTACAGGTTGTCTTATCACTGTTTTGAGGTTTTCTGGTTTGGCTCTTCTTATATCGCTTAGATATATCTCATGATGTTTAGTTCCATCAAGACTTCCTTCGAAACTGTAGCCATTTACTTCGATATATTCATGAAGTTTTTCTACTGTGGGTCCCTCTTCAGAGAATGGGCCAAGATGTAGTATCTGTGCAGATTTTCCCTCTCTAAATTTTTCAAGCCTTAAATTGGTAATAGATGGAAGTTCCTTCTTCTTTAAAATTTCCTCTACAACTGTGTTAACCATTTCAATATCAATAAAATCGGGTTGACGAATCATCACCGTCCATTTCCAGCCATCCTTATCATTTACACTGAAATCTTCCATGTTATCAGCCCACCATAAACCTTCAAGTGGCATAACAACATAGTCCCTGCCTAATTCCTTTTTACTCATGAATTTGACATTGTATGAGACTGGAAAAATTGTTTCCATGGCCGCCTGATACTCTTGTGAAGTGTTGGGATCCCCCTCACCATCTAACATCAAGAAGTTCATTTCAGGCACATCAATCAGATTAACCTGACCTTTTTTAGGATAATACAGTTCTCTATTCTCTTTTTTAGATCTATCTTTGCGATGGTCATCATTCCCCCATTGTAATCCTATTTTTGTTAGATAAATTAAAAATTTTAGTTTAATACAATTCGATCAAGTTGTTTGGAATCCAATGACACCCCCATGAATACTAGGTCAATGGTATGGTGAAGTAGAATGTACTACCTTCTCCAAGGGCAGATTCTACCCATATATCTCCACCGTGTTGTTGAACTATTTTTTGGGATATGGCAAGGCCAATTCCTGTTCCATTGTATTCATCGTTCCTATGCAGCCTCTGAAATATGGTGAATATTTTAGTTAGATGTTTTGAATCCATGCCAATTCCATTATCCGAAACTGAAAACAGGTAATGATTATCTTCTTTCTTTGCTGCAACATGAATCTCAGGGATTTTATTAGTATCACAGTATTTAATGGCATTTCCAATGAGGTTCTGAATGAGCTGCACCATGAGCTTTTCATCTCACCTTACAACAGGCATATTTTTTTGGTGAAAAAATATATTCATTAATTATATTTTAAATAAATAGTATATATATGTATATACTAAGTATATACAATTGAGTTGTGGTTTAATTATTTACATTGTTCATAAAGGGAATTTGTAAGGAGGCCAAAAAATAATGGTAGATATAGACTTTTACGGAGGTGTAGATGAAATTGGAGGAAACAAAATACTGGTTAAGGATGGTAAAACTTCTTTTTTCCTGGATTTTGGTATGGGTTTCTCCAAGGCCAACGAATATCTATCAGAATTTTTACAGCCACGTAAATCCAATGGCATTTTAGACTTTGTGGAACTTGAATTTCTGCCATACATCAAGGGAATATATCGAGAAGATTATCTTGAGCATGTAGGAATCAAATATGAACCTGAACCTTCTGTAGATGGAGTTTTAATCAGCCATTCCCACGTTGACCATGTGGCATATGTTCATCATCTTCGTGAAGACATACCAATTTTCTTAAGCCAAGAATCCTACTTGATACTCAGAGCCCTGGAGGAAACTGGAGCCTCAGCTTTTTCAGAGTATCTTCAACTGAAAAAAACCTTCCACATGGGGCCAAATAAAAAAGGAGACGGTTATAAACGTCTAAAATTAGCTGTTGATAGAGATATTAGGATTGTGAAACCCTACAAACCATTTTCTATCGGGAATTTCAGCATAAAATCTGCACCTGTGGACCATTCCCTGCCCGGTGCATCTGGATACATCGCAATAAATGATGATGAAACAGTTGTTTACACGGGAGATTTGAGGTTTCATGGTAGACAGCCAGAACTGACCAACAAGTTTGTTCAGGAATCAAAAAATCCAGACCCACAACCTTGATAACAGAAGGCACCAGAATATTGGATTCAGAAAGTTTATCAGAATTTGAAATCGAAGCTAATGCCATAGAAGAACTTGAAGACCTGAAAGATTTGGTTGTTGTAAACTTTCCAGTCAGGGATCTAGACAGGCTTGTGACATTTTATAATGCAGCAAAAGAAACTGGTCGTGAACTGGTTGTAAGTCTTAAACAGGCCTATATCTTAAACTTGTTTGAGGGTTTGGGTTACCCAAAAATAGAGGATGTGATGGTTTACAAACCTAAAAAGGGATGGGGACTCTTAAGTGATGACAGGTACAGCTGTGTAGACGATGAATGGCTTTGCAGTTCAGATCTTGATCCCAAGCAACTCATGGCAGACTACAAAATCTGGGAAAGGGAATACATCAACTGGGACAACACAGTAACACATCATGATCTTAGTCAAAATCCTGAGAATTACATTTTCAGGTGCGACTTCTTCGAATTTAAAGAATTAATCGATATTAAACCTGAAAGGGGAACTTATATCAAATCCAGTACAGAACCCTTTGATAAACAAATGGAAATAATGGAAATAAAGGCAGAAACCTGGTTAAACCATTTTAATCTGGATGTTATGAAGGGATACCATGCATCGGGACATGCAAGTGGCAGGGAAATATTAGAGATGGTGAGGGAAATAAACCCAAAGAGGGTTTATCCTGTGCACACCCAACATGTGGAACTCTTCGATGTTCTAGAAGAAGACGGAATTGAGGTCATACATCCTGAACTAAGAAAAGGAGAGAAACTTTTATGATCAAAAAGAATATGTAAAATTGACCAAAATTATGAATTCCTTGAACATTTTCTACAAACATGTATGAATGATTCAAGTTTTCTTGAAAAAAATTTAAGTAATCTTATAAATTATTTATCCTAGGAGTTACAATTAATATAAATACAAATGAGTATATTTGAATTGATCCAAGGTTAAAAAAATATTTATTATTTTATTAAATGGTGAAGAGAATGGTAAAAACAAATCCTTCAATAGACAAAGATATGAATCTTGAGGAAGTGACTGAAGAGTTGTTTACTCTTGTTAGAAACTGTTACAACGTTGGTACTAATGATATTAAACTGATTGTGCTTGACAACTGTATGAAGATCATATTAGATTCCCTAGAAAATCCTGAAGACTTAAAACAATTAAAAAGTTTGTTTGACAGCATCACCGGAGACTAAAATCCATCGAATATTTTATAATAAGATTTACTTAATCATCTTTAGGGGTTAAGTTTGGTTGAGTTAATCTGGGTCCAATGATTCTTGAAGTACTTTCCTTAGCATTTCCTTAAATGTGGATTTTTCTGTATTTGAGAGTGAATGTACATTTTCTTCCCATTTTTCATCTGTAAGCTGGATCTTTGAAGTTGCATTTCTTCCCTTATCAGTTATTGTGATTATATTTTTTCGACGGTTGGTATCGTCTGTCTTCCTTAGTACCATTTCTGCATCTTCTAACTTTTTAAGTGCCCTTGCTATGGTGCTCTGGTTCATGTGAAAATTACTGGCAAGTTCCTCCTGGGTTATGCCATCCTGTTTAGACAGTCCCAGTAGAAATTGATATTGTCCTCCGGTTATTCCATGCTTCTCTATCTCTGTAAACAGATATCTTAAATGAGAACGGCTTATGCTGGATATTAAGGTTCCCATGGACATTTCTGAAATTTCTTCAGCTGATAAATTTCCCCTACTTTTAGTCTTACCAGATTTTTCCCTGAATAATTGTTTATCTCGCATTTTATATCACTGAATTTTTATATTGTAAGTAATTAAACAACTAATTTACTGATCTACCACGGGGATTCAATAAAATGGAGGAATTCTTCCCAGAAAAATAGATGTGTGGAAAAATCAATACTTCCGTTTTTTAGTATCCCACACCCCATTTCCTATTTCCCTGTTTTTTGTATGTTTTGTGCAGGTTCAGTGTTTAAGTTTTTAGTTTCATTTGTTTTTGTTTCTCCCCGCATTGCAGATAGTATGGCTGCCACTATGGATAGTAATGCTCCAAAGAGGAATGAAATTTTAAGTGAGGGTATGAATGCATTGGCAAATGTGGTTGGGAACCATGTGGTACTATTTAAAGTGCTGATGGTTGTTGAGGGTATTTGTGCCACCATTTGTGGGGGTAGTGCAGCTAACAACGTGTCCACAGGATTGTATCCTAAAAATGCTGCGAACAATGCTCCTGTAGGTGGAATGTTTGAGAATATTGGTGCGAGTTGTGAGGCTCCTATTGATGCCAATGATGTTGCCATGGCATCTGGAAATTTTTGGGTTATTCCCATAATTAGTATGGTGAAAAATATAGCCATACTTGCTGTCATTGCTGTGTTGTTTAGTGTTTGCATCATTCCAGATGCCACACCCCTGTTTTGTGGTGGTACTGAATTCATTATTGATGAGCTGTTGGGAGATCCGAACATTCCAGAACCTACACCCATGAGGAACAGTACCGAACCAAATTCGATGTAACTGAAGTTGTAGGGAATTACAGCCAGGAATATAAATGCCAATGCCGAAATGAGCATTCCAAGTGTCGCAATCCACCGTGGCCCATATTTGTCAGAGAGTGCTCCAGATACAGGACCCATTATGAATATTCCCAGTGTTAATGGTATCATGTAAATTCCAGCCCAAAACGGTGTTGATTCATAGCTGTAACCGTGAAGCGGTAACCATACGCCCTGTAAGAGTAATATTAACACGAACATTACTGCTCCCCTGTTTATGGATCCTAAAAATCCTGCCGTGTTTGCGTATGTGAACATTCTGTTTTTAAAAAGGTCCATCCGGAACATTGGGGATTCAACCCTTTTTTCAATGAATGGGAAGAGTACAAGTAATATTGCTCCACTTATCATTGAGAGTACAACCCAAGGATTGTGCCATCCCATGAGTTCAGTTTTGTAGGGCATTAATCCATAGGTAACTCCCACCAAAAGCAGCGTAATGCCTCCCATGAATGCTAGGTTACCCCAGATATCGAGTTTGGTTTTAACGTCCCTTATGGATATTTCCTTAAGTTTAATGGATAACACTGTTGCAATCAATCCGAATGGTACACTCAGTAAGAATATGTACCTCCAGTCAAAGGTTGCGAGGACTCCTCCTAGTATGAGTCCAAGGAACTGACCGGCCATTATAGCCACCATGTTGATGCCTATGGCCTTTCCAAGTTCGTTTCTTGGGAATGCGTCTGCAACGATTGCTGCACTGTTAGCCATAAATAAAGCAGTCCCTACAGCCTGAAATATTCTAAATAGGATTATTTCTATGGCCCCTGCATCTCCTGTGGAAGGTGTGAGGTAGAGTAATATGGATCCCAGGGTGAATATGATTAAGCCCAACCTGAACATCTTTATTCTTCCAAACATGTCTGATAGTCTTCCAAAACTTAATAAGAGTGTTGCTGTGACAAGACTATAACCCATAAGTATCCACAAAAGGTACTGAAATGAGTTTAGGGGATCTATATGTATCCCATTAAAAATTGCTGGAAGGGATATTAAAACTATGCTTATGTTTATCATGCCCATGAGCGATGATATGAGCACCACAAGTAATGCCATCCATTTGTATTGCATTTACTTTATCTCCATCTTGTTTTGTGTAATTGTCCGTATTTGAGGGATTAGTTTCATATTTTTATTCTCCTAAAAATTATCAAACAATTATTGCATAATACAACTATTGTCTTATGCAAGTATATGTGAACTGTTATAAATACTTGCTTAGTGCAAGAGTTGTGTGTAGAAAACGGACAAAAAGATCATCCCAAAAAATATGAAAATTTCAACTTCAATGCCAAACCAAAAAAACGAAGAAAATTAAAACCTAGCTGTACTTTGACATTCTGGTATGTTTATTGGCCCTTGTTTCTTGTATAAACCAAATTACGACAGATATTGCTATTATAAATCCAATTATGCTTCCGACTATACCAAATATCGAGAAGAATGTTCCTACTGCTACCAAAGCTATTCCCACCATGATCATATTCCAATTTACCATTTTCAGGATTCCCCTTTTATTCCATGAGTTTTTCCAAAAAATCAACAGAATTTTTAAGTTCGATAATACCATATTCCAACACCAATTTTGCGATTATTGGCATATATGAACCATATTCATCCTTTTTTTCCGTTGCTTCCCTTAACATTTCGAGTTTAGATTCGTACAAAGGTTTGACTGCGGCTATTCTAGATTCTTGAGGTATCAGATCGAAGAACACTGCTTTGACCTTGAAATCAAATTCATCAATGCCAGGTTCTGCAGGTTTTGCTACAAGTTCAATCAAATGGTTCTCACCTTCTTCCGTGATAGTGTACACTTTTTTGTTGATTTTCTCCATTTTAACTAGTTCACCTTTGATATATCCATTTCCTTCAAGTTTTTTGAGTGTGCTGTAAAGTACGTTGTTATTCAAATTGTAGTGGGGATTTCCAAAGTAATGTTTTACATTTTTCTTGATTATGTAGCCATGACTCGGTTTAAAATAAATCAAACCAAGCACAATTAGTTCTGAATTAGCCATCTTTTCACATCCAATTAATCAACACAGAGAGTACATGTTAATTTTAACCTATGTTATTTTTAACATATTGTATTTTGTTATTTAAACCTTTTCATTGAAACAAAAAAAACGAACAACAACTATCAAATAAGTGGGGAGTACTTAAGGACAAAATGATTTTCAAAAAGAAAAGTAGGTGTGATCACCCAGATTATAAATTTTCAAAAACACATAACTATTTGTACAAAATTAAAAAATTTTTAGTTTAAACAGAATCTTGGGTAATTTAAGTTTGGAGGTTTAATTTATGGCTGAAATAATTCAAAAGATCACAACTTTTCTATGGTTCGGTAAAAATGCTTGTGAAGCTGCCAAGTTTTACGTGTCCATCTTCAAGAAGTCAGGGATAAAAAAGGTGGTTCGATACAGTGAAGCTGGGCCTGGACCCGCAGGTAGTGTTATGACAGTTCAATTTGAAATTGAGGGCATGGAATTTACAGCACTAAACGGAATAACTGACATTGAATTTAATCAAGCAGTTTCCATGGTTATAAACTGCGAATCTCAAGATGAAATTGACTACTACTGGGAAAAACTGTCAGCTGACGGTGAAAAACAAGTTTGTGGTTGGCTTAAAGACAAATATGGACTTTCATGGCAGGTGGTGCCCAAAATATTGTTGGAATACCTGTCAGATTCCAACCCCCAAAGGGTTAAAAATGTGACCGAAGTCATGTTAAAAATGGTTAAAATAAACATTGAAGAGTTAAAACAAGCCTACAAAAAAGAATAAAAAAAGGATGGGTTTATTTTTAACTCCCATTAACCATTACAATAATTTTTTAGTCTTGCATGGATTTTAATAATTCATCGAGTTGAATGTAGGATTCCCTCACACCTTCTTCCATGTTGCTAGCAACCATTCCATCCCTATCTTCTACAGATTGAAAAACGGATTGCTCTTGGATTTCGGTTTTGTTTGCATCTAACTCTACGAACTTCACTGATTCAAGGATTACATGACCCTTTTCAGGTAAACCTTCAAATTCAAAGGTTCCAATAATTCTTTCATTTGGTTCAACCTCATGGTTTACACCATGAAAACCATACTCGTTACCAGCTTCATCCCGTTGGATGTATCTCCAGGACCCTCCAGTTTCAGGTTCAAATAGTTTGAACTCAGTTTTCATGTCCACTGGACCAATCCATTTTGCATAAATCTCCGGGTCAATAAAAGCCTTAAACACCAATCCCCTAGGAGCATCTGCAATGTGTTTGATTAAAATTTCCTGCTTACCAGGTTCAATAACAATTTCTGTTTTAGCCATCTATATACCATCATCCTCTAATTTTTTAATTAAGAATCAAATAATATTTCTAAGCATTGCCACAAAAACCTGAATACGGATTGAATTATTCTAATAACAACTCATTATGTTTATTATATGATTTTAAAATCAAATATAATTATTGAATCACTAACCTAATTTTTAAAAAAATTTATTGTAGAATTAACAAAAATATATGCAAATGGTTAAAAAAACTTGGAAATTTGTCTTAAGAATTTTGGACTTTACTTAAAACTGGATATTTCAAAGTGGAACCATTCACATATGGAATCTTTAAAAATTTTAGGGGTGGTGCAATATGATGCTTGTAATTTCTGATTTACATTTAGGATATGAAAAGAGCAACACAAATGCATTCTACAATTTTTTAGATGATTACAACTCCAAAGTAGATCATCTAATACTTCTAGGTGATTTTTTCGATTTTTGGAGGAAAAATAACTCTGAAATCGTGCTTGAATATGAAAAAATCTTGGACAAACTTTTAGATCTTAAAGCCAATAAGATTCATTACATCATTGGAAATCATGATTACCACATGCTTAAACTCAAAGAGAGGTATGGGGATAACTTTCCATTTGAAGTTAAGAAAAACTTGAGGCTGGAAGACAATGGCAAAAAATTCTACTTCACACATGGCTATGAATTTGAAGCTGCTGGGCTCGAACCATTCACAATCGACATGTACGAAGATTTCAGCGAAAAAATGTGCTTCAGCGAGGATGTAATAGGTGGAGTTGCGGGCCAAATATGGGACATTATCCAGGGAAGTGACATTAAAGAAAGACTCGAAAGGGATCCGAGAAAAAGGTTTGAAACGACTGAAGAATCATTGAAAATATATAAAATGGCCAATTCAACGGGAAAATGTTATCTTTTCGGTATGAAACCCAACGAAAGATTGGTATTCGGACATACACACGGACCATTCATAAACCATAACAAAACAGTGGTAAATTCAGGTTCCTGGACTGGTGAACTGAAAAATAAGGATTACCAAAATAGTTACGTTGAAATAAATGACGGAAACATGGAACTTAAATTTTACAGGGAATGAATCCTTATTTCCCCAAAACTTTTTTAAACATCTTAGAAGAATAAAACCTATAGTTATAAATTAAACTCAACCCTATCCATATTAAATTAGTATAAAATCACAGTATCAATTTGAAAGTCCATATTTCCAGGTTAATATTACGAAATCCTTATTAATCCTTTGTAAAAACGGAAATATGAATCTTAAAAACACTTGACCTGAAAAAGAATGCAAGTGTTAAAATTGTTCTTAGTTTGAAAATAACATTAACAAAAACAATAAAAAACTTACAGGATTCAAAGAAAATTTGACATCATCAGTACATGGAGTTGAAATATTTTATGGACACCATCAATTCTAGAGCTATACTCGAGGGAATTAACCATCCCACATTTATTTTAAACGTATCAAATGAAATTGTTGCAGCGAACAAAACCTTTCAAAATAGGGTTGGAATGAACGAAGCCGAGATCATAGGTTCAAAATGTTTCAAACTTGTACATGGAGAACAATGTGGAAAAGCTTTGAATTGTCCAATGCAAATGATCCTGGATGGAGAAAGCAAAGAAACAGTTGAAAGTATGATAGAAACAGTTGATGGTTACTGTGTGATTGCCTGCACCCCGATCTTTGATGATGCAGGTAACTTGTCCAGAGTTATGCATTTAACCATCGATGGAAATGGAATAGATGATGAATGTCCCAGATATAAAAATCTTCACCACGAACTTCTGGAAAATCCCATGGTTCCAGTTTTCACATCTACCCTCAATGGAGATATTCTTTTTGCAAACTATGCCATGGCTCGTATGTTTGGTTACAACGATGCTGAAGAGTTAAAAAGGAACAAAGTATCAACCTTCTACAAAAATTTAGAAGACAGACCCCTTTTAATTGGACAACTATTTAAAGAGGGAATATTGAATCACTATGAATTTGATGCAGTTGATAGTTGTGGTAAAACTTTAAACCTGATTTTAGGGGCTGTTTTAAAAAATGGTATGATCTCTGGAATGTTTATGGACATCACATCTAAGAAGATATCTGAAGTCCAGCTTAAAGATAGTGAAAAAAGGTATAGAACCCTCTACTCATCCATGATTGAAGCTGTTTCAATAAACAAACTAATTTATTCCGAGGAAAATATTCCTTTAGATTATAAGATAATAGATGTTAATCCTGCATTTGAAGAAATAACTGGGTGTTCTAGGGAATACTGTATTAATAAAACGGTTACAGAGCTTTCTAAATTAGAAAACCCGCCCTTCATTGAAATTTATTCCAAAGTGATTGAAACTGGCATTCCAACTAGGTTTGAAACCTACTTTGAAGTGCTGGATAAACATTTTAATGTTTCAGTGTTTTACCTTTCAAATGACATGTTTGTGACAATGAGTGAAGATATAACAGAAAGAAAGAAATCAGAAGATAAGATCAAAGCCTCCCTTAAGGAGAAGGAAGTTCTGCTTCAAGAAATTCATCACCGTGTGAAAAATAATATGCAGATAATATCAAGCCTTCTAAATCTGCAGACCAAGTATGTGGGGGTGATGAAGTGGCATTGGATGTTTTAAAGGAGAGTCAAAATAGGGTCACATCCATGTCCATGATCCATGAAAAACTCTACCAATCCCGTGATTTCATGCATGTGGAAATTGGTGAGTACATAGAAAAACTGGTTAACGATCTTCTCTACTCCTATGCAATACCCAAGGGCCAAATTGTACCCCAAATAGAATACGATGACATAGAACTCAACATTGAAACTTCAATTCCATGCGGACTCATAATCAGCGAACTCGTGTCTAACAGTTTTAAATACGCATTTCCAGATGGTAAAACAGGAAAAATAACAGTATCACTACGAAACCATGGAGATGGTTACCTTCTCATAGTTGGTGACGATGGTGTGGGACTCCCTGAAGATTTAGAATTTACAAGAACAGATTCATTGGGATTGGAACTTGTAAACAACTTAGTTGATCAAGTGGATGGTACAATTGAACTGGATAAAAGATGTGGAACTAAGTTCATTATAAAATTCAGGGAACTGGAGTACAAAAAAAGGATTTAAAAAGAAGAAAGTGAATTAGATCGCGGTTTTGGTTTAGACTCTATTTAATATGTTAACATGGAATTTGAGGGAAAACTGGTGGGTTTATCCTCCATGTATCATGTTGAATGCCTTGATGTTGTCGCTGCTTTTTAATACATCACTTTCCCTTACAATCACATTATTTTTCTCTATAACTGTTCAAAAATGCAGATATTTTTAATGTTTCTGGGAGTTCTTTCCTGTTATTCCTTAGGCATCAATTTCTACTGTCTCATCGTTGCCCATTCCATCCGTGGTTAAAATTTTCCCTGTTTAATTCTCATTTATTATTTAATTTTTAATCCAGTAATTTACCTGCATCTGGACCTGGTTGCACAGAGTAAACCTTTTCAACTTCAAGTATTACAGCTGCAAATGGGTTCAATTGTGCCATAACACTTTTAGCCCATTCCACTGCATCATCATAATTTTTACCTGATTCTTCGATCTTAACACTTCCCTTAAACTGGTAGGGGCATTCAGACACGTTTCCAACAATTACTGATGCTTTGGGATTGTTTTTAAGGTTTTGAATGGTTTTTTTCATGAAGTTAGCAACCAGTAAAACTGTTTTGTTGTCCAATGGCTTTGCCAATCCTATGGGAACAACGTTTGGGGTTCCGTCTGCTGCTGCAGTTGCCAAAAATACTAAGTTGTTCTTTGTTATGTTATCCATCATTTCTTGATTCATTACCACTAAAACACCTTCCTTTAATTTTTTTTAACTTCACTCCCGCTATATGTTCCAATATTAATATATACTAAACCGTCATAAAACTATACCTAGTACAGTTCAATGTACTTCAATGACTGTTTTGGTTAAGAAACAAACCTTTATTTATTTAGAAAACCATAGAAGTCACATGGTAAATATGGATGAATATGAGGTTTTAAATACAAATAACGTTAATGAGAAGTTGGATAATATACATCAAGATATTAAACGATTGATGGAAAAATCCAACCAAGATTATTTAGAACTCATGTTAAACAATCTCAGAAAGGATTTTACACGTTCCATCATAACATATCTGAAAGATGATACCCAAACCAGATTGGATAACAACATGGAAGACTGTGAAATGAAACCAACATGTAAAGAAGTTTTCACAGACTTTTTAAATGGCAACACAGAACTTCTAAAGCTCAACAATGTTACAGAAACATCCATCAAAGAAAAAAAGGATGAACTGACCATGATAAAAGATAAAGCTCCCTACAGTAAATGTGAAACCTGTTTTAGTGAGGTTCAAACTTTATTCAATCAACAGTTAAACTTAATTCGATCAAACGACATCTACAACAGCGATAGTGCTCAGGATGAGAAACCTAAGATTTCCTCAATAGAAGAAAAAAACTGGTCAAAGAAGTTTTAGATCCCATCTCAAACAAACAAAGACTGCAGATATTAAAGGAAATGTCGAGCAAAGCCCAGTCATTCAGTGCCCTTTCTGAACTCACAGGCCTTCGAGGAGGAAACCTGTTGTTTCACATTCAGAAATTACAAGACCATGATTTAATCATTCAAAGACACGAACGTGGCGACTACATGATAACAAACAAAGGATTCAACCTCCTGATGTTACTTGCGGAATTTCAAAAACAACTTTAAAAATTTTAAATCTATACTATCAAAAATAATTGTCTAAAAACTACTATTTTTTTCATTCATGTGGGTATATCCTAAAAATAAACAATGAAAAAAACATGGCTACCAACCAAATTTTATTTACGTTGCCTGGTTACATACCCATTACATAAAAAGTATCCATCTAATGATTGTTATAAAAAGGGGGAAGGGAATAGTTATCCAACATCACAAGAGATTAATTTTTATAGGCATGTTCCTCATGGGACTGGCATTAATTTTCAGTTTGGGGGTAGACACATCCAGTGCAGCATTATCATCAACCATCTACGTCAGCCCACATGGTAACGACAGTTGGAATGGTCAAAGTGCAACCTACAACAGCACAAGTAAAAGCGGACCCAAAGCAACCATAAAAAATGCCACCAAATCACTGCAAAGTGGGATGGTGTTCGTTGAAATCGGAACCTACCATGAAACTGGAATTACAATAAACAGCGAAATAACCATCAAGGGCCAGAGTAAAACCAGTACCATTATTGACGGGGATAAAAAAGGCCAAATATTCATAATTTCAAAGGGCAGCACGGCAGAAATTGTGGATATTCGACTAATAAATGGTAATTCAGACTTTGGAGGGGCCATAAAAAATTCTGGGAAACTAACACTCACCAACACCTACCTCTCAAAGAACACTGCAAGTAGTGGAGGGGCTATTTGGAACAATGGCACAACAACCATCACAGGCTGCACATTCGAGTTTAATGTGGGCAATAATAGTGCCTACGGTGGTGGAGCTATTCATAATGAAAATGGAACTTTATTCATTTCAAACTCAAATTTCACCCAGAACTCTGCAAAAACCCTTGGAGGGGCCGTATTTAACGCAGCTAAATCCACATGCACAATTAAATCTAGTAATTTCACAGGGAACCAAGTATTGGAATCCTCGAAAGCTTATGGAGGGGCGGTATCAAACAGTGGAATTTTAGCTCTAAACAACTCTGTGTTCTACATGAACGCAGCCGAGTTTGGAGGGGCATTATTCAATGAAAATTACACCATCCTAAACAACTGCACATTCAATTCAAACCAAGCCAGTGAAGGAGGTGCTGTGTACAACACAGGAAATTTCAACCTCACCAGTAGCATACTAACCAAAAACATTGCAATGAACTACGGTGGAGCCTTTGCAGGTTATGGAGGGAATGCCAACATCAACTTCAACAGAATAGTTGGAAACGGTGCAGTTAAAGGAAGTGGAGTTTACACAGATAAAGACAACGTTAACGCTAATTCCAACTGGTGGGGATCAAATAGTTCACCCCAGGGTTTCATCTTCGGAAATGTTACTGCCAGTAAATGGATGGTTTTAACCCTTAACAGTCCTAAGCTAATTAAGAATGGTATTCCAACGAACATCACAGCAAATTTTCTTTACGATAATACAAAGGTTAAACACGACCCTTCAAATGGACACGTACCAGATGGAGTGAATATAATATTTTCATCAACCCAAGGCAGTTTCAAACCATCAAGCACCTACACAGTCAATGGCCAAGTAGTGACAATCTACACCTCAACACAAACTGGTACTGTAACCCTGAGTGCATTGGCAGATAATCAAACAGTAAAATTCAATGCAACAGTTATTAAACCCCTTCTCATCAATGGAACCACACCTAAAAATGGTGCGATAAAAGTGTCTGGAAATACTAAGATACAATTGAAGTTCAATCAGAATATTAAAAGGGGAAACATGTCCATTGACTTGTTAAATTCAAATGGAACAAAAATTGCATTCACAACCAGTATCATCAACAACATACTAACATTTACACCAAAAACTACACTCAAAACAGGAAAATACTACCTGATATTGCACTCAGGATCTGTTCTGAGCCAATTAAACAGTAGTTTGTCACTTTACAAGTTTAACTTCTCTGTGGACAAAACAGCCCCAAAGTTGATGTCAACCAGTCTCAAGAATATTCAAACTAGAGTTTCAACAACTGCGACCATCATTATAAGGTACAACGAAAACGTACAAAAAGGTACAAATTTCTCAAAAATAACAGTTAAAAATTTGATTACCGGTAAAAACATAGTCATAAAGAGCAGTATATCAAAAAACAGTGCCATCATCCAAACTAGTACAAAAACCAAAAACACATGGTACATGGTTAATGTGCCCAGTGCATCAGTAAAGGATTATGCAGGCAATAACCAGCAAGTTAGTTACAGTTTCAAGTTTAAAACTTGAACCTACTCTTTTATTTTTTTAATATTTTACATCTATTGACTTTTATCAAAATATATGTGGAAAATTTAAATAAAATGTAAATATAGTTTTTACATATCCTCAGAATCAAGGCCAGGTGAATTTATTGGTAATAGCAAAAGAAGAATGGTTTAAAAGCAAAGATACGGGAATAGGTTATGAAACATGGCAGGGGAATGTGTTTTTATTGGTAATTATTTTAATTGTGTTAAGTAGCATTTTCATTTCAAACTACATGAAGGTAGTGGGATGGATTCTGTGTGTTCTGTTTTTAGTTCTATTTTTCGATGGTTTGTATGCAATAATGAAAGCAATGGATAAACAAAGCAGACATCATTACTCGTTGGCCATGAGAAACACGGCATTGGCAATGTTAATAACCATGATAATTCTCTTCATGCTTTCAGGGTATCTGATATTTCTCAAAAATATCATGTGGGTCATCTACATAACCGGTGCTGTGGGTTTCGTTGTGGCCATATTAACCAAACGCAAAATAGACAGACTCCCTTAAAAAAGATATTTATGGCCAATTAAAAATGTGGAAACAAAAGTAAAATAATATCGTGAATGTAATTACCAAGACAATTGGCAGGGATCGAATGAAAGAGTGTTAATTTTGGGTAATATCCACAAGAAATGAGTTCGTTACATCTTTGGAAACTTCCGTGGGATAGGGTTTCATTCTTAAAAATGTTTATGATTCATTTAATTAATCACGGGATTAAAAGTAGTTACCCTATTTTTTCTTCTTTTTATCCGGTTTAACATCAGTTTTTTTCTCAATTTCAAGGACATCCTTGTAGATATCTCCCCAAATTTGGGTTTTCAAGTTGTCATCCGAACCTTCGTTTATCTCCTTAGATCTCTTTTCAAGTAGTTCCAGTTCCTTTTCACGTTGGATAACATCATACTTCTTGTTCAGTTCTTCAAACTTTTTTCGATTCTTTTAGTATCAGATTTCAAGTATTTAAAATCCATCAACAATCAACCCCTTAGAAATTTAAATCTGCACATGATAAATATATTATGTGAATTTTCATTAAAGAAATTACCTTTTTAATGATATAAAAGTTGTACTTTTCTTCAATGTTATTTACAAATCAGATTATGAACAAAAGAATTAATATGTTCCAATTAAAACTTGATTAACAGCTTAAAATAGTGTTATGAAGTTTGTAGTGTTTTTAATTTGGATTTACTTAATTGGAAGCCGGAGAATTAATATGATAAATATTGACACAATTTCAAAGCTAAATTTAATTAACCACAATCCATATATATTATAATTGAGTATTAGTAGTAATGGTATTAATTGTTAATATTATGACCAGGATATAATCATAAAAAGGAATGAAATACAATGGATAAAAAGAATTTAATATTAATTTTGGCAGTTTTTTCTGTTCTAGTAATGTGTGGCACTGTTTTTGCAACAGGAAATGTTAATTCTTCAAAAACATCAAGCTCCACTAATCTTGGCAATTTAAAATATCCTAAGCTCATAGATGCAGGAGTCACACTTACCAAGGGTTATGGTGTCAAGAAGAACAGCGCAGGTCATTATTCCATTGGTATTGCTGATAAAATTTATCCTGGGATGAACAAACCAACCAAATACTACTGGAAGACTTATCTTTATCAAAACGGAACTATAGTTATTTACACCCATTTCTACCATACAACACTCAAAAAGGAAATTAACCAAACCATAGTAATAGGGAATTACGCTACAAAGAATGGTAATATTGTTTACCACTCAGTGAGTCCTAAAAGTTGGGGTGCTAGTAGTTACAGAACATTAGATGGTCTTTGGAGCACTCCTCTCCAATTTTATTGGAACAAAAGTAATGGTTACCCATCATTTAGAGAAAGAATGATAAATAATGCCCCTAAAGGTCCAGAATAACCAATTATATTCTTTTTTTAAGATCTAGTTATTTTTTTTAAAACTCATAACCCCATTACTATATGGATTGTGATAGAAAACTAATAGTCAATTGAATGAGAAAATGCTATATATCCATCAACAATTATAAGAGGTTATGATATTGGTTGAAAGTGAAGGACCAGAAAATTATGTTTGTTTCAAGTTGAACAGGGTTAGGCGTAAGATCCACAGGTACTACGAGGAAAAACTTGCTCAATTTAAGATCACCCCTGCCCAATTCTATGTTTTAAGTGCACTGTGGGATAAAGATGAGATTAAATTTAAAGATCTAGCTAAAAGGTTAGATATGGACGGAGCAACCCTCACAGGTGTGCTTGACAGGATGGAAAAAAGAGATTTTATCCAAAAAATTGAAGATACCAAAGACCGCAGATCTGTGTTAGTTTGTTTAACATCTAAATCAAAGGAGATCCGGCCACAAATGATAGAAATTGCCAAGGACTTGGATGCCGAATTCCGGAAAAATGTAGTTGAAGAAGATTATAACAAACTCCTAACTGTTTTAGACCAACTATAGGGAATAAAACCAGATTTAGGGAATTATATATCCCATCATTAGAACAATAAATTTAATATGGTTTAAATCAAGGACCCATATTACTGTGTACATAGGGAGGGTGAAAAATGAAGGACTACGATAATTTTTTTCTAGGTGTAACTGATCTTAAACAGGCTAAAAAATATTATGAAGATGTTTTGGGACTTCAATTAAAGTTTGACTTTTCAGATAAGGGTATGGCAGCATTTAATGTGGGAGATCAAGAGCCTGCCATTATTTTGAAGGATTTAAATAGTTTTCCAGATGTTAAACCCACAATATGGTTTGTGGTTGATGATGTTAAAGATGAGTACAACAATTTGAAGGAAAGGGGAGTTAGCTTTTTATCTGAACCTTTTGAAATCATGACAGGACTGGCTGTTGAGTTTGAAGATCCCTTTGGTAACAGGTTAGGCATCACAGATTACTCAAAAACTTCAAAATAAACTAAATTAAGGTTTAACATACATTACTCCTACCTTTTTATAAATTGAGGATGTTAGCTATTTTTTGGAATTTACCGATTAAAGTAGTAAGAGCGCTACAAATATTATAACAAACACTGTCATAGTAAGGAAAAGTTGGCGAATTATTTTTATGCCATCTTCAACTGTTGTGGTTTTTAAAATTTTTAGGGACAACTATATAATTGCCATGTCCAGTGGAATAAAGATATAGAGAAATTTCAAGTCAAACCAGCTCATAATTAGGGGTACTAAGCTTAAAATTACCAGGAATGAGTATAGTGTACTTGAAACTGTGAGGGCGTACTTTTTTCCATGTGTTCAGGCAATGGTTTTGGAGGAACGTTGTTCATCACCTTCCATGTCCATTGCATCACATGCTATTTCTTCTGCAAGATCAAAGAAGAATGCTAATGCACCAAATATCCCGATAACGCCGTTTGTTAATCCTCCCACAGAAAGTCCGCCGAATATGAAGAATCCTGTGACTAAATAGCCACCATCACATTTCCTAACAAGCCTGTTTCCTTATCTCCACTTAACTATAGTTAATTTATTTTTTTTAGATAGTTGTAATTTAAATTATTTCTTATAGATTTCCACTAATCCATGTGCTTAGTTTAGATAAATTATATATGTTCAAACAAACAATTTTATTTGTATACAAATAATTTGTATGTTAATAAAATTTATTGTACCCACTAAAGTGTAGATGTAAATTTATGAAGGAAAAAATTATTGAAAGGCCAGAGAATTAGGAGTAAATGATATAGGAATTGCATCTATCAAAAATTACAACAGTCCAAACTCCATGGATGTTCATGAACTCTTTCCAACCGTTAAAAACATGGTTATACTTGCATTTCAACAGATTGACAACCTGGAAAGCAACAACAGCCAGTTTGCATCCGTGGGTATAAAATTGATCTCTGATTTTTCACACAATGTGAGTTATAAGCTTGCAAATTATATTAAAACCAATTTCAATGCCAAAGTCATGATAGTGCCTACTTCAGGACCCATTACCATGAGCAAACAAACATTCATGCCGTCAGGATTTGTATCGCTAAGACATGCAGCCTACGCTGCAGGTTTAGGTAATTTTGGAAGGCACAATCTAATCATTCACCCTGAAATGGGTTCAAAAGTGATGTTTATTGCCATCTTAACAGATCTTGATCTGGATGCAGATTCATCTCTTGAAGAAACTGACTGCACCTACTGTGATAACTGTGTGAAAAACTGCCCAGTAGATGCTTTAGATAAAGATGGGAAAACTGATGTTATAAAATGTTTGTCAAACAGTCAACCCTATGGATTTGGAGGAAATAAACAGTTCTGGACTAAATTTATAAATTCAAATCCCACTGAGCAGGAGGAGATGTTAAGTGGAGATAATTATCGGCTCATCTACCAAGCCCAAGCATTGGGATCCCAGTATGTTTGCTTCAACTGCACCAGAACCTGTCCACTTGGACGTTGAATTTTCAAAATAGAACTCAAATTATCTTACTTTCTCTTTTACAAAAATTATTTATTCTAGGTTTCATTTAAAAAAAATAAAAAAAAGTAGAAAGGATTTATTCAATTTCTCATTTAAATTTGTCCCGTTTGAAGTAGCCTATACCAATTAATCCTAGGAGTGCTATTATTCCAAGGTTGTTGAATGGGTTGGTAACTGTTTTGTTGATGGCGTTTTTGATTGCCACTTCAACTCCACTCTCACTTCCACCTGATGAATCTCCAGCTGACTGCTGACCACCATTGTTTGCACTTACACCTTCATAACCAACTTGGGTTAAATCCTCTCCAGATCCTGTTGTTGTACCGTTACTTTGTGAAGTTCCAGATCCACTGTTTCCATTACCAGTTCCATTGGAGTTGGATTGTCCTCCAGTACCGTTGTTACCGGTTCCACCAGTACCGTTAGTATTGTTTCCTGTTCCAGTTGAATTTGAATTTCCTGGGCCAGGGAGGTTCCATTGTTGTTACCTGTACCGTTGTTGGGTTGGTCTGTGTTGTTGTCTGGATCCCATCGGTAAGTAAATTCTACACCGTTGATTGTTACAGTACCTATGTAGGTCTGGTTCTTGTCTCTTGTGAAATTTAAAAACGATGTGCCGTTAGTGATCTGCCCCAACGCGTTCATGATCTGGGTGGTTGTACCATCTGGATTTAGTTTTGAAACAGTCCAGGTTACAGCCTGATCAATGACCTGAGTCACCTGTTTATTTGCGTTACTTGGTTGGTAAAATAACAATTCAAATCCATTTACACCGTTAACAACCTTAGCATACAAGATATCAGTTTTAATCATGGGACAAACCCCACAAGCCCATTTATCGTTGGTACCGTAGAAGTTTGGACCTATCTCGTTGTCGTAGTTGACATCACCCTCAACTTGAAAGTGTTCATTTGCAAATATGGTGTTGTAGTGTACATCCATTTTTTTGTCTGTTTTTACGTAGTTATCCCCAAATTTGACACCATTTCCAGTGTAAAATGCATCGTACTTAGTGTTTGAAGTATAATAGCTCTTCACTAGATAGTTGCTTACCACATGATCATCGTAACTAACAGAATCTATGTAAACTCCATTTAAATTATGTATCAAATAATTAAGGAATACATTGGTTTGAGTGGTCCAACCTTCAAATAACACACCGTTTAATATGTTATAAGTGATGTTATTTCCCCATATGCTTGTTGTTGCAGTATTGAAGAGGAATATACCCTCACCTTTGTTGTTGTTTATGCTGTTGTTGTGCATTACTGTGTTGTTTGTTTGATTCAATGTTACTCCGTTTAGTCCATTAAATAATATCCTGTTTAAGGTTAGGTTAGTCACTTGAGAATTTTCGACTGTTACCCCATCTCCATGGTTGTTGAAGATCAAATTGTTGTAGAGAGTTACTGCCCTAGATGAGTCTATGGTCACTCCACTTCCACCGGAGTTTTTTATTGTGTTTTTGGTCAGGTTGATGTGGTTTGAGTCCTTTAAGTAGATGGAACCTTTAGCTCCGCCGTTTATGCTGTTGTTGGCTATGTAGACTTTGTTGACATTGTTTAGTATTACAGCGTAGTCTGTGTTTGTGTTAATGTTAAATCCTGAAAGAACTGTTCCAGAACTTTTATTGGTGAAGTAGAATACGAAGGTGGTTTTTCCATTCGAATCAGCAGAATCTGTTCCATTTAAAACAACATTCTTCGTGCCTACCACATTCAACTTCTTATTTATTACAAGTGAGACATTTTGGTAGTCTCCTCCATTAAATTTAATGGTATCTCCTGCTTTAGCATTGTTTATCAAATTCTGTATGTCTGAATTTTTCATCCCAGAATTTACAGTGACATTTGCTGCTCCAACAGGGGCTAGTGTCATGCCAACTAGTATCAGCAGGCATACAGCCGCTACTATGGGACGTGTATTTGTACTTTGTCTCATTTTATCACAAATATTACGAATAAACGGTAAATTCCTATTTATTCTGTATTTTAACCATTTACTTCACTACTAGAATATATCGAACTGTCTATTTATACATTAGGTTTAGGTGTGGAAGGAGTTTTTGATTAAAAAATGAGTATAATTTGGAATTATTTAAACTTATTTCATAGCAATGATCTTAATAATTGGTATTTTGTAAAATAATCCTCCAATATTGTTTTAAAATGATCATTAACATTTATTAGTTCATTTTCCATGTAAAATTGACCAGTATTCGATATGTTTATATAAAACATTCGACCATCACATTTTTGTAATTGATTACAAAAAAATCGGAGTATGATATTTTGGATCGGTTCGAAAAAAATGGAGGGTATACATGAAGGATATCAAAAAAATCTTATTAGTTTCTTTAATTTTGATATCGATTCTAGGTTCTGGAGTGTCCAGTGCATCCGCGGCAACAGTAGATGTAGCAAGCGGACTTAACAACACTCAGATACAGACAATTATCGATAATGCTAATTCTGGAGACACACTACAATTTTTAGGCAGTGAATATGACGATATTGCACTGGTAATTAACAAGACACTGAATTTAGTAGGAGCAAACACTGGAACAGTCATTAAAGCAATAACCAACAGCTCAAACATTCCAGCAGCAGCTAAAGCCCTTGGAGTATCAAACACAGCAGCATTCTATTTCTTAAACAACAGTAACGCAACAGTCAACGCATCCGGAGACAACTGCAACATAAGCGGATTTAATATCACGACTAATTCTAATAATTTAACAACATCCACTTCTCTCATCTATGCCTCTAAGGTTTTAGGACTTAACATATTGAACAACACCCTTAGTTCATCTGCATGGGGAGTTTACGCACAATATTGTCCTGAAATAAAGATGATTAATAATACTGCTAACAACTTTACAAACACAGGCCTTTTAGCATTTGGTTCAGCAGAAGCTTACATAGCAAACAACACAGTTTCAAACGCTGCAAACCATGGAATTGATGTTAGACACGGTTCAGGATACAACGCAACTGTGACAGGCAACATCATCACCAATGCAGATGAAGGTATTTACCTCATGCACTCTGCAGGTCACAACGTTTACAATAACACAATCAGCAACTGCACACTCAGTTCAATAACAGCATACGGAGCAGCAGACTGCAACATCTACAACAACACCATGAAAAACAGTTTTGTAGGAATTCTCCTAGCATCTGGATTTGAAAACATCAACATCACCAACAACAACTTCACACTCAAACAAACCAGCTTCCCACCAACATTCCCATACTACATACTCATAGCAGACAGCTCACTACAAAGCAAAGCAACCAGTGGTGTGTTCAGTGACAGCGCATCCCAGTACTCAAACATCAGTTTAAGTTCATCATTTGCAAGCAACAACATAACCAATGGCCAGTCCACAACCTACACAGTTAAAATTTCAAACCTAGGAAACGGTACCGCAAACAAAATAACCATAAACAACTTACTACCAGCTGGAAACTCCACAAACTACCAAATTCAAGCAGTTTCAAGGGGAAGTTTCAACACCACCTCAGGAACCTGGAACGTTGACAACCTAAACGGAAACAGTGACGCTATAATTGTCTTCACAGTCACAGCTAAAAAATCCGGAGCATCAGTCTACGCACCATCCGTGAACTACACAGACAACAACGGAGCAAACTACCTAGTAGCTAAAAACAACAGTTTAAACATCAACAAGGATATCAAAACATCCTACACCACAGCTGTCAACACCACAAAAGTCAACGTGAACAGAAGTTTCCTTGTCACCGTGACCCTTAAAAACATGGGATTAGACACTTCAAACACATTCACAGTTCGGGACAAACTTTCAAGTGCATTTAAAGTCATCAGCACAGCACAGAACACTCCTTTCACCTACAAGAACGGAACATGGACTGGAACTGTTGGTGCAAACAAAACAGTTAACCTGAAAATGTGGGTAAAAGTTACCAAAAAAGGTTCATATCAGTTACCTGTGTACATCAACGGAAAAGTTGTTAAAAACTACACCATAACTGGTAAATAGTCATTTTTCAAATGACTAACAATTTACCTTTTTTTAAATTCTTTTTTTAAAATTTGGAGCTATTTTTCAAAAAGAAGAAATTAAAATTTGATATAGATATAACAGTCGCTTTATAACAAAAAAATTTAATTTGGAGACAAGTAAATTCTTTTGAAACTATTTAATAGAATATTAAGTAGGTATACAAAAAAATTTTAATTCGACAAGTAAAAGCTAGGATTTGATACAAAATGATAGAGTTGTTATGGCAATTAGGAATATTATCTGCAATTTTGCTTTTTGGAGTGAAAATTGGTCTTGCCATGGGCTTTTCAGGACTTTCTAAGAAGGTAGCAGTGTTAATTGCACTGGGATATGGTGTGGGAATATTTCTACTTTCCACAGTGATCACCGATAGTTCGAGTGCCGTCTACAAAACCATAATAGACTACAACTTCGTTATGTTCAGTGTGATGTCCATCATCATAATTTACGTAGGAGTGCACACCATAAGGGAATGGAAAGTGAACCAAAAAAATCATGCAAAGGCAACGTGTGCTGCAATGATAGCACCATGTCCATGTTGTTTCACGGCAGTTATTGCTGCAATTGTGATTGCATCACCTATTATCGGTGCATCTTCATCCATGATCGGAAGGTACGCAGCAGTTCTAATGACCCTAATAATACTGGTGGTTTACTTCTCATCAGATATTATTGTGAGAGTTGTGAACAAACCATACCCAATTTTACTCGGAAATCTAATGTTATTTGCAGGAATATATTTCCTTTCATCGGTAATTCTATTGCCGAATATTAATCAGGTTCTTATGTCACCAATGAAACCCTACGACTTACATTCCGTGGGTCCCATCGTATACGTGATGGTATTCATGATTGCACTGGCAGTAATAGGGTTTGTAAAAACGAAAAAAGAATCCATTTGGAGGTGATTTAAATAACGGCAATTCCAGGTAGTGAATTCATAAACAGCACACTGTACGTTGTGGCTCAAAGTTTACTCATGCCCGTGCTTGTCATACTGTTGGCAGTGCTGGTTTACGTTGTTATAGAGGCTGGAGGAATAATTTCAGAGTACTCCATGCGAAAGAAAACAGAATTTATAGAAGTTGAAAATTTCATTAACAATATCTCTGATCCAGGTACCCCTGAAAATATTGAGAACGTGGTAAATACCAGTGTTCTTCCCAAGGAGCAAAAGGAAATATTGATCAAACTTGCTGGAAGCACTGGTATTGGAGATAAATCCAGGGAAGTCATGGCCAGAAAGATGATCGAAGAAGAAGAACTAAAGGCCATTAAGAGAACTGAAAAAACCGATATCATAGCAAAAATTGGTCCTGCACTGGGATTAATAGCAACCTTGATACCTATGGGTCCAGGTCTAGCTGCGTTAGGTGCCGGGGATATAAATACACTGTCCCAAAACTTAATAATTGCATTTGACGCTGCAATACTTGGTTTAACATCTGCAGCCATAGCATACACAATTTCAAAGGTTAGAAAAAGATGGTACGAAGATCAGATTTCAACTTTAGAGGCTTTAGCAGAATCAATACTGGAGGTATTAGAAAATGCTAAGGAAACGAAAAAAGCTAACTGAAACTGAAGACATAGACCCCATGGCCTACGCAGTTAACATGGTTGACTGCATGCTCGTACTGGCTGTTGGCTTTTTAATATTTACTGTGATGTCATTTGGAATGCAGAGTATTGTTTTCAGCAGTGCATCGCCAGAAGAAAAAAAGCCATTATGCAAAGTGTGCAGCAAACAGTGGAACTACAAGAAGGTAAAGTTGTTAATGCAACCCCCAAACAGTTTCAGGAACAGGATCAGGCTTCCAACAGGTTGGAACTGTCTACAAGGATCCCCAAACAGGTAAAATGATAATGGTTGGTGGTTGATAGACCATCAATATCCACATCGTTTTTTATGGGAATCTACAGAGCTAAGAAAGTTTTTTGCATTGAAAATAATAAGGTTGAGGTGGATTTACAATGAGTTACAATAAAACACAAAATGAAACATTATCTTCTAAAATTAAGGAACTGATAGATTTGGAAAAATCTCCAGTTGCAGTGAAGTTATTTATAGATAAATCCGAGATTCCTGAGGGAATAACAAGGGTAGATGGAGGTGAACACAGGCACTGCGAAATGGTTCAAAAGGCAACTAAAGGAGATATATTCTACGCTACTGCATCCGAACTTCAAGGATGTAAAGGAGGTGTAGGTGCTCTTGGACTCATGGAAATGCCAGAACCCATTAAAACGGGTGCCATGCACCATTCCATGGGTAAATTTTCGAGTAAAGGTGCTGCAAAAAGAACTGTTGATGCCATTCCAAAGATAGAACCAACCATGGATGCAATTGCATATGCACCCCTTGAAAGTGCACCCTTCGATCCAGATGTGGTAATCATGATTGCAAAACCATTGCAGGCCATGAAAATATCCCAGGGAATGCTCTACAACATGGGAGGTCGTTTAGAAGCAAACTTCGGAGGAATCCAATCCATATGTTCCGATACAACTGCAGGCCCTTACAACACAGGAAAACCCAATTTCACACTGGGATGTTACGGTTCAAGGAAGTTTGCAAAGGTCCAGGCCGATGAAATTATTGTTGGTATGAATGGAGAAAACTTAAGCGAACTTGTAAACGCACTAGAAGAAAGAGACCCCGAAGACATTTAAAAAAAGCAGAATAAATTTTTTTTTACATGGGACTTGAATACGTTCCATTAAACAACTTTTTTTATCAAAAATCATTTTTAGAACTGATTTCCTAGTGGGATCTTGCAATTATCAATGTTTTTATTTCATCAAGATCCCTTTCTTCATCAACCTTTAAATAGAGCCATGTTCCCTCACGTATCATGGTTGTTCTTTTTATCAGTTCCCTGGTTTCTAGGGTAATATTTGATTCCAGAACTTCCTCAATTTGAGTTTTGTTTAAGATTATTTGAACGGTGTACTCTTCATTCCCAGGATACAATGCTATTAGAACTCTTCCTGATTTTCTGTACCTCAAGGCCCATCCAAAATTTTTGCCATAAAATATGAACTCACCATCGACTCCATACTTCGCCTCTACAAAACTAACTATTGTGTCCCATAAAGGTTTAACCCCTCCAAGAGATTGGTAAACATGTTTATCAGACGGTTTAATTTCTTTATCAGTGAATACTCCCCAACTCATATGTCATCAAATTCCCTTTTAACTAAAATCTAAAACTTATTCTAAATGAAAATAGCAGATTTCAATAAATTATATTCTTTAGATAGCTCATAAAAATTCATCCATAAAAACATATTTTCAAACCAATCAGTTTTTATGGATGGATTATGCAACACAAATTAAAATCATTACCATTATTAAATTATCCGTATATAAACATTTAAATTATCAAAACTATCCCATTTATAATCTAATTTGGAATTTAAACATATGATAATAAAATTTCAGTCATATAAATTTAATCCATGGCCTGTTTAAAGATATAGTAAACCTATTTTTCCAGATAGATTTTCTATTTACCCCTAATTTGACTTATGTTTATTCTATACATAACCTTATCGATATTTTTGAATGATGTGAAATTTTGAGAATAATTTTAACAATTGATTTGACCGATAAATCTTTAATTTATGGAAAAACCTGGCCTTGAGAAGAAATTAGTTGATAATAACACATTATAATATTATTAAAGCGAAATATGGAGAATAAATGACCGATGTAAATATATAATACAAGCAATATATATTATATTGATTAGGGGTACTTTTCAATTAATGTTGTGGTGAAACTGATGAATGTCCCTGTAATATTTCTCATAATATACATATCCTGTGTGTGTTCGTTGGCAATAATTGGTTATTATGAAAATCCTGGTGAAACATTAATTTATCAAATTGTGGAATACAACACTCCCAAAATTACCCCGGCCCTTAATGAAAGTTCAGTTTTTATCACAGGCATATTAAGAGCTAATTCCGCACATGAATTTTCCAATGTGACAGTTAACATTGCGGGAATTGGTGAACATGGCCAGGTTGTTGATACTGAAACTATGGAAATCCCACACATGAACAGTTATTCTAATGTAGAATATAATGTATCATTAGAAAATGATTCTGCTGTTGTAGCTGGCCAAATACAAGTTTTAAATGCAAAAATCATATCTTAATTGATTATGAAGTTTTTTTCAATTATTAATTCCATTTACTTAAACCATATTGAGTACATGGAACATGAAAAAAACTTACTTAAGGATTACTTCCTTAAGAAGGGCATAGATTATAACCAGATATCCCAATATCCTGAGGAATACGACCGAAATATTTTGGTTTGAAAGTCCCATCATCACTTCCACATAAGAAAATGCAAACATCGCAAATCCAAGTGCTACATAAAGAGCAAGTACATATTGTTTGCGTTTAAATGCCAGTAATCCTAAAACCACAATTATTAAATCGAAACACAAGTTTAAAGTAGTTGTAACATCAAATGCCATAAATTTTATCCCCACTGAATTTATTTTAATATTTTGATTAATATTGTTCTATAGTAAGTTATGTTCTAAATATTTAGTCCACACCAGAATTATCAAAGTCAACCAAACTGTAGAATAGATAATGTATCAATTGGGAATATATTTCTAAAGGACTGCTAGGCACGTTATAGTGGGAACTGTTTTCATATGGTTGGTATTGGTGGTATTCTTGCAATGAAATTGGATAATATACGAGTTAATAAACGATGAGTGTGTTCCAGATTAACAGATCTCAAAATCATACTTAGAATATCGTTTATAATAGCTGACTATAAAAAGTAACTTTAATCTGTTAACATAATTGTATACCTCGAATAAATAGGTTTTAAGGATCATTTAATTTTAGGGGGAATTGTTTTTGAAGATCGATGAAGGAATTGTTATGCTTGAAGTTACAGGTACTGTTCCGGGCATGTTTATATATCCCACTGTCATTTGGGACTCAAAAAACATGGTGCTTGTGGATGTTGGGTATGATGAACAGTTAGATGTATAAAAGATGCATTTAGTAAGGAAGGTGTTGATTTCAACAAAGTTAACAAGGTTATTATTACTCATCAAGATCTAGATCACTTCGGTGGTCTCCCAGACATGGTTGATGCATCCAATCATCCAATTGAGGTTATGGTCCATGAAGATGATAAACCATACATTCAGGGAGAAAAACCTCTTGTAAGGTTAAATGCGAATTTTTTAAATATCTTGCCTGAAGATAGGAGAAAAATGGTGAAACAAACGTATAAAAATTTCAGAACTGCGATTGTGAACACAACGTTAAGTGATGATCAGGAATTATACTGCACTGGAGGTATAACAGTCATAAACACACCAGGACACACACCAGGACATATCTGTTTGTACCATCATCCAAGTAAAACTATGATCGTTGGTGATGCCATGAACATAACTGATGGAATGTTGACAGGTCCAAGGAAAGATATTCTAATGGACGAAGACTACACTCAAGCATTGAAATCTCTTGAAAAATTAGAGAAGTTTGATGTGGAAAATATAATCACCTACCATGGTGGCCTGTACAAAAATACAAAACACCAAACCATTAACAGCTTACTAAAAGAATAATCAACCCAATTGATCGTTTATAAAAACAATAAAACATAATTATTGTGTTTGGATAAAATTGAAGGATATGAATGTGAAACCTGCAGCTTTGTACTCTAATTTTTTGGGTCCAAATTGCATCAACTAATTTTTTTAAATAGGAATACGAACTATTTAATGCTTTAAGGAGAATATTAAGTTCAATCCCTCGAAGCTATTGCATCAGAATCAATTTGTTGGTTGGTAAATATCATGGATCTGTTTACACATTTTTTAGTACCGTACATAATTCTTTACGCCCTTAAAAGCAAGAATAAACTTGCAGGAGCTTTTGGCGGTATTTCACCAGATTTTGATACGATATTTATCGCATGGATTGGACTTTTATCCCCAAATTTTTTCATATTCTCCCACAGAGGAATCACCCATTCTTTCATCTTCGGATTTGTAACCTCTACCATATTTCTGTACGTAATATCAAGAAAACAGGTGAATGAATTCATAGGCAACCTTATAAAAAGGGATATTTCCGTAAAATTCACCAAAACAACCGTTGCCATTGCATATTTTGGAGTTTTAACCCATCTTTTCCTTGATTATTTAACAACCCTTGGAATTCCATTATTTTTCCCATTTTCAATTACAAGGTACGCTCTAAATCTTTACCAATCATTGGATGCGATTATGATTGTGATCGCTGCCATAGTATTGCTCGTTATCTATCTAAGGGTGGACACCAAATATAAAAAGGCAGCCATGACTATATTCATGATAATTTTGATTGCCTTTGGAGGGGTGAGGGCCTACGAAAAAATTAGCATAATGGACCATGAAACACCCACCTTGTATGGTAACTACTCTGAGCTGGATGTGTATCCAACCAACAACATATTTCTATGGAACGTTGTAAAACATGACCCCCATAACATGAGCTTTGCTGTGTCAGTTTACAATGGATGGTACAACAACCAGTACAATGTAAATTACTATTCAAGCCCATTGATAACGGGTGGAGATTATAATTCGGGTCTGAGGGCCATAAAGATCGCAGACAGCTATCCTGCTGTTAAACAGTTTAAATGGAACCGCTTCTTTGCACTTGAAAATGCCAGTTACAATGGAAACAATTGGGATGTTACCTACTACGATGTTGTAAAGAGTTACACAAAAAGCAACTTAACTGTTACAGTTTAGATTAAAAAAAATAGTGTATTAATGGTAAAACATATATTTACTTCTTATTTTATATGTACAATTTTAGATCAACCAAAATCCTATCATATGCAAGTTTTATTTCAGGATTTTCTGTTTCAAAGTTTTTAAGGAAAGTTGTTAGTTGGGTGTTGCAGATACCTATTTTTCCAAGGCTTCGGAGTGTTTCCCATAGGATTGGGGGCCTAGTTTCATGTTCTAACATTCCCATAAGTACATCAAATGCCTTTCTATTTTTTTGAAATCCACTCAGAGCCCTTACAGATTTCCATAACAATACACTGTTATCTGGATTGTTGATGTTTTCAAGGGTTGTTTGGATGATGATATCAACAGCTGATTGATCCTGGGTTTTATAGGTTATTCCCCCAATAGTATCTGCTGCTTGTTCCTTTGTAAATACATCAGGGGTGCTTTTAATCGTTTTGATGAGATAAGGTAGTGCAGGTCTTCCAACCTTTACCAATGTTCTTGCTGCTAAATCATGTTGTAGTGGAAAGTTTTTCTTTTTGAAGTATTTGGTGGGCAGTTCCCTTTCTTGGTTGTTTCCCAACATTCCCAGGAGATCAATTAGATTTGGAACTGCAATTTCACCCATTTCTCCCAATGACTCTGACATTGCAATTCTAGAATAAAGGGCTTTCTCATTCTTCATTGCTCCACATAAAATGGCCACATTTTTTGAATTTGGTGTTTTACCCAAAATTTTTGCGGCTGCAGTCCGTTTTTGGGGATTTTTATCCTTTAACATTTGGATTATGCTTTCATCAGCTAATTCTTCAAACTGTGAAAGGTACTCATCTGTAATTTGTCCCCTTTTTTCGCGGTTGATCTGTTTAACTTTATGTTCATCCATTTATTCCAACTCATTTTGTAGTTTTTCTATATTAACTTATTAAAGTGACTGATTTAACCAAGTTTATTTGAGTTTATAGTGGTGAAGAATTTTAAGTATTTATTATTATCATGGATTTTTATTGCATGATACGAAACCCAATATTATATTAAGAGTCGCAGATATAAATCGTATCACGATATAATTATGGTGTTAGTTATGGAAGATATCAGCGAGATAGTAAGATCTTGGGAACAAATTAACAAGCAAATCAGGCTTAAACACAGGGAAACCGCACAGAAGTATGGTTTTTCCTTTGAACAGTTTCACCTCTTGATAGAACTGGATCATCACAATGAAATGACAATCTCATCAGATTCCCTTCCACCAACCATAGGCAACATCGCAGATTTTACAGGTAACGCTCCTCATACCATCTCTGAACGTGTGAAAAGATTGGAAAATAGGGGAATCATCTTAAAGATAAAAGATGATAAGGATCATAGAATCTGCCGTGTTATGCTGAGCAAGGAAGGACAGAATATGATCGATACCATTAAAAATGAAGCAGGAAACATTTTCCTACACAACGCTTTGAACAAAATGGATGATAAATCCTTGAAAAACTTTCTAAAAAGTTTGAATGAATTAAACAAAAACTTGGATGACTGATCTGTCCCAACAACAATATTTTTAGTGTATTTTAATTTAATATTTAGGAGAAATTTTATTGACTAATGAAAAATCTTGTAAACCAGAACACAGTATCAATAATAGGATAGTAGCATTACTCGTCGCAACTTTAGCCTCATTTTTCACACCTTTCATGGCATCTGCCGTGAACATAGCAATTCCAACAATAGGTTCCAGTTTTGGGGCAGATGTCATTCTTTTAAGCTGGATTCCAACTGCATATCTTCTTGCAGCTGCTGTTTTTGCAGTACCATTTGGTAGAATTGCAGATATCTATGGGATGAAAAAGATATTCACCTATGGAATCATCATATTCACAATAGCTTCATTTCTGTGTGCCATAGCACCATCCATAATATCACTCATAGTTTTCAGGATCATACAGGGTGTGGGTTCTGCAATGATCTTCGTTACTGGACTCGCCATTATAACATCGGTTTATCCTAGAAATGAACGTGGAAAAGCCATTGGAATCAATATTGCAAGTGTTTATATTGGTTTGAGTATGGGTCCTGTTCTAGGAGGTTTGCTTACACAGTACTTCGGATGGAGAAGTATTTTCCTTATTGTTATACCCCTCGGACTGTTGGTTATTGCACTTACAATAACTAAACTCAGGGGAGAATGGGCAGAATGTGCTGGTGAAACCTTTGATATACCCGGGTCTGTTATTTACAGTGTTGCCCTCGTAATTTTGATCTATGGTTTTTCCATACTTCCAGGATTTTACGGAATTCTAATGGTTTTAGCAGGAGTTATAGGACTTTTAATATTCGCAGCATTTGAATTAAGGGTAAAGAATCCGGTGTTTGAAGTTAGGTTATTTAGAAACAAAACCTTTGGATTTTCAAGTCTTGCTGCACTTATAAATTACAGTTCAACCTTTGCTGTTGTTTTCCTTTTAAGCCTTTATCTGCAGTACATAAAGGGTATGGATCCCCAGGCAGCAGGTATTATCTTGGTTGCACAACCTGTTGTCATGGCCATAACTTCTCCAATAGCCGGCCGTCTTTCGGATAAATTTTCTCCAGGTTTGATTGCAACGATTGGAATGGCCATCACAACACTAAGCCTTCTTTGCTTCACATTTTTAAGCAGTTCCACAAGTACTGAATACATCATCATGGTTTTACTGGTACTTGGATTTGGTCTGGGTCTTTTCTCATCACCAAACACCAACGCTATAATGGGTTCTGTTGAAAAGAAGTTTTATGGAATTGCATCTGCAACAGTTGGTACCATGCGTTTAATGGGGCAAATGCTGAGTATGGGGATTGCCATGCTGGTATTCTCAGTTTTCATTGGAAATGTGGTTATAGAACCATCCAACTATCCGGCACTCATTTCTAGTGTAAACACCATCTTCATGATCTGTGCAGGTCTGTGCTTTGTAGGGATATTTGCATCCTACATTAGGAAGTAACATAAAAAAAATTTACAAATTTAGGATATGAATGGAGAAGATTAACTCTGAACCTTCCATCTGTTTCTTTTTTTAGAATAATTGAATTGGGTGTAAAAGTCTAAATTGTTATGAGTCTTACGTAATCAATTTTTTTCGTGGTTTGAAACATCTTTGTCAGGGTGTGCATTCTTTTGGCATCTCCCTCAAGTATGAAAAGCTCTAAACACTTGTCTTCTTTGAGATGGCTGTGTATCTGTGTTTCTATTATGTCCTCAAAATCATGTTTAATTTCTGTGACCTTGTCTTCAGATTTCTGTTTATGTATTAAAATGAGTATGGAATTTATGTTTCCATCAAGATTTTTCTTTTCTTGATTATCAGCAATCATCTTGCGTGCACTAGCCCTGATCACATCAGATCTGCCAGAAAATCCAGTTTCATCCTTGAGCTGATCAATCTCTTGAAGCAGCTCTTCAGTTAGTGATATGCTGATAATTGTCATGGGAAATCATTTAGTTAATATGTTTAATATAGTTATTAATATTATTTATTTTGTATTGGAAACAAAATTTATCGACCCACATTTATCCCTGTTATATCACTCTTTTTAAGATTTTAGAGGTTATTCCCTAGAATTAGGCGTGTTATATTTTATTTAGTATCAAAATTTTAATAATGTTTTAAATATTATTTGCTAAAAATTATTAAGATTAGTTTTAAATATTAATAAATCCATATAATATGTTGTAATATTCTTCTAAACCAGTGGGATATGGGGTAAAATGAAGAAAAAAAGGATAGCCGTTGTTATAATAATTCTTTTAATTTCTGCCATTGTTTTAGGCTATCTGGCCCAGCAAAAAAATAGTTCCAAAATTGAAACCAGCAAAATTGGAGTGGTTGTGAGTTTAGGTCCTGAAGTTGAATGGGTTAAAGCTGTTGGTGGATCCAAGGTAGATGTTAGCCTCATGGTTCCAGAGGGATCTGATCCCCATACATACGAACCCAGACCAAATCAGCTTTCCCAAGTTTCAAATGCCCAAATATATGTTATGATGGGATCATCTGTAGAATTTGAAAACAATTACATGGATAAAATTCGTGAAACCAATCCCAACCTACTTGTTGTAAATGCATCTGAGGGTGTAGAGTTAATACCTAACTCTGCAGAAAACGAATCAGATACCGTAGATCCCCATGTATGGGCCGACCCTAAAAATGCTAAAATAATGGTAAACAACATTTACAATGGACTGGTAGAAGTTGATCCTGCAGATAAAGATTATTTCACCAAAAATAGGGATGCCTATCTTCAAGAGCTCGATGAACTAGATAAGAATACCACCAAACTTCTCAAGGATAAAAATAACACCTATATCCTTGTACTTCATCCGGCATTTGGATATCTGGCAAGGGACTACAACATAACAGAAATAGGGGCCATGATAAACGATGAAGAACCATCACCCCAAAGAATTGCCATGATGATAAACACTGCCAAGGAATACAACATAACAACAGTTTACAATGAACCACAGTACGATCCAAGATTTATGCAATCTATTGCATCGCAAATTGGGGGAAAAGTTGTTACAGTAAATGATCTGGATGAAAATTATCTGCAAAACATGGCAAACATTGCAGTTGCCTTCTCAAAAGCATGAAATTTTATTGAATTTTATGAAACTAACTCACATAAGGGAAATGTTTAAAATGTCAGTTGAAGCCGTGAAAATTAGAAATGTGGATCTTAAGTACGATGAACAGTTAGTATTGGATGATATTTGTCTCGATATTGATGAAAAGGATTTTATGGCAGTAATAGGTCCAAACGGTGGAGGTAAAAGCACACTATTAAAGTTAATTTTAGGTATTTTAAAACCTGATTCTGGTGAAGTTCAGGTTTTTGGAAGGGATCCTGTGAAATCTAGACATTTAATGGGTTATCTACCACAGCATGTTAATTTTGATCCTGATTTTCCCATAAATGTGTTTGAAACTGTTTTAACAGGCCGGTACCATGGTTTATTTAAGGGTTACAATGCTGAGGATAGGGAAGCTGTTTTAAAAGTTCTGGATGACATGGAGATGCGAGATCTCAAGGATAGACAGATAAGTAAACTGTCGGGGGGTCAGATGCAGAGGGTTTTCATTGCCCGTGCCATTGTGAGAGATCCTAAACTTCTAATCATGGACGAACCAATGGCCAGCATTGACCCAGAAATGCAGAGTTCATTTTACAATCTCATGGCACGTTTAAATGAAAAAATGGCCATAATTTTAGTGAGTCATGATGTTGGTGCGGTTTCCACCCACGTTGATAAAATTGCATGCTTAAACAGGAAACTCTTCTACCATGGGGATGTTGAAAACTCTGCCAATGGATTGGAAGAAATTTATCACTGCCCAATAGAACTCATAAGTCATGGAATACCCCACAGAATACTTAAAGACCATTAAAGGCTGTTATCCTAGGAGATTTGATTATCATGCTTGAAATTTTCCAGTACCCATTCATGCAAAAGGCCCTTGTTGCTGCTGTTTTAATCAGTGTAGCTTGTGGAGTTGTGGGAAGTTACGTTGTTATAAAAAGAATTGTATCTTTAAGTGGTGCAATTTCCCATGCAGCATTTGGAGGGGTGGGTATGGGTTATTTTCTTGGAGTTAACCCGGTATTAGCTGCCATACCCTTTAGTATAGTTTCAGCAATGGCAATTGGTGGTGTAAGACAGGTTGCAAAAATAAGTGAAGACACTGCTATCGGAATACTTTGGAGCGTTGGCATGGCCATAGGAGTTATATTTATAAATTTAACTCCAGGATATGCTCCTGACCTTTTCAGTTACCTGTTTGGAAGTATATTAACCGTTTCAAACTCTGATCTCCTGATAATGTTAGTGCTTGACATGATCATAGTGGCTGTGGTTTACATCTTCAGAAGGGAATTTCTTGCAGTTTCCTTTGACGAAGAATTTTCAAGTGTTACAGGTGTACATGCCCTTGCAATATACCTACTTCTTTTGGCACTGGTTGCTTTAAGTGTGGTTGTTCTTATTAAGGCAGTGGGAGTTATTTTGCTCATAGCTTTATTTACAATTCCAGCGGCCATTGCTAAGCAGTATAGTTACAACATCAGAAATCTGATGATCCTGGCCACAGTAATTGGAATCATCCTCACAACCACAGGTTTAATACTTTCATACATATTTGACCTGGCTTCTGGAGCAACCATTGTAATGGTACTTGCAGCAGCATTTGCAATATCCTACTACTTGAATGGTTGAGAAATAACACCGAAATCCTACTTAAACCTTATTTTACTTCAAATTTTCATACTCACATATCTTTTTATGAATAATTATTTAACAATCCTCGATGAAATCTTAGTTACCATGAAAAGAGAAAGTATTTACAACAGGTACAAACCATTGGTCAAACCTGAATCCAACAATGAAGAAAAATCATACTGGTTTATTTTCAAATCAGACCACATGTTAATAAATCCTAAATCCAGTTTGAAAATTCCTTTTCATAAAGATTTAAATGAAATTAACGTTATTCCTCAACGAAAACATTACATGGGTATCCTGAATAATAAACCATGTTATGTTATAGAGGTGGATCCAGGAACACAAGTACGGAGTGGAATGGAATTTCTGGATTTGCGTACAGCTTACGATATACTGGAGGAAGATATTTATCTTCTGGCTGGCCGTGCCCTTCAAATTATGAACTGGGATAAAAATCACATGTTCTGTGGCAGGTGCGGTGTAGAAACCATGACCATGGAAGATGAAAATGCAAAGTTCTGTCCTGAGTGTGGGTTTACAAGCTATACAAGAATTTCACCAGCTGTTATAACTGCCATAGTAAAAGAGGATAAAATTCTCATGGCTAAACACAGCTACGGACTAAAAGATAGGTACGCTTTAGTTGCAGGATTTTTAGAAGCAGGAGAAACCTTGGAAGAAGCTGTTAAAAGAGAAGTGATGGAAGAGGTTGGTTTGGAAGTTGAAGACATCCAATACTTTGATAGTCAGCCTTGGCCATTTCCAAATTCACTCATGATAGGTTTTACAGCGAAGTATGCTAGTGGCGAGATAAAGGTGGATGGAAAGGAGATTGTGGATGCAAAATGGTTCGATGCAAGTGAAGTTTCCAGGTTTCCCTCAAAAATCAGCATAGCAAGTGAACTGGTCGAATGGTTCCTTCAAACCTATCATAAATCATAAATTTTATGATCTTTTACCTGTGAGTTCTGTTATATTAACTTGAATAACTGCAGTTCGCTTGAGGGACGATTCAGAGTAGTCATGGGAATTTAAACCCTCATCATCGTATTTTCTCATTATGATATCCAGTACCCTTATTTTCTCTTCAGGTTTTTCAATGAGTTCAGCAGTACCACTGCCTATCACACTCATGTAGTGCATTCCCCAGTTGCATGGTTTTTCTGACTTGACAATTTCACTTTTAACATCAACTTCGAAGCATATGTTTTTGTTTTCCTTTAGTATCTCCATTTTCTTACCTTCAACTGAAGAGTGAAGGTATATGTGGTTTTCATCAAATCCAAAGTTCATTGGAACGATGTATGGTTTGTTTGCCTTAGAAAAACCGATTCTACATACATCAGCTTCGTTTAATATGTTGTGAATTATTTTAATATCCTTTATTTCCTTCTCTGATCTTCTCATTTCAATCATCTCTATTGGTAATTTGTGTCTAGCTTTGATGTAATCCTTCTCGATCGTCCTACCTAAGTAAATGAATAGGCACATTCAAATATAATTATATAATGCAACAAACACCCCATACTAATATTTCGGGAAAAGTTGACAATTTATTGTAATTGCGGTAATCTTGGCGTTCAAGATCTAGTTAACTGAAAACAGCTAAATCGATTTATTATGTATACAATTGAATGTAAATGGATAGATAAAGAATAAATGGAACATATAATGGATTTCATTAGCTAAAAAAGCTGGAAGAATTCTACTGATATTTGAACCACTACGGAATTGACGCATAACAATTGTTTGTTGATAAAACTCAAAAGGTTCAATATTTGAGACATAAACTGCCCGTAATGGCTGTAAACAAGACTCATGGCCCCAGACATGTCTTCTTTAGTGAAAACACCTTCATGATTTTGATGTATTTATTTAGGCGATTCCATCGATTGAATGTGTTATAACCTTCTTTTGCATCATATTTAGGGAATTTAGAAGGTTCTAGATACATGTGCAGCGAGTGATTGGTTACTATAAACGGATGATTAGGGATTCCATCAATGAAGTAGTACTAGCCAGAATTTCCATCTATTTCAAACAGTGTTACATTGCCATCTTTATCTCCAATAAGAAATTTTGGGCTCTAAATGGGAAGTACACTCTCTGTTGAAGAATTTCAAATTTGGCTTCTTCTACAGTAGCACACTTATATAGGATCATGGTGGTGAGTTGGGGGAAAGACATTCCAGTATCTATGGCCCCTCCAAAAGGTATGGGTGTTTTTAATCCTTGTAAATCTGTTAAAATGGTTACAAATAGTCCTTTTTCGTTAAATCCATCCATTGGTGGGTTTAAAAGGTCATGTGAGCCAAGCTGTACTGCACTGTATCCATCATCAGGATAAAATTCTATGGCAGTTATTCTAGAAAGAGATTTCCGTGGGGGTTTACCTTTTATACCAATTAATGCAGATTCTAAATCGCTGCCACTGGCTTCGTACCAGTACAAGTTTCTGCAAACACAAGGATGGTTATTTTCTGTTAAATTTCCGGGAAAATAGATAGCAGAACATGCAATATCCCCTAAATCGAATGATAAGACTGTTGTGTCATATTTTGTGTTAGTTGGATCCAAATTGAATACATTAGCTACTCCAAGAGCTCTTTCTGCTAGTGCTGGAAAATTTCTTTTCATGTAATTCTGTCTTGCTTTACCGTAAACTGAAGATTGATACTCGTCTAATTCTATTTCATATTCTTCCATTCTTATCTTTGCAAGATCTTTTCCGATCTCAAAATCTGATCCCTTCACAACTAATTTGAGTACTTCTAAATATTCATCATCCGCCTTTGGAACTACTATTTCATTTTTCAAAATCATAGATTAAAAAAACCCTTATAGTATGTTTGAGATTGGACTTAAAATTGCTCATTTAACAACTATTTTTGGGAAACCATGTTAAATTGTTTATAAAACAGATGTTTATTACAAATATTTGTATCAAAAAATTAAAAAAAGAGTACTTAGGTTGTTTTACGGAATTAAAATTCTTCATGTCATGAAAAGATATGGGAATTAATTAATTCCCATTTACATGACACATTAATTTTTAGAACAGTCCACTCTCTTTTAATTTGTCTTCCATGAGATGTGCACGTTTGTTCATCTTTTCCTTTACAACCAAGCTTACAACAAAGAATGCCAAGGTGAATAGTCCCAGTATTATAATGTTGTACCAGTAAGTGCTCCATATAATTCCACCTACAATTTCTCTCAATGCACCTACACCGTAGGATACTGGGAGGTATGGATGTATTGCTTGGAAAGTATCGGGCAGTACTTGCAATGGGAATATTCCACCTGTAGCAGTTATCTGGAATACCAGTATAACTATTGCAAGACTTTTACCTGCATTTCCAAGTGTTGATGTCATTGAGTAAACTATGATCATCGTGCATATTCCAATGAACACCGTGGTCAAAAGGAACAGTAACGATGATGTCATCTGAACACCGAGAAGTATAGACCCAATACCTGCAAGGAATGCCTGGAAGAATCCTATTATGAGGAAAAGTCCCATTCTTCCTATGTAAATACTCTCAGCATTATATTTCTTCCTGGATTTAACCCTCATACTTATCATAGCAACTGAAATTAAACTTCCAATCCATAATGATATTGGTATGTAAAATGGTGCAAGTGCTGATCCGTAGTTTGCTATTGGGTACATATTGTCTTGATCCAACACAACTGGAGATTTGAAGTAATTTTGTACAGCTGTCTGGTTCTTATCTGAGAATGCTATCAAGTTGTTTATATCTGCTTCGCTTATGGAGTTGATCTTTGCAGTTGCAACTGGAATTTCCGACTTTATTGCGGGCCATTTAGAGTTGACAACACTGAGTTGTGATGCTGCTGTGTTTATCTGGTTTCCTATGTTAGCCCTGTTGTTTGCAAGGAGATTTACTGCATCGTCCATAGTATCTATGGCCTTTTTAAGTTTGGTAAGATCCCCAGTTGGACTGGTGCCGTTATTGAGGTCTGCTGCTACTTGTTTAAGTATGGTTAATGTGTTGTTAACATAATTTATATCGGTTTCCACCTGTTGTATGATGGGTAACAGGTTTTTATCTCCGGTTACGTCGTATAAACTTTGCAGTACATCATCCACAAATTTCAACAGGACTAATGCATCATTTAACTGTGATTCCATGTTTGTTATGGTTGTCTTCGCCTTTTGAGGATTAGAGGCCACTTCATTGTAGAGGTTGTCGTACAAGCTTCTTACCTTGTTTGAATTCGTTTGAACTTCAGGTAATGCTGCATTAACCTTTGGCCAGACAGTTTGTACAGTTGACATGTCTGAATTTGCCTGTCCAATTGTAGAGTCTATTGTTCCTATTTTTCCATTTAATTCGTTCATAAATGCTTTGGCCTTGAGGAACGTTGCCTTGTTCTGTGATACCAAATCACCTACATCACTTAATTTGCCGAATATAATACCATCTACAGTTTGAACAACTTGTTCATTAATTTGAGCTTGTAATGTATCCATGCCCGCATCAGTTATCCTGGTAGCGACAGGATTGGTTTTTTCGTTGGCTATATATTCAATGTGGGCTTGTTGAGGTACGTTGTTCTGAATGGAAAGCAGATTTTCGGTGAAGTTACTGGGTATTATCAGTGCGGCATAATATTTCCCGTTTGTCACACCATCCATGGCAGTGTTCCTGTCAACAAATTGCCAGCTGAATTTGGTGTTGTTTTTCAGTTCATCTACAACCATACTCCCGACATTGTATTGGGTGCCGTTTAATGAGTATCCCACATCCTCGTTTACAACTGCCACTTCTATGTTGGATGTCTTTGAGTAGGGATCCCATGTGGCTTGTATATTTAAAAGTGCGTACAGTGAAGGGATTATAATGATCACAAAAATGACTATCATAACCGCTGGACTGTGTAACGCGGTTTTAATATCATTTTTAAATATTTCTCTTACGTCTTTAATCATAATTTATCAAATCCAATATGATTCTATCCACTGTTCAATCAAGATAAGCTTGTTTTCAGTTATTTATTAACAAGTAAACTTCTTTTAATGGAGTTTATTCAATTTTTGAGTACGCCATGTAGGAATATTTTCAAACTTTTTTCCATGTTTTTTTCCATGGTTTCTTTAGGGTACTGTTCATAGATCTTTCCGTAAATCGTTATATGAAATACTATGCTGAATATTGTCATTGCAGCTGCATCAGGGTCTATATCCTTTACTATTCCATTCTCAATGAGATTTTGGAAGTAGATTGTCAAATGTTGTTTAATAAGGTGTGAAATTTTAGGAAAAACTTTATCTTCATTTGGAATTCCCTAACTTCTTCCATGGAAATTCGTATTAGGTTGATCCTTTTGTCTATCTTTTTTGATGCGTTCTTCCATATGGTCATGAGGTAAGTTTCCACATCATCGTCCTCATCGATGTCGAAGAGGGTTTCAAGTTCTAGAAGAAATTGGTTTGCACCCCTTTCCTTTGCAGCCCTTAATAATCTATTTTTATTTTTAAATTTTCTAAATACTGTTACTTCATTAACTCCTGCTTCACTGGCAATTTTTCTGGTTGTTGCACCGTTTAATCCTTCGTTATCCAGGAGTTCAATTGTTGCATCGAGTATTTTATCTTCAGTACTAATCATCAATGCAAGTATGTACTTGCGTGCATATAAAGGTTTCGTACCTAAAAGAATTAGGGCAATTAGAAAATGGATCTAAACATCTAAATTTGGTTTTAGAAAAATTCTAGGTTTAAATTCTCATTTTGTACATGTTGTAAGATAATGCAGCAAGCCAAATGAATGATAAAAAAACTGCGAACCATTCTAAACCTGGAATTGGTAAAGTTGGGTGGGGTGTTGCAAGTGCATCATGGTACTTCGGTAGTGAAAGTATTGTTAAGAAAAACAGATCAATTATAACAGCCATGACACCAATTAAAGCAACACTTACCATGAACTTTGGATGATTAAATATAGCTCCCGTCATTAATATGATGGACAGAAACAATGCTTCAAACACTCCCCTAGATGCCAAGACATGAAGCTGAATATTAGTCTCAGGAAAAACACCGGCGAAGATCAAAGAAACCGATGCAAAAATTCCTAAAATAATGGCCATAGCAAGTAAAATTCTTTCAACCAAATTTCCAGTGTCCCACCTATAAAATTGGCTTATGAATTGAATTAAGATTATGCCAGTAACAATACAGGCCATGTTAAAGTAAATTGCTCCTTGAGGATTTAAATCAACATTACCCAAGTTGCTTAGCCAGTTGAATGCTATAGAATAAGATTCCGGATAAAACGACAGGGAAATAAAGGTCAGTACACTAAAAACAATGAGTGCTATAATCCCCAAAATATCTATCCGATAATTCCACGATTTCATACCAGTATCTATGAAATTTATTGAATAAAACAGTTTCCATGTAAAGTTTTAACGGAAACTATTCTGATCTAAACTAAGCTAAAAAAACACCAAAGGATCCTAGAAAAGAAATTTGAAACAAATGGATAATCATCTCAAATGGTTCCCAATGGACTCGAAAAAGTTCACATATTTTACAAGACATTGGTTTGGATAATTAAACAGTGATTTACAATTCATTTTCAAGGAATTTATGCATATTTTTAAGTGCATTTAACATTGCATATCCTTTTTTAGTTACCATGTAATCTCCACGTTCGTGTCTTTGGAATATGAGCCCCCCATCTTGTAGTTTTTGGATGTGAAACAACAGGTTTCCTCCCCTGAGTCCCGTGATCTCAGAAAGTTCGGAGTAGGTTTTGGTTTCTGTGGCCATAGATTGAATAATTTGGAGTCTCTGTTTGTTTGATAATGGTTCTAAAACATTTTTAACAATTAATTCTTCAGAAAATGGAGTTAAATCTGTTTCCTCATACTCTGGACCCTGGTACAGCTTCAGTGATTCTATTAATTTCAACTGTTTTTGTAGTAGGGATGAAACTTCATCGATGCAGAACCTGCATTTTTCATAGGGTGCCTCATTTTTCATTTCATCCAGTTTGGAGTAGTTTTCGTCCAGAGTTTTTTTATCCATGTCCTGTACCTGTTTGATTAGATCCACATTCCTGTCAAGGAAATCCCTGAAGGTTTGTTTGCAGGTTTTCTTTAGATGGCACTCTGAAACCATTCCCCTTTCAAGATCAGTTTCAATATCTTCTGTAACGTAGACAGCCATGGAATTTGCAAGATCCTTCCTTGTGTTTAATAGGATGAGATCAAGATGTTCTTGGTTGGATCGTTCCCTGATTTTGGTAACCTCCCTGTGTATAACATCCAGTTTACTGTTTATGTCCTTTAAGTTGTTAGTTGGATCAATCTGTCCTTGGTTAAGTTTATCCATGTTCTTTGTGTTGATTTCAATTTAATTAAAGGTTTCTGTTTTAACCTCAAAGGTCATTGTAGTGTTATGAAACAGTGTTCAAAGCTACAGTTTAGTAACGGTAAATTATATTACTGTATTTGAACAGTGTTTAATTAACTGAAACAAATTCAATCTTACCACAAAAACTGAAGGGGGCTTTAACATAAAACAGGACACAGATGTATTGCTCGATGAAAAAAGGGTCTTCAAACCCAGTGAAGAAATTTTAAAACTTGTCAACATAAAAGATTGGGAAGCTGAGATAGAAAAGGGAAAAGATATTGAAAAATACTGGGCAGAAAAAGCTGAACAATTCGTTTGGTTTAAAAAACCTGAAAAAACCCTGGATGAATCTAATAAACCATTTTACAAATGGTTTGTAAATGGTAAAATTAACATGGCCTACAACGCTGTTGACAGATGGATAGATACAGACAAACGTAACCAGGTTGCAATTTTATACGTGAATGAACGTGGTCATGAAAAGAAGATGACCTACTACGAACTCTACAGGGAAGTTAACAAGTTTGCAAATGCACTTAAAAATTTAGGTGTGAAAAAGGGTGACCGTGTGTCCACCTACCTTCCTATGTGTACCGAACTCATTGTAACCCTGCTTGCATGTACCAAGATAGGTGCGGTTCACAGTGTGGTTTACTCGGGCCTGAGTGTGGGAGCGTTTGTTGAAAGGATAAATGATGCTGAGGCTAAAATTCTCATAACCGCAGATGGAACATTCAGAAGGGGAAAAATTATCGACTTGAAAAAGGTTTCAGACGAAGCAATACTCCAGTGTCCAACAATTGAAACAGTGGTGGTTGTGAAACACACTGGAATTCCAATTGAAATGTCAGAATTAAGTGGGAGGGAAATCTTCTACGAAACACTGATTGAAGGAGAACCAGCAGAGTGTGAAGCAGAAGAGATGGATGCTGAAGATCCACTGTTTCTACTTTTCACATCAGGAAGTACTGGAAAACCCAAGGGAGTTCTTCACACTACTGCAGGTTACATGGTTGGAACAGCCACAACCCTGAAAAATGCATTCAACATGCACGATGGAGATCTTTGGTGGTGCACAGGAGATATTGGATGGATAACAGGCCACAGTTACCTTTTGTATGGACCGCTGCTACTTGGAACAACCACACTAGTCTACGAGGGTGCTCCAGACTATCCTGATCCAGGTGCATGGTGGAAGATCGTTGAGAAGTATGGAGTAACCAAACTCTACACAGCACCAACAGCCATAAGACATCTAATGAGGTTCGGTAACAAATACACCAAGATATATAACCTTTCATCACTTAAAGTGCTTGGAACTGTTGGAGAACCAATAAATCCAGAGGCATGGATGTGGCTCTATGAAAATGTGGGTAAAGAGAAGTGTCCCATCATAGACACTTGGTGGCAGACTGAAACTGGAATGTTCATGATAGCACCCCTCCCAGTCACACCACTTAAACCAGGATCAGCAACCAAACCACTTCCAGGTATTGATGCAGATGTGGTGGATGAAAAGGGAAATCCAGTACCACCTGGAAAGGGTGGTATGTTGGTTATTAAAAAACCATGGCCAGCCATGTTTAGAACACTTTACATGGACGAAAAGAAATACGTGGAAAATTACTGGAAAGACATTCCAGGCTGCGTATATACAGCGGGAGACATAGCAAGAAAGGATAAAGATGGATACTTCTGGATACAAGGAAGATCAGACGATGTCCTGAAAATTGCAGGTCACAGAATAGGAACCAGTGAAGTTGAATCTGCATTTGTAAGTTTTCCTGCAGTTGTAGAAGCTGCTGTCATAGGTAAATCAGACCCAATTAAGGGAGAAGTAATCAAAGCATTTGTAATTCTCAAGGAAGGTTACGAACTTAAAACCAAACTCATTGAAGATCTAAGTAAACATGTAAGATACGAACTGGGACCTGTGGCTGTTTTAGGACAGATTAAACAGGTTGATTCACTTCCAAAAACCAGGAGTGGTAAGATCTTAAGACGGGTACTTAGGGCCAGGGACAGAGGAGAAGATGTGGGTGATATATCAACGTTAGAAGAATAAAATAAAAAATCCTAATAAATTTAGTTATTAAAGCCGCCCAGGACCGCTTAATCCTGGGCCCGCCTCCATTCACTTTACTTTTACCTTTTTTTATTAATAATAGCAGATTTTAAACAGTTTTCTTGCAAATATTGTATATCAAATTTCTATTTCTTAATTCTTGATTTTAAACTAATTTCTAATCATTTGCACTCAATTCTAATCATATTTTGTATGTTATGAAAAATAATTTAAGTGATTGACCAGTAATGAATATAAAAATGGAAATTGATATTTCACAGGCATGGTTTGAATTTTCTAAACCAACCCTAAATTTTAAACAATATTTTATTATTCACGAGGAGATGGATTTATTTGCTTAAGAGGAAATTTGGAAAAACTGGTGAAAGGGTTTCAATTCTAGGTTTTGGATGTATGAGACTTCCAATTCTCGATGGAAATCCTGAAAAGATCAACGAACCACTGGCCAGGGAAATGCTTTCCCATGCCATTGATGAGGGTGTTAACTACATAGACACTGCCTATCCATACCATGGAAATTCAGCCCAAGGTGGAGGGACGAGTGAAGTGTTCCTAGGTAACACATTGAAGGATAATTACCGTGATGATGTGCTCCTTTCAACCAAGATGCCAAGCTGGCTGGTTCAAAAGAAGGAAGATCTGAATTTTTTCTTGGATGAACAGCTGAAAAGGCTTCAAACAGATAGGATAGATTTCTATCTTTTGCATGGGCTTCATCAAGATTTTTGGCAGACACTCTTACTTGCAGATGTTTTTGATTTTTTAGATAATGCCATTGATGAGGGAAAAATAGGTTATGCAGGTTTTTCATTCCATGATGAGTATGAATTTTTCAAGCTCGTTGTGGATTCCTATGACTGGAGTTTTGCCCAGATCCAACTAAACTACATGGATGAAAAGTTTCAGGCAGGTAAGGCTGGACTGGATTATGCTAAAAATCAAGATCTTGGTACTGTGATTATGGAACCGTTAAGGGGAGGATGTTTGACTAAAAACCTTCCAGATGATGTTAAGTCCATTTGGAATGGGGCAGAGAATAAAAAAGCCCTGCAGAATGGGGGCTTCGCTACCTCTGGAACCAGCCCGAAGTCAACGTTGTGCTAAGTGGTATGAGCACCATGGAACAGGTGAATGAAAACCTGGAAATTGCAAAAAGAGGCCATGTTAACAGTCTTACCCATGATGAGCTTGAACTCTACGAAAAAGTCAAGAATATCTACGCAGAACGTGTTCATGTAGGATGTACCAGCTGTAACTACTGCATGCCATGTCCAAAGGGAGTTGACATCCCATTAAATCTCAGCCTGTTGAATGATGTTTACATGTACAAAAACTTGGAAAAACCAACTGGGAACTACAAGTTCCTTAAGGGTAAAAGGATGAGTGCAGGCTACTGTAACCAGTGCGGTGACTGTGAAAAAAATGCACCCAAAACCTTGAAATAATCAGTTACCTTAAAGAGAATGTTGATCTGTTCGAATAAGAAAAATATTTAATTAAAAAAACCATTTGGGGTCAGTTTATTGATAAAAAAAGAAGGGTACTGTGTTTTGGTGATTCAATCACATGGGGTTTTAATCCAATAGATCAGATGCGAATGAATGAAGAGGAAAGGTGGACTGGAATACTTGCCAGTGAATTGGGTGATGATTACTCCATTATTGAAGAGGGATTAAATAGTAGAACAACAGTATGGGACGATCCAGTAAAGGGTTCGCAAAAAAATGGTTTAAAATATTTGATACCATGTCTTGCAAGTCACAAACCCCTTGATCTTGTGGTTCTCATGCTTGGAACCAACGATATGAAACAAAGATTTTCATTGCCTACAACAGAAATTGCTAGGGGAATAAACGTTCTTGTGGAGTTCATACTCAAAAGTGAATCAGGAGCCAATGGTTTGAGTCCTGAAATTCTTTTACTGTCACCACCGTTCCTCCGGGACGTAACTGGTTTTGATGATGAGTTTAGAAACTCCTACAACAAATCCCAAAAGTTACCCGGCTACGTAAAGAAAATTGCAGATGAACATGGCTGTTACTTTTTCGACACTTCAAAGATCATGGTTGCAAGTGAACTTGATGGTGTTCATCCAGCTGTATCAGAACATAAAAAACTTGGTAGAGCCCTAATTCGAGAAGTTTCTTCAATATTTGGATAAGAAAATTGGATCCAAATTTAATACCCATTTTTTTATCCTAACTTTTTTTGATAATAATTTTATCCAATTGGAAGTACATATTAATATCAGAAAAAAATATTCAACTCGTAGCATTAAATGTGTGTATAAAAAAATTGAAGGGGACCTAATATGAATATGCGAGGTTTATATCTTGTTGAGGGATATCCTTATCCTGATTTGATGGAACTTGAATCTAGAGGACTGACACATGTTTTTTACTTGGATAATTTGCTTTTAAATAACTACGATGCAGTTAATAAAAATTTGAATAACCTATTTAAAACGATTGAAAATACCGAACTCAGGGTAATATTCGTTTTTAATGCTTTTAAATCTTCAGATAGTGATTCTTTAGTTGATCCTACCAACACAGCACATAGAACTAAGCTTAAAGATGCATTATCACGTTTAATAAATGATTTTCCAGATTTGGATGGTGTTTCCTTCAAAGATTTTGAATGGCAAACTTGGGATGGTTACACCAGTACTGAAAAGTCTGATATTCTATCGGACTTTGCTGGAGAAATTGTTTCAACCCTGAAAAACTTGAACCCTTCCATTGAATTTTCAACATCCATGAACTGGAGATCCAGCACCCTTAAATCTGTTTCTTCCAAGCTTGATTATGCTATTACAGAGATATTCACAAGTAACAGTGAGGGAATTCCAATTACCAAAGCAATCCAAACTGTAAAAGAATATTCAGAAGGAGATGTCGTTGTTGAACTGTTAACACATGACAATGCTGTTAATCTGGATCCACGGAGTCTTTCAGATATTTACAACGAAATTTCCACTGTTATAGCAAACAACGGCCCAAATTACCTGTTGTATGCTTCTCCATGGATACCGTTTGGTTTAGGTTTTCCTGAGGTGGATTACTCATTTAAAGAGATCTACATGGATCTGAATCTAGTTTCAAAGAACAAGAAAATCCCTGAAAGATCCAGTAGGATCATGACCATTAGTTTCCTTGATCAAAACAATGAACCCCCATCTTCAGATCTTTTTAAAACAGTTGCAGGGAGTTACAAAATTACTGATCAGTTCACTGGTAAAATTATAAGGGATTTCACGAGTTTCATTCCTAAAAGTCATGTACATGAATTGATCCTTACCGGAGAGGATAATAAGATTGTGAATCCTGATGTTTCACAAGAAAATCATGTTATCACAGTTTCTATAGTTTATGGAAACGGCAGAACAGAAAATAATGAATTGTCAGTCACTGTTTTAAATCTCTTGGGAATTGAATGAAAAAACTAGATAGTTGAATGAAATAATCCCATCCCTTTTTATTTTGTTTAGGCCAGATATGAAATCCTTAAATTTTATTTTAAGGTTTTTCTTTTGAAACGATGCTTTAAATATTCTTTCATCATTTTCTGGTCGTCTTTTGTGGGTGTGGGTCCTCTGAAATACCAATAATGTTTTTTATTAGGGTTGTACACAGTTGCGATCTTATCATCCCATGAAAAATTCTTGGAATTCTCACATTAATATATTCACGTGGAAACGCTTAAATGTTACCCTCCGACCATTTTGAATTTATTTAGTGGATGTTTCGGTCATGTTTGATTCAATGATGGCAAAAATATTGCCCTCTGTGTCTTTGAAGGAACCCATGTATCCCATGTTGGGTACTTCAATTTTTTCTGTTAGCATTTCTCCACCTTGCACTTCGATCTTCTTTGAAAATTCATCGTAGGAATCAACTGCAATGGTGTCCCTCACAACCTCACCCATATCTTTGGTCATGATTGCACCATGAATACCGGGTTCATCATCAGAACCAGTTCGAATGAGCCAGTAATCAAAAGGTCCTTCCCATTTTTCAATTTCCCAACCAAAGACATCTTCGTAAAATTTTGCAGCTCTTTCAGGATCATCTGCAGGTATTTCAAACCATATAACCCTCGACATCAGTTCTCAACTCCATGGGCATTTTCAAATTAGAATTTAACAATGTATCAGTACAGTTAATATCAACCTAAATCAGGTTATTTCGATTAATATTATGTTGAATTGAACTAATAAAAATTATGATCCAACAAACATTATCACCTTGAAAATGAGAAAACTACGAAAAAATTAAAAAAAATAATTCCTACCAATTTAACAACGATCAATAAGGAATTTAATCAGTGTAATATTAAAAATATAAATAATCCGATGAATAAAACTATATTTAAATGATATCAGAACAATTCATCTTATTTGGGTCAGTATTACTTTTTATTTGTATTGTTATAAGCAAAACTTCCCACCGTCTTGGAGTACCATCACTGTTATTTTTCCTTTTAATTGGAATGCTGGCAGGTTCTGAAGGTATTGGAGGATTTTATTTTGACAATCCAAGCATTACACAGTTCATAGGAATAATAGCATTGGTAATCATCCTTTTTTCGGGTGGTTTAGATACTAAGTTCAGTGAAATAAAACCCATACTTAATCAGGGACTCATTCTTGCAACGGTGGGTGTGTTTATAACTGCAATGTTGACCGGAATTTTCCTGTACTGGTTTTTACACATCCCCCTTCTTGAATCGTTACTCATAGGTTCTATAATATCATCCACTGATGCCGCTGCAATATTTGCAATATTTAACTCGAAGAAAATGGGGTTAAAAAATAATATTGCACCGTTATTAGAACTTGAAAGTGGAACCAACGATCCCATGGCCTACTTCCTAGTGACCACAATCATCTTTTTAATACTAAACCCAACCACATCACTCACTTCCATGGTAATCCTCCTCATAAAATCCTTGGGTTTGGGAATTGTAGTTGGTTTATTCTTTGGTAAAGGAAGTATCTGGATCATTAACAACATCAAACTCCATTCAGAGGGACTTTACTCTGTTTTCACATTTGCAATTGCCTTTTTAACCTTCTCAGTATCGTACTTCATAGGTGGAAATGGTTTTTTAAGTGTTTACATTGCAGCACTAATTCTTGGAAACAGCCATTTCGTGCATAAAACTGAACAAATACAATTCTTTGATGGTATAGCTTTATTAATGCAAATTATAATGTTTTTAACACTAGGACTCCTAGTCTTCCCATCCCAGATCATACCTGTGCTTGGAATAGGAATTTTCGTTTCAATAGTTTTAATATTAGTTGCACGACCCGTAACTGTTTTCCTGTGTCTTTTACCATTCAAGGTTGGGTTTAAAGATAAAATATTCATTTCATGGGTGGGTATCAAGGGTGCAGTACCAATTATATTTGCGACCTATCCAATTGTTGCAGGTATAAAAGGGTCAGAGATAATTTTTAACATTATCTTTTTCATCACCATAATATCTGCCCTGGTACAGGGATCCACCATAGAAATCCTGGCCAAGTACTTGGGACTGTACATTCCAGATAAATAAAATTAATTTGGATTGTAAATTGATTTTTTCTCGATTCGTAAAAGGTTAAGTGTGTGGAAAGAGAATAAGTTTTTAGACTAAAATCACGATTATTGGGGAGTTGAATGTCGATGGAAACAGATGGTACAAATGACAAAAACAGTTATTTAAATTATTTTTCGGGATTGTACCATAGAAACAAGAAGTTATTGATGGTTTCATTTTCAATATACTTCTTATCAGTTATTGCGGGAATTATGTTGGCCTTGTTCTTAAGTGGTCCTGTAAACAGCTATTTAACCACCATGGTCCAAACAGACAGACAATTTTTGAGTGAAAAAGGGTTTAACTTCCTAACAATATTCTCACACAACCTCTTCAGTCTGCTTTTAACATTCATTGGCGGAATTACAGCTGTAATAACTGTTATCTTCATTATAATTAATGGATTTGTTTACGGCGCATTCTTAGGATACGTGGCATCTAACCCAATTATTGGGGGACAGGCAAGTGGTGTTGGTTCACTGACACCCCTTAAGTTTATAGTGTACACTGTTCCACATGGAATATTTGAAATTTCGGGCTTCATAATTGCAGGTGCTGCGGGTCTGAGGTTGAGTACCATTATCATAGACATCATAAGAAAGAATGGAGAATCAACTCACCACTACAATCAGATTAAAGATGCCCTGGCCCTATTCAGTATTGCTGTAGTTTTAATATTTATTGCTGCCATAATCGAAACCAATGTAACCCTACACATTGGAAACTTCATATTCCAACATCTTTAAAAATATTAATAACAGTAAAAATTCTTTTTTTATGGGAATGTTTCACTAATCAACAGCTTCATTTATTGCAGCAAAATTCAATATTTCCTAACATGCTAAATCCTCAAAAAATTATATAATCCTTGAAAACATTTTTTTCTTAAATCTTCAACGTTGATGATCTTAATTTCTTACAAACAGATGTTTTGCAAAGTTGTAGAGTGTGAATGTAATGGGTAAAAGGAAAAATATGAAAACACTCCATATTGAATTGAAAAATGAAATTATAATTGCGACAGTTGCTAATATTGGAAGTATGAGGTTAGATCTTTGGATACTTGCAGATTTCTTCTTAGCAGACCCTGCCAGGAAGTCCTGCTTTGATGCATATGCAAATATGGTGTAAAATAAAATCCCTATTATGAACATGTTTAGATCAAATATTAGGGCGGAAAGTTGGAACTGACCGTACTTCCCAATTAACGATGTTGTAAATGGAACTATGGCTATAGACATCAAAAAGAATATGTTGATCCAAAGTAATGTGATGTCACTCTTTTTTATAACAAAAAATACATGATGATTCAACCAGAAAACTGCTAGAAGTATGAAACTCAAGATATACACGAAAATTTCAGGTATTACACTGAAAATATAAGCGTTGAATACTTGTGGATCTGTGGAGGAAGGTAAATTTGGCACTGAAATTCCAAGAACAAGTAATGTCATTGCAATAGCAAATATTCCGTCTGCCAATGTCTCAATTCGGTTTGTAGGTAAATTTAATGTTGAATCAGTCATATTGAAAAGTTACCTCTTAAATTTGTAGATTAAAAAAACCCAACTTCTATGAGTTCTATTACGATTTTATCATTCTTTGATGTAAAATAATTTACCCTACAAACGTAATGTAACGTAACAATCCAAAAAAATTAGAATTGATCAAAACATGCTTAAAACTGGTTTTATCCAAGATTTCAAATCTGGGTTAAATATTTTAGAACCAACCAACATAAAAATAAGTAGAACTTTATAAACAATTTTTATTCGAGTCGTATTATAGGTGGGTAACTACAATGGTCGTCATTCCAAACATCAGCGAAAGGACATTTTACATAATAATAGCTGCAATTGCAGTAGTGGGCCTGATATTTATTTTGATCCAGATGAGAAGGGTAAAAAAGCACAAAAAAAGGCCAATTACCTTGGAGAGGAACTTAAGCTAAAGAAGTTAGAGCTTGTGAAGGGTGATATGAGATCAATATGCCAGAAAAAGGAAAAGGTTGATAAAACAATCTACTCTCCGAATTTTGGGGCCAAACACTACAAAAATCTCCTAAGGAATGTTGATGAATCCAAAAGATCATTGGAATTCATGAAGATCGAAAAAAATTATCAGACCTTGATAAGCGTGAAGAAGTTTTTGATAAAAGAAAACAGAAATTTGAAATGGATGATAACGATTTCAAAAGAAAAATCAGTAAATATGACAGGGAATGTTAAATCCCTTATTTACCTGTATCTTTTGATTCTGATTCAATTTTTCTTTTAAACAAATGATCAACGAATTCTTCCATCTGTTTTTGTGTAATTTTAGCTGAAAATCCACCTAACATCATGAAAAATCCAGGTAGCACAATGTATCCCACCATGACAAGGGGATCAAAGGCCAAACTGTTGAAAACAATTTGGTAAACTATTAAAACAATTCCAACAAAAAATCCAGAAAATATAGCAGTTCTGGTTTTTAGTGTGTTTGAGGTGTAGGTTACCAAGTAACCACCGAAAACTAAAATAATGATGAAAAGATTGGTTGTTAATGAGTTGTTGTTGTAAAATAGTGTATCAACCAGGAAAAATAGTCCTGAAACCACCACTGTGCCAATGAGTATGCTGTACAGATTTTTCATTAATGATCATCCTCTTTTTTCTGTTTTTCTGGTTCTGAACTGGTTTTAGATTTTGATCTGTAGTTTAAAACCAGATAAATTATCAGTCCCAAAATTCCTATGAAAACTCCAATATCCATGATATGGAAGTATGATTCTATTACATCCCAATTAGGACCTAACTGAACTCCTATATATGCCAATACAACGCTCCATGGGAGTGAACCTAAGAATGTGTACAGACTGAACTTCTTTAGATCCATATTTGCAATACCTGCAGGTAAAGATATGAATGTGCGTATAACAGGAAGCATACGGCTTATTAAAACTGCTTCCCATCCGTATCTTTCAAACCATCTGTCAGCGAGTTCGAGTTTTGAGTGGGAAATGAAAATATATCGTCCATATTTTTCAAGAAATGGTCTTCCACCCTTTAATCCTACGAAGTAGGCTATTAAAGAACCTATTAAATTTCCAACTGCACCGACCAAGGTTATTCCCCATAGGGTCATGTTGGTGGTGCCCTGCCAAACAACATATCCACTGAAGGGCATGATAATTTCGCTTGGAATGGGTATACATGCACTTTCGAGTGTCATTCCAATAAAAACACCCCAGTATCCCATGGTTTGAATGATGTATATTGCAAAGTTACTCACAAGTTCAACCACACTAATCATTTACCCACCTCTGAATTTACCATTGGAATTTTATTGTAAACTGTATTGATAAAGTCGTTTAAAGGGTTTAATCTAGATTTAAGCTGGAGTACCAGTAAAACACTAACTCCTGAAACAGCTAAGGAACCAACTATGTCCAGTGGGAAATGAACCCCTGCAAACACCCTAGCAGTTCCACCAATAATTCCCAATACTAAAAATAATAAACCCGGAAATCTCGTTCTTTTGAAGTAGGCAAGCATCAGAGCCATGGAAAATATAATGGTGGAATGATCTGATGGGAATGATGAATCAGCAGGATAACTGAAAAGTAGCGTTCCAACTGGAATAACAAAGGGTCTTGGGTGATAGTAAACATAACCTATCAAATAGTTTATTATTAAACCAATTAAAGCAGCGTAAAATCCGTAAAGAATTATATCCCGAGTTTTTCTTCCTTTAAACATCCATAAAATGATCATACCTGCCACAACTAACAAAGGCATGTACTTGGCAATCAGAACCATGAAGATATCAAAAAATTGATTCATCCCTGCGTACTGATTTATTAAATGAAACAATGCGAAGTTTAACTGTTCAATCATAATACCAAAACAACAATAGCTTTTTAACGATATTTAAAGGATAATTAAGCCAAATTACAAGATTAAACATTTATTTAACATGTTTAATGCTAGAATTATACTTATTTATTAAAATAGCCCCTTAAATTTCTTCTTGAACAGTAATTATTTGAATGAATATTTAAGTAATTATGCCGAACTTATACCCCAATCTTTACCCAATCTCTACCCAACTATTCAATTTAAACCATTAAAATGGCTGATATTATGATCTAAAGAGCAACAAAGCAAACATCTTTAGACAACGGGTTCTAAATAAATAATCTATACTAATCCTAACAAGAATAAAATAGGACTTAACAAGACAATCAAGATTCAAGGGGTATTCCCCCTAAATCCCCTAATTCTCAAATAAGTTTCTTAATGTTAAGCTGTCTTTTTGGAACTTTATTTCACTGGTTAGTCCCACGTTATTTTAAACAGTATGATAAATGCAATTAACTGAGCTGCTTCAACCAATAAAAGGACGAAATAAACTTCTGTTGCTCCCATTTCATGCATTTCAATACCTAACACTGCAAATAGGGACAGTGCTATAATTGCCAGTACATTCTGCACAAGTAATATGAAAGCGAAGTAAATAAGGCCCGTTGTGAACTTTGATTTAAGTTCATGGTAGCTGTTCCAGTAGAAATAGAACAGTCCAGATAGCAGACCAACATTTGCAATGCCTACAATGACTGCTGCCAGTATGATCATCCTGTTTATGAATATCAGTTCTAAAGTCATTTTCACTCCTAAATTTCAAATTCCCTCAATCTCTGGAAACTTTTATTCATCGATGTAGTTATCCCATATTTCCTGGAAAACCTCATAATTTTCTTCCATGGCATCTGTTAGGAAATATAATTTGCTGTATGAATCTCCTGTGGCTTTAATTATATTGTTATCACGTAAAATTTTTATATGATGTCTGATGGTTTTATAATCAAGATTTAACTCCTTTGAAAGCTGATGAGGATTATAAGGTCTTTCTCTGAGTTTTTTAATTATTCTGGCACGATTGGTTCCTCCCCTTTTACCAGTTAACAACCACCAGAGCAATTTTTCAAGATGTTTCATAACACAAACCCTCAATATTTAAAAGGAATTATACAATGACTAAAATTATAATTCAAATCACATTTTAATATTACCTGATAATCCATGGATCAAATGAAAAAAAGAAAAAATAGATTTAAAATTTAGAGTAAAATTCTTAAACTATCTCTCAATCCTTGTTATCACACCATCTTTAATGTGGGTTTTTACTCTAAATTTTTAGCCTTCCTATTATTTCTATAACTCTGGATGGACAGGAATGTCTTGAATATTGGCGGTATTATCTTGGTTAGTGGTCCTTCCATTTCCTTTGAAACATCATCGAGGAGATCCATGATTGGAAGTTCCTGTGGACAGTGACTCTCACATTTTCCACATTTAGTGCATTTAGATGCAAATCCTGGCTTTCCATCGTTCATCACACCCAGACCTGCAGCGTACATCACCTTTGACTGAATAGTTCCAGTGTTGAATAGTTTAGCTGAGTCGTAGACTTCGAAGCATTTGGCTATGTCCACTCCCCTGGGACACGGCATACAGTACCTGCAACCCGTACATCCTGTTTCCATGAGTTCCCGATATTTGTCAGCTACCCTTTCAACTAGTTTGAGTTCGTCTTCTGTTAATGAATTTGGAAGGGCTTCATCTGCTATTCTGATATTTTCTTTGATATGCTCTTCTTCGTTCATACCTGAAAGCACACAAGTTACCTCAGGATGGTTAAGCACCCATCTAAGGGACCATTCAGCAGGACTTCTTTTAACTTCTGCTTCGTCCCATATTGCCTGAATTTCTTCTGGAACATTCCTTGCTAGGTTACCTCCCTAAATGGTTCCATTACAATTACTGGAATGTCTTTGGACGCTGCATATTCTAATCCCTCTGTTCCTGCTTGATTTTTTTCATCTAGAAAGTTGTATTGGATCATGCAGAAATCCCAGTCATATGCATCTACAATCTCCTTAAATGTGTTTATATCTCCGTGGAATGAGAAACCTGCATTCAATATTTTTTCTTGCTTTTTAATTTCATCGAGAAATTCCAAGGCATTGAAATCCAACATTTTCTTCCAATTTGCTTTGTTTAAACCATGGAGCAGGTAGTAATCTATGTAGGGTATTTTAAAGTTTTCAAGTTGTACCTTGAATGTGCTTCTAAGATCTTCCTCTTTATTAACTGTCCACGGTGGTAGTTTGGTTGCGAGTTTTACCTTTTCTCTGTAACCATCCATTAGTGCTCTTCCAACGAGTGGTTCGTTCATGTACATTATAGCTGTATCTAGATAATTCACCCCGTGGTCAATGGCGTATCTTATCTGTTCAATTGCGCGTTTCTCATCAGTTCTACCGTTTTTTGTGGGCAATCTCATTGCACCGTATCCAAGTACCGATAACTGATCTCCATTCTTTTCTATTTTTCTGTACTGCATAAAATCAAACCCCGTTCATAGTTAAATTAAATTGATTAGTTGTAATGAGTCTAGTTCCTAATCATTTCCCCTTTATCCATATTTTCTAATTATTATTTTCTTACGAATTACTCCTTCAAATACAGTGATTATTTGGATATACCATCCCAGAAGAGTTCAAATGTGAGGTTCATGTTTTTTTCATTCAATTGTTCTGGATGTTTATTGAAGTAATTCACAGTGGAAAATATTGTGCCCAAAAAGAATTCCACCATCATCTCATCCTTCACAGTTTTAATCTCTTGGTTTTCTATTCCCTTCCTGTAAAAGATCAGTACGTCATCAAACCTAGTTTCTGCCTGTTCCTTAGTTAGTGATGTTATGTACGGTGAGCTGTGAAAAATGATTATAAACTGGAACATGTCCGAATTTTCGATTCCAAAGTGTGTGAAGTTAAGCCACAGCCGTTTTAGGTTTGATTTAAATTGTTCTGAATCTTGATAATCCATGGTTATTGCAGTTAGAAGCTGCTCTTTGGTGTAGAGGTAAAGGCTGTTTATAAGTTCCTGTTTAGTTTTAAAGTGGTGAAAAAGTGTTCCTGTCGCAACCCCTGCTGTTTTTGCTATCTCTGATGTTGAAGTTCCATGAAAACCTTTTTCAACGAAGAGTTTGAGTGCTGCATTTAGTAATAATTGCTTTTTCTCATTCAAATTAACACCCTATATTTTTTTATGTAATCAATTGTTTTACACAATATAGACTGATTAGTCAGTATATATAATTATTCATATAAAAATAATGATTAAGATTTACAGGAGAAATTTAAATCGATCTACAGAAGAATTGAACAATGAAAAAAATCAACCCAAAATTCATATAAAAACACGTATACGACTTAAATTGATATTGTAAGCTATTTAGAAAAATTTAAAGTAGAAAAGGAATGTGTGTTAGTTAACTACTCTGTTAACTTGTTTTTACTTGCGAACTTATCTATAGTCCTTTCCATGTCATATTTAACAGATTCTTTAATGGCATCAACAAGTTTTACTGCTTCCTTTTCATTCAATATCAAAGTTAACATTGATTCAACTTCATCCCATCTATTTTTTGGCGACAACTTTAGAATCCTCCTTAAATGTAGAGTTCAGTATGTGTTAAAGAATATATAAATTTAACATATAATTAAGAAAAGTCGTCAGAATATTAAAAGACAAATTATATTAAATGAAAAATATAGAATACATATTAAAAACCTTGAATATTTAACGATAATTATGAAAGTGTCTAAATGATAATCGATAAAAGTCATTTAAATTCCTTGCTTGAATAATCAAAACATAGTTTAAAGAAAATTGTTTTGAAATACTCATTTTCTTTTACCAATTGATTTGATTCCATTCAAGATCGTTCAATGATAAAATATTATGGATGGATCCTATTTGGATTCACATTTCAATAATTTTGGAATCCCTTTTACAATTGTGTGATTAATAATTCATGTTTTAATAAAATTTGAATTTGGAGATGAAAAACTTTCTAAAATTTATCAAAATAAAGCTTTTGTTCTCTTTTAGCTCCAAATAAGTTCCAAGATCAACTGGGGGTTGAAAAATTGGTTAAATGTAAAGATTGTGGTCATGATAACGATTTAAATGCATCTTACTGTGAAAATTGTGGAAAAAAGATTAATGGTTTTTCTAATGGGAATTATGATGATGAAAAGACTGAAACAGGTTTCAGCAACCTTACAAAGGTTTTAATAGCAGTCTGTATTGTGCTGATTGTAGGTGTGGGAATCACAGCAGGTTACCTCATAAAAAATAATCAACAACCGCCAGCAGTAGCAGTTAATGGATCAAATACAAATTCAAGCGGCACTCCTGTTTCAAAGGCTGATGGTTTTCCAGTGTCCGAAGCACCCAACTTAGGTTACCAGATAATGAAAAATAACGGTACAATTTCGAGCGTTGCCTACAATGGATTAACTCTTGATAAGAATCAGTGCCTTTACATACTTGCTAAGGCAGTTGTTATGTTAAATGCTGGTCAAACAGGCAATATACCAATAAATTCCTATGGTAGTGCAGCTAATCCTGCAGGAACTGTTACATCAGCAACCATCATAAAATCAGACTATGTGAACATAGCTTCAAGAACAGTTTCATGGATGGATAACTACAAAAACGCTCCTAACTACGTTGGCATAACAAATCCTGGCCAACCAGATCTCTCACCAGACACAACGCTCAACATGTTTGCAAAGGTACTCTCAGATTACAAAGCCACGGGACAGCTTCCCCCATCAGTATCAATACCATAAGTGATCATGGATGAGCACTAAAAATAAAGCAATGATTGTGTTGGGACTCATAATCATCTTCACAATCACCCTTTGTACAGCGTACTATCTCACACCAACAAATACCGATGAAAAGTACGCAGGGTTTTCCACACAAAACCTTGGAAACATCTCATACGGAACTGTTGTCAAGGAAGGACCCTACGGTAACAGAGAATCAGATACTCATATAGCCATCATAGTGGGAGTACATCCACAAGAATCTGATGCTCACAATGCCATGTTAAATGCCATCAAACAAAATTCCAACTCCTTGAAGAGTAGTTACACCATTTACAAAGTTAATGTAACCCAAAATCCCGATGATTACCAAAAGGGTAGGATGAATGGTCAGCTCCTTGCAAATAAATTTGCAGTGCCGGATATAATCAATCAAAAGTATAAGCTGACCATTGATGTTCATTCAAATGTTGGAAACTGGGAGAAAAACAAGTTCATTTTTGCACCTGTATCCGGAAGCAGTTCAGAATCCATTGGAAAAAATTTGTCCACTGAGTTGCCGTGGCTCTCATACTACGTTCCACCCAATCCAACCAGCACAGTATACGTAACAGAACCACTGATAAATGCAGGCATACCTGCACTGGTGTATGAAACATTCCACAACGATTCCGACGCTGAAAAATTCAACCATGCCAATGAATTTTTAGTAGCGTTAGATGGGCTTAAACTGTAAAGGTGAATTATTAATAAATCTCGTATGTTTCCGGGATTATTAGATTTTAAGGAATTATCAAAGGATATTTAGAATTTTTAGGGATATTTATTTGGATAAAACTTATTTGTAAATATCAGAAAATTTGGGGGATTTACATGAATATGAAAAGGAATACTCTGCTGATAATTGTTATAATTCTATTGGCAGGGACATTGAGTTTTGCATTTGGATACATGTACATGTCAACACCTAAGGCTGCTGCAAACAACAGTGCAAACATCACAACCATAAATCAGACCATGCAAAATGGTACTGCCATACCATACAGTTCTGAGTACATAAGTTTCGACAAGGCAAAGTCCATTGCTAAGTCCAAGGCATCTAAAGGGGTTAGTGTGAGTGATCCTATTCTTATGAAGAATCATGATGGCCAAGCCATTTATATTTGCAATTACTACTACAATGGACAGCCAGTTGGCGGTATAATATTAAATGCAAAAACAGGTGCAGTTATTTACAGGGAACTGATCTTACCATCTAACACAACAACAACTACCACAGATCAGTACACCAATCAAAACTACAACGATAATTCAAACGACAACTACGACGACAACTACGACGACTCAAACTACAATGGCAATTACGATGATCCAAACGACAACTACGATGATTCAAGTGACTACGACGACCAAAATTATGATGATGGTTATTCATCAGATAACAACTACGATGGTTCGGATGATGGATACTACTGATCCAAATCCATCACTTATTTTTTTAAAAGTTCTTTAAACTCTGCAATTTCTGATTTCATTTCATTTATAGAATTTTCAAGACTTTCAACTTGGTCTTTCAGTTCTTTTTCTTCAGATTCCATATCTTTCATGAAGTAGGATGAAAGTGTAGCTGTTAAAAGACTGAAAAAACCAACACCAATTATCATCAGGATGATGCCAAGGACCTTCCCACCAGGAGATATAGGAACTATGTCCCCGTATCCTACGGTTGTAACTGTAGATACAACATACCAAAGAGCATCTAAAGGCGTGTTAATTTCATCTGTTGGGCTACTCTCCAAAACCAAAACAGCTATTGTGGACGCTGAAACTATGACTATCAGTGTGAAAAGGATGTAATTTAGATGGGTTTTCTCGATAAATTTGAATATGTTCTTTCTTCCCTTTCCAAAGAGTGCAAATATCCTAACTAACCTTAAAAGTCTTATAAAACCGTATGAACCAAATGTTATGAGTTCATATGGGAACATGGCCAGTATATCAACGATAACACCCTTCCAATCCTCACGTAGGTAAGCTAATTTATTTTCCTTTTTGTAAATATTGTAACTAAATTCAACAATTAATATTGCGCATAGGCCCGTGTCAAAGACAACTATAAACGCGTATATGCTACTTAGATTTATGAAGTAAGTCAGAGTTAAAAGGATGATGTCTGCAAGCATCCAAAGAATAATGATGACATCCACTGCGTTGGAGAGTTTGTTAAGCAAGTCCCTCCTTTGAACCAGAGGTTCTTCAATCACCCCTGATGATCCCATTTTTTTACCTAAAATTTTCCTATCTCCCACTGCCCTCTAGCTTAGCCCACACCTTCATGGGATTATGTTTGAGCAATATTCCTTTGATTTATCTCATGATTATTACATTTTTTTATTTTCTAAAGAACAGTTATCCAATTAGTACTGAATGATCCATGATTTCCATGAAAACATATTGGGGATATAGTGAGCAACCTTTTAAAACAAGTTAGTATATATTTATTATTATAAGTTCACAGTTAGGTTATAATTCTCTTCTAATTAATTGTTAATGGATTAGTTTATTAAAAAATATAAATTCAAATGAGTTAAATTGACTTGTAATAAAATAGATGATCTTTATGACGAACAATACTGAACAGAAAATTATGGATGCTGCTCTTGAAATATTCGCAAAGAACGGATTTAAATCCTCAACCACCAAAGCTATTGCAGAAAAATCAGGTTTTACGGAGATGACCTTATTTAGAAAGTTTAATACGAAAAAAAATCTCTATGAAATGGTTTTAGATCAAAATGTCAAATTAATGCTAGAAGATTTCAATAAAAACGTATTTATTGACACTGAATATGAAAATGTTAAGGATTTCATTGCCAATTTCATAATAAAAACACAACAAGTGATGATGAACAACTTTGAAGTGTTTTACATATCGTTAAACGAAGAAAATAAGTCTATGGAAAAGCTGATGGCTGAACAAACCAATGCTTCAGGAAATTATCTAAAAAAACATATTAAAAATCCTGAAATAGATTATGATACTTTGGGAATTTCCATAATTTCATTCGTATATATTGTTAATCTGGAAAATTATCACAACCGAAAAGCATCGTTTGGAAAGTCAGCAGAATCCGTGGTTGAAAATTTCATAGAAATGATATACTGCATGATCAAATAGTTGATTAGTTCAATTTAGCTGGTTAAAATGATGGATAAGACCAAAGGAAAAATTCTGGATGCTGCACTAAAAATTTTTGCAAAAGAGGGTTACAACTCTTCCACAACACGTAGCATCGCAAGTCAATCTGGTTTTTCAGAGATAACACTCTTCAGAAAATTTGAGACCAAAGAAAAATTGTTCAAAGAAGCCATGAGTGTGAATCATGAAATGCTTCAAGAAAAATGCATCAGCCTCATGGAAGACCTTGAGAAAATTGAGGATCCTGAAGAGTTCTTGAAAGAGTACATAAAAAAAATGGCAGTTTTTTATCGTGAAAACTTCGAATTCTTCAACATCATGATAACTGAAGACAACGTACATGTTGATTCAGATATGGGTGACTTCGGAGATGTATTGAGTGAATTTGTTTCAGAAAATATAGATAACACTTGTTGCGAAGTAACATCAATAGTACTTGTCATAAACACTTTTTTATACACCTTAAATTTGGATATCTTCCATGGAATAAACAACAATGGATACGAAGATAACATCAAAAAGTTCACCAACAACATGATAAAATGTCTTCACTAAATTAACAAAAATATTTGTAAAGCAGTTGAAATTTAATTTAAACATCCTTAGAAAATTTGTAAAAAATAATATTCGAGAAAACAAACTAGGCCAATCAAATAATTTTTAGCTAAATTTATGCTGTTTTAAGATTTAATTTGGATTTTTAATGATTTCACCCTCATCATAGCACTCTGGACATTCGAGTTCTATGTTAGGGTTGTACAAATTTCCACAGTTCACGCACTTAAACTCAATTTCGGTTTCGCACATTTATTGGTTTCCCCAATTGAAACTGAATCATTCAAAGATTCACATATCACTTTAAAGTATCTATACTTCTTATACTTTACTGTTAGAAATTAAATAAAAGTTGAATCAAATTTTAAATTTATACCTACTTCAATTGGATATTCCAAACACGAATACAGTAGTCCTTAATAAAATATTATATTTAGGAGCATGTATCCAAAGGTAACGGCTAAAATTAAAAGCTCATGGCCATAAGTATGCCCACATAACTGTTTAATTGTAAATTAATATTCAGATATCTTGTTTTGTGATTCATTATGGTTTAAATACCAATTTTTGTATTGAAAATACTAAATGAATAAACTATTTTAATAAATTATTATGAATAATGGTTGATGAAGTTTAATCTATTTAGAAAAAATCAGTGCATGAATTCTTAGAAAATAGTGAAAAATGGTGATAAATCAACAGAGTGTTAGGATCATTTAGTTTGATGTGTTTAGGAATGGGATTCTTAATTAAAGCTAAGATATCTATTTTAACTGAATGTCATCTCATTTTTTGCAGGACCCGTAAAAGTGAGGGTATTTAATCCTAGCTTTCAGTTGGACTCATCATATACTAATTCTACGGATGAAAAAAAGCAAATTAGAATGTGAATATATAATTATCTAGGTGAAAGAGTTTTAGAAAGATAAATCAGAAATATATTCATAACTACGGATTTGGTAACTAGAAATTTATTATAAAGTAAAATGTGTGATGGTCTATGAATTTTAATAAAATCTTAAATTTGATGGTAGTTTTTTTGGTTTCTTTGTTGATAATGATACCGGCTTCAGATGCTTGGAGCTGGAAAACCCATTCCCAAGTTGTGGATGTTGTTTACTATGGTCTGCCTTCCGATGTTCAAAGGAATTTGAATCTTGGAATCATGGAAAATGCTTCCAACGATCCCGATGAAATTTTTCATGATTTCACCTATCACAGTTATCCTAAAAGTTATAACAAATCAGTTTACTGGTTGAATCTTGGAAAAACTGCCTATGATGAGGGTAACTACGAAAATGCTAGTTATGATTATGGTGTAGCTTGTCATTACATATCAGACACTTTTTCAGCACCTCATGGAGTGAGTAAAGAATCCTCTTCACTGCACAGTAAGTATGAAGATCATGCTAAAAAATTCACCCCTGTTGCAAGTTCTGTTAATGGAGATCTAAACAGTTTAATGGAAAATGGGAAAATTGAAGATTCTAAAAGTTGGGATAGTTGGATTCAAACCAACGATGATTCCATCATAGAAAAAAATTTGGATAACGGAACATCAGTATGTTTACAAGCAGTAAAAACCAGTGTAACAGGTAACAGTAGTGAAGATACCAACAAAAAATCAGAATCCATATTAAATATTATTTTAAACTTTTTCTCCAAATTATTTGGGTGATACCCTACATTTTTTTGGCTTTAAGTAATTGAACTGGTTTTTATGGTTCAACCTTAAAACTGAAAGAATTATATGCTCAGATTAATGAAATATTAATAAAATTTACCCATTAATTAGAATTAAATCAAAAATTATAACTATTGTGTTCGAATATAATTAATAATATAAATTAAAATTTCATCTAAATAGGTCCTTGGGGGGTATATTTATTTTAGACGCAAATATTTTAATTGTTGAAGACGAATTTATAGAAGCTGCAGATTTAAAAAAAGGCTTGAAAGATTAGGTTACTCTGTTTTAGGAATTGTGGGCACGGGTAAAGATGCTATTCAAAAGGCTGAAGAACTATTTCCAGATCTCATACTCATGGACATAATGCTCAAGGGAAGTATGAACGGAATTCAGGCAGCAGATCAGATCATGGAAAAAAGTGATATTCCAGTCATATATTTAACAGCCTACTACGACAACGACACCTTGGAAAAAGCCAAAAAAACAGCGCCCTACGGTTATATTATCAAACCCTATGAGGACCTGGGTTTAAGAAGTGCCATTGAAATGGCTGTTTACAACCATCACAACGAACAGCGCCTGAAAAACAGTGCGAAGGTACTAAAATTTTCAAGTGAAATGTTGAAGGAAATTAACAGATAGAAAAAAGTCATATTAAAACTTCTTTTAACTTCATAATTTATCTTTGGATGTAAACCATCTCACAATTGAACTTTTAAGGACATTAAACATCATGAAGAGAAGAAATCCTTCAATTTTTCTGCCACTGACTCAGGATTACCTGTTACAAGTGGACCTGTATGGGAAAGACCTTTAAGTTCAACTTGTTTAACATTTGGAATGGTTTTTTTAAGTTTTTTCATGGTTTTCTTTAAAAATGCTGGACTTTCAGTTCCACCAATTAGTAAAACCTCGGTCTTCAAATTTCTAAACTTTTCTATCTGACCAATTTCTTCCTTCACTAATTCATAGTCGTAATGAAAAGTTGGTATTAATACTTTAAAAGGGACTTCATCCTCCTTGACTTGTTCTGTTTTGAGATATAGCTTAAACAATAGTTCAAGTAAAAAATGGGGCAATTTTGTAATTGTCTTTGGAAGTCCAAAGTGGCTTCCAAAATCCTTGGTAATGGTTGCAGTTCCAGCTGCTATTTTTCCCTCTGAAATCTCCCTGTCAAATCGTTTCATGAATGACATGATACTTAAAACATTGTTATCTATGTCAAGTGGAGGTTCGTAAATTGCAGCTTTAGTCATTGGAAGGTTTAATGCAGCTTCCAATGCTATTAAAGCACCGGAACTGAGTCCAAATATGTTCTTTGCACCTGTTTTTCTGAGTACAGCATTTAGATCTTCCATTTCCCTTTCCATATCATAGTGATCACCGAAATCACCACTTAAACCTCTTCCCCTTCTATCTGGAATGTAAACAGTGAAGTCCTTAGAAAGGCAATCTCCAAGTTCCATGAAGTGCTGGGATGAGTTAGTTCCACCATGCAAAAGAACCAGTCCAGGACCATTTCCCATCTTCCTGTAACCTATTACTGTGCCGTCAGTGGAATTCACAAATTCCTTTTCGTATCCCATATTCCGCCTCAATGGTTTATGAAATCTTCAATCAACTTGTTTGCATCTTTGGTTACAGCTTCGCCATGACCAGTTAGTATGGTTTCCACATCAAGTTTTCCTAGTTTTTCCATGGATTTTTTGTAGTTTACTGGATCTGGGAGTAGCCTTCCTGATGGAGAATTTAAAATACCCTTACCATAACTCATATTGTCGCCCACAAACAGAACTTTGTTAATTGGGTTGTAAAGACAAATACTTCCTGGTGTGTGTCCTGGAGTGTGTATAACTGTATAGTCTCCTATTTTATCACCATCTTCAAGTATCATGTCTGTTTTAACTGGTTTAATATTATATATTAAGTTCATGAGTTTTGTGATGGGTCTCATGATAAATGGGCCTTCATCACTTTTTTCTCCAGAAACATATGGCCAATCATCCTTGTGAGCTGCAATTCTTGCATTGGTTAGCTGTTCTATTTTATTCAAACTTCCTGTGTGGTCAAAGTGGTGGTGTGTTAAAACTATCACCCCAATATCCTCGGGATTTTTTCCCAGGGAGCTCAGACAGTTTTCAAGTTGCCCTGCTTTGCCAGGTAGTCCTGTGTCAACTACAAAACTTTCATTATCTTGTACTAAATAAAAATTTGATACACCTTTAAACTGGTATATTCCCGTTATAACTTCGGTAAACTTGGATTTTCCCATTAATTTTTCCCCCAATATTATTTTTACAAACCCCTTGTGGATCATGGCCTCTCATTAGGTTCACTTGAAGAAAGTTACCACGTTCCTATTTCTCTTGGGTGCTTCTCCATTTTCCTTTGCTTTATATCCAAACGTAACACCGAAGTACACATCATTTTCCTCGGGTATATCAAATTTCTTAAAACTTTCAGGATTTTTGAAGTAGAACGCTGCAAATCCAATCCAGCATGAACCGATATTCATACTTTCAGCTGCAAGTAACATGTTCTCAACTGCTGCTGAACAGTCTGCATGGGGCGTGGTTGCATTCTTCTTTCCTGAAACAATGACAACAGTGGGTGCTCCGTGGAATATGTGATAATTCTCATTTTTTGAAAGATTCTCGAGCCATTTCTCTCCTGTTTTTCCCATGGCTTCCTTGGCACCTATATTTATTTCATTTATAAGTTCAGGATTTTGAATCACTGTAAAATGCCATGGCTGATCATTATGACCTGTTGGAGCGTATACAGCAGTTTCTAAAATTATTTCCATATCCTCGTCCTTTACCTGTTCTGGAAGATAATTTCTTACACTACGCCTATTTTTTATAGTTTCAATGGTTTGATTCATTCAAATTCTCCTCCCCAAATAAATATAATCGTTCTTTTCTAAGAATTCCTTTTTAACATGGATTTTAACATAAATCCATAAATATTTCATTCTATTTATAAGGTTGGTAATCAAAATTTAAACAATCACTTCATTATTTATTAAACGTAGTTGGTGAATTACACATGTCTGAAAATAACAAGTCTAAGCCGGAGATGTTCCAGGAACTTTCGAGTTACATCTCTTCCCATGCTGATCCAAAGTTTATTCATCAGTACGTAGTTGACGCATTTGCTTTAGAGACAGCAGATGATGAAACTACTAATATTAGAGTTGCATTTGCATTAATTGGATTATATTTACATGTTGAAAAGAATTTCACTGGAAAAGAGGTTCAAAATGCACATATTAAACTTGGAAAACAGAGGAAAACATGGCCAAGGTTTGTTTTACCTCTAAACCGGGGAGATATTAGTATAAAAAATGTTATAGAATGTCCTGAAGGTTTGAAACGAGATATGGCCATTGAAAAATGGTGTTTATCTATTTGGTATGCCTACTCATCCTGTCATGAAGCTGTTAAGGAACTCGTTCAAGGCGAACTCTGGAGAGAGAAGTAATTTATATTTATATTTTAGTTGAATTTGTGCATGAATGGGGTGTAAATTGGGAAAATCGACTTAAGTTATTAATCCAAATTGTATGTTGTGGAAGTGAAATAGTCACACCACAATCCCCCCAAATATTTTTTTAAAACCCTGATAATGTAGTTTCCCAGACTAAAAAAAGGATCACCTCCAATTTATGTTATTTTTAGTCTGGGAATGCATTCTCAATAAAAACACCAATTATTTTCAACTTATTCTAAAAATTATTAAACAGTTTAAATCAACAATATAACCTATTCTATTTGATTTTAAAATTATCCTATAATTATTACTATTTAATCATATCCTCGGAATAATTTCAATATTCTCAATGATTTCCTAAAAAATAATTTACAATAAAAATTTATTAAACAGCATTAAAAATTAATTCTAATTATAAATACAAATTTAAATAACATATTAAACGTCATATCAACGTATTATTTCAATTATGGCCATATATTTTACTTAAATTTTTATTCACCCATTACTGGTGATTTTTTGAAACTAGCCTATGCTGTTGTTAGAAGTTTGAAATTATGATTTTTTCTTAACCTCCATATAATCATTTAAATTCAAAAATACTCCATTTTATCCCGTATAATTCTGTATTTTGCGTACCATATTAGTAACTTTTAAATATCTAAACTGTTCCATTATAAGTTTGGATTGAACCTAAAAAATAGAAGTTATTTATTTAAAGGAGTTGATAATATTGGCAAAATATCTTTTTAATTCTTTAAATGATCTTAAAACATTTAAAGAAGATCAATCAGCTGTTATAACTGATATTGATGGTACAATTAGTGAAGTTACATCTGAACCATCACATGCAGAAATAACAACAGACATGAGAAATATCCTGTTTGTCCTATCTTCCAAATTAAAATTTGTGGGAGTGTTAACTGGTAGAGATATCAACGATGCCCTAAATATAATTAAACTTAAAAAAATTGTTTATATGGGAAATCATGGCTTGCAAAGGATAAAAAATGGAAAAATAATCACAGATTCCCGTGTAAATATTTACATTCCCATTATTAAGGAAATCTACCAAGAACTTAAAAATAAGTTGAATGATTCATCAGATTTTAATTTGGAATACAAAACTTTGAGTCTAACAGTTCATTACAACGAATGTTACCCCAAGAGCTGTGCGAAAAAGGAGATTTTAAACACCATATCAACCATGTCACTGGGTAAACTTGTTAAGATAGTTGAGGGTAAGGACCTTCTAGAAATCAGACCTACAGTTGGGGATGATAAGGGCAGTGTTCTTCAAAAGTTCATTAAAGAAAATAACATCAAAAAAATAATTTACATCGGAGATGATGTCAACGATGTCTGTGCCTTTAAAAAGTTGAAGGAACTGAGTCAGGAACAAAAAATCCTTGGAGTGAGTGTTGTTGTTAACTCCAAAGAAGTTCCAGAACATGTTAAAGAATCTGGCAACTTCTACGTTGAAAATGTACAGGAAACCTTTGAATTTTTGAAATGGTTGAGTGATAAGGATGTCAATGACTGCAATTGATGTTTTAGGTGGTTTAGCATCTTTATTCACCTTTTTAATGTACTTGAGTACGGTTGATCAGATGAGAATAGTATTGAAAACTGAAAACTCTGATGGAGTATCACAAATTCTCTACTGTGTTATGTTTTTCAACTGTTTCTTCTGGTCTCTTTACGGACTTTACCTATCTAATAACTACATCCTAATCCTCAACTTCGTTGGATGTGTTTTATCCATAACTACTGCAGCAGTGGTATGGAAATACCGATATATAACAAATATTTATTAATTAAGGTTTGAATTTAAACTACATTTATTTGTGGAGGCGAAATAATGGAGTATCAAATGTATCAGGAAATTCTTGAACAGCCTGGTGCTTTAAAAAAAACATTTAAGGAAGAAAAAGTTCACATGACTGAACTTGCAGCAAAGATGGATGAATTTAACAAGATCTATCTCGTTGGCTGTGGCAGTTCATTTTCAACCTGTTGCTCTGCCAAAAGTGCGGCCGATTATATTTCAAATAGGGATATAGAAGTTTACACAGGTTATGAATTTGTTTACAATAAAAATACAGATAATAAAAACTCTGCAGCAATATTAACATCCCAATCTGGTGAAACAGCCGATACACTTGCTGCACTTAGACTCTCTAAGCAAAGTGGTATTTACACCATATCAATAACAAATGAAAAACATTCTAAAATGGCCAAGGAAGCTGATGCTTCAATAATCACACATGGAGGTACTGAAAAGGCCATACTCGGAACTAAAACCTACACAACACAACTCATGTGTCTTTACAATTTACTGTTTCAGATGAATCATGAAACTAGTGGAGATATATTGGACATACAAAAAAATGTTTTAAGAGACATGAGGAAACTTCCCAATATCACTGAAGATTTGATTAAAAGAACACAGTCTGAAGGATTAAGTTTAGGAGAACAATTTAAAGATGAAGAACTGTTTTACTGTATGGGAAGCGGTCCAAACTACGGTCTTGCATACAAACTGGCAATGACCATGTTTATGGAAGGAGCTCTTAAACATGCCTGTCCAGTGTACTCCGGGGAATTTCGTCATGGTTTAATTGAAAGAACAGAAAAAAATGTTCTAATAATATTTTTAGATGCAAATTATCCTGGAGATAAAATTACAAAAAATGCCATTGAATTTGGAGAAAAACTGGGCACAAAATCCATTGTATACAAAATGCAGGATTACTCTGATATGAACAGTTTAATGTCACCATTTACCCTTGTAATACCACTAGAATGGTTTATATATTATCTCACACGCTTCAATGGAGAAGAACCTGGAGAAACCAGGCACATTGGGAAAATAAGATATACATAAAACTTTTTTGAGTAAACCATACTCTTAAAATTAGATAGAAAAATTCTGTATAACGTGTTTAGTGATTAAAAAAATTAAAGGAGAAAGGTTTTATGGGCGGCAAACATTGGACTCCTGAAGAAGATAAAATATTAATTTCATTAAATAAACAAAATTTTGGACCGGATCAAATATACAAATCTAAAAAATTACCTGGAAGGAGTTACGCATCAATACTGCAACGGTGCATCAAATTAAAGATGGGATCGATTAACAAATGGACAGATAAAGAAATATGGATGATTTATATCTTGTATAAACATGGTCTAAATGTCCATGAGATTTCAGAACTACTCCCAAACAGGAGTAAAGCAGCAGTCAATGCTAAACTAACGAGGGATGCTTTGTACTATCACAAACCTCCATGTGAAAAACCATGTGACTTCAATGAAACAAAAACATTGGAAAAGCTCATTGGAAATAAAAACAAAAAAAGTCACCTTAAATTAATTAAAATAACTGGTAACAACAATTGATGTGGAGGTTTAATGAAGTATGTATGTATAAAAGGATATAAAACTATTGACAAAGGGTTGTGCCTGAAAATGTAGATGCTGTAATGGCTCTTCTTGAAATGGATGATTCATAAGGATCCATCTTAAAAGCCGGCACAACATGGGAATTATCTAAATTCTGTGCAATTTTCCAATTAATTCTTTTTTTATCTTAGAGTTTTCATTGGATTGTTCTGAAAAATATTATGCGTACTATAAATTATTATCCTAAAACCCAGATAGTAAATGTTGAGGTAATTTTTTATGGTGACAAAAGAGAACATACCTGAAAAGGGTGCTGCAGTTCAGAAGGACATGAAAAGTTTTGCAATGATTCCATACATCCCGGGAGGATTGGTTGATCCAAAAACACTCCACAAAATTGCGGATGTTGCGGATAAGTACGGAGTTAAAATTATAAAATTAAATTCTGAACATAGAATCGGATTTTACGGGGTTAAAGAAGAAGATATTGATGCTATTTGGGCTGATCTTGATATGGAACCTGGTGGTTTCACAGGAAAATGTGTGAGGGCCTCAAAATTTTGTATAGGTAATAGTTCATGTAAAAAGGCATATCAGAACACCATCAACATCGGTCTTAAGATTGATGAGAAATTTCACAGGATGAAAACACCTAACAAGGTTAAAATAGCCATATCTGGCTGCACCAACTCATGTGGTGAATCAAATGTCAGGGACATAGGTTTAATTGGAACACCTAAAGGCTGGAAACTTCTTGTTGGAGGAACTTGTGGTCTGCAGGCAAGACCTGGAAGGTTGTTGGCTGAAAACTTGTCTGAAAGTCAGGTCATGATCTACATCGAAAAAATATTGGACTACTATGTGGAAAAGGGTGTGCAAAACCGTATGGGAGTTTTCATCGATAAAATTGGGTTTGAAAGGTTCAAGGAAGATATTAAAACCAGTTTATACTAAAAAAATCCGATATTTAATCTTTTTTTATTAACTGGCATAATTTTTGAAGCATCAATTAAATGAAATGAAAATGATTTGGCTTGAAAATTTTAAACTGGTTTTCCAGTTTAGTTTTAGTAGCGTTTACTGTTTCTGTTGATAGCATCTTTTAAATGGTTAAATTGTCTCTCAAAATCATTTAGTCGATCTGTTAGTTCTTGATTTTTTCTACGAAGATCTTCCATATCTCGACTCATCCTATACATCAGCTCATCAATTTCAGATCCACCTGTTCTTCGATTAGAATTTCCTGTAACCATATCAGAAGCTTGTTTCTGGACTTGATCCACTGCACTATCCATAATTTTTTTGGGTCAAACATTTTTATACCTCACAAGAAAATTTATTAGTTCATAATAGATCATTTTCAGTTATATTTATCATTATGGGGGAAGGAATGTTCAGTACTTGATTTAAATGTTGTAATCTTAATTTTTTAATTCTAGGTAGTATAAATATGATTTTTCAGGCATTGTCAATTTGGTTGGAATAAAAATATAAATATTAACACAAAATATTGATTAAAAGTAAATTACGGGGATTGATTTTTTATGGAAGACGAATATGTTCATGGTTACTCAGAAATTGAATCTGATAGATTAGTTGATCAGGCAAATACACTAGCAAATCTTTTACACAATGACACAGTTTACAGTGCAGGTAGTAAGGTGTTAGAAGCAGGATGTGGAGTTGGGGCGCAAACTTTGATGTTGGCAACTAACAGTCCAGATGCCCAAATAAAATCTGTAGATATTTCTGAAGAATCTGTAAACAGGGCAAAACTTTTATTAAAGCAACATGGAGTTTCAAATGTTGAATTTGAGGTGGCTGATATTTTTAATTTATCATTTGAAGCTGAAACATTTGATCATATTTTTGTCTGTTTCGTACTCGAACATTTGAAGGATCCAATTGGGGCTCTGGAAGGTTTAAGAAGGGTGCTTAAAAGGGGTGGTTCCATCACAGTCATCGAAGGTGATCATGGTTCCTGTTATTTTTATCCTGAAACAGAGGAAGCTGTTAAAGCCTGGGAATGTCTTGTTAAATGCCAAACTGGGCTTGATTGTAATCCTATGATTGGAAGGGAAATATATCCACTTTTAAAAAATTCCGGGTTTAAAAATATTGAGGTTTCACCTAAAATTGTCTATGTGGATTCAAGCAATCCCGAATTGGTTGAAGGATTCAATAAAAAGACCATCATAGCAATGGTGGAAGGTGTTAAGGATCAGGCAATTAAATCTGGAATGATCGACCTTGAAACTTGGGAAAAGGGAATAAAAGATTTGTACAAAACCACAGAACCCGATGGAGTATTTTTTTACAACTTTTTTAAGGGTATTGGAATCAAATAAAGTTTAAAATACTGCCTTCAAATTTTTAGGATAAAAAATGTGTACTCTAAATTGTTCAGTTTATTCAAAAAAAATAGATTTCACAGAACATATTTTTTTAGACTATTTATTTATCCGATAATCTAGAATAAAAAAAAATAGTTTCCATATTATCCCGCAAACAAAAAAAATCATATGTATTGTACCAAACAGTCTCGGATTTTTTTTATGGGTTTAGAGTGGGGTAATTTAGAATTAAATGGGTATTCTTTGGGTTTGAATTTGTGTATGATTGGGGTGTAAATTGGGAAAATCAATTTAAAACATGAGCACGTTACAACTAACTGTGTCTGTGTAAAAACATTTGACACACCCCCAATATTTAACCCTTGATATAAAGTACATAGTTGGGCTTACACAACCTCCTATTTTTTTAGTAAGCCCAACTCACTTATATCTTAAATTGCAGGATTTCAAAAAAGGATTACACCAACAAAAAATCTTTAAACTCTTTGAGTGCATTATACTTATTTTCAGGATAGATCAGACTAAAATTAGATGTAAAAGCCAATTAGTCGCGAAATGCTATTCTTTCCTTGTACTCCTGTTCTTTAAACTCAATACTAAATTTAGTTCCTTGATCTGTGTTAATTTCAATTTTTCCATCGATTTGATCCACTAAATTGTTGACAAGCTGCAATCCTAAGGAATCTGTATTTCGGTAATCTAATGATTCAGGGAATCCAATACCACTATCAGATATTGTTAATTCGTAGTTTTCTCCTGATTTTTTGAGGCATAGGCAGATATTTCCTGCGGCATCATTTGGAAATGCGTACTTCAGGCTGTTGGATATTAGTTCGTTTATGATCAGTCCGCATGGTATTGCTGTTTCTATGTTTAAATTCACCTCATCAACATGGATAACAGGTTTTATTCTGTCTTTATTAACGTTGCATGAGTAGAATATGTCTGATATGAGCTTTACAATGTACTCATCGAACCTTATCTGTGTGAAATCGTTGGAACTGTACAGTTTTTCATGGATCATTGCCATGGTTTTAACCCGTCCCTGACTTTCCCTCAGAACATTTTGAGTTTCGTCTTCATCTACATAATGGGTTTGAAGACTCAGTAGGCTGGAAACTATCTGCATGTTGTTTTTTACCCTGTGATGTATTTCTTTAAGAAGGATATCCTTCTCTTTCAGGGAGGCTTGAAGATCTTTTTCTGCATTTTTTAGCTCGGTTATGTCTAAAATTGATGCTAATTCCTTTTTAGTTCCAGGAATACGTGTTATTGTAACAAAAATATCCTTAACATCCCCAGCTTTGTTGATCAATTTTGTTTCGTACTTCTTGGGAGCAGCTTCTGATTTCATCCTCAATTCAAAATAATTCTCAAGTCTATTCAAATCAGTTTTCGCTACAAAATCTGTCCATTTTTTCTTGTTTTCAATTTCATCCTTAGCATAGCCTGATAAATTTACGGCTTCCGTATTCAGTTCAGAAATGGTTTTATCCCTCTCAATTATGACAGTTGCAGTTCCTGTGTTTTCAAACATGGTCCGATAATAAATTTCAGATTCCTTAATTCTTTCTTCATCAATTATACGGCGTGTAACATCTGTAATAAATCCTTCCAACCACATTAACTCGTTGTTATCTGAAAATATGCCCCTTCCTTGTTCCCAAACATATTTTGTACTAAGATCCTTGGTGCATATTCTGTAGATCATCTTGAACTGTTCGTTCTTATCCAGGGATTTTTGTATGGTGTCCCAAACCCGCTCCTTATCATCGGGGTGAATTATTTCGCTGTACGATACTTCGTTGTTCTCGATGAGATCTTTAGCATGATACCCTGTTAAATTATAACATCCCCCACTCACAAATTCCATGGTCCACATGGGGTCATTTTTACATCTGTATGCAACTCCTGGAAGGTTGCTTATTAATGTCTCAAAAGCTCTTTGATTTTCTTTTAATGCTTCTTCCTTCTTCTTAAGTTCAGTTATGTCCGTTGCAATAATTAGGTAATAGATCGGAACATTATTTCTTTTGATTATGGTTAATACTGTTTTGACCCAGTGAATTTCTCCCTCCAAATCAATAACTCTGGATTCGTAGGGAGGTAGTTTTCCATCTTTAAGTAGCTTTGAAAACTTCGCCATATGCTTAGATTCATCACGAGCTGGGTATATATTAAGGTCCTTGAAGCGTTTTCCCACCAGTTTTTCCTTTGAAATGCCTGAAAGCTGTTCTGTTGCAGAGTTAACATCCAATATTTTTCCATCAAGCCCTAAAACCAGGGTGTAATCTGGATCTAATTGGAAAAGTGTTTTGTATCTTTCTTCACTCTTTTGAAGTGTTTCTTCCATTTCTTTGCGTTCTTGAATTGGATGGGCAGTCATCACAATACCGTTGATTCCGGAAACATCCATCATGTTCTGACTTACAGCTTCCACAGGAAGATATTCTCCATTAGATTTCTTTATCCTGTATTCAGTGAACAATCCTTTATTACGGGTTTTGCTCACTTCCTCAAGATGTTTATTAAATGTTCCAACATCTTCTAAATGGATAAAATCACTGGGATCTTTACCAGTTAAAAATTTATTGGAGTAACCTAAAATACGTTCAGATGTTGGGTAGCTGAAGGTTATGCGTCTTTCATTGTTTACTATTATGAACAGATCAGCTGAATTGTTTATGATGGAATGAAATCTATCCTCAACCTGTTTACGGTCTGTTATGTCCATAAACATACCAGTTATAACCTCGCCATCCAAACTTGCACTGCTTAAAACATGAACTGTTTGACCGTCCTTTCGAATATTTTCCCTTTCACACCTGGTAATTCTTCCCTTTTTATTTAGTACCTCTAAAAATTCACGGCGATCATCCTTGTTTTTATAGACATCGATGATGTTATGGTTTTTCAGTTCTTCAATGCTGTCGTAATTGAATAGGTTGGCCACACTTTGGTTTGCAAAAAGAATTTCACCCTTCACATTGGTTTTGTATATTCCGATTAGGGAGTTGTCAACCAGATCCCTGTACTGTTTCTCACTATCCTTCAGTGCTATTTCTGCCAACCTTCTTTCATTTTCTGTATCAATAACTTTAATTGCGAAGGATATATCCAATCCTATCTTACTTATGAGATCAATTTCTTCTTTGAGGTAATAATTTGGCTTGGCAGAGTAAATATTGATGATTCCTATGATCTTTCCCTCAACTTTAAGTGGAAGGGAAATTAATGAATTATAACCGCGATTAATAGCTTCTTCTCGCCATTCGCGGTTCTCAAATGAATTAACATTCCCCATAACACCTAGATTTCCATTTTTGAACTTTTTAATCCAAAATTCCTGCAATATGGGGTCTTTATAAAGGTTGAGAGGAATTTTTTCAGATACCCCGATTCATTTCCAGCATAGGCCACAGGTTTGATGTCACCTGTTTCAAAATCAAGGATCCCCACCCACGCCATTTCAAAATTTCCATACTCAATAAAAACATCACAAACGGTTTGAAACAACTTATCTTTATCTTTAATTCGTAAAATTGATTGATTTATTTGACTGATGGTTGAATGTAAATGGTTAATTTCTTTTATTTTTTCTTCATACTTTCTTACTTCAGTCATGTCCTGAAAAAAACAGTGAGTCTGTTTAACAGAATTGGAATCATCGCATCCTACCTTGGCATCGTAGGAAACAATGATATGAGATCCTCCATTTCTTTTCAGTTTGACTTCTGCTTTGTGAATTTCACCAGCTTTTTGGAACTCTGTGAAATTTTTTTCAAAATGTTCTACTGTGTTGGATGTCATGAATTCTGTGATATTCTTTCCAGTCACTTCTTCTTTGGAATATCCTAAAACATTCAAAAATGCAGTGTTCATGTCTAAAATGTTTCCTTCAGGGTCCAGGGAGTGGTAGGGAATGGGAATATTTTTAAAAAGTAGCGGAGGGTTGTTTGCAACATCTGTGAGTTTCTTTTCAGTTTTGTGTTTGTAAACTAAAAATTCAACGGCGTATTTGAGTTCTGTTGGAGTGAAGGGTCTTTCCAGTTGATCATGGAGTTGTTTGAGATTGAGTTGTTCTATTTCTAATTCTTCAGACGATTCAGTTATGAAAATTACTGGAATATTCAATTCATCAAGTTTTGGTTGTAGTTCATCATAATTTTCTGTTGAGGTTAACTCCACCAAAACCAGATCGTGGTTGATGTCTTGGGCACAGAATTCTTCAAAATTCGATGTCAGGATTGACACATCAAAGCCCAACGAGTTCAAAATATTAGCTGTATCAGTGTTTTCTGGTACTTTATCCTCAACTGTAAGTATTTTTATGTGTGACATTCTACTCATCAACCCCCGATATTATATGGAATCGATTATAATTAATATTTATTTAATTAAACTTGCTTAGAAATATTTATAACATCCCATGTAATTTTGGGAGGAGGGTAATTTAATGGATGAAATTGAGGAAAATTTGAATAAAAAAGGAATAGATTATGGAAACTGGGTTCCAAGCAAATACGTTTATATCCCAGGACTCCTCGGAATGTTGTTTGTTGTTGTTTCTTACTTCTACTACCCAGTGATAGTGTTGGCCTTCATCTTCCTCATGGTAACCATGTACACTTCATATGCAAGGGCTCAGTTTGCACCGGAAGGTGGTGATCTGCAGGTAAAAATACAGAGCTTGGTACTCGATGAATTAAAATGGGATGGTAATGGGAAATTATTAGATATTGGCTGTGGTAATGCTCCTTTAACCATCAAAGCGCTTAATAAATATCCAAACGCCCAAGCAACTGGAATTGATTATTGGGGAGGAATGTGGGAGTTTTCAAAGGAAGCCTGTGAAAATAATGCTGAAATTGAAGGAGTTAAAAACAGAGCAACTTTTCTCAAGGCATCAGCATCTGATCTTCCATTTGAAGATGAATCCTTCGATGCAGCCGTGAGTAACATGGTCTTTCATGAGGTTAAAGACAGTGCAGATAAGAAAATGGTGATAAAAGAAGCTCTAAGGGTTGTGAAAAAGGGAGGAGTATTCTCGTTCCAGGATCTCTTCGAGGATAAGAGGATCTATGGAAATATTGATGATCTGCTAGACACCATACTGGATTGGGGAGTTGAAGAGGTGAACTTCATCCACACTAGTGACTATGAATTTATTCCCAGATCATTAAAGCTTCCTTTCATGGTTGGAAACATAGGCATCATACAAGGAAAAAAATAATAATAGATTGTTTTACATGCTAAAAAGTCTACGGTATAACAATCACATCCATAATCATTCTGTTACTAGTTCTGGCCAGTGTTAATCTTAAGAGAGTTTAAGAAAGACTGGATATCCGAGTTGTTGGTAATGGATTGAATGTTCAGGTTGCTTATGAATGACTGAATATCGGGGTTGTTCATCAGATTATTCAGATATGCCTGAACATCCATGTTTTGAAGGTTTGAATTGACTGTGGATTCAATATTTGAAGTGTTCACGTAGTTTCCAAATTGTGCCTGAAGATTTTCAGTATCAATGAATCCATAAACATCCTGCTGTATGGTGTTAAACCAACTGTTGATGGTGCCATAAATATCTGTGTTGTTACCAAGTCCTTGGATATCCATTCCACTTCCAGAATCAGCTGCAAAAACTGGGCTTAAAAACATAAGCACAGTGCAAAGGGATATTAATATCAATTTATTCATAAAAAAACACCTCATTAATTAGATCTAATGTAGATTTTCTGTCAAATTTTTTGGGTTCTGTGTCCACATTTATTTTCAGGATACCTTAAATATGGCACACATTTAATTGAAACCCAAATATAAACAAAAATTTCAAATAATGTCATTCAGACAATTATAAGATCTATACAATAGTTTATTTAAGTAACTCTAGATTTTTACAGTTATGCATTCTTAGAAAGTTATATTATATTTTTAAACTAATATGATAACAAACACCAGATATTTAATAACTGATAGTTAGGTGAAATTTGATGCGAAAGAAATCTAGGAAGGAAAGGGAAAAGGACCAGAGAAAAAAGAAATTCTTGATTCTGCGGAGAAATTATTTTTTAAAAGTGGATACGACAATGTTTCAATGAATGATATAGCAAATGATGTTGAATTAAATAAAGCAACATTATATTTGTACTTTGACAATAAAGAAGATTTGTTTTTCGCTACAGTTCTTCGTGGTGTCCAAATAATGATTTCCTTAATTAAAGAAGAGATATGTAACTCTAAAGCTGGTCTTGAAACTATTTTGAAATTTATTAGTGCTTACAATCAGTTTGTTTTATCATATTCTGATTATTACGAAATTTATACTTATTTCCAGTCTGGAAGATTTGATTTAGGGGAAATAATAAATGGGAGTTATATAGAAGAACTTAACAAAAATGCAAGGCACTACACCACTTTGATTACATGGAGTTCATTATGTTTAGACTATGTAAGTCCATATGCCATAGATATTCTAAATATTCGAAGCGAATTATCTAAAATATTGACAAACGCCATTAAAGATGGAATCGAAGAGGGATCTATCCACAAGAATCTAAATCCTATTGATACTGCGGTGATGATCTTACTCATGGTTGAAGGTGTGCAGAATATTAAACCAGATTTCATGAAGATACTAGAAACCAACGGAACTAACCGAGAACAGTTTAAAGATTACCTTGAAAAATCTATTAAGGATTTAATTTTAAACAACGAAGATTAAGGATTTAAACTATTTTTAATGGAGTATTTGCTAAAAATTATCCATACAACTTAGAAGATATTGTTTATTTTTATTTAACAGTTCTAAATTGAGAAATAATTGTTATTGTAGACATTTTCATTTCCTTTTAAATTTTTTTCAAAAACATATCAAAAATTTTATATAGTTTTAACTACTGGTTATGAAATAACCACTAGTTATAATAATAAAATATGGTTATATTATAACTATAAGTTGTTAATTATAGGACTCACAGATTTAAAAAAATGAAAAGAAATCATGGAAAATATTTAGTTTAATTGGAGGTAATTCATAATGAATGAAGAAGATCAGACAAATATTCAAGAATTCGCATACAAAAACAGATTAATAATACTGGGAATTGTTCTGACAGGCATAATAATGTCAATTCTTGATGGTTACATGGTGGGTATAGCACTTCCAAACATCACAACCAGTTTCAACGTAAGCATAACACAATCTCAGTGGATAATTAGCGGATATCTCTTGGTACTGACGGGATTATTCATCTTCTTTGGAAAACTATCAGAATATACTGGTAAAACTAAATTATTCATGGTAGGATGGCTAATTTTTACAATTAGTTCGTTAGTATGTGGCCTAGCCCATGAAATAAATTTACTAATATTTTTCAGAATAGTACAAGCAGTAGGAGCTTCAGCTGTTGCAGGTGTTTCAGGAGCCATACTATTTCATACATTCCCACAAAATGAGATCGGTAAGGCAATGGGATTTTATGGAGCAGCTGTCGCATTAGGATCAATTATAGGACCTGTTCTTGGAGGTTTAATAACCAACTCCATAGGATGGCAGTACATCTTTTTGATAAACGTACCAATGGGAGTTATACTGTTAATATTTGCAATGAAATACTTAAAAATTCCAGAATCTAGGGTAAAAAACTTCAAAATAGATGGAAAAGGGGTTATTTTATTTCTTGTAACAATTTCTTCATTAATTTTGTTTTTGAATGAAATTGCTCAACAAATGAGTCTTGAATTACTATTGATATACGGCTTAATTTTCATTGTAGGTATTACAACATTCATATTACAAGAAAGAAGATCCAACAATCCAATGCTGGAACTTTCACTATTTAAAAATAAGAAATTTCTATTTCCAGTATTGAGTGCTTTGTTCTTTACTGTGGCAATTAACATGGGTATTTTTATAGGTCCATTCTACTTCCAAGGCGTTATGGGATACAATCCGTTACAAACAGGCATAATATTCATGTTTGTACCAATTGCCATGTTGTTTGTTTCACCTCTCGCTGGAAAGTTATATGATAAGTACCACTGGAAATATGCTGCGGGTTTTGGAGCTTTAATCTCGACAGCATCCTTTGTTTTACTGGGTTATGCTTACTTAATGAAAAATTTAACCTTGATACTATTCTCTCTACTAATCTGGGGTGTTGGCTATGGATTGTTTACCAGCCCCAACACTTCCGAAGCCCTGGTTGCACTTCCACTTGAAAAAACAGCAATAGCATCTAGTGTAACAACCACTGCCCGTAGTTTAGGAGGATCAATTGGAGTAAGCTTTGCAACAGTTCTGTACGTTTTAATAGGATTGAAGTCCATTAACTATCAATCTATTCATTCCGTAAACTCATTAACCATTTCAATAGCAACAATAATGATATTCGCAGGACTATTTGGATTATTAGCAGTAATCACATCGATATTAAGAAATATGGGATCTAAAACAGCCTTCAAACCTGCAGAACATTCCGCACCATCTGTTAATAATAAATGCGAAGTTGAATTTGAAAAATGTCAGGAAACATTCGATGATCAAAAATGAACTCAGTTGAACTAAAAGGAAAAATAGATTCTGAAAGGAAAATATTGATGATACTTTACTGGATCAACAAAAAAACAGCTATAAACAGTGGATGTGACACTTTCATCATAAGCCAAATTAACACAAAAAACACATCATACCTACCACCAACTAATGAATCAATAAAATTATCAAATATTCTGATTAGAAATCTGATAAACTGTATTAAAATGGAAGAAATAGTTGAATTTCAGATTAGAATAGGAAATAATGATATTAAAACTTCCTTTCAGAAAAATATTTTTCAAATTTCAACTGGTAATTCAAAGGAACTCGAAACTGAAATAATTGAAAAAGTAATAAAAGAATCCCAGAAAAAATTTCCCAACATTTGCTCAAAATTTTATAAACGCATGGGATTATCTTATGGTAACTAGATCAGAACCACAATTGATGATATTAAAAAAGAAAATAAGTCTAGAATTTATCTTCTTAGTGCTGGATTAGTTCGATCTCCACACCATTTGGATCCTTTAAAAATGCTAGTTTGGCGCCGTCTCCAACTTCCAATGGCCCCCTTGTAAATTCAGCACCTTTATCCGTTAACTCAGCTACTGTTTTGTCCATATCTTCAACTTCCATTCCAATGAGGAAAATGCCTGTTTTTTGTGGTTCATTCTTATTTTCTACGAGTTCCACCATTGCATCACCCTCGTTGGCTAGGAAAGTTATATTAAAACCAGGGTATGGATTCAATGTATGATCAACGTTAAATCCCATGACTTCTGTGTAAAACTTCACTGATTCTTCCATATCTGACACTGCTATAGTGGCATATTTAACCTTCATAAATTAACAACTCCTACATTTTTTAATTGAAAAATTGAATAATCTGTTTCTTAGAAGTACTCCCCGTATCTAAATTTAAAAATCATTCAGTAGCAACACAGATGCATCCCCCGCAGAACATTGAGGAATAGCTTTAATTAGATTGTCCATTCGCTCATATGGAATTGAAAGGAAGAGAATGTCTGGATCAAATTCCTGATGGTGTCTCGCTGTCCAGTCACCCATTGAAAGATTGGTGTTTCCAGTCATGAGACTGTATGAAATTGATGTTTGGCACAGTGCCCCTATAATATGTTGATCAGGAGATAATCCATCCCAGTAAGTATCCAATGTCACCAGTCTGCATGCTTGTTCAGGATTAACTAAAAACAGCACCACATCAGGACGTTTTTCTGCCAGAGTTAAAGGACAGATAATTATCCTGTCTGAAAGCCCGGTTGGAGGTTCTACACTCAACTTCTGCATTCTTTCAAACGACACAATAGAACTGGTAAGTTTTTCACCACGGGTTAAGAAGTTTTGAAGTCTCCTCTTTTCATCCCTCGAGGGTGTGCCTGAAAAGCCACAGTACCTACTTCCACCAGGACACGTGGATGTTTCTTTGTCTACTATGTAACAACCCCCTCCGATGCAAGTTTAATTGCCCTGCAAATGAGTCTTTTCATACTTTCCAGTTGAAATTTGGTCGTTAGTAAAAATAACAGCTAATGGCTCATATTTAAGTTCCAACATATCTTTGAATATTTCCGATTGTTTCTTAAGCTCCACCATAACATCTTCTATAATTTTTTTAAATAAAATTACAGTACCCAATGGGTTCGATTCATCATATCAATGATGATCTTATCATATAGGTATTGGTTTGAAAAAGAATAAATATTTGTTTTTTCATGAATTATTTCAACAATTAAAATATTTTAACGGCGTTAATGGTTGGGATGGTTATACAGAGTTGGAACATACTATCCTATGGGATCATATTCATACAGACCTTTTATAAATCTCAGCGAACATATAGTATTTCACTGAATTTTAATTTGAAATATTATTTTATTTATAAATTTTTTTAGGATCTAATATCATGTATAGTAAAATATTAATAACAACAGACGGTTCTGAAAATGCAGAAAAAACAGCTGAACATGCATTGTGGATTGCAAATGAAAGCGATGCAGAAATTTTGGTTTTGAATGTTTTTGAATTGTACAGTCCCACCCTGGTGGTTCCATTTTCAACCATTCCCGGTTCAAATCAAGATATGTATGAACCTCTTAAAAAAGAAGCAGAAAATATTTCAGCTAGATTCATTGAAAAGCTCAGGTCTGCTGAAAACTTCAATGCTGAAACTGATATAACCATGGTTGTTCGGGATGGAAACCCGTATCAGGAAATTATTAAGACTGTGGAAGAGATGAATGTCGATCTGATTGTTATGGGTGCCTCTGGAAGACATGGATTTGACAGAATTGCTCTGGGAAGTGTTACAGAGCGTGTGGTTAGGTCCTCCAAAGTTCCTGTCATGGTTGTTCCTTAAAAAATTTTATTTTAATTGATTAAAGTTCTTTTATTTTATTTAAATAGTTTAGGTGATTTCAAAGTGAATGGATACTTGTATAGAAAACGAATATTAGGATTAAAAGAAAAAAATTGTAAATTTTATTTGGGGGCATTTAATGGAGTATAAATGGATAGCCCTAACAAACGTGCTGATTGCTTCCCTGATGGGAATGATAAATATGAGCATTGTTTTAATATCCCTGCCTGCTATTTTTAATGGGATACATATCGATCCGCTCAACTCTTTCCAGTACCTTTTATGGATACTCATGGGTTACGGCCTGGTTACTGCAACGTTACTCCTGAGTTTTGGTCGGCTTTCGGATATTTATGGACGGGTTAAATTATTTAAACTTGGATTTTTAGTGTTCACAGTTGCTTCGGTACTGCTGTACTTCACACCTTCCACAGGTAATGCAGGTGCACTTGAAATAATCATATTTAGGATTATTCAAGCAATAGGTAGTGCACTCTTCATGGCAAATACTTCGGCAATATTGACAGATGCTTTCCCTGTGACTGAAAGAGGTAAAGCACTTGGTCTCAACATGGTTGCACTCATGTCTGGACAATTCATAGGTCTGATACTCGGTGGTATTTTAGCAATGTACGACTGGAGATTTGTGTTCCTAGTCAGCGTACCATTTGGTATTGTTGGAACGATATGGTCAAGTTTAAAGCTTAAGGAAACTTCCATTAAGTCTACTAAAACTAAACTTGATATCTGGGGAAATGCTATATTTATTTTGGGTATCACACTTCTCTTGGTTGGTGTAACCTACGGCCTTACACCCTACAAAAACGATCCAATGGGATGGTCCAATCCATGGGTCATACTGTCCGCAGTTGCAGGACTCATTTTCCTGATAATATTCCCATTTGTGGAAAGACATGTGGAGTATCCCATGTTCAACCTCAAGCTCTTCAGGATCAAAATGTTTACTTTCGCAAATTCAGCGGCACTGCTAAATGCCCTGGGCAGAGGAGGTATGATGTTCATGCTCATTCTTTTACTGCAGGGAATATGGCTTCCTTTAAATGGATACAGCTACGAATCAGCTCCATTTTGGGCAGGTATTTACATGTTGCCCTTGACTATTGGTGTGATCATCATGGGTCCGATTTCAGGTTGGTTGTCAGATAAGTACGGTCCAAGGTGGATAGCAACCTTTGGAATGGTTATTAACACTGTTGCATTTCTCATGTTAGCAGCACTCCCCTACAACTTCGATTACATCTACTTCGCATTTGCACTCTTGCTCATGGGTATTGGAAGTGGAATGTTCGGATCTCCAAACAGTGCATCAATAATGAACTCAGTACCCGCAAATGAAAGGGGTGTTGCATCAGGAATGATGACAACAGTCATGAACACAGCATTTACGGCCAGTATGGCAATGTTCTTTACCATAGTCATAATTGGAATCACCCAACGATACCCTGACGCTGTTACAGCATCACTCACAGCCATAGGAGCTGTGAAATTAGCACCGTTACTAAACAGCATCCCACCTACTGGAGCTCTTTTCTCAGCCTTTTTAGGGTACAATCCAATTGGAAGTATAATTTCTAGTCTACCTCCTTCAGTGACTGCGATGATACCTCCTGCAACCCAGACAACGTTGGAAGGAACAACATGGTTCCCTCAAACATTTGCAAGTGCATTCATGCCATCACTTAGAATTTCATTCTACATTGGCGCAGCACTGTCCCTTGGTGCAGCAGTTCTCTCAGCACTTCGTGGTGAAACCTATATCCACGACGATGAACCCGAGATCATAAAAACAGAAAAGGGAAAAGGTAAATAATAAACACAGATTTTAGGGACCCGTTCTCCCTAAAACTTTTCTATTTTTTTAAAACTTTAAAATACTTTAAAAATAGTTACACCATTATACATGAATTGATAAATATCAGATTTGGTTGTAAAATTAAAAAAAAGATGCTCAGCTATTCTTTAGGTTTTCTAAATCTTCCAATGAAACCCTTCTTTTCTTGGTCTGCATTTTCTTTCAAGATTTTAGACTGGTCATCAACCTTCTTGTCCATTTCACTGATTCTTTTCAGCATCTTCTGAAATGTTTTTTGATAGTCTTCTGCATGGATAACCACCACCACATCGTCAGGTTTAAGATCATGGGATCCATCCAACAGCTTCACGTTTTTGAATCAACCATCCTACCTGTTGCAGATCGTATGGGTTGTTGTTTGGTGTTCATATTATTATCACTAATGAAGTTGGTTTAAAAGAATAAATCTCATTTTTTTGTGTTGAATTTGTTTTACTGAAGTTTTGAAATTAGACCCTGAATTGCTGCGTTTAGAACGTTGCCGTAAACTGGAACTGTTCCTGATCTTCCGTTTATGGTGTAGTTTATGGTATGTTTGTCTGTGCCTGTGAAGTATTCTGGTTTCTGTTTATTTTCACGTTGAGATTCTATACCATCTTTGTATGGTACTATTGCCAAGATCTTTCGCAGATCTATGTTCACTGTTCTCTTGGTTCCAATGAATATGAGCCTTTTGTTTGTGAGTATGAGTTTACCATTATCTATGACCTTGATCTCTTCGTGAGATTCACTTCTTGCAGATGCTCCTCCCATCCTGAAGGAAACTCCCTTAGCTACCCTTATGGTTGGTCCAGCATAGGCTGCATGTGTCTGTCTTACAGCTCGAGGTTCTTGAAGGCTGATATTTTCCATTATAATCGAGATCATTTCATCCTTCTTGAGTATGACTGGGGATTGTCCAGTGTACTTAATTGGTATGCTCCCATTCTCCATTCCCATCAGAAAATCGTTGGCATCCTTTTCCTTCTGTTTTGCAATTTCCTGCTTATTTAATTCATCTGCTTCCCTATTAATTTGCTTTTGTTCCTCATCTGAAACACCACCTTCACTTATCCTGATCCATTCAGATTCTGTGAGTGTTTGATGACCGTACCTTAGCCACAGTGGTTGTGTTGTATCTGTAATTTCTGAGAATTTATATTTTTGACCCTTAATTTCAAAGCCAGCTCCACAGTCGTTGCAGATGAGCATTTTACGTGTTCCAAAGCCGAAGGTTCCAGAATGGATGGTTGGATGCATTAAACCGGTTTTACAGACTAAACAGTGTACAGCTGAATCTTCTGTTTCACCATTCACATCTTCTGGTGTAGAATTTAGGGCATCTGATTTTAAGACATTGGTTTGATCTGGGTCTCCTGTAGGATCATTCATTGATTCTGTAAGGTGGGTTCCACATTGATTGCAGAACCTGGCATCTGCTGGATTTTTGGCTCTGCAGTTTGGACAAAACATGGTTAATACATCCCCTGTTCAATTTAAAATCTTTCGTCACCGTACCTTTCGTTGCGTTTTGATGCCCTTGACTCAGGTTCTCTGCTTAATACTTCGATCCTCTGATTTATGAGATCTTCAACTTGGTTTGGTTTTGGTATGTCCTCTAAAATGAGGTTGGTTTTATCCCTACCACCGAATATTTCAATATCCCCTGAACTGGATATTCTCTGTACAAGGCTTTGGGTTACTTCAATGTCCTGCATCTTGTTGAAATGGATATAAACACTTTTAGTACTCAGTACCCCGCTTTTTATCTGTACCCTCTGGGTTGTGACTGTATACCACGTGGATCTCCAGCTAAGGAAGTTCCACAGAATCCAGAAGAAGAGTACTGCGATTATAATGAGTAGGACATATGTGGAGTACTGAACAAATGGTACCGTTGTGAGATAGTCAATTCTGCTCTGTATAGCTGCAAAAAGTCCAATTATTGCAGTGAAGAAATATAGAAGTAATAATAAAATTATTAATCGGAAAAAAGCTGATTCAAGGGTTGAAGTAAATTGAGGCCTTGTTTTAAGTAAAATTTTTTCACCAGGATGTGTTGGTCTTCTCATGCTCATTCTATCACTCGATCATAGTATGGGACTATTGTTCTAAATATTTATCCATGTTTCATGGTTCGGGATAAGATTTCTGATATTTTCTAAGTGAAAATAATGGTTTAATATATATTTTAATTTTTAAAAAGAATTAATTAGGGTTTTTATCCCCAAAAAAGTACTATCCAAATTTATTTGGTTGCGTTAGTTGTGCAGTTGTTTACTGGGTGTACTGGTACTACTGGATGCACTGGTTTTTTAACTGGTCCGACTGGATGTACAGGTACCACTGGTTTGATTGGTTTTACTGGTTTTTTGATGTTGGTCTTCTTTAGAACCTTCTCTGTCACATTAACCTTCCATTGTAACTGTTTGGTCTTGATCTGGAAGTTTTTGATTTTGATGTTTGCATGTGATGTTGGATGTTTAAGGTAACTTGTTATGGCATTGTTTAGTTTAGTTGCTTGTTTTTCGTACTGGTTTAGTGCGCTTAGTAGTCCTTTATTCTTTGTCGTGTTTTTGTAGGTTTTTTTAAGACTTTCTATCTTGGTTATAAGATCATTTAGCTGTGTTTGTACTGCTGTTAATTTTGCAGTTTGATTGCCTGTTAAAACCACTGTTTTAGTGGTTGTTGTGTTTGCTGCATATATTGGTGCTGTGCCAGCCAATATGGTGACCACACAAAATACTGCAAATAGTTCTTTTTTCATTATTTCGCCTCCGATCCTTGAATCCTTAAAAGTTAAAGGTTTCAGGACTGGATAACCTATACCTTCAAGATCGTATATAAACCTTTTGGTTTAAATCTAAAAAAACAGCCATTTAGAAGGATTTATAGAAATTAAAGCCTAATTAACAGTTTTTGTTTTAGCTGTTAACTGAAATCATCATTTACTGAATATTTTTAATGAAAAATACCAATTTAAACTTGGTTTATCCAAATAAAGCTTTCTACAACGATGGTAGTTTAGGGGAGAGCTGGAATAAAATGTTGCCATTCAATTGTTACAAGAATATTTCTATAATACTTCATTTTAAACCGTTATATTTAAGTTTAAACTTTAATTGGACTGTTTTCATGATTTCTCATGATTTTATAAAAAAAGAATGACCTTGGATAAGTAAGTTGTATTTGTAAAAAAAGATGAAAATTAAAGTAGTTTAATTTTCTAAGATGTATGCTGATTAAAAAATTTTGGAGTTTATTCTACTATGTCAGCGAAAGCGAAGTTCCTTCTAACAGAGTTAACCCTGATCCTTACTTCGTCGCCAACTTTAGCACCTGAAACGAAGACAACAAAACCTTCGACACGAGCAATTCCGTCTCCGTCCCTGCCAGTATCTTCAATTTTAACATCGTATTCTGAACCTTCTTCTATAGGTGCGTTATTTTCCCTTTCATTTCCGTAATTATTTCCAAACATATTAATTCAACTCCGATTGATATCGAATTTTAATAAAATTATTCTACAATGTCAGCAAATCCAAAGTTCCTTCTCACAGAGTTAACCCTGATCCTTACTTCGTCGCCGACTTTAGCACCTGCAACAAACACGACAAAACCTTCGACACGAGCAATTCCGTCTCCGTCCCTGCCAGTATCTTCAATTTTAACATCGTATTCTGAACCTTCTTCTATAGGTGCGTTATTTTCCCTTTCATTTCCGTAATTATTTCCAAACATATTAATTCAACTCCAAAATATTCAACCATTAAGGTTATTTTACTATTCAATTTAAATGTGTTCTGTATATTAGATGATAGATGAGTAGATTTGTTAATCTTCTGCGTCTGCCATGACTCCATATTCAATTTCTATTTCACAGCCTTTTGGCCCACAACAAAAGTGTTGTAAATCAAATTTTACCATCATAATTTCACCTCACATACATAATTTTAAACTACTGAAATTCAAAACCTTTCTTTTACATAAACAATTTTTTGGACAAAAAAAGTTTATTCAAATCAGAAATCATATCCAGAACAGTTATTTTAAAGGATATTACATTAAAAAAGTAGTTCCTCAAATTAAATCTTCTATGATTAAGCTTAATTTTATCACATGCGTTTAGTATAATTTTAACAATTCCATTAGTTCTAAATTTTATATGTAGCTTATAGTATATATTATATCGCTTTCTATCTCAAACAAAATGTTATTTAAAAACAAGCAAAATATTACTCTCAAATATTTTTAATGTAAACATCTCATTGTAATTTTTTTAGGCTACTACTAACAGTTACCCACCCCACTATAAAAATCTTCGTTTTTAGTGTTGGTCTGAGATCTTTTTATTAAATATTCCTTTAGCAAAACTTTTATATATGAAATGGTACAATTATGATATATAAGATTAATGGTCATTTCTAGTTTTTTGAGTTGTTGATGGATCCTTGGACACAATCATATTTTCCATAAAAATTGATTGGATCCTGATTTAAAAATTCTGGGAATGTTTAAGGCCTGGATGTGTGGTGTAAAACAGATCATTTGTATAACAAAATAGATCATTATATATATTATGTAAAACAATATATATGTAGAACAGTTCTGCTGACTTGTATAAGTTGATGGTCTGTTGTGCTTTTTTTAAATTTATGGTAAAAAACTATGTCCAAAAAGATAGCTGTTGGTTTAAGATTAGACGAAGTTCAACTCGAACAACTGAAAACTTTTTCCAAACGTAAAGGTGGAAGTCCAATAAGCCACCACATAAGAATAGCCATAGCAGAATATCTTGAAAGATACGACAACAGTAACCTCTAAAAAATGATATAAATTTGAAAGTCATTGGTTTTTAACTAAATTTGCTTCCAGGTAATACTTAAGGTCTTAAAAATAGTGATGTAAGGGAGATGTAAAGGTAATGGATAATACTCATGAACCTGATGTTTCAGGAAAAGAACAGATGAAACAGGAAGTTTCAGAAATTGAGAAGAAGGAAACCAGATGTCCAGAATGTGGATCTGAACAGATCATAAACGATCCAGAACGTGGAGAGGTCGCATGCGGAGCTTGTGGACTGGTTATCGACGACAATATAATGGACATGGGACCTGAATGGAGAGCATTTGATAATGAACAGCGTGATAAAAGGACCAGAGTAGGGGCACCAATGACCTACACCATTCACGATAAGGGACTCTCCACCATGATCGACTGGAGAAATAAGGATATCTACGGTCGTGACATTCCTGCCAGAAACCGTGCCCAGTGGTACAGACTCAGAAAATGGCAGAGAAAGATCAGAATATCCGGGGCAACCGAAAGAAACCTCGCATTTGCACTGTCCGAACTTGACAGGGACTCCTCAAGACTGGGACTTCCAAGAAGTGTTCGTGAAGCAGCTTCAGTTGTTTACAGGAATGCTGTTGAAAACAAACTCATCAGAGGAAGAAGTATCGAAGGAGTGGTTGCAGCATCACTCTACGCAGCTTGCCGTAAATGTAACGTTCCAAGAACTTTGGATGAAATAGCTGAAGTATCCAGGGTGGGTAAGAAGGAAGTTGGAAGAACCTACAGGTTCTTAACCCGAGAACTCAACATCAAACTACCACCAACATCCCCTGTAGATTACATACCAAGGTTTGCAAGTGAACTGAACCTATCAGGAGAAGTACAATCCAAGGCCATCGAAATAATTAACAACGCCATGGCAAAGGGACTCACATCAGGTAAAGGTCCAACAGGAGTTGCAGCAGCAGCACTATACATAGCATCAGTACTCCTTGGAGAGAGAAAACTCAAAGGGACGTTGCAGAAGTCGCAGGTGTGACAGAAGTAACCATAAGAAACAGGTACAAAGAACTAAGCGAAGAAATAGAAATGGGTTTAACCATCTAAAACCCATTTTAACTCATTATTTTTTTTAATGTCCATAAAAATACTAATTTTTTTTATTCATAATTTAAATCTCTAATTTTAAAAAACACTTCTGTGTACCCACTAAAATTTATTTAAAATCAATTCTTTCTTGTTAAATAGTAATTGAGATCTACTTTATTTTAGAGGTGTGAAAACAAGCTAGCTGGTTGGATCAGTTACCATTGATCAATTAAAACAATAAAAATTGAGTATTTATTTATGTAAAAATAGAAAAATTTAGAAAAAAGGATTTATCTGGTGAATGGGTTTTTAACTGCCCTTCCCCTTTTACTTCCAGCTTTTTTGTATCCTTTCTTCGGTCGAGTTCTTTTGTTAGTTCCTGATATTTTTGCCATATTAATTCAACTCCTATTTTTGTATAAACTTCAAAACTTTAGATTTATGAATTGATCAAGTTAAACTACCCAGTAAATCCAACTTAAATTTTGAATTATTGTTAGATCCATTAACAGTTTCAGGATAAATATGATTATCCATCCTGAACAAAAAATTTTTTTAACTAAAGCTCTGTTTGTAATTTAAGGTTGGTATTATTATTTAATTCTTTAGGATATTTAAAAAAGATTACAATGAAAGCAACCCAGCTCAAAAAATTCTCATGCAATGAACCCTTTACATTGTTTACGTTTCCATACTATATAAGATTTTAGTAGAAAATTCCAAAATAATCTAAAAAAATCATGAGTCAATCCTCCCATATCCTGGATTTATGAATTGTAACCATCCAAAAACTCCATGCTATTAAGTTAACTAGTGATGATGATGTTAAGTTAGGTAGTTTTCATTTGTTGGATGTAAACTACACATTTTTTTGTTATTTGCACAAAGAATAAGAGTATTTGCACAAAACAGTTCCAATAAATTTATATAGTTGTGATATTAACCCAATTTTTAGGATAAAAACAATTTAATACAGATTAAAAGTCTTTATACGTCATTGAGATATAAACTGGGAGGATTGGGTTGGATGATGGCAAATATTTATGGACAGTACGATGTGAATGTTCAAGAAGTTTTCAGGAATATCGATGGGTTTCTTGAAGATAATTTTGATAAGTTCGATGATAAGAATCAAATTTTAAATCAGGAAAATTTGATGAAAATTAAAATTTTAATATGTGACTTAACAGCATTAGAGGGACTCAATCCAAAGGAAATTAAACATCGTGAAGCTTTGGTCTACGAATTAATATCAATTTTAAACATGTACTACATAAACAATAAGGAAAGTTTGTTAGAACCCGAAATCTTTTTCTTAACCCCTAAACATTTTTGCCCAGTATTCTAATTTCATTGATTTAATTTTCTTTTTGTTTAAATTTTTTAAAGATACCCATACTAATATTTTTGAGTAGTGAGTATCCACTAAATTCAGTGTATAACATTCTAATACAGAAAAATTTATAGCTTATTAACCCATATTGTTAAGTTAGAATGTGAGACAATAAATTAGTGTAGGGGTACCATTACTCATGGAAACATTTTGTTCGATGCATGATTATTTGTTAAATTTTATTTAAAATGGATTTTACTATGCTTTTTGATTGTAATTCTGGAAACTTCGTTTAACTTAGGATTGGAGTTGAAATAGTGGAAGAAAAAATGTTAACACTCCGTTAAATTCTGATTGTTGTATTGGCTCAACTGCAAATTTAACTATGTTGGAACAAACTTTTGATGTATTACCATATCTTGTTATCATCATAGATGAGAATCACATCATCACAAAGATTAACCGAAATTTTACCGAACGTTTAAATGGCAAAGCAGAAGATTTTATTGGTAAAACTTGTTATTCTCTGGTTCATTCAACTAACGAACCCCCGATTTTTGCCCCCATTCATTACTCCTAAACGATCATAAGGAACACACCAAAAAATTTTTCATAGACAGTTTAAATGGGTACTACAAAGTATCTGTCTCACCTATTTTTGAGGGTAAGGAGTTGAAGGGAGCGGTTCATATTGTTCACAACATCACCGAAGTGAAAAAGCTTGAAGAATCTCACAATCGATTGGCCACCATTGTTGAGTCTTCTGAAAATACCATCATTGGAAAGGATCTTGATGGTACCATCACTGACTGGAACCATGGTGCAGAAAAGATGTACGGTTACAGTGCCAAGGAAGTGGTGGGTAGATCCATTTCCATACTCGTGCCAACCCATCTTGAAGATGATGTTGGGTGGATTATGAACGAGGTCAAGTCGGGCCGATCCATCAAGAACTATGAAACAGTTAGGATCACTAAGGATCAAACTATCATCCCTGTTTCTCTTTCCACATCACCCATCATCGAACCCAGTGGAACTATAGTTGGGGCAGCAACCATTGCTATGGACATAACTGAACGGAAAAGGATTGAAAAACACCGAAGAGAACTTCTGGAAAGACAGAAAAATCTCACTAAGAAACTTCAGGCAGCAAATAAAAAACTTAAAAAACAGCATATGGAACTTTTTAACATTAACCTGGCCCTAAGGGAAACTAAAAACAAATTTTTTAATGCATTTCATAAAAATCCTGCAGCCATGATCATTACTGATAACGAAAACAAGCTGGTGGAATTAAATGAAAGCTATGTTAAACTAACTGGTTACAGTAGGGAAGAATTAATTGGAACCACTCCTCAAAAACTAAGTCATGTGATCTCATTTAAAAATTATAATCCATTGGATGGGCAAGATTTAGAGAAGAACACCGAAACAGAGTATGGGATAACAACTAAATCTGGGGAAAACCGCATAATTCTATCTCGCTCAGAATCAATTGAATTAGAATCAAAACCCCACACTATTTCTTTTATATACGATATAACAGAGCGTAAAATGACTGAAGATGCTCTTGAAAAAAGTAAGATTCGTTTCCAAGTATTAATGAATAATTTAAAGCCAGGTGTAGCACTTATAGATGAATCTGGACAGTTTTCATTGGTTAACCCTGCTTTCATTAATATGTTTGGTTTGGATGAAGATATGGATATTTTTAAAGTCAAAAGCCAAAATTGGGGTAATTGGAAAGTTTATGGAGAAGATAACAATCTCTTGAAACTGGATGAACATCCTGTTCGCAGGGCCGCTCTTACTGGTTTGACAGTTGAAAATCAACTGGTGAGCGTTTTAAATCCTGGATCAGACAAATTGGTGTGGATGATTATAAATGCAGAACCTGTTTTAAATGAGGATGGAAGTGTAAATTATATTATCTGTACTTATTATGATTTTACAAAACGTAAACAGGCAGAAGAACACAAAGAAATACTTTTAAAGAATGAACAAGACCTGAGTGAAAAGTTACAGCACTCCAACCAGGAACTTTTGGGCATCCAACAAAAATTAACTAAAACCATTAAGAAACTTGAAATATCCAATTCAGAACTTCAACAATTTGCATATGTTGCATCACACGACTTGAAAGAACCATTAAGGATGGTTACAAGTTTTCTTCAACTTTTAAAACAGAGGTACAAATACGAACTTGACAGTGATGCCAACGAATTTATAGACTTTGCTGTTGACGGTGCTAAGAGGATGCACAACTTAATAGAAGACCTGCTTGCCTACTCTAGAATCATGACCCAAGGTAAAGAATTTAGTGTCATGGATATAGAAGAAGTTTTAGACCATGTTATCATAAATTTAAAGGTTTCTATAGATGAGACCCATGCAGAAATTACCCACGATCCCCTCCCAAAAATTTGGGCTGATGAATCCCAGATGATACAACTCCTACAGAACTTGATTGAAAATTCCATTAAGTACCGGAACCAAGAAGTTCCAAAGATACATGTCTCAGTTAATGAAGAGGATGAGGAATGGATATTTTCTGTGAGGGACAATGGCATTGGTATAGCTTCCAAACATGCACAGAAGATCTTCATGATCTTCAAACGTCTCCACACCAATCAAGAGTATGATGGTACTGGAATTGGACTTGCAATCATTAAAAGAATAATTGACAGACATTCTGGCAGAGTTTGGGTAGAGTCTGAATTGGGCCAAGGTTCCACCTTCTTTTTCACCATCTCAAAAAAATTGGAAAATTCCATTTAACCCTGGATCCATATATGGGATTTTTACAACTCAAACAGATCTTTAGGACACTACTTCTTTTGAATCAACAATAAAATTCTAAAAATTTAATTGGAATTGTATAGTATTGAACCTTTTTCATTGAAAAAATTGAACAAGTATTAAATGAGAAAAACTACCATATTAGAAAACACTCATCTTGTTTAGAATTATTCGATATAATACTAAATCCTTGGATGAGACCAAAGGGGGTATTAAAACATCTAAATACTTTGGCCAATGTAAAATAGTATTAAAACAAATTATCATTGATTTCAAAGATTATTTAGCCCCTGTTTAGAATTTATGGCATTTAAATCATTTAATTGTCAAAAATATAATAGTTTATTCCATTTAGGAGTTGTTAAGATTAAACAAAAATTAGCCCTAACAATTTTGTTGCTAATAGGATTGAGTATGACCTTAAATTTAGGTACATCATTTGCAGCAAACAGTTCCAGTACATCCAACGTTCAAATTAAAAATACAACAAATACAACAGTTAAAACAACAACCACATCAACAAAAACATTAACTACAGCAAAAACTGTGGGTGCCACACCCACTAAAACCGTACGAGTTCTTATTTACAGTTACTACATTAGCTCATCAGAAAAAGGTGCATTACCTAGTTGTGTGAACGGTATTAAAACAGCACTAACGAATGTAAACAATAATAATCTTGTACCAGGATACAAATTTACCTACGCAACATCCACAACCATCAGCTCTTCCATACTCGCAAATTACGATCTACTGGTCATGCCCGGTGGAAGCAAAGGCAGTGACTACATGAATTTCTTGAGCAATTCTGCGGAAAGTGCTATTAGAAACTTTGTTTACAGCGGCCATGGATTTTTAGGTATTTGTGCAGGGGGTTATGCAGGTTCCCAGTACGTTGATAATATGTACCAGGGACTTGGTGTTGCCCCCCATGTAAGATCTAAGTCAGTTATCCACGAAGGAACTCTTCCAGTAACCATGACCAGTAGCGGAAGTTCGTTACTCGGTTTCAGTGGTACATTAAACCTTGCACACTACAACGGCCCTGCCATGTACGCTTCAGGTGGTACAATAACCACCTTTGCAACTTATGCAGATAGCAGCACAGGTTACAAGGGTTACGGTGCTATTGTGGGTGATACCTATGGTAGTGGTAGGAGTGTTTTAAGCGGACCTCATCCAGAGTTAGCTCCTCAAAATCCAACTTTATTAGCTAAAATGATGATATGGGCCAGTAATGTTGGCAGTTCCACATCTACCTCATTTACCATGAGTCAGATAAATACAGCAGCTAAAACTGTGAAAACGTACATTGAAACCAATAAGAAAATGCCATCATATGTTACTATCTCAGGTACCCAGGTAACAATGGCACAGTTCCTTAAACTTTTAACTTCCGACTTGATAAATGTAAACAGTGGATCAAAATCTTCCATTGCATTAACATCTCCAACAGCACCCGGAAGCACAGTAAACACACTTAAAGCAGGAAATATTCAAAAATCGGAATATTTGAAGATTGCAAACAGTATTAACAGTTTCATAAACACCAACAACAGAGCACCATCCTACGCATCAAGCACCCTTGGAAAAATCGGCTTCGGATCCATGGTTTACATGTTCTCCAAGATCATGGTCTACTACGCAAGTAACGGAAGACTGCCAAGTTACGTTTCAATGACTAGCTCGAGTTACTGATCTAAAACTAAAATATATTTTGGATCCAATCATTGGATCCAAATATCAACCTTTTTTTTTAAGAGTCTTTTTTTATAGAATATTTACGATCAAATACCCTGTTGGTTCTATTTATTTAAGTATAACAAATACAAATCCTTCTACCCTCTTTGTAGGAACATGGGAACAACTTAAAAATAAATTCCTTTTAGCTGCTGCTGATGGCACAACAGGAGCACATGGTAGAGATAGTGGTGGAGAAAAAGACCATACATTAAGCATAGCCAAAATACATATCCACAAGCACGATGTAGATGTAAGCACAAAAGCAGTAGTAAATACAGCAAATACGAGTCCAGGCACAAGTACAGATGGAGAACACAAACACTATGCAAAAATAACTCCTGCAGGAGGATCCAGTTCTTTATCTAAGATTTATTATGGTCTGCTTCTTACAGTACTTTGGATGATCATATTGTCTCAGGTGGAGCACACAACCATACAGTGAATGCACATGCTCACCAAGTACCTGCTCACGACCATGCATTTTTAGAGTCAGATAAAGGTTCAGGATCTGCACATAACGACATGCCACCTTACTTGGCAGTTTATATGTGGAAAAGAACAGCATTAATTTTTTCCAACACAAATATTATTTTTTTACAGAATATTTTAAATTTTTTTTAATATAATTCTAAAAACGAAAATTGTATATTTTTAGAATGTTATATAATGTAATAGGTTTATTTAAACTGAATTTGGATATATATTTTTTAAATAAAAAGGAGCTGTTATAACATGGATGAAAATAAAAAGAGAAAAAAGGAAATCGGTGATGACATGTGGTCTTCAGCAGAAGAAGACATGAAGGAAAGGGCACCGCCTGATCTCCTAAAAAAGAAGATCCCGAACAGTATAAAAAAGAATACGGAGACACTAAAGTTAACCCTAAAGATTCAGGTGGGAAAAAACTAGAGAGCAAAAAGAAATAAAAATTTTATAATATTTTATTTCTTTTTAGATAAATAGATTTGAATGGTTATTTGAATGTTTATAGGTGTGACCTGTTATATTAGCTTAGCATTTTAAATTTGTTTTAATATTATTTTGACTAGTTTTTAATGAAAGGGTTTCTATTCTTTAAGATTTAAATGGAAATAGAAATCTTATCTATTTTTAATGGATTATTCAATATTAATTAAATTCTATTATTTAAAAGGAGTGATGATGCTTCTAACTTGTTCTAGACAGGTTTATCTCCAGTAAAGACATCCTCATTATAATATTAGAACTTTAAAATTTTATTGAGGAGGTTAAGGATGCCCCTTAAAATAAGATGAAATAATTTTTTTAGTAGGTGACTTACAAACCTAAATGGAACATCCCCATATTTAGTATTACTTTTTAGATTATAAATACTTTTTGTAACTAAAATATTTCCATTTTTTATTCAACTTAGTGAACACTTTGGAGGCATATTAAACATGAAAGAATTAAAAACAGGCGATAAATGAAAAGACGTATTAAACCTTAAAACATTGCTAAACCACTTTAAATTTAAAGATGACCACAGCCTCTTCATTTTGCTCAAATCTATCCAGATTGGTTATATCTACAAATCGGTTCTTTGTTACAACTTCACCAAATCTCATTAATCATCAACTCCAAGTACAAGTTTTGATAAATCACTTATAATCAGATTAAGATAGAACATAAAAAAATATTCAAATTATAAGGATGTAGAAAAAAAGATATAGTATATTAATTTAATAGCAGTATAACTTATTAAGTTAAGAACTTATGATTTGTACAGAACTTTTTCAAAGGTAAAGATTTAATTATAGTATTAAGGAGTTGTAATTTACATGGTGGAAGTTGTAGCAGTTTTAAATCAAAAGGGGGTAGTGGTAAAACTACTACCGCAGTTAACTTAGCTGTAGGATTAGCATTGAAGGGTAAAAAGATTTTGTTAGTTGATTTTGATCCTCAGGGAAATGCCACAACATCACTCGGACTCATGAAGAGGGAAATGGATAATACCATGAGGGATGTTCTCTATGGAAAGTGCAATATTGAAGAAGCTGTCCTTGAAACAGAACATGATGGATTGAGTTTAATTCCTGCAAACATCAAACTTTCAGGAATCGAAGCTTATTTAAATGCTCAAACAGCACCTATTGCTGTTTTGAACAATAAATTAAAGAATATTAAGGAAAATTACGATTATGTGTTCATTGACTCACCCCCAACACTTAACATCATAGCCACAAATGTTCTCACAGCTAGTGACAGTGTTTTAATTCCAATACAAGCAGAACCGTTTGCTTTAGAAGGAATGGTTGATTTGTTAGAGGTTATTGACATAGTTGCAGAAGATCTCAACAGCCCAACCCAAATCAAAGGTGTTCTTCTAACAAAATTCAAGCCTAAAACCAAACTAGGCAGGGAAGTAAAGGCTGAAGTACAGAAATACTTCGAAGAAGAATTGTACAACACCGAGATACCTGAAAATATTAGGGTTGCAGAAGCCCCAGGTTACAACAAGCCTGTAATAAGTTACGACCCAGATTGCACAGGTACCAAGGCATACCTCAAACTAACTGAAGAATTTTTAAAGAGGGATGAATAATATGAAGAAAATGCAAACAGGCGGTCTTGGTAACGATATGGGCAAGTTACTTGAACGTAAGGAAAAACAGGAAAAAACACAGGCCCAAATAAAGGAAACTAAACCAACAAAACAGGCCTCAAGAAACCAAAATTTAGATTCAGATCTAATTGAAAATCTTCATAGCACAACTAAAAATCAACCCAGAATATCCTTCTGGGATTTGGAATCCAAAGTTATCTTAAGCTATTTGAGAGAGACAGAACCAAAATTTAGCATAAGCCGCAAGATTTCCACAGTTCTCCATGAATACTTCCAAAAGGAGTATCCTGAATTATGGTCCGAAGTTGAAAATCTAAGGGAAGAATCAAGAGAATAGCCCAAATATTTTTTTTAGTTACAAAACTCCTTTTTTATTTATTTCTGCATTTCAATGTTAGGATCGAGTTAAATTTGGATGAAACAAAAATTCACAGATGATTAACTTGATCACTTAATAATTTATTCATTGAATAAATGAATCAGTTAATAACTTAATAATTTAGCATGTATTTAGTGATTAAGTTGTGCTGTTAATAAGTATATTAACACACATGACTTTGATTCATGAAGTCCAAAAAGCAGGTTTAATTAAGTTACGAATTAGCTGGGGACCAAATTAAAGACTTTCTAGAATCGTGTAACTAAAGAGAAAATATATGACTTAATCAGTGCGTAACTTATTAACTTACTAAATTGAAGGAAGTGTCTTTTTACTACTATTTTGATAGAAATTAAAAATAAAAAAAATGAGAAAAAATTCTCAAGTTGTTCTTCTTCTTGGAATGAATATACAAGACACAAATCCCAATAGGAGTATCAACGAAAGCACATTAAATGCTTGTTTCATTGCACTACTTATTGATGAGTCTATTATCTGACTGTAGTACGGTACAAGATCCGGAGGAACCTCGGGAGTACCCGTTTGCATCTTCTCAACGTATTTAAACACTCCACCTTCGATCTCTGCTTTGGTCATGTTCCCTGTTTGTCCACTTGCTTCAACACCAGCAACTACTCCATAGAATATACCAATTAACAATAGAACACCTATTAATGCTGTTCCCACCGAATATCCTAAGTTTTTAAATGAATTTAAAAGGCCTGCCGCATCTGTTTCCTGATCATCCCCTGCTGCAGACATGGTGATGTTGGTGAGTTGAGATAGTAACAGTCCGATTCCAATTCCAAATATCACTGTTCCAGGTACGATATCAGCGGGTCTGGCTGAAACAGTGAAGACTCCCCTAAAAGAAATGTTCCAAGTGAAGCCACAAAGAATCCCAGCATGAGCACATACTTTGGATCGATCTTCGAAGAGAGTTTAGCCCCTCCAAGTGAGCATATTAAAATGGTTATAGATGCTGGTAGCAGGGTTAAACCTGTTGTGAAGGCATCAACCTTTGTAACTTGCTGTAGAAATACTGGTATTATGAACAGAAAGCCTGCAAGGGGAAGTTGTGTTATGAAGTTGTTGAGTATTCCCAATCCAAAGATCCGATCTTTTAATAGATATATGTCGGATAGTGGTTCCTGTCCCTTTTTGATCCTTCTTCTTTGCCATAGTAAGAATATTGTGAATAGTACCAGTCCAGATCCTATTAAAACTGTTACTGAGCCCCAATTTTCTGGACGTGTTAAAAACAGGATTCCCAGTACTATGAGTATCAGAGCCACTATGGATAGAACTGCTCCAACCAAATCTAGATCCTTCCATTTAAGGGTGGGTGTTGATTCTGATATACGGTTTCTAAATAGGAATATGATGAAGACAAATATTAGTTCAGATCCAAAAACCAATCTCCATGTTAAGAAGGATGTGAAAATTCCTCCAATTATTGGACCCACCGCAGCACCCATGGCAGCTATTCCTCCCCATATACCAAATGCTGTAACTTTATCCTTTCCACTATAATGTGAGCCCACAATGGTTGTGGTTGCAGGTAAAATCATAGCTGCACCTATACCTTCAAGAATTGACCAGCCTATAAGTAACATGGTGGCATTTACACTTAAGGTCGCAGTCAGTGTTCCACAGGCATAGATCACGAGTCCAATGAGAAATGCTTTTTTCCTGCCCAGAATATCCTGTAATTTACTACCCAAAAGCATGAAAGATGCTATTATCAGCGCATAAATTGCTATAATGCCCTGAATGGCAGTTAGTGTTGTGTTTAATTCTACAACCAATGTTGTGATTGCCACATTCATTGCTGAAGAATCCAAAACAATGATAAAAATTGCCATACAGGCAATAATTACCACTCCCCATTTGTATTGATTTTCCTCCATAATAACCACTATAAATATTTATTATAATCAAATAAAGGATAATTACAATTATTATTAACTATTTCACATATACAAGGCGGATATCCTAAAATCAAATCATAATTGGTTTGATCCATCATAAAAGACCAGACCAATTACTTGTTTTAACACTAAAAAAAACTTTTTAGATCTCAGAATTTGATCAGTTTTTTGGGTTCAAAATTTGATTTCATGTTCCAGAAGTAGGCTTCACCAGTTGGAATTCTGAATATTATCAGTCCAGGATGGTCAAATGTCATGCCAAATTCTTTTAGAAATGGTCTGTCTTCTAGTACTTTCTTTTTAAGTTCAGGATCATCAACAAATTCTACTTCACCAGCGACCCTCATCATGGTTCCGGAATATTCTCCAGGTTGCCAGAAACACACTTCTACTTTAGGATTTGCTTGAAGCTGGGCATACATATCCTTTACAGCACCGATCTGAAAATAAAAACCAGTTTCATCTGCAAACCAGAAACCTAAAGCCCTTACACGAGGCTGATCCCCTTCTGCAGAAGCAAGATAACAAACAGGCGTATCATTAGCAAATTTAATACAATCGTCGTAGTTCAAATTGAATTCCTCCTAAACTTTATGATTAATACTATTATTTATTGCCATTGAATTTTAAATTTCCTATTAAATCAACATCATCACAGCATCCACATCAACAGATTTTCAATGCAATGAAGAAGATATTCCTAAACCACATATGATTAATTAATTGAACATTTTTATTCTGTTTATGTCATATTTTTCTTAAAAACAAAAATATCAATCATTACTAACGACAGATTAGGGACTATTTTGTCATCAATTGTTCCTTTTTTATTTAGCTAGCAGATTGAATCTCTTAAATGAATATTGTATGAAAAAGGGGTTCCTTAAATTAGAGTGAAGTGTTCTCTATTTTCATTATAAAATTTATTTAATTCATTTTTAAGTTTTAATGTAAAAGTTTAAATATAAAATAGTGACATGTTTAAATATGTAATTCGAGATGGAATATTTTTTTAATATACTCCTTTAGTTGATATATCGAAAAATAATAGTTTTAAAGATTTAGTTAGTGAATTAAATGACAAATATAGTATTTTTTCGTGAAAACGAAATTTTAACGGAGATTTTAGATGAATGAAAAAAACTGATTGGACTGGTTGTTTTAATTGTTTTAGTTGTTTCAATCTTTGCAGCGTATATCTTAATTAATCATACTACCGTTAGTGAGGGTAATGTCCAGATTACAGATATGGTTGGTAGATCCATTGCTGTACCTTCTACAATTAACACTGTAATAGCAACTTCACCTCCAACAACCAACCTAATATACATGATAGCACCTGACAAATTAAGGGCTTGGAATTCTAATTTAACAGAAGAAGAAAAATTGTATATACCAAAAAAGTATCAGGACTTGCCAGTTATAGGTGGTTGGTTCAGTACTAATCAAGGTAATCCGGAAAATTTCTTATCTGTAAATCCAAGCATAATTCTTTACGATTACAACAAAAATGGGAATAGCTCACCAACCATGGATAGTATGCAGCAGATGATGGGAAGTGTTCCTGTTGTGGGGATTCAAAGTTCAACAAATATTACAAATTTCACTAGTTCCATTGAATTCACTGGAAAGTTGTTGGGACAGGAATCCAATTCAAATAAACTTGTAACATTCTACACATCGATGTTGAATACTGTTAATAGCACTGTAAATAATATTCCATCGGATCAAAGGGTTAGGGTGTACTATGCAGAGGGTCCTGTTGGACTTCAAACAGATTCCAGTGGTTCACAACATTCTCAGTTAATAGAGTTGTGTGGTGGCGTAAATGTTGCAGATATCCCTGTTAAACAGGGAAAGGGAATGTCTGAAGTTAACATGGAACAGGTTTTGATGTGGAATCCTGCCATAATAATAACCAACGATCCAAACTTCTTTACAATAGTTTATACCAATTCCTCATGGCAATACATCGATGCAGTAAAAAATCACAAGGTTTACATGACACCAACTGCTCCGGTAGGTTGGTTCGACAGGCCCCCGGAATCAATACAATCATAGGAATACCATGGACAGCTAAAGTTCTCTATCCTAACAAGTTTGAAACCCTTAACATGACCAGTTTAACCCGAGAGTTCTATTCAAACTTCTATCATGTGGATCTAACAGATGATGACATTAAAAATATCATGTACAACCAAACAATATAATTCGAATAAATACGAATAGGGTTAGAATACCTCTTCAATCCCTGTTAAATTTTTATGATGAGTTATTTGATTGAAATTATTTTTTTATGGGTTTGAAAATGAAGATTACACAAATAAAAGGATCTAAAGCCAAGTTTTTAATAATTGTATCTCCTATCATGATGTTTTTTTGTCATTTTTAGTTGGAAGATTTCCAGTTTCACCATTGGATGTTTGTTTAGCACTTGGATCTATTATCTTCCCATTTAAATTCAATTTGTCTCCTTCAGTTTATACTGTGATCTTCGAGATTAGATTACCCCGAATACTGGCTGCAATGTTGGTTGGTAGTGCATTATCAATATCAGGCGCATCATTTCAGGGTATCTTTAAAAATCCCCTTGTGTCTCCAGATATTCTTGGAGTGGCTGCTGGTGCTGGATTTGGTGCATCACTCGCTATTCTTTTTGGACAAACTTCGGTTATCATTCAATTATCCGCTTTTTGCACTGGTTTAATTGCAGTAGGTCTCAGTTACTCTATTTCTCGCAGTTTAAAGGGAGATAAAATTTTGATCATGGTGCTTGGAGGTATTGCAGTGGCTGCAATATTCACGGCTTTCACATCAACCATTAAATATGTTGCAGATCCCATGAACAAGTTGCCAGAAATAATTTTCTGGTTAATGGGAAGTTTATCCATGGTAAATCCTATGAAACTCCTTATGATAATTGTACCACTTCTTATGGGATTCACAATTCTGATGCTCTTAAGATGGAGATTAAATCTCATGGCAATGGGAGATGAAGAGGCTGTTTCCATGGGAATAGATACAGATAAGTTGAGGATCGTTGTAATATTAGCAAGCACATTATTAACTGCTGCAGCTGTAAGTATTAGTGGAATCATTGGTTGGGTAGGTCTTGTTATACCACATATGGCCAGAATACTAGTTGGACCTGATCATGTTAAATTACTACCAGTATCAGTATCATTAGGCGCAATGTTTCTTCTAATTGTAGACGATGTTTCCAGATCATTTGGTTCAATAGAAATACCGCTAGGGATACTAACTGCAATCATAGGTGTGCCCGTCTTTATTTATCTTTTAACCAGTGAATACAACGGATGGATCCAAAAATAAATTAGTATCCCTACTCTTTATTATACCCATCACTTATTTCTACACCCTGTACTTACCTTACAATTATTGCCCTATTTTAAATAAAATGTCAATTTATCCACTAATTCAATTTGCACCTGCAAAATATTCAATTCGTATATAAACAGTTGTTTATAATCGGAATATTTGTTTAAATTCTATTGTTAAATGCGGTAATTAAGGTTAAAATTATCATTACATATCTGTTTTTAAAAAATTATTAAACACATACCCCAGAGAAAAAGAGTCTAAAAATTGAATATAAAAATCTAGTAAGAATAATCAGTTAAAACTTAACAAAAATGAAGAAATTATTCAACAAAAAATTTCCAAAAAATGCAACATAAATACTCCACAGTCAAAAACTAAAAAAAGAATTAAGTTAGTTTTAACTTAATCCTTCACTAAATTGGTTGAACATATCTGTATTTTTAAGGAGTTGAATATCCCTGTTATTTATTTTGTCCAGTATGAATGCATCGTTATTTATAAGTTGAGTTGGTCTGTTGATTTGGTTGGATACTATGCTACGGTATACATTGTTGGGGGTGTTGTTGCTTATGATGTTGTTTGTATTGTAAATTGTAGCATTATTTAGGAGTCCTCCCCTGTTATTTGAGCTGTGTTATGATTGATTAAGGAGTTTGTGATGTTAAGTATTCCTTGTGTGTCCTCGCTGTAATTGTAAATACCTCCACCTAAGTCAGCATAATTCGCAGTAATGTTCAAGCTTTCTAGTGTCATATTTCCTTTGTTTAAAAGTCCACCCCCAGTTCCTGAAAATTTCCCTCCAAATGTGTCCACCTTATTTTGTGTGAGTGTTGAATTGGTCACATTTATATTTCCATTGTTACTAATTCCCCCACCACCGATACATGCTGTGTTTGAGTTTATCAAAGAGTTTTGCAGTGTCATGTTCTGGAAGTTATTAATAGCACCACCATAACATCCCCTGTTTGCTGTGGTTGTCATACTGGTTAGGGTTGCATTTCCCTGATTTTCAATTCCACCACCAGATTCCATGTTAGCAGTGTTATTTTGAATTAAATCATTTTGAGACTTTAAATTTCCTGAATTAAATATTCCACCACCACAATGCTCAGCATAGTTGTCTGAGATTGAGTCATTTAAAGAGTTCAAAGTGTTAGTATTGTATATACCGCCACCATAGCTATCTGCATGATTTTTGGATATTAAATTATTCTGGAAGAACAGTTTACCTTTGCTGAGTATTCCACCACCATTTTGATGGGCATGGTTTTCAGTGATGTTAATTGAATTCATGACAACAGTCCCATCATAGGTGTTACAAATTGCGCCTCCATGTGTGTTGGCAGTATTGCCCTTGAAGGTTCCCCCTGTAATGTTACAAGTTATAGATCCATCTTCGTATCTTGGATCATCCTCAAGTCTTTCACAGTTAACTGATTCTGTAAATGGTGCGCCATTATCAATGCCTCCACCCCAGTTAGCTGAATTGTTGTAGGCTAAACAGTTATCTAGGATTATGTTGTTTGAGTTGGCTATTGCTCCTCCATATTTATATGCAGAATTATTTTTGAATGTTGAATTTGAAACATTCATTGTATCTATGTTGTAGATGGCACCTCCACCGGTACCTCCAGAATTACCAATAAAATTACTGTTACTAACGTCAATTGAACCATCAAAATTAACAATGGCTCCTCCACCACCAAAACTACCTATTGTTCCTGCATTATTAGAGTTGAATGTACTTCCCACAATTTGCATAGTAGCGTAATTACTTATGGCACCACCAGAACCTCCGTCCGATTCTCCGGCCTGATTTGATATGAAATCTGAGTTATTAATCAGCATAGTTCCGTTTATGTTATTTATCGCACCACCTTTACCTTCAAGGGCATAATTATAGTTAAATTGGTTATTTGTTATAATCAAGTTTCCATTGTTGGCTATACCTCCACCTCGCCCTTCAGACTCCTTTGTACCAACTGTATTAGATGTGAATATGTTTTTATCCGAAGTTAAATTGCCTAAATTTTTGATGGCCCCTCCTAAAAGGGTGGCGTTGTTGTTTTGGAATGTGCAACCTGAAATTGTGACGTTACCGTTGTTTACTATAGCTCCACCTGATCCTCCGTTTGATTCATCAGCATTCCCATTGACCAATACAATATTAGTTAGATGTAAAAATGCTCCTGAAGCTACTGTGAATATTTGATCCTTATTTTCGGCATCTATTTGTACTACGCTTCCAATTCCAGTGATATTTGTATCTTTAATTATGTTGAGTTTCTTGTTTATACTCATATTTCGGTCTTTATAAACTCCATTTGCAACATGAATTATTCCTCCATCACTAGTAGCGCCAATGGCCTTAGTCAAGTTTCTAAATGGATTGGTTAGGGTACCATTTCCATTATCATTACCTGTGGGAGAGACATAAACATTATTAGGATTGTCCACCCCATCACTAGCCCAATTTAAGGGCATTATAGCCATGCAAATAATTAAAATTATTGCTAAACATTTAATTTTCATTTCTCTACCTCAATTATTAGAAATACCAATTTTATTAATGATTGAACCCACAAGTCCGCCAATTGCTCCGGTAAATGCCATAAATATTAGATTAAATATTACGTACGTCATAAAACTTCCATTCGTGAGTTGATTTATTTGAAAGTTTGAAGCCAAAAGTAGAGCAGACACTGTCATGATAACTAATACCATTGATTCTCCGAAAAATCCAATCAATGCACCATTTAAAATTCCATTTTTTATTTGTGCGCCTGTAACAAATGAAACACAGATTCCCGAGAGAAAGATTAAAAGAAAGGCGGCAAATGTTTCCATATTCGTTAAAACCGTGAACATTGGATTTACTTGTTTTAAAGCGTAACTAATTCGAATTAATATAATGCAAACAATGGGAACAAGAACTCCAACAACACACAAATGAAAATTAATATTATTCCTAAATTTATTCATAGAATACCTCTCATAATACATTTATCCATGTAAATCGGCTTTTTTCAATACAAACCAATTTAATGATAAAAAAAGAATATGAAACTTATAATTTCATATTCAAAAAATTACAACGGTTTATTTTTTAAGATCATTAAACAACCAAATCCTAAAAAAATCATCAATAATTTGCTGTCCCAACTAGATCACAAGAATGGTAAAAATCAAATCCAACTGCATCACCATCGTAAGTCGGATCTATTGGTATTATGACTCCCGTATCATGGTATTCAAATGAATTATTTCCATAATAGAAGTTACCATCAATATACCATGTACCAGAATGTCCCCATCCCACGTGATTGTTGGCCAGACCACAGTATGGTCCTGACTCGGATGACCTAAATCCAGGCTTATTCTCTGATTATGCATTGTGGTATTGTTTTGTACTGTCGTAGCATATGCTGGAGCTAGAAATAACCCCACAACACAGATACTAAACAACAACAAATTCAAATTTTTATCTATTTTATCACTCTCCAAATTGTATTAACGAATTACATAATATAACATATCACTTTTAATATTTAAACTTTTAGATGAAAACTAAAAAGTTTAAGTATATAATCTTAACTATAAATTTATAAAATATAAATTAAAAAGGATAAATAAATTTTAAAATCTCCTAAAAAACTCATAAATATGGAGTGCTCTACAGAAAAAATGGATAAATTAACCTAAAACGTGGCTAAAATCTACAATATAAACCTCCATTTACCTTGTTAAAAAAGAATTACGAATAACATAATATAACATATCAAAAATAAAAACGGTGGTTGGAGTAACAATAAAAATTAATGAACAATATTAGCTTGATTATTTCGAAATTCAAGTTAGTCATCTTCTATCATTTCTTAGGGTTAACTCAATTAAATCAGTAAATTTATGTAAAAGTTACAACATAATTATTAAAAGTAGGAACTATTCAAGTTCCACTTCTTAGTAGTTTTAAGAAGCAGAATGTTGTTTTATAGCTTTAAAATCCATTGAAAAAAATATGGTGTAATATAAATCATATTACATTACATTTAGGGAGGAAATTATGAACGATAGTACTGTGGGCGCAATTATGTTTGTTTTAGGTGTGGTACTTGCTATTTTAGCTGTTGCTGTACCCGGATTATTCTATTGGTTGTTCTGGATCGTGGTTATAATACTAATAGTATATGGACTTTACCAGTGGTTATTCCGAAAATAACTAGTTATTTGAGAATTTTAACCTAATTTCTATATATTTTTTATTTTTTTGAATTATGACTTAATGTAATGGGAATTTCTAGATTCTTTTCAATAATTTAGTAATTTAAATAACTTTTGTCTTGATAAGTTTAATTATTTAGGCTTTGTAGAAACCCTCATTTTTTTTATTTTTAAGTCTAGGTTTTTTGATTTTTTTGGTAATAAAAATAATTTGTTAAGTTTATGATTCTGTTTTCCTGTTTTCACCTGAAATTACAGTTGCATATTTTTAAATGCGGTTCCTAAAGTATTTATAATGAGAAAGGGGAATAATATTATTATGATTGACCAAATCTATTATTCCCCGGTTTATTGTGGGGTTTCAAAGCAGTTAAATCTTTCGGATTTTGGATGTAAAAATTCTAATTGTAAATTTCTAAAAAGATTTTTAAACAAGAATAATGAATTAAAAGAAAATAAACTGGTGAAATTCATTGAAAGGACATATTATTATGTTAAAATAGCAATAAAAAAGTATTCTAATACGTTTTCTAACCATTTATATTCACAACATACTTTATTCACAATATTGGCCATGAAAATCTATACAAAATCAACATATCGAGATATAATAGATTTTATTGACGTATCCGACAGAATTCGGAAATATTTGAGAATAAAAAAGGTTCCACACTTTACAACAATCCAAAAATTCTTTAAAAGACTACCCTCTAAACAAATTAGAGAAATTAACCAATTAATATTATCATTAAATGATATTAATCCCGATATAATAGCATTGGACGGCTCTGGTTTTACTAATGATTATGCAGACAAATATTATGCAAAAATACGTCAAAAAGAAAGAAAAAGCTATATAAAAAACCATTTAACAATAGACGTAAAAACACGTCTTATTTTATATTATCAAACTTCACGTGGACCAAAATACGACACACAATTTGCAAAAGCCGCATTACGACAAATAAAAAGGTATAAACCAGATTACATAGTAGCAGACAAAGCTTATGACACCGAACCAATAAGAAAATGCATAAATGAAGAACTTAACGCATTTGACCAAATACCTCTCAAAAACAGAGCAAAAAAGGACAATACAGACTAAAAAGTCCAACAATATTCCGAAAGAAAATATACTCAAAAAGAAATAACGTAGAAAGCATATTTTCAACAATAAAAAGAAAATTCAACGGCACAAACCACAGCAGAAGCACACAACTATCAAACAAAGAAACCAAACTCAAAAACACAATATATAACATCTACAGAACAACACAAATCACCTAAAAAAGGGTTTCTACAAAGCCATTATTTAATTAAAATAGCTTTTTTAGGCACCATTTTGGAATATTGATTTATATAACCAAACTAAAAGCATGTCTGAGGGAAGTATAATACTGTTTTTAAAACCTCATCAAAACCATCGGCAGTATCCATGTAAACGCATCCAAATATTCGATTGGTTACTTGAATCTGTTAGATCCATGGACAAAAATTTATTGATAAAAAAAGGTAAAGTTTGAATAAAAAATAGGGGCTAAAAAAATCTTAGTTTTGTGCTTCTGCCACTTCCATTGGATTGACAAAAAATAATGCTACACCATCAATGATTAACCAAATTCCTATTAGAAGTGCAAGATATATTGGGTTCCATGCATAAGCTGCTAGTATCATGTAAAGGATACCGAGTATTATACCTAAAACACCGGATCCTTTACCAGCAGTTCCTTCTTTAGAGAACAATGATAGGAATCCTGATATTAACAAGAAGAATCCTGCTATGTAAAGTGCTAAGCTTACAAGGAAACTGAATGCTAAAACATTACCAAACAGACCAATACCTACTATAATTGCTAAAATTCCAAGAATTAAATATGATATACTGACTCCTTTGTTTGAAGCCCAAACTCCAAAACTCTGGATAAGTAACCATATTCCTAAAAACAATATTCCAATACCTGCTATTAAGCTTACAGTGAAAACACTGATTAATGGGAATATTATCACTAAAATACCTAATATAATTGCTAAAATACCTAAAAGTACATTGCCTTCCTTTGCCATAGATTAAATCCTCCTAATATTTTAGTTTTGAGCCCCTATTTTCTAAAAATGGTTCATGTTAATCCATGAAATTCAATTTACTTAGGATATACAAATTTATCCCGAATTTAACCATGCACCTCATGACATTTACATGTCACAACTTAGATCTAAACTTTACAATCAATAATATGTTAATACCGATATTAAAATTTTTTTACGGGAATGAAAATATAAAATAATCAGTCAAATCCTGTTATAATTCGAGTTTTACCAAAATTAATGTCAAAAATGTGGTTTAAAAAAATAAGTAAAAAGAAGATCCTTTACGATCTTTTTTTGTTGATAACAAATCCACCTACTAAACTGAGCACTCCTAAAAGTGCCGGTAAAATAGGTAATCCAGTGTGTTGCATTGGAATTGAGTTTGTTTTGTTTAATGTGGTGTTCTTTGGACTGTTACCGCTAGCAGTTGCATATCCAGATCCATTTTTATAATAAACATATGAAACTCCATTATCATCTGTATATGTGTACTCAACTGTTCCATTATCATCGGATGATCCATCATCAATTCCATTATCACCAGATCCATTATCATCGGATGATCCATCATCAATTCCATTATCACCAGATCCATTGTCATCGGATGATCCATCATCAATTCCATTATCACCAGATCCATATCCAACGTCAGAACCGCTGTCAGAGTCATCTGCACCAGAGTCGTCTGATCCATCTGCTAATGGTGTGTTTCCATCTGCTAATTCAGATGTTGCTAGTGTGTAATAGATATCAGTTGGGTTTGTATCGTCAGACCCGGAATCGTCGGCATTGGAATCATCAGTTGTTAGGTCATCTGTTGTGAATTTTTCTAGAGTCATAGCTCTGGATACACCATCTAATGGTTCGTAAACAGGGTCTAATATATAAGAATCATCTACACCAGAATCATCAGCACCAGAATCATCTACACCAGAATCATCAGCACCAGAATCATCTACACCAGAATCATCAGCACCAGAATCATCAGCACCAGAATCATCTACACCAGAATCATCAGCACCAGAATCATCAGCACCAGAATCATCTACACCAGAATCATCTACACCAGAATCATCTACACCAGAATCATCTACACCAGAATCATCAGCACCAGAATCATCTACACCAGAATCATCAGCACCAGAATCATCAGCACCAGAATCATCTACACCAGAATCATCTACACCAGAATCATCTACACCAGAATCATCTACACCAGAATCATCTACACCAGAATCATCTACACCAGAATCATCAGCACCAGAATCATCAGCACCAGAATCATCTACACCAGAATCATCAGCACCAGAATCATCTACACCAGAATCATCTACACCAGAATCATCTACACCAGAATCATCAGCACCAGAATCATCAGCACCAGAATCATCAGCACCAGAATCATCTACACCAGAATCATCTACACCAGAATCATCTACACCAGAATCATCTACACCAGAATCATCTACACCAGAATCATCAGCACCAGAATCATCTACACCAGAATCATCAGCACCAGAATCATCAGCACCAGAATCATCAGCACCAGAATCATCAGCACCAGAATCATCAGCACCAGAATCATCAGCACCAGAATCATCAGCACCAGAATCATCAGCACCAGAATCATCAGCACCAGAATCATCAGCTATGTATCCTAGGTCTGTGGTTGTTTGATCTGCTTGTTGTAAATTTACGTTATCTGCAGTATTTACTTCGTTTGGGTTTGTTGCATAACTCCCTGATACGCATACCAGTAGAGTAATTAATACCCCCAAAATTTTGAATATTTGTTTCCCCTTCAAAATAATTTACCTCCCTTTTCACTCCAAACCTTTAATTTTTTTCCGCAAACACTATTTACCGCCCCAATCGTTTATATATATTTGGGTGAGTTTTTACCAATAAAAACGCTTAATAATTCATATTTTTTAAAATAAAGCCGTTATAATCGATTTAATAATTGAGTTGCAGATCGTTCTAATTCGATGATTAATTAAGTGATTAATAACATTAAAAGAAGAAAAAAAGAGGTTGATGGAATACCTTTCTAATCTAATCGTAACTAGAGGTTCCACCATAATATTTAGCAGTATTTACACCACTCTTAACATAATCTATGTTAATATATCCATTATTGTAGTAGTACTGGAGTTCAGAGGCATGTAAAAGTTCATAATTTGTATATGGACTTTCTAGATACGGAAATATTAGTCCTGTGATACAGTAAATATAAGCAGGGATTATTCCGTAGGTTTTTGTTAATATTTGGAAGTAAAGTGGAAAACCACATCCTGGAGCTATGACTGGATTGTCTGTACGTACTGTTCCATGCCATACCATAGGGATAGGACCATCTTGTCCGTGTTGTTTTGCAACCTTTTGAACATGCTTCATCATATCATCATAAGTATTGTACACAACACCATCGGACATGTACTTGTATCTACCATCAGGAACACCAAATAGCGCCACCTTTAATGAATCAAAGAAGTTTGTCTGGTTCAAACTCGTGGAACCTCCTCCTTGTGTGTCTATAAAGGCAACTTCTATTATGTAAACACCGTCGGGATCCGTCGTACTATTAACACCATCCTCTAAGTAGCTGGAATATGATGAACTTCCTGCGAAGTGAACAACCAAAGCACATTTGGAGTTATGTTCTTCTGCATACTTGGCAAGAAGTTCAGAATGAGGATGTCCAGGATACATATCAGGATTTTCAAGTTTAACAAATGAAAGTCTTCCCAGAGGTTGGATAGGTCCAAATAGGGTTATTACAAACGAAAAAACCAAAACCAATGCTACTGCACCAATAATTACAGTGGAAAACTTCATTTTTTATCACCAAATAATCTAAATTCTATTGAGATTATACAATTGTTAAATTTAATATGAACTGCTTTTTTAAAATACTTATTCCATTACAAGATCCATTTTCAATTTTAGTTGATGGAACTTTAATTCTTTACAAATAATTAACTAACTAAGTTAAATATCTAACGCTCATATAAATAATTAGCAGATCAACCAGTCATAAAAATAAATAAATTATATTGTACCAATAAATTTCCATTTAGTTGGCCAAAAATTAAATAATAGCATAAACTTATTTTATATTATGAATCTGAAATTAAAGTTAATTTTAATGGTTCTATCACTTGTAATTGTAGCTGTTCCATTGGGTGTTTATTCAGAATCAACCATCAACTCTACAGACAATATTTCTATTGCAAACATAACGAACAGTCAGAACCTCTCACATAATAATACAACTATCCTTAAGGTACCTGACCTTTTAGCTCCCACTATCAACTCAACTGGCCCCACAGCATTACAAGAAGTTTTAGCCTATTATGGAACCAATATTGGGATCGATAAATTAGTTAACCTAACTAACAACACTGAAAATGGAACCTTCCCAAATAACATAGTCGAAGCTGCAGATTCTTTAGGTTTCCAAGGTGAAATAAAAGAAAATATGAGCCTTGAAGATCTTCAAAACTACGTTGACCAAGGCATACCAGTTATTGTGAATATCCAAGCAGGAATTAACGGAACAGAAAACATAAACTGGACCAGTTCCCAGCAAAATGGAGAATATATGGTAATTGTTGGTGTTGACAGTCAAAATGTTTATTTGGAAGATCCAACCATCCTTGGAAGCGTTGGTTATATTCCAAATCAAGAATTTTTAGATAGGTGGCATGCAACCTTTCAAAATGGAACAAACTCCACAAACAGCAGCACAAATACAACCAACAGTACCAACAGTACCAACAGCACAAATGTCAATACTTCATTTTACAACCACATGGGAATAATTGTTACAGGTGGCAGTTCCACATCCCCACCATTATTTGTAAAACTAAATTAAGACATAATACTTGGTCCCGTAAACAACCCCTATTATTTTTTTATAAACCTCAAAATTAAAAAAGTAGTTATTTACTAGGTGCTCCTCCTGCTCCACCCAAGTTATTGCCATTTTTTGCATCGATGTCTATTTCTCCAACCTTGATCCTATGTTGAATTACTGGAACGATATAAACCCTTTTATTATTGTATTTAACAAGTTTAGGTGTTCCAGGACGGGCACCAGGTTGTTTTATGAATTTTTTAGCCAATAATTTAGCTGTTAATCTTGATATAATATGCCCCTTAGATTTAGTTTTCACATTGGATGATGCTGATACAGTACGTGGCGATAATTGGTTTAAATTATTGCCATATGTTTGACCAGAAATCTGGTTTGATACTGGTAGACATGGTGACGAGATTACTTGTTTATTAGTGTTAACATCAGAACTAGCAAAAGCCACAATTAGAACTCCAGACAAAGCAATAAACATTGTAAACAATAAAACTGCCTTACCAAACATTTTGTTTGAACCTCCCCCAAAATATTTTTAGAAAAATTTGCCACTACTAAAATAGCTAAATTCATCCTATTACATACTACTTCATCATGACTAATATAATTTTCCAATGGATTAATTATAAAAAAATAACTTGTTTAAAACCTTTGATTTGATTAATAGGCCACATAAAATGAATCTTCAGCCAATTAGATTTCTATAAAAAAATGTTGCTAAATCACATGGAAAGTACAGTTTTTGTGATAAAATCATGATATCCATGACCTCAAATTAGAAAAAGGATGATCCATTTAGAAACAAAATGTATATTGTATAAAATAGGTAATTCTAAAATAAGTTAATTATGAATCAATTAAAGGTAAATTTTTAAAAAAATATTGATTAAAAAGTCAAAGTAAAGCTTTATTAGTGAAAATGATTAAATTTTATTAAATTCATCATTCTTATCTAAAAAACAAGCTTCAATTTGAATTTTTAGTATTATTCTACGATATCAGCAAATCCAAAGTTTCTTCTTACTGAGTTAACACGAACTTTAACTTCGTCGCCAACTTTAGCACCTGCAACAAAAACTACAAATCCTTCGATACGAGCGATTCCATCGCCATCTCTTCCGGTATCTTCAATTTTAACATCGTATTCTCCGCCTTCTTTAATTGGGGCGTCATTTCCTCTATCATTTCCGTAGCTATTTCCGAACAAATTTATCACTTCCAAATTTTAGTCCATAAAGACTTGATAGCCAATTATAGACGTATTTAATATGGTTTTTAGAGCATATATAGTAATGGGATTTTTGAGCGTTTTTTTTGAAGATAATTTTCGTGAAACAAAAAAAATCTGAATATTGATCAACCAGACCAGAATATCTTCAGAAAATATGGAAAATAAAAAAATTGAAGAACAACTGTTATCATAATATACAGTAAGGAGACGAAATATGGAAAATGAAAAAACTGCAGGCAAAAAACTTTTAGATTCAATCAAAGAGAGAAGAAAATTGTTTCATTCTAAAGCACGTTTTCCTAACGCTATTTTAATCAATTCCAATGATTATTCTGTTTTGAAGGATTTTGTAAACCTTGAAGATAAGAAGTCCTTAACTCAGATTTTAGATCTAGCTATATTCATATCTGATGACATTCCTTCGTTTAAGTTGATTCGCACCTACGATCATGATGATTGTTCAGTTTAATCTAGATAAATTAAATTTAAAACAACAGTCAGTTGTTCATTACTGACAATATATTTAGCCCATCGAATTAATTATCCAGATCCCATCTACTCTAAGGAGTCAATGCTATTTTAAATTAATTTGTTGTATTTCCCAATTAAAATCCATACTACTCAGTTTAATACATTATCATTCTTATCATAAAGACCAATAACGATTTTTTATATGACAAGTAATGTTTAGCGAGTTTTGAGAAATTCAAGAGTGGAAAGTTCCCCATAAACAACTATCATGAATGACTTTTTTTAAAAATAAGTTTCAAGGAATAAGCTTTTGTAAAAAACAGTATGTATCTGACTATTCTGTTAATCCTGTTTTCGAAACCGTTAAATACGGGATTAAATTAAAAACAGACCTCTAACCGAGTTTTTTTGCCTTTTAATAATAGAAAACTTTATATACCTTAAATTTATAACTAACTTTGTATTCAAAACCTCTGATAATATTTTATTTGAGGATTTTGAACGCGGAGGCGGTATAATTAAGCGAAAAATATTGTATTCTGCCCTATTACTATTTGCTTTAGTTTTGGTAGTAAATGCAAATACTACAACTGCAGCATCTGTAAATCAAACAAATGGGAGCATTTCAGCTAATAAAGTTGGAAATAACAACACAGTATCCAACATAACATTAACAGACACTTCTAAATCAACAACTCCCATTTCTAAGGTTGCAGTAAACTCAACAACCAAATCTAAAATAAACAGTACCATGGCGGCAGGAGAACCTGTGAAAGTTAATGGATTAACATTAACCCAGATGAAAGATGGAATCTCTAGAGCCGAAGCATTCTACAAGAAAAACGGCAGATTACCCAACTACCTATCATTTGGAAACAGAAACATATCAATAACAACATTCCAAAAAAACATTGCAACACAAGGACTTAAAATCAACACATCAACAGCTACAAAGATAAATGGATTGACAATTGCACAGATCAAAGAGGGAATTTCAAGGGCTGAAGCATTTTACAAGAAAAATGGCAGATTACCCAACTACCTATCATTTGGAAACAGAAACATATCAATAACAACATTCCAAAAAAACGTTTCAACAGCAGGACTCAAGATCAACACAAGCTCAAGCAACAAGGTAGATACCAGTTCAGTATCTGCATTGGCAGCATCTCTCAAAAAGGGTTCATCATCCCAGTACGAAACAGCAGTTAAAATATTCAACTGGGTCAGAGACCATATCAACTACTCATTTTATTACAACAGTAAGTATGGAGCATCTGGAACATTGAGAAATAGAACTGGAAACTGCTGTGATACTTCAAACCTTATGGTGGCCTTGGCAAGAGCTGCAGGAATTCAAGCGAGATATTTACATGGAACTTGTAAATTTTCGAGTGGTACATGGTACGGGCATGTGTGGGCCCAGTTATACGTAAATGGCAAATGGCTCAATGCAGACGGTACAAGCTACAAAAACTCATTAGGAGTTGTTAAAAATTGGAACACAGCTACCTACACATTACATGGCATATACCAAACACTGCCATTTTAATGTAAACAGGAGATGAACCTATGAAAAAAGCAATAGTTGTGACTTTGGTGGTTGTAGTGGCAATTATAGGGGTGGCAATGGCCTTAAATAGTACTGCAAATTCCAAGAATTCCACAAACAACTCAACGAGTTCAGATACAGCAAAAAATGTTGATGTTGGAAATACAAGTGCCAACAACAATCAGAGTGCAGATAATATGATATCTTCATCAGAAGCTCAAAAAAAGGCAAGCGGATACATCAATCAAACTGGTGCATATGCCGGCACACCAAAACTCGTTGATCAAGACGGAACAATGGTTTATATTGTGCCTGTAATTTACAATGGACAAACAGCAGGTGAAATTGATATAGATGCACAAACAGGACGTAACTTAGGAGGAGCTGGAGGAATATAATTTCCATCTTCTAAGTTTTTAATTTTTTTTATAAATTCTTTTTTCAAATTAAATCTTTGTTTTTAAATGATTATAGCCCATTCTCTCTCCCATTCACAAAAAAATCCTTTTAGTATTAATGTATGTGATTACAACGATAAATCCATTTAAAAACTGGGGGTTATAAATGAAAAGAAGACTCATGGGGTTCAAGAGTCAATACCTGATTTTATTGGGAATTATTTTCATGGTGGTTATGATGTTCAACATTGGCAATTCAAGCGCTGCCAACACCCACAACTTAACAGATCATCATAATGGAATGATTAAAAAGTCCAGCTCAAATTATTTTGAGCCAACCAACAATCGTACCAAAGAAAGGTTCAAATCGATTGATGATGCCGTAAATTCTGAAAACACCATAAAAGGTGACACAATAATTGTTGGAGCCGGAAACTACCTAGAAAATGTTAATATCAACAAAAAAGTTAGTTTAGTGTCATTTACCAATGCCAACATAACTGCGAAGAACCCTGACCTTCCAATATTTACAATTTACAAAAATGGAAGTGGAACAGTTATCAAAGGGTTTAATTTTGTTTCAGATGACCCCCTAGTAAGTAACGCTATTTTATTAAATTCTGCCAATGGATGTACCTTGTCAGAAAACAACTTTATTGACATACCCGGAGTTTCCATAAAAATCCAAAGTTCCCAAAACAGCAGAGTATCATACAACAGTTTCAAGGAGGGAATGGACGGAATAGACATTGCAAACTCAAAAAATATTACAATTAATGGGAACAGTTTCATTCAGCTACTTGAACCAATTTTCATAAGCAGATCATGGTACATCCAGATCTACAACAACAACCTCACAAATAGCCGCGGATCAGAATACATAGTAGTGGACAACTGTTCCAACTCAAGCATAGATCACAACAATTTAAAAGCAACAATCAACAATCCTACAGCACTAAACTTAATTCACACCCTTAACTCAGAAAACAACGTGATTTCATACAACTACATGAAAACCCTCGGCACAATGAGCAGTTTGGAACTTCAAAATTCAAATTCTAACCACGTGGTGGGAAACAAAATTACAGGACCTGAAATATCAGGTTGTGGGATACAATTGGTGGAATCTGACAACAACCTCATAAAAAATAACGTTGTAGGTACCTTGTTTGCAGGTGTGAGATTGATTTCATCATTGAACAATTCTGTAATGAACAACAACATATCAAAAATTGGTGATAATGGAATAAGTCTGTTATATTGCTTTGGAACCAAAGACCTGAGAAACCTTTTGGGTTACAACAATATTTCAAGCTGTATAAATGGTATTCAACTGGAACTTTCATTCCACAATTCCATATTCAACAACACAATCTCAAATAGCGATCAAAACAACATCTACTCATTGAACTCTGAATGTAACACATTCTACCAGAATAATCTCTTAAATGCACCCACAGGAATATTGTTTAAAAATTCGGATGATTGCACAGTAGTTTCAAATGTTATCACAAGCAACATTCCAAATTCATATGGAGTATTGCTTGAAAACAACAATTCAGCAACTTCAAACGTTGTTAAAACTTTGAGTGCGTCCAAACCCATTATTGTGGGTTCTGTTCCAGTTACAATCCTTCCAGATATTGATGTTCACTTCAACAGAATAATTTGTCCTGTAGGAATTAAAAATGGAAACTCCATGGTAACTGTAAATGCAGGCCAAAATTGGTGGGGTTCAAACCACCCGACATTCACCAAACTTGTTTCAGGAAAGGTGAAATATCCAAACTGGATCTACATGACAATCACTACAAAAACACAGCGCACAATTCAAGGTTCTAAATTAACTGTTAAAACCAGTTTCAACAATTTGTATGATGGTAAAACTTGGAAATCCTTCAATAAAAAACTTGGCTATATTCCAAATAGTACAATAAACTTTTTTGTAACGAACCTTGGCAAGTTTGAAGGAAATTACGTAAAAACAGAATCTGCAAATGGAGAGATAGTTGCAATTTACAGTGCAACAAAATTGGGAAAAGCCACCTTAACATCCACAACCGACAATCAAACCTTAAAAAGTACCATAATTGTAGAACCTGTTTTAAAGGTTTTAAAATTAAACACCACCCCACAGATAACCTCACAAAACTATGGTCAGATGAAGCTGTATTTAAACAAAGCTATCAAGGATTACAACAGCACATGGATCGAACTCAAACAAGTATCAAAACCATACAAATTGATAAGCTTTAAAACCAGCAGGGACAGTAACCACATTTACATAGCTCCAAAAACTGCACTTAAAAAGGGAGTAACTTACAAATTGATAGTTCACTCCAACAGCATCAAGGATTACACTGGAAATGGACTTTCAACTGTCTACATAAAAACTTTTAAGCTGTAGACACATCCAACTCTTTTTTTCTTTTCAATCTTCTGTTTGATTCGTTTTATTAAAAGATTTTTTTGTCCCTAACTCATTTATATCCATATTCTCTTTTTTCTCAACAAATTATTCCCCTAACATTTTATTGTTCCAGTATCTAAACAAACCAAATTTAAGAATGGTTTGAGTGTGACTCGGAAGAATTCAGGCGTAGATATTGGTTTAATTACATAAATACAGTTATTAAACAAAAATTATGAAATTTAGGAATCTAATCTTAAAAAAACATCTTTAATAACAAGTCTAGGAGTTTGTTGGCCACTATTGGCATTGTCATGGTAGTTGCTGCAGTGGTAGGGTTTGGAATGGTCACATTTAAGTTAGATAGTATGATTCATTTTAAATAGATTCCCATTAAATTAATTGGTTAAAAAAAAGTAAGATGGAACGGATTAAAAAAATAGGGTTTGATCCAGTATGTTTTAAGCAACCCTACCCTTGTAACCTGTTGAGAGATTTTTCATGTATATTACTGTGTGGCCATCTGATGTGTACTGTGTCCAGACAATTCTAACCCCTGAAATTGCTGCATTATCCACTGGGTTCTGGGTAACTGGAACTACAGGTGCCAAATATCCTGTTGCTAAATTTTTAAGGTATATCACTGAACTTTGTCCCTGAATTTGTGTCCATATAATTCTCTGATCACTCACTGCAGGGTTGTATTGAATGTTTGATGAAGGGTTAACCTTGGTGATCTTGCCGGATGAAAGGTTTTTCATGTAAAGTACACCTAATTTGCCAGATATTTGCATCCAAACAACCTTTGAACCACTTATAACTGGATTTAATTGGTCCTGGGTAGATGAGGATAATTGTCCATAGAAGCCAGTTGAAAAATTCTTTTCATAAACAACTGCGTGTTTTGATGATGCATTTATTTGGCTCCAAACAACTCTTGAGCCACTGATGGAAGGTTCGGATACTACTTGTGAATTCTTTGAAACCTTTCCATATTTACCTGTTGAAAAATTTTTGTAGTACACAGAAAAATTTCCGGAAGTGTCATTTTGAACCCACACCACGTTTTTACCAGATATTGATGGAGCATACTGACTAAATGTGGAACTCATTACTCCTGTACAGTATCCTGTGGTCATATTCTTATAGTAAACTGCAAAAATTCCCTTTGTTTTATTTTGAGACCATACTACACAGGTTCCTGAAATTGCAGGTGAAAACTGGTTCTGATTCGAGTTAAAAACCTTTCCAGTATAACCTGTTGCAACATTTTTGTAGTAAATTGATGAATGACCCGATGAATCAGTTTGCTGCCAAACAATTCTTGATCCATCTATGGCAGCATGATCTTGATCATAAGCCAAACTATTTACTGTATTTGTTTTAGTAGATACTGCATGATTGGTCTTTAATGTGGCTGCAGAGGCAGCTCCACACATGACAAAAGCTAAAATTATAGTTATAATAACCATACCCAATTTATTATGCATCTTTTTAACCCCTAACAATTGCTATTAATTTTTTCCGTTTCTTTGAAAACTTATAAATCCATAACAACCTCGAGTTATGAATTTATTTATTAATAGTTATTATTTAATTCATATAAATTATTAGGGTTTTTGTTCAAGCAAATCTTGCACTTGCTACAGAATCTGACCAAGTGACATGAGCCTTGCTTCAGTCTTATAAAAGGGTGTTAAATGAGTTATTTAATGGTTTAAAAGCCTCTCTAAATTTATTTAAAAGTAGATATACTTTTTCAAGTTTGGAACTGTCTTTGGTTTTATATTTTATAATTTTTAAGATGTATTCATAAAATGCTGCTGCTGTTTCTTGTAGAAGAATGATCGAGGTTAGAATTTTTGATTTGGTATCATAACAGTCAGAAGGAGGGTTTAATCTTTCGTAACATGTAAATATTGAGTCAATATCCTTCATAATTGCTCTTATTCTTTCATAGGAATCTCTTTCATTGATTTTACCTGATAGTTCCAAATCAATGAGCTCACTTATGTTAAGCACATGAATACCTTGGGCATCTAAACATTCTTTACTCCGTTTTAAAAATTGCTTTTTTGTCATTCCCAACATTGTCACTTGAACATCCCCATAGATACTTAACTATAAATCTCATAAACATCCCCTGAGTAATATTAATATTTAATTTGTAAGTTTAAAGTAATTTTTTGGTTAATGTTACAAATATTAAACATTGTAACATAACTACTGGTTTTTTTCGTTTTTTGTAATCAAAACCTTTAAAAAAACAGAAAAAGATAAACTAATATCAGTATTTTTTTAAGATTTTCAACTTAAGAATTAAAATTATTAAAACTATTATCGGTCGATATACACTGGACCGAATTTGAGTTTAAGCGTTTCATTGCATCAAGTGGAGGGAGTTATTTATTAAAAAATATTTAGTTATTTTACTGTTAATATTTGGATTGACAGTAAGTTTAAGTGTTTTAAGTGCTTCAGCAGCAAATGTAAATTTGAATTCTAACAGTACAAGCATTAACACTCTTTCAACCAAAAATATTCCCCAAACAGTATCAACCAGTAAAACAACTACTTCAGCAGCTAAAGCAACTGTTTCAACAACTAAAGTCAAGACAATTAAGGTTTTGATATACAGTGGAAGAGGATCCATAAATAGCTGTGTTTCAGGGGTTATAAATGGATTGCACTACTCTAACAGCAAGAATCTTGTACCGGGTTACAAGTTCAGTTGTGGTACAACACGTACCATTAATTCAAAAACCTTGGCAGGTTACAATGTGCTTGTAATGCCCGGAGGTACAAGCGGTTTGAACTACATTAAAAATGTGAACGGCAATGCCATAAAAAAATTTGTTTCAAGCAGCCACGGATATGTTGGTATCTGTGCAGGTGCCTATTCAGGATCTAAGTATGTTAAGGGCCTTTATTATGGTTGGGGACTGGCACCCCATGTGTACTCCCACCATATTAGTCATGAAGGAAACCTTCTTGTGAAAACAAGCACATCTTTGCCATCATTACTGGGAGCAAGCAAAACCCTAACACTTGCACATTACAACGGCCCTGCAATGTATACCCGTGGAGGTAACACAGTCACATTTGCATACTACGTAGACAACAAAACAGGCCACAAGGGATTAAAAGCCATAGTTGGAGATTATTATGGTAGTGGGAGGACTGTTTTAAGCGGACCTCATCCAGAGTTACAACCAACCAACACAAGTTTACTTGCTAAAATGGTTTTATGGTCCGCTCATGTGAATAAAGTCCAACAAATTTTTGCTGTTTCATCTGTAAGCCCGTCAAATGGTGCTGTTAATGTTGCAGCCAACAAGAAGATAACTGTAAAATACACCGAATCAGTAAAATTAGCCAACAGTACCATCAACTTAAAAACCAGCACAGGAACATCTGTACCCCTCACAACATCTGTCTCAGGAAGCACTATCACTCTATCACATCCCCTACTTTCAATCGGTGTTAAATACATCCTTTCTATAGCAAGTGGAACAGTGGTTTCATCCTCTGGAAAAACTTTAAACAGTTATTCAAGCAGTTTCACAGTGAGTCCACTCACAACAGACCAAATGAAAGAAGGCATAGGCAGAGTTCAAGCATTTCTCACCAAAAATAACAGACTTCCAAACTATGTAAGCTTCGGAACTATGCAGATTCCAATAGCAACTTTCAAAGAGATTATAGCGGCCTATGGATTGAAGATATAAAATTCATCCACCTTCCATTTTTTAAAAGTAAAAATAGCCTTAAATAGAACAAGTTCAAGAGATTTTGAATCTGGTAAAAAATGGATGGTTCGCAATAAAAATGTAATTTGAGTGGGTACAAAATTTAGGTTTTATTTACACCATATTTCGGGTGACTAGAATCACCATTCCTATTTTGATCTTTAAATAAATGTGAAAACAGTTTGAATACAGTACTAATACTAGAAATATCATAAAACCAACGGATGTAATATTTTGAATTCTAAAAACTGGCTTAAAATTGCCCTCATCACAATGTTATCATTTTCATTTGTCCTTTGTTTTCTGCCCTTTTCATCGGCCCACATACTCATCATCGGAGATTCCAACAGTGATATTCCAGATGCTTACTCTGAGACTAAGAGCGTTGCGAGTCTTCTTAAATCCAAAGGATATCAAGTTTATGAAGTTTACAGAAATAATGCTACCGCCAAAAATATTCTAAAGGGAATGTATGGTGCAGATGCCATCATATATGCAGGTCATGGTGGTTACAAATCAGGGAACTACAATTCAAATGGTGGAAGTGCCAGTGCGCCATTTGCCCTAGTGGGTTCAAACGATTTTATCTGGGGAATTGGAAATAAAATGAGGGAAGGTTGGAATGGCAAGTTGTTCAGTGCTCCAATTAAAGCCAACATACCTGTTTTGATACTTCAATCCTGTTTTTCAACAGGCTGGGTTGATAACAAAGAAGTTGCAAACCCCACAGTAACTGTTTACAACTTTGCAAGGATGTTCACCGGAACTGGTGCAAATTATTATGCAACATCCTGGATAGGGGCAGATTTTGTTAAAGACCTTATAAACGGGGCTAAAAACTTTAAAGAAGCCAATAAATTAAACTATGATCCAATAACCAAAAGTACAGTTTATAAAAACACCACTATTTGGAGAAACACCCATGGTTACTCATCATTCATTGGAAATTGGTTAGGAACCTTTCCCAAAGCCAGTGAAACTACAAAATACAATGAAGCTGCTGCAGAAGCCTGGTACAACAGTGATCGATCCAAAAATCCATTCCAACCAGATTTAACTGTTACCACCGTGATCAATCCTAAAATTGGATTAATAGGCCACACCATCAGCACCACAGCTGTGATAAAAAACACTGCAAAAGCAACCGCAAGTGGCTTTTATGTGAGTTTCTATTTGAAACACGACCCAACCAACAAACTCATTTACCTGGGTAAGTCATTCATCTCCAGTCTTGCTGGAAACTCGATTAGGTACGTGAAAAAAACCGTGACACTACCCTCAAAAATATCACCGGGTAACTACAACATAGCTGCCTACGTAGATTCTGACGAAACCAATGCTGAATCCAATGAAAACAACAATTACAAAAAAAGTAGCAATAAAACACAGATCACACATCCATTCAAAGACCTCTTGAGTTCCAGGTTGAATGCAACCATCCAAAACAAGAAATTGCTAGTTTCAAACACAGTTAAAAACAGGGGAAACACTAAAACAGACAGTTTTTATGTTAATTATTACATTAAAAAGAATGGACAAACAGGATTAGGTTCATATGTAGGCCGTAAATATTTTGATGGTTTAAGTTCAGGTAAGAGTGTATCCCACAGCATTCAGTTTACGTTGAAAAAATCCTATGGTAGTGGCTACAAAGTTGTATCGTACATTGATCCACAAATAACAATCAAGGAATCCAACAGAACCAACAACATCCAAATAAGTTCGATTAACTCATCTCATTAGATCCTATTAAAACGGGTGAAACTATTAAAAAATTTTCGCTCAATTAAATACTTCAAATTTTTTTTAAGATTCAAATTTTAAGATTCGCACATAATTGAACTCATCCATCTACATCTGTCCCATCATAACAGTATTTAACAATCACACCATCAATTAAACTGAAGAACCCATTAATATTTTCCCATTAATACAAGTGGAACATTACTTTTCTAAGTTATCAGTCCTATTTAAACAAAGAAATTTTAGGTTTTAGACTTAGCAATTTTGGAAATATTTAGAAATCTCCAATTTATCGTATCTGTTGATTCTACGAAATGTTATTATTTAGATCTTAAGATCATAACTTAAAAACAGCATAACTTATTAAGGTCATAAGTTATTAAATCATAACTTCTTAACATCATAAATTAGTAACTAAATAACTTAATAATGTTCACAAGGCAATTGTTAGATCTTCAATAATAAAGTTTGATTTCGACAGAATACTACGATTGATCTTATGCCATTAAAAAAGTAATAATAATATGCACATTATTATTCATTCAAATTTCGTCATCAAAATTACAGTTTCTAGAATAACAATCATTTTAAAAATAAAAAAGTTAAAGTTGGAATCCATTCAATTAAAATGGAAGTTCCCTGTATTTACCATGTACTTTAGCTGTGTTGGTGTTCCAGTTATTTACAACTCCAAAGGAGTTCCTGTAACTTGTTCCATCTGCTTTATTCCATGCACCATTCACATATACCAATGCAATTACATGTCCATACCAAGTTCCACTTGAGAACTGAGCAGTTACATGTTCATATTGAGCAGCAAACCCTGCAGCTCTTTCGAGTGCAACAACAAGATGTGCTGTGTCAACACAGTTTGCAGTTCTTGCATTTAATGTACCAAGAGCACCCTTCTGAGTGTCATAGTAGAATGAGTAAGACACATGATCCCTTACCCAATTGTATATAGCAGTAGCCCTCTGAATAGGGGTATTGAGTCCCTTGGTTATGGATGCTGCCAAAGTTTTTATCTTGGAATTATCTGACTGGCAATTAGCTGTAGGTAGCAAATAGCTTTTCAGACTTGTTGGAACTACATTTTCCACGTAACCACTTGACGAACCATTCGTACTGGTGCCGGGGCTAGGTTTTACTGTAGATTTTACCAATGGCACAACAGCAACGAAGTTTGGTAATCTGTTGTTGGTTCCGTAGAAACTGACAACCTTAGAAAACGAGAAAATAGCAGATTCATAACGGATCTTTCCAAGTGAACTACTTATTGTGGAAGGAGCCATTTTATTTTTCAATATATAATTGTAGACAGAAGATGCCTCAGATAAATATTGATTTTTGTTTAAATTTCCTGCTTTCACTGTTTCTGTGTAGTTTGCAGTGGGAGCTTTAACAGTAATTAGTGTAGAACTAGTTTTAGAACCACTTTTAATCTTTACTATTGCTTGTGAAAGGTAGTAAAGCATCTGCGGCATGGTAATTTTCACACCAGAAATTGTTACGTAGCCTGGCAATCGTTTGTTGGTGTTGATGAAATTTTTAACACTGTTAGAAGCAGCCACTATGTTTTTAAAACTCAGTGAAGTTGTTTTAGTAGATGAAACAGTTTTCACCGTGCCTGCTGCTGCGTAATTTTTTGTAGTAGTGTTTTTTGTTGTTGAAACCTGACTTTTGTTTGTGTTCGCTGTGTTACTGGTTTTGGTTGTGGTGTTTTGGATGTAGTTGTTTGTAACAGATTGACTTGTTTTCTGATCTGTATTGATTTGACTTGTTGCTGCAGCTGAAATTGCATCCACATTTAATGGAATGGCAATTGTCAAAAGCAGTAACAAAATAGATATCGATTTTCTATTAATTATACCGCCTCCGGTCATAAAATCAAAGAATATTAGAGATTATATGATCTAACTCATTGTAACTTCAAAATAATATATAAACATTACGATTTAAAATTATAAAAAAAACGATAATAAACGGCTTATAAAGCAAATAAAGTATTTTAAAGAGTTATTCTAATCATATGATTAAAAAGCCTTAATAAATCTTATTTTACCCAAATAATTCCATAATAAAACTAATTTAAAAAAATAAAACTTAATAATTCGTATTTAATAAAGTTGTATTATGAGCCCATGCCATAAAACCTTAAAATCGTTCTTTAAACCAAAAAAAGAAATATTTAACCATAGTTTGACAAAAAAGCTGAATAGTAAACCCTATAAACTCAATAAGGCTGATAAATATGAATATCCGTTTAAAGTGAAAAATTTTGATGGGAACCAGTGTATTTTGTTTTAAAGTGACCAACAAATTATTAGCCTTATTTAAAATTGTATCAAAAGTACCAGCAAAAAAACTGTTGATCTAAACTTGATTTTTTATTAAAAAACTAATTTTATCAATTTAATTCTTAATACTCTTGAAGAAAAAAATATGGAACATCGCTTACTGAAAAATTAGTATAGGATTTAAATATGATATTAAATGAATTTTAAGCACTAAAAATGAATTTAAAAAAGTGTTTCAACTTATTTAATAAGAAACCCATTTATTTAATAATGAAAAAGAATGATGGATCATCCATTCATTGATTAACCCCTAAACAAATCCTATGATTTTTGGTTGGTTTTAAGCATGTGTTTAAGCTCTTGTATGATTGTGGAGTTATCCTGATATTCCAGGGTGTTTTGACATTCAGGACATACGAAATTGTTTTCTGAAGCTTCCTCAAACAAGTATCTGTGACCGTTGGCCTTGCATATGAAGAACATATTTTCTTCTTCGTATTCCAGTGACTTTTCGATGTCCTCAGAGTACTTTTCAAATTTCTTGGATATGATCTCTGATATCTTGTCCTCTTCAAACTTCCAGCTGTATATGTACCAGTTGGTTTCAGGATCCCTACTTCGCTTATAATTCGCCACACCAGCATCATGGAGTTTGTAAAGTATTTTTCGAACTGTGTTCAAACGAATATCAGTTTCTTCAGCAATTTCCTCATCGAATGTTTTTCCATTCATTATACATTCAATAATAGGTACACTGCTTTCACCATCGTTGGTGATATCCATTAAAATTTCCCTAACTAAAGGATCTTTAAACATTAAGCTATTCCTCCTTTTTCCATAAATAAACGAAGACTTTAATCCCTTCATTTATTCATTGGCCTAAATTTTTTTAAGTGGGTAAGAGTAAATTATTTTGGATTAATTTTTTAAACTAAATGATACCATATTAAATAATATTAACTCAATCCAAACTAATGAAATAAATAACTCAACCTCAATTTTATTATGAATCAATTAAAAAAATTCATTAAAAAAATTGAATATATTGTGAAAAAAAGAACAACAACCCAATTTTACCTATTAATATATTGTAATTACTAGCATATATAGTTTTCCCCATTAATTTTAAGAGTAGTTTGATCAAATTAAAACCAACATTACATCATAAAACTCCCATTATAAAGTTAAAACCACAAACTAATTGTAAATACTGGGGAATTTTGTGAAATTTATTTTTTAGATACGGCATACTTTGGTGAAATATTATGAAAAAAATTGTAATTATGGCTTTAATTTTAATATTAACTCCATTCATTGTGGCAGGTGAAGTTTCTGCAACAGAAATTAACTCTCAGTCTAACAATAAAACATTAAAAGCAGACCTAAAAGTTACAAACGTGGTTGTGCATGGTTCCATAGTAAGGGGTTGTAACATAGCTGTTACAAACACCATCACCAACTCTGGCAATGGTTCAGCAGGAGGTTTTTGGGTAAACTACTACCTTAAAACCCATAAAACATCAAACAGCTACCTGCTTGGAAAAAGGTACATCAGCGGACTTAAAAATGGTTCGTCCAACACCCAAAATACCCTGCTCTACATTCCAACAAACATGCCCCTGGGCTCTTATTTACTCATGGCATCTGCAGATGCAACCAACAGTATTGTTGAATCCAACAAAAATAACAACAAAGGCTACTCATCCAGCTTAAAAGTCATGGGTCCAACTTACATAATCTTCGACAAAAATGTGGGTGGAGATGTTCTGAAAAATCCTGATATAAACAGGTACATTCCAAAGACCAGTTTTGCCAAGACCATTTTTAATTTGGAAAAATCTGGATCAGTGATGCTTAAATTTGGAAATGGAAATGGGCCAAAGGTATTGATATCGGCAGGTATTCATGGAAATGAAACCGAAGCAAACATAGCAATAATGAAATATTTGGAGTATATCAAGGATAAATCCATCAATGGTACCCTTTATGTTATACCATTCGATATTCCCATTGACACAGCAAAAAATACCAGATTTTACCATGGTCACGACCCCAACAGAATTGCCAACATAGCTGGTTCTCCAGGTTGGAACATAATACAATTCGCACACAAAAATGGTGTAAATTACCTTCTGGATGTGCACTCAGGAGGAGAAGTAACATCTAAGGGACTTTTAAATGTTAACACTGGCACCTCCAATTCCCAGGAAGTTAAATGGGCCAAGTATATCACATCAACATCAGGTTGTGTTAGCAGAGTCCAACCACTAGAAACAGGTATGGTAAGGAATGAAGCATTTAAATATAATATTAGCACCATAACAATGGAAGTTGAACGAGACACTGCTCCAACAATCGTTTCTGCATTGACGGAATTTAAAATGATTAAAGCAGCCATGAAATTTTTCAAGTTCCCTGTACCACTCATCTAAAAACTAAAATACCCTTTACATTATTTATTTTAAAGTTTTATGTTCCATTCACTGAAAATTTCCTTGGTGATGCTGTCCATTTCATTAGAATTCATTCGTTTTTTAGTCCAGAACTTCCATTTTGAATGTTGAGTTTCATGCTCAATAATATGAAGTGCTTCGTGTACCACATCAAAAAATATGTTGTTATCATCGTTCAAACCATTGCACAGATTTTCATGACGGGTTTTCCTCAGAATGATCAAGTAGTCCTGATCTATGTTGGTGGTGATCAAGTTGTGTAGAAATGAAACATCCTTGTTTGTGGCATCATTTTCATTTAAAATTTGTAGTGCATTATGAACTGGTTCCAATGTGTTGTAAACCTTGTTTATATGTATTAAAGATGCCAAAATATCTTCTTCACTCTGATAAAAAAATTCACCATACTCCTTGGTTACCATGTCCAGGTACATGTTCTTATACCTGTTAAATCCAAACTGTTTCTCCTGTGTTATTACGTAGTAGAAGCTTCGAACAATATCACATTCGTAGTTAAAAACATCAAATTCCCTGTCAGATAAGAACATTATCTTGTAGTTCGGTACAGCTACTTGAAATTTATCAAGCACGTACTCCACCATATCTCTATAAACATCAAAATATTGATCTTCCACTCTACAAATCCCTCCTCCAATATACTAATGGAGAACCTAGTAACTGATTTGTACATTATTTCAAAAAAACCTTACTATCTAAAAAAAAAAAGGAATAAAAAAATGGAAATTGGTTTTAGAAGGCGTCACCTCCACCTCCACCACCAAATCCTCCTCCAATGTCACCAACTCCTCCGAAATCTCCACCGTTTGATGAAGATGCCGTTGCTGTGCTCATTCCAGTATCAAATGCCGAGTTCAGAAGCAAGTATCCGCCATAATAATGGAACATGTACAGATCACTACCGTTTAGGTCATCTTGAGGGACGTTGAGTTCCATGGCTTTTCGAACTGCATCAGCAGCACCAAGAGCAGTTGCATATACAAGGTACTTGTTCCATATCACTATAGATTCTGGAGGGTACTCTTTCATCAAACTGAAGTCTTGGATATACTTCTTGAAGTTATGCCACTTTGCATCGTATTCTTCACCGTAGGTTGTCCACTGACCCCCAACCTTCTGGGGTAGAATTAAGCTGATTATTGCCACAACCCCTAAAACAATTGACAAAAACAATGAGAAGTCTGCTGCAGGTATATCGTCCATAATACTGAAGAAGAACACTATTACGGCAGCAATAAGTGCTAAAACTCCAAAGAGTTTTAGATACGAATCTCCCTTCTTGTTGAAGAATTTGTCAAGTTCGTTGTCATTCAATAACGTGTTTCGAAGGTTATCCTTCCAGTCGAGGTAGGTGTTTCTAAAGGATCTGGCAGATTCGCGAACACTCAAATTATCTGAAATGGCATCCAACGATATCAAACCATCATCATCCTCGTACTCTGTTAAAAAGTTGATAACATTCTTTTCAAAACCTTTCAACTCAGATGAATCTTTCTGAACGTTGTACCTCAAATACATCGAACCTACAAGGCCGTATCCTTCCTTATCCAAAGATTTTTCTTCTAAAGGTTCGTTTTCCATTATTAGATACTTTCTGTTTATGAGGTCCATTATGGTTGCCTTGAAACCATCCATATCTGGTTCTCCGATCTTCTTGGAAAATCCAGGTCCACATATGGCATTCACCATTGCAGGAGGATCATCTGTGGGAATGTCCCTTTCATACTCTGCCTGATAATCTATCTTTGGTTCCCTTCCATATCTGAAGTATATGAATATTGGTACAAAGAGTGCCAGGAACATGAGAACTGACAGTAAATAATATAGATTGGTTCTGAAATTCAAAGAATTCTGGTAGTCATTTTGTAGCTGCTGCATCTGAGCTAATCCATTCTGATTGATTATAAGTCCATGTGAAGGGTTGGCAGCAAACTGATCCCTTGGAATTGCCATTCTTATCTCGTAGTACTGGCCCGATGGAATTGTATCGCTCGTGACTGTCAAGGTGTTGCCCTGCCAAGCTGCACTCTTATTGTAGTAGGGAGGATTTAACCAGTATTGAACTCCTTGACTGGAACTTGTGTGTATGTTTGCAACAACCTGACCTATGTCAACTTGCCACTTATTAGGCACCAGCATGTAGTGCAACTCTGCCACATCATTGTAAAACTTCATGACATTAAAGAGATCGTAGGAAATTGTAACGGTTACATTCCCGCCATTAATTGGCTGGGTTTTGGCTGCATCAGAATATAAATAAACCTTAATGTCCTTTGTGGAATTCACATCCAGAATCTGAAAACTGTTGTAGGCACCATCTGTGGTTACATTAACATTTGTCAGCTGTTGTGAACCGTTTAATGGTATATACCTGTTAATTCCGTGGAAAGTTCCATCGAATGTGTAGTGGATCTTCTCCACAACATGGATGGTTCCATCGTTTTGAAGGTAGATATCTTGATTTATGAGTGGAATGGTGTAGCTGTTATCGCTCGCAGCAAATACTGCTCCGCTGCCTGCCAACATGGACAGTGAAAAAAAGAATTATAGAAAGACAAATTTTTTTATCCATTCCATCACCTAAAATTTGACTTCTGGAACAGCTCTTTCGCTTTCAGCCATTTCGAAAAATTCTGCTTCTTTGAATTTGAAAAGTGATGCTAAAATGTTACTTGGGAACATTTGCACCTTGTTGTTGTACCTGAGGACTGTGTCGTTATAGAACTGTCTGGAGTAAGCAATCTTATCTTCAGTTTCTGTTAACTGGGCCTGTAGTTCTCTGAAGTTCTGGCTAGCCTTAAGATCTGGATAGTTTTCTGCAACAGCAAACAAGCTTTTTAATGCACCTGTTAATTGATTATTTGCTTCAGCACTTTCTTGAACTCCGCTAGCATTCATTAGGCTGGATCTGGCCTTTGTAACGTTTTCAAACACGCCCTTTTCATGGGATGCGTATCCCTTAACAGTTTCAACAAGGTTAGGAATAAGATCTGTTCTTCGTTTCAACTGCACATCAATCTGTGACCATGCATTTTTTACTCTATTTCTGAGGTTTACTAATCCGTTGTAGAGCCATATTACTGCCACAACTATTACAATTAATATGAGTACGATTATTATTTCGATTATCATTTTATCATCTCATTTTTTTAGTATGCAGTGTCATTATATGCGTTTAATTATATGTAATTAATGATCTCCATGGAATATAAATAATCAATTTAAAAGCAAGCTATTAATTGGGTTAATTATTGGATCAAAGTTTGTGCAAATCATTATTAATCTGTTCATCTTGAGACAGTAGTTCTATGTTCAATAGAGAAATTAATATGTAAAATGAAATTATACTGTAGAAATAGTTTGCAAGATTTAAATCTTATATACAGTGCAACTGAGTTTTACAGTAGAAATATATCTGCAGCGAATTGCTTTGAAAATTAAAAAAAGTATATAAAAAATCTTAATAACTCATTGGAGCCATTTCATTTATATTTGATTTGATTGGAGCTGTATATCCCATGGATTTGTCTAATATTTCAATTTGTTGTTCCAGGGCAACTACAAACGCCGTATAGAATGGACCCAAACGTGGTGAATTGTTTCTCAGATAATTTTGGTATTTGTAGGTGTGTTCTAACATGTTTTATCTCTCCTTAATATCATTTAACTGCTGTATATATCTGTAAACTTGTAATCTTAACCAATTAATTTTAGTTAACTTTTGTTACTTTAATATTGGTTTTCTAGAATATAAAGTTTTGCAGTAGTAGTAGTTTAACAACTCAAAATTTGGAACTCATATGTGATCTCCAGATTTAAACAGTTCATCTTCAGCCACAACATTTTCCTTGGCTGTGATATCAGTTGGTTTTAATCTGTAGACTGACGTGGGATTTCCATCCAAATTTGAACGGTACTTCTCCATCATCTTGGCAGACAATCCCTTCTTGTAGTAACCTGGAGTGTACTTTTCCACCAGTTGATTCAAGATGGTTGCAGACTCTTCAAAGTACTTTACCCTTTGAATCTGTCCAAACAGCATGACACTCATGTAGGATGTGTCTGCATGGCATGGCATGGGATCCAACACAGTTCCAAATTCCTCAAAAACTGTGAAACATACCTCGGGTTCTTTAGAGAGTATCAGCTCTTTTCTACCGGATCCTGCTCCATGAAAAAAAACTGAATCATGGTACCATACGTAGTTCAATGGAACTGCATAGGGTAAGTTTTCATCATTCATTCCAAGCACCCCTACCCTGGAAGATGTTAAAAAATCGTTAATTTTTTCTTTGTCACTGCATTCCCTTTGAACATACCTCATCTTATTCATCTTTCATCACCTACTTTCCCGTTCCAATAATTTGTTTAGGAAGATATCCATCCATTCATTGGTTTGTTTTATGTTTTCATTGTTTAGGAGTTCATTTTTTGATTGTACATAGGGACCTGGTATCATTTCATCTGCACAGTTCACAACAAGATCATTGATAATTTGTTCAGTTGTTTCCAGGTGAAATTGAAATCCAAACACCCTTTCTTTGTATATGAAAGCCTGATTTTCACATGCATCACTTTTTGCTATGAGTTCGGTATTTTCAGGTAATTTACTGAATGTATCTCCGTGCCAATGAAAAACTGTGGGTTCCTCTGGTAAAAAGGAGAAAACTGAGGATGATTTTGCTTGAGCTTTGAAATGTAATGGAAACCATCCTATTTCCAGATGGGAATTTTTAGTCACCTCACCACCAATTACATCAGCTATTAACTGTCCACCTAAACAAAGACCTATAACTAATTTATCAGAGTCTATGGCAGTTTTTATGAATGACTTTTCTTTCACGAGCCATGGATAATTTTCATGATCGTAGATGTTCATGGGCCCTCCCATAACCACCAACCAGTCATAATCATCATGTTCAGGAAGATCTTCATCCTGAAACATGAGGGTTTTAGTTACTTCAACGTTGTTCAGAGTTGCCCAGCTAAGTATGCTTCCAGGATTTTCAAACGGCACATGTTGTAAGTAATGGAGTCTCATTGTTTATTTTACCTCGTGTAAACTTTAAACTAAATATATTCTGTATGTATCTGGTTTTTTATTTACTTCAAATAAATATTATTAAATCTTAAAATAAATGATTAAAAGAAAATCTGAGGATAGTTGCAGTACACGATCTTTAACTTACTATATTGTCTAATTTACTGGGTGATCCTCTGGTTGTCTCTTGAAATGCTTGATCAGAATATGCTTCGTATTTGGTTGGTTACCATACATTCAAAATCCATTCCTTGTTCTTTTTGTACTCCATATCCGTGAAAAGTACATTTGCCATTTCATCTGCAAGCCAGGTTGCACCGGCATATCCTACTATTGGATGTCTGTAGTAACCTGCGCGATCGTAGACTGGGAATCCCACACGAAGCATGGGTATGTCATTATCTATTGCAATGAAACGTCCTTTGGAATGTCCAATTATTAGATCAAGTTCAACATCCCCATTCTTGATGCGTTCCTCAAGATCCCATAGATCTGCATTTTCAATGATCTCCATTTCAAATTCTACTTTTTCCTCAAATTCTTTTATTCTAGGATCTTTGGAGTAGTTTACATTATCATCTCCAAGTAAGAGTAAAACTGGTTTCATTTCAAGATCTATACAAAATTCTGCCAATCCTATGACAAGATCTGGGTTTCCGAAGATTGCAACTTTCTTGTCTGCAAAGAACATGTGAACAAGATCTGTTAGTGCATCTATGGCTACACCCCTCTCCCTAACAAGGGGTTCTGGTATTGGTTTTCCAGTCATCTTCTTCAGGTTGTTTAGGAATGCATCGGTGTTACGTATGCCTATGGGTGTCGGGCCAATTATTGATGGGATTTCAAATTCTGTTTCAAGAAAGTCTGCAGCAAGTTTACCTTCGTATCTGTTTAGTACTATGGTTCCAATTGCATCTCCAGTGGATTCAAGATCCTTGATGGTTGTTCCTCCATACGACACTGCATCACCCTTGGGCATGAGGGGTGAGTCAAATGATTCAGTTTCGAACAAAACATTTGCATCCACATTCATCTCCATTAGAAGATGTTTAAGTGCGGTCACGTCCCCTGGATTGACCCATCCAGTTATGAGATTAATTTTTTCGTTGGGCTCCTTTTTTGTTGCAAATTCCCTCACGAAATCCCTGACTGCAATATCGTAACCGCTAACCATACTGCCCTTGAAACTTGGGGTACTTATGGATATTAGGTGGACTTCACGGTCAGCGTATTTCTCTTTTAATAGACCATTTTCCAGTTTTCTGATTACTCCTTCAACATCGTCCCCTATTATTTCTGTTGAACAGGTTGAGATGATTGGTACCACCTTAACTTCAGGATATCTCATCAAGAGCACATCTACTGCTTCTTCAATACGGTGGGTTGCTCCGAGTACTGCTGTGTCTTCGTGAAGTGAAGAAGATGCTAGTAAAAAATTTTCTTTAAAATGCTGTGCAAATAGCAGACGTACAAACATTACACAACCTTGTCCTCCGTGTACAATTCCAATACAATCTTCCACACCGATACTAACGTACTGTGCACCCGCAGGTTGGCATGTGAATATTGGGTTGATGATACCGGATCTTTCCTTTTTTTCAATTCGCAAGAAATGATAATACCTCCGTTTTAGTAACGATTAACTTTTAGTTCTGCATTTAAAGATCCAGTTATTGTTAAATAATCAATACGATTTTTAAGGTCGTCCATAAGTGTTTTTATCTCTGTTTTGTTCATCTGTGAAATCCATTCGAAGTTGGTTTTAAAGTCACTTGAGAGTACCATGGCTTCACTCCAGTAGTACCTGTCTTCAGGGGTTTCATTTTCCACTGGTTCATCACAAAGCAATTGCATAGTTTTTGTAAGTATTTCTTCGTTCTGTTTCTCCCTATCCCATTCACGAGAATTAAACTGCCACAATGACCATTTCATGATGTAGTTGACCAGTTGTTCTACTTTTTTCTGTTGAATTTCGTCCATTATAATTCTCCCAGTCAAGATTCTTGTAAATAATTTTGTTAGTAAGTTTTATCTCGAAGATGTGTTACACAATCATATTTTCCCGTGTATTCCCTTTCATTATTGGTGATTGATGCTTCTTTATCAATTTTAGCATCGGATATTATATTTTTAGTCACAAAGCCTGTGTTCATGTCTATTTCATCCTTACTGATGTCAAGGCCTGAAAGTTGGTGGATTGGAGAATAAACTGCGTTGTAAATGTCACGAGCAAATCTTACCCATCCTTCGTATCCTTTGTAAGGTCCGTTGTGATATGCATGGGCATTTAGATATTGGACTCGGAGTTTTTTGGCAACTTCACCAGGCCGCACACCTGTGAATATAACATCAGGTTGGAGTTCCATCATTGCTTCGATACCTTCAAGTTCGTTTGGATCATCAATGGCCAGTGCTCCTTCACCACACCTTGCTATGCCCTTTTCCATGTCTCCTTGATGGCCAAATTTTGTGTACAATGATACAACTTCAACACCCATTTCTTCGTGAATCACATTGGCCCAATGCCATAGTTTTGAACCACCGGGCCACAGGCATACTTTAACTCCCTTCAATCTTCTGGCGTACCAATCGAGTTCTGGTTTCCATCTGGCAGTTTCTTCTTCTATGATCTTTTGAGCTTTATCCTCGAGACCAAAGAACAGTCCTACCTTTAACAGTGATTCTGAAAGTGGTTTGAATCCAAATCCATCAATATCCATTCTTGGAGTTCCATACCTTACCCTTAATTCGTTACAGATGTACTCTGCAGATCTGGCACATTCAAGCACATTGAGATCTGCCTTGTGCATACTTCTTAGATCATCGTAGGATCCATTTCCTGTGAAGGTTGAAAGTACCTGGATTCCCATTCGTTTGAAGTAATCCGCCATAACCTCTTGGTCGCCCTGAATGTTGTATTCTCCCACGTAGTTTATTACATAGTCACTGGTAATCTTGGGTTCGACTGTTCCAACCTTCTGGTTAACCCAGGCTATGTTAATTTTATGATGGCCACCTGATTGGCTAGGTCCTGCAAATCCTGGAGAGTTGCAAACAAAGATATCAACATCGGGCATTTCATTCATAACTTCCTGTGCCACAGCATCCATGTCATCACCTATTAGTGCAGAGGCACATGTTTGGTAAATTGCCATCCTTTTGATTTCTGGAAAGGCCTTGAAGGCCTCTATGATACTTTCCTTCAATAGTTTTTCTGAACCAAAAACTATGTGTTTTTCTTTCATATCCGTTGCAAAGGTATATTTAAACTGAAAATTATCATTATCACTGATATACCTCTTAGTTTGCCATGTGTCATAGGTACAGCCCACAGGACCGTGGCAGAGGTGGATCACATCCTTCATTGGCGTACCAATAACGTGTTTCGCACCACAAAATGCACATCCCCGCTCAGATATTGATCCTGGTATGGTGTTCAGGTAACCCAAAGGTAAGCACGATGTTATATCTTCACCATGTCCTTTGATGACAGCATGCCTTGTCCTTTCAGGAATGCATTTACTGCATTTAAATGTATGATATGGCATTATATTCACTCCTTCAATATATTGTTTTTTTGTTGATTTTTTTACTAGCTTATAAACTAACACAATTGATGATCATGTTTATGCATATCGTGTGGTAGTAGATATTCACCTGAAAAAATCTAAAAAAAATGATGAAAATTGGATGAAATAAAGGAACAACAAACCCCTTTCAGGGATCTTGTTGGTTTTAGCAACATGATTCATTCCTGCTAGAGGATGGTTTCCTTGAATCTTATGTTACTGGATTTAAAGTGGTATAAACTGTATCTTTACCAATTTTCGGTTCATGTTAATTTTTTTGTAGTTATATTTTAGTCAGTTAAACCGTACTGTAGTACCATTTCTTCCAGTTCGTCCATGGACATTGGTTTTGGAATCACGAAGTTTTCATTGTTGATAATTTTTCCAGCCAATGCTTCGTATTCGTGTGCTTGGTTACATTCAGCATCGAAGTCAACAACTGTTTTTTTGTTGAACTCTGCCTTTTGCACCATGTTGTCCCTTGGTACGAAGTAGATTAGTTGAGTTCCAATTTTTTTACAGAATTCTTCCAGAAGTTCCTTTTCACCGTCCACGTTACGGCTGTTACAGATGATTCCTCCAAGTCTCACTCCACTCTGGTTAGCATATTTTACCATACCTTTACACAGGTTGTTTGCTGCGTAAAGTGCCATCATTTCTCCAGATGCTACAACGTATATCTCTTCAGCTTTACCATCCCTGATAGGCATTGCAAAACCTCCACAAACAACGTCACCTAGAACATCGAAGAAAACAAAATCGTTATCATCGTAGACTTTAAGTTGTTCCATGAGTGTGATAGCTGTTATTACACCACGACCAGCACATCCTACACCTGGTTCTGGACCTCCAGATTCAACACATTTTATTCCTTCAAAACCTGTTGACATAACATTGTCCAGGTTCATACATGCTTCTTCGCCTTCTTCCCTAAGTGTGTCCATCATGGTGGTTTGCATTTTACCCCTAAGTATCATTCTTGTACTGTCTGCTTTAGGGTCGCATCCGTGAATCATAACCTTTTTTCCATGGAAATGAGCCATGGCTGATGCTGTGTTTTGAGTAGTTGTAGATTTTCCAATTCCACCTTTTCCATAAATCGCAATTTTTCTTACCATAATAAACCTCTAAATTTTTGTTTTTGAATTTAAATTTTTTAATCGTATTTTTGTAAATACTCGGAAGTATGCTTCCGTCTTCCGACAATACTGTTCTTGTCTCTCATTCTTTATAAACTTTTGGATACCCACAACAGATCGGATAACCAACAAAAAAGATTTAATCATCCAAATATATCCATAAACAATTAATCAGACTTTAAAAATATGTAAATAAAACACGTTCAAAAAAACAGCCTTAAATCAGCATATTAATCTTGTTTAAATAAATATTAAGCTGATTGAAGAAATGAAAAAATTGTTGCCAAAATTAGTATTGACAAATACAAAACCCCACAGATTCAAGAAAAATTCATGGTAAAATTTGATAAACCAATATAATGAATACCACTCTGTACATGTTATTGAAAATTAATTGAACAAAATACAAAAGATACCATTAAGAATTTAAATTATTACAAAATTTCACCCTAAACATAGTCAAATTTTAATTTATTGTTTAATTTTTAATATATAATCCATTTAACCGAATAACAAAAAATTAGATCAATTAAAGAACAACGAACCCCTCTTAAAATCTCATTACTGTATCCCCGTTACAATTCAATTCAAAAATCCCACTCATCACGGGATCATCCTCATTCTAACTACGTTGAAACAAATCGCAACGCCAAATAGTAGTATTCTATCGTAAAATCCCATTAAACTAAATACACTGGCCACTAAACCAGAAACTCCTGCTATGATATGTACGATCCTGTTTTTTTTTGTCTGAAAAATAATTTTTAATTCCTTTAACCATTGGTTTCATTTGGTTTTCTCCATGAATTGTAAAATTTAATATATAAATTTTTTATATATAAAAATTTGATATATTAACTTATTACATACCCCCATATAAACCTATCTTAAAATAACCAAATGTAAATAAAAACAATTAGGAGGTATCATTCCCAACAAATCTATTGAAACCAACTCAATTTATGTAATAATTAAATAGTAAACTTAATTTCAACAAAATAACATAAAATAGAAATGGAGAAAATTATGAGGTGATTCGTATGGCAGAAAAAAAGTCCAATCAGATGCATTGAATAAAAGATCCCTACAAAAAACAGGGACAAATGATCTAAAGGAGAAAACTGAAGATATAAAAGGTGATATCATGGATAAAACTTCAAAAACTAAAGAAAAAGCCATAGAAGTTAAAAAAGGAGCATTAGAAAAAACTTTAGATGCTAAGGATAAAGCCCTCGACAAAACACTCGAAGCAAAGGACAAAGCCCTTATGAAAACATCCAAAATTAAAAAAGATACCAGCACCAAAACCGCAGCTATAAAGGATGAAGCTTCTGAGAAAAAAACAGAATTAAAGGAAAATAGTGAAAAAACCCGAAAACAAGCTGAAAGTAAAATAAATGATTTCATCAACTCTCTAAAGGGTAAACAGGATGAATTAGGCAAAACACTTTCTGATTATACAACCGGAGAAAAGCCACTCACCGATGTAATAAGCAGCCCAGAATCCTTTATTATCAAAGCAGACCTTCCAGGAGTGTTTAAAGAAGACGTATCTGTCCATATAACCGAAGATTTGGTTGAAATTACAGCTAAATTTGAAGATTATCCAGAAGATGCAGAATTTATCAAAAAAGAGAGAAACTACGGCGAAGTAAATAGGAAAATAAAACTTCCAGAACTAATAGAAGTTAAAAAAGTTTCTGCAAAATTTGAAGATTCTGTGTTAACAATAGAACTGCCCAAAGTTAAAGAAGACAAGATCAAAATAGAAATTAATTAAAGAAAAACCCTTATTTTTCCTTTTTATTTCCTCTTTTTCAAATTAGAATAAACTCTATCAAAAAGAATAGTAGTTTTAAACTCATCAGTACAGTCTGTCTTTAAAGTCTATTATGAATCTGGTTCCATTGTCTCTACAGTAACTCACATGTCCATCTATCTGCTGTGTTAATGTGTTAATAAGTTGTATACCCAGTGAACTATTGTTATCCATGTCAAAGTCATCTGGTAAACCCACACCATTATCCTCAACAACTAACCTGTATCCCTCATCTATCCTGTGAAGTTTAACGGTGACTTTACCATCAAAGTTTTTAGAACCCCCAAATTCATTCTGGGGAAATGCATATTTCAGTGTATTGGTTAATAGTTCATTTAAGATGAGTCCCAGAGGTATGGAAGTGTTGATATCCAGTTTAATATCTTCCACATCAAAGAACATGTTTATTTCTGAAGGATTTTGAACATAAACATCGAAAATATCCCTTGCAAGTGTTTTAATATAATCGTCAAAATCTATGTGTTTAAGATCCGAAGAGGAGTATAGTTTTTGATGGATAATTGCCATGGATTTAGCCCTACTCTGACTTTCCATGAACATTTTCAGATCATCCTTATCCTTTATGTACCTTGACTGCAGGTTAAGAAGACTTGATATAACAGTTAAATTGTTTTTTACCCTGTGATGTATTTCCTTGAGAAGTATTTCCTTTTCATGCAACGATCTTTTAATTTCATGCTCAGCATTCTTCTGATCTGTAATATCCAGTAACGATATTAAACTGGAATTAGAACGTGGAATTAAAACTGCCACAATGTAAACATTTTTTATTTCCCCATTCTTACTCTTTAATCGGAATTCATAGTTTTGAGGATCTGGTTCCTTTTCAAGTATCCTATTCCGATTGTTTTTGAGCATGGTTTCTAGATCATCCTCAACTACAAATTCTTTCCAAGATTTTTTATCTTCAATATCCTCTTTTTTATAACCTGACAACTTCTCAAATTCTGTATTAGAAAGAGCAATGATACCATCTTCATCTATAATAACTGTTGCAGTACCTGTATTCTCAAATATGGTACGATATGCCAATTCGGAATCTGTTAAATTCTTAGAAATTTCTTTTCTCAACGCAATTTCAGTTTGTGCCTGTTTATAGAGGTTCTTATTTTCATTTATAGAAACGAATTGACGAGCAACAACCAAAATTATCAGAACACCAACTCCCCATTCTAAAAAATATAAATCTGAACTGTGGGCATTGTATGCCCATATTAAGGACAAATAACCCACTGAAACACCGGCAACAGCAAGGTAAGAAGTGAATGAATAATTTCTGTAGATGTTAGACGAAACTTCAATCAGAATATCCAATCTAATTTTCTGATTATTTAATTGGGACACTCCAGCAAGTCCAATGAGTAAGTATCCCATAATCCAACCTATGTCAGAAGGATCACCGGAAAAATAGGAGTTATGAATGAACTGGTAGATGTAAATACTGTTGGTTATTAAAAGGATTAGGGTGCTTGAAAGCAACAACACCACAGGACCATGCATATCATCTTTGAGCCTATTAAGCAACAGATCAAACATTGCCAACACCAGTGCAAGGCCTCCAATAACGTAGGACAACATTATTATAAGGTTGATAATGTTTCCACTGAAATTTTTAAAACCTGGTGCCAGTAGATATATCCAAAACATCAATATGAAAGAGAAAATTATGATGATGAGATCGAAGTAATGTTTCAACTGTTGAATCTGAGTTTTTTTAGAAGATGGAAAAAGAAGTACTCCCACTAAAAAAACGGGTAAAACAACACGTACATAACTTCAGCAAATGATGTGGTTGGATTTTGATTGGTTAAAACGCATAAAACCCAAAACAAATTACCTAAAAGGGAAACTAATACTGCGCACGTTAAAAATCCCCATGCTGCCTTCAATCGTTTTTCTGACGATCTTATTGACTTTGTTGTGAAATACAAGATGATGGTAACTGTTAGATAAGATATAGAAACCATGAAAAAAGAAATAACTGCTTGTGTGTTGTGGTTAAATCCTAAACCAAACCATAACCCAACGTATAATAATAAAAACAAAACTGCCAATATTCCAGCCCTTTGGAAAGAAAGAGTATAATTTTTAGTTGGGATTTGCTCGTTGTCCTCTTCTGTAATCATAACTACCTTCCATTACCATTATTCCACAGAATAATTCATCTGTTAATCTTTAATATCAACTAGGAAATATCTGTTAAATAATTTTCTTCTACAATTGAAATCATTATTTGATGTGCCATTGAATATTAATCAATATAGAAGCCATTGGTATATAAAATATCTATAAACATCACACCACATTATAATTAAAGTAATTCTTTGTGATATAATTCACGAAAAATTTCTAATATCCTAGTTTTACTAATTCTAAAACGTAACTCTTAATATAAATAAGAAATACCTTCTTAAAAACTATTTCAGTAAAAACTGTCCATTCAATAAAATTTATCTATCAAATCCTTCAGAGACAATTGAATTCTATTAGGTGTATCAAAGAAATTATTCAATTTATTAACACAATAATATTTTAAATTCCATCAAAAACATAATATTAAATTGCATGGTATTGATTTTATTTAAATTTAAATCAAAAAAAATGGGAAAAAATTAGTTGATTGTACAAAAATTAGGTTGATCAGTTGAATGAGATTCTAAATTTGTGCATAATTTGTGCATAAATATTTTAAAAGATTTTAAAAGAGAAAAAGACTATGTCATTTTTATCGCTGGTGGTAAAAAATCCATTCAGAAACAAAACAAGAAGTGCCCTTGCTATTGTTGGGATAGCAATTGGTATAATGGTAATAGTAGCACTGGGGATGGTTACAGGCGGCCTTAAATCTTCAACACAAAGTACATTGAAGGCAGGAGCAGCGGAAATAACTGCCCTTCAAACAGGGTCCAACAGTTTCGGTTCAGGGGGAACTTTGAATGAATCATTAGTAAACGATCTGCTTTCAACTAACGGTGTTAAAGATACTGCGGGAATTTTAAGGGCAACAAACACATCTAGCAGTGCAAGTTCTTTGGGTTCGAACAGCTCTCAAAGTAGTTTCGGACCAGGAGGTTCTATATCCATAACAGGTATAGATTCTGGAAAGTTGAGCTTAGTAGGTATTGATAATGTGAATGGTTCAGCATTTAACAACGGGAGCACCGATGAGATAATAATAGGTAAAACATTTGCCCAGGATCAAAACCTCACAGTTGGAAACACCATTAACCTCTACGGTAAAGACTTTAAAATAACTGGAACATTCGAAACAGGAAGTTTCATCACAGATGCTGGAATCTACATGCCACTATCAACATTACAAAACTTAACAAGCAACGACAACAAGATCAGTGCAATCCTAGTTAAAGTAACGGACAATGCAAATGTAACAACAGTGAGCCAGAACATTGAATCTTCTTATCCTAATCAACTAACAACAACAACAGCTGAAGCCACAGCAGGCAGAATAAATCAGGGATTAGGATTTATTGATACTGCCTCTTGGGCAATTTCATTACTTGCCATATTCATAGGTGCTGTGGGAGTTATAAACACCATGATAATGTCGGTATACGAAAGAACAAGGGAAATTGGAGTATTGAAGGCTGTTGGCTGGACAGATAAACGAATATTAGGCATGATACTTGGAGAATCAATTGTACTGACCTTAATAGCATTTGTGGTTGGTACCATAATAGCCGTTGTTGGAGTGGAGATACTACTGACATACAGTCCATCAGTATCGGGAATAATTAAACCATCATTTGCACTGGACATATTTGCAAGAGCATTCCTAGTCGCATTCCTTGTAGGAGTGATAGGAGGTTTATATCCTGCTTACAGAGCAAGCAGATTATCCCCAACGGAGGCACTGCGTTATGAATAATACCGAAAACGTAATTGAAATCAAGAATCTGAAGAAAAGTTACGACCATGGAAATATAAAAGCCCTGAATGGCATTGACCTCACAGTTAAAAAGGGAGAATTCATATCAATAATGGGACCATCAGGTGCGGGTAAATCAACACTACTAAACATGATCGGAGCTTTAGACACCGCAGATGAAGGAATAATTAAGGTTGCAGGCATAGATCTGATGAAAACCAAAAAATTAAATCAGTTCCGGTCCCAGGAAATTGGATTTGTATTTCAGATGCACAACCTCATCCCAAACCTATCTGTGATTGAAAACGTTGAAATTCCGATGTACGAAACCAATGCTAATTCATCAGAAATGAGAGAAAGGGCCTTGGAATTATTGAAGTCTGTAAACCTTGAAAAGAAGATCGAACAAAAACCAACCAAGTTATCAGGTGGAGAAAGGCAACGTGTTGCAATTGCAAGGGCACTTGTCAACCATCCATCAATAATCCTAGCTGACGAACCAACAGGATCACTTGATTCAAAAACAGGAGAGGTCATACTAAATCTACTCAAGGAATTACACACCCAAGAAAATGTTACCCTTGTCATGGTAACCCACGAACCATATGTAGGCAACATGGCCGAAAGATTGGTAACAGTACTGGATGGAAAGTGCAAAACCGATGAAAAATTACGTTAAAATGGTTTAAAAAACCATTAACTCTTTTTTACAACTTAACAACTTAACAACTTAACAACTTAACAACTTAACAACTTAACAACTTAACAACTTAACAACTTAACAACTTAACAACTTAACAACTTAACAACTTAACAACTTAACAACTAATGAGATTATTAAATTAATAAGTTATTAAGTTAATAATAAAAATGTGATGGTGATAAAATTTCTCCAACCTACAGCAACTACCAATCAGTTCTTTAATTTGATATTCATCCAATATTATTGATTTTGTTAGTTAATAATTATAGTTTAAAATTTATTATAAACAAACTAGTTATACTATGATGAATAATTTGGAGTTATAAAAATTATACAAAAATTCTCAAATTTAAAAGAAAAATTAAAGGACGTTTTTTGATATAAATCTAATTCTTAAAATTTGTAGATAAATTAACATGTATTGGAGACATTTTTCATGAATATTCAATTCAAACATATTTTAATCATTTTAGCAATTGTTGTAGTGGGAGTAGCATTTACAACAGTTGTGTTTTCTGGAAAACAAATCAAAACAAATCATTTTGAAAAGGACGAAGTGTCATTCGATTACCCTGACAGCTGGCAGATTGTAAATAAATCAAGAACCTCAGAAATAGTTGCATTTAGTGATCCAAATGCAAATTTAAATGTAACAGTCCATAGGTGGAATATTGTATCAAAGTACAAACCATTTGAAAATTTCACCATCACAGGACCTGGTGATCAATCAGGAATTAAATTTGTATCCCATAAAACTATAGATCTTAATGGTACAAAGGCTGATGAAAATATATATCAATTTAATGATAGCGATAAAACCTATCAGCGCACTGAAATCTGGATCAATAAAAACAATGCTATGTACAGCATAATTTACACAACAACAGACAAAAACTTAAATTATAAAAGCCCAGAAATTCAAGCTGTTACAAAAAACTTAACAATAAAAGACAGTTCATTACCATCAACCCCAATTTGGGGTCAAATTACCATCCCCACACAAAATGTAACTTGGGACATCCGTCAAGATGGGGTTAATTATTATGGATCAGTTTATCACTATCCTGATAGTTTCTTCACAGGGCAAAACGGCACTATAGGATTATTAGGTCACCATACAAGATATTCCGCACCATTTGCCAATATTAACCTCCTCAACACAGGAGATAAAGTAATAATTACGGATTATTTGACACAAAGGAACTACATCTATCAAGTTGAAAGTAACGCTGATATTAAAAGTGACTACAAAACCAATCCAATTCAATTTGCCCCTGGTAACTACGAACTAACTTTGGTAACATGTTACCCACCCGGATATGAGGAAGCCGCATTCCAAACACATCTTAAATTGGTTTCAATTGAACAAATTAATCAGTAAAAATAGACCAACAAAGATTGGAACAAAAAAGACTGAAATACTATTAAATTTTTTTAACCAGATCATTTAGTTAGTTCCAAGCAACAACCGGTAAATGCAACTTTTTATCAAAAAAAGAAATGTAGTGGATTTTAATATTTGCTGGTTTTGAAGTTTAGCAGGTATTTACTGTTGTTGTTGCCCACTGTGTCTTTAACCGAACCTGTTGGGATGACTATTTGGTAGTTATTTAGACTCAGTCTGCTCTTGGTCATTTTAAGTGTTAATGTGTTTCCATTTATACTTGTTATTGTTGATTTAGCGATTTTACCTGTTTTCAGGTTTTTGATGTAAATATTTGTGAAATTAACACTTTTTACAATCTTTTCACTGAATTTAATGGTTATGGGTGCAGTTAAGGATACGTTCTTAGTATTTTTAGTTGGTGTGGTTGATTCCACTTTAGGTGCTGTCTTATCAATTTTGTAGATGTTGGTGTAGATCGGGGATTTGTTACCGGCCATATCCACCACCTGATATTTTAGTGTTGTTGTGGATTTGATGGTAATGGGTCCGTTGTACTTAATGCTAATTGTTGTAGGTGTTTTACCATTTAAAGTGTAGTAAATAGTTCCATTTTTTGTCATTGTTAGATTAACGATTTTGTTGGTGTTGTAAGTTCCATTTTGAACGTTGGAACATGCACTCGGAGGTACTATATCAATGGTGTAGGTTGCAATGAAAACTCTGGATTGGTTACCTGCTGAATCTATTGCGAAGTATTTTATTACAGTGGTATTTTTTATAGTGATGGGTCCATCGTACTCAGTACTAGTATTCATTGGTATTGTACCGTTCAATGTATAATATATTTTACCAGGTTCGTTCAATATCAAATACACAGTTTTTTTAGTGTTGTAAATTCCCGGTAATGGGTTAGGAAGTACTTTTGGAGGGATTATGTCTTTGATTTCCAATAATGTGGTAACAGTTTGATAGTCCAATCTAGTTGTAACAGTGGCCACACCAAATTTAACTCCACTGTACAATGTGGTGTATGCAACGCCATTTATCATGGTCAAATGGTCATCAACAATCGCCCCTAAAGTTGTGGTAAAGGATACTGGTATTCCATCGGGTAAATAGTCACTTACAGGGTTACCATGATTGTCCGTGAGTAAGGCTGTTATGGTAGATTTTGCATTGTTACCAATTGTAACTGGGTTTGGTGTTACATTTAGAATTAACCATGAATTAAGAGTAATGCAGTTAGGATTTGTATATTTTAAGGGATTATCGTTAGATCCCCACCAATTAAGAGATGCATCTATTGTTCCATCACTGTTGTAAATAGAGTAAGATTGATAAGCGCCACTGTTTCCAAATATGCGATTAAAACGAAGAGTTAGAAGGCCATTGGTACCTTCATTATAGATAGCACCACCAACACCACCATACGAAAGATAAGTTTTGTCTTTGTTATCTATGATGTTAGACCCTGTTACAGCACACCTAGCATGATTTTCTATGGCCCCACCAAATGATCCTGAATTGTTCATGAAATTACAACTGGTAACATTCAAATTACCAAAATTTCCTATTGCACCCCCACCAGAAGATGCAAAGTTGCCTAAGAAATTACATTTGTACATGTTCATTGTAGCACCATTGAAAATAGCACCACCTACACAATCCTTTGCTGTATTGTAATTAAAACTGGTCTGGGTTATATTCACACTTGTGGTTGTGTTTCCTGTACTCCAAATAGCACCGCCCCAATTTTGATATGCGGTGTTATTTGTGAAAGTAGTGTCATTTATGTTCATGTTGCCGTACATGTTGTAGAGGGCACCACCACCTCGAGCTATGTTACCTAAGAAGGTGCAGTGATTCAAATTTAAGGTAGCATAATTATTGTTGATAGCACCACCGTACTGAGCTGTGTTATCTGTAAAAGTACAATTATCAACCTTCAACAAGCCTTGATTGTTAACTACACCACCCTCAGTTTCGTTACAGTTGCTAAATGTTAAATTTTTGAGAAGTACCTCAACACCCGATGTGATATGGAATATCAATCCGGAATTGGTTCCATTTATTAGGGTTTTAGCTTGATTTTCCCCCACAATACTTATATTTGTGTTGATGTTTATGTTGTTCTCTTTGTAGATTCCATTAGCTAATTTTATCATTCCATTAACATTCACTGTACCTGTTGCGTTTTTTATTGTTGCCTTCGGTCCGTTTGTACCACCAATCCATGTAGAATTTAAACCGGTCCAACTATCGTTTCCGTGTGTGCTTACGTAGATAGTTGATGGGTTAGTTGCACTCACAAAGTTAATACTAAAAGAAAAAGTCATCAAGATTCCAATAAACAACAAACTAAAAATTGATAGTTTAGTTCTATAATTTTCTTCAATCGTTATTTTAAACCCCCTCTGTTAATTCTAAAAAAATTTTAGATATGGATCATCATTTACGAAGAGACATCCAGTATAAACTTGAATTATACCAACTGATAATAAATACATATCGATCCGCATCCCACTATGAACTTGTTAAACATGTCAACGATTAAAAACATCAAAAATTTGATCCATGGGTAAATTTAACTGCAGTTCAAAATGTGCAAATAATCATTGCATTAAAAAAAGTAAGAAAAAATATATCTAAAAAATAATGTCAGTTGCATTCATCCAATGTACTCATGGTTTACTGAACAAGCAAACCACGATCATTTGTATTGTTATTATCAATTTTAAATCTTCGATTAAACAGCTGAACCATCAAGTTTAGTACCCATGTTCAAATATTCGACCTTTAAAATATCTTCTGGAGGTATTTTATTTCCATTAGCATTGTAATTGGATTTACAATTAGAATTTAACTCTTTTTCATGTACCCTTTGATAGAGGTAGAAAAGCACCTTTCCTATAAGATTAGGATGGGAATATTCTGCTTTGAACTTGACAATACAGGGTTCAGAATTTTTTGTGTACTCCTTGAAAAGATCGTATCCATATGTCTGTTCGAAGCAGAAACATATGTCCTTTATAATTTCAGGCACCGCAAGATAATCATGATTTCTAATTTGATCCGAAAAAAGGCAGTTTCCTTTATTGAAATAGCATATGGTCCTTTAAAATCTGTGCTAGACATGCGAAATTTGTACAAGTTTGAATGAGGTCCTAATGTACCCATTTCCATGTTTCTTCTAAAATCTGCCCATTCCTCTATTGATATTTTGTCTGAAATTAAACTGTAAAGTTTATCCCATTTATCCTCGACCACATCTACTAAAGGGAGAATTCCTGCTTTAAAATCATCATTTTTATATAATCTAGTTAAATGAAACCAGTTTGATTGATCATAACTAGTTACAGGGTCAAATTCATTCTTAAATTTTAGTAAAAGTAACTCATCTCCAGATCCATAGAGAGGGTTTCTATAATAAAAATCATCCATATCAAAATTATTCAAAAAACTCAGGATATTCTCTTGTTTTACTTGAGTTATAGATTCAAGTGATAATAAAGTAGTATGAAATGATTCACAATCTAATACTTTCATATAATTAATATAGAGTTTTAATTTATATATATTTACCTAATGCGATTTTTATATAGAGGTTATAATGGTTATGATAAAATATAATGTGTTTATCAGTTTATTTGTTAGTTAACATTCTATAAAACAACAATAAACATTGAACAATGGTTAAATTTAAAAATAATTAATAAAAAGAAGATTACTTTAAGCAATAATATTATGTAAACCTTTGATACAATACTGAAATTTGTTTTATATATTCCTAACAAAAATCATGATATATTTAATATTTTTTGCAGATTATTCAACAAAGTTTATAACATTGTCAAATTAAATTAAGTATTGTATTGTATTATATTTTATGGACTAAAAATATTGGGGATTTTTGATAAATTATTTGAGATTTGATAATATGTCAGATACTAAAATTTTAGTTGTTGAAGATGATAAAATAATATCCTTAGATATTCAACGTGTTTTAAATGCCGTTGGTTATGAGGTTCCATTTACCGTTTCAACTGGAGAAGATGCAATACGATTTGCTAAAGAGTTACTTCCAGATCTCATATTAATGGATATTTCATTGAAAGGTGACATGGATGGTATCCATGCCGCTTCACAAATTAAAAATTTGAGCATACCTATTATTTTTTTAACTGCCTACAAGAATAAGTCCTTGATTGAAAGGGCCCAAGATACTGATCCCTACGGTTATATACTCAAACCCTACGATGAGCAGGAGCTAACATTAACCATTGATATGGCCCTTAAAAAACATGACAAAATAACTAAAATGGAAGGAATAATACAGGAAACACCATTACCACTATTCTTTATAAACAACGAACATGAAGTAGTATTTTGGAATAAAGCCATGGAAAAATTGAGTGGAACACCTATAAATGAGATAATTGGGACTAATAATCATTGGCAATCATTTTATGATAGTAAAAGACCTTGCATGGCAGATTTGTTAATGGATAGTAAGTTTCAGATGATGCATAAACTATACTCTGGAAAAATTGATATATCTGATGATTCCTGCAGTGCAGAGGATTATATTCCAAAGGTTTACAACGGGATCATACTCAATTTCAGTGCTTCTCTGATTAAAAATATTCAGGGCAAAATCATCGGTGCATTGGAAATATTAGATGTAAAATAAAAATAATTGGAAACAGAATACAATCTATTTCCATCCTTTGCTACTTTTCCTGGTTCTTTAAACTTCTCATTCACTTGTTTTCACTGTAAAAGATATGGTACCTTTTTCTAATTTAGAACCTATTGAAATTCCCATTAGACAGAGATTATGAAGCTTAGATTTTATATGTAACTGGATTTAAATCCCCAGTAAGTAAACACTGTAATTAAGATAATCAGAATTAATTACAACACTGTATATGATTTAATTTTAATTATTTCTCACCTGCACTCTAGCTCAAACAAGTTAAACTAAAATATCAAAAATTGTACTTGGACGTGATGAAAATGAGATTTAGTGAAGGTACAACAAAGGGCCGATTTGTAGATATAACCAATCCTGATAAATTTGAGCAAAATGAAGAGGTAATTGTTTTTACCAGAGAAGAGTTTAGTTGGGTTTACAGATCCATGATAAACCAGGTTAATTATGTTAATGATATTGCTTTGAAATTGGATCCTACTGAGACGTGGAAATTAATGAGTTACTGGCCTAAAATAATGGAACGTGTACACATACTTGATAAGAATATGAACATGTTATTAGCAGAAAGGCCACAGCAAACCTATCTTGACGCATTTCTATATGATGCACCTACAGTGGTTAAAACAAAACCAGTTACAATTAAGGAAAAAGTTCCAATACAGCAGACATTCCCTTTTTGATTTAAATAGTATCCAAACAAAATAATAAATTCAATTAAAATCCATTGAGTCTACTTTGGTTAATATCTCCTATTTCATTCTCATAATAATCTTTTATTTGTTTTTTTCCTTTAATAAAATCTTTATATGAACCTTCAATTATCCTTTCTCTTGCAATGACACTTTGTTCATGAGATTTTAGTGCTTCATGTACATCTAGAGCATTTTGTTTTATTTTAAGGGAACTATGATAATGTTTGCAACCTTCACAATCGCACAAAACATCTTCTATTCCTGTTGGATTTACTCTATGCATTCCCCAATCTTCACTATTATAACCTCTAAGTATTTCATTTTGAGAAATAGCTTCTTGAGTATCATTATCCTTCTTCTTTCTTCCCCCTCCTTGAGCTCCTATTCCAACAGAATCTATACCCCATACTTGAGCAGCGTGAGGATTATATAATTGGGAATTACGTCGAGTTCTCCATGCTCCAAAACCATGGATCCAAAAATTCTCAAGCTCTCGAATTTTGCCTCTGAGAACATGTAACCCTGCTTTTACATGATAGGTATGACAAATTATTCCTGCCATACCAAACCCACTATCATATATGTAATTTATTTTATTTTCAAATTCATGGTATCCACAATTTATATGAACAACAGGCATTATTGGTTTTTTATTGCCCAAATTATCCAATAATTTACTAACTTCTTTTATTGAATTTTTAAATTGATCTGCTTTGCAACCTGCTTTGATCTCAGGAAGTACTATTATATCTACATTAGATTCATATTGTATTTCTGCCAACATTCCTATTTCTTGCACAGTGTATGTATCATCAGCTTTCACTTTTGGGTATATCATTTTTAATAACTTTTTTGATTCTCCCTCTCCTAATAAACTGTTAACCGGACTGATTTTAGAATTAATAGTTGATTTTTTATCCGAAAGTCCATTAGATGAATTTAACATATTATCAACAGTATTTCTATCATATTTAATGGTACCTTCATATATCTGCCAAGGAAATGGTTCATCTGCTACATCAAATGGAGACGCTGGTATTTCAGATTCATTACGTATACCTTTAAGTTTCATTAATTCAGATGCAGATAAACTTCTTGTAGGTGTTTCTATTATTCCTTCTGAAGTTTTAATGGATATGGCTCTAGATCCCATATCATCCACATTATTTAAGTTTATTTTTTTATTTTCATGAAATCCCCTTATTCAAAAGTTAGGAATGTTGCTTGTTTATAATCTTCTTCAATGGAATTAACACATTTTTTTATGTGTTTTTGAGTACTTTTTGATTTATAAAGACATCTCAAAGCTTCAATAAACGGAAACAATACTATTACTAATAAATATATTAACCAACTGTTTAAAATGATTATAATCGTAGTACAAACAGCTAAAAATAGAGTAAACATCCAAAATTTGTAAAAGTTATCTTGATAGTGTTTCACACATTCATAGTTTTTTAATACTTGAACATGTTCCAATTGTTTTAGATTATATTCGTTTAATGTTGAAAATAATGTTTTATAATGTCCAAGTTGCATTAAATAGTTATCATCTTCTTCAGCAGTATTATTCTGATTAGTGCTAGTTCCTACAGCATTTTCGAAATTATTCGAAACGTCTCCAAGTTTATGTTGTTCAATTCTATCAATTTTATTTTCATACAATTTTTTAAATTCAACCATATCTTTAGGAATATTAAAATCTCCAAATATTGATAATAATATTCCGGGAAGAATAGCCAAACAAATATTATACACAATTGCTATAGGGGGAATTAATGATATTATATTTGAATCCAATTAGTTCCCACCTAAAACTTCATTTTTAATTTTAGATTTTTTGATAAAATCCGGATAAGTAAAATAAACATACCTTAATAATCCTTTGTATCCTAACTTTTCAGAGCCAATTTTCAATTTATGGATATTATGGAATATATTGTCATTTTTAGATTCATTAAGATAATTTAGTATATCCTTGAATCTTATTTTTCCTTCATTTGTCAATTCATAGACTTTAGTATCTTCTGAACTAGATTTAATAATATGGTCATTTTCAAGGTCTTTCAACCATTTTTCAAGAGTTCTACTATAGGGTCCATAATGATAACCCTCAAATTTCAATTGATCATTTAATTGACCAGTTTTATCTAATTCCTGTGACATTAAAAACATTTCTTTTTGTAATGCTAACTTGCCCCTAATTGGAGTATATTTATTTGCTCCTAATAACAAAATTAGATAATCCTTTCCACTCAGTTCCATAATATCACCCCTTGAGTTTATAAGGAATATAATTGTACAATAAATCTTTTACAGTACAATATTACATTATATATCTTTTTATAAAGATATATATTTGGATAAACCTATAACTAATTGGGAAAGTTTTTTTACATTATTTATGATGTAAAATTACATCATTTATAAGATTTTGCATCATTGATCGTTTATAATTAGGAATATCTAAAAACCACATAATAATACTATTTTATATATTAGTTGTTACAAAGTGGGTGATGGGGTATTATTATTCTTAATCTTACATTTTGCAATATATTATTAAAATTGGGAGAGTGTGGTTAATTTGAATATTAATTGGAAGTTTATTGTTATCGGAATTGTTTCTGCTGTATTGTTGTACATACTCCTAACAAATATTGGATTAAAATCTATAGGTTTTTCAGCCTTTTTTATTGGAGGAATAATAACAGGTTATTTGGTTCAAGATAATCTACATAATACTGCAGTCAATGGATTACTTGCAGGGTTTTTAGGAGGCATTATTATCTCGCTGATGGCTCTAACATTAACCATACTAAATCCTCCATCATCTGGCCTTAATGAAGGTCAATTAGTAGAAGTTTTAATAGTAATTTTCTTGTATTTTGTTATCGTAAGCGGGATCATATCAACAATTGGGAGCATTATAACATATCTAATTAAATCCAAACTAAACCAAAATCCGATCAACTCCGAATAATAATGCTATTATTCAATAATAGGGGATCTGAAATTAATCAGATCATTTATCCCGGCTTACAATATAAACACCGTTATCACTACTTATTCCATTAACCAAGATTCCATAGTGGCCTTAGAATATCCTATGACCTGGCCCGTAGGATATGAGCAGGTAAATGCAAATATGGACCATAAGAATTATTAAAATTTGGTAATAGCTATTATTATTATTTGAAAATTATAAATTCGGTCATTTGGCTTTGTTTAAAATATAATTGTAAAGTGCTTAACTTATTTGATCAACAAATTCAGGTAAAATTCAATACGATAATGTATTTACAACTAATGGTGATTAAATGGATGTTAAAGAGTTAGTTAGACAAGCAGAAAGAATTAAAGTAAATACTCAAGAAAATGCTAAAGAAGGTCTCCCAGAAGCTATTGAATTCTTAAGGATTCATGTTGGAAAGGAGAGTACATTCTATGAACAAGCAAAATTAATTAAATTTGGAGATTATGAGGATAATATAAAGAATAAAATTATCCCAATCCTAAATTCCTTTATTAATTATATAAATAGTGGACTTTTAGAAGGTATTTCTTTAGAAAGACAAGCACAAATTGATATTGTTTCTGATTTCCTTGATCAAGCTAATAAATTGCTAAATGATAATAAAGTACATCCTGCAGCACCAACTGTTATCATCGGTGCTTCACTAGAAGAATTTCTAAGGAACTGGGTGGAAGAAACAGAGTTGTGTTTAATTAATAAAAATCCAAGTATTGATAGTTATGGAAAGGTGCTAAAAGAAAATGATTTGATTAGTAAACAAGATATGAAAGATATAACTTCTTGGGGTGGTTTAAGAAATCATGCTGCTCATGGGCAATGGAATGAAGTTGAGGATAGAAAACGCATCTCTTTAATGTTAGAGGGTGTGAATTTGTTTATGCGTAAATATGGCAAAGAATAAATTGATAGTTAAACTATATTTTAATTATTCATATTTATTTTTATAAATTCTTAATAAATGAATTATTTTAGGTGCTAATTCTTTAACAAAATTAATTTGTACTTTTGAAACATCTTCTCCATGAATAGCAGGATTACATACTGTGATAACTTCTCTTATTGCATTAGCAAGATATGGTGGAATAATTTCATTTTGTTTAAGTTCTTTTAATATTTTTATTGAATTATGTCTACTGTCTTCTACAAATGAAGTTAACTGGTAAATTTCTCTTATTTCTTTTTCTATCAAATAACGAATTGTAAATAAAAATTTAATATCATCTGAAACTTCGGTGATTAAGCTTCCTGTTTCATTCTCAAATTCAGTATATGCAGGGTTATTTTCAATAGTGTTGTTAATTTTTTTCTCAATTTTTGGTAATTCTTGATCTGAGGGTACTTGGCCAACGTTTATAATACTATTCTGATTAACATTCATTTGGATATCTGACCTTAAATTAATAATTTGTGAAGTTAAATCAGTTTTAAGGGAATCAATTTCTTTTTTAAATTTGAATCCAAAAAACACCATTTCATCAAAAATAGGTACTAAAAGTAATGCAAATAATATTAAAACCATTAAAAGATCCAGAGAAGTAGTTAAACCAACAGTGAAAATTTTGCAAATTGTTATGGATAAAATAATCAGTGTTAAAATAGCCCACCAATAAAATTGATTAAACCATTCAGGAAAATTCATAAAATAAATATAAATTTATTATTAATAAAATTTTCTTAGATTCAATTATTAAGCTTCAATAATTTACTATATGATAATACTATTTTATATATTAGTTGTTACATATTTGGTGATGGGGATTTATGACTTTAACTTCATGGTTTGTAGATAATATAATTTCTTTAATTGCTATATTTATTTCAATCATAAGTTTACTTATTTTAATTTTCACTTCATATTTTAACAATAGACGTAAATTAGAACCCGATATTTGGTTTGATGATGAGGATATAAAAAAATTGTCTTATGTGTTTATAATCCTAGTTTTCGTTCGGTCCCTATTATAAACAAAAGTATTTGTATTAATAATGAGTCAATTGTTATCTCAGAAAAAATGGTATCCGTAACATATGAAAATGGCCAACAAATCCATTTTATGGCAGAATATATTGAACAAATGGAATTACCTCAAATATTAGGTGAAGGACAAGCCGTATTTTATTCTATAAGTGCAGAAGTTTTAGCAACATTGGCATTTAAAAATGAACATATGGGTATTGTAAAAGTATCAGGAATTTTTAAAACAGCTGATAAAAAAATTTATAAAACTAAATCTATTGACCTGAATATTGATAAATATAAAATGGATTAATAGATCAAATCTTCTACAAATTAATAGAATAGGGGTAATGTTAATTAATTGTCTCTATTTTTCTTGGAAATTATTTTTTATAATAGTATTACTATTTGTGTAAATTAAGTTTTATAAACAAAATTTGGTAACATTATGATAGTCTTTATTTTATTAAAATAAATCTAATATTCCTTAGTAAATTTTCCCTGGAAGAGAAGATCTTTTGGGTCCTGGTGCAACTGTACAGTGGGTGAGGATCTAATAAAGTATTACTGAAATTTATCAATAAATAAAAAAATAATTTAATATTAACTATTTTAGTTTAGCACCACAATTTGAACAATGTACGTCTTGTAATAAAATTTCTGCTTGGCATTTAGGACATCTATCTGTTGTTTCAGTGAGTTTTACAAGTACTTCATCAGAATTGGAAACATAATTATAAGCCAAATATATTAAATTTGCAACTAAAAATGTCCACCATCCTAAAAATACAAATATTATAATATGTGCTATAACACTCCCATAAGAAGCTTTTATAAGTTTTGTAGAAGCAGTACCCCTATTTTGTATTTTATATCCCTGAGTTATAAGCTCATCAATAATTTCTTCATATTCTCTTTCTGTTCTTGGTTTTCTTATTCTAGTAGTAGACATTGATTTTTCCCCCAATAATTAATACTAATTAATCTTATCATAGCTATATAACTTACTATTTAACATTCGATAATGTGGGAATTAAAAAAAGCAGGACCTGAAAATTATTCAGATCCTATGTAGATTTTTATGTAGATTTATGGTGATTTTCATTTCTCGTATGCTAGCATGGCCAATCTTCTTGCTACTTTTCTTGGGTCAATTGTACTGTTTATGTGGAATGCTCCGTTTTGTACCTGATATCGTACTGGTTGATTTAACCCTTTGAATGTTACTGGGCTGAAGTTGTCGTCATCAGATCTTTTGAGATAATCTACTCCAAAAGCATAGTCTTCTGTTTTTGTGTAGTAGTTCCAGAGATATTTTCGTTTTCCTTTAATTGATTGAAACCATGGTTTACATACATCAACGATGGCCCCAGGACACATCAATGAGTTGTGCATGAATACAACATCGTCGGTTAGTTTTACATGATTCATTAAAGATGCGTGAGGCGTGGCCTCGTAGCTATAAGCCTTATAGGGAACTCGCCAAAAATCTAGATATTTACCAACTTCTTGTAAAAAGAAAGGTCTACGGCCTTATCTTTGATAAGGTCTGAGTTCATTATAACCATTCTTGGCATTTTAGGTCACTCCATCATCTACGCCTGTAAGCCATGGATCATCATAGCTAATGAAGTATCCTGTTGTTTTACACCAATAATCGCCCGGACTTGTAAATCCACTATTTTTGTCAATCTTTTTAGCACCATCATAGATCCTATTTTCAGCTTTTGCGTTTTTAATTGGTCCTTTGATTGAAACAATATGTCCTCCTTGTTGGCATTTAAGGTGTCCATAGTGCATTTCCTTATCTAGATCTTCACCAACTGCATTTAATATCTGAGCTATGTCAGCACAATTAAGTCCTAATCCCTTTAGTAGTCTATCAAGAGCTTCACCTTGGGGATACACATCATTATTGTACCACAAATACCCTTTTCCACCAAGTCCATTAAAGAACTCATCAAAGGTATTATATGTAAATCTTACGTGTTGTTCTACAACAAGGTGAAATGGTGTTTTTCCTCTTGGTTTTGGGATTGGTTTTGGATTTTTAGGATCCAATGATTTAAACATTTCTTGACTTTGTGGTCCAAATTTACCATCATATTCTATTTTACATTTACGTTGTCCTCGTTTAACGGCCTGTCTGCATGGTACATCGAACACATTACTTGCTACATTAAGTTTTTGTCCTTTGTCGTCTCGTAAACCTAAATAGTTTAACCATGTTTTTAGTTCTACAACATCCTGTCCTGACATTCCAAATTCTAATTGTTTCATAATATCACCTTTAATAATTACTTAATCCATACCGGAACAGTGCAAAACCTTTACAATAAGTTTTAACAGCGTTTACTTCACTCATTAAATCAGAATTAGATTTGGCTACAACATTTTTATCAGATTTATAGGTTTCCAATGCAGGGTAAATTTTCCCAGGGTAAAGCTTATTGTATTTCTGCATATACTCACTCAATGATTCGATAGTCATACCGTAATCCTGCAAGTGCAACATAGGCATAAGATAATCACAGTACCCTTGAAGAGTACTCCACTTTTGATCGCCGTCCCATCCATCTGCTTTTGTGCATAAAATAAATGTTCTTTTATTAGCTTTACAGAGGTTCTGGATCCCTCGAATTTCATCATAAAATTTAGGCATCTCATAGGTTTCCATATCTAAAACCATATTCCATCCTTGGAGTGTTAGATAACTTGTATAACTGAATCCCTGCCAAACCCACGCAAATGGTTTCAATCCTGCTTTGACAATTGATGTTAAATCGGAACCAAATTGATTGTAATTTGCATTTACAATCCTAACATAAACCTCTGTAATTCCTTTAGCTCGGAGTCCTGACCACTCAATTTTATCTAAAGGTGTTATCTCTGGATTAATGAAATAACCTACTCCTTGGATTGGTTTGTCAGGATTATAATTTGGTAACTCTTTCTGTGTCTTCTTGTCAAACTTACCTGTGTCTGGAATAGGTATAGCACGTTGAAACCGTTTTAATGCTTGTCTCATTGAAACATCAAATAGGTCGCTGTTTGTATTCAATGGTTTTCCTGCATCGTCTCGGAACTTAAACTTATTTAACCAGATTTTCAGGGTTAAAACATCTTTTCCTCGATTTCCTGTCTTTAAAAATCTCATCGTTTATTATGCCTCCATAGTGTTCACTAAGTCAAAAATAAAAAAATAAAAAAAATCTTTATGTTCATTTAAACATATTGTATTCGAGGATGTTCCAATCTCTCAATAAATTAACCTAGTTCTGCAAAAAATTAGGATAAGACTTTTTCGTTTTAGGAGCATCCTCACTTTCTTTAAAAAAAATAATTATGAATTTTCAGGAGATTATAATGAAATCTTATTATACTAGCATTGTTATTATTATCATAGGGATTATAGCTTTTTTAATTACTCAAATTGTAGAAGAGTTTCATTTTTCTTATTTTAGTATGGGTGCAATTGCAATTATTATTATTGGACTAAGTTGGATGTTTTTCAATTCTACAGATTCAAAATAGATTCTTTTCTGGGAGCGTCCTCACCTTTTATTTACAGAATAAAAATTTTTATACTAGATTGAATAACAATTGTTATGAGGATGTTCTCCTAACTGTTGAACTTCATCTTATTTTTAAGGAACATCCTCAACCCCCACATTAAAAATTTTAATAAGTGATTTATACTGCTTCCAATAACTTTGATAAGAGGATGTTCCCATCTCTACTAAAGATACTTATAATCCCCCCAAAAGCTTATAAACCTTCTTTTCTAAGGGGAACATCCTCAAAGCTATTTAAAAAGAAAATATTATATTATGCTATTCTTTTCCACATATAAACTGCTAGATAAGGGGGCATGTTGTTATGTACTGCATTTGAACCTTTATTTGATTCTAGGATTGAGTGGTCGTGAGCAGGTACTTGGTGAGCGTGCGCATTAACTGTATGGTCATGTTCTCCTCCTGAGACTATGTGATCACCTAATGTACTGTAAGGAGCAGCACCTGAATAGATTTTTGATAATGAACCTGATCCTCCTGCGGGAGTTACTTTTGCATCGTGTCTGTGTGCACCATCTGTACTTGTACCTGGGCTTGTAGTTGCTGTATTTACTGCTGCTTTTGTACCTATATCTACATCGTGCTTGTGGATAGGCATTTCAGCTATACTTAAGGTATGGTCTTTTTCTCCACCACTATCTCCACCATGTGCTCCTGTTGTGGCATCATCAGCAGCTAATAAGAATTTATTTTTAAGTTGTTCCCATGTTCCACCAAAGAGGGTAGTAGGATTCGCATTTGTTACACTTAAATAAATAGAACCAACAGGATAAGGATTAATGGCTGTACCAGACCCTCCAGTATTTACCTTAGTTTGTAAATCACTATCTAAATCTGCTTCATGAAGTGGGAATAGATCTCCTCCAGACAATGCGGAACGGTTAATACCAAAGTCTCCGATACCATCCATTTTTTTTGTTTGAACTGTTAATGTGATATTTTGTACAGTTACACTTCCAGAGGCTACAAGTTCTAAGTAAAACGAATCCTTTTCCATGTCACTATCAAGTATAGTGATTGCAGGATCTGTTAAATCAATGTTTTGCAAGATAATATCATCTGCACTTGTCACAGGGTATTTATTCAGTACATTCATAGTCAAGTTAGTAAGTCCAGTTCCTGTAATTTTTAATTGGCTAATCTGATCTAACATTTGCATGAATATTTCAGATTTAATTATACAACCCTGTCCATTTGCAAACTGTAATGTTCCTCCATTATTTGTTCCACTCATATTTTGAAGTGTAAACTTACAGAAACGGGCTTTCTGTGGAGTTTCTAAATTATCCCATGCTTGAGATTTAAATCGTTCTGGAACTTTTATGTCCATTTTCCCTTCTAATAATCCTCCCATTAACAGGAAATTATTTATAGACTCAACAGGAAGTCCTTCAGCCCCTAATACAAAAGGATCTTCATCTACATAATCTTCGTTTGTCATTTTATCAATCACATCCATTTGTGCTATTCATTATTATTTGGCTTGCCTTTTTACTTACACCACCAGCCATAACCAAAATTTCATATTCCGGTGACATTAGGACATATAATCCGTTTCCTTGACTTTCAATGTTTCCATCATTATCTAGGTGTAGGTTTTGAATTAGTTCTGTAAAATCAATATCAACTTCACTAGAAGCATTTATGGCATCCTTAAATTTTTCAATATCAACTGACATGTTAAGTAACTCCTCCATTCTCGATAATGGCTAATAATTCAGTTATAACCTCGTTGCTTGGATTGTTTTTAAAGTCAACATAGAATGTTTGTTCATAAATACTTCCTAGAGGATCTAATTTTGTGTATTTGTCACTACAACGGTTGAAAGTGTTATGTTTATCAGATAAATTAAATCCAGATGAATATCCTTCAACTGTTATGTCTTCAAGTTCTGTTTCGGATTCTGAGTGATTATAATATTTACTTATGTGATTTAATACAAATTCAATCCCTGCTATTGTTTCTAGGTTGTAATAATAACTTATTACTGCTGCTCTCCATTTTGTATTATTCCATGAGGGATTTCTTTTGAGTTTCAGCTCTTGAGAAATGATATTTAGGTATGGTAATTCACAGGTGACTGGATCAATATTTAATAATAAATTGTTGATTGTTTCCTGTGCATCATCAAAGGCTTTGCCAAAGAGATTGTATAAAAAGAAACTACATCGGAAGGTGGATTTATCATATTGTTTTCTTGGTCAAAGAAATCAACAAGTAGATCACCATAAAATAAGCTTTTATCAACAGAGTTTTCACCATAACTCATGAAGGACCACCAGTTGTTATATTTAAATCATCTGTTATGGTTGAGTATTGGTCATTTAATAAATCAACATCTTCATAACCTGTTAAATTACCCTATAAAACACCATCTCAATGAACAAAAAAAGTATGATAAAAATTTATTTGATCCAACCCTATAAAAAAACTTAACTGGTTAAAACTTGTTTAAGCATTGAAAAGAATTTTCTTGAGGGCATCCAAATTTTTCTCGATGAACGGTTCTGCATTTTCTTCTGAAAGTATTTTTAACTGTTTTTTTCCAGATTTTTTATATGCATTATGCAGTATTTTCCTGAGTTCAGAAGTTGGCATTTCTAGTACCACCTTGATCTTGGCAAGTTCATCATCTGCCAACTGTTCTCTATATTCCAATATTTTACCTTCGAAAGACTTGACCACGTTAGACCTTCTTGAAACTACCCCTTAAGAATTAGGGATGGAACTTTGGTAAAGAGATGCAGTAACTCCAGGACATCTTCTTCGGTAATTTTGATATCTGTCTCTAAATTATTAGAATCCATTTAAATAACACCTCAAAAATTGAATATGAATACAAATATGTTCTATGAAAAATATTCCATAATTTAAGTTAAATTTGCTGTTAAATTTAAATTCTGGACAAACGTTGATCTTTTGAGAGTTTAATAGTTTTGATGTGAAAAACAATGCAAATATATTAATTCTTATTCTGTGTTCATGGATACGTTGTTTTTATTTAAGAGTTTGATAATATACTGTGACGAAAGAAAAACACTTTTAGATTGATCTGTGTTGTTGGCTGTTATCAATCGGTATATTAATATTCCAAGAACATCGTTGTTAGAGTCTAGAACTGGTCCTCCACTAAATCCGTAGGTTGTTTGTGCAGTGGTTTCGTAATAAAAGGTCCCGTTGGTAGGTAACTCATTGGTTACAACACCTGAGCTAGAATTTGGTTTGAGTGAAGAACTGTTGAAATTAGAGTACATTCCCTGATTGGTTGGAGGATATCCATATATATGAATTCTCTGGTTTAAAGTGGGAGTGTTAGAATTTAGTGTGAGTGGATGTAGCCGTGTGAAAAATGTATTGATCTTGATCAATGCCATATCCTCCGATGTTTCAGGATTCCCAACATCCACTAAATTAGCATTCACATATTCTCCAACACTACTTCCAGGAAGTCTGACCCTAATTTGTTGTTTAGCTGATTTAACATGGAGAAGATTCCTTTGATTCATTAGCTCGGTTGTTGTGTTTACATCTGGCAGTGTTTGAATTAACGACGTGTTGTTAATGAGTTCTAAGCCCAATTGAGGATTGTATCTCGATGTATATCCAGATACTGCTGCTCTTCAAGGTATTGTTCGATGTCTCCAGATTCCATCAATCTTAAAACTCCTTCGTCCTGCACAGCTTGTGGATCACCCACAACATGGTACGCCGTGACAATGTAACCATCATCGTTAACTAAAAATCCAGATCCAGTATCAAGGGGATCGTAGACAATATTAACATCAGATGTCTTGTTAAGAAATGGATCAGTGATGGTTACAACTCCAGACACACCATTTTCCACATAAACAACGGAATCAGCTGCTTGAGCGTTTAAATCTGATGTTGACGTGGATGAACTGTTAAAAACTATCGCTGTAGTGAATCCCATTATAACTAAGACAACTACGATAAGTAACACTGATCTTTGATTTTGATTCATTCTTTTTTCCTACAATTAAGGAATTGGATTCTCCAAAGATTTACGTAAAAATTATACAGAATAATATGACGCTGAAACATGAAATATATTTCTAAAAAATTGGATATTAAACAAAGTCAACTGACAAAAAAATCTTTAGCACTAATTTGCTAAGTTATCCCCATTTTTAATAAAAAATAAGAACCATTAAATACTTAAATTTATTGGGTGAACAATCATGCAGATCGATGATGTAAAAATAAATCGGGAAAAAAATGCATTTCATGGGGAGTTAAATTTCTTTGATAATGAACTGTCCAAAGATGATTCCAAGGAAATGCTTTATCGGTTGTTAAGCTGGAAATTAGGCCCTGTAGAACCAACAAGACATTTTGAATTGTCCTACAACTCAGATAAAAACAGGGTTGAAGTTGATGTTTTTGTATCTGTAACCAAGTCTGAAGCTGGAAATGTTGATACAATCAAATACATTTTCAGTAAATTGATGGAATTTACAGCCATTTACAACAGGGAATTTGAAGATCTTTCAAAGGACATATAAATTCATTAAATAAAATCAAATAATTTTTTTAATATTCATGTTAACAAAAAAAGGAAGGTAAATGGGAATTTATTATCCGACCACTGTGTGTTAAATACCTCTTTTAGTTGAAAGTCTTGGACGATCAGATGAACCTTTACCTGAATTTTTCCCTTCATCATGCTCCTTCATCTGCACCTTAATCTCATTTTCTGTTAAAGGCCTTATTAATCCTCTTTCAATGGAATATCCTGTCTCTAAAAGATTATCTACAACTTTCCTAAAATCTTTCCGGGATAATTCAGGAAAATCCTTTCGTAAAGCAGAATATAACCTGTTATCCAAATAAACTCCATTGTGACCCTTTAAAATTTCATCTGCCTTCTTTTCAATCGTTGATAAATCTTTGTCTTCACTCAAAAAAATCATTCCTCCTCAAAAAAATGAAATGGTTCAATAAACATTTTTCAATCACTAGTTTTTTTCTTCCTGTGCATTTGTATGTTAATTTAAGGATTAAATATTTACTATTAAAACAGCCTCGGCCACGAAAAAAACCTGGGATAAACAACATTTTTTTGAATTAACCTCGAGGGATAATTACATCAAGTTTCATTGATATAATAAACTGTAAAGGAGGTCGCTTATGGAAGATCATGACGGTGAAAACCATCAAAAATTCAGTGATATTATTGAAGCTTGTGATGAGCTCCTGAAGACTAATTCAGATGATTATGAAACGTGGACACGTAAAGGTATGGCTCTCATGGGTCTTGGAAAAGTAAATGAGGCAATAGAATGTTTTGATAAAGCCCTTGCAATTAAGCCAAACTATCCCTGGGCTTTGGACAACATGTGCATGGCACTGTTACTTGTTGAAAGATGTGACGAATCACTGGAATGTTTTGACAAGGCACTGAAACTCCATCCAGATGACGAAGTTCTCATAAATAACAAGGCGTTCCTACTTTCGTCAATGGGTAACTTTGAAGGGGCTTTAGTTCTCTTCGATGAAATCCTAGAAACCACTGATAACAAAAATTCTGTTCTTAAGGAAAAGGCCAACTGCCTGCTCAATCTTGAAAGGTATGATGATGCTCTAAACTCAATTAACGAAGTTCTTGAAGAAATTTCAGACGATCCTGATCTGTATTTCAAGAAGGGAAATGCTCTGGGCGGACTTGGAAGAACAGATGAAGCAATTAATGCCTTTGAAACTAGTTTAAACCTTGATCCATTATTTATTGAATCTTGGAATGCTAAGGGTGTTGCATACAGCATGCTTGAATGTTACAGTGACGCTATCATATGTTTTGATCATGCTATAGATCTTGATTTGGATGATGATAGGGGATGGTTCTTGAAGGCAGAAACACTCACCAAGATGGATGAATTGAAGGAAGCATTTGACTGTTACAAAAAAGCAGTTGATTTAAACCCAAAAAATACCGAAGGGTGGTACAATTTAGGTCTTGTGCTGTACAATCTTAAACAGTTCCCACAGTCAATTGAATCCTATGACCGGGCCCTGGATTTAGAACCTAATTCTGCTGCAATCTGGAATTCTAAGGCACTCTCACTCTACGAAATCCACGAACATGAAGAGGAAATTGGATGTTACAACCATGCACTGGAAATTGATCCAGAGTTTTCAGAGGCGTGGACCAACAAGGGAGCCACCTACCTAACCCTAGGCAGAAATGAAGAAGCATTAGAATGTCTTGAAAAGGCACTGGAACTGAATCCCAACGATCAAACAGCACTGATGAACAAGGCAAGTGTGCTCATAAGTGTTGAAGACTACGATGATGCAATAGCATGCTGTGACAAAGTGCTTGAAATTGATCCCAAACAGGTTGCTGCACTATTTTTAAAGGCCAGAACCCAACAGAACATTGGGAAATTTGATGAATCAATAGAAACTCTCGAAAGAATAATTTCAATAGACCCGGACAACGATGAAGCATGGTTCTTAATGGGAGTTTCCCAGGAATATCTTAACAAGCCGGAAGATGCGTTGATATCCTTCAACAAAGCCATTGAAATTGAACCCAAAAATATTGGTGCTTGGTACTTCAAGGGAAGGTCTCTCATGATGCTTGGAAGGGCTGATGAAGCACTTAAAAGCTATGAAATGGTCACCATAATGGATCCTGATAATTATGAAGCCTTCCATCTAACTGGACTCATCAACATGGAGCAGGGAAACTATGATGAAGCGCTCAAAAATTTTGATGCAGTCCTAAATATTTCCCCAGACAACATTGATGTGCTGATAAACAAGGGTCAAACATATGGATTCATGGATAAACCTGAAAGAGCTCTTGAATATTTTGATGAAGCATTAGACTTAGAATCAGATAATGTTGAAGCATTAAACTATCGGGGCGTGGCCCTAAAACACATGGGCGACCATGATGCATCCATAAAAACATTTGAAACAGTTCTTGAGATGGAACCTGAAAATCCATGGGCATGGCAACAGATAGGTTTGAATTACAAGGAAGTAGGAGAGTATGAAAAGGCCATTGAATCATTTGACAATGCCTTGGATGAAGATCCTCAATTCATACTTGCCCTACTAGAAAAAGGTGTTTGCCTGGGAATGAATAAACAATTTAAAGAAGCATTAGAATGTTTTGATGATGTTTTACTTAAGGATCCCCAAAATCCCGATGCACTGCAGTTTAAAAATATGACAATTCAAATGATGAATGAAGGAGACTAACAAACTATTTTGTAAAATTCAGATATATTTTTGAGTGGTGAAACCATGGATTATAAGGAATTAAAAAGTTATATGGAACTTAGTCCATTTGAAGTTCAATTCGCACTGACAAACATTGCCGGAAACTTTTTAGACAGGACCCTGTTAAATGCAGGTCGGGGAAATCCAAATTGGATTGCAACCACCCCTCGTCAAGCTTTTTTCACCCTTGGAAACTTCGCAGTTTTAGAATCCAAGTGCAACTGTGAATACATACATACAGGATTTCATCCCGAGAAAACGGGAATTCACAACCATTTCAAACAGTTTGCAAAGGAAAATCCCAATGCTCCAGGTATGAAATTTTTAGAAAGCTCGGTTGAATACGGTATAAAGCAACTGGGTTTCGAACCAGATTCCTGGGTTTACGAACTATCAACTGGAAGTATAGGAGACTTTTACCCGGAACCCGACAGGATCCTGCCCCATGTAGAGCAAGTGGTTCATAAATTTTTGATCGAATTCCTATGTAACAACAAAGAAAAAAATGTAAATACGATCTCTTTGCAACCGAAGGTGGAACCGGTGGAATAATATACGTTTTCAATTCCCTCATGGAAAATAAGCTCATTAAGAAGGGAGATAAAATTGCCATAGCATCACCCATATTCAGCCCATACCTTGAAATTCCACGTTTAAATGATTACGACTTGGTGGAAGTTGAGATCATGGCAGATCCCGATGATGATTGGCAGTACCCAGATTCTGAACTTGAAAAATTGAAAGATCCCTCAATTAAAGCATTCTTTGTGGTTAATCCTGGAAATCCACAGGCAAGAGCCATAAGTAATGCTAAAATTAAATTAATTGCAGATATAGTGAAAAATGATAATCCTGAACTCATCATCATTACCGACGATGTTTATGCCACATTTGTGGAGAATTTCCGTTCCATCATGGCAGAAATACCCTCAAACACCATCTGCGTATACTCCTTCAGCAAACATATGGGATGCACAGGATGGAGGTTGGGTGTGGTGGCAATCTATGAGAACAACAGGATAGATGAAATGATAAGAAACCTGCCAGAATCTCTTAAGACTGATCTCATAAACAGGTACGAAAGTATCAGTTTGGATCCTGAAAACATGAAGTTCATAGACAGATTAGTAGCAGACAGCCGTTCAGTAGCTCTAAATCACACCGCAGGATTATCACTTCCCCAACAAACCCAAATGACACTATTTTCACTTTTCTTTATGATCGAAGACAATATTAATTACATCGAAGGAACCAAAAAAGCCCTGAACAAACGAATACACGTACTCTACAAAGCCCTGGATCTGCCCCTTGACTACGACAGGACTGCAACCAATTACTACACTATCATCGATCTCCTGGAAATTGCAGAAAACAGGTACGACAAATCATTTGCAAAATGGATGGAACAAAACTACAACTCAGTTTCATTCGTATTTGCACTTGCAGACAAAGAATCCGTAGTAATTCTACCAGGATCTGGTTTTGATGCTCCAGGATGGTCTGTGAGAGTTTCACTGGCCAATTTAAGATACGAAGCATATGAAGAGATAGGTAAAAAAATGTTGGAAACTTTGGATGCAGCCTACAAAGACTACGAATTGAATCAATGAGATAATTTTACCCGGGTTTTTAAAACAACCCCCCATCCCTACAATTTTTATCTATAGTCTTAGATCGTTTTTTTTTGAATTTCGTGTTCTTTTTTAGTGTTTTTTAAGGATCAGTGATTTGTGATACACCCAACTACTCAAAAAAAGGAAATATTTTTAGCCCACGAACTGTTTTATGCTGTAGATCATAACCATGCACACTACAAACCATAACTACGGAATAGTTACCATTTAATCAAATTCATTGGTGTGTCACATACATTTGGCACCATATCCATAGTGAAATTATGGTCACGCTAATAATTTTTTAATTGTTATATTTTATTCATGTAGATCTCAATATAAATCAAGCCATAATTTTTAAAGGTCCCAGCTTATTTTCATGGATGAAATCCAGATTTAATAGGTAAAAGCTGTTTAGATTAAAAAAATATGAAAATCAGTAAAAAGCCCTTAAATACATTATAAAGTTTTAATAATGATTTTATTTACTATTGTAGATGTATATGGCCTCATGATCATTTAATGATAAAATATCAACATTCAAGTTAGAATATTATAGGGAGTAATGGTTTAAACTAAGATTAAATAGGCCGAATTTTTTAATATAAAGTTTAAATTAGTCTGATAAGCTAAAAATACCTTTCAATAACTATCTTCCCTATATGGAAGATATGAAAAGATTATAGAAGGCTTTAAATTAAAAAAGAACCATGAGAACAGCTTTTTTAGAGATTAAAAGCACAATCTTTATATGTGAAATTAATTCTATCAATATTAGTCTTACTTGATTGTTTTGTTTGTAAATCAAGTTAGGTTACGGAGGCGGTAGAATTAAGCGAATATTTATCTTATCTGGGATACTGCTGTTTAGCATGATCTTAGTATCCAACATCAATCATTCTGATGCATATCAATTGAACAGTTCAACACCCCAAATTAACTCTGTGAACCCTGTGAACAATTCAATTATCCCTAAAAGTCAGGCCATTAAACTTACTTTTTCTAAATCAATTAAACTCACTAAAAATTCCATTACACTAAAAAATATGGATGGAAAACTTATTTCAACCAACAATAAAGTTAGTGGAAAATCACTCATCATAACCCCTGTAAACAAACTCAAACCCGGCAAGTACTTCATTATACTTGGCAAAAGTGCAGTTACAGATTCATATAAAACGGGAAATTCCAATTATAAATCTTGTTTCACCATATCCCCAATTTCTTTAGCACAAATGAAGGATGGAAAATCTAGGGTTGAAAGATTTTATGCCCTAAATCACAGGCTTCCAAACTACGTGAACTTCGGTTCAAAAAAGATCATGATCAATGATTTTGAGAAGTTACTTACAACCCAAAATTTAAAATTGAACAAAACAACCAGCATTAAAAGCTGCAGCATCACCAAGCAAAATGGTTGTATAGCCTACAACATTTCCATATCATCCAAATTAGTTTCATCAACATCCAAATGTTCATGTGGAGCATGTGGAGATTATGTTTACCATACCAGTTCCTATAAAAATTACTGTCCCAACTGCGGAAGATATGAAACCCTAGTATGGAATCCTAAAGGCGTTTATGAAGGTGAATGGACATGCAGTTACTGTGATTGCGATTATTGTTCAGCATGCGGAAAAGAAAAGGTGCACAACCATCCAAAACATCTGATCAAAGCCTAGGATAATCCATAAATTTTTTTCATTTTTGGATTCATGGAAAATGTAAAAGTTAATTAGTGATCCCATAATATTATGAATCAAATGCATGGAATCGAGAATTAATTCAAGTTATTAAAGTGGCAGGTATTTTTTTATGAAAAAATTAGTGTTCATATTCATTGTTATGTTGGTGGTGGTAAACCCAGTTAATGCTGGAACTACAAAACATACGAAACTATCTAACAACTCGCCGTGTGATGTTGTGTTGAAGGATATTAAAACAGATCCAGTTATTTTTAGGAATAAAACCATTAAAATTTCAAGCACCCTAAAGAATCTGGGTAAAAGTCCTTGTAAAAACTTTTATATGGATTATTTCCTTAAATCCGTTGATACTGGTCAAAATATTTATATTGGAAGTATTCGTACTGGGGGATTGAGATCATTGGAATCTCTTGTTGTTAATTCTTCATTCATCATCCCAAAAACCATAAAAAACACTGATTATTACGTTCGAATTGTTTTAGACAGTACAAATGTTTTGAATGAAACAAATAAAACTAACAACGTGGTTTACAGCCAAAAAAGTTGAGCTTGGTGACAGGAAGGCCTGTTTACATCACAAGTGATTACATAAAAAGCACTGCCACCGACAATTCCAAAATAGATGCCATCGTGAAAGGCCTTGAAAAAAGGGATTATACGCAGTGAACTATGGTTTAGGACCTAACAAACATTACAGTGTGCTTAAAAATGATAAAATTCCCCAGAATGCCCTGATAATAAATATTTATGGGGGTGCGTGTGCAGGTACAATCTGGGAAATGGCACAGCCATACTACAAAAAGGCCCTTGGTTCCAGGAAGGTTTTTTCCATATGGATAAATACAAATGTAAATGTTAAAACAGTTAAATTCTTAAAAAGAGCTTCAGATGATAATAATACTCCACAGTATGGGAAAAGGGATGGTTTTCCCCAGTTTCAAGACTTAAACCACAATGGAAAATTTGAACCAAATCTGGGGGAAAAGGACGGACTATCAAATCCTGGAAAGCTATTGGACAAAAATGGATATAAATACCTCTACCAGCAAGATGGAAACGTGGAAAAAATAGTTGAGGCCATATACTGCCAGGCCATCAGCTATTTAGAATAAAATGTACCAAACAAAAATTAATAGTTAAAAAAAGGTTAACTTACCGAACCACTCTAGGTTTATTTTTATGATTGATGCCAATTTTCCTTGGAAAAATGTGTGTTAATGGGGAGAGTTTCCCCATGGTTACCATTTTTCGTTGACTACAACTTCTTCAAATGATTTTCTTGGACGTTTATCCGGACTTTCATCGGGGTAGCCTAGTGTTGTGAGTCCTACCAACCTTATCTCTTCAGGAATGTTTAGGATGGATTTTACTTCGTCCTCTTTGAATGCTCCAAGCCAACATGTACCAAGTCCCAATTCTGTTGCTTCAAGGATCATGAATGATAATGCTATGGAGAGATCAACAGAGTATGCGTACTGTCCGCATGGCATGATCTTTTCTGATTCTGTGGAACATGCAACAATAAGTATTGGTGCTTGGGCAACGAATTTCTGTCCCATGCAGGCATCCACAAGCTGATCCCTTGTTTTTTGATCCTTTACAACCAGAAATTTCCATTCCTGTCTGTTGGCAGCGGAGGGCGCTATTCTTGCAGATTCAACGACCTTATCTACTTTATCCTGTTCAACTTCCTTTGTAATATATTTTCTAATGCTTCTCCTAGATTCTATTGCTTCAAATACATCCATAACCCTGTCCTCCGTTCATAAATCCATTTCTATTTTTTTCTTTAAATTTTTTTTATTCGTAGTATTTAACTACCTCATCCAAGGATCTTCTTGAACTTTTGAAACTGCTCTGTGGTTTTTCATCATTTTTATAGCCCAGTGCAATTCCTAACACTATTGAAAGTTTCCCTGGAATGTTGAGTTCCCTTCGCAGTATTTCTGGATACACAACCAGATTTATTGCTGGGGCTGAATTCAAACCTGCTTCTGTTGCAGCGAGCATAATGCTTTGGGATATTGCACCCATATCAAACATTGACCATTCACCCATATCTTGGTCCATACAGAGGTAGATCACAGCAGGTGCATTGAAAAATTCGAAGTTACTTCTCCAACTGGCATTTCTTTCCTTCTCGTCTGTCCCTGAGATTTTCATGTGTTTGTACATCTCATCTGCAAGATCCCTTATCCTTCTTTGATATTTATCGGGCCATGTTCTTGCCAGTGCCACATCAGGATTTCTAGGTTTGTCTTGATTGAAATACTCCAAATATTCAGCCCTAATTTTATCAAGCTTACTCGCATTGGCAACATAAATTTCCCAGGGTTGTGTATTTGCCCAGGAAGGAGAATGAAGGGCCTCTTCCAAAATTTGTGTTATTTTCTCTCGTGACACAGGCTCTTGTTTAAAAGATCTGCATGTAAAACGAGATTTTAATGCGTCTGAAACATTCATTTTTTTATTGAACCCCCACGAAATATTTCCTAAAATTCATTAAATTGTACAAAAAATTCTTAATTTATATTATTGTTTAACCAATTAATTTAGTTTGCCCAGATGAAAAAAATTTGTTTCAGGAATTATAAACCGTTATTAAGGTTTATCTTGATTATAAAAAAGTGTATGTACTCAAATAAGTATTTCAGTAACTATACCCTGCATAACAGGGGATTTACACCATAAATTAGGAGTGTGTTGATCTATTTAGTGGGTTGAATAGTTTATGGTTCATTCGTGTCTTGAATGGTTATCATTTTAAAATGATTTTGTTCTTTGGTTGAGCGATTGAAATGTTTATATTTATCCTGAGATAATAATATTATTAATTATCTGCTAAATATAAAAATGGGGGAAATTTAACTGTATTGTTGGGGAGTTTTATATGAAGCTTAGAAAAGATTTTATCAGTGTACCTATTTTAAGATACAAAGGTGATCGTACTGATGAAAAACATGCCGACTGGCTAGAACTTCTGTTTGATCTGATATTTGTTGCTGCCATTTCAAGGATTGCTTTGAATTTGAGTGACAGCTACAACTTGATAACCTTCTTAGAATCGTTACCTCTTTTCTTTGCAATATGGTGGGGCTGGGCTGGCCATACGTTTTATCTTGACAGGTTTGGTACCGATGATATTTTCAGCAGAATAGTTACGATGGTACAGATGGTTGTAGTTGCATCGTTAGCTGTTAACGTTAAAGATGCTTTAACAACTACGGGTGCGGGGTTTGCAATTTCATATGCCATGCTCAGATTTATTTTGGTGGCTGAGTATCTTTGGGTTGGGAGAAAATTGCCATTGGCAAGTCCACTCACCAACAGGTATTCGTTAGGATTTGGTTTAGCAGCAATTATTTGGCTTATATCTGCATTTGTTCCAGATCCATACAGATTTGTACTATGGGGAATTGCACTCTTAATTGATTTCTTAACACCATTGACAGCAGGGGAGATACACATTAACTTCCCACCCCATCCAACCCATCTCCCTGAGAGGTTTGGTTTGTTTAGTATAATAGTAATTGGTGAGGCTATTTTAAGTCTTGAAGTTGCTGTGAGTAACATAGGCACCGACTTCATCACTGAAGTCATGGGTTTGATGGGATTGATCATAGCCTTTTCCTTGTGGTGGGGATACTTCGAAGAAGCTGGAGGTGCTGAAGAACGGGTTCAAGATCGGGGAGATCAAATTGCCAAGTATCAGTTATGGTTATATTCACATTTTCCATTCATGCTGGGTGTGGTGGGTGCAGCCGCAGGAATTAAGCATGTGATAAGTTTACCATTTGGATTTGAACTTGCTTCATCAGACACTTGGTTAATGTGCCTATCCCTAGCCGTGGCCCTGATATCCATAAGTCTCATATTCATTTCATCATTTAAATGGGATGATTGTAGAAGAAGAGTGCTTCTAAACTACAGAATGCCCTACTACATAGTAATAGCACTTGTAATTGCAACAGGATTTTTAAGTACGGTTATATCAGGCTTTGCTGTACTCCTTATCTTAACAATTCTATGCATTATAAACGTGATAATTTCCCTAAGGGAAACTCCTGAAGCAGTTTGTCAACTCTAAAAAAAAATGATAAAAAAACATTTTTAGATCATCTAACTATTCTTAATTCTTTTTAAAAAGCCTAAACTGATACTTTCAGTACCATTTAGAAATTCCTGACCTTCAACTGTACATTTAAGAGTTGAACCTTCGTACTGTGATAAATATTCCGATTCAATGAATCCCATCTCAATCAGCACATCTACCATGTACCTCAAGTCTTCCTCTGAAAAATTTGTTAAAATTCCATAGGTTTCCAGTTGGTTGATTTTGTATTTAAAAATAAATGGCGAACTACTCCCCTTTAAAACCAGCATTAAACGTTTAATTCCCAGTTGAACAGGAACCTGTTTCAGGCCCATTAATATCATTCTTGAAACTGCTGATTCGTAGTCCGATGCTAATTTTTCAATGGAAGGTTCTGATATTGTTTTTTGAAGCTTTAAATTCATGTAATCTTCAAGTTTATCGTAGTAATTCATATTAGAGCCACATTGGCATGTTTTAAGATCCTCTACAAGATTTTTGTCAGCTATCTCGTAGTACACATCACAGTTTTTACATATCATAAATGGCATCTTGACACCAAACCATAGTTAAATAAATTTATCTGACGGCATAAATATTATATCTGTTAATTAACTCAGCTTCACATTATTTAATGGTAGCTATTGTTATATTATGTCTTTCAATCTAAAAAAAGTAACCGATCTCGGGGTATGGTGATTTTTTATGTCCTTAGACGAAAATATTAACGATGAAATAACTTTCAACAAGATATGTCCCAAATGTGGAGTTGCAAATCCAGATAATGAAGATAATTGTATTATTTGTGATAAAGATCTGCTTGAAACTGTTTTATATCTTGAAGACGCATTTTTTGATCTGGAAATTACTGAAACAGAATTTGTAGAGTACAGAAAAAATTATTATAGAACAAGAAGAACAGGTAAGGTTAAACGGTTTAATCTTAAAAAAATGGAAGAAATAAGTTTAGGACAGCCAATTAAAAGAATCAACTTTATATATAATGGTAAAAAAGAATCATATCCACTTAAAGATGAAAATTATGACTTGTTAAAGGATTTTATGGTTAAAAATGGATACATTAATCCATAAATTTTATTCTAAAATTACATTAACTTAATGAGAGAATTTTCAGGCGGAAACAGATGACAAATAACAATATATCACATGATTCGTATCAGAAACATCAGAAAATATTTGCTCTTTGTGGTATCATAGCACCAATTCTTTTCATAGTTCTTGTAATTGTAGAAAGTCTTTTAAGACAGGGATACAGCCAGATATTAAACGATGTCAGTGATCTTGGTTTAGGCCCCTATGCATTAATTCAAAATATAAGTTTCATGATCTTTGGCCTATTATCAATTGGCTTTGCCATGGACTTGGTGCTAATTTGCCAAACTGCATTGGAAAAGCAGTTAAATGGTTAGTTATAGTATTTGGATTGTGTATAACACTGGCAGGTATTACCTTGTTGTCTGCACCGGTTGATGTAACTTATGCTAAAGATATTATATCACACGGTCTGGTAAGTGCCATAGCATTCTTATTAATTATAATAGCAATGTTTTTAACCTTGCTCGCGTTAAGAAAAAGAATACTGACATATGGGGACGTCACAGGTTGTTTTCCCTTATATGTGGCTTATTTTCCATAATTACACTCGTAATACTTTCATATACTCAATTCTATTCCTATCATGGAGCTTCTGAAAGGCTTTTCATTGTGGTGTGGCTGATCTGGATTGAAGGAACCGGATTAAAACTCTATTCATTATCAAATTCGTAATATTATGACCCGATATTAGGATATTAGGGTTTAGATTTTTTGAGTACTCTTCAATCTAACAACCATCATTGACAGCTTCGGACTTTGAATGTTCTGATACGGTTTAATGCTGCTGCTATTTCAAATATTCTGGGTTTTGATAGGTTGTTTGGATATTTTCTTCCAGGAGGTGCAAGGTAATCCAGTCCATTTTTTTCAATATCCTTTTTTAACTCTTTCATAATGTTTTCCATGGACATTTCTCCATTTAAGTATTTAGGCGAGAGGTAGTTCATTGCATACGCAATTGCACGTGTTTGGCTGGTATCTACTATCTGTTCAACCTGTGCTAATTCTACTATTTCATTTCCAAACATTATCTTAGTTTTTCCACGAACATCCACCTTCAACCTTTTCCCTTTGAATGGTTTTAAACATCCTGATACTGGGCATCTCTTCTTATAACCGAATTTAGAGCTGGTTTCAATTTTCCTGTTTATTGGTATTTCCTTCCTTACATCTTTAGCCAGTTCGGTTACATCGTAGGGCACGTAGTTGTCCATCATTATAACTGTGTCTGCAACTTCGAAATAGTCCCCTGATCCTCCCATTACAAGTATGGTGGATATTCCATGTTCACTCCTCAGTTCTTTCACCCGGTCAATGAATGGTGTTATGGGTTCCTTGTCCTTTGATACAAGTTTCTGCATCCTTTCATCCCTTATCATGAAGTTGGTTGCAGAGGTATCCTCATCAAAGAGCAGAAGATCTGCTCCCACTTCGATGGACTCCATGATATTTGCTGCTTGACTAGTAGATCCTGATGCATTTTCAGATGAAAATTTTGAAGTGTCCTTGTTCAATGGAGGGTTGTGAATAAATGAACTTATATCAACACTTTCTATCCTCCTCCCATCTTCTGCACGAATCTTAACAGCATTTGGATCTGTTACAACCATCTCTCGCCCATCCCTATATCGGTGGTTGTAAATACCTCTTTCAATTGCATTTAGTAATGTGGACTTACCATGATAACCACCACCAACCACCAAGGTCACACCTTCTGGAATTCCCATCCCAGTTAAAGTCCCATGGTTTGGAGTTTTTATACTGATAAGAAGTGATTCAGGAGTTTTAAATTTTACAGCACCTTGCAATGGTTCTTCAGAAATCCCACTCATTCGGGGAAGTACTGAACCATCCAATATGAATACCACAATACCCATTTTTTTCAGTTCATTTCTGATGAAGTCTGAATCCTCATTTATATATACATGCTCCCTCAGATCCTCTGCATCAACATGATCATAGATGCAGGAATCCATGATGATTCGCGGCAAAACTTCTAAAAACAGTTCCTTAGCTTCTTTTCCAAGTATTCTTCTTCCCCTGGCCGGAAGACCCACTGATAATCTGATTTCAAGGGATGATTCATCTATGGAGACACTGGTTCTCTCCAGGATCTCTGGACCTCCAGAATCTATGGATATCACTCCACTTTTTCCACTACCTGTTCTTCCTTGAACATGTTTTTTAATGGAATTATTGCAAATACGGCCAATATAATCTGCCACTGCTATTTTTCTAGCACGATTTGATAGAAGTTCCCTTGGAAAAGTTACTTCATCCATTAAAATTCTTATTAATGATGGTGATGCAAAGGGATCCCGCTGAACATGAACAATTTCAAGGGTGAAAAAATCGAATTTGTAAATTCCCAGGATTTCATTGTAGTTTTTGTATCCCCTTCCATCTATCATCCCAAATATCTTCTGAAGTTTTTTGTAATCTTTCATGGTACCAAATCTTAATAAACGTAAAATCTCTATTTAAGTTCAAAATGAGCTTTTTAACTCAACAACCCATTAATAATTAGTATATCTGCATTTTCAGGGAATTCACCCATAAATTTTTTCAACTGTAGACTCATTGGTTCTATATATCCCGCCACTCTTTATCCTTCTTTTCAAAATTAAATTTTTTTGGCCATGATGATGTAACCCACAGTGTTGTTACCATGAAACGTTTTGAAGGTGGTATTCAGCGTTGTTTCTATGATGAACCGATTTGTTAGGAGTTGTTTCAGTTCATCTAATGTGTAGTGATGAACCAAAAAAGTTCTTTTCCTCCTTCTTTACCATCTTCAGTCACAAAAAATGTTCCCTTTTCTCCTGTTGATGAATAATCTCGCAGGTACCTTGCTTTGTAAAGGGGATTGTTCCAATTCTGTCCGAAATCTGCAAGGTAGAGTATTCCACCAGGTGCAAGAACCCTCCAAGCTTCTTTAATAACTTCCTGTCTAGCCTCAGGATCGGTAATAGTGGTTAAAAAGGCCTGAATTATACATGCACCGAAATAATTAGTTTTATAAGGTAAATTTAATGCATCTGCAGTTATGAAATCTATTTTTCCAGGATATTTATCGTTGGTTTTCTTTGCTTGTTCTGATGCGTATTTAATTGAATGTTCATTGATATCAAATCCACAAACATCGTATCCTTTTTTCTGTAGTTCAAATCCAACTCTACCCCATGCGCATCCAAAATCCACGACTTTGGTTTCAGTTGTAACCTTGCGAAAGAAAAGTTCACTGAGTTCTACTGTAGAAGGGGTTTCTTTACCAACAAACTGTTTCCATCCACTGCCTGTTTCCATGTACTAATTAGTGGTTCTCCAAGCTAAAAATTTTTTCTATCCAAAAATTAAATAGCAAAGCATATTTAGTAGGTAAATCAATTAAATTTAAAATTATGGGGCCATTAAATGGAATTTCAGTACATCACATACTCACTATTGTTGATATTCAGCTCATTGATTAGTATTTTTTTGTCTTGGAGTGCTTGGAAAAGGCGAAAAGTCAATGGTGCCCTATATCTTTGTCTACTTTTCATATTTGTGACGGAATGGTCACTTACGAGTGCATTGGAAATTTCATCAACAGACATCGTACTGAAAATAATCTACGCAAAACTGAGTTACGTAGGAATGATTTTGATACCTCCACTTTGGTTTCTGTTCACCCTAGATTACACCCAGAACCAGGAAGTAATAAAAAAGCCCAGGGTAATTATATTATTTTTAATTCCAATTTTCATCATTTATCTGGTCTTAACCAACGATTGGCATGGACTTATCTGGCCGACAATAACTCCCCTTTACACTGCAGATGGATTGTTTCTAATTTATCAACACGGTCCTGCAGCAATTTTCTCAGCAATATACTCATTCATCCTGATATTGGCTGGACTCATCATGGTTGGACAGAATTTATTCAAAACCTCACATTTATATCAAAAACAGGCCATGCTGATATTTTTAGCAGCTTTAATCCCATTATTAAGTAATTCCATTTATGCAGCCAACCTTTATCCATTCCATTTTGATCCAACACCCCTCATCATAACAATATCAGGAATACTCATTGTCTGGAGCATATTCTGGTACAAACTCCTGGACATAATGCCTCCAGCATACAAAGGACTTTTTGGGAGTATGAAAAATGGAGTTGTTGTATTAGATACCTACGAAAGAATAATGGACCTCAATCCAGCGGCTGAAAAACTGCTTAGTTTAAATAAGCACTGTATCGGACTGAAAGCCCGGGACGAATTAGAAATATGGGATAAAATAGCGCCAAATGGAAGATATGATGGTTCAATAGATTTAAAGTTGGATAGCTCCAAAAATATGTGGATAGAAGTTCAATTTACCCCTGTTTATAGTAATAGATTATTTTCAGGTTGGATATACATCTTTGAAGATATCACCAAGAGAAAGGGTGTTGAGAACAGAATAGCCAAATCTGAGAAGAAGTACAGGGAACTTGCAGATCTGCTTCCCCAAACGGTATTTGAAACAGATGAAAATGCCAAGTTAACCTTCATGAATGTTTATGGCTTTGAAATGTTTGGTTACACCCAGAAACATCTTGAGGAAGGTCTCAATATATTGGAACTCATAATAGAAGAAGAAAGATCCATATCAAAGGGCAAAATAACTGAAGTTCTCAATGGAAATGGTTCTGGTGATGAGTACACTGCAAAAAAAGGGGACGGAACTCTGTTTCCAATTATCATTCATTCAAACCCCATTTTCAACAGGGGAATATTTGAGGGGTTCAGGGGCATCATCATAGATATTTCTGATATCAAGGATGCTGAAGAAAAAATTATGGATTCACTAAAGGAGAAGGAAGTTCTGCTTCAAGAAATTCACCACCGTGTGAAAAATAATATGCAGATCATTTCAAGCCTACTGTCACTTCAGGCCAACCACACAGACAACCAAGAAACCGTCGACATCCTTAAAGAAAGCAGAGGTCGTGTTAAATCCATGGCCATGATACATGAAAAACTTTATCACGGCCAGAACATTGGGAAATTAAACATGACAGAATATTTAAACAACTTGGTGAGTGACATAGTCAAATTTTACTCCAATCCTTCATCGGACATAAGAATTGATGTGGATGTTGAAGACATCAAACTAAACATTGACACTGCAATACCCATGGGTTTGATGGTGAACGAAATAGTATCCAACTCCACAAAATATGCATTTCCAAATAAAAGTGGCATGATCACTCTTAAACTCAAATATGTTGATGATTATTATTTATTATACGTATCAGATAATGGAAAAGGGTTTCCTAAAGATTTAAATATTCAAGAGTCATCAACCCTCGGTTTGAAACTTGTTAAAAGTTTAGCAATACAGCTTGAAGGTGAACTTGAAATAAAATCAAACAATGGAACATCATTTCTTTTAAAATTTAAAGAATTAAAATACAACGAGCGATTGTGAAACAACAGTCAAAAAATATTTGCCCACTCTAATCCGCCATAATCCCGGGTTATGAACAATTAATACCAGTTGAGGGATATTTATATATTTAAGTGATTATATTAGGTTTAGATTGTTTTTAAATTGTTATCTGCTCCGAATTGGTGATGTGGTACTTGTATCTCTTCCCAACACCCATCTGCACAAGGTTTAAATAACAGTAACGTGAATTAGTTATATCTATAATTTATATTGTTTACAAAATAGTATACATACTTTTATTCTTGTTTACACCTTTGTTTAAAACTTTCTTGTTAAAAGAAGTCATCATATCTATTTTATTGATTTTTACCGCATGTATTACTTTTGAAAATCAACGAGGTGACCAAATGAAGGTAGCGTTAATAAATCCAGCTCAACTGGATTCAAAATATAAATTTATGGGAGTGGTTGCACCCCCATTAGGACTAGCATACATGGCCGCAGTTCTGGAAGAAAATGGTGTGGAAGTCATTATCATTGATGCCTGCGCACTTGAGATGGATCTTGAATCTGTGGGTAGGCAACTCATGGAATTCTCACCAGATATCATTGCACTCACAGCACTGACACCAACCATAGCCAAGGCACTTGAAACAGCAGAATACTCAAAAAGTGTTTGTAAAGACTCTTTGATAGTGATGGGAGGTTACCATCCAAGCTTTAACTATGAGGAAATTTTGAAGTACGACTTCGTAGACGTGGTTACCATTGGTGAGGGAGAAGAAACACTCCTTGATCTTACACGATCATTGGAACATGACTTGCCATTAGCATCTGTTAATGGAATAGCATTTGATGATGTTGTAACTCCTCCAAGACAGTTAATCATGGACCTTGACAGTTTACCACTCCCTGCCAGACATCTGCTTCCCATGGACAGTTATAAACTTCTGAACATGGACACTAAGATGTCAACCATGATAACCAGCCGTGGTTGTCCTATGCAATGTTCTTTCTGTTCATCTGCAGCCATGCATGGATCCAAACTCCGTATGAGATCTGTGGATAAGATTTTAGATGAAATGGAGTACCTTGTAAATGAGATGGGCATTGAAACCATCGCATTTATGGATGACACATTTACCATAAGTAAAAAACGTGTGATTGAACTCTGTGAAGGTATTGCGGAGAGGAATATCGATGTAATGTGGGGTTGTACATCACGGGTTGATTCCCTAAACAAGGAACTACTAAGGAAAATGAAAAAAGCAGGGTGCATCACTGTGTTTATGGGAGTTGAATCTGCAGATCAGCAGATGCTTGACACAGTGAACAAACAAACCACCATCGAAAGGATCAAAGACGCGTTTGAAGTGTCCCGTCAAGAAAAAATCAGAACCATAGCATCAGTTGTTCTTGGAATGCCTGGTGACACCCATGAAAGCATTAAAAATACCATAAATTTTGTGAAGGAACTCAATCCTTCCTACGCCATATTCTCACTGGCCACACCATATCCCGGAACTCGGTTTTACCAGCAAACCTTTGAGAAGGATCTCATCAAGGTGAAGGACTGGTCCAAGTACACTTTGATCTCTCCAATTCTTGAGACAGTAGATTGTTCTTTGGATGAACTTAGAAATTTACAAGCATCTGCATTTAAAAAGTTCTATCTGAGACCAATGTACCTAATCCGGCAAATAATCATGGATGGACCCATACTTGTTAAAACCATATCTGGTGTGATTAGAAACATCATGTTCCCTGCAAAGAAGAATGATGATGTTCCACTGAAATTTCAAAAAAGAATGGTGGATCTGGATTAATATTCATCCACCATACCTCCTATTTTTATTTTTATCCAGTGCCAATTGCACTAATTTCCCTTAATTTACTCACTATTTCGTTTAATGCATCTGCCATGGCATCTACATCATCCATTGTATTAAAGCGCCCGAAGGTTATTCTAAGTGATCCATGGGCCCTTTCAGGATCTCCCCTATTCCCAGAATAACATGGCTTGCTTGGAGTGAACGGCTGAAGCATGCTGATCCAGTGCTCACTGCAAATCCTTTCATGTCAAGGTGGAGTGTGATTGATTCTCCCTCAACATAGTCAAATGTTATGTTGGCATTATGAGGAATTCTTTCTGTGGGATGGCCGTTTAGTGTGGTGTTGGGTATTTCATTTAGCACACGTTGCATGAGATGATCCCTCATTTGAATGAATTTATCATTCTCATCCCTACTTGTGAGTTCAACTGCCTTTTTAAATCCTATTGCTCCGGGGATGTTTTCCAATCCACCTCTCTTGTTGAATTCTTGGAAACCTCCATCCAAATATTTATTGAATGGTGTTCCCTTTTTCAGGTAAAGTGCTCCAATTCCACTTGGTCCGTGGAGGGTGTGTGCAGATATTGTTACCAGATCCGCGTTTATCTTATGAAGGTCCAGTGGTAGTTTGGTAAATGTGTGGGTTGCATCTGTATGGAAAAGCACATTTTTCTCATTACATATCTCCGCTATGGTTTTTATATCTTGGATAGTACCTATTTCCTGGTTTGCATGCTGTACTGATACTAGACTGGTTTCTTGTTTGATAAGTTTCTGGACAGATTCAGGATCCACCCTTCCATACTCATCCACATCAAGGTAGCTAACTTCGTATCCTTGTTTTTCAAGGGATTTAAAACTATTTAATACTGGAAAATCTTCAATTTTTGATACAATTAAATGATTTCCTTTTTCTTCTTTTGTGCTATTGCAGCACCTTTAATTGCAGCGTTACTTGATTCAGAACTTCCAGATGTGAATATGAGTTCATTGTCACCTGCACCAATGTAGTTAGCCAAGCTGTTTCTGCTATCTTCTAAAGCCTCACGGGCCTCTATACCCATGGAGTATCCTGTTTCAGAAGTTGGAATAGCATATTTTTCGAAGAAATATGGTTTCATGGCTTCTAAAACTCTTTCATCCATCCTTGTTATTGATGAATTATCCAAATACCTGTACTTAACTTCCATAACACATTTCCCTCCTGTTTTCAATATTTGTCTAAATTCCAAAAAGAAGAGTTTTGTTCATGATGAGTTGATCATATGAACAGCGTGATCTTGGAGTTCCTTGCTTCTTGGACATAGGTTCCAACAGCCCCATATTCATCTATCAATTCTTGATCAAGGTCATCCTTTGAAATTCCCATTATTTCCATGGTCATTTCACAGGCAATGACTTTCCCTCCGAGTTCTTTAAAATCTTTTATTAAACGTTCCAGGGAAACGACGTTGGCTTTTTTCATCCTACCCTTGATCATCCATTTGCCCAAGCCAAGGAAGTGCATCTTGGATAGGGGTCCTTTATCCAATCCTCCCTTTTGAAGCCGTTGTAAACCCCAAAACGTGAAAAATAATGATGCTTCCATTCCCATGGATAGAGCTCCGTTTGATACTATAATGGCACTGTAAATTTTGTCCATATCTCCACTGTGAACAATTATTGTCGATTTATCAACCTTACTGGCTTCATCAACCATAAAATCACCTATTTACGAATTTTAATCTTCCAGACACCATTTGTTTCTTGGATGTCCACAATTTCTGATCCCAATGCCTCAACTGCCATTGGAATTTCCTTCTTGGATGCTGGATGGGTTCCCTCCACCTCTATTATCTCTCCCTCAGAAGCATTTCTGATGGCTTTTCTCATTTCTACAAGAGGTACAGGACATGTTTCTCCTTTAACATCTACATTGACTTTGGCCATTAAATCACCCCGTATTTTTTGCCTAAACTCGTCAAGTTTAATACTATATTTGTTGTTGAAACAACATGAAATTTCTGATATTGAGATTTCCAATTATTGTCGCCCCAAATAAGTGAACAGTAAAAATAATATAACAATAGTTATATTTGATGGTTTGGATCATGATAACAAAAATTGTAATCTATTTACACCTATAAACAAAAAGTTTAAACACGGTGATAATAAATGAAAACTGTAATTTTATCCTATCCAATAGAAAACAATTCTCCACACTACATAGGTACCACAAAACCATCTCTGGAACCTTTAACCCAAATAAAAAATGGAGATGATTACAACACCTACAAGATTACCGTTGGAAATCACAGCGGAACCCATATCGATGCACCAAAACATTTCGTAGACACTGGAAAGTCCATAGCGGACTACAGCCCAGAAGAATTAAGCTTTAAAAATCCCATTGTACTCAACTGTCCAAAAAACCCCTACGAACTCATAGAGATCAAAGATATTCTGGATGCAGACCTTGATAAATGTGAATGTCTGCTCTTTAAAACAGGTTTTGGAAAATTAAGAGAAGCAGACCTTCAAAAATATTTGACTAAAAGTCCAGGGATAGCAATCGAAACAGTTGCCTGGATCAGGGAAAACCATCCACAAATCCGTTGCCTTGGAATTGATACCATATCCATGTCAAGATATCAAGATGCTGAAAATACAAAACAAACCCATATCACCGGCTTTAAAACCAGCCCCCGCTATGGAGAACCCCTTCTATTCATCGAAGACATGAACCTCAACATGGACGAAAAACTAACCCTAAAAAAGTCATGGTGATTCCATGGCAGATCAAAGGAGTTGACAGTGCACCATGTACCGTTATTGCTCGTTTGTAATCTTTTAAATACTTTAAATATCTGTTTTCGATGTTTAAAGTCCATGCTTAACCGGTTCCAAAAAATGGATAATCCATGGTTTGTTTCCTATCATCCTAAAGGGATTTATCAATTATTGCCAGTATTAAAGCGATATAAGGAACGTTTATGTTGGCTGCATTTATTGCAACCTTTTCAAGAAAATATGGGGGAAAGGTATTAAATTTTAGTTTACGGGCAGTTCTAAAAATTTTACTAATTTTAAAGATTGTTTAGAAACATTTATTTAAATCAGAACTGTAATACATGATCTTAATTAGAATGATCTTTTTAATCAAAACTTTACTGCGTAAATATTCTAAGGATTTTAATTTAACCTTATCGAAGCATGACATCGATGTTTGAAGCCAGAAGAAATTAAAATAAGTTTAGATAAAGTATTTAGTATTATAAATATTCAAATAGATATGAAGATGATTGTTATAAATTTAAAAAAGTCAAAAAAATCTAATTTAGTGCCCATATCCCATCATTGGATTTTTTTAATAAAATTAAAACCTCAAAAATAAAATGATACCAATGAAAATATAAGAAAATTGTCAAAATGATTCTTTTGTTATATTTTTCTATGAAATTTTAATTGGCTATTATTTGATTTCATTTAGTTAAATTAATTCAATAGACTTGAATTTAAAACTTCTATAAAAAAATATTAAAGATTTTTCCAACGGTTATAAGCAATGTTTAAAAGTGTTATAAATTCATTGGTTGCTTTTTGATTACCTAATGCATTGGGGTGGTCATCTCCATTATGGTACGGAGATGTGCCATCATAATCAGAGGCATAAACATGTTGAATTACTCCGTTGTAGTATCTGTGATGGGAGTTAGTTTCTGATAGTGTACCATAAAAATCATAGACAAACACATTTTTACCGGTGTAACCTCTTAACCATCCATCTTTATCAACTAACCAGTTGCATAGATCTTTGGTTAATTTATAACTACCTACCTGTGTTTCTCCTGGCGGGGTTATGAGAACGAATAATTTGTTTGGATGAGCTGCAAAATATGTTTTCAGGCTGTTGTAGATGGCTTTTTCGTCATTAATACTGGAACCTACTTCACTGTTTGGGAAACAAGATTTAAACATGATGATCTCGTTTTCTCCCCAGGATTACTAATGGTATTGGTGTAGGAGGAGTGGTAATTGTTTTGATATACATGGGACATCTTTCTATCATTAAACCATTCAGGCCAGTTCACTGTATCGGTACGGTCACCTAAATTATCACCATCTTCAGCACTCCATCCGTAGTCTGTTTCTGTGACGTAGTAGTTGTTGCGGTTAAGTGCTGCCCCTAAATTTCCATTACCATTTGATAACCAATTACCCCCACATGAATGATGAATGAAACAGATTTTTACTCTAGATAATGGATGATTAGTGTTTAAACCAGAAGATGTTACAAAAAATGAGCTGTAAGAGGATACCCCGTTTCCAGATAGATCTTTTAAACTGTTTGTATGGATAGTGAAGAAATATTTAGTGCCGCTTGAAAGAGACTGAGGTTTTATAAATAAAGAATTTCCTTTAATCATTTTAGTGAAGGACACATGTAAACCATTTGATCTTACTAATTCAATCGGGTTATTTCCAAATTTAATTGCCTCAGTAAATTTTAAACATATTGTTTTGTTCAAATTCACATTAAATGCGTTTTTGACGGGATCAATAGATTTTAATTTAGGTCCTGTACTGTCTGTTGTAAAACATGATGTGAATGGAGCGATTTTATTTCCTGAAAGATCTTTAACACAACCAGTGTGGAAGATCAACACATATTTAACCCCTCTAGAAAGGTTTGAGGTTGGTTTGATTGTTAAAGTATTTCCATTTATAATCTTTTTAAATTGAACAGACTTTCCATTACTGTTTTTAAGTGTTAAATAATTTGTTCCCACTTTAACAGGTTCTGTGAATTTTATGGTGACATTATGATAGGTTGGCACATTAACAGAGTTGTTTGTGGGATTGATACTTTTAACCTTTGGCTGAAGAGTATCCGACGCACTGACATTTGAAACTGTCCCAATTATTAAAAAAATAAAAATTAAGGCTGCAAAAGCTATAAACTGTTTTTTCAAATTACTTCCCCCAATAGATAAAGAATGTAAAACCTTATCCAAATTTCAATTATAATTTTTATTTACACCGATGTATAAATTTTATGTGAAATATCATTTAACGAAATCTTATAAGACACATCTGATATCGATTCAAAAATCATACTATCAAATAAAACAATTACCATCCCTAAATTGATATTCAAAGATTATTTTTGATTTCATAAAAATTCATTGAGAAAAATGTTTAACCTAATAATTTTTTTGATTGAAATTTAATTTCGGAAATAGTAAATACGATAATTCAAAAAAAATGATGTGATGAAAAAATTCTAGCAATTATCGGTTTCATTCTCATTTCATGTTCTTGTTTTATCTACATTTTTACGAAAAGCGGAGATTCAATTTTAGCATTAATCTTATCAATTTTAATTGGTACACTGGTACTAGTTGTAGTGTATACAATTTCTGTCCTGAAAAACGCGTCAATAAGCAATTATTATGAACGTGTCATGATCTTCTTATTTATCATTGCACTCATATTTGCCATAATATTAACCATTGGATTGGGAATGACGTGGATTCCATCCTACTTCAATTCTGTCTACTTGTTACTGGGATCCATGATGGTGGCAGCAATAGGATTTTACCTAAACCAACGTTTAGAAAGGGATAGAGAATCAAGAAAAGTTAAAAGAATAATTTACATCGTTAACGATACCATTAAAACCAATCAGAATCATGCTGAAAATTTATTGTCAAATGGTTGGGAATCTAAAAAAACAGACAACTTGAACAACGGTTTCTGGCCTATATTCATGGGCAACATTATTGATTTTGATATTGACCCCCAATTTGTCAGGGATTTGATTGAAATTAAAGAATTGACATTCCATATCAATGAACTAGTAAAGGGAAGAAATGAATATCTGAGCACGTTGTACGTGAACATAACACCCGAAATAGATTTATTTGAGGGATACAAAGACACTAACCAATTAATACGACTTGAATTACTAAATAAGGATTTATCCACAGAAATAAAACAATTGATCCTTGATTCCAAACAGTATTTGAACAAATACCATGAATTCATGGACTTCAACTGATTTAAATAAAAAAAGGAACTAAAACTCAGATCAAAGTGAATTAAATTATTAAAATTAGTATTTTAGGTTTAAATGCTCCGGCCGGGATTCGAACCCGAGTCTTCGCCTCGAGAGGGCGAAATGATTGGCCGGACTACACTACCGGAGCAACTGTACTTATTAAGTTGTTTCATCGGCAACTTATAAGCTTTGCGGATAAATAATTTGATCCACATAAAAAATGCACTTATTTTATCCACGTTCGATCTCAGTATGGAATACCTGTTGCTATAGATCTTGATTTAATTATCGGTACTGTGTTTATGTTATTGGTTTCTAAGTGATAAATTTTAGATATGAAGAAAAATAAATAATTATATTACTTTATATGGGACATGGTTAACACTTTGATTGTTTGTAAACTATCTAAGTTTATTGGAGGGGTTTGAGTCATGGGAAAACAATTGGAAGATCTAGGGGAGAGATCTCGATTTTTAAGAATTTTATGGGCTGATAATGCTAACATGATACGTTCGAAGGCCCTTCGTATGAAAGTGGATGATGATGTTTCAGAAGCCGTGGTTGGAATATCTCGTGCCCAGCAAGGAGTTCCTGTGGTTTACGATGGTGTTGTTCCAGGTGCACCATTGGATCCTGTTGGTGAGGTATATTTAAGAGCAGACAACTCAACAATTAGGAAAATACCCTATGCCCCTGGAAATTCCTTGGCAATTGGAGATATGTATGTGGATGGAAGTCCATGGGAATTTTGTCCAAGGAACTATTTAAAAAAGATGTTGAAACTGGCAGGTGAGGAAGGGCTTGAAATAAAAGCTTCGTTTGAAAACGAGTTTTACCTTCTAAACCAGGATGATCCATTAAGATGTCGTGAAAATACAGCTTTTGCATCCACTAATTCCATGAATTTGAACAACGAAGTTATAATGGAAATTACGGATGATCTTGAAGCACAGGGCCTTTCTGTGGAACAGTACTATTCTGAGTCTGGTCCCTGTCAACATGAAATTACTGTACACTACGATGATGCAATGAAAGCTGCTGACAACCAGATCATTTTCAGAGAAACTGTACGTGGAGTAGCATTAAAACATGACATGTTGGCATCATTTTTACCCAAACTATTTGCTGATCATGCTGGAAGTGGCTGCCACATCCATCTGAGTCTCTGGAGAGATGGTGTAAACATCCTACATGACCCCGATGAAAACTTTGAACTCGGAAACAGTGCTCATCATTTCATTGCAGGAATACTTGAACATTTAAGTTCTTTAATGGCCATCACAACCCCCACACCCAACTCGTACAGGAGAATTCTTCCTAGTTCTTGGGCAGGTAAGTATGGTTGCTGGGGCTTTGATAACAGAGAAGCCAGTATAAGGATAGTTAAGGAGCCAGATAGAACCATTAAACACTTCGAAATTAAAACTTCAGATGCAACGTCAAATCCTTATCTTTCCATTGGATCCATAATATGTGCGGGTTTAAATGGAATTAATGAGAAATTATCCCTCCCTGAGCCTGTCCAACTAGATCCTGCCCAGCTTGAAAAGGAGGAAAGGTTGAAACTCAACATAAAGAATTTACCTTCTTGTGTTGATGATGCAATAAAATTCCTGTACAAGGATGAAGTGTTAATAAATTCCTTGGGAGATGGACTTTCAAAGGCGTATATCGCAGTTAAAACTGAAGAAAATAATTATTTAAAGAATTTAAGCCTTGAAGAAGAGGTTAATCTATTGTTAGATAAGTATTGAATGCTGAGCCCTTGAAAATTTCAATAAATATTTTTTATTTTTTGTAGCTTTTATTTGCATTAAATTTATATGACAACACCAACAATAATCAATATATCTACATATATAGATATATCAATTTAATTTGATTGAAGGTGTTATCATGGAATCTAATGAGATTAAAGAACATATTAAAAATAGATATTCAAAAATAGCCATTAAAAAGTCTGATAATGATTCATGTACTTCTTGCAGTGTCAATTCCGTGATTGAACAGGCAAAATCTGCAGGTTACTCAGTTGAAGATCTGAAGAGCATACCTGAAAACGCAATGTATGGACTTGGATGCGGAAACCCAACTGCACTTGTGGAATTAAAAGCAGGAGATGTCGTTCTTGATCTGGGATCAGGCGGAGGGATTGATGTATTTCTCGCGGCAAACAAGGTAGGCGAATCTGGAAAAGTAATTGGAATAGATATGACCGAAGAAATGGTTCAAATTGCCTCAAAAAATGCTTTAGAAAGTAAATATGAAAATGTTGAGTTTAAATTAGGGGAAATAGAAGATTTACCAATTGAAACAGATTCAGTTGATGTCATAATAAGTAACTGTGTTATTAATTTAACTCCTGACAAGCTAGTTGCATATAAAGAAGCATTTAGGGTACTGAAGCCCGGAGGTAAAATTTTAGTTTCGGATCTAGTAACAGAGGGAGAACTTCCAAAAGAAATTATGCAAAGCTTCCAAGCATGGTCAGAATGCATAGGTGGAGCTGTTGAACTAGAAAAATACTTAAATACCATAAAAGAAGCAGGGTTCAATAATATTGAAATTGTTGAACAGCATTACTTCACAGATACCAATTTGGACGAAAGATTGGTTGGTAAAATAATCAGCATACAAGTTAAAGCTACGAAATAACGGTGGAATATTGATGAAAACCTGTCCAATTCCAGAAGAAGGAAAACCTGATTCTGAGCAGATACTCAGAATGAAAGAGATATTAACATCCCTACCTAATGATAAGAAATTAGAATCGCATTCAAACAAACTTAAAGCATTATCCGATGCTACTAGACTCAAAATTTTATATTTATTGTCAGATAAGGAATTATGCGTTTGTGAAATAATTTATGCATTAAACAAGCCACAATCCAGTATTTCACATCATTTAAACATACTAAAAAATTCAGGATTCATTACCGGACGTAAAGAAGGGGTTTGGATCCATTATAGGCTAACAGACCCTAAAATTACAGATTTAATCAGCGAATTGATCATAACAATTGAATAGGTGATAACTATGGAGAAGAAAAAATATGCTCTGGCCCCATGTAGTGGAATGAGCCCATACGGTTTAATAACAAGGGCTGCAAGTAGCGATGTTGTCAAAGAACGTGACGATCTTATATCCATTTGTATGGGCGCAACATCGGCTGAAAGGGAAGGATTTAAAAAATTAATCGAAAAGTATCCAATTATAGCTGTCAATGGCTGTGAAGGAGCTTGTGTCGATAAAATATTAAAACAAAAAGGTGTGAAGGTATCAAAAGTCGTTAATGCCCAAGAAGAATTAAATTCAGCTAATTTAAAACCAACTGACTCAGTAAGACTCGATGAATATGGTGAAAAATGCGTTGAACTAATGAAACAGAAAATTGTTGAGCTTATAGACTAAATTTAAATATTCTATATGGGCTGTAAGAATATTACAAGATGCTTTCTGTACGTTAAAGAAATTCTAGACTTGTGCTAACACTAATCTCTTATTTACTACTCATTTGAGTAATCTTGATCACCAATATTTTGTTAGTCTAAATTTCAATGAATGAAGTGAGATAAATGGTCAAACAAAGAGTTTTATTCATGTGTGTCCATAATGCAGCCAGATCACAAATGGCAGAAGGATTGTTCAGGCAGTTTTATGGTGATAGTTTTGATGTTTACAGTGCGGGAAGTGAACCTCAAAGAGTAGACCCATTGGCAATAAAATGTATGGATGAAATTGGAATTGATATTTCCAACCAAAGATCTAAGTCTTTGAAGGAATTCCAGAACCATAAATTTGATTACGTTATAACAGTTTGTGGAAATTCTTATAATGCTTGCCCATTCTTTTCAGGTGGTAAAAAATACTTTAAACAAGCATTTGAAGATCCATCATCAATTGAAGGGACTGAAGAAGAAAAATTTGAATTATTTAAGAAAGTAAGGGAAGAATTGAAATTTTGGTTAGATGATCTATACTATTCCCATATGTTACCAAAAGAGTCGTGCGATATGGAAGAAGAGAGTGATGGTTGTTGTTTACCAAATAAATAATTCTCATGCAGTATAATTGGAGTTGAAAAAAATGTTAAACGTTGTAATAGCTACAGATGGACCGTATGGTGAAAGAGCTTATGAAAATATAAACGAACAATTCGACACAGAATTTGTTGAGTTGGAAAAACCAACATCAATGTTCATGGATGAAATTGACTTCCCCATAGATGCATTAAACAGAATTAAACAAGCTAATATCTTAATAACTTACACACAGCACCCCGACCTAACATTAGACCTTGTAGACCAAGTTAACAGCGATGTAGATCATATTATTGTAGCTGCATGGAAAGGTGAAGGATTTAAAAATCAATTAGAAAGGTATGAAAATGTTAATTGTCCCAATATCATGTGTGAATTGGAAGAAAACGGGAATGAAGTGTTCGATACTTTCACATCCAAAATTGGGAAGCCAAAAGTAGATATAAAACTAGAAGATGGTAAAATTGCTATCATAGACGTTATAAGGTCTTCTCCATGTGGTTCAACCAAGTTTGTAGTAGATTACATTTCAGAAAAATATTTTGGTAGTAATGATTTGGAAAATATTCCTACTGAAGCCGGGCTTAAATTACAGCATTATCCTTGCAGGGCTGCTAAAATGAGGCTGTTTTCTGATGAAGAATGTAAAAAAGAAATGGCATCAAGTCTGCATCAAGAAGCTTTTGAAGAAGCTTTTCAAAAATAAAATTGAATTCGAATTGGGGGAAATTATATGGAAGATAATAACTATGGAGATGATAACATCAAACAAGATAACACAGAGAATGCTAAAAAGATAGGTTCATGCAACTGCAATGAAGAAGCATCCAAAAAAGTCGGAATGTGAATGCCATGAAGAAACTTTTGAAGAAGACTGCGATTGTGACACAGAAAACAACGAACCAAATCATGATGAGGGGTGTGGTTGTGGTACAGAAAATTTAGAAACATCTGAAAATGACGACTGTTGCTGTGGTAGTATTGATTTTCCAGATTTATCACGTGTAGATAACCCAGATAAACCAAAATTTACAGCTAATGAAGAATTTATTAAGGAATTTGAAGATTATGCACATTCTTTAGGCATTAGCAATGTAGGATACAGTTTATTAACTCCAAAATTGCTTATTAAAGACAAATTCATTCAGTATCCGTTTACTATTGTTTTGAATATAGAGATGCACAAAGATATAATTGACACCCCACCCGGAATTGATGCAAAAGACCTTAATGATACTGCATATGTTAAATTAGCAATTATTACCACAAAACTATCGGACTATCTCAGAAAAAATGGTTTTGGAACTGAAATTGCACATCCATATGGTGGGCTTGTTAATTTCTCAGCACTTGGTCAAGAAGCAGGAACAGGTTACATTGGAGAGAGTGGTCTTTTAATATCTCCAGAATTAGGACCCCGACAAAAAATTTCCGCCATATTCACAAGTATCTCTAATTTACCTTTAAATGAAGAAAATGAACATGCTTGGATACCTGAATACTGTGAAATATGTGGTAAATGTGTTAAAGCTTGCCCTGAGAAAGCATTGGTAGAAGTAGATTCCTGTTGTGGTAGCGAAGTTGAACTTGTAAAGAAGAACTGTATCGGATGTAGTCTAGGCTGTACCTACTGTATAGAGGCTTGTCCTTTTGAAGAAAAGGGTTATGAACATGTAAAAAATAAATTTGACAAAATAAATGCCAAATTAAAAGAAAAACAAGCTAAATACTTCGATGTAAAATTGTGGAACAACTGGGTTAACGAGAACACAGAACTGTTTAAAGACTTACTTAACGATTTTACCATGGCAATAGCAGTGGCTGAAAATGAAAATATTCTCCTTATAAACAAAGTGGATAATGAGTTGAAAGTAGGTTTAAAACCCTTCGATGAATTAGAAAAATGTAAAGCTGATTTATTATTTGTGATGGATGAAAAAACTATAGAAGAATTGTTGAAAGATTTCACAACTGTTAAATTATCCAAATTACTCTCTTCTAAAGAAATAGATGTTTACGGACTTAACGATCAATTAGAACTAAAGAATAATGGATATATTGCATTTTTAAATAAGTTAGGTATTAGTCTGGGTGATGGCAGTTGTTGTAGTTAAATCCAATTTAAGTGGTTTTTATGGAGAATAATGGTTGTGGGATAGTTTATGAAAACTAAAATACTTAAAAATCTGTTAAATTCGTCTGAAACTTTAGTTATGCCTGATGCATATGACCCCATAAGTGCGAAATTAATTGAAAATGCTGGTTTTAAAGCTGTTCAATGTTCAGGTTACAGTTTTTCAATAGCTGCTGGTTACAACAATGAAATTGATGTTACCCTAGATGAGAATCTTGAGTGGACACGAAGAATTGTAGAATCCGTAGATGTTCCTGTTATGGCCGATGCTGAAGACGGTTATGGAGGTCCGGAAGTGGTGATGGAAACCGTGAAAAAATTCGTACAAACAGGTGCAGCAGGTCTCAACATTGAAGATCAAATCCCCTGTAGAAAGAACTGTGTTTCTGTTGTTGATGTTGATTTAATGACAGAAAAAATTAGGGTTGCCAAGGAAACTGCAGAAATTGAAGCTAAACCCGATTTTATTATTAATGGCCGTACTGATGCATTGAGATCAACGGTAGATAGATACGAAGGGTTGGAAATTGCCATTGAACGTGCCAATCAGTACATAGAGGCAGGGGCAGATTTAACATTCATAACTTATGTTGCAACATTCAATGAAGTAAAAAAATCAAGAAAGAAGTCAAAGGACCAGTAAGTATTGCCGCAGGACAACCATACAATGTAAATGAGTTTACAATCAATGATCTAAAGTCTTGTAAAGTAGAAAGAGTTAGTTTACCAACGTTACTTATATTCACAAGTCTCTATGGAATTAACCTAGCTTTAGAACATCTCAAAAAAGATAGTCTATTAGAAATGTTTGAAGAAGAATTAGTTTATCCTGCAGAAAGTCTAAATAAACTCATTTAAACTAATAATTTAGCTTTAAACTGCATTTTGAGGCACCAAATTAAAGTACAAGCAACTTTTATCCAACAATTGGAAATTTTTAATTTATAATATTTTTTTTAAATAAGATTTAAATAATACTTTTTCTAAATAGTTTCGTAATATTTGGATATCCCAGAAATTTTTGGAGATAATAGATTTTTATTTAAGGAATCACTAGTAATGATTAACTTGTTACAAATGTTCATGAGATGTGTGTGAGTTAAAATGAGGTTAAGAAGCAAAACTTTGATTTATAGTGGTATTATCATAACATTGCTGATATTGATACTTCTATTAATCTCACAGTTTGTTTTTTTAAGCACCTCCATGGATTATGAACAACGCTACAGTAACCATGTTCTTAAAGATGAACTTTCTGGATTGAACCACACCATAACTGCTATGAATGAAACTGCAAGGGATTGGTCTCAGTGGGATGATGCTTACAACTACCTCAAAGGTAACAATCCAAGCTTTGCCACGCGTGATCTGAGTCCTCAAACCTTCAAAAGGCTCGATCTTAACTTGATCATGTACATAGACACCAACGGGAACATCAAATATGGAAAGGCCTACAACCTTGAAAACAACGAATTTATGAGTTTACCAGAAAATTTAAGTAGTTTCAGTAACGAAAGTCAGATTTTACAATCCAACAATATGCAAGGTTACTGCGGACTCCTTGACTTGCCTGAAGGCCCCATGATAATTATTTCCAAACCTGTTCTAACTGGTCATAACCAGGGACCATCTTCAGGGACCCTTATAATGGGGAGGTACCTCACCCAAACAGAACTCAACAAACTGATAAATATTCCAAATAGCACACTATCGATCCAAGCCTACAACTCTGCTAATTCATCTCCAGAATATAAAACTATGCTACCCCACCTATCCAATGCAACTCCCACCTCATTTAAAGTACTGGGAGGAAATTCTATTGCAGCCTACAGCCTTTTAAATGATATATATGGAAATCCTTCCATCATAGTCAAGTCTGAAATGGCAAGGACATTGTATCACTCCTACCTAAACAGTGTTTTTTACTTCGTTGGTTCCATTTTACTGGTGGGAATATTATTCATTATCCTTGCACTCTACATTTTAGATAAAAATGTTTTAAATCGTCTGGATAAGTTAATGGGAGAAATAGTAGATATTGGAAAAACCGGAGACATCAAAAGACGTGTGACAGTTTCTGGAGATGATGAACTCAGTGAGTTAGCCAGTTCAATAAACAGCAGCCTATTCTCGCTACAGAAGTATGAAAAAGATCTTGAAACCAGTGAAAAGAAGTACAGAAATATCTTTGAAAACACAGGCACAGCCATGTTAATTGCAGAGGATGATCTTACAATATCCCTCGTTAACAAAACCTTTGAAAACATGCTTGGGCTGAAAAAAAGTGACATAATTGGGAACAACTGGATAGAACTCGTTGTTCCAGAACAACGGTTGGAAGTACAAGGGCATCATAGCATAACCTCAAATAACAACAGTGAAATGAGTTTAAAGACCTACGATGTTAAAATCATAGTCAACGATAAACCTAAATATTTCTTTGCCACCTTTGATTTTATACCTAGAACCAAAAAGAGCTTGATATCACTCATAGACATAACCGACAGACAAATAGCCGAAACTCTGTTAAAATCATCTTTAAAAGAGAAGGAACTGTTGTTAAGGGAGATTCATCACAGGGTTAAAAATAGTTTGCAGATAATAGCTTCACTCATCTCACTTCAAGCATCTGAGTTTGATGATCCAATTGTCAAGGAAAGTTACAGTGAAAGTGAAAATCGTATACATAGCATAGCTCTCGTGCATGAGATCCTGTACAACTCCACAGATATCTCAGAGATAAGCATCAGAGAATATATTGAAGCCCTAATAGAGAATATTTTATATTCCTACGATGTGGATACACGCAATATAACCTTAGATGTGGATGTTGAAGATCATGATCTTGGAATTGAAACATCAATACCTTTAGGACTCATAATAAATGAATTGGTATCAAATTCAATCAAACACGCATTCAAAGATGGAACTGGGAAAATAGAGTTAAAACTCTCAAAATTGAACGATGAATATGAACTCATATTGAGAGATAATGGAATAGGATTACCCAAAGACTTTGATATTTCCAACACAACCACTCTTGGAATTATATTGGTAAACGAATTAGTTAATCAACTTGAAGGCAGCGTAGAAGTTAATATTAACCAAGGCACCCAGTATATAATTCATTTTAGGGAATTAAAGTACAAAAAACGTTTGTAAACTAGTTAAAAATACAATTTTTATGCTTTAAACTGTTACTAGATGAATTTCATCCAGTATTAGCTTGTTGTTTAATTCATGATATTGAACTCAGTATTAAATTGTAGCAAACTTTATATATTAAAACTTTTAATGTATAATGTAAGAAGTAGAGGGCATGCAAATTAAATAATCTCCCTTAATAAATTTAACCCCCCCAAATTTATAGAGGGTGACGCCTTTTAATCACGTCCACCTAAACTTATTTTAACGCATGCCCGTTGAAACTTCTGTTATACCTCAAATTAACATCTTTACACTGCACTGCTCTACTTTTAGGATTTAACTATTTACTGTTTTTCAGCCTCAAAAATTTTTTTGAAATTAATCAAAAATGACATTTTAAACCTGTTTTGATCTAGGTAGCTATTTCTAAAAACAAATGTTTAAATATTAGAAATTTTAAAGTATAGTGTAAGAGGTAGAGGGCATGCAACATTAAAAATCTCCCTTATAAATTTACCCCCCCCAAAAAGAATTTATAAAGAGTGACGCCTTTTAATCACGTCCACCTAAACTAATTTTAATGCATGCCCATTGAAACCCCTTCAAATATTATATTACTTATTTTTATCCAATAATTTGTTATGATAATTATTATCTGTTATCTCAAGTATCAATTAATCACGAAATTAGTTCTTATTCTTCCAAATTAACTTTTGTTAAAACCTATTTTGCACTAGTATAATTCTATTTTAGTCATGTTCAGTCTTATTACAACAATAATATTAGATATCCATAACATATTAACACAAAGTTTATAAGATTAAACTTTTACAGTATAGTGTAAGAAGGTGGAAGGTGTGCTGCTTACTCCTTAAATTTTGTAATACCCCCAAAGAAACCAAAATTTATTATCATGGTCAAAATCATGACCATCCGATTCTGTTTTTATGCATGCCTCATGATACCTTCGTTAAAATTCAAAATAAATCCAGAGAATAAATTAAATATTTATGATTTTTTACGCACTACCAAATTTGAAAAGGGATTTAAATGAAAAAAATATTCCAAAAAAATGCATAAATGAAGCCCTTGACTGTGCCAAAAACAGTGACGCCCTGAAAAGATCCATAGGACCTTTAAATTTGACTATAATGGGAGTTGGTGGAATAATTGGTGCAGGGATTTTTATTGTTACCGGCGTGGCATCGGCAAGTTCTGGGCCAGCACTCATAGTGTCCTTTATAATTGCAGCAATAGCATGTACTTTCACTGCGCTGTGTTATGCTGAGTTCGCCTCGATGATACCAATCGCTGGAAGCGTCTACACCTACGCATACATTACCATGGGTGAAATATGGGCATGGATAATGGGTTGGATACTAATACTCCAATACTTAATAGCATCTGCAGCAGTAGCAATTGGATGGTCATCATACGTTGTTGCATTGATAGGCTCCTTTGGAATAACACTACCTGCAATCATTAGCGGGCCAATGGGTGTTAATGGATCCCTAATAAATCTACCGGCAGTACTGATAATTTTAGTATTAACAGCTGTTCTTGTGAGGGGTGCAGAGGAAAGTGCAAAAATAAATGCATTAATAGTGTTCATAAAGGTTGCAGTAATCCTCTTGTTTATAACCATTGGAGTATATTTCATAAATCCTGCAAATTACCATCCATTCACACCATTTGGAATAACAGGAATATTTGAAGGAGCAGCAATGGTCTTCTTCGCTTATCTAGGATTTGATGCAATCGCATCTGCAGCAGAAGAAACTAAAAATCCTGGAAGAACAATTCCAATCGGAATAATAGGTTCACTCATCATAAGTTCCATCCTCTACGTAGCTGTAGCAGCTGTGATGACTGGTATGGTACCATACAACTTACTAAATACAGCTTCCCCTGTTTCATTCGCACTACAATATGTGGGAGTACAATGGGCGTTCACAGTGATAACCATAGGTGCAATAGCAGGTTTAACCACTGTTGTTCTTGTAAACATGTTCAGCAAGGCCAGGATAATTTTTGCAATGAGCAGGGACGGTTTACTTCCAAATGTATTCTCAAACGTTAAAGACGGTTGCCAAGCTCCGGTGGCAAGCATAATTCTGGTTGGTTCCATGGCAACCATTATCGCTGCATTCTTTTCATTGGGCAGTATCTTTGAACTTGTAAACGTGGGAGCATTATCCGCATTCATGGTGTTGGCATTAGCTGTGATAATTCTTAGACTAAAGGAACCTGAACTGGAAAGGTCATTTAAATGTCCATTGGTACCTGTAATACCTGTAATGTCAATTATATTCAGTTTAGTTCTTATATCCCAGTTAAAAATCCATATACTACAAATATTTGCCATTTGGCTAGCTTTAGGAGTAATTATTTACTTCGTCTACGGTAAATATCGTGGATTGTTTAATAAACCAATTGAGGGAATAAATGATGAAGTTGAAGGATTTGAACCTCCTGTAGACATTCCTACATCCAAATAAATTCCCTTTTTTTAATTATTCTAGATTTTTAAAGATCAAACATATTAGAAAGGACTTACCATGTTTAAAAAACTGTTTCTTAAAAAATCCATCAAAGAAGCATTGTCTCACAAACCAGACAGAAGTCTGAAGAGATCCATCGGACCCACAGGACTCACACTGCTTGGTTTGGGAAGTATTGTTGGTGCGGGAATATTTATTGTAACTGGAGTAGCATCTGCAAAATTTGCAGGCCCTGCAATAATAGTGTCATTCATAGTTTCAGCAATCGCATGCACCTTCACAGCCCTTTGTTACGCAGAATTTGCATCCATGCTACCAATTTCAGGAAGTGTTTACACCTACACCTACGTTACAATGGGTGAAATATGGGCGTGGATGATTGGATGGGTGCTGATATTTGAATATTTAATATCTGCATCTGCTGTAGCTGTTGGTTGGTCATCGTATGTTGTTGAACTTCTAAATTCCATTGGAATAAATTTACCCCACATGATAACTGGATCAATATTTGTAGGTGGCCTTATCAATGTACCTGCAGTTCTCATAATTTTAACCCTTACAATGATTTTATTCATAGGTGCCCAGGAAAGTACACGTGTGAATGGAGCTATAGTTCTCATTAACATGGCCATTATAGTGATATTCATAATATTTGGATTGAAATTTATCAATCCTTCAAATTACCATCCATTCACTCCCTACGGTATCACAGGAATATTTCAAGGTGCTGCCATGGTATTTTTTGCATACATAGGATTTGATGCTGTGTCAACAGCTGCAGAGGAAACTAAGGATCCACAAAAAAATCTTCCAAAGGGAATAATAGGGTCTTTGTTAATCAGTTCCGTGCTTTACATAATTGTGGCGGCTGTTTTAACTGGTATGGTTCCATACAATTTATTGGACACAGCCGCTCCTGTGACATTCGCATTGAATTATGTTGGTCTTGACACCATAGCATCCATAGTCGGTGTTGGGGCTATTTTTGGGATTACAAGTGTTCTTTTAACCAGTCTCTTTGGTCAGACCAGGATATTCTTTTCAATGAGCAGGGATGGATTATTACCTGGCCTTTTTTCTAAGGTTCATCCCAGGTTTCGATCACCTGTAACAAGCATTTTGCTTGTGGGTTTTGTTGCAAGTTTTATTGCAGCATTGGTTCCACTTACAGCAATCATTGAACTCGTGAATATAGGAACACTTTCAGGATTTATCTTCTTGGCAATTTCTATAATAATCCTTAGAAGACAAAATCCAGATCTGGAAAGGGGATTTAAATGTCCATTAGTACCAGCTGTTCCAATATTATCCATCATTTCATGCATCTTCCTAATAACACAGCTATCATTAAAAACAATAGAATATTTCATAATTAGCTTGATCATAGGATTCATAGTTTACATGGCATATGGATTTAAAAACAGTAAGATCCAATCCACAACCAAATCCGTTGAAGCCATGGAAATGGAATCTGATACTGTTCTGGACACAGACATTGAATAAAAAGAAGCGTTATCCATAAATCATCATTTTTGTATTTAATTACAAAACTACAGCTGTTTTGTTGAAAGTCCCATTTTGGGGGATCTTAAATAAAAAAGTTTGAATATTAAAAATACTAATTTAAACGAGTCAAATAAAAAAAATGTTTTAGAATTGAGGTTTATCCAATTCTAAACATATTTCATCTCCTTTAGGATAAATTAAAGCTTCGCCACCATATTTTTCTACATAGTTAAAGGCAATTCTGCTTAAAACTTCGGAAACATCCAGTCCATCCGAAGTTTGTTGGTTTCGGGCTGCAGAAATGTATAGTTTGGTGGTACCCACATCAACACTCACTTCCAATTCATCAAAGTAGGATCCCATCAATATCTTCTTGAATGGTTTCTCATTTTTATTTATGAAACAGGTTGTTTCTTTGTAGATGTCTTCGAAATCGAAGGTTTCATCATTCTCTGATTTCTTTCGGTAGATGGCCATTTCTATGTTTGCCTTAAGCTCTTTCTCCTTGTAAGGTTTCAGAATGTAACCATAGGGTTCAGTTCTTGCAGCACGTTTGAGGATTTCATCATCTGCATATGCTGTGAGATAAATTACTGGAATTGAATAAGATTTTTTCAGCTTTGCAGCTGTTTCTATCCCGTCCATTTCTCCCTTGATGACTATGTCCATGAGTATCAAATCAGGCACATTAGCTTCTATCTGTCTGAAAGTTTCTTCTCCAGAATCTGCCATTCCCGTAACAGCATATCCTAAATTTTCTAACTTCTTTTTTAATCCCAATGCTAGGATGTTTTCATCCTCAACCACCAGAATATTTGTTTTTTCCATTTTATTCTCACCCATAATAAATTTATTCACGTTTAGGGGTTATAAGTTCGAGACATACTTTTTCGCCCTTCGGGTACATTGTAATAGTGGCCCCATAGACCTTGATAAAAAGTTCTATTACTTTGGCAAGAATTGGATAAGATTCTTCTGTATTCTTTGCACACAAATATGTCTTTTTAAGTCCTACATCTAATGTAAAATCTTCTAATTTGTCGATTGCCTTGGATCCTATTATGGAGATTCGTATATGTTCCTCGAGATCTTCAAGAAATTTATCTACTTCTTTGGATAGGGTGCCAAGGTCGAGTTCATCTTCTACTTTAACGATTTTTTCTTCATTTACCATACTCATCACTCATCCTCGAGTAACTGATCTTCGTCTAAAAGCTTAATTCTTTCCCGCTGACACCAATCAAATATCGCTTCTGTAGCTCCTCTAGAAATTTTTCCCTGCTTTTCTCCGTATTTAAGTCTAACCAACCTTCTAAAAGCTATTTCTAATTCATCAGATATACATATAGTAACGCAGCCCATTGAAATACCTCGTTTTTTTGTTAAGAATATGTTCCAATGTATGATTTCACTACTTTATAATGTTAATGTAAAGTGTATAATTTGAAAGGGAAAAACTAAATGAATTAAGATCATCTAAAAATTGGATTAACAGCTTATAACTAAATTATTATTATTTATAATGAATTTAATCTGTCTAAATCAGTATGTAATTGTTAAAATTTGTGTTAATAATATTGAGAAAATTTAGGATTATCTAAAAAAATCTAATTTATAAGTCATCACGGAATTTGTTTAAAAGGGAAATTGAGGTGGATACAGTTGGTTTGTTGATCTTGATACTTTCTACCTCGGTGAGTGGTGTTATATCCTCGATAATGGATTCGATGTATCGAGGATTGTCAAATTCATCCTTAACTACGTATGCAGATACCTGGCCTGTGAATGGGGTTCCATTTTGTTTTTTAAAGCGAATTTTCTCATTTTTTATATGACCGTACTTAAGAACTTTTTCATCAAATTTAAACTTGTCTTCACCGTCTAGATAAAGATAAGATGCTTTAATTGCCATTATTTCAGATTTTTTGTATTGGAACAATTTAAGGAGGGAATTGTTTGATTCAACCAATCTGCTGTTGGTTCCGAGTGTGCTCTTGTAAACACCTACACTGATATTTTCAAACAGATTACGGTACTTCTCCTCTGAAGCCACTCTTTTGGTTATGTCCACTGCAATGCCTGCTATACGTTGAATGTTGTTTTCATCATCTTTGAGTGGGAATGCTTTCCCATATATCCATCTGATACTTCCATCAGGCCTTATTATTCTGTAATTAATCCCATTGTTTCCAGATTTAACTTCGTTGGGAGTCCGGAATATGGAGTCTATCACGTTCTTCCTATCTTCGGGATGTATGGATTCTATCCAGGACCTGGGATTGTCAAACAGACTTTCCCTACTGCGGCCCCAAATTTTATGGTAGCCTGGACTTATGTAAACTATCTGACTCATTTTAGGATCTATGATCCAGAATACTTCCTCAATATTTTCGGTCATCTGTCTGAACTTTTCTTCGCTGCTCTTTAGTTCGTATTCCACCAGTTTTCTTTCGGTTATATCCCTTATTATTGATGTTGTGTATCTTTCTCCATCAATATCCCATGCAGTTATCGATATTTCTATTGGAAATTCACTTCCATCCTTTCTAAATCCGTAGGATTCGAATAATTTTCCTGAAAGAAGATGTCTTCCAGTTAATTTGAATTGTTCCTGTTTCCTGATGAATTCATCATGATACCTTCCAGGGATGATTTTGTTCACAGATTTACCAACAAGATCATCTTCGTTGCATCCGAAAATTCTCTGCACACTGTTGTTGCAGAAAACAACATTTCCATCCTGGTCTGTTATGATTATTGCATCTACAGCAGAACTTGCAACAGTACGGAACCTTTCCTCACTCTGTTTAAGTGCAGTTTCTGCTATTTTCTTCTGGGTTACATCGTTAACTGTCATTAAATATTCATTGTTTTTAAGTTTGACAGGGATGAATTCTACGATCTTATTGTCTCCATTTTTACAGACCACTTCAAAAGTTCTTGGCCTCTTCTCACCAACCTGGGCTATTTTAAAGTCATTTTTCCAGGCTAAAATCGCGTCAAGCCTTCGTTTAGGGTCTGGAAATGCCTTTTTAAACCATGATCTTCCATCAGGAATTTCAGAAGGTTGGTAGCCGAACATTTCAATAAATTTGGGGTTGATGTATTTGAAATCGCCATCAACATCAATGAAAACCATTCCCAGTGGTAAATTTTCTGTGATATTTTTCAGACGATCCTTTTCCTCGGCCATTGCCCTTTTTGCCATCTTTATTCGAGTAATATCCCTTCCTTCAGGGATCAAATATTTAACATTTCCATTTGACCCGTAAACAGGATGCATACTATAATCGATCCACTTCAACCCATTTTTGGTTTTTATTTGAATCTCATGTTTCAAGGTTTTTCCAGATGCACAGAGGTCAATATCCCTTTTAATCATTGTCTTAATATCAGGGGAATAATTCCACCAATCAGTTTCATGGAAGAACTTACCCTTCACATCATCAGCCCTAATACCACACAACTTAAGTGGAGTGTTGTTTACGAAGATAATCTGACCTGTCGGATTTAAAACCGCCACGTAGGTGTGCATATCGTTTAAAGTTCCTGATAAGAAACTTTCCCTTTCTAAGAGATCATTTTCAATGTTCTTTTGATGAGTTATGTCCCTTGCAACTATCTGCACTCTCCTATATTCACCGTCAAAATCTTTAATTGGCTGAATTTTCGTGGAAAACCATCTTTCATCGGTTTTTATCAGGGTTTTCTCTACTTTAACCGAAGTTTTTCCCGATGTTATTGCTTCTCTAACAGATTTTATCTGAGAATCTGCATAGGGCTGTGGAAAAACATCCCACATATTCTTTCCATCAAAATAATCTGGTGTTTTTCCGAAGTACTCTGCTGCCACATTGTTAACCATCTTGAAGGTTCCATCTTCACCCAGAACTATGATGGGATCATGTGCATTTTCAACCAGCAGTTTGTATTTTTCTTCGGCTTCAATTAATGATTTTTTCATCTGATGTTTGTATGTTGCCATTTCAACCGCAAATTTAAGCTGCTTTGCATTGAATGGTTTTTCCAGATGATTAATTTCATAAGATAAATATTTATTCTCTTTAATTCCCTGCTTAGAGAACCAGAGAACTGGACAGCCTTGACATTGTCCGATTTTTTCAGGAGCTCGCTGCGATTAAAATCATCGTTAACACGTAAATCCACTAAAATCAGGTCGTATTCCAATAAATTTTCATTAAAAATAGTGGTTCCAAATTCCATAGTTTTTACAGGATAGTCCCATGAATGCATCAATTTAGCTATCTTAGTAGCCTCCATGACATCTTCAGTAATTAGTAATGTTTTAGGATCCTGCATGATTCTACCATATGGATATGGCATTAGTAAAGACTTATTATTTGCTATTAACATGAAATAGAAATTGATTATAAGCTAAAATTTTAAGGTAAAAATCTAATTTTTTTATAGAATATTCCAAGGTTTCCAAAAAAGAGAGTAAAAATAAACAACCTTCATTTAAATGAAATACAACCCATATCACACTGTGTAGTTAACAATTTCATCCCCGCTCTTAAATTTTTTATTCAGGAATTTCATCTCCAATTTCCTTTATTATGGCCTGGTGCATTCTTCTGATAAATTCGATTCGTTCTTCATATTTAAGGACATCGAGGTAGCTTTGTGCAACGAGGTTAAATGCAAATGGGGATGGAATTTGGGTGTCTATTCTTTTAATATTCATTCTTCCATCTTGTATCATTTCAAGTACTTTTTTTGCATTTTTAACATCCATGTAATCTTCTATCACTTCACGCCTTGCTTCTCGAAGTATCGAAAAGTTTTCATCCAGATCCTTAACAAATTTGAGTAAAATTTTACCCTTCACCTGCTGTCTTGACACGCTCTTTTCATTTCCCTTATACCTTCGAAGTATCATGAGTGATCTTCCTGCACAGTGTCTGAATCTTGCTGCTAAGGTTTCTGTTTTATCAATGGCTTTAATTAGAATTTCTTCGATATTATCTGGTGTGAGTTCTTCAAGCACATCTATACCTCCCACCTTACCATCTGAACTCAAATAAAACCCATTGTCTGACACTGAAATCATCACATCCCTCTTATACTTCTCTGCTATGAGGTATGCAACTGCCCTTGAAAGTGCGTCGTTAACCCTTCTTCCAAATAAACTGTGGAATATGACAAATTTTCTTCCACCGTATCCCTTGTAATATTCAATGAGAAGGGTTCTTGCACTGGGTATGGATGCATAGATGTACTGTTCCCTGAAGTAGCTGTAGATTGAATTGGCCGCATTTAGATCCACGTAGAGGTATTCATGGATAAACTCTACTATTTCCTTCTTCTTCTTTTTGCTATTAAATTTCTGTTCCATGATGGCTCTGAAGTTCTGTATAGACATTGCCAAGTCAAATGCCAAGGGTAATTGTTCTGAAAACCATGATGGAATGGTTGGAGGTCCTGAGGATGGTGTTACATTCACCATCATGCCCCGAGCGTAGTTGAACCTATAAATTTTACCTCCCAGTACGAAGGTGTCTCCCTTACGAAGCTTTTCCATGAAGTCCTCTTCGATCCTGCCTATGACCTGGCCATCACATTTAACTCTAGCGGCTGATCTGTCTGGAATAGTTCCAATGTTGGTTGAATATAACATTCTGGCGAGTTTTCCCCTTTTTCCAAACTGTTTTTCCTTGTAGTCAACCCATATCTTGGCATAAACATACCTGTCTTCCAAACTTGTGTAGTCACCTGCAAGGTAACTTAAAACACTTAAAAAATCGTTTTGAGAAAGGTTTCTGTAGTTGTAACTGCTTTTTATAACGTTGTAACCCTCTTCAATATCCCATTTACCTTCGATGGACATGCCGTATATCTGTTGGGACAGTACATCTAGGCAGTTGTTTGGAATGTGTATTTCATCTATCTTTCCCTCAACTGCATTTTTAAGTATCAAGGAACATTCAACCAGATCATCCCTTTCAACCACTATTATCCTTCCCTTGGATTTATCATGGAGTCTGTGACCACTCCTACCTATTCTTTGAAGTGCCCTTGAAACTGACTTGGGTGAGCTCACAAGTAACACCAGATCTATAAACCCAATATCAATACCCAGCTCAAGTGAGGTTGATGATACAACAACCTTCAATTCTCCGTCTTTAAGTTTGTTCTCTGCTTCAAGCCGGAGTTCCTTTGAAAGGGAGGAATGATGTGCCATGATGTTCTCACCATTGTAAAATTCAGGAAATTTCTTTTTAAGGTTAAATACAACACTTTCAGTTCCGCTTCTGGTGTTGGTGAATATGAGTGTTGTTTTATGTTCCTGTATGAGTTCGTGGAGCATTTTATACATTGCAGTGTTTACTTCTTCAGGATCTGACTCCACAATATCTTCAACAGGACATAATACCTTCATATCAAGTTTTTTCAGGTAGTTAACATCCACAATTTTGCAGTTTCGAACTTTTCCATCCTGATATCCTACCAAGAAACCTGCCATCTTTTCCAGGGGATGGACAGTTGCACTCAGCCCTATTCTTGTATATCCTCCAGCTAGGTGCTGTAATCTTTCTAGTGTTAAACTTAGATGTACTCCCTCTTGTTGTCTGCGAGGGAGTGTATTTCATCCACAATTAGGTATTTGAGATTGCTGAGTTTTTCCCTGAATTTTGGTGCGCATAGCAGTATTGATAGGGTTTCGGGTGTGGTTATGATGATATGTGGTGGTGTTTTTAACATTTTAGAGCGTTGATACTGGGTGGTATCGCCTGTTCTTACTGCTTTTCGAATTCCCAGTTCCATTCCTGCTATGGCTTCAATTTCTTTGAGGGGTTCTTCAAGATTTTTTTCAATGTCGTTATCAAGTGCCTTTAATGGTGAAATGTAGATACAGTAAACATTATCATCCAGTTCCTGTTTTTCAGCGAGTGTTGTTAATTCGCTTATGATTGATAGGAATGCTGTTAAGGTTTTTCCAGATCCTGTGGGTGATGAAACCAGAACATTTTCTCCTGTGTGAATATCCATGATGGCATATCTCTGTGCCTCTGAGAAGGTTTCAAATTTACCACTGAACCACTTCTTTACCCATGGATGCAGTACCCTGTAAATTTCCTTGTCTGTGTAGGATTTTTCCTGTTTTTCAATCATTTTATTTATTCCCTAAATTAACCTAGTAAAATTTATCCTTAACCTTCAGTATATCCTTTATACGTCCAAAATATAGTACTTCAAAATTTTCAACCCCATAAACTCCAAATTCATCCGTTTTAATATTTTTTAGAAATGGTGAAAGCGGTTTTTCATGAAGAATATCCGATCCTTCAGTAACAAAATTGAATGATGGCATGACAATCAGATCTTTATCATGGTAGCTGCCCTTCAAGTAACATTTGATTTTTTCAAGTCTTTCACCGTTTCTAATTCCTATACATGGATGTTCATGACCTATGATTATGGTTTCAGAGTTTTTTAAGGTTTTTTCATCTGGGAGTTTGTCTCCGTGCATGATTAAATGATCATCTACAGCATAGCTTTCATAAACTTCCAGGCCTGTTTTTTCTGCTATAAACCTTGTGAAGTTGTCGTGGTTGCCCTTGATGAGAATTGTCTCCTGGAAATTTGCCTTCAGAAATTCTATGAAGTCCATGGATTCCTTCCATTCCTGGCTTGTGATCCTTCCAAATTCATGTTTGAGATCTCCGTTAACAATCACCTTTTTTGGTTCATATTTACGGATAATTTCGATTATTCTCTCCAAGATCTTCTTGTACTGAAATCTTGGCACCATTATTCCCTCTCGATTAAGGGCTCCCTCATAACCTATGTGAATATCTGAAATTATCAGATGATCATCTATTATGAGACCTAGATCCGCTATTTTTGCGTTGTAAATCGTGTTAGTTTCCATTTTTATCCGTGTTTGAGTTGAATATTTGATGGTTAAAATGTATAGAAATTAATTAAAAAAATCCTTAATATCGTTGAGCATAATGAGTACAAAATTACAACAACCATGATTATTATTAATTTAAGGTTGTTCATGGAACATATATAGTTGATCAAAATGGTCCTGATCTTGTTTTGAAATAAATTGATTTCATTTGGATAGTTGTAAATTTGGATTTTAGCTTGTTAATTGCTGTCTTAGTGGTTAATCTTCTATTTTTTTATTTGAAAACACCACGTTAATAGATAGCTTTATATAATATAAAAACATAATATCGACTAATCGATATCGGACATTTGATATTGATCCATGATCTAAGGATCATCAAAGGGTTTTAAACATGAATACATGTTTGATCCCTATCACAACATAGATATTATTTCGCAAAAGCGATAGGAGTAAAGGTTTATGTGGGACTTTTTCGAAACTTCATGAAAAATTTCATGAAAAAATAGAGGAAATGCAGAAACTCGGGGGTCTTAGAATCTGGATCATCCATGTTCTAGACGAAGGACCGAAAAACGGCGTTGAAATTATGGACTCCATAGAAGAACATCACAAAATGATGGAACAACGCCATATGACTGATGAACGCTTCAGACACCACATGGCACATTCAATGAAAAGACCATCCCCCGGTTCAGTATACCCCATGTTAAAAAAGATGGTAGAAGAAGATTTGATAATAAAACTAGACGACGGTAAGTACAAGTTAACTGAAAAGGGCCAGAAAATTGCATCCAACTTCTTTGGAAGGTTCAGACCAAAAGAAGCTAACATGGACAAATGCAACATGGTTGTTGAAAATGCACTGGCAGAGATCGAAGGCCAAGTAGCATTCCTTGAAAGCATTAAAGCAGAAAAACTTGAAGAGTACTGCCCTAGGATTCAAGCCCTCAACAAAAAATTCGAGGGTATCATGAGATCACTAAAAAACCATGAGGAAAAAGATCATGAATGAAAATGCAATAGAAATTAACAACCTCACCAAGGAATTTGGTGATTTTAAGGCTGTGGACAATCTATCCCTAAATGTTAGGGCTGGAGAAATCTTCGGATTTTTAGGCCCAAATGGGGCTGGAAAAAGCACAACCATAAGAATGCTCTGCACACTTGCCCAGCCCACCTCAGGTAGCGCCACTGTTTCAGGCTACGACCTGGTGAAAGATGCTGCCAAGGTTCGTGAAAATATCGGTTTGGTTGCAGAGAAAATGATAATGTACGATGCACTGACAGCTGCAGAAAATCTAAGGTTCTTTGGAAAACTATACAGAATACCCAAAGATAAACTCGAAAGAAGAATTGACGAGCTCCTTGAATTGGTGAATATGGAAGAGTGGAAAGATACCCAGATAAACAAGTTTTCAACTGGAATGAAACAGCGAATCAATGTAATTCGAGCCCTTATACCAGAACCCAAAATATTATTCATGGACGAACCCACACTTGGACTGGATCCACAAACAACATTCTCAATACGGGAAATAATCAGAGACATCAATAAAAAGGGAGTTACAGTGATATTAACCACACATGCAATGGTTGAAGCTGAAGCACTAAGCGATAGGGTTGCAATAATAGATCATGGCAAAATTGCTGCTTTAGACACACCAGAAAATCTTAAGAATATGATATCTGACGAAAAAACCACCATTTTCAGCGTGAAAATAACCAATCTAACCAGTCAACTTATTGAAAGTATCAAAAACATTGAAAATGTAACTGCCATATCACAACAAGATGATCATATCCTGAAAATTAGTGCAACTGGAGAAAATGCCTTAAACATCATCATCGACTCCATTAGGGCAAAGGGAGGTAACATCTTTTCAATCACAAACAGCAATGAATCAACCCTGGAAGATGTGTTTTTAGCACTCACAGGAAAGGAAATACGGGATCATGCCAGTGAAAAGGCAGCTCCAACTTCCCATGGACACGGTGCAAAAGCCCAGGCAAGGGTCAGGTGAGAATAATGGATCTCATGAAAATATTTAAAGACAGTTACCACATCATGGCCAAGGACCTTCTAAGCTTAAGACGAAATAAAATGTCTCTGGCAGCATTATTTATCATGCCCATAGCATTTTTGGTCATGTTCGGATTCATATTCCCAAGCGGTGGTACTCCAACCAATATGCCGGTTGGTATGGTGAACTTGGATGGTGGGCAGGGCAGCACAGAATTTATTTCACAATTAAATGCCCTGAACTCCAACAACAGCTACTTGAAACTTCAAAACTTCACATCCACAGATGCAGCTAAAACACAAATAAATCAGGGCAAACTCTATGGAACCTTTATAATACCGCCGGGTTTCAGTTACAACATGAGCCATGGTCAGTCTGCAAACGTGATCATGTACGTTGATAACAGTAACCCTCAGATGGCCACACAGATGGAAGGTGTGACATCCAACACCATTACCATGATGAATGGTAAACAGGCAGTATATAACGTGGTGAACATGAGTGAAACAACAGGGCAAACTGTGAATCCCCAGGCCGTGGTATTCCCATACACTCCAAACATTGTTACAACCATTCCTGGTCAGAACAACTACTTCAACTTCCTTGCACCCGGACTCATGATCATGATAGTGATGATGACAGTCATGACAGGAATACCCGAGGCGATATCAAAGGAAAAAGAGATCGGAACCTTTGATGGAATGTTATCAGCCCCAATAAATCAGATATCCATAATTTTGGGTAAAACAGCAGCTCTATGTGTTAGAGGATTCGGACAGTGCATACTGATACTGCTCCTTGCAGTGTTGTTCTTTGGTGTGACAATACAGGGAAGCATACTCCTGGCATTTGTAATGCTACTACTAGGAATATTCAGCTTCGTTGGAATAGGAATTGTTGCAGTATCCATGTCAGAGGATCAGGCATCAGGAACCATGATAGTGAACCTTTTAATGTTCCCAATGATGTTTCTTGCAGGGATATTCTATCCACTACAGCAGATGCCATGGTTCATGCAGGACATCTCAAAACTAATTCCACTCACATATGCAGCCGATGCAATGCGTAAAATAATGCTCTTAAATGCAGGTTTAGGGGACGTGATCACACAGGTGCTCATACTCATAGCATTTGGTGTTGTGACAATGGCAATTGCAGTGCCACTATTTAGAAGATCAATGACTCGATAAAAAAAACATAAAAAGTGGGTAAAATTAAGTTGAAATTTCCATGGAAACCATTTGTAACAACTAATTTCCATGGAAACTTAGTTTACACCATAATAAGTTTAAAGGAGGATAAAATAAAATGAAATTAGAAGAAAAAACCAGACAGATAATTGAAAATGAATGTGACGATTATTTCCTAGGATTTGGTGATCTTCAAAACACAGACGATCCAATGATTCAAGAATACAACAAACTATTTGATGACTATCCCACCTCCATTTCAATTGGAATTACATTACCATTTTACAATGAATATTCCACCAACCCAGAAATTTATAACAGAACTAACTGCCAGTTAAAAACCATAACAATGAAAATCTGCGACCTACTTAAAGATGAAGGTTACAATTCATTCTCCTTCCCAAAAAACAAGGACACCAAGGAATCTTACCTATCGTTACATGTGATTGCTGCAAATCATGCAAATCTCGGTGAAATTGGGGAAAACGGATTGTTAACAACCCCTGAAGTGGGGTCTGGTGTTAACTGGGGTACAATTCTCACTGATGCACCACTTAAAATCAGCACAATCTAGGTTCTAAAACCAAACCCAAATTTTCATCTTTCCTTCTCTTTCTTTAAATTTTCTCTGTATTCTTTAACAGTTGCCGTATAATCACTCTTTAAAATAGATACTATGGTTACAATAAAAATAATCGCCACTACAAAAATAGTGCATGGGTTGGATCCCTTACAAAAAATAATATCCCTGGTGATAAAAAAATAATAGCATAGCATACCCATCCCTGCCAACTGATAGGCTTTGGAAGCCCACCAACTTTATATTTAAACCAGTACTCATTAGAGTCCAGTTTTGTGGGATTTTAATCCTGATCATGAACCACTAATAAAAACATATTTTATCCATGCGTATGTTAATTGGAATATAATACAAAAAAGGAATTAAAGAACTATTATAATGCAAATACTTTAAATCAATCATAAGATAGTTTAAAAAAATTAAATTTATAAAAATATTAAATAGATTAAATTAAAATTAATGTAATTGAAGGAATTAAAAGAAGAAAAAATGATACCCAAAGGATACTTTTTTTACTTGAAACAAAAAAATATTATGTGTAAATGAAGTTGGGTATCTTGTTTAAAAATTAATATCTAAAATTTTTGATTCACAAAAAAAATTATGGTGTATGTCCATGGAATTTGAAGATTTACTAAATCAATTGGAAGATGATGATCCTGCAGTTCGTAGGGATGCTGTTGAACAACTGGGTGTTGAAGGTGTGGAAGCCAATATTGAACCTTTAATGAAAGCATTGAATGATGAAAATCCTGATGTTAGATTTCAGGCATCCAAATCACTTGCAGAAGTTGGAGAACCCGCAGTAGACCCCCTTATCCAAGCTTTAAAGGGTGATGAAGGTAACAGTAAACGGTATGCAACCTTCGCCCTGAAAAATATGGGTGATGATAATGTGGTTGTTCATCTAATAGATGCCCTTGAAGACGATGATTGGAGTGTTAGGAAAACCTCCGCCAAATCCTTGGGAGAAATGGGAAACCAAAAAGCTGTTGAACCACTCATATCCACTCTTCAAGACGATGATTGGGGTGTTCGCTGTTCTGCTGCCAAAGCTCTTGGAGATCTTGGAGACGAATCAGCAATCGACCCATTAAAAAAGGCTAGAAGAGCTGCTAAAGGGGATAAAGAGTTCAAAAAAGTGGCTACCAAGGCCATAAAAAAGATAGGATAACACAATATCCGTTCATTTATCGAAATATTTAGGGATGGGATCTATTAAAAGAACCCCATCAAATTTCATCCCAAAATTTCATTTTATTACTCTAAATTCGTTGATTTTTCTTTTTTTATTAGTTCATAGATATCTTCACGTCTATTTTTCAAAAGTGGAAGTTCCTCACGTATTTTATTGACCAGATCTTCGTTTATGGTTGCATAAACTATGGTTTCTTCTTCTTTGGCTGTTTCAACCACATCGCCCCATGGATCAACCACCATGGAATGACCGTACGCAACGTAAGAAAGTTCATGATTTCTTGCAGGTGATACAGCAGCCATGTAAATTTGGTTATCTATGGCTCGTGTTCTAAGGGTGGTTTCCCAGTGTGCAGGTCCTGTTGTCATGTTAAATGCTCCTGGCACAACAACGAGTTTGGCACCTTCTATTGCCATCAGCCTGAAGAGTTCAGGAAATCTTAGATCAAAACATATGGCCACACCAAATTTCATTATAGGAGTGTCTATCACAGTGACCTTTTCTCCAGGCGTTATGGTGTTGGATTCTTTGAAACTTATTCCCTCACTAACATCAACATCGAACAGGTGGATCTTCCTGTGAACATCTAACACATCTCCATTATCATCAAAGATGAAACTTGAATTGTAAATATTTTCCCCATCGTCCTCTGGAATGGATCCTGCAACCACATAAACATTATTTTCATTTGCAGCCCTTGAAATTGCCTTTAAAGAATTGCTTGTCCTTCTATTTTCTGCATACTCCACAAATTTATCATTATCATATGGACAGTTAAACATCTCTGGAAGTACAACCATGGTTGCACCGTGATCACTGGCTTCCCTGATCATAGCCACTGCTCTTTTGAGGTTTTGTTCTTTCATCTCAACCACATTCATCTGACACAGGGCTATTTCAAAGCTTTTTTCTTCAACGAACATCACCTTCCAATACATAGGGTAGATAAAATATCTCACATCAACCTGTCATTGCCTTTTTCTGTTAAGTTTTAGTTTACATTACACCTCTAAACTAATTTTTGAAATGGAACCAAATTTTTGATTCCCAACCTTTCAAAATATAAAAGTTACAGTCAAGTTTTTCTAAATAAAAACTTCCACATCCATTTAAACTTTTAAAAAAGATGGTTTTAAAAAAATCTATATAGAAATAAAACCAAATATAGTGGTATGAATTCTGGAAACAGTGAAGATGGCTCAAAATTTTTAGTGGTTGTGGAAAGGGATAAATGTACATCTTGTGGAACATGTGAAGATGCGTGTCCTGAACTCTTTGAATTAGACTCTGAAAGTCTGGCCCATATTAAAGGTTCTAAAAGAGTGGGAAACAACGATGAACTGGGCATGGAAAGTGAAGATTGTAGTTTAGATGCCGCTGAGAGCTGTCCAGTTATGTGTATTCATGTTTACGAAGATGGCGAAGAACTGATCTAAAATTTGTGGTGTAAAGTTATGATGGAAGAAGAATCAAAGATTTATAGTTTGTTCATAAGCCAGCTCGACGAAACAACCTACGAATATGACAGGTTAATAGGAAAACTGAGCTCAGTTGAGCGTTTTAAATTTGAAGATCATTCAGTTCCAGGGAAAACTTCAAAGGAAGACCTTGAAGACCAGATGAAAAATGTTGAGGCGGTTGTAATTTTATCAGGCCTTTATTCAACCGATAAAAACCTCGTAGAAAGGGAAATACATGTTGCAAAAACACTTCAAAAACCCATCATAATTGTAAGACCCTACGGAATGGAAAATGTTCCAGGAAAAATCGAAGAAGCTGCAAATGAAGTTATTGGATGGAACGCAGGTTGCATAATCGATTCCATTACCGAAACCCTGGAAGAAGAGGAAGAGGATTAATTAGTTAAATATCCTTCATTACTATCCAAATAATATATAATTTTTTTTAATTGAAAATACCATTTTTTTCTTAGGTTGTTTGCGAAATAAATAATTTTATAATTTCCAAAAACCAAATATTGATCCATGAATACCCATGATCTCAGCATGGAAGAACTTGAAGAAAAACTCATTGACAACAATTACATTCCCGATAAAAACACTTTAATAACTGTTTATTTAGCATTTAAACTTAAAAAACCTTTGATTGTGGAAGGACCTCCAGGTGTTGGTAAAACAGAACTTTCAAAGGCCATAAGCAGAAGTTTTAATATGGATTTTTTCAGGGTTCAATGTTACGAAGGAATAACTTTCGAACAGATAGTTGGGGAGTGGAATTACCAGAAACAGCTCTTACACCTTGAAATGTCCCGGATAAAAGAAGTGGATCTCGATGTTTTTCATGAAGAATTTTTTATTAAAAGACCACTACTACAGGGTTTCATAAACTCAGATCCATCCATCATCCTCATCGATGAAATTGACAAAGCGGATGAAGAAGTTGAAAGCTTTCTGTTACAGGCACTTGGAGAAAGTCAAATAACAGTAAACGACCTTGGAACCTTCGAACTCAACAACGATCTCATGGTCATAATGACATCCAACTCACAACGACAACTACTAGATGAAACCAAAGACAGATGCCTGTTTTTATACATAGATTATCCTACCCCCGAAAGGGAGATGGAAATTGTCAAGGCAACCCTTCCAGATGCATCACAAAAACTGATTGAAAGTGTTGTAAAAAGGATAAATGAACTTAGAAACATGAAGCTAGTTAAAAAACCATCTATCAGAGCTACTATTGATTGGGTTAAAACCCTCATGAATTTCAATGAAACTGAATTAAACCAAGAAAATTTCAAAGACACTGTAGCAGTTGTTTTAAAGAGTGAAGATGACAAGAAAAAAGTCATGAAAAAATACTAGTAAAAAAGTTTTTTATATGAAGGAAATAATAAATTTTTCGAAGGTTTTAAGGAAAGAAAATTTTCCTGTAAGTGTAAGAACTACACAGGCAGCTTGTAAAACCTATGAAATCTTCAAAAGTGATGAGAACAATCTTAAGGAAGCCCTCAGAGCAGTTTATGTCAAGGACAAGGTTCAAACTAAAAAATTTGATAAGATCTACAAATCAGTGTTTCAAGGAGAAAAGGGTGATAGATCAGAGGAAGTCAAAGGTTCCAATAAAGGATCGAATAAGACCAGGAAATTTTTAAAGGCATATAACTACAAGATCAGGGTTCAAGAATCAAAGCCCATGAAGATCAACCTGAATGAATCTGATATCACAGACTACAGACCTCCCCTGGATGACTATCTGAAACCACCAGTAGATGAGAATGAACTCCTGAAACGGGACATTAAACATCTGACAAGCTTCGAGCCAGAGCTTCTGGATCTCTGCCAGAGACTCGGCAAAAAAATTGCAAACAAGCGGGTTCGAAGGCAGAAACTTGCAAGTAATGTGCATCCCGACATAAGGAAAACCATAAGAAAAAACTTGAAAAACGGCGGTGCACTCATAGAAGTGGTTAAAACCAAGCCCAGAATAAAGAAAAGCAGACACTTCTTTTTAAACGATGTAAGCGGTTCCTGTGACTGGGTGAGTAACTGGTTTTTTTGCATGGTTTATGCAGCTTTAAACTCCTTCAAATTAGCAAGAACATTTGAATTTGATAACAAAACCATTGAAACCACAGCAGCCCTTAAAGAACCGAATATTCTGGATGCATTTATAAAAGTGAGAGATATGCGTCAGAAAAATTTAATGATACACGGAACATCCAACATGCACAAGGCATTCAAAGAATTCGAAACCATTGCAAAACTCAACAACAAGTCATTTGTTCTTATACTAAGTGATTGTAGAGATTGGGCAGGCCCCAAATCCGAAGGCAAACCATTGAGTTCTGAAATAATGGAGTACCTGGTTAACAAATCCAAAAAGGTTTTAATTTTAAATCCTGAACCCCATAACAAATGGAACATTGCAGACAGCTGTGTTTCTGATTACGAAGCTGCTGGAGCACATGTTCATGAGGTTAGAAATTTGGAACAACTGGCAGATCTCATCACACTCATCTAACAAATCCAAGGTACAATACACCCATAGGTGATCTACAGTTTAAATCGAAAAGACTAATTTCATAATTAAAACTTTGAGTTGATCTTCCACAATACTGTTAGGTAAATGTAATATAACGAATGTCTAATTTAAAAAGACTGCTTTTAAACTGCAACACATATATTGGACAGTTCCATTCCCACATGTTTCCATTATTTCCATAAATACCATGAAGAATTAGCTAGTGGAAGTTACTTGTTTATGAAAGTTTTAAACAAAAAGATTTGAAAATTTTTCGACTTGGTTCCAAAAGCATCAACCTTATCTTAGAGTAATAATGGCAGTAGTCGTGATATTGTACCCAATCAAAAAAAAACCTCTGCCACGATCTCAGACGAGGTTAGAACTCAGACTAATAGTGAAGATATACTACCCATGAAAAGCCTTAAAAAAAGTGAACCTAAAAGAAATATGTTTTACTAATTTTTTAGCCGTACCAATGCAAATTTTCCATACTCAGCAGATCTCTTGCCCTTTCAACGTTGTTGTTGAGGTTTATAACCAAATACGACTTTTTACCCAGTGAAAAACTGGATGAAACCACTAACTGTTTATCGTACACCATTTTAACACCATCAACAGGTGTGTGACCAACGATCATGGCATTGCAGTTAACCTCCCACAGAAAATTGTTTAGATCCTCTTTATTGAAGTTTTCTTCCCTGTTCCAAAGTAGCTGGTAAAGTATATCATTCTCCTCGCCATAGCCTTTGTCAGTGATGTGAACAATATCTTCAATTGAATTAAGACATCTTGGAGGGCCGCCATGACTTATAAATAGTTTATTATCAGTTTTAACTGCTACTGGAAGTTCTTTGAAAAAATTTTGATACTCTTCGAGTTTAAATTTCCAATCATTCCCAAAACGATCCTTCAACAACGTTATGAAACTGTGCCACTGATTAACACCACCTTTGTAAACTGAAACCCTAGAGATAACAGACCATTCATGGTTACCTAATAGAGCATGGAAATTTTTACAGTGTTTAAAATAGTACATTACAGATTCCAAGATATCGATGGATCTGTCATCCTCTTTACCCATGGCTTGTATAAAATCTCCAGTTATAACAAAATGGAAATTTTTTTCGCCATATTTTTTCCATAATTCCAAATATTTATCGTAGTCTGTGAGGTTACCATGAATATCAGTTACAATGATTGCATGACCTTTCTTTGGCAGTTCAATGAGTTTCCCCCTATAAAACCCCATATCATTAATTATTGATAATTTATTATATAAATTTTGTATCATTACAACAAATATTCAAAAATCGTTGCATAAATTTTCAGATATAATTGAATTTTTTAAATATTTACTAATTCTGGTTTGAAGATACGTTTATAAACTGCAGTCAATAATAAGAACATGGGGTAAGTTTAACAATGTACAACATAGGAATTTATAGATCAACATGTTTAACAATGAGTCTCCCACTAAAATCAGTCCAAACTTAATTGGATTTATAATAGCCTTCAGTGTTTTTATATGGTCATTTAGTGCAGGAATAGTAACAATTGCACTGCCAACAATATCCCAATACATGGATATTAACACCACCCTGGTATCATGGGTAGTTGTTGCCCATCTTCTTGTTTTAACCAGTTTTCTACTAATATTTGGTAAAATTGGCGATTATGTTGGCTATAAAAACATTTACATGGGTGGTTTATTTTTATTCACCGTTGGATCCTACCTTTCAGGAATATCCCTCAACATTACCACACTAATAGCTTCAAGAATCCTTCAAGGTGTGGGTTCTGCAATGCTGTTATCAATGACCCCTGCAATAATTTCAAAGGTTTTCCCACACTCAACAAGGGGGAAAATATTCGGTTTTATTTCCCTTGCAACCACAATGGGACTTTCCCTTGGTTACGGAGTTGGAGGTATTGTAACAGAGTACATGGGATGGCATTGGATATTCTTCATAACAGTCCCTCTTGGAGCTTTAGCTACCATTTTAACCTACTTTTATCTCCCTGAAATTAAGCCCTCCATGGAGTACCATGGATTTGATCTCGTTGGATCCATTCTGATATTTTTAGCTGTTATCCTGTTAATAATGCCAATTGAAATGGGATCTAAATTAGGTTGGACTTCACCACTCATCCTAGGTGCCTTAATTTCTTCGGGAGTTATCTTTTTAATCTTCTACAAATGGGAGCATAATTACAAAAATCCACTCCTTCACATATGTCTTCTTAAACAGAAACAGCTCAACATTTCAATAATAGCAGGTTTTATGAGCAGTTTCGTTTTAACAGGAACCATATTTCTATTGCCATTCTACTTTGAACTCATACTTAACTACGATACCGATGTTGCGGGAATAATAATTCTCCTATCAACACTCCTCATAATTGTTGTGGGACCCCTGTCCGGAAGATTGGCAGATAAAATTGGTTCTAGATTGCCTGCAATACTCGGAGCAGTTTTGCTTGCCGCCACCATGACGATACTCACCCTGATAGATCCCACAGTTGGAGAGTTTGGTGTGATACTGATTGTATTGGCCCTTATTATGAGATCAGTGGCAGATGGAATATTTTCACCCGCAAACAACAAGCTGGTCATGAGCCACAGCCCGGCAAAAATGGTTGGGTCGGTCTCAAGCCTATTAAACACTGCAAAATATTTAGGATTGGTGTTGGGAGTTGTTATCTTTGAAACAATATTTGACAGTACAATCAGCCATTCAGCAGGACATATGGAAGGTGTTACAGGAACAGGGGCTTTCCAGTACAGTGTACCTATTGAAACACTTCTCACAGGATTTCACCATGCATTCTTGATTGGTGCTTTGATATGTATCTTAATAGTTGCTGCATCTTTCCTTGCAAAGGAGAATTCAAATGTAACCGATGAAATTGAAATGAAAAAGATCGAGGAAAATATAATTGAACCCGATAGTTAAGATTAACTCAATATTCTATTTTCAATCATAAAACGAAAATCATAAAGATTAGTTTGGCCGGAAATTATAATCCACAATCTGTGTAAGTGTTAAATTATTTTTAACATAGCCAAACTGTTGTTGAAGACTGACCAGTTTCAGGAGATTATTATCGTAGTCCGTGTTAGGTTGTGCAATGAATTTAACATGTTGCATAGATGCAAGTTCGATGATGTTGTTGGTTCCAAGCTTATTTGAAACTATTATCGATGATTCATTCAAATTTTCGTTGATGTAGTCTGTGGCTTCCATATGGACCTTTAAAAACTTTCTTAGTTGATCCTGTTTTTTTGTCATCATATTTTGGGTTGCAAATATCACGCAACAGGGATGATCATCCCAGATCTCGCTTGAATAAATAAGTACATCATCTTCTCCAGTTAAATTTGCTTGGGTAACGTAAGGTTCCCATGCCATGTAGGCCGATGCCCTATCATTACTCAAGGCTTCCTGCATGAGTGGCACTTCAAATTGGGATATGTTAATGTTAGAGGTACTTATATTGTTCTCCATAAGCATGTATCTCAATAAAACATCCTGCATACTTCCAGGTCCAGGTTCTAAAACATTTTTTCCCTCGAGATCTGTCAAGTTGGTTATGTTACTCCCATTTTGAACAACAATTCCACTTCCCTCTTCATTAGCTGGAGCCACAATTTTAATGGTTGAATTTTTATCAATAGAACTTGTGATAGGAGTTACTCCACAAAATCCAACATCTAATTGATTTTTATTGGCTGCATCTATCATGTCGGCACCATTTTTAAAGGGTACCATCTGCACCTTAAGACCTTCCTTCTCATACATGCCCTTTACATTGGCAACAAAAAGTGCTGAATGATGATTGCTTGGAAGGTATCCAACCACTATGGTATCTGATGTAACTGTGCAGTAGTCGTAAGTCCCGTATACCATTACAACTACCAGGACAATCAATCCCAAGTATAAATATTTCTTCATATTTCCTCATTAAACTACTTCGTTAATAACAGTAGTTTGTTTACAAACAATTAAGTTTTGGTGTCTTGTGTCTTGGAAAAGAAGTCCAAGGTAAGATTTTTGTCGGCTCCAAATTCTCTGGGAGGGTCTAATGGTTTGAATTCAAGTTTGAAACCTTCAAGAAGTTCAGCTGCATCATCTGTTACAGAGGGTGCCACCAGAATTCCCCTAACAAATTCCTTGTGATCAGAAAAATCATCCAAATAACGTTTTAATTGTTTAACAGCATTTATTCCAGCCCTTCGACTTTTTAGTTCGAGCACTACAACGTTGCCATTTTTATCCTTTCCCATAACATCAATGAATCCTGTTGATGTGGGATATTCCTTCGTTGATGGTCTAAATCCTTCTTCAATAATATCCGGCGTTTTAAATATCATTTCCCGCATATTTTCTTCATAGCCAGTTAATTCCAAATCCTTGTTATCCTTTCCATTGTAGTAGGATGCCACGTATGTTTTGTGAATTACCACCTGCAGCCTTTCTGGAGGACTTCTCCTACTGCCCTCTAGTATTATGTTTCCATCCTTTAATACTGCTGTGCAGTTGGATTTTGGAGGTTGCCAATTCACTGGTTCTAGGTTGATGTTCTGGTGAACCATGAAAGAACCATCTGATTTGATCATGACCATCCTATCCCCTGCTCCAAGTTTACTTCTTGCCCTACCATCATAGTTCACGGTGCAACATGCAACTACTACGACAACCGCCTTTTTTGACAGTCCTTCATTAATTATTTCAAATGTACGCTGATGATCTGGATTTTCTTCCGACAAAAATTTCATGAACTACTTTTTAATAGACCTGCATAAAATAATTAACCATACCCAAATTTTGAGTCACAACAACTAGGAGGATTCCTCCAGCTACTTATTTTGAAACCATATAATAATCTGACTCATCTAGGGTTTGATTCTAAATGAAGGCATAAACAAAATTTATATCCTTTTAAAGACCTAATTATTAATGTAGTATTAATATTAATCATGGAAATTCACAGTACAATTGTAAATTATTTTAATAGTGGATTGGAGGTTATTTGATTGTTGAAAGATGCGAATGAGCTGGCAATTGAAATTGTAGATAAACAGTTCGAATCAAAGAACAAATTTTACAAGTTTTATGGCGAATCAGAGTTTAATAAATATATAGAAGATACTGAGTACAGTCTTTCATATCTTTTTGAAGCAATCGATGCATCTAGCCCCGAACTCTTTGAAGATTATATTTCTTGGGAGAGAATATTTCTGGTGAATCTTGGAATGCCTGAAGAACTTTTGAAGGAAAGGCTCGAAGTCATGGAAGATGTTATAATCAGAAATTTATCCCCTGAAAGGAGCAGTCTTGCTGTTAAATATATTGAAGACAGCATAGATCATCTTACAGAACCTTCTAAATATGTTTCATTTGTAAATGAGGATCAGCCCCTAGTAAAATTGTTGGAACAGTACATTGACCTGCTTCTTCGGGGTGATCGTCATTCTGCAGGAAAAATGGTGATTGAAGCTGTTGATAACGGAATCAGTGTCAAAGATATTTATCTGAATGTTTTCCAAAGTTCTCTCTATGAAATTGGGAGGCTTTGGCAGGAAAATAAAATTACAGTTGCACAGGAACATTACTTCACCGCTGCAACACAGCTTATAATGTCCCAACTGTATCCCTACATCTCAAAAACCAAAAAAACTGGAAAGGTTTTAGTTGCAACCAGCGTAAGTAACGAACTTCACGAAATTGGGGTGAGAATGGTTTCAGATTTCTTTGAAATGGACGGATGGAAAACAATTTATTTAGGTGCAAACACTCCATGGGATGGTGTTATTGAATCCATCACCACTAACCATGCTGATCTACTTCTCATCTCTGCAACCATCAGTTCTAACATAGGTGAGGTTGTGAGGCTCATTAGAAATGTGCGTTCCTGTTCACAGTGCAGAGAACCTAAGATAATTGTGGGAGGTTATCCATTCGGTGTGGATAAAGAGCTTTGGAAGAAGGTTGGTGCTGATGGTCAGGCTGAAAATGCTGAAAATGCAGTTTTACTCGCAAACAGCATAGTTTCAGAAGGTTTTGACAGTTTTTAGGTTTGAACCCATCCAGGATAATTATCCCATGATAATTTTCATATAATCCAAAAAAAGGATATAATACAATGGATAATTTAATTACAAAAAATAATTGAAAAATTTATTATTCAAGAAAATATTTTAATTCACAAAAAAAAGATAATCTATAATTTACTGGTCCGGGATTTCAAAGTACTTAAGACCAGAGTTATGGAAATTTAACCTTATTTATGGAGGAAATTTTGGATGGTCAACTTCAGCGTTGAAACTGCGATCGTAATAAGTTTTATATTGGGACTTGCACTTCCTGTGATTCATCTCGGAGGAGTATTTTCCATTTTTATCATGGGATTTGCAGCAACTTACCTCACCAAAACAGAAAAAACCAGTGCAATTGTTGGCGGAATAGCTGCAATTGTTTTCGGAGTGTTTTTCTTCTTCATTGGATTTTTAACAGGCCCAACACTTCCTTACACACTTCCAAGTCCATTAGCCCTAGGCATTCTTGTTCCTTTAACAGGTCTTTTTTACCTTTTAATGGGATTAATAGTGTCCATAATCATATATGGCGTTATCGGAATGTTGGGAGGGTACGTTGCACTCAAATTTTTCAAGGAAAAAAAGAGAAGAAAACAGAATTTGAACCAAGAAGGCCTCAAAGAACTTTGAAAAGATCTTAAATCATTCCATATTTTTATTTTTTACAAGATTTTCTCAATTAAAGCATGGAAACATTCGGTTCTTTGCAGCTATATTTATTTTTTTAGAGGATACAAAGGAATTTTGTGATGGGTATGAAAGATGTTATTGTTGTTGGAACCGGCGCTGGCGGTGCCACTGTTGGAAGGGAACTGATAAAAAAAGGCATGAACGTAACCTTCATTGAAAGGGGTCCCAGTGATATCACTGGAAATGCATACAAACACTATGATAATTGTGATGTGGGTGTGGAGCTCTTAAAAACATCATGTGTTGGAGGAAGCACAGTTGTTACAGCAGGAAATGCTGTTAGAACTTGTCAGGAACCATTTAAGAAACTGGGTATCGATCTTGAAGCGGAGTTTAATGAAATTGAAGCAGAAATGGGAGTTTCAACACTTCCAGATTCACATTTTGGTGATGGTACCAATCTTATAATGAAAACTGCTAAGGAATTAGGATTTAACACCCAAAAAATGCCCAAATTTATTGATCCACAAAAATGTAAACCTTGTGGAAAATGTGCATTTGGATGTCCAAGGAATGCTAAATGGACAAGTCAAGAGTACGTTAACGAATCTTTGGAAATCGGAGCTAAACTGGTGACCGACACCAACGTCACAGATTTAATCATTAAAAATAGTGAAGTTAAAGGTGTTAAAACCCAGGATAAGGAATTTTACGCAGACCATGTTGTACTGGCTGCTGGTGGGATTGAAACTCCCAAAATATTGAGAAGGAGCAATATTGAAGCTGGAAATCATCTCTTTGTAGACAGTTTCATAACGGTTGGTGGGCTTTTAAAGGATATTAAATTCGATACCGAAATTGCCATGAACTCCCTCATAAGTTTGGGTGATGTTATTTTGGCTCCACATTATTCTGAGATTCTTGTTAACAACCTGAAAGCATTTGATGCACGAAGTAGTGATATTCTTGGGATGATGGTGAAAATCGGGGATGAACCATCTGGTGAGGTTCGTGAAGATCACATCCAAAAGTTCAGCACTTCCAAGGATGTTAGTTTACTTGCAAAGGGTGCTGCTGTTGCAGGAGCCATACTCAAGGAATCAGGAGTTGATCCAAATACATTGACCAGCACCATTGCAAGGGGTGCACATCCTGGGGGAACTGCAGCAGTAGGTGAAGTTGTGGATAAAAATCTGGAAACAGAAGTTTCAGGCTTGTTTGTTTCAGATGCAAGTGTATTTCCATGGGCTCCAGGCGCACCCCCAGTACTCACCATAGTTGCACTTGCAAAGAGGCTTGGAAACTACATTGGATCTGTAGATTAAACCAGTTTTGTGCAACAAAAATTTTAAATATTTATTTTTTCGATCAATTTCCTGTGAAAACAAGAATTGTCCATAAAAAAAAAGGTTATCTAGACCCGAGAAAATGGGTTTCATTTAGGAGACAAGAACTAAAATGCCAATGGTAAAAATTGAAATTTTAGAAGGTAAAACATCAGACTACAAAAAATCTGTATTAAACGGTGTTAAAAATGCAATTAAAGATGCTGTGGCTGTTGATGAAATTAAAATAGTCCAAAGATTATATGAAATTTCAGAAGAAACATGTACCATACCCTCTGACAGAAGTGAAAACTTAACAATCATCGAAATAACCCTTTACCCTGGAAGGCCTGAATCAACAAAAAAGAAGCTCTTCGATGAGATAGTTAAAAATCTGTCTGAAAATCCTGGAATTGAAGCTGGAGATATCATAACAGTACTTCTTGAACCTCCAATGGAAAATTGGTTGTTTAAACACCAGAACTGATTACTTACGGACCACGACAACTAAATTTCATATTTTAAACGCTTCCCTAGGTATGTTTAAAAATAAAAGTTTGGTAGCCTTAAAAATAAAAGTTTGGTAGCTTTAAAAAAATAGTATATCCCCTGATTATTGGACATCCCATCCATATTTGGGGTTGATAGCATGATTACTTAATGGATTGAAATATGCTTTAAAATCTGCTAATATCTATCAATGTCATTTGAAATTCCTTGAAAGTTCCATCGGAATTTATAACTGGATTTACTTCTACATATGCGTCAAATTCATTTCCTTCAGCCCTTAAAAGTGCCATTCGATACTTCTGTTTCTTCCATGTTCTTACTGCTTTGTCGTTATAATTTTCAAATATTAACCTTGAATCGGATCTGAGAAAGCTTAAAAAGGAGGTGTTGATGAGTCCTCCGAGGGATATTCCCAACATTGAAGCACCAGTATCATTTATTTCCTTGATTATACAGTCCTTTCCAATGGACAGGTATCCAACAGGTGAGGAGTTGTACAGATCTAGATATTTTTTCCGGGATTCTAAAATTTCCCTTTTGGATGTTTTGAGTTCTTCCTTCTGCATTTCCACTTCTATCTGGTGAACCTGCAGATCTTGTAATAGTTCATGATAATCATGAGGTATTGCTTCAGTATCCTCAATTCTATTATTTAATATTCTTTCAGCTGTTTCACGAAGTTCTCTGGACTTGTAGGCCGTAGTTATAGTATCCTTTATTCCAGATCTTGTTTCATAAACAAGTTCCATGAAAAGTAGTTTAAATGTTGTTCCACCCATCTTAAAGAGTTCAATTTTACCTTCAAGTTGACTTGTGAGGTTATGAACTAATCTAAATCCTAAAGATGGGCCATTTTCAAAATCTATATCATCAGGTATTCCAATTCCATTGTCACTTATGGTAAGCAGATATTTATTTTGGTTGTAGTGTTTGAGACTCACAGCAATTTCCCCATTCTTATCCGGGAATGCGTATTTCAGGGAATTTGAAACCAATTCGTTTATGAGCAGTCCACAGGGAATTGCAGTTTCCATGTTGAATGATACATCTTCAATGTCGAGTTTGAGACGCACACTGGGTGGGACTCTGTGTGAACTGAAAAGATCTGTTATGAGACTTTTACAGTAATCTGCAAATTTGATTGTGGAAAGATCGTAGGATTGATAAAGTCTTTCATGAACTTTTGCCATGGATTTAACCCTGTTCTGACTGTCTTTAAACAGTTGTAAATCAGTTGGATCCTGTATCTGTGTTGATTGAAGTGATAACATGCTGCTTATTATCTGCATGTTGTTGTTTACCCTGTGATGTATTTCCCTGAGCAGGGTTTCTTGTTCATTCAACGATCTCTTTAGTATCTCATTTTTTGCGGTGAGTTCAGTGAGTTTTATGCGTTCCTGTTCTGCTTTATGTCTGTTTAAAACTATTTCTACGTTGGTTTTGAGTTCACGTTCTTCAAATGGTTTTACAATATATGCATAGGGTTCTGATAGTTTTGCCCTGTTGAAAATTTCCTCATTTCTGTAGGCTGTGAGGTAGATGACTGGAATTCCATATTGGTTGTTGATCCTGTTGGCTGCCTCAATACCATCCATATCACCCTCTAACATGATGTCCATGAGAACTAAATCTGCATTGGTTTCCATTGCCTTCTGAATTGCTTCCTCTCCAGAGGGTACCAGATCTGGTACTTCATATCCAAGATCTTCAAGCAAAAATTTAATATCTTGGCCTATGAGTTCTTCATCTTCAACAACCAATATCTTTTCGTTAGTCATTTTACCTATTTTTTTTACAATTTAACCCAAATTTAAGGGTTTTAATTTCATGGTATTTCGTTAAATACTCTGTTTTTGTATTGTAATTCATTAAATTCTAATTTGAATTTAGTTCCATCTTCTCTATCTAACTCCAGCTCTGCCTTGAGTTGGTTGGATAGGTATTTGATGAGCTGCATTCCAAAGGTTTCTGAATTTTCTGGATCAACTGTCATGGGAATTCCAACACCATCATCAGATACCTTGAGTGTGAACCTGTCATTCTCGTTTGAATGAAGTTCAATTGTAATTGTACCATTTTCACCAGGTTTAAATGCATATTTCAACGAATTTGAAACCATTTCATCTATTATGAGTCCGCAGGGTATTGCTGTTTCAATGTTTAGATACACTTCTTCCACATCTATATTCATTTCCACCTTGCTGTTGTCCAGTTCATAGAAGTAGAGCAGATCTTCTGCAAGTAACTTAACATATTCATCGATCTTGATCTTGGCAAGATCTTCGGACTGGTACAGTTTCTCATGGAGAATTGCTATACTTCTAACCCTGTTTTGTGTTTCTTTGAATATTTCTATCGATGCATCATCTTCAATGAATCTTGATTGGAGCCTAAGTAGGCTCGATATAACTTGTAAATTATTTTTTACCCTGTGGTGAATTTCTGCAAGCAGCATTTCCTTTTCTTTGAGTGAGGATCTGATCTTCTCCTCAGCCACCTTCTGTTCGGTGATATCCTGTTCAGTGACAACCAATCTTGGTGCAGCTCTTGAGTTTTCATTGATTACCAAGCCCTTAGATGAAAGTATCCTTACAGATCCATCTGACTTTAAAATACGATAGTCATGTGAAAAGCTTTCATGTAAGTTAATGGCATTTTGAATGCTTTTCTCCACCATAGGTCTATCTTCAGGGTGTATGAGTTCTATGATTGCATTGTATCCATCTCCTAGTTGGGATGGATCTGTGCCCATGATGTTGTAAAATTCTGCTGAACAGCGCATTTTATTCGTGTTTATATCCAGTTCCCAGCTGCCTATGTGCCCAATTTTCTGTGCTTCAAGCAGCTGTCTGTGACTGTTAATCAACGCTTCTTCAGCCATTTTACGTTTTGAATGTTCTATAACTTCTTCCAAGGCCCTGTTCACGGCATGTACAATTTTGGATAAACTGCCCTTTAAAACGTAGTCCGTTGCTCCGCATTTAAGAGCTTCTATTGCAAAATCTTCCCCCATCTTTCCACTCACGAAGATGAATGGTACATCTGGAACCAGTTGGTTTGCAATTTTCAGTGCAGATAGTCCATCGAAGTTTGGGAGGGAATGATCAGCAAGGATGATGTCCGGCCTAAAATGTTCTAATTCATTTAGGTATTCATGTTCCTCTTCCACACGTCGTGAAATGAAATTCATACCACTTCGTTGTAGTTCTCGATCGATTAATTCTGCATCAAATGGTACATCCTCTATTATTAATATCTTAATTTCTTCGTCCATTTTGATCTTCTCTGACGAATTTTTTCAATATCACAAGCTTGAAAACCCATTATACACCTTTTTTTGTAAGTTAACAAAAAAAATATAATTAACAAGTTGACTTTTATTGAAAACTTAGGAGTATTTATTTTTGTGAATCGGTGCTTCCCCACTGCACCTAAAAACTTCATATTAATAAATTGTGAAATTAGGTTATATAAAGATATTCATTATTTTAAAAGATTTCTGAATTAATTGGATAATTATTCAACTTGTAGATGAAAAATTATTTTAAAAAACTACTTATTTTAAACAAAGACTAAATTCCCACTAGCTAACTGTTGCCCCAATACATAAAAATATAAAAAAAGTTAAATTGGAATCCCTACATTAGCAGCCATTTAACTGGCCACTTTCATTGGTCACCAATTCAACAGATTTTAGGTAATGCAGTCCTAACTAGTTACTGTTTAGACCAGCAGTACATCTCTTTTGTAGGTTTCGTTTATAACAGTTGCAAGGCCCACATAGACTGCTGATAGTCCCGTGAATATTCCTTCGTAACCTGCCACCATTGTCAGTGTTGGATTTCCAGTTAGCTCAGCAGCTGTTAGAAGGAAGAAAAGCCCAGCCAGTGAAATGAATACGACTTGAAGTCCTCTGTTGTGTTTTAAAGTTCCTATGAACATTACGAGTGTGAATAATCCCCACATAAACAGGTAAGATGCTAGTGCTGCTGGATCTGGTGCTGCTGCAAGACCTAATTTTGGTAGTATGAGTATTAATACGAAACTCCACCAGAACAGGCCGTAGGATCCAAATGCCACCATACCAAATGTATTTCCCTTTTTGTACTCCATCCAGCTTGCCATGATCTGTGCTATTCCACCGTACGCCACCCCCATTGCAAGGATCATGCTACTCATAGGATAAAATCCTGCATTGTGAATGTTTAATAGTACTGTGGTAAGTCCGAATCCCAACAGTCCTAAAGGTGCAGGATTTGCAGTTAAATCTTCTAGTACTATTTTTTTGACTTCTTCAACCATTTTCTATCCCTCTAAATCATTAATCTATTAAATGTTAATTTTGTGTTGTATGATATCTTTTGTTTATTCTTCGAGTGTTGATGTGTCCCCAAGATCCTCTCCAGATTCCTTGGCCCTGAGTAATCTCCTCATAATTTTTCCACTTCGGGTTTTTGGTAGTTTTTCCACCTGTTCCATTTCACCGATGACTGCCACTGGTCCTAGTTCATATCTCACATGTTTGTTCAGTTCTTCTATGAGTTTGGTTTTTAGTTGGTAGCCTTCCTTGAGTATTAGAAACGCTTTGATTACCTGTCCCTTGATTGGGTCGGATTTTCCTATTACTGCTGCTTCTGCCACAGCAGGGTGGCTGACAAATGCTGATTCTACTTCGGCGGTTCCCACCCTGTGTCCTGCAATTTTTAGTACATCGTCTGATCTTCCCTGTATCCAGAAGTATCCATCTTCATCTTTTCTTGCCATGTCACCTGCCTTGTACACCCCTGGAATCTGGTTCCAGTACACTTCTTTAAACCTTTCTTCATCCTCATAAAGTGTTCTGAACATGGCTGGCCATGGTTTTTTGATGACTAGGTAACCTCCCTTTCCAAGGGGTACTGGGTTTCCTTTTTCGTCAACCACATCCGCATCTACACCGGGAAATGGTTTGGTTGCAGAGCCCGGTTTAAGATGTGCTGATGGTAGGGGTGATATTAAATGCATTCCTGTTTCTGTCTGCCACCATGTGTCCATGATGGGCGTCTTTTCCTTTCCAACGTTTTTGTAAAACCACATCCATGCCTCGGGGTTTATAGGTTCTCCCACTGTTCCTAATATTCTCAAGGAGGATAGGTTGTAGATGTTCGGGTACTTGTTTCCAAATCTCATTAGGTGTCTTATGGCTGTTGGTGCTGTGTAAAATTTGGTTACTCCGTGCTTTTCGATTATGTTCCACCATGCACCGGGGTCTGGGTAGTCTGGTGCCCCCTCGTAGACCATGGTGGTTGTTCCAAGGAGTAGTGGCCCGTATATTACGTAGCTGTGTCCTGTGATCCATCCTATGTCTCCTGTGCACCACCAGAGATCATCCTTTTGTATGTCGAAGATATTTTTGAGGGTTGTTGCCACACCCACCATGTAACCTCCTGTTGTGTGTAGAACTCCCTTGGGTTTTCCTGTGCTCCCAGAGGTGTAGAGTATGAACAACGGATCTTCTGCATCCATCCATTCTGGTTCGCATTCTGCGGGTTCGCCCTCTAAAAATCTGTCGTAGAATATTTCTCTTCCACCCAAGTCTGATACATTTATTTCTTTTCCTGTGTGTTGCAGGACAATTACTGTTTCGATTGTGGGGCACTGGAGAAGTGCTTCATCACTTATTTTTTTGAGGTTTATTATTTTTCCTCTCCTGTAGGTTCCATCTGCTGTTATGAGTATTTTAGCGTTGGCATCATTCATTCTCTCCACAAATGCACCTACACTTAATCCTGAATACACAACACTGTGAACAGCCCCTATCTTTGCACATGCCAACATGGATATCAGGAGTTCTGGACACATTGGCAGGTACATAGATACTGTGTCTCCCTTTTTAACTCCCAGATTTTTTAGGCCATTTGCCATTTTGTTAACTTGTCTGTAGAGCTCGTAGTAGGTGAGTTTTTCTTCGTCACCTCTTTCATTTATGTACAATATGGCAACTTGATTTCTTTTTTCAGTGTATATCCACCTGTCTACTGCGTTGTAGGTGAGATTTATCTTCCCGTTTACATACCATTTGTAGAATGGTTTGTTTGTTTCATCGAGTAATTTATCCCATTTCTCGAACCATTCCAACTCTTCTGCTTTTTCTTCCCAGTAAGCCTCGTGGTTTTTTCCCTTCTCAATCTCATTTTCCCAATTTTTTACGTGGGCCCGTTCCACAGTTTCAACATCGGGTTTGAAAATTCTTTTCTCATCTAGAAGAACGGTTGTATCACGTTTCATTTTTTTCCACCTTTATTCTGCCTGTTTCACCCTCTGCTACTGAATTAGTTCTTCAAGCTATAAATATTTTCCTATGATTAATCATGATAAATTATTTTTTGGTAAAAAAATCAATCCAAGAAGGTTATTCACGTTAAACTCTTGAACAGCTTGGATGTGACCGGTATTATAACCACATTTGTACCATTCAGCAGAAAATGAAGCACATTAATCACCCCATGCCCAAGTTCTTGGGATTGTGCAGGAATGCATGTGCATTCAACATTTATCACAGCTTCCATGGAAAAATTTGGATCAGAAATTGATACTACACTGCCACAACTCGCTTTTCAGAGTATCTCTTGCTCTGGGATCGGTGAAGTGGTCAAATTTCCAGTTCCTGTTCCTTCCAAACACCATCCTTTACATAGGTCATAACAGCCAAGGTACCACGGTCATTAATTACTCTTCTAATTTCAGCTAGTATGGCATCATTATCACTGAAAAGTTGCATCATACTAGTACATGATAATCCATGAAACTGGCCATCAAAGAAGGGTAGCTTTTCAGATCAGCACGTGCCAAAATATACATTCTCCAAATTTCCTGTTTAAGCTTCAATTTTTGCTTCTTTTAGCATTTCTATTGATAAACCCCTGCACACACATGAGAAGCTTCTTGAAAGACAGGGTGCACATTCCTTACCGCATGCAAGGTCCAGTATTAACTTGTGCTTGGGTTAAGAATATTATTTAAGCCATCTTAAATGCTCCTGTTTACCAGTTACCATCAAATCCTCTGGCTGTATAGCAAACCTCCAAAGAATTTGTAAATTCTTAAATAGATAATTCACTGATTGGTAATATTTGGTACGTTACAAAAATTAGCATCAATTTCCATAGTGTTACTTTATCAACCCAAAAATCTGGTATTGTCCGGTAGTAGGTTGAATGTGTTTCATAGATACACCTAAACAGTTCACTGGAATTTTAACTTTTGTTTTTGCATAACAGACAGGAAAAATCGCTTAGTTCATCATAAAAACAACCATTTTCCTAGGGAATTTTTTTTAGATATATATCTCCATTTGTATGTTGGTGTGCACATGTCGCACGAACAATTTTATCTAAAAGCTAAAGATAAAAACTAGAATTTGAATTTTAAGATTTCAAAAAAATAGAAAAAAATGGGTTTAAAAACCCTAATTACATCATTGGAGGCATACCGCCAGGCATTCCACCCATACCTTCCATTCCACCCATATCAGGTTCTCTTGGAGTTGTGGATGCAATTACATCATCAATCCTTAGGATCATTTCAGCTGCTTCAGCTGCTGACTGGATAGCCTGTTTTTTAACCCTGTTAGGTTCGATTACTCCAGCTTTGTACATATCCCTTACATCGCCTTTGAATACATCGAGTCCCATGTATATGGATTTTTCATGTGCTGCCCTTAGATCCACGAGTGAGTCTATGCTGTCGAGTCCTGCATTTTCTGCAAGGGTTTTTGGTACTACTTCTAGTGCTTCAGCAAATGCTGAAACTGCTAGCTGTTCCCTACCACTTATGGTGTCTGCATATTCTTTTAAGCCCTTTGCAATGGAGATTTCTGCTGCTCCTCCACCTGCTACAACTTTACCGTCTTCAACTGTTGCTGCAACTACACCTATTGCATCGTCAACTGCCCTCTGGATTTCGTCAACAACGTGGTCTGTTGAACCCCTTACGAGTAAGGTTACAGATTTAGGGTCTTTGCATCCTTCCACAAAGATCATTTCTTCGCCGGAAATTCTTTTCTCTGCAACGGATCCTGCTTCTCCTAGGTCTTCGAAGGTCATGTCTTCGATGTTGGATACAACTTTTGCACCGGTTGCCCTTGAGAGTTTTTCCATGTCGGATTTTTTAACTCTGCGTACAGCTAAAACTCCTGCTTTAGCTAGGTAGTGCTGTGCTAGGTCGTCGATACCCTTCTGACAGAAGAGTACTGTTGCTCCTGCATCGGTGATCTTTTCTACCATACCTTTGATCATTCCTTCTTCCTGTTCTATGAAGGCCTGCATCTGAGTTGGGTCAGTTATCCTGATTTCTGCGTCAACTTCTGTTTCTTTAACTTCTATTGCGCTGTTTAGTAATGCTATTTTAGCATCCTCTACCTTTTTAGGCATTCCAGGGTGAACTCTTTCTTTGTCCACAATTACTCCCTGAACGAGCTTGGATTCTTCGACAACTGCACCGTCTTTTTTCTCTATTTTTATGTGGTCGGTGTCAATTTCGCCATTTTCTTCTACCTGTTTAACAGCAGCTACTATGAGTTCTGCTAAAGGTTCTCTGGCTTTTTCTGTGCCTTTTCCTGTCATTGCTGTCATAGCAACTTTCAGGAGGGTGTCCCTGTCATCTGCGTCTATGGATATGACGTTGAGAATTTCTTGTGCTTTCTCTGCTGCCTGTCTGTATCCCATTGCTATGATGGTTGGGTGAATTTCCTGGTCAAGCAGTCCTTCTGCCTTTTTCAGTAGTTCTCCAGCAATGATTACTGCTGTTGTTGTTCCATCTCCCACTTCGTCTTCTTGGGTTTTTGCAACTTCTACTAACATTTTTGCTGCTGGGTGTTCAATATCCATTTCCTTAAGAATAGTCACACCGTCGTTGGTCACTACGATATCTCCAAGTGAATCGACAAGCATTTTGTCCATTCCCTTAGGACCTAGTGTTGTTCTCACTGTTTCTGCGAGTACTTTACCAGCTAAAATATTCATTCTCTGAGCATCTCTTCCTAAAAACCTGTTTGTACCTTCAGGTAAAATTAAAACTTGTTGGCCTTGGCCGCCTAATTGTGCCACAGTATCACCTCTTTTTGTATATATGTAATTCATTAGTGGGTTAGAGGTTATATAAATAGTTTGTGATCGTAAGTTGGTTTAGAAAATACGGTTCAAACCAAAGAAAAAAGAGTGTTTTAATGGCTTTTATTTCGACTAAAATTATGTCAGTACCACTATTTTTCCTGTTTTTTCCAAAGAGTTTTACCATCCTCAACCCTTGATTTAAAATAGCCCTTTCTTTCAAGATTTTTAAGTGCACTTTCCAAGTTATCATGGGATAACTCTTTAAACCCAATACTTCTAAGGTGTGAAAAGAGAATTACAGTATCCTGTTCTTCACATGGTAACAGTTCATATATCTGGGATTGGAAAGATGTTAAATTCCGTCTTGGAGGAGAAATAACCGCCTCAAAGTAGATCTTCACTGTTTCAAGTTCACTGATTTTCTGGTTCATCTCCTCTATCATGGTCTTAAGAAGTCCTATTTCCTCATCCTTAACCTTGATGCTTTCTTGTATTTCTTCATCCTTCCTCTGGATGTGTTCACTGAGTTCCTCTTTCAATGACTCAACCTTCAGATCGTTGGTTGTAGAATTTGAGGATTCCTTCTGACATTTCTTGAGTTCAATCTTCAGTTTACTGATCTCAAGCAAACATGCTTTCACAAGTTGCCTCAACTGTTCCCTCTCAGTGTCCTTTAACAACGGCATTGTATCACTACATTTATCTATGTATTCACGCAGTTTTAAGCTTTAAGATATGAACTCCATGGAAACTATTAAAAAGTACATTTCCAAAACCAAGCCATACTAAAAATATCACAAAGATTACGAACATCTAAATACAAACTCATAACTCAAACCATCATTAACGCACCATACCACTAAATTAAACTTCAATGTTATTTTAAAAAGAATCCGCATGTAACAAAATCATATTAAATTAAAAATTAGCCATGAAAAAATTAGAAGTCCAATTTGTCTTAAAAAAAATGGATACAGGAATTATTTTCCAGTCCACAATATTATTTAAAGTATTTCATTGATGAGTTCAGCATTTAAAATTGAAGCTCCTGCAGCACCTCTTATGGTGTTGTGTCCTACAAGAACATATTTTAAACTGTTACTGTACACTTCATCCCTTCTTAATCTGCCTACAGATACTGCCATTCCATTACCAGCCATCCTATCCATTCTTGGCTGGGGTCTGTTGTCTTCCTCACGGATCACAACAGGATCCTCTGGTGCAGAGTAAAGGTTCAGCTTCTGTGGAAGTCCTTTGAAATTAGTAAGGGAACTTTTAACTTCATCCAGATCGTAGTCTTCATCCATTTCAATGAATACTGCTTCTGTGTGGCCGTCAAGAACTGCAACCCTGTGGCAGGATGCACTGACTCCTAAATTTGCGTTGTTAACTGTTTCCCCGTCAAAGTCCCCTAGAAGATGGAGGGTTTCGCTCTCCATTTTTTCTTCTTCTTCTCCTATGAATGGTACCAGGTTATCGACTATGGCCATGGATGGTACTCCGTTGTAACCTGCTCCACTCACTGCCTGCATCGTGGATACGTAAACTCTTTTAATGTTAAACTGATCGTATAAAGGTTTTAAAGTCATTACCAAAGCTATTGTGGAACAGTTTGGGTTGGTCACAATAAAACCATCCCATCCTCTTCTCTTTTGCTGGGTTTCGATGAGGTTCAGGTGCTCAGGGTTTACTTCAGGAACTACCAGGGGCACGTCAGGTTCCATTCGCATTGCACTCGCATTTGATGCTACTTTCATGCCAGCCTCTGCAAATTTAGGTTCAACCTTAGCAGCATTTTGAGAAGGTAATGCTGAAAAAACAATTTCAACATCCTTAACTTCCCTTGGATCTGTGTTTACAACCACAGTGTCCTTCACTGCATCTGGTATTTTAGTATCAAGGTGCCATGTGACTGCATCCTCGTACTTCTTCCCCGCAGATCTACTGGAAGCAGTAAGTGCTGTTACCTCAAAATCTGGATGATCAGCCAACAATTGAATAAAACGCTGCCCTACCATTCCTGTTGCGCCTAAAATTCCTACGTTTACCATTTATAATCACCTGTGTATCTCATGAATTTAATTATTTAATGCCCAGCACATCACCCATGTCGCTGACACTGCCCTTTTCAGCCGTGCCCACGTATCTCAAAGCTTTAATTACTCCGCTGACAAATGATTGTCTGCTCTGGGCTCTGTGTACTATTTCGAGTCTTTCGCCTTCACCTGCAAAGAGTACTGTATGATCTCCAATAATATCTCCTCCCCTTACAGCGTGAATTCCTATTTCATCATCTGTTCTTTCACCGACAATACCCTTTCGTCCGTAGACACCAACTTCGTCCAGATTTCTGTTCAATTCTTCGGCAATTATTTCAGCTGCACGAACAGCGGTTCCAGATGGAGAGTCTTTCTTGTGTCTGTGGTGTGCTTCTATTATCTCAACATCGTAATCTCCGATGAGTGCTGCCACATCCTTGATTATCTTGAAGAAGACGTTAACTCCAACAGCCATGTTTGGTGCAATGACTGCGCTCACCTGATTTTTATGTATGGACTCTTTAATCTCTTTAAGTTGTTGGTCTGAAAATCCTGTTGTGCCCACAACAAGATTAACACCTTCCTTGGAAGTTGTTTTAATGGTTCCAACTGCAGCATCGGCAATTGTAAAATCTACAAGAACATCTGCTTTACTGGTTTTAAGTGTTTCAGCTAAATTTTCAGCTCCGTTGACTTCTACACCTAACTCACCAATACCAATTACTTCTCCAACATCTTTAGATTGGAAGGAGTATTTGGGCTTTCGATAGCTGCCACAACTTCCATATCATCTTGTTCCAATATTTTTTTTAGTATCTTTGAACCCATTCGTCCACATGCACCTGTTACTGCTACTTTGATCATTTTCTTAAATCCCTCCCAAGAGTATTTAGAAGCTCGATGGTTCCATTAAAAACCTCGAATAATAATAAACAAAAAAATAAATTGGTTTCCAAAAAATATCTGAAAACTAATAATTTTATCCAAGGATCCCCATTTCTTAGATGAGTTTCAGATCCTTGAGAACCTCTGTAAGTTTAACTGTGCTCTCATCCTTCATTGGAGCTAAAGGTAACCTTACATGTCCTGCTGGCCTTCCCATCATGTTAAGTGAATCCTTTGCAGGAACAGGGTTGGATTCTATGAAAAGAACCTTCATGAGATCGTAGAGTTCGTAGTGAAGTTTGCTCGCACCTTCATAATCCCCACCTAGTGCTTTGTTTACCATCTGACTCATCCTTGCAGGGTCAACATTTGCAACTACACTAATAACTCCCTGTGCTCCCAACGCTATCATTGGGAGGGTGAGATTATCATTTCCAGATGTTATAATGAAATCTTCGACCTGTTCTTCTTGTAATCTTTTAATGGTCGCTGAAACCTTATCCATATCCGGATTAGCCTCTTTAATTGCGACTATACCATCTAACTTTGCAATTTCAACAATGGTTTCTACTTCGATGTCTGTGCCTGTTCTGGATGGTACGTTGTAGACTATTTTGGGAATGTCTGTTTTCTCGTTTAGAAATTTGTAATGTTCAACAAGTCCATGTTGTTGGGGTTTGTTGTAATATGGAGTTATAACCAGGGCAGCATCTGCACCTGCATTTTCTGCGTATTGAACGAGTCCAAGAGCTTCTTTAGATGAGTTACTACCTGCACCGGCAATTGCTTTGACCTTTCCATTGACCTCGTCAATCAATATATCGATCATCTTCCTCTGCTCATCATGCGTTATGGTGGCAGATTCGCCGGTTGTACCTGCTACAAGTAATCCATCAACCCCTCTATCAATGAGGTAGTTAATATTTTCACGCATACCAGATTCGTCAACCTCATCTTCTTTGGTGAACGGAGTCACCATGGCAACTATTGTACCTTTCAAACTCATTCTAAGACACTCCTTACAAGTTCATATGCTTTTTTACCATCCTTCCATTCTACAAAAACAACCACAGATGTCTGACTCGAAGAGATTTCAACTATGTTAATTTTCCTTTTACGTAATGGCTCTGTAATTCTGGTAATTATTCCTGGTGTGTCTATGAAATCTTGACTTGTCACTGTTATCATTGCTATGTCTGTTCCCACTGAAATTGAACTGAGATCCTGATTTTCAACAACCACTTCATGGAGGATGTTGTGTGCCCTGTCCACAAGGGACTTGTCTATGAAAAGGGTCACAGAATTCTGTCCAGTTGATATTCCATAGATATTGATACTGTTCTTGGCAAGTGCATCTGTTAATTCAGACAAAACACCTGTTTTTGTTAGGATTTCCTCTCCAACAACTGCAATAACAGATATTGGCTCAACATTCAACGCTGTTGTCTTGAGCATGTTGTTACCTGCAGGGCCTATGATTTCAGTTCCTGCAGCTGAGAGATCACCATGCTCAAATCCTATGATCTTTGCATTTATTAGTGGATCCTTGTACTTCAAGGCATGGGGATGTAAAACCTTAGCCCCATGGGTTGCAAGGTCCCTCATTTCTTCGACAGATATCTTGTCCAATTTCTTTGCAGATTGCAGTCTGTTAGGATCTGTTGACATAACACCGCCAACATCTGTTACAATAACAACTTCCTCTGCTTTCAGGCAGTGGCCAAGCAGAAATGCAGTTATATCACTGCCACCACGACCAAGGGTGGTGATGGTTCCATCTTCGTCCCTTCCAACAAAACCACAAAGAACCGGAATAATACCCTGATCAAGTATTTTTCTGAGCTCTTCGCACTTCTTTTCAGTTAATTCAAAGTTGATGTCAGCATTCAAATAGTTGCTATCGGTAATAATAGGCCAGGCCTCAGTACGAGGGTCTATATATTCTGATTTAACTCCAAGGGATTCTATTGTTGATGAGAATATTCTAACGCTGGTAATTTCACCCATTGAAACTATATCAGCCAGCTGTTTTGATGTTATTGATTCACCTATGGCATCATCTACTGTCTTGAGGATGTCATCCGTTGTTTTGTTAATAGCAGATACTACAACTACAACTTTTTTCCCTTCATATACTCTTTTACAACAGATTCTGCAGCTTTTCTTATTCTATCTCCATTACCTATCGAAGTTCCACCGAATTTGGCCACTATTATTTCCATTAAATACACACCTTTAAAAATTAACCTAAACATCAGAATAAGCAAAATTAAAAAAAATAATAAAAATTTCTTTGTTAGGTTTGCTTAAACTTTAATTTGATCCTTGTTTAACTAACCTGGTTACGTAACCAGCAATTTTGTTCCTTAAATGTTTGGTACTCACAGTTGTGAACTCTTCAACCAATTTTTTGTTTTCATCAAAATCAGTGGTGAATACACCCTCGTAAGTTTCGATTAATTCCTTTGATGTTCTCTTTACAAATGATGTTCTTATGTTTCCCATAATAATTACCTCCTCAAAATCTTATTTTGTTCTTTTTTACTCATATCAGTCAATATTTTTATTATACTGGTAAGACTAACTTCGTCAATATTTTTTTCCCTTGCTATTTGTTTGATCTTTTCATGGATATATGCTTCCCGTTTTTTGTCTTCGATTTCAATGCCAAGTACAAGCTTAGCATTTACTATGTCTCGAGCAAGCAAGGTTCTTTTTTCAACGAGATCAATTAGTAATTCATCCATTTCATCAATTTTGGTTCTTGATTCTTGAAGCAGTCTCGAAGCTTCTTCTTTATCCACTACCAATCACCCTTGTACCAGTGTTATCAACTTCAGTGCGAATGATCTCTCCAGGATAAGAACTCCAAACATCAGCGATGTTGTCAATATCTCCATCTCCAGCTACAGCCACAAATGAAGGTCCTGTTCCAGAAAGTCCCGCAGCTCTTGCACCAGCATCAATGGCATCTAACGCCATTTTAGGGTTGAACCCCAGTGCCGCAGAGTATAAAATTCCATTTAAAGTTAATGCATTGTACAAATTGCCGTTAAGAGCTTCCTGAAAAGCTAGTTTCACTTGTGGTGATATGAGTTTCATTCTACTCACATCAGATTGTGCAGTGAGTGACTTTCTATTAGGCATGAACACTAATATATTTTGTTCATCCAATTTATCCATCTTGAAAATCTTCCTATTAACGTTGTTGGTAACTGTGTAACCACCGAAAAAAGAAGCACTCGCATCATCAAATGCTCCTGTAATGGTTACTCCAGCCTCAAGCGATGCATCCACACCCATATTTATCAGATCATAGGAGTTCAAATAATCCTCAGCAGGCCCATCTAAATATTTAGTTTTCAAAGCCTCATGAGTTGCCATGATAACTGCATTGGACGTGGCACTGCTACTACTTAAACCCGAAGCCACAGGAAGGGTTGAAGCTGTTTTAACTGAAACTCCAGTATCAATTTCATGTTCTGGAAAGTTTTCTTTGAACTTGTCCAGCACTTTTTTGACACACTTCTCCATGAGGGTGGTGTCAACATTTCTATCAGTACTACAATTAATTGTTGATTTTGATTCTGTTAATTTAACTTCGGCCGTTACATACAACTTAATACCAAATGCAGAACCTGAGCCAGTTGATATGGCATTTATGATGGTTGCTGAACCCGGAGACTGTGCAATGGTTTTCAAAAACATCACCCCAACAATTAATTCGTATCAAAACTACTTTTTTGTGAGTTCAAATTAAGAAACACTCATAAATGATTCAACAAAACTCATTAATCAAAAAATAAGCAGTTTATATATTATAGAATTAGGATGCTATATAAATATTGAGGTTAAAAAAACCAGGACCAACACCAGTATCCCATACATAAACAATTTTTCTATGCAAACCAAATATAACAATTATGTTCATGGTACTGGAAATCCAGACCCAATAATGGTTCTGAAAAATTTTATCCATATTATAACTAGTTATAAACTGTTGAAATTATTAAATTAATTCTTAAATTAATTTTATGCCAAAAATAGGTGATTAGTTGAATATTCAAACCATATATGTGGATTATTCAGTGAAATTAATTAGCTATATAAGAAATTATAGACAGAATATTGTCTAATAAATTTTGATCATTGAAACAAAATCAATTCACTGTATATCTGAGGGTACCACAGTGCCACAAAAAAATCATGAACTACAAATAAAACCGAACAATAAATTCTGAGTGGTATAATGAAAAAAAACAGTAAGATCGTTACAGGTATTCTAGTTGGAGGATCACTTTTGGTGATAATCCTATTAACAACAATGATATCACTGCTTGGAGGTTCAAATTTCCTGAGTTCCGCTCCAAATGGAGACACCGTAGCTATAATACCCCTACAAGGAGAAATAGGTTATGGATCATCAGGATTGGGTGGCGAATCAATTGTAACCCCTGAAAATGTCAAAGATGCCCTGAAACAGGCGGAATCTGATGGAACTGTCAGTTCAATTCTCATCAAAATTAACAGCCCAGGAGGGTCACCTGTTGCCAGTGAAGAGATTATGAATGCCATCAACGAAAGCAAAAAACCTGTTGTTGTATGGATAGGAGATACAGGAGCATCAGGAGCATATTTGGCTGCATCTTCTGCCGATGATATCATTGCAAGCCCTTCCTCCATGGTTGGAAGCATAGGAGTCATAATGGGATTAACAGACCTGTCAAAGTACTACCAAAACAACGGAATCGACAAGTATTCAATAAAAGCCGGAGAGTACAAAGACATGGGGTCAGATTACAGGCCCTTAACATCCAACGAAAGAAGTATGCTTCAAAGCATGGTAAACGAAGATTACTCACATTTCATAGATATTGTAGCTGTGAACAGAAATCTTACTGTAAATTACACCCAATCTATTGCAGAGGGTAAAATCTACACAGGCACACAGGCTAAAAATTTGAAACTTGTGAATGATACAGGTGGAGAAAAGCAAGCCTTAGATGCCACTGCAAAACTCGGCGGCATAACAGGAAGCTACAACACCATCGATATCAATCCATCTTCAGGTTTACTAGATATATTAAACAGCATGTCATCAAGAATTGCATATTCAATTGGACTGGGAATTGGAAACAATTTAAAGAACGGTACAGACAACGACTTAAAATTACCTTCGATTTATTGAATGTATATATGTAACTAGTTGCAAAAAAAATGGTTTAGAGATTAGAGGTGAAAAAATGGTAGTCAAAGTTGAAGTATTTACATCCCCATCATGCCCATACTGCCCTATGGCTGTTCAGCTGGTGGAAGAAGTTAAAAAAGAGATGACAGAGGATTTAGAAGTAGACAAAATTGATATAATGGTTGATCAAGAAAAAGCTAGGGAATATGGTCTAATGGCAGTTCCAGCAATAGCTTTAAATGGAGTTGTAAGGTTTGTTGGAGCTCCAGGTAAAGAAGAACTAATTGAAGCCATCAAAGAAGCAACCCAAAGTTAAAATAAGCTTTAATAATTTATTAACATGGAAAATAGGGCAATTCTTGACAGGTACCATCTTAAGGAATCTGAGTATGGAATCACCACGGGCAGTGCAGCAACAGCAGCTGCACTTGCAGCCCTTTTCTCCTTAAATGGTGAAGTTAAGGAAGTTGAGATCAACACACCACTTGGAGAAATTATTCTGGATGTTAAACATTCAGAGAAATTAAATTCTTGTTCTGGAAGAGCTTCAGTTGTTAAGTACCCATACGATGATCCAGATGTCACCATAAATCTTGAAGTGGTGGCTGAACTTATTCTTAAAAATGAACCCGGAATCACAGTGAAGGGCGGAGAAGGTGTTGGAACAGTTACCAAACCCGGATTACAAGTACCAGTAGGGTGCCCAGCGATAAATCCCACTCCAATGGAGATGATAATATCCAATCTTGAGCCCCATATACCAGAAGGAAAGGGTGCTGAAGTGACAATTATCGTACCCAACGGAAAAGAACTATCAAAAAGAACTCTTAATCCACGTTTAGGAGTTGTTGGAGGTATTTCAATTCTTGGAACAACTGGATTTGCACGTTCCATGAATCTAAAAAGCTACAAAGAATCCTACAAGTGTCAGATAGATGTGGCAGTTGCAGGAGGTTACGAGTACCTTGTTTTTGTCCCTGGAAATATTGGGGAAAAAATCGCCAAACAACTGCTGGATATCGAAGATGATCAGATAGTGCAGATGGGAAATTTCGTTGGATACATGCTTGATGAAGCTTCAAAAAATGGTGTTAAACAGATCTTGTTACTTGGCCATGCAGGAAAGCTCATCAAAATATCTGCAGGCATATTCAACACCAAACATTCTGTGGCTGATGGAAGACATGAAATTATTGCATCCCACGCAGCTCTTTCAGGTGCAGATCAACAAGTAGTTGGGCAACTATTCAAATCCACCACAACCGAAGACATGATAACTGTCCTGGAAGAAAATGGATTGAAAAGTAAGGTCTTTAACAGCATTGCAAAAAGGATGAAAGAAATTTGTTCCTCTAAATTCAACATGGACTTTGAAGTAACCATAGTGAACATGGAAGGAGATATTTTAAACTCACAGTCTAAATCCTGAAATATAAATTTCATTACTAATTTTTAAAATTGTTCAACGATTTAACAGATACGTTGATGGTAAAGACAGGCACATCACAGCTACTAATCTAGATCAATTAACATGACCATCCCCATCTTCAACCTGGATCTAGAGTCGTTAGTTTTCTGTTGGTTTTTAGAAATTTTTTTAGATGGAAATTATCGTTATAAAAATGTTAATACGTTGAGCTCCATATTTCATTTAAGAAAACAGATTCCAAGGATATGTAGAGATGGAGATGAATTTTTTATGGATAACCAAGAATTTACTCATGTTACACAAAAGGGCGTTAGAATGGTGGATGTTGGAGATAAAGCTATCACCAAAAGATCTGCTAAAGCCTCAGGAAGGATATACCTCCAAGAATTTACCATTGCAAAAATTGTCAAAGAAGAAATTAAGAAGGGAAATGTTCTTACAACCGCCCAGATAGCAGCTATTGGTGCTGTTAAATCTACCCATCATCTGATTCCCCTCTGTCATTCCCTGAAAATAACAGGTGTCGATGTTGATTTTCAGGTAGATACTGAATTCATCGAAGTAGAGGTTACTGTCAAATGTGAAGGAAAAACAGGGGTTGAAATGGAAGCCCTTACAGGAGCAAGTGTGGGACTTTTAACAATATGGGACATGGTTAAAAGTGTTGAGAAGGATAAAAATGGACAGTATCCCTCCACAAAAATGTCTGAAATTATGGTAACTGAAAAAATAAAGAATTAAACCTAAAAAATAAACAAAAACGATTTTTATGGATGCTATAGAAACCAAGGTTCACGAGATCATAAGGGAAAGTTATCCTAACATCAAGAAGTTCAACCCTGCTCAACAGTCTGTTATTGATTCAGGTTATCTTGAGGATAAAACCAACTACATCATAGCCATCCCAACAGCCAGTGGAAAAACTGTTCTGGGAGTTATGGCTGCACTGACCGCCATATTAAAGGGAGGTAAAGCAGTTTATGCTGTTCCTTTAATTTCGATCCAAAATGAAAAGGTCAAGGAATTTAAGAAATTTGAAAAGTACGGTATCAAAGTGGGTAAACATCCATCATCATCGGATCTTGCTGTTATGGTGTTTGAATCCTTCGATGCCATCACAAGGTTTTCCTGGAACACCCTAAACGATGTTGATCTTCTGGTGGTTGATGAATTTCACATGATTGGAGAGTACTCGAGGGGTCCTACTATGGAATGTGCAATAACCCGTTCTAAACAGTTAAACCCTGGGATGAGGATCGTTGCATTGTCAGCAACCCTTCAAAACATGGGTGATCTATCATCATGGCTTGATGCACATGTTGTTGAACACGACTTCAGACCAGTGCCCCTCTACAAGGATGTGTTGACAACTGAAGAAATGGAAACCAAAAACAAGAATGACGTGATAGTCAAAATATTAAACACTTCCATAAAAGAATCTTCACAGGCACTGGTCTTTGTATCCACAAGGAGATTCACAGAATCCCTTGCAAAGTACACCTCGGATAAGGTCAAACGAAAAATTTCACCAGAACAAAAAAAGGCGTTCCACGAGGTGAGTGAAAAAATATTGGACGTTCCTAGGAAGAGGGGTTCACTACCAACAGCTGTGTGTCTGAAACTTGCAGAGAGTATTGAAAATGGAGTGGCATTTCATCATGCAGGTCTCTTCGATAAACAGAAGGAAATTATTGAGGATGAATTCCGTGCAGGCAATCTTTTGATGATAACAGCAACTCCCAGCCTCATGTACGGAGTGAATTTACCTTCAAAAAATGTGGTGATAAGGGACTACACAAGGTGGACCAGTCAGGGACCCCAGCCAATTCCAGTGTTTGATTATGAACAGATGTCAGGCAGGGCTGGAAGGCCAGGTTACGATACTGAAGGTTACTCTTACCTCATTGCAAAGACAGTGGACGAAGCCTACAACTTGAAGGATCACTACGTGTATGGGGAAATAGAGCCAACCAATTCGAAGTTAATAGAAAATAAGGATGCTGTTTACAGACAGATAATAACACAGGTGGCTTCAACACTCGCAAAAACACCCAAAGATCTTTTCAAATTTTTCTTGGAAACCTTTTATGGTTGGCAGATGTCACACAACGAATATTTAGAATCTTTCTGTGCAGATTCCATAGAGTACGAAGTAAACACTGCCCTGGAGTTTCTTGTGAAAAATAGGATCATCATGCCAACTCCAGATGGACTTAAAACAACCGAGTTTGGAATGCTCATTGCCAAGAGTAACTACACAGTTGAAACTGCTGTGAGACTCAGGGAATTTGCATCTGTTTCTGAGGAGATTGAATCATCTAAATTGGTATACGAGTTGAGTAAAACTCCAGATATGCCATTAATAAGTTTCAAGGGACGGAAATCCAAGGAGCCTGTGAGGGACAGGTTAAACAGTGAAGGAATTTTTGTGGTGGACATTGGTTTGAGTGAGGCAACTGCCGCCACAATGCTTGAATGGATGGGTGAGAGGAACGAGTATGAAATTGAAAATGCGTTCAATGTCTACGCTGCTTCCACAAGAAGATCAGCCTACGAAGCATCTTTACTCGTGAAATTTTTCAGAAATATTTGTAACATTTTAAATATTTACTCAGGTACAGATCAGCTGGACATGTTAGCTGCGAGATTATATTACGGTGTTAAACCCGATCTGGTGCCGTTAGTTGTGAGTGTTAAAAGATTGGGAAGGAAAAGAGCCCGGGCCGTTGTCAAAGTTTTCGGTGATGATCTAAAACATGTTACCATTGAAAAATTGACACGTATTGATGGTATAGGACCTAAAACAGCAGAATCTATCCTTGCAAAGTTTGGTAACGGATGATCAAATTAATTGGAGAATTATTATCATGATTTTAAGGGTTGAAGATTTTGATGATGTGGATGAGCTTACAAGGGTTGAGCTACTGGTAAAACTGAAAAAAGAAGCCAAAAATATCCATATAAAAGACATCATGAATGCCTGTAACTTTCTTCTTGAAGAGGGAAAGTATGTTCAATCCAGTTACAGGGAAAAATTTCATAACGCCTACCTAAAGAGTTTTATACTGAGGATAAAAGAGGTTAAGGATGATAAGTGCACCATCCAACAGTTGGTTGATATGGGTGAGCTTAAAAAATCCTTGAAACTTATGGAAGAACAGGAAAATGACCTTTTAAGGAATCAGCCCCATGACCCAAATTTTTCAAAGATATACCAGATAATATCCATCTACACTACCTTCGTTCTTGAAGAACCTATTCACGTGGTTGGATCAGAATTTCCAGGCGGTTTTAAGGTTAAGTTTGAGAATAAAACCTATTACTGTCCTGTTAAAGATAAACAGCAGGATAATCCCGGTGCTGTCTGTGGTTTCTGTATAGCTGAACAGGATCCTGACGTTGTTTAAACCAAAATTTTCATGAAAAATAATTTTACCCATTTTTTTAAGTGATAGACCATGGCTAAATCCATTGAAGAACTTGATTTAACTGTCAACCTCAGTAGAAATGAACTTAAGGATGTTGTTAAATCAGAAGCAGGAAACATTCACATCAAGGATATCATGCTTGCTGCATCATTTTTAAGGGATGATGCCCAGTACATGCCAAAATCCTACAGAGATGATTACATAGAACGATTTTCCAAATCCTTCTTCTCAAGGGTGAAGGAGATCAAGGAAGATAAGAAGGATTATCCTGGAGATGTTAACAGGATGGATCTTGTTGAATTTCTTGAACTCTTGGATGAACAGAGTAGAAATGCCAGAACCCATCAAGAAAAATGTTTTGTTAAAATTGCAAGGATCATAAGCACTTACACAACCTTCGTGTGCCAAGAACCCATCCATCCACTTGGAACCAGATTTCCCGGAGGATTTGTGCTTCACCTTGAAAATAGTAAATATCTGTGCCCTGTGAAACAGCGTCAGATGAAAAATCCAAGTGCACTTTGTAAATTTTGTGTTTCTATACAGGATAAAAAAGTCATAAATTAATAAAAAATAGATTAACCCAATAAAAATCCCATTACTTCTTTTTAAAAATAGATATCCATGTTACTTCGATCTTGCCCCTCTTCTGAGTCATGAGGTTGTCCATCATGTCTAGTTTGTCTTCAAATTCATCCATGTATCTTTCTTTGAACAATCTCCATCTTTGTGGATCGTCGGTCCATTCCTCGATCTCTGGAACTGGATCTTCTTTAATAATTTCAGATGAGGATAGTTTGGCCTCAATTTCCTTCATTGCATCGGTTTTTGTATTGATTTGAGGAGATTTTTTCAGTTTTATCATGTTACTGCCTCAAAAAATTTTAGGTAACAGATTTATGATCCGTGAATTCTAGAAATACTGGTTTTAACAGTTTTTGTTGGTTGGTTGAGTAGTTCTCCTAACACAACTGCGTTGTTATGATTTTCGTCCTTTGCAGAGTAGAGGAGTGTGACTTTTTTATGGAATTTAGCCATGGTTTTCAGTTGCTTCAAAAGATCCTTTTTTTATGAAGCTCGTTAAGGTACCGTGTTTTAAATTCTGGCCATTTATCCAGTTCATGACCGTACCATTTTCTTAGTTCGTTTGAGGGTGCAATATCCTTGATCCACTCGTCGAGTTTTGCCCTTTCCTTTGAAACTCCCCTTGGCCATAATCTGTCCACGAGAATTCTATATCCATCTTTTTTTCAGGTTCTTCATAGATTCTTTTAACTTTGAACAATGTTTCACCAGAATAGTTTTATGTTTTTTATGACTAATAATTATTTTTTTTATCAGATGTGTTAGTTTTAGTTTATAAATCTAGGAAACATCTGTCAACATAACATTTTGCTGCCGAACGTGTTCTGGAACTTGAACTGTTTAACTGGGACTTGATAAATTCTTCTATCACTGTTTTGTCACTTGGATCTGAAGGAATTTTTCTGAGGGTTTCAATCACATAAACCTTGAGCAGGTCCTTCTGTCTTCCTTTAAATGTTTCATCCGTGTTTAAAAGGTTAAAAATTATGTTGGGCCGGAGTTCTGGTTTGTTTTCAATTAGTTTTCCAGAGTTCAATATGACATGGGATGCAGGCATGGTTTTTTCACCGCAGATTAAACTGAAATAGTCATCAAAAATGGCTTCAAACTTATTTTCAGTGTCATAAGCTGTTAAATTTGCTAATAAATATATTGCAACATACTGTTCATTAGAATTGTTGCTTATTAACATTTCATGTAGATAATCCCATTTAGGATACAGAATATCTCCATTTTCATCTGCCACCATCATGAGAGCATTGAATGAATTAGTTCTCACGATTTTATCCTTTGATCTTATGCCCTTAATCAGTTCATTGAATAATTCTGTGTTGTTTAGACTTTCAAGGGCTAATTTTTTGGTGTCAACACCCTTTTCTCCCAGATCGTAGTCCATTTTACCACCTTGACCAATGTATTTATGATTTAAACTCCTTAGGTTTTACTGCACTGTATGTTTTTCCATGGTAGTTAAATACAGGTACCAGGGCATTAAATGGACACAAGGAAGCACAACGCATACAGTACTCACAGCTATTTCCAATTATAGGATATTCCTCCATTTTTATATTGTTTGTTGGACAAATATCCCTACATATCCCGCATTTATCACACTTTGATTTGTCCGCCTTGAATTTAAGAACTTTTTGATGGACAGAAGTGGCAGTTATTCCTATTCCAATTTTGGATATGAATCTCATGATGTTCGGAATTACAGGAAAATGTCCCCATTCTGATTCATTATTTATCAAGGATAATGCATAATTTTCAGCCTTTAACAGTCCTTCTTCAACTTTTTTGGAGTTTACGGTACTATCTTGTATGTAAAAAATGTTCAAGGGCATTACGATTTCACAGGCCCCTATTGTTTTGTATCCCTTAGATTCTAGGATTGATCTAAGCGGGCCAACAATGCCTCCTGAGACACCTCCAAGTGTGTCTACCATGAATATTTCTGTTCCATCGACATCTGGAAGCTTTTTGATAAATTTCCACACCAAATCATATGTAGAAAGGACAGCAACTGGAAATCCAAGTCCTATTGTACATTCTGTATTCACATCATCTGGCATTGAATTTTCAATCCTTTTCAAATGAACTTCATATCCCTTGGATTGGAATACTTCGGACATTCTTTTTGCAACAAGTAACGTGTTGCCAGTTCCACTAAAGAAATAGAAATCAATACAATGGTTCATAATTATGGTTTAGAAGACTGGTGATTAATAATTTTTTGGATGTATCAGACTTATTCCAAAGAATTATGAGAAATTTTAGCCCAATAAATTGGGGTTAAAACAAGTTTTTATAGGACAAAATATAGGATTTACCATTATAAATACTCATCAATACTAGATTTTTTAATACATGGTTCATTCTCCCTAAATCCTAGCCTTAAAGACTTAAATTATCCTTTGAAATCAATTTAAATCCTTGATTTCTGGTTTTTATATAATATTATCAAAGTATATACCATAGTTTAGACAAACACATTTTTATAAAAATCTTGAAAAAAAGTTTTCCTTTGAATTATTTGTAGATTTTTTTTATTAAATTTAATTAATTCTTAAACAAGTCTTAAATAAGAATATAATATTGGAGAGGATAGTATTAGTGATTTAAATGAGTTTTTAGAAGATTCTGGTAAAATTGAAGTTATTAACAATTTTGACCTAAAAATTTCTAATTTTGAAATTGAATTAAAAACCCTTGAATCTGAAAGAAATAATTTTCTAATTATGGTTTCTCAGGAAGAGAAAAAATTGAAGAATTTGAATCTGAAACATCCGATAAAGATGTTTGTAAATCAATCGACAAATGTAACCAGGAATTAGAAAAAATTGGAGTTCAAGTATCTGACTTGAATATTAAAATATCTGAAAAAACAGTGACCCTCGAAGAGCTTCAGTCTGAAAGGGATGAACTAGTAAAAAAGAGTTTGATGATGCTCCATTCCAGCTTAAAAAAGGAACATCAAAAGGCAGATAAGGAACACGCACGCTACGTAGAGCTCTACACTAAAGAAAGGGCTAAAAAACATGAAATTGAGCGTAAAATGATGAATCTTAAAATGATGGTTTACCATAATTATGGTTTGAGGCTGGTTTAACCTCCACCGTCACAAAGTTCATGGCTCATATCTACATCTTCAAAGTTGTTCTTAGATTTTTGAACTTTATCTTTAATACCTTCTTTTTCATTTACCTTTTCTGATTTTAAAGGGGCATTATTCTTTAGGTAGTCTGTTTCCTTTAAAACTTCGAGGGAATCTGTTTTGTACCACAGTTCAGTTGTGTCTAAAAGAACCCAATTTCCTTCATCGTCAGATCTTAGGTCGGTTACTTCACCAGAACTGCCTGTGTTTGTGTATCGCACATGGTTGCCCTTTACTATTGGTATTCCCCGCACATCTTCCAAAATTCTCACCCCTAGAAATTTTCAGTCATTTTTAATGAATGTTCAATCAATATCAAGATCTTCCCTTGCCAGGTTCAGGAGAAGGTAATCTCCCATGACATTAACGTCAGATGGTTTGATCTGGACATCCTTTCTTCGTATTCCAAATTCACCCGTTGATATTGATATAAAATTAATTGCCCCTTCTTTAGGGTTTATTAACATGTCTGAAATCTTTCCTATTTCAAATCCGTTTTTGTCAAACACTCTTGTTCCTAGAAATTCACTAACGTTCATTGAAACACCTGAATAATATATTTGTTTTTTGATCACTTTAATTTTATTTAACTGAAATAACCTTGAGAATTAATTAATATGTATGTTCCTATTAATAGTTTCCTCAACAATAATTATTATACAAGAAAAAAAGTTTTGAGGTGACCATCTGAAAATGAAGTACTCCTTTAAAATATTCAGTATTTTTGGAATACCTGTTGAATTACACATTTCATTCCTAGTTTTAATCATCCTCATCTACCTAATTGCTCTGCTTAATTTAGTATCCTACGTCACCATTTTAACAGCTGTTTTAATCACACTCATATTTGTTTCTGTGGTACTGCACGAACTTGCCCACTGTTACATGGCTAAACGTTACGGTATTGGTATTGAAAGAATAGTTCTTCTCCCCATAGGCGGTATTTCTGAGATGGAAGAAATTCCCAAGGATCCTTCAAAGGAATTGAGAATAGCCCTTGCAGGTCCTGTTTCCAACCTGTTAATTGGAGGAATATGTTATCTTATTCTAATCCTAAGCTTGGCTTACATTTCAAAAACCATCCAAGGAGCAATTTACTACTTCGTACTCGTGAATATTTTACTGGGATTTTTCAACCTGTTACCAGCATTTCCAATGGACGGTGGACGAATACTACGGGCTTTTCTTGCAGAAAGAATGAATTTTATAGATGCCACCAAGTTGGCTGCAAACATTGGAAAACAACTGGCAATAATCATGGCAATAGTTGGGATTTTCTTAAATTTTCTACTCATACTAGTGGCAGTCTACGTGTACCTCGGTGCCCAGGCAGAATATCAAACAGTGCTGTTGTCAACACTACTTGAAAATGAAAGGGTCAAAGATGTGATGACAACAGAAGTTCACACAGTTAAACCCGATAACACAGTGAAGGAAACCTTGAAGATCATGTTTAAAGAAAAGCACATGGGCTACCCAGTAACAGATGATGGACATCTCATGGGAATCGTAACCTTCCATGATCTATCAAAGATTCCAGAGACAAAAAAGGATACACCTATCAAAGACATCATGACCAGGGACCTTGTTGTATCGGATCCAGAAGAAAGCTTGATGGAAACACTTGAAAAACTTAACAGAAATCGAATTGGAAGAGTTCCTGTTGTTTGGGAAAACAGACTCGTTGGTATTGTATCTAAAACAGATCTTACCACCGTCATTGAGATGAAACAAAATTTACTTGAAAAACAGGAAAATTAAGCCCTTCAAAATCATTGCAGGATATGAAAAAAATTAGTTTCATCCACAACAAAAGAAACTAGTTTATTGGATACATTACTAAAATATTAGTGGTTAAATGAAACAATTTTGTGGAGATATTCATGGAAGACGCATGCAGATTTATCATAGATGAAATACTCGCAGGCAAGATTAACAGCAAAAGAGACCTTGAAAAGGTTAAGTTAAAGGCATGTAGAGACTTCAAATTAATGGAATTTATGAGTAATTCATTGATACTTGAGAAGGCCAGTCCTGAGGAAAGGAAAATCCTGGCCCCTATCATCCGGAAAAAACCCACCCGAACCATATCCGGTGTTGCTGTGGTGGCTGTTATGTGCAAACCACATAAATGCCCCCATGGAAGGTGCACCTACTGTCCAGAAAGTGAAGTGGCACCACCAAGTTACACAGGAGAAGAACCAGCAGCACTTAGGGCAAGAATGTATGAATTTGATCCCTACATGCAGACCTACAACAGACTATTACAACTTGAAAGTATTGGACATCCCATTGACAAAGTTGAACTCATTGTAATGGGAGGCACATTTCCATCCTACAATGTTTGTTACCAGGAATGGTTCATAACAAAATGTTTAAGGGCAATGAACGACTTTGGATTGGAAAATCTTGACACCAGGGTGAAAATAAGGAAAACTGGAGAGTTAAATGTTCCTAAAGATTTCGTGTACCTCAAAGATGTACAGACAAAAAATGAGCTGTCAAGTGTGAGGTGTGTGGGCATGACCTTTGAAACCAGACCAGACTACGCAAAAATTGAAGATATCGATCGAATGCTTAATATGGGGGTTACAAGGGTTGAGCTTGGCGTTCAAACCATATACAACTTTATCTACAAACGTATCGAAAGGGGTCATAGGGTAGAGGATGCAGTGAAATCAGCCCAGTACCTTAGGGATTCTGGAATCAAAGTAGCGTTTCATATGATGCCCGGACTTTTCTCAGACCCAGATCGTGACATGAGAATATTTCACAAGATCTTTGAAGATGAAAAATTCAGACCAGACATGATCAAAATATATCCCTGCCTGGTTACCAAGGGCTCCAAACTCTACGACCTATGGAAAGCTGGAGATTATGAACCCTACAGCACCGAAGATGCAGTTGATCTAATAGTTAAAGTGAAGAAAATGCTTCCAAAATGGGTTAGAACCATGAGGATACAAAGGGACATACCTTCACAACTTATTGAAGCTGGTGTGAAAAAATCTAACCTTGGAGAACTGGTCTACAACAAGTTGGAAGCGGAAGGTGTGAACTGTAAATGTATCCGATGTCGTGAAGTTGGACACAGAGCCGCCAATGGAGTAACTCCAGATTTTCACAACGTCGACATGGTTAAAACAGAGTACAATGCTGCTGGAGGGCGTGAAATATTCCTTTCACAAGAAGACCTGAGTAAAGACATTTTAATGGGATTTTTAAGACTGAGAATACCCTCTGAAAATGCTCATAGAGTTGAGATAAATGATAAAACAGCACTCATAAGGGAACTGCATGTCTACGGTCAAATGGCAGAAATTGGACAGAAGAGTGATGAACTCTACCAACACATGGGATTCGGAGAACAACTACTTCAGGAAGCTGAGAGGGTAGCGTCTGAAGAATTTGACAGGAAAAAACTCCTTATAATCAGTGGTTTGGGAGCTAGAAATTACTACAGAAAATTTGGATACAAATTAGAAGGACCCTACATGTCTAAAAAAATTTGATGGAGATGGTTTAAATGATGACACCTGAAAAGTTAGCAAAAATGATTGACCATACCAATGTAAACCCCAATGCAAGCACAGAAGATATTAAAACCCTGTGTGAAGAAGCATCTGAGTACAACTTTGCATGTGCATGTGTGACCCCTGTTAACGTTGCACTTGCAAGGGAACTTCTGAAGGGTACAGATGTTGGTGTGTGTGCAGTGATTGGTTTTCCATTTGGAACATCTAAATCAGAAATTAAAGCATTTGAATCACTTGTGGCAGTTGAGGATGGTGCTAACGAGTTAGATATGGTTCTCAATATAGGTGCGCTTAAATCAGGTTTGTCCAGTATTGTTGAGAGGGATATCGAACACGTTGTAGAATCAGCAGAGGGAATGGTTGTCAAGGTCATAATAGAAACTGCTCTTCTGAGTGATGATGAGAAGGTTGAAGCATGCATGCTTGCCAAAGCTGCAAGGGCAGATTATGTTAAAACTTCCACTGGAATTGGTTTTCCAGGTGCAAATGCACGAGATGTTAAACTTCTAAGGGAAACAGTTGGACAAAAAATGGGTGTGAAAGCTTCAGGTGGTATCAGAAACCTAAAATCTGCCCTGGAAATGATTGAAGCCGGAGCATCTAAAATTGGAACTTCAGCCGGGCCTTCAATCATGAACGGTTTTAAAGAGTTGTGAATCTTGGAGAAATTTTAAAGGACATGGTTTAACAAACACTTAAATAATTGCAGGAAAATTGGGTTTTACAGAGAAAATCTATTTGGGAGAACTGAACCACTATGAAGATTGAAATAGAAGTGATTGGAAAGGGAAAAGCAGAGGGAATTTTGGATAATAGAAATCCAATAACAGCCAAACAAATATTTAACAACCTTCCATTTGAGGGAGAGGCAAATATTTGGCTTGAAGAAGTCTACTTCGATGCCCCAATTAAGGAGGAGTATGAAAACCCATCAACCAGTACTTCCAAGGGAGACATTTCATACTGGCCTCCAGGACCTGCTTTTTGTATTTTTTACGGTCAATCTCAACCTGCATCAGCAGTTACCAATATTGGAGAGATTCTTTCAAATCTTGAGCTGTTTAAAGAAGTGGAAAATGATGATAAAATTATTATCAGAAAATTAGAAGACTAAAAAAACTTTTTAGTCATTGTAACCCTATTTTTTCTCGTTTTGAATCCCTTTTTATGATAAAAATCCTTTGCAGGAACATTGCTGTTGGTTAAAAGCTGGAAACATTCAATATTCTCGAGTTCAGGATGGTTCTCCACGTAGTCCATGAGTAACGATCCAATACCCTGACCTTGATACTTGGATGATACAAAAAATTCATCGATAAAAAATTCATCACCACTCCACCAGGAACGTGAATGACCAAAACATGCAGCCACCAGATCAGAATTTTGATATACAACGTAACCACTGAAAACAGGGTTTTCTATGAGTTCATTTAAATATTCTTTGACCCTTTTAAGTGTGAACCATTCATCATTCCAAGGTTGTTGTGAAAAAACTTCTTTGTAGAGTTTTGCTGAATCATCAAGGTCCTGCTGGGAAAATTTCTTAAATTCCATCCCATCCAGGTATTTTACGAAATTCTGATTATCCACCTCTAATTTCGAGATAAATCCGTCTAAAATGATTTCATTTAATAAAAACGAACCATGTTTTTTTACATGTTCAGTTACATGAGAATTTGATACGTGTTCCTTAACAGCTGACTTCATAGACATGATAAAAACCACCCCATAGTTTAGTTACTAAACTATTTTTTCTTTGGTTTTTGATCATTTAAAAACTTATCCATGAACATATCGATCCTGTCCATGATCTCCAAGAACGAATCAACGTTATCCTGTTCAAGGTTTTTGAAGTAGTTGAAAAATTCATTTTCGAAGTTCTTGTGCTGTTCATCCTGAATTTTAAAGGCGTTCCTGCCATGATTGGTGAGTGTCAATTTAACTTCCTTGGCATTTCCCTCGATCTTTTCCTTTTTTATCAGCTGCTTTTCATGTAACTTATTCACAACTTGGGAAACTGCGCCCTTGGTAATTCCAAATTTCTGACTCAAAACAGTGACATTGTTAGCAACACCGTGGCCAACAGCATCTAAAATATGGATCTCGCTGGGATAGAGTTTTTGACCATTTCCAAATTCAATTGGATTCTTCTCAAACTTCTGGAATTTCTTGTTTACCCTGATGAACTGCATCATCATTTTCCTTATGACTAAAAATTGATCATCCATGGTAAAATCCTAGTTTAGATTTTTCTTTACAGGCTCAACATTCTTGTAAAGGGTGTCCCTTTCAGCTGGAACCCTTCCCATATTTTTAATTAGCCTCTGAAAAGTTTCAGGATTGGTTCTAACACCATGCTGGGCACCTGCAGATTTAGATATGTTTTCTTCCCCGAGTGTTCCACCAAGATCATTTGCACCTGCAGTTAAACAAACTTGGGCAAATTTGAATCCCAATTTAACCCAAGATACCTGGATGTTTTGGAGCAGATCCCCAAACATCAACCTTGCAACAGCATAAACCTTAAGATCCTCAATTCCAGTGGATCCTGGGCTTGAAATACCCTTCCGGAATATTGGTGTGTTTTTGTGCATGAATGTGAGCGGTACGAACTCTGTGAATCCTCCAGTTCTCATTTGTATCTGCCTTAAGGTGTCAATATGATCCACCCTGTCCTTCAACTCTTCGATGTGGCCATACATCATGGTGCAGGTTGTTGGAATTCCTGTTTTATGAGCTGTTTCAACGACTTCGATCCATTTGGCAGTGTTCATCTTACTGGGACACAACACCTTCCTCACATCATCGTTCAATATTTCTGCTGCGTTACCAGGAATTGAGTCCAGTCCTGCTTCCTTCAACATCTTCAGTTCTTCAGATAGTTCCATATCAGAATTTTCAGCACCGTACAATATCTCCATTGGTGAAAATGCATGTATGTAAATGTCTGGAAGTTCTTTTCTAATGTCTATGAGCAGTTTTTGATAGTAATAGGCATCCACATCAGGATGTAATCCTCCCTGTATACAAACTTCCTTTGCCCCATTATTCCATGCTGTTTTAGCCCTTCTAACAACGTCTTCGTTTGAAAGAAAGTAAGCTTCGCTGCTTGATTCATCACATTTGAATGCACAAAATCCACAAGTTCCTGTGCAAACATTTGTAAAGTTTATATTCCAATTCTTTACGTAGGTAACATTGTTTCCCACGAGTTCCTCACGACGCATATCAGCAGCAATTAAAAGTGCTTGAAGTTCCCTACCAGTAGAATTAATGAGTTTTAAACCTTCCTCATTAGATATTACAGTTTTTAGGGATTTTTCTAAGATCTCTTCTGTATAGCTGTCGATGTTTAACTGCTCAAACATGGAATTTCATATTCATGTTAGTACCCTTAAAAGTTTTGGTTAGATATTGATCTCTTCGACTCGCCTACCATTGTAAAAGTTGTGGCTAAAAATCCAACTAAAACCGATAGTTTTAAATATTAATTATCCCTAGGATAAATAGGAGGTGAAATTATGGCCGAATTACCAATTGCTCCAGTTGGAAGGATCATAAAAAACGCTGGTGCTCAAAGAATTAGTGATGATGCAAAAGAGGCATTAGCTAAATCACTCGAAGAAAAGGGTGAAGAAATAGCTAAGAAAGCTGTTGAACTTGCAAAACACGCTGGAAGAAAAACTGTCAAAGCAGACGACATAGACATGGCTGTTAAAACAGCCTAATTTTCTTCTTTTTTATTTTGTTTTAATTTTTCTGGTTTTATATTAAAAATTAACTGTTTTTATGCTGATTATTTATACTAATTTTCTTATTATTTCATATGGAACGAACGTTTCAAAAAGGATTTATTCCACTGAAAATATAGTGTAATTGATATTTATTTGGAGGTTTGAAATTATGAGTTCAAAAGAAAATTTAATGGAAGCATTTGCAGGTGAATCTCAAGCTAATAGAAAATACTTAGCATTTGCTAAAAAAGCTGATGAAGAAGGTTTCAGTCAAGTGGCTAAACTTTTCAGGGCTGCAGCAGCTGCTGAAACTGTGCATGCACACAACCATCTTGAAATTGCTGGTGGAATCAACGATACAGAGGCAAATTTGAAAGATGCCATCGAAGGAGAAACTTTTGAATTCACAACCATGTATCCAAACTTCATTGCAGAAGCTAAAGCTGAAAAGGAAGATGCTGCAAGGTGGACCTTTGATGTGGCAAACAGTGTAGAGCAGATCCATGCTGATCTCTATAAGAATGCTCTAGAAAATCTTGGAAAAAATTCAGAAGTAAATTACTACGTTTGTGCACTGTGTGGAAACACCGTTGAAAATGAAGCCCCAGAAAAATGTCCAATCTGTGGAGCTGAAAATTCAGAGTTCATGAAGATCGACTGATGGAAATTTTTTCCATACATCATTATTTTTTTATCGTACAATCAAACCCATATCATCCTTAACATGATCTATAGATTTAATGCTACGAAGCTACAATAATAAACTAGTTTGTAATGTTTAAGTTGAATTTAATTAAAGAGCCAATTGAATATTTATTGTAGTGTCTGATTTTCTGATGGTTTCAATCTAGTGAGTGTATATGAAGTAGTTGTAGTTGTCGTGTTTGTTGTATTTCATGGAAAAATAGTTAAAAATAAGTTTATTTCTATGTTAATATGATCTAATTTTCTGTGTGCTTCATTCCATCTGGAAAAACTAGTCTGATGATTTCTTCCTTATCGATCTCAGCTTCAGATAGGGGTAGAATATATTTTTTTGTTGGTTCTGAAACCAGAAATGCCACAGGGGTTATGGTTTCAGCGAAGTAGTTATTTGATTCTATGGTTGAAATTTCCACAATGGGATAAAATTTTCTCTCGTTGATCAAAAATAGTTTACCAACTTTCTTTTCAACCTTCATTTTAGATTTCATGGTCAACCAATTATCCTAAATAAATAATTTTTTTTATGCTCTGATTTCACGTATTAAGTTTCTAACTGGTTTCTTGGTTACAGCCCTAATTGATTCTGCAACTATCCACAGTAGTTTTATTTTAAATTCAATTTCAACTTTACCCTCAAAGGCTGGTTTCATAAATTGGGGATTTAATGTGACTGTTACCCTTGGAATTGTGTTTATTATGGAGTTCATTGACCAGAAAACTCCTGCAATCATTGCAGTGTCCACTGGACTGTCGAGTCCCACCCTTAAATTTAACCAGAACCTTTCAAGTTCAATGGATCTGTAGAGAGCAATTAAAATTCTTTCAAAGTGGGGTAAGGATTCTAAAAAAAGATTAAAGACCTTGACAATTTTGTCAAGATTCCATTTTGCAGCTTCCCCTTTCTTCTTTTCTTTTTCTTCCTTTTCTTCCTCTGGAGTTTCTGAGGGTATTTCTCTTTTGATTATCCTGATTTTCATCCACTTTATTTGCATAAGACCCTGGAACTTGAGCCCTTGATTTTTTAGGTTCAAGGTTATGTGGAATGGAACCATGAGTAAGCATGCGATGATGAACACCACCACTAGCACCACGATTATCAGTATTGTTATCAATTTGTGAAAACTCCGTAGGTTTTGGGTTTAAAAAAAGGTAGTTTATTCTTTTTTCACTTCAATTTCGGCTTCTTTTGTTTGTTTACCCTTGTCTTTGCCTTTGAAATGAGCTTTAGCTTTGCCTTTTTCTTTCATCATCTTGGAGCCTTGGTCCATGATTTCAACGGCAGCTGTGCTTATTTCACCGATTGCCCTTGAAAGTGGGTCTGGATTCTTGAGGGACATGACTTTAACACCTTCAGGTCCTTTAACTCCCTTGTGAACAACTACCATTGCTATAGGTTCAACACCTGCTGCACCACCAGCACCGGCACCGGCTCCTCCCATGTTATCTGCACCTTTACCTTCGGCTTCTCCTGCTCCAAATCCCATTCCCATTCTTGTAACGGGTAGAAGTAAAAATTCATCAGTTTCTATGGTTTCACCGATAACGTTTTCAATATTCAAAACTTTACGGATTTCTTCAACTGTAGTTTTAATTGGGTCATTTATATCCAATCAAATTCCTCCTGATATTTTAAATAAAGATTTTTAATCAGTTTATAATCTGTAATCCAATGCATATAATATTTATTATAATGGTTCATAAAACTGATTTTATTGGATAAAAACATATAATTATTTGGTTAAACCCTTTTAACAATAATTAAACAGTTATTTTAAAAAATTAGAAGTTTTATAAACTTTTTAACTGAATTTTTTCATACTGTTAGGTTAATGTTTCATCAATATTTATTTTGATGCTCCACATCCCAATCCACACTCTGGTAAGTTGGGTAAGATCTAACAAAAGTGTACAACAACCCTCCCCAACCCTTTTTTTTCAAATGAAAGCGACAGAAGGAGGAGCGTGGAAAAAATAGGGTTAAAAACTTGTGAAATTTACTGAGTTTTAAAAACCTGAAAAAAGCAATATAATAAGTTATTTTCTAAGATATTCATTAATAAAGTTAATTAGTGCCGTGGGCCGGACTTGAACCAGCGACATCCAGATCTTCAGTCTGGCGTTCTCCCAACTGAACTACCACGGCAAATGGGCCGGACGAGATTCGAACTCGTGATCACCTCCGTGTCAGGGAGGTATCATACCCCTAGACCACCGGCCCCTAAATGCGTCCATCTTGAATATAACTCTATTCCTATTTAACCCTTTGCATTTTATGAATCTTAAACACGATCAAATCTGTCCAAATTATTAAGGAACTGTTAATTATTATTTAAATGGATAATAATAGGGTTATTGTCCTTAAATAATAGGGCATAATATATTAAATTCGATGTTTTTCATGGACAAAATATTATCTTACATTAATTTATTATAAACTTATTCAGTTTCACTTGGGAAGTTATTTTGTTATTATAAATTTATTATGCCATATCCCTAATAGTACGTGATTAATTTAGGTGGAGGAAGTAAAGAATATGAAACTTGGGGAAATAATTCGAGATTCAGTGAGATATCCATTTTTTGATTGGAAAAACCTTCTTATTTTTGGAATTTTCGTAGTGATTGCGAGTGTACGAGATATCCCTGTAACAGAAATACAGAGCAATATGGTAGTGATAAATTTAATTTCAGTTGTAGTCTACTTGTTTTTATTTGGTTACATTCTCTGGAATGTTAAATCTTCATTAGACGGAAATGCAAAACTTCCAAAGGTTCTTGATTTGGTCCAAATAGTAATTGGAGGTATCAAAGTTTTTCTAGTGATTATCATTTACAGCATTCCAGTATTTTTGTTGTTGCTGTTGGGAAGTATGTATTCAGCATCATCAATTCTTTTAGTATCACTACTGTATCCATTCATCATTGCTCCAATATTTGCTATTTCAATTGCACACATGGCAAATAATAACAGTGAAGTTGGTTTTGCATTCAAATTCTTTGAAATATTAGAGAGATTGGAAAGTATTGGGTGGATAAAACTTATTATGTGGTATTTAACTACGGTAATTATTTTTGTAGTCTTGAAAGGGATAATAATCTTAATATCTATATACATCAACTATATTGTGGGAATTGTCATTGCAGTAGTTCTAACATCAATTTTCTACATGTATCTCAGCAGATCGCTGGCCCTAATTTACAAATCAGGAATAAACACACGTAATGAAGAATAAGATTAAGAATAATTGCTTTGTTTTAAATTATCTACTTTCCTTTTTTTCTGAGAACACACTAGAAAATTAAAGGAGGTTAATTCAGTTTCTAGAACCATTACCTATTGAATCAGTTCAAATCAATTTTAACCCTTGATCTGTTTTTTAAAATCTATTTCACATGTTCAATGTTAATGTTATCTTTGGGTACAAATGGAAGATATAAATAAAATAAAGTATAAGGATGTATTAATTATTTTATATGTTTTAATAAATCTATAGAGGTGAAGTAGCATGTCTTCAAGTTCATGTCCTCGTTGCGGTTCAAAGATGATGAAAATACACAATCCAAACGCCCCTTTATGGGAATGTTCCAAATGTGGATACACAGGTTCTGTAGTAATTAGAGATGGAAATATTGAAAAACAACTCAAAGAAACTAAGAAACTTGAAAAATTGAGTAAAAAGATGTTAAGAGGGAGATAAACCCTACTTATTTATTTAACTGGTTTTATTGTGGTAATTTATATTTTAAATTAATACTTCCTTTTTAATACAGTTCCAACTAATCCACCCATACCAGATAGGAAACTGAATATCAAAAGAACTCCAACTGAAGCCACACTTCCACTGGTGAGTGCTACTAAAATTCCTAGAACAACACCTACAAGTCCTCCGTTAAGAAGTCCATCCTGGAATTTTGTACTTCCCCCTATGTAAGAAGCTACTAATCCTGAGAGTATTGAAACAATTGTTGCAGTTACTCCAAATATTATTAACAATCTGTAGGGAATATCTTCAGCCTTCAGTGGAATATTACTTCCAAAAAGTGCGAATACAGCAATCAGGGTGGTTAACAATAGGAATCCAAAACCCACAGCCACACCTGCTATACTCAGTCCAGTTGATTGTTGTATCCCAATTTGTTCACTGTGATTTCCACAGTTGTTACATATTCCAGTGTTTGTAGGTACTTCAGCACCACATTTTTCACATTTGTTGTTTGAAGTTACAGGGTTTGCTGCAGTTGTTGTTCTGTCTAAATTAGTTCTGTAGGATAATTTTCCCCCACACTCACATTTTTCGTAGCTGAAAGAAGTCTTACCCTCTTCAAGCTCGTAATATTTACCGCATTGTTCACACACAAGATATGACATTGGTTCACCACTTCTAAAATATTTGATTTGAATCTAATAATAAATTTTGGTTGGAAATTTCTATTGATCTAATTCCGCCATCAAGTAGGTGGGTTTAGCATCTTTGATCACCACATCAACGAAACTTCCAATTTCTGCAGCTTCTATAATCACTGTTTTATAGCCATCACTACGACCCACATACCCTCCTTTACGACCTTTGTTTGTTACCAGGATGGTTTGTTTTGATCCTACCATCATACTATTCTTTTTCATGGCAATTTCCATTTTAAGATCGTTTAATGCTTTGGAACGCTTTTTCATTGTGCTATGGTCAATTTCCTCAAGTTGGGATGATGTTGTTCCGGGTCTGTGCATATACTTTGATATGTGGAGAAAGTCAGGTTCTAACTCCTTGATGAGATCGAGAGTTGCCTTGAAATCATCATCTGTCTCTGTTGGATATCCAACAATTATGTCTGTAGAAATTGAAATGTCTGGAATTTCTTCCCTGAACCTTGAAACTATGGTTTTATATTCATCCACAGTATGACATCGATTCATGTCCTGAAGTACGGTGTCACTCCCGCTTTGAATTGGTAGGTGAAGAAATTTATAACATTTTCCCTTTTTAAAGGCTTTAATTATGGGTTCAACCTGGTTCATTATGCTCTTTGGATGCATCATGCCCACTCTGAGTTTGAATTTTCCATCTATATCCGAGATCATGCTGATTAAATCTGCTAAAGATTCCCCTGTATCCTTTCCATACGCAGCAGTATCTTGGGCTGTGAGCTGTATTTCCTTACAACCCTCTTTAACTGCTTGTTCTGCTTCTTTTTTAATCATTTCTGAGGAGTAGCTTTGTATTCTTCCCCTTGCAAATCTGGTACAACAGTAAGTGCAGAAACCATCACATCCCTCGCATATTTGGATTATGTGTATGATTGGATTTGTACGAACTTTAGGCAGGCCAACCTTGGGTTCTGAAGAAAATCCTGTTTCTCTGACGATGTTTCCTTCATGAACTGAATTAACTATTTCATAGGTTGATTTAATTTTATGGGGCCCTATCCAACTTGCTTCTGGTGCTGCAACTGCCAGTTTTTCTGGATCGATCTCAACCATGCATCCTGATATCAGGAGTTTGGATTCTGGATACTGTTCCTGCATCTTCTTGATCTTGGTCAGGACCTTTTGTTCGGTTGGATGTTTCACATAGCATGTGTTCATTATGATCGTGTCTGCATCCTCAGCAGTATCAACTAGTTCAACCCTATTTTCCCTGAGTATCCCTGCCATTATCTGTGAGTCGGCTTGATTAAATGTACATCCTACTGTTTCAATGTATACCTTCATGTTATCCCTTTAAGTTTGATAGTAAATTAGTAAAAAATTAGTCAAAAAATATGCCGTATTTAAAGCTTTTTTAACTGCGTATCTTCTATTATTTCTAGAAAAACGGTTGAGTAAACATTTTCCATTATAATCTATATTTTTCTTTGTAAAGATAGTCAAACAGCTAATTCAAACACATTTTTAATCGTGTTTTGAACCCTGGTTGTAACTTAACATTCTATTATAAAACCATATATATCTTTACACATCGGGGTTTACTCTTCGGGCCAGCCATGTTCACCTATCATTGGCACAAATACTACTCCTCCAAGATTGAATGTTTGATATTCTGTTTTTCCCCTTCTTAAAATACAGATAAGTTCCTGGTAATTAGGATCTTCACCAATTGGGGCCAATAATCTGCCTCCAACCTTTAACTGATCCATGAGTGGATCTGGTATTTTAGGTGCACTGGCAGTTGCATATATCCTATCGTAGGGTGCCTTTTCTGGATAACCCCCGGTTCCATCACCATGAATTACTGCAACATTGGTGTATCCTGTTTTACTCAGATTTTGTTCTGCCCTTTTTTTCAGGGCTTCGATCCTTTCTATGGTGTAAACATGTCCTTCTGGACCTAAAATTTCAGCTACAACAGCTGCGTTGTATCCAAATCCAGTTCCTATTTCTAGAACGTTCATTCCAGGTTTGAGGGTTAGTTGTTCGCATATCATAGCCACCATGTGTGGGGCTGAAATTGTCTGTCCATGTTTGAGTGGTATTGGCCTGTCTAAATAGGCCAGATCCCTGGTTTCGGGAGTCATGAATTCTTCCCTTGGCACATTGAGCATGGCTTTTTTAACCTTTTCAGTTTTGATGTAGCCCATATCTCGTAACGTGTTAACCAGTTCTCTTCTTTTATTCATCTACACTACCATTTGAAATTTCAACAATCTTGGAAGTTAAATCATAATTGTAACGTCTTAAATCTTTATCTGGTCTTCCGTAAACCCTTTTTATTACAAATGCCTTGGCAAAACCCTTTCGCATTTTTCTGTCTTGGGTTTTCATTGCCCGTATCTTGAAGATTTCAGTTCCCATTTTCACTACATCACCAATGGTAAATTCAAATTCCCTGTCTACTTCAACCTTTCTTGAGAGAATTCTTCCCCCATAATCAACAGAAATACCGATTCTTGCGGGTGTATCCACGTATGATGCCCATATTGTATCAATATCTGATACATTTGCAACCATGACCCTTCCACCCCTATTGTTCTCTATGGATGTTATCTGAGCAGGTCTTCCACCTAGATCAAGCATTCCTTCAAATTCAAGTACTTCATCTGGATACACATCAACAGATGTTTTGTGGGATGATTCGTATTCACTTACAACAACCCTCACTTTTAATGGTTTTTCAACTTCTACAGTTTCTCTGAATATGTTTCCACATTCGTTACATTGTAGTAATAATTCCTTGGATTTCTTACCCTTGGACTTTAGTATTTCGCAGGATTCAGACCCGCATTGAGTGCAATTCATTTTTAACTTCCTGAACTATTTAATCTATTTTCTTTGTTTAATTTTCGTTTTATACTATGTACCTTGATCAATATGTACCCATTGAATATTTATTTTCAACATTTTCATATCAAAAAAAGGAATTGATACAATTAATGCAAATTTTTAAAACTCCGATGTATGAAGTTTTTAAAATGACTGAGTCAAAAAAAGTAGGGGTATAAAAAAATTTCCTTTTACTGTGATTCTTTGACCTTTAAGTAATGTTTGACAAGTCCACCATCTGAAAGGATTTCAAGCATGAAATTGTCGAACGGCTGGATTTTAAACTCCAAACCTGTGGATTTGTTGAGTATAACACCTTTTTCAAGATTTATACAAATTTCATCTCCTTTTTGCGCAGTTACATCTGCTGTTATTACTGGCAGACCAATGTTTATGGCGTTTCGGTAGAATATTCTCGCAAATGACTTTGCTATGATGGCTGAAACCCCTGCATGTTTAAGGGCTACAGGTGCCTGTTCCCTTGATGAGCCACAACCAAAATTCCAGCCAGCAACAATTATATCTCCTTCATCAACATTTTCTGCGAAATGAGGATCTTCAGCTTCCATCACGTGACTTGCAAGATCATCCAGACTGAATGTACGGAGGTATCTTCCAGCTATTATAACATCGGTATCGATGCTGTCCCTGAACTTCCAAACTTTGCCCTCTAATTTTTCCATATGTCGTCCCTCTACTAGTTTTATCAAAAAATTTTAGCTCCATGGTTCCGTGCTTGTGTTTGGATCACTTGGCCGCCAATGTCTTTGATGGAATTTTTTGCTTCCTTCATCACTGTTTTAACATTGGTGTCTGTAACAGAGTATACTGTAGGGCCAAAACTGCTCATTCCAACACCGGCAGCTCCAGAATTTCTTAATTCTCCCATGATTCTTTTAATATGAACACTCTGTAACTTATTTTCGATCTTTTTAAATCCTGTATTCTGGATAATGTTTATGGCACTTCCAAATGAATCTAAATCTGATTCGACAACAGCAGGCATGAGTTTCATGAGTATGAGGTGTGATAACTTTTCAACCTCTTCAAGCTTTATTGGACAGTGCTTCTGGAAGGCGTCAATTTCTTTAGATCCCGAAACACCTTTCTCAACATCGGGTATGGTTAACACTATCTTCCAGTCCTCTGGAAAATTGTACCTTGCAATGATTGGTGGTGGTGATGCAGAGGATGCTGAGGAAGGTAGAAAATTGGATTTATCATGGGAGTTGTGCCCTCCATCAATTATAAAACCACCATTTTCAAATGATTCAACACCTATCCCTGAAGTTCCTCCCCTTCCAACAATTTTTGCAAGGTCATGAGCATTTAATGTCTCTCCATTTAACTCTGTCATCAGCTTAGCTACAGCTAATGAAAGCTGCGTTCCTGATCCCAATCCAGAATGAGGAGGGTATGCTGCATCTACCTTGAATTTAAAGCCTTCAGAGTATTCCCTGGCTTGAACTACTCTTGATGCTGCCCCTTCGATTTTCTTGGAGTAGTCTTCCATTAATCCTGGGATCATTTGACTTTTGTTTGAGAAAATCGTACTGATTCCACCATCTGCAGATTCAGCTTCAATTTGAAGGCAGGGATCATCTATGGTTAATCCCACACCACCATCAATTCTTCCATGAACACCATTTAGATCAATGAGTGTAATATGCAACCTTGAGGGAGTTTCAATGATCAAAAAGTACAACCCCACAAATTTTTTTATTTAATATTTAGGCATTTCTTTCAGTGGTTTTGAGAATTTATTCTCGATTTCCTGTCTGTATAACGTGTTCATGGAGCAAAATGGTATGATCCTACCATCAGGTACAGCGTAGTGTATAACACATCTTCTAACCCTGTCTTGGTCGAAGTTGAATGGATCCATGAAGTGCATGCATGACACCAATAATGTTCTTTTATGGAATTCTCCGAGTGCTTTGTAGGATCTTTCCTTGAACACTGCAGTAATGATACCTCTTAAATCTACAGATTCTGGTGATTTTGACATGTCCACAGTTTTTGGAAGTTCCATTGTGGCCCTTGCAACGATCTTAGCCTTTGCAACCAATCCACCATCTTCCAGTTTTTCTGTGCTGTTTGCTAAGAGATCAAAGAACCTGTCGACATCGATGAATCTGGTGATAGGTATCATCTTATCATCGTCCAAAAATACATATGTGGCCGTACCACAGTGCGGATGGCATGTGAATGTGACTTGAGCATCCTTTCCATCCATCGCCTCTATAAATTGGGAAATTGGAGTCACACTACTGGCAGGATAGAAATCTTCCACTGTTATTTGTGAATCTGTCTGTTCTTCCACCATCTCTGTAAAGTCAGGTACAGTTACACGTTGGGATTCCACTTCGTCTGCAGGTGTTCTGCCTGCAAATGAAACTGGTTGGAAGTTAACTCCCCTTATGATGTCGATGTTGTCAGTTGCAAACTTGAGTATATCACCTATCTGATCATCATTTATTCCCTTAAGTAAAGTTGGTACGAGTACAATTCCCAAGTTTGCTTTACGGCAGTTTTCTATTGCCTTTAGTTTGGTTTCTAGAAGAGGCTTTTGCCTTATTTCAAGGTAAGGTTCCTCTGTAACGCCATCGAACTGTAAATATACGGTGTTTAAACCTGCGTCTTTGAGTTCCTGAGCAAGGGAAGGTAATCTGGCGAGTCTAACCCCGTTCGTTGCAATTTGTGTGTGTGAAAATCCTTCTTCTTTGGCAAGTTTTATCAGATCAACAAGATCTTTACGTACTGTAGGCTCACCACCAGCATATTGAACTGCTGGAGTTGGAACAGGTCTGTTGTTCCTTAAATTACGTAACATTGTCCTTATTTCTTCATATGATGGCTCATATAATTTTTTAGAAACTGCGGCATTGGCAAAACAAACAGGACATTTTAAATTACATCTGTTGGTAACATCTATAAGCCCTAGGACTGTGTGGCTTTCGTGTTCATCACATATCCCACAGTTATTAGGACAATCTGTATCTGCAATTGTTTGTGGATTTTCAATACCGTTCCCTACTTTTTCGTAGTTCTCTGCTTTGTTATAAATCTCTGAATTGCTCCAATACGTGTTAATAAATTCTCCATGTTCAGAGCATGTTTTTTTTATCAGTATTTTGCCTTCATCTTCATATACCTCGGCATCTACAACTTTGAGGCATATGGGGCATAGACTTTTGGTATTTTTTATAATTATCATCCCACCCATAACATTATTTAATAGCTAACTATAATTATTATCTTGTTTTAAATTGGAGGTAAACTATGGACTCTAGTGTAGTCAGTGTAATAAATTTATCAGCATATGCTATATACTTTATGTTACCTGCATACCTTGCCAACGTTACAGCTTTAGCATTTGGAGGTGGGAAACCACTTGATTTCAATCATAACTTTAGTGACGGGCGACGGTTAATAGGAAACGGAGTTACTGTACGAGGAACAATAATAGGGACATTAATTGGAACTTTAGTTGGAGTAATACAGGGATTATTAACTGGAAATATAATTGAAGGTTTATTGTTAGGTTTCGCCCTAGGTGCCGGTGCACTTATTGGGGATGCATGTGGAAGCTTTATAAAACGAAGGTTGAATATTGGAAGGGGAAAACCAGCCCCATTACTGGACCAGTTAGACTTCGTTGTGGGTGCACTTGTTTTTGCGTCTTTCATTGTAATTTTACCATTGGAAATGATCGTTATTATATTAGTATTAACCTTATTCCTACACCTCGGAACAAATATTATAGCATATCTTTTAGGAATTAAAGAAGTATGGTATTGATTTAGAAGAAATTAAGCAGTAATAAAATAATAGTAATTTTAAAAACGTCAATATAAAATTTTTAAAGTATTTAACAACTTCTTAACAAATATTTAAAAAATATAACCTAATTAAAACGATTTTTAAAATAATTTACAGTTTTAACATGAAAAAACTTGTTAAAAAACTCATTATTTAATAACTAAACCTTAAAATAGATTATATTTAAAATTAAACCTAAAAAAAGGATTTAAAATCCTTCTAAACTTTTTTTTGTTAGGTATGGCTCCATCAAAAGGGCTGTTCCAACTGCAGGTGCATTAACACAATCTTCCTTCTTCAATATTTTATCCATACCTGTGAATGTAAGACCTGCAAGTTCACAAGCCATGGAAGCAATTATATCCATTCCCAAACCAGTAGTAACCACATGGTACAGATGATTCCTACTTGAAACCTCCTTCAAGGCTTCGGAAATTTTTCTAACCTGTTCAGAGTATATGTAGGCTGCGATATTTTCAATTTCATCTGTACTTATAACTTCAAGATCTCCACATACAACCCTTGAAATTCTTCTCCTACAGTCTACAATGGATTTTCCAGCACCGTCCATGGTGACCCCACTGTACTTTTCCTTGGTTATGTTACCTAAAACCATGTGCACATCTGCTGTGACTGCAAAAAGTTCTGATGCAACCCTTGCCATGGTATCGTTTAAAGGAACCTTCTCAACTAAAGCAGCTACATTTGTTCTCAAAGTACCAGAGTAAACCAGTTCACCAGTTTGCAGCCTTTCAAGATCTGATCTTCCCAAGGCACATTCAACTCCATTCTTTACCGGAATTATATCTGTGGTTGTGCTTCCGGTGTCAAGAAGTATGGTATTGGGCTTAATTTTAGCTGCAAGAGGTGCAGTTGCAATCCAATTAGCGGCCGCAGCCTTTAATGGATCATCCAATACTTCTTTGAGGCTCATCATTCCATCTAAACCTACAAAACCCACAGGAACATCGAATGCATCATTGGACTTGGAAGCAATATCTTCAACCCCTTCCTTTTTTGTTTTATATGCATCCACCAGTTCTGCTGTCATTGAAATTCCAACAGCATCAACTTCGCCGAACGGTTCTAATAATTCCTTTAAAACATCGGCAAGATCATCTTTACGCTCCCACATTGGAAGGTAACTGAAATCTGTTTTTATGTCTGTTATATCACCTGATTCATTCAGTTCCACAACTGCCAAATCTGTGTTTGCTCCACCTATATCAAAACCTGCTATTTTCATTTTAAAACACTAACCCTGAGGGATTTACCCTCTTTATAAAATCCTACTTGTCCATCCAATTGTATATCTGCTGGTAACTCTCCATCAACAGAATTCATCAAAGCCCTGCCAAGATTTATGTTGGTTATCCTTCTAAGTGCAACGTAGGGAGTGGTCAATCTCGAATTGATCTCCACCAAATGCACTTCATCCTCGCCCAATATAAGATCAACCCCAACAAATCCCATAATACCTTCAAAAAGTTCTACAGCTTGTTTAGCAATATCTTTTGCCAGTACTGAAAGATCATGATCGTAGGGAACCTTTCCTCCATGATAACTGACTTTGCATGATTCAATTTCCACATCCTGAAGATTTAAACTGATTGGAACTGCTGTTTTCCCATTACTTAACAAACTCACACTAACACTATGACCCGGCTTATAATCCTGCATTACAAAGTAGGGAAGTTTGGTGAACTTCTGGATATTATTCACACCATCTAAAAATTCTTCCAACGAAGCCACAACCATCACCCCTGAAGATGAAACTCCATCTGCAGGTTTAATAACCTTTAATCCTGATCCCTGAAATACAGCTCTTCCCAGCTCTTCAAGTTCTTGTTTGAAGTAGATTTTTTCTGTTTTTATGACTGGTACCTTGCCTGCTAAAACCTTGTACATCTCAAATTTATCCGTTGTAAGTTGTATTGCATTTGAATTAGAACCAAATACTTTAACACCATTTCGCTCTATGATCTGGGTTAGATCATGTAGAAGCCCATCTTCTTCAGGAACTATTGGTAAGCATGCATCGTACTCCTTAATGTGCATGTTGAGCCAGTGACCAACATCTCCATTTACAACAATTGGTACTGTATCAGAAATTAGTTCACTTGATTCTTTGGGTACTAGGTAGTGTGGTTTGAATTCTTTTAGATCATCCAACACACCCTCTAACATTGCAAGACCCTCTACAGTTATGAATGGATCATCTACCCCGGATGCGGTTGCATATTCAAAAACAAGCAGTTTCATTGATTTCCTCCAAAAAGAAATTTTTATATGTTCTATTGAAACTCATTAAAAAAGTTTTGTTTGTAACTCTACTTTTTAATGTGTGTTCAACAAAATCTGCTTGTGTTTCAAATTTAATTCAGGAGAAGGGAATAAAATTTTTTCTCCTTGAAGTACAAATTGAACCCTTGAATCAGGGTGAATGGTTTCATATTCCTTGACAGTTACGTCTTCCTCGATCATAAGCACACTACGACTTAAACCATTCATTATGTTATCCGGAGAGTTTATGTCTAATTTTCCTTCCTTTTCAAATTTTAACAGTGCTTCTAAAATCTTTTCAGAAGAACTGCCGTCCCCATATGGATTTTTAGCATCTTGCATTTTCTTGTAGAGTTCGCTGTCGTTGGAAATGTTTTTGATGGTTTCAATTATTTTGGTTTTATCTGAACCCACAAGTATGTTCCCACCGGCAGTAACTGTTTCAGGCCTTTCTGTATTGTACCTTAATGTGATACAGGGTACGTTGAGTGTTATTGCTTCTTCTTGAAGACCGCCAGAGTCTGTCATCACAAATTTAGACTTTGAAAGCAGTAGTAAAAAGTCAAGGTAACCTATGGGTTTGGTTAGTTTTATGTGGTCTGAATTTTCGAGTTGCTCTAAGTATCCAAAGTTCTCCAAAGTTTTCAGTGTCCTTGGATGTACTGGGAACACAACTGTAATATCTTCAAGTTCCATGATGGCATCCAAGATATTTTTCAGTCTTTCAGGGTCATCTACATTTTCAGCCCTGTGCATGGTCAGAGTTAATATGTCTCCTTCAACATCGAGTTCTCGGAGTAGATTTGAATTTTCTTCTGCAATTTTAAGATGTCTTATGCAAGCATCCACAACAGTATTTCCTGTTATGAAAATTTCATGGGGATCAATAGATTCCATAGCCAAATTTAAGGCTGATTCCTCCGTTGGTACGAAGTACATGGTTGAGCAACTGTCTGCAATCTTTCTATTTATCTCCTCTGGCATGGTCCTGTCAAAGGATCTAAGCCCAGCCTCAACATGTCCCACTGAAAGATTTAGTTTGGATGCAGCAACCGCACCAGCTAAAACTGCATTTGTGTCTCCCTGTACCATGACAACATCGGGTTTTTCCTTTGTTAAAACCTTCTCTATTTCTTCCATCATTTGTGCAGTTTGTTTTCCATGGGAATTTGATCCAACACCGATGTTGTAGTGTGGTTTTTCAATTTCCAAATCTAAAAAGAATTTTTGTGACATTTCATGATCGTAATGCTGTCCAGTGTGAATGAGAACATATTCAATTCCCTTTTTTTGTGTTAAATCAATTATAGGTGCCATTTTAATAATTTCAGGCCGAGTACCTATTATAAACGCTATTTTCATCTTAAATTTGCCCCCTTAATCTCATCAATAGTGATCAATGTTAATCATAAAAAATACTCATCAAAAAAGAATATATTGAAACCCATTAAAGAACTTTTACCTATTTAGATTCAACTGTCAAGCTCTCTTCTTCTCTGGGCTCTGTATTCATCCACCATGCTTATTAATTTATTTTTATCTTCAGTTGTTTGTTGTTTCCTGGTTTTTTCCATCCACTTTTTTATTTGCTCATCAAGATCCTTGGATTCAACATAGCTTCCATTGGCTACTATTTCGATCCCAATGGAATCTTCGGGTATGACAGGAATCATGCAGTTTATAAAAACATTTTCAGCAGGATCTGATATTTTATCCCGGGTTATAACTGCCCTAACACCTATTTCACAGAGTATTGCTGCGGTGTTTGAACCTCCACCCTCAGAATTCTCAAGGAGTACTACGTCTCCATTGGATATTTTCATTAGAATGGATGATTCACGAATTCCTTCCCTGGTGAAGGAAGTGATGATTTTAAGCTCAACTGCATCTTCACCAATGGTTTCCAATCCAAAATTTGGATCTAACTGTTTTTCAAGTTCCAATCTCATTGACCTTTCTTGAGAGTACTTATTTTGAAGCCGCTTTATCATGGATATTTTGGATGCAAATTCCCGTTTTTCCAGTATCTTCCTGGAGTATTCGTTTCGAAGTTTATCCATTTTGGATTGAATTTTAGATACTTCCATCCTTTGGAATTTAACTTCATCCTCTAATTCATGATTTTTTTCCCTAAGTTCATTTATGTAACGTTTTTGAGAGTTTAACTTATTCTTCAACCTACTGATTGTTAACTCTTCAGGACTCAGTTCCTGTATATGGGTTTCAGGATCCTTAGTACTGTTTTTCAGTTTCAGAACATCCCTATCAGGACAGGATTTGGATGATCCCCTTGTTTCACGATTTAAATTTCCAATGTAGCCTGTGTCCACATTTTGTTGTGAAACTTCCCTTAAAGAGTTGCTGATGGATTTACCATTAATAACACGTATTTTTACCTCATCAATCATGGCCCGATTCATTGATAGTTGTTCTGCGCGTTTTTCTATTTGTCTAAATTTGTTTAGATGGTCTTTATAGGTTTTCACTGCAGCTGCCAGGGAGTCCCTTTCATGTGCATTTTGTGGCCCATTCAAACTGTTTCCCATGGCTGTGAAGCTGTCAACAGTTTCTATCTTGGATTCTACAGACATGTTCTTGTAGGGAGACCATATTTTAGAATTTAATGTAGTTGCAATTTTTCTAACTGTTTTTGGAGCTGGATAAACATCTGTGGCAACTAAAACTGTTTTTCCATAACCAATGATATGACTTATTATTTCTGAACGCCTTATCTCTTTGAAGCTGTCCAGGGAAATTAGTTCACCATTAAGGTTTAATATTGCAATTCCCACTGTTAAGCCCGGGTCGTAACCTACAATTATTCCCTTTGTAGTCCTACTGGATTTTTGTGTCTTAAAAATTAGATTTGATTCTTTAATACCCTCTGAACCTGTATTCTTGTACACCAGAATATTTCCTCCATTTGGGCAATTATATGAATATATATGGGTAGCATAATATTTATGGTTTGTTGGGATTTTCAAAATCCATTTAAAACATTAATCATCTCTTTTTCCACGTCAAGAATGGTTTTTTTACGTGCATATTCCTGTTTCAGAGTTTTCGTGAAATTGTTTACTGCGTAACCTTCCCATGGAAATTCAATTCCATCGTAAATAACATCCATTAATATTAAGCCCTCTGAAGCTACGGGTTTGATGGAAGCAGGAAAATCGGGATTGAACAGTGTTTCTAAATCGTCTAGAGTCAGCTCTTCCCTACCAAACATTACCAAAACTTTCACCATCTTTCGGACCATGTTCCAGAGGAAACTTTCACCAACCACATCAAACACTAGGTTATCAGGGGTTTCAACTAAATCAACACTGTAAACCATTCTTTCAGGGGTTCTCTCGGATCGTTTGGAGAAGTTGATGTAGTTATGTTTTCCCTCCATTTGTTTGGCGGCCTGTTTCATGAGTTCTAGGTTTAAAGAATTTTTTGGACACAAACTTTTATCTAGTATGTACCTGTAATGTCTTAGCTTCGCATACCTTGGTTTAAAACCATTAGAAACCCTTGTAGATCCTATTATACGTATATTAGAAGGGAGATAATAATTTATTTGATTAATTGTTACGTCTTTGTTGGTTTTAAGACACACAACATTTCCAAGGGCACTCACACCCCTGTCTGTTCTCCCTGCTATGGAGTAATCAGATTTTTCTGGGCTGTCTGATATTCCTGATTTTTTAAATGCCCTCAGAAGTTCACCTTCAACAGTTGGGAGATTAGGCTGTCTTTGAAATCCATGATAATCCGTCCCAATATACGCAACCTTGAAAGCTATTTTAAACATGTGTTTTTAGACTCCTGAAGAGAAATATTTGATTTTATAACTATAATTTGTAAATATTATATTATTTTAATAAAGTTTATTGCCAACAACCTATTTATCCATCTTGTTATGAATCTATAGTTTAAATTAGTAAAAATAACCATTTCTTGTGGAGTGTTCAATGAGTTCATCATCAAAAGCTGCTGTTTCAAATGTTAAGTGGGGTTACCTGTGTTTGGTTGCTGTCACAGTACTCTTTGGGATATGGAACCCTCTAAACAAGATCTTACTTCAAGATCTCGATCCACTCGCACTTTCAGCCCTAATTTACTCGATTGCAGGAATTTTCTTGTTTTTAGTGCGATACTCTGGGATAAACAATCACCTGATGAGTATGATGGATTCCAATCAAGAAGCTGAAACAGTTTTCAAAACCAAAGATTACATGTTAATCCTAATAACAGCAGTTTCAGGTTCTGTAATTGCCCCTTTAGTCTATTTATCTGGTCTTAATAATATTACAGCTGTTAATGCATCGTTATTAATGAATGTGGAAGTGCTTTTCACCATTGCATTTGGTATTATTCTACTCAAGGAAAGGTTCAGAAAAAAGAGTTGATAGGTGTATTTTTTATCGTGCTTGGAACTATGCTGCTTGCAACAAATGGTAGCAGCCTGAATTTTACGGCTTCAGAAGGTTTGGGTTCGATTCTCATTGTTGTTTCAACATTTTTTGGAGTCTGGACACCATCCTAAGCAAATTCTTAAGTTTCAAAAGGGATCTGCTCATGATAAGTGCAACAAAATGTACTGTGGGTGGTTTGATACTCTTAACACTCAGCTTAATACTTCATAAGAATCTTTCACTGCCTCTGGATCATATTATTTACCTGCTGTTTGTTGGTGTTTTCATAATTGGATTCACAGTTGTAATGATACTTTACTCCATAAGACAGATAGGTTCGGCAAGGACAGGATCAATATTTCCATTTGCAGCATTGTCTGGAGCCATATTCTCATTTGTAATATTAAAAGAACCATTAACAATCATGCAACTACTCTACGGCATGTTGATGATCGTGGGTGTTTTTATAATCTACAAGTTCCAACAAGAACGAAGTTGAAATAATTGTTATACATGAATTCCCAACTAAAATTTTTTTGTGTAAAATTTTCATTTCATCATAGAATCTAAGTTGAGTTAGTTTGAGAATTCTAGGGTGAACTTTTTTAGTGATCAACAAAATAGAATGGTGTATATGGGTTCTAAGTATTTTATTTGAAGCCCATAAACCATAAATTGCCAGAAGAATGAAACCCACAAACCCATGTTTTTTGTGTTAGTAAAAATTTTTGGCGTGAAAAAATAGGAATATTTGTTAAAAAAAATGTTTAGGAATGATTCTTTTGTATATTATACCTGCAGTTGATATTAAAAATGGTAAATGTGTGCAGTTGGTTCAGGGAAAACCTGGAACTGAACAAGTGATCATAGATAATCCCCATGAAGTTGCAAAAAATTGGGAAGATAAAGGTGCTGAAATACTTCATGTAATCAATCTTGATGGTGCTTTTGGTGAGGGCTCTAAAAATAGGGAAGTCATAGAAAAAATTATTGACACAGTTTCAGTGCCTGTTCAACTTGGTGGAGGAATAAGAACAGTGAATGATGCTGCAAACCTCTTGGACTTAGGTGTTGAAAAGGTTATTTTAGGTACCATGGCAGTTGAAAATCCAGAACTAGTGAATCAATTATCTGATGAATATGGGAGTGACAGTATCATTGTTGCCTTGGACAGCAAAAATTCCGAGGTGGTTGTTAAGGGATGGACAGAATCCACTGGAAAAACAGCACCAGAATTAGGATTATCCCTCCAAAAACATGGTGCAGGAGGAATTCTATTCACAAATGTGGATGTTGAAGGGCTTTTATCAGGATTTAACATGGATCCCCTCATGGAATTGTTAGATGCTGTTAACATTCCAGTCATATACTCTGGAGGAGTTACAACTCTCGAAGATATTGAGACACTGAGCCAAACCAAAACCTTTGGTACTGTGATAGGCTCTGCTCTTTACAAGGGTAGGATAGACTTTGAAACCGCACTCAAATTTCAGGCGGTTCACAGTTTCTAACTTCACAATACAAAAATAGCCATTTGTAACAAATTTATATTCTACAAAACCCCCATTTTTTTTAGCTAACAACCAAAGGGATTTTAGATGCGTAGTTTTGCTACTAGTAATATGTAAATCTAATTGTACAGTATATTTTCTTTAAATTACTAATCTGTGGTTTGTAATTGAAATTAATGGTTAACTGTAGTTGTAATTTTGTTTTTGACTATATGAACTTCTGATTTTTATTTGATTTTGGGTCGTTATTCTTAGTTTGGATTTGAGTTTAAGTTTTCATGGAAGAATTTAAATACCTCGTCGGCATAGTAAGAAGCATGGGACTATCTGGAAAAATACGGTTTAAAACAGCAAAAGTATCAGGAAAATTGGCAAAAAGCCTTGTTAAAGTAGGTAAAGGTATGGGAAAAAGTTTTCCAGGATATTTATTCCTTAAAATTGGATCATATGATTGTTTAAAGGAGTTGGCAAAAACTCCGAGGGTGGGTAGCATCATTGTTACTGGTACCAACGGAAAAACAACCACAACGAAATTAATTAGTTTACTCTTGGAAAACGATGCACCAATATCATACAACTACGACAGTAACACTTTAAACGCTATTACAACTGGTCTTTTGAGTGATAATATTGATTATGGAGTTTTTGAGTACGGTATCCGTGATGTTGCACATGCATTTCCAGATGAAGTCTGCAAACTCGTGGCCCCAATAGGAGTTGTTTATACCAACGTTTCAAGGGAACATTCACTTGTAGCTGGTGTTTCAAATCCATTCGACAAGTATTTGATGGCTAAGGAACTTCTCTGCACACCAATGAAAACTGGGGTTGTTATCTGCAATGCAGATGATCCTAGAACAGCATCCATTGGAACTAAAAAAGAGGCTGATATTCGGGTTAATTATTATGGATTTGATTTAGAATCTGAAGACAAAACCATGGCTAAACCCGACATTAATTGTCCATTATGTGGTTCTAAGCTTGAATATTCCACAATGTTTTCAAACCACAGGGGAAAATACAGTTGCCAGTGCGGGTTTGAAAGGCCAGAACCAAATATGAGGTTAACAGAATTAAATAAAGAGTTTGATGCTTGGTACGTGACACTAGAAGGTGAAGTGTACAACCATACAACAGGGAAAGAAATTCCAGTATTTTTAAAGATAAAAACACCAGCATTTGGACTTTACAACCTCTACAATTTATTGTGTGCTGTAACTACCTACGCATCCTTCACAAACAAACCTGAAAATATTGAAAGCACAGTTAAAAAGATTACAAATTCCCTTGATCTTTCCATTCTACCACCTGGAAGATTTGAAATAATGAAAGTTGGAGACAAATTGGTTGGAATGGGTCAGGGAGATAATGGGGATGCACTAAACGCAAATGTTCAATTTATGTGTGAATATGTTAAGGATGACCTTGGATTTATCTACACCACTCCAGACACAGGTGAAGATGAAATCTTTGAGGATCATCTGCAATCAGTTATTGCTGCGAACCCCAAGAAGGTTTACGTTGTTCCTGGAAGAACATCGGTTGAAGCTGCTAAAAGTTACTACAAAATAATAGGTGAATATTTGGATGCTGATTTCTATCCCCTTCCATACGAAGAAATGGCAGATAGACGTTCCAAGATCATCGACCTGATCCTAAATTCACCCTACAAATACGTTTTAGTATCGGGCTGTGGTCCAGAGCATTACATGTGGGCCGAACTTAAATCTGAACTTAAAACCCACATGAATTAAACCTTTTTTGGTAAAAATTAGTTATAAAAATCCCCACATTCTCTTTTAAAGTAACCTAACTTCCTAAACCAATAATTTTTTAAATGTTTCTTTGACGGTAATGGAATCTCTAAAAAAAATAATTGTGAAAAAAATGGTTTTATTTTTGGGAATAGTGTTTTTATTCAACTGCATATTTACTTAGAATATCCACCATTCTATGGACAGTTCCAGATAGTGGGCCTAGCTTGTTTCCAACTTTGTAGAGCAGTTTTAGGTCTTCTAGTTTTAATCCTCCTATAACTGCCAGTACTCCCAGGTACAAAAATGGAGATACCACAATTCCAATGAACAGGAATAGTACAGTTGGAGGGAACAGCATGAAAACCGCTCCCATTATGATGGATGCCAATACGATCTTCCCATATTCTATGAGCGGTAGTTTGACATTTGCTAATTTTAACGTGCTCCACATCAAGGTCACCATGATGGATAGTGATGCCAGGGTTGTTGCAATAGCTGCACCGTTAATACCGTATGGAGGAATTAATGCTAGGCTTAAAATTAGATCCACTGTGATTCCTGCAACCAGTACGTACATGGGTAGCCTTGGTTTCCCAAGACCCTGGGAGATACTGGATGAAATTGTGTAGAGTGTGAAGAAGAGCATTCCAGCTGCTAGTATCTGTAGTGCTGCAACTCCAGGTAGAAAACCCTGTCCAAAGAGCAGTTTAATTATTGGATTTGCAAATACAACTGTTCCAACACAGAGGGGTATAACCACGAATGAAACGTACCTGTAGGACTGTCTGATGTAGGTCTTTAAAAGCACATGGTCCCTTAGACTCATTGCCTCTGCAGTTGCTGGAAGCACCGATGTTGCCACAGCCATGGATATTATGAGTGGCAGTCTGGCTATGGTGCTTGACACATTGAAGTATCCCATTAAGTTACTCCCAGGATAGTAATAAGCTATTACAAAGGTTGCCATATCATACAGGGCTAGTTCAGCCAGTCCAGTGATTACTACGGGAATTGAAAAAATTATCAGCATTTTAGCTATTCCCAATTGATCAGAAAATTCTAACCTGGGACTTGCCCGTGATAACAGTTTCCGGGGTTTTGACAGTTTTTTACGAATGTCCCTCTGGAAAAGATAGACTGCTGCTCCGAGTGCTGCCATGAATCCTATGGCCGTACCAATTACAGCTCCTGCAACATATAGTCCTGCCCAAACAAGGAAAATCGCAGCTCCAACCATGAAAATTAGTTCCACAGCCCGGGTTATCAGAATGTTGGTCATCTGATAAAATCCCTGGAAAGTTCCCCTCATGGCCCCAACAATGACACTGAATGGTGTGATGAGTGCTATGAGTTGGAATGGAAGGGTTGCTTCAGGGTTGTTAAGTGCTACAGCAATTGGATGAGCTAAGAAAAACACGATTACACTGAAAATAAGTCCAAATCCTGTCATCATCATCATTGCAACGCTTATAATGGATTTAACCATTTCTGTATCGTTTTTAGCATGATACTCCGACACATGTTTTGCAATGGCCGGTGGTAGTCCTGCACCTGCTATGATGATAAAAAATCCTTGGAGTGGCCAGGTGATACTTAGTATACTGTAGCCTGCAGGACCAAGTAAATTTGCCATTGCCACCTTGTATATGTACCCTCCAATCCTGTAGAGGAAAGATCCAATGAGGATGACTATACTGCCCTTAGCAATCTTTGAACTCATAATTATAACCATTGAAATTTAATTTAGTTGTAGATCCTAAACCAGAGTTATCTCTAGTCATAGATTTAATGTTTGATGTCTATAATAGTATAATGGATATCAATCCAGTCAAAATTGACTCGAATGGTTTTCCATGATTGAAATTAGAATAATGGACAATTCATTAACTCTGCTAAGAATTAGTGTTTAGTTCTACATGTATAAATACATGGACCAATATATGAATTTCAAATTTCAGTTTTTATTACATTAACAAAAATTTCATTTCTAAATTTAAATGAGGGGTGTATATTATTAAAGTTATGGCGACAGGCACATTTGATATAATCCATCCAGGTCATGGATACTACCTTGATGAATCTAAGAAAATTGGTGGTGAAGATGCCCATCTTGTTGTGGTGGTTGCAAGGGATTCTACTGTACGATCCAAAAAAGATTGCCTGTTGTCGATGAAAATCAACGGCTGGAAGTTGTTAAGATGTTAAAACCTGTGGATGAAGCTTACCTTGGTGATGAAAGGGATATGTTCAAGGTTGTGGAAAAGATCAGACCAGACATCATAACCATAGGCCCCGATCAGAAACACAATGTTGAAAAACTTAAGAATCAACTGAAAGAAAGGGGTATTGAATCTGATGTGGTTAAGGTTACTGGATACAGGAAAGCCAAACTAGACAGTACCTGTAAAATTATTAAAAAGGTACAGTCCATGGAATTCGATCCCAAAATATTTGAGGAATGTTGAAAAGTTTTGGAATGAAACATTAGGCTTTCCTTCTTTTGAATCATTAACTTCAAATAACAATTCATTAACTATTTTTTAATGTATTTATCGTTAGCTTTAATTCAATTATGCTAAATTTCACTCAGATCTATGTGAATAAATGACACATGAGTTTATGATATAATTTCCAGATTAATTCAGGGTTTATTTTAGAGCTTTTAATTGTTGATTTTAAAACCAACAACTTATATTTGATCATGCGAAAATATTGACTATGGATCATATTGAAGAGATAGAAAAGGTTAAAGAAGGAGCATCCATCCTGGAGAAATCTTCAGAGTTTGCCATTATCATTCCAGAAGTTCACAGTAATCTTGTTATGGCATTGGAAAATGCTGAAAAAATTGAAGAAGTTGTTGGAATTCCAGGGAGAATTACCAATTTAAATGGGATGCCAAAAACAGTGAGCAACCCTGATTTTTTAAAAACATCACACATGGCCAGGCTTGCCCTTAGTATGATGAAACACGACCCATCCCTTAGAAGTGCCATTAACATCAAATTCGATCCCTTGATTCTTGAAATTTGCGAAAAATTGGGACTCAAAATTTCTTCCTACGACAGAACCCACGAACCAGAAGTAGTGCGTAAAGTTGAAGGTGGCACCATACCATGGGGTGTTGAGGAAGCAATCGAAAAAATTGATGATATTCCCGATGTTATTTACCACGAAGGTGCCTGGGGAAAGGAACCCATGATCTGCATCGTTGGTTCTGACGCTGTTGAGCTCGCTGAAATGACAGTTTGCATAGCAAGACTTTACAAGGTAGAAAAGAACAGTAAAGTTAAGGTTAAACCAACCATACCCTCGGAATCTAACACAGTATTATTTGCTTCTTCAAGGAAGAAATGGAAGGATTCAAAACCCATTGATGGTTGCATATTTTGTTCAATAGTTGATGGTAATCCCGAAGTAAAAGAAAAGGTCTTATACAATGATGGTAAAAATATGGTACTAATGAATTTGTACCCTTACAACAGGGGCCATCTTGAAGTATTGCCAGTTAAACATTACACAGACCTTAATGAGTTGAGTACTGAAGAGATAAAAGATTTATTCATCATTGTTCAACGAACAATTTCACTAATTAGAAATGTTATTAAACCCGACGGAATAAATGTGGGGATAAACCTAGGGGAAGCAGCTGGAGCAAGTGTTGACCATCTGCATATTCATATTGTGCCCAGATTCAAATACGAATCAGGGTTCATGGAAACAACTGCTAATACCAGAGTTATTGAAGAGGATATTGATGTTATGTATTCTAAATTCATTGAAAAACTGGACATTTTGCATTTTGAGGAATCATTATGAAGTATGATATGTACAACGAAGTTCAGGAACAGCCAAAGTCATTGGCAGAAACTTTGAAAGAAGAAAAGGATCATATGGTGGAGATTGCAGAGAAATTGAAGAATACCAACAAAATATATCTCGTTGGATGTGGAAGTTCTCTTTCCACCTGCTACTCAGCCCGTGATGCACTAGGATTTTTATCAGACAGAAATATTGAAGTACACACCGGCTATGAATTTGTACATCATAAAAATCTTCAAAAAACAAATTCCGCATTAATAACCACTTCCCAGTCCGGAGAAACTGCAGATACCCTTGCAGCTCTTCGAAGAGCTAAAGATGAAGGTATTTATACCATTTCAATCACTAATGAGCCTGAAAGTAGTATGATGAAGGAAGCTGATGATGCTGTTCTCACAAGGTGCGGTAGAGAAACTGCCATACTCGGAACAAAAACCTACATGACCCAACTTCTTTGTTTGTATCAAATACTGTTTTCAATGGATGGATCAGAAGAATCTGGTAAGATCCTAGAAGACCTGGATAAAATACCATCAATTACCCAGAAACTGGTCGAAATCACAGAAGAACCCAACAGAGAACTGGCTAAACAGTACCGGGATGATGATATCTTCTACTGTATGGGCAGTGGTCCGAACTTTGGTTTGGCATACAAGATCGCCATGACCATGCTTATGGAAGGTGCCTTGAAACATGCCTGTCCACTTTACTCAGGAGAGTTCAGACACGGTTTAATTGAAAGGGCAGAAAAGGATGTTCCAATAATATTTTTAGACGCAGGATTTCCTGGTGATGAATTAACCAACAAATCCATAGAATTTTCGAATAAAATAGGTGTTAAAACCATCACATTTAATATGGGAGATTTCTCAGACATCCATCCATTACTTTCCCCGTTCATACTCGTGATCCCAGTAGAATGGTTCATATACTACTTATCCCATTACAGTGGGGAAGATCCTGGAAGTACCAGGCACATAGGTAAAGTAAGATACGATTGAAAAAAATTAGTATCCATATTTTTTTTAACAGTAATTAAAAAGAGTTTGAGCACTGCTTCAAACCAAGAAAAAAGAGAATATAAAAAAATGGGATTGAATATTTAGTCAACCTTGACTTCGAAGTTGCTTTCATCTGGTGTTTCTACTATTTTTGGAATGGTAACTGATAGTACGCCGCCTTCAAACTTGGCCCCTGTGTTGTTTATATCTAGTCCTTCAGGTAATGAAATCTTTCTCTCAATTATTTCACTGTACCTTTCCCTCGTTAAATAGTTCTTTTCAACATCAATTTCGTCTCTGTAATCAGCTGTGAGTTCTATGAAGCTTTCTGTGATATCTATTTTAATTTTTTCCCTTTCAATACCTGGAAGATCAACACTTACAACCACAGTTTCATCTTCGTCTAGAATATTTACTGCAGGTTGGATAATGGTGCTAGGGGTGTTTTTTGGTGTGTTTGAGATGTAGCTGTCCACCATGTCACCAATTTCCCTTTGTTTTTCAAGTAGGGTGGTGTAAATATCGTTAAATACCTCTCCTGCATCATTTCTTTTCATTCTTTACTTCCTCCATCTTGGTAATTAATTCAGAAACTCCAATGCCTTCAACAGCCGATAGTTTAATTGGATTTTCAAGCTGTTCAATGTATTTATCAACATGGGTGGTGTCTTCAACCAGATCCATCTTGTTAAAAACACACTGAATAGGTGTGTTAAAAATATTTTTTATGCCATGGTATAGGCTCATTTGACTTTCAAGTGGAAATCCTGATGTTTCTGAAGCATCGAATATGTAAAATACCAGATCTGCAAGGTGTTCCAGTGCAACCATGGCATTCAATTCAATTTCATTCATGTCGTTCACTGGCCTGTCAAGAAGTCCGGGGGTGTCTATGAATTGGTAGGGCATCCATTTATGTTCTAAGTGTCCTATCTGTATTCCAGTTGTTGTGAATGGATAATCAGCTACTTTGGGTTCGGCTGATGTTAACTGTCTAAGTAGGGTGGATTTACCCACATTTGGAAATCCTGCTATAACTGCTGTGGTTGCATCGAAGTCTATGGTTGGCATGTTCTTGAGTTTCTGCTTTGCAAAATCCAGGAAATGTAATTCATCTTCAATTCTGTAAACAACAGATGCTAACCTTCCAAAAGCCTCTTTCCTAACATTTGATGCATTTTCAGGACTTGTTCTTCTCATTTTAAAGACATATTGATTTTCAAATTTTGCTATTAATTCAGAAGCCCATTTAAGAGCTCCTAATGATTTTTTAAATTGGTCCACACCCACAACTACATCGATGTAGTCCTGGTAGAACATGTGAAGATCTTCTACCCTTGGAACCTTTTCAATGATGTTGTTGAAGGTTTCCTGAGTCACTTGACATGCTGTCTTGATCCTAGCCTCTTCAGTTTTTTTGACTTCTGATGGCGAGGGATTTTTGAACCCCTTACCTTGTTCGCTGCCTTTTTAGCCCTGCTGAAACTTTTATCAAGAACTTCTTCGGGAGTGGGAATAGTTGGTATAAACATTTGATCACTTTTTTTAATTAATTAGTTAAGATTGGTTATATAATGATTAAATTTTGATATAATAATCACGAATTTTTATCTATGTTCATCAATGTTAAAAATAAATAGAAACCGATACCCATTATTTAGTTTTCATTTATATATTAAACTTCCTTTCAATTGTCCTAAAAAAAATGAGATCGGTGAAGTTGTCACCAAATTTTAATGGTGTTCATTTGGTTTTTAGATTCTCTTCAAATATTTCTGATGAAAATTTGTATATCTTTACATCATTACTTAACCAGCATTCAGGACTCAGTCCTGCTTTGTTACATGTGTTTGAGAGAAATTCTTCCTTATCCCAACCCCATTCTGTTGCTACTTGGGGTAAAAGCAAGCCTCTGTATGGTCCACTTTCAACTATGAGTCCATCTTCACCTATTATGATGTTATCCAGATATTCTGTTGGATCATCAACATGGATGAGTTCGGGTTTGGTGAGTACACTGAGTTCCAGTTCAATGTTTTCGAGTTCTTCGAGAGTCACACAGTTAAACCTTGGATCTCGAACTGCAGCAGATATTGCTGCATCTACAACAGCATTTATTAATGGCATTACAGGTTCAGGATAACCTATGCATCCTCTCAAACAATTTTCTTTGTTTAGTGTGACGAACACTCCCCTGTTTTCATGCATTACACTGTCTGTTGTTTCAGGTAGGGGAATAACCCTTCCCTCTTTTAAATAAACAGTTATTGCTTCACGTGCTAATTTTACCAGAAATCGGCCTTGTTCTTCAGATAACATGTTTTTTTCTCCAAAAAAATTAAGTTTCAAAAATTTAATTTTTAGGTTGCACCGCCCACAGTTGCCTTTGAAACCCTGACATGGGGACCGCCATCACCCACAGGAACAGTTTGTCCGTTTTTACCACAGAATCCTACTCCCATCTTGAAATCAGAACCAAGCGCATCTATGTGATTGAGAATTTCCAAGATATTTCCAGACAGTGACACATCCCTCAATGGATCTTTAATTTCTCCATTTTCAACTACAAATGATTCTGCAGCGTTGAACTGGAAAATTCCCTTACCAGTGTCCACCTGACCTCCCCTGGAACCTTTCAAATAGATTCCATCTTTAATTCCTTCTAAAAGTTCTTCTAAAGATTGATCACCTGGTTTGAGGTAGGTGTTACTCATCCGAACTATGGGCTGATCACCCACAGATGACCTTGCATTTCCAGAAGATTCCATCTTAAGTTTAGATGCTGTTTCCCTTGAACTTAGAAGGGAGGATAGTACTCCATCTTGGACCAGAATATTTTCTCTTGTTTTGATTCCCTCTGCATCGTAGGCGTAGTAACCAAAGGCATCCATACTGGCATCATCAACAATGGTTACAAGGTCAGAACCTATCTGAGTTCCCATCTTATTTTTGAGTATGGAATCATTTTGAAGTATGAGATCTGCCTCTGATGCATGGCCCAGTGCTTCGTGTATGAAAACTCCGGTGAGTTCAGGATCTAAAACAACTGGAAAACTTCCAGATGGAGGAGACTTAGCATCTAAGAGCCTTACAGCCTTTGTTGCTGCTAACCTTCCAAACTCTTCAATATCCTGATTTTGTATGGCCTCATAACCCTTTGAACCACCGATACTTTTATGTCCAAATTGAATAACTCCATCAGAAGCAGCCACAGCGTTTAAAAACATTGCAACCCGGGATTCTTCCATGGAAATTGCAGAACCCTCTGAGTTCATGTAAAGCGTGCTAGATTCACTATCAACGTAGTTCACTGTTGTACTGACTACTTTTTCAATGTTGGCAGCTGCTTCAGCTTCTTGCATAACCTTCTTTTTCTCATCTAAAGAAACACTAGACAATGGAATTTTAGCCTTCGACTTCACAGTGTCAGTGGATCCTGCAGTTTTTGAGACTTCAACATCACTTTTGAGGGAATTTGAAAGTTTGAGTGCTGCCTCTGCCATTTCATCAAGTCTTGAAAGTTGAGTTGTGTATGCAAAACCCCATGATCCATTCTTTAAAACCCTGACAGAACCTCCAAAATCAGTTCCTGAACGAATTTCTTGAATTTGACCATCCTTCATCACTATTATGTTATTTTTACTTTCACTAACTCGTATATCCACAAAATCTACTTCTTTTTCTACGATCTCAATTGTTTTTCTGAATAAATCTGGATCAAGATTATTTTCCTTTGATGATGGCATTTTTATACTCCTATAAATGAATTAATTGTTACTGGAAATATTTTCTATTAAAATTGTACTGCTCTATTATCTTTCTTTGTAAACTGAAATATTTTTCCCCTTAAAATCCAAATAAATAATGTTTGTTTAGAAGTCGAGAGTTTTGGGTTCACATGATTTTTAAATGCCCATTGCGAAATCTACTTTAAATTAAAAATGGAAAATCTGCTTTGAACGGTTCAAAAACATATGAAAAACTGATCTGCCCTTCATGGGTCCATGGGATAGAAAAATTTGTTAAATAGTAAGGTTATTAGTAACATTATTGAGTATATTCTATTTATGTAAAAACTGGATTTAAGTTGGGAATTGTATTGCCTATGTACACTCATCTTTTTGAGGCAAAATAATCAATCCTCCAATTTATGGATTTAAATTCAAATAATTATTTAATTATTAATTTTAATAGATAATACAACTAATGATGGTGTGGATGTGAATAAATGAAGACCATTGAAGAAATAAATCAACGTATTAAGGATGGAGATGCAGTTGTTGTTACAGCAACAGAAATGACGCAAATTGTAAGAGAAAATGGTGCTGAAAAAGCCGCAGAGGATATTGATGTGGTTACTACAGGTACATTTGGAGCCATGTGTTCTTCAGGGGCATTTTTAAACTTTGGACACACAGATCCACCAATAAAAATGACCAAAACTTTTCTAAATGGTGTTGAATCTTACTCCGGACTTGCAGCAGTTGACACTTACATAGGGGCTACACAGCCCAGCCGAAATCCTGATGTGGGCATTGAATATGGTGGGGCCCATGTAATAGAGGATCTCATCAATGGTAAAGATGTTGAACTGGTTGCAGATTCTTATGGTACTGACTGTTATCCATTGACCGAAGTTAAAACACAGGTTAATCTGGAAAATCTTAACGATGCAGTCATGATAAATCCTCGTAACTCCTACCAGAATTATGCTGCTGCTGTGAATTCCACAGATGAACCAATCTATACTTACATGGGTACACTCCTGCCAAACATGGGTAATGTAAGTTTTTCCAGTGCAGGAGGGCTCAGTCCCCTCTTAAATGATCCATACTTCCAGACCATTGGTTTGGGTACCAAGATTTTCCTCTGTGGTGCCGAAGGTTACGTTATTGGTGAAGGTACCCAGCACAGTACAGAGGTTAAAAGGGAAAATGGAGTGCCTGTAGATGGTGCTGGTACCATGATGCTCAAGGGTGATATGAAGCAGATGGATCATGAATTTATCCGTGGTGCAACCATGCCTAAATATGGTTCAACACTGTTCGTTGGTGTGGGAGTTCCAATACCCGTACTAAACAGTGACATTGCCAAACGCACAGCCATAGCAGATGAGGATATAACCTGTCGTGTGACTGATTATGGGGTGGCAAGAAGAAGCAAACCAACCATTCTTGAAACTAATTACCAAGAACTTAGGAGTGGAAGTATTGAAATAAACGGTGTTGAAGTCGAAACTTCTCCATTATCATCCTACAAAAAAGCAGTTAAAATAGCCAAGGAACTTCAATCATGGATTGAAAACGGTAAATTCCTGCTTACATCACCTGTTAATTTACTTGCACACGAAGGTTACAGTCCTAACCCCTTGAAATTAGGAGGCAAACTCCTATTGTGAATGAATTACAGAGCAAACCCTTGATAACTGCAAATCCTGACGATGAAATCGGAGATGTTGCTAAAAGACTAGTGCAAAACAGTATTAACCATCTTCCAGTTGTTGATGATGATCAGAAACTGCTTGGAATAGTCACTTCATGGGATATTGCAAACGCGGTTGCAAAAGGCAAAACCAAGCTTAAGGATGTAATGACCAAAAAGGTGGTTATTGCAAGGGAAGATGAACCAGTGGATATTATTGCTAGGCGTATTGATAAGCATGAAATCTCTGGACTGCCAATCATCGATAAAAATAATCATGTGAAGGGTATGATAACTGCCGAGGATATTTCAAGGCTCATGTGTGCAAAAAATCGCAAGGAGGGAATTTAAATGAAAGCATGGCTGTACTTTTCCCCAAAAATGGCTAACAAAGCCGTTATAACAGATCTTGTTAAGAATTTTGATGTGAACTTCAATATACTGCGAGCAGACATTGACTCCCAAGGCGGGAAGATGTTGATGGAAATCAATGGCCCCGAAGCAGAACAAGGCATTGCTTACATTGAAAATGCAGGAATAAATGTGAGTCCCATTAAAAGAGTGGTTAAAAAGGATGAAAACATGTGCATAGACTGCGGAGCATGTGTATCCCTCTGCCCAGTTCACGCCATCATAGTAGACGATGATTGGACAGTTGAAGTCAAGGACAAGGAATGCATCGGCTGCAAACTATGCTCCTACTCCTGCCCAACCAAAGCAATCAAAGTCATTGAATAGGAGTTAATCCTCTTAACTTTTCAACAAAAAACGATTCTAACAGAATAATTTATTCTAATTACTTTTTTCCCAAAGTTATATTCTTTTTGGCATAAATTTCAGGGTTTAATACATATTTCAGGTTAGCTTAGCAAATTTATTTGAAAACTACAAATGTTTTTAAAGGATAATTTAAGGTAAATTCTTTTTTTGCTAGGTAGGATTGTCCAAATTTAGTTTCTACCCCCTACAAACATTCATTTTAGCATAGAATGGTTTAAAAAAATTAATGGTTAAATATCAAATGTTGTGTTGATTGGCTGGTAGGTTTTGTTGCCGTGATAACATAGGAATAGGGTATAATTTCCCGGAAATCCCGTGAAAAAAGGCCCACTATTAAACTGAAACTTACCATCTTTATCTGTGACACAAATTCCATGGTACACTATGTTGTGACGGGGATTGTCGTCGGTGAATCCTATGATTGCAAGAAATAAATATGCCCTTGCAATTGGTTTTATTGTGGAATTATCTGTAAATGTTAGTGTTCCATTGAGTGAGATGGTATTGTTTCCACTTGTATTGTACTGCAAATTTTCAAATTGGGATTGATACCTAAAATTGTCTATACCCAGTTGAGCTGGATTTGATGCTGATGCCAAACCAGTTCCACTTACAACAATTAATCCAACAATTAAAATTCTCCAAAATATATTTTTCATCATGAACTTCAATCCTCCAAAAAATAGAAGTAAATGGTTAATCACACCATTTATTTATCTTCATTTTTTTAACCTGTCTCAATTAACATCCTACTTTGGCATTATGGTTATGGTGGTCCATGAATCGCAGCCGGATATGCAGGGATTTCCATTAACTGCCATATGTACTTTGTATGTTCCTGGTTTGAAATTTTTAGTGTTCCAGTCCATGTACGCTACATAATGTCCATTAACTAGGGTTGCAGGGAAAGTGTCTCCAGTTATCACGTTGTAGTTTTGGTCAAATACTGTGAATGTTACGTTGGCTTTTGGTGCGTTTTTTGCAGGTATGTTTGTTAATCCATCGTTGTTTATCCATGCTACTAACTGTGCATCGTCACCTTGTGTTACGTTAAGAGTGCTTTCATTACTAACCGATAATGAGCTGTTTTTTGAATAAACATTGAAGGTTTGTTCTGAGTTGATAGGTTTAATGAACGAGTTTAATTGAATTTGGCTTTGCAAATGATAGGTACCAGGCTGGAGATTGGCTGTATTTAGTGATACATCCGATACAATCAGATTGTTTGACAATTTTAAAGATCCAAAACCATGCATAACTATGTTATTTTTATCATCAAGCACAACATAATCTATGTAACCTAAATCTGAATTTTTATTAGGTGTTTGATTTTTATAGTTGGCCATGCGTGTGTTGTTAACAAAATTAGATGATACTGATAGTTTTTGTCCTTGAATTATATTACTTGCATTAACAGTCAAATTTCCATTAGCGGCATTAAGATTATCCTTCAATGGATCACGTACAACAAGATTAGTCCAAGTTTCAACACGATAAATATCTTGCCCTGTTGAACTACAACCTGATGCACTAAATTTTATTTCGTAATTTCCACTAGCTAGATTATCTGGTACATCAAAGTAACAATTACCTATTATATCGCTTTCTTTCATGTCAGAACAAACTATCCTCCCATTTTTATCATAGATCGTCATGTAGACATTTGTGAATGGATCTGTGGTACCTCCAAAGTTATTCCACCAAACTTCCGCCTTGATTTTGTTGGAATCACCTTCGTAAGAAACAATATCAATCAATTTTCCAGGGCCTTGATCATTTATATCAATATGCATTCCCCGGGTAACATCCTCATGATTAGACGAAGCTGCGTAACTTGTATTGTAAGTTAGAAAAGTAGATGCCACCATTCCCAACAATAGGAAAATGCATATGATTTTCTTATTTAAGATAAAATCACCTCATTTAAATTTATCATTCTTAGTTTTCTGTAAAGCATGTTGATAAAAAAATTAAAAGAAATTATTTTAAGCGGGATCTATTATGCCCCATTTAATCTTGAGATCTTCCATCTCCGAACTGAATGAGTCTCGAGTGTTTATTAGTGTAGTTCTTTGCGCTTCAAGAGCACTGATATCGTTCTTTATGTTATTGATTTTACACTCTATCAGTTTCGCCAGTCCAAGATCGTTCTTAAAGCAAACTAATAACAAACGAGAATTTAGTTGTTTGATTTGGTTGTTATTATAGGTGATATTTCCATTAATAGCCCCTATTTGAAATTGTAATTCCCCAATCTGGTTTTCTAGGTAGTTTATTCTACTTAGTGCTTGTTCCTTAGTTATTATGTCAGTAGTCTTGTATGTGGTGTTAATGCTGTTGTTGCTGTTGTTGCTGTTAACTGCTGCAACAGTTCCTGAAGCAGCGGCAAAAAACAGTAACACAGCAAAAAATATTGATATTTTCTCAACTTTCATGTGGTAATCCTCCATTATGTTAATCAACCATTTATCAATAAATTAGAAATTATGTTATAAATTAAAAATTGTTGTGTTACGTGGCCCATAAGTGTCATTGAAGGCCTAGCTTAGAACTGCTAAACATCTTCCAGAATGCATATGGATATTATCCAAATTTAACCGAAAGATTCCATTTTGATCAGGTTTTAACATGATATTCTAACCTCCATAGGTAGATAAAGAAATTACTTAAGCTAAACTTCCTATTTCTCATTTAGCTCAATCATTTCCATCTTAATATTGAATTAAATCTTAAATTTTATATTACAACTACGTAGAATGTTGTGGATGCGGATTTATTGTTGTTAATCTTGTATACGAATTTGAGTTCGTGTGTTCCTTGAGCTAATTGATAGTTATGGTCGTGTGCATTGTTTTCGTTGGTGTTGATTGAGAATTCTTGACCATTTGGGACTTTGTGATGGTAGGTTAGATCGTGTGTCATGATCATAGAAGAATATTTTTTGATTTGAAGATATTACTTGGTCGTTGGCTTGAACTGTTGCAGTGAGCCAAAATGGATCATTGGATTTAAATGTAAAAGTTTGATTTTCATCCATAGTGAAAATAAGTCTGCTAGAAGTCTTAATTTCCACATTAACAAAAGGATTTGTATCATTAGGATTTACTGGTGAACATCTTACAATGATACTCAGTATCATAACAGCAAAACACAACATTCCTATCATTTTTTTCATTTTCATTATCACCCCACGTAATTCACATTTTACAATTAAAGATTAAAAGTTAAAATATAAAAAAATCACCATATAATACTCCAATACTAAATCAATTAGGATATTGAAGGTAAATGAAACAAAAAAAACCTTAGATAATATTAAATACACATATAAACACTTTAAAGAAAATTTAGAGATCAATCACAAATAAACCAACATAATCTAGGATTAAGAAAAAGTTATTCACAATTTAAAGATAAATAATACAGAAAGATTATGAAAAATCAGATAATGTGATCAGTTTACCTAATTAAACCCCTATTCTAAGGAAATATTAATTATCTTTGGAGCATTATAAAAAAAATTCAGTTTTACATCTTGTGAGGTAGATGCCCTGAAACCCTCATAATAATTACCATCAAGCCCAAAACAAACCTAAAAAATGGATTAAAATAGAGGGACAAATTCCAATTTCAACTTATATCTTAACTAAACCAAAACCCCAGAAATAGATCAGATCTAATAAAAAAAATTAAAAAAAAATTAATCTTCAAACTCTTTTAATATACGTTTTCTGGCCCCTCCTATTGTTAAAGGGTATGGTTTGTCAAATGGAAGTTTATCTTCCTTTTTAAGAATTTCCATGAGGTGTGCTATCCTTGGTAATCTTAAATTAGCTCCCCTTATGGTTTCAACATCTTCGAACACATCCTGAGGATTGCCTTCTTTAATAATTTTACCCTGGCTTATGATGTAAACCTTAGAAGCATATATCGGCACCAGATCAACGTCGTGGGTGGATATTACAATGGTCATTCCCTCGCTGTTTAACTGGTATAGGAGTTTGAGTATCTGTGAAGCACCCCTTGGATCGAGGCCGCTTGTGGGTTCGTCGAGCACCATGATCTTGGGTTTCATTGCAAGTATGCCTGCAATTGCAACACGTTTTTTCTGACCCCCACTCAAGTGGTGTGGAGCTTTTTTCGTATCCTTCCATTCCAACCCTTAAAAGTGCGTCTTTAACCCTTTCCTCCACTTCTTCGTTGGACAGTCCCATGTTCATGGGTCCAAACGCAACATCTTCAAGTACTGTTGGGGCAAATAATTGATCATCAGGATTTTGGAATACAATTCCCACCTTTTGACGTATTTTTAACAGTTCCTTCTTGTCGTAACTAACAGTTTCCCCATCAACATGTACACTGCCATGTGTTGGCCTTAATATACCATTAAAATGCAGAAATAAAGTTGATTTACCTGCACCGTTGGGCCCTAAAAGTGCAACTATCTTTCCTTCTTCAGCATTAAAATTAACCTTTTCAAGGGCTTTGGTTCCATCCGGATATTCATATGTAAGATCTTTGGTTTCAATTATTTTCATTTAACCATCCTCAAAAAATTTGAGAGTAAATCCATGCTTTATTCAGAGTAATACTAATTATAATTAATAAGTTGTATAAATGGGATACTGTTGGCAAAACTTTATAAATATTTCCATGTTGGTTGAAAAAAATAAACCCCACATGAAATATAATATACAAACAACACAAAAAAATATTTGGATTAAATCCCATTAAAAATATTTCACAAAAAAGGGTAAAACAAGGAGTAAAACTAAATAAATAAAAATATAGCCAGTTATTAAAATTTATTCATTTATTTAGGTAGAATGAAAAGTGGTTTTGAGGGGTGGTATTATGGATAAAAATGATATTTACGAGACAATTTTCAGGAGAAAATCCATTCGAAAGTACGATCAAGATCCTTTAGATGGAGAAATCTTAAAGGATATTGAAAGAGAAGTGGGAAATTTAAAACCTTTAATTCCAGGGATTAAAACTGAGGTTCTGTTAATTTCCTCTGAAGATGTTAAAACCCGGATGATGAAAAAAGCTCCCCACTACTTGGCAGTATTTTCTGAGGAAAGTGAGGGTTACCTAACCAACGTAGGTTACATGTTGCAGCAGATGGATCTTCTGTTTTCTTCAAATGGTATAGGATGCTGCTGGCAGGGTATTCCAACCATTAAGGACCATGTGAAACCCCGATCAAAACTTAAATTTGTGATTCTCCTGGCATTTGGAAACCCTGATGAACCACTTCACAGATCTGATAGAAGTGAATTTAAAAGAAATCCCATTGAGAAAATGACAGACATCACCATCACAGATGAAAACAGGGAAATATTGGAGGCTGCAAGACTCTCACCAACAGCCACCAATAGCCAAGCCTGGTTTTTAAGTGGTGATGCTAGTTCCATCGATGTTTTCACCACCAAACCCAACTTCATAAGATCGTTAATTGCAAAAAAATACATCCCAATGGATGCTGGAATAGTAATTTACCAGATCATGGTTGCAGCGAATCACTTCAACAAAAATCCAGAAATAGTCTTTAAAGAAGGTATTGAAAAAAAGGATACAGCTACTGTGCATCAATCAACCTGAATACAGGTAAATAATTAATGATCCCTTCAAAATTACACCAAAAGTGATGTTAAAAGAAAATTTAGGACAATTAATCCAAGTATTCCATCTTTACTTCTCTTTCCCATCCTTATCGTAGAGCCAAGATGATCTGTCCTCACCCTGAAGATAGGTGTAAACATATGAAGCTGCGAGTACTCCTATTAAAAATCCTATTGAAACCAGAAACTGATGGTTCATCATGTTGGTTGATGGGGCGTAACCCTTCAAATAGAACATAGCCTGTACAGCCAGTAATCCAACAACAATGAAAGTTACAAGCGCACCAATTATCGCTTTGAGTTTATTTTTCTTTATTTCAGCCATTTAAATCCATTTTCCCTTGAACAACATTTAGTCAAAACTTTTTTCTTACTTTGGAACTTCTTTGTACCGATGTTAAATATAGGTTTGGTATTTCTTTATCTGGATGGAGATCCTACAAATGGATTTTGATTATTTTCAAAAATAATTTAAAGAATTAAAATGAGTATTAATCTATGGAAATCAAAAACAAAATAATACTTGCCATGGACCTTCTGACCATTGATGGTGCACTGGAGGTTGGAAACAGTGTTATTAACTATTTGGATACCATAAAAATCGGTTATCCTCTTGCTTTAGCTGAAGGTTTACCATCCATTGGATTGGTTAAGGATAGGTTTGACTGCAAAATAATTGCCGACTTTAAGGTGGCAGACATTCCTGAAACAAATAAGAAAATTGCAGATCTGACATTTAAAGCTGGTGCAGATGCCATTATTGTGCATGGATTTGTGGGTCCCGACAGTGTTAAAGCATGTGTAGATTCTGCAGAAGAATTTGGAACAGAAGTGTTTCTACTCACAGAAATGTCACACCCAGGAGCATCAAGATTTCTCCAACCAGCTGCAGAGGACATTGCAGCCATGGGCATGGAGATGGGTTTAAAGAATTATGTGGCCCCTTCAACCAAACTAGACAGACTTAAAAAAATTAGGGACGTTGTTGGTAAAGATTCATTCATAATATCTCCAGGCGTGGGTGTGCAAGGTGGAGATCCGAATCAAACACTCGAATTTGCTGATGCTATTATCGTTGGACGTTCAATTTACTCCTCTGAATATCCTGAAGAGGTTGTTAAATCCCTTGTAGATAGCATCAAACTTTAACCCTGCAACTTCGTAGAACAGATCAAATAGCAAGAAGAAGATGAAGGTTTGAAATTGGAAGTATTGGATGTTGGGTTGCGTTAAAACTGGGAAGTAGGGTACAAGAAGGCCCAGTACCGCAAACACCAACACTGTTAATTTTAGTGTGAACCTGTAATCAAAGAACAGTTCCGCTCCACGGCCTAATTTAGTTATTCTATCATTATCGTTGCCAACTTCATCAATGAACGCTGCCACTGTACAAAAAATCAGGGTTACAATTCCAATTGAAGGTATTCCAATGTAAATGATTATTACTAGAAACAAGATAAGGGCCAGTACATGGTTTAAACTATCCACCTTTAGGGATAGAACTGTGCCTATCAAGATGGCTATGAATAAGCATGCTGAATCTGAACTGGTCACTGCCAAGTAGGCTATTGAAACACCACAGAGAATTGCAGCCATTACTGCCAGGTAAATATTCTTTTTTTATCGTAGGCATCATCAGAAAACTTCATGAAGAATCCTGAAAATGCGTAGAGTACTGGTTCTAAAAGCATGTTATTTTTATCCTTGATTAGAATTTCGAATGTTAATCTTTTTTACATCCATTTATAAATAAATAGAAAATGGAAATTCGTTTTATTATTCATCCAGGTTTATTACATGGATTTTTGGTTCATTTCCTTTGCACCGGCTAGTATCAATGGGAATATGATGGTTGCATCTCCAATCACTGTCACGAGTTTGGATCCTGCCTTGGCCTTGGCCCATGATTTGGCTTCTTCCAGTGGAGCTCCACTAAGACTGCCTGTTTCACTTCTGTCCATGGTTATCTGTATAGCAGCATCAACCCCACCTTTAAGTAGGTTGGATGCTAATGCGTAATGTTTTGGAAGTCCTCCCCCAAGGATCATGGTTGCGACTTTTTTTGAATCGTATACAATGTCGGATAGTTCTGCCATGTCTCCTGAGGCATCGATGTGAAGTTTGTTGTCCTGCGTGAACATCCAAAGTTGCAGTCCAAGCATGCTGTCTATGAATCCTGGCGCGTAGATTGGTATGTTGTTATCTGCAGCTGTTTTGAGTATGGATTCATCATCATCGAGTGAACTGCCAATTAAGGTTAAAAATTCCCTTATACTTAAATGATCACCCTTAGCTGCTATGTCTGCCAATATTTTTGCTATTTCGGTTTCAAACACTTCAAAATCTTCTGATTTAGTGTATAGATCAGCTATTCTTCCCATTCCATGTTCGCACATGGTTTCATCATCATCTTCTATTCCCCTGTGATGTCTGCCTCCAAATGCTTCAAGCAGATCATGGGTGATGTTTGCTCCACTGGTTATGAGCACATCCACTTCACCATCCTTGATCATGTTTCGAATAATTTTTCTCAGACCTCCAGGCACCAGTGGCCCTGCCACACTTAGAAAAACTGCAGTATCCTCATCTTTTATAACTTCTGCAAGTAACTCTGTTGCCCTGTAAACCCTGCCCGCACCTAAAACACCGGAACCTCCCATCTCTTGGATGAGTTCCAGGACCGACATGCCCTTTTTAATTTCCATCTGATCAATTTTCAGTTTCATACACTTCCTAAAACAATCTTTTAACTTGATACAATAATAATTTCCTACAAAATATCTGAATTTTTGTTTGGAAAATAATTAAAATTAGAATTAATTACAAATTTAATCCTATGAACTTGATCTTAGTTGGGATTAGTATTTAAAATTATTAGATTCTATTCAATCTAAAAAAATAATTATAATTTAAATTTAAAGGATCAAATTAAGAATATGAATTTTTTAGGTTAATCCCCAATTTGATGGGAAAAAATCTGTTTTACATGAAATATTTAGTTTAAAACGAATATTACCTTAATCCTGCTATTTTATCCAGAAGATCTGTTCTTGTTACGATTCCAATTGGACTTGCATGGTCATCTACAACTATCACTCTTCCAATGCTGTTTTTGTTCATTATTTCAATGGCGTCTGCTATCATCAGGTCCTGTTTTACAGTTATGATGTTTTTAGATGACATGACCTCTGAAACATTCTGTTCTTCGTCTCCCATTCCTATGGCACGAATGATGTCCGATAGTGTTAATATTCCTATTACATGTCCATCTTCTACAACAGGGGCTCCTTCAATGTCCCTATCAGATAATATTTTTGAGGCATCCCTGATGCTGTCTGTTGGGTCTAGTTGGATGAGGTCGGTTGAAGCTACTTCTAATACTGTTTTCTTGGGTATGCTTCTGATGGCTGTTGTGTCCAAGAGCAGTATGTTGTCCATGTCATCCCTTCCAACAACAATTCCATCCACTATGAGTTTATTTACAGGTGTTGGACCTATTCTGATCTCATCCCCAAGATCTAAATATTTAATGTTTCCCACGGCTTTGATGGCTGCTTCACATTCTCCAGGGTGAGTTATGCTCGTGAATTCTATCTGTGAAACAGTTATATCCTTAACTTTTTCTCCATCCCTAAAAATTGGTACCAGCGACTGATTATCACTGGCCTGTATGTTCAATGTATGGTATGCTTTAATTGTTGGTTTATATCCGCCTCTTGGGCCTGGAACTCCTTTAACCAATCCTAAACTTCTTAAAGATTGCATTTGGTTTCGGATTGTCCCAGGATTACGGTTCATAATTTCTGCTATTTCTTCACCCTTAATAGAGGCATCGGCGTTTCTGTATAAGTTAATTAAACTCTGTAGTATTTCCTTTTGGACAGATGTGAGCATTCAAATCACCCTCGATGATTTATTATTATTTATAATTATAAATTTATCATGGTTTTTTAATATATAATTCTTTTTATTTAGTGTATGATAGGTTGTTTTAGAAATAAGTTTATCTAATCGCGGATTATTTAAATTTCCCTTTAATCTGGACAAATTGTTATTTTAAGCTAAAATTGAATGATAAAAAATCACGAATAATGTCTACAAAACAAATGAACATCAAAAATCCATAAAAATTTGTGAAAATATTATTGTATTGAAGATATTTATTAAGTTTTACATGGAGATGTAAAAGTTTATATATTTAAACATAACTAATTTATTATTATACAGTTACTAAAAAAAGGGGTTGAGAATTAATGGAAGATTTGAGTGGATTAGGAAAATCAGCAAGTATTAACAGCGAAAGTACACCCACAGTATGTTCTAGAGTAGGTGTTACTGCAAATTCTGCTATTTGTGACAAAACTGACTGTCCAAGCTATGGTAAATGGTATTGCCCTTTTACAGGCTGGTAAAACAGATCAGATTGTTCAATTAATGCTGGGATAAAATTATTATCTATTTTTATTTTTTTCCATTGTTTATTTTTATAAAAGTTAAAAAACTGGAAAATTAAAATGGATTGGGGAAATTGATGTTGAAACCATTCAATACTAAATCCATTTACATAAATGCATATCTGAGGTTAGTTTTCATCCTTTGTTAAATAATATTTATTTATATCTAATTAGAAACAGTATTAATTATTATAAAGGGTTTTAAGTGAGAGTATGATAAAAACAAGTTTCAAATATTTTTTGAATAAATTTATTAAAAAGCATACCTTGACTTTGTTACTGATATTTCTTTTAAGTACTTTTACATTACTTTTCTCATTTATAAGCCCTCTACTAATCAAGTCCCTTGTAGACAATGTGTTTGTAGGTAAAATGACTGATTTATTTGTTTATATTATACTGGGAATAATTGGAATGTACATTTTTTCTTCAGTTTCAAGTTACTACAACGGTTATTTAACAGGAAAGTTAAACTTGGTACTTTTACGAGAAGTATCAGGAACAGTTTTTAATGTGGTTCAATTTGCTTCTTTAAAAAGTACCCAAACCATAAAAATGGGCGATATGATAACACGTATCATGGGTAACACGCAAATAGCCATTAACATTCCTGTTAGAATAATTCCACAGATTTTCATGAGCGTGGTAAGCATTGTAGTTCCTTTCTTTATCATGCTCTCCTTGAATTACACACTCGCACTGATAATCATGAGCCCTGTTGTACTTTTTGCATTGTCTTCCAACTTATTTGGAAAGAAAATGGAAAAAATTCAGAAAGCTTTTTTAGAAACTAATGCATCGATATATTCATTTTTAAAGGAAAATTTATCCATAATACCCCTAGTTAAAGTGTTTAATCTTGAAAAATGGTCTCAAAATAGATTTAACAACCATATAGAGGATTATTATAGGATTTCTTTGGATTATACCAAAACATCTTCGTTAAACTCTTCGTTGAGTTCTCTTATTTTAGGAGTACCCATAGTGCTGCTCATTACGTTTGGAGGTTACATGGTACTGGATGGGTCTATAAGCCTTGGAACATTCACAGCCTTTTTAGCCTACACCTCCATTTTTTTCTCTCCAATATCACAGTTATCAGGAATTTGGACATCATACAAAAGTGCATTACCTGCCTTTGACAGGTTAAAAGAAATATTAGACATGGAAGAGGAAACAGGAATAGAAGGGAAGCTTAATGTAACAGATGGAGAAATAACCTTTGAAAATGTCTGGTTTTCCTATGACAATCGTTACATTTTAAATGGGTTTAATGCTACATTTAAAAAGGGTTTAAATTACATAGTTGGGGATAATGGTACTGGAAAAAGTACAATTCTCAAGTTGATCTGTTCACTCTATCCTGTTGAAAATGGAAGCATCAAGGTTGATGGACAAGATATAATCAAAATTAAAAGGGAGAGTCTAATAAGAAACATTTCCATGATATTCTCAGATCCATACTTATTTGATGGCACTATTTATGAAAACCTGCGAATTGGGAAACTCGACGCTACATACGACGAGGTTAAAAGTGTGGCAAAACTGGTTAAAATACATGATTTCATCGAAACCACCCCAAACAAGTACGATACACAAGTGGGAGAAAATGGGATAATGCTTTCTAGTGGTGAAAAACAGAAAATAGCACTTGCAAGGGCTGTTTTAAAAAATTCGCCCATAATACTTTTAGACGAGGTAACCAAATCCATAGACAAAGACTCCAGAAAATCCATCAACGAAGTAATTGATAAACTTAAAATGGAAAAAACTGTCATAATAGTGACCCATAACAGCAGCGAAATTGAGGTAAATAGCAATATTATATATTTACAGCAGGATACCGAACCAAACAACACTGCACTATCAGCAATCCCTGAGTTTGCCCAGTAATATTTTATATCCAAAAAAAGGATTGAATATAGTCAATTCTTAAACAAAGAAGCCTGATTTTTTTGCATTATATGACTTCACCGTTTATAGAAATGGTATAATCCTTAACAGTTACGTCTTTCTTAGCTTTTTCAAGCGCCCGATTAACAATTACACCTATTCCTGAACAGCATGGAACCTCCATGTGAACGATAGATATGGAGTGTATGTCTTGAAGCTTGAATATCTCAGCTATTTTATCAATATATTCTTCGATGGTTTTATCGAGTTTTGGACAGAATATAATGAGAATTTTTCCCTTTAAAAATTCCTGGTTGAAGTTCGGATAGGTAAATGGAGCACAATCTGCAGCTATTAAGAGATCGGCATTTTTAAGGTAGGGTGCGTTGGGATTTAAAAGTTGAAGCTGTATTGGCCAGTTTCTGAGTTCAGGTCTGGAGTTTTGTGTCGGTGCTGATGTTTCATTTGAAACCTCTACTTCCATTTCCTTGGAACCAGGACATCCACAGGCAAAGTCTTTTTCATGTTCATAGTCTGGAATGGGTATATCCCTCTCTTCTAGAAGCTTCATTGCCTGGTTTAAATATTTCTTCTGGCCATGATCATTTAAATGCTGTAAATGAGCTTTGATAACATTTTTGCCCCCTTGATGATATTTTCCATGACCTTTCTTTCGTCATATTCCTCTGCTTCTCTCTGCTCTATTTCAATGGCATCCTGTGGACAGGTACCTATGCAGGCACCCAATCCATCGCAGAAAAGGTCACTTATGAGTCTTGCCTTACCATCAACAACTTGAAGGGCACCTTCAGGACATCCCGGAATACAGTCTCCACATCCAATACACTTATCTTCATTTATCCTTATAACGTCCCTCTTCATGAATATCTCTCCTAAAAAATTTTCTCTTAACCTACAATAATAATTATCCAAACTTGTACAGCCATTTAGAATTTAATCAGGATCTCAGTCAAATTCACAATTCAGATTTAGAGTAAAAATTCTTACTTATATTATGTTTCTAGAAACTAATAATGTTTTTAAAATAGTCGTTTAAACCATCTAAAATCATATTACGCCTGATTTATCATGGTTTATAAGTTTTTGTTCATAGCCCTACTGTTTTTTCGTACACTCCCCTGTAGGAACAAATTTTTGGTTTTGATTTGAAAAAAGAGATATTAAAGGGTATTCATAGATTATATTACTAGTAAGTACTTTAGAATTATTTATCGAAGGAGAATTTTAAGTTGGAGAAAAAAGGTTTGTTTGGCAGATTTAAAACACTTTCCAAGCCTACAGGTGCTGTTAACTGGTCACAGGGTTTGAAGGCTTTTATTTTAATAGTTGTTGCGACTTTGCTTGCTACCCTTCTAAAATTTAATAACGGTATTGAAGCCATTATTATGGTCACACTCCTTGCCACAATCATCCTAGACATTAGCATGCCCATAAAGAAGGTGGCAATTCTGGGTTTGTTAGGTTTTATTATGACCACCCTTGCATTTCTCTGTGTTTCGTTGTCTGTTCATAACTTAGCTGCCTTCATAATTTTCTCGGTACTCTGGGCATTTTTCAGTATTTCCATGTACATATTTGGAAACATGGAAGGTTCTATTGGATTTTCATTCTTTTTAACCTACTTCGTAGCTGTTTTAATTGTTAACCTTGAATCAACTCCCATTGAATGGATATCCTATACCACATTGGCATACCTTGTGGCATCAACCCTCTTAATTCCCAAACTTTGGATGGAAAAGAGGAAAATTCGTCAACTTGTTTCAGTTGGTTTCAATCCAGAATCAACCATACAAAGCATGGTAGCAAACATGCACATACTCTCAGGAATTTCATTGAACTCTGTTTACTACGAATTCTTCAAATTCGGGGGTTACTACAAAATATTAAGAAGTTATTCTGAACTCATCATAGCCAGACTCAATCCTCATGATCAAAAATACTTCACCCAGTACCTTGAATTGACAGACGATGTTTCAAACAGGATTGGACAAAATTTTCAATCGATGAATGGTTCGATTGATGAAAAGATCATGGATTCCTACGAGTTAAAGGTTGATACAGGGTCAAATGAGGTTGTTAACGAGCAGATCATACAGGTAAGTAGGAACATCCAGAAGATCCTGAATTACTGCAACTCCCTATTAAATCAAAATCCTGAAAAGGGACATAAAACAATTAAAACCAAGGAAAAATCTTTTAAGGAAGTTATTAGTGCAAATTTTAATCTGGAAAATATGTACATGCGTCATGCTGTTAGATTCACACTCGCAATGACAATTGGACTCATATTTATTTATTTAACACGTGAAAGAAGTGCCATCTGGATAACCATGGGAATTCTCATAATAATCAAACCTGATATCACAAGCACGGTGGACAACCTTATTCAAAGGGTAGGTTTCAATTTCATTGCAATTGTAGTAGCCATTATACTTGGATTTTTATTTCCACATTACATACTTGTATGGTTTGCAGTCCTAATGCTCTTCCTATTTAGAGCATTCTACCCAACCTACATGGGTCTTTCTGTGATGGCCATGACAGTTTTCATAGTGCTTGTCTGGCCCACTGGAACTGTTTATGGCAACGCAATTTCAAGAATCGTGGACATAAGTATTGGAGGTATCATAGCATTCATATGTGCCTACGTCATTTTACCAAATAGGATTAATATTAACCTTCCTGAACAGTTAACCAAGACCATTACCGCCAACTTGGATTACGGTCTTGAAATGGTTAAAATTACAGGGAACAACTTCGATAAAAACCAGGCCACTGTCAAGCTCCAGAATTACATGCTTCAAGAAAACAACCTCGAGGCAGGAATCAAAAAATTAGAAGACACATTTAACGATGTTAATTCTGATTTAAGTCTTTATCAAAACTTTTTATCCATGAATATCAAATTAACAGCAGATTTAACGGCCTTGGCAGAAGTTGTAAGTGATACTTCCATGACAATTTCAAATAAAGAAGTTCAAGGCGCCCATATCCAAGGTTCATTGATGGAACTCCGGGAACTCAGCCGAAACTGGGACACAAATAAAGTTTTAGACATTAACTTAACTTCCATCAACGAAAATTCTGATGATTTAGCCCAGCTCATCAACTGGATCTATTCAGATATCCAGTTAATCTTTAATGGTTTGGAAGTGGCCCACAAAACAGACCTTTTCAAACGTTACACCAACCTAAGCTAAACCCAGTCTTACAAAAAAACTAGTTTCTAAAAACAATGCGAAATCATTTGAATGGATCCCTTGCTCTGAAGAGTCCTGTTTCCTTGGTTACCTTCATAAAGCCCTTGTCTTCAATGATATCGTTGATATAGGTTTTCATCTCATCTAACTTGTCAGGATTTAGAACAGATTTAGTTCCTGCAAAGGATAGGAAATATTCAATTACAGGTTGAGCATCTGTTATTTCTAGATGATCAGGGTATTCCGTCATTGTAACCTGTTCAAAATAGTCTTCGAGTTGAGATTTCCCATTTTCAAGTCCAAATCTGTTTGAAAGAGTTTCCAGTGAATTGAGTTGGGGGTAAAAATCTTGGATAAGTTCGTTTAATTCCTTCATATTGTTACCTCCAAAGGTACTGGCATAGAATGAACCATTATCAGTTAGAACCTTGGTGATCTGGTTAAATGCTTCTATCCTGTTGGGCACATGGTAAAGCATGAGATTTGCTATGACAATATCGAAGGAATTTTCAGGGAAGCTTATATTCTCTGCATCCATGACCTTGTATTCGAATCTGTCCCTGAGGCTTCCAAGAACTTTCTTGGCATCATCAAGCATCCCCTCTGAAAAATCTGTGAGAACAATTTTTTCATCGGCCCCTATTTTGTCCTTGTTCGTCCTCCATAGGATGGCGTTTCCACATCCAATTTCCAAAACCCTTGAACTTTTATGAAAATCCATTTGATCAAAAAGCCAACGCGTTAAAAGCTGCGGATTAGTACTAAATTTTCTGTTAAGCTCAATTCTAGCCACAAAATTACTGGAATCCTTGTACTGTTCTGTAATTAAACCCATGAAAATATTCCTCCAGAATAATTTAATAATCTATAAATAGTCCCTAAAAAACCATTGATCAATTAATATAATTTATAATTGTAAACAACCTTGTTCCTTGTATTAATTTATTATGGGTATGGGTTATTAATGATCGAATAATTTATTATGTAGCTAGTCCTAATATATTATTATATTACCAATAATATTGATATCTAACAATTATTTTACACAACAATCCGTTGTTTTACAGTTATTATTGCTTTTAAATCGTTAATTTTTCATTTAGTAATCTAAAATATGGTTTATTTAGGAGGGATGATTGTTTATGGATGTGCTTTTAATTAACCCGTACGATGAAAATGCTGTGAAAAATGGGCTGGGCTTTATTACACCACCACTAAATTTGATGTACTTGGCAGCTTCTCTAGAAAAGAACAACCATTCTGTGGAGATCTTTGACGATGATCTGATGCAGAAGGGATTTTTCGAAGTGAGAGATCATGCAGAGAAGTTGGATCCAGAAATCATAGGAATCACTGCCACAACATCCACAATAAAAACTGCCCTTAAATATTTAGAGGAAATTAAAAAGACCATGCCCCATGTTTTAACTGTTATAGGTGGACCCCACACCACATTTTTACCAGAAAACACCCTCCAAAATTCTGATGATCTAGATGTTGTGGTGCTGGGTGAGGGAGAAGAAACCTTTGCAGACCTTGCAAACAATCATGTTGATGACAGTGGATCACTCGAAGATGTGAAGGGAATAGTCTACAGGGACCCTGAAACTGGATCCATTAAAACCACCAACCCCCGACCACTCATAGAAGACCTGGATTCTTTACCGTTTCCAGCAAGACATTTGGTATCATTTGAGTCCTATGGAATGTCTAAAAGTCAATCCGGAGGCATGATAACAAGCAGGGGCTGTGTTTATAACTGTGGTTACTGTTCATCATCCCTAATAATGGGAAAGAAATTCAGATCAAGAAGTCCTGAAAATGTTGTAGACGAAATTGAGGAACTGGTTTACAACTACCATCTAAATGATATCGCATTCATGGATGATACCTTCATGTTGAACAAGAACAGGGCAGCATCAATTGCAGATGAAATAAAGGAAAGAAACCTTGATGTGAGTTTTGTAGCATCCTCCCGGGTGGACATGGTGAATCAGGATCTTTTGTTTAAACTGAAAAATGCGGGTATGAACACCATATACTATGGTGTAGAATCAGGTTCCCAGAGAATTTTAAACCTAATGAAGAAGGGTATTAATCTAAAACAGGCTGAATCAGCTGTTAAAAATGCTAAAAATGCGGGGCTTGAAGTTTTAACATCCTATATCATTGGTTATCCTGGTGAAACCCAGAATGATATGAATGAAACCATCAAGTTTTCAATAAAACTTGAACCAGACTACTGTCAGTACTCAATTCTCACACCGTTTCCAGGTACACCCATATATCATGATCTGAAGGATAAAGATCTAATTAAAACTGAGAACTGGGAGAAGTACACGGTTATGAAGCCTATTTTAAATTACGAAAAACTGGGCTTAAACAAGGACATGATCGAAAGAAACCTGGCCCGTGCTTACCTTAAATTTTACACCAGACCAAAATATCTTTTAAAACACAGGTACATGTTAAAGGTGATGATGGAAACTTTGTTCAGGAGTTTTATAATCCCCAAATTTAGAGGTAGTACTGTTAAGGGTTGGTATCAGAATTTGGACAGTTCTTCTAAGTAAAAAAAAGGATAAATGCAGAATGAAATTAACCATTCCTTTTTAAAAAAGGAAATAATTTGGGGTGTAGGAGGAATGGAATTTAGTTTTTAGTCTTCTGCATCTATCATTTCACCGTAAACAATTTCGAGTTCGCAGCCCTTAGGACCGCAGCAGAAATGCTGTAAATCAAATTTTGGTAACATTCGCTTTTCACCACCTAAAAAAACTTTTTTTATAGACAACATGAAATTTGGTTAAATTTGTTAATCAAATGATTAACTCAAGCACATGTCAAGTCATGTCTAAGACATCTTGACATATATACTATAGATCATCATAGAATATAAAATGTTCGGTTACTGCCAAATATATTTTTGTGTTTAGAACCCACCAGATTTCCATAATTTTGATCTAATCATTCAGCCTAAATCTTTTGAAAGCCACAACAGCATGTTCCTGAGTAACTCCTGATTTTCCGGTTCAAGCTCGGGATGGGATCCACTGAGTAACACCCTTCCAGATCCATAACTCTCACCCACCATATCAGCATATCCTTGGTAACCAGTGTTATTATCTGAAAATGTGGCCAGAATATGTTCAGTGTCGTTAGTGTACAACGCAGGCCCATTTTGATGATAAATTGTTACATCTGAGCTTCCACTTAGTTGTTTTCCATAGGAGATTGTGGATATAGAGAGGTCCCCAACATAATCCACTGTTTCAGCTGTTACATCAGGTTCAAGTCCCCATCCACTGTAATAACCATCAACATAATTTGAGGCAGCAAAGGCCCCAGCACATATGCCCAAATATCCTTTACCACTCGATACGAATTGTTTTATTGAACTGTTATCTATTTTAGAATTCTGAATATATTCTGATGCATCACCTCCAGGCATTATTAAAACATCGTAGCCCTGGAGGGTTTGAGAATTTATTTCCACCGCAGTAGAATATATGAACTTTTTATTGGAAGATTTATTGTTAAGTTCATCTAAACAGTTTTCCAATCCATTGACACTGCTTGACATGGTTCCAGTACCATCATATATCAAAACATTCACATACTTCACGCTGTTTGAATTTGATGATGATGTGGTTATAGCAGGATATCCAAATAGAACAATTACTATGATACATAAGAATATTAAGGCATATATTAACTTTTTGATATGTTTCACTCCACATTATTAGTTTAATTCCATTTTATACCGTTCAAAAGGAATATAATAGTTAAATTAATTCCTTAGAACTGGCCAGTACATCATTTCAATCCTGCCAGATAGTTTTAGCAAGGTCTTCTTCTTCTTCGATCCGTTTTTGGTTTATTTCATTCAATGATTGGTTAACATCCTGAACAGTGATCATATCATAGCTCTTTAGGGCATCTAAAAATCTGTGGTACTGATCGAATTTGTACTTCAGTTCTTTTTTCTTGTGTGCGTAAATAGCTGATTTTTCGCGTAAAAGAACTCTTTTAAACCAATTATCAAATTTGGAGATTTCTTGTTTCAAAATAATCAACCTCGGTTTTCTTTTCGGCATATAATGTCACCTAAAGTTACATACACCATCAAAAATTTGTGATAAAATAAATTTTAGACAATTTTATCACCAGAATCAAGTTTCAAAGATCAAACCAGCCATGTGAAATGCATCTTTGACCCTGATTTGGGGTCTTGAATTTAGATTACACCGTTTAAATATCATGGAATTGATTGAATATCTGTATCTTGTTTTCTGTGAATTATGGCCCCATTAGTTACGATTTTGTATCAAATGGGCATTTTAAATTCGAAAATATGGTTTAAGGCAATTTTAGTTATAAAAAAATTGATTTGAAGTATAAATAACCATTTTCCCAATTTACACCCAAATCATGCCCAAAATACACCTAATTTAGACTTAATCCAGATTATAAACATTATACAAACGATTAGGTAAAATAAAAGTCAATATATCCATTAATAAGTTAGATAAATGGCTAAAATGTGGAATTAAAACTAAAATAAGCAATTTAACAACCCTAAAATAAAAAGTTACAAGTTTGTGAGATTCTATACCAACCTGATTTGTTTATTAGGCCCGTTACTAAAAATTCATATCGAAATAAACACTTCACTGGTTGTGGTTCAGAATTTTATTTAGATAGGATTTCAATGTCAAGAATGATCCCTTATAAATAAGCTTAGGTTAATAACTATTAACAAATTTTATGGAATGATATAATGATAAATCACGTTTATGGACTGGCTGTTAGGGTTCTTCTAGTGGATGAAAATGGAAAGGTTCTCATTTTGAAACGTTCCACAAATTCCAAGACCAATCCTGGAAAATGGGAACTTCCAGGTGGAAAAGTTAACCAGGATGAATCCTTTGATCACGCCCTTTTAAGGGAAGTTTACGAGGAAACCGGGCTTAAAATTGAACTGGGCCATGTTGTAGGAGCTTCAGAACAGAACCTGCACATAATACGGGCTGTTCATATCATAATGTCAGGGAAAATTGTGGAGGGTGAACTAACACTCAGCAGTGAACATGAGGGTTATGCATGGGTTTTAATGGAAACACTTGGAAACTACGAACTGGCTGACTGGCTTGAGGATTACCTCAACAAGAACACAGCATTCCATTTTAAAGATCCAGAAGAGGTTGATAAAACCGACAACAGTTTTGATCCCTTGATCAAATCCATAAAAACCACCTTCGATAAGATGTCTAGAAAATAGGAGGATATTGATCCATGAGAAAAGATGAACTAGTGGCAAGGTTGAAACTGTTCTTAATACTGGCCATCGTGGTTGCAGTGGTTGCAGCACTTCTTTACTTGGCCTATGGATTCGCACTAGTATGGCAAGCACTTGCATCGGGAATTATCATAGCTATCTTGTGCATACTCATCATCGTACTCCTTGGTGTATCAATATTCCTCTGGACTAAAAATTTCCTCATAAAAAGAGAGTTAAAAAGGTCTGAAATGGAACTTGCACAGTGCAGAGCCCAATTAAAAAAGGCAGTTGCTTTTAAAGAAGAAGGTGTTGAAAATTAAAAATGAAGGAAATTAGTGCTTAATTAGTTTCATTTTCATCTAAAACCCGTTGAACCAAGGCGGAATCAACGTAGGCTCTGACCTCTACCACCATCTCATTTTCAAATCTTACAATCCAACAGTAAGTGTTGTTGAAGGGTTTGCCATTCAATGCTGTTGATAACGATTCCATCTCAACCACTGCTGTGGTATCTTTAACTAGAACCTGGTTAACCTTCAAAACCACACCTTCATTTAAAACCTTGTTCAATCTTAGAAAGGTGCTTTTAACAAAATCTTCCTTGGTTTGATAGTTTCCAGCTAAGGGATGTGTTCCCATCACAGTCCAGTTAACATCATCCGAAACCTTGGAAAAAAACTTCTCATTTTCACCAGTTTTAAGATAATCAAACAGTTCTCTAACATATTCTTCTGAAATCATTCCCTAATACACCACACCAAATTTATAATGTTACTTAACCTAAACAATAATTTAGAATTTAATGAGATATCAACAAATATATGTCTTTGAATCCAATAATTAGAACGGATATTAGTTGTTTGGAATTTACAATGTTTTAGAACATGATTTTGATTGGTTTTAATGTAACAGCTCTAAAACTAAGTTATTAAATGATCAATTATTCAATCTAAAATTTTAAGTTTTAGTGGGACATATTCAGTTTTTTACGATTTTAATCCTAGTTTTTATATTAGGATATTAGTTCATCGTTGTTCCATTTCACTACCGTTTAAACAGTAGGCATTGTGTACTATTCCAACATCTAACGATCTGGCGAGTGGACATGCCGGGCACTCACATCCCTTGAGTTCCGTTATGCAGTTGTCACTTTTGCCTGTAACACAGAAGAGTTTTTCATTAGCATCCTTTGAACATGTTGTATAAGATGCACATGTTTGGCAGATACAGGTGTCTTTGTAGTCTTGTATGGCTTTATCCCTTTCATCAGCTGCCATTGAATTTACATTTTCCAATGCTTCTTCAAACTTGTCCATTTTTTTGATCCCCCTTCATTTCTTACCTCATGTATATTATTTGGATTCAATTCTTTATCAATTTTTACAAAAGAAAGGGGATAAAATATCTAGAAATAATAGATTAAATGGATGTATGGAGTAATTCAGGGACAATATGGAACAGATGGAATGGTGGATGCTTGGGTTAAAATGGTATAAATTTAGGAGTATGTATAAAAATTAAAAAAATAAAAGAGTGGATTAAATGGATTCTGTTTTGACCAGTTGTATTTCTATTGCCGAAACATTGCTGTTGGATCCTTCTCTGCTAGTCATTTCTTCGGTACAGATATCTATGGAACCTACTTCTAACTCTGGTAAGAATCTATTCCTCACTATCTCCGCTACATCCACTGCCCTGCTTATTGCTCTTCCCCTTGCTTTTAACATTACCTCAGGTACTCCACTATTCATCTGAGTTACTACAGCTAACACATAGTTCATTACTGGTTTGTTTCCAATGTAAACAACATTTTCCTCTGACATCACTTAAACCTCCAAGATAATCCATAAATTATTAATTATTCTTTCTCATCTATTATATCCAATTATCGATTTGTATAGTGTGAGTTATCTTGTTTTCAATATTTTTGAGGAAGACTATAAATTTTTTTAAATAATTTTTAAAAAAGCAGTAATTCTTAAACTAATTTATGGACAATACAACATGGAAATATGAATAAATATTTAAACGCAGTTTATCTTGAAGGTTATACTGACGGTACTGTTGATAGGACCAAACATAATTCAAATAATCCATATACAACAGAACCAATAACTACAGAGCCCACTACAACTTATACTCAAACTACAAGTCCAAGTTCTACAAGCAGTAGTTCTGGTTAATAAAAAGTTTTCCTGTATAAAAAAATAGGACTTGAAATTAATCAGATCTTTTTTATTTTTCGTAGACCAACATGGCTAGTCTGAGGGCTACTCCTTAGATCATGTGCAGTTGATATGCTGAATTAGTCTGAGCTATATGTAACTCACATGGTTAAAATGTTAAACAAATAATACTATTTTATATGTTACTTATTACAAACTGGGTGATGGGGTTCATTATGAAAGAAATGAAAAAATGTCCAAACTGTGGTCATTATCAATGGACTTAATAGATTATATTATACAATTTATGAATATTTGGGGGATTTAAATGCAAAATAAAAAAATAAGTTTGATTTTAATAGTTTTCATAGGGCTCAGTTTAGTCTTTGTATCTGGATGTGTTACTTCAAATAATCAAACAAATACGAGTACAAATCATACTGTGAAGAATACTAATTCTGCAAAAGTCCAAAATACAACTAATAATACTAATCCTGGTCAAGAACAAAGAGGTTATGCTCAGGGTTATGCTGATGGCTCAAATAATCAGAAATATATTGATAATGAACCTAGTGAAACTCAAAGCTCAGAATCCGGTTCTAGTAGTTCCTCAAGTGGATAAATCTATTTAGTCTACGTTTATATCGCTAACATATTAGATATAAATATTACTATTTTATATGTGAGTATGTACATATTTGTGATGGGGTATTCTATACTAAAGAAAAATTTTTATAAAAAATTAAAGAAAAAAACAATAATTATTCTATTTATTATCATAACAGCTGCATTTATAATATTTTATGGCATAAATTATGGATACGTTGATGTTATAGTATATGGTACTCATAAAGGATTCTTGACTTTATTTGAAGTTATATCCATCTTATTAACATTTGGTTCTCTACTTGTAATTTATTTAACCCTAAATGAATTAAAAATCCAAAGAGAGTCCATGTATAAACCGGATATTGTATTAAAACGTTCCGGACGATTTTATATGTATAACGAACAAAATGGACATTTTGCGTACTTACCCTCCCTTTGGTTAAATGAAGAAATTGTAAAAAACGAAATAATTAACCAAAATAAATTGTTAGATGACACTGAGAACTTTAAAATTCCTGAGAATTTATATAATAAATTCTGTAACGATCCCAGAAGAAACATAATTCCAATACCAATTTTAAACATTGGTAAGGGTGCTGCAAAAAATATTGAGATTATTTGGAAATTTGATCAGGAATCCTACATAAAAGAAATTAAAGATAAAAATGACAAAACGAAAATGTGGAATAACTTCAAATTTTTTGGTCAATTTATTCCTCCTAACGAAATAGTTCATAATCAATCCAAAATAGATTATATAACTCCAGTAAATACTGAAATAACAAAGAATAACTTAGAATACGTATATATCCCCTATGATTTTCAAACGCTTTTTGAAATGGATACTACATTAAACATTTATGATGGAGGAGTAAGTTCAGATGAATTAAATCATTCATTAAAATTACATGTTACATATGATGATTTAACAAATAAAAGACATGAAAAACGATTCAAATTTGTTTTTAATTCGAGATATGGAACTTTTAACCTCAATTCTACTAAAATACAAAAACATATAATTTATCGATTAGAAATGGATTTTAAAATTGAAGAAATTCAAAATTAAAAAAATAATTTAGAACTTATATCTGTCATAATCCATAGTAATTGATTGTTTTCCAATTTTTTGGATAGTTTCTTTATTTTATAATAATTGAAAGTATTATTATTGGTGTTTTTATCGATTTCAACTGTGAAATCTGAAAACAATAGGATAATATATATTTATAGAAAATAAGTTCAGATATCAAGTATTGACATTGGCCTGTGACAGAAGATCTTTCAGGTCCTGGTGCAGCTGTACAGCTGGTGAAGATCTATAATAGTATTACTAAAACCCTTTTTATAAAGCCTGATTAATTTATTTTAAAAACAAATAGAAAATAATAAATTGTAGTTTGTATTGATTATTTTTTGTTGGAGGATTGGTAACAATTGAAAAATAGCATAGGTACATTTGTTGAAGTTCTTATTTTAGCATTGATGCTTTCTGACATAGTTTTATTAACTTCATTGTTATTTGTGAATGTTAACCCTCAAATGTACACCATAATTGTTTATTTTGATTTAATTGTATGTTTAATATTAATGGCAGAGTTTGTATACCGTTTAAGAAAAGCTGAAGATAAAAAACAGTTTATTAAATCGAATTGGTCAGATATTCTTGGAATGATTCCTGAAATAATTGTAGGTCCTGTGAGTACTATATTCCGTTATTTCAGATTAATCCGAATTATTAAAATTCTTTCATTATTCAAAAAGGAAATACGACATCTCCTAAACTTATTACATAAAACTAGAATTGATTATGGATTTTTCATAGTTTTATCAATATTACTTATTAGTGCCACAATACTTTACTTTATTGAATACAGTGTAAATCCTAATATCAACAGTTTTGATGATGCATTTTGGTATTTATTAGTAACCATAACTACAGTAGGATATGGTGACATTTATCCTAAAACAGAAATGGGTCGTGTAATTGGTACTATTATAATGTTCACCGGAATTGGATTTATGAGCTTTTTAACAGCAACATTAACCTCTGCAATATTAAAAAATCGAGAAAATAATAATGATGAATTACATGATAAATTGGATAAACTTCATTCTGAAATTGAAGAGTTAAAAGAAATAATAAAAAATAAAAAATAATATTACTATTTTATATGTTAGTTTGTTACAAAGTGGGTGATGGAGTATATAATCTTAAGCTATTTTTTAGGTGGAAAATATGGATATTAAAAGATTTTTATGGGAATTAAGTGGCTTCGATTTAATATTCGGACCTCTTAGATGTCCCAACTGTGATAGTAAATTAAAACGATCTGATTGCTTTTGCCCAGAATGTGGACATAAATTACCCTGGAATGAAAACAAAAATAAGAAAAAAGTGGAAATTCGATAGTTGGTGGAATAATAGGGGTTATAATAGTTATTATAATTGCAGCTATACTCATAAATTTGATCCAATCAGGTATTAAATAATTTTGTAATAAAGATATCCATCAAAAAAAGTAGGACCTGAAAATTCAGATCCTATGTAGATTTGTATGTAGATCTATGTTGATTTAATTTACAACCATTCTCACCGTTTCATGGCATATATGCCATGGCTGCTAGTTGTCTTCCTATTTTTTCTTTCCGATAAATTCATACTTCTGTTTGTGCTTCTTTAGATTGTTGGTATTACATACCAAATAAAAAAACCTATATTATCTATAAAGTGATTAAAATGCAAAAAAAGTATATTGGATTAATAATAGCTATTTCAATTATCGTTATCATATCTTTAGGATATATAACCGCAAATATGTTTGGTTTAATAGGTACAAAGGTAGATATGCAGGGAAATACCTATTCGGCAGATGGAGTTAGTTTTGACATTCCTTCAGATTGGCAAGTATATAAGGTATCGGAAGGATCAAGTAAAAACATAATTATTGCTAAAAAAATCTCAAACTCGACACAAATATTAATCTCAATAGCCCCGAACCCAAAAGATTTGTCAAACCAAGAACTAATTGATTCAATCAAAAATCCAGTAAATGAAGCTGACGGTAACTGGGAAAAAATCTCAAACAGTACAATTTCAATCAACGGCAACACTGCATATGAAACTACATTTAATGTCACTAACTCATCACAATTCAAAGAACCAATCATAATGAAAGAGATAGACTTCATAAAAAATGGTTACACATACGGATTAAGCTTCCAAGCGCCACCAAACGACTTCAATAATGAACTAACTAACTTCAACATAACACTAAACAGCTTCCAAGTAAAATAAAAAAATAGTAGACCTTATAAGGTCTCTTTACTTTTCATAAGCCAACATAACCAATAATAATACTATTTTATATATTAATTGTTACATATTTGGTGATGGAGAATTATTATTCTTAATCTTACATTTTGCAATATATTATTAAAATTGGGAGGCATGATTAATTGAATATTAATTGGAAGTTTATTGTTATGGGAATTGTATCTGTTGTATTGTTATATGTTATATTAACAACTATTGGATTAAAATCTATAGGGGGATTTTCAGCCTTTTTTATTGGAGGAATAATAACAGGTTATTTGGTTCAAGATAATCTACATAATACTGCAGTCAATGGATTACTTGCAGGGTTTTTAGGAGGTATTATTGTCTCGCTGATGGCTTTAACATTAACCATACTAAATCCTCCATCATCTGGCCTTAATGCAGTTCAATTAGTAGAAGGTTCAATAGTAATTTTCTTGTATTTTGCTATCGTAAGTGGGATCATATCAACAATTGGGAGCATTATAACATATCTAATTAAATCCAAACTAAACCAAAATCCGATCAACTCCGAATGATAATGCTATTATTCAATAATGGGGGATCTGAAATTAATAAGATCCCTTACATCCTACTTACAATATACAAACTCTTGTCGCTTGTTATACCACTAAACCATGAATTCCATCACTGATTTCAGGTAACCTATAACATTGCCTTGTAGACCTGTTGATCAGGTATAAATTTATTTTAAAGTTTTTTTATTCTTTTTCTGTGAATATTTTGATTGATGGGAATATTAATAATGCACCTAATATGAAGTTTAATAGTTCTGAAGGAGCATATATAACTAGGAATGCTCCTATTATAGAACCTATACCCATTGGTACTACTAAAGATGTTATTTCTGATTTTATAGAATACATAAAACAAGAATTGATTATGGATTTTTTATTGTTTTAACGATATTACTTATTAGTGCAACAATATTCTTCTTTGTTGAATACGGTGTAAATTCTAATATAAACAGTTTTGATGATGCTTTTTGGTATTTGTTAGTTACTATAACTACAGTTGGATATGGTGATGTTTATCCCAAAACAGATGTAGGACGTGTTATAGGCACGATAATAATGTTCACGGGAATTGGTTTCATGAGCTTTTTAACTGCTACACTAACTTCAACGATAATAAAAAAATCGAGACAACAATTCTAAAGAAGTTCATGTTAAATTAGACAAACTTCATTCAGAGATTGAAGAACTAAAAGAAATAATTAAAAACAAAAAATAATATTACTATCCCATATAGTATTATGAACATAGTTGGCGGAAGACTAAAATTAATAAAGAAATGAATAATGTAGAAGAAAAATAAAAAATTATTCTACTTTTTTTATTTAGTGTATGTGTAGTATACTGTAAATCTGTCAAATCCCATATATTTTTTAGGAGTGAACACATTTTTACAAGTGTAATATGTATTAGAATAAAGTTTACCACTAGGATAACCTCTAGATCTAATAGATATTTTCTTGATTTTAACATGGCTATTTAAAGGAGTGATTTTCACTCTATAACCATAAACTGGTGCTTTCTCAGATCTTCCAGTCATAGGATTTATACCTGTCACATAACCATTGACATAACTATTACCCTTTGTAATTTTAAAATAACTATTTTGATAAGAATATCCAAAAATCTCCCAAGCATAAACAGATGTTTGTTTATTTACAGTTGTTTTCACAATTGTTTTAGAATCAGCAGCTGAAACTGTTCCTAATACTAAACTTAAACCTAAAATTAAAGTTAAAACAAATATTATATTATTATTAATTTTCATTTTATCCCCCAAATAACTGTTTATTCATTATTTAATCTTTTAAGCTCTCTTAATATTAATTCATTCTGTTTAATCAAAATCTTATTCTGAAATCCATCAAAGCCTTAAAAACAACAGCAATCATCTGTTGAGTAGGATTAAAACTTAAAAGAGTTCCAGCACGCATCCACTTAGTTCGATTAGAAGAGGATTAATTTTAAATGTTACGTTGCATTTAGAGTTGACAGCAAAAATAAACTAATAAAAATTGATCAAATAAAAAAATAGAATGGTTTAAACCCTTACTTTTAGAAGTATCCTTTTGTGAATCTTATTTTTACCCAGTCTTGTCCACGGCTTGTTAAGTAACCACCGAGAGCAACTAGATACAATATAACTGGATAAGCTAACATTCTTTCGTTACCACCTACTCCCAAATATGCCATTATGGGGTTGGTAGCTGGACTTGCACCTACTACTAAAAGAACTATGATTAGTATTAAAGAGCTTATTCCAAGTACCATTGATACAATGACCATTGGAATGTTAAGTCCCAATCTGTAGCTGAATATGGTTGCTAAACTTCCAAATAGGAATGTTGTTAATGCAAAGAATAAATGTGTATCTCCAGTGTATTGAGGAAACAAACCAACACCAATCGCACCTAACGAAGAAATTGCAAGGCATGTTGAGAAAAGACGGCATCCTCCACTTTTAAGAATTAAATAAACTGCTAAAAGACCTAAAAGACCAAACAAAATGACACCGGTATTAAATACCATGGCAGATGGCTCTACAAGTGGTACTGATCCTCCAAGTGTGCTCAAACTATTTCTTGCAACGTTGTACCCTGGGAATTGAGTTTCAGCAAAGGTAATTGCCATGAAAAATTGAATGGCACCAACTAACAAAACTGCTCCAGCATACTTGTAATAATCCTTTTCTGGTTTGAATACACTTCCACGTACAAATTTCATGAATATTCCCCCTAAAAATATAATGATTCAAATTTTTTTTTGTTTTTATAATTCTAAAAGTTTTATAATGGCAACTATCCACTTGACTGTAATTTACAGCGTATTTTACTCAAAACACAGGAAAATAAGTATCATTAGCACCAATAAAAAATCTATACTCCTCCAAAATTTTTCAGCCACATTATTAAATATTATTTTTTCTTTCACCCTTTTATAATATATAACATGTGTTATTTAACATTTAATCAAAACAAATTCTATAGAAATTATGAAATTTATACATTAAAACCAGAAGAATAGATCTAAAATTTATTATATTTTAAAAATTCTGAATAATCAACATATGTCCTTTATATTCTTGGTTCGGGCATGAGATAATATGTTCTTCGTATTTTCAATATTTGTTCCATCATTTTTGAATTTAAATCTTCTATTTCGTCAAAAAGATTATCATATTCCGGACTAGAAGGATCGTCAGAAATTAACATAATTTCCTCATATTTATTATCAAATTCTTTCTTAAGTTCATTTAACATTTTTCTCCCCAGTACCCCAAGTTAAAATGTTGATAAAAAAATGTGATCTTTTTCCCAAAAAATTAACATTTTTTTTATATAAACCCAAATTAATATCAAATTATATCACTTTATTATTTTATATAATTTTGTTTTCAACAAAAAAATTGATTGATTAATACAAAATTTATGCTAAAAATAACCTCCATATAAATACCCAGACACAGATTGGAATTATGCATTTTATCATAATATCTTAAGGTTTTTCTTGAAAATATCAGGGTGAGAAGTTTCCCCCCCAAGGTATACACAGGATCTATGAGAGATCATTATTGATGAAAAATAATTTATTGATGAAAAATAATTAAAGATGTGTAAAACAATTCAATTTTGTTTAAAAAAAGAAGTAAAAAATTTTATGAATTTCAACTAATGATTATCAATTTATTAAAAAATTACGTTTTTGTTTATACATTTTTTCTTTTTTATGTGAATACAAACAAATATCAATAAAATCTCTAAAATTATATCCATCCAGAAAAATCATTTGGGGGAATGATATTTTTTGAAAAAAATAGCATCCATATTAATTCTATTTTTAATTGTAGGGATAATTGGAATATCTGGTTGTACTAGTAATGATGGAAACACATCAAATCAAAGCTATACAAATACCACGACACAAACACCCACACCAGCACAAACAACAAACACTTCAACAATTTCGGACACATCTCCACCAGCACCATCTGTTAACACTACAAGTTCAAGCAAATCTAGTTCAGGTTCGGGTAATTATATTGGAAATGCAAATACTGGGAAATTTCATCTTGCTTCATGTAGATATGTTTCAAAGATGAATGAAGGTAACAAGGTATTTTTCAATTCAAGAGAATCTGCAATATCTTCAGGATATGTACCTTGCAAAGTTTGCAATCCATAATATGGATTTAAAGAATCTAATTTAAATTTTAGATCTTCAAACTTTGTTTTTTAATATAAGAGATAATGAATAATATTACTATTTTATATAGTCGTATGTATATAGTAGGTGATGGAGAATTAATTTTCAAAATTTTATTTAATTGGCTTTGTAGAAACCCTTTTTTACTTCTTTTCAAAGAAAATCCACATATTTTTATCTAAAGAATAAAATTTTTTATATTCGTTCAAATAACAATTTGTTATGAGGATGTTCTCATAACTGTGAAACAAGTGTTTACCCCACAGTAAACATAACTTTCTTATTTTAATTTTTAGGGAACATCTTCAACTATTTATTTACATTATTGTAAAAAATAAATTTGAAAAATTAGTATGTTATGTATACTTCAATTTTTCCTTGCAAATTTGAAGGTGAAATAATAAGTCCTTTAATATCTGAACGTTGGAATTCTATTATGCCATTTGTATATTGGTTATCTGAGATTTGCACTGTTTTACTATCAATTTGATTATGAGAATAGTGTGGTGTTTTATGACCTTGTTCAAGTATTATATTAAAAGCATCAACGTCTAATTCGGAATATTTACCAAGGTTTAATCCCATAGCTGCACCAGTAAATTCTTTAGAAACATTATATTTAATTTTGACAGATTTAGCCTCGTTAGGTATTGTCACATTGTAAGCAGGACTTCCTTCATTACTATTCCAAATTTTCTGAGTAGCATTTAATTCATAAATCAATTTTTCATTCTTTCCTGGTTGAGAAATACATCCTGAAACTGCCAAAACAAGAATTAGAACAGTTATAAATCCACAAATTGTAACACTATACTTTTTCAAATATAAACACCCCAAAAAATGGACATATGTAATCCAGATATAATTTTATTAAAGATATTTAACTTAACTAATTAAAATATTCATAAATTTTTCTTCGAATGAATATATCTAAAGATCATTTAAAAACAATTTTTTAAGTAAACTTCAACTTGAATTTTTACTTAATAATTAAGCTCCATCCCAACGAGTTAGACCATAATGGTGGATTAATGTAACCTACAATACATATAATTATGTTTAAAAAAATTTTATGAAGTTCTTTTCCACATGTATACTGCTAAATATGGTGGCATGTTATGTGCTGAACCTTTATCTGACTCTAAAACTGCATTGTCGTGAGCAAGTACTTAGTGAGGGTGAGGATTAACTGTATGGTTGTGTGCTGATCCACCAAATAATATTGCCCTCCCTTTTTAAAAGGATTGAAAAAAAGAAAGATAGAAATTCATTATTCTGTAGGGTTTTTAATTATCACAAAACTATCTTTTACTGTATTGAATGGAGCTATAAAGTCAGAATTTAATCTTATTAATATTCCCCCATCTATATATGCTTGTTTAGTTGTAGAATCTGAAAATAGATAAGCAGTTTTATTTGCTATGGTTGTTTTTGTACTCTGTGCAATGATATCATTTACATAATCTTCACCAGTTGATGAAAAATTAATTTCACCTACAAAAGTGTCTCCCTGTTTTAACATTACATCTAAAGATGAATCATTAGAATTATCTTGGATTCTCAAACCATCAGGTATTGTAAATGATACAAACTTATTTTGAAATGTATTATTATTAGATGCCACTGTTTGAGTTGTACTTTGGGGTGTAGTATTTGTATCATTTACCTTTGGTGCCACACATCCTGAAAGAGCCACAGCTCCTACAATAAGAATTATAACTAGTGCTAAATTCATTAATTTCAATAAATCTCCTCCCAATATTCATTATGACTTCTCTTAGCTTATGGTGTAGTACACTGTAAACCTGTCAAATCCTTTGTTCTTTCCCGGTGCGATCACATGGTTGGTGTAGGTGTAGGTGTTATAGTAAAATTTACCACTTGGCCATCCTATTGACCTAATAACTACCTTTTTAATCTTAACATGACTATTTAAAGGTGTTATTTTAGCTCTTTGAGCATAAACTGCTCCTTTTTGGGTTTTTCCTGTCATGGAGTTAGTAACATATACATAACCATTAACATAGACTTTGCCGTATTTAATTTTAAAATAACCATTTTGATAGTAAGTATTATCAATCTGCCAAGAATTGACAGTTGTTTGTTTGTTTATTGATTTTTGAACAGTTGTTTTAATCTGTAGCAGATACAGTTCCAAGTGCTAAGCTAATCCCCAAAAACAAAGTTAATACAAATATTAAATCCTTCCTATTAAATTTCATTTTAGCCCCCAAATAGTAATTATTTTCAGTATTGACTACTTTATACCATAATAATATTTGTTCTTTTGCTTAATCAAAATTATTTTTAATAAATTAGGTTTATGAACAATTTTAACCCAATCATCTCAAAGTTTGAAAATATTTACCTAATACAAGGATACAAATCCTAAAAAATAACTATAAATTATTTGCATTATTCATTGTAGGCCTATTATGAAGAGTTCAAAAAAATGCATGGTGTTAAAGGAGCATACCATCAAAAATAAAGAAGGTTATAGATCAAAATAGTTTACATTGTTCTGTTTTACTTGAAATGCGAATCTGGGATTTTACCATATCAAATAAACAAAATAAACATCAATCAAAAGGGACATTAAAAACAGTAACAGTACGTATATCATGGCAAATCTTGTTGCAGACTTTTCATCTAAAGGTTTTTTTATGAGTGTGATTATCCCCATGGTTATTGAAATTAACGAAATGGCCGCCAATACTTTAAAATCTAATTTTAATGGGAATAATCCAGTGTAGGGAATTAGTACAAATGAAAATGTGGCCAAAAAAGCACAGATCAAACTGAGTCTGTAACCAAATTCACGACCCTTTAAAACTATCCACGTGATCTTGTTACCAAGTTTATCCCCTTCCATACTTGGAATTTCGAAGCAGTTAATAAAGATAATTTGGAGGAAGATCACGGGTATGGCAAAGATCATGAAGGACAGATCTAGAGTTCCTTTCATTGCGAAGTAACCCGCACCAAGGAATATTACCACTGCAACGATGTTTGCAACTTCCCCCAATCTTCGATATACAAGTTTTATGGGAGGGGCAGTATAGAACCATGCTAATAAATTGCCAAATAAAAGAAACAAAAAGAATGTAATGGGATAATTAAATATAACTGTGAAGGCAGCAGCTAATAAAATGGATATCCCCATGATTAACACTGCGAACCATTTTGAAAATTCTTTTAATTCAGGATTTTTAAGTAGTACACCACTACCTCCAGATATTGAATTGGGAGTTGTTAAATGATCCACTTCAAAATCAAAGTAATCATTGCTGTAGTGTACAGAAAGATGTGCTGTAAAGAGAATTAAGTACCCTAGAATAAATTTGCTTGAAACAAATTCTGAACCTAATATCACTGCTAACAGTGCACCCATGGTAAAAACAAGAAAATTTCCAGCCAAATACTGGGGTCTTCCAAGCTTAAGTATATTATACGCTGTTTTCAAGTTTAAATCCATAATAATAACCCTTAAATCATTATCATATTATCTAAGATTACTTTATCAAGGAAATGAAGTATATGTTAATCAATATTACCGCTGCAAATATTCCTGCTAAATTGTAGATACAAAATTTTGTAGCCGTTAATTTATCTTCAGGATTTTTAATCAACTCAATAATTCCTAAAATTAATGGAATTAATGAGATAGCTGCAACTACTCTAAAATCTATGATGTTGGGAAATAAATTGGTGTAATTCAGAATTAAAAAGGCTATAGTTGTTAGTACTCCTGAAACTGCAATTATTTTGAATCCAAATCTGCGACCATGAGTAGCTATCCAAGTCTTTTTACCTCCAGCTTTATCTCCCTCCATATCAGGGATTTCTACACTCATGGTGAAAAGCATTTGTAAAAATAGCATGGGTATAGCAAAGGCTAAAAATGGGAGGGTTAAAGTTCCCATTAATGCAAAAAATCCCAACCCTGGAAATAATAATCCAATGGCAGCATTCCCAAATTCGCCGAGCCCACGATAAGACAGTTTAAATGGTGGCGCAGCATAGAACAACGATAAAATATTGGCAAAAACAACAAACAAAATGAAGGTTAATGGATAATCAAATAAAAGAGTGAAAACCACCGAAACCCCAATTGCTATGCTTATCAAAGAAATTGCCATGTACTTTGAAGAATTTTTCCATTCGGGATGTTCAATTAAAACACCGCTCCCTCCAGAAATAGCTGTAGGGGTTACGAAGTGGTCAGCTTCAAAATCGTAATAGTCGTTGTGGTAATGAACAGCCCACGTAGAAAAGAAGATAATAACAAAGCCTAGAATAAATTTTGTTAGGATAAACTCTGCACCAAATAAGATGGCAAGCAAAGCACCTAGACTGAAATAAAAAAATAAACCAACTGCAAATTGTGGTTTACCAAGCTTAATAAACTTGAATATATCCTTCAAATTAATAGACTTGACACTGACATCCCTAAACAAAACAATTTCCCCCACCCAAAAAAGATGTTAAGTCTAAATTCCACAATGCATGATACTCGTAGTTATTATATATGGATACACTCGTTAATCAAACTATTTTTTTTAAATACTTCAGAAAAATACATACCCAGCCAGATACATAAAAGTCCAAAAATCCATTCTCTGGTAATTATATTAATTTTTCCAGTGGTAAATGCAAATCGGGGTTACTATTCAAGGAGTTTTTATTTGTTGCATATGAGTTTTCATACAAAACCCTTGATTAATTAATAAAATTTTAATTTCTAAAAAACTAATAAAAATTATCATTAAATTCTTTTAGGGAGAATTTATTGAAAAAAATTAATTTTGGAATTTTAGGAATTATAGGAATTATATTGTTAGTTGTGTTTGCAAGTGGTTGTACAAGTAACAATTCAAGTTCCAGTTCAAATGGCTAGTCAAATCAAAATAATGGTCAAGCAGCGACTTATTTCGGGGCTCCTGCTGTTAAAATTTCTGGAAATAGTGCATGGACAGGGGACATTGCTGATAATTCCGGAATTGGCCGTTGATGGTTCAGGAAGTCAAACATTTCAGTTATCAGACGATCCTGGAACCGTAGCTGTAACTTTCCAAAAAGATAACTCCAATGAAGTAAGTCAAAATGGTACTGTGACTCCGAATACAGGAACACTGACAGTTCAAATACTGGATAAAACTGGGAAAGTAGTAGCTACACAAAGCACAACAGCTGATGCAGGAGTAGTCAATACGAGCTATTCATTTTAATCATTTAATTTCCATTATCTTTTTTAAAACTTGTTAACTGGTTAAAATTCGTTGAATTCAATCAAATAAATATCATAGATTGATTCCTAACATGGATAGCAAAGCTTTTATTCCAGATATTCCCAGTAATGCTATTAAAAGGAAGTAGATTGCTGTTACAAATGCCATTAAATAACCTGCTATTACCATGTATCCATCATTTTCCACAGAACCCAGTGTTAAAAATAGTATACTGTAGGCAGGTAGAAAATCTGTGAGTGGCACTGGAAGTGGAAGCATTAAGAGGAATGCACAGAAGATCATGAAGACGTTGTTTATCTGATCCATGTACGGCCGGGTTATGATATTCAATCTGGGTTTTACAAACTTTTCAAGCCCCTTCAAAATACGGTTCATACCGTTTAAAAGACTCACCATGGTACTTTGAGATATCTTATATTCCATGACCATTTTAGGGATTAATGGATGGGTTTTGGTAAGTATTGCAATGTTTATGAGCATTATAGCCAATCCAAAGGGCAAACTACTTCCAGGGATGGACACAGGTAGTAAGAACGGTGCCACAAGAATTAAACAGGATATTAAACCTCCCTGTTCACCAATAAGATCCAAAAACTCTCTAAAATTAACTCCTTCTTCAGGTATTTGTTCAGATACCTCCGAAATAATTTTAGAAGTTGATTCTGTGATTGATTCTTCAGACATGTTTGATCCCTGTATGAATTAATGAAGGTTAAAACAATCTAATCAGATTAATTTGTATCCTATTATAAATCTCCCATATTAAAGTTAAATTTAGAATTTGAATCTGATTTAATAATTAATTGAAATTACATCCAAGATATTGGGATAGTTTTCATCGAATATATGTTCTTTGGTTGAAGTGGATAATAAATTTTAGAGAATTTCAACACCAAACATCCCTAACAAAATAGTAAACATCGAACACCTCAAGAAAATTAATTTAAAAAAAATAGTATGCTTAATTAAAAAAAATAGCATGGAAAACCAACTATTTTTTTAATATCCACCTTAAAAACTCTGAAATTTACTTAAATTTCTTTCCAAGGTTAAATGCTCTTCCAAGGTTTTTTCCAATGGCATGATAAGATATTGCCGCTGGATCATAGGTGAATGGTTTGATCTTTTCGATGTCAGGCTTTCCAGTGTCTGTTGATGCACTTTCATCGAGTTTCACATCTAGAATCTCGCCAGTTATCTGAACATGCATTCCGAGATCTAGGGTGTTTATAGCTTTACATTCCAATACCAATGGAAATTCCCCACGTATGGAGCATCAACAAGTTCTGATTTGACTGGTGTCAGTCCTGTTTTTTTAAATTTGTTTTCATCCTTTCCAGATACAATTCCAAAGAAATCTGCCTCGGCAACATACTCCTCTGATGGTATGCTAATGGTGAAAGCTTTCCTTTCATTTATATTTTTAAGAGTGTACCTGTGTTTTTGTAGGGATATTGATACGCATGGTGGATTTGAACATGAAATACCTCCCCATGCTGCTGCCATAACATCCGGTTCTTCATTTTCATCATAGGTCCCCACTATGAAAACTGGTGTTGGGTACACTATGGTTTTAGCTCCTAAAGATTTTTTCATGATCACATCTCCCATTAGTTTTTAATCAATCCACTGGCTGACTTCTTTTATATCTGGACGGACTACCTTTGACATTTCTGTGGCAGGGTAGCCTAGTGCACATCCATTTATTTCGTAGGGTCCCAATGGTATTCCAAGTAAGTTTAGGAATTCTTGATTTTCTGACATTTGGCTGGTTAAGGATACAATTTGGAATCCTAGACCTAGTTCTGTTGCTTTAAGCCACATATTTTCCATGCAGTGTGCTATGGATTCTTGTTCCACCGGTGGTATTCCCCTTAACTCTGCTACAACTATGAAGTACGGTGCTGTTCCCACACCTATAACTCCATTGTCCACAAACAGTTGAAGTCTTTCCATGAAATTTCCAACCCTCTGTTTTAACATAGGTTGTTCCTCTAAAATTCCTTTAAAATGGTTTAAACCTTCTTCAGCTTTGTTTCTCATGAGTTTCTCTGCAGTTTTCATGGATTCTGTTCCATTTTCAAATACAAAAATCTCCTGAACACTGTTGATTCACCAACAGCCTGTGCAGCATAAGGTGCCTGTAATCCTGATCTGAGTATTTGTTCAACTGTTTCCCTCGTGGGAATTTCTTCGCTGAAATTTCTAACAGTACGTCTTGATTCTAATATTTCATCTAAAGTTTTACATTGATTATCAACGGAATCCGCCATAATAATCCTCCAAAGTTTACAAAATAGGTTATTAACTATGAACAGTATCAAATTTCTTATGTTTTTACTCTTTTTATTAGTTTTTGGGTAAACCATCTACCACAAAATTTATGTACCTAAACTTTTACATTAATTATTATAAAGGGTTTATTTTGAATTTTTGAGTTGATTGTCATGTTGGAAGAACAATTTTTTGAGATATTAAACAGGGAACTTGTGGTTGCCATGGGTTGTACAGAACCCATAGCAATAGTGATTGCAGCAGCCCATGCAAAAAAACATTCGAATGGCAGTATCGAAGCTGTGAATGTTAAAGCATCACGTAACATCGTGAAAAATGCATTCTCTGTGAAGATACCTGGAACAGATGACGGTGGAATCAACCTCGCCGCGGCACTGGGAATGTACATTGGTGCATCCGAAATAAATATGGAAATTTTAGAGGATATTAAAGCAGAAGAAGTGGTTGCAGCGAAAAAAATGGTTGAAGATGGATTGGTAACTGTTGAACTTGCGGACACCCCAAAAAAATTGTACGTTGAAGTCACAGTTCAAACTGACAGATCCAATTCCAAAGCAGTTGTGGAAGATTTTCATGACAACCTTGTACTGGTTGAGGTTGATGGTAAAAAATTGGACATTAAAAACTCGGTTAAGCCTATGAAAATCGACGACAGCATGTTTGAAGATTTAACTCTGGATGAAATTTTAAGGTTCGTAACAGAGGTTGATACAGATAAGTTAGGTTTGATCAAACAATCCATTGATTTAAACTCTAAGATCAGTTTGGAGGGAATAAATAACTGTTACGGAATCAAGGTAGGTAAAAATATCCAGACGAATCTTGGGGGCGAGATCATTGGTAATGATATCTGCAATCATGCCGTTGCTTTGACTGCTTCAGGATCTGATGCCCGGATGGCAGGTTGTAATTTACCTGTTATGACCAATTCAGGAAGTGGTAATCAGGGTATCAGTGCAACCATGCCAGTTGTGGTGTTTGCAGCCTATGTCCGTGCAGATGAGGAAACTTTAGTTCGGGCTGTTGCACTCAGCAACCTCATAACCATCTACATAAAATCTAGTTTAGGACGTTTATCTGCTTTATGCGGAGCTACAGTAGCATCTGCAGGATCCTGTTGTGGAATAACCTATTTGATGGGAGGAAACAGCAATCAAATAAAATCTGCCCTACAGAATATTCTTGGAAATGTAACTGGAATTATCTGTGATGGTGCAAAGGCAGGCTGTGCCCTTAAAGTTGCAACGTGCACCACAGCAGCTATACAATCTGTTATCTGTGTAATGGAAGGTCAGCACATCCAATCTACTGATGGTATAATAGAAGAAGATCCTGAAGATACCATAAGAAATTTCTGCAAGATAGGTCAGGCTGGTATGGCTGAGGCAGATAAGATCATACTCGAAATAATGATGGACAAATCCAACAAACAAAAAGCAGGTCTAGAATCTGATTCTAAATAAGAAATCTTTGGATTTCCATTGCTATTTTTTTAATATTTTCTTGTAAAAAGAAGTTATGACCCGTTGGAAAACTTAATATCTGAGAATTAGTTAGTTTCCCATGCATCTTCTGGGAATTTTCAGGGGGCACCAGAAGATCTTCTAAACCGTACATTATGAGGGATGGAATGTTGATCTCAGACAACTTAGATTCAACATCAAAATTTCTGCAGATGTTTAGGGATTTTAAAACAGCAGCTTTAGAATTCAGTTGTACTGCCATGTCTTTAAATCCATAGATTTCTTGGTGTTTTAAAAGGTAATCTTTTGTGTACACGAGTTTGATCATTTCATCAAAAAATGCAGGTACTCCTCCATGGCTGGTTAGTTCTTCCAATTTTTTAAAGGTTTTAGATAGTTCAGGGTCGCATTTACTGTATCCGGAACATATTATGAGTGATCTAACATGTTCTGGGAATTCTAGTGCGAAGTTCTGGGCAATTAACGATCCCAATGAAAATCCCAGGATATTTGCCCTTTTAATATCGAGTTCGTAGAGGAGGTTTCTTAGATCTTCTGTTAGAAGTTCCATTGAAATGTCGGCATAATGATCTGATTCACCATGGCCCCTTAAGTCGGGTTGAATTGCTTTTATACCGGTTATATTGTTGTTTAGTGGCGTGAAAAATTGGGAAGAATCTGAGAGTCCATGTAAAAATATGGTGGGATCCCCTTTACCATGGATGTTGTAATAGATCTGTGCGTTGTGGCTCTTTATAAAACTCATATGATTTCTCATCGTTTTATGGTAAAAAATTTCCATTGTACATGCTCGGGCCCTACTTTTTTTACCTACTCATTTTTAGAAGTTTTTGAGGGTCTTATATCGGATGAATGTGAATTATTTTTTTGGTTTGGATACTCCTTGGCTGCAGAAGTATCTCATTGGTTTTCCATGAAGTAGATCATACTCTGTCCAAAGTTGGCATCGGTAGCATTGACATATTTCTTTAGTGTTTAGATCACCACAACTCGATCTTCCAGTTACACAGTACATTCCTGGAATTTTTGAAGGACTTGAATCAGTCTCATTTGCTTCAATTTTGGACTCAATTTCTTGTTGTTTTTCCAGTGTACAGATGCTACATATTTGAACAGGACATTTTATGCATTTACATTTCTCATAATTTTCTAATGAAAATTCTAGTTTGTTCAAAGGAATCACCAACTAATACTATGCCTGAGGCGAAATTTAATTTTTGGTTTGACAACCTTGTTTTGAATAATTACATCGATCCAGAGTGTCCCCGGAAATTCAGGTCGAATCAATTGATACATGATTATGGTTTAGTATTGTGAAAAAAATTAGGATGGAACTTTGTGGCACAAAAAAAGAAAATTTGAATTACAACGTTCAAGGTGCCGTAAATTGGTTTGTTTGGTGATTATGGAAGTGAGGATAATCTTTAGTTTCCTATTTTGGTTTGGATTTGTTGTACAGTCTCCAATATTTAACTAATATGTACACTACCATTATTGTAACTGCTATTATGGCCACTATTGCGCTAGTACTCATTAATTCACCTTATAATAATATTATACTAATATGTTTATCAATTATAATTATAAGTACTTAGTTGATAATATTGTTTGGAAGGGAGTAGTGATGAGGAAACTTATTTGGTGGGTATTTGCAGGAACATCCGGAGGACCTAACAGGGCCAGGATAGTTATGGCGCTGAAAAAAGGCCGCAAAATGCTCATCAATTATCAGAATCTCTTAATTTGAATTATAAAACTGTTCGTCATCATCTTAAACTATTGGAAGAGAACAATATCATTACTTCATCAGGGAAAAATAAATATGGGGAATTATACTTCCTAACCAATGGAATGGAAGAAAATTATGATATTTTTGAAGACCTATGGAATGAACTGAAAGAATGAGGAGAGCATGGAGATTTATGATCAACATGTTTTGGATAAATCTTTAATAAGCTGTCCTAACTAAAAAAAGGAGAAATATAATATGTTTTCAGATTTTGGACCGGCCACTGTGCTTTTATTATACACATCGGTAGCAATTGGAACAGCTAACGTTATTTTATTGATTGGTTTACTCTATGCCTATTGGAAAACCTACAAGGAGATCAAGTCAAAATTTACCATAGGCCTCTTGTACTTTGCATCATTCCTGCTCTTGCAAAATATCGCCATAACCATTGCCTCGGCTTTACCACTACTGCTTCCTCACATTCCATACAATGTTCCAAGTTACGATCTAGACAGGCCACACATTGGATTTTTATTTGTGAACCTGGTGCAGCTCATTGCCCTAAGCATACTTTACAAGATCACCAAGGAATAAAAAAATAAGGAGTGGCAAATTCACTCCTTTACCAAATTTTCAGGCTCATTTTTTAAATCATAGGCAACATTTAAAGGATTCTTAACCTCTTTTTCAAGGATATATGTGTGTTCCAAAGTTTTTTTACCTCCACATTCAACTTCTACATCAGACTTCATACTAAAATAAAATTTATCTTATTTTAGATAAAGATTAGAAATTAATTTAAAATAAAACTCGAATTATAGTTAAAATCTAATTTTAAAGTAATATAGCTATTTTATAATATGTAGATAGTAAGACATATATAGCAAGTTAGACAAGAAAGAGTAGTATGTATAACTTAGTGGATGTTCTTGAAAGATTAAGGGAGTTGGAGAAGTTAGGCGGCCTAAAGTTCATGGTCCTTCATGTCCTTAATGAAGGCCCAAAAAATGGGACTGAAATTATGGATTCAATTGAAAAGCACCGTAAACAAGTAAACACGATGTTAAACAGCCAGTCCCATACAGAAAATGCTGAAGAAATTTGTAGTTCATTAAAACCATCATCAGGAGCAATTTATCCATTATTAAAAAAATTGGTTTCAAAGAATCTCATAGTAAAAAGAGAAGACAGCAGGTATGAACTGACAGAAAATGGCCAGTATAGCCTCGAGAAAATATCAGGTCATTTGCACCATTCATTAAATAAACCCATGAACCGTGGAATGATAGTGGTGGATACAGCATTAAATGAAATTGAAAGTTATATTAGATTTTTAAGTGATATTAAACCTGAAAAATTACAGAGTAAGAAAGAATCCATTAGTAAAATGAGTAAAATGCTAATAGAACTTGAAAAATCTCTTAAATAATTTTATAGGTAATGGGAGGTTTTTTATGGAGAACAAATGGATCGTAATGTTAACTGTTGTTGTTGCTTCCCTCATTGGAAGCATCAACATGAGCATCATGCTTATTGCCCTTCCCGCAATTTTCAATGGGATACAGATCAATCCACTGAATTCATTTCAATATCTTTTATGGATGATAATGGGATATTCACTGCTTACAGCCACCTTACTTCTGAGTTTTGGCAGGCTTTCAGATATTCACGGCAGAGTCAAAATGTTCCGTTTAGGTTTCCTTATATTCACTGCTGCTTCAGTACTGCTGAGTTTAACCCCATCAACTGGAGATGCCGGTGCACTGGAAATCATAGCCTTCAGAATGATACAAGCAGTGGGAGCAGCACTATTTATGGCAAACAGTGCAGCCATACTAACAGACGTATTTCCAACTAATGAACTTGGAAAAGCCCTGGGCATAAACACTGTGGCAGCCATGAGCGGGTCCTTCATAGGTCTTGTTCTAGGAGGAATTCTAGCAATATTAAACTGGAGATATGTATTTCTTGTCAGTGTGCCATTCGGAGTTATAGGGACATTTTTATCCTATTACAAATTAAAAGAAGTGTCAATCAAAGCTGTTAAAACCAAAATTGACATTTGGGGTAATTCCACATTCATATTAGGAATCACTCTTCTACTCATAGGAATAACATATGGACTGTTACCCTACGGCTCAGATCCAATGGGATGGAGTAATCCATGGGTAATAATAAGCATGGTACTAGGTTTTTTAGCCTTGATAGCATTTCCATTTGTTGAAAAGAGAGTTGAAGATCCAATGTTCCGCTTCGATCTATTTAAAATACGAATGTTCAGATACGGTAACTTAGCAGGATTGTTAAGTGCGTTGGGACGTGGCGGAATGATGTTCCTACTCATAATATTACTTCAGGGAATATGGTTACCATTACACGGCTACAACTACGAATCCACCCCATTTTGGGCAGGTATTTACATACTGCCATTAACCATTGGAATGAGTATAATGGGACCAATATCAGGCATTTTATCTGATAAGTATGGATCCCGCTTAATAGCCACCACAGGCATGGTTGTATGTACCATAACCTTCATTTTGTTAGCAGCATTACCATATAACTTCAATTACTGGGAATTTGGTTTGTTGGTGTTCTTCATGGGTGTGGGTAACGGAATATTCGGTTCACCCAACAATGCATCCATAATGAAATCTGTACCTCCAAATGAAAGGGGTGTTGCTTCGGGTATGATCTATACCCTCATGAACACAGGTTTCACAGTTAGTATGGGTCTGTTCTTTACAGTACTCATTGTTGGAATAACTCAAAGATTCCCTGCTGAAATGACATCATCATTGGTGAGTATAGGAGCTTCAAACTTAGCACCACTTTTAAACAATATCCCTGCAACATCTGCTTTATTTTCAGCACTCCTAGGATATAATCCAATAGGTTCCATATTAGCAAGTTTACCAGCACCTGCAGTTACCAATATTCCCCCAGCAACTTTGAGTACATTAACTGGTACCACATGGTTCCCAACAACATTTGCAACTGCTTTCATGCCATCTCTACAAATTTCTTTCTACATGGGTGCATTGTTAACAGGAACAGCCGCAGTACTATCCGCACTTCGAGGGGATAAGTACAGCCATGAAAATGATGGAGTTAAGGTTGAAAATTTAGAGAAATCCAAGGGAAAGTAAATGTATCAACTTTAGATCATATTTGATCTATAAGTTTGATCCCTATTTTTTTCCAATCTTTTTTTTGAAATTTTAAGGAAAAAATGAGTATATTTTTGATTTTAATAGCCAAATATTAAAAAAAATATGCAACAAACAGACTAATTGGATTTATTACGGACCGGTAACCAGAAAAAGGTTGATGTTTAGGTTTGGTTTTAATTGAACTGTTCTAAAAATCCTTCAACATTCTTTTCAACTGCTTTGAATTCTTCAGGTGAAGGTATTTCCTTATTAAATGGATATTCCTTGGCTGGGAACAGTTCATATATTTCTAGTCCTGTGTCTGTGTTCCATGTTTGGAATCGTTTGAAACTGCCCTCAGGAATCTGGCCCACTATTCCCACTATCTTTTCGGTGTCTTTGTCTTTTAAACCACTTACTAAAAATCTTATGAAATGTCTACCCTTTTCTAACGAATATCCAAATTCCAATATTTGAACTTCCACCAACTTTAAAACCTCCATGGACCGTCATTTTTTTCTATGATTTAATTATTATTTTTGCACCAGTTTCCATTTCAAGTTTTTGATTCAACATAAACCAGGTTATTTGTTTCATGAAATTTAAATAAACGATTTAAAATGGTGTAATGCTGGTTTAAATCTTTCTCCAATACTTTTTAAAACTCTGGATACTTCGAAGTTTGGGTGTAAATTGGGTGTAAATCTGGAAAAACTACTTTTGTTAAAGCCAAATTATATTATATTACACAGTAGTTTGAAGAAAAAATCAAGTATAAAAGGAGGGTTTTAGATGGGCTATGAAACATTGATACCATCAATTCCCATAATTATCGGTTATCTAGTGACTTATACAGGTTATAAAAAGAATTTACTTAAAAAAAGGACCCATATTAGTATTTGGAACCTTGCAATCCTGTTAACATTTCTGGTTTCAGGTTTGGGAGGGTTTTTCTTGGTGATCTTAATGGATCTAGGATTAAGCTCTCCTGTAAATGGCCAGTTACTTTACTGGCATGTTGAATTTGGTATTACCATGATATTTGTAGGGCTGTTCCACATCCACACCTACTGGAATTCCACAAAAAAATGTTAAATCTAAATGTGGGAGTTTAAGAAGATGAAGCAACAGTTATACAATATTTTAAAGAATAAAAAAGTGGTTAATGCTGCTTTAACAGTTCCGGCAATTGCATTAGGTACCATGTCAGGTTCTTGTGCTGCTGGCTGTCCATATGGATTGGTGAACGATCCCTATCCTGGCCAGTGCCCACGTTACACAGATTTGAATGGAGATGGAATCTGTGATCTTTCACAGACTGGAACCTTAACATCCACCAGCAGTGGAACAACAGACAACAGTTCATCAACAAATAACAGCTCTGACGATTCAAATTCCACTCTTAGCCCAGACTCCCACAACGGTGGTGATGGTTCTACTTTTTCAGATGGTGCGGATTTCAATGTGATGCCTATGAGCTTAATCATCATAGGAATTTACCTATTCACACATCTCCTATTTTCCAAGGGAATATTAAGCCAAAAAAGCACCGGCGTATATGGAACATGGTTTTAACAGCGGGTTTTGTAGGTACAGGTTTCACAGGAGCATTACTTTTGCTTCTAATTAACTTGGGGATAAAAACTGCTTTAAATCCGAGTATTGATTATTGGCACGCAGAAGTATCCATTTTAATGGTTATTGCTGTTTTGATCCATATGCACATCTACAGAAAACCCTTGAAAAGAATGTTTAAAATATTTGGATCTTTAAAAAAACCTAAAATAAGTTAAACCCTGTAGGAATAATCACCAAAATAATCATACAAAAACAGATAAGTATATCCAAGTCAATTATTAAAACTTAGTTTTACAATGGTTTAAAAACCCATTGACTATTTGGTGATGCCTATGAAAAAAATACTTTGGTGGCTTATAGCTGGGACTAAGGGAGGAATAAATCGAGCAAGGATTTTAAGCCTTCTACATGAAAGACCTTACAATGCCCATCAGCTATCCGAAAAATTAGATCTAGATTATAAAACTGTAAGGCATCATATAAAAGTCTTGGAAGATAACAACGTAATAACTACATCTGGAGAAAAATATGGAACCATGTACTTCCTTTCATCATCAATGGAAGAAAATTATGAACTTTTCCAGAGTATTTGGCATGAAACTGAAGAAAAATAATAGGTGATTAAATATGGAAATTAATGGACCTCCAGAAAATAGCAGTTTTAAAGGGAAAGAACATGGAAACTCCTTTATTGACGATCCCAGCTTAGCAGTAATTGCAGCAGCAGTTTGTGCAGCAAACATAGGACTTTTGTTGATTTTACTCTTCACTTACGTAACAAGTTACAGAAAGTTAAAATCTCAATTCACATTAGGCCTCATCATATTTGCAACACTACTCATAGTGCAAAACATCCTGTTCATGTTCTTCTTACTAGCTAGAGAAGGATTTCACGGTACAGGAATGGGATTCCCAGTGCTGAGTCTGAGCATAATAGAATTCGGTGCCTTACTGGTTCTACTAAAAACTACATGGATATGATACTGAAACAACATAAAAAAAAAGGATTTTTTGAAAAAAACGGCAGTTAAACTACTATTATGGAAATATTATATTTTTACTGAACCTTTTTACCTGTTACAGCATTTATATAAATGAAATCCACCTGCTCTTCTGTACCCACGGTGTTCACAGGAACCTTCCAAACTTTAACACCATTGTAAGTGGTTAAAGTTGGTTCACCCAATGTAACTCCCATAGCTGTGTACTGTTGAGCTATTTCCTTAGCCTTTGAGGCACTGATATAATTGGTTGTGTTGTGATGTGTACTGTTGTTTACAACCACGTTGTTAGTGTTGTTTGTTGAGTTGTTGGTCATGTTGGTGTTGGATGTACAACCACTAACAGCAACTAAAACTGCAACCAATAAAACCACAACAATCAAATTTTTCATATTAAATCCCATTCAATTCCCCCATTTTATCCATTGTTTCTCACAAAATTTTTTAAAACCATAGAACTTAGAAGATTCCAAGTTTCAATAACTAAAATCAATTCATATACTATTTTTTAATTTCAAAATATAAAAAAATATCCAAATTAAACTGGAATCCCCCAGATTTTAGAGGACAGTTGTGAAGAATTAGAGAAAATTGAAAAACAGGAAAATGTTCAGGGAAATGTTAATAAATAGCTATTTATTTGATTGCCAACCCTTTTTAGATTGAACGCCGGGACTGGGATTTGAACCCAGGGCGAACGTATGTTCAACAGGATTTCGAATCCTGCGCCTTACCAGACTAGACTATCCCGGCAATATTTTTATTGACAATATCTCTAATTGGAAGTTACTTCAATATAACAATTTAGTTTTCAGGGATATAATATTCTTCAAAAAGAATTGATCGAAAAAAATTTGTTCTCTGGACTTCATAAATAATTGATGAACACATTGATTCGAGTATCAATAAATTATTCATTGATCATGGAGTTGAAATGCAGAAAATTGAATTCAGCATGGAAAATATCAACCGATGTCTATGTAGTGTATGTGATGTGCAAAAGAGAAGTGAGTGTGCAAAGGACAAGCAAAAGTTGATGCTTTTAATTAAAAATCAGGACCTTGACAGTCCAATGATGATGGGTCCAGACAAGGTTCCAGGACTTTACTGTTCAACTGGAAAAGCTGTTTGTCAAGACATTGACACACATGAAATATGTAAATGTGATGAATGCCCAGTTTGGATGGAATTTTCCCTAGATAAATTTGAAAATAACAGATACTTCTGTGAAAATGGAAAGTTCAAACCATAAATTAAGAGATAGTTAATACTAAATTTAAACCTGCACAGTCATTTAATTTTTTTGCCCATTAAAATAGATTAAATTAGTGTGTACACCAATTTATAGGGGTATAATTAATTTTCACAGGTAGTGGGGCATTATAAATATTTCCTGTAAAAGTGTAAAATAACTTCATATAACCATTGTGATCCATCCTTTGATCGGAACTATTTATATTGAGAAAGTAGTAACCTAAATTTAGAGTCTGAAAGGAGGCGTGTATTTACAACAATAGATACCTTTCGATTTCTATATTTGCAGGGTTATTATGGGTTTTAAACCTACAATTCCCTGCTCAACTTTAATTTTAATGTTCAAATGAAAAAATATATTAATTTTAAATATTCATAGAATTTTTAATGATTAATTTCTTTGATTGAGAATTGAATTTTTTAGGATTGAATTTATTATTGGGGCTGATTGAAATTTTAGATTATGAAAAGGATGAGATTATAGCTAAACTTGAAAGCGACTTGAAAACCATTGAAACTAAAAATCTTGAATTGAAGTACACTAACAGAAACCTTATTTCCACAGTTTCAGAACAAAAAAGAAGCTTAAAGTTTTAAAAGCGAAACTTGCAGATTTAGAATCCATAAAAAATCATCCTGCCCCGAACAATATTGGAGAACTTAAAACCAAGTATCAAAAACTGTTGGCTGACCATGAAGATCTGAAGGTCAAATACCAAGCTTCAAAAAAGGAGCTTGGAGAACTTAAAAGCACAGATTCAAACACAAAATCTGGTCAAGGATTGTTTGGAAGGTTTTTGAAACGAAATGATACAGACAAATCCCATGAAGATTCCAGAAAGGAATCTAAAAAATAATTTCTTCAATGCATCTAGGACTTAAAAAAAATTTTTTACAATTAAAAAGGTGTTTGTGTATGGTTTTTCATGTGATGCTTGTACCCACCCTTGGGTGTCCATCTAACTGCGGTTACTGTTGGAGTTCAGAGGAAGGTTCCGAGCTTATGAGTATTGATACATTGAAACAAACAGTTAACTGGCTTAAAACCCTTCGTGAAGATAGTGTTACAGTGACGTTCCATGGTGGAGAACCCTTGCTTGCGGGTTTAGAATTTTTTCAAACAGCACTACCCCTCATCAAGACAGAACTTGAACATTTAAAACCAGCCCTTGCAATTCAGACCAACCTCTGGAACATGACTGATGACCTTGCAGAACTCTTCAGTACCTACAACATACCCATTGGTTCAAGTATAGATGGGCCTGAAGAGTTAAACGACTATCAAAGGGGTGAAGGTTACTACCAAAAAACCATGGAAGGATGCAAAATTGCCAGGGCACATAACTTAAAGGTTAGTTTTATCTGCACATTCACATCCCACTCAATCAAACACAAGGAAGCTATTTTAAACTACTTCCTTGAAAATGATCTGACACTCAAACTGCACCCATCATTACCATCCATGCGGGATGATAATCCTGATGAATGGGCACTGTCCCCCGAAGATTATGGAGAACTTCTGGTTTACCTACTTGAAGAGTACCTGGACAAAATGGATGAAGTTGAAATAATGAATATTGACAACCTTGCAAAGAGCGTATTTAGAAGAAGGGGTACCGTATGCACATTTGTAGACTGTATGGGCGACACCTTTGCCATAGGCCCCGACGGAAACATCTATCCCTGCTACAGATTTGTGGGAATGCCTGACTACATAATGGGAAATGTTCACGACAATCCCAGTCTGGATGATCTTGCAGAGTCCAAACCATGGCAACTCTTGATGGAATTTAAAGAGTTCGTTGATACAGACTGTAAAAGATGTAACTACGTAAAGTTCTGCAGGGAGGGTGTCCATACAACGCCCTGGCAATAACAGATGCCAAGGTTGAAGCTGTTGATCCACACTGCACAGCTTATAAAAGAATATTCAAAGAAATTACAGACATGGCCACCAAGGAAATGTTATCAGGATCACTCATGGGAAATTCCAAACCCTCAAAATCCACCAAATACAGCATCATGGACCTCATGCTCAAAGAATCCCGATAAAGATTAAAAAAACAATCTGAAACTAATTTAAACTAATTTTATATCCATAAATCTTTTTGTACAAAAAAAGTTAGAATGTTCTCCAACATAATAAGTGAACAAGGAGAGATGTAATAAAATGAATCTTGGTAAGCTGAATGAAAAATGTCCAAAATGTGGTTGTAAAGACAAAACATTGAAAAGGGATCTGGATTCTGAATTTCATGCCCATGCAAAAACAGGATCACTCACCTGTAGCAAGTGCGGCCACGTTTTTGTAAGTAAAGAACATGAAGAAACAGATTGAAAATTCATATTTCTAAATATTTTTTTGATTTTAAATTAATCTTTATCTTTTCAAGCGAAAATCATCCTCAAAAGTGCTAGCTAAACCTTTGAGGCAGTTAGTGTGATGAGATTTTATTGGTATGTCTTATTTTAAATGGTTTTAAATAATAGTAATATCAAATATGTGATTAAATATGATATTAAAGCTATGAGTGAATATTATGAAAGTGAGGGTAATAATAAAGGATTCTTTAAAGTATCCACTTTCAGATTATAAGAAATTTTTAATATTAGGATTAATATTCATAATAATTTATATATTAAACTTTTCTGCACACCATGAAAAAAATGTATATTTATTGGTTCTTTTAATTGGAATTGCATTCGTAGTTGGGTTTTTTGTTAATGGTTATATCTTCAGAATCATAAATTCGACTTTTGATGGTAAAGATGAACTTCCAGAGTTTAACAATTGGCAGGATATGGGCGTAGACGGCGTTAAAGTTTACCTAGCTTACATTGTTTACCTAATACCGGTCCTACTAATAATAATTGACTTTATATTACTTTTTGGTGGAAAAACATTAAACTTTGGGTATAATGTATTTGATTTTATTCCTGAACCCAGTTCAGTACTATGGCAGGGCATCAATAGTTTTATAAACTCAGTGTTTACTATAGAAATTGCTTCTCGCCCAGAGCATACTTATCAACCTCTTTTTGGAATTTTATGCCCTATTGGACTCCTATACGCCATTATTATAACTCCAATAGCGTTGATGGCAATTGCAAATATGGTGCTGGATGAGGGAGATCTTAAATCAGCCTATAAAATTCATGAAATATTTGAAGAAATCTCAGTAATAGGTTGGGGAAATCTTATAAAATGGTATATACTAACGGGAATTATCTATATAATCATAATGAGTATAATATCCTTTATATTTCTCCTTCAACCGATTAACCCTATTATAATTAAAATATTGAGTATATTACTCATCGGCCCATATTTCTCCATGTTCCTTGCCCGTTCCATTGCTTTATTTTACATACCAGAGTACTGAGATTATGTGATCTTTCCAGCATATTTGTGGTTATTTGATTTCAATTAATGAAAAACTGCCCATATTCTATATAAAAATAATGAATCGATAGAATATGAACATGTAAAAAAATATAAAATCATAAAAAATTAGAAATTAATGGTATTACAATTCATAAACAATTTGGACATTGAATTCATCATCGACCCATAAACCTATTACATCACAGGCAGAGTATGATTCCTTGATGCGTTTTACTGATTCAATTATTTGTTTGTTATGTGTTTCATCTTCAACAGGATTTGCTAAACAGTCATGATGCCCCACAATAAAAATTTTATTCGTAGAATGTCCCTCGTTAGAAAATGCTAGTTTTTCAAAAATATCATAGGCATCATTATTCTTATCTGCGAGTATACCATCCATACCTGGCGCAGTTATCATATCCACATATTTGACATCGTAATTTTCTAGTATCCAGTTGATTACAGGTAGTTGAACTCTACCATCGATACAGTAAAATCTATCAAAAACATGCTTAAAGAGGACTTAATCGTTATAAAATCCTACTAATTTAAAAATTAATATTAACATAATTTTTTCGACATTGAAAAAAGGATCTTGAAGATATATCCTAATTTTAAATTGCATCAAATTAATTAGTTAATTCTTGATCAATATTTTCTGGAGTTTGGGTTTTTTGTTTGAAATTATAAAAATTAATCCAATAACTAAATTAATTATTGCGACAGCCAAATATTCTTTTGTATGCGAAAATGAGTATAAATAAATCAAGTTTAAACCACCAAGTATGAAAACAATTCCCATAACTAAAATAAATCTTTTGCTACTATCTCTTTTCAAAACATAATCCCCTAATATTAGAGTTAATCTTATTCTAACAAGTCATTATATTTAAGAATATGTTCGTTGTTGCTGATCTAATTATTAGATTCATTGATATTACCCATTTTAGTAAACTATCAAAAACATACTTAAAAGGACTTATTCGTTATAATGTCCTACTAATTTTATAATAATTATTAATGGAATGAATAAATAAATAAAATCGGGTTCAATTAATTAAACAATATTAATTTTACAACATTGCCAAAAAAATGATACTATAATTCATAAACAACATAGACATTGAATTCATTATCTACCCATAATCCAATTACAGTAGAAGCAGAGTATGATTCCTTGATACGTTCCACAGATTTAATTATCTGTTTATTATGTATTTCATCATCTACAGGATTTGCCAAACAATCATGATGTCCAACAATGAATATTAATTCAGTTGAATGTCCCTCATTAGAAAATGTTAGTTTTTCAAAAATATCGTCTGCATCATTATTCTTATCTGAAAGTACACCATTTACTCCAGGTGATGTTATCATATCCACGTATTTTACATCATAATTTTCTAATATCCAGTTGATTACAGGTAGTTGAACTCTACCATCTATACAATTGAGACAAGTTACAAATTCACTTTTCATCATATCACCAAAATCTATCAACCAATTTAGAACATGCACACTTAAAAATTTATTCCCATACATTTAGGATATCAAAATATTGTATTAAAGATTATTAGAATAAATATTAATATAGTATATAACAATTGATAACCGTATATAGGTGGTTTTTGATGGGTTATTTGATATGTGAAAAGTGTGGGGGTTACTATGAACTTCAAAAAGGAGAATTATTATCTGATTTTGATTGTTGTCAATGCGGTGGTAAATTAGAATATTATGAAGATTTTATTCCAGATAAGATTCTTGATAAAAATCTGTTGGGATATGAGCCCAAATTAAAAACAAATGATGAAATAAAGAAAATCATTGATTACAACATAGATTTAAACAATAATGCAGAATTAAAAAAATGTAGGTCTTTTGGAACATTAAATCATAGTGAATCAAGGTTTTGTTCAAAATGTGATAAATCTCTGCTCTCTTTAAAAGAAAAAAAGAATTAAACAACCAATATTTACAAGAAAATGAATATTTACAGGAAAATAAGAATTCACAAAACAATACAAAAAATGACATAAACATGGAAATGTCTAGAGAAGGGCTCCTAACTTTTACAAGTAAACTTGGTGCTGACTGTTTTTCATTTTCACCTTCATCTTATATTTATGGATTTGGAATTTTATTTTTAATAGCTATCCCCATAGTTTCATACAAATTAGGAACCAATATGCTGATATTAACTCCATTATTTGTATTTTCATTAATTTTATTTATTTCACTTATGTTCAACGAAAGTAATGAATTGGACGATGTAATTGTAGAAACAATCTTTTTTACATTTATCTTTGCTATTCCAGGCTCTATTTTTATATTAATTCCCCTAAGTAACAGGTTTGGATATATAATAGCATTCATATTGTATATGGGAAGTACCCTAGCAATTCTAGCAGCTCAACTAACGAGTATAATCATTAAAAACTACACACTGCATGAGTAAACTGTTCAAAAAAACTAGAATGATAAAATTACCAATTCACCATTCCTAGTTCTAAAGTAAGAGAATTGTCAAATAAGAGTTAAAATCCTATTAATTGATAATTAACAATCAATATGAAATAACTGCATGAATGGAACTGACAATTATGGATTGAATGATTCAAGTTTCCTACCTTATCCCGTGCATCATGGTTTCGAGTCTTTTCCGGATTAGGAATAGTATCACAGCCGCTATGAGGGACATCACCACAAATATCATGAAGAATGATGTGAAACTATTGATGGGCATTCCAAGCAGGTGGGGCGTTGGTAATGAGGGGTCTGGATATAGTGTGCTTATCTGTCCTGCAAGTATGTTTGCAACGGCACTCGTTAAAAACCAAACACCCATGAGTAGGCATGTGAATTTTTTAGGTGAAAGTTTTGTGACCATTGACAGACCTATCGGTGAAATGCACAGTTCTCCAAATGTAAATAGTACGTACACGGCTATTAACCAGAGTGGGCTGATGCTTGCTGCCCCATGATCCAGGGATCCTGTTGCAAACACCAGGAGCATGAATCCCGAGGATAGTAGAAGCAGTCCAGTTGCCATTTTAAGAGGTATGGATGGTTCTTTTCCCATGTCCTTTAGTTTAAGCCATAATCCTGCGAAGATTGGTGCAAAGAGGAGTATTGCAAGTGGGTTTACAGATTGGAACCATGCTGCAGGTATGTTGAAGTTTAGGGCTGTTACCATGCGATCCACGTGCTGCTCTGCCAGAAAGGTTAATGACACTCCTGCCTGTTCAAAGGCTGCCCAGAAGAATATTCCGAAAAATGCCAGGATAAATATGACTAGTATCCTCTGTTTTTCCACCCGTGTGAGTGTGTCATCTGCCTTTGTACAGCCATCTGGATCGTATTTGTGGTTTGGAATCACACCCACTGATCTTCCCTCGGGATCCACTAAAAATCTGTTCTTTCCCAGTATAAAAACCACCAACCCAAATAGCATTCCTATTCCTGCGATTAAGAAACCGTACATGAAGTTGGTTGGATCTCCTGTGTCTGCAAATCCTCCTATTAAAAGTGGAGATATCAGTGCTCCGAGATTGATTCCCATGTAGAATATGGTGAATGCAGAATCCCTCCTTCCATCATTTTCAGAATAGAGAAATCCAACCATGGATGATATGTTGGGTTTGAAAAATCCATTACCAAAAACCAGTAGGAACAAACCAATCAGGAAGAATTCAGTTTGAGGGTTAAAAACAAAGAAACTGTTGACTGTACCAGCAGCTTGGGGTATGTAAAGGTAGCTACTCATGGCAAGTGAAAACTGGCCCATAGCCATTAAAAAACCACCAGTGATTATTGATTTCCTGTTACCCCAGTACCTGTCTGCGATGTAACCTCCAATTAGAGGTGTCAGATAAACCAGCCCCGTGTAGTATCCATATATGCTGGATGTGAATGCTGTGCTGTAAAACAATGCCTTTATCATGTACAAGGAGAGTATTGCCCTCATACCATAGTAACTAAATCTTTCCCACATCTCAGTGGTAAAAAGCAAGTACAATCCCTTTGGATGCTGTTTAAACATTATATAGTACTCCTCATGGAAACTCTTCCTAATCTAACCCAATTTAGGTAAAACTAATTGTTAAGTTATAATGGAAAATTTAAGATATATAAAACTTGTTATTATTAATCATAGGATTAGTGCGAATTTGTTTAACTAAAAATTGGGTGAAAATAGATTAAAAGTTGTTAGAAAAATCTGGATATGACCCTGAACTAGGGTAACCTTTATGCTAAAAGAGATTAAATAATATATAAAAAATTTTTTAATTTAATTTAAAGAGCTTTGATTTCTAAAAATAGTGTTGGTCCTTATTAGTAGATCCATAAATATATTATAAGAATTCAAAAAAAATGCTTGATAAATTTATAAAATAATAATGTAGGTGTAATCAAACATGATAGTTAATGAATGGTGCATGTACTGCGGTGAATGTGCAGGAGTTTGTCCTCGTGCATTAATAGAAGTCCGTGAGACAAGTTTAATTTTTAACGAAGAAGGATGCAAAGACTGTGGGATATGTGTAAGCGTGTGTCCTATTAACGCTTTGGACAAAGAAGAATAAAATTTTTACTGGAGATGTATAATTATGAAGTTAATAGAGACAGACGTTCTTGTTATTGGAGCAGGTCCTGCAGGATCATCCACTGCTAAATACGCTGCACAAAACGGTGCAAAAGTTATACTTATGGATAAAAAATCCGAAATTGGAGCACCAAAACGATGTGCAGAAGGAGTTTCCAAGGAAGGATTGAAAAAACTTGGAATAGAACCAAACAGCAGATGGGTTACCAAGGAACTGAGCGGAGTTAGACTTGTCAGCCCAAACGGTACCGACGTATGGTTAAATGATGACCAGGTCAAACTTCCAGAGGCAGGTTACATATTGGAGAGAAAGGTCTTCGACAAATTCATGGCAATGGACGCTGCAAGGGCCGGTGCAACCATCATGATCAAAACCCTCGCAAGGGGCATGAGAAAGGACAACAATGGTTACATAGTCAGCTGTGAAAATATGGGAGAAGACTTCGAGATCAAAGCCAAGATCGTTGTTGGAGCAGATGGTCCTGAATCCCGTGTTGGAAGATGGGGAGGACTTAAAACTGTTATTAAACCTAAAAACATGGAATCTGGAATTCAGTTTGAAATGGCAGGAGTTGAAATGGAAGACCCTGGCTGCATCGAATTCTACTTCGGAAGTGTTGCACCTGGAGGATACGCATGGATATTCCCTAAGGGCGACGACATAGCAAATGTGGGACTCGGAATAGTTAACACAGTAACAGATAAATCAGCCTACCAGCACCTCCTGGAATTTGTTGAAAAATGTCCAGCAACCCAAAATGCACAGGCAGTCGAACTCAACATAGGCGGAGACCCAGTTGGAGGAATGGTCAAGGAACTAGTTGAAGACAACGTCATGATAGTTGGAGATGCAGCAGGACACGTAAACCCACTCACAGGTGGAGGAATCATCACAGCACTTGAAGCAGGTAAGTACGCAGGTGAAGTGGCAGCCCAAGCAATTAAAGAGGGAGACTGTTCCAAGAAAAGGTTGAAAGAATACGAAAAAATATGTAAAACAGAAATTGGAGATTCCTTCCACAAATACTTCAAAACCAAAGAGTACATGTTAAGCCTTTCAGATGAGGAACTTGATTCAATTGCTGATGCATTCAAAGACTATGAATTTGAAAAAATAAGCACATCCGAACTCGTGAAACTCCTCATAAAAGTTTCACCTAAGGCCCTGCTAAAACTGGGAAAACTTTTCTAATTAAATTTCCCCACCACTTTTTTATTCTTCTTTTTTATCCCCTAGAATTAAATTTTAAGCTGTTCTACAAACCTTCTTTTTATCAATAGTTCTTGACTGTAACTTAAGGATCAATCAAGTTTTATTGATTATTTTAAATGATATTTCTTTATTTACTGTATTCTCTTTACCTTGAAATGCACTCATCTACATTTAGATCTAATTGTTTGTGCAAATTATCACCAATTTGATCATTTTAACATATTTTTAATTGTTATTTTTCGAATAGATCGACATGTATCTAAATATAACTTGATGAGTTAATGTTATAGATCATTAACTTTTTTGATCTTAACAAGACGTGATTAATACAAAATAGGGAGGTAATAAAATTTGTTCAGGAATAACAAAAGCAAATTAATTTTATTAATGGTTTTTGCTCTTTTTTTCGGTATTTCAGGAGCAAGGGCCGTAAGTGCAGCAGATGCACCAGTTGCAAACTTCACAAGTAACACAACCACATGGAAGTGCACCACTCGCTGTACAATTTAACGACACAAGCAGTAACAGTCCAAACAGTTGGAACTGGGACTTTGGAGACAGTGGAAAATCAACAAATCAAAACCCAACACATAGCTACACCACATCAGGAACCTACAATGTAACACTCATAACAACTAACAGACTAAGCCTCAACAACTACCAAGTATACATACCAACCAACGCAGTCAAAGGCACAACAGGAAACAAAAACAGCAAATACGTACTAAACTTCAAAACAAATAAATATTAAATAAATCCCCTTCTCTTTTTTCTTTTTTTAGATAATTTCCCCCTAGATCTGGACCATTTTTTAGGTAAAAAAGCAATTCCAATGTCCCCTATCAGTTAAATGAGATCTTAAATCCTAAACCAATTGCATTCAAGTTTTAGACTGGTGTTGAATGGAAAAATAGTATGTAAAATATGCATACCAAGAAGAAGATCATGGCAATTTGGTGGTACAAAACATCTGCAATATCGAACATTTTGTCCTTCTGTGTGAAAAGGGACAGGTACAAAGGTAACGTTGCAAAGGATGCTGGTAGAACTGCCACAGCAAACTGTATCAGATTCATATCTCCATTAATAAATGCATACAAGAGTATAATCCCCGTTATGGCTGTTAACACGCTGGCCAGTTTTTGTTTGGACTTGTACATGATGTAGGTGCCCATACTTCCAACGTACATGAACAGGTAAACACTCCAAGGTACTATGGCAATACTTCCCAGTAAAACTGCACATGAAGCCATTCTAAGCACTGAATTGGTTGCTGTGCTGAAAAATGGTGCAAGTACCGTGTCCTTAAGCCTGATTGGAGGTACAGTGTACAACACCTGATTTAAAAACATCAACAGAACTATCACTGTGAATGCCATGGGCAGTGTTAAAATTGAAACTACAAAAACAGCTCCGATGATCACCGAGCAAAATGCGATTATCCATTTCTTCTCAACATGTTCCTGTATGAATGGTCTGGACTGTTTCATGGTGTCCTTCATATCCTCATCAATATCAGTCAGATCGTTTAGACTGTACAGAGCTCCCCAAAGAGCAGATACTAGAATTAAGCCTTCGAGTATTTCAAGGGGATTGCTTATAAACGCATCTGCAAAGTAGGCGTATGTTAAAACCAGAAGGTACATGTTCACATTTTTTGCGGCCCAACTAATTCTTGTGGACTTTATAAGAGTTTTAATCATGGTATCGGGAATAATTATTTTTTTACTGACAAATCCATGCCATGAATGAAATTTAACACAGAACCATTGGAATTCATTTAAATGTGTTATATAAGTTTACCCATCTGTTTATTCCTTAAATTTTGGATGGGCTACTATTTGTTTTAAGGATATAACTTTATGAAGATAATTAACATTAATAATTTTTTATAAAATTTTGGATTAATGGAAAATGATCCATAATTTATTTAGGACTCGTGCTCTATGGCTTGGCACACCAACCTTGGTTTGTTACCAAATTTATCTATGTAGGCTTCGATGATCTTTTGGTCCGCATCAACATGGCTTTTAACTATTTCAACAGTTTCTTCACGGCTGTACCTTATCTCCACAACTTCAAAAAACAGCCTCAACAGGGCCAATGCAAACCTGGACATAATTCCAAAGTCCGTAAAAAATCCTTCTTCTCACTGTTTAACTTCACAGTCCAAGCTGTTTGAATAATTATGTTAATTTCTTTGTACTTCTTCCTGTTTAGAAGGTACTCCTTCATGCATAGTAGATAAAATTTAAGTGAACCCATTCCTTTGGTTTTTGCCCATAAACTGTACCCAACCATTTCAGTGTTCATTAGATGTGCGTCATGAAATTTGTCTGCAATGACAAGGGCATCGAAACTTGCTAGATCATGATAAATTTCTGATTTGGATCTTGCATTTAAACCCCTCTTCAGATCATGGTATATCTGGTCCATGAGTTTGGACGCATCTGCATGGGGATCCATGAGTCCAAATTCGAGATCGTAACAGTTTAATCCGAGTCCTTCAATTGCTGCGTAGATGTTTGATGATTTTCCTGTTCCCGGTGCACCCACCACATGAATTATTCTTCCATGTCGGGTTTTAATTGTTTTCAATTGTTTGTGAAGATTTTTGTAGGATCGTGTTTCAATAAATGTTCGGTTGTCTGATCCTCTGTTCACCTTGAAATTTTCCATGTCTGATCTATTGTACTTTGTATCATAAAAAATTAAATCCTAATTTTTCCAGTTTTTATCACCAAAAAAACCCCTCTAAACCCATAATACAAGATTTTATTTAGTTTGGAATTCATAAATAGGTGTAGATATATTTAATTTATTTTTAGGTGAAAGGTGTTTAAATGGGCAAATATCGATGCACAGTCTGTAACTACATTTATGATGAAGATGTTGAATCTGATAAGTTTGAGGAACTGCCTGAGGACTGGAGATGTCCAGTCTGTAACTCCCCTAAATCTGTTTTTGTACCGTTACAAGAAGAGTCTGCTGAACATTTAAAGGGTGATAAAAGTGTTTCAGATATCTTGGTTGGTCAGATGGCAGAATTAGGTCTTAAACATGTTTTTGGAATTCCCGGAACATCAATACTGGGTGTGGTGGATGCCATAAAAAACAATCCAAAACTCGAGTTTATACAAGTTAGACATGAACAAACCGCAGCATTTATGGCTTCAGCTTATGGTAAGCTCACAGGAAACGTTGCTGCATGTTTAACTGTTGCTGGTCCTGGAGCAACCAACCTCGCCACTGGTCTCTACGATGCCAAACTAGATCATTCTCCAGTGGTTGCACTCACTGGAATGGTGAAAAGACAGTTAATTGGTCCGGGATCGTTCCAGGAAATAGATCAGTACTCATTTTTTGAACCTTTAACTGTTTTTAACAAGATTCTTATGTCCAGGGATCAGACAACCACCCTTGCTACCCTGGCAATTAAACATTCGTTGATTGAAAGGGGAGTTTCTCATATTGGAATTCCCAACGATGTCCAGAAGTTGGACCACCAAACCAAACTAGTTCCATTTGAGGGAAATTTTCCAACTAGGGCAACCAAACCCACGAAATACCTCATTGAAAGGGCAGCTAAAATTATTGACAAATCTGAAAGACCAGTGATTATCGCAGGATTTGGTTCAATTGAACAAGGTAAAGCTCTTTTAAAATTTGCTGAGAAAATTAAGGCACCAATCACAACCACCTTCAGAGCTAAGGGAGTGGTGGACGAGTACGAAGATCTCTACGTTGGAAGCCATGGAGGTATTGGATCAACAGCCTCAACCAAATTGGTTGACGATTCAGATCTGCTCATAGTGATTGGATCATCATTTTCAGATATGACCCAGATACCAGAGAAAAAACTGTTCAAATAGATATTGATCCACTTATGATAGCCCGAAGATTTCCAGTGGAAGTTGGTTTAGTTGGAAACTGTTCAGAAATTCTACCTGTACTCCAAGAACTTGTGAAAGAAGCAGAAAGAAATGATTACATGGAAGAAGTGGCCAAGCTCAAAAATGAATGGATAGAACTTCTTAAACAGGAATTTGAGTCTGATAAAACTCCTCTTAGGGCACCTTACATATTGGGTGTGTTGAATGAGATGATCGACCCCGATGCAATAATTACCCTCGATGTTGGAGAGCACTGCTGGTGGTTTGGAAGAAATTTCTGGATGAAAAAGACTCAGAAAATGATCATGTCGGGAAATCTGGCTTCTATGGGCTTTGGTTTTCCAGCGGCACTCACATCCCAACTCATGTACCCTGATAAACAGGTGGTGTGTATCACAGGTGATGGTGGATTTTCAATGGTGATGGCAGACTTCCTAACAGCAGTTAAATATCAACTTCCAATCAAGGTCTTCATATTCAACAACAAACAGTTGGGAATGATCATGCAAGAACAGAAAATGGAAGGCTACGAAAATTGGCAGACAGAACTCCAGGATCTGGACTACGCAGCCTATGCAAGGTGCTGTGGAGGTATGGGCATCAAGGTAGAAAAACCCGAAGATCTTCCAGCTGCAGTTGAAAAAGCTTTCAAATCTGAAAAACCAGTGATTGTGGATATTGATACAGATCCTAAACGGTTCGTATAAAAAAATACAAAGTTATTACTCTTTTGAAACCTTACCCAACAAATTTACTTGGAGATAGTAGAAAATGGTTCAAGACTCGGAATCTAAATTAATGAAAATAAAAAATTCACCTGAAAATCGTGCTAAGTGCCACTGTAAGTTATGTCCAAGCTACCCCTACAAATGTGGTGGTGAAGTTCTCTACTGTGGAAAGGGACCAAGTAAATGTGATGTGGACATTGAAGTTTGCATCTGCGATACATGTCCCATTTACTTCGAACATGATCTCAAGGGTATTTACTTCTGTGACAAGGATATGGTCGGTGAAAACAAGATTTTCATGAGAAAAAAACATTCAGATGAAGATGATGATCACTACCAGACTATTGTGGATATAAAGGATGAAAGTGCGGTTGGTGAGAGTGTGATTGGATCCATGGGCTCCCTTAAAAAACTCCCATTTTCATTGGACGACCTCTACTTCGTACCCGCCCAAGTCATGAAGTTACCCCTCAATACAACAGACCCTGTTAAAACCAGTATCGTACTTGGAAAAGATGCCAAAAAACCTTTAGAACTATCGAATCCCATAATGATATCTGGACTGAGTTTTGGTGCTGTTTCAAAGAGTGCTAAATCTGTGATTTCAAAAACTGCTTCGAACTTGAATGTTGGTTTTAACTCAGGTGAAGGTGGTGTTCTTGATGAGGAACTAGCAAGATCCAAGACCATGGTTGTTCAATACTCCACTGGAAGGTTTGGTGTTGAAGACGAAATCTTAAAAAATGCTGCTGCAATAGAGATCAGATTTGGACAGGGAGCCTATCCCGGTAAGGGAAGTTACCTGCCTGCAGAGAAGATGACTGAAGAAGTTTCAAGTAAGAGGAACTTGGAAAATGGTGAACCAGCCTACTCACCAGCCCACCATCCAGACATACTCACACCAAGGGATCTAAAAAGAAGGTGTTAAAACTCAGGAGAATGAGTTCAGGAGCACCCATTGGTGCAAAAATTGGTTGTGGAAATGTTGAAGATGATGTGAAGGTACTGGTGGAAGCAGGAGTTGACTTCATAGCACTTGATGGTTTTGGAGGAGGTACCGGCGCAACAGATAAGTATGTGAGGGAAAATGTTGGAATACCAATCTTCTCTGCATTACCCCGTGCAAAGCAAACCTTGAACAAATTAAAACCAAAGAGAAAAGTTTCACTCATTGGTAGTGGTGGGCTTCGAAGCTCTGCTGACTTTACTAAATGTCTTGCCCTTAGTGCAGATGCAGTTTATATTGGTACAGCAGCCCTGATAGCAATTAACTGTGAACAGTACAGGTTGTGTTACACAGGTAACTGTCCAACAGGCATTGCAACCCAAAACCCCAAACTCGAAAAACAGGTGGATCAAGGAGAAGGTGTTAAAAAACTAAGCAACTTCATAGAACTATCCTCCAAGGAAATAGCTAATTTAACCAGAATAACGGGGAAGGATGATGTTTCAAAACTTGATAAATCAGATTTAGTATCTGTAAACAGGGATCTGGCAGTTATAACTGGAGTTAAATGGATAAACGGAGAACTCCAAAAGTAAACCAAATTAACACCAACTCGCTTATATAAAAAATTTTTTTCATTTTTTTGTAAATTCAAAATCTCAATTTTGTCTATTTTTTACGATATTATTTTTGAAGGTTAATTTGGATATTTTTTCATGTTTCTGGATATTCATGGTTAATCCATTGGAATATTGAACAGAAAACAATCAACAATAGAAAAACTTATTCCATATAAGACTAAGATAGTTTTTTTAAGAATAAATTGTAATTGGATAAGATGTTGGAGTAGTTGTGATGGAAGAATCAGCAAATATTAACACAGAAGCAAAGATAGGAGCACTCAGAAAAAATTTGCTTGATTTGACCATGCGAAACAAACTCTTAAACTTCAAACCCCTCGCCAAATCAATCAAAGTTGTGGATGAAATTCCAACAGAGATCTATCAGCTCATGGTCTTGGAAGACAAGAAGATGCAGTTCATTCCAAGGGCCAGAAAACCTGTTAAAAAAGATTTGGATGGAACCCAAAAACCTGAAGAACAAAAGGGAGAAGAAGAGTTAAAACTTAAACCCATAGACATCACTGACAAGGAAGCATCTTTGCTCTGGAAGTTACCCTTCCAAACAGCAAGGTTTCAAGCAAACACAGAAACCTGCTACTTCAAACCAATCATGAAGCTGAAGAGCTTCAAAAAAGATTGTTCTACATCAATCAACAGGCCAGATCTGTGTTGGAAGAACAGGGCTACAACATACTCTACTTGGCACTTGGTTTTCTGGAGTGGACTGAAAACAACGACCCTGAAACCAAGAGAAAGGCACCTTTAATATTGATACCAGTTGAACTGGAACGTAAGAAGGTTAAGGGATCCTTCAAACTCAAATGGACTGGTGAAGACATCATTCCAAACATTTCGCTCCAGGAAAAACTGCTTGAACAGGGTGTTGAACTGCCTGGCTTTGAAATGCCAGAACATAAAGAGGGGATTTACCACTACTTCGAATCAGTTTCCGACGCAATAGAACCTAAAAAAGATTGGAATGTTGTGTACGAAATTTACCTCAACTTCTTCAGTTTCACCAAGTTCGTGATGTTCAAGGATCTGGACCCTGCAAGCTGGGGCGGAGTTTCCATTGCTGAGAACAGCATAATAAAAACCTTGTTTGATGATGTTGAATCCATTGACAAAACAGAGTTTAATGAGGAAGATGTTGACAAGAAACTGAATAGTAAAGATGTTTTCAACGTTGTTGATGCAGATTCTTCACAGATAGCCGTGGTTGAAGAAGCAAAATGTGGAATGAACCTGGTTGTTGAGGGACCTCCCGGCACAGGAAAATCCCAAACCATTGTAAACCTCATATCCGAACTCATGGCCAACGGTAAATCCGTACTATTTGTAAGTGAAAAAATGGCAGCTTTAGAAGTTGTTAAAACACGTTTAGATAGTATTGGTCTGGGAGAGTTTTGTCTCGAGCTTCACAGTCACAAATCCAACAAGAAAAATGTTTTAAAAGAACTTGAAAGAACTCTTTACAGTCAATATGACCGTTTAAGACCATTGGATGAAGAATTTGATGAACTTGAAAGGTTGAAACTTGAACTCAACCAGTACAACGAAGTTCTACACACATCCATTGGAAAATCGGGTTTTTCACCATTCCAACTCTTCGGTATGAAGGAAGATGCTATTCAACATTTCAAAAAGGTTGAAAGAAATATTCCACGGGCACACATAGAGAATCCTGAATCTTACACCCAAAAGGATTGGAAAAATGCTGTTTCAACATTGAAAAATGTTACAGAAGTCCTAACACCCCTTAAACCAATTTCTAAAAATGCATGGTACAACACAGAACCCGGAACCATACTACCCACAGACAGTGAAGACATTGCCGAACTGCTTGAAAATGCTGTTTTAACACTCAACGATGTGGAAGCAGATCTATACGAACTAATCGAATTAACAGGCATTAGAAAACCACTAAATAAGAGCGAACTTGACAGTTCCATCAAAACAGCACTTTTAATTGCAGATCCACTCACAACCAATCCTGAAGTAATTTTCAACCCGGTCTGGGAAATTGGTAGGAGTGAAATCATACACATCATAGACATCATGGTGGAGTACGATGCAAACAGGAAAGAACTAGAAAAGAGGTTCAACAAAGGAGTTTTAAATACCAATATCCAGAGCCTTCTAGACGATTACGAGGAAACTTCTTCTAAATTCTTAAAAAGTTTCAGAGGTAAATATAAAAAGTCCAAAGATAAAATAGCCAAACTTTACAGGGACGCTGTACCTGAAGAGGATGATGTAATTATCCAGGATCTTAAAACCCTTAAATCCTGTCAAGAACTCCAGAAAAAACTTGAGGATCTTAATTCTGAAGCTAAATCCGTTTTTGGTGATGATTGGAAGGGTACAGAAACTGATCTTAAAAAAATTAAGGAGCTTGCAGAGTGGGTTTTAACAGTTAAAAAACTGTTGAAAACAGGGAAAATAACAGAAAGGACCTTTGATATTATTGTAGACGGACCAGACACTGCAACCATCAATGGAACCATTCAAAAACTTAACAAAGACTATGGCAGCTTTTTAAAGGTTTACAAAGCAATAAAAGGTTACATCAAAATTGATGAGGAACTTGTCTTCGGTGCTAAAATGAGGTTTGTGAGGTTTCACGAACTGGAAAGTCGTATTGAAAATTTCCTGAAAGGAATGCCCCTACTCCAGAAATGGTCACAGTTAACAGCCATTTTAAATGAAACTCCAAGCCCAATTGCACAGCCTATTGTGGAGCTTATAAAGGCGGATAAAATTAATATAGACGATATTATTCCATGTTTAAAGGCTAACTTTGCAGACGATCTTCTAAGAAATGCATTTCTTGAAAATCACATACTTTCAAGCTTTATTGGTGAAATTCACGAGAGGAAAATCGGCAGATTCATTGATTTAGATAGGCAGATTATTTCACTCAACAGAAAAAGAATTTCAAACAGGATAGCCTACAACAGACCCCACATCAACACTGCTGTTTCTAGAACTTCCGAGCTTGGAATTTTACTCAGTGAATTTAACAGGAAAAGGGGGCACATGCCCATACGAAAACTGTTGTCCAATGCAGGTACCCTGGTTAAAAAAATTAAACCATGTTTCATGATGAGTCCACTTTCTATTGCCCAGTTCATAGACCCTAAAAATTCTGTGGACCTGAGGTTCGATGTGGTTATCTTTGATGAAGCCAGTCAGGTCAAACCAGAAGATTCACTTGGAGCATTTTTAAGGGCTAATCAAGCTGTAGTTATGGGTGATACAAGACAGCTTCCACCTACAACCTTTTTTGATATTATACTCGAGACTGATGAGAATGAGGACTATGAAATTGCATCAATCTCTGATATGGAAAGTATTTTACATCTGTGTAAGGGAAGGTTCCCAACTAAGATGTTGAGATGGCACTACAGAAGTAGGCACGAATCTTTGATCGCACTTTCCAACCAGGAATTTTATGACAACAACCTACTTATCTATCCATCACCGTGCCATGAAACTGAAAGCCTCGGACTCAAGTTTGAATATATGGAAGACACAGTTTACGATCGTGGTAACACATCGTCCAACAGGCTGGAAGCAAGAAGGGTTGTTGAAGCTGCTGGAGATCACTACAGAGAACATGGTCTCTCCAAGAGTTTGGGTATAGGAACCTTCAATATCAAACAACAACAGGCAATTCTTGAAGAGGTAGAACTTTACCTCAGACAGAATCCATCCCTTGAAAAATACTTTTCAAACGATCTTGAAGAACATTTCTTCGTTAAAAACCTGGAAACCATCCAGGGAGACGAAAGAGATGTGATCTTCATAAGTGTAGGGTATGGAAAAGATGAAAACGGACACCTGAGTTTAAACTTCGGACCATTAAACAGAGAAGGTGGAGAAAGACGTTTAAATGTGCTTATAACCAGGGCAAGAGAAAAAACTGTTGTATTCTCCAATTTCAGACACACAGAGATTAATCTTAATGAAAATGCACCATTCGGACTCAGGGCCCTTAAATCATTTTTAAAGTACTCTGAAACCAAGATGCTTGACACCAAATACGATTCTGATGACGAATTAAACACAGAATTTGAAGATTCCCTCTACGAATTCCTGAGATCCCACAACTACGAAGTTCACAAGCAGGTCGGGTGTGCAGGTTTCAGGATAGATCTTGCAGTTGTTGATCCAGAAGAAAGGGGTAAATATCTGGTGGGTATCGAATGTGACGGAGAAACATACCACAGTTCACCAGTAGCCAGGGACAGAGACAGGCTCCGCCAGCAAATTCTCGAGGGTTTAGAATGGCACATTTACAGAGTATGGTCAACAGACTGGTACAGAAACCGTGCAGAATCTGAAAAACGGTTATTGGAAGCAGTTAAAAATGCGAAAGACTTAAAGCCAATAGTCAAACTCGATACAACACCAGATGACAGTGAAACTGTCAAACCAATTGGAGAGTACGAACCTGCATATGAAAGAACAGGAACTGGAAACCCCGAGGACAGAACATTGCCTGAAGAAGAAACCGGTTCCCAAACAGTTAAGTGGGAATCTGAGGATTTAAAACCTGAATTATCTGCTGAAACTGATCCTGAAATCATTGCAGACTCCAAAATCGTTGAAAATGCAAAGTTCGAAGAACCAGAAACTTCCCCAGAATTTGAAGAACCAAAACCCCAAAACTTGGAAACCGAACACATGGCAGTGGACGATGCTCTACAAGTTGGAGAGGAAGAAGTTTCCAAAGCCCATGTTGAAGAAGAATTAGAGAAACCCGTTATAGAGGAAGCTGTTGAGTTCGTGGATCTTGTGGAAGATGAGGAAGACAGTGTTGTGGATTATGTTCCATGTAGAGAGTTCTGTATTCCTGTGACTGGTGAGATCCATGAAAAATCTGTGGATGACATGGCGAGACTAGTGGTGCAAATTGTGGATGAAGAAGGTCCAATACACATCACAGAGATAATAAGACGTATAAGAGTTGTTTGGGGACTTAAAAGGGCAGGTAAAAGAATTCATGATTCTATCATGGCTGGTGTGCAGCTTGCAGAGGAGAACAGAAACATCATCATCAGGGATGATTTTGTTTACTCCCGAAGTGCTGTGCTAAGGGTCCGAAGACGTTCTGTTGATCCTCCGGCCAAGATCAACCTCATAAGTGATGAGGAGATTGCAAAAGCAGTGCAGATAGTGTTAAAAACCCAATATGCATCCCCAATGGCCGAAATTATTAAACAAACATCTAGGTTGTTTGGAATAAAAGTTACAAGAGGAGCTACAGCTAAAAGAATCGAAGGAATTGTACTGGAACTTCTTGAAAGCGGATCTCTGGAGTTACAGGCAAATGGAATGATAAATTTCCCCAAATCATGAGCAGTCCATGGATCGTATGGGTTGAAATCTTTGAAACTCCATTTATTTAGCCATTAATTGGGTTTTTTTACCAAATTTTTTCTTGAATCCCCACAGAAATATTTATACTGTAGATTATTTTTAGGTTTTTTAAGAACATTATTAATATAGAACTGACTAAATTTCTAGTATACATTTACAAAATAAAATCATTTACACGAGGAAAATTTAATATGAAAATACCATGTACCATTGATGAATCTTTACATCGGCCTGAAGTGGTCAGATGGCGTGAAAGAATGAGTTTGCTCGAACCACTGGGTGATGTGGTCGTGGTTTTACCATGCAGCATGAGAAAACCCTACTCAAATTCCAAGTCCCACTCTGTATTTATGAGGGCGACCAAGGGTGTTCAAGAGGCAATTTTAACCTCACCATTCGGTGTTTGTCCACGTGAGATGGATCGTACCTATCCAATACAATCCTACGACACATCTACCACAGGAGACTGGTCCCAGGAAGAAATTGATCTCACAGGAGAATGTCTTAAAAACTACGTGGATGGAAAAGATGTGATTGCACATGTTTCAGGTGGATACAGGGAGGCTTGTGAAGCCTACCTTGAAGATGCCATTTACACATGTGAAGATGGTAGGCCAACTTCATGGGAATCCATGGACAACCTCAAAAAGGAAATCAGAAATTATCCCAGGATCAAAAACAGTCAGAAACGAATTAATGGTTTCAGATCCATTGCAAGATACCAGTTCAACACTAAAAGGGTGATAGTTTCATACCAGATGAAACCAAAGCTGTTGGAAGATTCACACGTAAGATGATCCACAACCATGAACAGTTTGCAACACTGTCCTTCGATACTGGACTTTACTCCTTGAACCTTCCAGGTGGGGAGAGGGTACATGATATGGGTGTTAACTGGGTTGAAATTGATTTTGAGATGAAGACCAACACCTTGTTTACCCCAGGAGTTGTTGATGCAGATCCGAATATTGTGCCAATGGATGAAGTTGTTGTAGTTAGAGATGGGGAAGTTGTGGCCGTGGGTAAATCTGTGCTCAGTGGAAAAGAGATGAAATCTGCAACTAAAGGTGTTGCAGTGAAGATCAGACACAGGAAAAAGAATTAACCCCTTTTTTTAAACACCCTATAAAGTATAAATACCATAGGGTATTAAAAGACAACTAATTCATTCTAATTAGAATAATTTTTTAGATTCAAATTTACAAAACATAAAAATTAAATTTGAAAAAAATAAGATTTAAAAAAATAAAAGGAATCGAGGGATAACATGTCAGAAGAACTAGTACAAAAATTAAAAACCGCACTTTCAACTGTAACAGATCCACATATGGGCGTAAGTATTGTTGAAATGGGCCTGGTAACTGGTATTGAAGTGGATGAAGAAGCTAAAACAGCTAAAATTACTATTACACCTACAAACCCTGGATGTATGAGTGCTGCTAACATGGCTATGCAGGCTAGAACAGCTGCCGAAGGTTTGGATGAAATTGATAAGGCTGAAATTGTAATGGAAGGCCACATGATGGCAGATGCCATCAGCGAAATGGTCAACAAATAAATACAATGAATTGGAACATCACAGCCCTTGTTGGTGTTCCCGGAGTGGGTAAAACCTCACTTTGCAAAACAGCAACAGGGCAAGTTGGAATTAAATATGTGAACTATGGAGAGCTCATGCTCGAAGTAGCCACATCCAATGATCTGGCTTCAAGTCAAGATGAAATGTTCCATCTAGAACTTGAAGTTCAGGAATTCATTTGGAAACAGGCTGCAAACCAAGTTCGTACCATGGCCAAAAATCAGAATATTCTGGTGGATCTGCATGGTTTAGATATTTCTAATCAGGGTTATATTCAATCCTTACCAATTGAAACCTTCTGTCCAGATCTGATTGTTATTGTTGAAGCCTCCTACGAAGACATCATGCTTCGAAGGATGGGTGATGAAACACGTAACAGATTATTGGTTGATCTGAAATCTTTGGAAGAACAGTTTCAGTTGTTGAGAATGTCCATGATGTCTGCAGCTGTTTTATGTGGTGCTTTCGTTAAAATTTTGTACAACGATGATTTTGATAGTTGTGTCACTGAACTTGTGAGCTTGCTATCAACAGTGTCGTAACTGGAATATGTAATACAATTCCGGTCTCTGGTACTAATGACCTGTTTGTGCAACTTAAAAAATCATGAAATAGAGAAAAAGGTTAAATAGGATGAAGTGTAAATGTTGAATCTACCCCTATAGTATTTTTGACTGTTTACGAATACAATTAAGTATGTGTAACTCTTTTATATTTGAGGGCCCGTGGCTCAGGCGGTAGAGCGCACGGCTGATAACCGTGAGGTCCTGGGTTCGAATCCCAGCGGGCCCATTAAATTTTTCATTGCAAACCAAAAACTTTTTTTTATGTCATTATCTCTGAAATTTTAATATCGAGAACAATTTCAAAAAATATATATTTGAGTAAAAAAAATATTCAAATGGAGCAATTGTAAAATTCAAGGTAATGAGTTAAACACATTATTACCTCATTTTTTTACCTCTTTTTTCGATAGCATATCGATTAAAGTTTAAATCTATTTTTAAATACTATTAAAGCTTAAAAAATAAGATAGAGTATGGGATGTTGAATTTAGAAATTTGTTCAACTTCCTTGTCTCGTTATTCTAATTTGGGGTTGAATTTTATTTTAGTTGTTACTTATCTCAATGAAACTTCCAAGTTTTTCAAGGGCCCTCCCAGATTTAACTGTTTCCAGAGCATTTTCATAACCCATCTTTAAACTTTTTGCTTGTCCTGCAATGTAAAGTATGGCAGCTGCATTAACAAGACACATGTCGAGCTTTGCCCTTTCCTCTGCTGTGCTGTTTTTACCAGATAGAACATCTTTCACCACTTGGATGTTTTCTTCCATGGTTTCAGGAGCCCTTATGAATCTTGACTTTGACCTTTTAACACCAAAATCTTCGGGATAGATATCTTTAACAGTTATCCTGCCATTTTCAAGAATTGCTACCCTAGTTCTGCCTATGGTTGAAATTTCATCCATGGCAGGATCATCATTCTCATCAAATCCATGCACAACCATTGCATGTTTAACATTGAGATTTTTAAGAACATCTGCAATGATCTCCACATATTCCGGGTCAAAAACACCTAGAAGCTGTATATCCGCATTTGCAGGTGAGGTTAAAGGGCCCAGTATGTTGAACACCGTTCTTATTCCTAGTTCCTGTCTGACTGGCATGATCCTTTTCATTGAAGGATGGAAATTTGGGGCGAATATGAAGGAGATCTTACAAGTTTCGATACATCTTTCAACTGAAGTTTTATCACAGTTAATGTTCACACCCAGAGCTTCTAGAATATCTGCACCTCCACATTTACTTGTTATGCTTCTGTTTCCATGTTTTGCTATGGCAACATCAGATGCAGCAGCTATAATTGCGGCTGTGGTGCTGATGTTGAATGTTTTAAGCCTGTCTCCCCTGTACCACAAGTGTCCACAAGAGGAAGGTCAATTTCAGGTGAAACTTCTATGCATAACTCCCTCATGGCTTTTACAAAGCCTGTTATTTCATCTGCTGTTTCACCCTTCATTCTAAGTGCCGTCAAAAATGCTGCTGTTCTTATTTCTCCAGCTTCCCCACTGGTCATTTCCATCATAGAGCCATAGGCTTCATCTTGAGTCAAGTTGTTTTTAGCTACAACCTTCTTGAGACATTCAGATATCATTTTGTGTTCTCCCTAGATCTTAGTTGATTGTTTTAGTTCACTGCAAAAGTTTCCAATCTCTTCGAGTGTATTGTCTTTGTTGTCCAGGTTAGCTGTGATGATGTTTATGATGGCACTGGCAACTATTGCACCGTTGGACCCGGATTTTATTACATCCTTCACATGTTCAGGTTTTGAAATTCCAAATCCAACAGCAATTGGCAGATCTGTACGATCTTTAACCCTAGTTATTAGATCAACTGTGCTTGTTTCGATGTCTGATCTTGCGCCGGTCACACCCATGACAGCCACCACGTAGAGAAATCCTGATGCATGTTTAGCTATTTCATCGATCCTCTCGTTTCTGGTTGTCTGTGCAACCATGAATATTTGATTGACACCGTACTTGTCTGCCATTTCAACTGCAGGTCCTGCTTCTTCTATAGGAAGGTCTGCTGCAAGAATTCCAGTTACACCTGCTTCACTGGCACGTTTATAAAATGTTTCAATACCCTTCTTGTAGATCAGGTTGTAGTAGACAAGCAGTCCTATGGGTATCTGGGTGAATTCCCGAATTCTTTCTATGAATTTGAAACACTTCTCTGTGGTCATTCCAGAGTCAAGTGCACGGATATCTGCTGTTTGTACACTTGGACCATCTGCAACAGGATCACTAAATGGGAATCCAATTTCAAGTGCGTCTGCCCCGCTTTCAACGAATTTTTTAACGATTTCAATTGATGTTTCAAAGTCAGGGTCACCTGCCACTACAAATGGTATGAATGCTCCTTCCTTCTTGTTTTTTAGTTCGTCAAACACTTCATTGTAGGTCATGGTTTTCTGGTTGTTTGGGTTCATACTTCCACCCCCATTTCCTTTGCAACTATGAACATGTCCTTATCTCCCCTACCCGATAGGTTTATGATGATGGTTTTTCCCTTGTTCTCTTCCATTGCAGCGTATTTTTCTGCGTATCCAACTGCATGTGAACTTTCAAGTGCTGGTATGATTCCCTCGTATTTGGATAGTAGTTCAAATCCCCTGAGTGCTTCTTTGTCGGTTACTGCCACGTAGTTTGCACGTCCTGTTACCTTGAAGTGTGCATGTTCAGGCCCTACACCAGGATAATCTAACCCTGCTGAAACTGAATGTGCCTCATTTATTTGGCCATCTTCGTTCTGAAGTACGAAGGATAATGAACCGTGGAGAATTCCTTCTGTACCCTTGCACAGAGTTGCCCCAGTTCTTGGTGTTTCAGTTCCATCACCACCACCTTCCACACCAATTAGTTCAACTTCATCATCAGCAGCGAATCCTGAGAATATTCCCATGGCATTACTACCACCACCAACACATGCAATAACTGCATCAGGAAGTTTACCTTCCTTCTCCATGATCTGTCTTCTGGCCTCTTCTCCTATGACACTCTGAAAGTGTTTAACCATTGTGGGATATGGATGAGGACCCATTGTTGAACCTATAAGGTAATGTGTGTCTTCCACATTGGTGATCCAATCCCTAAATGCCTCATTAATAGCATCTTTAAGTGTTTTTGAACCTGTTTCCACTGGAATAACCTTTCCACCAGATAGTTCCATCCTGAAAACATTCATCTTCTGCCTTTCAACATCTTCACTACCCATATAAATCTCGGAGGGCAGTGAAAACAAAGCACCAACAACAGCTGTTGCTATTCCATGCTGTCCAGCCCCTGTTTCTGCTATTAATCGGGTTTTTCCCATGTACTTTGCAAGCAGTCCCTGACCTAGTGTGTTGTTTATTTTATGGGCTCCTGTGTGGAGCATATCCTCACGCTTCAAGTACACCTTACACCCAAACTTCTTTGATAAATTTTCAGCGAAGTAGAGGTTGGTTGGTCTGCCTGCGAATTCTTTTAAATAAAATTTGAGTTCCTTGTTAAATTCAGGATCGTCCTTGTACTTGTAAAAGGCTTCTTCAAGCTCTTCAAGTGCAGGTATGATGAGTTCAGGAACAAATATTCCTCCGTATTTACCAAATTTTCCATCTTCCAACATTTTTAATCACTTCCAATAATTATAAATTTTTTTTATCTGTGAATTTAGGTTATTTTTCTAAATTAAAGTTTAAAATCGTTAACACACTGTTTTAACTCAGTTCTAGGAGTTCTTTAAGCTGTTGGGAATTTTTTATTCCCGGAGCATCTTCAACTCCTGAGTTAACATCGACGTAGTCAAACACCTTTTCCAAAATTTCCTTCCTGTTCTTTATTATTGCAGTATTTATTCCGCCTGCAAGAAATATTTCAACGTTTTTATCGGCATTTTTTGCAGTTTCAACTGCTGCTAATGCTATTTTCATGGGTATCTGTTTTCCTGTGCCACCACTTTTACCGTTCATTTGATAGTCCAGGACAAGTGCATCACAGCAGCGTGCAAATTCTTTTATTTCCTTTTCTTTTCGGGTGTAAGTACTGTTTCACAGTTTTTGATTTCTATTGAATCTTTGGATAGTCCCACTGTCCTGAATATTTTAAGGTGGGCTTCAAATGGGTTTCGTTCATACTTTTCTATCCACCTGAGATACTTGATCTGGTTGGGTGTGAGAGAGAGGAGTTGAACATTTCTCACTCCTGTCTTCTTCATCTTCATGACCACTTCTTCAATATCCGCAGGTTCTAAGACTATGACAGCTTTCTCCTTATTTTTCATCCCAGATCTTAGGTTTTTAATTTCTTTGAGACTCAAATTTCTCTTGGACCTGTCAACGCTGATGAAACCCATGAACTCTGCACCTGATTCTTCGCATCGGGTTAGATCCTTTGACCTGGTGATACCACAGACTTTGATCTTCATGTTCTACCAACCTTTATACCTTTAACAGACTGTATGATATTTTTAGCTGCCATGTACATATCTTCAGTGTTTGCAGTTCCCATGATTGCAGATCCAACAAGTATTGCATCTGCCCCATATCCTGCCACTTTTTTGCATCTTCAGGACCTTGAACACCACTTTCAGATACCATGACCACTTCTGGCGGTACGCTGTTTGAAAGTTTTTGGGTGGTTTCAAGATCCACACTGAAGTTCTGGAAGTTTCTGTTGTTTATTCCCACGACATCGGCACCTGCAGCCAGTGAATGTTCAATATCTTCCCTATTTTTGCATTCAACTATATAGCCAAGTTCAAGTTCGCTGCAGAGGGATATTCCCTCTTTAATATCAGGATAAACATCATTCATTAACAAAACAGCATTTGCTCCCGCGAGTTTGGCCTCGTAAATTTGATATTCATCCATTAAGAAGTCTTTCCTTATTATTGGAAGCTCGATGATATTTTGTGCTATCTTAATATTTTCCAATCTGCCATTGAAATAGTTTTCCTCAGTTAAAATTGAAACAGCACTTGCATCTGCCTTTTTAAAAACTTCGAGAGCATCTTGAATTTTTGAATCAGATATATGTCCCTTGGAAGGTGATGCTGGTTTAAATTCACATATCACAGCCACATCTTCATCATGATTAATGGACCCACTGAAATCTTTAAAAGGCTGGTTATTTTTTGAGTTACATTTATCTGAGTCTAATCTGTCCATCAGTGTTTTGAGGGGAACTTTTTCTTTGAGTTCCTCCAGGGTTTCCCTTCTCTTTATGAGTATTTGAGATATGGAAGGCCTTGTTTTCATTGGTTAATCTCCAGGAAATTTTTGAGTATCTGGATTCCATGGTCTGTACCAACTGATTCAGGATGAAATTGAAGTCCATATATGGGTTTTTCAACATGTTTTATTCCCATTATCATGTTATCATGAGTTCTGGCAGTTACTTCAACACATTTTGGTATGGTTTCTTCACTGCAGGATAATGAATGATATCTGGCAGCAGGTAGTGGGTTTTCAAGTCCCTTGAACAATCCATTTCCATCGTGAACTATGGAACTTTGTTTACCGTGCACAGGTTGGTTTCTTACAATTTCACCACCAAATGCAGCGAAAATACCCTGATGTCCCAGGCAAACTCCAAGTATTGGTATTTCACCGCCAAGTTCCAGTATAACATCAGTGCAGACCCCAAAGTCCCTCTTGTTTCCAGGGTTTCCAGGTCCGGGTGATATTACTATGCTGTCTGGTTCAAGTTTTCTTATCTCGTCCAGGTTGAGTTCATCATTTTTAACAACTTTTATGTCTGGATCTAGCTGTCCAATGAGCTGGTAAAGGTTGTAGGTGAATGAATCATAGTTATCAATTATCAGTATCATGTTATCTAACCTCAAAAAAGACGATTTTATTTTTTGGAGTGTTTTCCAAGTTGTTTCCTGATCGAAGTGCTGTTAAAAGTGCTCCGGCCTTGTTTTCTGTCTCGTAATATTCTTCTTGGGCAACTGAATCGTAGACAATTCCTGCACCTGCTTGTACAGTTGCGTGGTTGTCATGACACACCATTGTTCTGATGGTTATTGCAAAGTCTGCGTTTCCATTGAGTGCGAAGTATCCGACTGCGCCGGCGTAGGGTCCCCTTGGTACCTGTTCAAGTTCGTCGATTATTTCCATTGCACGAATTTTAGGTGCACCACTCAGTGTTCCTGCCGGGAACATGGCTTCAAATGCATCTACTGCATCCTTGTCCTTCCTAAGTTTTCCAGTGACATGAGATACTATGTGCTGGACATGGGAAAATTTCTTCACGCCCATGTACTCTGGTACTGTGACAGACCCAAATTCACTGACCTTTCCAACATCGTTACGTGCAAGGTCAACAAGCATCAAATGCTCGGCCCTTTCCTTTTCATCCTCTAGAAGTTCAATTTCGAGTTTCTCATCTTCAACGTCGGTTTTACCACGTTTTCTTGTTCCTGCTATTGGGAATGATTCGATCATCCTGTTTTCTACTCTGACCAGCATTTCTGGGCTGGATCCTATGATCTCATTTTCACCGAGCTTCAGATGGTACATGTAGGGTGATGGATTTATCTTTCTCAAGTTTTCGTAGAAGGATAGTTTGTTCCCAGATAGTTCGTACTCCCTTGCATTGGATATTACATCCTGGAAAATTTCACCCGCCTTAATCCTTTCTTTAACATCAAGGACCATAGACTCAAACTCTTTCTTGGTGAAATAGTGGTTAGTTTCTTTGTAGCTGAGTTCACCAGTTGGAATTTCTTGTTTAGAAAATTTTCGGACCTCTTCGAACCTGTTTTCTCCCAGTGTAACGTACTTACATGTGTTTCGGATTCTGTCGTAGACTATTCCGTCTAAAAATAATCCGAACTCGTAGTCTGGTTTGTTACCTGGTTTAAGATCTATTGGTAGGAAATGTCTTGCTGCTTCGTAGGATACGTATCCTACAAGCCCTCCGCAGAATCCTTTTTTACCGTTGTTAGGCCGGGTTAATTTTCTTATTTCATCGAATGGATTTTTCACATCAATTTCTTCGGTGTGTCCATCGATATCTACCTCAAGCACGTTTTCCCTGGCCCTTAATATGGCTGCAGGTTCAAATCCCAGTACTGAAAATCTTGCCATTCCACTGTCGCTTTCCATGGATTCCAGTAGGAAACTGCTGGAATGATTCGTGTAGAGGTTCTTAAATAGTTCAAATGGAGAATCAGAATTAAGATTTATACTCTTTGGTTGGTTTATTTTTAAATTGTATTCGCCAAAAACATTCACTGCCTTTCATAATTATCACCGTAATAATTTTAAATTGTATAAAATATACAACAATCTATCATCAAAGTACTATTTAAACCTTTAGAGTACACATTTGTACATAGATTTATATAGTTGTACAACAAGAACATAAGTACAGGTGAACTAGTATGTGGGACAGGATCAAACACAAATTTGAAAAATTTCCGGCCAGAATGGCTGTTGCAAGAAAAATTGTTGAATTAGGTCTTCGTGTTGGAGAGAATGGTAAAATATACTGTGACGACGTTGAAATAAATGATGTTGCACTGGCAAGATCAGTTAACGTTGACAGAAGAACCATTAAATCAACAGTTGACGTGATCCTGGCTGATCCACAGTTATCAGAGATCTTTCAAAACATCCACCCTGCAGGAACCCTGCTCAAAAACATTGCAAAAAATCTGGGCTTTGGAGTGGTTGAAATAGAAGCAGACGCAGGTAACGCTGGAATAATTGCAAAATCAACCGAACTCATTTCAATCGAAGGTTTGAGTATTAGGCAGGCACATGCAGGTGATCCTGAACTGGAAGAACATCCAAAATTAACGATAATCACCGAAAAACCCGTTAAAGGCAACCTTATCAACGAATTTTTGAAGATTCCTGGAGTTAAGAGGGTTTCAATTTATTAAAAAAAGTCAGTTTAAAAAAAATATATTTGGCCTGTAAAAAAATATTGAATTTTTTAGTTGTTTTTCCTTTCTTTGTCTTCTTCATCTAAAGCTTCTAAAAGCAAATCCCATGCTTCAAGTGATTCTTTAGCTTCCTGTTCTGATAAAACTTCGATGGCATATCCCGAGTGAACAAGAACATGTGTACCTATTTCTAGATCTCCAACCAAATCCAATTTGGCACTCTGTTTAACTCCGCCAAAATCAACTGTAGCCACGTTATCTGTGATATCTACAATCCTTGCTGGTGCTGCAATACACATATCTATCTCCTCCTCAAATAAAATTTATTTAATGTGTCCCGTTCCCAATCAAAACAAGTTTAAGAACGCTGTACTAATACATATTAACATTAAGATTTCAGTTAATGTAATATAGTTTTTTTGCCTTATAAACTATTCTGGAGGATGGAAGTTATGAAGCTGGTTATAGTCGGTGGTGGATCTGCAGGAAGAACAGCATCAATAGAAGCTGCAGAACTCGGAGCAGATGTAACACTGATAGAAACAGACAAAATTGGTGGAAAATGCTTAAACCAAGGATGTATGGTTGTCTGTGGATTAAATGATGTTGTGAAACATGTCCAGGCCAATCAAAGATTTAAAGAATTTGGAATAGCAGACTCAAACCCCAACATAAACTTTGAAAAAGTTGCAGAAGGAATAAGAAACACAACAACTAAAATAAGGGGAATTCTAACCCACGAAACAGAGAAGGCAGGAGTAACCATTGTGATGGGAACTGCTAAGATCGAGGATGGTTACGTCAGGGTCAACGAAACAGATTACCCCTACGATAAGTTGATTGTAGCAACAGGGTCATATGCATTTATTCCAAATATTAAGGGAAAAGAGTACGCCAAAACCTACAAGGAAATGCTGGACTACAAAACTGTACCAAAGAATCTCATTGTGGTTGGTAGTGGAACCATAGCAACGGAAATTGCAGGCATATTCTCAGGATTAGGTTCAAATGTTCACATGCTCTGCAGGAGAACCTTCCTAAAAGAGGTTGATGAAGACATAAGAAAATACATCGCAGACATCTTAATTAAGGACGTTGAAATACATGAACACGTTGATGTGGAGGAGATCCATGAATCTGGTGTCACAACCAACCATGGCGAGTTTAAAGGTGATGTGTTCCTTGCTGTTGGAATGATACCCAACTCCCAGGCTGTTAAGGAACTGGTTGATACAGGGAAGAAAGGAGAAATAGTTGTGAACCAAAGGATGGAAACCAGCCACGAAAATGTCTACGCTGCAGGAGATGTTGTTGGTGGAATTGGAACCACTCCAGTTGCAAGAATGGAAGGAGTTGTTGCAGCTAGAAATGCGTGTGGAATTGCAGCAGAAGTAGATTACAGATTCATACCTTCGTCAATAACACTGCGCCACGATGTCAGTTATATCAACACGGGAGAAGAGGGTGTTGAAGGACATATACCTGGATCTGGTGGTCCTGGTGCATTTTGGGACGTTCTTAATCGTGAAACAGGCATGAGCAAAATGAGTGTTGATCTTGAAACTGGTGAAATTAAAAGCATCTCGTCCATATCACCATCATCCAGAACAGTACTGGCTTACATGTCCAAGTTCATGAGGGATGGTTCTAAAATCCATGACTTTGAGAATTTTGTTGAAACCCATCCATCAACAGATGCAATTTACAAGTTGACAAGATTTTTCGCAGGCCATGAAGAGGAGGATAGATAACATGAAAAAGATCAAAAATGAAGGAGATAATCTTCCAATTAAAACATTTAAGGAAGTCACAGAGTTTCATGGACATGTGTGTCCTGGTTCGGCAATTGGATACAAAGCTGCTGAAGCAGGTTTAAATGAGCTTAAATCATCAGCATCTTCTGATGAAGAGATCGTTGCCATAGTTGAAAATGACAGCTGTGCAGTTGATGCAATACAAGTTGTTACAGGCTGTACATTTGGAAAGGGTAATTTGATATTTTTAGACCATGGAAAACAAGTTTACACATTTTACAACAGACAAACCAACGATGGTGTGAGAGTTGTGCTTAAAGATTCCTTCAGTGTGGATCTCCTCGCACCAAAACTAAACCAGTTAAGGGCAAAGGTCCATGCTGGAAATGCCACAGACCTTGAAAGGGAAGATCTAGAGAACATGGTCCCGGATGTTGCAAATGAAATACTTGAATTACCCTACAAAAACATGTTCGAGGTTGAGCATGTTGAGATGGAAGCACCCAACAAGGCCAAATTATTCAAATCTGTTAAATGTTCCAAATGCGGTGAAATGGTATCAGAAAACAGAACAGAACGTTTAAATGGAGAAATAGTTTGTATACCATGTTTTGAAGATTAGAACTGATAAAAAAGTTATATTAATCATTCATTGTATGGACGATTTCACTATTTAACTCTATTTAGAGTTAATATCTCCTTCTTTTTATAAACAGGAAATAAACAACTGCAACAATTAAAAGTAGAACTATTATTCCCAGTCCAAAAAAACCGAAAAATCCAATTAATCCCAGTTTCCCCAGAAATCCAATTTTTCCCAAAGATGCTGCCTTTCCCACTGATCCTACTTTTCCAACTCCCATTCCCTTAAGTACGGGTACCATCATTATTAAACACCCTTAAAATAGTTGTTTTTAACGCATATACTTATCATAATGCATTCTCCCAATGTTGAACGTGATCACTCCACCTAGTGCTGCTATTCGTTGCCATGCTTCAAGTGGTGCTACTATTAGGAAATATAATAAAGCAATACCAACTGCACTGTGTGTTGCAATGTTCTTCCAATCCTTCAAGTAATCCATTATTCTACTCACAAATATCACCCCTCAAATTCAAAGTTCTTAATAATTAGAATATAAATCCAAATAAAAGAATGTAAAATTATTAAGTTGTTATATTCATATTTTAGTTAAGATCTGCATTTAAAGAAGCTGGCCCACCTGCACGTTTACTTATGATGCCTGCAATCTTATCAGATGATTCAAGAACATCCCTTCCATAGTTCTTTGCAGTTTTTTTCATGGTGGTGATGTTGTCAAATGCTTCTTCAATCACAGTGTCCAGATTTTCAATTTCACTCTCAAGCACCGCACCCTCAAAAACAGCTGCCAGGTTATGGTAACGTCCATATTTAACACCTAAAAGTGCAACTACTGGAATACCCCATGCCATTGCCTCATGTATCATCATTCCATCATCTGTTACAACTGCAATATCCACCACTTTATAAAGATCCTTGATCCAATCTATGTAGCCCAAATTTATCAGATTGGGATTTTCAAGGTAGCTTTCGTACTCGTCTTCCAATGGATGACCCACCACAATGAGGTTGGCTTTCAAATTCTTATCTCCAAGCTTTGAAGCAGCCTTGGCCATTTTTTCAAAAAGTGTTGAGCCAGAAGATAGGAGAATGGTCGGCAAATTTTCATCAAAATTATCTGGAAGGTTTTTGAGTGCATTTTCTCTGTCACCCACCACAATATCTGGACTCACAGGAGAGTAGGCTTTGTGTATTGTTTCATTGTTTAAATCCATCTGGAAAAGGTTGGATTCTGGCAGCACAACAGTTGTGGTTATCTTGGTACATACCTTGGCATCTGCAGGTGTTATTAAAACTCCGACAGATGGTACTTTGGCAATCATCGCACCCAAACAACCTACAACGGCACCTCCACCTATTACACCTACAACCACATCGGGATTGATCTTTCGGCATAGTTTAGCTGTTTTAATTGCTGCTTTCATTGTTTTAAACCCTGCATTTAATAGGGTTTTTTGGTGGCTGCATGTCCACCTGCCTGTGGAATGCTTGTTTTGTGCCATTCAATTCCATGTTTTTTAAACAGTAAACCTGGTGCAGTTGGATCCAGTGCAAATTCACACTGGAAACCATAGTTCTCCAATGCTTTCGCTATATTTAGTGCTGTTACAGCATCTCCTCCAATTCCTCTCCCTGTAACCACGAACAACGCTTTCATATAAATCTCCTTGATAAAATGTTAGTTTGAATCTAAATTAAACAATTAATGGGTTAAACTGTTTTTAAAACTAGTAAAAATTTTTATATTTTAAAAAAACCATCCCAATTTTCATTAATTTCCAGAATCTTATTGGTTCATATCTTTCAATCTGATCCTTTATAATTGTTTAGAGTATTTTTGTTAAAAAATGTATTATGTAAAAAAGTTCATATTAAATTCTATGTACGATGGATCGTTGCTGTTTTTTCTGGCTGCATTCCTGTCAATAGTTGTGGGCACTGTTGCAGGATTTGGTACCTCAACAATTTTTCTTCCAATTGCACTGTTTTTTGTAGATTTTAAGACTGCCCTTGTGTTGGTAGCTGTTAGTCATCTTTCTGGTAATGTTGGTGCTACAACCTTCTTTCGCCATGGTCTGGATAAAAAATTGATATTGTTGTTTGGTGTTCCAAGCGTCTTGCTCACAGTTTTAGGGGCGTACATGGTGGTTTATGTTCCCCAAAACATTTTAATAATTATTTTAGGAATTTGCCTCCTTATTTATAGTGTGACATTTCTTTTAAAGCCAGATGTTAAAGTGGCTGCAAACAGGGCCAATACCATCTTTGGTGGTGGATTGTCCGGACTGTTACAGGGTTTAGCTGGTATAGGTGGACCAATTAGAAGTGCATTTTTAATATCCTATGATCTGGATAAGTACAGATACATAGCTACCCTTGCAGCTTTGGCAGTGCTGATCGATCTAACCAGACTGCCAATTTATCTTACAAACAACCTGCTTGAACCCCAGTACTACTTCTACATACCCGTACTCGTGGTTTTAGGAATTTTAGGTTCGTACGTTGGTAAAAGAATAGTGAACATAATACCACAAGCACAATTTAAAAAAATGGTGATGGTGGCAATTGGACTTGCAAGTATCGTTCTCATTATTGGTGGCTTGAAGGTCTAAAAAAAGTGAGGTTTATAGTTTATTTTGATGAGTATGGATTGTAAACAAGTCTTCTAAACCCTAAAGTGATGAGGACTGGATTTTTTATGGTTACACTCCTTTTTTGAGGATTGTTCTCCTTACTAAATCTCCAAGTCCTCCTCCTGTTAGAACATCCATGTAGTAATCTCCAAATCTGGGATTCTTGATGTTGAGGTTTTTTTCGAGGAACTGTTTCAAATTGTGCTGTCTGAGGTAGGCTATTACCATGGCTGTTACCATGAGCAGAATTAGGGTTACAACAAAGGTGGTGGTTGGTGTGAAGTTGCCAATTAATCCTCCTAAAAATGCGAAGGAAACACCCAGTGCCACTGCAAAGCTGTGATTTCCCACTTCACCCATCATTATTTTGCCCCGGAAGTCCAGTGGAGCGTATCCCAGACATGCTGCAAGTAGTGCGAGTACGGGGTAGTAAAGATATCCAAGTGCTAAAATTCCTATGAGTACCACTGCTCCCATGATTATCACTGTTGTACAGGCTGTTCCTGGTTGCATATCTGCTATGTTCATGGGTTGGATCATGAGGGCTATGAGTATTGAAACAGGTCCAAGGTAAAAATATCCAACAACCATGACAAGCAACATTCCAATGCCCCTTGAAAGCTGTCCACATTCTAAGTTGCTTCCCTAATTTTTTTCTTCCAATAATATCATCTAAAAGTGCGAATAAACCTATTATGAGTATTAGATATTTACCTGGAGCAGGGAAAAAGATGAGAAGAACTATGAATGGGGCTATTCCCACTGCCCTTGGAGTGCCTCCCTTATGTTTGTGTAGAGATTTCCGCCGAATCGGGTTATGAGTTCCTTAAATCCTAATGTTAGCAATAAGGATGCTAAAAAAACTATAACAACCGTAATTAATTCGTTCAAAATTTCTTTCTCCCTTATTTTGTGTGTTAAATTGGTTTAATTGGATTTTTAGGTTCTTGTGAGTGGATATCTGAGTGTGGATGCTATGCCTCCCAATGCTAAGAGTTGTTTGCCTCCGTCGTGTTCGCTGCTTATTATCACGACGTTTCCACCCATGTTTTCTGTTAGATCCATTAATTTTTCCATGTCCTTCTCACGTACCAGTTCATCTATTACAAGGAGAGTTTCTGCTGCTCCTGTTTGAACTGCTTCGCCCACTTCTTTTTTACCGTATGCAACGAGTTTTGATGTTTTTCCGATTTCTGAGAGTAGTTCTTCAACTTTTCTGATTTCAAAGGCTATTCTTCCCTCTGTGGCCATTTTTTCTATTACGCCCTTTTTTAGAACTTCGGTTATTCCTGTTCTTCCACCTGCACCTGTGCTTTCAAGTACAGTCATCTTAGCTATGTCTGCGTACTTTTGAACGAGAAAATCATGGAAGTCTCCCTTTGAAAATCCAGGTCCTGCCAGTATCACAGTATTAACTTCTTTAAATCCATTGATGACCTCTGCTAGTTCTGTGAAAAAGTCGTTTATGGCTTGTTTACGATTTTTCTGTACTATTCTTTTGCCTGATACACTGCCGATTATTGGTCCGTAGTAGTCTACTCCGTACTGTCTTATAATTCCTATGTCTGCAACATCGTCTTCTATTGCAACAATTAATGCCGATGGTTTTTTTGAAGATTTTATTGAATCCTTAAGTCTTTTAAGGTTCCATTTGGACCAGTGTTCCTTCTGAATTTTTATTGAATTTTTGAGTTTGAGATCTAAGGTGTGGAAGGAGCCCAGTGGCACAAGATCTTCTGGCCCTATTTCTATGGTTCCTGTTGCCCTTAATTTTCCTGTGTATTTATGGAAACTGATATCATCCACCCTCACACCCATGAAGAACGTCTTTTTTATTCCTCTGTCACTCCGGATCCTTTCTCCTGTAGAATCCTGGATCCTTCTACTTGTGAGGGATGATACCAAATCATCCTTCTCTATTATATGGGATAAATGCCACAGATCATCGAGTGTTTCTGGAACTACTTCTATTACTCCCTTCTTTTTATCTTGATAAACTATGCGCAAATGTAACACTCCCTATGATTTTCTGTTTAACTCACTGTTTGATTTCAGTGCTTCTCATCTGATCTTTTAATTTGTTAATATTTTAAACTTTGGTGAAAAAAATTACTTTGATCCATTCATAAAATGGACCATCCATTAGTTTACTTTGGTAGTAAGTCTACTCAACATAATTATATGAATAATCTTTTTCCTAACGTTACCAATTAATAACTTATAAAAACAATTGAACACATATTAGTTACTGTGATAATAAATGCTGGACAAAATTTTGATTGTTGAAGATGAAGTGATCACTGCCATGGACATCAAGAACATGTTGAAAAATTATGGATTTGATGTTGTAGGAATCACTTCCACTGGAAAGGATGCAATCAACAAAGCAGAAGAATTTAGACCAGACCTCATACTTATGGACATCAGTCTCAAGGGAAATATGGATGGAATTGAAGCTGCAGAAGAAATAAAGTCTCTTTACGATATTCCCATTGTTTATATGAGTGCATTCACAGATACAAATACCTTCGAACGAATAAAATTTACTAATCCTTATGGTTTTGTAAACAAACCCGTGAGTTCGGAGCTGCTTTTGATATCAATCGAAACAGCTATCTACAAACACGACCTTGATAAAAAATTGGCAGAAAGTCAGGAAAAACTCAAAGATGCACATGATAATCTTGAGTTAAGAGTTCAAGAAAGAACTGCTGAACTTGAAAATGCATACAAAGAACTTTCTGATATTTATAACAATGCACCCTGCGGTTATCATTCTCTTGATAAAGATGGTTATTTTGTTAAAATTAACAACACCGAACTCAAATGGCTCGGATACACCATGGATGAAATCATTGGAAAGAAGAAGTTCAGTGATATGGTGACTGATGAAGGTGTTAAAAAATTTGAAAAGAAATATCCCGGTTTCATAGAACAGGGATTTGTGTACGATATGGAATATGATATGATCAAAAAGGATGGATCAATACTATCAATTCTTTTAAGCGCCACAGCAGTTTACGATGATGATCAAAACTTTATAAAAAGCAGATCAACAATTTTTGATATAAGTAATCATAAAAAAAGATGTGATGACACTTTCGAATAAATCTAAAATTGTTAAACATATTATTTTTATCACGTATTAGGAATCCTTAAAAATATTTTAAGCATTAAATATTTGAATCACTTAAGTTACTTTAATTTTGTGTATTTATTCAATAAGTTCTTAAAAAGTAGTTATAATACATTTAACTCAAAATTACAAGTTATATAATTTATAACGAAGTTGTTGTGACAATATAGCTTTTTAGTATTTTGGTTAAATTTTTTTTATTGTATAAAATTTTATATTACCCAAAAAATATAGATGAAATATCAATAGTTGAAGTATCAAACAAATTATTGTATTGAAGTGAATCTATGGACCACGAAGATATTAGTATTCCTGATGAAAGTTCCATCATATGGTTAATTCCCAAAGTCAGACATTTACTACGAAAGGATCTAGAAAATAAATTGGCAGATTACGATCTTTCATGGGCGCAGTGGGCTACTTTAAGCCGAATATATCGTACAGAAGGGTGTAATCAGAAGAAGTTAGCTGAAATGTCCATCCGAAATGGTGCCGCTATTACCAGGTCTTTAAATATACTCGAAAACAAGGAACTTGTTAAAAGAGAGAATTCAACCAATGATAGAAGGGAATTTTTGATATTTTTAACTGATAAAGGATATGAAGCGTATAAACAAACTGAATTGGTAATTTTTGAAGCTATTCAAGAAATTAAAGCTTCTTTCAAAGAAAATGAACTTGAAAAGTTGGAAGAGCTGGTAAATAAATTAATTTTAACCCTAGAATGATTAGTTTTTTATGATAGAATGTTTCACTTACTTGTTTAATTAAGGACCTAAGCTTCATTTAAAATTAGTTGAGTATTCAATTATTTTTGAGTGGTATATTTATTAATTTATTTGGAGGATTAAAATTTGGATTTAAATCAAATGAAGAAATTTAAAACGCGAAACTATAAAAAAATGAATTTTATGAAGCATGAACTGAGCTTTTTTGAGAATTTAATTGTTGGCTCAAAAATATCAATGGAATGGTTCTGATACAACGAAGGATTACAGTAATAAATGGAAAATTCTTCTGGCTGTTTCCATCGGTGTTCTGATGGTTCCATTAAATGCTAGCATAATCAATGTTTCAATTCCAACCATTTCAGAGTTTTTCAGCGTCAACGTTGCGACAGCTGAATGGGTTTTAACTTCTTACCTCATCATGTTCATAGGTCTTGTGCTTTTCTTTGCAAGATTTGGAGATTTCTATGGGCATGAACGCATATTTATTTTTGGACTCTTTGGATTCATAATTTCATCCATTCTTTGCAGTTTATCCACCACCATAACGATTCTAATAATATTCAGGGGACTGCAGGGAGTTACAGCATCCATGATACTCTCTGTGTCCATGGTGATTATTGAAAAATCCTTTCCTCTCCAATACCTGGGTAAAGCATTCGGAATATACGCAGTTGTTACTTCCACTGGCTTGGCATTCGGGCCGGTTATTGGTGGAATAATGAACAGCCTTTTTGGATGGAGATCCATATTTCTGGTTAACATACCCATCGGAGTTCTTGCACTTATAATCAGCTGTTACACACTAAAAAGTAACACAACACAGGAAGTTAAATGGGATATATCAGGCATAGTACTCCAATTTGTATATTTCTTCCTAATTATTTACTCATTGAACCTCGTAGAAAGAGCAGAATACGTAACTGCTGCAGTTACAGGTTTTTTTGCAGTATTAGGATTTATCATATTTGTCAAAACTGAATCAAGATCTGAAAATCCACTGATTAAATTGAATTTATTTAAAAATAAGGTTTTTTCGGCTTTCAACATATGCTTACACTTTAATTTCACATGTATGTACATGATGCTGTTCATCATGCCATTTTACCTGGAAAAAGTGCTTCATCTCTCTACAAGCATGACTGGTATGGTTTTAATTGCTTCACCCCTGGTGATGATACTCATGGGGCCTGTGGGTGGATCACTCTCAGACAGGTTAGGTTCAAGAATACCCATATTTTTCGGGTCTGTGACATCTGCGGCTGCACTATTATTACTGTCACAGCTGACTGTGTCCTCCACCATCTTCGATGTTTTCTGGAGACTCGGACTCTTGGGGCTTGGTGCAGCTCTGTTCCAGCCATCTGCTAACCACAGTTTAATGTCTATTTTCCCTTCTGAAAATGCTGGAATGGCTTCGGGCATTATAGCAACCGTGAGGAATATGGGGATGGTATTTGCAGTTTGCTATGGTGGTTTAATATTGAATTCTGCAATATCTCCGGAATTGATGCTTCAAAGCCAGTTATTTGGTAGTGCCGCCTTAGATCTTACAACAGGTGTGCAAAGAGCAATGATATTTGGAGCTATGCTAAGCACATTAATGGCAGTACTTTCATTTACAGGGGTTAAAAATAAAAAAATAGCCATAGCCAACCATTTGAAAGATATAGGCGAATCTCTTGAAAGGGAAGTTAACAAAATGAAAGCAAATTTTAATCAATAGATCTAAACATACCTAAACAAAATTTAAAAGGCATTTCCTTCTTTTTTTATGGTACATGCATATAGTATCCGAATCCCATATCAGATTCATTAATCTGACCTAATTAAATAAGTATCATAATTTCAGAGAGTAATGGGTAATTTAAACATAGAAAAATAAAAAAAATAGAGAAATAATTAAAGAGTTAATATTTACCAGTTTTAAACGTTACTATGTACTTGGAGTTTTTGTTCCCTGCTGCGTCTTTAAGTGCACCTTTTGGGATGTATATTTGATAGTTGTTTAGGCTGAGTCTGCTTCGAGCCATTTTAAGTGTTAATTTGTTTCCTGATACTGATTTTGTGATTGTCACAGATTTTCCTGTGTTTTTGTTTTTAATTTGGATGTTGTTGTATTGGCTGCATTTTGAGATCTTTTCGTTGAAAGTCAGGGTTAGGGGTGCACTTAGCGAGAAACCCACTTGATTGTTTTTAGGTGTTGTTTTCACTATTTTAGGTGGAATCTTGTCGATTATGTAGTTTTTAGTGTAAACTGAGGATTTATGCGAGAACTGATCCATTGCAATAAATTTCAGCATTGTGCTAGAGCCTATGTTGATTGGTTTGATGTATTTCTGGCTCATGTTGTTTGGAGTTTTACCGTTGGTTGTGTAATAAATTGTTTCCTTTCCATTCACCTGTAACTTCACCAGTAGATTTTTGTTGTAGATGCCACTCGATGTGTTGGCCCAAGGATTTGAAAAACCTGTTGCCGCACCAGGTCCTGAAGTACCATTATAACTGCAGTTTCCACCATTCATAACATAAAGGCTGGTTGATCTTGCTGAAACTTGTTTTGCCATGTCAATGCCATAACCTTCCAGCACTAGCTGGTTAAATTTGGTTATTATGTTTAAAGTTTTTCCAGCAGCATCTGGGAGCACTTCAACAGTTAGTATTGCAGTTTTTTGTTGACCCCTCTCAATATGTCTCATTCTATACATGTTCCACACAGCGGTAGCTGGATCGTAGTTCTGAAGATTTCTATCAGGCACAGTAAAGGATATGAACTTAGTACCGTTTGGTACTGGAAGGTATACTGATACAGGACACCAATCAACTAATCCGGTGTTGGTTATTGTTACCAAGATTTGTACTTTATCACCAACATGGGCCGTAGGTTCAGATGTTCCTAAATCGAATGTGCTGGAGTAAAACACTGTTGGATCAACAGGAATTGTGACTATTGAACTCGGATTATTCGTGGCTTGCTGTGGATTTTGAGCATTTACAGCAGAAATACAGCTTAATATGATTATAAAAAGAAATATTAATGGTATTTTATTAATGTTTGTCATTTACCCCCCACAGTTAATTATAATTTCTAAATTTAACTTATTTCAATCTGAATATAAATACATGTCGATAAATTCAAAATGAAAAATTAGTTTACGATTCCCGTGAAAAAGTCCAATTGTATTCTATGCAGATTATTATTGAAATTCATATCCCAAACATACGAAAGCTATGAAAACTAAACTCTTAAATATTGAAATCCGGGAAAGTGTTGAGTAATATCCTGAGTTCAGGTTGTAAACCAAGTTTGGTTAATATATTACTAATAGTACACTATGTAATAATTTTATTGCGTTAAAGCCGTCTATAACGAAGTTGTCAATATTACAAATGATAATTCGTTTACTTTAACCGTTGCATAATGGTAAAACTAGGTTAAAATCAATAAAATATGTTCATAATCAATCTCTAATAATCTAAATAAGATCATTAATTTTCAATGTATCTCGGTAAAAGTTTCATTCTCCTCCTTACTTTGTCGATATCAAATCCTGGAGGTTTTGGTTTAAGTTCGGTATGTTTAATGGGACTTTCGTAGTTAAAAATTTGTTGAGCCCTTAATTTGCTTATATCTAAATTATGCGTTACTACATAATCTTCACCACCTTTCAGATTTACTAAATATTTTTTTCACTTTTAGAAGGTTGAAGTATGCATGTACCTCCAAACTCCGAACTATTAACCTTAATACAATAACAAAATAAATCTCGTGATAAAGATTCGGCTATTGCTGTGAAATAAGCTGTATCTTTATTATATTCTGAAACAGTTATCATATCACAACAGCTTTTGAATATAGCTCTATGATCAATGTTTGCTATTTCATAACAATAATAAGGAGCAAAATATATGTCATTCCAAATACATAAAACATATTCATGTCTATTTGATTCATTCTTTTTAGGTTTTAGATTGTGTTTACGATATTCTCTTAACTCTTCAGGAGAATAAGAATTTTTTAAACGCATGATTAATGTACAATTTTTTTGTTTGCTTTCAGTTTCAGAAGGTAAAGCAATACCAATATAGTTACCTACGTTATTCCCATGAATTATAGGTTCAATACCAAAAACCATAGCCATACTATGTGTTCTAGAAATATCTAAAATTCCTGGAACCCATTCATATGGAATGTACACTTCAGGCATTATTAATAATTCTACTTTTTTATGAATAGCTTCATTTATAATCCTAGCTATTCTATCTAAACGATTTGCGGATCTATTAGAATTTCCAATTAACGCTTTCTCGAGATCCTTCTCATTTAATTTAGTATTTAATAAGCCAACTTCTACTCGAGACTGCTTTTTAAATCCACATTTTATAATATGCACTCTAACATCATTGGTAGGAATGTCATAATTAACAATAAATTTACATTGACCATCTTTATCATCACAGTTATATGCTGCTTCACAAGAATTCTTATAGAACAAATTTGGCTCAGATTTTATAAATTTATCATTATTTTCACAATCATCTAAAGATTCCAAATCAATTTCAGTTTTAAATCCATTAAAAAAATCATAAATTTCTTTTGATTTGGACAAATATCTATTAATATTCAATTGTTTGCAATTAAATAGTTCAGTATTAAGAATATGAATTGTCACTTCATGAAATTGAATATAACGAGGATAATATTGATATTCCCTAATATTTTTATCATTCTTATCAAAATTAAAAAATTGAGGGTTGATTAAATCATAATTTGATTTTAAAAAATTGTTTAGTTCTTTGTTAATAGGAAATAATGGATCTTTCATTAAAGAAGTTTTATATAAATATGATAAAACATATTTTTGGCGAAGATCCTCAACTGAAGAAGCGTTAAATAATTCATCAATATTTCTCAAATGTCTATTTGTAACCTTTTTAAACAGGATACTCTAGCATAGGTTGAAAATAAAAATTGTTTTAAACTTTTTTTCATTAAACTTTGAGAATCGTCAACGTATGCATAAGTGGATTTATTACTTGTTTCATCAGATTTGTAATCTAATTGGGATATTTTTAAATGAATGTTTCTTATTTCTTCTTCTAGTATTTTAAATTTATTTTGAATAAATAAAAACTCTATTAATTTCTCCCACAATGTCATAAATTCAATTTTTTTATTTCCTGAAAATGCGTGAATAACATTCTTTCTATTTTCTTCAGATACATTATCAGTTTCATATATTGAACTTCTAATTAACCATGATAAAGTTTTAGATAGTTCGAATTTGTTCAATTTAATAGATTTTATTTCTCCAAATTTATTAATAGATTCCGCGTATTGAATTGAAAAAATCCTTTTTCCCACATCTGCATACAAATTTTCAACTTCATGCATTAAACGAAATTCGCTTGAATTTCTGTAGATTTCTTTCTTAAAATTGTCGATTAGAGCTCTTGAGTTATCATGAGTAAATGAAAAAACATTTAATTTCGTAGATTGTATCCTAAGATTTTTATATTCTGATATTTTAGATTTTTCCTTTTCCCGCAAATTATCAAGACCATAGTCACCTTCTTCGACTATTTTTCTAATAATATCATGCTTTGGATTTGGTGGATTAGGAGTTAAATACTTTTCAATAATTTCGTTAGCATTACTTTCAAAATTAGCTTTGGAAAATGATTCACTTTTTGGAGATATTTTGAATACCATCAATACATCATCTACATAGCGCCCATAATAATCAGGGTTTACAATATGAAGGATAGATTGATCAAAAGCTTGAAGATTCCAATTTGATATGATTAATGAAGGTAAAAACCCGATAGGAATCATGGGTAAATTTCCATCATAGTTATGTCTCTCAAAAAATTTAGTATATTTTTTAAAAATATTTTCTATAAAATCAGTCAAATCTTCATCAAATTTATCATCATCATTCAGTTTATCAAAATTTATACCCAATAACTTTCTTTTAGCCGACTTAATATCAAATTTAAGTTTTTCAAAATTTATTGTAGCTGTATAATAATACTCCTTGAAATCTAAAGAAAGAATTATTGCATTTTCATTTTTATCTAACAACTTTTCTACCGAATCTAAAGCTTCATCTCGCCAAATTTGATATCTTTTAAAATATGGTTCAAATAAAAATGGTGTGAGTTCTGAATATTTTGACTTGTCTTTTTCGCAATCAATTATTTTGTTTAAAACTTCTTTATTTATCCGATTACCATGAATATTTTTATTTAATCGATGATCTAGTAACCATCCACATCTTAAAATCCATAAAGTTCCTAAAATATGCGATTTTATATCCAAATCTATAAAATAATTCAATTTTATTACTACATTATTATCTTCAGGTATATTACCTAAAGTTTGAGAATCCTCAATTGATTTGGGATAACATAAAATATCAACTTTTTCTGTATCTTCAAAAAGAGTCCTTCTTTTTGTTTCATCTAATAAATCATCAGCAAATCTCTCAAAAAAATTATCAGAAAAACTAATAGACTCATTTACTTCAAAATCTGCTAGTTTTTTTCGGTTTATGGCTCCAAAATTATCATAATAGGAATATGTTTTAAATTTTCGGTAAGCACTCTTTAATTGCTTAATTAATTCTTCACGATTGACCATTTTATCACATATCATACGAACTAATTTATTAGACATCATTGCAATATGTTAATTGCTATATAATTTAATGTTTCAATTTATTATTTACAACCATATATAATTATTAGATTCGTTTATAATTTTCATACAAATTATATAAATTCTATAAATTTTTTTCAAACAGCCTAAACTGTTGATTAACAATATTAAAATAGAATTGTACAATATACTCCCTCCACTTAAAAATCGGCTAATTATTATAAATTCTACTAAATCAACCTCAAAAATTAGTTTTTCCACACTCTAAATTCAAAGTATTGCAAATGTCCAGTAAATTCAAAGGCACACCTATACCACTCACTATAAATACTGTGTCTTTGATTAAACTTTGAAATCATCTGATTTGTACATATAATAATCGACTTTGTCCCCACAGATCCAACTATAGTTATGAAAGATTTCACGGTATCAAATTTATAATACAATTTATTTTACAAATCAAAACTTGAATTAAGTAACTCCAAAAAATTTCAATTTATTTTTGTTACTTAACTCTTTAAAATGTTATTTTTCAACAATATTTTATATTCCAACATCAATAGACATATAGAGTAAAAGGGATTCTGTATATGACCCGAGTAGTAGCTGAATTTCAGAAGGGAGTTAAATGGTAAAAATTGCAGTAATTGGTGGGACAAGAGGTTTAGGCCGATGGATAGCTAATTTTTTAGCCCAAAAAGGTTTTGATGTCTTGATTACTGGTAGAAACATCACGGAAGGTGAACTGGTTTCAAAAAAGATTGGCACAGGTTACACCAACAACAATGTACTGGCAGCAGAAACTTCGGATGTTGTGATAATCTCTGTACCAATACATTCAACACCCCACATCATCAAGGAACTTGCACCACTCATGAAACCTGGTTCCTTACTCATGGATGTGACTTCAGTCAAGGAAGAATCTAGTCAGTTGATGGAACAGTATTCTGCAGAAGGTGTTGAGGTTGTTCCATCCCATCCAATGTTCGGACCCAGGATCAGATCCCTCGATGGGCAGGTGGTTGTGCTCACACCATCTGTGGATGGATCATGGTACACCAAGGTCTTTAAATTTTTAGATCATGAGAATGCCCGGATTATTGTCACCACCCCAGAGATCCACGACAGGATGATGAGCATAGTACAAGGACTCACACACTTCGCGTACGTGAGCATTGCAGCAACCATAGACCGGCTTGACATTGACATTAAGGAGTCTAGGAAGTTTGCAAGTCCCATCTACAACTTAATGCTGGATACCATTGCAAGGATAACAGCTCAAAACCCGTACCTGGTTTATTCAATTCAGACTTCGAATAAATACATCAAGGATGCCCATGAAACATTCAATGAAACATTTAACGAACTTAAAAACATGATTGCAGATGGTGATGAGGAAGGATTTGTACATGCCATGAGCAATGCTGCCAAACACATCGATGATCTTGAAAGTGCACTTGGAAGATCTGATAAAGCCATATCTGCATTGTCTGAAGAAGTTAATATTTTAAAGAACCTTGTGGGAAGGGAAGTTGGGCTTAAACACATCTACTCTGGTAAGGTTCATGTAGGAATGTTAAAGGAGCTTAAACCAGAGTTTTTAGTTTTAAAAGTTAACAACAGTTCAACAAAACTTAAACTATCAAATGTGGAAATATTAACTGATAAAGAACTCAGGGATTGGAAGATTGACAACTGTCCTCAGAGGAGCTACGATGTATCTGCAGTTTTCCCAGAATCTGCAGATCCCGAGGTTATTGTGGCCACTGTCCAGGGACTTGAGGGTGTTGTGGATGCTGAAGTCATGGATACCTACAGCGGCAGTCAGATTCCAGATGGCAGTATCAGTATCACGTTGAGATATTTGGTGTTTGAGGATGATGCTGTTTTAGAAGTTGAAAAACTTTTAAAAGGATTTGGATGTCAAATACGTTGATTTAATTATTTTTTTTACATTTTTTTCCGTGTTCTACAGCTTCTTTTTGTTTATCAGGTCAATTTCCATCCTTTGTTTTCAAGATTTTTTTTATTACAAATCGACAAGTTTTTTAGCACTGAAACACAACATATATATAGTAGAAAAAACAATGTTATAGTAACATGAGTTAACTAAAAGAAGAAAATTGATTAAAACTATTTTACACGTTTACAAAGCATTTCGAACATATTTAACAGGATATTAGGAGGGGTTTTATATGGAAAATAAAGAAATGAAATTAAAAGTTGCTGAAGCCTTCTCACAGGCTGATGTTGGAAGGTCAGTTGCAAGGATCGACCCTGCATGCATGCAAAAACTCGACCTTTTAGACGGAGATATCATAGAAATTGAGGGAAAAAATTAACTGCAACAAGAGTTGCATCCTCACAATCTGATATTGGCCTTGGAATAATACGCATAGACGGATACATCAGAAAAAATTCAGGAACATCCATTGGTGAAGAAGTAACTGTCAGACATGCTGACTACAAAGAAGCCAAGAAAGTGGTACTCGCCCCAGTTGAACAGGAAATAATCATAAGGGGAGATGTTAAATCAGCATTTCTTGGAAGAGTACTAAGCCAGGGAGACATGATCATAACTGGTGTAAGACAACAACAACAGCAAACCATGCGTTCAGGACTATTCGACGAGTTCTTCAGGGACGTTGCCCCCATGGGCGAGATCAAACTCGCAGTTGTAACCACCAAACCTGCAGGAATCGTACAGATCACTGAAATGACAGATGTTGAAGTGCAAACAGAACCAGTCGACGTATCAAAACTCGAAGGAGTTAAAAACGTAGTTGATGTAACATACGAAGACATAGGTGGTCTAAAGGAAGAAGTTAAAAAAGTCAGGGAAATGATAGAAATACCCCTGAAGAGACCAGAATTATTTGAAAGACTGGGAATTGCACCACCTAAAGGTGTATTAATGCACGGCCCACCAGGAACAGGAAAAACCCTGCTTGCAAAGGCAGTTGCAAATGAAAGTGATGCCCACTTCATAGCCATAAACGGACCCGAGATCATGAGTAAATATGTCGGAGGATCAGAGGAACGTTTAAGGGAACTGTTTGAAGAAGCAGAAGAAAACGCACCATCAATCATATTCATAGATGAAATTGACGCCATAGCTCCAAAAAGAGAAGAAGTATCAGGAGAAGTTGAAAGAAGAACAGTAGCACAGCTTTTAACACTCATGGACGGTCTTAAGTCAAGAGGACAGGTCGTTGTAATAGGAGCAACCAACAGGCCAGACGCACTAGACGCAGCAATAAGAAGAGGCGGAAGGTTTGACAGAGAAATTGAAATTGGAGTGCCAGACAAAGATGGAAGGGGAGAAGTCCTTCAGATACACACCAGGGGAATGCCACTGGATGACAAAGTGGATCTCGAAGAAATGGCAGACATAACCCATGGATTTGTCGGTGCAGACCTTGAATCACTCTGTAAAGAAGCTGCAATGAGGGTACTGAGGAGAGTTCTTCCAGATATAAAAGGAGACGAAGAAATATCCAAGGAAACCCTTAAGAAAATGATTGTAACCAAAACAGATTTCAAAGAAGCACTCAAAGAAGTCCAACCATCAGCACTGCGTGAAGTGCTAGTTCAAGTACCCGATGTTAAATGGAATGACATAGGAGGATTAACAAGTGCCAAACAGGAACTTCAAGAGGCAGTTGAATGGCCTTTAAAATATCCTGAAAGCTTTGAAAAATTCGGTGTGAGACCACCAAGAGGCGTGCTCATATACGGACCTCCAGGAACAGGTAAAACCCTACTTGCAAAGGCAGTTGCAAACGAAAGTGATGCCAACTTCATAGCAGTCAAGGGTCCAGAATTACTCTCAAAATGGGTTGGAGAATCTGAAAAGGGTGTTCGTGAAGTCTTCAGAAAAGCCAGACAAACTGCACCAACAGTCATATTCTTCGATGAAATCGATTCAATAGCATCTGCAAGAAGCGGATCAAGCACAGATTCCGGTGTAACACAGCGTGTTGTAAACCAACTCTTAACAGAGATTGACGGTTTAGAAGAACTGCAGGACGTGGCTGTGATTGCTGCAACCAACCGTGTAGATATCCTTGACCCTGCCCTAACAAGACCTGGAAGATTTGACAGGCATGTGAAGGTAGATGATCCAGATGAAACAGCAAGGTTATCCATATTCAAAGTTCACACCAAGGATATGCCACTTGCAGAGGATGTGGATCTAGAAGTTCTAGCAAAGAGAACACATGGATTTGTTGGAGCAGATATCGAAGCTGTCTGCAGAGAAGCAGTGATGCTCACACTCAGAGAAAACATAAAATCAGAACTAGTAGATATGAAACACTTCCAGGAAGCTATTAAAAAAGTTAAGCCTAAACATGAAGCAGATTTAAGCCACTACAGTTAAATTTAAATTTGGAGAGATCCCCCTCTCCAAATCCCCCTACTCTTTTTTATTTTTGAAATTTAGTTCACTATTACAGGTTAGTACTAGCTAACTCACCAAACCTAATAAATTTGGTAACTGTAAACAAATTGACCATACAAATCAAATCCCTTTTTTTCTAACTTAACCTTTTAAGATGTATCAGATGTGTGAATCAGATTCTTAAAAATCAATTAATGATGTTTTTTTCCATAATTATCTTCTTAAATGACCTTAATTTAATATTTAATTCAAATTGAAGTTCTTTGAAACTTTTACAAAGTTTAAATATTGATAGGGAATATAAGTTAATTAGAAAATTGTATGGATATAAACTGAATATATCAGTGGTATTTTTTCATGTCGATTTTAAAAATTGAATATTTTAGGTGAATAACTATGAGCAACAATGTAAAGGATATGTCACTTGCACCGGAAGGTATAAAAAAGATTGAATGGGTTCAAAAACACATGCCTGTTCTTGAACATATAAAGAAGGAATTTAAGGAAACAAAACCGTTTGAAGGTGTGACAATTGCATCTTGTTTACATCTCGAACCTAAAACAATCAATCTGGGTTTAACACTTCAGGAAGGTGGTGCTGAAGTGGTCATGACAGGATGTAATCCTTTATCAACCCAAGATGATGCAACCGCAGCAGGTGCGTCGCTGGGACTGAACATGTACGGATGGAGAGGAGAAACCAACGAAGAGTACTATGAAAACCTAAACAAGGTACTTGACCATGAACCCGACATCATCATAGATGATGGTGCAGACATGATACTCCTTGTTCACAAGGAAAGAAGGGACCTCATGGACAAGATCATAGGTGCCTGTGAAGAAACAACAACCGGAATTCACAGGCTCAAAGCCATGCATGCAGACAAAGCACTTGAATTTCCTGTGATGGCTGTTAACGACTCTTACATGAAGTACTTGTTTGACAACAGATATGGTACAGGTCAGTCCACCTTCGATTCCATCATGGGATCAACTAACATACTCATAGCAGGAAAAACATTGGTTGTCTGCGGTTATGGATGGTGCGGTCGAGGAGTTGCAATGAGAGCAGCTGGACTTGGAGCAAACGTCATTGTAACAGAGATCGATCCAATAAGGGCACTTGAAGCACGTATGGATGGTTACAGAGTCATGAAAATAAGGGAAGCTGTTAAAGAGGCTGACATGATCATAACTGTCACAGGAAACATCGATGTGGTTTCTGGAGATGATTTCAAGTACATGAAAGATGGCTGTATAATGGCCAACTCAGGTCACTTCAACGTTGAAATCAATAAACAAGACCTCCAAAAAATATCAAAAACCACCAAACTACTTAAACCTGATATTGAAGAGTTTATAACAGAAGATGGTAGAAAACTGTACTTACTTGCAGATGGAAGACTCGTAAACCTTGCTGGTGAACGTGGCCAGGGACACCCTGCAGAAATAATGGATATGAGCTTTGCAATGCAATCTTTATCCGCCAAATATCTCCTTGAAAACAAGTTGGATGTTGGAGTGTACAAGACCTTAGATGAAACTGATAGATATGTTGCTAAACTCAAATTAAACGCAATGAAAATTGATATAGACAGTTTAACTGAAAGACAAGATGCATACCTAAAAAATTGGGATGAAGGAACCTAATAAATTTCTCATAATCCTTTATTACTACTTTTTTTGAAAATATAACGATTGAAATGCAGTTCATTAAAAAAATTAATGGAAACAATAGCCCTACCCGCGTGTTTGTAGGGGGAGTCCATGGAAAAGAGGGTTTAGCCACCATTGAACCATTAAAACAGTTGAGTCAAATGGATGTTTTAAATGGTGAACTCATCCTCTTCAACTGTCCCGAGAGCAGGTACATAAGCACTCTGGATCCTGATTACTACCAGACTAAAATGGGTCAGACCATCATCAAGATCATCAAAAAGTACAAACCAGAGATCTATGTTGAACTGCACTGCTACAAACCTTCAAGTTATCAAAAACTAATAAACTTGAATCGAAAAGATGAAGCCGGAGTTCCCCACTCATAGAACTTGAAGAAGGTGTTCTTATAAGTTCTGTTGCACCATACCTTAGAACAGAACTTTTCAAAAGGGATGATGTGTGCATAACCCTTGAAATGCCCTGCAACCCTTCTGAAAATTCTAAAAAAGTATACCTTGAGATCATGCGACAGATTGCAAGTTCAGATAATAGAAAAGAATTTGAAGATAAGTTAAAGGTAAAGTATCCAAAACAGGTTGAAAGAGCCAGAATCTACGCTGCTGAATTTTTCGGTGAGTATCCTTCATTCTAATAATGTGAAACCCTTTTCATAGTTTGGATTCTGCTCAGATATTTTACTTTTTTACTTTCTTGGGACATTTCTTTAAATATTTTTGAACCGAATATTGATCTTAAAAAACTATGTTGAGACTATAATTAAGAAAATGATTTTATTAGATAAAAATGTTAAAATTCAAAAGATATATTTTATGAACCAGAAATCAAGTTATAATGTCATTTTTATGTTTATAATATTGTTTTTCAAGCAATTCACGACTAATTTCTTTACCATGTCCCGGTAAAAAGAGGAGCAGCCAGTATCAAGAAGCTTCCCCCAACTTTCAATCATAATTTTAGGGTTATCAGCAAAAGGAGGATATATTGAGTTTCCAAATATACCAAACATAGCATCACCAACAATAGCTATTTTATTGTCAATTATTATGCTCAATGATCCTTTTGAATGACCTGAACATGAATAATATTTGCATTGATCCCTACTGATTTTAAGTCATACTTTTCATCCACAAGAATGTCAGGGTCGACTGGTTCATATTTGTATCTTGATTGAATTTTTTTCCAAATACATCCATTATAAATCCTGTTACCAAATTAGAGCCTTTTGGTAAAGGACTATTACCATGTTTAAGATATTCTTCTTCGCTTTTATGGACAATTATTTTAGGATTATGCAATTTTTTTATTTTTGCTATGTTTTCAGCATGGTCAAAATGAGTGTGAGTTAATATTAAGTAAGATAGTTTATTTTCTCCTAATAACTCTTCAATATTGCTTTTTATTTTTTTCCATGATCTTTTAGGGCCAGTATCAACAAGTATATAATTTCCATTGGAATTAACTAAAAAAGAATTGTTTATACCCTTTAAAACTTGATTAACTTCACAGTTTAATGTTTTCCATTGACCCATTTTTTTAAATATGTAATTTCTATTAAAAATTATTTGGTCATGTTTACTATTTAAAAAATGCAATTATTGATCTGACACTTTTTAATCTGAAGGGAATTTGATCAGTTAAGATGGAATATAATTAAATTTGAGAATATATTGTATTAAAGAATTTTAGAAAAATTTGCTAAGTGCCTGGATAATATTGAACTTAAAGAACAATCGACTTTGAAATAGTATTTGCCTGTATACTCATCGTTTAAAACCAGTCTTCAAGGCTTTTTTGTTTGTTATCTAGCTTGGCAAATTTGTCAAGTGCACTTAAAACCCTCTGCTCTGAAAAGTCGTGCTGGTTACAAAGGAAGTCTACAGCAGCTTCTTTATCAGGAGAATTCCATTTTAGTTCGTAGTCCTTAACCACGTTGTGTTCTAAGAACATGTTCCTTAGTATGGTTGGATCAACATCCATTTCATAGTCATTTTCTTCTATAACACTGAATATGTCCCCATGTTTTTTTATGAGTTTCAAACCTGTTTTTGCACCCACGCCTTTAACTCCACTGTTAAAATCAGTTCCCACGAGTATGGCAATGTCAACCAGTTGTTCCCTTGTGATGTCCATGTTTTCAAGCACTTTTTTAAGGGTGATTAGCTCAAGATTTGCTTTTCCACCAGTTATGGTTAGGTTTCTAACCATTCTCGTGGCTCCAAAAAGTATGCAGTCGTAGTCCTGCGAACCCACACACCATGCATCTCCATTTTCAACCATGTACGATGCTTGTGCTTCTCCTTCACCCAGTGCCTGGATGTATGGTACTCCAAGAATTTCTAAGAGTCTTTTTGACCCGTCAATGATGTCCCGGGACATCCTGGAGGATCTTACAGCGTACTTTCTTGCCTCTTCAAGGTTACCTTCTTCAAGGGCTTTATCCCATTTTTTCTGGGATTCTTCCTTCACTTCCCTTCTTTTAGCTTGGGTGTCCTTTTTAAGTGCATCTGATATTCCGTCAAAGATATATATGGGTTTAATTCCCTTTTCTATGAGAGATGATGTTCGATACAGTATTCCACTGAAGTGGGATGTGATATTTTTATTTTCATCCATGAGTGGTGTTCCATCCACCTGTCTTATGCTTGATAAAAACTGATAAATTACATTTGCAGCATCTAACGCAACTATTTTTGATTCTAAGTCCTGAAATTTGATGTTTTCCGGAGTTACAATATCTTTAAATTTTACACCCATCTATTAATCCCCCAACTGTGAATGAAAAAAGATTAATTTCTAAAATTGGAGTATGGAAATGTTTCCATGAGCCATATTAATATTTCATCGTGATGAATTATGTTATATGTCCTTGCGAGCATTACAGAATCCGTGTTGAATATTTCACTGATTTCTGATGATGGTTTCTCTGAGTACACAGATTTTATTTCTCTTCGAGATTCTATCTTATGTTTTCTAAGTATTCTTCCGATTGGAATATCTGCCCGAATAATATCCTCTTTAAAATCATTTTCAAGCCTATCTATTGGTATCAATGATAAAGCATATATCAATGGTTCATTGGTTTCAATTACAACCACCCTGTAGTTGACTTCGTCTCCAACTTCAATATCTAAAAGTTTGGCAATTTTTTCATCAGCCTCTATGAACTTCTGTTCAAGGGTTTCTATCTTAGCATGGCCCTTGATCACATCGAGTATGGATGTTATAGAACCATCTGTTGTTAGTAGAATCTTCTGTGCGTTTGAAAGTTTTCCCACTTCAGATTCTATACATTCTATAGACTTGAGAATAGTTTTATCCATTTTTTTAATTCCTTGGATCGTTAATTTCACCAGTGAGTGCTGAAGATGCTACCACTGCAGGATTTGCAAGGTAAACCTCAGATTCTGGGTTTCCCATTCTTCCCAGGAAGTTTCTGTTGGTTGTTGCTACGCAAACTTCGCCTGCTGCAAGCACACCCATATGCCCTCCAAGACATGGCCCACATCCCGGATTGCAGATTATTGCCCCGGAATCCATGAATATGTCTATTAATCCACTGTGAATGGCTTTTCTGTATATATCTGCTGATGCTGGTATTATGAGAAGTCTGACATCAGGATGAACACGTTTTCCCTCCAGAACTTCAGCTGCAGCCACGAGATCTTCCATTCTTCCATTGGTACATGAGCCTATGAATGCCTGGTTGATGGTTTTTCCAGTGACTTTGGACAGGGGTTTAACATTATCTACGTTGTGTGGACAGGCCACTTGGGGTTCCATGTCATCCACATCAAAGAAATATTCATTTTCATAATCGTAATCAGGGTCTGATGTTACCACATCAAATCCTCCAACATTTCTATCCTTCAGGTACTGTAGGGTGGCTTTGTTAGGTTTCATTATACCATTTTTCGCACCGCTTTCTATTGCCATGTTGCATATGGTCATTCTACCTGCAACATCCATGTTTTCTATGGTGTTTCCACAGAATTCCAATGATTTGTAGGTTGCTCCGTAGGTTCCAATTTTGCCTATGACATTTAAAATAACATCCTTGGCACTAACAAAATTGCCTAGCTTTCCATCAACTGTAATTTTGTAGGCTTCAGGAACTCTGAACCATGTCTGTCCAGTTGCAAAAATAAATGCCATGTCTGTTGCACCGACTCCTGTTGCAAATGCTCCAAATGCGCCGTGGGTGCATGTGTGGGAATCTGCTCCAACAACAACTTCGCCTGGTTTGACGAAACCGTACTCTGGAAGTACTTGGTGGCATATCCCCTCACCATGATTTAAATAATTTTTAATTCCCTGATCCCTTGCAAATTCCCTTGAAACCTTATGAAATTCTGCTGATCCTATGGTGTTGGGAGGTACTGTGTGGTCACATATTATGACTATCTTCTCGGGATCCCAAACTTTGTCTTGGATCTTTTTGAAGTTGTTTATTGTGGGTGGAGATGTTCCATCGTGGGCCATTGCAAGATCCACATCAACTTCTATTATTTCTCCGGGGTGTACCTCTTCCTTACCCGCAGCCCTGGCTAGTATTTTTTCTGTAATATTCATCTTATTATCACTCTAAATTGAATCAGAACCCTCGAAATATTTAGGGATCCTTAGATCAAGTTTTTGTTACACTAATAAAATTTTTAAAGTTCAAATGGACCTCTAACAGATGTTACTATACTGTTAAACAGTTCATCATTGATGTAGTTACCCTCTTCTCGCTTGCTCTTAACTTGTTCCACAATTTTACAGAGTTCGTCCTTGGTCACATCTATTCCACATTCATTCAGTTTAGCCCTTACAGCTCTGCATCCTGAATGTTTTCCGAGAACAATTTGTCTCCTGTGCCCTATGAGTTCTGGTAAAAATGGTTCGTAGGTTAGGGGTTCTTCTATGACTGCATCCACGTGAATTCCAGATTCGTGACGGAATATGTTTTTTCCAACGATTGGTTTGTTGTAGGGTATGTCCATGTGTGTCAGGGATTCAACCAGTTTCGAAAGTTCGCAGAATTTACTCACATCAAAACCAAGGTCTACTCCGTAGATAAATTTAAGGGTCATTACAAGTTCTTCTAAAGCAGCATTTCCAGCTCGTTCACCAATTCCATTTACCGTGGTGGAAACTGCATTTGCACCTGCAAGTAGTCCTGCTATGGAGTTTGCAAGGGCCATTCCAAAGTCGTTATGACAGTGAAGAGCTATTTCTGCTTTGATTGTTGATCTTAACTGTCTAACTAGGTAATCCATTCCGTAGGGGCTGATTGCACCCACCGTGTCTGCTATGTGAACCCTGTCAACACCATAGTCATCTGCCTTCTTGTACATCTTCTTGAGGAAATCAAGATCTGTTCTGGTTGCGTCTTCAGCTGAAAATGCAACAAAAAGACCATGGTCCTTTGCATGTTCTATGGAATTCATGCAGACGTTTAATATTTCTTCCCTGCTCATCTTTATTTTGTGCTTCAAATGCAGATCAGATGTTGACATGAAAGTTATTATACCATCAACATCACAGTCTATGGCCGTGTCTATGTCTGATTTCTTGGTACGCGACAGACACAAAATTTGGGCATTTAAATCTTCATTTACGATTGCAGTTACAGATTTCTTTTCTTCTTTAGATACAACAGGAAAACCTGCTTCAATTTGATGTATTCCAACTTCGTCTAATTTTTTAGCTATTTGAAGTTTTTCAGGAGTTCTTAAACATACGCCTGGAGTTTGTTCTCCGTCTCTTAAAGTTGTGTCGTACACTGTAATTTTTTCTGGAAACTTTAAATTAGCTTCTTTATTAAAGGGGCTTACTAGGTATTGCAATGAAATTACCACCTTATTTTTTTATTTAAAAAAACAAAAATCCCTAATGATTTTTTTTAAGTATTCATCAAGAATCTTATACTGAGATAAATCTTTTTTGATTTTGATCAGTTTTAAATATTTATTTTTAAATTTGTGAACTACTAATATTAATTATGGGATCAATATAGTTATATAGTTTTATTTTTCCATTAAACATCTCTTTGAATCCGGGGAGTTATTTGGGAGCACCTAAAAGTTCAAGGTATGATCTTCTCTCAAACCCGTCTTCGATGCCCATGGTTTTGTAGATTTCAAAAATTTGATTCAATGAATCTTTTGTGTCCTTTCCCTCATCCACATCAGTCTCAATTTCAACGTAGGTTCCAGCACCATGGACAGTGTCCAGTGTGATTATGAATTCATGCAAGTTGTATATGGCCCTGTCCTTTGTAACCACTGCAGCCTTCTTGAAGCCAAGATTTATGAGTATGATTGCCATGTTCTCAGAATCTGTAATATCCACCTCAACTTCCTGGCGTGTTTTACTGAGATCATCCATCTTAGCCCCTTTGTAAGTTAAAATAAATCTTTTACCAGAATTTTCAGGAATTTCTCTGATTCTTAGGGCTTCGTCGGTAACTCCAAAATCTCTGTCAGGGGCGTTGAAGTAGGTGTCCCTCTGATATTCGTCCTTAATTTTTAATGCACCCATTTCAATTAATTTTTCTTTGATGACTGAAAAATTTTTAACTTTGGCTTTAACTTCAACTTCTATCAAATTTAGCACCTCTAGCTATCAATTTATCCAACTCTATGTTGGATCGAGCCCTTTATGTAGAACTTTGATTGTTCGATCTGATCAAGGTAATCATCTATGGTGTTTTCAACAACGGCATACGTTGCCAGGGTAAGGTTTCTTTCCTTGGTCAATCCCTTTTTCTCTTTAATTACTTGGGAAACAGATTTTGTTCTCCTTAAAAATCCTTGTTTCTCATTGGCAGACTGATCAACTTCTTTAAGTTTGCCCATGTAATCCATTCGGATGGTTCTTATGTCTGCACGAACGTTGTAACGTATTTTATTCAATATTTTTTCAAGCTCGTTTAACTGGTTTAAAGTCTCCATAGTATTATTAATGGTAGAAGTGTCTATTTCAAATCCATCTATTTCTAAATCAAGTAATTGTTCACGGTACTTTTTTGGGCTCATGATATTCAACAGCTATCTGAATTGATAAGTAATATAGTAAATCTATGATTAATTAATTTTTTCATTTAAATTTCGTGGCAAAGTAAATTGGATCGGTAAGTTAATACATTTTGACTGCTGTAAAAACTATTAAGGAGTAAAAATGTATATCCTAAAATTTATGGAAGAATTTTAAGTTCGTGTCATTTTTTCCCTTCTTGATGATTGTTTTGATCCTAAATTAAAAAAATTTATTTATATAGTCAAACTAATGATCAGTTATCGGGTTCTATGTTGAAACTATTTAAATCAGTATAAAAACTATATAAATAGTGCAACAAAAAATACTTTTATATATCTTGAAAGATTAATTTAAGTTTTATAGAATAATATACTATAAACATATTAACTCAATTCTGATTATATTAAATACATCTGGAGGAATGTAATGACAACTGTAGAAATTAAAGTTGAAAACATAGTGGCATCAGCCGCCCTTGGAAAGTCTTTAGACCTTCCCCAAGTCGCTCCTGCCCTGGAAGGTGTTGAGTACAACTCAGAACAATTTCCAGGATTGGTTTTCAAATTAAAAGAACCAAAAACAGCAGCACTAATATTTGGATCGGGTAAACTTGTTTGTACCGGCGCTAAATCTATAGAAGATTCTAAAAAAGCAATTCACATAGCCGTTGACAAAATGAGAAATCTTGATTCTGAAATTCCCCATGAATTTGAAATTAAAATCCAAAACATCGTTGCATCTGCAAACCTGGGCAAAACATTGAACCTAGAATCAGTAGCATTAGACCTCGAGAACACAGAATATGAACCTGAACAGTTCCCAGGATTGGTTTACAGACTAGATGACCCAAAAGTTGTTTTACTATTATTCGGCTCAGGGAAAGTAGTTTGTACCGGTGCAAAAAGCTTTGAAGACGCTCAGCTTGGAGTAGAAAAAACTAAAGAACGACTAGCTGAATTGGATTTGATATAATTTTATTTATTTATTTATTTGATGTAACTCGGTGATCTTTTGATTAAACTCATAGCATTTGATCTTGATAACGTTCTTATTGATGGAGAAGCAATTGATGAAATTGGAAAATTGATGGGCGTTGAATCAAAAATATCTGAAATAACAAAAAAAGCAATGGAAGGCGATCTAGATTTTGAAACTTCCCTCAACAAGAGGGTGGCACTGTTAAAAGGTGCCTCGGTGGAAGATATCAGGGAAGTCGTTTTTAAGATACCCTTTATGGAGGGAGCTGAAGAAACTATTGCAGAACTTAAAAAGAGAGGATATAAAATTGCAACCATAACCGGTAGTTTTGAAATCATCGCAGAAAGGATGAAAGATACTTTAGGTTTGGATTATGCATTTTCTAATATTCTCCATGAAGAAGAGGGAAAATTAACAGGACAAGTAAGCGGTCCCCTCGTTAAAGGTTCGAAGGCCGAAGTCCTGAAGGAGATTATGGAAATGGAAAATATAATAGCAGAAGAAACTGCAGCTGTAGGAGACGGAGCAAACGATGTGTCAATGCTTGAAGAAGCAGGTTTAGGAATAGCATTTAATGCAAAACCAGTTTTGAAAGAAAAAGCTGATGTAATTGTTGAAAAAAGAGATTTGAAAGAACTTTTAGAAATTTTCCCAGATGAAAATTCTGAACTAACTGCCAAATCAGCAGATGAAAAGCCTTCAGAAGAGGAAGAAAAACCTTCCGAAGAAGAAGCAACATCTGAACCAGAAGAAACCACAGAAACAGTTGAAGAAGAAACAACTGAACCAGAAAAAACCACAGAAACAGTTGAAGAAAAAGCAGCTGAACCAGAAAAAACCACAGAAACAGTTGAAAAAGAAACAACTGAACCAGAAAAAACCACAGAAACAGTTGAAGAAGAAACAACTGAACCAGAAAAAACCACAGAAACAGTTGAAGAAGAAACAACTGAACCAGAAAAAACCACAGAAACAGTTGAAGAAAAAGCAGCTGAACCAGAAGAAAGTTCTGAAAAGGAACCAGCAAAAGATGAAAAATCCTCTAAAGATAATAAAGATGATGAAGAGGATAAAAAGGATGAAAAGGAAAAGTCAGAAAAACCATCTCCAGATGTAAAAGCTGAACCTAATCCTGATGCTGGAAAAAGTTTCGGAGAACTTCTTTCAAATAAAAAAGAACTCGAAAAACAGCTTAAAGTATTAACTAAAGAACGTGACGATCTGAATGAGAACGCTCGTGAATTTAAAAAGACTAGGGATGAATTAAACGCTAGTATTAAGGAAAATCTCGACAAAGCTCTCAAGTACCGTGATGAACGTGACCAGATCAACAAGGAAGTTCGCAAGTTCAAAAAATTAAGGGATGAAACTAATCAAGAACTTAAAAAGATGGAATATGCCTCTGGAAGAAGAGACATTCTCAAGATTCAAAATGAGATCGATAAGATCGAAAAAACCATCGAAACAAAGGTTCTTGACATGAGAAAGGAAAATGAACTGGTTAAAAAGGTTCAGGATCTAAGTAAAACCCTGTCTGAAATGAAGGAAGACGAAAAGGTTCAGACCGAAGCAACTGCACTTAAAGAAGTATCAGAAGCACATCATGCTAAGGTTGTTGAATTTTCAGACAAGGCACAGGAAACTCACGAAAAGATGCTCGAGTACTTCAAAAACATAGACGAAGTAAGGGCAAAAGCAGATACTGCTCATAACACGTTTATAGAAACTCGTGAAAAAGCTTCTGCAAAACATGAAGAAGTTAAAGCCGTTCTAAACGAAATTAGGAAGAAAAATAAGGGTCTTGACAAGGTCAAAGCCAAAGAACGGAACATCGAAAGTGAAAAGAGTAAGAAGAAAAACATGGCTGAGAAAGAAGTTGCTAAGGACATCTTCGAGAAGTTCAAAGAGGGTAAAAAACTCTCTACAGAAGAACTCAGACTCCTTCAGAAGCATAACATTGTTTGATCATACTGATCAAACATTTTTCTAATCTTTTCTAAAATTTTTGAGTTTTTAACTGAATCTCTATTTTTTTATCTGTTTTTTTATTTTTTGCATATTAAATTTCTGCATAGTCTTTTAAGTCTGATCAAATTTTAGATCGTTGCCTGTTTTTATGATCATTAAAAAAAAAAAAAAAATTAAGATATGTGTCAGATAGATTTAGGAATGTTATTTAAAAGGGTAGTGCTAAAAATTTTAATGATGATAATTTTTTTGAGGGAGTAATTTCTCTATGAAACCGAAGCAGATAATAATTCTATCAGGATTGTAGCACTTCTCTTTGCAACCCTGCTAGTTTTATAACACCGTTTATGATTTCAGCAGTAAATTGCTTTGTCAATATTCACAGAATTCATAACCCTAGTTGGTTAATACTTGGAATTGGTTTAGGTAACGTTACCATCACCCCAACGAGTAACTTGCCCATTTAAACCGTATTCACACTGTTTTCATAGTGTGTACAATGATGTGTTTCGTGAGTATCTTGCAACACTTATCATGCCAAAAAAGTTGGAAAATAAAATTTTTGTTAAAAAATAGGAGGGTATATAATTAAAAGTATTCAAGAAATAGCACAGATCTTAAAGAAAGATATATCCCAAAGAGAATTGGGTGATCCTCTTTTAATAAAGAATATGAATCTTATCCCTTAAATAAAGATAATTTCATTCCCATCACATCAGTTAATAAAAATAGAAAAATCGCCTTTATCGATGGCGGAAATCAAGAATTATTGGCTACACCAGAGTATTCTATCCAAATAAACCGAATTTACTTCAATATTTATAAAAATAACATTCGAATTCAACCAAAATCTGTTCCACAAAGAATAGAATTTATTTCAATAACCTCATCTAATTATGATGGTAAAGTAAATTTTACAACATTAATCTCGCCTATTAACGAGGAATTTAGAACATATCTCCCCCAACCAGATTTATTAATCGTTAGCGCAGATAAAGAAGATGTTATGGCAGGTACACAAGCAGGAATGGAACGAATTGCATCTATGGCCAGACGTTTTTCTGAATGGACAATTGCAGAACATTTAATAAGTTCCGAATTAGAATCAGGAGACATTATTGTAAAAGATGGTTCTTTACAAACTTCATTCATCAAAGAAAATATATATGTAAATAACTTGTTTAAAAAAGCTGAAGAAAAAATATAATTTTTACAGGATTATCGAAAACATGTCGATTGACTACAGATACTCAAATCTCACTCATAGCTTCAATTCAGAGATTAGCATCAGAATCAGAAATAGAATATGATAAATGGTGTTATTACCCAATTGCAAAAAGTAGAAAAATGATAAACTCACGACATCGATCAACAATAATGGCAGTTAAATTAAATAAAAATGCAGATAGGGCCTTTAGATTTGAAATATTGAAAGAACAAGCAGATAATATGGGTAAAGATAAAATAATAGAAATTGTATCATCAATAGCAGATAATTCTAAAGATATGACATTTCCAGGATATCCTTATGGTTTAATTGATGCAGATTATTGGGCAAGAGTAAGAAATGATGAAATAGAAAGTTATAAAACAAGATTATATTCTGAAATATCAAAGATAGGGATATGGAATTTAATAAGTCCCCATATAAAAGCAATAGATGGACATGAAAAAATAGATGAAATATAGGTGAATTTAATGGAGATTAAAGGACAAATTATTGGCGGAGAATTGTCAGATATATTAATAAGGGAAAAAATAGAATTGGACTAGAATTAGGGGACTTATTAGTTGTAAATACTAATAAAAATGATTATAATATACTTCAAGTAAAAAATACAGAATATCGAAGTCAAGCATCTCCCTCAACTCATGAATTATTAGCAGGGATGGAACTAGAAGGATATGGAGCAGATCTTGAATTTATGGAACCCGAACTGAGGAATTATATAGTTGCACGAGCAAAATCTTTACTTCATGTACAAAAGCAAAAAAGCGGGAATTATATAACCAAAAGTCCAAAAAAATTACCTTATTTCTCCAGTCCGATTAGAGCTATTGAAAAAGAAGATCTAGATTTTTTAAAAGAAGAACCCAATAATAATAATTCTTCATTGTATTTAGGAAAAGTTAGGAGTGGTTCCAAAATTATTAATGCTAATGTCCATATTAATGCAAGAGATGCTTTAACTCATCATATTCTTATCCCTGCCACAACAGGAAGGGGTAAAAGTAATTTAGTTAAAGTTATGTTATGCAGTCTTTTAGAGTCAAATGAAACAGGAATACTAGTTTTAGATCCTCATGATGAATATTATGGAAGAAATGATATTGGTTTGAAAGATCATCAAAGTAGCGACTATAACCTCGAATATTATTCTACTACTCCCCTATCGGTCAATCCAGCTTGATAATTAATATTAAATCTATTACTCCAAAACATGTTAAAGGACTGATAAATTTAACTCAAGCTCAAAATGAAGCTATACAATTGTTATATAATAAACATGGAGCAAACTGGATTTTTGAAATGTTTCAGACTTTAACTCTTGAAGGTGTGGGAAATAAAACGTTAAAAGTTCTTAAAAGAAAATTTGATAATGCTTTAGGAATTTATATCAAAGGTGAGGAAAATGGCCAAGTGATATTAGGTTATAGAAGTCCACTGTTCAAAGGAGGAAAAAGTGGAGAAAACACAATTAAAAATATTACTGAATCCCTTGAAAAGGGGAAAATAGTAATAATTGATAGCTCAAAATTAAGTGATTACGAAGAACTGCTTGTTGGAAGTATAATTTTAGAAAAAATATTTAATAAATATAAACAGTATAAAACAAACGACTTAAAGAAAAAAGCAGTTATTAGTGTGATTATAGAAGAAGCACCACGTGTTTTAGGTGCAGATGCCATTGAAAACCGGGGCAGAAATGATATATACAACACAATTGCTAGAGAGGGAAGAAAATTTCAAATAGGATTAATTGCAATTACACAATTATCAAGTTTAATTCCAAAGACTATTCTAGCCAATATGAATACTAAAATTATTCTTGGAAATGAAATGGCTACAGAAAGACATGCAATTATTGATAGCGCTTCCCAAGATTTGTCGGATGATAACAGAATAATTGCTAGTTTAGATAAAGGTGAAGCAATAGTAAGTAGTATTTTTACTAGATTTGCAATTCCCATTCAAATCCCTTATTTTAAAGAATACATTAAACAATTTATGAAAAGTAACAAATCTGACGAAAATGATGAAATTCAAATTATAGGATGATACAAAATGTATAAATTTGCCCATATAGCTGATTGTCATTTAGGTGCTCAAAAATATCCCGAATTAAAAAAATTAGAAATCAAAGCTTTTAAAGAATGCATAACCCAATGCATTGAAAATGAAGTAGACTTCATAGTGATTGCAGGAGATCTATTCCATTCTAACCTTCCAGATATGGGCATAGTAAAAGAGGCTGTAGGACTATTAAAAGAACTTCAAGATAATGATATCCCCGTTTATGTAAATTATGGAAGCCATGATTTTAGCCCAAATGAGACATCTATAATCGATATAATTTGTGAAAGCGGTTTAATGAAAAAACTATTCAATCCTAAAATAATAAGGGACCAAATAGGTAATACTAAAATTAAATTAAAATTTACAATCGATAAAAAGACAAATGCTAAATTAGCAGGAATATCAGGAAGAAAAGTAGGAATAGAAAAACAATATTACAAATTATTAGACAGAAAAACTCTTAAAGAAAATGATGAATTCAAAATATTTGTTTTTCATGCTTGGCTAGAAGTATTACTCCCAAATTTTTTATCTAAAGGTGATGCATTACCATTGTCCTGCTTACCCATCGGATTTAATTATTATGCGGGTGGACATAGGCACGATTCTATTTATGAAGAAAATTTAGAAAATTATGAAAATATCGCGTATCCGGGGCCATTATTTGCAGGATACCCTAAAGATCTTGAAAAAAGCGCTCGGGGAATTAAAAGAGGATTTTTCATAGTGGAATTTGATAAAACTGTTCAAAATCATGAATTCCATGAAATCAATGTAGCCGATTATGAATTTTTACATTTCAAAGCTAAAGATAAAACGTCTAATCAGCTTTATTCAGAAATTTTAGACAAAATTGAAAAAATTGAAGTTGGTAACAAAATTGTTATTATCAAAGTTGACGGCAAACTTTCTGGAGGTCAAACCTCAGATGTAAATTTTTATAATATAAAAAAAATTTTAATTGATAAAAAAGCGATGCATGTAAGTATTAATCATCATGGTCTATTATCTAAAGAGTTTGATGCTAAGATGTATAAAGGTGGAAATAATCCAATTGAAATTGAAAAAAATTTACTAGAAGAAAATACTTCAAATATAGACGTACTTACAACTGAATTGAGAGATGAAAAAGGATCTGAAATGGCAATTCAGCTTATAAAAATAATAAAACAAAACCAAAAACCTAATGAAAAAAAGTCTGATTATCTGAATAGGATATCTTTATCGGCATTAAGTGTTTTAGGTTTAGAAGGACAAATAAATGATATTTAATTCTTTATATATGGAAAATATAAGGAGCTTTGTAAAAGGAAAGATAGAGTTCCATTTAGGTATCTCACTTTTAGAAGGAGATGTGGGTGCAGGCAAATCAACAATTTTGATGGCAATAGAATTTGCCCTATTTGGACTTGGAAATCACAAAGGTGATTCTTTACTCCGTAAAAAATCAGATAGAGGTTATGTAGAATTCCACTTTGAAGTTAGTGGGAAAAAATGCAAAGTTGAACGGTATTTAATTAAGAATGGAAAAAATGGGTCAATCAGACAAGGAAAATGTACACTAAAAATCAACAATGCTATATTCCATTTGTCTCCTTCTGAAATAAAAGAAAAAATTCTGGAAATTCTAAATTTTAAAGAACCACTCAACCCCCGAGCACAAAGTGTAATATTCCGATACGCCATTTATACTCCACAAGAAGAAATGAGATACATTTTATCACAAAACGTAGAAAGCAGACTCAAAACTCTTAGAAAAGCCTTTGGGATAGAAGATTATAAAGTTGCTGTGGAAAATGCTACAATCATAGCTCAAAATATAAAAAATAAATCAAGATTTTTAGAAGGTCAAACTACAGATTTGAATGCAAAAAAGGATTATTAAATGCTTCAATAGATGAAAAAAACAAAAATGAAATTAAATTAAAAGAATCCATAGAGAATGGTGAAAAAATCCAAGAAGCACTAATAAATCAAGAAAACGAATTGAAAAATCTTGAAAAATCTGAATCATATATAGAAAAAATTCATGCTGAAATTCCACACATTGAAAAACAAATTGAAGACAAAAACCGTTTGATTTCAATATATACTAATGAAATAGAGAATTTAGAGAAAGAAAATAATTCTAAAAATGATCAAATTGAGTTTTTAATTAATTTGAAAAAACCTACTAACGAAAGTGCAGAATCAATCCAGAACAAAATAACACATTTGAATAAATTAATTAATTCTAGAAACGAATTAATTGCTAAACTTTCGGTACTACATGAAAATAAGGAAGAAATTGAAAACAAAATTGAAAAAATATTCACAATACCCGAATTAGATACCAAAATTGAAGGATTACATAATCAGTTTAAAAATCAAGAAAATGATTTAATGGACAAAGAAAACTCCGTTAAAGAAATATCTGCTAATAAATACAAATTACAAGGAAAAATTCAAGATATTCAAGAAAAACTTGATAATCTTAATGATTTAGGTGAATTGTGCCCTATTTGTGGAAGTAAATTAGACGACGAACACAAGTTAGGCTTAAGAAATGAAAGAGAGAAAATAATATTTGATACCAATGATCAAATTTCTGAATTGGAAAAGTTGGAAACGAAATCAAATAATCAACTGGAAAAATTCAAAATAGATTTAATAAAGTTAGATGCCAAAATACAAAATTTAAAATCAAATAAAGATAGAACAATCGAATTAACGATATTAAATGAAAAAATTGATACATTTAAAAATGAACTAAGAAATCTAGAATCAAATATAATATTAATTATTGAAAATTCAGTTGAATTTAATAAACTTCAAGATTACTTAGACTATTATGATAGCTTATTGAATAAAATTAAAGAATATCACGAAAATATCGAAGATTTAAAGATATTTAAATCTCAATTTGAGCAAAACAATAACAAAATTAAGCAAAATAAAATAGAAATAGATCAAATAAAGTCAGAAATTAAATATTTAAATGAAAATTTGTTGAAATATAATGAAGAGATAAAAAAACTTGAAACCATTTTAAATAAAGTCCAAAAGATAAAATCTAAATACACTAATTTAAAAGCAGATTTTCAATTTATCAAAGAAGAAACTGTTAAACGGACAACAATCATTAAGGGAATCGAAAAGGATATAGATAACCTAAATTACGAGATCAAAGAAAAAGAAAATTGGAGAACACAATACAAAAAATTAAACGATTTTAATACTTGGTTCAATGATTATTTAATTCCCACCATTAATTTAATAGAAAAACACATCATGAACGCTAATTATAACTCTTTTAATATGCTTTTCAAAAAATGGTTTGAATTATTAATTGATGATAATACGAAAACTGGGAAAATTAATGAAGAGTTTACACCCATTGTCGAACAGGATGGTTATGAACAAAACATTAATTTTTTAAGTGGTGGCGAAAAAACAAGTGTAGCTCTCGCATATCGTTTAGCATTAAATAATGTTGTTCAAAAAGTTTCTACTACTATGGAATCCAATTTATTAATACTGGATGAACCTACAGATGGATTTAGTAAAGAACAGCTCTACAAAATAAGAGATATTTTGAATGAACTCGATTCTCCACAAATTATACTTGTGTCTCATGAAAGAGAACTTGAAAGTTTTGCTGATAATATTTATAGAATTGAAAAAATAAATGGAAGTTCTAAGGTAATAATTGAGGAATAATCAATATTTGAACAATTAGAATATTAATTTTTTTAAAAACAATTCTTTTAATAAAAAACTTATAATTTTATGACATAATAATTTTATGACAACTCAAATTGATTTTTTTGGAGGCGTTGATGAAATTGGTGGAAATAAAATTAGAGTTTCAAATGATACAAACTCCATATTTTTAGACTTTGGAATGAGCTTTTCACAATCCAATGATTATTTTTCCGAATTTTTACAACCAAGAAAAGCGAATGGAATTTCAGATTTCTTAGAATTAAATTTGTTGCCGAATATTAATGGCATTTATAGAAAAGATTACCTCAATCATTGTGGATTAGTATGTTCTGAAAATCCTTCCATTGATGGTGTTTTATTAAGTCATGCTCACATGGATCATTCTGCGTATATCCACCATTTACGTGAGGATATCCCTATTTATTTAACAGAACCCTCTTATTTAATAATGAAAGCCATCGAAGCAACTACAAGTGCTTCTTTTAATGAGATACTGACTTTAAAAAAATCATTTTATTTAAAACGGAAAAAAAGAATTAAAGAGGGATCATCAGAGTTTACTGAAGCAAAAGGATTAGAATATCAAATAAGTAGACCTATCCATGTAATTAATCCTTATGACGAATTTTTAATAGGAAATTTAAAAATAATTTCTGCACCTGTAGATCATTCATTACCCGGAGCTTCTGCATTTTTTATTGATACTGGAGATGAAAGAATTGTCTATACTGGAGATTTAAGGTTTCATGGACGACATCCTGAACTTACAAATAAATTTGTGAAGGAAGCTAAAAAATTTAGTCCATCAATAATGATCTCTGAAGGAACTCGGATAGATAGTACTTCAAATATAAATGAACAATCAATTGAAGATTCTGCTTCAAAAATTGTTTCTAATTTCGAAGGTCATGTAATTGTCAATTATCCTATAAGGGATTTGGATAGATTTTTAACATTTTATAATGTAGCAATGAATACAAATAGAAGATTTGCTGTTAATTTAAAACAAGCTTATATATTAAAGTTATTTGATGGCCATGGATACCCTAAAATCAATGATGTAGATGTGTATATTCCTAAAAAAAGTGGGGAATGGTAGGAAACGAATCATTTGCATGTATTGAAGATGATTGGTTTAAGAGTGATGAATTGCATCCTTATCATCTTGAATCTGATTATCAATTATGGGAAAGGGAATTTCTGAATTATGACAATATTGTTAATTATAAAGACATAAAAAAAATCCATCAGATTACATATTTGGATGTGATTTTTTCGAATTAAAAGAACTTATTGATGTTAAACCTGAAAATGGGTTATACATTTGGTCAAAAACAGAACCATTCAATGAAGAAATGGAAATAGATTTTAATAAAGTAAAAAATTGGATAAATCATTTCAAATTAAATCTAATCACAGAAGGGATGCATGGATCTGGCCATGCCAATGGATCTGAAATAATGAATATGGTTAAAGAAATTGAACCAGAAATATTATATCCAATTCACACAGAAAAAAGGAAATGTTTAATGAATTGAATAGTGATAAAATAAAAGTGATTTACCCATCTAAATCAAGATAATAATTATTAAGTGAGTTTAATGTTTAAAAAAGAAGAAAAAGATTTTATAAAAAATATTGATTCTAACGGAAGAATCAGATCACAATTTGTTGTTGCAGATAAAATTATCAAAATAGCAGCTTCTGGTCGGAAATATATTGATGTTAATCTAACTGACAAAACAGGAGATATTGTGGGTAGAATGTTCCCAGATGATAATTTTAATGATGTTTTTGAACACATCGCAATTGGAAAGATTCATAGAATTATTGGCAATGTAAACGAATTTCCACGAGGTTCTGGTAAGTTCAATATAATTATTAGTGTTATTAAGGAATTAGGTGAAGAAGAATATAATATTGAAGACTTTATAAAATCATCAGACCGAAACAAAGAGGAAATGATAGTTGAAATAATGTCGACGATCGAAAACATTGAAAATGAACATCTTAAAAAATTATTAGATAGTTTTTTTGATGACGAAAAATTCGTGGCAGAATTTTGTAATGTGCCATCAGCGAAAGTATATCATCATAATTATGTTGGTGGTCTCCTAGAACATACAGCGGAAGTTTTGAAAGTCTGTAAAGTGGGTGTTGAGATATTTCCAGAATTAGATAAAGATCTTTTGTATACTGGGGCTATTTTACATGATATTGGAAAAATTAGAACGTATGAATATAATCTTATAAAAATAGATTTCTCAAATGAAGGGAAACGTCTGGATCATTTATTTATATCTACAGATATGGTCAAAGAAAAAATTATAGAAACTAAAATGCCTGATGAACTCGCTATAGAAGTTTTACATTTGATTTTAAGCCATCATGGAGAAGTACAAAATGGGTGGGGTTCCCCTGTAACTCCTCAAACTCCTGAAGCTTTAACATTACATCATGCAGATAATTTAGATGCTAAAGTGAAAGGAATGATCCAAAAAATAAATTAAATAATCCAACTAAAGTATAATCATGCTCCACATAACTAAAAAAAGAAAACATGACCCTTAATCAGGTTAAGTACTTTCAAAATGAGTACAAAGAAGGAGTGCCTACAAAATACTTAAATTAGATTTAGATATGTCCAAACTGATTTGAAAGACACTTTAAACCATTTGAACAGTAAATCCATCATAGATTACAGTAACAACACAGTAAAACTCCTTGAAACAGGAAATGTTAATGTAGGGATTCTAAGGAAGAAGTGGCAACTAAAAAGCTGAATCAGATCGAATAACGGCTTTTGAAATCCTCAAGGAATTTGTTGGAGAGGATGAGATATCCAAAACACTTCTAGAAGGGCAGATGTTCCATGGGGAACTCAAAATTAACAGCCTTAAAACCTACAACATAATCGCATCTCTGGAAAATAAGGGACTTATAAGTAAGGTACAACTTCCAGACGGTGATTATTACAACTTAAACTCTTAGTTCTCTAATTTTTTTGATATCGAATTCAATGGAATTTCAACTATTAATAATAAAATGCAAAGGTTTTAAACACAACCCAATAAAAAAAAATAATAAATTTTAAATACCATATTTCTTTTCTCTCAACCTAAATGCTTCTTTTCCACCTTCTAAAACATGAACTATTTTATCCCGGATTACAGGATCTTCCAAAGATCCTTTTATATAGTTTATTTCATAATTTATGGATTCTGCAATTATTACTTGCTCAGCATCTGTATTAACTACGAGGTTTGGATTATTTGTAGCTATTATTATCTGTCTTTTAGTTTTAGCTTCTCTAAAACCCTCTTTTAATTCATCATAAACGAATTTATTATCAAGATTATCTTCAGGTTGATCAATAATTAGAGGATAATCTCCTTCAGCCAAAAACAATTTCAAGAGTACTGTTCCTTTTTGTCCCATAGACAATTTATCAATAAACGTGCCATTAAATAAGATATCAATATTTAATGATAGATAATTTCCAAAAATCCATTCATAAAAATTATAAGAGGTATAACTTTGTTTTAACTCAGATTTATACTTCATTACTTCATTAATGAAATTCTTAAGTTTTTCTTCATCCACAGGCATCTCGGCAAGGATGTTATTTAATTTTTCACAAATCGCATCTATCTTTGATGAATTAATTTTTTTCCTGTTCAAAATTTCATAACCAATTTTTTTGAACTCATAAATATCAAAATATAGCATTGGTTCAAATTCTACATCTTTGAGAATTTTATCTTTACTTTCTCCTTTAGAGAAAATAACAATTACTTCTTTATAATACTCGTACCAATCATAGTGTGCATTTAGTAAAGAATAATACTTCTTAAATCTATCTATTTCCAAAGAATGAATTTTTATTATATTATTATTTAATAAATCTACATCATTATTAATTTCGGTTATTTTTCCATTTATTTTATTTAATTCTTCAATTAATTTAGCTTGAGTTTTTTCCTCTTCAGATAAGTGTTCTAAATCTTCATTTGCATCTTTAAGAGTTTTTATCAATTTTTCACTCAATTTAGGTAAAATTTCTTCAACCTTTAAAATATTATTTAATTGAGATTCAAAATTCAATTCAGGAATAGTAAAATTAATGTCTAATTCATCTATTTTTTCATTTAGTTTGTTTAATAAGATATTAGAACTATCTAAATATTTCTCTAATCCTTCTTTAAACGTGTCAATATCATGTTTAAGGGATTCTACTTGAGAATGTTCAACTCGTATTTTATTTTGTATTTCCTTTAATTCTTCAATATTTTCAGCATTACTTTCTCCCAGTTTCTCTTTAAATGTTTTAATTTCATCTTCTTTATTTTTCAAGTCCCCCATTTTGATCCTTAATTCATCCTGTTTTTTTGTTATTAATTCATTCTTGGTATTTCTTTCAAGTTGATGTATAGATTTGTTAATAGAATCAATATCTTCCAAAATTAATTTTATATCATCCTCATACTTTTTGTAATAATAATTACAATCAGCATGAATTACATTATCATTACTAAAAATCATATCTTTAACAATTTCGCTTAATTTATATTTATTACCACTATACTCTTCAATTTTACTTTGTGGAAGATACATGACTGTTGAATCCTTAAACCATGATCTATCTATTGGTTTTTTAATAAAATTTTCTGTTTCAGGATCTATAAATCCTATCTCGATTTCTAAATTATGATTATCATCCTCAATTCTTTGGACAAAAGAATTTGGGTCTTTTTCATTTTCATCATCTTCGCCTTTTCTACGACACCTATCTTTAAAACAGTTAGCTATTAAATCTAAAAATGCAGTTTTACCAGTTCCCTTTCCACCAGTTATGACTACTAAATTCTTATTCAGAGGTATTAAATCTTCTTTAATTGATAAGCTAGGATTAATTACAGAATTTCGTATTTCTACTGAATCTAAGGAGTATATATTCTTTCGGTTTTCAGGAATCTCAGTTTGAATTTTAACTCTTTCATTGGGTTCAGACAATATTTGCTTCAGACCTTCAAATGAACAATCTGCTTTAATCCAACAGTATCTATCATTATCGGGTTTACATAAATCATCGAATGAATGAGCATCAGAACCATGTAAACATGGTTTTAAACCACCATATTCAATTTTAAGGTTTTTAGCACTAATTTCTTTCATTCCGAGCATATATTCTTTTATATAAGGGTTAGCTGAAAAAACAGCATGAGAATGCTTTAGCATTTTTGTTTTAAGTGATTCAGATCGACCTTTGAGAGAGTGCCAATCCTTACCAACAAGTACAGAAATATAATTTTCCTTAAAAATAGGATTATCTTTTAAAATTCTGTTTATTTTTTTATAAGATACAAAAACTTTACTACATCCTATTTGATAAGGATGACCTTTATCACCAGTTTCTTTTTTTATTTTATTTCCTAATCTAATCAATTCTTTATCACATAACTTTACTTCATTTCCTTCATAATTTAATATATAGAGTTCTTGGAGAAAATAATCCTCTATATCCTCAGGATCTAAATCATTATTAAAAATTACATGATAATTAAATTTATAATCCTTCACATCAAGCCTGAATTCGATATTTGGTAAAATTAGATCGAAATTTTCAAGTCTACCTCCATTATAATATTCTAAACTCTTCTCATAACCATTAATACTAAAATAATCAGTTATTCCCAATACTTTAATACTCTCATCAACATTTTCAAGAGAATCAATATATTTTTCCCATAAATTGTCAATATGATTAACCTTATTATATTTTTTTGATTCTTGACTTGATATTTTATAATTATTATGAAAAGAATATGGTGTATGGACGTGTAAATCCCATCTTCTCCATTCTGAACCTCTTGTCACTTAAACCATTACCCCCGTTCTAGAATTTTTAGCACTTCTTTATTTGTTATGACTTCATTTAATATCAACCTTAAAGAATTTGAAGAAAATATGTCTATATTAATATAATATTAAATATATGTAGTAAATATTAATTTAAAGACTACTTCGCAGTTAGATAATTTCATTGAGTATTCTTTAAATATATAATAAATTTTAGATATTTGTTAAATTTCAATTAGTAGATTTAAAATAAATTATTTAAATCATTGATTTATTGAAGTTTTTTTATTTGAAGTGGGGGATGGATTATGAAAATAGGTAGAGTAAAAATAGAGGGGATTAAATCATATAAAAGGACTAAATTTACTGCAGAAAATTATAATATTCTTGCAGGAGAAAATAATAGTGGAAAAAGTAATATAATATCTGCTATAAGATGGTTTTTTAAACATCAAAGCTTTAAACTTACAAAAGAAGACATAAATACTGGTTTTAAAACTGATCCATCTATAATAATTGAATTTGTTTTTGAAGATGGAGATTCAATTCCCTCAAAATTTAAAAATGAATTTGCTGACAGGACTGGTAAAAAATTTTTAGTAAGAGCATATTGTAATATTAATGAATTAAAGCAAAAACCTCAATCTCCAAAATATCAAATATTAAAGTTTTATGGTAAACCCGAAGATTTTACACTACCTAAACTTGTTGATATTATTTATGTACCGTCCATAAGGCAATTAAATGATGAATTAAAATTTACTGCTAATTCCACTATCAATAAACTTGTTTCAAAATTTGTAATTGAACGAATTCTAGAAGAAGATGAACATACTAAAAAATATTCAAATGTTAAAGATGCTGTTGAAGAGTTATCTAATTATATAAATGAGGGAGAAGATAGTCCTTTTGGTGAATTAAAAAGATCTCTAAAAAAACATATGTTAGATTATGGGAATAAAGAATTAAATTTTACTTTAAATCCACCCGAACCAAATGATTTAATCAAAAACTCATTTGAGCCTTATGTTGATATTGAAGGTAGTAAATTCAAATTAGATTCCCAAGGAATGGGTTATCAAAGATCGCTAATTTTCTCATTAATATGTAACATGGTAGAATTAGAATCTAAACCTTCAACACTTTTAAATATGTATTTAATAGAAGAACCAGAATTATTTTTACATCCCAACCATCAAAATCATTTTAAGAATAAGTTGATGCAACTTTCTAGAATTAATAATAACCAATTGATTATTACGTCTCATTCTCCGTACTTTTTAAATAATATTGATAATTATTCACAAGTTAAAAGGATATCTATCTCAAATAATGTATCTAATCTTAAAGAAATTACTCATGAACAAGTTTCAGATATTTGTAAAAAAATGGAGAAATGATGGCAAATGCTTATAATCATGATGGCAGATTTTCAAATACTGAACTAATTAATAAAGCTAATGAAATAGCCGAAGCAGATGAGCTTAGATATTTGTTATGGATAGATCCTAATAGAGCTAATGCTTTTTTAAGTAAAAAGGTATTATTAGTCGAAGGACCAACAGAAAAGGCATTTTTCTCATTCATTTTCAATAATCCAGATGGTAATTTCTATTTAAATGATAAAAAATCAGATTTAATGGTGGTTGATATTGTCGGGAAATATCATTTTTATAAATTTTCAAATTTACTCAACTATTTGAATATTCCAACGTGGATTATACATGATGGTGACATTCCCACGGGTCAACCAGATAATATTAGTAAAGGGATATCTCACAAATCACTGAACGATTATATATTAAAATTGAAAACTGACAAAATTATAATCGATTATAAACGGTTGGATCCATATCTCGAGAAGTATTTAGGAATAGATAAAGATGATAAAACACCAGACATTTCAATTTATCAAAAAATAGAATCTAATGATAATAACTGTAGAGATTCTACAAATTACTCAGATTTAATGAGTTTTGTAGAGAAGATTCTTGATTATTAAAATACTTCTTTTTTTATTTTGTTTTAAATTGATCTAAAGATGAGATATTTCGTTTTTTAAAGCCATAGTTAGGCTATAAGAGTTAAAATAAACAGAGAATAATTAATAAAAAAACAGATATGGGTTCACTCAAAGTATCTGTTTGCCCATGTTTGAATCAGTTCCAAATCCCAGAAATATATTAAACACCCCAACCTGCTTCAAGTCATGGTGAAATTGATGTTAAACGTTGGTGTTTAATCCAAATGTGCAACTATGGAAATCTTGGTTGAATCCAACAAAAAAAGCATCTTCAAACCTCTATTAACCCATACGGCAGAAAAAAATTAATGCTTGAAACTGTTCTTGAAAATTATAGCAATGCTTATGATTTAAACTACGTTTCCATGATATATTAAATACATCAGTGCCTGATCCAGATGCTGAAGTTGGTGAAGACCACCGCCCCAAAAACACATTTTATACCTTTGATACTAGACGCTGCAATTGGCAGAAAGAAAATATTAAAATTTGGTACTGATTATGAAACAAAAGCAAGTACTTGTATTCAGGATTACATTCATGTCACAGATCTTGTTGATACGCATTTAAAAACTTGGAATACCTTGAAGACAGAGATAAAAGTGATTATTTTAATTTAGGACATCGCTTTTGTAGTGCCCTTTGATAGAGTGAATCTAACATTTCTAAACCTTCCTTAACATGGTCTTGATTAGTTTAATATTATACATTCCAATATTTAATTCCAATTTTTTTAATTTCCCGATCATGGAATATATGGAACAACGTTGAAAGAACATTTGTGTCCCTAAAACAAAATAATAACAGTTACTCCATCCTATACCATTTTTAATGGATATTTGTAATCTTTTGAATTAATGGAGGGCATGGTTAAATAAATCTAGCATGGGAAATGTTTAATTTATTAAGTGTACATACACATTTTACATGCTCCACATAACTAAAAAAGAAAACAGGGTCCTTAATCAAGTTAAGTACTTCCAAAATGAGTACAAGGAAGGAGTACCCTACAGGATACTTAAATTAGATTTAGATATGTCTGAAGTTGATTTGAAAGATATTTTAAACAATTTAGACAGTAAATCCATCATAGATTACAGTAACAGCACAGCGAAACTTCTTGAGACAGGAAATGTTAATGTATGGGATTCTAAGGAAGAAGTAGCCAATGAAGAGTTGAATCAGACCGAAGAACAGGCTTTTGAAATTTTAAAGAATTTTGTTGGAGACAAGGGAAAAATATCCAAGACACTGCTTGAAGGACAGATGCTCTACGGAGAGCTAAAACTCAACAGTCTAAAAACTTACAACATTCTAGCTTCACTGGAAAATAAGGGACTCATAAGTAAAATACAACTTCCAGATGGAGATTATTACACATTAAACTCTTAATTTCTCTCTTTTTGATTTGAATTTGTGCATGATGTATGAGCCATGGATAAGATGATAACTAAATGGGTATGGTTTCATTAAGATTTATGTTTATCAAATGGGATATTGATTAGATTGATCTAAGGTATGCTTATCATATCTTCTCAGGATCATTGTCTAAGCTACATCAAGTCAACTTCCATCTGATGTATGTTGGATCTATACTAATTTTCTAGTCAAAGAAAAATAGTTTTCATGAAACTTTTCTAGGGTTTCACTTCGGCATACCCTCCACACAAAAGTACTCGATTGGTTCGTTGTTTGCCAGATTATTTTCTAACCACACAGGACACTGTGTGCATTTGCAAAGTTCCGTGCTTGATAGATCACCACATTCTGCCGCTCCAAAGGCACAGTAAACAAGTGGAAGTTCTTCATCTTTAAATAGGTTCCTAACATCACCCTCCTTCTCAAGTTTCTGATTTACCAGTTCAAGTTTGTCCTTGGAACATTTACTATCAATCTGTACAGGACATGTTGCACACAGGCACTTGTTGATATTTTCTCGGTTTAAATCTACTTTACCCATTTTTTTGATCCCACCTTTAACAATATATATGTTCATAGAATCTTATAAAAATTGTTAAAACTTGAGTTTAATGAAAATAAAGTATATAATGAGTCATAACAACCATTTATTCATCGGGTGAAACCACATAACCCTAAACTGTTTTTAATGATAGAAAATAAAGGCGAAAATGGAGAAAATAGAAATTTAAAGTCGATATTATGGATTTAAAATTGTTGTGACAGGGATTTGGAAACTTTTTTTATGTTGAGCCCAATAAGATTAGATCATGATACTTATAGTAGGTGGGGCAGGTTACATAGGATCCCACATAAATAAAATGCTTTCAGAAAACGGCTATGAAACAGTTGTTTTTGACAATTTAAGTTATGGTCATGAAGATTTTGTGAAGTGGGGTCACTTTGAAAGGGGAGATCTTGGAAATATTGAATCCATAAGGAAAGTGTTCAAAAAATACACAATAGATGCTGTTATGCATTTTGCTGCGTTTGCCTATGTTGGCGAGTCTGTTGTGGATCCTCAGAAATATTACAGGAATAATGTGTTAAACACTTTAAACCTGCTTCAGGTCATGTTGGAATTTGATGTGAAAAGGTTGGTGTTCTCATCTACCTGTGCAACCTACGGAAATCCTGTTGAAATTCCAATCACAGAAAATCATCCTCAAAACCCCATTAACCCCTATGGAAGGGGAAAATTAATGGTTGAAACAGTTCTTGATGACTACAGCCGTGCTTATGATTTGAACTATGTTTTACTCAGATATTTCAATGCAGCTGGTGCTGATCCAGAGGCAGAAGTTGGGGAAAACCACAACCCAGAAACTCATTTAATACCACTCATATTAGATGCTGCAATTGGTAAGAGGGAAAACATCCAAATCTTTGGAACTGATTATGAGACTGAAGACGGTACCTGTATCAGGGATTATATTCATGTCACAGACCTTGCTGATGCTCATTTAAAAGCTTTAAAATACCTTGAAGATGGAGGTAAAAGTGATTATTTTAATCTAGGTAATGGAAGTGGATTTTCTGTCCAGGAAGTTATAGAAAAAGCACGGCAAGTTACAGGAAAGGAAATTGTGGCAGTTGAATCTGATAGGAGACCCGGAGATCCTCCAATCCTTGTTGGAAGTTCTGATAAGATCAGAAGTGTGCTTGACTGGAAACCCAAATACAATGATATTACTGTGATAATAGAAACAGCATGGAACTGGCATAAAAAAATAATGATGTGGAGTAAACGAAATATTTTTTTCGTCACTCCAAATAATGTTTGTAAATCCTTTTAAAACCCGTTCTTATGGGTTTTAACCCCATTTATTTGAAGAAATGCTTGTTTAAGGTTTTCCTAAATTTATTTTTTTATTTGATGATTCCTGTTAGGTAGGATCTAAGATCTTCTCCAACCTCTGGATCTTCCAGGGCAATTTCTACAGAACTTTTAAGCCATTCTACTGTGTTTCCAATATCGTAGATCTTTCCATCGTATATGTGGCCGTAAATTTTGCTTAATGATTTCATTGCATCTGTTAGCTGTATCTCCCCGCCAAAACCAGGGTTAATATTTTCCAGATGATCAAATATCTCAGATGCAAAGACGTATCTTCCTGTAATTGCAAGGTTGGATGGTGCATCTTCGAGTTTTGGTTTTTCAACCAGTTCCTCTATCTCGTAGAGATCTTCAGATATTGGTTTACCACCAATTATTCCATACCTTTCAACCTTTTCATCTGGAACCTTTTCAATGGCAATGGTTGATGCTTCGTACTTGTTGTATATGTCTAACAGCTGTTTTGTACATGGGACCTTGGACCTTGCTATTGTGTCACCTAGAAGAACTGCAAATGCATCACCATCAACATGTTTCTTGGCACATCTTATTGCATCACCAAGTCCTTCTTGTTTCTTCTGTCTCACGTAATAAATATCAGCCATTTCAGATATGGACTCAATTTCGTGGAGTCTTTCAGTTTTACCAGATTTTTTAAGGAAATATTCCAACTCGAATGATTTATCAAAATGATCTTCTATTGATCTTTTACCTTTACCTGTTATTATGAGAATATCGTCAATTCCAGATGCTACTGCCTCTTCAACCACGTATTGAATGGTTGGTTTATTGAATACAGGTAACATTTCCTTTGGCTGTGCTTTAGTGGCAGGTAAAAATCTTGTACCCAAACCAGCAGCAGGTATAACCGCTTTCATTTTTTAAATCACCCCAATTATTATGATCAATATACTTAAAAAACTTAATAAATTTCAATTTTCAATTATAATATGCATTTTAACAGCATTTTAAATTTAGTTACTCAATAGTAATGATTTAATAGGAATGGAGTATATAAAATTTTTGAGAAATCTAAATAGGGTTTGAATAAATTATTAGGATTTAACCTTGATTTAGGAATAATTTGAAAACTAAATCGTTCATCCATAATTACAACCATTTTAGACAAAATTCCAATTTTTAGTGTTAAAAATTAAGTTTAATATAGTTTCGAATCATAATGTTATTTATAAAAATTTAGATGGTGAAAAAAATATGAAAATGCTTATTACTGGTGGTGCAGGTTTTATAGGCTGTAACTTCGTGCATCAGATGGTTGAAAAATACGATCACGATCTGGTTGTTTTCGATAAATTAACCTACGCAGCTAATCCAAAATATCTTGATGATGTAAAAGACAAGATAGAATTTGTTAAAGGAGATATTGGAGATGCAGAAGCAGTTAAAAATGTCATGAAGGACTGTGACTATGTTGTGAACTTCGCTGCAGAAACCCATGTTGACAGGTCGATCGAAGATCCAGGGGTTTTTGTTAAGACAGATGTTATTGGAACCTACAACCTTCTTGAAAATGTTAGAAAGTACGATGTTGAAAGGTACCTCCAAATATCTACAGATGAAGTTTATGGAAGTATTGAAAATGGTTCCTTTACTGAGCTCAGTAATATTGACCCGTCAAGCCCATATTCAGCAAGTAAAGCTGGTGCCGATGTGCTCGTGAGTGCATATTACAAGACTTACGGAGCTCCCGTACTCATTACTAGGAGCAGTAACAATTTTGGACCTTACCAGTTCCCAGAGAAGTTAATACCCCTTTTCATCTTGAATGCCATGCAGGATAAACAGCTTCCTGTTTATGGTGATGGAAAAAATGTGAGGGATTGGATATATGCTCCTGATAACTGTAGAGGAGTTTACACTGCCCTTATGAAGGGAAAATTAGGAGAAGTTTACAATGTTGGTGGAGGTAATGAAAAGAACAACCTCGAAATCACCAAGTTGATCCTTGAAAACTTGGGAAAATCAGATGATCTCATCACCTTTGTTGAGGACCGTCTTGGTCACGACAGAAGATATTCCCTGGATTCTACCAAGATTAAAAAGCTTGGATGGAAACCTGAAGTCAAGTTTGAGGATGCCATCAAAGCAACCATTGACTGGTACAAAGCGAATATTTCAATTTTCAGGGCTTAAAAATCCTGAAATTTTCCATTTTATTTTTATTTATCTTATTTCTTGTTTTATTAATTTTAGGAGATCTTCCTCGTTAATATCGTAGATCTTGAGAGTTTTACGATGGCTTTTGTGTCCAGAAATAATTTCAACCCTCTTGTTGGTGAGCTTTGCGAACTCTAGAATAATCTCCTTGTTGGCTTTACCCTTCTGGGGAACTGCTTTGATTTTAATTTCAAATGATTTTCTCCAGTCATTGTAGCCGGTGATCCTGAAGTTGTCAGATTTTGTACCCACTTCAATATTTAGCAGTACCCCATCTTTTGTTGTTGTTATGGCTTCCATTTCAACCATTTCCATTTCTACCCCTATGAATTTTTTTAACTCATTACTACCCTATGCAGACATTTCTACTTGGAAAAAAATAGGGCTGTATTATCCAAATTTTTTTCAACCCGCTTTCTATTTTATTATTAGTTTGTTTATTTCTTTATGTCTATGATTTATTTGTTTGACAGTATTTTCATTAGGTTGTTGTCTATGTCTCCCCTGCTGATAATGCCTATGACTTTGTTGTTTGTATCTAATACTGGAAGTTTTTTGAAGTGATGGTGGGATAGTATACGAATGGCTCTTTCAAAAGTATCTTCTTCTTTTACTGTGTAGATCTGTTTTTTCTCCATGACATCCTCAACAGTTGCATTGATTCTCTCCTTCAGAACATCTTGTTCATTTTCTTCCTCTTCAACTAATACATCATAAATGAAGTCGTGAACTGATCCTTCCTTGGGTGCAAGATATCTAATAATATCCCCATCACTCACCATTCCAATCAAGTTCTTTTGGCTGTCCAATACAGGCGCACCACCAATCCTGTGTTTTGTGAAGAGTTTTAACAGTTCTAAAACTGTTGAATCTAATTTAACAGATATTAAATTTGTTATCATAAAGTCTTTCACAATTAATGTCCTTTTTTCAGGTTCTCCCATGACCATATCCTCTGATTTATCAACATGGAGGATATGATGACGGTTTAGTATTATGAATATGACTGAGCCTAACACAAAGCACCCACCCACAAGGAATGGAATGTGTGGAGAATAGATTTCTGCAAGTACTCCTGCTGTAAATGGTGCAATAGCCGACCCTATAAAACGTAGAAAACTGTATGCTGCTGATGCTGTTGATCTCTCAATTGGTGCTGCTTTCATCACTGCAGTTGTGATTAACGTGTTGTTATTTCCCAGCAGTGCTCCTGAAAATATGATACATGCAATTACAACCCATTGGGTGGATGTCCAAACTCCCATAATCAGAAGAACTACTGCAAATGCAGTTAACATTATGCACATGGATTTAACTGTTCCAAATTTCTCTTGGAGTTTGGGTGCCATGAAAATGGATGTTACTGCTAGGAGAATTCCCCATGCCACAAATACAAAGCCTATACCGTATGCATCTAATCCCATTACAAATGGTGCATAGGCCAAGAGAGTAAAGAAACCAAAATTATAGAGACATGCAGCTATACCAAACACTGCTATGGGTCTATGTTTCATTGCTCTGAAGGGATCACGTAGCGATGTGTTGGGGATTTGTTTTTTCTCTTCTTTAGATTCTGGCATGTAGGTTATGAGGAATACAAAAGCCACTGCCATCAAAACACCTACACCTATAAATGGATATCTCCAAGATGCTTCCCCCAATATTCCCCCAATAAGAGGCCCTACTGAAATTCCAAGCCCTATAGCTGCTTCATATAAAATTACAGATTTGGATGTTCCGTTTTTTGAAAGGCTCACTATGGCTGTCAATGCTGTTGCAACAAACAGAGCGTTGCCTATTCCCCAAAATCCACGTAGTCCTACAATAGTCCAGATATTGTTGGACAGACCTCCAAGTGTTGAAAATGCAGCTATTATCACTACTCCCATGAGTAATGTTTTTTAATACCAAATTTAGTCGAGATAACTCCTGTGACAAGCATCGCTATCGCCATGACGGCATTGTAACTTGTAAATAATAAGGTAACTTGGCTTGGACTTGCACCCAACTGGTTGGAAATGGCTGGCAATATTGGGTCAACGAGACCCAAACCCATAAAAGCGATTATGGACGCGAAAAATACAGCCCATACTGATTTAGGTTGATTATTGATTCTTGATTTATTTAATAATGACATTCATTTTCTCCGGTAACTTATTAAAATCAAAATTGATATATCAATAGTTGATATATCAATTAATATCTGAGGAATCCTAAATTCCTGAAATACAAAAATTATTTAATTATTTCTCTGTAAAGTTTTCTAAATTAGAAATTAGCTTTATTAAAGATTGTCTCATATGTTTTAGCTCTGCAGGGTCAAGAATAGAATTAATTTCTTTTAGGCTTTCACTAATTATCACCGATGTTTCTTTATACATCTTATGGCCATCAGAGGTTAGATAAATGAGAAACTCTCTTTTATCACAAGAGGAATGTTTTCTTTCCACCAATCCCTTGTCTTCAAGTATATTCAAGATTCTTGTGACTGCTGCCCTATCTTTAGATGATGTTTCAGCCAGATTTTTTTGATTAGATCCTTCCATGGCCTGGGCCCTGGTTAAAATAGCCCACTGTTCCGGTGAAATATCATAATCCGCCAGATCGACAGCTAGTTTCTTTTTCATTAAATTGCTTGATCTAGAAAGCAATCTTGCAGTGGAATTTTCATCTAGGATCTCGTGCATAATATCACAACAATATTAAAGTAGTTGATATATCAACTATGATAATTATTGGCACATTCCGTTATATAGTTGATGGTTCAAAACTACTTGAATCTAAAAGAACTAAAAAAAGAAAAAAATAGAAAGACTTTAAAACGTTTTAACACTGTTCAAGCTTCAATAGGGTATATTTTAAGAAGTGTTGGTGATGAACTTGTTAAAACTTCCTTGTAATCTCCCTCTGAGAATCCTTCAGAGAAAATATCCTTCGGATCGTACTTGGTACTTATGGTAATTTTTCCTGTGAAGTTAACCAGTTTATTGTTTATTATTTCAGTTCCCTTTGATGTTCCGGATACTTTCAGTCCAGTGAGCATTCCAATAGAATTTCTTGTGTAGTAACTGTTAATCACACTTTTTTTATTAAAACCCACAATGGCATAGGTAGTGTTAGTTGTACGGACAGATTTTACAGCATAAAACGCACTTTTGAATGCTTTGTACTGGTAAGTAGTAAATTGTGTGAGCCTAGCCAAAACTTTTCCATTAATGGTGTAACTCATGTTTATGGTGGTGTTACCCACATATTTCTGTCCAGCTATGGTTCGATAAAGGCTGACTCCTGTAGCTTTAATAGAAGCACCCGTAGCGCTGTCTTTTCCCGTGATTGTCATTGTAGATCTGGTGTTGTAGAAATTTACTACGCCGTTTACACTATGGTCAGAATTCCCAAGCTTGTAAACCATCTGTTTAGATTTACCATTGAATGTGTATAAGGTTTGTATACTGTTTCTACCCTCATTGTCCTTTCCAGAAGTAGTTATTGTTACGTACTTGCCATAACCATAGTTTCCATAACCTTTTTTGGTAGTTACATGGGTTACTAATGTTGACTTAACATAGTCGTGGGTCACAGTGATATTTTTTCCATCTGAAGAGAAATGTACAGATTCTGCTGCAGATGCTGCACCGCTAAGAATGACTGCGAAAAGAAATGCCACCATGATCCCCAATGCTTTCTTTTTAATATTTACCGTTTAATCAAACCCCCAAATATTAATTTAAACTAATAGATTATTTCTAATTAATTCATTTTGATATCTGGTTTTATATAATTTACTGAATGTTTTTCCAATTGATCTACGCAGGAAATAAAAAACCCCAAGTGGATAAAGATAATTTTTTTTAATATATTGTTTTGAATCTTTATTATGAGTTTATGGAATTTTTAGAGTCAATGAAAACATTTAAATAGTGAGAGTGAAAGATGTTGGTATGCTCAAATATCTTAAAATATTTGATCAGGCAGGGATGGTCGAGCGGTCAAAGGCGCTAGGTTGAGGGCCTAGTGGGGTAGCCCTTCGCGGGTTCGAATCCCGTTCCCTGCACTCTATTCTATTTTAAGTTTAAATCAAAATTAACAGTATTTTTATTTATCCAACAATAATGGTAACTTTCAACTGTTTTGAATCTGCAAGATCGTGCACCAGTTCAGGTTTCAGATCACAGGCAGCCTTATCTGTGTTGATCATCAAGGTTCTGGAACATTTAAACTCACTTTTCCGTACAACCATGTCAGTTGGATGATCTAATGTTAAATCTCGGTGTCCAAAGCCATGAATTTCATCAAAGGCATTTTCTGTTTCGAGCTTAACTGTTATTTTAGTGTTTTCATCCTGGATTGCATCGATCAATTTGGTGGGAAAGTTCTCCATTGAAACTCCCGAACCAACACCAACTATACAGTCTGCCTTCAATCCAATCTCAGGATCCTTGGTAAATTCCAGTGTTGTTTTGTGTCTGGAAGTCACGTTCGGATGTCCCTTCAAAATAAAACTGTACTCCATACTATTTTTACCTCCATCTGAACCTAATTCATTTTAAAAATTTAGAACAAATCAAATCTCGAAAAAACATCTTTATTGGGTTGGATGTACATAGTTTAGAACCATCCAAAATACCAACTCTATTTTAATATTAAAATTTAATATCTATATTGTTTATGTAAATGTTTTTTTGAGGTGAAAATTTGAGGTTATCATCTGTTGTTGAGAACACAGCAACATTTTCGTCTGAATTTTGGGCTGAACATGGATTTTCAGTCTTAATCGAACATGAAGATTCTAAGATTCTGTTGGATACTGGCAAATCTCCAGAGGTTTTGGAGAGAAATATGGGACTTATCAATGGTTTTAATGATTTAGAAACTGTTGTTTTGAGTCATGGACATGGTGACCATACAGGTGGTCTTCCAGCCATCTTTCGAAATTGTTCTGCAGATATTTTCATGCATAATGCGGGTTTAAAGCCCAAATATATATCTGAAAATAGTGAAATGAAGTTCATTGGAACTCCTGAAAAATACCATTCAGAAGATGGGGAAATCAGCTTAACCCACCCCAGATCCCCAGTGAAATTTGTTGAAAACCCCGTAGAAATTGCTCCAAATATTTATATCTTCACTGATATTCCAATGTTAAATGATTTTGAGCAGCTGAATCCTTCCCTTCTCTGTTTAGATGATGGGAATTTTGTCCAAGATCCATTTAACGAGGAACTTGTTGTGGTTGTGAGGACAGATCATGGGCTTGTTATTGTTTCAGGATGTGCCCATAGAGGCATTATAAACACCATAACTGCTGTTTCTAATTATTTCCATGAGAATATATGTGGTGTGGTTGGTGGAACCCATCTTGTCACTGCTGATGAAAACAGAAGGTTAAGGACCGTTCAAGAATTTGAAAAAATAAACCCGTCTAAACTTGTTTTAGGACATTGTACCGGTTTTGAAACCCAATGTTTATTTAAAAATAAATTCAAAGAAGTATTTCAGCCCCTCGAATGTGGAAAAATGCTGATGTTCTAGGATAATTGGTTAAAAATGTCAAAAAAACGAGTTTACAAGGGCAGTTACTGTCTCATAATAAGTTTGACAGATGATTCTGTTGTGAAGGTGGGTAGCCTGGGTAATATTGATTTTAAAAGGGGCCACTACGTTTATGTGGGATCTGCTCTAAACTCGCTTGAAAGCCGGCTGCGGAGACATTTAAGCCACGAAAAAAAATTACATTGGCATGTGGATTATCTATTGAGTCATGTAAATGCTAGTTTGGTTGACATTGTCTACGTTGTGGATGATGGTAAGTGGGAGTGTTCCATTGCTTCACAGATTTCAGAAAAGGGAGTTGAAACAGCCCGATTCGGATGTTCAGACTGTAAATGTGGTTCTCATCTCTTTAAATTTGAAGATTTTGAAACTGCAGTATCCTGCTCATCTGATTCATTTGAAACCTTGTCACTCCATCCTATTCTTTGGAGCGATGGTTCCAACTTCGAATCTGAATAAAAAAAAGTAGATTTTAGGTTTTTTTATTTTAGGCTAGTGAAAATTTTCTGAAGAATTTTTCAAATTCATCCACTTCCATGGGTTTGGGAATATCAAATTTCTGGTTGTTGTAGATGTTTTCTCCCAGTTCCCTGTAAAGTTCGGCCTGTTCAGATTCTGGAAACTTTTCTATCACGGTTTTTGCGTCGATCTCTGCCTTTTGAACCAGTTCGTTACGGGGCATTATTCCTATGATCTTGGTGTTGACAATTTTTGCAAATTCTTCCACAATTTCGAGTTCGTTTTCAATTCCCCGGCAGTTGCAGATTATGCCTCCAAGATTGCCCTTGAGTTTATTTATTCCTTTACAGATATTGTTTGCAGCGTACAGGGACATATATTCGCCTGATGTGACTATGTACACTTCATCTGCAAAGTTTTCACGGAGTGGAACTGCAAATCCTCCACAGACCACATCTCCAAGCACGTCATAGATGATGAGGTCCAAGTTTTCCTTAAAAACACCGAGACGTTCCAAAAGGTTCATTGCAACTATGACTCCTCTTCCAGCACATCCGACGCCAGGTTCAGGTCCTCCAGACTCTACACACTTCACATCTCCAAAGCCCTTGACTATTATGTCTTCTTGATTCAGATCCTTTTTTTAAGCTTTAAAATATCTAGTATGGTGGGAATTCTTCTTCCAACAAGGGTTCTGGTTGTATCTGCCTTGGGATCACAGCCTATTACCAGAACTTCGCTGTCCTTGGAACGGGCAGCAGCTATGTTGGATACTGTGGTGGATTTACCAATTCCCCCTTTCCATAAATAGCGATTTTCTTGGTTTTATTCATCCCCTCTCACCATGGATCCGATGATGTCGCCCCTGGTTATTATGCCCACAAGTTTTCCATCGTTATCAACTACAGGAAGCCTTTTAATTTTATGAGAGTCCATTAATTCAGCCGCCTCCATAACAGAAGATTCAGGTTTGACTTTAATTATTTTTTTGTCATTATCTGATCGATGACAGTTGATCCAGCCTTCTGCATATCTTCTGCAACTTCGTCTAATTCGTGTTTCATTTTTATTGGAAGTTCAATTAGGTCCAGTGGTGCTGGAAGTATGAGGTTTATTCTAGGAGAGTGTACTTCGATTAAGCGCATTATGTCTCCTTCGCTTATGACACCCACCACATGATTGTTCTCATCAACAACTGGAGCTCCGCTGATCTTGTTGTCCCTGAAACTCTGTGCAACATCGACAATTTTATCCAGTTCATTAAATTTAATTACTTCCTTTTGCATTACATTTTCTACATTCATTTAAACCAAAACTCCCTATTTTTTTACAGTAAGTCTTAATCTGGTATTATTATGTTATTATCTAGAAAAATTTAGTTGATCTTTGGTTGTCCTACTACTTTTGTTTTGTTGTTAAACTAGTTCAAAAAATGAATAGTTAAGTTTATTAATTATTAAGTTAATGAATTACTATGAATGTTATCACGGTGATAAAATGAATCAACAGGAAATGGACAGGTTGGTAGATTCTCTGCTTATCTACATGCCCATGTTTTACAAAAAATTAACAACTGCGAAGGAAACTGATACTAAAAAATCAAGCTACAAAAAAGAACAGCTGATCAGTATCAGATACTTGGTTTGCTTGAACATTACGACCATCTCTCCATCTCTGAAATTGGAAAAATATTGTTGCTGTCAAGACCCAACATGACAGCCCATCTGGACAAGTTGGTAGCTGAAGGTATGGTTGAGAGAATTCCTGATGAAACAGACAGGAGGGTCATCAACATAGGAATCACCATAAAGGGTTTGAATTACATCAAAATATCTAGAACCTGGGTTAAAAACAATATAAAGAAAACCTTGATGGTTTTAAATGATGAAGAGCTTGTTGAGCTTGACCACTGTACCGAAACAATTAAATCTAAAATTCTCAAGATGGAGGGGTGTCATCATGGAACCATCAAAAAATGAATTTAACATCCGCCTAGTGATGGCAGGACTCATGATAGGTCTGCTTGTGGCTGCTCTGGATAATTCAATCATGGCAACTGCCATGCCCAAAGTCATTTCAAGCCTCGGTGGTATGGCTTACTATGTGTGGCCATTCACCATTTACATGCTCACCTCCACCATAGCCATTATCTTGTTTGGAAAGTTATCAGATCTCTACGGACGTAAGAGAATCTTGATAGGAGGAATAATATTGTTTATGCTGAGTTCTGTTGCGTGCGGGTTCTCAAGCAATATGCTCCAACTCATTATATTCCGGGGAATTCAGGGTATTGGTGGTGGAATATTAATAACCATACCATTCATAGTGGTTGCAGAATTATTTCCACCCAGACAAAGGGGAAAATACACTGGAATACTTGCATCTGTATTCGGTATATCAAACATCCTCGGACCAGTACTAGGAGGAGTTATAACTGATTTTATGGGATGGCAATGGGTTTTTTCGTTAATGTTCCGGTTGGAATTGCTGCAATTGCCATGCTGAGCATTTATTTCCCTAACTTGAAACAAGTTGTGAGGGAGAAAGTCATAGATTACGCAGGACTAATTACCATGTCACTATCTTTTAGTTCATTGTGCGTTGCTTTAACCTACGTGAGATCAGCGTACCTTCCAGAATATGTGGTGGGTTTTCTGTTTATCTTCGCTGCACTGATGTTCATCCTATTTATCCATGTTGAACGTAGGGCAGTTGAACCTTTACTACCACTGCATCTGTTTAAAATATCAGTCTTCAATGTGTCTGCAGTTGCGATGTTCTTATCAAACGCTGTCATGTTCTGTGGAATTATCTACATACCCCTATTTATTCAAAAGGTTCAGGGAATAAGTGCATCAGGTTCAGGGGCTTTAATAACCCCTATGTTAGTTAGTTTAACAGTAGCATCCCTAATCGCAGGCCAAGTAATCTCAAAAACAGGAACTTATAAAAAGCTGGGTGTACTGGCATTTAGTTTGATAACTGTTGGAATGGCCATGGCCTCTACAATGACCCAATCCACAGGTACAACTGAAATTCTTATCTACACAACCATTCTTGGAGTTGGTTCAGGAATAATGTATCCAGTGTTCAATGTTGCAATACAAAATGCGGTTTTAAGGCGAGACATTGGAATTGCAACTGCATCTACCCAGTTCTTCAGAAATGTTGGTGCCACCATAACCCTTCCAATCTTTGGTTTGATTGTAAACCTAACCATGAACATGGATATAAACGCAGTGAGCAGTGTTCCAGTGGGTCCCATGATCACAGCAATTCACAATGTTTTCATATTTGGATTTGCAATGTGTATTATTGGATTAATAGCTTCTTTAATGTTAAAAGATGCTGTTTTAAGTAATTCAAACGATTTTAATGTGATGGAAGAACCAATTGGAAACGAAGAAATTTAGTACATCCTGAATTTTTTCAATATTTTTTTTAGTTCTTAAAGATCCTCTTGTAAACATTGTCGCCTGGCCTTACAATATCAGTGACGTGAACAGCTACATTTTGTCCTTTAGTCCCATTTTTAACTGGTTTTCCATCTATCTGCATTGATTCAACAGTTTGTTCTATTGATCCCGTTGTTTGGCCCTGGATAACGAGGAAATCTCCCACATTGATATCATCCCAGAGTCTAATCTCCGCAGCTTGGACACGTTTATAATAATTTACAACCTCACCAATATCTTTTTTCTTATATTTTGCCTTGTTAGAACTGCTATTTTCTTTGGGTGTGTTGAAATAAAATCCTGTGTCAAATCCTCTGTTAAAAACATTTTTAAGTTCTTCCAACCATCTTCTGATGTTTTCTTCATGTTCGGGTGTGTTCCACAGGCCTGCTTCGTACTCGTTTATTGCTTCCCTGTAAACTCTGGTTACAGTTGCAACGTAGTCTGCGGGTCTTGCCCTTCCCTCTATTTTAAACACCTTGACTCCAGATTCTATGAGGAGGGGAATGTGTTCTATCATGCACAGATCCCTTGGGCTCAGTATGTGGGTTGTGACCCGAGTTTCTGTGGTGTTTCCTGTGTTTGAAAAATTATTCTCCCCAAGGATAAATTCTTCATCATCCTCTGAGATTATTTTCCATTCCTTTCTGCATGGTTGTAGACATTCTCCACAGTTGGCACTTTTGTTGTACAGGTACGAACTTAAAAAACATCTTCCAGAAACTGCCACACACATGGCCCCATGCACAAAGACCTCCAGTTCCATTGGAGAATTTACTGCTATTTCTTGGATGGTTTGGATGGGTAGTTCCCTTGATAGGATGATCCTGTTCACTCCAAGTTTCTTCAGGACCTTTAATGATTCACTGTTTGTGATGTTTACCTGCACACTCATGTGAACTTCCATTTCCGAGTCCCTGGCTATTTTAACTGCACCAAGATCCGACACTATCACAGCATCTACACCGCAATCTTTTAACTTAGGCATGTTAACCTTGAGTTTCTCTACTTCTACCTCGCTAAGCGACGTGTTTATGCAGACGTAGAGTTTAACTCCTCTTTGATGACAGAGTGCTGCAGCTTCTGAAATTTCTTCCATTGAGAAGTTGGCAATGTTGGCCCTCATGTTGTAACCATCCAGGCCAACGTACACAGAGTTTGCTCCATTTTTAATTGCGGAGCTGAGGGATATCCTGTCCTTTGCAGGAGCGAGAAGTTCTACTATTTTTACCACCTTTAAAAAAAATGTTTGATTTAAAAAAAATTTTAATGTAAATTATTTTTAACAGCGTTTGGCTTCGTACTCTTTGATATCTTTAGGTAGTTCTGTTGGATACTCACCTGTGAGGCAGCCCACACATAGGTTGCCATCTTCAATTCCTATACATTCTATGAGTGATTCTAGGCTAAGATAACCGAGTGAATCCACACCCAATGTTTTCCTGATATCTTCAACATCTTTGTCAGATGCTATGAGTTCTTTCTTAGTTGCCATAGCAATACCGTAGTAGCATGGTGAAATAATTGGTGGACATCCCACTCTAAGGTGTATTTCCTTTGCACCAGCTTCTCTTAATACTTTTACAAGAGATTTTGAGGTTGTTCCCCTGACAATGCTGTCGTCTACGAGTACTATGCTTTTACCTTCAAGTTCCGATCTGATTGGGTTCATCTTGAGTCTTACAGATGTTTCCTTTCTTCTTGGGTAGGCATGATAAATGTTCTGCCAACGTACCTGTTTTTAAGGAGACCTTCACCGTAACCAAGTCCTGATTCTCTTGAAAATCCTATTGCTGCTGTAATTGCAGAGTCTGGAACAGGCATTACAACGTCTGCGTCTGCTGGAAATTCCTTTGAAAGTGCCTTTCCAATGTTGAGCCTCACTTTGTAGACAGAACTTCCGTCTAGAACACTGTCAGGACGGGCAAAATAGACATACTCAAACATGCAATGAGCTCTTCGCGGTTTTTCTGTTTCGGAAAGCTTGTAACTTTCTATTTCATCCCCAATACGGATGATTTCACCAGGTTCCACATCCCTAAGATGTTTGGCCCCTAAAACATCAAAAGCCACTGTTTCTGATGCCACCATTGTTAAATCTCCCAGCTCACCCATGGAAAGGGGTTTAATGCCGATAGGATCCCTAACAACGTATAAGTCTTCGTTGAACAGTATTACAAGTGAGTAGGAACCATTAAGAAGTTTTGTAACATTTCTTATTGATTCCACAACATTTGAAGTTTTTAAGATTTCCCGTGTGAGAAGATGGCATAAAACTTCAGAATCTGTTGTTGATTCAAATTCGTATCCCAATAGTTCCAGTTCACATCTTAACTCTGGAGAGTTTATGATGTCTCCATTATGTGCAACAGCAACAGTTCCTAGTTCAAAATTAGTGAACATTGGTTGCGAATTTTCTATTTTTGATTTACCAGTAGTTGAATATCTTACGTGTCCAATGCCGACATTACCATCAATTCCTTCAACATTACCGTTGTTAAAAACGTCGCATACCAGACCCATACCACGATAGGTTGAAAGTTGGTCTCCGTCATGCGCAGATATACCTGCTGATTCTTGTCCTCTGTGTTGCAGAGAGTACAATCCATAGTATATTTGGCGTGAAACATGGACAGACTTATCTCGAGAATATGCACCTACAATTCCACATTTATCCCTCAATTGAAAATCTCCCTGATATTATAAGATAATTACCGATCCATTATCTCAATTGATCATTTATAATAACTTTAGTTTAAAATCAGATTTACATTTTGGTTAACTATTTTTTTCATTCCTTCAGTAGGTTTGGGTTAAATTTTTCATCTGTAAATTCTTCCTTTAGATCTTCTATCTTTGAATCGTAAAAAATTAAAACCGCTCTTATGATATTTAACCATTCCTTGGCAGCTTCCTTGGAAGTTGCTGCAATGTAACCTTGCCCTACAACAATTTTTTCAGGCTTAAATTCATTAGATATAAAATAAACTTGTTCTTCATCATTTAATTCTTCATCGAATAATTCTTTCCAGAGATCTTTTAATGAAAATCTTTCAAAGAGTTGTTTAGATTTGATGAATTGATATTTGTTTTTAATATCTGCATGCTTGTGTTTAGCATTTCTAAATTCATCTTCCACAGTTCTGAGTTTTTCAGTTAATTTGGAGTTAGAATTAGTTAAATCTTCATTTACCGAGATTAAGTTCTGGTTTTCTGTTTCCAGATTCTTTTTCTCTTTAGCTAAAATTAATATATTTTCCCTTGATTCAGTTAAATTGTTTTCAAGTTCCCTGAATTTTTGAACGTTGGCTATTGATATCAAGCCTGTTCTTATTATGGCGTTTTTTATTTCCTTCCTTATGATAGAGGGATCCATGTACTCCACATCATGGCCAAATGGGAATTTCATACGTTCAACATGTCCAACTTCATCTTTAAGACATTTTCTGAACTTTTCAGCCAGTTGCCTGCCTGGTGCATCCACATCTGTTGCTATAAGCACTATATCTGCGCCCTGAACCGCTTTTTTTGCAATTTCAGGGTTAGTTGTTGGAATTATGGAGGATATGGTTATGTGGTATTCTGCTCCAAGGGCTATGTTCTGCATGGCCCTGGAAACTATCTCCACATCCGAAGCACCTTCCACAATGATCCTAACATCTATTGGATTGATTGCATCCATTTACTTCAACCTGTAACCATTAAGTTTCTTATTCTGCCAGTTGTAGGATCTGATCTTGCTTGATCTACCGAATCCACAGGCAGCGCAGTACTTTTTACGTGCGTTGTAAGAGTTTTTTCCACAACGTCTACATCGTATATGGGTTTTTTTGTTACGCTTACCAAATGATGGTGTTCCTTTCATTCTAAGTTTCCTCCGTGAATTGTGTTAATATAAAAAATTTAAGATTAGGTCCGGTTAATTACACCGGAGATATATATACTATGTTGTCCCCTCTAATAAGGACTATTCCTAATCGTTTAGCTGTTTCTAAGCCATCTAATTCTTCAGCTTCGTTCAATACTAAATTCATATGCATATCAAAACTTTTTAAAAGTCCCCTGAACTCTCTACCACCTTTGAGTTCAATTAATACTTGTGAGTTTAATGATTTACCAAGCACATCTAAGGGCCTCGACGTATTCAAATTCTTTTGTACAGTCACTAATATCACCTTTCCTATAACTTCAATGTTGGTCAGATTTGTATTTAAATGTATCCGTTGCTAACCGCTAATATAATTTATTGCAACTCAATTAAGTTCAGAATTAAAAGCATTTTTATTTAAAATGAGATCAAATTCTTTTCTTACATTAACTCAGATCATCTTGTTATATACATTTAATCATTCAACCACTGATAAAAATTTCGATCCTAAGAAAGGTATGGTCATTTTATGATCTGCTTCAAAAAAAATATTTGAAGCAAATGAACATATTCAAATATATAAAATTCCAAACCCAACCCATATCTTAATATTTCCAATGAAAGAACTGTATTATTAAAGATTAATAACAGAAATTTGTTTTGTAACTATTGATTCAAATTAAATTGTAAATGATCATTTGTAAACCAGTTGTGGTCATAGTAGTATGTAGTAATTTGAAGTATTAAACCATGACTGTAAAACCATCATCGTGTGTTAAAAAAAATTTTTAATTGGATGATAGTTTTTGTTTGAAAATCATTTGTTCAATTGTGTAAGGTGTTGTAAATTGAAGATCAGGAAAAGATATTATCTTAAAAAGAAAATGCTCAGGGATATGGAAGGACAACTAGGATATTTTTCAGGAATAATTAAACCTAAAAGCAAGGTTGAGATCATCGAAACAGACCTTGACGATATCATACTGGTGGATGGAAGTCCCATGATCATGATGATAGATGGAGAACCATTCCCAACCCTTAAAGGTGCCCTTGAACTTGATATCAAAACTAAGTTTGTGGTGGTTGATATGGGGGCAGTTAAATTTGTTATTAAGGGTGCAGATATAATGTCACCAGGAATCACAGATGCCGATCCAAACATTGTTGAAGGAGATCTGGTTGTGATTGTGGATGAAACCCATCATAAACCCCTTGCAACAGGCAGAAGTCTTCTTAAAGGAACTGAAATGGTTGAAAATAGTGAGGGTAAGGCCATTAAAAATATTCATCATGTTGGTGACGAGATCTGGGATCTGGTTATCTAGAAGTTGATAAATAGAGGTGACTTTGATAAATGACTGATCTCAGATACGAAGCAGGTAATGTTGTATCTCCACAGGTTCATAGTGTGGGTGTTCTTTGTGTGGGTTCACATCTGGAGAATCATGGTGCTGCATTACCCATTGATACAGATTCCAAGATAGCTGCCTATGTCGGGCTTCAAGCAGCTTTAATAACAGGGGCCAAATACCTGGGAATACTTTACTCTGCAACGGAGTATGAATATGTTGAGCACGGAATTCACCAAGAACCTGAAGAACTCGTTAATAAACAGCTGATTCCAACCCTAAGATCAGCAAAGAACCTGCTTCAACTCGACTCAGTTGTCCTTGTAAATGGCCATGGAGGTAACGTTCCAGTTATAGATTATCTGGAACATGTACAGGGGGAAACTGGTCTCAAAATTATTTTCAACAACAAAATTGTGGAAATTGAAGGGCCACATGCTGGTACAGGAGAAGTTTCAGTGGGTGAACTCCTTGGAATTCTTGATAAAACTAAATTAGACGAACACTGTAACTTCGAAAACTATCCGGAAGTTGGAATGGTGGGTCTTGATAAGGCCAGAAAAGCAGAGGAAGGAATAAATCAAGGTGCTCTGGAAGTTATTGATACAGGTGTGTGTATCGATCTTGAGCTTGGTGAGTCCATACTCCAAACTGCAATTGTGGCTGTTATGGACGATGTTGAGAAACTCACAACCAACTAACAAACTGATACACAAAAAAAGAATAAAAATTGTTTTTTAGTTCCCTAATTCTCTATTTTCTTGATTATATGTGTGCACTCTTTAACCAACTTAAACCGTTTATATGCTTCTGAAATTCTTCTAACTGCTTCTAATGTTCTTATTAATGAGTCCAGCCATGAGAATATATCTCCTGCATAGGCATGTATTCCATAGTCCCTGAGGAGTTTTTTGCTTATGTCCGCTGGGTCATACCTCATGTTCCTGTACTTCAATATTTTCATGGACATTTCATCCTGGAAACAGGTGCAAAATGGCCTGTCCTTACATCTGCAGGACATGAACTCCATCTGCAGATTTATTAAGAGTTCCTGAAATTTGGGTTCGAGTTTTGAGATGGTATCTCCTGAACTCAGTATATCAAGGGTTGAATCTGCAAAGAGCCTAGATGATACATTGGATTTTAAAGCTTGGGCAATTTTTTGAACTATAAGTGATGATAGGTAAGCACTTTCAAATGGATTTAAACCTATGGCCATATCCACAGGACTCATTTTGGAGGATGTGATCCGTTTCTTTATATAATCTGCATCTTGGTAGTTTAAAAATGAAACTGAAACTGCACGGCCGTATGGTGTTGGAGATATGGAGTCGTTCTTGGATGTTGCGAATCCATGGTCCACAATCAGATCGCAAACTGCATCCACACCCAAAGGCAGGTCATCATTTTTATAAGCTTCTTTAAGGTAAGAAACATTATCCGCTGTTCCAGAGCACAGATCAGCTAAAACTTGTTCTACTACAGATTCTTCAGAGTAGTGTACATCGATGGATTCTACATCACTTTCTAAGAGTCTGACTGCTTGTGTTTCCTCTGTTTCGTCGTCGTATTTTAATCCAATTTCTGGTATTAAAAATACCCTTCCAATATCATGGTAGGTTGGTCTTCCTGCCCTTCCAAGCATCTGTGAAAATTCGTTTGGGCTCAGCCACTTATTTCCCATGGTCAGGGTTTCAAATATCACCTGTGAAGCTGGGAAATCCACCCCTGCAGCTAGGGCTGCTGTAGTAACCACGGCTGAAATTTTCTGTTTCAAAAAATCCTTTTCAATTCTGCTCTTCTTTGCATAAGAAAGACCAGCATGATAAGCTGCGGCTGAAATACCTCTTTTTACAAGGTAATCTGCTATTGAATGGGTTTTTCTCCTTGAATTGGTGAATATTATTGTTTGACCATGGAATCCCTTGGATGAAACTGTTTTATACTCGATTCTAGATAATCTGGCAATCAGATCCTCCTTTTCATGGGCAGTTCTTGCAAATATCAGGTGTCTTTCAAGGGGTACTGGTCTCTTGTCGTATTCCACCAGTTTCATCCGAAATTCAGATGCAATTTCCTGGGGATTCTTAATGGTTGCAGATAAGCCAATGATCTGTAGATCAGGAAACAAGGTTTGTAACCTGCGTATTAATCCCTTTAATCTGGGTCCCCTTTCATCGTCGTCCAGCATGTGTATTTCATCCACAACCACCGTACCTATATTTCCAATATCTGAGGCCCTGCCGGATCTAAGGAGAAAATCCAATCCTTCGTAGGTTCCAACAACTATGTCTGAGTTGTTAATTTTTTCATCGTGTATGGATAGTTCTTCCTTCGCATTTATTCTGCTCATTCCCACACGTATTGATACTTTGAGTCCTAACTGTTTGTACTTCTTCTTGAAGTCTCTGTACTTTTGATTTGCAAGCGCCACAAGTGGTGTGAGGAATATGAACTTTTTTCCATTCATTGCATTGGGTATTCCTGCAAGTTCACCTATGAGGGTTTTTCCGCTTGCTGTTGCAGATACAACCAAGAGATTTTCCCCTTCAAGAAGTCCACTTTTCAGTGCCAGGGCTTGAACTGGGAGTAAATGTTTTCCATGACCTTTTAAAATCTTTTTAAGTTCGACTGGTAATTTAATGTCATCAATCAAAATTTTGGGTAAATCTGGACCTTTGGTATCTATTTTATCGTAGAGTGTGAGATTTGGATGTTTAACAGGGTTGAATCTGGGATCCATCATTTTCAGTACGAGGTTCAGATCTCCAGTTTCTTCTAGTTTCCTCTTGAAATTGGGAAATGTGCTTATGTCAAAGTTGTGTGCCTTGAGTTCACGTTTTATTTCTTCTTCTGCACACTTTTTGCAGAGATACTCCTTGTGGTATAGGTAGGATGAATCTCTTCTGATCAGTGTTATGAACCCTTCAAATGTACAATGCCTGCACATTATGGTTTTCTTAAAGGGTATGTTGAGGGATTCGAGCATTTCCTCTGTTTCTTCATCGTCACCAACTAAGTAAACATTTTGTTTCCTTAAAATTTTGATGGCTTCACTTGGTGGGAACAGGTTCTCGTTTTCAGGGTCTTTTTTAACGATGAATTTATTGGGCCTTACCTTATCTCCTTTCCTCTGTAATTTAATATAACCATAAAATATAGGTTTTCTACGGGTGTTAACAGCACCTTTAGCACTGCCTATTGGAAACATCTCCAATATCTTTTTATTTTTCCTTAAAATTATCATTTCAATCTTGAATTGTTTATAAAAAATATTTTCAGTCTTATTTGATTCACTATAAATCTCTGTATATTTAAAGATTTAATAGTATTTTTTTGGGGGATTTAAAAAAAATGTTTAGTTTCAATTGAAATACTAATGTCCTAAATTTTTTAGGATGTTAAAATTCTTATTCTGTGTACAGATCTTATTTAATAGTAATTGAAGATTTAAGGTTGTATAAAACTTGGTGTATTAGTAAACTTATGTAATTGAATGTAAACAATTAAGACCATATAACTCCTTAAAAGTAAATGTTTTTTAGATCTTAGTTTCTGCAGGACACTATTTTGTATTAAAATTAATTTATCCTTTGAAGGCCCTTTTCCAATGAAGTATTAGGACACAGAGTTCAAATCTTCAGTTATTTTACATTATTAGTCTTTTATAATTTCATATATTGATTTAATCTTAAAATCACACAATTGATCCTTCATCTTTTTATTTTCGTATTATAATATTAAAGTATTAACTATTTAAATATTATTATTATTTACATTCCATGTGTTGTAAAATTTAAAATACTGGTAAACTGAGTTATAATTTCAAATACAGTTTGGTGTCCATTCCAAAGTTTAAGATCATATTATTTAGTAGACAACTACCTTAAAAAAGTTTTAATCCTTCATTGAAGTTATTTTTAGACTACGATCCATGAATAACTGTAATTATATTAAAAAAAATTAAAATGAAGTTGGAGTTTATACAGTTTCCATCTTCTTCAGTTTTTCATTTAAAAGTTCCAAAGCTTGGTCCCGTAATTTGAACTTTTGAATTTTTCCACTGGTTGTTAATGGAAATTCATCCACTATAAAAACATGTTTAGGTACTTTGTAACGGGCTATTTTTTGGATTGCGTAGTCCCGAACATCTTCTTCTACCAAATCAACATCCTTTTCGGGGATTACAAATGCTCCGACTATTTCCCCATATTTTTCATCGGGAATTCCCACTACTTGGACATCCTGTACTTCGGGCATGGTGTGTATGAATTCTTCTATCTCCCTAGGGTAGATATTTTCACCGCCACGTATGATCATGTCCTTTATTCTTCCAACTATGGTGTAGTACCCATCTTCATCCACGGTTGCAAGATCTCCACTGTGAAGCCAACCATCCTCTTCAACGGCTTCTTTAGTTTTGTCCGGCATTTTGTAGTAGCCCTTCATTACGTTGTAGCCTCTGCAGCAAATTTCTCCTGGTTGACCCGGTCCCAATGTTTCACCTGTTTTTGGGTCTATTAGTTTGACCTCTATATTTGGACGTGCCCTTCCAACTGTGTTCACACGTTTTTCAACTGAGTCATCCACACTTGTCTGGGTGAAAACTGGTGAAGCTTCTGTTAATCCGTAGGCTATTGTAATATCCTCCATGTGCATGTCTGATATCACCTTTTTCATGGCTTCAATTGGACAGGGGGATCCTGCCATTATACCGGTTCTAAGGGAAGTTAGGTCAAACATTTCAAACATTGGATGGTTAAATTCTGCTATGAACATGGTTGGAACACCATATAAAGCCGTGCACCTCTCCTTTTGAACCGCTGCAAGGGCAAGTAATGGGTCGAATTCTTCAAGCATTACAAGTGTGCCTCTGTGGGTTAAAATTGCCAGCACCCCAAGTACGATGCCGAAACAGTGGAAAAGCGGTACAGGCAGGCATAATCTGTCTTCTTCTGTAAATTTCTGACATTCTCCAATGTAATATCCATTGTTTAGGATGTTTCTATGGGTTAACATCACACCTTTGGGAAATCCTGTTGTTCCTGAGGTGTACTGCATGTTAATAACATCATGGTTGTCGAGGGTTTTTTTAACCCTTAAAAACTCAGCATCATCAGTGTGCTTACCTAGAAGCATGAGTTCGTTGGTGTTGTACATTCCCCTGTGTTTTTCCTGACCCACATAGATGACCTGTTTAAGATGAGGAAACCTTTCACTCTTAAGCTCTCCCCTTTCATGGGTTTTGAGTTCTGGCACGAGATCGTAGAGTATTTTCAAATAGTCCACATCCCTGAATCCATCAATTATTGCAAGGGCCTTCATATCGGACTGTTTAAGTACATATTCCAGTTCATGGGATTTGTAGGCCGTGTTCATAGTAACAAGAACCACCCCTATTTTGGCTGTTGCAAACATGAATGTCAACCAGTCAGGCACATTTTTAGCCCATATACCAACATGATCGCCCTTTTTCACACCCACTGATAAAAGGCCCTTTGCAAGCATATTTACACGTTCATCAAACTGTTTGTATGTAAACCTAAGATCTCTGTCGGGATACACTAGGAAATCCCTGTCTGGATCCTTTTCTACCTGTTTTTCAAAGAAGTCTCCGATGGTTTCTTCACTAAAGAGCATGAAAATTCCCCCATACTTAACTAATTGGTTGTTATCATCTATTTATTTGAATTATTTTAATTATTTATTCTATTCCTGACTCTGGGTTCCGTGGGGCAGTAAATGTTCTTCCAACTGTGATCTTATGGATTCAGGTATGGGCATGGATTTTTTCTCCATAAAGTTGAAGTGCACAACAACGGCCTTTCCCCTTACATTTAGTTTACCCCTTTGCCATGCTTCGTGTCCCAATGTGAAGGAACTGTTACCTATTTTTTCAACGAATGTTCGTATTTCTATGTCTTCACCATAGTACATTTCACCCACGAAGTCAAATTCTGTTCTGACCATTATGAGTTTCCAGTTCTCATAGCTTAAATCAAGATCCGGTGTGAACATTCTGAACACTGGATTTCTAGCCTCTTCAAACCATATTGCCAGAACTGTGTTGTTTACATGTCGAAGTCCGTCTATGTCTCCAAATCTTGGAGTTACTACTGTTTTAAACATTTAATTCCTCTTATATTTTCTTAGTTCGCTGTTTAGTTTATTGTTTCATTAAAAAATTTTGATACCAAAATCTACCAATTACAATATTAGATCGGTGTGTAGACAATTGCCAGTATCTTGGCTTCTCCCCCATATGCATGGAGATCATGGGGTACAACAGAATCATAATAAATGCTGTCCCCTTGGAAACCAAATATTTTTCCTTGCCGTAGAGAACTTCAATCTCCCCATTCATCACGTAAATAAATTCTTCACCTTCGTGGGATGAAAGTTGGTAGTCTTCGTTTTCAGGTGGATGAACATCTATAATGAATGGTTCCATGTGCCTGTCTGTTTTTCCAGATGCTAAAGAGTAAAATTCAAGGGTACTTTCTTTAAGATCTGTATTTTTTCCAGAAAATCTCATAACATTTTCTGATTTCCCTGATTTAACTACAACCGGTCCTGATTGTGGTGCATCATCCAGAAATGTTCCGAGCCTAACATCTAGTGCTTTGGCTATTTTTAACAATGGAGATAATGAAGGCATTACAGTGTTACTTTCAAGTTTTTCAACCATTTCCACACTTAAATCAGAATTTTCTGCTAGTTCTTCGATTGAAACTTTTTTCTTTCTCTTAATTGACGTATTTTTTCGCCTACACGATTTTCTGACATTAAATCACCTTTTAATTATCCACCTATAATCTGATATGTTAGTTTTTTACCATTTCAATATCACTTCTGTGTTTGTAAAAAATTTTCAAAGAAATATTTGATATTAACAAACCTAAAATTTGGGAGTGTCCCAAATGAAAACAAGACCATTAATGGAAATATTTCTATTAAATATTCCTTCTAACCCGAGTTTGTTGGAGTGTAGTTAGTTGAATTGTTTGTTGGCACAACTACAGGAGTTGTATTGGTTATATTTACAACCATGCGTTTATTAACATACACGGGAGTGAATGAAGTGTCCCCAATGGCTGATATTTGTTGTTGTCCATTTAAACTCAAATTTGAAGGAACTGAAGAATCTATCAAGTTAGAACCCAAACCAAATACGTTGGCTGCTGAAGCTACTCCAAATGCCAATAAAGCTATTATTAGCACTATAAATAGAGTTCCAGATTTTTTTGGATTCATTTTTTTATCTACCTTGATGGATTTTTATGTGTGCTTTGGTAACTCAAGTAAGTTATCAAAGCTTGATTCTAATTTTGTATGGGCTCACTTAAAACATTTTCATGTTTAAGCGTGAGTAAATGTCATTATTTGTTGAATTGTTCATTTATTCAACTGTAACACATTTAGCTAAGTTTTTTGGTTTATCCGGATCTATGCCCCTTTCAACACTTATATGGTAAGATAAAAGTTGAAGTGGTACAACGTAAGGTATTGGAGATATCATTTCAGTTATATCTGCTTTAAACCCTATGAAATCATGCGCCTCTGATATGAGTACGGTGTCTTCTGAGGATCCCACTGCAATTACACTGGCTCCCCTGGCCTTAACCTCTTCAATGTTTCCCAAGGTTTTATCATGACTCTGTCCTGGAGGTACAACTGCAAGAACCGGTACATCATCATCTATTAAGGCCAATGGTCCATGTTTAAGTTCACCTGCAGCATATCCCTCACCATGGATGTAAGTTATTTCCTTGAGTTTCAATGAACCTTCGAGTGCTGTTGGATATGAAAATCCCCTTCCAATGAAGAAGAAATCAGTGGCGTCTTTGTACTTCTTGGCTATTTCAATGATATGCTCCTCATCTTCTATTGCAGACTTCATCCGATCTGGAACCTTTTTAATCTCATCTAAAAGTTTCTTATCGTCACTCAATGCGATTACAAGGAGGTAAATGCATACAAGTTGGCTCACATAGGTTTTTGTTGCTGCCACACCTATTTCAGGCCCTGCTCTGGAATATATCACATGATCTGCTTCTCTGGTTGCTGTGCTTCCCAAAACATTAACAATCACAAGGGTTTCAGATTTTTCTTGGCCACTTTAAGGGCCTTGAGGGTGTCTGCAGTTTCCCCAGATTGGCTTATGAATATTACCAATGTATCTGAATCCAGTGAAGGTTCTGAGAATATGAATTCCGATGAAAGAACAACATCTGTTGGTATTCCAAGGAGTGTTTCAAACAGGTACTTTCCAACCAAAGAAGCATGGTAAGAAGTTCCACAGGCCACAAAACAAACCCGTTTAAAGTCTGAAAAGTTTTGAACCACTTTCTCTATTTCTGAATATTCCATCAGAGTATTCTTTACAACCTCTGGTTGTTCATGAATTTCCTTCAGCATGAAGTGTTTGTAACCACCCTTCTTAGCCATGTCTGACGTCCATTCTATGGTTTCAATTTCCTTTTCAAGGACTTTTCCCTCATCATCCTTGATAATTACTCCTTCAGCAGTTAGTATAACCATTTCATTATCGTTTAGATAGATTATCTTATTTGTGTGATCCAAAACAGCAGGAACGTCCGATGCAATGAAAAATTCTTTTTCACCCACCCCAACAATTAATGGACTCTCCTTCCTGACTCCAATTATTTTATCTGGTTCATCTGAACTTATGGCTGCAATTGCATAGGAACCCTTGATATCCTTGGTAGCCATTCTAGTTGCCACTTCCAGACCATTTCCCATGTCCATATATTTCTCTATAAGGTGGGGTATAACTTCAGTGTCAGTATCAGAAACAAATATGTGACCTTCATCTATGAGTTTATTCTTCAATTCTTTATAATTTTCAATGATCCCGTTATGAACCACTGCAATTCTTTTCTGACAGTCCGTATGTGGATGGGCATTTTTTCCCGTTGGAAGTCCGTGGGTTGCCCATCTCACATGGGCTATTCCCATGTTTCCAGGAATATCTGTTAAAACAATTTTTTCCTGAACATCATCAATTTTTCCTTCGCCCTTTTTGATGTATATATCTTCAGATAGTGTTGCTATCCCAACAGAGTCATATCCCCTGTATTCTAACCTTCGTACACATTCTAAAAGTACAGTACTAGCTTCATCTTTAATTATACATGCTACAATTCCACACATGATTTCACCAAGGGATTTATTTATAATTTTGAAACGGTAATCATTAAACAGTTTAATCAATGCACACTGTTTTATTTTTTTAATACCCGTAGAACAACTTTAAATCTTAAATTTTATTGAACATTTACTATTATGAACCTTCACCATCTATATAAAATTTTCATCCACAATAGATATGGGTTATAATTAATATGGACATAATTATTATTTAAAATTACTACAAAAAAACTGTGCAACTTGATATAAAAAATTAATTTTGGGTTACAATGACCCTTTGATCCTAAATTCACATCCAATAATTTGTTAAATCCCTAAAATAATTCTATTTTTATCAATTCATAGAGGGTCCAGTTAAAATATCCATGTTTATCTCGTTAAGAGTATCACATCCAGTTAGGAGCATAGCGTTTCGAAGATCATCCTTAACATATTTGTAGTAAAGTTTAACTGGAACCTCTCCTCCTGCCAATGACAATCTTGCGAGCGGTCTTCCGATCAATGCTACATCAGCTCCCAAAGCTAAAATCTTAAGCACATCGTAACCTGTTCTTATTGCACCGTCTGCAAGTACTGGTATCTCTCCATCCAACTCACTTGAAATTTCAGGAAGTACCTCTGCAACTCCCTGTGCACCGTCAAGAACCCTTCCTCCATGATTTGAAACGTAACATGCAGCCGCACCAACATCTAACAGTTTAGCAGCATCTTCCCTGCACATTATGCCCTTGAATATGAGAGGTAGTTCTGTGGAGTCAACCAGTTCAATCAGATCATTCTCACCTTTACGGTAAACTGGTTTTTTAGCAGTTTTCCAGAATGTTGAGCCTGCACCTTCAAGATCCACCCCTGCTGCAAAAACATCCAATTCTTCTGCCTGTTTAATTAATTCTAGGAGTCTTTCCTGAGATTGAGGTTTGAAGATGGGTATGCCCCATCCATGGTTTTCGCCGACTATTTTAACCCCAAGATCATCTGGAACATCGTTGGTGTTTCCAACCATTCCAATGGTACCTGAAGACATTGCCCCATGTAAAAGACCTCGATAAAAAGTTTCTTCGGGAATTGAATCATTCATACTGTTTTTTACACCAGAAAGGCTGGAACCCATTACTGGAAGTGCGATCTGTTTGTTGAATATGGATAAAGACATTTCAGGTTCTTTATGATCCTTTATTACCCTCATTTTCAGTTTATACCGTTGTAACGAGTTGTAATTTTCCTCAAAGGTTTTTCCCTGTCCTGCACCTCCAAATCCTATGGAACTGCCAAAGTTCTGACCCGAACACATCCTATCAGGTTTGCCATTGCATACATCGTACTCTCCACAAATTCCATGCAGCATGTTCCGGGCCATGGAACGGTAGTAGTTGATGTCCTGAGTTTGATGTTGGGTTTCGGTGTAGGATTTAGCTTTGATATCAAAAATTTTGTTGTTGACTGGTTTCAAATACTCTTTAGGCATTCCACAGACCGGGCAAAGCCATGAATCGGGTATTTCCTCCAAGGTTGTGCCTGGCTCTAATTTAGTTTCAAGGTCTCCCTTTTCTTCGTCATAGATGTAAATATTGCAATAGGAACAAATATATCTCATTTTATCAGTTCTCTCCGTAATTTAAAACATTATTTGTAGGGATTTTTGGATATTTCATCAAGTTCAAAGAATTTATCAGCTTCTTCCCTGGTCATTAACCCCTCCTTAACCACCAAATCCATTATGGATTGATCAGTTTCTAGGGCTTCCTTCGATAGCTTAGCTGCTTTAGAATAACCTAGCTTGGGAGATAGTAGTGTTGCTATGCTCGGATTTTTACCAGTTCTATCTTCTATGGTTTCTTTGTTTGGCATGATACCTTCGATGCATTTCTCCTGAAACACCGGCAGGTAGTTGTTTAACATGGTCAACGTTTCCAGGATGTTGGATATCATGACCGGCGTCATTACATTGAGTTCGAACTGACCTGCCTGACCTGCCATTGCGACTGTGCTGTTGTTTCCCATTATCTGGAAGCATATCATATTCATACACTCGGCCATTACAGGATTAACCTTTCCAGGCATGATGGATGATCCTGGTTGTACAGGTGGCAACACTATTTCGTTTAGTCCTGATGTGGGTCCTGATCCCATAAGCCTAAGATCATTGGCAATTCTTGAGAGTTCTACCGCAAGTTCTGCAAGTGAATTTGAAAATGCAACCATTATTGACCTACTCTGCAGAGCTTCCATCCCATTTGTTGCAGGTAAAAGTGGTAGTGAAGTGAGCTTGGATAACTTTTTTATCACAGTTTCCCTGTAAAGTGGTGGGGTGTTTACCCCGTTGCCAGTTGCAGTGCCTCCAAGTGGTATTTCAAGGAGTTGGTTTCTGCTTTCCTTTATCCGGTTTAATGCTCGTTTGATTGCCTCGCTGTAGGCTATAAATTCATCTCCGAGTGTGATTGGCATGGCATCCATGAGGTGTGTTCTTCCAGATTTTGGTACAGAAATCATGTTCTTTCCCTTAGCCTCCATTGAACTCGAAAGTTTGTAGAGTGCTTCCACGAGCTTGTCTGCTTCAATCACAATTGCAACATGTGAGGCTGTTGGAAATGTATCGTTGCTCGATTGGGATCTGTTAACATGGTCGTTGGGATTTAGATAGTTGTACTCTCCCTTACTGTGACCCAATATTTCCAGGGCCCTGTTGGCAATTACCTCGTTTACATTCATGTTAAACGATGTGCCTGCCCCTGCTTGGAACAGATCCACCCTAAATTCTCCCAATAATTTGCCTCCTAAAATTTCTAGAGCAGCCTTGATAATTGCAGAACCCTGTTCATGATCTAAGTTATCAAGTTCCATGTTAGCCTCTGCAGCTGCTATTTTAAGCAGGACATACGCCATTATGAACTCTTTACTTTCTCCTCGACCTGTCACTGGGAAATTTTCAACGGCTCTTTGTGTTTGTATACCATAATAGGCAGAATCTGGAAGGTTTTTTTACCTAAAAAATCCTCTTCTTCACGCATATTTACTTCCCATCCTTCCTGTTTTTGATGATGTTTAATTTTTCCCTTGCCTTGGCAATTCCAATTAAAGGAGGAACATCCTTTGGACAAACTCTTCTGCAGTTACCATGAAATTCACAGTCCCACCATCCGCTGGGTTTATCTGCTAGAAAAAGTCGGGATTCGTTGTTTCCCTCCCGGGGATCTATGTAGAATCTGTAAAGTTTTGCAAGTGCTGCAGGACCCAAGTAGTCAGGTTTAGCACCGTCCACAGGACAGGATCCAAAACATGAAGCACAAAGTATGCAGTTGGTGTATAGCTCCAGTTCTTTAACAGCATCAGGATCCATCAAACGTTCCAAGGCAGGCTCTGGATCTGCTGGTTGGAGTACGGGTTCAACTTCTAGGTAGTAATCAAAAAATTTGTCCATGTCCACGATCAAATCCTTTTTAACAGGTAGGTGAGGCAGTGGTTCTATTAATATCTCTTCTTCAGGATCCCATGCAACAGTTTCTTCAATGGCACTGTAGGGTGATAGAGGTATCTTGAGTTCTCCTTGAATCAGAGGTTCAAGCTGTGTTCTGCATGCTAATCTGGGCACTTTGTTTATTAACATTGCACATGTTCCACAAACAGCCCCTCTGCATGAGTAGTGGAAGGCTATGGAATCATCAAAGTTTTGCTGTAGATAAAATAAAGCACCAAGCACAGTCATGCCAGTTGGAGGTTCAAATTCAAATTTATCGTAGATTGGTTTCTCCATTCCCTCTTTGAACCTGAAAATTTTGAACTTCATCTAATAAACACGCTCCTTGGGTTTAAACATTCCCAGTTTAACTGGTTTGTAGTTTAAAACAAGTTTACCATCTTTCATGTTGATAATGGTATGTTTTAAGAAGTTTTCATCGTCCCTGTCTGGATAGTCGTTTCTCTTGTGCGAGCCCCTGCTCTCTCTCCTTTCAATTGCTCCCATAGCTACAACCTCGGCTATCTTAAGCATGGCTTCAAGTTCTAAAAATTGTATGAGTGCATGGTTGTAGGTTGGTTCCTTGTTGTTGAAGCATGACTTCGAAAATCTTTCCTTTAACTGGCCTATTTCGTGCAGTCCTTCTTTCATGGTGTCATTATCACGAAATATTCCAAATTTTTCCTGCATTGTAACTGTCAAATCTGTTTTGATGGAAAAAAACTTTTCACCATCATCCCTCTGGAGTATGGTTTCGATTTTGTTATGCATGGATCTAACAGCCCCCATTACGGGTTCTGTTTCAGGTTTTTCAGCGTTCGGGATTTCTTCTATTATTTTATCTGCAACAATCCTTCCAAACACCACTGTTTCAAGTAGAGAATTTCCCCTAACCTGTTTGCTCCGTGAACACTAATGCAGGAACATTCCCCTGCAGCATACAGTCCATTCAAAATGGTTGACCCATCTTTGTCCACATCAATTCCTCCCATGGAGTAGTGTTGTCCAGGTTGGATTGGTACTGGCTTTTCTATTGGGTCAACCCCTGCAAAGTCAATTGCTATCTGTCTTATTCCAGGCAACTTTTCTTTTATGATGTGTGATCCAAGGCGGGTTAGATCTAGATGTACATAGCCCTCATCATAGGCCCTTCCCTCGAGAATTTCCTGTTCAATGGATCTTGCAACAACATCCCTCGGTGCCAGATCAAGTGAGTTGGGTGCGTAACGTTTCATGAAACGTTCCCCTTCTTTATTAACCAGAATTCCACCTTCTCCGCGAGCACCCTCACTCATGAGTATGTTGGTTCCGTATAGGGTTGTTGGGTGAAACTGTACAAATTCCATATCCTTAAGTGGAACACCCGCATCCATTGCAAGTGCCTGGCCATCTGCCGTGTTTATTAGGGCATTGGTGGATCTGCTGAATATTCTTCCGAAACCTCCTGTGGCCATTAGTGTGGCCTTTGAAGAAAATCCATGAATATCTCCAGTTTTGATATCAAGAGCAGTTAAGCCCACACACATTCCTTGGTTGGTTACCAGGGATGTTACGAAAAACTCTTCATAGACAGGAATTCTTCTTGCAACAACCTGTTCAAACAGGGTATGAAGTGCGTTGTGTCCTGTTCTGTCTTCAGCATAGCATGTTCTGGGAAATCCTGCCCCTCCAAATGGGCGTTGGGCAATTTTTCCATTTTTTAGTCTTGACCATACAGTTCCAAGGTGTTCGAGTTCAACAACAGATCTCGGTGCTTCCCTGCACATGAGTTCGACTGCATCTTGATCTGCAAGGTAATCAGAACCCTTGACAGTGTCGTAGGCATGCATTTCCCAACTGTCATCTGTAATATCTTCGCCCTTCACATTACCCAACGATGCATTCATACCTCCTTGGGCTGCAACAGAATGAGATCTGAGTGGATTTACCTTGGAAATCACCACAACATCTAAACCTGCATCGTATGCCTGCATTGCTGCCCTTAGACCTGTAAGTCCTCCCCCAACCACCAACAGATCATGTTGGTGCATCTTTGATCTATGTGCACCAATGGCCGCGTCCTGATTTATGGATTTTGTTGTTATGTCCATTCCTCCTTCCTTAGGATTTCTATCTACCAAAAAATATCATCCAGTTTTCAAATTTAAGAGCTGTAACAAATTTTTTCAAGTCATAAATATCCAGTAAACGGGTTTCCATTAACTAATAATCTGTTTATATCTCAAGGAATTAATAATTTGTGAAAACCAATAGAACACAATCAAAAACAGCAGGCTTGTGTTTAAACCCTAAAATTTCGTTTAGATGTTTAAAAAAATAAATTGATTGAAGCTTGCATCAAAACATATTTGACTAAAAAATTTTTATGTAACTATTTTGAAAGTATATGTATATGGGACTTGAATCAATCAATCAATTTACTATTCCTTTAATTAAAGATTAGGGCAGTTATATTCATGATAGCTCGTTATTTCTTTCGAAGTTTTTATATAAACCAACCGACTTAATCTTAATAGATGTTGGATGATGGAACATGGTTCAAAATTAATTTTTTGATCTGGTGAAGAATCCAAAAAAAATTTGTTTACAAAATTTTTATTTGAAATTTAAACTTTCATATTATAATATAATAAAAAATATTGTGGAGCTTAACATGAATCCAAAAATGGGAAATCTCATATATGCTGGTAAAGCAAAAACTGTTTACGAAACCGATGATCCTGAACAAGTTATAGTTAAATTTAGAGACGATATAACTGCTGGAGATGGAGTTAAAACTGAAAGTCTGGTTCGTAAGGGTTACTACAACTCTATTATATCTGCGAAGTTCTTCGAGGTTCTTGAAGATGCTGGAATTAAAACCCAGTACATAGAATTAATAAAACCGGGTTACATGCTGTGTAAGAAACTTGAAATGATACCGCTCGAAGTAATAACCAGAAACATCGCTGCAGGAAGTCTTCTTAAGAAGTTTCCATTCACTGAAAAACAGGAGTTGGAACCTCCAATAATACAGATGGACTACAAAAATGATGAATATCATGATCCAATGTTGAATGATTCCATAACCATAGCCCTTGAACTGGCTACCAAGGAAGAACTTGACATTATAAGAAGCATAACTCTGGAAATAAATTCTGTATTAAAGGAATTTCTGCTTTCTAAAGATATTTTGTTCCCAGATTTTAAAATAGAATACGGGTTTGATTCAGAGGAAAATATTGTTTTAGGTGACGAGATCAGTCCAGATACTTGTAGATTGTGGGATGCTCAAACCAGTGAAGTTCTCGATAAGGATCTGTTTAGAAAGGGTGAAGATGGAGTTATGGATGCTTATATGAAGGTAGCTTCCCTTTTACTGGATGAAACAGACATTGCTAAATGGAACGTTGAGCTTTAGAGTCTATGTACCGGATTGAATGAAATTAAATGGAGAATAATAGTTTTTTGATTATCCAAAAAAAATACTTGGTGATGTTATGAAATATGATGCAGAAGTTAGAATAAGTCTTAAAAAAGGTATGTTAAATCCTGAAGCTGCCACAATACAGAGGGCACTTGCATTACTTGAGTATCAGGTTGTAAATACTTCAACAGTTGATCTGATAAGGTTCCAAATACAAGGGGACAGTGAAAGTGCAGTGAAGGAAGAAGTGGATGAAATGTGCCAGAGGCTGCTCTGCAACCCCGTGATCCATGATTACACCATAAAAATATCGGCTCAAGAGGAATAAAAAATGAAGGTAGGGATAATAAGGTTTCCGGGATCCAACTGTGACAGGGACGTGTTTCATGTGCTGGAACTGGTGGGTGCAAAACCAGAATATGTATGGTGGAACACAAGGGATCTATCAGATTATGAGGCCATAATAATTCCAGGAGGCTTTTCATACGGTGACTATTTAAGGGCAGGAGCAATTGCTGCAATAACACCCATTATAGATGGAATAAAAGATTGTGTCAGTGAAGGAAAGCCTGTTCTCGGAATATGTAACGGTGCACAGATACTGGCTGAAGTTGGTCTGGTTCCCGGTGTTTTCACTGAAAATGAGAATGCCAAGTTCATATGTGAATGGACAGACCTGAAGGTTGAAAGTGTGAAAACACCATTTACAAGACTTTACAAGAAAAATGAGATCATAAAAATGCCAATTGCCCATGCTGAAGGTCGTTACTACACCGAAAATATTCAAGAACTCAGGGACAACGATCAGATCGTATTATCATTCGAATCTGAAAATCCCAACGGTTCAATGGAGGCAATTACAGGAGTTTGTGACGAAGAAGGTTTGGTATGTGCAGTGATGCCACATCCAGAAAGGGCTTCAGAATCTATTTTAGGATCAGATGATGGTCGTAAATTTTTTGAAGGCATAATGAAGTTCCGATAAAAAAAGATAAGACCCTTAAAAATTTCTTTCTTAAATTAAATCTTAAAATTAAAAGCAGTGCTGTTTAACTAAAACCTGGATCAAAATTTATTGGTTAATCAGGTATGAAAAAAATAGGTGAAAATTATGGTAGTATATTTGGTTGGAGCCGGACCAGGAGACCCGGATCTTATAACTCTTAAAGCTGTTAAAGCCCTTGAAAAGGCAGATGTTGTTGTTTATGATAGGCTTGCCAATGAAGAAATATTGAAGCATGCTAAAGATGCTGAGATGATTTATGTAGGTAAAAAAGCAGGAGAACACTACAAGAAGCAGCCTGAAATAAATGAAATCCTGGTTGAACAGGGACTCAAACACGATGTTGTTGTTAGGCTTAAAGGAGGAGATCCATTTGTTTTTGGTAGGGGAGGCGAAGAAATGCTTGCTCTATTTGAAAAAGGGATAAATGTGGAATTTATTCCAGGTGTAACCTCTGCCATTGGAGTGCCCACTTCTGCAGGACTTCCAGTTACCCACCGAGGAGTTGCAACTTCATTAACTGTTGTTACAGGACATGAAGATCCAACCAAAGATAATAAACAGGTCAAATGGGACTTTAAAACAGATACCATAGTTATTCTCATGGGTGTGGGTTTGCTTGAAGAAAATACCAGGGAAATTATGAAGTACAAAGATCCTGAAACACCTGTGTGTGTGATTGAAAAGGGAACATCCCCTGATCAGAGGATCATAACCGGAACACTAGAGAACATTACTGAAAACCATATTAACACCCCTGCACTGGTTGTTATCGGCCATGTTGTGGACATCTATAAAAATGCCCTGAAAATTAAAGGGGAAGATATAAATGAAGGGTAAAGAATTTGAGGGTAAACTAATTGGTATCACACGTCCTGAGGAAAGGGTTAAAGAGGCTGTTGCTATTGTGGAGGAACACGGAGGTACTGCCCTTGTGGCACCCACCCTTGAACTCCAAGTATCCAACACCCAATCCCTGATCCAACTTTGTGAAATGGCAGGAGAACTTGATTGGTTGATATTCACATCCCCCACAGGAATCATATCTGCATTTAAACACTGCATTGACCTTAAAACCCGATTGAATCCCAACTGTAAGATAGCTGTTATAGGGCCCAGAACTGAAAATTATCTGGAAAAAAAGGACTCAAAGCAGATGTTGTTCCTGAAAGTTACACTGCAGAGGGTTTGCTTGAATGCTTCAAGGATCATGATCTGAAAAATAAAAAGATCGGTATTCCAAGAACACTGGCTGCCAGAGATGCTCTTCCAACTGGTTTGAAGGCAATGGGTGCTGATGTTTTCGTTGCTGAAGCCTATAAATCAGCCTTGCCAAAGGACAGGACTCAGGTTAACCAGCTCATAGAAGCCATCTTAAACAAAAAGATCGATGCTTTAACCTTCACAAGTACGCTGACTGTTAAAAATCTGTTTGACATGTTGGATGAAACTGAAAAACAGGATGTTGTTGACATTTTAAAGGGTGACGATGTGGTTGTTGCGGCTATTGGCCCTATAACTGCCCTACCTCTTCATGAACTGGATATTGATGTGTTAATACCTGAAAAGTACACTGTTAGTGCCATGCTTGAGATTTTGATGGGTAAAATATAACTGTTAATTGAATATAATATATAGTTTGATTATTTTATTAAGTTACAACCTGGTGTTATAATTATGAGAGCAACAATTTGGCCCGTTTATATCGATGCAAAAAAACCAAACACGAGGGAAGAAAAGTTTCCCTTGAACACGCCATCACTGCCCCTAAACTTCGGGAAATTTCCAGGGCTGCTAAAAAGCTTGGTTTAAATCCAGATGTGGAAAAGGATAAATCTTACTCCAAATCATGGTGGGAAAATTCAGGAAGGGTTACAGTTGATAAGACCATGCCCAAAGGGAGATCCTGATGAAGGTAAGTAACATCATCAGGGGTTACAGAGAGAAGTAATCCTAGAATTTATACATAGAATTTAACACGTGAGTAAGGAGTTAAAATGCTGAAATCAAATCCAATGAATTTATCTTTTGAAAAGGCCCATGATTTGATAAAAAAATCTGAAGATATTAAAATATACACACACATCGATTGTGATGGTGTTACAGCAGGTGCTGTGCTGTCTTCAATGCTTGATAAGCTTGGAAAGGATCACGAAGTGGAATTCATCAGTCTGGATCAGATGGATGATCTTGTATCAGAAAATGAATTGACCATCTTTTCAGACCTCGGATCTGGACAGGAAATGGACAAACTCTGCACATCCAATTCACAGACATTAATTTTGGATCACCACCCCCTATAAGAAAGCTTGATAACTATCTAAGTGGCCAGTTAATAGAACTGAACCCCCACCATCATAACATAGATGGATCCTACGAAGTTTCAGGTGGAGGCATGACCTATCTTTTGGCTAGAACCTTTGGTTACACTGATCTAAGTTGGATGGGAGTTTTAAGTGCTGTTGGAGACATGCAAAACAGTTTTTCAGGTAAGCTCATCGGATTAAACAAAAGCATACTCAATGAAAGTATTCAACAAAATCTGGTCGCGTCTCAAAACGACCTTTCAATCTATGGAAGACAAACTCGACCCATATACATTGCACTGTCCTATTTTGGAGATGTTAATCTACCAATCACCAACAACAAAACAGAGTGTCAGATGTTGTTAAACAAACTCGACATACCCATGAAAAATGGTCGTAAGTACCGGTCACTGTGTGATCTAAGTGTTGATGAGAAGGGAAGGTTGTTCTCTGAACTGGTGAGAATGTTGAGTTTAGAGGTACCTTCAAGGTACGTTAAATACGTGCCTAAATTAATTTCTGGAGATTCTTATGAATTTTTAATGGAAGAGAAGTATTCTCCTCTTAGAGATGCCAGTGAATTTTCAACTGCTGTCAATGCCTGCGGTAGACACAAACACCACGAAGTTGCAATGAACGTGCTTAAAGGTGACAGGGGCGCTAGCCTCGATGAAATGGAACAATTAGCACTTGAACACAGACGTTACCTTGCACAAAAAATGGAGTGGATAAGGGGTGATGAACGAATCATCCCAATGAACAACCTCCAGTACTTTGAAGGTAGTGAAATAAAGAGTGAAGTCATAGGAACCATAGCAGGAATGATACTGAGTTATGGTGATTGGAAAAAACCAATAGTTGGTTTCACACCTATTGGAGATGAAAAGGAAGGTATTAAAGTTTCTCTCAGATGTTCCAGGCTTTTGGCATATGATGGAATTCACTTCGGAAATTTAATACGTAAGGTTGCAAAGAAGGTGGGTGGAAACGGAGGAGGTCACTCTGTTGCATGTGGTGCGTACATACCCGAAGGAAGTACAGATAAATTTTTAAAAATTTTCGATGAAAGTTTGAAGGGTGTTGTATAGGAGGATAGTGAAAATGTTGGTCTTCAAGAAAAAAGGTGAACTAACAAAATTCCAGATACTTGCTGAGATAGCCAAGGAACAGCCTCATTTAAGGCAGAAGGATATTGCAAACGAACTGGGAATAACCATCCAAGCTGTTTCAGAAAATATTAAAAGCTTGGTTGATGAAGGATATGTTGAAACTGGCATGGGAAATGCCAAATACAACATCACAAAGAGGGGTATTGAGAAGGTTAAAACAGATGCTCTGAACCTTCGAAAGTACGCTGACAACGTTCTAGAAACAATGAACACCTACAAATCTGTATGGCCTGCCATAGCAAGGGAAGATATGGTTAAAGGTGAAACTGTTTGGCTTGAAATGGAAAATGGAACCCTTTATGCCGGTAAAAATAAAAAATCTGCCTATGCTGAGGTTCTAAAAGATGCCATTGCAGGTGATGATGTGGCCCTCATAAAATTGGGCGGTACAATTAAGCTTAAACCAGGAAAGATAACCATCATCCAAGTTCCAACCATAAACGAAGGTGGATCAAATGCTTGCAGCCTTGAGAAGATCAAAAAGATTTACAACAGAAATTTTGACAAGGTTGGAATAATGGGCACAGTCTCAAGGGTTGTCATTAACAAAGCAGGTATTGAAAGTGATTTTGAATTTGCCACCCCAAACGCAACTGTAGCAGCATCAAAAAGAGGTCTAAATGTCCTGGTCTTTACAGTTGGCAAGATGAGTAAAAGCCTCATCAGAAAATTGGATGAAGAAGGATTGAAGTACACCTTGGAAGATGTTTCAACAAAAACTTAACTAAAACCTGTTCATATTTCAAATCCTCAATTTTAGATATTTGATTAAATTTTTTTTCATAAATCATAACTGAATGGGTTGAATTTCTTATCCAACTTAGTTTTATAACTCCAAGTTTTTGTTTAGATGTATCTGCAGCCCTGCTCATCTATTCTTGATACAATTACATCCTCTATAGAAGTTTCAGGAGTTTTTGATATGGCAAAAGCTGTGTTTCCAAGCATTGCCATTGAAGCCCCCATTGTTTCTTCTTCGAGAATAGTTATGATTTCTGATATTTCAGGGCTCATGAGTTTGGTGTTCACTGCAAATTTCTTGGAAAGTTTGAGGAAGGTTTCTGGAACTGGATCCCGGAGTAGCTGGTTTAACATGGCCCCCCTGTTTGATTGATCCTTTCCTTGTGTCCAGGATTTCCTATTATTTCAGATGTTTCAATACACCCCAGACTTTTACATAGTATGTAGAGATCTTTATTTTTAGGTAGGAGTTTATCCAACACACCCACACCAGGAGCTCCTTCCTTGATCCTCAATGTTATGCCCCCATTAACTTCTGCCACCACATCGCCCAACCCACTTTGCATCTCAATTTCTGCAAGGTGTGCTATACTTGTGGCTTGGTTGTAGGTTAGGTTGAGTTTTAGTAGCTTGGTGATTCCGAGTGAAGTTCCAATTGCACATGCTGCTGAAATTCCGAAGCCTGCACCTATGGGTACATCTACCTCATGATCTATTTTTAGATGGGTTCCATGGAGTAAATGGCTGATCTTGAATTTAGTCTCCATTATTTCCATGGTTTTATGGGTTATGGTGGTGTTTTTTGATCCTTCTTTCCATTTATTGTCACTTCGATGTTTGATCCATTTGGACTATCTTTTTCAGTTAGTTTAAGGTTGGTTACAACACCATTATCAAGGGCAATACCAGCACCTCGAGATCCTTTTTTCAATGGTTCCTTGTTGTCTTTAATCTCAAAAAATCCCGTAATATGGGATGGTGCGAAAACAGAACATTTCATTTTTATCACTAAATATATTATGGTAGATCATACATAAAAATAAACTACTAAAAAGGGAATGGAGGATTCCATATTAAAAAAAGAATAGATCTCCATACACACAGCATATTCAGTGATGGTGAACTCTTACCATCAGAGATTGCAAGACGTGCTTTGGTGCTAAACCACAGTGCAGTGGCGATCACAGACCATGTTGATGCATCTAATATAGAGTGTGTTGGAAATGTAATTAAAGCAGTTACTGACATCAGAGACAACTGGGACATAGAAATTATTCCTGGTGCTGAAATAACACATGCACCTGCGGAAATAATAGACAAACTTGCCCATGAAGCACGTAAAAATGGTGCTGAAATTGTTGTTGTTCATGGTGAAACCATAGTAGAACCCGTAATAGAAGGAACCAACTGGAGTGCTGTGAACTGTCCAGAAGTGGATATACTGGCACATCCTGGGCTTATCACAGTTGAAGAAGTGGAGGTAGCCAAAGAAAATGGTATTGCCCTCGAAATTAGCTCAAGACGTGGCCATTGTCTCGGTAATGGACATGTTGCCAAACTCGCAACCGAAGTGGGTGCTGATTTGGTGGTCGATACTGATACCCACAAGCCTGGAGATCTTATCTCCTATGAAATGGCACACAAAGTAGCTTTAGGAGCAGGGTTAAAGAATAAAGAAATAAAAAAGGCACTTGAAGATAATCCAAAGAGAATACTTAAAAGTAAAGGTTTAATCTGAAAATATAGTAATTGGGGTGTTAATTTTTGAACAATAAGAATACGTTGATGGGAATTTGTTACATAGTTGTCGCACTTTTAATAGTTGTTGTTAAGTATGCCATACCACAGTTCTTTGATATTTTGATCTGGTTGATTGCCATTGGGCTGGCTGCAACTGGAGTGTACTTCATAATGAAAAAGGGATAAAAATAATTGGTTTGTGTTTATTTTAATTTCTGGGGAGAACCTTGTACTCAACTATGAGGTCATCTCCCAGGTTGTAACTTTTTTAAATTCGAGTTTTACAGAGTCTTTCATCTCATCAAATCCATCACCATCTGCAAGTGTCTTGGCATGTTTTCCACCTGCAACCATGGGAGCTATGCAAACACGTACTTCATCCACCAAACCTCCACTCAGCATGGAGTAGTTGAGTGTTGATCCTCCCTCAAGCATCAGGGTTTTAATTCCCATTTCGTAGAGGTGTTTCATAAGTTTTTTGAGATCCACATGTTTATCTCCACATACAAAAACATCAACATGTTGCTTCAACTGGTCAACCTTCACAGGATCTGCGGCAGGGGTCACAACCAGCAATGTTTTGGCATCTGAATTAAGTACCCTGAAATTTAGTGGTGTTCTTGCCCTACTGTCCACAACTACCCTCAGAGGGTTGTCTGATTTGCTTGATGGAATTTTGTGTACTGTGAGTCTTGGATCATCGGCTAAAACCGTGTTTATTCCAACCATGATGGCATCTACTTCCATTCGTAGTTCATGAACCCTCACCAGATCTTCTTGGCCAGAAATTTCAGAACTTCCAGTTTTCGTTGCAATTTTCCCATCCAATGTCATTGCAGAGTTCAATATTGTGTATGGTTTTTCTGTGGTTTTAGGCGACATTTTAGTTTCCATCCTAAATTTTTATCTTCTAGATGCAAGTATCTGGTTGTTTATTAATAAATTGTGATGTACATATCAAGGTACGTACAATTTTTTATTTTTAAATATCTATTTCAATCTTTAAGAGTTAGATTCCAAAGTTTACCAATTTTGATTTTAGATCATAAGGAAAGGTTTTCATTCCTTTTCTCTTATTACTTTTTTCTCGAAAGATAGATAAATGGTTAAAGCATTATAAGTGACTTTTAACTTTTTTTAACCGTTATATTATATTCAATTAACCATATGGAGGTGTTTGTTGTTTTGAAAAATAATAAAATTATATGTGTTTTATTGTGTTTAGGAATGTTGGCGTCTTCTTTGCCATGTGTATGCGCAGGAGGATCTGAACATATTGATATTAATGATCAACATCCTGGACAAGTAAATGATATAGTTGTATATTCTGGTGCCCTAAAGACAGCTCAATAACAGTTACTAATAAAAGCACCCTTAACGTAACACGAGGAAACAATATGTGTATAATAGCATGGATAAACAACATTGGACTGCCAAAAATACATACTAACAACGCGCCTACGGCTTTTGTAGCATTTACAGTATTTAACCAAAACAACAGGAACATCGGAGGACATATATTCCCCGCAACCCTAGTAGATGGACATTATATGGCATGTATGTACGGTAACAGTCAAGGACTCCAACCCGGAACCTACAAAATACACATAGTATTTCTTGGAAACTCTTGGCTAGAAGGTTGCAATACATGGACCAACATTACCATAATGCCATAATAATACACTACAAATATTGGCTTGGAAATTTTTTTCCTATTCCCTCTTTTTTGGGTTAAACGTCCTTTTTTCCAAATGATATATAATTTTATATTGTTTTTTCATGTGGAGAATGTTTAAGGTATTTTATAATGGTTTTATGGTCTTTAAATGTTGGTTTTAGACATTTATAGTACCAAACATGTTTTAAATACGGATTATGATTGTTGTGATATTTACCACCCTCTTTAAGTACTTAAACCCGTTTATATGTCAATTTAAGATTAGACAATAACAATTTAATTGGGAATTTTCTTTGTTGATCATTTCAAGGAAGTTATATAGGAAAATTAAATCAAAAAATAAATGAAATCATACATAGAAAATTTTTATTCATAGAATAAACAGAATTAAATTTTATTATATTTGACTAGAAAATATATAATTTTAGAAATTTTTTTAGGAGGACTGAATTTTTTGACTGACAGGTATGAGAAGGGTTTGAAAAATATTGAAAAAATACATCCAGAGGCTAGTAAGGCTCTCATGAAAAGTTTGGAAGATATTGCTCCTGATCTTGGAAAGTTTGTTATTGAGTTTCCCTATGGTGAGGTGTATGATAGACCTGGATTGGATCTTAAATCTCGTGAAATTGCCACTGTTGCAGCCCTAACAGCTTTGGGTGATACTAAACCTGAACTCAAGGATCATATTAAGGGATCTTTGAATGTGGGATGTTCCAGGCAGGAAATTATAGAAGTGATCATGCAAATGGCTGTATATGCAGGATTTCCACGGGCTATTAATGGAATTACTGCTGCAAAAGAAGTTTTTGAAGAACTTGACCAGAAGTAGGTTTTAAATAATGCAGGATCAGATCTTGAAGATCTTCCTGGCATTTCTTTCTGTTTGTTTTCCAACTTGCCTGGATGTTAAAGATTTTTTTCTGCTATGATCTTAACTGTTTCTTCAACAAATGCGGGTTCATTTCTTTTTCCCTTAAAAGGGGATAGATAGGGGCTGTCTGTTTCTGTTAGTATGTTGGATATTGGTACGTGTTCAATTAATTCTTGGTGATGGTCTGAAAAACATGCGAGTGTTGAAAATGATATGGAGTAGCCTTCCGCTACTATTTGCTTTGCTGTTTCCACATCGCCACTGTAACAGTGAAATATGACATCATATATGTTAGATTTCTTTTTGACAATTTCTAAACATTTTGCCTCGGCATCCCTCGCATGTAGAACCAGGGGAAGATCGTATTCATTTGATATTTCAATGAAGATGTCAAATATTTTAAGCTGCCTCTTCCTTTTATCAGATTCCTTCACTTCGTAGAAATCCAAACCAGTTTCACCTATACCCACAGCACTTTCAATGTTGATATCAATCTCATCAAGTACCTGTTTTATTATGGTGGAATCTGCCTTTGAAGCATTGGATGGATGAAATCCTAGGGTGGAATATAAAAATCCTTTATATTCATCTTGAAGTTTCAGTGTTCTTCTGTTACCTCCAAGACTGGCTCCTGAATTGATGATGGCGGTGAGCTTTTTTTAGCCCTTTCCATAACTTCTTCCCTGTTTTTGTTGTACTCCTTAAAATCAACATGACAGTGTGTATCAATCATTTTTTTCACCTCAAAAAAAATCAGGGCTATTCATCCCATTACAATAGGATTCCCTAGTTCAATCTAAAAAAATCTGTTTGAAGTTTAAACTCCAAACCGTCTTTCTCTCTGTTGGTACGATCTCAGTGCCCTTAAGAAATCAACCTTTCTTAGCTCGGGCCATAAACTATCACAGAAGTACAGTTCTGAATAGGATGATTGCCATAGTAGAAACCCACTTAATCTTTCCTCGCCACTTGTTCTTATGATCAGGTTGGGATCATCTAGTCCAGCTGTGTACAGATTTTGGTTGACTAACTTTTCATCGATATCATCTATTTTGACTTTGCCAGCTTCAACATCCTTGACAATTTTTTTGATGGCATCAACTATTTCCAGCCTTCCATCATAGCCTATTGCTATGTTCACGAGTCTTCCATGGTAGTTTGCAGTTGAATCTTCTGCTATTTCAATTGCCTTTCGAACATCCTCAGGTAAAAGTTCCATCTTACCAACGGCTTTAATTCTTACTTTGTTCTTGTGGATCTTTTCGTTCTTTGCTATTCCCTCAAAGTTTTCCTTGAAAAGATTCATTAAACCACGAACCTCTTGTTCTGTTCTGTTGAAATTTTCGATTGAAAATGCGTAAACAGTGACTATTTCTATTTCTAAATCCACACACCAGTCTAAAAACTTTTCAAGAGTACCAATACCTCGTTTATGACCTTCTATAGCGCCAATATTTCCTTGAATCTTTGAAAATCTTCTGTTACCATCCATTATAATTGCAACGTGCTTGGGCATGTTCTCTGGACTCAAATTTCTTGAGATATACCACTCATAAACTTTGTAAACTGGTTTTAAAATGGACATTTTCAGCTCCTTTTGCTTCATGTAGATCATTTGATTATTTTTTTTATAAGTTAAAAAATTAGTAGGTATATATTATACTTTAATTTGGAATAATATTAATCCCATCTAATAAAAAAGTTTAGCACAGTATTATTTCAATCACTGTTCAGTACTATTTCTTATCTGTGATTTTAGTAAGTCTATCTGCAAGTGTTAAAGCTCGTTTATAGCCTTTATTATCCTGAGAACGAGAGGTGTCAATATATATTTCTTTCATTCCCAATGCAACTGCACCGTAACTCTTTGCTCCTGCAACAAGTACCAGGGTTCTGAATATTGTGTTTCCAACTATTCCATCTGCAGCTATTATTATGTTTGCATCACTTTTCACAGCATCTTCCAGTAGGGCGTAGTAATTTTTAACATCGATGGATTTTTCCTTGATAAGTGCTGTTAATTCGTCTCCAGCATCCAAAGATTCATCGACCCTTTTGTTTCTGCCCCGGTCATTGGGCCTGCCACTGGAAAGAACTGCTACATGTGGTTTGACTCCTTCCATTTCAAGAAATTTAGATGCTAAAACTGCTATCTGAAGTTTTTGAGCCACAGTTTCACCTTCATCTATTCCCACAGGTGCTAGAAGAAATTTTTTAGTATTAAATTCTATGTAGGATGCCCTATACAGTTCAGGGTAGATCTGTTTGAGTTTTGACATTATGAGAGAAGCACTGAGGGATCCCCTTACAGCAGCATCAACATTGTCAGTCATGAGAAGCTCAACCAGTTCATCTTCAGACTCTACAGTTACCACATCAAAATCAACATCGGCTACTGCTTCCAATATTTTCTTATTTTTACCCACACCCACGGCAACTACCAATTTTCCAACCTCAAATTCATTATAATTATTCTTAGTTAGGTTATGAATATTCGATACATTAACCTTTTACTCGTTGTAATTTTGAATTTATGAATCGAAGAAAAAAATTAGCATCAACCTTATTGGTAAGGAGATGTTACGGAGATTCCTGTGAAACCTAACTGGTATAGTTTTTTACTGTACTCTTCCATGGGAATTTCATAGCTAGTATCAGAACTACAAGTATCGTAGTAATGTCCATTCCATTCCACAAATTCATGGGAATAAGTTCCTGAACCATGTTTTACAGTTACTAGGTAAATTCCAGTTGCACCAATTGATTTAAGGTAACTTGCAAAAAGTTCTGATTTGTTTTTACAATTCATATTCACTTCATCGTATTTCATGGTCTTAATTTCGTTGAACCTATGAATAACCTGAGATTCGTTTATGATCTTGGTATCAGATTGTGATTCGTATGTTGCAGCACTTGAACTCAGTTGATCCATCGGAATAAAAAAGGTGGATATCTCCAGGATCATCACAGCTACTATAAAAAATGTCACTGTCAACTTAAAACTTTTTTTCATGAAAATATTAACCCCTTTAAAACTTAAATGTTTAAGTTAAGAATTAAAAGTTAGAATATATAAAGTTATGGGTTAACATTGCTGAAAATTAGTGTTTTGTCAGGAAGTTAAAAAAATAAAAAAATAAGAATTTAAATATTTATGGGTTAATCAGTCTTTAATTTGTTTCATTGCAGTGTCAATGATGCTCAGAGTTTTATCAATATCTTCAAAATCGTGCATCTTAGATATGAAGCAACATTCAAACTGTGATGGGGGAACAAATACTCCTCCCTTTAACAATGTTTTGAAGTAGGTCTCAAATTTATCTGTGTCTGCGGTTTTCGCATCATCATAGTTCCAAACTGTTTTATCTGTCAAGTATATCTGGAACATCGAACTTAAACCTGCTACCTGGTAATTTAAATTGTTATCCTCCAAAATATTCCTTATCCCTTCCCTGAAGTTGTTACCCTTCGAATTCATGTCGCTGTAAAATTGTTGGTCGAGCTGTTTTAAAGTTGCCAGTCCTGCTGTGATGGAAATTGGATTACCATTGAAGGTACCTGCCTGATAAACACTGCCAGAAGGAGCTATCATTTCCATATACTCCTTTTTACCTGCAATTGCACCTATTGGAAATCCTCCTCCGAGTATCTTTCCAAATGTAACCAGATCAGGAGTTACTTTGAAGTATTCCTGTGCTCCTCCCTGGGCTATTCGGAATCCTGTGATCACTTCGTCAAATATCAGGGTAATATCATTTTCAAGGGTGATCTTTCTTAAAAATTCTAAAAAGCCATCTTTAGGTGGTATTAACCCTACATTTCCCATTATTGGTTCGATTATGATTGCTGCAATGGAATCTTTATTTTTCTTAATTATTTCAATGACTGCTTCTTCACTGTTGAATGGAATTAACAGGGTGTTTCTAGTTGTTTCTTCAGGAACTCCCGGGGAATCTGGCAGTCCAGCAGCACCAGAACCTGATTTTACCAGTACATAATCATGCGCACCATGGTAAGCTCCTTCAAACTTGATGATCTTGTTTTTTGATTTGGCTGCCCTTGCCAGTCTGATGGCACTCATGGTGGCTTCTGTGCCAGAATTAACAAATCTCACCATGTCTGCACATGGAACTCTGTTTACCACCATCTTTGCAAGCTTTATCTCTTTTTCAGTTGGAACACCATAGGCTGAACCCTTAATTAGCTGTTTTTCAACTTCTGAAACCACTTGAGGGTTGGAATGACCCAAAACCATTGGACCATAAGCTAAACAGTAGTCAATGTAGCTGTTTCCATCCACATCTGTCAGTTTTGATCCTTCTGCTTTTTCTGCAAAGAATGGGTAGGGTTTAATTGCTCTGACTGGTGAATCCACACCTCCAGGCAAGAATTTTTTCGATTCTTCAAATAACTGTTTGGAATTCATAAATATTCCCTCCTATAAGATTTATCTGGCTATTTAAGGCTTTAAAACTGTGAATATTCAGCTATTGCCCCAATGATTATTATTGATCTTACAAATTAAATGTTTAAATTGAGATTCTGTTGTGTTACTACAACCTTTCAATTAAATCTTCAATTTTTATGTCTATGAGGTAGGGTGCCAATTCCTCGATTTTCTCGTCGGGTAAATCCCACCATTTCTTCTCAACGAGCAAATCTCTTACTTCTTTAGGGAAACGGTATCGAATATGTTTTAATGGACTACCAACCACTATGCTGTAGGGTTCAACATCCTTGGATACCACTGCACCTGCACCTATCACGGCACCATCACCTACTGTTACTCCGGATAAAATTAAAGCACCATACCCGATCCATACATCGTTACCTATGATGGTATCGCCACACTGCATCATGGGTATTTTATTGATGTTCACCCTACGTGTACCGAGAAATGAGCTAAATGGGTAACTACTGGCAGACTGAATGTTGTGCCCCTTCCCAATTAGTATTGTTACTTCTTTTGATATGCTGCAAAATTTTCCAATGTTCAGTGTATCATTTTCATTGAATCGTTCAATTTTGGGATTTCCATAGGTGAAGTCACCAACAGTGACATTTTTAATAGAATTGGCAGGATGACTGCGTCGAATATCTGCCAGCTTTTTTCCCCGTTTATTCCGAAAGATTTCTCCATTGCGTGGATGTATTTCATCTTTAAGTTCATCTAGTTTTTTGAGTAGGATCTGATTGTTGTCCTCTTTTTTTAACAGATATTCTAGTTCATCTAGTTTTTTGAGTAGGATATGATCATTATACTTCTGTTTTGATAGTGTTTCAAATTCTACCATTTTCTCAGGATTAGATGAATTTTCCTTGTATATTAGCTCATATTGTGATTTGTAGAAACGATACTTGCCACTTCGGTTTAATAAATGATTTTTAAACCTAGTTATAATATTAACCATTACAAAAACCCCCAATAGTTTAAGTATTTAGTTCATGATTCTTAAGTCATAGTTATTATTCAGGTTTGGATCACTGGTAACAGTGTTGTTAATTTCAGGTCTAAAGAACCGGGAGTAAGTTCGTTGACCATCACAGTTAATATCAGAAAACCTATCTATGAATTATCAAGATTTTTCAGGTGTAATAATTTGAATTTCACACCATGTTGCCCTTGTTAAGATTTATCAAACTGTTTACTGTTGCTACAGCTATGGGCGTGCCGCCTTTAGGACCTTCAGTAATTATATAAGGTATTTCCGTCTGTTTTAATGCTTGTTTTGATTCTGCAGCACCTACAAAACCTACAGGAACACCTATCACCGAATTTAATTTGATATCTCCTGTTTTATGGAGTTCAAGAACTTCTAAAAGTGCTGTTGGAGCATTTCCCACGGCTACAATTCCATCAAAACCTTCTTGGGCTGCAACCCGAATTGCAGCTGCTGCCCGGGTAATTCCCTCTTTTTTAGCTATTTTCACTGCTCTTTCATCACGAATGTAACAGTCAACCCTACCAGAATAGCTGTTTATTCCGGTTTTAACCATATTAATGTCTGTTAAAATGTCTTTTTCTTGATCTATTGCCCTTAAGCTTTCAGTAACGAAGTTCTTACTGATCCAAGTTATGTCAGCGTAGTCTGGATCTGCTGTGGAATGCACTATCCTTTCAACAATTGACCGTTCTTCTGGTGTAAGATCCTTGGTTTTAGTATTAATAAGGGATTTAACTATTTCCCTACTTTTTTCAGCAATTTCATAGCCTTGTTTTGTTGAAGCACCCATAGAAATGGTTGCCCTTCCTGAATCGTTATTTTCACTCATGGTTACCTACTCAACTAAACTCTACTATAACCTATTGTAAACTAGCTAATATATTGATTTATGTAGGATGAAAATCTTGAATGATTTAAAAGAAGTAAATTTTAGGGATCTACAACCATTGTAGTTAATTTAATTTGTATTTTCAGGGCTTCCTTTTAGATCAATGATTCTGTGCATGGTTTTTTATGAGTGTTGCAAGTGGAGATGCTGTTTTTTCCTAAAATCTTCATGAGTTGGTGAATGTTGATGCTTGTTGGTACACCTTCTTCATTCCAGTGATTTTTACAGGTAGCCTGGTTTAGCAGTACACACTGAGCTGGAATACCTAGGCCCTGTGATTTCCATCCTCCCGATATCAGGTTAGATACACATGCTACCCCCACAATTCCAAGTTCGTCCCTGTCTTTCTGGGTGCTTTTGGAAAATGCTGATGATTCATGCATAACCATGTAAACCTCAAAACCCTGTTCCTCGCCCATCATAGTAAGTTCAGAGAGTCAAATTAAGATCAAAAAAAGTATAATGATCTACAAACTTCAATCTGCAAAATATACTTAAATACATGTCGATCAATTCAATAAATAACAGACTTATATGTCTTAAAATGACCAAATAAGTGAGAATTAACATAAAAATAAGACCCAACAAGCAGATAAATTCATTTCATAAATAGGATGCAACTACATTATTTTTACTCAAAAACCTACAAAATTAAATATATTTTAATTCATGATGTGATTTCAAGTCAAAATCATTGTTAGAAGATCGAACCTACACATGTAAAGCAGAACAATGATGAATGAAAGTCTTGATAAACTAATAAGATAATAATATAATTACAAACTATTTTGAAAAGAAAACACGAATCTAGTAAATAAATTGATGTTTAGCCAATTGTAAAGGTGTTTTAAATGAATATTTACAGATTATCCATGAAAAATCTTCGAAGGAACAAGATGAGGAATTTTTTTGCCATTGTAAGAATAAGCTTTGGTGTTCTAATTCTCCTAGTTTTACTGAGTTCTGGTATTGGTTTAAACACTTTTTTAAAACAGGCAAACTCATTTCATGTGAACGACAATGTTAATAATTCAGATTTAATTATTTCAACTGTGACTAATCAACTTAATTCTATTTTAGGAGTAAAAAGTACTACTTCTATTATTGGAAGTAAAATTGATGCTTTAATAAACAATGCAGTATACATACTGGACGGGTTGGCAAGTATCGTATTCTTAGTTGGGATTTTAGATATAATGAATACTATGGGTTTCAATCTCAACGAAAGAAATCGTGAAATTGGAATATTAAAAACCATGGGTTTCTCTGAGAAAGAGTTGCTCATCAGCATGTCCCTTGAATCGGGTTTAATAGGATTCTTTGGAGGTATAGGTGGGGTTATACTGGGATCCATCGGAATATCTGTGGTTGCAATGTTTATTGAAATTCCAATCTCAATTCTGATCCCATTATGGTTAATTCCGAGTGTCATCGTGTTGACAACTGTTCTGGCTTCCCTCCTTGGACTGGTTCCAGGATGGTTTGCATCCTACAGAAACATTGATGAGGTGATCCCATGAACACCGACAGCTCAAGCATCAGGCTCGTTGATGTCTGGAAGATCTACAAGAATGGTGATGAAGTGACACACTCCCTTGCTGATTTGAACCATACATTCCAACATGGATCGATGAACATAATCTACGGACCCTCAGGTTCTGGTAAATCAACATTCGTAAGAATTGTTGGCCTTCTAGAGAATATAACCATGGGGCAAATCTTTGTAAATGGAACTGACACAAGTCAGATGTCACAACAGGAAAAAAACTCCATTATCCAACGAGAGATAGGGTTCGTATTCAGAAATGAAAATCTTATTCCAACACTCAGTGCCTTTGAGAATGTTAACCTTCCAATGAACAGTTCTGACAGCACTTTAACCCAAAAACTGTTGGAAACCGTGGGTTTTAATGATTTTAAAAAATATCCAAATGACTTGTCAAAGGAAGAAGAGATTAGGGTCAGTATAGCTAGGGCCATGGTTAACAACCACTCCATACTCATCACAGACGAACCAACTGGAGATCTCCACAGATCAGAAGCAGAAGAAATTATGAATTTACTCCAGGACTTGAATAAATCCTTGAATTTGACAATTATCCTGACTACCAACAACAAAAAACTTGAGGGTTATGGTGACTTCTTGGAACTTGAAGATGGAAAATTTATTTGAATAAATGTCCCATAATCTTATTAAATCTCCAGAGAGTTAATTCTACATTTAAATAGCTCTAGAATAGTTTTATTTTGAAATTTATGAAAAAAAGTAGTAAAAGAAATGTTGATTTTCAGGGTTATTAGTTGGCTCGTGAGAGATCATTTTTTGGTTGGGATTCCTGGTCAGCTGGTACTACCTGTGTGCCTGAAACACTGTCAAGGAATCTGTCGTTTGATTTGACAAATATGAATCCCAGTACTAAATCCAGTATCAATGGTAAGTACAGTATCTTCGAGAGACTTCTGATTAAAGATTTTTTGTAGGTAAGATTTCCATCGTTAGCCACAACCTTCAAGTTGAACATCCTTTTTCCAAATGTTTTACCTGTTTTACCTTCAAAGTAGGTGAAGTAGGCCAGTATTATGATTGCTCCTGCGAATATCCAATAGGTGAGGGTGGAAAATACTCCAATACCTGCTGTTATCAAGAAAATTATTCCACTTAAAATCCACATGAAAAGTGTTAAAATAATTATGTCAACTATCAACGCTATAAGTCGCCGACCCCAAAAGTTTCCCATGTTTATCACGTCTCGAAATATTTGTTTATTTCATGTTAAAATGTATTATACAAAATTTGCAATGAATTTAAATAACTCTAACTCATTTTTTTTGTATTCGTCCTTAATAAATTTTTTTAAAAGACCCTGATTCCATGTTGGTGAAGAAAGAAAACAATGAAAAATATGATTTAGCAAACCCTTGGTACAGGATCTGCTATTGGGGCTTCTAAAATTCTTTTACCACCTAAAAGAGTTTCAATAACCACATGAACATTGTCTGTTACTTCCCCTATAATTTGGGCGTCTTTTCCATATTTAGTCTTTCTTATGGCTTCTAATGTTTCTTCGGCCTTGTCTGCTTCCACTCCCATTACGACCTTACCCTCGTTGGCAACTTCGTAGGGATCTAAACCCAGCATTTCAGATGCAGCAATCACTTCAGCTTTGAGTGGGATTTTTTCTTCGTCTATGAGCATTCCAACACCGGACTTGGAAGCCATTTCATTTAATGCGTTGGCAATTCCGCCTCTGGTTGGATCCTTCATTGCTGTAACTCCACCAACCTTGAGTGCTGCTTCAACCATGCACCATACTGGTGCAACATCAGATTGAAGGTCTGTTTCAAATCCAAACCCTTCCCTGTAGGACATCAACGATATTCCATGGTCACCAACACTGCCTGTTAAGATAATCTTGTTACCAACTTCAAGGCCAGAGTCCCGTTTAATTTCGCCCTTTTTAACTATTCCTATTCCTGTAGTTGCTATTACGATTTTATCAAGTTTATCATGTTCCATTACCTTAGTATCTCCGGTAATTATCGAAACACCAGCTTCTCTGCAGACTGCATCCATTGATTTGATTATTTTTTCAAAGTCTTCCCCTGAAAAGCCTTCACTTATGACCATTGCATTGGTTATTGCAAGGGGTTTAGCTCCCATAACAGAAACATCGTTGACTGTTCCTGCTATGGATATGGTTCCTATGTCTCCTCCAGGAAAGAATATTGGATCTACTGTGTGGCTGTCTGTGCTTACAACAATTTCGTAGTCTTCCATTGGAATTGAGGCCCCATCATCGAGATCATCCAGTCCAACTCCTCCATTGACACTTTTATTCTTTAAATTTTCAAGTATGATATCTGAAATGAGACCCTGCATGATCCCACCGCCGGCTCCGTGCGACATACCTATTTTCATAAGATTCACCATTCTCCTTTTTTTGAATTCTTTGTACTACAAAAATTCCATAACGATGGATAGATGGGAATTTAACCCTTAAAAAAAACCTGTTCATAATCGTTACAAGTTTGTATCCATTTTAGAACTTAGTTAATTCAGTTTATTGATCATGATAATATATAAAAACATGAACTACCCAACCATGTAAACCATGTTCATGGTTTAACTTTCAAATATCAAACCAGATTTGATGGTTTATGGTTCTCTTAAAAAGACCTGAAATGATTTAAATGGTTTTTTTGGTGGGGCACTAGGTTTTTCACCCTGATAAATTATTTTAACCTCATATCCCAGGGGAACGTCCTTAAATTTATTGTCCAACACTGTTGATCCGAAAACATCAACTTCCCCATCTTTAGTTTCCAGGGTGTACTTGTTACTGTGGTACATGCCAACATCTTCCTCCATGCGTATGTACTTACCTGAAATTTCATCCCCCATCCTTATAGGTTTCCATACAACATCGTCAGCATCCTTGATCTCTTTCCATTCATTTTTATTATCGGTATTTTTAGCCATAAGAATCAGCTTGTTAATATATTAAAAAATTGTAATTTTTTTTGTGTCAGAAAATTACTATTTTGTATACATAATAAGTAGTTTGTGAGAGTTGAATTTATTTAGTTACCATGTCAACTTGGAGGGTAATATTTTTGCCCACCATCAATGAAAAAATTTGCTGAAAATGGTTTCAGTTTTAATGTGTCAGCAAATTTCATACCATATATTTTTAAGTCTTTACTAATAAATGATGGAACATACTGAATATTTTGAATGAAGTTTTGAGTTTTGTTTGATTTGATTCCATATCAACAAGATTAATATAATGTGATCTACAAATCTACAAGTTCTTAGGAAAGATTATTTGATACTCTATGAAACTAATGAGTAAGTAGTTAAGACTTCAGCAGATAAAATTTTCAAAAATTTAAAAAAAAACATTTATATTCAAGCTTAGAGGTGAAATTATGGCTATTTGGCAAGGAAAATCATTAAGAAAACCAACAGGGGCTAGATCAAAGTCCAACAGAAACAAAAGAAATATGGAATTCGGTAGGGACCCTGCAGAAACCAAAATTGGAGATCGTAAGGTTAAAAAGATAAGAACCAAGGGTGGTAACACCAAAACAAGATTATCCAACGATACCAACATCAACGTGGTCGACCCTAAAACCAACAAGGTACAGGTCGCAGAGATAAGCACAGTTGTTGAAAACACAGCAAACACTCACTTTGTAAGAAGGAACATCATTACCAAAGGTGCCGTAGTAGAAACCAATCTTGGAAGGGTTAAAGTAACCTCAAGACCTGGTCAAGACGGTATGATAAACGGTGTGCTTGTTGAATGAACAAATTTTAAACAAAGTCGAAGAGTTCCTTAGGGATGTGAATAAAAACCTCCCTGAAGGAATGGAACTCGAGTACGAAGGTTTCTATGAGAGAGGATTCTTTGTTACCAAGAAGAGGTACGCACTCATAGAAAACAAAAATATTGTTGTTAAAGGCTTGGAACTGGTCAGACGTGACTGGGCTCCTGTTGCCAAAAAACTCAGGAAAAGGTTTTAAGAGCTATTCTCGAGGAAGCTAATCCTAAGAAAGCTGCTAAAATCATTAAATCTGTGGTGGAAGAGATCAAAGAGGGAAAGATACCCCTGGAAGATCTGGTGATCCATACACAGATAACCAAAAATCCTGAAGATTATGTTCAAATGGCACCCCATGTACTGGCTGCAAAGAGAGCCATTGAGAATGGAAGAAAAATTTCGAGGGGATCCATCATCCGCTACGTTATTGTGAAGGGTAAAGATCGTAAAGATCCCATAAGCAAACGTGCAATTCCCCTAGAAGATGTTGATGTTTCAGATTACGACCCAACTTACTACATAGAAAATCAGGTTCTTCCAGCTGTTTCAAGAATTGTTGAAGCCCTTGGTTACTCAAAGGAAGATATACTTCACAAAGAAAAACAAGTTAGTCTTGATTCATATTTCTCCTAGAAAATAAGGTCACATGGTAAGATATGTATAAAATTATTTTACTCAAAACGTTTGAAACAAATATTGATCAATAAATTATTGTTTTATTTTTAGTTTTTTTAATTGTCCAATGATTTATGGTTCAGATAAAGAAAGGGTTGGTGTAACCATGATAAAAGCTGTTTTTCTCGATATTGACGATACAATTTACAACACATCAGAATTTGCTAAACTTGCAAGGAAAGCTGCATTAAATGCCATGATAGATGCAGGTTTACCAATGTCACATGAAGATGCTTATAAACTTTTAAGGGAAATCATAAAAGACAAGGGTTCAAATTACAATAAACATTTGAATGTGCTGACAAAAAGAGTGTTTGGAGAAGAAAAACCATTGTTAATAGCTATTGGTATGATAACTTACCACAACGTTAAATTTGCTCTTTTAAGATTGTTCCCCAACACCATGCCAACACTGATAGATCTTAAATCAAAGGGTTACAAGTTGGGTGTAATATCCAATGGTTTGACAATTAAACAGTACGAAAAACTGGTTAGGCTGGGTTTGCATCATTTCTTTGACTTCGTGATCACGTCTGAAGAAGCCGGAGTTGAAAAACCAGACGTTAAGATTTACGAACTTGCAATGGAAAGGATGGGCTGTGATCCTGAAAATTCCGTTATGATAGGCAACAACTTCCGAGACGATATCATGGGAGCCATAGATGCTGGTATGTCTGCAATATATCTCACACCCGGATTAACAGAACTCGAAAGAAAAACAATTAAAGAACGTGAAATCGATCTTGACATAGTATCTGACATTGGAGAGATTAGAAAAATACTCTGATAAAAAATCAAACCACAACTCTTATAATAACATGAAATGGATATTGGATATATTCATAGTTATTATTTGGGGTGGTTGAATGAATTATTATCATGATTCTAAGATGGAGCAAATATTTGAAGGTCTGAAGCAGCCAAAAACTATTGAAGACATTCAATTATCGGAATCCTTTATTAAAGATTTAATTTTGAAGATTTTAACAAGCTTTGGTACTGTGAACACCAGTACTATCTACGATATTACCAGTATACATTGGGACATTCTCGAACAATGCCTTGGAAAACTGGAGAAGGAAGGTTTATGTGCTCCTGTGAGTGGAAGTTTTCTTTTTTCCAGTGTGCAGTACAGTATTTCTAAAAAAGGCCGTGAAAAGAGCAGGGGCATTACTGAGGAAAATCCTTACATTGGTGTCGCTCCTGTGAGTTACGAGAACTACTATGAAATTATGGAAGCCCAACTCAAGGGCAGATATCCCATTAACATACCTAAAGAGGTTGTTGAATCAACTTTTAGCGATGTTGTTGGAGTTGAAGATGCAAAAAAATCTCTTATTGAATCTTGTATTATTGGTAAAGGAATTTTTATCTACGGACCTCCAGGTACAGGTAAAACATTTTTAACAGCTAAGATGTCGGATCTACTACCTCCGGTCATTATTCCAAAATTTTTGGAGTTCGGTGGTAAGATCATACAGATCTACGATCCAGATTTCCATAAGAAATGCCCTGAACAGCCTGAAGATCCTAGGTGGGTTAAAATACATGCACCATTCGTGTTAACAGGTTCAGAGCTTAATTTGAGCAAACTTGAAACTAATTACAATGCTACTAAGGGTGTTTATGAAACTTCACCCATAATTAAGGCCAACGGAGGAATACTTCTCATTGATGATCTTGGGAGACAGAGGGATGATCATGATTTGATACTCAACAGACTCATCGTTCCAATGGAAAACAAGAGGGATGTGATCTACGTGAGGGGTATACCTGTGACAGTGCACTGTGATTTCATTCCTGCATTTTCAACCAATCTAGACATAAGCATCATGGACGAAGCTCACTTGAGAAGGGCACCTCTACATGTCTTCCTTAAAAATCCACCCATCGATGATGTGGCCGAAGTTTTCAAGATAAACCTTGATTATCTGAGGGAAGATTATAATGATGAAGTGTTAGACAAGTTTAAAAATATTTACTGTGCTTGTGATGATGGTGGAGAAGGTCTAAACCCCACCTTTGCCCATGCAAGGGATGTGGCCCAAATTTGTCAGGCTGTGCGTATAAATCAGGAAAAGGAAAGGGTTGACTGTGATGTGCTTGAAGATGCTCTTCAGAGACATGTTCTTATTGTTCTTCAGAGGATGAACATAGACATTTCCCAAATAACCCGTAAAACACGTTCTTTTAGGATTAAAACATCCCAGATTGAGGAGGCCAAACATGCAATCCGAAACTTCGGAGCATCTAGACTGAGCCATGAATCTGAAGCTGTTATAATTGATATTGACGATAACATAACTCCTGTTCAGCTTGCTGAATATCTGCACAACTCAGGCATCGAAGTAGACAGAATAGACATGATAGCAGAATCAGAAAAGGAAATTAAACGCACAATTTTTGATGTTTAATCAAAGTTTTAATTCCTTTTATCTGCAATCCTATTTTATTTTTTTAATCTTCTTTTATCAGGGAATCTGGTGGAAAAATGCAAATTTGTTTATTAAAATCAGCTTATTTTGATGGATTTAGCTCATCCATGGAAAGTGGGCGGATGCTACCCTGACTGGTCAGAGTGTTACTTGTGAACTTTGGAAGATCCACCTAAAAACAATACCTAAATTATATATCTCCCAACACCATACTATTATGAAATTTAAATTAGTACTGAAAATTATCTATTAGAACTAAGTTTTTAAAATTTATTCCATCAAAAAGTTTTCTGAAGTGATCCAAATGGCAAATCCATCCGCAATATTATTTTCTCACATAATCCCCCCAATAATGGCAGTGATCAGTGTTATCCTCATTTGTGCAGGAGTTATGGACAAAAAAAATGTTTACACCATAATCGGAATTATACTGTTCTTTACAGCAGGTATCCTTCCATTTTTAATACTCCCATTCTTGTTGAATTAAAAAAAAATAACCGAAATTAATCACTACTTATTTTTAGTTGATTTTTAAAAAATTAATTTTTTTAGGGTTTAAGTTTCTACACTGAATCTTCTATGTAAGCTTCGATCTGTAGGTTGTTACCATCTACTTTTATTTCGTAATCGTCTTCGAAGATGAGTTTTGTTCTTAATGATCCACTTGTTTCATTGTTGAATGTGTCGAAATATATTTCTCCATAGTCCAACAGTCTTCTTCCTATTATTTCATGGATATCCACTGGATTGTTGAAATTATCACAGGCTTTGAAGTCCATGTTTGTTGCCTTGATACATACATTGTAGGTATTTTCTATATCGATCTGGTCAGTGTCTTCAAAGCTTAAAACTATCTTTTCCACAATGTCTGTGTTGTCTTCATCCAATTTGGGCAATACCCTTTGGCATTTAACCAGCTTTTCCCCACGCGACTTCAACAGATCTCTATGAAAATTGTCCACTATTCTCTGCTCAATTTCTTCAATCATATCACAATACTCCAAAGGTTCTAATTAACCATTTAATGTATTCAACTAATAAATATTGATGTTTTAAATTTTCATGAAATTAATGTCTTAAAAAAATAGTTCTGTTAGTAGCTTAGACGAAGCATTTTCGAAAGTAGTTTGAATGATTGGATGTTGAATGGAATTTGTTAGGTCGATTTTTAAGATTTGATTTAGAACTGTGTTTAAATATCTGTTATTCCATGGTCTTTAAGTCTTTCAAGTACTATTGTGTCATTTCCCTTGAAAACACCTATGGTTTCTAGTTTCATTGTGGACACCATTGACGCGAAAATTCCACATGATTTTGAACTGTAACCTTCAACCTTCTTAGATGCATAGGCCGCCATATATGTGTCACCTAATCCTGTTGGATCCATTGTTTGCTTGGGCGGAAATGCATGGATTCCGTAGAGTTCATTGGATCTTGCCGAGTAGATCAAAGCTCCTCTATCTCCGCGGGTAATAATTATCTCGTTTGGCCCAAACTTCGAAAGTTGTCTGGCAATGGTTTCGAGATCATGACCCTCAAAGTCTGTGATGATCCCTGCTTCGGCCTCATCTAAAAACAGTAGTTCAACATGTTTCAAGAATTTAGGAAAATCTTCCCAGGGTTTTAATATGATTTCATCATCATTAAGATGTCTTAAGTATCCTTGGGCACCCATGTAAATAGGCACATCATGTTTGGCAATGTGTTTTACAGTTTCGATGGGAATGTCTGTGGGTGAAAGTGGACAGAGAATTGCAGCATCGTAGGATTCCATGGATTCTGGAAGATTTTCAGGAAGTACTGGGTTGTCCGGTACCTTTGCCCTCTGCACACGGTGGTTTAGATCATGGTTTGGATAGATGTTTTCAAACTCCATTGTTTCCTCCACAAAAACCGGGAGGATATGAGCATCCTCTGGAAAGGCTTTCAAGAGATCTGTGTCAGATTTAGACAGAGGTATCACCGCTGTTACATCCTTGTTAAAACTTGAAAATACAGCGGATTGAAAGTAAACAGCACCACCTGTATGGTGGTAGATCATTCCATCCCTGTTAATTGTGTCCCTTGTAACTGGACCTATGATCATGAACTTGGCCATGTTTCACCTTAAAGATCACCGTTGTGGATGGCTGTTCCAACCAAGAATTTATTGACTCCAATTTTTTCAAGTTCTTTGATGGTTGCCTTGGTAACTCCTCCACCCACAATTAACTGGGTTTCGGTGTGTTTGAAACGATCCACCACTGCCTCATCAAAACCAGAATTGGTTCCAACCCTTGAAACATCTAGAATTATGACTTCGGCGGGATTGTGTTTTTCAATTATTCCCATCACATCTTCAGAGTTGAGTTTCATATTTTTAGAGAGCACTTCACCACCAACCAGATCAACACTCAATACCAGGGAATTTTTGGGGTTTAAGGAAAATATTTGCCCTATTTCTTCCATGCTCTCAAGGGTTTCTGTGGCAACTATGATCTTTTCTGCACTGCCAACAACAGCTTCAATGTCTTGGTGGTTGGTGATTCCTGCATCTAGCATGACAGGGATGGTTTTGTTTATTTTCTTCACAATTTCCTGATTTGAACCTGTTCCTTCGATGGAGTCCAGATCTGCGATGTAAAGTTCACTGTAGCCCGCTGTTTTAAGTGCCTCTGCAATTTTCAGGGGATCTGATGAGTCTGTGAAAACTGTTTTAAGTGGTTTGTAGGTTTCCTTTTACCAGACTTACCAGCCACTGCCAACCCATTTTTAAGGTCTAAAACTGGAGTTATCATGGTAAGTATTTCCTTTTAAAATTAAAATAAAATATAATTTGATGGGATAGTAATCCCCATTTAATCAGCCAAATAACTGTCTATTTGGGTGATTGCATGGTTTGCAGCTTCTTCTGCAATTGTATTGTCGGATTTTGACAGGGGATCGAATTTGATATCTATGTCTATGTCAACATCTAACCCCTTATCATAATCAAGTTCGACCTTGATGTCAAGGTCTAATATTTCTTTTTTGAAACCCGTGAATAGATGAAGGTTTCTGCAGATTTAACTGCTAATTCTGAAATTTCATCTAATTCTTGGTCTGAAAGTTTCCTCAATTACCTAACCCCGGGTTCATTCCTGATCCCTGCATTGCTTCCTGTAAAGAATTTTGCATTTCTTGTAATTTAGCCATTATACGTTCTTCCTGGCGGCTTACAGTTTTTTCTCTTAATTTTAGGGTTTCTATTTTTTCTTCGAGTTCTTCATTGATCTCGTCCCTGTTAACTTTAATTAAAAGGTTTCCTGCAGTTTTGTAGACATCAGATCCTTCATCTGTTTTTTTCAATTCTTCTAGTGCCTTTTCAGTTTCCTTTATCTGCATGTCAACACTCTGTTTTTGCATTGTAATTGCCTGAGCCTGTTGCTGTGCCTGCTGGAATTGTGCTATTTGATGTTGGATATTTTTTGGAAGTTCCATATTAAATCACCTCATTTTTCAATGAAATTATATTTTTATTTTTGTAGCTTAAGTAAAACTCATGATGAACTACACATCACAGTTTTTGATCTATTTTTTTAGACCAAGTATTTCTGAAGATAGTTTGATCCATCTTAAGTAGGAATTTAAAGAAGCCCGGAAGGATGCACTGTCTTGAGATTCTATATGTATCCGCAGGTTGTTTCCATCCTTTTTAATACTAACAGATGTTCTGTCAGAGGGATGTCCATCTATTTCTGGTTCAATTGAACCCAGTACCACTTCAACATCTTCTGGATCTTCAAACTCGAAAACCAGTTCAGTTCTGGTGCCTGCAAGCACATTTGAAGAACTCAAATCTACTGCCTCCATCCCTTTATAAATATTTTTGGACCAGTTAAACTGCCGTCATCTGCATAAAATTCAATAGTAGCAGCATTAGGTTCTTCTGATGCCTTTAAAAGCATGAGATTTCTAAATTCCGAACCCTTGGTTAAACTGGGAATGTTGAATATGTCTCGAAGTCCTTCCAGTTCACTTAATTCACTGTAGAATTTCAGATCCTTAAGTTTTACCCTGCTCTTAGATCCTGAATTGTTATCAAGACCCACAGTAATATCAAGAGAAAGTATAAGTTCCCCATCTTCTTTGTGAAAGTCAATCCTACTAGGATTTGCTTTCATCTGGGAGATTACGGCTGTTTTGTCGTAGCCCATTTCAGAAGATTTGATCAAAACGTCCCGGAGACTCATTTTTCCCCGGTTAGTATAACTAGAGTTATGGACTCTGATCAAACTTTTACAAAATGATCTTGTCCTTTGGGAAGGTTTCCTCGACGTTGTTATCAGCATAGTTAATAATTGAATATTATCTTGCTTTTATACTACGCCTTACAGGAGGAATTTCTTTAAACAGAATTCTGTACCTGCAACTAGGACATTTAGATTCGGTGTAACCTTTGATATCTACCAATGTTCCACATTTCCCACATTTATACAATTTATAATCCTCCAACTATTCTTTTTATGTTCCTTGCAGCTGTTTTACCCATTGGAGTTGCTGGAAGGTAAGCTCCGCCTGTGAATACGTTACCGCACTTTCTGCATTTCCATATTCCTGCTGAAACCCTTTTTACTGCTGGTCTATCACACTGAGGACAAACATGTTTCACCTTCATGTTTTCTTCTACTGATTTAACTGTCCTTTTGGCTTTTCTACCATATCTTGCACCGAATCTACCGGTTATGCCTACTTTTTTAGTTCTTGCCATTTTATATCACCTTGATTAATTTTAATTCTTGAAAATATCTAATTTTAATTGGTAATCCATAAAAAAATTTATGAAAATTTCAATTATGAATGTCTAGATCATAGAATTTGAAATTCCACAGTTATAAATGCATCTATGGAAGGAGTGTTCTGAGTTCAGCTGTTTTGATCTTCGCAATTGAAACAGCCTTCAATACTTCCTCTTGAGTTAAAGTTTTCTCCCCACCTTTCTGCATTGCACATATATTACCATCTTGAGTTATGCCTACTGATAAGCGGGCTCCCATCACTTCCTCTTCTTCTAAGGAAGGATCTATGATGAGTTCTTCGCCGATCTTTGCGAATGTGGACATTAACGCTGTGTCGTTGATTGGTAAAGGTACCAAATTGTCGTAGTCGAGTACAACTTCACCGTCAATGATTTTGGCTTCTGGTAACTTGGTGTTCTTGAGTGCTGCAACACTTCCAAGTACGGCTGCATCCATCAGGTTTCCATCGTAGTCAACCACATGGAGATCCAAAAATATCATCCATACCTTTTCACCAGGGACAATACATAATTTTTCTAGATCAACAACTTCGCCTTCCCTTATACATCTGTCTGTGACTCTTGAAAGCTCAACAGAATTTTCATCCGGAGGTCCTGACTCAAAGTTGGGTGCTGCCATTGGCAGTAACTCTGTGTTTGTCATTAGAACTCCGACGTTCGGTGTGTCTCCAAATGGTGTTCCTATCTGGGGTTTGGCCCCGATGATTATCTGGGTGTTACCAATTTTTACCCTTGCTGAACCTTCAGCCTTTTCAATAACTCCGGCTTCAAGGGATATTTCCCTGTACTCATCAAAGGCTCTTCCATCTGTTCTTTCACCGTTTTTAACCAGATTGGTTACGCTTTCCTTTATGATCTCTGGAACTATACGAACCATTATTCATCACCATACCTGTTTTTTATGGCTGCCTTCTGTTTTTCGCTTATAATTTTACAACCGTTAATTGCGAGATCCAGTGCCTGTCCAAATTCTTCCTCTGTGAGATTTCCATCCATCTGTAGTAATGTGATTTCACCTGTTCTTGGCATGATGGCGATTGGAACATCTGCTTGTCCTTCCTTATCTTCAACCTCAGAGAGATCGAGTATGACCTTACCATCGGATTTTCCTGCTGCACAGGCAACAACCATGTCCCTCATTGGTATTCCTGCATCTGCCAGGGCAACTGATGCTGCTGTAATTCCAGCACATCTTGTTCCGCCTTCAGCTTCAATAACTTCTATGAAAACATCTATTGTTGAACGTGGGAATTTTTCCAGGAACACCGCTGGAGTTAGGGCTTGAGAAGCTATTTTTGAGATTTCTACAGATCTCCTGTCTGGCCCTGGCCTCTTTCTGTCGTCCACTGAAAATGGTGCCATGTTGTACTTGCACCTTAATACAGCCTTGTTTGGCTGCATTAAACGTCTTACAAACAGTTCTCTCGGACCATATACAGCAGCTAGAACTTTGTTTCCGCCGATTTCAAGGTAAGCTGATCCATCTGCTCTTTCAAGGACTCCTGCCTCTATTTTCATCTTCCTTAACTCGTCAAAAGCCCTGTTATCGGCTCTTCCACTGGTTTCAGTACCAGTGCTTAGATTGGTATTGGTTATAATGATAATCACCCCTCATTTGGATTAATACCGTCATCCTCTTTCGTTTCTTCTTCTGGTTCAGATTCTTCAATTTCAGAATTTTCTAATTCTTCCGAATTTTCTAATTCTTCAGAATCATCAGAGCCAGGTTCACGTCCTAAAAGTGTTGCTAACATGTCCCTCACACGGTCTGTTAAGCCCGATGTATGAGCCTGTTCTTCGATCATGTTTATGACCTTCTCTGCAACCCTTTCCATGGTAGGATCTCCCTTGACCCAAACCACTCCATTTTGTCCCACAATGACTTCACACTTGGTTTCATCCTTGATCATGTTGATCATGGATCCCTTCTTACCAATGAGTCTTGGCACCTTGGTTGGTGTGATGTTGATGAGAATTCCTCCCTGAACTTACCCAGTCCCCTGCCTTTAAGACCGAGTTTGACCTTTTTCACTTCGTCAACATCCACAACTCTCAAAAATAAAACGTCACCCACATCAAATGTGCGGTTCAATTCCCTTTTTCCTTTCCAAATACATCAGATGCTGGTAAAAATCCGGAGTATGGTGAGTTGACATCAAGATTCCACATGGAAAATCTTATGTCTGTGACTTCACCTATGACCACATCTCCCCTCTTAGGGATGTACTTGCTCTGTAAGGGTATTACACTTATTTTTTTGTCCCTTATTGCCACAAGGCCTACAAGTGAGGAACAAACCTTGTCGTTTTCCTTGAAAGTTCCTCTTCCAGAGTTATATTCTTCATCAGCCAGAATATCTCCAGGAATTACAATTTCTTTATCCTCTACAAATATCACATTCTGCCTCCTTTATTGGAATGCTAAAAAAATGAACCTACAGTTAGAGCAGCTTGGTCTCTACTTGGCCATGGGTTAGTTCATTGAGCTTTTGGTAAAAGTTATCCTGCATACCTCCAGGTATCTCAACAACAGCCACCCAAGAGCCGTCCTGTTGCCATTCTTCCTGCATGGGTTTTCCAAATTCCGGAATGGCACCGTAGACTTTTCCTGAGAAATCTCCAGGAACCCGTATAGCTACTTTAACTTTTTCAAATCTGATGGGAATCTTGACCCTAATGGCCTTCAAAGTTGTGTTAACTTGCTCATCAACACTTTTAAATGGATCTATACGTACCTTAGCTTCATCCATAGCAATTTCTATTCTTCTTACAGGATGTGGAAGTTTTGTCTGGGGGTTTATTGCCTCCCTTGCAATGGTTGTTACAACCTTCAGACGCTTTTCTTCCTGCATTTCTTTACGTTGTTGAGCTGTGAGCTGAATCTGGCCTTTTTTAGAATATTAGCAGCAACTTCAACATGGTCCGTTGTTTGGAAAGCCTTCATCATGGCTTCTTCAGATGATTTGTCTCCTTTTTTGCATCTTTGAAAATTTCCTCTACAACAAGGATATCCTCAACATTTATGTCCTGACCCCTCTTGAAGTCAGATGCAAGATCTGGATCAACCAATATCTCGAAATGTTCACCAAAATATTCCAAACGTGCTGTTACTGCATCATCAAGGTTTACCATGTCTATTCCTCTTCTTCCTCCTTGGATTTTCTAATGAGGAGTTCTTCAACATGCTCGGTAATTTCATCGTCTGCTAGTTTCCGGAACTTCTTATCCTTAGCATCTATAATGGCAATTTCAACACTTTCAACCGTTGTTTTACCTTCTGTTGCTTCATAAACAGCATCTAAAGCTAGTTCAATTGCTTCATCAAGTTTGATGTCTTCAGTGTATTTCTTTTCAAACTCATCCATTGCAATCTGTCTTCCTGCACCTATTGCCGTGGCCTTGTACTCTATCAATGCACCACTTGGATCTGTTTCGAATAGTTTGCATCCTGATTCATTTACTCCACCTATGATGAGTGCTGAACCAAAGGGCCTTACTCCCCCATGCTGAGTGTACATCTGTTTCATATCACATATTTTCTTAGCAAGACCATCAATCCTTATTGGTTCGTTGTAGGTGATCTTGTTAATCTGAGATTCCATTCTTGCCTTTTCAACCAGTGCCCTTGCATCTGCCACCAGCCCAGAGGTAGCTGCTCCAATATGGTCGTCGATCTGGAATATCTTCTCGATGGATTTAGGCTCTACGAGTTTACTTGTGGGTCTTTTATCAACCACCAGTACTATGCCTTCAACTGATTTAACACCTAAAGAAGTTGTACCTCGCTTAACAGCTTCCCTAGCATATTCAACCTGAAATAACCTTCCATCCGGACTAAATACAGTTATAGCCCTATCGTATCCTGCTCCTTGAAACGGTTGCATACATATACCTCACTAAAAGTTTTTTTCTAAAAAATGAATTTATAATCTTAAAATAATTCTAAACCTAATTGTTATAAACTATTAATCTTTTATTTCATCTTATCTTTATAGTTTAATAAAGTTTTTTATTGCAGATTTAATTGTTCCAGAAATTCCCAGAGTATGGAAAACCACGTGTTTACCCCGGAATCTTGTTATTGTTGGAAGTACGGCTCTAACAGAATCAACTTCTTCTCTTCTGCAGCGTATTATTCCCCGCATGTAGTTTTCATCTGGGTTTCCATGGGGACTGGTATTTTTTCCACATTTCCATAGTTTAACCACCCATATATCGAACTTTCCAGTTCCACATGCACCATACAAATATAGGGAACCTTCAATTATGGTATCTATAACATCTTCCCTAGTCATATGCCCCTGAAAAATTAATTCAAAAGCTATGTAACGCTTTTTATCCCTCATGGTTGGGGGCAGTATTTTGAGTTTTTGATTCATTGCAATCAATTCTTTATGAGTATTATTCGTTTGAGTGTTTACAACTCTACAACTGTTCTTACTCCATCCAAGACAAAATTATCCCTGTTATCATTTCTGTCTATTATGTGTTGGGGAATGATTGAGAGTGCTTCGAAGGATTCGTTTTCAGTCATGCCAAAACAGTTTGAAAGGGCAAATATATCCAGGGGATTTCTTTGATCGTAGCTTGATCTTGCGCCGCTCGTTATAATCACAGAAAAACCGTACTTTCGTTTGAGGGCCATGATGTGTCTGAACTGACTTACTATCCTGTGCCTGTATCTTAAATTGGTTTTCAAAAAACTCGACAGATTGATCTCAACTGCAACATCGTTCTCAGCCGCTTTCCTTGCGAGAACATGATTCATTCCACTGTCCCTCCTGTTCCTGTAGGGTTGTGAAAGTATATCCACATTTCTGTCTTCACAGGCTGCCCTGTTTATCCTGTTATCCCCACCCCTTACCAATACTATGTCGGCTATTTTTCGGGATTTTCGAACTTTCTTCTTCAGTTCTTCAGGATTTTTACAGTTGATTTCAAGGCAGTTCCTCATGAGTATGTTGCTTTCATGTTTGAGTTCATCATATTCCTTTGAAATTTCTGAGTTGTAATCATCAAAATTGTAGGTCAGGGAAACACCGGCAAATCCTAATCTCTCAGCCTCTTGAACGATACCTTTGTTTCCACTGATATTTAGATCGTAAAAATTTTCCCTGTAATTCTTTTTAGTCGAATAATTTCCTTCCAATTTCCAATGCCACCTTTTTTTCGCTGGATAGGCTGCTATCTTAATTTTTGTATGGATGGAATCACCATGTTCAACAACCTTCAGATCGCCCTGATATGCTCTCTGCTTATCGAAACGTAGAAATAAATTTCCATAATCATCCATTTTATCTTCTAATTGATTGATAATCCTTTTCTTTGCTGGATCATCCATTGAAGATAGTAATTCAACAAACTCTTTGATCGATTTTTTCTTATCGATCTTGTCGTGTAAAATTAGAACTTGATTTTTATAATACCCCTCTGTTGCTTCACATTGAGGGGATGAATTTGGAAAAAGTGTTGAAATTGCTTCTAACACTTTTTCCTTACTTTCAGTTCCATAAACAAATGCTCTGTAAGAAATGTTATGGATCATACCTTATCGTACCTTTTCGGCCCCTTTACCTTTACCTCGAAGTCCTCTTGACTTCTTACCTGCACTGGTGAGTCCTCTGAATACTCTGTTGGTATGCTGAGGTTCACAAATCCAGTTGATTTTAGAATCACTTTTTATGGAAGGGTGGTTAGGATCTACAAGAATTACTTCGTAGAATTTGAATTTTCCATCTTCCCATAACCAGTATGAGTTTAATACTTCTAGGTTCGGGTATTTTCTGGCAACCCTTTCTTCAGCAATTCTCTGGATGGATTTCTTTGGTGTGATCTTCTTTACACCCATTCTCTTTGGTTTCCTTCCTGCTGTGAATCTTGATTTACGCATTCCACCTCTACGAACTCTGGTTCGTACGACTACATAACCTTTTTTGGCTTTGTAACCTAAGGATCTTGCTCTGTCAATTCTGGTTGGCCTGTCAATTCTGTTAATAACACTTTCTCTTCTCCAAACAGGAGCACGAGATTGCATTAATTCTTTAACATAGGATTCGCTTGGGTTTTTCCATGCGTCCCTTATATATTTGTACATTAAATTACACCTCTTTGTTCAGCTTGCGCCACATCCATGGGATGGTTTTACGTATCCCAAAAAAAGTTTTATATAACTTCAATGTAAGCAATCAAGTTTTAGTCAATTATTTAATCGCCAAAACTGGCGGTGATCACTATTGATCAACTTAGTTTAAAAAGATTACTATCCACATTCCCCAATTAAATTTCACAGGCAGGGATGGGACTTAAAAAAGAAATTTAATTTCTAAATCTTACTCTTTGATCTTGTATAGAGCATTCATACCCTTGGTAAATGCAGGTTTACCGGCTAATAAAAGCACTACCCTTAGAACATCCACTACTTCATCCCTGGTTATTCCAAGTTCAGCCATACCGCTGAGTATCTGTTTTTTTACTGCCCTGTCATCAGATGCAGCTGCTGCTATTCCAATTGCGACCAGTTTCTGGGTTTTGTAGTCTAGAGTTTTACCGGTGTAACAAACATCGTTCAGTAATATACTTGCCTCGTAAAGATCAGGATAATCTTCTTTAACATGCTTCATGCCCTTGCTGAAAAATACTTCTTCCTTCATATTACCACCTCTATTTTTTTATACACACCTTATTTTATGTTCTTCAATTCATATAACTTTATCAACCATGAAGTAGAATAAGGTTTAAATCAATAGTTTTAGACATTTTTTAATAGTTATTCGGGAATAGTAACCTCTTTAAGCCATTTGAAATCTTTCAAATATATGTTATTAATATTCCATTCAAATTCATGGCTGTAACACCAATTACATAGTCTCGAGCGTTTTCTTTAAAATCCCATCGCCCAATAGCTGATTTATCTGCAGATAATGTATCATATTTGTTTAAATGATACTACTGATATGTTCATCTGTTCTAAAAAAGCTTAGAATCAGTATTATGTTAAAAATAGATGTGCATCTAGGAAAATTGGATTTTTAAATCCCTATAATGCACCTTTATTTTCTCTTCCTTCCCTCATCCCTGTTCCGGCTTCTCTTTTCATTTTTTTAGGTTTGAACAACATTTTAACAACATTGTCTGCATGTTCCCTTGCCCTGTTTTCAGCCAGTACCTTAAGATCCTTATCATCAATTCCTTCATCTTCATGGACAAAAACTTCTATGATGTGGGTGTTGGTCATTAATTGGGCTTGTATTAATCCTGTTGAGGCTTCATGGGCACATACTTTGTCTATGTCCTCGGGTCCTGGCATTCCAAATGCCATTACAAGTTCACAGCCTTCTTCTTCAATCAATTTCTTCGATGCTACAGGAAGATCCTTAACACCCGGAACTGTTCTTTCAACAAATTTGATGTTGGCAACTTGGGACTTGATCTGATCCATGGCTGCCCCTGCCATGTTGAATCTTGCAAATGTTGTGTCACATATTCCCATCTTCATTTTTTTCATCACCCTAAAAAATTATAAATGTTTGATGCTCATTGGATTTGACTGTAAAAAGAATAAAAATAAACAGAATTTAAAGGTTTAAAATACCTTAAATTCCGAAGGATTTCTTGAGAAGTTCAACATTAACTGCTCCAGCCCTGAATGTTTCTCCTGTTCTCATATCGTTAATAACTACTTCTGCAGGTGCAAACATTCCCTTGTCTATTTTGTAGAAGTCAAATTCTGCTTCTTTAAAGACATCGAAGAATGGTTTTCCATATCCTTCTGATGATGAGGATGGTAACTGTTCTGCTAATGCTTTAATATCGTCACCTTCTTCAGATTCCACGTAGTAGTAGGTTCTTCCGCCGAATAGAACTGCATCATTGGTTTTTCCCATTGCTTTAAGTCCATCTGGGTCTATTGGTGCAATTGGAGCTATTCCTGCTGCGTGTTTAACCTTTTTCACATCGAACTTTAAAAATTCAAGCATCTTGTATGTACCGTTTTCAACCACCCTTCCAGCGATCTGAATGGATCCCACGAGTGATGATGTTGGTGCAACTAGGAGGTAAACATCCTCTGATTTAACACCGCATGCAGATGCTATGTTGTCTGCAACATCTTCTCCAGGTAACTTGTCAGCTTCAAGTGTTAGTATTGCAATGTCAGCATCATCCTTGTAATCAATTTCTTCATATGTTTCTGCAGGTTTCAGTGCAAGAGCCCTTGCAGGTCCAGAACCAAGTGCAAAGAAATCCCCAACACTCACAGACCATCCTGCCTTCTGAGCTCCTAATGTGGAGATTGCAGGAAAATTAGTTTTTACTTTAACAGAAGGAATTGCAAAGTTTTCTGAGAGATCTCCAGGGATGGATATTCCCACTTCTGCAAGTCCACCTAAACAGATCTTTGTGTAAAGTTCACCAGCTTTAAAACTTCCAGCAACATTAACACCACAATCCAAAACTGTTGAACCATTTTCAAGTTTGGAAACTGCTATGCCTATGTCGTCTGCATTTTCAATCATGTAGTCTACTGTTTTTTTTGCTTCGAGATTGACGCTTACCATTATTTCACCTTTTAAGATTAAATTATAAATTAAAATTACTTGGGATGTTGTATGTGTTTAAACTTACGATTTCAATTTTTAACTGTACACAGTAAAATAGATTTAGTTTTGTTTAGGTCTAAAAAATTAATTTCAATCAAGCTTGAATCGTTAAAAATAAAGGGAATATGAAGTAATTAAATAGATTCTGCTTCTTTGAAGTTAACCTCGTATATGTGTGCACTTATTGAATGTATGGTCAAAGTTCCGAGTTTGGATCCTGTTTCCTCTGCTACGTATTTGGCCAGGTTTGAGAGTCCCATTGCATTGGGAAACCATGCACCGTAGATATCATGTGATCTCCAAAGTCCTGTTGTGTGAAGTTCACCGTCCCTTATTTTAAAGTCCACCAGCATCATGCATGGAACTTCATCGTTCTTGGTGTCAACTAAAGGATCCCATGTTATTGATATTGCTCTTCTAGATTCTTTAAAATTATTGAGACGCATCACTGCTTCTTGAATCTGATCGATCCCTCCAAAATGTGCTCTGAGTCTGTTTCCATAGGTGTATACAAAACCTTGTTTATCACCGCTTAAGAATTGTTCAGAGTACTTGTCCAGCTTTTCACCTGTCCAAAAGTAACCTTCAGGTGATTCTGTGTTGGATGGATCAGTAACGTTTACAATTGTATTCAATATTTCCTTGGTAACAGAACCCCTTTCATCTTTTATTTCTACACCCTTTGATATTATTTTCTTTACTAATGTTTCCCATCCTTTTTTTATGGTTGGAACCTTGATCATCACAGCCATGACACTGTCTCCTTCATTTTTTTAAGTTTAAGCTGAGCTATTTCCCTTGAAAGCATTCTCATTCCACAGTCTGGATCGATCATCATGTTTTCTTTCCCGACTACGTCTATGCCCTTCTTCACAAGACTTGAAACCTGCTCAACAGTTTCTACAACTTCGGTTTTGGTGTCTAAACATCCGAAACCTATTTTTTTAGAGCCTCTGTACTCTGTTTTTAGAGCTTCAATGTTTGAATCAACACCTGCAAATTCGCAGTCAATAATTTGGACAGGAAATTTAAGAATGTCTCCAAGCACTTCTCCCACATCTCCACAAACATGCATGGCAACAGGCACCTTCAGATCTGCACTGATGGTTTTTATGGCTTCCTTTGCAACCTTAAGATCAGCAATTCCTGTTGATAAGAAGGGTTCATCTATCTGGATCATTCCAGCACCTGCAGCTTCCAGTTCCTTTGCCTCTTTTTTAAGGGCTTGTGCCATGTCCATGATTATCTTGGATTTGTTATCCTTCTTATAGAAATCAAGTACTCTGCTTGAGAGAACAAGAGTTGTGGGTCCTGTTAGAATCCCTTTAACACCTTTGTACGAATGGTTCAGATTGTTTCCATCCATGAGTGGCTCACTGTTTTTGAAATCTTCAGAGATATTTTCAGCAGTTTTTATGGCCAGCTTCATATCTGCCGCACCTATGGATCCATTTAATGCCCTGATCTTTCCATTGATTCCTGGAACATCATCTTCAACCGTCATTCCAGGAAGTTTTTTGGCGAATATTTCTACCATGTCACCCCTGACCTGTCCATCAGACACGATGTCCACACCTGCCAGCACCTGATCCTTCACTGCTGTTTCAAGGGATGGTTTAAATTCATCGTAACTTCCAAATAGTTTTGAAATTTTAGTGCTGAAGGTTTCTTTTTGGGTTTCAACTACAGGGTAACTGCCTACAACTGTTGTTAACATTTTTTTTATCCTAATAATTTTATTCCATCTAAATTAATCCTTGATTGCTGAGGATTTGATCTTTTCTATTTCATCCTTTTCGAGTGGAATTTCAACCACCGCAGTTCCGTGACAGGGTTTGGTGTATGGTAATGTAACCTTAGATTCATCATCGTTTATCCCGATGGGTATTGGAGGGATTCCAATTATTCTAGCCCCTAAAATCTTTTCACCAGCATTCACATACACCTTTTTGGATGAATGTTTTTCAATCACCTTTTTAGCTTCTTTAAATCCTGTGTTTTTAATGAGAATTTTGTAGTCTTCAGATTGTTGCAGGTGCTGTTCTAAACAGAAAGACATGATTAATCCTCCAGTGATTCGATGTAACGGTCAACTTTAACCCGTAGGGGTGTTGGATTGTGGTAAGCCCTTGCTGAGATTATTTCTGAATCTGTGTTTTCCTGGACATCTTTTATAAACTTTTCAAGCAGTTCAATATCCTTTTCAAATACCAAAGCCACAGATTTTGTGTTTAAAATATGGTAGAATGTAACGAAGTAGGCCGTTGCAGCATCTTTATGAACAAAACCAAACAGCAAATCGTACTCCTTTTCCTTCAAGTTATCAAGACAAGATTCTATATCTACCTTGTTCGTTACATAGAAACTTTCTGGATCTGAAACTTCCAGCAGCTTCATTGCAGATGGTGTGCTGGCTACAGTGACTTCATACCCTATTTCTTTGAGTTTGTAAGTAGTATAAACTGCCAGAGGGGTTTGTGAAGGTGCTTCAGGACATCCTAAAAGTATTAAAGCTTTTTTCATAGAATTCCTCCATTTATAATGATAAATATTTCTTTAAAATTCTGCCCACTTAACTCTGGAGTTTTTCAGGCGAAATTGTAAAGATTAGCTTAGTCGATGATCTAATCTATATATTATATTTTAATAACTTTATGACTTTTTCACAGCGATTTGATAAATATAATTTTGTCTTGATCAAGCCCATCAAAATCTTTATAAACATTTAAACCGTCTGACTCAAATGTTTCAGGGGATTTATATGATTTAAAACCCATTTTAAGATAGAAGTTAATTGATATTGTGTTGTGTGGCTTGGTTACTAGTTTAATCGTTTTACAGCCCTTTTTAGATACAGTTTCTGCAAATTGGTTCATGAGAATTTTTCCAATTCCACCACCCCTCAACTCAGAATCTAAACATAACAGATGGATATAACTTTCCTCTGGATCGCCCTGTGAAATAAAACCCAATAGAAAACCTAGAATTTTGTGGTTGGAATTGTCTTCAACCACGAATGATGTTTTCTTAAAATGTCTTGTGAATAAATGGTAAACAGCACTTGGCATGGTTGACATATGCCCACAGTTCTCAGCTAATTTTGCAATTCCCCTAAAATCATCTGTAACAACGTTTCTAATATCTAAATCCATGATCTTCCTCCAGGGTTTGGAAATATTTGAAAAATTCAGTAACTTTAAATAGCACAACGTCAAAGTTCATATGCGGGCTGGTAGCTCAGGTGGTAGAGTGTCGCCTTGGCATGGCGGAGGCCCCGGGTTCAAATCCCGGCCAGTCCATTCTTATTTTAACGAACAAAATGAGATTTTTATCTAGTTTAACTACAATTTTTTTGATTTAAAAAAAAAATAATACAGTAAAATACGTGTTTTTACTGTTTCATGAAAGTTTCAAGGGAACTTATTATTTCATCGAGTCCTTGACCTGTTTTAAGGCTGCTTTTAATTACCTTCACATCAGGGTTTAATATTTTAACATCTGCAACCATTTTATCCTGATCTGCTCCAACAGCATCTGCTATATCCACCTTGTTGATGACAACTAGATCTGCATTTTGGAATATTAGGGGATGTTTTTCAACTGTGTCATCACCTTCACTGACACTTATCACAACCATCCTGATGTGGGAACCCAGATCAAAATCAACTGGACATATAAGGTTTCCAACATTTTCAATGAAGAGAAGATCGATGGAATCTAGGGGAAGATCTCCAAATGCATGTTTCACAAGGTGGGCATCTAAATGACATTCCTTTCCAGTGTTTAAACCCACAACTGGAATATCGTACTTCTCAAATCTTCCAGCATCGTATTTACTTATGACATCCCCGGCAATGACCCCTATGTTGTGGTCCATTTTTTGTATGAGAGTTTCAATAAGTGATGTTTTACCGGATCCTATTGCCCCTAAAACATCTACGGAAAATACATCTGCATCATCCAAGATCTTCTGATTTCTTCCGGCTAACTTACTGTTTGCCACCATGATGTCGTGTTGAATTTCTACATCTGCGATTTTATGCATCTTCATCTCCCTCTTCCTTTTCTATTTTGATATTTTTAACGTTACATTCCCTTCCTGCGGTTATTTCAACATTCCTTTCTCCGCACTCGGGACATTCAACTATTGCCAAGTAATGATCTGAATCATCCATGTTAGCAGCACCTGTGTATTCACATTCGTTACAGTTGATCTCAACTGGCACTTCCACTATGTTGATTTCTGCCCCTTCAAGCAGGGTGTTTTCCACAAGGACATCCAGAAGGAATTTTAGCTGTTCTGGGTTGAGCATTGTGAGTTTACCAATTTCTATGGTAACTTCAAGTACTTCTGTAGCATCATTCTTCTCAGCTACATCCAAAACTGTTTTTACCATGGCATCAGCCATTGAAAGTTCATGCATTAAGCCACCTCATATTCTAATATTTGCTTCATTCGATGTCCTACTATTATGGGAAGCTTATTAATAAAGTTAACAAATATTTGAATAGTTAAAAAAAATTTCAACTCCAAATGGTCACAGATAAATAGTGTGTGGAGTAACTTAAGTTCATGACTTTAAAATGTTGTATTGATGATTATACTAAATTTACCAATGAAGAAAGGTGGTTTTTTTGTTAATAGGAGGATCTGCATCTCAAAAATTGGCTGCTAAAGTAGCAAGGGAATTGGACCAAAAATTGAACCCCGTTGAAACTAGAAGATTTCCAGATGGGGAACGATACATAAGGATCAAGGGTGAATTCAAGGATGAAGCTGTGGTTATTCAATCAACTGGCCATCCTCAAGATGCAAATTTAATGGAATTATTTTTGATGCTCAAAAATCTTAAGAGTCTTGGTGTTGAGAGAATAAGAGTTGTTATACCCTACTTTGGATATGGCAGGCAGGAAAGAAGATTTAAAAGTGGGGAAGCAGTTTCTGCAGTGATAGTTTCAGAACTGCTTGAAGCTGCAGGTGCTTCAGAGATATACTCCATAAATTTCCATGAAAAAAATATCAAGGATTTCTTCAACATCCCAGTGCATGAAATATCTGCAATGCCTCTCATAGCTAACTACATAGATGAAACCATGGATAACCCCCTGATACTTGGACCGGATAAAGGTGCTTTGGGATTTGCAGAAGAAATAGCTGAAATACTTGGCTGTGAATGTGATCATCTTGAAAAGGTTAGGATCTCACCGGAACATGTTGAAACCAAACCAAAACATATTGATGTGGATGGAAGGGAAGTAGTTATAATCGATGATATCATCAGTACAGGTGGTACAATAGTAAATGCAACCAAGATATTGAAGGATCTTGGAGCTAAAAAGGTTGTTGTTGGATGTGTACATCCAGTACTAGTGGAAGATGCTCTACTGAAAATATTTGCAGCAGGAGTCGATGATGTGTTTTCAACGGACACCCTCAGATCAGATGTGAGCAACATTTCTGTTGCACCGTTAGTTGCAGCGTGCCTTAAGAAGTACGAATGAAAAATTTCAAAAAGTACATCACTTTCTCTTTTTTAAATAAGATCACTGAATTCTTAAAATCAGAAAATTAATTCTAATAAACATCGGGTTTCTTTTTAGAGATTCAAAAATTCTACAAACATAAAATAAAAATTTAAAATAAAAATAATACCCAAAAAAATTTTGTTAAATATTTTTTAGGATTTAACAAGTGGATATGCCATTAATTGGCGGGGTCTGTTATCTACACTGCAGATACCTGCGGAATCTTCTGATGGTTCGACATCTCCCCTTGAAAGTTTTTGTATGTCTTCCTTCTGATCCGGTGTGAACTCTCCGAAGTAGATGTTGTTGTCTTTTATCTGGATTATATCGTATTCAACAGGACAGTTATCTATAGATGGGACCAGTGCACATCCATTTATGCTGACATCGTGTTCCTCATCAAGGTTCCATTCTGTGTCAACGCTCACTTCATTTAACATGTCCACGAGTGCTGTGTGATGAGCAGTAACATATCTTCCGGTGTTATTAAAGTCCACACATGTGGTGTTGTTTACGTAGTTTGATTCACCACTTAATATGTAATTTCCCTTGGCATGTATGGTGAAGAAGGGTTCCTTTCCATTTTTATCCAGATATGAACGGATTCGTATGCTCCATTCATCTCCCTGAAAAGTTGCCTCCCTCTGGATGTACATCACACTACCATCAGGATTGTTAACTGTTTCAATTTCAGGACTCTGCCATTTACCCTGTAAATCTTGTGTTTCTAACATTTTTTTTAAGACCTCTTCAATCTTAGTTTCAAGTCTATTTGCCTGATTTTGGTATTTCTCAAAAAAAGATAAGGTTTATGGGATTTAGCTTTTCCTGTTTGCAGGTTCCATATTGACGGCTCTGCCCTTGACCTTTGTTCCGCTCATTGTGGAAATAACATCACTTGCACTTTGTTTTGGAACTTCTACAAATGAGAATTTATCGAAGATATCCACCTTTCCAATTGCAGAACTTGAAAGGCCTGTTTTATCTGCTATGGCCCTTATGATATCCCTTACTTTGACCTTGTCCTTTCTTCCAATGTTTATGAAAAGTCTGACCTGTCCGGATGCAGCCCCAGTATCTCCATAGTCCTCTGTATTTGTTTTGGATTTTGTTCCGCTCTTTTCCATGACAATTTTTAGAAGTGCTGCAGCAGTTTCAACTGAGCTGTAATCTTCTTCCATCATCTTCTCAACCATGCGGACTTCGTTGTCGATGTTGTCATTGTTGATAATGCGTTTGATTTTTTCAAGGAAATTGGTTGTTTTGATCTCTGCAACATCACTGGCAGATGGTATTTGGTGTTGTTCAATTTTGGTCTTTGTGTATCTCATTATATCCCTAAGCTGGTAAACTTCTTTACCAGAAACAAAGGTGTATGCAACACCAGTTTTACCTGCTCTTCCGGTTCTTCCAATTCTGTGAACGTAGTATTCATCATCGTTCGGAACATCAAAGTTGAAAACTGCTTCAACGTTGTCCACATCTATTCCCCTTGCAGCAACATCTGTTGCAACGAGGATCTCGATGTTTCCAGATCTGAACTTGGACATTACATTGTCCCTCTGCCTCTGACTCATGTCTCCATGAAGCCCGTCAGCAGCGTATCCCCTTACTTGCAGGTGGTTTACAAGTTTGTCCACCCTTCTTTTGGTGTTACAGAAAACTAATGATAGTTTAAAATCATTTATATCGAGTAAACGGGATAAAACATCAAGTTTCATCTTTTCTTTCACTTCGAAATAGATCTGCTTAATTTCAGGTACTGTTAGTTCCTTGGGAACAACCTTTAAAAATTCTGGTGATTCCTGGTATCTCCTTGTTATGTACAAAATATCCGGGGACATTGTGGCAGAGAACAGAAGAATCTGTCTTTCATCTGGAATATAATCCAAAACGAATTCAATATCTTCCCTGAATCCCATGTCAAGCATTTCATCAGCTTCATCAAGGATCAGCATCTTAACGAAACCCATATCTATGGTTCCACGCCTCATATGATCCATCACTCTTCCAGGTGTGCCTATTATGATCTGAACACCCTTCTTAAGTGCTTTTATTTGTCTTTCTATTGGTTGGCCACCGTAAACTGGTAGTATTCCAATTTTTCGCATGTACTTGGACAGTTTTTTCATTTCCTCGGCAACTTGTATTGCAAGTTCCCTTGTAGGACACAGTATGACGGCCTGTAGATCTTTATTGGACGGATCCACAGTTTCGAGAATTGGTATTCCAAATGCTGCTGTTTTTCCTGTTCCTGTCTGGGCCTGACCTGTGACATCTTTGCCCTCGAGGACATGGGGAATGGCTAATGATTGAATTGGAGTGGCCTCCTCAAAACCCATATCTTCAACAGCACGCTGTATCTCGCTAGATATATTTAAATCTTTAAATCTAAGTTTTTCCATTTTATCTTCCTTTTAATTTCCTGAATATTCAAAAAAACAATTAGAATAGGTTTCGTTCGACGAACATTATTTCAATATTTGAATCTTTGAAATCTTAAAATTAGAACCTACTGACAATTTGAATTCAGGAACAAATTTTATTCACAATTAATCCTTATTATTTTATTGTAAATCCCCACTTATATAGTAAGTGATATTGGGAACTTAAATTGCAAATTTTGAAATTTCCTCAAAAAAGTTAAAAAATGGTGAGAAAAAATGTTCCCACCTTATTTTAACTAGTGTGTGACTGGTTTCTGGGGTTTCTGAAGTATTCCCTTGGGAACCATGTCTGTGATCTTCTTCATCTTAGTTACAAGGCTAGCCTTACCAGATCCTATTAGGGCGTGTTCTAAAACATCACTCATATTCTTTACAGGTATGACCTCTATCTTGTTCTTGTACCTTTCTTCAATTAGAACATCATCCATGTTTGAATAAGGTATTAAAACCTTTTTCATGCCTGCCTCTGCAGCAGCTTCAATTTTACCAGTGACTCCACCTACAGGCATCACATCACCCCTTACACTTAGGGATCCTGTGAGTGCAACCGACTGATCAACCGGAACATTTTCAAGGGCAGATACAACGGCTGTTGCTATTGAAACACTTGCACTGTCACCTTCAACACCATCGTAAGCTTGAAGGAACTGTATGTGAATATCATGGTTAGATATGTCTGTACCTGTGTTTTTCTTTATGAGTGCACTCACATTTTGAACTGCTTCCTTGGCTATATCACCAAGTTTTCCAGTTGCTATGATCTTACCCTCATCTTTACTCTGTGCAGGTGCTGCTTCAGCTGCAATTGGAAGAAGTATTCCACTTCTATCTCCTATTATTGCAAGACCATTAACCCTACCAACTTCACTTCCTTCAGATTTAAATACACTGTACTTCTTTCTCTGAACAATGTATCTGTCTGCGATCTGCTGTTCTAAGGTTCTTGCTAGTTTCTTTGCACCGATCACATGTTCTAAAGTCACGCTTTCTGCATGTTCACCCTTGGCTATGTCTCCAGCAGCCCTTATAAGACCGCCCAAATCCCTTAGTCTGAGTGTTAAAGAATCTTTCTTACCTGCTCTTCTTTGAGCTTCCCTTATAATTTCGGCCACAGCTTCTCTGCTAAAATGTGGTATTCTACCATCTTTTTTAACTTCTTGAGCAACGAATTGCACCAGTTTATCCCTATTTTCAGGAGTGTCCTTCATGGAATCCTTCATAAACACTTCGTAACCATAACCCCGTATTCTTGAACGCAAAGCAATGTGCATTCCTTTGAGCACCTGAAGATTACCTGATGCAACCAGAACAAAATCACAAGGAACAGCCTGGGAACGAACCATTGCACCACTGCTTGTTTCACTCTGCCCAGTTATGGAATATTTCTTTTCCTGCATTGCAGTCAAAAGCTCTTGCTGGGTTTTCATCTGCATGGTACCAATTTCATCGATGTACAGCACACCCTTGTTGGCTTTGTGAATCATACCAGCTTCAACACGATCATGTGCAGGAGTTCCAAGACCTCCAGACTGGTAGGGATCGTGCCTCACATCCCCAAGAAGGGCACCGGCATGTGAACCTGTTGCATCCACAAATGGTGCTGTGTTCTTGTTTTCGTTGTTTATTAGCAATTTTGGAACCATTATGGTACTTCGTGGTTTCATTTGCATCATAACCAATAGTACTATTCCTGCTGCGATTATAGCTTCCAAGTACCTTTTTAAAACAAATCCAATTGCCAGGATGAGTCCTATTATGATCACCATGAAAAAGTTTTTCTTTTCTTCCTGGCTCTTTGCTTTGATCTTGTAATTCATCACAACCTTTTTTCCTTCTCCTGCAGGCATAGCACCTATGAGTGGGTTGTGTAAGTCTTCAATGTTTGGATACACCAATAGATCTTGAAGTTCTTCAGGTGGCAGAAGTTCTGCCATTCCCTTTGCAAGCATTGATTTACCAATACCAGGCTCACCTATTAAAAGAACATTTCTTCTTTGTTTTGCTGCCTTAATCACTGTTTCAACTGCTTCTTCTTGACCTATTATTTGATCTATAATCTTATCTGGAATTTTTATATCTCCAGAAGTTGTATAAGTCCTGAAATCAAGTTTTTCCTTGAGTGAACCGTTCGAATCTGAATTTAAACTTGCCATAACCGATGACAGCCTCCTGAATTTACCTATAAAAAATAACGCGACTTGCTTTCTATATAATATATAATATACAAATCTTGTCTATTTATATTTGTCCTTTGAATTTTCCTTAGTTGATCCACGATATATTTATAGTTTTGTTTAATTTTTGATTGTAGATCATGGTAACTTATGGCATATGAAATTTTAACGATAATTTTCATACTCAAAAATTCCATGGCCAAACTAACAATCCAATACAGAGTATCAGTTAAACTGCGCCATAAAGTCATTTTAATCAGATGCCATTGTCAGCATATTCCCAATTAATTGAATTGATCACCAAACTTGGGAAGGGTATTGTATGTTCCTGAACTTGGGTAAATAATAAAAACTAAGATCAACATTACTAATTTAAATATAAACTTTCTATAGGAGGCCTAAATTTGCATCGTGAAAACAACTACCCCTGCATAATGATACAGGGAACATCATCAAATGCAGGTAAAAGTGTTGCAGTAACTGCCCTATGCAGAATATTTGCTAAAAGAGGCTACAAAGTTGCTCCATTTAAGTCCCAGAACATGTCCCTAAATTCATACACCACCAATGAAGATGCGGAAATTGCAATGGCCCAGGTACTACAGGCAGAAGCTGCAGGTGTGGAACCATCCTACAACATGAACCCCATCCTGCTCAAACCAAAGGAAGATTTTATTTCCCAAGTTATAGTGCATGGAAAACCTGCAGGAGATATGAACTTCTACCATTACCAGAACAACTTCAGACAACAAGCACTCGCAGCAATAGAAAGTTCCATCAATGCATTGAAGGAAGATTACGATGTTATAGTCATCGAAGGTGCAGGATCACCAGCAGAAATTAACATGCTTGACAAAGATCTTGCAAACATGCAAATAGCAAGGATGGCTGATGCAGACGTAATATTAGTTGCAGATATTGACAGAGGAGGAGTTTTTGCGTCCATAGCAGGTACATTCTCCTTACTTCCAGAAGAGGATCGAAATCGGATCAAAGGAATTATCATCAACAAGTTCAGGGGTAATTTAGACATTTTAATGCCCGGAATCAGGCAGATAGAAGAAATTGTGGGAGTTCCAGTTTTGGGTGTTCTGCCCTACGATGATGATCTCAAACTTCCTGAAGAGGATTCAGCATCGTTGTCCGAACACAAGTATCGTGGAGATGGTGATGTTGTAATAGGTGTTCTAAGACTTCCAAGAATATCCAACTTCACTGACATAGATCCTCTTGAATACGAACCAGATGTAACCATTAAACTCATTGAAATGGATGATGAAATTGGAGATGTGGATGCACTAATACTGCCAGGAACCAGAAATAGTGTGAGCGACCTTGTTGCCCTTAAAAAATCTGGACATGCCGATAAAATCATCCACCTATCCAAAGAAATACCAGTATTTGGGATCTGTGGAGGATACCAAATATTGGGAACCATGATTCACGATGAAGATCATCAAGAATCCAAACATGGCACTGTGGAAGGATTGGGTTTACTGGACATTGAAACCAAGTTTGGTGAAGTTGAAAAAGTAATCACCCAAAGTAATGGCATTTTAACTGGAAAAGGACTGTTTAAAGATTTAGAAGGAGAAACTGTTGAGGGTTATGAACTTCATGAAGGCACAAGTTCCCTTAATAACTCCCAAGCCCTCATTAAAATTGTGAAGGGATTTGGTAATGATTGTGAGGGTTACGATGGCGCAGTGAATGGTCTGGTCTCTGGAACCTACCTCCATGGAATTTTCCATAATTTCCAGTTCAGAAGAACCTTCACAGATCATGTTCGAAGCAGTAAAGGGATGGAAAAGTTAGGGTTTGCAACAGATGACTTCGAAGACATGAAAAGATCTTCAATCGAACGACTGGCAAATATCTTCGAGGAAAATGTGGATATGCGTATCATCGATGCAAAATTAGTTGATATCCAAAGGTAACTCAAAAAAGAGATTGAATAGGTTTACTGTGTGAATTTTTTTGTTACAGCCTTGATTGCATGGGTCTTGGCAAGTATTGAGATCCTATCCCCTTCCTTCAACATCATCCCATCCTTGGGTATTTTTATTTCACCATTTTTGTAAATTGCAGCTATGATGTAGTTGTCGGTGGGACTGACTTCCCCTATTTTTTTCCAATAACTTTTTTGTTGTTAACACTTATATCAAGGAGTTCAGCATTTCCTTTTCCAATAACAATCAGATCAGCTATTTTTGGACGTGTGATCAGCTTTTCAAGGTAACCTGCAGCTGTTAGTTCAGGACTAACAACAACATCGATGCCAACTTTACGGAAAGCATCGTCGTGATCAGGGTTGCTTACCCTGGCAATTACTTTAGGTATTTTGTAATCCTTCACAAGTATGCATGATAATAGATTAGCCTCATCATTACCTGTTGCAGCTACAAAAACATCGGCATCTGCTATGTTAGCTTCTTTGAGCGTTTTAATGTCTGTACCATTTCCACAAATGACCATTGCATCCAACTCGCTCGCTGCATTACTGCACAGATCCAAATTGTTTTCTATTAAAGTTACATCATTTCCAACTGAAACCAAGGAAGATGCCAGTGCAAGACCAACCCTTCCCCACCCATTATAACCACGTACATTTTAACACCATCACAATCGATCTTGAACTTTTTTGTTAATCATTCAACTGAATAAATTTGATTTGATCCTAATTTTATATTCATTGTTGTTTTATAGTAATATCTTCATTCTTGAATGATCATGCTATATAAAATTAATGTCCAGTTTTAGTTTAAGATAAGGAAATCTGTTTAACAAATATTTCAATTATTAACGGGTTTAATCATTAAAAATCATTAAATTCTAATTAGTATCAATTGATAAATTTTTAGAGCCATTATAAATGGATAAAATCTTGTGTTTGAGATTCAATTTATTAATAATAATCTTTCCAGTTGGGGATTCTGTCCCAGAAAATTTTGTTGAAATTTTATTAATGAAGGTTACAAACCTAAAAGCTTATATACCAGTAACGCAAAACCATGGTATGTTGTCAAAAGTATTCTATGCGGCGTTAGTCCAGCCTGGTTAAGACTCTGGCCTGCCACGTCAGTGACCCGGGTTCAAATCCCGGACGCCGCATTGCGGTTGTAGTCTAGTCTGGTTAGGACTTGGGCCTTCCAAGCCTACGACCCGGGTTCAAATCCCGGCAGCCGCACTCATTTTATTAAACTATCTGTTGGAAATCCTTTAGTGGTTTCCAACCCAGTTTAATATTGTTTTAAATTCAATAGATTTAGTTCATTGTTTGCTAAGCAAATAATTATGAGAATAATTCAGATTTACTCTTTTTTCATGTCAATGTTCATACTTCCCATGGATCGTACAGTGAAATCCAGAACCTGTGAAACAGAATTTTCAACTGAAAATCCAATTACTATATGAATACTTATTGTTAATACTCACTTTCATTTTCAGATAATTTTTGGTTTTAAAAACTTTTCAATTAAAGAAAAAAATTAATGTACAGAAAATAAATTATGCAGGTATCAGAAGTTCAGCTGCCACCATTCTACAGATATCTGTTCTAGTAATTACTCCAACTGGTTTATCCTTCTCAAGAACAAGTAATCCCGAAACATCTGCCCTAACCATTAAATTAGCAGCATCCTCTATCATATTGTCTGAATCAATGGTCATAACATCCTCAGACATGATATCTGATATATTTAACGATGCCATTTCATTATTTGTGGGTCTTAAGCTACCTAAAACTCCTATTAGATCTGAATAGGATACTACTCCCTTGGGATCTCCATTACCATCTAAAACAAACAGTCTTCGCACACCTTCTTTATACATCTTTTTAAATGCATCTAAAGGCTTTGATTCTGGATTAACAGTTATTACACCCTGATTCATGGCTTCTTTGACTTCCATTTTGATCCTCCAAAATTTTGAATAATCATCATCACAGTCATTGATATTAGATTTAGTTGAAATGATTAATAATTATTTGCACATCCATTTTTAGATGGTTGAGAACATACGAAATAGTTACAAATACATGAAATCATTTCAAATGTTCACCCCTAGCAAACTCAAAGCTAAAAAAATAATCACGATAATAGAAAAAAGTATTAAGTATTAATTATATATGATTTGAATGTGAACTTGACACTACCAAATCCTATTTAAATATTTCTGAGGAAAGGTTTAAATAGTGCCAAATTTAGTATTATGGTATTATAAAAATGGGGAGGGAACAACGTGATGCGTATTAGTATGTCACTACCTAAAAAATTACTCAATGATTTTGACGAAGTATTAAAAGACAGGGGTTATCAATCCCGTTCAAAAGGAATAAGAGATGCATTAAAGGATTACATTGTAAGATACCAGTGGATGAATGAAATGGAAGGGGACAGAATTGGAATCCTCGCAGTAATCTACGACCACCATTACACAGGAGTCATGGAGGACCTTACAGATATTCAACATGATTACCGTGATTATATCAACGCAGTGATGCATGTCCATATGACTGAAAAGTACTGTTTAGAAGTCATAGTAGTCAAGGGCGATGTTAAGTACATACGTGATCTTACAGAAAAAATTATGAGATTAAAAGGTGTGGAACACGTTAAACTAACAAGCACTGCTAGTGGAGAAAAAATGGAATAAATATTTTTCTTTTTTTTATTTTAAATGCATTGTTTAATGGATTTCATTTTTATTCTAAATCATATGACACTTGGAAACACTCCGTATCACCACAACTTAACATCTGATTATGAAAGGTTGGCAGGATTCTTCGAAGCCATCAAAGAAAAATCCAAGGGCACAGTTTTTGATCTTGGAACTGGTTCAGGTGTTCTATCTTCGTGGGCAGCCCCATATGCGGATTGTGTTGTGGCTGTAGAACTTAACAGATCAACCTCAAAAATTGCTAAAAAAATCTTGAAGCCTTCAACAACGTTACAGTGGTGCATGCTGATGCAAGTAAATATCAATTCAGTACCAAGGCAGATGTTATAATCTGTGAAATGCTTGACACAGCACTCATAGATGAAGAACAAATACCTGTGCTTAACTCTACACTGAAGTACTTGAAGGAAGATGGGATAATAATTCCATGTGGAATTATTAACTGTATAGAACCTGTTGAATCATCATGTGAACATATCTCTTATGAAGAGGATGGTTTTCCTAAGAATTTTGTTCTTGGTGAGCCCATATTCTACAGTAAATTAATGTTCGGCAAACATGTTGAACCCAAGTTCAACCAAATGTTTATGATCAAGATCAACAAAAAAGGAATAGTAAATGGATTGAAGTTAACAACATTCACTTTAATAACTGAGAAGATAATCTGCGGACCTACGCCCATGTTAAATCCGCCTTTAATAATTCCTCTGGAGAAATTGAATGTGGTTGAAAATGATCTGCTTGAAGTTAATCTGAGTTATGAAATGGGTGGAGGACTGGAAAGTGTTAGGGCAAGAGCTGAAAAAATTCATCCAAAACCATGAAAATATCATATTTCTATGTATTGGCAATGAAATGCGGGGAGATGATGCTGCAGGACCCATTATAGCCAAAAAATTGGGCCAGGAAATTCAGAGACATCCAGATAAGTATCCCAGGGTGAGCGTGGTGAATACCGGTACAGTGCCTGAAAATTACACAGGAATGATACGATCCAAACAGCCCTCACACATCATATTTGTTGATGCTGTTGAAATGGACCTTGATCCTGGAAGTTTAAGGCTGGTTCATCAGGATGAAATTGCAAGTTACAGTATATCAACCCATGCAATGCCATTATCGTTCATGATAAAATATCTGAAATCATTTTCCGATGCGGAAATAATACTGATTGGAATACAACCCAAATCCATGGAAATGTTTGAAGAAATCTCTGAAGAACTTAAGGAAGGTATTGAATCCTTGATGATAGAACTTATAAGGATTTTTCAGTGCCAAGATCCATGAAATTGAAGCTAATATTAAAGAACTCCATGGATCATAAAGATATTATATCTAAACATTTGATTTGGATTTCAAAATAAAAATTTAAGCAAATCTGTAATATTTCTCAATTAAATAACCTACTGTGATAAAATGAAAATACTTTTTATAGGCGCACGTTTATTCGACGATGTAGCACTTTACACCAAAAAAATACAATTAAAACCATTATAACCGAATCTAATTCTGAATCACCAAATCTTAAACTTTCAGATCAATTTTTTGAGGTTTCAAGGGGAATGGAAGAACCCATGAAAATTGCTATTCAAGAAGAAGTTGATGGAGTGGTTCCGCTGATAGGTGTTGATGGTCCCCTTGTTGATGTTGCAAAGATGAAAGAAGTCCTTGAAAAAGACCATGACATCCCAGTAGCAAGTTCCGGTGTTAATGCAGCTTCAATCTGTGCAGATAAAATTAAAACCAAACAATTCTTTGTTGATAACAGTATTGAAACTCCTGAATTTTTTAAACTCACAAAAGATAACAATGAAAAATTATTAACGAAGCTACTAACTAACTCCCCGGTTGTGCTGAAACAAGCCAATGGCCAGGGTGGATCAGGCATCAAAATCGTTTCAAAGTTTGAAGAGGTTGGAAACTACTTCAATGGCTTTGATGAAACATTTGCAGAAAAATTTCTAGAAGGGTATGAAGTATCCATAGAAGTATTGAGATGGAATGGAAAAACCATTCCACTGGTTCCAGTGTACAAGGGAAAAACAACTTTAACTGGTTTACACCCCTAAAAAAGGTTAAAAAAGCACCTTTAGATATTGATGGTGTGGACAATAATTTAAATAATGAAGAAATCCGGAAAATAGCCATTAAAATTGCAGATACCCTGAATTTGGAGGGAACTGCCGACATCGACCTGATATTCGACATGAAAACTGGAAAAAATTATGTGATTGAAATCAATGCAAGGCCGAGTGGAACCCGTTACATAACTGGGGCTGCAACCAATGTTTATATCATGCAAGAACTCGTGAAGATGGTTTCTGGTGTGTGGGATCCTTCTAAACTCAGGGATAGGATGAAAAATTATTCTTCCATCGAAGTGCCAGTTGGAAGTTACAGCTCGTCTAAGAACAATTACAACTTCAGGGAATTTAGTGGTGAAAATTCATGGATAATTCATGGCCCAGAAAACCATGAACGCATCACAATCCGGGGCGATTCAATGGCCCATGCAGTTAAAACTGCCAAAGATTTGAAAATTTTTTTGGAGTAGTGCATCCATAGATATATATCAATCTAAAATTTATTGAAATAACAGTAAAAATTATAACTTTATAAATGAATCTGACCAAAATTATCAAAATAGAGTCATAGGTGGTATCTTGAACAATTTTAATCTGGAAATTTTCATATTCTTACTCGCATTCTTATCAACTGCAATTTTCACGTATTTGGTTAAAAAATTCTTGAAGTATGCAGATGTGAAAGACAACCCGATAGTTACTGAACACAGCCATAAAGCCGGTACACCCACAATGGGCGGAATTGCCATTCTCATGGGAGTTTTGTTGGTTGCATGTGTGTACTACACAAATTCACAGCTTGTTTTAACTGTTTTAATAATGATGGTGGCTGGTATTGTTGGTTTGATGGATGATCTAATAGGTCTCAAAACCAAGGAAATTCAGAAAGTCGTGATGAACAAAAGTTCTGAACCAGTTGAAATTGGAAGATTAACACTCAAAACCGGAGAAAATGCCAGGGTAACCACACCTAAAGCAAAAAAAGATCTTGAAGAACTTCTTAGAACTGATAAAGTTGAAATTATTGGTAAAGCACCGATAAAAAGTGAAATTAAAGAGAATGAAAAAATTGCATCCCAAATTTTGGTTTCACTCTTTTTAGTTGCTTCAGGAGCTGTTGGTGCTTCAGTTCTTGGTTTCAATATTGGATTGTTGATCATACCAGTTGTGATCTTCGGTATAGTTGGATCAATCAACTCAGTAAATTTGATAGATGGTATGGACGGACTCGCAGCAGGAATACTTGGAATCGCATCAATTGCTTCGGGACTTTTCGCATTTTCAAAGGGAAATCCAATGGGAGCATTACCATTTATAGCAATAGCAGGAACATGCTTTGGTTTCTTGGTTTTCAACAAGTATCCAGCATCCATATTCATGGGAGACACAGGTTCCTTTGCCCTTGGTGCAGGATATATTACCGCAGCATTTCTTGGAGACGTCATATACTTCGCAATGATAACACTGGCAGTTCCAATAATATCCGTTATTATAAGCCTTCTTCACAGGGCACATGTCATCAAACTGCCTGTTGAACCACTCCACCATACACTGCATTACAAAGGACTATCAGAAAAGAAGATCGTGGCAGTTTACTGGGGAACAACCATAATAATTTCAACTGCAGCACTCTTCATCTACAACGTGATCTAAAAAAACTTAGAACATTATGGGATAATATGACAAAATTAACAACTTCCTATCTGGCCAATAAAATCGATGGAAAATTAACTGGGTCAGATACAGTTATTCATGGGATTTTCACCTTTTTAAACCATGCAAAACCTGGAGATGTGGTTATAAGACATTGGATCGATGAAAAGGGTGTGGAAATAGCAAGAAATAGGGGCGTTTCATGTGTTGTTACCCAAAACCCCAAGGGTAATGCCGTGAAAACCGCCGAAAAAGTTGATTTTCCCCTGATAATCACCCCCAAAATTGAACTTGCCAATGCATTTGCACTTAGATGGGCCATTGAAAATTTTGCCAAGGGATCCATACGTGTCGTTGTAACAGGCACCAATGGAAAGTCAACAACAACCCACATGATACAAAACATACTTAATCATGCAGGTTACAACTGTTACACCAACACAGATTCTAAATCTGAATTTAACACCCTGATAGACCCTGTTGTTTCTTATCAAATATCACGTTTCAAGGCAAAAACCAGAAAACCCATTAATGCCATGGTAGTAGAAGTTTCAGAAGTTCAAGGTTGGATGGATAAGCTCATGAAAGATCATGCTTACCTAATGACAGATGCAGTTAAGCCCGATGTTCTGGTTTTAACCAACATAACCATGGATCATATTGGTCTAATCAATTCCATTGAAGAAACCTACACCGAGATATATGGTGCCCTGACAGCAGTTGAAAAATCATGCAAAAATAACTATGCTGTTTTAAATTATGATGATCCTCTTTTAAGAGAAATGGCTGGAAAAATTGGGACATGTCCAAGCATAATATCCCACGGTTCTGTTGAACCAGATTTTAAACCGGATCTAACTGTTAAATCCGATGGAATACACCATGAAGATGAACTATTTTTAAAGATGGAAGAACTTCCATTTAAAAGTAAGCACTTCCTACAAAATACAATGGCTGCCATAGGTGCGTGTTTGGCATTGAACATCGATATAAATGCAATAAAAGATGGAATATTGTCTTACAGTCCCTTAAACAGAAGATTTTCAATTCTTTACCAAGAACCTTTAATAATCGATGATTTCGCCCACAACCCCGACGGAATAACAGCAACCATTAAAAGTGCCTCTGAAATGTCTGAAGGCACCTTAAATATCTTGTTTGCAGTCAGAGGATCTAGGGGTGAAGTTATAAACCGTTTAAATGTGGAGGCGCTTGCATCTGCCCTTCAAAACATTGATCACTCCTTGGTTATTACAAGCAGTTCTGAAGTTGTTGACGAGTTGAACACTGTTCACACCTCTGAAATTGATGTTGTGAGGAAAGTTTTGACTGAACATAACCTAGAACACACCTTCAAAGAAGAACTGGAAGATGCCCTAAATTACACCTTGAACATGGCAAAAAAGGAAGATACCATTCTATTAATTGGTGCCCAAGGAATGGATCCTGCTAAGGACATTTTAAACCGGATCAAAGGTCCTGAATAGAGTTATTGAATTTAATATCTTATTTTTTTAAAATACAACCAAACTCTGCATATTTTGAATCATGGGATCAGCTATATTACAGTGCCATGCCCATTAGAATGAGTAATTGATAAGTACTACTTGGAAATAATACTTAGTAGATTAAGATTTAAATCTGATTAAAAGAAATAATATGGATTACAGTGTTTAAAAGATTCTTGTGAGAAATTGTTATGAAATGTTTAGTAATTGGTGCAGGTAATGCTGGAAGGCCCGTGGCAAGGATATTGAATTATGTTGGGAACAGCATCCTGATGACAGACAGAAAAAAATGAATGAATTCCCTCAAAAAGTTCAAGAAACCCTAAAAATAATGGAAAATGAGGGTGTGGAAATAGCCTTTGATTTTGATAATTTTGAGAGTTTAAAATCTGAAGAAATTGGATATGCATATGTGGCTCCAACTGTGCCTCTGAATGCTCCAGTATGGAAGTTTTTAGCTGAGAAGAATATTGAGGTGTTGAGTAATGAATACATTTCAAATATCATCAACGAACTGCTTGAAATTGATACAGTTGGAATAACAGGAACACTTGGAAAAACTAGCACAACCCATACAGTGGCAGAAATTTTCAGAGCCGCAGGTTACAATGTTTGGTCATGTTCTTCAAGGATGGGAAACCTGTTGAGTGAAGTGATTATTGATGGAATAGTTAATGGACTCCATAAAAGCAACGATGTTGCCGTGCTTGAACTGCCCCATGGAACATCCAGGTTGATGTCCAAGGTGGAGCTCAAAGTGGGAATCATCACCAACATCTTTCCAGATCATCTTGATGAGTTCGATTATTCAATGGAGAAGTATGTTGAACGTAAATTATTCATCACCCAATCCAGTGAAATTCTTATTTCAGGTATTCAATGTAAGGAAAACATAGAATCATTCAGGGATGATGTCATTTACTACTGTCATGAACATGAGCTTTGCAAGGTTCAAGGCAATATGGAAAATGGTTTGCTCAATATAAATTACAACATTCCAGAATTAGGATTGGAAGGTAATTTCAACACCCCATTCAAACTCAGAGGATACTACTTCGATAATTCCATTGGAGCAGCAGCCGCCGCACTTGCATATGGAATCAGCGAAGAATCTATAAAAAAGGATTATCCAATTTTAAAGGTATTGAAGGGCATATGGAATACATAGGAAATTACAAGGATAGGGAAGTTCATTTTGATGCTGCCTTTGTACCTGCAGGACTTATAAATACCCTTGAAAGCTTTGATAGCAAAAATTTAATTGTTGTGGTGGATAACCCTGACAGCACTAATCCTCGTGACAAGGTTAAGGTGGGTGAAGTCATTGGGAAATATGCCAAGGTAATAATTTGCAGTGGATACAACGAAACAACTAAAAAGTTTGATGTAAAAGCAGCGAACGATGTTATTAAGGGAGCTCAAAAGTCATCGGCCAAAAAGTTAGCAACCGAAGACATGTTTATTGCAGGAGAACTCGCAATCAAACATTCAGCTCCCGGTGATATTGTAGTCCATGTTGGACCTGGAGCCATCACCAACTACGATGATCTTAAATTTAAAATGATGTCCGGCATTAAAGAAGGATGTAAAAAATATGATTAACTCTGAAAACTGTCAGAACCCTGTTTACGGTGTGGTTGGAATCTGTGGAGTTGTTGGAAACCTCATTTCCAGGATGTTGATGGACAAAAAATTCAGGGTCATTGGAACAGACATGAGTTCAGAGAATAGATGCACATTTCTATACACACTCGAAGATTACGATTTTCCCAAATTCCTAAAAAACCATCCGGAATCATTTTTTAGTGATTCAGACATCATCATACCACCACCCAGCCTTGGTGAAGATTCAGAGTTATTCAGCAAAATTTCCGAACATGGCAATGATGTGATGACTGTGGATGATTGTTTAAACCAGTTCAAACCAGATAAACCAGTTCTGTGTGTCACTGGAACCAATGGAAAAACAACCACCACCACCCTGCTTAAACACATATGCCGAAGCATAGACCTTGAACCAACAGAACATGGTTTCATCAAACTTCAAGGAAACATAGATTACATTCCCCCACTGCAGGCCAGATTGAAGGGAGATGTTGCAGTTCTTGAAACAGGAACATTTGGAAACACCGGCGACTTGGAAATTATGATGAAACGCTGCGAACCTGAGTGTGGTGTATTAACAAATATCAACCCCGACCATCTGGATAAAACCCATGATTTTATGAATTACGCTAGGATCAAAGGGGAATTTGTGGACTTCTTCCAGAATAAGAAACTCATCATCAACTCAGACGACCCAACAGTGTTGGGTTTGATAAAAAACCCAGAATCTGTGATAAAGTTTGGAGTGAATACAACAACTGAAGATGTGGGTTACAAGGAATGTTGGTGCGGTAATGAAATTGAGATCAATGAAACAATAACAGGATCCGGGTATTACCAATGTGAATGTGGACTCAAACGTCCCGAACCAGATTACCTTGCATTTGATGTTGAAGAATCTGAGGGAAGGTTCAAACTCAAAACACCAGATTCTATTTTTGAAGTGAAAATGAAGCTCATCGGACTTCATAATGTTTATAATGTCACAGGGGCAATTGTGGCTGCACAGGAATATTTCAACATTCCCATGGATAAAATTCTTCAGGCAGTTGAAACCTTTGAAGGGGTTTCTGGAAGGATTGAACATCTCTTCACCCATGAAGAAATGGAAGTTATCTTGGATTATGGGCACAATCCCGCAGGAATTGAAACTGTTTTAAGAGAGATTAAAAAGGTTTATGAAACCATTACAGTGGTTTTAACGGTTTCTTCAGAATCTGGTGAACAGGGAGATGTGGAAATATTTGATAAAGTGTTGAAATTTGGAGATTTCATAGTTCCCGCATCCCATGCATCTAGAATAGTTGCAGAAACCAAGGTTGAAGAGATTGAATCTGGAAAAATTGTGCTTACAAGTGAATCCATGGTTAAATTCGATAAAACTGGAACCCTTGGTGCAAGTTCTGACCAAGTGTTAGATGGGATGAAAACTGGTTTGAAATGCAAATCTTCAGCTTTAATATGTCTTGGAGAAGCCGCATTCAAGTATAAAAAATCAATTTTAGAATTGAAACAGTGTCTATGAAAAAAAATTATTATGTTATGGCATAGTTTTAAATCTTTTAAAAATAATCTAATTAGATCAGATAAGATCAATAAATATATTAAATATTATACATATTTCAATGCACTGAAGGTGAATTAGAATGTTCATAAAAATTAGGAGAGATACCTTAATAATTTTATTACTGGCATTCCTGCTTATATTTTCAGGGAGGGTCATGACTTACATGTCATATGCCTCATCAACCACCTCTGATCAGGGAGTTCCAATTTCTGGTGTAATTATTAAGGGTAACGATATTGTGCCATTAGATTCTATTAAGAATAGTTTGGCAAATGTTGGGTTTAGATCAGGCAGTTACATTCAGGGAGATACTTTAGTGACGTCTAAGCGGCAAGTTCCATTGAATGAAGCAATAGATAATGCTAAACAAGCTGCCATGCAAACAACGATACCCGGAACGCAGCTCACGCCAATTGTTGCGGCCGATGTAGAAGTGGATAATTCAACAGGAATAGTTACAGTGAACGTGATTGAAGACTTCTCAAACATATACATAAAAGGGCTGAATGGAACTTATTAAGGGGCGGAAATTCATGAAGAGATCAAATTTAGTCGGAATTTTATTGTTCCTAATGACAGTTGGTATGTTGGTTCACACATCTGCCGCCACAATGAACGTAGTCGTTATAACAGACCCTACAGGACAGGATCCAAACGGTGCTGCAGCAGGAAGTCAATCCTGGGCAGAAAACATGTTCCAGTCCACATTCATCCTTTCAAAAGAAAAACATTTCGCTGTTCTCTCTGGTGGTGAGGGTAACGAAACCCCAAGGCTCGGTGCTATTGTATCAGCCGTGAACAACCTTGAAAATGGGGGAACAGCAGCTTCTTCAGCAACACTTGCAAATGGATTTTCAGGTATTAGGATAATGACTGGAGGACCTACCATCGGTGCTGCTGTTGGAGGGTACTTCTTAGCATACGTAGTAGTTGTTTCAGATAATGGTACAATTACCATAACTCCGTATAGTGGGGGTCTAGCAGTTCTACCGCCTGGAACTAAGGGGGCAATTATTCACCTGCGAAACACTCCAGGTAACCCCCAGTACGGTACTGCAGATGCTGTGCGTTTACAAACAGCTGAAATGATGGGACAAATGATACGAGATGGTTACCCTGCCACCGATGTGGTTGCAGCAGCATTTAAAAATGTTGCTATAAACGCGGGTGAAAAACATGGAGGAGGTGCTTTAAACCTTGTTTCTGGTATCACCACTGGGGACATGTTCACACCTACCGAATTAAACACCACTGGTTTCTCAATGGACCAACCCTACAGTAAAAGTAGTGATAATGGTTGGAGTGTAGCGTATCCCGAGGCTGCGAATTATCAGGTCAGTCCAATTGATGGATCAAATCTTACAACGGTTTACGCATATCAGGCACTGCAAAATGCCATCACAGTGAATTCAAACACAACATCAGTAGCTGTTTACGGTACAGATGCACCAGGAGTTGCTTCAACAACCCAAGAAATAGTTCAGGCATCTGTCTCAAAACATGGCTTTAGTGGAACACAAATTGCAAAGGATATCAACAACGCAATTTCCAATGGATTGCTTGTTGGGGTCAACGATGTTGAAGCCAGTGATATCAATGTGAATCAAAATCAAAAAGCTGTTGGTGTGTATTTCAAGGCACTGCCAGACGACAGATCATCGCCACCATGGAACCTGCCAATAAGCTCGACAATACTGAACCTGTTGGGAAACATGCAAACAGCCATAGGAATAATTCTGGTGATACTGGTGTTGTTTAGAAGCACGTTAATATCATCCTTCCTAAAGAAGTAGAATCAAATAAATGCGGAATAAATGATGAATTTATTCCATTTAAATTATTTTTAATTAAAAGATTATTATAGGAGAAATTTTTATGGCATTAATTTTAATAAGAGCAGAAGACCAAAGTAAACTTTTAAACACCCTCGCAGATATCGAGAGACATGCTGGCCTGAAAATTAGTGGCAAACCCAGGATCATGGAGTCAAAAAAGGCAGATGACATAGCAACTAAAATTTTGAAACAAAAGATAAGATCCAGATCTGCAATAGCAGTTCTTGTGAAGGTGGTTGACGACACAACCAAGAGCATAGTTCACATCAGAAAAATACATCCACCAGCACATGTAGTAGTCATAAGCGAAGAATATGCGGAGTTTAAAGAATTAGAATCTAATTTCAATAAATTAAGCCCATTAAGAGGATATTATTCCCATAAGAGTGATAAGTCTTCGGATTCTAAAAAGAAGTTTGAATTGGTAATTCCATTAAAAAAAATATTATTTAAAAAAAATAGGGTGAAGTTAGTTCTTTTTTATTCTAGCAATATCCCCTATTGTTGCTTCTCTAACCTTTGCATGAGCCAGTTCATCCATGGCAGTTCCATCATTCTTTTCTATAAGAATCACTTTTAGTGTTTTCTCGAGTTTCTTTGCAAGTTTAATATCTGGAACCATTTTACCTGATTCTATCCTGCTTATGACTGAAGCCTTTTCATACAGCTTTTCACCAAGTTCTTCACGAGACCATCCCTTTTTTTCCCGGGCATTACGCACTAACTCATTGAAATTTTCAATAACTTCTTCGGTAGGTTCCTGTGGTCGTGAAGTTCTTCTGTTTCCACTAGAACCCCTTGGAGCTCCTCTTCTCTTTGGTTTAGGAGGTTCTTTTTGAACTTTACCAAACTTTGAGCATTCTTTACAAGTAAGCATGATTGAACCATCAATTTTAGTTTTCAATGGTTCTTCAACTAGTTTTTTTCCACATATCTCGCATCTCATGACGATCCCTTTAACTTGTAATCATTGTTACAACATAAACCCCTATCTAAAAAGTTCAATGTAAATTAAGGATTTATGTTACTAAGTTTTTTTTAACTATTTTTTTATGGAATATATATTTTAAAGTTTTGGACATTTGAAGTTTTGGAAGTCTACAATAAATGAGTGGTTCCTCATGGGATATCAAACTATTCTTCCATATGATACCCCATGATAAATTGATAATACAAGCACTTGTGAATTAAAGGAAGTGGTTCAACTATGTGGGTGCTTAAATTAACTACATTTGACTCATGTCATGTCATAATATGGTTTTCCATAATCCCAGCGAACCATGAATTTATTTGGTTTAAACCAAAATATTAAATTGTTTGGGCCTTAAATTTTCTTTCAATAGCATAGTTTCAAATAGGGTTAGATTGGGATATATATAATAAATACAAAACATAAATCCCCATTTCTATGGGTAGAACAAACGGTTTAACAAAGTTTCGAGCGTTAATTAAAAACCTCCACGAACCTTTAAATAATATTAAGGACAATAAATCCATAAATAATTAAACAATTATTTTTTTTAATAAAAGTTAGGAGTGAGCGAGGATCATGGAAAACATGTCCCCAAATGTACTGAAAAAATTGAAGACCTTAAAAAGGAGATAAAAATCCTTAAAGAGGACAACACCAAAACCAAACGTAACCTTATGTGGAAGGTTAGAAAACTTGAAAAGGATAAGGTCCTCATTGAAAATGAAAAAATGAGGCTCGATAGGGAGGTCAAATCTCTCAGGGGCGAAATTGAAAGATTCAGATCACCGCCTTTAGTTATTGCAACAGTAACTGAAGTGTTAGACGACGGGAGAGTTGTGGTTAAAAGCAGCACAGGCCCTAATTTTGTTATTGGATATTCAAGATTCTTAGATGAAAAGTCACTTGAACCTGGGGTTCGTGTGGCTCTTAACCAGCAGACATTTAGCATAGTGCATGTACTGCCATCAGAAAAGGACCCTCTTGTTACGGGTATGGAAGTTGATGAAAAACCAGATGTTGAGTATGCTCAGATAGGCGGATTAGAAGAACAGGTCGTTGAGATCAAAGAAACTGTTGAACTTCCACTTAAAAAACCAGAGCTGTTCACCAACATCGGTATCGAACCTCCAAAGGGAGTTCTTCTTTACGGACCTCCAGGAACTGGAAAGACTTTACTTGCCAAGGCAGTTGCCCATGAAACCAATGCAACCTTCATAAAGATCGTTGCATCTGAATTCGTTAAGAAATACATTGGTGAAGGTGCCAGGCTAGTAAGGGGTGTTTTCGAACTTGCTAAGGAAAAATCACCTAGTATAATTTTCATCGATGAAATAGATGCCATAGCAGCCAAACGACTGAAAAGTTCCACCAGTGGAGACAGAGAGGTTCAAAGAACTTTGATGCAGTTACTGGCAGAGATGGACGGATTTGAAGGTAGGGGTGATGTTGGAATTGTTGCAGCAACCAACAGACCTGACATATTAGACCCCGCACTTTTAAGACCTGGTCGTTTCGATAGATTCATCGAAGTTCCCATACCAAATGAAGACGGCAGAATGGAAATACTCAAAATCCACACCAAAAATATGTCCCTAGATGATGATGTGGACGTTAGACTTGTTGCATCACTTGCAGAAGGTGCTTCAGGTGCGGATCTTAAGGCCATCTGTACAGAATCAGGTATGTTCGCAATAAGAGAGGAAAGAACAACCGTTACAATGAACGATTTCATGGACGCTATTGATAAAATAGTGGGTATGGAACACGACGAAGAGATGAAAAAAGAAGCAGGCGTAATGTTTGGATAATCCAGTGATTATAACTGGATTTTTTCAAAATTTTTTTAAGGTACATTGTATAATTTGCGACTCATTTTAATCGATTAAACAAATTGTTAATTGTTAGAAAAAGAAAATAATTTTAATAATCATATTATGCTGGCCTGTGATGAACCCTATGAGCTCTGATCAATGATGACTGATGGGCGATCTGAGGCTGCACATTTACTCATTTTCATTGGGCTAGGAAAAATTTATTCAACCCATATTAGATTTAAACTTTTTAACTTCGGTGATCAATTCAGAAATATCTGAGTAAACCTTATATTTGTTGAGTTGTTTAATTTCTGGCCTTTTAACCATTACAACAGGTATTTCAAGTTGGGATGCTGCTTCTAATTTAGATAATGTTCCTCCAGATTCTCCGCTTTCCTTGGTTATCACCACGTCCACGTTGAATTCTGCCATGAGCACCCTGTTAAATTCTGATGAGAATGTTCCCTGCATTGCAACGATATTTTCACTGGGAATTCCCAGTTCAAGACATTTTTTTATGGAGTAAACAGCTGGAAGCACCCTTACAATAATTGAATGTGGGGAGATTTTTTCTAATATCTGTGGAAGGGTTGATACACCTGCAAGATGCATTATCCTCCCATTTTTTGTTTTAGAAATTAGTTCTGATGCTTTTTTGGAAGCTTCCCTGAAATCCTCCACATGGAGGTTTTTGATTGTTTGGTGTGGGATTGCAGGTCTTTCAAATCTAAGGTACTCTATTTCTGCACTGTTTGCTGCGTTTATAGCAGTTTCTGTTGCTTGGGATGCAAATGGGTGTGTGGCATCCAGGAGAAGATCTATTTTTTTTTGTTGAATAAGTTCAAGCATGGCTTCAAGTCCTAGGCCACCCACCTTTACTTCATCGGCGCCTGCATCAGATGCGAGTTTCGCACCATAACTTGTTGTTGTGGTTGCAGTGATCATAGTATCGTCAATGGCATGGAGATAAGTTATTATCTTGACTGCGTCTGATGTACCAGACATCACCATAACATTCATTTTATCACCCTTTCACTCACGAATTCTGAAATAAATATCGTGAAGGCAACACATACAATCATGAGCCAATCCAAACCAGTGATGGCAGTTGTTCTAAATATGTGCTGGAAGAATGGAACGTAGATCGCACACACCTGTAACAGGAACGATGTTGCAACTGCTATGAGTAGGGTTTTGTTTGGGAGTTTGCCCTTGGCCTTGCAGTTGAATACATTGAATATCTGATACATAACAAACACCGTGAATGCAACTGTCATGGCTTCTATGGTTGTTGCACCATTGTTGAGTTTGTAGGTGTACAAAAGAAGTGTTCCTAGGCTCATTACTATACCTGCAATGACTATTCGAATTAGGTTTCTTTTGGAGATGATGTTACCTGTGGTTGGTGGTCTTTCCATTACATCGGGTTCGGATGGTTCAACACCCAATGACTGGGCTGGAGGACCGTCCATTATTATGTTTATCCATAAGATCTGGATTGGATTGAATGGTATTGGTAAGTTCATTAATGAAGCTGAGGTTATGGTGAGTATGGCACCGATGTTGGTTGACAGTTGGAATTTAACAAATCTTTTTATATTGTCAAATATGGTACGTCCTTCTTCCACAGCATCCACTATGGTTGCAAAGTTATCATCTTGAAGTAGCATGTCACTAGATTCCTTTGCAACATCTGTACCTGAACCCATAGCCACACCAATAGCTGCCCTTTTAAGTGCTGGAGCATCATTCACACCATCTCCAGTCATGGCCACTACTTGTCCTCGGGATTTAAGGGCCTCAACAATTCTAACCTTCTGTTCTGGAAATACCCTCGCGTATACATTTACCTTGTTCACAACTTCCTTGAACTCATCATCACTAATTTTTTCAAGTTCAGGTCCTGTTAAAACCTTTCCATCGCTAAGAATTCCAAGTTCTGAAGCAATTGCAGCTGCAGTGTCTTTGTTGTCTCCTGTGATCATGACCACATTAATTCCTGCCTTTTCACACTGTTCAACTGCGATCTTAGCTTCTTTCCTCGGAGGATCCATCATTCCAACCATTCCAACATAGATCAGATCCTCCTCTAATGATTTGTTACCATCTAGATCTTCTGAATCATCCATGATCCTGTAGGCCATTCCAATAACTCTCAATGCCTTGGATGTCATGGTTTTAAGTTCATCCATGGCTTGGGATTCCTGTTCTGGCGTTAGATTTTGGATTTCTCCATTCTCTTCAAAGTAGTTCGATTTTTCCAAGATGATCTCGGGGGCTCCCTTAACAAGCACGTACCTCTTATTTTGGAAGTTGTTCACCGTGGTCATTCTTTTTCGTTCACTGTCCAGGGGCAGTTCATAGAGACGTTCATGGTTTTTTTCAAGTTCTTCCCTTTTATACCCATTTTCCTCTGCATACAACAGTATTGCTCCGTCTGTTGGATCACCAATGATCTTTCCCTCGGAAATATGGGAATTGTTACAAAGTGCAGATATTGTTAATGCCATTTCAGATGATTTGATGCTGGTTTCGCGAACAGTCATCTTGTTCTTGGTTAGGGTTCCTGTTTTATCTGTACATATGGTTGTACACGATCCCAGTGTTTCCACTGCAAGGAGTTTGCGAACAACGGCATTTCTTCGGGCCATTCTCTGCATTCCAAGTGCAAGTGTTAATGTCAGTATTGCTGGTAATCCCTCTGGAACTGCTGCAACTGCCAATGAAACTGCTGTCATGAAGTTTTCAACTATTGGTACTCCCTTGAAGAATTGAAGTGCAAATATTCCGGTACATACTACGAGGGCAATAAGTCCCATTAATTTTCCAAGGCCATGTATCTTATCTTGGAGTGGTGTTTTCTCATCCTCGACCTGGATCATTTCTGCAATTCTTCCAATGGCAGTGTTCATTCCAACATCAACAACAACACCTTTTCCCCTTCCCTTAGATACATAGGTGTCCATAAATGCCAGGTTTGAAGTTTCATCCTCTGAAACAGTGTTTTCAACTTTGTTGGATGGTTTTGATTCTCCTGTGAGTGCAGATTCATCCACCATTAAATCATGGGCTTCTAACAACCTGATGTCTGCAGGAATGCTGTCACCCTCTTCAATGATCACCACGTCACCAACTGTGAGTTGGTTGGCATCTACGCTCTGAACTTCACCGTCTCTCACAACAACTGCAGCTACCGTAGTCATGTTTTTCAGTTGTGCCATGGCATTTTCGGCCCTGTTTTCCTGTATAAATCCTATAACTGCATTTAACACAACTACTAAAAGAATAACTGCTGCGTCTGTTGTGTCTCCTATGAATGCTGCGGCTATGGCCGCAACAATTAGTAGTATGATTAGGAAGTCCTTGAATTGGTTGAAAAATTTGGTTATTGGGCCTGCCTTTTCTTCCTCAACAAGTTCATTCTTCCCATATTTAGCCATTCTCTCGGGTATTTCATCGGATTTTAACCCATTATAATTTGATTTTACAACATCTAGGGTTTCTTCCGTTGTTTTAGTCTGCCATTTCATTATTACACTTCTTGTAAAAAATTGCTGTTTTGTAATTTATGAGTTTGAATTTTTTATCGTTTAAAAAAGATTCTGTTAAAAAAGGTTTTATGATAATATCTGCACCCACAGTATCAGCTACTGTTTTTATAGGCTTTTGAAGTTCTTCTGGAGGTCGTATTGAGTAGATAAGTGAAGCACCCCTATATATTTCCAAGTTTGGATCGTTGATATCATCTACCGTAACCGTTGGATGGTAAGGTTTAATATCTGTCATGATGATATCCATGTTAAGATGTTCTTGCAGTGTGAGGGCAACCCTTGGGAAATTTCCCATACCGACCTCAACTATCTTTGAAGCATCTTTATAATTTGTAATTATGTATTCTGAAAAATCTTTCCACATTTTTATCACTTTTATTGGAGAAATTTATGATAATAAGAGAATTTAAACGTCAGGACATAAAAAGAGTCCTAGAAATTGAGACTGCGTCCTTCAATGATCCCTATCCACCAAACATTCTCATTGATATTTACAATTTAGGTGCTGGATTTCTAGTTGCCCAAGAAAATAATAGGATTGTTGGGTATATTATATTTTGGATCAAATATGAAGATGAAGGCCATATCATTTCAATTGCAGTGGATAAAAATTTCAGAAGACTTGAGGTTGGTACTAAACTTGTGGAAGCCAGCACAGAATCCTTCAAAAAATTCAGTGTAAAGATACTGAAACTCGAGGTAAGGGTGGGAAACACAGGTGCCAGAAAATTCTATTCTAAAATTGGATTCAAGGAATATAAGATTGTTGAAGATTACTACGAGGATTTAGAAGACGCTGTAATCATGACAAAGCCCATGACATAGTACCTTAAATTTGGGTGAAGTTCATGCAATAATCTTATTACTGCAATGAAAATAATATTTTATTAACTACACTATGAGATAACTATACTCATAATAAAAAATCTAATTAAACATAGCGTACAAAACTATGATGATGGAATATGTTTTTACATTGAATATTAAAATTTTTTAATTTAACAGTTTAACCGGTGATGAAATGCTAAAAGAGGCTAAATTAGCTTTAGAAGATGGTACAATACTTAAAGGAGAGGGATTCGGTTTTGAAACCATAAAAACTGGTGAGGTGGTTTTTGCTACTGGAATGACCGGATATGTTGAGTCACTCACAGATCCATCTTACAAAGGCCAGATACTCATGTCAACCTATCCTTTACAGGGAAATTATGGAATATCAAGAGAATGGTTCCAATCAGAAGGAATTAAGGCAGAAGGATTTATTGTAAGGGAACAGAACCGCCACCCTTCCCACAGACTCTCCCAAGAAAATTTAAATGACTTTTTAGAAGAATTTGAAGTTCCGGGAATCAGTGGGATAGACACCAGAGCTCTGACCCTGAAGATCAGAGAACATGGTGCAATGAAGGGGGCAATTTCAACCGAAGAAATTGAAGATGACGAACTTTTAAAGCTCACAAAGGAACAGACAGAAATTCAGGATATGGACCTGGTTGATAAGGTATCTGTAAAAAAACCAACAATAATCGGTGAAGATAATAAACACAGAGCAGTGATTCTTGACTGTGGAATAAAACAGAACAGTATAAATGCTTTGTTAAAACGCGACATCGGCGTTGTTTTAGTACCCTACAAAACAGATTGTAAAGAGATCATGGACTACGATCCCGAAGCCGTACTTGTTTCAAGCGGCCCAGGAAACCCAACACGTGTCACTGAAGCAGCTCAAACAGTGCTTGATCTGTCAACCAAACTCCCAATATTTGGAATATGCCTAGGTCAACAGATAATATCCCTGGCCTTCGGAGCCAAGATCAATAAAATGAAATTTGGACACAGGGGAATCAATCAACCTGTTAAGGATCTTCAAACTGGAAAAGTATCCATAACCTCACAAAATCATGGGTTTACCATAGACCCAAATTCATGCAAGGATATTCCAATCAACATTACCCAAATAAATCTTAACGACCATACACCTGAAGGATTAGAGCATGAAGAACTGCCAATAGTCAGTGTCCAGTACCATCCAGAGGCAGGTCCAGGTCCACATGATTCTGATAATTACTTCGACAGGTTCCTTAAAACCCTGAAGAATTACTAGAACAATGAAAGTTAAGTACTGAAAAATACAATTTTAGATGAATCTCATAAAATTATTTACTTATGAAATAAATGGATGAATTATAGATCATTATGAATTAAAGGTAGGATTGTAAATGCCAAGGGACAAAGAAATAAAAAAAGTTCTCATCATTGGTTCAGGACCCATCCAAATAGGTCAGGCTGCTGAATTTGACTATTCAGGTTCTCAAGCATGCAAATCTCTCATGGATGAAGGTATCGAAACAGTTCTTGTAAACAGTAACCCTGCAACCATACAAACAGACGTTGATATGGCGGATACTGTCTATGTAGAACCATTGACACCAGAAATAGTTGCCAAAATCATAGAAAAAGAAAAACCAGACGCAGTATTACCCACCATGGGTGGACAAACCGGACTGAACATTGCAACAGGACTCGAAAAGATAGGGGCCCTCAAAGATGTTAAAGTAATAGGATCATCTGTTCAGACCATTAGAAATGTTGAGGACAGGGAACTCTTTGGTAAATTCATGCTAGAACTGAATGAACCAATACCACACTGTAGAGCCGTGACAACATTGGATGAAGCAATAGATGCTGTTACTGAAATTGGATATCCGGTGATTGTAAGACCCGCCTTCACACTTGGAGGTACAGGAGGTGGAGTGGCCCATAACCAAAAGGAACTGGTGGATATTGCCACAAGAGGACTGGATATGAGTTTCATAAACCAGGTTCTCATTGATGAGTCTGTAATTGGATGGAAAGAATTTGAGTATGAGGTTGTGAGGGACAAAAACGATACATGTATCATTGTATGTAACATGGAAAACCTCGACCCCATGGGAATTCATACAGGAGAAAGTGTGGTTGTTGCACCTTCCCAAACCCTTTCAGATGTGGACAACCAAAAACTTAGAAATGCATCCATCAAGATCATAAGGGCCCTGCAGATCCAAGGAGGATGTAACATCCAGTTTGCATTCAACGCCGAAACTGGAGCTTACAAAGTTATAGAAGTGAATCCGAGGGTTAGTCGAAGTAGTGCACTTGCATCAAAAGCTACGGGTTATCCTATTGCCAAGATATCTTCTAAAATCGCAGTTGGAATGACCCTTGATGAAATTCAAAACGACATTACCAAGGAAACACCAGCATCATTCGAACCATCCCTCGACTACGTTGTTGCCAAAATTCCAAGATGGCCCTTTGACAAGTTCAAGGCCATTAAAAGGGAGATTGGTGTGCAGATGCAGTCCACAGGGGAAGTTATGTCCATTGGAAGAACCATTGAAGAATCCCTTCACAAGGCCATAAGATCCCTTGACATAGGTAAATTTGGATTTGAAGATGTTCCCTACACCGATGAACTTTTACAGCATCCCACAGATGAGAGGCTGTTCCATCTTTACACAGCACTCAAGGCTGGTAGGGATATTGATGAAATATACGAACTTACTAAAGTTGACAGATTCTTTTTATACAAAATTCAGAGCATAATTGACCATGAAAACTATCTGAGGAATTTGAACCCTGAAGAAGTGCTTGACCCCGAAGTTTTATACAAAGCCAAGAAAATGGGATTCTCTGATAAAACCTTGTCTAAAATAACATCAATCCCTGAAAAATCAATAAGGGATTTGAGAAGGGAAAAGGGAATTGTTCCAACCTATAAAATGGTTGATACATGTGCTGCAGAATTTGAAGCCAAAACACCATATTACTACGGTACCTACGAAGGTGAAGACGAAGTAACTGTATCCCATGATAAGAAAAAGGTTGTTATTATTGGTGCAGGACCAATCAGAATTGGACAGGGAATTGAATTTGATTACTGTTGTGTTCATGCATCATTGGCTCTTAAAGATGAAGGAATAGAGACCATTATTATAAATAACAACCCTGAAACAGTGAGTACTGATTACGATATATCTAACAAACTTTACTTCGAACCTTTAACACTCGAAGACGTCATGAGCATCATGGACAAGGAAAAACCCGACGGAGTCGTAGTACAGTTTGGAGGACAAACATCCATAAATCTTGCAGTACCTCTTGCAGAGGAAGGTATTCAAATACTTGGAACTGCACATGAAAGTATTGACAGGGTAGAGGATCGTGAACGTTTCACCGAAGTATTGAATCTTCTTAAAATTCCCCAGGCAGACTACGGAATTGCGCACTCCTTCGAAGATGCCAAGTTGGTTGCAGATAAAATTGGATACCCTGTACTTGTTAGACCTTCCTATGTTCTAGGTGGAAGGGCCATGGAAATTGTCTACGATGCCCATGAACTCAAAAGGTACATGAAGGAAGCAGTGAAGATATCACCAGAACATCCAATTCTAGTTGACAAGTTCCTTGAAGACGCCATAGAAATAGATGTTGACGCCCTTTCAGATGGGGAGGACGTGTTCATAGGCGGTATAATGGAACACATCGAAGAAGCAGGAGTGCATTCAGGAGATTCTGCATGTGTTATACCTCCACAGAGCATATCTAAAGAAGTTTTAGATACCATGAAGGAGTACACGACCAGACTCGCTCTGGAACTGGAAGTTGTGGGACTCATGAACATCCAGTACGCTGTGAAGGATGAAAAGGTTTACATACTTGAAGCCAACCCAAGAGCCAGCAGAACTGTTCCATTTGTAAGTAAAGCAGTTGGAGTTCCACTGGCCAAAATTGCAGCCATGTTAATGGTGGGGTACAAACTCAAAGACCTTGGATTGGAGGATGAAATTGTGGTAAACCATGTGTCTGTTAAGGAATCCATATTCCCATTCATAAAACTACCCGCAGCAGACTCTGTACTCGGTCCAGAAATGAAATCAACAGGGGAAAGTATGGGTATAGACGAAAATTTCGGTGTATCCTACTACAAAGCCCAACTCTCTGCAGGAATGGAACTTCCTAAAAAGGGTAAACTATTCATAAGCGTGAGGGACTCTGATAAAAACAGCATTCAAGACATTGTTGAAAAGGCAGAGAATCTTGGATTCGAACTGGTAGCGACCAATGGAACTGCACAAGCAGTAGAAAGCTATGTCAACATCGACACCATACGCAAGGTGAGTCAGGGATCTCCAAACATAAGGGATGCAGTTGTCAAGGGAGAAATAGATCTCATAGTCAACACACCATCAGGAAAACAATCAGCAGATGATGGATATTACATCCGAAGAATGGCAATTGAAATGGGAATACCATATGTTACAACACTTGCAGGTGCACGTGCAGTGTTAACAGCAATTGAACATGTGAAAGAAGGAGAAATTGGCATTAAATCTCTTAATGAATACCATTCCAATTAAACCAATTCTTTTTCCCATCAAATTTTCTTTTTTATGCCTACCAAAAAAAATAAATTCAAGAATTTCATCTGGTCTTAAATTAATTTTTGCCAACACTCAAATACTACAATTAAAATAATTTATTCTGATGATCACCATTAAAAATGCCAAGGTCCTCTGTAGCGAGGCCATGGAAATTCAAAAATTGAACATCATCATTCAGGATAATGAAATTGTTGAGTTAACTCCCAGAGGTTCGAAGGGAAGGGTGATTGATGGACAAAACTGTGTTGCTGCCCCAACCCTAATAAATTCCCATATACACATTGGAGATTCTGTAGCCAAGGATGTTGGTGATGGAGAACCCATTGAGAAGATAGTGAAACCACCAAATGGAATTAAACACCGAATACTCGGCGAAACATCTTCAAAAGAAATGATGATTTCCATGAGAAACTCCATGGAAGAAATGCTTCAAACAGGCACAACTACCTTCGTTGACTTTCGTGAAGGTGGTGTTGAAGGAATTGAAATTCTGGAAAACGCATCCCAAAATATTCCAATAAGAAAAATTGTCCTCGGAAGGCATGCCTCATTTCAAGAATCTGACGACCTAGTCGAAATTAAGTTGGCAGCCATGGAAATATTAAATCACTGCGATGGCATTGGTTTAAGTGGTTTTGGTGAAATTAAAGATGATGTTGCCAGACTCATTGTGGAAACCTGTGATGAAAATGGTAAGCTTTCAGCCATACATGTGGCAGAGTATTTGAAGTTACAAAGTGACTCACTTAATATTCATGGAAAAACCGAAATTCAAAGGGCTGTAGATGCGGGTTTCAAACTTTTGATCCACATGACTGAACCCATAGACCACGACCTTGAAACTGTTGGAAGGTCAAATGCCACAGTTGTTTCTTGTCCAAGATCCAATGGCGCTCTTTCAGTGGGAATTCCCCCAATAAAAGCCATGCTCGACAATGGAGTGAATGTAGCACTTGGTACCGATAACCTGATGTTCAACTCCCCAAACATGTTTTCTGAGATGGAATATGCATTGAAGGTTACCAGGGGTATTTACAAAACCCACATAGATCCACTTGAAATTTTTAAGATGGCAACAGTTAACCCTGCAAAAGCATTAGGACTCGATATCGGAGTCATAGAAGAAGGTAAAATTGCAGATATAATGCTAATTAAAGGTGTGTCCGGAGATCCTATCCTATCAATCATAAATAGGACAGGATCTAAAGGTATTAACACTTTGATCAAGGATGGTTCAATAGTATTTGGTGCTTGAACCAATTGGTCTGTTGTTCTGCCCAACTATTCCGGGCTTTAAACCATTAAATAACTTGATAAACTTAATAATAAATATAATTCTAATTTCAATTGAAAGAAAAATCTTTTACAATTAATTAAGACACGATGATACCATGTTAGATATTAAACTTTTCAGGGAAAATCCTGATTTAATTCTTGAATCAGAAAAAAAACGTTTCAGAACTACTGAAAATGTAGAAAAAGTAATTGAATTGGATCTCAAATGGAGAAATGGTTTAAAAAAACTCAACGAATTTCGTGCAGAGCGAAACAAATTATCCAAATCATTCAACGAAGCAAGAAAACAGGGAAAAGATGAGCTCAAAGTTCTACAAAATAGGGCCAAGGAAATTTCAAAGGAAATTAATGAACTGGAACCAAAAATTTCAGAGTACATCGAGGCCAGGGATGAGTTCAGGTACAAAGTTGGAAACCTTTTAGATTCTGATGTTCCAGTATCTGAAACAGAAGAAGATAACCGAGTTATATCTGAATTTGGTGATATGCCATCATTCTCATTTGAACCTGCAAATCATGTGGATTTAATTGAAACCATTGATGGTGCAGAATTTAAACGAGCTGCAGAAGTTTCAGGATCCAGATTCTATTACTTGAAGGAAGATATCGTATACCTCAACATGGCCCTCCTAAAATTTGCAATGGACACCCTTTCTAAGAAGGGCTACGAAATATTTCAAACACCCTTCCTCATCAAACACGATGTAATCAAGGAAACTGCAGAACTTGCAGATTTTGAAGAGACACTCTACAAGATCGAAGGTGAAGATCTCTTCATGATAGCAACATCTGAACAAACCCTAGCAGCCCTACACCGTGGCGAAATAATAGATGAAAGAACGTTACCACGCAAATATTGCGGCCTATCTACTTGCTTTAGGAAGGAAGCAGGATCCCATGGTAGGGATACACTTGGAATTTTCAGGGTTCACCAGTTTGAAAAAATTGAACAGTTCATATTCTGTGATGCTGAATCTTCAAGGGATCTGCATCAGGAACTGCTTGAAAATGCAGAGCTCATCTACCAAAAACTCGGACTTCCATACAGAATTGTATCCATTGTTTCGGGTGAGTTGAATGATAATGCTGCTAAGAAATATGATCTTGAAGCCTGGTTCCCAGGGTCTTCAACCTACAGAGAACTGGTATCTTGTACCAACTGTGGAGATTATCAGGCCCGTAAATTGAATGCACGCTACGGTATTCATGGTGATTCAGATTCATTGAAAATGTGCCACACCCTCAACAGTACCGCAATTGCAACAGAAAGAACCATTTGCTGCATCCTAGAAAACTATCAACAAGAAGATGGTACAATTAAAGTTCCAGAAGTTTTAATCCCCTACATGAATGGAAAAACTGTTTTAGGACTTTAATTTTTTCTAATTTTGTGTGGTGAACAAAGACCTATTAATAATATATTCAATATAAATATTAACTAATTGGTTTTGTGAAACCAACCAATCGAATATTTATATGGTATGAAGACCAAATACCAATAGAATTGATTATGATTTGGAGAAACAGTAGTTTATTACTCTAAAAAAATCATGGAGAGGTGAACCGATTGTACAAAAAAATACTTTTACCAACAGATGGTTCAGAATTTGCAAATAAAGCTGCAGAACACGCAATATGGATAGCTAACGCTAGTGGAGCCGAAATAGTTGCATTAAATGTTATAGAAACCTCATCACTCGTTGGATTGCCTGCAGAGGATCTCATAGTCAGAATAAAGGATATGCTCAAAGAAGAAGGAAAACAGGCACTAGAACACATATTTGAAATGGCGAGTAAAGAATCTGTTGAGGAAGGGGAACTGAAAGTAACCCTCAAAACAAAGGAAGGTTCACCCGCAGATGTTATACTCAAAACAATTGAAAAAGAAGATGTTGATCTGGTTGTGATTGGAACTTCCGGAAAACATGGTTTGGACAGATTCCTGCTGGGAAGTGTCACAGAAAAGGTTGTAAGATCTGCTAAGTGTCCTGTTTTAGCTGTGCATTAAAAAAACTAATTTAGGAATTTTTTAGGTTATTGATTTTTTTATTTAATTTTATTTATGGCTGGTGTATAAAATGCTTGTAAAAGAAATAATGGCAAAGGATATCATCTCTGTTCATGTGCCTGGAAATCGTGCAAACGCCCTGGAAATCATGAGAAAGAAGAAAGTATCTGGATTGCCTGTTGTAAAAAATGGAACTGATCAATTGGTAGGCGTACTAACAAGAACCGATCTTGTTGAAAATCCTGATGAAGAACAGATAGCACTGATAATGACTCGAGACATCATTACTGCATCACCAGATGATAGTGTTAAAACAGTTGCAGAGAAGATGTTCAACAACAACATCAGAAGAATACCCATAGTTGAGGAAGGAAGGTTAGTAGGACTTGTAACAGCTTCAGATCTGGTTAACAAAGCCCTCTGGAAGATGGAAATTCAGGAACCTGCAGAGGATTACATGATACAAAACATCCCAACCAGCTGGGAGGGTACTCCTTTAAATGTCGCCTTCGAGATAATGAGATACTACAGACTAAAAGTACTTCTCGGATTGAACAACGACGGTAAACTCACAGGAATACTTACGGAAACAGATTTTATCGAAGAAAGTGAAGTTGTTTCTGAGAGAACTGTGCACAACACTTCTGTAGGTACTGAAGGGGATAAATGGTCCTGGGACAGTAAGAGTGTGCTATACGTCATTAAGAATCATCTTAAATTCTCTGATAAAAAGGTCAAAGACGTTGAAAACAGAGACTTAGTTATAGTTACAACGAAAACCTCGGTACAAGAATGTGCAAATAAAATGAGGCAAAGAAACATCGAACAAATTCCTGTTATTGATGTTGAAGGGGACCTTGTAGGATTAGTAAGAGCCGTCGACTTAATAAAAGCCATAAATGATTAAAATGTCAGAAACACCCATAATTAAGATCAAATCCAACCCTGAAACCATTAAAATAATTGCCAAGAAAAGGGGTGATGTATCTATCCAAGATATCAACCTCAGATTGATCATGGCCAACCTATGGTGGGAACAAGCCCCTGAACTTGAAACTTTCTTCAATGTCATGGAACTCACCATAAAAAGGGCTTTAAATGAAGTTTATCCCCATGATGTCATGACCATTGATTACACCTACTCTGCAGACGATGAGTTGAAAGATGCATCAGAGATAGTTGTTGAGATAACTAACATCAAAGCAGACAATATGGATGTGGACATAGGTGGGAGATTTATAACCATCGGAGGATCAGATTCCAGAGGCTTTTTCAAGAAGTTAACAAGTTTCAGAAGGAAGTTTTCAAAGGATGTTCATAAGGAGATCTGAGATTTTCAAATCATTTTAGTTTTAATTAAAAAAATAGTATGAATTAATATTTTAATTCTTTTTTAAGTGTTTCATCATTTCTAAATATTCCTTCGTATTTTAGGTAAAACTTCTATTAAGAGTTGTTCTGCATCTTCTTGATCAGCAACCTTCCTTGCAACGATCTTACCATTTTTAAACACCGTCACATTTCTTCCTTCGGATTCCAGCATGGCGATTCCCATTTCAACAGAGCATTTCACACTGCCAATTTTTTCAAGTTCGGCACATGTTTGTTTGATGTTTATGGAGTATGGAAGCTCGGTTTCAAACATTATCTTGTTGGCCTCATCTTTACATGGTTTGTAAACCACGAGTTCCTTTTTTGTATCACCATGCCCACTTATGTCCAGTGTTACACGTTTAAATCCCACTGCCTTCAACTCTGAATCAAGATGATTTAGCACTCCTAAATTCAGAAGTTTTTCAATATTTTCAACTTCTAATATGGCCATATCCTCCTGATCTCTGACCCTGACCACCCTCGAACCAGAAAGTCCCTTTAACAGAGACTCTGCATATTTCAATCTGTTGATCTTCTTGGGCGTGATCTCAGAATTCTTTGATATTCTGGTTGCCATGCAAGTGGTTGATGGGGAATATTCTATTTTAAGTTGGTTTAAGGCTTCTTTAACATCATCAGATGTGAATCCTGCCATTACAAGTGGGCTTTTAATCTCCAGATCGTAGTTCACAATTATGCCGGGTCTGTCCTCAAGCAGGTCAGTTATGTTGGTTCCGTCCATAATTTCCAGATCATTTTCCCCTGCAATTTCTACTAATTTGGTGTACATTTTAGTTTTACAGATGTAACACCTGTTTGGAGGGTTGGATCGAAATGTGGAGTCATTAAGATAATTTTCTTCAACAACCCTGTGTTTTATTCCGAGTTCCCCGGCTATTTTAGTTGCGTTTGCAATAAAATCCTGGGGCATAACTCCATTATCAACTGTAACAGCAAGTGATTTCTTTGATACTTCTGATGCTATTTTTGCAACCAAAGAACTATCAGCCCCTCCTGAAAAGGCTATTAAAATCTTTTTATCCTTTAAGTAATCCTTTAGGTTTTGCAGTTTTGTTTCAACTTCCATCTGAACCTTTCCCGAAATTATTATATGAATTTGGTCTAAATTTTGTTAAGAATTAACTTAACTAGGTAATGGTGATTTAAATAGCTATTTTTTTGATGTAATCCAGAACTGCCAGAGCATCCATCCTCTTAACATCAATTGCATGTACTTCTAAAAATTTTTGGAGCAGCTCTACCTTGGATTTTTCAAGTCCAGATTCAGCAAATACTTTAGAATAGCTTCTTTTAGGATAATATATTGATTTAGCAGTTTTAATCAATGTATCGTAGTCTTGTTTATTAAGCACTCCTTGTTTAAGGGCTGCTTTGAAGGTGTAGTTTATACTTATCAGTGCTTCTGATAGTTGTTCCATTGTAGCAGGGTTTATAACCACGGCAACATCATCATCAGATTCTACCACACCAGTTTTGTAGTCTGTGTACACCTGACCTACTCCAACCATCCCAAAGTCATCCAGTTCTGAAGCCCGTAATGCTCCCATACTTGCCCCTCCAACCACTGTAACATCCTTTTTTAGTGCTTCGAGAATTTCCTTGTGGGAAACTGCAGGTTCCTTATGAAAAACTCCATCAATGATTCCTATGATATCTGGTTCATCAGTTAAAGCCCGAATTATATCTCCCCTTGCTATCGGAGGGCGATAATCTGCTTTTAGAATTGTTTCTGCTTCTTTGGGCTGTAATGAGGGTCCTGTGAAAATTATTATCTTCTTGTTTATAACCATTGGTTCACCTAATTTAGATGATTAAATGTTATCCAGTTTATCAATTGAAAAGTGCTTTTTTTCTTTGTTGGATCACATCAATATTAGTTCTCATCTTAAATATTTTTTAAAATCGATATTGTTTCAAATAAGGTTTTCAATGATCCAGTTCTTGTACAATAAATTTTATATAACATAAACCAACAATAATGAAACAATGTTATGTTACATCACATGGTCTTGAGGTGATCAATTGAACCAAGATTTAATATCTAAAAAAGAATTGTTAAAAATCACTGGAATTTCATATGGGCAGTTATACCGCTGGAAACGGAAAAAATTGATACCAGAAGAATGGTTCATAAAAAAATCCACATTCACAGGACAGGAAACTTTCTTTCCAAAGTACAAGGTGATTGATAGAATTGAAAAAATAAAAAATATGAAGGATGATATTTCATTAGACAGCCTTGCAGACATGTTATCGCCAGATTTAACAGAAAAAAGAGTGACTGAGAAAGAACTCAAGGATCGTAACATTGTTTCAGAAGCTACGTTGGAGTTCAGTAGGGAAGAATATGGTGAAACTAATGAATTTCGTTTTGAACAAATTATTTCCCTTTATTTACTGGATAAAATGTTCAAATCAGGAAAAATAGGACATTCTGAAGGTAAAATTGTGTTTCAACTATTCAGTGACAAATATCAAAAATTCAAGGGCAAAAATTGTGAACTTATATTCTTCAGGAAAATGGGAGTATCAAGCTGCTGCATGGTTCCAGATTCTAAGGACGTTCACTTCGAAGAAACCATAAAAATAATGGAAATTATGAATATTTCAGAATTAATTGAAGAATTAAAAATTAAGATTTTTTAAGGGAGGGGTTTAATATGGAAAATTTAACAGATTTAAAAATTTACGGACAGGGAAGTTCTGGTGGAGGTAAATTTAGAGACGTTAGTATCAAGGGAAGTGGCCAGATAAATGGAGATCTAGAATGTAAAAAATATGAAGTTTTAGGTACTGGAGAGATTAAAGGAGATTTAACTGCTGAAGAGGTTATGGTAAAGGGACAATTCAAATTTGGCGGCCAAATAAACACAGTTGACCTAAAGGTTTATGGTGAATCAAATTTCCAAGGAGACATCTTCGCAGATGAAGCATCATTTCAAGGAAGTTTAGAATTAAAAGGAGATCTAAATGCTGAAATCTGCAAAATCGAGGGCGGATTTGTAATTGATGGACTTTTAAACGTAGAAATATTTGAACTGACCATGTACTGGCCATGTAAAGTATCAGAAATAGGCGGGACCAACATTACAATAAAAAAGGATGCTAAATTCAGCTTTTTAGGTCTGAAAAATAGGATGACCCCCCGTTCTAACAAGGGTTTCTTGGAAGTTGATACCATGGAAGGGGATGAAATTTATCTTGAATACACCCATGCAAAGATTGTCAGAGGAAAAAATATTACACTGGGACCAAACTGCCAAATTGATAGATTGGAATATCAGAACAGTTTCAAGGACCATGAAAAATCAAATGTAGAATTAGCTGAAAAAATATGAGTCATCCAAGTAAAAGATCTTCATGCAATTTTTTAATCCTCTTAATTGCGGGGTGGTTCTTTCCAAACCTTTCCTCCCACTTCTTTACAACAATTCTTAAGTCCACCTCAACTGTTCCACTAATCAGGTTGTCAGCTTGTGCAACAATTTTTTCTTCAATAGTGGTGGGGATGTAATTTCCTTTGGGTAAACCAAGTTCTTCTGCTTCTTCACAGGGAATACCTGCCCCAATATGTTTAAGGGTTATGTTAATGTAAGATTCTGGAAAGTTAAGGTCCCTCAGAATTTCAGCCCCTACAACAGCATGTTGGATGGAATGGGTTTTGGATCTGCCAATGTCATGTACAAGTGCACCATACTTCACCTGTTCCATATTTACTGTTGCATCAGTATTTTCGGAGTAGGTTTTAGCTATTTCCACAGCTTTTTTAGAAACAGCCTTAGAATGAGCAACAACATTTGGAGGGCAGTTATAATCGTTCAAAGCTTTTAAGCATGTGTTTATATCCAATGATTTCCCTCTGTAAAATTAGTTAATAAAAATAGAAAAAAATGGTGAATACAAAAAAAATTGTTTATTTAGGCAATTCTATCCATCATCTGTTTTAATTCAACTATTATCGTGGAGTTGTCCTGATATTCCAGGGATCCACCACATTCTGGACATTCAAAGTTATTTTCTGTTGCTTCATCAAACTTATAACGGTGTCCATTTAACTTGCATGAAAAGAACATGTTTCCTTCTTCGTACTCCAAGGATTCTTCAATTTCTCGGGAAAACTTTTCGAACTTTTCAGTTACAATGTCAGCAACCTTTTCTTGCTCAAATTTCCAGCTATAAGTATACCACTGGGTTTCTGGGTCTTTACTTCGCTTGTAAGTTGCTATACCTGCATCGTATAATTTATACAACACTTTTCTCACAATATTCAACCTTATTTCAGTTTCTTCGGCAATTTCTTCATCTGTTGTTTTACCATTTAACAAACACTCAATGATTGAAACACTACTCTGTTCATCATTGGTAATATCCATTAGAATTTCCTGAACTGCTGGATCTTTAAGCATTAATGCCCCTCCTATCACACATCTTTAATTGGTTCTTTGGAATTTGATATAAGGATTTCAAACATAGTTATTAAAGGAATTAGTATGAAATCATGAATTTACAGTACCCTAGTATGTAGCCAAACACAAATTCAAAGTAGTTAGTAACAAATATCAAAAATTTCCATTCCAAAGCCTTCAAACCATTAAAAAATCATTAATTTTAACGTAAAATCTAATTTTGTTTCGTTTTAAGATTATTAACTTTGGTACTAAATAATATGGACACATTAGTATTTATAATTTGTTGAAGCCAGTTTAGACCATGTTAAATACGAATAATCACGGCTTTTTAATCCTCCGAACTATCACAGCAGGAGTATGTTTTACAGAATCAAGCATCTCAATAGTTACATCTGCAACATCCCCTTCAAATGCCTTGCTCATATCGTAAACTGTTTCTATGTCAGTTTCATTACTTTTATGAAAATTTTCTGCTGCATCTGCTATTTCCAATATCTGCTCTAGATCAATTGATTCTGAAATTCCAAGGGGTGTCGGTCCAAGCAGAGTCGAAAACCTCCCGATTAAATACCCAAAAAACCCCATATCCGGACGTATACCCTCAACAGCAATTGGCAGTGAAGTGAACTTGGTGTTGAATATTTGGTAACTTGCATCTGTATCGATTATCATTACAGTCACATTTTTCCCGTGATTTAACCGGATCTTAGATGAAATATCCTTTGAAACAGCAGTGGGATCATCTGGCAGTAACGAAACCATTGACCCGGGAACGTTACTAAGATCCACCCCTGCCTCTGAAGCAGGTTTAAGAGCGTGCTTAATTCCATAGTACTCAAGAATAACCTTTTTATGTGTTCTTGCCTCTGGCGGTAATTTTCTTAAGTTCTTAATTGTCCTAGGTTTGATCCTAAATACCGGACCCAATAAGTATCCCCATAAATATTTGGACCAAACATCTGCCAAAAGAATTGAAAGAAGGGATGGTTTAAATTCAGATTCATCAACCAGCCTTCCCTGTGAAACTGATATTGGTGTTTCTGAAATGACCAGAAAGTCCCCATCTTCAAGCAGATCTGTAGCATTGTCTATTATTATGTCGTAAGACTCATTAGGTTTAATATAACCCGTGTTAACCGGGATTGTTCTGTACTCCATTTTGTTTTCTTTCCAATAATTTTTAAAAAAATAGTTGGGACACTAGCAGATCCATTTAATCTGCAGAACCCTTAACAGGTGGGGCCCATACTTTAAGGTCTATGCCTTCTATAATAACTCTTTTACCAACCACTTGCACAACAACACCTGAATGTACCTTCTGCATCATGCAGTGGCCTGGAAGAAATCTGACTGTTTCACCAACAGATGGTAGTGGTCCTTCAACCAAACCTTCAAATCCTCCCACCATACAAATCCCAATGTCCATGTACTCAAATTCACTGTCGGGATCCATTCTGTGACAAGGCCCTATCATGTGCACAGTTATGAGACCGTTGTCTTCATCCAATATTCTGGCAAAATGGGTTATTGGACAGCCAAGAGGTCTGTATCGGATGATATCATCTTTTTTAAGAAGTTTTCTTGTGAAGGGGTAGAGAACTTCACGGCATGATTCCTCCTTGGGAAGTGGATTCAAAATAAAATCTGCTTCATAACCATCAAGAACACCCACAGGCTTCTTTTCAGGGACTATGATATTTTCCTTCTGTAAAAATTCTTCAAGCTCATTTCTGTTCTCATTAAATATTTCCTGAAACAAGAATCTACACTTTCCAAGGTCTGAACTTCTTTTTAGAAGGGAATGTGCAAATTCTTCGCATCGGGCGTATCCACATATTCCACAGTTAAAACCAGGTAGTAGTTTTGTGACCTTGGATCTCTGATCTGAATTTACTGAACTCATGTGTTTTCACCATAAAAAAACTATTTTTATTCACCTTTGTAGGTCTGGAATCCGTCAATTTTTCTGAGAATTCCCCTGTGATGTTTTTTGTTGACCTTGGTTTCTCCGACACATAATGTGCAAACTGCCAGTGGTGCAGAATGTCTTAATTTTTCCTCTTCAAGGGAAACTTCTTCTGTTTGGTAAATTTCTTCCGCAAGTTCCATACAACCCTGTCCTGACAGGCCATTTGCATCTATTACCTTGCATTTAGGATTTACTTCCAGAACCCTTTCTCTGAATATTTCCCTTTCTGCCTGTGATATCATGTCGCCCTTGGTAATCACTGCAATGTCTGCTGTGCTTAAAAACGGCCCAACCTTGAGTGGAGTGTTTGGTCCGCTTGTAGCATCTATGACACAAACTCCTAAACTGTTTAATGTGTAAGGAGCACATCTATGACACAATCCTGCAGTTTCAACTATTAAACATTCTGAATCATTTTCTTGGGCCCATTCAATCATGTCCTCGATGTTGTAGATTGCAAAGTGGTCTGGGCACATATCCATGGAAAGCCCTACCTTGGTTGGAATTCCAATACTCTCAAACTTCTTACCATCATCTGTGTAAAGACAGTCTATCTTGACAACTGAAGATTTAAGATCCCTTTCTTTAAGGCTGCGGAGAGCATGTATGAGCACTGCAGTTTTACCTGAACCCGGTGTTCCTGCAACGATAATCATTCTCATAAGTTCACACCATCCATATTGATGTCCTCTATGACATCACCATTTCTGACCTTGTCCCTTAAATTCAGTAACAGATCATCTATTCTGTTCAGTTTCTTGGATATGGTCTTTTCAGATTCTGTGGTTGAGATCACCTTTTCCATTCCACCGGATCGCATCACTATCCTCCTGTCTGTCATGAGTGCAAGTACTGGATCATGTGTAACCACCATCACTATTTTACCATGTCCAGATAGCACATTTAAGGCGTCATGTTTTCTTATACCTGCATTTTCAATTTCATCAATGAGAACTATGGGTGAATCACTGATGATTGCAACGTCTGCCACCATCAATGCCCTTGACTGTCCACCACTGAGTATGGTGAGTTCATGTTCCTTTTTTATTGGTTCTCCTGTCAGTGTGTTTGCAAGTTTTATAACTGCATCTGCACACTTGCTGCTTGCACCTCTGCATTTTGCATGAAGATTGAGAAAATCACCTACCTCCATATCAGCTAGGAAATTCATATTTTGAGATAACTGGGCCACCATTTTCTTTCTTGGATTGGTTCTATCATCATAACTGGGTTTTTCATCATTTACAAGAATTTTCCGCTTGGAAAATGTGTCTTTCTGAGCTAATTGTTCAATATCTCCTATTAAAGAGCTTTTACCACTGCCAGTTGGACCAACCACACCTACTATTTCTCCTTTTTTAATCACAACTTTTTTAACAGGTTCTTCTTCTCCCTGTTTGTTGTAACCACCAAGAACAGTAACCTTATCAATCATCAAAAACTCACCTTACCCAAAGTATCCCCTCTTAAACCTCTTCTCATTGTTTCAAGTGCGGTGACCTCTTCAGGTGCTATGTTTCCAAGGTTCACGTTGGGTCCAAATTTGAGTATCATGTAGGTCTGCTGATTTTTTTGTGGAGCTTCCCAAATCAATTGGTTCACATCAAGGGCATCTATTAAAACCTGCATATCATCTTCTTTAACTTCACCCTTGCCATTGTAGATCCCTAAATCTTTTCCACCTTCTCTGGCTTCAATAATGACCTTATCTGCTCCAGATTCCAGATCCTGTTCAACGAGTTTCACACGATCATCTGGACTCAGAAGATGGTCCTTGGCCGGGTCCTTCTTACCAACCTCAGTCAGCACCATGAAACCTGCATCCTTAACCCTTCCAATAATATCCGATCTTTCAGCGGCAGATATGTCCACTGTACCATCAGATATTTCTATAGCTCCAAATCCTAATTCTTGAGCTTCTTTTAAAAATTCATTGAATTTATTGGTTATGTAAGCCTTTTCAAAGAGTGTTCCTCCAGGGTAAGGTACAACATCGTTGGAAATATAGGTATCGATCTTGTATTTTATGAGTTCCCTTTCATGCACTGCGGAAGTTCCCCATCCAAACTTGGCAAGATCAACGTAGTTGCCAGAAATCTCTAAAAAGTCTTCAACCATGTTAGGGCCCATTCCCTTGTCTAACATCATTGTAACACCTTCATCGGAAGGTTTTATACGATCCTTTGTAAGAAAATCAAATGCATTCATTGCATCACCTATTATATAATTATGTACATTCCACTAGTTAGATTTTTTTCTTGCTTAAAAAATTTATGAATATTTTAAATATGCAGGATATGCTTAATTTTCACCTTCTATCATTAAACTAAACTTTCAAATTATCCTATATCTCCAAGCTGTCTTTACTATTTTTGGTTTTAACATGAATTTTAGCTTCGTGTATGGACTTATTTTGCTTATTCATTACCCGAACATCATCCGCCTATGAACAAAAAATGGAGAAATGGTTTGTACACCCATTCTAAGCCTGTAATAATTACTGAGATATGAAATGAAAATCCCTGAGAATATTTTGAGATAGGAATCCATTTAAATCTTGGAAAGAAGGAATTCCTGATTTTTTTTAGATGAAAAATTTTTAAATAAAACTAGCAAGTTCGAATAATAGTTTAGTTAATTTTATTATGATTAAACTTTTAAATTTAAATTGTTCAATTTTATTCAGTAGGAGGGAAAAAATTAAGGGAAACATTTCAAAACTAATTTTTATGTAGATGTTAACAGTGCTGTTAGCTTCACCTGCAGCGTTTGCAACCAATCTCCATACACAGTTAGATGGTGTAGATCTAATAACATGTGATCAAGGAAACAAAGTGATTGTATCAGCCCAGTTATGGACTGAAAACTATGTTAATGGTTTATGGGATAATCCAATGAACCATTACGATCTTTACTTCCATCTGTACACAAAAGACCATGATGAAGTATTAGAGAAGAAAGTAGAAACAGATTTCACAGGCAAAGCAACAGCTGAGATCAACACCGAAATCTTGATCCTGGAAAATATAATTTATTGGTTGAATTTAAAGAAGACTCATGGCTATTTGTGGATTTCAACCCATGTTCAACCAACTCAGCCCTAACAATAAAACCCAGATCATTATGAAGATTTTGTCAGTTTCATCTAAATTAAACACAAGATGCATCATTTCAACATCTCATTTTTTTATGAAGTACTCAACATACCATCTGAAGCATTAATATCTATGGTACATAGACAATTACATCACTGTAAAAGTGTAGGATACGTTAATGAGATTTGAGAATTAATGAGATAGATCTTTTAAACCTAAAAAAGGAGATGTATGTTATGGAAAAAACTATTCAGTACTTTGAAAGGCCAGGAAAGGAAAATACCGATGAACTCATCCAACTTGTGAAGACCAGAAGGAAAGAGCTTGGAATAAAGGATATTGTTGTTGCTTCTGCAACTGGAAGTTCGGCAGTTAAACTGGCTAAGGCCCTGGATGATCCTGAACTCAACATCGTAAATGTCACACACCACTCGGGTTTTAAGGGTGAAGATATCATAGAACTTGAACCAGAATACAGAGCAGAATTAGAAAAACGTGGAGTTAAAACATTCGTTGGATCACACTCTTTAAGTGGAGTTGGGCGAGGCATATCAAATAAATTTGGAGGAATAACTCCCGTAGAAATTATAGCTGCCACATTACGTCTTTTTTCACAAGGAGTGAAAGTCGGTGTGGAAATATCTATAATGACAGCCGACGCCGGTCTTATCCCAACTGATACAGAAATTATCGCTGTTGGAGGAACTGGAAAAGGTTTAGATTCTGCCATTGTTTTGAAACCAGCCCACATGGGAAATTTTTTTGACCTTAAAATAAATGAAATAATTGCAATGCCCCGACCTTAGTCTCGAAGGGTTTTATTGTCAAAATTTTCCCCAAAATTGAACACAATCATAAACTTGAAAAACATCCATGTTCAGAATTGGATAGTACATATCTTTCAATAAGAATTGAAAGATAAGGGTTAAAAATCATAGTTCAGTGGTAAATTATGACCAAAAATACCGTTGCTTTTAAATATGAGTAGGTCCAATAACACAATTAACATAATAAAACATTAGCTGTGGGGGTAGGAATTGAAATCTCTTATAAACAATACCATAAAGGAATCTGAAAAAAGAAAGGAAAGATCAACCATGGAAGAGCGCAATTCATTTGACGACAACATCGACAGCGATCTAAAAGAGATTATCCAACGAAGCCGGGCTAAAATTTTCGTTGTAGGAACTGGAGGGGCTGGAAATAACACAGTTTCAAGACTCGCGGAAATAGGAGTCGAAGGTGCGGGCACACTTTCCGTTAACACGGATGCACAAGATCTCTTTTATTCCAAATCAGATCATAAAATACTGATAGGACGATCGACATGCGGAGGACTCGGTGCAGGTGGAATACCTGATATCGGGGAAGAAAGTGCTGAAGAAAGCGAAGAACAGATCAAAGAAAAGCTCGAAGGGGCAGATATGGTCTTTGTTACTTGTGGTTTAGGAGGAGGAACTGGAACAGGTTCCGCACCGGTAATATCCAAGTTAGCAAAAAAATAGGCGCCTTAACAATCGCTGTGGCCACCATGCCATTCAGTGCTGAAGGACTGAGAAGACGCGAAAATGCAGAAAAAGGGCTTGAAAAACTTCAAGATGCTGCAGACACCGTAATAGTCATTCCAAACGATAAACTGCTCGAAGTGGCACCAAACTTGCCAATCAACAAGGCATTCATGGTTGCTGATGAGCTCCTTGGAAGAGCTGTTAAGGGAATAACAGAACTCATTACCAAACCTGGTTTGGTTAGTCTCGACTTTGCAGATATCAGAAGCATCATGATGGGATCTGGCATGGCCATGATCGGAATGGGTGAATCTGACTCTGGAGACAGGGCAATTGAATCTGTTCACGAAGCTTTAAACAGTCCACTACTGGATCTGGATATATCCAATGCTAAAGGGGCACTCATTAACATATGTGGAAGTTCTGATCTCACCTTACATGAGGCTGAGAAGGTGGTACAGATCGTAGCAGACGAACTGGATCCAGATGCAAACATAATATGGGGTACTCAGATACAGGAAGACTTAGAAAATGTCATCAGGACAACCATTGTTGTTGCGGGTGTTAAATCTCCACACATATTTGGAATGCCTGGTGAAAAAGAGTACGTTGAGGAAAAACAACGCGAAAGTGTTCCTGAATCTTCATTAGAAGAATTTATTGATGGCGTTTTTTAAACTGACCTTCAATTAATTTTAAAGGAAAAACCGGTTACAATTAATTCCCTACCCTAATCTCCTATGAGTTTAGTGATTACCATCTCCAATAAATGGAAAGGTTTATAAATCTCTAAACCATACCCTCCTAATGTGATCTATTTAAATTTTAAAAATTCTCATTCTCTATAAATTATAATTGAAGTGGGTATTTCCATGAACTTGAATAAAAAGTCTCTAGTCGATTTTATAAAACTCTGTCAAAGAGTTCTGCATGTATCCAGAAAGCCTGGCAGAGAAGAATTTTTGAACGTAGCAAAAATAACAGGAATAGGTGTCATTATAATAGGCGCCATAGGTTTTATAATAAGTATAGGAGCGCAGCTTTTATCTGGTATATAAAAAATTTGAAGATCATAAAATTAATTAACTCATAGTCTATTTAATAAAATTTTTTGAAGGTTAGTGATAGTTTGATTTATGCAATAAGAACCCTTGTAGGTCAGGAAAAAAACGTTGCAAGAATAATCGGCAGAAACGTTAAAAATAGTGGGATTGAAGTCCATTCTATTCTTGTTCCCGAAAGCCTAAGGGGTTACATTTTAGTTGAATCTTCAACCAAGATCGATATGCAGAATCCAGCCTTTAAAGTGCCACATATGAAGGGTGCAATAGAGGGTGAAATACCCTACGAAGAAGTTAAAAGCTTTCTAAATCCGGAGCCAATACTTGCATCGGTTCAAAAGGGAAGTATTGTCGAACTCATATCCGGTCCATTTAAAGGGGAGAAAGCTAAAGTTGTCAGGATCGATGAATCCAAAGAAGATGTTGTTTTGGAACTGATAGAAGCAGCAGTACCAATCCCAGTTACAGTTAAAGGTGATCAAATCAGATTAATACAGAAGGAGGCAGATTAATGGCAAAAGAAACCGTAGAAATTCTTATAGACGGCGGAAAAGCAACACCAGGACCACCATTGGGTCCAGCAATAGGTCCGCTAGGCATTAACATGATGCAGGTTGTTGAGCAGATAAACAAAAAAACATCCGACTTTGAAGGTATGAAAGTACCTGTAAAGGTAATCGTAGATATTGGAACCAAAGAATTTGAAGTCACAGTTGGTACTCCACCTACAACAGCACTCATCATTGATGAACTTAAAATTGAGAAGGGTTCAACAGATCCTGGACTTGAAAAGGTTGCAGATCTCAAGGTTGAACAGGCATTGAAAATCGCACGTATGAAGTTCGATGCACTTCTATCAAATGACTACAAAAATGCTGCAAAAGAAGTTATTGGAACATGCGTGAGCATGGGAATAACAGTCGAAGGAAAAGATCCTAGAGACGTGCAGAAAGAGATAGATCAGGGAGTTTACGACGAAACACTCGTCCAAAACGCCTAAGTTTATTTCATTTTTTTGTTTACAGTTCTGATGATAATGCTTTTATGTAATGATAATTCAATGATCATATTTACAGATCAAAAACATTTCACAAATTCAATTTCATAGATATGGCAAATCATATCATTGAACACAACACAATAGATAAAAAATAATTCGTGTGAACTTTTGAAAATAAAGTTCATGGAGGAATTAGATGAAAGAAGAGATATTGGAAGCGGTGAAGAAGGCTAAAGAGGATTCAAAGCCGAGGAACTTCACACAATCCATTGATGTGGTCATCACAATCAAGGATTTTGACGTGAAAAAGCCAGAAAACCGTATAGATGAAGAAGTATTTCTCCCAAACGGCCGTGGTAAAGACGTTTCGGTCGTCTTTATTGCAGATGGAGAACTGGCACTTCAGGCAGAAAATGCTGGTGCAAGCCTTGTAATTACCAAAGAAGGTTTAGAAAGCTTTGGTAAAGACAGGAAAGCAGCTAAAAAAGTTGCTAACCAGAATGATTTCTTTGTTGCCCAGGCAGATTTCATGCCACTTGTGGGTAGATTCTTAGGACCAGTTTTAGGACCTAGAAAGAAAATGCCAAAACCAGTTCCTGCATCAGCAAAACCAGAACCGCTGATGGAGAGATTAAAAAATACAGCAAAAGTAAGAATTAAAGACCAGCCAGTTATCCAGGCAATTGTCGGCTCGCAAGAGATGGACGATGAACAGATTGCTGAGAATATTGAAGCAATTCTTCAAATACTGGATCAAAAACTTGAGAAGGGCAGAAGTCAGATAAAGTCCATGTACATTAAAACAACCATGGGCCCAGTAGCGAGGGTGGTATAATGCCTCATGTTGCTGAATGGAAAAAGGATGAAGTAGCAAACCTCAAGGACCTTATAAACAGCTATGAAGTTGTGGGTATGGCAAACCTTGCAGATATACCAGCCCCTCAGCTCCAACAAATGAGAAGAACACTCAAAGACAGTGCTACTCTGAAAATGTCAAGGAAAACTTTAATGAGCCTTGCATTGAACGACAGTGAAAAAGCCCAGATAGAAACTCTTGAAGACTACATGGAAGGGCAACCAGCCCTAATATTCACCAATATGAATCCATTCAAACTCTACAAGATTCTAGAGAACAGTAAAACACCAGCACCTGCAAAGGCTGGAAGTATAGCACCTGAAGACATAATTGTTCCTAAGGGCGATACTGCATTCAAACCTGGTCCAATACTTGGTGAACTTCAAAAGGCAGGAATACCTGCCAAAATAGAGAAGGGAAAAATAGTTATCACCAATGATAAGGTCATTGTTGAAGCCGGAGAAGTCATTCCTAGGGAAGTTGCAAGCATACTTACAAGGCTTGAAATTTTCCCGCTAGAAGTAGGAATCGATCTCAGAGCTGCCTATGAAGCAGAGACTATTTACACATCTGATCTATTGACAGTTGACGAGGAAAAAACTTTAGCAGATGTCCAGAAAGCATTTACACAAGCACTGAACTTATCAGTCGAAGCTGTAATCTTCAACAAGGAATCTACACCACTCATAATACAGAAAGCTGTTTCACAGTCATTGAACCTTGCTTTAAACGCAGAAATATTAAACGAAAAAACAAGGGACATCTTATTGGCCAAAGCATACGCACAGATGCTTGCAGTAGCATCAGAAGTATCTGCCAAGGATGAAAATGCTGTTGATGACGAGCTTAAAGAAAAATTGAGTTCAACTGCAGCTAAAGTTGAAACCCCTGAAGGTAACAACGACGAACCAGAAGATGAAGAAGAAGCTGAAGAAGAGGAAGGAGATGCAGCAGCAGGTCTTGGAGCTCTATTTGGCTAAGTTAAAATTGAATTTAAAAAATTTATTAAAACTAAACAAAATTTAAACTTTGAGGTGATCTCATGGAATATATATACACAGCAATGTTATTGCACACAACAGGTCAGGAAATTAGCGAAGAAAATGTGAAGAAGGTTTTAGAAGCAGCAGGCGCAGAAGTAGACGACGCAAGAGTTAAAGCATTAATTGCAGCTCTCGAAGATGTCGACATCGAAGAAGCAATGGAAAAAACCGCAGTAGCAGCAGCAGCTCCAGTAGCAGCAGCCGCAGCCCCAGCAGCAGCTGAGGAAGAAGAAGAGGAAGAGGAAGAAGAAGAAAAAGAAGAAGAAGCAGCAGCCGGTCTAGGCGCACTCTTCGGATAAATTCTTTTCTTTTTTCGGATCTTTAAAATCAGTTTTAATGGTCCGAATCCTTTCTTAATTTTTATTTTTAAATTTCAATTAATCATTTGCATCCCCTTAATTTTATTGTTCAAACTGTATTTTTTGCTTTTTCAAAACTATTTAAACAAGTTTTTATCAAATTAAGATCAACTAGATCATTGAATTGAAATGACTGTTTTAATGAATCTCTAAAAATAGATCTTTACATCCAAATATTGGGATTTAAATCTTTATTTAACGAGTCAATAAAAAAATGTAATTAAAAGATTGTTAACGTTGATTATCATGTCTCGCCAATTAGAAGAATTAGGATATACTAAAAAAACATGTGAAACTTGTGGAAACGACTTTTGGTCGATAGGTGAAAGATCTACCTGTGGAGATGCACCCTGCGACAGCTATGAATTCATAGGAAATCCTGCAACCTCCGTAAAATATGATCTCTACCAGATCCAGAAGGAGTTCAATGATTTTTTCAAGGAAAGAGGTCACACACCAATAACAAGGTATCCTGTGCTTGCCAAAAGATGGAGAGATGATGTTTTTCTTGTTGGAGCATCCATCTATGATTTTCAGCCGTGGGTAACTTCGGGCCTAGTTGAGCCTCCAGCCAATCCATTGGTTATAGCACAACCATCCATCAGATTGAACGATGTTGATAACGTCGGAAGAACTGGCAGACACATGACCTGTTTTACAATGGGAGCACATCATGCATTTAACCAACCTGATGATGAGGTTTACTGGAAAGATGAAACAGTGAAATATTGTCATGACTTCATAGAACACATAGGAATTGATCCATCCGAAATAACCTATATAGAATCATGGTGGGAAGGCGGTGGAAATGCTGGGCCCTGTTACGAGATATGTGTCAGGGGAGTGGAGCTTGCAACACTGGTTTTCATACAGTACAAAACCACAGAAGATGGTTTGAAGGAAATTCCACTGAAAATTGTGGACACTGGATATGGTCTGGAAAGATTTGCATGGATATCCCAAGGCACACCCACTGCCTACGATGCATCCTTTGGTCCTGTGATAAGCCAGATAAAAGAACTTGCAGGCGTTGAGTTAAATGAAGCTGTACTGGCTGAAAATGCTAGAATCGCTGGAATGATGGATATCGAAGACATTGCAGATTTAAAAGAGCTTCGACGGAGGGTGGCAGAGAAGCTTGGAATTACCATGGAAGAACTGAAAAAAGCCACCGAACCCATGGAAGCTGTGTACGTTATTGCGGATCACACCCGCTGCTTGTGCTTCATGCTTACAGATGGTGTCATTCCATCAAATGTGAAGGAAGGCTATTTAGCCAGACTCATACTTCGAAGAACCATACGTTTCATGAAAGATCTTGGGTTGAAGGAATCCCTTGGAGACATAATGGAAATTCAACTGGAATTTTTATCTAAAACCTATCCAGAGATCGAAGAACGAAAACAGCACATATTAAATGTGGTGACCCTCGAAGAAAAGCGTTACACCAAAACTGTTTCAAAGGGAAGACAGTTGGTTAAGAAAACTATCCAGGATCTTAAGAATGAAAAGCTTGAAGAGATTCCAGTTGAAACTTTGATAAAGTTGTATGATTCCCATGGAATGCCTCCTGAAACCATCGAAGAAATCGCCTCCGAAGAAAACTTTAATGCCGCTGTTCCAGACAATTTTTACACTTTGGTTGCAGAGGAACATGAAGCAGAGAAGAAAGATAAAAAACAGGACATCGAAATCAAGTTCATTGAAACAGAACTCGTATTCTATGAACACAGTCGTAAAACAGAGTTTGAAGCCGGACTTCTAGGATTTTATGAAAACAACGTAGTTCTGGATCGTACCATATTCTATCCTGAAGGTGGAGGACAACCATCAGACATTGGATACATAAGGGTTAAGGGTAATAAGGAAAAATATAATGTTTTAAGTGTTGAAAAAATTCAGGGTGTTGTTTTACACAGGATGGAACCTGAAGATATTGAAAAACTCAAATCATTTACTGGATCCCGGATTACAGGAAGCATAGATCCTGAGAGAAGAACTTCACTCACCCAAAACCACACCGCAACCCATTTAATAGTGGCCGCTGCACGTGAAGTTCTGGGAAATCATATTTGGCAGGCAGGGGCACAAAAGGGAGTTAAAAAGTCAAGGATCGATCTTTCACACTACAAACGTATCAGTATCAGTGAACTCAGGGAGATCGAGAAGATTGCCAACAGTTATGTTATGAACAATTATCAGGTACACACCACCTGGATGAACCGTACCAAGGCAGAGAAAAAGTACGGATTCAAACTTTACCAGGGAGGTGTGGTTCCAGGTGCAAATATCAGAACAGTTAAAATAGATGAAATTGATGTTCAAGCTTGTGCAGGTACACATGTTAAATACACGGGCGAAATTGGTCTGATAAAAATTACCAGAACCGAAAGAATTCAGGATGGAGTTGAAAGGCTCGAGTTCTCAGCTGGAAAATCTGCCATAGATGCGGTTCAAAGGAACGATGAAATACTCAAAGAAAGCAGTGAGATCTTCAAGGTGCCACTTGAACAACTTCCAAAAACCTGTGAAAGATTTTTCAAGGAATGGAAGGCATACAAAAATGAGAACACCAAACTCAAGGATGAAATTGCTACCCTCAAAGTTGGAAGCATAAGGGATCTGGCAGTTGAAATATCTGATCTCACTGTACTCACCCAACTCATGGATGCAGATATGAACGAACTCATTGGAATCGTCACAGACATGACTGAAGATGTGAATGGAGTTGACGTGGTTGTGGTTGGAAACACCGAAGGTAAGATCGTAGGGGGCTCCTCTACCAAAGCCCTTGACAGGGGTTTGAAAATAAACAGTATTATCAAGGACGCAGCTGCCCTGTTAGGTGGAGGTGGAGGTGGAAGACCAAACCTTGCACAGGGTGCTGGTAAAAACCATGACAAGATGGAAGAAGCTCTAAATTCTGCACTTAAAACCATCAAAGAAATCTTGAAAAGTGGTTAAACAGAATTATCAAACTGTGGAAAACAAACTTTCATCCACACTCCACCCATTTTTTCCATAACACGAAGAATATAAATTTCCATGATTATAATAAGATTATGTGAGCATTAAAATGTAAAATTTGGAGGAAAACAAAATATGGAAGAAAATCAAATAAATTTTATACTATACATCATGGGTGTTGTGGGACTTATAGTACTTTTATTAGGTGTTTTTGGTTTTTATCCCATTAAATACGGTGTTGTTGGTGCACTGATACTCTGGATCATTGGCGGAGGTTACAGACAGTATTCCGGCATGGGAAGAGTTAGATAAACCCCAAATTAGCCAATTTTTATTTTTTTGATTTAAAAATCATTCCTATCATGAAAAAGTTCTAGGCTGATAAAAGAACTGCTAAATATGAAATATTTAATCTAAAATTTTTTTTATCAGTACCTTCAAAATTTAAAGCCTTAATAACAGAACATTAAACATATTTACTTAAAATGGAATTTAAACCATGAATATGTTTTAGGAAATATATTTTTTATACATTACATCTAATAAGAAAAGAGTTTAGTGGAGATATTAAATTGAAGATCCGCAGTGTGGAAGAAATTAATAAAAAAATTAAAGCTGGAAATGCCAACGTGCTAAGCGCAGAGGAAATATCAAACCTTATCAAAGAGGGTGAGACACCCAAGGCAGAAGATGTAGATGTTGTTACCACAGGAACATGTGGTATCATGTCTGGAACTGCCGCAGTGCTCCATGTTCCTGTTTCAGATCCTGGTGCATTTAAAAAAGCCAACAAAATCAGTTTAAATGGCGTTCCAGGTTTTCCTGGGCCTTGTCCTAATGAATGGCTTGGATCAGTTGATCTGGTCATATATGGAACATCACACAGTAGTGAAGATGAAAAATATGGTGGAGGTTTCCTCTTTAAGGATATTGTTGCAGGGAATGATATTGAAGTGGAAGTAGAATCCATAGATGGAAAAACCTTCAAAAAAACTGTTACCGTGGATGATATAGGTACTGCTCAGATGCTAGGTACAAGAATGGCATTTAAGAATTATAACTCATTCACCAATCCATCAGAAGAATTGATCTCATCAATATTCCATGCTGTAGATATGGAAGGTCCGTTTAAAGGATTATCTATCTCTGGCTGTGGTCAGCTCAATCCATTACAAAACGATCCTGTTATGAAAACCATTTGTGCAGGGTCTAAAATACTATTAAATGGAGCTGAAAGTATTATCATAGGAAGTGGAACTCGTAGCAGTCCTGAAAAACCTAACTTAATGATCACTGGAGATATGAAGCAGATGGATCCTCATTTCTTTGGAGGATTCCAAACAGGAGCAGGTCCCGAAGTATTTGACAGTGTTGCATGTGCCATACCAGTACTTGATAGTGAAATCTTCAAAGAAACATTCATATTAAACAGGGACATAGTTCTCCCAATTACAGATATTCGAGGTAGACACAGTGTTTTATCCTCAACCAACTATGGAGAAGTGTGGGATAATTCTGATGAAAGACCTGTTTATCATCCTGAGAAATGTGTTAAATGTGAGAACTGTGTTGTGAGGGAAAGATGTCCAACAGGGGCCTATTCAGATAATTTGAACCTGAAAAAATGTTTCGGCTGCGGAATGTGCGTGCACTCCTGTCCAAATCAAGCATTCATAATGGAAACTGGTAGTGTGAGTTTTGATATAGAAAATAAAACTTATGATATGCCAATTATTTGCAGACAATCCGACATAAAAAGGGCACGAGAATTAACAGCAGAACTCACAAGAAGAATTGAAGGTGGAAGTTTCATTTTAAACAACTGTTTGGATAAAATTTCCTAAAACCCCCATTTTTTATAAATACTGGGAAAACATTCAAAATGAATATTCAATTCAAAATTTATATTAAAGCTTAGAAAATCCGGGTAGAGAGTGTAAGAATCCTGAGAAAATCAGTATTCCAATTACAAATCCAAATAAAAGGGCCACTATCAAAAATAGTATTATAACCGTGAGAACCGAAACGCCACCCTCCTCTTCAATTTCTTTGGGTTCTGGCTCGTAATATTCTTCAACTAATTCCGGCTCAGTTTCCTTCAAAACCTGCGGCTCAGTTTCTTCAACATAAACCTCTTCACTTCTAGAACGCTTTTTTCTTGAATAATAATTTCCTTGATCTTCTGTGTATTCCCCTGCCATGTATCTGGCTTTTATTGATTTGTTGTAGGGGCTTATTACTTCCATTCCACAGTTTGGACAGTAATTTTCTCTGTTCCTTATCTCAGCACCACAGTTTTCACAAATCATAGCGTATCACATGATCTTCAATATTACAAAAAGCAAAGCATTACTATTAAATTATATTATATTATTCGTTGTTTATAAATGCTTACACTTCAAGTCCTTGTTTAGAGTTTTTAAGAAGTTAAAGGGTATGTTTTAAAATAAATATTGAATATATTCAATACAATACATGAAAATTCGATTTTGGATCGCTAAAAAGTGTTCAAATTTTTTTGGGTCTCAACATTAAATCTGTATCCTTAAAAAATGAGTTTCTCCCTTCTCTGCATCCAATTCTATGGAACTGAATTCGTTTATCATGTCTTCAAAAATGTTCCAAAGTGTTTCATCATCTGCAAAGACCAGAAATTCTTGTTCAGATTCCATTGTAATTTTTTCTATACCCTCATAATCCCCTTTAAGGTCATCAAATATTTGGATTTCCAGTTCTTTCATTTCCATGATCGTTACCCCTAAAATTTCTCTAAATTCAAATTCTTAGTTTCTAAATTTTTTTTGATATAGTTTTTGGCTTGTTCTGGTGTTCTTCTTGTAAATTTGTAGTTTTCATTAATTTTAACTATCTCATTGACTGCTTCCAACATCATAGTTTGGTAGTGATCGAGTTCAATCTATTTAAAAAAAGAGTGGGGCTGAACCTTTAAGTTCCTGGCCATTTAATTGATGGTTTTTTGAAAAAAGTTTGGAGATTCTTAAGCTTTCAAATACTTTGCTTTAGAGTCCCACAGGATCATGATCATATTTTTTTTATCCAACAACCCTTAACTTTTCAACCAGTATCCTTGGGATTACAAATGGTCCTATGCTTCGTTTCTCTGATTCTGTTGCTGATGCTATTCCCATGGCTTCAAACACATTACCTGATAACATTGCCTTTTTAACTGGATATGTTACTTCACCATTTTCTATTTTAAATGCGTTCATAGCTTCAACTGAGAAGTCTCCAGATATTGGGTTTGCTGTGTGTGCTCCTAAAACATCTGTGACAAGTACTCCCTCTTTCAGATCTGAAATTGGGTTCACTTCATTGAAGTCTAAGATGAAATTGGTTAAACCCACTGCAGGAACATCTCCATATGAACTTCTCATACCATTTCCTGTGGATTCTACCTTTCCCTTGTTGGCTGTGTAAATATCGTATAAAAAGTTTTTAAGGATTCCATCTTCTATCAGAGCAGTTTTTTGACTTGGAACTCCCTCACCATCACAGGTGGCACTTTGAAGTCCTCCAGATAATGTTCCATCATCATAGATGCTTAGGGAACTGGATACTACTTGTTGTCCGACCTTGTCTGCATATACTGATCTGCCCCTTTGAATGTTGTCTGCATTGAATGCACCGTAGAATGTTCCAAGCAAACCTGCAGCTGCATGATGATCCAGAACTACAGAAATATCTCCAGTGTTTATTGTTTGGCCTTTCCTTGATTTTTTTGCTATTTCACATGCTTTTAGGGCAATGCTTTCAGGATCAATGTTCATGAACCTTGAAGAATCAGATTCACTGGCTGTGGACACTGCAGCTCCATCATCTGCATTGACTGCCATGTAACCTGTGAATATTGATGAAACATCTTTGGCAACTGCTCCTTCTGAATTTGCCATTATCAACTTGCTGTATCCTGTTGAAAAACCTCCGGATGTGGGTTCGCATTTTTCTTCAACAACTGTTTTGAGCATGATTTTGGCAACATCAATAATTTCCTCAAGTTCCAGATATTCAATTTTTGGGTCATAAATATCTTTGATCTTAGGATACTTTGAATTGGGGGCAAATGAAAAGTTTTCATCTATTTCATTGGATTTTGCATTGAAAATTGCATTTTTAACAGTTTCTTCAAGGCTGTCTGTGTTGGTTGTGTATGAAAATCCCATTCTACCATCAACTATGACTCTCACACCAACACCAAATGTGAAGGCTTCCTTGGCAAAGTCGACATTATCATTCTTGATGTCAACATCTACTCCTTCTTCCTTTTCAACATATACCTCTGCTTGATCCGTATATTTTAGGGCTAGATCAAGTGTTTGGTTTGCTACATCATGCATCATCTTTTTTACACCTCGAAAAACTATACTTAAAGAAAAAATTTAAGAAACATTAAACTAACTCTTTTGGGATTCTTAATCTATTTTTTTACAAGATAAATCTCTCAACAGCTTCTTTAAATCCATCTCCATGAGCTTTTTTTGTCACATAATCTGCAATGCCTTTGAGTTCATCATTAGCATTGGACACTGCAATTTTCAATCCTGCTGCAGATAAAAATTCCATGTCATTTTCACTGTCTCCAACTGCCATTATTTCTTCTGGCTTAAAACCCAATGCCTCTGTAACCTTGAGTAATGAAGATCCCTTATTCACTTCAGGATCGGTTATGTGTATTGCAAACTTGCTGTCATACACTTCCACAGGATGATTCTTAAGAACATTCTTAATAGTCGTTACAGGCACCTTTCGGGTTAAGGCTATTTCAGACACCCTTAAATTTGAGTTTTGAACCTTTTCAACAGGCAGTTCTGCTTTGAGGTATTCATAAGCATCGTTACAAAGTTTGTAATTCCCCAAAATTTCGGTTTTACCGTTGGATTCTATCACCCCACCATTTTCAGCCACAATTCCTCCAGAGGTGGATAGAAATGTGCTTAATGCATTTGTAAAACATGAAATATTACCAGTTACGATAATAACTGGTATCCCCATATCTTCAACACGGTGTATGGTCTCTATGGCGCTTAGACAACCTCTTCTACTTTTATCTGTGATTGTTCCGTCAACATCTGTGGCCAGTACTTTAATCAAGTTTAGATTCTCCTCTTTGTATGTTTGTTTAGAGTTCTGGGTTGAATGAACCGTATCTGTGTGCAATATTACATGTACCTTCCTTACTAACCATGCATGCTCCAACAGGATTCATTGGGTTGCATTCTTTCTTAAAGAGTTTGCAGTCTTCTGGTCTTGCAACTCCTCGGAGTATGGCTCCGCAGATACATCCAGTTACAACGGGTTTTGATTCTCCGATGTCTATGTCAAATTTTTTCCTTGCATTGAACTCATCAAATTCAGGTTTGACTTCGTACACCGAGTTTGGAATTTCAGGAAAACCTCTCCATTCTCTGCTTTTAATGTAGAATACTTCTTCAAGCAGTTCCTGAGCTTTAACATTTCCTTCATCCCTTACTGCCCTTTTATATTCGTTTTGTACCTCTGCTTCACCATTTTCGAATTGTTTAAGCACCATATAAACTGCTATCAACACATCGAATGGATTGAATCCTGCAACAACCTGGGGAATTCCATAGTCCTTTGAAAAACTTTCGTATGGTTTTGTTCCTATGATGGTTGAAACATGGCCGGGTTCAATTAATGCGTTTAAATTTACTTCTCCAGATTCTATTAAAAATTTAAGTGCTGGAGGTATCATTCTGTGTGATGAAATAACTGAGAAATTTTCAGGAGGTCCGTTCACAAGTTCTGCTGCAGTTGTGGGGGCGGTGGTTTCAAATCCTGCTGCCATGAAAACAACATCATTATCAGTTTTCTGTGCCATTTCAACGGCATTGTTAACTCCGTAAACTATTCTTACATCGGCACCGTCTGCCTTAGCATCTGCCAGCGTTCCCTGGGTCCCTGGAACCCTTAACATATCCCCAAATGTGGCTATGGTTACTCCTTCCCTTGCAAGGTAGAGGCACTCATCAACTTCTCTAGAGGGTACACAGCACACAGGACACCCAGGTCCTGCTACTATTTCAACCTCTTCAGGTATCAAAGTTCTAATTCCATACTGCATAATGGTATGTTCATGGGATCCGCAGACATGCATTATCTTTACGGGTCTTGAAATTTTTTCTATTCGCTCTATGATTTCTTTAGAAAGGTTCTTCATTACTATACACCATGATAAGTTTAATGTGAACTGGACTGAATAAAATCCATGTCGTACTAGTTCATCTTTTTTAATTGGTTTTGTATTATATCTATTGTAAATACAAATAGATAAAAATAAGTATAAACTAAACTCAGTATGTTGACTTATATTAAATGATCTTAATATTTTTTTAAATAAAATGGACTCAATTATTCTATGGAAAAATAAAATGAAAGTTGCAGTTTTAGGACTTGGAATAGAAGGTAAAAAATCAGTTAAAGCTCTTCTTGAATATGGGGCTCATGTTTACGCATCAGATCTCGATCAAAGTTTAGATCTATCTGAATTCAAATCAAGTGATCTTGATGTTGATCTTGGATTTCATGATAAAACTAAAGTAGATGCATCTGATTGTGTGGTTTTAAGTCCAAGCCTTTGGAATAAAAGTGCTATTAATCAGATTGTGGGGAAAAACAAACTGTTCTCAGATGTTTTAAAGGGGCATAAATCTATTTTCACCATTGGTGTCACAGGTACCAATGGAAAAACAACATCCTGCCACATGTTAAATGAGATCCTGGTTGAAGCAGGTTACAAAGTTTTAATGGGTGGAAATGCTGGTGGTGGTTTTGATGGTTACACCCAACTAACAATCCAAGCAAATGAATCAGACTACGATGTCATGATCGTGGAGGTTTGTGACATGACCCTTGATTTCGCATCCCGTATCTTTGACTTTGACATGGTACTTGTAACAAACATGGGATACGATCATATGGAGCACCACCAATCCATGGAAAACTATCGAAGTTCAGTTGATAAGTTCCTGGAGGATGTGGATCAGGTCGTGTTAAATGGTAACGATCCCATGCTTAAGGGATGTAAATCTAAAAATGTCAAGTACTTTGATGCTGAAGTCAGAGATCTGAAATTATTCGGAAGATTCAATCAAGAAAATGCATCTGGAGCATTTAAAGTTGCCACTATTTTAGGGGTGGAACCTGTATTAATTAATAATGTTTTATCCAATTTTGAGGCTGTTGAAGGCCGAATACGGACTTTGAAATTGAATGGTTCGGAAATAATCATCGGTAAAACAGATAATCCTGATGCAACCTCCGCAGTTTTGAGTGAAGCACAACCAGACATTGTCATTATTGGAACACCCCGTAGAAATGAAAAATTCAGGTACAACATTTTGAAGGAAGTTGCAATGGCAGATCCAACCGAAGTTGTTCTTTTTCCAGGTTTAGATGATACCACAGAATTTGCAAGGGGAGCTTTGATTAATTTTGGATACAGCGGCACCATCATAGTTACAGAAGATATGTCCAACCTTGTTGATCTTGTGTTGGGCTACACTGAAAGTAATGGTAAAATATTCATCGGTGGAAATGGTCAGGCCAAGATCATGTCTCTCCAGTCTTCATTATTACAGTTGGTTGATGAATAATTCTTGTTGAATTACTTTATTCTTTCAGCTTAATGCAGCACATTCAAATGAAAATCACATACTATAAATATATTGATGTAACACCTTAGATTATGCACACTGATTTTTATTATGCATCTTTTTGGGGGAGTCATTTATTAGGAGAGATATGTTTGATGAATGAAAGGAGGAATTATCCTGACCAATTACCTTGAAAATCCCATTTTAATACTTTTAGTTTTAATTATCATTGTGGTTGGTCTGGGAACATTGGGAAAAAGTTTAGCTACCAACATACCTGCTCAGAACCCAGCAGAATTTTCTGCAGTAAATATTGGAGACACAGTTGTTAGCGGACAAAGCGTTGTTAACAGTAACAATATCCGGAAAGTACCCGTAATTTACCATCCAGATTACTTGATCGATGATCTGAAAAATCAGGAATATGGTGATTTTTACACAGCAATTACAACAGGATCTGTTGAAACTCCAATAAACAAGATCACTAGTGGTAACGTTACTAACACTGGTGTTGCTAAAGGATTCGACGGCCCAGGAATGGTCACTGTCAACGGAAGCAAATTAGTTGTTAATGCACCAGGAACATTTGTATGGGGATTTAAAACACCTTACACAGTAGCTGTTAAAACTTCAAATGGACTGGATATTAAAGTTCAAAATAAAACTGTGAAAAGCATTGCAACTGCAGACATCAGTAACAGCACAGTTTCAGGAACTAATATGACAACAAATGCCATTAAATCTTGGTTTAATGCATCTGACGTTGGTGACAATCTCACAATTGATTATTCACTTGCAAAATTCAATGATGGACGTAACACAGTCCCACCAAGCGAGATATTATCATTATTTGGTGAAAACACCACCAAGTATATTGCAGGATATCCTTCAGGATCTCCAGTGATGGTCTACAATGCCGCTACCAACCAAACTGTAGTTGGATCTGGTAACAGTGTTTTAGGGGCCTATGAAGAATATGATAACAGTCTACGTGCAGTGAATGCTAGGGTATTTGTTGAAGGCTGGAACAACACAATAGTACCACCACATACAACAGCCTATGGAAAAACGAATGTTACCTTCGTAGGAGTGTACGACCCGGAACTTAATAGTTACCCATCACACGGCGCATGCCCATCAGGAAGAGCATTGAGAGCAGCGGTTATGGGAGCAGGATTTCCACTCCCAGGTGGAATGTCAAGCGGATTTTACGCAGTATCTGTAGATGCTAATCCAAGCTCAGGCATTTCCATTTACAACCCAACTGATTATCCAGTGAAAGTAGTTCTCTGGACTGTCGGTGGAGGTACTGGAATGTCCATATATGCACAGGCAATCCAGTACACTCCCTAAACCCATTTTTTTATCCTTTTTATCTTTTTTTGAATTTTGCCCAATTATTTAATGATTCAGTTTTAAACCAATTATTTTATTATTCACAATCTATAGATATAGTTCTCATGAGCAAAATCATGGTTTCAGCAGTGATCACAGCAGCTGGTAAGAACCGGAGAATGATTGAAGACCTGAAGTCCCGCAAACTAGAAATAAAACACAAACTCCTCATGGATATTGGTGGGAAACCAGTTATTCTACACACCATTGATAATGTGCTAAATTCAGGTGTGGATGAGTGCAGAGTTGTGCTTGGACACTTCAGTGAAGAAATAGGTCCTGTACTCAAAGATTATCCAGATAAACGATTGAAAATTATTCAAAATCATGAAAACAACGTTGAATTATCAGAAACACTTCTAAATGGGGTTCAAAATTTAAGTTCAGGTTTGATCCTGTGTGCAGCAGGGGACCAACCCACCGTAACTACAGAGACCTACAGAAATTTGATTGAAACTGCCGTCAACTATCGTGATCCTGAAAACATCGTTTCTGTCTTGGCCAGAGAAGATACCGGATTACTTCAATCTGCTAAAGGGCTTGGTATGCCATTTATCTGCCATTCAGACCTGCTTTTGAAATATTTATCCCATCATAAAAACAATTTAAATCCAATATTAATTAAGATGATAAGAGATGGAGTTGTTTTTTATGGAATTCCCTCACTAAACAAACTTGAACTCATAAATATCAACATATATCAAGACTATATCAATATTAAAGATCATTTATAATGGTTTAAGGCCTGATCCAATATTTAGTTTGAGTATGGCCAAATAAAATTAACTCAAATCACCCCATGCCAAACTATTGAAAATTAATATACAAACCCCGAGTTAGTTCAATTATTCCTGATCGAATCTGTAAATACTGTTTTTTAAGATTTATTTTCAACATTTAACGCTGTATTCATTTAAATATCCCTATTTCAATGTTTTATTATTAAAATAGGGCTAATTAATCGTTATTACACATAGAAAAATTTAATAATACAGAAGTAGAAACTATCTCTCGATAATCATTTTTTATGAAATTTGAATAAAAAAATTTATCGGGGGTTGAATGGGGGCGGAGTAACAAAAAAATAGTGGACAACAATTTTTTTTAGTAGATAATTTGTTTTTTTAAATAATTTTGTCAACAAGTTATTCAATAAGGGGGAAATTCAATTTGAACATACGAAAAAAAGGATTGATAATTCTGTTGATTATGGTTCTTTTTATTTTCATGGGATCGGCAAGTGCTGCCAACACAACAAAAAAGGTAAGTGTGAATGATAAAAAATTTGTCAACGTTACAATACCTTTCACCCAAAATAACGGCCAAATAGCAGATAAAAATGTGAAGTACTCGGCAAACACATTCATTGGAAGTGTTTATGTTGAGAACAATGGAATTATTTACAGGTTAAGTAAGAACAAAAAGTCCTGGATCGTTAGCGAGAATTTTAACGGTGCGAACCATATAGCTGTTTCAGGACTCAACCCTGCAAAAACCAAGGTAAACTACTACATCGGAAAAAATTCCAAAAATTGGAAGAAAAACGTTTCAACCTACCAGCAGGTTCTCTACACCAATCTGTACACTGGTGTAAACCTCCATCTGAAGGCACATGGAAAGAACATCGAAAAAATATACGTTATAACACGTAAAGGAAGTCCAAACAGCATATGGGTTAATGTTAGCGGATCTACAGGATTAAAAGTTAACAAAAACGGCGAACTTGAAATTCTAAACGGTTCAAGTGCACTTAAACTCACCAAACCATTTGCTTATCAGATAATCAATGGAAAACGTGTTGTTATACCTGTTTCTTACGTTTTAAACGGAACCAGTTACGGTTACAAAACTGGTGCATACAACAAGGAATACAGGCTCTTCATCGACCCATTGCTTTCAAGCACATACCTCGGTGGTAACAGTTACGACGGGATCAATGCAATTGCAGTAGACAAAGATGGAGATGTCTACGTAACAGGATACACTGGATCATACGATTTCCCAGACGCTGGAACATACAACAATGGAGCTCCAACAAACGAATGGGATGTTTTTGTATCCAAATTTAGCAGTGACCTCAGCACCCTAAAAGAAAGCACTTACATAGGTGGAAGTTACAGCGATCAGGCATATGGTATTGCACTTGATAACAACGGAAGAACTGGATGTAATGTATTTGTTACTGGTGTAACCTATTCTCATGATTATCCTATGACAAACGGTGCATGGACAGTTCCATGGGATACTGGAGCTGGTGATGTTTTCATCACAAAATTGAACAACAATCTAGGATTAAATACCAGTACCTTCTTCGGTGGAAATCGTTCAGATATAGCTAAAGGAATTTTGATAGATGCTTCAAACAACATTTACATAACAGGGCAGACATTCTCCTACAACGGAACTGATCCTAAAGGCGCATCTGTAACAGGTTATCCTGTGAGATATTCTAGTTTTGGAGAACCTACAAATGCATACACCTACGTTGGTAATGGAGATGTGTTTGTATCAAAATTAAACAACGACCTAACTTACTTCACATCAGGAGTGGTTTTCGGTGGTGAGGGAACTAGTTATGCAAATGCCCTAGCTGTAGACCAACAGAATTACATCTACATAACTGGAGCAACCAATGCCTCAGATTTCCCTGCCATCCAATTGGCAAACACTTATCCAAAGAACCCTAGTTTAGTAAACAATAAAGGAGATTATGATGCATTCGTTGTTAAATTATCTTGCCAGTACCTTGAAAATGTAGAAAGTGCAGCATTATTAGGTGGATCTGCACGTGACATGGGTAATGGCATTGCAGTGGATCCAGTTGGAAGAGTTTACGTTGTTGGAGGAACCTGGTCAACAGATTTCCAGCCAATTGTTTCACAGCAATCAAGTACCAACAGAGGCCAGGAAGATGCATTCGTTACCATATTAGACAAAGAACTCCAATCTGTCTTATACAGCATATATTTAGGTGGTAACAGTAACGACGTTGCAAATGGCATTGTTGTTTCAGGATTAGGTCCAAATTTCGGAGTTGTTGGAACTACCAATTCAACCAACTTCGCAGGTGTAACATCTTCACCAGCTTACAACGGTAATGAAGACGTATTCTTCTCTGTGCTTAAAAATCCAAACACTGATCAACAATCCTTAGATACTTCCATAATAGGAGGGGCAAATGCAGATTATGGTAACTGCGTTGCCATGACTGGTAGTGGCGAAGTTTATGTAGCAGGTAATACATGGTCTAATGATTATCCAACCACCATAGGTGCCTACAATAACTTTGCACATGATGATCTTGGATATACAAAAGATGCATATGTTACAGAGATAGACAACTTCATTGACACAGAACCTCCATTAGTAACTAAAACAGATCCATCAAAAAATGCAATTAATGTACCTCTGAATAAGGTAATTACGTTAGTATTCAATGAACCTATTAAACAAGGGGCAAACTTCGCAGACATAACATTAAGCTCCAACAGCGACCAAATAGCTGCGGACATAAGAATAACAGGCAACTCCCTAATAATAGTGCCAATGGAGAAATTATTCAAAGGAGTAACATACACCATTAAAATACCAGATGATGCCATAGAAGATTTAGCTGGTAACGCTGTAAGCTCTTACACCACTAATTTTACCACAATTCCAGCAGCACAAGTTAAAAGCACAGATCCAGTAAATAACGCAGTTAATGTAGCATTAACCAAACCAATCAAGGTTGTATTCACTGACTCTATTAAAGCCGGTGCAAACTTTTCAGACATAACATTAAGCACTGTTAACGGTCCTGTGGGAATAAAAACTCCGACAATATCCTGTAATTCGCTCAATATAGTTCCTTTGGGAAATTTCATTGCAGGAACTACATACACCTTAAACATACCTTATGATGCTATAGAAGATTTAACAAGTAACCCTGCTGCTACATACACAACCAGCTTTACCACAGTTCCACCACTACAAGTCACAAGTTCAGATCCAGCTAACAACGCAGTCAATGTACCTACAAATAAGGTAATAAAAATTACATTTAACAAACAAATCTACAAAGGTTCAGCCTACAACCAAATAACCTTGAAGAACAGTTCAAACACAGCCGTACCAATAACTACATCCATAAATGGTAATGTTTTGACCATTACCAGTGCCAGTGGAACATTTGCAGGAGGATTGTATACACTAACCTTACCTGTCAACAGTGTTTTAGATGTTAACAACACAAGTTTAGTCTCAGGTTACACAACAAAATTCACTGTGGACGCTGTGCCGCCAAAAATTGTCAGTACTACACCTACAAATTCTGCAACCAAAGTCTCTACAAGCCAAAAGTTAACAATAAATTTCAGTAAATCGATTAATAGCGTAAATATGAAGTTGGTTACGATAAAAAGCACTAATGGAACAGTTATAACACTAACTCCTCAAATCATCAATGATGGTAAAACTTTAACTTTAACATTACCCCAAGGCAAATATTATGCTAAATCCACAAAGTACGTAGTAACATTCCAGTCTAAAAGCGTTGTTGACAGAAGCGGCAACTACATGGCAGCACCGTATTCATTCAGCTTTACCACAAAGTCTTAGGAACAAATCTTCCTATTTTTTTATTTTTTAAATTCAGTTAAAAACCGGCATTATTTCTTGTTCTCTAAACATATAACTTGTAAAAATTTTTCTAATTTCAACTAAAACCTCATACAACCCACCCAATATCCGTTTAGCTGTTTAATTGTAAAATAGTGGATGTTTTCCAATAAAAAAATTCCAAAATATTAAAAAATAAAATATTTGTGATCAAAAAATAGACACCAAAAAAAGAGAGAAAACAAAAAAAATATGTTGATTTTATTGAATTAAAGTGCTTCGAGTGCGTTTACAACGCAACCTATATTTTCACCGTTCATTCCAACTATTACATCGTCGGTTTTTATTCCGGCATATTTTCTTGAGCCACTGCATCCCAGTGTGAAGTTTGGTTTTTTAGTTGTGTAAGGCCCTGCAACTGCATCGCCACAGATGGATTGAATTCCAGCAAAGTCTGCTTCGATCCTTCCTCCAAGGGTAAATACCATTGCCTGTGCCAACATCATCGCTTGTTTTGAGTTACCTATTATGACCACCACATCGGGATCGAATGGTGCTGTTTCCAAAGGTGCGTAGATTATGGCCTTCATAATTGGATCTATTTTGGGTATGGCATCTACTGTTCTTTTGGCTGCACCGAGACTGGAAAACCTCTCTAAGGAGTAGTACATTTCCCCTGTTTTAACCTTTTCAGGCGGTTCCATGAGCCCTATTGCACCGGCTCCCCCTTTACATGCTTGTTCTTCAACAGTTGAGTAAAATGTTTCTCCTTGAGCTGCTTTTTGTACCATTTCACAGTGCCTTAATTTGGAGTCTATTTTGGAAATGCCCTCAGGAATGTCTTCTTCCCTTAAAACAAGTTTAACTGCAACTGGAGATTTTTCTAGTCCAAGTTTAGTCTTCATCTTATTTGATAATTCCTCATAACCGTTCACATCACAACTACTCATGATATTCACCTCTTAAAAAGATATTGTGTGTTCAGAAATATATTATTTGCTTTATAACGCCGTGAATATGACTTATAAAAATAAATAAAGAAAATTGAGAATTTATAAAAAAATTATTGAATAAAAAATGTTGGTATGGGTTTCAGTTATTCAGCTGATCTTATACCATCAACGAGTTCCTGAATTTTATCTTTGATGTTGGAACTGTTTTCAACAACTGTACCTGTAACCACCATATCTGCACCTGCAGATGCAACTTCAGCAGCATCTTGAGCTGTTCTTATTCCACCACCAACTATTACGATGGAATTTGTGGTCTTTTTAACTAGTTGTATCATTTCCTTTGGAATGTGCTCATCAGCCCCTGATCCTGCTTCGAGGTAGAGTAGTTTCATACCCATGAAGTCTGCAGCCATTGCGTATGCAGCTGCCAGATCAGGTTTTTTCCTTGGGATTACCTTGGCATCTCCAACCCATGCAACTGTTCCACCAGGTTCCACAACCAAATATCCCATGGATATGGTTTCTATACCCAGTTTTTTAATTGTTGGAGCACCTAATGCTTGAGCTCCAGTTATCCAGTATGGATTACAGGAGTTCAGTAGACTCATAAAAAATATAGCATCAGCATATTTACTAACACCAGTTATGTTACCAGGAAACAGTATGATCGGAACATCAACATTTTCTTTAAGCGCTTTTGCTGTTGCATCTAGCTCTGTAGAATTAGTTGTCGAACCACCTAACATTATACCATCTGTTCCACCAGAAACAGCATTTATTGCAATGGAAACTGCTTCTTCAGGCGTTTGTTCCTCGGGATCAAGAAGAGTTAGGTGTAACTTGTGATCCTTTAGAGTTTCTCTGATGTAATTTTCAACGTTCATCTAATCACTCTATTAAAACAATCATAGAAAAATATTAAAATCAATATTAAACATTAATATCATTTTAAGACATATAATTTAACATTAGGGTATTAAACCCCTAGTTAAATCGGTATGTGCAAAATTAACCTCTTGCTTCTTTTGCTTTATATCTTAAACCTTTGTAACCGCATTTTCTGCAAGTTTTTGCAGTCGGTGGGTTCCTTGCGTTACATTTAAGGCAAATTTTAATTTTAAACAGCCTGTTCTCTGCTTCTTCAAATCTAGCCATTTTTAGCCTCCTATAAAACTATTTTGAATCTTAACAACTTCAGCACTTGTTTTAGCGCTTGAATATTCCTCTAATAACTCATGGTTGAGCTTGAGAAAATGAGGTCCCCATTTGAATTGGGACATTATTTCAACAGCATTATCTTTAAGTCCCACTATATAAAAAGTTGCTGCAATAGCCTCTGCAGTTGAGAGTTTGCATGACTTTCCATAATTGACGGGATTTGCTGCAACAAGGAAAGGAAGAGATCTGTGATATTTTTTGCCCTTGAACATTATGCTGGACTTTTGAATTCTGTTCCAAGAACAGTCAAGACCTACAATACCATTTTTTTCAACTATTTCTCTGTCTTCGAATGAAACTGATTTTGCAGAAAATGGATCCAGTACTATTGCTCCCCTAGGTAACATGGTAATCTTAGTTACAACTTTAATTTTACCTTGCCTTTGAAGCTTTACAGTGGTACATTTTTTAGGGTCACACTGTTCTGCATGATACACCGATACTTTCATTGTTTACATCTTACCTTGATCTTCCCACTATAAAAAGATCGTTGATCCACATAAAATTTTTCCAAAAATCAACAAATTAATAATTCCCCTAAGATTAATAAATGTATAAGAATATATATTATATTAAGTTTATTATAAAATTCAATTTGGGGGTTAAATAATAAATAATGGAAAAATAAAGCTAAATAATCAATTTTCTAGTTTATCCAAGTTTTTTTATTAATTGGATTGATATTTCTTGTGACAATAATAGTATCTGGAACTGTAAGTGCGGCCAGTACCACTGTAACTCCTGGACCCAATGCAATAAAAAATGCAATTAACAATGCACATTCAGGTGACACCTTAAACTTGAATGGAACCTACTACGAACATGATCTTGTTGTAAATAAAAACCTTACAATTAAGGGATCTAATCAGATAGGTGTTGCCAGATCAGTTATCGATGCTCAGAAAAAGGGTAGAATATTTTTAATCAACTCTGGAGTTAAACTAAATCTTAATTACCTTCAACTTGTGAATGGATACACTAAATCAAACAAAACAAATCCTAATGGTGGAGCCATATACAACAACAAAGGAACATTATCAGTAAATGATACTAAAATTAATTCTAACTACGCCAACTACGGCGGAGGAATTTATAATTATAAGGGAACTGTTAATTTAAGTAACAGCCCCATATTCCTCAATGCTGCATATTACAATGGCGGGGGAATTTACAATACTGGAACAATTGTTTTGAACAATGCAACTATTTTTGAAAATGTAGCCTGTTACAACTACGGTGGAGGTTTATTCAACTTTGGCACCACCACCATAAACAATTCAAAATTTTTTGAAAACAGTGCAAAGTACGGTGGTGGAGGGATCTACAACAATTTGTACACTGCAAAAATTACACAAACCAACATATTCCTTAACAATGCACCAAAGGGTGGAGGAGTCTACAACAACATAGGAACATTGAACATGACCTTTTGCAGAATAACAAATAACCATGTTAACCGTGGGTGTGACTTCTTCAATGTAGCAGGTAAAGTTTCCATACCATACAACTGGTGGGGTACAAACAAAAAACCAGCTACTAACATTTATGGTTATACAAACATTAATTCATGGCTAGTATTAAGTATAAAGGCATCCCCAAAACTTATTCCATTTGGCGGCCAATCTAACATAACAGCAGACTTTTTACATGATTCAAATGGCTTTTATCATAATCCCTCATACGGATATGTGCCGGAAGGTATACCAGTTTACTTCAATACGGATTTAGGAAGCATAAACAACTCAACACGAACTGTAAAAGGTGCAGCTACAGCAAGTTTATACAGTGGAGACATCAGTGGTATAGCCAATGTGACAGCTACAGATAATCAAACTACTGTGTCAACATTAGTTAATATTGACACAATCGCACCATCAGTACCCGACATTGATCCTAAAAACAACACGGTGAATGTGAAACCAAATAAAATAATTACTATAACATTCAGTGAACCTATCAAACTAGGAAACGGACAAATATACATCACGAACCTTCAAGGACAAATAATCCCAACAACAACAAGCATTAACAATAACACTCTGATTATTACTCCAAATAATCTATTAAATTCTGGCCTTTACGTAGTAACCCTTAATTCCAGCAGTATAACAGACATAGCAGGTAATGGAGTGGGAACTTGGAGTAATGTATTTGGCGTAGGTGTACCACCACAAGTAGTCAGTGTAGACCCTGCAAATAATTCATACAACATCCCTGCAAATAAAGCAATTACAATAACATTCAATGAACCAATCAAAATAGGAAACGGACACATCAAGCTTCAAGATAGTAACGGAAAATTAATAGCAATAACAACCAGCATAAATAATAATATATTGACTATAACACCAGTTAACAATCTAAATGAAGACAATTATACTATAATTCTCAATATAGGCAGTATAACGGGTTTAAATAATAATCCAATAGATAATTGGAACAGTACATTTATCACCGGTTCATCACCAACAGTATCCAATATAGATCCAGCAAAGAACGCAGTAAATGTAGTTCCAAGCAAAGAAATTACTATAGTCTTCAATGAACCTATCAAAATAGGAAACGGACACATCAAGCTTCAAGATAGTAACGGAAACTTTATAGCAATAACAGCCAGCGTAAATAATAATATATTGACTATAACACCAGTTAACAATCTAAATGAAGACAAATATTATGTAACTTTGTTTTTAGGTAGTGTAACAGACTTGGCAGGAAATCCCGTAGCATATTGGAATAGTACATTCAGTGTAGGCATATCTCCATGTGTATACTCTTCGGATCCTGAAAATAATTCAATGAACTTTGCAACAAATAAACCAATTACAATAGTCTTCGACGAACCTATCAGACCCGGACTAATGAACATTACACTAACAAACTCAGGTACACCTATATTATTTACAGCAGTTGTAAGTGGCAAGACTCTAACAATAACACCAAACACTGCACTAAGCCCATCAACTTTGTACACTGTAACATTAAACCCTGGAAGTATTGTTGATCTTGCAGGCAACCCAATAACATTCTACACACTAAACTTTAGAACCGGAGAATAAAATCTCCTCTTCTTATTTTTCTTTAGAACTAACTAATTTTAACACAGAGTTTAAACTATAATCAAAAAATAAACATTATTTTAGAACTTATTAACTCAAATTGCTTTTAAAGATCTTTTCTCTCGTTGTTTAGGATCATTGAAACTGCACAGCCTGGAGATTTTAATTGTTCGAGATCGTAGTACCTTCCTCCAGAGGCCACAGCAAGTTCCATGTTCATGTCCCTTCCGTACTTTACTGCCTGCTCAAAATTAATAATAATTGTATGGATCTCATTTTCCTTGAGGCTTCCTGCAATATCAATGGCATCTTCCACTGGGCTCTTACTAATTGCTATGTTGGGCATTCCATCGGTTAGTATCAACATCATTGGAACATATTCATCCCTGAACTTTTCCTTCTTAAGAATTTCAAATCCCCTTTTCATTCCTGAAGCTAGGGGTGTTGTTCCACCTATCTTAAGATTTTCGATCTGTTCCTTAAATGATACTGCCCTTCGTGTGGATGGTATTATAATCAAAGCATCTTTACCCTTAAATCCAACAACACTGACCTTATCACCATTTCTAGCTGCATCTTCTAAAACGTTGTTGAGTATGTCCTTAACACGTACTGTTTTTTTCACCGTGCATGGATCCACTAATATCAACAACAACTGCAATGGAAGCTTTAGCACCATGTTTACGAACCTTTTGACGCAGATCTTCAGTTTTAACAGTTATCTTCCCGTCAGAACGAAGGGCAGCAGCCCTTAATGTGGCGTCAATGGCTATGTCATTGCTCATATCCTTTGGAAACTTGCTTTTAACATATTTACCCTTGGACGTGGTTGAATCAACTCTTTTTCCGTAGAGTTTTTTCCTAGATTTTCCCTTGATCTTCAGCAATTTTTTTATATCAAGCCCCTCATCACAGGATTCTGTTTCTTCCTCTTCATCTCGTGATCTGAGTTTTTTACCTGTATCCCCCTCCCCACATCATCAAAATCATTGGCAGCATTTTGAGGTTTAGGTTCTGATTCCCTGGTTTGGGGTTCGTCTGAAGAATTTTCTTGGGATTCATCTTCAAATTCTTGGTTGTTTTCTTGGGATTCATTGGAGTTTGAAGACCCATTATCTCCATTTGATTCTTCAGTTGAAGTTTGGGTTTCCTCTTCTTCATCAGGATTCTCTTCTTCAGGTTTTGGTTTTTCAGAGTTTTCCTTTTCTGAGTTCCTTTTATTGAGATCATCCATGGCCCTTTGAACCATCTGCGATATTTGGTTTTTATTTTGAGAAGTGTTGTGGAATCTTTCACCCAGTACCAGAATTGCGGCCTCTTCAACATGGTGCAGATCTACTTCCAATAGTTCACTGTAGGCAGCTATGGCTTTTGATGTTCTTAGAATTGCTATGTCTGCCCTGTGACCATCCACTCCCATTTCCATGCATAGGTATGCTATGATCTCCAGGAGATCCCTGGAAATATGTACTTTTTTAAGAATTTCCCTTGCCTTGACTATTTTATTTAGAATTTCAGTTTGTTTGGCTTCGAATTTCTTTTTAAATGCAATAGGATCCCCCTCGAAATCTTCCCGCCTTTCCATTATTTTTACACGTTCCTCCAGATCCATGATGGTATGGACAGATATGTGAAGACCAATCCTATCTGAAAGTTGGGGTCTAAGTTCACCCTCTTGAGGGTTCATTGTACCAACCAACATGAACTTGGAAGGGTGAGCAACTGAGATGCCTTCACGTTCCACTAAATTCACACCATAGGCGGCAGCATCTAAAAGAACATCTACCAAGTTATCGTCCAGTAAATTGATCTCATCAACGTAAAGAATATTTCTATTGGCTTCCGCAAGAATTCCGGGTTCCAAAGCTTTTAATCCTTCTTTAAGTGCCTTTTCAATGTTTATGGATCCAACAACACGGTCTTCTGTAGAACCCAATGGAAGTTCAACCACCCTCATTGGTTTTAATTCAGTCTCAAAATCAGTTGATCTGCATGAATCACATAATGCATCAGTATCATTTGGATCACAGTTGAATGGACATCCCTTTACAACATGAATTGGAGGTAGGAGATCTGCCAATGCCCTCACAGCTGTTGTTTTTCCTGTTCCCTTATCTCCCTTTATTAAAACTCCGCCAATACTGGGATTAACAGCGTTTAATATTAGGGCTTTTTTAACATCAGTTTGACCTACGATTGCGGAAAATGGAAAAATAATATTTTTCAATAGTCTCACCATGGTTTAACAGTAAATTTCCTGATTCTTAAAACCTTGTTATTCTAGGTTTTTTATATGAAATCTAAAGAATAAATAGATGTAGTAATGGTCTAGAACTTTTAGTTTCTTTACTAGAATCATTATCTTCCACATGACAAAAAATAAATATCTCCCGAAACATAGTTGAATTGGTGATTATATGTGCACTGTTGGAGGCCCCATGGCCGATCTTAAAATGAAAAAGCTCAAAACAAAACGTTACAGATGTTTAGACTGTGGAAACATATTTCAAGGTATAGGAAAAAGGGTAGTTTGTCCTTCATGTCAGTCCGAGAACGTAGAAGAATCGAATTAAACCCAAATCAAGTATTATTTTTAACAGGATCTTCTGGAAAGCTTGGGCTGGTTAAGACTGGGCAGGACATGCAAATATTTATTGGAACTCCTGAAAAGGAAGAGATCGTTGTTTTTTTAGGGAAGGACGATATTATTGCAGTATCTGCATTTGAAAGTGGTAAAAAAGCAGAAAAAGGCATACTCGCCATGATGTACTTGTTGAAGGAATTTTCAGCACCCATCATCGTACTTCCTGAAAACCATCCCACCTCCAAAAGGCTGAAGATGGTTGTTGCATGTGGTGATCATATTAATTTGGACTGTGATGTGCAGGCCGGCACCCATCCCGAACAAGATATACTGTGTGCATGCTCCGAGCTTTCTGGTTTAGATATAGATGCAGTTGAGGATGGAATCGAAATTGAAGGAAATTTTGAACAGTTTAGGATGGACAAACTGGATCAATAACACTTCATACATGAAAAAGGAGCATTAATAGTTAGATTTTTAGTTTTTTACCCCTGCATAATCAACTTAATATAGTAGTTGCAACTTATTTAGTATATGGCATTTATGGAATTTTATCAAATATTTGGGCAGATCGTGTTCATTCTGGGCATTGTGCTTTTGACTCTTCTTTCTGTTACACTAATACTAGGAAAACTTCTTCTTAAAGAAGATAAACTGGTTTTTCCCAAGCTCTTACTATTTACAGTCGATATGTTCTACGGAATCTTTAAAAAGTTCTCTGAAAACGTTGGCGTGGATGGAAAGATAGTGGATCAGATAGGGGTAGAAGTCCGGAACAAAGTTAATGAAAAGGTTTACAAACATACAAAGCCACAAGACACAATCGTGGTTCTTCCACACTGTCTCAGATCAACAGAATGTGAAGCAAACTTAGAAACATCAGGACTGGTTTGCAACAATTGTAATAGATGCGTGATAGGAGTCATAAAAACCAAAGCAGAAGATAAGGGATTTAAAGTATTTATCATCCCAGGATCAACTTTTCTAAAGAAAATATTGGAAAAAATGATTTTAAAGCCGTTTTAGGAGTGGCATGTTACCAAGACTTGAACCTGTCCATGATGAAGTTGTCAAAATTTTCATGTCAGGGTGTACCACTGTTAAAGGATGGTTGCATCAACACCAAAGTTGATGTTAAAGCTGTTTTTGAGAAACTGGGTGAGATCCAAAATCAGGAATCCAACCTAATCAGTAGCTCATGCAACAATGAATCCTACAACCAAAAAACAATGTAAACCCTAAATTTATTATTTTACAATTAAATGAACAATAAGTAGCCTAATTTTATTCTATCATTTAATTAATCGTTAATTTCTTTAAATAGACATATAATATGCTATTTTGGATAAATAATTAATATATCAGGGTTTCTTCTAATAACGAATAGGTTACTCTTGTTACGAAAAGAATGGATACCTCAAATTTAAGAAAAATAACTTATAAAAGAGGTTATTTCTTAAAATTAGCAATCCAAAGAGCTTATCAATAATAATGATTATCAATAACTGTTTAGGCCGTCTTAAATTAAAAAAACAGCCATATGAACGACTTTTTTAGAAAATTAAAACAAAAACTTTATAAATGATATTAAATGATTATTGATTAGTCTAGTAAAGTTCAATAAGAAAGAATCTTATTGAGGCTTATTAGATACGGAGGCGATAGAATTAAGCAAAAATTGTTCTTATCAGTGCTATTGTTATTTGGCATAGCGCTACTTTTAAATGTAAATTCAGTATCTGCAGCTAATGCAACAGGTATCCATACATCACCTAAGGTTGTAGCTGTTGATCCAGCGAACAACGCAATAATTCAAAAGAGTCAAAACATTAAAGTAAAGTTCAACGAATCTATTAAATCAGGAAACAACTACGTTGAACTCAAACACGGCAACGTCCTAATTTCCACTAAAAAATCCGTTAATGGCAATACATTAACAATTACACCTTCAACCACATTATCAACTAATTACAAATATACCCTAATATTACATTCTGGCAGTGTCACAAGTATTACAGGAGATAAAATAGGAGCTTATACCACAAGTTTCACAGTATCTCAACTTACATTGGCCCAAATGAAAGACGGATTAAAAAGAGCCCAATCATTCTACAACACAAACTACAGATTACCTAACTACGTAAGTTACGGTGATACCAAGATTTCCATAACTACCTTCCAGAAGATCATTGCTACCCAGGGACTTAAAATTAACACAACAACAACTGTTAAGTCATCCAATTCTGACATTGATTCATCAGTAGCAACCATCATGAAAGGAGCAAGTAAATATAGTTACAGCCATTCAGCATCCACTGCAGAAGCTATGGAACGTAATGGTGCAGGTGACTGTTGGGCAATGAGTGACTACCTCTACAAGAAAATGAGAGCAGCAGGCATTCATGCTAGAATCATAGAGTACCCAACTGCATACGCAAGTAACCACAGATCTGTACAGTACAAAGAGAACGGTCAATGGGTAAACGCTCCATACAGAACCTACTTTTCAACTAACATGTTCAACAACACCCAAAGCTATGGACGTATTAAAGCACAATGTTAAAAAATATCCATTTTCATTCTTTTTTTAAGTTTAGTACATTAATTTCTGATTTTATAACCTGATCTTATCAAGGAATATCTAGATCAATATCTGTTTTTAAAAATTGAGTTCTCAATTCATCCCAAGAAATTCAACGTTGGTTGATGACTGGATAGTTTCATGTAAATTATTCTTGGAATGCGCAATTTAAAACTTGATCAGTTTTGATTAATTTCGAATCAATCTAACTGTTACTAAATAATAACACATTCATCCCTTGAAATGGTTTTACTTAAATAACGTGTTTACTAATTCAATTTTAGTATTACTTCTTCTCACTGTTTCGGAAAATTAAATTGAAAACTTTATATAGTTAATGACCATTAATTATTAAATGACCTTTGGTAATATTGTTACTAAGGGTTATTTCCGGATTTAATTTATTTAAATTCGGATGGAATGGAAAAGGAAATTGAATAATTGAGTTAAACTCAAAATAATTCATATAAAAAAGTTTTACTAAAGAATAAACGTTTAGAATTACTATTTCCCTCCTACGAAACGGGAAACACCAACTTTGCCAACTTGGAAATCTAAACAAACTGAGGTAAATACCATTCCTCTACATTTCATTATCTTAATGAAAAACAATACAAACGAGGTGTAAAAGTAATGCCAACGTATGAAGATAAAATAGACCTATACGGGGTGAATGGAAAGCTTTTAGAATCAAATGTACCTTTAGAAGCTGTTAGTCCAATGGTAAACCCTACTATTGGTAAAATCGTATATGATGTAAAACGATCCGTTGCTGTAAACTTAGCCGGAATTGAGAAATCTCTGGAAAAGGCAGCATATGGTGGTAAATCCAATTTTATCCCTGGAAGGGAATTAAAATTAGATCTTAAAGGTAATGTAGATATATTATCCGAAAAGATCGAAAAGATAATTAAGATCGACGAAGATGATGACTTCAACTTGAAGTTAATCAACGGCGGAGATCAGATGCTTGTGCAGATGCCAGCTCAGAGAATAAACAGAGCAGCAGATTACACAGTTTCCACACTGGTTGCAGGTGGAGCAGTAGTCCAGGCAATAATAGACACATTCAATGTGGACAAATTCGATGCATCAGCAGTTAAAACAGCAGTATTAGGAAGGTACCCTCAGAGTGTTGATTTCATGGGTGCAAACGTTTCTGCATTATTAGGACCACCTGTAATGCTGGAAGGACTTGGTTACGGTCTAAGAAACATCATGGCTAACCATGTTGTTGCAATTACCAAGAAAAACACCCTTAACGCAGTAGCTTTATCCTCAATCCTAGAACACACCGCAATGTTCGAAACTGGTGATGCATTAGGTGCATTCGAAAGAAGCCACCTATTAGGTATGGCTTACCAGGGATTAAACGCAAACAACCTAGTGTTCGACTTAGTTAAAGAAAATGGTAAGGGAACAGTAGGTACAGTTATTGCAACATTAGTTGAAAGGGCAATTGACGATGGCGTCATTAAAGTGGCCAAAACAATGCCTTCAGGTTACAAAGTTTACGAACCAAATGACTGGGCACTATGGAACGCATATGCTGCAGCAGGCCTCATAGCATCTGTAATAGTTAACATAGGTGCATCAAGGGCAGCTCAGGGAATAGCTTCAACACTTCTCTACTTCAACGACATAGTAGAATACGAAACTGGACTTCCAGGTGTTGACTTCGGAAGGGCACAGGGAACTGGTGTTGGAATGAGTTTCTTCTCCCACGGTATTTATGGTGGTGGAGGCCCTGGAACTTTCCACGGTAACCACGTAGTTACAAGACACAGTAAAGGTTACGTAACCCCATGTAACGCAGCTGCAATGTGTTTAGACGCAGGAACCCAGATGTTTTCAGTGGAATCTACCTCTGGATTAATAGGTACTGTGTATGGTGATATTGATTATTTCAACCAGCCAGTCAAATACGTAGCCGATGGAGCTAAGGAAGTCAAAGATATTATTTAATCTGAATAGTTTAGGTGATGTTATGGACAAAATAAAAGCCATTGATGTAAAAATATTCCCTTACAGACGTTTAAAACCACAAACAACAGAAAAGATGCTTAACGGTATCATGGAATTTGATGGTGTACTAAGAGTTTTGGTTAATGGAAATTCCATACCAAAAATAGTAACTTACGGACCTGCAAAGGGAACTCCAGTGAATCATGAAGACAGAAAGGTAATTGGAGTTAAAAATAAAAATGTTGAACTCTGTGTATCAGTTGGAGAATTGATAATTACCGTTAATTATGATAAAATCGAATCTTTCATGGAAAAACTTGATACTTTTTTAAATGAAACTTTAACCATGGGATATGATGTAAAAACCGGAATTTTTACAAAAACAGACATCACTGTTTCAGATTATATAAAACTAGGTTTAGGTTTAGAGAATAGGATAGATCCAAATCTTATAGGGTTGGTAGATCCTAGCTCAAAATCCTCAGAAACCATAAATTTAATAGGTGATTAAGAATGTCTTATGAAGTTCAATACACCCCCGGTAATACAAAAATTGCTGAAAACCGTAGGAAACATATGGATCCTGATTTTGAACTAAAAAAGATCAGGGAAATAGCTGACGAAGATATAGTCAAAATTCTAGGGCACAGGAACCCGGGTGAAGGATATAAAAGTGTTCATCCTCCATTAGAAGAGATGGACTTTGAAGAAGATTTAATGAAAGAAATGGTGGAACCTATAGAAGGTGCGAAAGAAGGTAACAGGACAAGATACGTCCAGTTCGCAGATTCTATGTACAATGCTCCAGCTCAGCCTTATGACAGGGCAAGAACTTACATGTGGAGATTTAGAGGAGTAGACACAGGTACACTATCCGGTAGGCAAGTTATAGAAATACGAGAAAGGGACTTGGAAAAGATTTCCAAAACACTCGTAGAAACAGACTTTTTCGACCCTGCTAAAACAGGTATAAGAGGCGCAACTGTCCACGGACATTCATTAAGATTAGATGAAAACGGTTTAATGTTTGATGCTCTCCAGAGATATGTTTTCGATGAGAAAACAGGAACTGTATCCTATGTAAAAGACCAGGTTGGAAGGCCACTCGATGAGCCTGTTAACATGGGAGCACCATTGGATGAAGAACATCTCAAAGAAATCACAACCATCTACAGAAGCGACAACATCAGCATGAGGGATGACCCTGAAGCTATCGAAACAGTAGAAACCATTCACGCAGCAAGAACAGATGGTGGATTCGGATTAGAAGTTTTCAAAGATGATTTAAAGCGCAAATTAGGTGAATAAGATGGAAAATGATAAAAAGTTGTTTTTAAAAGCTTTAAAAAACAAATTTAATGAGGACCCTAACGAACATTACACCGACTATTACTGCTACGGTGGTTGGGAACAATCCCCTCGTAAAAAAGAATTCAATGAATTCTCCAAAAAACTAGAAGAAGAAAGGGGACTCCCAGGTTACAACCCCGACATAGGTGTTCCTCTAGGACAGAGGAAATTAATGTCCTACAAAGTTTCAGGAACAGATACCTATGTTGAAGGTGACGACCTCCACTTCCTAAACAACAGTGCTATTCAACAGTTGTCTGACGACATCAAAAGGACCATCATTGTAGGTATGGACACAGCTCACGCTGTTCTAGAAAAACGTTTAGGTGTAGAAGTTACTCCAGAAACCATAAACAACTACATGGAAACCATAAACCACGCACTCCCAGGAGGAGCTGTTGTGCAGGAACACATGGTAGAAGTTCACCCTGGTTTAGTTGGTGACTGTTATGCAAAACTATTCAGTGGAGACGACAACCTCATAGATGAAATCGACAGCAGATTTATCATCGACATAAACAAGGAATTCCCTGAAGAACAGGCAGAAATGCTCAAGAGCTATGTCGGTAACAAAACTTACCAAATAAGCAGAGTACCTACCATGGTTGTAAGGGCTTGTGACGGTGGAACAGTATCCAGATGGTCTGCTATGCAGATTGGTATGAGTTTCATATCAGCTTACAAACTCTGTGCAGGAGAAGCAGCAATTGCTGACTTTTCATACGCAGCAAAACATGCTGACGTAATCTCCATGGGAAGCATATTACCTGCAAGAAGGGCAAGAGGACCTAACGAACCTGGTGGAATTCCATTCGGTGTTTTAGCTGATATGATACAGACTTCCAGAATATCTGAAGATCCTGCAGAAATATCTCTACAGGTAATTGCAGCAGCAGCAGCAATATACGATCAGATCTGGCTAGGTTCATACATGTCAGGTGGTGTAGGTTTCACACAGTATGCAACAGCTGCATACACCGACGACATATTAGACGACTTCCTCTACTACGGTAAAGAATACGTGGAAGACAAGTTCGGATTATGTGGTGTTAAAGCAGATGCAGAAGTAGTTAAGGATATTTCCTCAGAAATTACACTCTACGCAATGGAACAGTACGAAATCCCAGCATTACTCGAAGACCACTTCGGTGGATCACAGAGGGCATGTGTTGCAGCAGCAGCAGCTGGATGTTCAACAGCTTTCGCTACAGGTAACTCCAACGCAGGTATCAATGGTTGGTATTTAAGCCAGATACTCCACAAAGAAGTTCACAGCAGGCTCGGTTTCTACGGATACGATCTGCAGGATCAGTGTGGTGCATCCAACTCACTTTCAATTAGAAGTGATGAAGGTTTAATACACGAACTCAGAGGACCTAACTACCCTAACTATGCAATGAACGTGGGTCACCAGCCAGAGTACGCAGGAATTGCTCAGGCACCTCACGCAGCAAGAGGAGACGCTTTCTGTGTCAATCCTTTGATAAAAATTGCATTCGCTGACAAGAACCTCACATTTGACTTCACAAATCCAAGAAAGTCAATAGCTAAAGGAGCTTTAAGAGAGTTCATGCCTAGCGGAGAAAGGGATTTAATCAACCCAAGTATGTAAGTAACATCTTTGGTGGAATTAGTTTCCACCATTTCTTTTTTTATTTAAATCTAAATTTCACTAGATATCCCTTCCAAAAATTATGTTTCAGTTTATTTTAAAACTATTCTCTGGTTTCAATTTGATTTGAGTTTGAAAAAATCAAAACAAAAGTCAAATATACTAAATCACCGTAATATTACTAACAACGAATTTAATTGATGTAGTATTATGGGTGAAAATTTATGTCCATCAATGATAGAAGGGTAAGGGAAAAAAGCAACGCCAACATGATATAATCAATGCAGCTGAAAAATTGTTCTTTTCTAGGGGCTACGATGAAGTATCTATGAATGATATAGCATTGGAAGTTGAACTTTCTAAGGCAACACTTTACCTTTACTTTCAGAACAAAAAATCATTATTTTTCGCAATAGTCCTCAGGGGAACTAAGATACTTAATTCCATAATAAGGGAAACTGTCAAAAAGGAAGATAAAGGGATCGATAAGATCGCAGCCTACAGAAACGCCTACAAGGAATTTACAGAGAATTATCCTGATCACATCAACATATACAACTACTTCAGATCAGGAAGATTTAACATGGAACCTGATGGTTCAGAGGAACGTAGAACTAAATCTAAATCCAATGATAATTCAATTCCCTATGAAATAGCATGTGAAACAGAAATATCAAAACTCAGGAAGGAAAGATTTTCAATTTTATGTCACTCTGTACAAACTGGTCTTGATGATGGAAGTATAAGGCAAGATGTGGATCCTGTTGAAGTATCCATACTCTTATCTGCAATTTCTAAAAGTCTTTCCAACATCCCAACTGATCATCTCCAAGCCCTTGAAAAAGGGGAATAAACAGTGCAACCTACTACAAAGATGTGAGTGATCTGATACACCACATGATAATGAACTGGGACTACGAAAAAGAGACCTTGAAGTAACTGATTGGTTCTTATATAAAGAATTAATCATTTTTTTATATTTCTCATTAAATGTGAAATAGGTTTAAATTCTTTGTGGGTAATATAATTCTTTGAAGTATATTTTGAATGTTGTGCCATTTTTGATGTTTAAATTTAGTTTACCATCGATTTGTTCGACTAAATTATTGACTAATATCAATCCTAATGAATTTAACGACTCCATATCCAATCCAGTTGGCAATCCTAACCCATCGTCTCCAACAGTTAATATAAAATTACCATTTTCACACTTTAGTTTCACAGTAATTTTTCCGACCCCTCTGGAAAAGCATATTTAATACTGTTTACAACAATTTCATTGATGATGAGTCCCACTGGTATGGCTGTTTCCATGTTGAGGTTGACGTTATCCACATCTAAATCTATTTGTATTTTGTTTTTATCCACACCGTAGGTGAATATGATATTTGACATCAGGTTGTCAACATAGCCTTTGAAGTTGATATTACTCAGATCCTGTGACATGTACAGTTTTTCATGGATCATTGCCATGGTTTTCACACGACTTTGACTATCCCTTAGAATTGCTTTAGACTTTTCATCCCCAACATGTTCAATTTGCAGACTAAGTAAACTCGCAATTATCTGCATATTATTTTTAACTCTGTGGTAAATCTCCCTCATTAAAACATCCTTTTCCTTTAAGGATCCTTTGAGTTTTCTTTCTGCAATGATACTGTCGGTGATATCCTCGGAAATACCTAATAAATGGGTCGCAATACCTTTATCGTTTAGTAGGGGTATCTTTTTGGTGTGAAATATTCGTTCTCCACAATTTTTGGTTTGAATAGTTTGTTCTGGAAAATCACGAATCTCTTTCTTGTCCAACACATTTTTATTCAGTTTTGTGGACATATGTGCTTCTTTTTCTGGTAAAAATTCGTAATCTGTTTTTCCAATCAAATTTTGTCTGTCATGACCCCAAACATTTTCTGTTGCCTCATTCACAATTTCATATTTAAGGTTATCAGCACTTTTAACGAAGATCATACTGGGTATGTTTTCAATAATACTTTCTAGAAACTGTTTATTTTCTTTTAAGGATTCATTTGCGAGTTTTATTTTGGTTATATCTTCGCTGAAAATTATAATACCACCAATAGTATTTGATGATGTGTACCATGGTATCACTTCCCATCTAACCCACTGTATAGTTCCATCTAAATGAACATATTTATCCTCTTCTTTACATACAGCAGTACCTTTAAGCCCTTGTTTATGTGCTTGTTTCCATTCTTCATTCAAATTGGGGAATACTTTGTAATGGGATTTGCCAATAATTTCCTTGTCTTCGAGTCCGTAATTTGATATCCAAAATTTGCTGACAGATATATAGTTCATTTCATTGTCAAACATCGCAATGGCAGTTGGAACATTCTCTATAAAAAGTCTGAGCTGCTCTTCACTTTCCTCTAAGGCCTCATTAATCTTAGTAATTTTTTCTTCCATTTTCTTTCTTTCTGTAATGTCGCTTACAGTACCCATAAAATTATTAGCCTGTTTTTCATTTTCGTCGAAGGTGGCCAGACAATATGATTCAATCCATCGAATCTCATCACCACGGAAAATCCGATATTCAATAGGATCAATTCTTGATGATTTAGAATCCAACGTAATTTCTAGTTTTTCAATGACCTTCGGTTGGTCTTCAGGATGTATTAATTTAAGAATCTCGGTGTTCGAACTTTCATTTCTTTCCAATCCGAATATTTCTCCACATCTCTCATCATAGGTTGAAATATCTTTTCTAGGATTATAATGCCCCCAACCCATATCCGCAGCATTCAAAGCCAGTTGAAGTTGTTTTGTGAGTAATTTTTCCTTTTTTTCGGCTTTTTTATGATCGTGAATATCTATGCTTATGCCCACATGACCAAGATATTTATTATCAGCTGAAAATCTGGGCGTTGCAGATGTTTCTATCCATATCCATTCACCATCTCCCCTACGGACACGAACCTGATCTCTAAAGGATAAGTGGTTATTAAGTGCATTTTCAACATTTTTCAGATATTTGGACCTGTCTTCAGGATGGATTGCTGGCTGCCATTTAGTTCCATTAATTTGTTCTTCTGTCACACCAAAAAATTCTAGATAAGAATCATTCATAAAGAGATGTTCACCCCTTTCATTGGTCACAAAAATTAAACCCGATGTTCCGTTGGCCATGAGTTTAAATCGATTGTTACTTTCTTGTAAAGCTTTCTGAGCCTCCATACTAGCACTAATATCCCTTGAAATACCCCTATAACCTATGAGAGTCCCATTTTCATCAAAAATTGGCGTGGAATGCACATCTAAAAATTTCAAAGTCCCTTCATTATTGCAAACCTTCATTTCATGGGATTGGAAATCTCTAGGATTATCTAAATTTTGAATGTAATTTTCATAGGCAGCTTTACCATTGTCGGGGTGCATGAAATCAAATGGTTTTTTTCCAATCATATCTTCCGGTTTAAATCCGCTCATAGATTCAACTTGAGGACTGCAATAGGTAAATTTTCCTTGGGTATCTATCTCCCAAATAAAATCGGGGTTTGTTTCGATAAGATCCTTGAATCGTTTTTCACTTCTTTGAAGTTTTTCCTTGGCCTGTTCCAACGATGTGACATCACTGTGCATGGACAACAACCCTTGGAAGTTTCCTTCATCATCGAACAACAGGGAATTTTTGGACAGAGTCCAAAAAGGGGAATGGTCTTTTTTACGCCATTTACATACCATGGAAACATTTTTACCAGATAAAAGTTGTTTTTTTGCTTTGAATAATGAATCTGATTGAGATTTGTCCAGAAACTCCAGGGGACTTTTACCTATGAATTCTTCTTCATCGTATCCAAACAATTCACACAATCTGGGATTAACATAAACTAGGTTGAGATTTCTGTCTGCAAGTGCTATGCCTTCATTGGTTGTTTCAACAATTTGTCGGTACATTTCCTCGCTTTTCATACCCATGTGTTCAGAATTTTTAAATCTTGTAAAACCATCACCAATAATTGGCTTTGACTTGGTAAAATTTTTAGTTAATTCTTTATTTCTTTCTTCAATAGCTTTTTCATGCTGTTTCCTTTGAAGGGCTAATTTAACGTTGATTTTCAAATCTAAGGCTTTAATGGGTTTGGTTAAATATCCATAAATACCCTGATGTTTAAAAAATTCATCATCAAAACTTTCAGGATCGTTTAAAATGATTAAAATTGGAATTTTCAAGTCATGATGAATTTGATCGGCTAAGTTCATTCCATGAACTCTGTTGTCAAATCCAATATCAATTAAAATTAAGTCAAGTTTCAGTTCAGCCAGCTTTTTAATAGATTCTAACCCTTTTGAACATGAAAGTAATTCGTAACCCATGGAGTTTAGGAATGATTTATAGTCTTCTGCTTCCTTTGATCTGCGGCCAACCATCAAAATCTTTGTATTCAAAACAGTCCCCCATACTGTTTAGGTTTTTAAGGTTAATATTATTTATGCAAAAAATTAGTTAAAGTATTAAAATTTTGGAGCTAAAAGAGAATATATCACTCATTAACAAGCCTAGATTAAATTTGTTAAAACCATTGAGCTCATATATTTTTTAGATACACATCCCCAATTATTGATTTTAAATGACAGTTTGAAACTCAACATATTAACTGGTACAAAATCATGAAAAGCATACTTAAATTTATTAATTTTTAAGACCAATCTATAGTGATCCAAATTGGATTTTTTATCAAGGATTTATTAAACTTAAGAAATATCTTGAAGAGGTTACACCATGGAAAAAGTTCTTTTTATTTGTGCGAGTCCACGTAAAAATGGAAACACATCACAGGTGATTTCTAAATGCGTAGAAGTAGTGGAAAACAATGGATTAGAAACAGAAGTCGTTTACTTGAGGGGAAAACACATAGAATCCTGCCGGGCCTGTGGGAAATGTGCTAGAATCCATAAGTGCAAGATCGATGATGGTTTGAATGATATCATAGAGAAAATTAAAGAAGCTAAAGGATTTATAGTGGCCACACCTGTTTACTTCGGTACTGCGAGGGGAGATCTAATGGCAGCACTGCAAAGAATTGGTTACGTTTCTATGAACAACGACAACTTCTTATCCTGGAAGGTGGGAGGACCAATAGCAGTAGCCAGACGCGGAGGACAAACATCAACACTACAAGAGCTTCTAATGTTCTACTTGATAAACGATATGATTGTGCCAGGTTCAACCTACTGGAACATGGTGTTCGGAAGGGAAAAGGGAGAAGCCTTGGAAGATGGAGAAGGCATCCGTACAATTGAAAAATTTGGTGAAAATGTTGCCAGATTAATTAATAAGATCGTTTGATATAACTTAATTCAGGGATTATAAATGACAGAAAAACAACTTTACAAGAACTTCGCAAGGTACTACGACAAGATCTACAAGGGAATGGATTACGAAGGAGAGGTAGAATTTATTAAATGGGCCGTGGAAAAACATCAACCCAATTCAACTAATCTTTTAATGGATGTAGCATGTGGAACAGGAACACATGCACAAATGTTAACAGACAACTTCAAGATCACAGGCGTCGATTTAAGCCCACAAATGCTTGAAATTGCCAGAAAAAAGGTTCCGAACGTCAATTTCATTCAGGGAGATATGAAGAGCCTCAATATCGGATCCAAGTTTGATGTTATCACCTGTATTTTTTCTGCCATCCACTACAACAGAAATTTAAAGGAACTCGAAAGAACCATCCAAAATTTTTATGAACATCTGAATCCTGGAGGAATATTAATATTTGATCTGAGTCTAAACAAAAACAACTGGATAGAAGGTTTAGTTAGTGTTGATACTGTTGTGGAGGAAGACCTTAAACTTGCCAGAATTTGTCAGTCCCGGTTGAAAGATGGAATATTCAATGCAAACTTCGTATTTCTTGTGAAAGATGATGGAAAATTTGATTTTGACATCGATCAACATGAACTGGGAATCTTTGAAGTGGAAGAAGTAATAAATTTGATGGAAAACAAAAAATTTAAAACGTCTGTCTATGCCGGTTTCAAATCTGAAAAATGGACAGCCCACAGTGTTGAACGTCCAGTTTTTGTTGGAGTCAAAAATCTGAGGAGTGTTAGTTTATGAGAGTTGCAGTGGCTGTTTCTGACGATGAAAAATTCACAGAACATTTTGGAAGGGCACAAAAATTTCTTATCTATGAATTTGATGGTGATAAAGTTGAATTAATAGACAGAAGAGAGTCGAAAAAGGTTCCTGGAGAGAAACATCAATGGAGCAAATCCCTTAAAATTGTAGAGGATTCTGATGTAGTAATATGCCATCAGATTGGAATGACTGCAAAGCCCGGGCTTAAAAGTGAAGGAAAAAAGTTGTTGAAGATGAAGGGCCTGTTGAAGAAGTTTTAAATAGATTTGTAGAACATGAGAAGTTCCTAAGAAAACCCCTTAATTTTTAATATTTTTTTGTAAATAATAATTTTGAGTTTTAAATATATTAGGTGTGAAATATGAAAGTTTTAATAATTTACAGTTCAGTTCATCGTGGAAATACCGAAAAAATAGCCAGAGCAATGGCAGATTCAATAGATGCAGACATTTTAAGTTACAACGAAGTGGATGGATACAACGTACTAGACTACGATCTAGTTGGATTCGGATCCGGAATTTACTATGGTAAACCAGGGAAGGATTTTGTTGAATTCATAGATAGTTTACCCATAGTCAAGAATAAAAGGGCATTTGTATTCACAACCAGTGGAAAGGGTGATTCTAATTACTCTGAAAAACTTGCAGCTAAGGTTTCAGAGAATGGGTTTAAAATAGTGGGAGAATTTTCCTGTAAAGCCTTCGATGCATGGGGTCCTCTAAAATTGATCGGGGGAAAAAATAAGGGCAGGCCAAATTCTGATGATCTGAAATCTGCCCACAATTTTGTTTGCCAACTTGTGGGGGAGGAAGGTTAAGGAATTTTTGAGTTTTTGTAATATTGTAACTCATGTAGGAAAAACCTATATACCATGAAGTTAAACTTTATTTAACCTCGGTGTGAATTTTAATCTTAACTTGTTTTTAAATTGATTACATGATCAGGTACTGGATCCTTAACAACCTTTATAAACCATGAATATGATTTATAATAAATGATTCTTATCCAGATTAACTAGATTATGATTTTTTAGAATTATATCAAGAACATGAGGTTTTTATTGATAAATTTTTACAGGTAAAAGTGATATTATGGCTAAAGCGAGACGTAGAAGAGTAAGAGATACTTGGAAGGAAAAACAGTGGTACACAATAATGACTCCTAAGGATTTTGGAGATCAGGAAATTGGTACAACCCCTGCAAGGGAACCAGAACAGTTAATGAAAAGGAGAGTTGAATCTTCCCTCCGTGAACTTACTGGAGACTTCAGTAAACAATACATCAAACTTTTCTTCGAAATAAATGAAGTTGCAGGTGACACAGCAACCACCAACTTTGTTGGACACCAAGTAACAACAGATTACGTTAGAAGTATGATTAGAAGAGGTACAAGCCGAATTGATTCTATTGTGAACGTAACATCCCAAGACGGTGTTAAGCTCAAGGTTCATGTGCTTGCAATAACAATTAAAAGGGCTAAGTCCTCCCAACAGAAGTTCATCAGAGAAACCATGGAAAAGATGGTTCAAAACGCAGCAAAGGACAAAAAATTCCAGGAACTCATCGAAGATATCCTCGGTGGAAAAATGGCATCCCACATATACCATGAATCCAAAAAATATACCCACTTAAACGTGTTGAAACCATCAAAACTCGTGTAATTGTGGAAAAATAATAATGCGGGAAATATATGATTAATCCTCTGGAATATGTGGTCCTTATAGTAGTTCTAGGGCTTGTTATCTACTTAAAAAAAGCGCTAGATCTATTTGGATCCATTTTCATGATAGTCATGGGTATAATAATTATTTTTAGTGCCGGTGCAAACTGGCTGATGTTAATTTTCCTTTTTCTAATTCTAGGGCTCCTTGCCACCAAGTACAAACATGAGTACAAAAAGAAAATAGGAGTTTATGAAGGGACAAGAACCCTTAAAAATGTTATTTCTAACGGAATTGTCGCCTTCATAATGGCTGCCTTTGGAAATTATGGTGGATTCATAGGATCTATAGCTACTGCAACTGCAGATACCCTTGCAAGTGAAGTGGGTGTGGTTAAACAACCAAGACTCATCACAACACTGAAGAAGGTGCCTCCGGGAACAGATGGGGGAATTTCATTGGTTGGAACAGCTGCTGGAATTATCGGTGCAGGGATAATAGGAGTGGCTGCATATTTACTTGGAATATACCCTGACCCATTCGTAACTCTGAAAATATCCTTAGTTGCAGGAACAGTTGGATGCTTTGTTGACAGCATTCTTGGAGCTGTTCTTGAAAGAAGAGATTACATATCCAATGAGTACGTTAATCTCATAGCAACCATAACAGGAGCCGCAATTGGAATCTTAATGGTTTAGGTGATATAAATGAAAGGAATCATAATGATCATTGATGGTATGGGAGACCGTCCCATAAAGGAACTTGGAGATAAAACACCTCTTGAAGCCGCAAAAACACCTAACATGGACAAAATGGTTGAAAGAGGAATATGTGGAATAATGGACCCTATTAGACCCGGTATAAGGGCAGGTAGTGATACCTCACACATATCAATTCTTGGATATGACCCTTATGAAGTTTACACAGGAAGGGGCCCGTTTGAAGCTGCAGGTGTAGGGTTGAAGGTTCTTCCTGGAGACATAGCATTCAGATGCAATTTCTCAACTGCAGATTCCAATGGAATTATTACTGACAGACGAGCTGGAAGAATAAGGGAAGGTACTGAAGAAATTGCAGCAACCATAAATGGAATGGTAATTGCAGATGATGTTGAAGTCATCTTCAAAGAATCCACAGGTCACAGGGCAGTTCTAGTTTTAAGGGGAGAAGGCTTATCTGATCAAATTTCAGATGCAGATCCAAAACACGAAGGCAATCCCCCTAAAAAGGTTGTACCCCTTGATGATACAAAGGAAGCAGCAAGAACTGCAAATATCTTGAATACCATCGTTTCCAAATCCTATGATGTTTTGAAGGATCTTCCTATCAACCTTGAAAGAATTGAAGCCGGTGAAAATCCTGCCAACATAATCATCCCCAGGGGTGCTGGTGCAGTACCATATGTAGAACCCTTCGGAGATAAATATGGTTTAAAACCAGTTTGTATAGCTGAAACTGGATTGATCAAGGGAATTGGTAACATCACTGGTATGGATCTTATTGAAATCGAAGGTGCCACCGGAGGCATTGACACCAATCTTGAAAATATTGAAAGGGGAATTCTCGATACAGCAGCCCTTGATTACGATTTTCTATTGATAAATGTTGATGGTGCAGACGAAGCCGGACATGATGGACAGTTGGATGAGAAAATCAAATTCATTGAAAAAGTGGATGATATGCTGGCTAGATTAATGGAAATTGAAGATGCGTACTTCATTTTAACTGCCGATCATTCAACCCCTATTTCCACCATGGACCATACTGGAGATCCAGTTCCCATCCTCATAAACGGCCCAGAAGTTAAGGTAGACGATGTGAAGATATTCAGTGAGAGGGCTGCTGCAAAGGGAGGTCTTTGCAGGATCCAGGGAAGTAATGTGATGGACATACTAATGGACCTCATGAACAAATCAACAAAATTCGGAGCCTGATGGAGCATTCAAACCATGTCATTAGAAATTCCTAAATTATTTGGAACATCCGGAATAAGGGGAAAGGTTGGTGAAGATATCAGCCTTGAACTCGCAGTAGATGTTGGAAGAGCAGTAGCATCTTACATAGGTGGTAAAGGCGGTAAAATTGTGCTTGGATATGATTCCAGGACATCAAATATCATGATGGAAAATGCGATTACTGCAGGAATCCTTGAATGTGGTTGCAACGTTGTAAAACTCGGAATGGCACCAACACCCCTTGTTGGTTATGCAACCATTAAGTTAAATGCAGATGCCGGAGTGATGATCACTGCATCCCACAATCCACCAGAGTACAATGGAATAAAGTTGTGGAACCCCGATGGAATGGCCTACAGGCAGGAACAAGAAAGGACCATTGAGGAGATCGTGCACAAAAAATCTTCAAAACTGTTTCATGGCAAGATATTGGATTGATTGAAGAAAATGAAGATGTTGTAAACGATTATATTAATGATATTCTAAAACAAATCACAATCAAACCAGGTACCAAGGTTGTTGTGGACTGTGCAAATGGTGCAGCATCCTACTTATCACCATTAATACTCAGAAAAGCAGGTTGTGACGTTGTATCAATAAACTCCCATCCTGATGGATTTTTCCCAGGAAGGATGCCTGAACCTTCACAAAAAAATCTTCAAGAACTCATGAAGGTTGTGAAAGCTACAGGGGCTGAAATTGGAATAGCACATGATGGTGATGCAGATCGAATGATAGCCATAGATGAAAACGGAGATATGGCTGATTTTGACAAACTTTTAGCAATCGTATCCCGTGAAATAGGGGGCGTAGTTGTTACAACAGTAGATGCATCTCTATGTACCGATAAATGTATGGAAGAAGTTAATGGGAAAGTTATAAGAACTAAGGTGGGTGATGTGCACGTTGCAGAAACCATTGTTGATGCTTCTGCGAGTTTTGGAGGAGAACCTTCAGGCACATGGATACATCCCAACTTCTGTATGTGTCCCGATGGAATTCTTTCAGCACTCAGGGTGATAGAACTGGTTCAACTCAATGGTTCACTTTCCAAACAGCTGAGTTCGGTGCCAAGTTTTCCAACCATAAGAGACAAGATCATCTGTGAAAATTATCAGAAAGAGATCATCATGTTGAAGGTTCAAGACGAACTTCACAATCTATTTGATGATGTGGTTGATGTAAATCGAATAGACGGTGTCAGAATTTCAATGGTTGATGGAAGCTGGGTACTTATTAGGCCGTCCGGTACAGAATCCTATGTAAGGATCACACTAGAGGCAACTAGTGATGAAAAGGCCCGGATGATCAGGGATCAATGTGCAGAATTCATAGAAGACATCTTATAGATTGAATACTTTTTTCTTTTTTCAACTAATTTTTTTTATCAAACAAATTTTTCTGTTCTGACTACTTTGTAAAAAACAGCATATTATAAGATTTATTATAGGGTTCAACAAAATAATTATACATCTTAGATAATATACTTTAATAATTAAGAGTTATTCTTTTAAAGGATTTTCAATGGGGTTTATAAGTTATGAAAGCAATCATACTCACTGCGGGTGAAGGAACAAGAATGAGGCCACTTACCATTACAAAGCCTAAAACAATGCTTCAAATTGGTGGAAAACCTATTTTACAATATAATATTGAGTCGCTGCGTGATGCGGGTGTGGATGAGATAACCCTGGTGGTTGGATATCATGAAGATGTGATAAAGAACCATTTTAAAGATGGTACAGATATCGGTGTTAAAATCAGCTACGTTACCCAAGAAGACCGGCTTGGAACTGCACATGCAATAGGTTCTGCAAGAAAACATGTTCATGGACAATTCATAACACTCAACGGAGATATTATTGTTGATCCCGCCTTAATAACCGATCTTATTGATGGTTACAGGGAAGAAAATGCCAGATCTATGTTGGTGCTTACAGAAGTTGAGGATCCATCATCCTTTGGTGTTGTAGAATTAAATGGAAACAGGATAGTCAGAATAGTTGAAAAACCAAAAAAGAAGAGGCTCCAAGCAACCTCATCAATGCAGGAATATACCTCTTCGATGATCAAATCTTCGATGCAATCGATCAAACACCAAAGTCCTTAAGGGCAGAATATGAAATCACGGATTCCCTCCAGCTGCAGATGAATGAAGATGAAAATGTGATGGGACTTCGATCAAGCAACAGATGGATAGATATTGGAAGACCATGGGAACTTCTAGATGTTAATGAACACTTCCTAAAGGATCTTAAAACAGATATACAGGGAGAAGTTGAAGATGGCGTAACAATACATGGCCCAGTATTTATAGGCAAAAACAGTGTTGTAAGGTCGGGTTGTTACATCATGGGGCCCGTGTACATAGGGGAAGATTGTGATATAGGTCCCAACAGCTTCATGAGAAAGTACACCAGCTTAGGCAACAATGTGAGTGTTGGAAATGCTGTGGAGCTGAAAAATTCCATAATCATGGACAACACAAATGTAAACCATCTGAGTTACGTTGGAGACTCAATAATAGGGTCAAACTGCAACATAGCCGCAGGTACCAACATAGCAAATCTCAGATTTGACGATGGAAACGTTAAAATCGTTGTGAAAAATGAAAAAATCGATTCTGGCCGGAGAAAAATGGGTGTTGTATTTGGAGATGGTGTGAAAACTGGTATAAACAGCAGTTTCAATCCCGGTGTTAAGGTGGGTGTGAATTCCAGGATAGGTGCAGGGGTAATTCTAAGCAAAGACTTGGAATCAAACAAACTGTTGATTGCAATTCAGGAACATCAAATAATTGAAAATAATAAATCCAAATAAATAACCATCAGATGGATCTAACAAAAAAATTTAAGGAAATGAGTTGAAAATGGGATCTAAAAAGTATACCTCATTTGAAGGATCAGTAGTTAATGGAAATGTTTCCATAGATGAAAAATCATCAGTATGGTACAATGCAGTGCTAAGGGGAGATATAGAGCCCATAAAAATTGGAAAATGTTCCAATGTTCAGGACAACTGTGTCCTGCACTCGTCTAAAGGTTATCCACTCACAATTGGTAACAAGGTTTCAGTGGGACACGCTGCTGTGCTCCATGGATGTGACATAGAAGACAACTGTTTGATTGGAATGAATGCAACAGTGTTAAATGGGGCCTTAATTAGGAAAAACAGCATTGTTGGGGCTGGAGCATTGGTAACTGAAAACCATGAATTTCCTGAAAACAGCCTCATACTCGGAGTTCCAGCAAAGGCCGTGAGAACCCTCAACAACGAAGAAATTGAAAACATAACAAACAACGCCATCAGATACTCTAAAATGGCTATTAGAAGTGATTTAAATGATTAAAATTAACAAAGTAGTTAAAGAACTTGATCCATACGTTCCAGGAAGATCAGTGGACGACATTGCAAAAACCTACGGTTTAAAACCTGAAAATATAATTAAACTAGGCAGTAATGAGAACCCAATGGGACCTTCACCAATGGCTGTTGAAGTTCTTAAGAAAAATCTTAAGCTCATCCACCAGTATCCAGAATCCAATTTAGAAACTCTTAAAGGAAAAATTGCTGAGTATTCCCAAGTATCTCCATCAAATGTTATTATTGGAGGTGATGGAGCCGACGAAATCATAGATGTTCTTGGAAAGGCCTTCACAGAACCCGGTGATGAATTCATAGTACCAATTCCAGGTTACATGTACTACGAATTCATGCTTAAAATTCAGGGCGCTGTGCCTGTATACGCCAAATGGGATGTTCCAACCAACAGTCTAAATGTTAATTCTGTTTTAGATGCCATAACCCCTAAAACCAGATTAATCTTCCTATGCACACCAAACAACCCTACAGGGGGTTTGATTCCAAGGCAGGATCTAATTAAAATAATTGAAAATACCGATGCACTGGTCGTGGTTGATGAAGCCTACATAGAATTTTCAGACGATACAAACGTAGATCTTCTGGAAAAATACGAGAACGTACTCATACTCAGGACATTTTCCAAGGTGCTTGGACTTGCAGGGATGAGAATTGGCTATGGCCTCTCCAATCCAGCAGTCATAGAATACATGTACCGTGTAAAACCAGTTTTCAGCCTCACAAAACTTTCTGAAGTGGCTGCAAGCGCCACATTAAACGACGCAGACTATATCAAAAAATCAACAGAGCTTAGTTTAAAAAGCAGAGAATTATTATACACTGAAATGTCTAAATTTAGTGAATTAACTGTTTATGAATCAGCATCCAACTACATCTTAGTGGATGTAAGAAAAACAGGCCTCACAGCCAAAGAACTCACCCTAAAACTCATGAAAGAAGGTGTTATTGTAAGGGACTGCACTTCGTTTAAGGGACTTGACGAGTACTGGATACGTGTCAGTGTTGGAACCATCGAAGAAGATGAAAGATTCATAAAAATTTTGGGAAAACTAATTAATTAAGGTTTAACATGAATAAAGAAGGATCCTGTGACAGCTCCATTGAAATTGGAGGCATGGTAATATCTTCCATTGAGTTTTCAGGCAAAATGGCATTGGTAATCTTCACAGCTAAATGCATGTTAAAATGTCCGTACTGCCATAATTCTGAAATTATAGATGGGGGAGATGTCTATCAATTGGAAGAGATATTCCAGACAATTGAGGAATCTATTGATTTCATAGACAGTGTTGTGATAAGTGGTGGAGAACCATTAATGCAGGATATCCAAGTGTTTAAAATTTTAAAACATGCTAAATCCCTTGAACTATCAACTAAACTTGATACAAATGGATACTACCCTGAAAAACTTGAAAAAATGATTAAACTGATTGATTATGTTGCTATGGATATTAAAGCACCCTTCAATAAATATGAACAGATCATAGGTGAAGCCATAGGATCACAGGTCAGATCCAGCATGAAAATTTGCAACGAAGATCCAGATACATTTCTTGAGTGCAGAACAACCTACGTCCCTGGCATCATGGAACCTGAAGACATTGTTGAAATTGCAAAATCAATCCAGTGTGACATGTACACCCTACAACAGTTCAATAGTAAAAGTGTGCTTGATGAAAAGTTATTAGAAACTGTTATGCCCTTGAGGGATGATGTCAAGAAAATTGCAGAATCATTGAAGCCTTACTTGGATGATATTCATATCAAAACCTACGAGTTTGGAGAAGAAATAATATCTAGTTGAGACAATTAAGTAGTAATAATAAATTAAAGAAGGTGTCTTATATACCAATTTTACTCTTTGGAAGCCGTCATGTTGAACTTATAACTGGTCAGAAAACCGCAACTATACGGAAACTATGGAAAAAACCATTAATTCCCGGTGACAGATTGCACTGCTACTGGAACCTTGTGTCAAAAGAAAGAAAAAAACTTTTCGAGGCCGTGGTAACTGATGTTGAAGTAGTTAAATTTGGAGATCTTATTAAAAATGATTCCCTGGCTAAAGAAGAAGGATATTCAACAGCAAAGGAACTTGAAACAGATTTCAGAAAGATATATCCTGAAGATACTGAAGATTCGTCACTGTTTCAAGTTATAAGATTTAAGAAACTTCCCATCGAGGAATGGGAAGGTAAAAAGATCGATGAAAAATCCCTCATAACAAAAAGAGCAGACATACTGTTTGATGTGGGCAAATACAACAAATCTGTGGCCTGTTATTCTGCAGCCCTCAAATTTGATCCAAATGATATTTATCTGCTAAATAAAAAAGGGGACAATCTTTCAAGACTTGGAAGGTTCAAAGAAGCTGTGGATTGTTACAACAAGGCAATTGAACTAGATTCCAACAATGAGTATCTCTACAACAACAAGGCCATCGCACTTTTAAATTCAAATCAACCCCAAATGGCTTTAAAATGCAATGATAAAGCCATGAAGATCGATGATTCCAACGAGATAATACTGTACTGGAGGGGTTTTATCTTGGAAATGTTGGGTGAACTGAACTCTGCACTGGAATGTTACAATAAAATACTCCTAATTAACCCTGAAGATCCTGATGTTTGGAATGCTAAAGGCAACATTCTATCAGAATTAGAAAGAATTGAAGAAGCTCTGGGCTGTTATGATAAGGCCCTTGAACTTTGTCTTGATTTATCACCTGATGCTGCAATGTGGAACAGAAAGGGCAATGCACTCATGGAACTTGGAAGGTATGGGGAAGCCTTGAAATGTTACAATGAAGCCATTAAACATGAAAATGGAAACGATGCATTCATCTGTAACAAGGGAGTTGCATTACTCGAACTCAATCATTACGAGAAGGCCATTGAATGTTTCAGAAGAGCACTGGTTATAAATCCATCCAATGAAGATGCGAAAATACTCAAGGATGAATGTCTTGAGAATCTATGATACAAGAAATGGGTTTAACTTTATTTATCTGGAAATTTAACAGTTAACTATAGAATATTTGTTTAAATGGTAGAGGGGTTAATGTGAGGGACCGATTGCAGGATTTTATAAACTGGTTTTTTGATCAGAGTTTTAGAAACAAAATTGGAATTATCATAGCAGCAGCTGTGGTAATTATATTAATAGCCCTACTAGTTTTCAATCTTGTTTATGCAGATGCACCACTGACTGGAAATGATCTCACTCAGTACGAAGCCTCATGTATCTCAGTTGGATATCAGGAGCTAAGTACCAACATTGGAAAGTACAATGGTCAACATGTAAAATTTAGTGGAAAAATAGTTTCCATAAACTCCAACAACGGGAAAACGCAAATAGTGATGTCTGTAACCCCAGTTAATGGGGGTTGGTCAACTTCTGATCTTATATTTGTAAGCTACAATGCCCAAACTCAGTTTAAGGCCGGGGACATTGTAACAGTTTATGGAGATGTGATCGGAACTTACAACTACGTTTCAATTTCCAATGGACAGCTCATAATACCTAAGATAACTGCCAGGTATATGGAAGCAACACCCATAGCCGTACCTACAGTTGTGAGTGTTCCATTCACAAGCCCATCAAACAACCAAAGCAACAGTTCCACCCCTGATAATTCAGCAAACATCACCCCTATAAATTCAACTCCGGTCCAAAGTAATTCAAATTCTAATAACCTGCCAACTTAATTTTTATTTCATACTTTTTGGCTAAATTATTAAAAATCCATCTGGATACAGGGTAGTTGCAAGCATTACAGTATTAATGTCCCTGTGTTCTTTCCAGTTCATGGTTTCCTGATTTTTAGGATCTAACCAGAATTCATCGATGTATCTGACCATATATTGATAGTTTTGAAGCTGTTTTAACTGCTTCAGGGGGTTGATAGGAAAATTTCTGTATTGTTTTCTATGCATTTTTCCATTAGATTTAATCCCTTAAAACCTATTGAAAGGCCAAGTTCACGGAATGCCAACCTATGTTCCGGATTTAAGGCTAGTTGATCCGTGCCTCTGTATGATTTGATACCTAGGAGTGCAGAGTTCAGAAGATTTTCCAATATTTCAGGTTTTTTAATGGATCCATGAACCATCAACTGGGTTGTTCTAGTTGCATCTGTCAGAAGTCCCCCAATACCAAGGGGATCATTGGTTTTAAGATCCATCATCTTGCATATGGTACTAATTTCATTGATTTCCCTTTCATATTTTTGACCATCAAACATGCCAGATATGGTTTCTGTTTCTTTGTAGGTTACATAGCCGTCCATGGGATCTTGCTGCCCCATGGAACTTACAAGTGGCCGTTTTAGATCCACACTCATCTTCCAATAGAGTCTCGATGGAAAGTTTGGGGCCGGGGAGTATGTGAATGCATCATGGGCTGTTTTAAGTAACTCTCCAGCCCATTGAAGATATTTTGTATCACCAGATATCTTGGCCGTGATGTTGAGCGCATGTATCCATTTGGTTATGTAGTGGTAGTATTGACCATCCCTTTCCCACTCGAGAATTTCATCATAGGCTTGATTTTGCTCCCTTTCCTCCATTTTTTTCCTATTCTCAGTCCACCTATGGTTGGATGTTTTTCTCCTGTTTTTTTGTCTAACCCGCTTATCCAACCAGATTTATCTCTTAACTTACCAAGCACTTGATGAACTTGGTTAATGAGTTTTGTTCCAAGATCAAGATAATGAGTGTCACCTGTTGAGTTGTAAAGTCCCATGTAGTTACATACTGCAAAAGCATCTGTCCATAGATACCTCACAGGTGATGAAAATTCTGGATCTAAACCTGTATTAACTGCAAAATGAGTCATTAAATCAGTAATTCTTGTTAGTTTTGTTGTTTCCATTTTTAACACAAACTCTACTAATTGAGAAATTGTTGCTGTTTATTACTATGGTGTTTGAAATGAATATTTCTTTTGAAAGAATAGAAAGGTATATAAGTATATAAGTATATACTTATGTAACATGATGTTGAGAATTGAACCTGATGACGAAGATCGATCAGAGGAATTGGAAGAATTATTTAAAGCTCTGGGAAATGTCAACAGGTTGATTCTTATTTATTGCTTGGCATCAACGGAGAAAAAAGCTTCAGCGTCACTGAAATGGCAGAGATGATGGGCTTAACCCAGCCAGCAGCATCACAACACCTTAAAATACTCAAAACTGTAAACATACTACATTCCAATAAACAAGGAAATTATATTTACTACACATTCAATAAAAACGCCCTAGTCAAACACAAAGAAAAAATTGACTCCTTTTTTGTTGTGTTTTCAACAAATGCGAATACACCGAAGAATGAATTAGTTTAATTGCATAAAAATTATCTAAATCCTAAAAAAATCCTCCAAAAGTGATACCATGAACGATATAAATGTTAATAAAAAATTATCAGTACTAGTTATACCGGACAAAGTCTTGATACAGGGCACCAAGATGACCCTCAAGATCGGTAAAAAAGTAGGCGGTGAACTCTACCAAAAAGTTGCCAATGATGATTTTCAAGCCATATCTGTGGCAGTTAAAGAAGATAACTTAGAGGGACTTTATTCAGAGTCTGATCTCTACAACGTCGGAACCTTGATCCGAATAGAAAATATCAAACCATTGAAAGACTTCTTCCAAATAATGGTCCAAGTAGAAGAAAGAGTAGAAATAGAAGATGTGATTCCTGATGGTCCAGGATTTAAAGCAACTTACAGGGTGGTACCAGACATCATTGATCTCGATGAAGAAACTCAACAGGAAATTATTGAACACGTCAAAGATCTGGTATCTGAAATGAGTCAAAACTTCAAAGGCTCACAGACTTACATAGAACAGATAAATAAGTTAAATGACCTAGGCCAGATCATGGGATACGTCTATCCATACCTCAGGCTTTCAATAGAGGAACAGCAAGAACTTCTTGAAATCAGATCTCTCAAAGATAAAAGTCTCAAATTTATAGACATCTTGATAGAACAGAAAGAATCAATCAACTTCCAAATGGAACTAGCTGCGAAATTCAACAATGAGATGAACAGAACCCACAGGGAAAACATGTTGAAAGAACAGTTAAAAGCTATTCAGGAAGAACTGAATGACTCTCAAGGCGGAAGTGGCAAAAAAGATTACAGAGAACTGATTGAAGAATCTGAGATGCCTGAAGAAGTTAAGGAAGCAGCATTTGAAGAAGTGGACAAATTAGAAAGACAAGGACCACACAGTTCAGAAGAAAACGTCATCAGAAGTTACCTGGACCTCTTAACAACCCTTCCATGGGGAAAAAGTGAAATAAAAGATGTAGATATTGAAGCAGCTAGGAAATTGCTCAATGAACAGCATTATGGACTTGATAAGGTTAAAGATCGTATAATTCAGCACCTGACTGTGATGAAATTAAAACAGAACAAACAGGGATCCATACTCCTACTTGTGGGTCCACCAGGAACTGGAAAAACTAGTCTAGGTAAAAGTATTGCAGAAGTTTTAGGAAGGGAATATGTGAGAATAAGTCTGGGAGGAGTTAAAGACGAAGCAGAAATAAGAGGTCACAGAAGAACCTACCTAGGAGCCCTTCCAGGAAGAATTATACAGGGAATGAAACGTGCAGGAACAACCAACCCCGTATTTATTCTGGACGAAGTTGACAAGCTCATGGCAGCATACAATGGCGACCCTGCAAGTGCACTCCTAGAGGTACTTGATCCTGAACAAAACGACACCTTCTCAGACCATTACCTAGAGGTACCCTACGACCTTTCAGATGTGTTCTTCATAGCCACAGCCAACTCTTTCAGAGATATTCCAGGACCACTCAGAGATCGTATGGAAACCATTGAAATAGGCAGTTACACCAGCTACGAAAAATTCAACATAGCCAAACAACATCTCATACCAGAAGTGCTTGAAGATCATGGAATCAACTCTGAACAGCTTCAAATAGAAGATGAAGCACTCAAAACCATTATAGAAAAGTACACAAGAGAAGCAGGCGTTAGGGGAATAAAAAGGCAACTTTCAGCAGTTTCAAGGGTTGTGTCTGAAAAGATCGTTCTTGGAAATGTTGAACTACCCTACGTTGTAAAATCAGACATGCTTTACGATATACTCGGACACGAACTCACACAGTACAACAGAGCAGGTAAAAACAACCCCCAGGAGTTGTTACAGGACTAGCATGGACTCCTGTGGGTGGAGATATACTGTTCATTGAAGGGGCTTTCATGCCAGGAACAGGTAAATTAACACTCACAGGACAGTTAGGAGATGTTATGAAGGAATCAGCTAAAATATCACAGACCTTGATTCGTTCAAGACTGGCCTTCAACATGAAAAACGCTGAGTTCGATAAAAAGGACCTTCACATACACGTACCTTCAGGAGCAATACCTAAAGACGGCCCATCTGCAGGTGTAGCACTCCTGAGTACCATAGCTTCACTTGTAACAGGTCATGAAGTCGATCCTAAACTGGCAATGACCGGTGAGATATCCTTGCGAGGTGCCGTACTTCCAGTTGGTGGAATCAAGGAAAAGGTACTTGCAGCACACCGTGCAGGAATAAACCGCATCATCCTACCTAAAGAGAATATGAAAGACCTTGACGATGTTCCTGACGAAGTTAAAACCGAGATAACATTCATACCAGTGGAAACTGTTGAAGATGTTATCACAGAAACCATAGGAATTGAACTTCCAAAACCTATGCTCATGGACATTAGCAACGACGACCATGTTCCAGGTGGGGCTGGAATCTAAAAAAACCCCTAAAATGAAATTTCTCCATAACTGGAGAATTTTTCTATTTTATTTTTACTCAAAATCCCTAGAAAAACTCTTTTTAATAAATAAATAAATTTTTTTATAATTTCTCTGCTATTTCTAATAATTTATTAACTGTTTTCCAGTTTCTTGTTGTGGCATTTAATCCCAATTTCTTCTCAAAGAAGTTGTTGTTCAACTTAGTTCTGCCATAACCCTCTGGAAAGTATAAATATATCTCTTTAGATAGCAATTTCAATTCTTCTCTACTCTTAATTCCATTAATATTCTCCAAATCTATTGTGTGAACCATATCTTCGCGAGGTATCGCTGAGAGAAATGTCACATGTAAATATTCCACTTCTTTATCTCCAAAAGGATTTGATTTAATTACTGTTCTAAGTTCTTCCATGGTTCTTATTACGACTTCAACATGGTAGTTGTAGGTTTCAAATATTTTTTGTATTATCCTTTGGCCCAGATCATCGGGATCATCCATGTTTGATTTAAAAATTACATTGCCACTTTGAATGTAGGTTTTAACTGGTTTAAAACCAATGGATATGTAGATATCCATTAAATCTGCCATTTTAATTCTTTTACTGCCTACGTTAATTCCTCTTATCATGGAGATATATGTGGTCATGAATTAACACCTTTAAAAATTGGTTTCAATACCTGCACAATTTTTATCAATAAATTTTGAGTAATTCCTTATTTCAGAAATTAATGCTTTATTCTCAGGTTCACTTAGGGGTCTGAAATGATTTAATTTAAAAACTACGTTATTTTTGGTGATCTCACGCTTCCATGTTCCTGTGACTTTGCCGTCTACTAGGATCACCGGATTAAATCTACCATACTTTGGTTTTAAAAGTTGTTTAGCTTTTCCATCAATGGATGCTCCACGATCCTGGTACGCCAATAAATAATCATCGTACTGTGAAAGAATTTTAATGTTTGGCCCAGTTTGAAGTTTCCTTCCTGATTTACTGGGCTAATTTTTGACCAGTATGTCTTATTTCCAATGTCAAACCTGTTGAGTTCGGATTTTATAGATTTTAATCCTGTTTTTGCATTATTAACTGTTAATCCAGACCACCAGACAAAATCTTTAAGGGTTGCTGGTCCGTGTGAATGGAAGTATCGTTTGGAAATCTCTTTCAATGCCTCCTCATTTGTAGGTTGGGGTGATGGAAGATCTTCTGATGAATGGTAAATCGGATCGTTTTTAATTGAAATCCCCTGATGAATTAAACCTTCCAACGAAGCCCTTTGTAGTATGAATGTGAATCTCTGCCCGTCTGTTGAAATTTTATTTTCAATAAGAATTTCCCTTAACTTAGACCGTTTAATTCCTTTTGTGCCTGAAAGTGCTTCTTCAAGGATTGTCCCAGTTGTTTTTAGAGTTTTTTCATCCAATTCCAGTTCTCGATATCTCCGGGCATTTCTTTGAATTAAACGTGGGCCTATTAGTTTAAGCAACCATTTGATGTCTTCGGAATTAACAAAATGTAATGTTCCCCGGTTAGCCCATGTTCTCACTATTTTTTTGGATTTAAGTGCATTTTCTATATATTTATCTGTTTTATTTCTTAATCTCAGCCCTATTGACCATTTAGCACCATCATATTCTTGTGCTTGTACCGCCATAAGCCAAGACACAAGTTTGGAAGGAACTCTGATCCTATCTGATCCCATGTGTTGACTTTCTAACCTTTCAATTGCTATATCCTCAAATTCCATAATTTTTTACCTTGAAATATTTGGATTACAGATTAGTTTCATTTATGGTGCAGAAACTACTAATTTTTTCTCCGTTGGGATTAATGGCCCTTTAGAAAACTAATTAAATGTTGTAATCTAATACTAAAATTAATCAGTCTAATTATAATTTTTATTAGTAGGCGATCCATTTGCAAGCGAAAAATCAGGACAACACTGGAAAACTAGTTTTAGCCACTCTTATCTTGGTTGCAGGTGTTGCGAATTTGAATCTGTCTGTTGCAAACGTTGCACTTCCCTCAATTGGTTTTGCATTTGATGCCCCCAATTTCAATTAAATCTCGTTGCTGTTGGGTATTCTCTGGGTCTTGCTGCCTCTGTACTCTGGTTCGGTGCCATTGGTGATCATTACGGACGGAAAACCATGCTTATCGCAGGAACATTACTTGCAATACCTGCTTCGTTACTTGCAGGGTTTGCTCCGAATATTGATGTTCTTATTGTGGCACGTATCATTGGTGGTTTAGCTGCAGGTATGTCATTTCCAACTACCTTGGCCTTGATAGCTGTTCTGTGGACAGGTAATGAAAGAACCAAATCCATTGCACTATGGTCAGGCATAGGTGCGGCCATTGCTGCTCTTGGGCCCGTAATATCCGGTTATCTCCTTTTATCCTTCAATTGGAGTTCGGTGTTTTTAGTTACATTACCTTTAGCAGTTTTAGCACTGCTAATGGCAATAAAATATGTTCCAGCACATATAAATGAAACCCCAGATTCTGTAGACAATATAGGGGGACTTTTATCCCTTTTAATGATCGGAACACTCATAATGGCCATAAACTTCGCACCAGTACCTAATCAAGGAATGTTCGTACTGGAATTAATAGTCTTTGCCGTTGTGGCCATGATACTATTTATTTACCGGCAAAAACATGCCCAGAGTCCATTGTACGACTTGAATGTTGCTAGACGCCAGATATTTTGGGTGGCAGCAACTGCAGGTATAATTGTATTTGGTTCACTCATGGGTGCCATGTACATTGGACAGCAATTTCTCCAAAATATACTGAATTACTCCACCTTTAATTCTGGCCTAGCTATTTTACCTGCTGTGGTGTGTATGGTGCTGGTGGCCCCAGTTTCAGCTAGGCTTGTTAACTCCAAAGGTTCCAGATTTACCCTGCTTTTAGGTTACCTTTTTTGTTTGTTCGGATTTTTAACCATGCTCCTACTTTGGAAGGAGAGTATTCCCTACTGGAAGGTGGGACTTGCATATGCATTCATTGGTATAGGGGTGGGTTTTGCAGGTACCCCTGCTTCGCATTCTCTAACAGGATCTGTTCCAATTAAGCGTGAGGGAATGGCATCAGGAACTGCTGATCTTCAAAGAGATTTTGGAGGAGCAATCATGACCTCAATTTTCGGTGCCCTTTTAACTGCAGGCTATGCAAAGTCATTCAGTACAAAGATTTCAGGACTTCCAAGTTATGAACAAAGCCAAATTTCGAACAACATCATCTCAGAGCTTCTTAAATCATTTGACAGCGCATCAAATGTTGCTCTGCAGTATCCACAGTACTCGTCAAATATAATAAACGCTGCGAAAATCTCTTTCCTTGCGGGAGATCATTGGGCTTATATGGCAGGAATACTGGCAATTTTCATTGGTGGAATTCTCATATACTTCAAATTCCCAAATAAAGAAGATGAAAAAACATTGCTTGAAAGCTACGAAGCTGAGGACAAAACTGGCTAAAAAATAAGATACTTTAAGAATTTTCAGTACTCATAATAACCAATAGTTAAGAATAGTTGAAGGCGTATGCAGATAAAATAACTGTTATTGAAGACAGTGATCCATCTTTTTTTCTTACATTAATCATGTTCAACATTAATATTACTAAATCTTAGTAATGGAGATATTTTTACTTCGTCAAACTACACTATAACGAAGTAGATGATTTATTAATAAAATTTTCCTAAAATTTGAAAAAATATTGTAAATTACAAATGTTTTACTAAAATATTCTGGTTTGCTAGCCATGATAAAATGGTTACTTGAGTATTTGATGAATAATTGCACATGTTTCCATCGGGACATATAGACCAAACCATTAGAATAGATGCATTTTTTATGGTTTCATCCAAATCTTCAAACAGCCCCCTGATACAAACAATTGAATATAAGAAAATTGTTTTCAGTTACAACAGGATTTAATAATCAATAGATTTAATTTTTTAATCAAAATTAGTTGAGACTTGTTAGAATATTCTTCAAAAGAAATAGGTTGGAGAAAAAAGGGATATGTAAAAATCAAGTTGGATGGATAAAAAAATTAAAAATTAATTTTAGTTTATTCTATTCAGTTAATCATAGTATTTTCTAAATATTTCATGGATATCATTTGGTTCCTTGATAACGTGGGTATCATGCATTTTTGCCAGTTTTTTTATATGTTCAACATCTTCCGCCCTTATGGTGATCTTCAAATCATTACCATCTGGAAGTTGGGTTATTGTTACTCCCTCTTCATAATCAGAGGGTAAGATGTAAATGGGTACATCAGCTTTCTGACCCATTATAGCTGCGTTAGATATCAAGGTATCACCCATTCGCATGGCGATTTTGGATACAGTGTTGGAACTTGCAGGTGCTATCAACATGAAATCATACTTTCCCAACTGAATATTACCTGCTAAAAATGGCGCGTTAGCATTTATTTCTGTCCAAACTTTATCAAAATGGGTTTCAATTTCAGTGGAGATCCCATAATATTTTAGAACCTGATCACCTGATTTTGACACGAATAGTTCTATGTCAACCCGGTCATCATATTCCTTTTTAATTTTTTCCATGTATTTAAGAGTTTCAACGATTTTATCCCCTGCACCAGTGAGTCCCCATGCAATTTTAGGTTTTTTCATCAGTTTTCCTCCAATAACATTGTATATTTTCAAAAAAATCTTCTATAGTTAAACAATTCACTTGTTCCGGATATGGACAACTAACCTTTAAATCAATAGAAAGTTTACTACTGCATCATATGTTAGTCCATTTATTTGAATGTAAACAGACTATTTAATCATTCCAAACTTTTTATCATATATAATATTAGATCATGATTCTATAATTTTTTTGGATATTTTTGGTGTTAATTTTTTCCTGTTTTGAAATTTTTGATATATCCTTTGGTCATGAAATTACCGGCATCATCTTTTACAGCTGAGGAAGGGATATAAACAGTATATGACGTGTTAAGATTTTGTTTTAAGCGGGTATTAATAATTAAATTATTACCTTTTATCAACTGTTTAATAGCAACCAGTTTACCTGTTTTAACATTCTTCAAATATACTTTAGACCAATTAACACCAAAATTAATATGCTCACTGAATCTGAGTATTATACTGCCTGGTCTTGAAACACCATTCCCCCCATTTCGGGGAGTGGTTGAAACTACTTTAGGAACAATCTTGTCAATAACATATCTCAAAGTATAAATAGGAGACTTATTACCTGCATTATCAATTGCAAAAAACTTCAAAGTTTTACTTGAAGAAAAAACCAGTGGTTTAACATACCTCAAACTCCTCACAACCGGAGTACCACCATTCAGCGTATAATATATAGTGCCTGCCTCATTCATCTTCAAAGAAACAACCTTATTAACTTTATATTTCCCAGATTTAACACTAGCAAACACAGTAGGAGCAACTTTATCAAGAGTATAAACCTTTGTCACAACCCCCGAAACATTTCCATATTTATTCACACCAATAAACTTTAAAATAGTGGTTTTCTCAAGTTTAATGTGAATGGATCCATTGTACAATAAACTGTTTTTAGTTGGAGCACTACCATTCAAAGTGTAATAAATCTTAGGATTCAAATCCTGATGATCACTAGCAGTTAAATGTACCGTTAATGCTTTCTTAAATGAACCGCTAGGTACATCAGCATAAGCTATGAAATTACCATAATTCCCCAAAACAATATCGCTCGAAGCCAAAACCAAAGCATTATTACCTTGTTTACCACTAGAAACCAGATAATTACCAGTTATAACAGATTTACTACCTTCGGATGAATCAACAGCATAGTTTTCTTTACAAGTAATATTATTGTTAGATATGGTGATGTTGGTTGGAAGCTTGCTCGATGATTGCTGTTTCAACACGATCCCCATTATGTTTGAACTAATAATGTTTTCAGAGATGCTTATGTTGTGGACCATACCATAAATATAAACGGCTTCATAATTTGCAGTTGCAATATTATTCCCACTAACAGTACAATCAGAACCAGCCAAATAAATTCCATTACCCCTGAACAGTTTTATGAAATTATCTAATATTTTTGCATTGGAACCAATCGCTATGATGCCATTGTGGGTGGTGTTGTAACCAGTTATAATATTTCCTGTTACTGTGCAGTTAGAAGAAACCCAGATGCCACAGTAAGTTGCAGCAATGTTATTTCCAATGATGATGTTGCCACCGTTGTCCTGTTCTGATGAAATTCCACGATAGGATCCTCTTATGGTATTATTAATAACCTTATTATAAGCACCCATTATCTGAATTGCATAACACCATGATGTATCAACACCTAAACAGGTATTGTCAATCATATCATTATAAGTACATAAATTTCCATTAGTATAATCCGCAAATGAGTACATACATAAATATATGCAGTTTGAAACATTTGACACAATATAATTATTGGCAATGATGTTGTAATGGGAATCTCCTAAAATAATAGGTGAATGAGTCCAACCATTGACTGTCCCGTATTCGGATAGGTTATTTCCAATGATATGATTATATTTAGATCCCACTAAAACAATACAGTGCCCCCTAATTCCATCAGATTGTATTGTATTGTTTTTTATGATGTTATTTTCTGTGTTAAAAAGATAAATTCCATGACAATTATCGTCTGTGTTGTTTATTTTTAAATTTGTAATGTTTGTTCCTGATCCATTTGTTAATATGATGATGGTGCTATTAATGATCATCCCTGTTTTATCCGTGCTTGTGATATTTAAAGGAATGTTAATATACATATTTTTATTTTTTATCCTACCTGAACAATCTAAAACATCTCCACTTACTATGTTAGTATTGTTAAGGTATCCTGATGTATTGAAATAATTACTGTAAGACTTATCGTTAATGGCATAATTACCTGCACTACTCGCACTAATTGTAGAACAATAAATAATCAAAACAACTGTTAATAATCCCAATTTTGTTTTAGTTTGCATTTTACCTCCTCAAACCAGTTCTAATTAGAAAAAAATACAAAATCATTCCTTGGAATCATACTAATAATCTTGACTTAACTAAAAATTACAAATATCAATTTTTTAACATTAAACAAATAAAAAAAATTATTTCCGCCATGACAATTTTAATCCCCCAATCAGTAATAGAACAGCTATAACAAGATATTTAAGAGGTAAACCAGTTCTTTGCAGGGGTATTGTATTGTTTGATAAGTTTTTAGTTGAGGAACCAATTTTCGGTAAATTAGTTATGTCACCTGCTGTTAAATTACCAGTTGATACATGATTTTTTGGAAGTATCACATCAGTATTCTTTACTAAGATAGTAACAGTTTTTGAAGTGGATAAAATTCCATTAGAGACTGTAAAATTAATATTATATGTTCCAACTTGATTCACAGATGGCGTCCATACAAATAATCCAGTAACCGCATTAAATTTTGAACCCTCTGGTAAGTTACTTGCAGAATAGTTCAAAGAATAGAAATTAGGATCTGTAGCAGTTATAGTAAATTTCAAAGTTTTAGTGCAATTAATCGCATTATTGGTTACTAAACCCAATTTTGGAGGGTTATTATGATCAATGACAGTGATGTACCCCTTTTTTAATATTTGTCCCATGGCATTAGCACTAGTAACTACCAACTTAACATCATAAAATCCTTTTTTTGAGTATGTATGTGTAGGATTCTGTTGAGTAGATGTGGTACCATCACCAAAATACCATTTCCAAGTTATATTATTACCCTTAGATTTATCAAAGAACTTTAATTTTAAAGGTGATAATCCCTTAACATTGCTCACAATAAAATCTGTTTCAATGATCCTCTCATAATTACTGGTAATAATCCCCCCATGCCTGAAAGTGCGGCATTGTTGCCTTTTTTAGTATTTGCAGATAAATAATTGTTTTTAATAATTGTGCCAACTGTTCCTGTGGCATTTATTGCATAAATTCCTGTGGCACTAATTTCATTGAAATAAATTGTATTGTTTCTCGAACTTGCCATAAGATAAATTCCGGTATTTCCCACTGGAATAACATCATCATGATAATATGAATAAGAATTATTGTCATGAACAGTTGTGGTCCAAATTTTATTGGAGTTAATATTGTTATTGGACGACATGTAAGCAGCAATCCCATAATTGTAATTTCCCTTTGAAACTATTTTATTAGCTTCAATGAGGTTGCCGTTAGATGAGAAAAGTTCAAATACATAATTAGCATTACCCTTAGTGTTTACATTATTTCCAGTGATTTTATTTTTCTGAGAACCTTCCAATGTAACTCCATACCCATAAAAAATTGCTGAAACAGTGATGTTGTTGTTTTTCAATGTCGTATTGATGCTATTTAAGCCTACTATGAATCCTGTTGCGAAATAAGTACCATTTACCATGACCCGGTTACATGAAAATATATTATTCACTGCTGAAGTGGTTAATGAACCGCCCATAGCCCCTAAAACTCCAAACCCATATGAATATGGATTTTTTCCCCTAACTTGGATGATGTTGTTTTTTACTGCGTTGTTGTGGCTGTCGTAGTAGATATCAATGCCAACCATGCTGTTCATACAATTAGTGTTGGGCATTGTTAGTTTTTGAATCCTGATTCTAACTGCACATTATTATTTAATATTTTATTTCCCGAAGAAAATAACAGTATTGTGCCGTATGTGGGGAATATTTCTTCTATCTCACCAATATCTGCTACTTTTATAGAAGGTGCATAGCTTAAAGCCTGACTTGTACCCGTCACTTTAATATTATTGGATCTGATTTCGTTGTTGTAAGATTCATATAATAAAATACCATAGGTAATGTAATTACCACTTGTTTTAATGGTGTTGTTTATTAGTTTGTTGTGTTTAGAATCTTTTAAATAGACACTAATACTTTCAGAGTTTCCAAATGTAAATATGGTGTTATTTTTTAGGGTGTTGCTGTTTGATCCATTGATAATTATTCCCATTCGATTATCATTATTTATAAAAATATTGGATATGTTAGTTCCAGATCCTGTGGCAGCTACTTTAATCGTTCCATTGTAAATTGTTGCAGAGTATCCAATCAGATTCACAGGAATATTGATATTAAAATCTTTTTTGTAAAATTTTCCATATAATTTTAAAATATCCCCGGTTTTAATGATTCCCTTTTTAAAACTACCATTTTGGTTGAAATAACTACCATAATTAACATTGGTTATGTTAAGAGTTTTTACAGAAACTTGTTTAAGATTATGGCTGCTTTGGGTCTTGTTTAAACCAGTAAATACTGTTGATGAGATTGTGTTGTTAGTTTTAATGGTTTGATTTGTAGGATTATTCAAATTCACAGCAGAAACTGTATTGGATATTAACATTGCTAAAATTAAACTTACTATTAAAGCTGAAAACTGTTTTTTATTTATCAATGATTTCACCTAAAAATTTCTGTTAACATCTTTAATTTTACATAATTAATAAAACAATACATGACAGAAATCAGATAATTTCCACTTATGAACCATAACTAAATAATTAATTAACAACACCATAATATAAATATTTCCATTTAACTTGAACTATTATAAAGTAAACTTGAATTAATGTGATATTAACCATTGTGCAAATCCTTTTTTCAACAGTTTGATAACCTAAAAAATAACAAAAACAGTAAAAATAATTGAAATACAAATGGCACAACTTCAAAAAAGAAAAAAATTTAATATCCTCTAATAAACTATTTAATTATAGTTGTATTGATTTTATTCCATTTTATGGTGTTTTGTGTGTTTTTAACTGATTTAACAGTTGCCCAACCATATTTTGTATTGTTGGTAATTTGGTTTTTATAAAGAGTTGTTTTGGACCCTTTATTATAAACACCATATTTAAGGTTCTTGTTAATCTTGTTGTAAGAAACCTGTGCATTTTTTGTAGAACTGCTAATATACAACCCTATCTTATTTTGCGTTAACCTATTGGATTTTATACTGTTACTATGACCTTCCTCAAAAACACCATAAGAAAATTTACTGATAACATTACCCAAAAATGCATTAGATCTACTATTTTGAGCCGAATAAACCCCATAACCACCACCATATCCAATCATAGTATTGTTAGATATCTTATCCTTAGATCCACTATTGTAAACACCATAACTCTTAACAGATTTAATAACATTCAAAATTATGGTAGATGAACTTGCACTATTTACAACACCCCTAGACCCTCCGTTTACCACATTATGGCAGATGTTAGTAGCCATTCCCCCATTATAAACACCATAAACATTATTTTTTAGAGTATTATAATTTATACTCGAATTTAACCCCACATTACAAACACCACTCATAGCAGCACCAGATATTTTATTATAATTTATATCCACAAACTTACCATAATTCATCACACCGTATTGCCCACCAGTAACAGCATTATTCAAAACATCCACATTCATACCTCTATTAATAATTCCAACCCGATTATTCACCATTTTAAACCATTTAAACGTCAAATTATTACCATAGTTAGTTATACCGGAATCTTTGTTCGATGAAAAACTATTAACACTTATTTTAACCCCCGAACCACTACCATAATTCACGATACCATTCACATTACCCAAAAACGTATTATTAGTTATGGTAACTTTGTTTGCTCGGTTTAGGATTCCAGTTTTGTAGTTTTTAAATATCAATCCATGGATACTACAGTGACTATTCAATGTAAAAGCAACACCAGAACCATTACCTTCTAAAATTACATTACCATTGGTTTTTATATTCACCTGATTGGAAATTTTAAGGACTAAATTCTTGTACAAGCCGCCTATGAATATGACGTTACCAGAATTAGGACAATTATCTATTACATGCTGTATCTGAGCATTTTTCATATAATTATAAATAAACCAGTTTGTGGCAGTTACGTTTGTAATGAATACTGAGCTGGCTGTTGATGTACTGTTGTACCATTTATTTGTTTGGAAAGTGTTGAGGATTATATAATTTCCAACATCTAAGTTAATTAATAAATTTGCTACTCCTTTACTATTGGTTATCAACGAGTATTTAGCATTTAATTTAGGACTGATCACGTTGATGTCTACTTTTTCACCTGCAAGTGGTCGATTGTAAATATCAGTTAATGTAACATTGTAGCTGTTATTGAAATTTGAAATTACAGGATCTGCAATTAACTTAGTTTTTACGGTGTTAATTGTTAAATTTCCCTTTGTTGTGCTAGCTTTACACAAACTGTTTCCACTATATTTGGAGGTGATATTGTAGAGTCCCGGGTATAAATTTATGATTATTCCTGCAGTACCGTTTGTATTTGTTTTCACATTAAATGTTTGGTTTAATTTGCCCTGTGATATGATTATGGCGATTTTTTCATTTCTAATTACGTTTCCATTACCATCTCTTAATTTGACAAGATATGCATTTCCTCGACCATATAAAACCTTGGTTAAAAGTGTTAATGTTGTGTTTATTGGAGATATTGTAAATGTTGATGTGCTGGTACTGCCACCATACCAATTATTACCTGCAAAACTCGATTTAACATTATATTTACCCTTAGTAAAGTTTACAACTAAGCTTGCCCTACCATTACCATCAGTAACACCATAATAAATCTTTGACTTATTTCCATTTAAAATTTTAAAATTAATTTTTTGACCTGAAATTCCTCTGCCCATAAAATCATACAGAGTTATATAAAAAACGTTACTTTTACCATAAAATGTTCCATTGAAAGATATTAATTTAGTTATGGCAGTAAGGATCTGTATTGTAGCATTAGCTTGAGATCCTTTATAATAGCCATTACCGCCATAATTAACATTGATCTTATAAACTCCTATGGGATTATTAATAGTGATTACAGCTATACCATTTTCATTTGTAACAGTAGAATATTTTTGGGATTTTCCTTTTTGATCCATTATTGTATAATTCAAAGTTTGATTGGATATTAAATAGCCATTCACATTCCTTAAAATAATTATATATTTGTTAGATTTTCCATAAAAGGCAACATTATTTATATCTATCAGTGTACTATTGTTCCTGATCATCAAATTCACTGTTTGATTATCAATAGTGGCATTAACAGAGAAATCCTTTGTCGAATCTGACGTTATGTTTGTAAATGCATGGTTATTTATTAAATCTCCATTTTCAGGAGAAACTGTAACTTCAACACCATTAAAGATAACTGATCGAGAAGGTAGTGTGCTGTTTAAAACACTAATTTTGCCATTTGAATCTGTTATTTTATCCAATGCAGCATCTATTACAGTACCTTTAACATTTAAAGTCATTATCACCCAGTTGTATGCATTGATATTCCCTAGTAGACAGTATAATTCGCCATTGTTTGGTCCGCTGTTTGATCCCCACCAGTTCTGGAGCAGATAAGCATTGCCCATACGATTATAAACATCGTTTGCCAAATATTTGGCAGTGTTGTTGATAAAGATTGAATAAGTGACATTTAAATTGCCAGCATTGTAAATAGCTCCCCCATATGATGCATTATTATTTAAAAAACTGCAGTGATCAACTGTTAGATTTCCACCATTGAATATGATACCATTGGAATTGTAATCTTCATAATCTGCGTAACTATTTTTGTTTCCAATAAAGCTAGAATTCGATAATACCATAGCATTCTGACTGTTGTAATCCCCATTATGTATTATGGGCCCTTTATATCCATTTCCATCATTATTTATGAAAACACAGTTATTGACAATTTTAGCCTGACTTACACTGCATCCTGTGTTGTTACTAAATGTACAATTTTCAACTGTTCCAAAATTGTATTTGTTACAAATCACTCCTCCAGTGTTGTTACTAAATGTAGAACCACTGACAAGTATTGTTGAATTTGAGTAACTGTCAGCAATAATTGCAAATAGACTGTTATTTTGGAATGTGGAATTAATAACCTTCAGATTGCCTCCTGCGTGTATAATTTTAGGATTTTCGTTAATATTATATGAAATAGGAGAGATGTTGGTGAAAGTTGAACGTACAACAGTTAAATCATTTTCGGAGTCAATTACAATTCCAATTATGTTATAAAATTTAGAATCATATACTTTTGTCACGCCCGCATCATTAATGCAACTTGTAGAGTTGGAAAGTGTACAGTTATTTAAAACCAGTACTCCATCATTATTTATTAAAAATGCATTATAAGACATATTCGAACGTATGTTGATGTTGTTTAGGTTTAGTTGTCCAAATTCAGATACGTCAAACAATGTAAGGTTTGAGTACCTGTAAATCCACACATCTCCATTAAATGTGTTGAATGTCAAATATTTGTTTATAAACAGATCGGTGTTGTAAAGACCTGTATAGGTTCCAGAAAATAGATAAATTTTATTTCCATTCAAAGCTTTAGTTAATGCTTTTTGAATGGTTTTATAGGGATTATTTTTAGATCCATCACCATAGTAATCATCACCATCATTCGATACATAAATTGAATAGTTAGTCCATCCTGTGCCGATGATCAATCTCACTTTCTGATTGTCAACACCTGCATAGATCCAAGTATCTTCTGTGTTGTTAGCATAGGTATTTGAAAATGTGTTATTTGCAATATAACCATTAGAAACCAAGAAATTTCCATTATCAGTATCGAAACTAACATAACGTGAAGGCATATAATTATTACCTAAATCGTAAATATTTTTACCATCAGTAGCTTTAAACATAACGGTGATATTTGCATCAGTTTTGGATGGAATAGTTGTTTTATCACTGGCAAATGTAAGTATTATCCACTTATCAACATTTACATTGTAAAGCTTTGGTAATTTGTTTGATCCCCACCAGTTGTAGTTAGCATTTACTGTAGCATTAATTCCTGTTGAAATATAACCCAAGACAGAATAACTTATGTTGAGTGTACTGTTTGTTCCTACACTGATTCCATAGGATAACCCAAAAGAAGTTCCTCTGATTGTAGCATTGCTATAATCCATGCTTAAATAATTTATATAAGATGAACTGCTGAAGGTGGAATTATAAAGATAAATGGTGTTAGATTTACTGTATATTCCTGAACTCGCAAAGTTTGAATTTGTAATGGTGAGAGAATTTTTAGAGTCACCAAAATTATCACAACCTATGTAATTTCCAATGAAGTTAGATGAATCTACGAACATATTTCCATTGTTAAACAACGCCCTACCATTATTTTGTGTGAATTGGCTGTTTGTTATTGTTGCAATTCCAAAATTGGCTATGCCACCCGCATAGTTAGTGCAGTTGTTAGATTTAAAGGTTGAATTAATCACAGTTAAATTACCATAATTCATTATAGCTCCTGCTAAAAATCCTTTGTTATCACTGAAAACCAAATTTTTTAAGCTTAAATTACCATAATTGATTATAGCTCCTGCTGTAGAATCTGTTCCATCATTCCCATTAATAAATTTCAAACCATCCAACTGCAAATTTCCAGAAGAATTAATCAAAAAAAGTTGTAAGTCCCTTTACCATCCAGCGTTGCTGTACCATCAGGAGATATTATGGTTAATGTTTTGTCAATGGTTAATTTGGTGTTATTTGTTCCAGAATATGTACCCGAAGCTATATAAATTATTGATCCGTTAACAGCACTGTTTATTGCTAATTTAATACTCTTAAATGGATTATCTGCACTACCATCACCTGTTCCATCATTACCAGCCGTATTCACATATATAACATCGACACTTTTGGTTGTACTTTTAAGATTGTGAGTTTTCAAAAGCTGTGTTGCTACGTGCGAATCTGAACTGTTAATTGTGCTGTTCACTGAATGAACTGTGGCAGCACTGACTGAACCCATTGTAAGCACTGCTAATGATAATATGATAAATATTATCAATCCTTCTCTCTGATTAAACATTAAATTCCTCCAAATCTAAAAAAATTTATGGTTTGTTTGATTTTCTGTTGTTGCGAATATATCCTGCCAGCACAACAATCAAGAACAATAACACTGCAATTAAACCACTGATGGTATTTGTTTCATGATTTTGACTGTTTTTATCTTGATTAATTTCATAAGATCGCTTACCAGAACTGGAACCTCCACCAGACTGTCCGCCAGCATCAGAACTACCAGCAGCAGATGCAGTCAAAACAGAACCAGCTGTATTCAACGCACTGTTAACATAATCCGTGGAACTCTGACCATTACCCCAAACACTAGTACCATTCGAATTAGATCCAGTACCCGAACCATTTCCATTGCCTCCTGTAATACCTGAACCATTACCATTACCAATACCCGAGCCCGTACCAGAACCTAATCCAGTACCAGTACCAACACCCCAATAAATGCCGTTACCGTTACCATTCCCATTCCCGTTACCGTTACCGTTACCGTTACCGTTGGAACCGCCAGGATTATTACCTCCCCATTTGTACCTGGACCTTCGGTAGAATTACCATTATCTTGAGATCCCCAATTGACCCGTTCACTCAACCATGTTCTAAAGTACTGAACTGCGTTCCATACCGAATCATCAGGCCCGTAAATCGAACCCCACCAATTTCCAACAGCATAAATATTTGTATTGTAATTTTGAGCAAAGACAGTTGAGTATGTGGGTGCAAAATTGTTTACAATATTGCAATTGGTTATATTCACATTGGCATCATCAAATCCAAAAGCACCACCCCTAACCATCGCAGTGTTATTCTCAACATCACAATTATGCATGATCAAATAATGGATGATATGATCCCAAACAACCTCCCCTTCATAGTAAAGTCCACCAGAGTACATGGCGTTGTTATTGCTTATAACAGAATTGGTGATTTTAACGTCACCAGATAATCCAAGAGCACCTGCATATACAGCAGTATTCCATGTAAATATCGATCGATCGATTATGGCCAAACCCACAGTTTGTGATATGGCCCCTCCACTGTTACTTGCCTCATTATAGGAAAAAGATGAATTGGATATGGTGAATTTATTTGTTCCCCCAAATATTGCACCTCCATTATAGGCATTGTTGTATCTGAAAGTTGAATTAAGTATGGTGTTTTCAGCATTTCCAACCAAAAGATTACCCTGATTAGCTGAATTAGAAATAGCTCCCCCGTAGGTTGCATTGTTAAAATATAATATGGAATTTCTCAGGTGTAATTTACCAAAGTTATTGATTACACCACCGTAGTTTGTTGCAGAGTTGTTTAAAAAACAGAATTTAAAATATCTAAATCAGCTGTAGCATTGTTAAAGATTGCTCCTCCATTTAAAGCAGAATTGTAATTCATAGTGCATCCATCAAAGTATGCATTCCCATAGTTGGAAATTGATCCCCCATTACCTGCACTGTTACTGTTTAAAACAGATTTAATAATGGATAAATCACCATAATTAAGAATTGATCCACCATCATTCACTGCTTTGTTGTTGGATATCTCTGAATTGTTGATGTTTAAATTTCCATAATTTATTAATACGGATCCCTTGTTGGCATATGCATTGGTAATGTTCAGACCATTGAGGGTTAAATCTCCAGTATTTGAAATATAGAATATTTGGTTTTTATTACCATCGATTAGGACTTTACCATCTAATGAAGAAATTGTCAATGTTTTCTTTATTATTAAGCCGGATTCATGGTAAGTTCCCTTTAATAAATAAATTACCGCCCTATTTTTTGCCTGTTCTATTGCTTTTGCTATTGTGTTGTATGGATTTGTTTTTGAGCCAGTTCCATAGCTATCACTGCCAGTTGATGAAACATAAACATAACTAGGAGTATTATTTTCAACTACTTCATATGGTGCGTAAACCGCATTGTTGGCCAATTTTTTACCGTTATCACTGATTAGGTAATTTCCATTCACCCAATTTATACCAGAAATATTAGTTGCAATGAAAACTGCGTAGTCCTCTCCAGGAGAGTATGTGGATATTATATAATTATTCAATACTCTGTTTCCAGTGGAACCCAACGAGTAGTATACTCCAGTTTGGCCCGTGCCTATTTTGTCAGAACTAACCTTATCCTTACCATTTAAAAGCAGGGTGTTGTTTGTAATCATATCTCCAGTGCTTTTAAATCCAACGTATCCATAAGAAATATTTGAAATAGAACTTATGGCGTTGCCCTTCACTTCATTATTGTAAGCACCCAAAGATTCTATGAAATAGATCAAACTACCATTACCGTTCATTCTATTTGAAACTATATGGGTGTTGTTGGTTGGAAGTGTACCAAAACCAAGGTAGGACGGAGAATAATCTGTAATTATTCCGTATATCTTGTTTGATACCAATGAAAAATTGTTGTTGTATATTTGAGTATTATCTGCCATTGCAATATAAATTCCAATTGCTGTAGAATCTGATTTAATATTTATGGTGTTATTTGAAATAGAATTAGATTTAGGACTTCTGCCATATCTGTTTTGATAATTATTTGATACATTAATGGCATATAAAGAATTTTTACCATTCATATCAATCAGATTATTTACAATCTGATTAGAAACACTGTTTAATGCAATTAAAATTCCTTTAACACTACTATTTGCAATATTTAAAATATGAATTGCATTGTTTTTTATTTGAACACCCACAGCATCCACAAGGGTAATGGCAGTTTTATCTGTTAAATTGAATATTAAATTACTAATAATGGTGTTAGATGCACCTGATTTTAATATGAAACTGGCATTGATTGAATCAACAGCAGTATAAGAGGTTAAGTTAAGTGGTATTTCAAAAATTAAACTTACATACTTATTTAAATCTGCAAACATTAAAGTATCATTGGCTTGAATTATTCCATCCTTCAACAGCTCACCATTTGTAGTGCTGTTGAAATAATTTAGTAAATTTCCCTCAGCAATCACATAAGAATTTCTGGCCAAAACCGTGTTTAAACTATTTTTAAAAATCATCTGCTTCGCAGCATTGGTATAAATCATGTTTAAAAGAATATTTGTGGTATCTGCACCTGCCGTTAAAAATATGGCAGCATTCCCATTACCCAACACATCGTAATTCTTTGGATCAGTTAAACTTAAATTTCCACCCAAAGTATGAATTTTGTTGGATTTAATTGTCACATTATTAGTTTTAAATCCGCAAATTCCATAAACACCACTACCTGTACCATCAAGGGTATTATTCATCAATAAAACATTGTTACTCATGTGAAGTTCGATCAAGTAGGCCATTCCGTTTACATTGACTACTATAGAATTGTTTGTAAGGTTTAGATCATGTAATGATCCCATTATATTGGCTGTAGCAATTCCATAACCATATGAACCGCTTTTGATATTGATTGTGTTGGATGTGATGTTGGAATAGATTAAAGAGTCTGTATATATTCCTTCAGATAGTTTATTTCCAAGTAAAATAATGTTGTTGTTGGATATTGTAAAATATTTAGAGAAATCAGTCGCATAGCGTGCCGTATCTGGATCATAAGCTCCTGCAGTTATTCCATAAATATATCCATTTTTAGTTTTCATGAAAATGTTGTTATTTGTGATGTTAACATTTTCACAAACACCATTGGAAGAAATACCAGATAATGATCCTTTAAAATTATTATCTGAAATGATTGTTATGTTATTTCGCGTGATGTTGACATTATCTGTTCCTGCTGCTAAGATTATACCGTTTAAATTTGTATTGTAAAAATTTAGTTCTTTAATTACAGAACCACTTGAATCAGGATACAACGTGATTATTACATTGTAAAGCAAATTTGCCATGCCATTACTTGTAAGGATAACTTTTTGAGTGAATTTCAAATTTTTATCTGTTAAATGGGTTAAAATTATCACGGGATTGCTTTTAAATGATTTAAATTTTAGGTAACCATTTTTATCAAAATATGTGTAAAAATTGGAGTCATCCACTATGATTGCAGTTGCATCATTTATAATTCCGTTAATTGTGTTATCAGAACTTTCATCACCAAAATCATCGGTTGTATTTTTATAGATACCTTTGGAAGCCGATGTGTATATCATGTTTCCAGAGATGGTAGTGTTGTAAATTAAGCCCTCAAGATAAATTCCATAAAGGCTGCTTGTGATTGTGTTGTTTCCAATGAAGTTACCATAAATCCTTGTTGTCAAAGAAACAATATGAATACCATAAGAATGGGTAGTTACTTTGTTTCCAGTAACTACACTATTTCCTCCGTTTATCTCAATACCCACATCTTTATTAGCTTTAATTGTATTGTTAAATATTGAACCACAGCCTACAATGCCCTTACCGTATTTTGGAAGGTTTATTATATTGTTGAAGACTCTGAAGTTAGGATCTGTGTAAATTGCATAAGTACAGCCATCGGTAAATGTGATACTATTATTTTTGATGGTATTGTTAGGATTTTTAGATGTTCCCTGAACAGATATTCCCATCAAAGCAGATTTAACATTGATTACATTATCAGATACTGTTACGTTGTTGCCACCAGCGTATATGGCATGACTGTACAACGCGTTTATGAAATGGTTCCCTTTGATCAGGCTGTTTTCTCCCCATAAATTTATTCCATCCCACACATGATCAAATGTATTGTTAATAATTGTGGTGTTATCATGGGGCTCGTACACCATTTGCATGGCAATGACCAAGTCGGACATATAAATTGAATATAGATAATTGTTGGAGATGTAGTTTCCAACACATAAAGGAGATCCTCCATAATCAGCATGCCCATAGGGATTGTAATATATCAAATTTGCATTGGTTGCTTGAATATAGTTGTTTGATATGTTGTTGTAGTGACACTGACCCATGGGCATACAAGTACTCCAAGTACTTATTAACGAGTTGTAGATTATGGTGTTGTAACTTGACCATCCCATTGGCATGGCAAATACTTTGTATGCATCTGCAACTTTTACAGAATTGTAGGATATTGTGTTGTTACTGCTATTAGTGAGCCATATTCCATTTAAAGTCACCCCATAAATACCATTAACTGTGTACACTGTTTTATCATTGATTATTTTAAGTCCAGTAACTATTGAGCCATCACTTCCTGCTATTAAATGAATTACTCCGTTGGTTATTTGGTCTCCATCACATATCGTGGTTAATGTGAGTCTACGATCAATTGTAAACGCCTTATCAGTCATATTTCCAATTCTTAAAGTATCACCAGCAATTATATCTGCAGACGGCAAAATACGACCAGTGTAAACATTGAAATTATCAAGATAATTGTTATTAGTAATTTTAATTTCTTTAACATTACGAGAAGCCGTAGCAACAGTTGAAACTTTATGATCAGAATGAACATGGCTACTTGAACCAGTATAACTATTATTAGATGTTTGATTAACTGTTACATTCACAGCATTCACAGTGGAAAGCGATAAAAACAGTACCAACACTGATATGACAACTACATGTTTTTTATTTAATTTCATCAACAAAATTCACCTTGAAATTTTTAAATCCAAATAAATATTCATGAATTCTTCAAACTCTCCAAAAAAATAAAAAAATGGAGGAAAACAATAATCAAATTTAAATCTACCTATTTAAGGTAGGTTGTATTGATTTTATTTCCTTTTATAGTGTTTTGAGTGTTTTTAACCGATTTAATTGTGGCTAAACCATACTTAGTATTGTTTGTAATACTGTTCTTACTAAGTACTGTCTTGTTTCCTTTATTGTAAACCCCGTAGTTGCTGTTACTGTAAATCTTGTTGTAAGTCACTTGGGTGTTCTTAGCAAAATGTGATAGATTCAAACCATACTTGTTAGTTTTTAAACTATTAGATTTGATATTATCATTACTGCCTTCACCAAACACGCCATAGGTAAACTTAGACACAATATTACCCTGAATAACAGTAGATTTAGAGGTTCTACTACTGTAAATTCCATAACCACTATTTAAACCAGTTACTGTGTTCTTGTAGATATTATCCTTGGTTCCTGTGTTGTGAATTCCAAAACTCTCAACTGATTTAATATTATTTCCATTAATAGTCACAGAGCTTGCATTATTCACAATACCCCTAAACTTACCAGAAATTGTATTATAACCAATCTTAGAACTCACACCCTGATTATACACACCATAATAATTATTTAACAAATTATTATGTCCAATATTTGAATTAGAACCTAAATTATAAACACCCACTTTAGTAGCAGCTGATATTTTATTATAATTAATATCCACAGACTTAGCATAGTTCATAACACCATACTGTCCGCCACTAATTGTGTTGCTTAAAATATCCACATTAAAACCCTTATTCGTTATCCCAACCTTATTGTTCACCAGTTTATAACCTTTAAGCACCAAGTTGTTACCATAGTTATAAATGGCAGAACCGGTATTGGCTGAAAACACATTATTCACACCAATTTTAACACCAGAACCACTACCATAATTCACAACACCATTCACATTACCCATAAAAGTGTTATTAGCTATGGTAACATTGTTCACCCTGTTATGGATGCCTGTATTGTAGTTCTTAAATATCAATCCCTGAATACTGCAGTTACTATTTAAAGTAAACGCCGTACCTGAACCACTGCCCACTAAAACCACAGACCCATTATTTTTAATATAAACAGGCTTAGAAACAGTTAAAGCCAGTTTATTGTACTGTCCTGCTGTAAATATTATATTACTATAATTTTTACAGTTGTCCAGAATGTACTGAATCTGAGTATTGTTCATGTAATTATAGATTGTCCACTGTGTTCCATTGTAAAATACCTGTTCAAAAACAGCTCCAGAAACTGAATTTAAATAATCACCCACACCAGAGTAAAGTGCTGTGATATTATACTTACCAACAGCCAAATCTGAAACCCAATTAAACGAAGCAAGCCCGTGAACAACATTCGAAGAACCAATCAACTTATTACCATTAAAGAATTTAACAACACCCGCATTAACCACAATACCAGTACCAGTTTCCTTAACAGTAGCCGTTAAATTAATCAAATCACCATACTTACCAGTAGAATTTGACAAATTAACAGTTGATGTGGTGTTAATAGAAGTCACATCGAAATTAGCAAAATTATCCGAAGTCAAAAAACTATCAGACCCAAGATACATCGCATTAATCTGATACGAACCTTTATCCCTATCAATCACCCACTCCTTCGAAGCCTTACCATCACGAACCGCAACCTTACCTATGGATGTGTTTTCAATGAAAAACTCAACATAACCCTCATTAACAGGATCACCAGTCTTTTCATCCTTAACATCCACACTTACAACCACACTACTACCCTGCCTACCACTAGACTTAGGCACAGTAACATTAGTCACAGTATTAGCCCGATACAACTCAAACGTACAATTCATAGTCTGATTATCAATTGTGGCGTTCATCGAGTGATTACCATAACTACCTGCATTGAAAACCGCATTAACCACATTGTCTGTCAAATTACCAGACACCGGACTAATCACACCATCCAAAACAGTGAAGTTATAACCTCGCACAGGCAAATAACCAGTAAATGCATAATTAACCATACCATCAGTGTACTTGTTGATTCCTGCTGTAATCTTCTTTGTGAAACCGGGTTTATTATCTGCTGCTAATGTCATTACCAGCCAGTTATCCATGTTTAAAGTAGGTGCACTAATCAAGGTTGAAGGTTTGCTATTACTACCCCACCAATTATAGTTCGCCGTTACATTCGTAGCAGTATCCAAAATAGTTATTGGACTCAAAATCACAGAATTCGAAATAGTCAAATTAGATGGATTCACTGAGCTACCATACATAGCGTAGGTATCGTTCATAAACAAACAACCAACCACATTAAGATTAAAATTACCTGTTTGTAATGTAATTGCCTTTTTTATATTTGTGAATGTGCAGTTAGATATATATGAAGCGACGGCATTGGTATTACCAATAATAACTCCTGTACTGTTAAAGAAAGTGGAGTTAGTTATATTTCCAGTAGCATATACATCACATTCTGTGTTGTTTGTGAATATGCTGTTCGAGATATTCAAATCATAACTTAATCCATCAATAGCCCTTCCATTTCCTGTGAAACCTGCAACACGGAAATTATCTTTGAATAAAGAACCCTGAACAGTTAATTTTCCCGAATTATGTATGGCTGTTCCACCTTTAGCTGTGTTGTGTACAAATGAAGAATTATACACTGACAAGTTACCTGTTGCTGTGTTGTAAATAGCCCCACCATAATATGAATCTCCATTGTTGGAACAGTAGGATTTGTACACAGATAAGTTTCCATTGTTGCTTATGGCACCTCCATAATACCCATGGCTGTTACTAATATCCATATTACGAACAACCACTGTAGAATTAGCAGCTATCATAACAGGACTGTACTGACCAGGATTAGATGTGTAAACTGGAGTACTGTTAGTTATCTTTAGATCCTGTAAAGATATCAGACCTGTGCCTGCAGTTATATTGAAAATCCAGTTAGTACCTAAACCATCAATGATTGTTTTATCCACGCCCTCACCAATTAAACTGAAATTTATTGTTCCAGGCAAAGTCACATTTGTGTTTCCAATATTAGAATAGGTTCCTTCCAATAAATGGATCGTTATTGTTCGAGTGGATTCTAAACCATTAGTTAATGCATTTTGTATTGTTGCAAACGGATTAGTTAAAGACCCATTTCCAGTTATATCACTACCGAATTGTGAAACATAATATTCCACGGATTTTACTTCGTTGATTAAAACACTTAAATTACCGTCTTTCCTGTAAACTGGATCAACAGCATTACTGTAGTTACCTGTTAAAGTGTATGACCCATTTTTAAAGCCTATGTAATTTAAGGTTGCTAGACCGTTAATGACATCAGCTCGACCAATATAGTTATTATTCAAATAGAACGATACATAACCTCCACTAATTGTGTCTCCTTGGTCATCAGTTAATGTGGCTGTTACATTGCTACTGATTTTGTTGATGTTTAGAGTGCTGTTATTCACAAAAGTAAGATTAACGCCGGAAATAGTTCCAGTGCTGCCATCAGTTGCAATGTATATATCATTACCATTGACTCCTGCTATGTTATTTCTTAAGGAACAATTGGAAATATTTAAGTTAGTTGCATATATGGCACCACCATATGTTCCAGCAGTGTTGTTAATGAATTTCGCATCTTTAATAGTTCCGCTTCCACTGACTGCTCCTCCGCTACCGATTGTAGCTGTGTTATTGTAAAATGTATCGTTGGTACTGTTTATGGTGTTTGCATTTACTGCACCCCCATAATTGGCGTAATTGTTTGAAAAAGTGTTATTTATACTTATCAGAATTCCATTGACGTTTAAAGCTCCTCCAGTACCCAAATTGGAGTTGTTTTCAAAGATTGAGTTTGTTAAAGTCAAACCATAAGTATACAAAGCTCCACCAAACATTGCTCCAGTGGATGTTCCAATGTTACTATTGTTTGCAAAAACTGAGTTATCTATTGTACCTTTGCCAATAACACATGGGCCAAAGTACGAACCGTAAGCTTGGTTATCTCTGAAAATCAAGTTTTTTACTGTTGTAACAGATCCCTCAGTATATATTATGGGTGTGTGCAATCCATAGTTGTTTTTGAAAGTACAGTTGGTCAGATCCAAATTGGCACTTGATTGTAGTACTGTTGAGTTTCCGTTTTGAATTGTTAAGTTTGTTATTTTTGCTTGTGTATAATCCCCTAAACTGAGTACCCAGTTCATGTTTTGTCCGTCAATTATAGTTTTGTTGTAGGTTTCACCGATTATACTTAGGATTCCAATGTTCGTTAGGGTCATGTTGGTATTTCCAGTACCAGAATAAGTTCCTTCAAGGAGGTAAATCGTTGGATCATAAGATTTTGCAAAACCTTGATTTATTGCATATGATATGGTCAAATATGGATTAGAATAAGAACCATCCCCCGTATTGTCACTACCTGTCGGAGAAACATAAAAATAAACAGGAGTCCTGTTCAAGTTCATATTAATGGTACCATTTTTAATGGTAGACAAGTTACTAAAATAACTTGATGTTCCATTTAAAACATAGACACCATTGTCCATTAGTTTGGTGTATGTCAATGTTGCTGTTCCATTGATTATGTTCCCACTTCCAATGGAAGTACTATTTAAATAGAAATTAATGCCACCACCGTAAATTGGATGTCCCATGTCATCTGTAATTATGGCATTTACCGTAGCTTTAGGCGTGGTGATGGTTGCATCAGCAAATATCACATTGGCATTAAAATTACCTGCCAAATAAATATAGTTACCATAGACTGCTGTACAGTTGGTCATTGTGTTATTCTGTAAATAACTGTTTCCACCAATATAAAGAGCTCCACCCTGACCAGATGTGCCGTTGATTTTACTGTTGATAATGGTGTTGTTTATGACTGATCCACTGAAGCTTAATGAACCACCATAGTTAGATGTTGCGTAGTTATTTGAGAAGTAAGAATTTGAAATAGTTCCACTTGCTGAAACAGCCCCACTATTTTTTGCATAGTTGTTTGTGAAGCTTGAATTGTAAATGTTCGTTACTGTCGAAGGTGCGTAAACTGCTCCACCATATGATGCAGCGCCGTTGTTGTTGAATACCGAGTTAGAAATATTTAAATTTCCAGATGTACTTCTTATTGCACCACCACTTGTTGTTGCATAACTGTTCTGGAAAATACAACTCAATATGGTTAAATTACCTGTGTTTGCAATTGAACCACCATTTTTTGCTTTTCCATTTATAAATGTGATGTTCACAAATTTAACAATAGAATCAGCATTTATCTGGAACATATAATTTACATTGCTCCCATCGATAAATGTCTTGTTGTAGCCTGCACCAATAATGGTCAAACTACCACCTTGGCTCTGATGAGCCTTATTAATTTCGACCGCTGTATTTCCCATACCAGTAAAAGTACCTTCTGTTAAATGAATCGTAGAGACACGTGAATCATTAACATCAGACACACCCTTAGCTATGGTAGCATAAGGACTATCTGCACTTGCCCCTGTGTTAGAAGAATCATTACCAGTAGGAGAAACATAAATATTTTGACTTCCAGAATCTGAAAGTTTCACTGGATTGGCAGCACTAGACATGTTCAAACAAAGAAAGAACATCAAAATAATACATACCAAAACTATCTTCTTCAAAATATATTCCCTCCCATTAAATTCATTCCCCAAAGAAATTTTTTTACAAAACATGCGAATACCCCATATTCACAGATCATGTTTTACAAGATATCCCTTTGACAAGTCCACCATATAAATATTTCCATATTACTTTAAAAAAATTAAAGTAAACTTGATAAATTAATACTTCGAATTAAACTCTTAAAATCATACCAAAAACTCTTAAAAAATACTGAAGAACTCTTTAACCATACCAATTACTAATATTTACTAACCTAAACTAAAAAATAAAAAAATGAGGAGTTTAAGTTCCTGTTTTAAATTTAAGTGTAAAATCTATCTTTAAATCATTGCTGTTGAAGTCTTTAATCGCATCTTTTGGTATGATAACTTTATACCATGTGTATTTACTTTTTAGCGTACTTGTTTTGATAGATAGTGTGTTTCCATTAATAGATTTGTTTATGGTTACGTATTTTCCAGTTGCGATATTTTTGACCTTTATTTTGTTGTAGAGAAGACTAGATCGGATATTTTCATTGAATTTAATCGAAATTATACTTGTTCTATTTACGTTTATCTTGCCATTTGATGGCGTGCTTGAAACAATTTTAGGGTTTATCGTGTCTTTTACTATGAATGGCATTATTATACTCTGATCATCTAATTTAATAGTGATTTTAGCTTTTCCAGATATATTTCCGCTTGTTAATGTTGATTTGGTTACTCCATTCACTGTAAATGGTTGGCTTACTGTTCCCAAAGTTGTTGTGAACTTTAATGGAATTCCACTAAATAAATTTCGACTTGTAAGAGATCCTATGTTACTGTATCTTAAATCAGCAGTTAGGGTTGATTGAGCATTGTTTGTTATGCTTACATGATTTGATTTGACCTTTAAAACCAACCAACTATTTGGCATTCCAGAAGTAGATATATCTGTTTGTAATGGACCATAATTGGATCCCCACCAGTTAAGTGTTGCATCTACTTTTCCACAGTTATATATATCGTTATTTGTAGCTGCAGTGTTTCTGGTGATTCTGTTAAAATTGATCTTTGCTTTTCCAGTACCCACATTGTAGATTGCTCCTCCAAAATATTTTGCTGTGTTTCCTATGAATGTGCTGCCTGTTACAGTCATGTTACCATCATTGTAAATCGCACCACCCCACTTTGCACTGTTACCAATGAATCTGCAATTTTTTACCACTAAAATACTTCCATTATTGTATATTGCCGCACCATAACCAGTTTTAGTTGCATTTCCATTGGTTAATGCTAAGTCGCAGATGTTTAAGGTCACACCCTTGTTGATATAAAATATCCAACTATTGCCTGTTCCATTTATTACTGTATTAGCTTCGTTTTGACCTTTAATATTCAGGTTTTTGTTAATTACGATGTTTGTATTGTTAACTCCCGTGTACTTTCCCTTTGCAATATTTAATGTTCCATTTTTTCCAACAATTTTTATTGCATTTTTTATTGAGGCTTTAGGTCCATCAATACCTGTGGTGTGTACTGCAGACAGACCATTATATGTATCGTTTCCACTTGCACTAACATAAACTGTGTTTGTTGCAGTTGCAGAGACATTACCCACACCACACGAGAAAATAATCATTAATCCAACTAAAACAGATACAAAACAAATACTATTCAACCAATTTTTAGTTACATACTTATTTTTCATTATTCCCCCCATAAACATATATCCTTAATTTAACGGTTCATAATACCATATTTTAAAAATAGGAGAATATTCATCCCCCTACCATGATTAATTTACCGGATGTCGGGTCTTTGTAAACTGTTCCCATCTGAACATATCCACTACCTTGACCTGATTCAGTTTGTGGTGTGTTGTTAAGTTCTTGTCCCTGTTGGACCTGTACAGTTTGTTGTACTGCCTGCATGATCTGCTGCTTTTCTTGTGGAGAAGCATCACTAAACACAACGCTCTGCATCCCAAAAGACATAACTGTAAAGATCAAAAACCCTACTGCTAAGACTAGCATACAGTCAACCATGTTAACTGCATAAACCATTGGGTCTACTTCTTCTTCAGAGGATATCAATCGTCTTTTTCTTAGCATTGTATAAAACCTCCACTACAGATTCGGTTATGGTATCTAGATTAGCAAGCCTATCCTCGTACCATCTTCTCCTTATTCTGGATATTACAAATGCAACTGATGCTGCTGCTAGACCAATAATTGCAGCGTCAAATGCCACCATCAAATTTTGAGCCAAAGTGTTTATATCTCCCGCTCCCAAAGCCGCAAGTCCCGGTCCCATGGGTATTAATGTACCCATTAAACCTATTGCAGGACCTATTTTAGCTATGATATCAGTTTTTTCAAGGGTCTTTGCTGCCTTTACCTCTTCCACTTCTATTAATTTTCTAGCAAATGCTACGTTTGATACCTTATCCAGATTTGTATTGGCTATTACCTTTGCAACTATGTCCTTATGACTCTGAGGAATGTTACTTTTATCCACAGATTCTTGTATTGATTCATGAGTTCCTGCTTCAGATATATCGTTTAAAAGTTTTTCAATTTCATTTACACTTGTTGTTATTCTGCTGGAATATTCTGAGAATATTCCTCCTGCTTGTAAAATTGCGTAAAGCAATGATATTAATAATGCTGCTAATACCGGTATAAGCAGACTCTGAGCTACTATGTAAAATATGCCTGTTAATGCTTCGCTGCCTGGAAGTGCTACCATTAAATCACCTTTTTATTGTTGAATTAGATTACTGCGTTTTTTTGTTATATAAAATCCTGCTAATGCAATTCCTAAAACTGCTATCATCATATAGATCATTGAGCTAACTGAAGGAATTGTCATAGGATGCATTGGAGATTTTAAAGCCGTGCTTATATTAGGAATAACTATTGCCGACAACAAGAAGTAAAGACCTACAAAAAGCATGAAGTTTCCAAGTAAAATAGGATATGGCTTTTTAACTATCCGTACTATTGCACCAGATGCGAAATAAAATACCAAAATAATTATACTGAGTAAAACAGCCGCGTATTGTCCAATAGCTACCGATGAAACCCCTATAAAAGGAGATGCCAATACTATTGCCGTCACTACTGCTCCAAAACAACAGGGACAAGGTGCTATCATTGCTGCACAAGATGCCTTTGCATGATTATTGTGTTTAATCTTCCATTCTCTAAGAGTATGGAAACCGGCATAAATTATCACCAATGACATGGCCAGAAAGATAACAAAATTATAATCGTACACAACTTTGTAAACCATATCTGTGTGTCCTGCAACTAGGAATGAAAGTAAAAGGATTCCCACACCATAACCTGCAGCTATTGCCACAGCAGATTTTTTATTTAGTCCAGCAAATCCCGATGCCAATCCTATTTTAACACCAAAGACTAAAACTGCTGATAAAATTCCTACTTGCCATAATAATTCTAACATTTTAAATCAACCAACTTTTATAATTATTTCTATTTTTTCATCGAGTTTACCATTTCAAATTTAATAAATTGAAATTGATTTATTAATTTTAAATTTATTAATTTTAAATTCAATACATAAATCACCTAAACACTTTTTATACCATTATTTGAGCTTTTTTACTTGAATTAACTATCTTAATACCCCCATTTTAAATTAAAGTTAAAATTTAGGATATAAATAAAAAAATTCTATTTTTTGAATTTATTCATAATGTTTTCTTTGTAGTATCCCGCACCCATCACACCCAAAAGGAGTATAACACCTATAATGGCAAGTGCAGGAACACCTGATGTTCCAGGTTTATTCTGAGAGTTTGTGGTGGTCACTTCATGAGCACTTTTACTGCTTGAACTTGATGATGAATCGCTACCAGTATCACTGCTACTTGAATCACTTTTAGAAGTACTTGCAGATTCTCCAACATTACTACTTCCAGATTTACCATTATTGGACTGACTTCCTGATTCTGAAGACTGAGAATTAGAACCCACATTTATGTCCTGTCCAGTAGCTTGGCCCATCATTTCTGCAAACTGTTGAAGTTGAGACATGCTTAAAGAAGAGCTCATTGCCACAAAATTGCTAAAATCAATGTTAGCACAGGTATGGTGACAGCAAGTGACGCCGTACTGGGTAGACTTAATAAATTTATTGGCTAAATCTGTAACAGTTTTAGAGTCAGCATTCCACATATCCTTATGTGCAGCTGTCAAAAGCCAGCCAGACATTGCTTGGAAAGTATATGCTTTATAATCAGAATTTACAGCAAACTTGGAACTCAATAATGTGTGTGCTATCTGGTTCCAAGTGAAATCGCTTATGAGTTTTCCACCATTCACATCCTTATTGATTAAATTGAATGCAAATGCATTTTCTATTTTTGAGGAAAATTCAATCCAACCACTGGGACCAGAATTTAAAAGGGCTTTTTGATACATTGGATTTAATACCATGGATCTGATCTCAAAATTTAATTCTTCAGAAACCGATCGTGTGATAATATTATTTTTGTTTCGAATATCAACTACCGAAGTATCAGGGTTTGCTCCTAAATATTGAGAAGATAGAACTAATCCTCCAAACCAATCATAATAATCGCTTGAATCCAACAATCTCCATGTACTATCGATGTTTTGAGTGACAACTTTCGTATTTTTCAGTAAATATTTGAATGTGTTGGTATTTTTTGATACAATGATATTGCCACTTTTATCAACTGTCCAAGCATTTGATATTCTTGATAGGTAGATTTCTGCTAGATCCTTTGTTACACTTGCACTATGCTCCCATTTAGCAGTGTTTGGTAAGAAATCTGATACCCCCGTCCCTTCAAGAACTGCTCCTGGAAGCCCAAATATACGATCTAAAGAATGGTTTTGTTTATAATGTTTTTTAACATAGTTAACATTGGTACTTTCATGTGTAGCATTAGCCAACGATACTGCGTTTACCATGAGTTTTAACCAGAATGAATTGCTTGTAACTGCGGTTGTGTAAACATCAACACGGGGTCTTTGAATAGTTTTACCATTACTGAGGGTTACTTTTAACTTTGATAAATTCATCAATTTTACTTTCAGTACAGTTCCATCTTCATCATTCCATACAGGTTCAACACCTAAATAATATAAAAATTGTGCTATGCTAATGCCTTCTGTACGTAATAGTTCAGTACCCCACATCACCAAACCAACTAACTCTGGAAACTTGCCATGTGCCTCATAATATTCAGCTAACTGTTTATTCACAATTTTTTTGGCAGATTCCCATGCAGCTTTGGTCGGCATTTTCGTAGGATCAACTGAGTACATGCTAGTACCTGTTGGTAAACTATCACTGTAGGAAGGATCTCCTGCTAAACCCGCGGTTACATAACCACCACTTAAAGCTGTCATAATGGATTTCATTTCAGTATTAGTAGACAACTCTGAAATTACCTTATCACAGAACTTTAAATTTGCATATACTGCAGTACTATTAATTTTATTGTTTTTTGCTAAATTAGTTAAAGTAACTCCTTTAACAAGTTGGGTTATATAGTAAGTAAATCTGTTTTTAATGGCTGTTACATTATCTTTGTAGGCTGTTTTTTGGGTCATGGTGTAATAATCAACTTTTATTTGAGGATAAATCATTTTTTTGATGTCATTCATTATAGTTGTTCGTGACGATGCTATCGTCATTGTTTCCTGTATTAAAGCATTTCCTTTGAGTGGTTGACCTAAAACATGCAAGCCCAAGGTGATAATATCATCTTGAAGATCATCTAAATAACTACCGAGACTAATAATATACTTTTCAAAGCTTTGATTTGATTTTTGAGATGGGAATCCTAATTTTTTAACAGCAGTTGTTCGAATTTCATTTTTATATTGATCCGCTAAATTTTTTGCATTAACTTTGACAGCATTTCTATATGAGGCAATATAATCCTGAAGTTTAATATAACTCCCATACAAACTAGAAGACACAGTAGCAGGAGTCATATGACTTATAACAAGAGCAAAAGCTCGATCTTTAGCAACCATTCCTTCACCAGGGTCAGAAGTTATGTAGGGATAAATGTTGGGTATAGTTGAAAGTTGGAAAGTCCAATCATTTGCACCTAATCCTATTGATTTACCAGGTAACCATTCTAATGTTCCATGTGTACCCATATTAATCATAACATCAGCTTTGAACACTTCACCTAACCACTTATAAAATGAAACATACTGCTGATGTGGTGGAAGTTTAGCACTGTGATAATCTTCATCAGAAATCTGCTCTTCCCAACCCCTACTTGGTTGAATTGTGATAAACACATTACCACAGACAATACCCGGAATCACAATATATTTCTTATTATAAACCATGACTTTTCCAAGATTAGATCCCCATTTAGCTACTAACTGCTTTTGAAGAGTTTTAGGAAGTGCATTGTACCATTTAATATACTGGGTTAAGTTGACAAGTTGATTGTTAGCCTTGAGCGATGCATAATTCTGTTTCACATAGGAATTAAGAAGACCCTGAGCCCACGTACCTTTATTACCGAATTGAGCTATTATGGTGTAAAGTTCAGTCGCAGAAGGAATATCTGCTTTTTTCATCCCAATATTGTATCCCTTGTTGTACATGGAAACCAATAAATCATGAAGACTTTGGAACACATCTAAATAAGAAGCACCAATATTTGCTTTTCCGGGCGGATAATCATACAACACTATGGCAACTTTTTTGTTCTTATTGGCTTTCTCTTTAAGTTTAGCCCAACCATTGGTAAGTTGAACAACTTTATCTATACCTGCCTGGACAGGATGTTCTACTTTATTTGAATCTATATAAGAAACTGGTATCGCTCCAAAAACACCTTCAAATTCCGGGATGGTAACCGCAAATGTCCATTCAGCTTGCGGCCCATATGCACTGGTATAACTAAATTGACTAATACCATCCACAGCATTAAAGATTTCAAGGTTCATCTTGGTAAAATCATCTGTAGCTCCACCATTGTTCATATTATTATAATACATTGACCAGTCGTACAATGATGTGACACAAACAACACCCCTAGATAATGGTCCTGTTCCATTCACTCCTACAGTAAGTTCTTTTAAAAATTTATTCACAGGAGGATCTGTGGCTGATTGGAATAAGTTAAATGCTGCCCTACCTTTTGCTGCATAGCTTTTAATCATTGCATCTACAAGGGATCCACCAGGATAGTAACTCACAATAACTATAAAAGAACCTTTTATTTTTGACTTTTTAGTGTCGTACCATTTTTCAAATGCAGAATAAATCTCTTTACGAGTGTTATGCAATAATTGCCATTTTTTCAATTCATTGGTCATCCAATTTAAACTACCAGAATTATCATCATTGTATCCAGGATCGACCTTGATCCATTCATTTATTTGTTTTTGTGTTGGTGAAATTCCAAATATACCGTAATCAGGATGGTATATTCCCCAAGTGGCACTTGTAAGTAAGGGAGTTCTACCTGCTATTTTAGTCGGGTTTACAGAAGTTTCACCCAAGAGGTAAAAAATATAATCCAACATGTTACGCATGTTTTGTTTAACAATAGTATTGTTCTTCACAACTTCAGCTTGCCAATAAGATCCAATGTAAGTGTTTTCTAAAGAATTATAGCTATTATTCTGCTTTGTTCCACCTAAAAAATTCCAGTTACCGATATATTTAGATATGAAATATTTATCATAAACTCCAAATACATAAGCTACTTTTCGATTTTTATTTGCATTGCTGTTTGCAATTAAATTAGCAGGCACCGAAGAGGAGCTTATACTGTACATATCTACAAGGATGAAATTTGCATATTTTAACATCCAATATACCGAACCATTTGCTCCATAGCTTTCAACTGAGTAAACTCTGGAACTCATATTTTTAATTGCTTGCATTTTATTTTGTTGACCCGATACACCGGATGTTCCAGAATAACTTATTATAGCAATGTCCGGTATGAAAGTGTTGCTAACTGTTATAGACTTGGAACTCAAAGTAATATTTTTATAAAAAGGTTTGTAAGATTTATAACTGATTTCAACTTTATAAATACCTTTAATTAGATTTGTAAAGGCATATCTTCCATATTTATCAGTGTATATAGTTTTGATTAATCTGTTATTTTGATTTCTTAATTTAACAGTAGCATTAGAAACACCAACTGCATCTTTGTATTCTCCAACGTACTTTTTTTGGATTTATCATATGCATCACGAACTGTTCCACTGATATTCAATTTAGTTGTCACATGATAAGTGTGAGACGTGCTTAAACTGTAACTAAGAGTAGATTGGTTCGTTGTAGCGTTAGCTGCTGATGCAGTTCCACAAAAAATGCAAAAAAAGATCATTAGTACAATTACTAATGAAATTTTTGCAGCCTTTAAATTGATTCCTTTAATTGGTAACACTCTCCTAATTGCAAAAATTGTTTTGTGTTAGTTTTTTCCTGTTTTGAGGTTTATGGTGTATCCTTTTGTCATGTGGTTTCCTGCATCATCCTTTATGGCTGATGATGGAATGTATATTTTGTACTTGGTGTTTGCACTTAGTTTTTGATTGTTTTTGATGATTAAACTGTTACCTTTGAATAGTTTTCTGATTGAAACTGATTTACCGGTGTTTACATTTTTCAAATACACTTTAGACCAGTTAACACTACGAGTCACATGTTCACTGAACCTTATGACTATGCTGCCACTTCTTGAAACAGCTGTAGCTCCATTTTTAGGAGTTGTAGAAACAACCTTTGGAGCAATTTTATCGATCACGTAACTCACTGTATAAACAGGAGACTTGTTCCCCGCATTATCCACTGCAAAGTACTTCAAAGTCTTAGTTGAAGAAATAACCAAGGATTTAACATATTTCGAACTACTCAAAGAAGGAATGCTACCATTTAACGTGTAATAAATCGTGCCAGCTTCACTCATCTTAAGAGAAACAACCTTACTCACATTGTACCTACCAGACTTAACACTTACACTTACAGTGGGAGAATTTGTATCATAAGTGTAGACCCTAGTCACAACGTCCGAAACATTACCCTTTTTATCCACACCAACAAACTTCAAAACAGTAGTTTTTCCATTTATAGAAATTGCACCACAGTATAATCTGCTGTTTATGTTAGGTGTGCTACCATTGTTAGGTGTGCTACCATCCAAGGTGTAATAAATCATAGGATGAGGATCCGCATGATCACTTGCAGTTAAACGAACAATTATTTCCTTGTTATATGAACAGTTCGAAACATCAGCAGAAACTACAAACTTTCCATAATTTCCAGTTACTGTATCCCCTGAACGCAAAACAACAGCAGCGTTACCTTGTTTAGTACTAGAAATCAAATAATTTTCAATCACAACAGATTTATTACCCTCAAATGTGTTAACAGCACAAACTCCCTTACTAGTAATAGTATTAGTACTTATCAAGATACCAGTTGGAAACTTACTCGACGACTGCTGCTTCAACACAATCCCCATAGAATTTGAATTTATGATGTTTCCAGCTAGGGTTATGTTACGAACTAATCCATAGACATAGACAGCTTCATTGGTGACAGTTGTAATATTGTTAAAAACAACTCCACAGTTGGATCCTGCTAAGTAAATACCGTTGCCATTTGACAAATTAATTATATTGTCAACTATCTTTGCATTGGAACCAAATGCACTGATCCCTGAACTCATTGATTTAGAGCCTGTTATTTTGTTATGCGCTACTGTGCAGTTAGATGTGAAGTATACACCACAGTAAGTCGCTTGAATATTGTTTCCAATTATACTGTTTCCACCTTCATTATCTAATTCAGATGATATTCCACGATATGCGCCTTTAACTGTATTGTTAATAGCTGTGTTGTTTGATCCCATCATTTGAATGGCGTAACTGATTGAGTTATCAACACCAACAACAGTATTGTTAGATATTGTGTTGAAATAGCTCGGACCATCAGTGGCAAAATTACCTGAAGAATAAATGGTCAAGTATATACAGTTGGCTCCCTGACTTTCCACGTAGTTGTTTGATATTATATTGTGGTTTGATGATCCAATAGGTATTGTAGTGTGGGCACGGGTTCCACCATCACTTTTCACATATTTCAATGTTTTAACGGTGTTTCCAGTGATATTATTATAATTAGAGCGAGTTAATGCTATTCCAAATCCATAAGCACCATTACAGATTATATTATTTCGTTGTATGTTGTTGTTGTTAGTTCCATATAGGAAAATTCCACTGCCATTTTCGTTGCTGTTTTGAATCTTAAGATCCGTCACATTTGATCCAGATCCATCTTTTAAGATGGTTATAGTCCCATTAACAAGTTTTCCTGTTTTACTTGTGCTTTTTACACTTAATGGCCTGTCAATATACATATTTTTATTGTATAATGTGCCATAGATGTCTAAAACATCTCCAGCATGTATATTTGAACTTTCTTTAATATGGCCTGATGCATTGAAGTAGGTACCATAAGAAGTGTTGTTAACAGTGTAACTAGCAGCACTTGCCGTGTTTAAAACAGCAAATACTACTAAAAATCCTGTTAATAAAACCATAGCACCATATTTTGGTTTCATAATATTTTCCCCTAAATCTATTAGTTTCTTCCTGTTTTGAAGTTAAATATCAGTCCTTGAGCAATGTGGTTTCCTGCATCATCTTTTATAGCTGAAGAAGGTATATATACTCTATACCAACTTTTAGCAGTTAGTTTGTGATTGGTTTTGATGATTAAACTGTTTCCTTTGAACATTTTACGGATTGAAACTGATTTACCCGTACTAACATTTTTCAAATACACTTTAGACCAGTTTACACTTGAATTCACATGCTCACTGAACCTTATAACTAGGGTGCCACTTCTTGAAACAGATGTAGCTCCATTTTTAGGAGTTGCAGAAACAACCTTTGGAGCAGTTTTATCGATGACACAGCTCACTGTGTAAACCGGAGATTTGTTTCCAGCTGTATCCACTGCAAAGTACTTCAAAGTCTTAGTTGAAGAAATAACCAATGATTTAACATACCTCGAACTACTCAAAGAAGGAGTGCTACCATTTAACGTGTAATAAATCGTGCCAGCTTCACTCATCTTAAGAGAAACAACCTTACTCACATTGTACCTACCAGACTTAACACTAGCAGTCGCTGCAGGAGATTTAGTATCATTTGATTTTACTGTAATTGTGAGAATTTTAGATATTTTTAAATCATCTTGATTAATTGTCAAAATTACTTGATATTTGCCTGGTTTAGTATAGGTGTGAACAGGATTTTTTAGTGTTGAAGTGGATCCATCACCGAAGTTCCAGTTCCATGATGTTGCATATTTTGATTGGTCTGTAAAACGAATTTTTAATGGTATGGTTCCGATTGTAGAATTAGTTGTAAATTTAGCTATTGGTACTGCGTAGTTGTCCTTAATAATGTTTTGAGTTCCTGTTACTGATTCATTACCGCTGCAATCAGTTCCATTGGATAATAGGTAGTTGTTAGTAATGGAATTATCTTTGGATGTACTTGCATCTATGGCGTATATTGCACTGCTTCTAATTATGTTACTGGTTATGATGTTACTGTTTGAGTTTGAATAAAGTTTAATTCCTTCATTTCCACCCGGGATGGCATCTCCAGTGTTTATTGTGGATGCGGAGTTATTTCCAATGGTTGTAATTGTATTGTTTTTTATGGTGTTGTTTTTTGAATTGTAGGTTCCAATTCCTATTGTGTAATTTCCTATTCCGCTTAGTACATTGTTGGTGATTATTTGATTTGATGCTCCGTACAATTCCATTACGTAGTTTACATTGGCTTTAGTAGATACGTTGTTTTCAGTGATCAAAACAGCTTCCAGTTCACCGAAGTTTTCGAGATAAACACCGTATGCAACAGTTTTTGCACTGGCAGTAATCTTGTTTTTTGATACAGTGGTATTTTTTGAGTCTGAACCTACTTTAACACTGTTGGCATAATAATTTCCATTTGTGTTGATGATGTTTTCAGAAATAATATTATTGTTAGCTTTTAAACCTGAAGCTCCAGTAACATCTAACCCATATACATAGGAGTAGCCAGTTGTGTTTATAGTGTTGAATTTTACGGTGTTATTGTTACAATCGTTGTGTATATGAACTCCAAGGATTGTATCCTGTTTAACTGTGCTGGTTACCTTATTGTAGGACGTTGTTATAGAATTATTTGAAATGGTATTATTACTTGAACTGTCATCCAAAATTAAACTTATAGTAGCATATATTCCACCATTCATCCAATTAGACCAGTCAACATCCGCTGCTGCACCTTTGGTATTGATGGTATTTGAATTTAAAGTGTTGAAATTTGAACCATCTAAATAAATTCCATAGGTAATCTTGTCACCGGTCGTGCTGACTTTGTTTCCAGAAATTTTATTCTTGTTCGCATGGTCTAAGTATATTCCATAACTTTTAGAATTTTGATTTGCGTTAATTGTGTTGTAAGCTATTTTATTGTTTGTTGCATTCGATACAATAATTCCGTTTTGATTTGAATTGTCAATAAACAAGTTAGTTATGTTTGTTCCGGATCCTGTTTTTAATATTGTTATTGTTCCGTTTACCAGTTTACCAGTTTTACTGATGCTTGTTACATTTAATGGCCTGTCAATGTACATATTCTTATTTTTGATTGTACCGTAAATGTTAAGCATATCACCAGCATGGATATTTGAACTGTCTTTCATATAGCCAGATGCATTGAAGTATGTACCATATGATGTGTTGTTAATATTATGAACACATGTTGCACTTACAGTGTTAAACATTAAACAAACTATCAGCAAAAATACAGGTATCAATGCAAATTTAACTTTTTTCTCCATTTTAATCCCCGCCCAAATCAATTTTACTTTATAATAAATCAATTCAACTTGAATAAATATGAATTACAAACAGGTGATATATAAAAGTTGTCATAATTAAGAAAATCAATTCAAGATTGAGGCAAATTAAACTATATGATTTAGCAAAATAAAGTCAAAAATAGCCTAATCAAAAAAAAGAACTTTAATTAAATTAAAACAGTATATCCAAATATTTTTTAAAAATTTGGATACAATTTAGTAATTCCACTGTAACTTCAATCAATCTATAGCATCTACTCCCCTTTCTAAAGTTCTCACTCGTATAACCTCTTCAACAGGTTTGATACTAATATAATCATCTATGTCATCTGTTTTTATAGATTCTATTGCATCAATAACGTAGGAAACTTCGTCGGATCTGATGGTCATGATTAACTCTGTTCTCATTTTCATTTGGGCTTCATGCTTGTAACCCCTGTAAATTTCTTTTGAAGCCACATCCTGAACTAATCTATTTTTTATCACAGTCATGTTTGCAAATCCATTGTTTTCAAGAACTTTCATTACATTTTCAAGTTCTACAGGATGCATAGACATTTTTAATCGGCATACATCATGATTATCAGAGGGTATTAAAGCCTCCTTCATTTTTGCAACCGTATCATTGTCAGGGAATATCCTAAATGATTCTTCTCTTTTAAATTCGGTTTTTACTCTTATTAAAGGTTTGGAATCTGGTTTTGAATTTATTTGTTTATAATCATCGTTCACAGACTTTAATAATAATTTAAATCCATCTGTTATCCCTATTCCTTCATTTGCAATTGTAGGAACGATTAAAGAATTTGTGAAGTGGTTGTTTAAGTTTTGATTCCCAATGTCCTGTTTGTTTGCAAATATCACGTGTGGAATCTCCCTGGATATTATCATTCCAACCACTTCAAGATCATTTTCATTGAATCCCTTTGAGCTGTCCAGTATCATGATTATTCCATCTGGACCCTGACCATCTTCAAATACTAGGATTTCATCGAAGGACTTGTAGTTATCTTCCCCCTTTAACATGAACAAATAATTTTTGTTGTTGTTTAAAACCACACTAGCGTAGGATGCTACCATGATCCTTGTTTCTCCCCATTCAACATTGTTTACAACAGTGTCCTTTCCAGAATTGGATGGCCCAATTATTAAAATGTTAGTTTTATACCCCATTTTTACCCCCATTTATTAAGATGTATAGGAATAAGGATTCCTCTTTCCTATATAGTTATTGGTTTACAGGTAATAAAATGAACCCTATTCCGGATGAAATCTAATATTTCCATTTGAATGTCAATACAGACCACAACATTGATTTTCCTACACAAACGAAAGTAAACTTAAATTATTTATAAATGTGGATCAACTAACTGTGATATTTGGCTCCAAGAATAAATGGACTACACACTACACAGGTAAAAAAAAAAAAAGATCATTTATAACTGCATAGTTTCGGATGAAGTTGTTGATACAATGGCCCGGAGTGGGAGAGATCTTAAAAAAAACATTACATAGAAACTTCAAAAGGTGATCCGGCAGTTTGTTAAGTAAATTCCTTATTTTAACACCATAAATTTCGAATTTCATCAAATATGTGATTTAGTTGAGCATTTGAGGTTTGTTTAATGAAGACAGGGTTTAAATCCTGTCCAGTTACTTGATTTGGAAATTCAATGAAAAGGGAATAACCCTGCTCATAAGCTGCAGAATGGAAAAGTACTGCCCGATTATTAGGATCAGATTTAAGCCAATTTGCAACGGCAGTTTTATCTTGAACAGTTAAAACTCGAACACCAATAACCTTTGATCCTGTAATTTTTGTTTCATTAATTAGCTTTTCTGATTCTCCCTTGCCTGCATCAACAACATCTAACTTTAGAGTCATGTTGTAAGATGATTCTAGACAGTGGAAGTACCTGTTGGGAGTGTCACAGTACTGATCAGGATAAGTTTTATTGGTGGTTTTTACCACAATAGTTTCATTGGTTTGTATGGCTATGGGCTGGGCACCAATTACTGCAACACCACCAGTTGATTTACACTTTCTTATGGGTTCTCCGGCCATTATTCTTCCGGTTCCATTGTAAGGCATTACAAGTGCTGAAAACCTGTCACAGGGAGCATAACAATTAATTCCATGATCCGAAAGATATTTTTCTGCTTTAGCTTTACCAGGCAGATCTCCACATGCAACAACTAAATATGCATGGTTATTTATGGCTCCTGGAACAAGAACATTCATTCCATGAGCAAAATCTTTAAAGATAACACTTTTATGTAAGATCATACAAAGTATACCATGTGATATTATGGTTGCCAAATTTACGATTGAAGATATTAAATCTGATAAAAAATGCGTCAGTTTTTGAAATTAAAAACTGGTAGAGCAGAAAATACCATTACAAACTATTTGTTTGTAATAAAAAATTTTTGTAACTTTACAGAAATGACTCCAACTGAAATATATAAGGCACATCGTAATGATTTACTAGATAGAACACCTGAATTTGACATGTGGCTTAATGAAAAGTTGGATGAATATGTATCTTACTTAGTAGATTCTGATTTTAAACATGGCACCATCAAACATCACGTTGCACGTATTAAAGGGTTTTTTCATGCATTTAAACTCAAACCAACCCCAGACCCTATTATTCCCATTAAACACGTGCGTGAAGATGCTAAATATGCATTGAAAGTAGAAGACATAAGAAAAGCTATTCAAAACAGTACCCCCACTTATCAAGCATACTTCATCACGCAAGCACAAACTGGACTATCATTAAGTGATGTTTTATTATTGGATGTGGGAGATTTTGTTCATGCGGTAAGTCATAAAGGTGAAGATCTGACTGTTAAAGAAGCAATTTATCGCGCTAAAAATGAGAATATGATAGGATGTTTTGATTTAAGAAGAAAAAAGACATCAGTAGAGTTTTATACATTTGTTGGTCCTGAAGCTCTGCAATACATAGCTACTTTATTGGAAAACAGGGATGAGAAATTTTTGAAACCTGAAAGCCCAATTTTTATGAAAGATACGAGTAGGTTACAAAAATCAAAAGTTAGCTGTCAGAAAGATTTAAGATTAAGTCCTAATGCAGTTAAATGCTATGTAGACAGATTACATTGGAAAAAAATATTTTTCCAAGAATAGTTGTGGATGGGAAAGAAAAAACTACTTTCGAACTCATAAATTGAGAAAATGGTATTCTAACCAGTTAAGATTTAAAGCAGGGTTTGGTACAGATGATACAAAATATTTGATGGGACAAAAGACAGGTGACATCATAGAAGAATACATTGATCCAAATAATTATAATGCTTTAAAAGGAAATTACCGTAAGGCTTTGCCCCATTTAGCCATAACTCAAGAAGTTGTCATGGAAGAAAATAAAGAAGCAATAGAAAAGCTTGAACAAGATAACAAACGTCTTCAGGAACAGATACAAAAACGCGAAGAACAACATAAAAAAGAAATGGAAGAAATGAAAGCAAGATTAGATAATGTTGAAAAAGACAGTTTCAGTTATTCTGATGTTAGAACCATGGTTACAAAGGTTAGTGAACATCCAAAGAGTGAAGAATTAAATTTATTATTAAAAGGTATATTAAATAAAAAAAGAACCCCCAAATAGACTTAACGTTAAATCAAGAATTATTATAACTGGATATTGACACATGCCCCCAATATCTGTTTGTTGAATGTTTCTTTGCTTCCTTTTCCTTGTTTTTAGGGAACCCTGACCGTGTCGTTCCTCCACGGTCTCCCATATTGATTATGTTAATTTTTTTATTTTATATGCATTTGCCACCCTTCCCCGACCTCCTCCCCTCTGCTTTGTCTCGCTGTCGCTCGCCAAATAGATTTCTAGCTATATACATGTGTGTATCGCTCTCTTTGTGAATTATTAAAAAAAAGGAGAGTGATATTGTATGGTTTTGGAGATTCCTAAGGAGTTGAAAGGTAAGGAATTGACGGCGTTTTTGGTTGAGCAACGGGATAATCTGGCAGACTCGGTTTGTCAGGATCCTGAGCAGTTGGAGCAGTTTGTGCAGATGTGGGATAATGGAATGAATCTGCATGGATATAGCTTTAATAATTTGATTTTAGCTTGGCTGCAATATCCGCGTGTTTCTATGTTGGCTGGTTTTAAGAAATGGCAGTCTCTTGGTAGAATGGTGAATAAAGGTGAGAAGGCTATTAAGGTTCTTGCTCCTTTGACTCGGAAGATAAGAGATGAAGAAAAGGATGAAGATGCTGTTGTAATTACGGGTTGGCGTTATGTGAATGTTTTTGATGTATCTCAGACTGATGGTGAGGAGTTAGAGTTTGGGCATTCTGATAAGGTAACAGGGAATATTTGTTTTGAATCTGTTAAGAATATTAGTTCTTTGCCAGTTGTTGTTGAATATGCAGGTACATCGAATGGTAATGTTACAAAAGATAGGATATTAGTTTCTCCTAAAGAGAATGAAGCTGCTATGGTTGCAACATTGGTACATGAAATAGCTCATTACAAGCTTGGGCATTTAGACTGTGATTTAGATAAAGAGTCTAAAGAGGTAGAGGCTGAGACAGTTAGTTATATTGTAACTAGTTATCTGGGTTTGGATAATCAAAAGTCGAAGTATTATATTGGTTCTTGGAATGGGTCTGGTGATAAGCTTAGAGGTAAAGGTAAAAATTTGATTTCTGTTGCTGAATCCATTATCCGCGACATCAGTGATTTAAATAAAAAAAGAGGTGATCTTTGATGACTGATGGGATAATGAAACAACCTAAGAGTAATCATTGTGTACTGTGTAATAAGAAAGTAGAATCAGTACAAGATGGTTGGAAATTCAAGAATTTCAGCATTTGCTACGACTGCATAGAACGCATTTTTAAAGATATTATATGATTTACTTTTTTTATTTTTTTCTAAGATTTCTTGCATAAATTGATAAAAGAGGTGTGTAAATATGTTTGATGGTATAGGGCAAAGGCATGAAAACTTAAAAGAATTAATGAAAACATCTGAGGAATATGTTGAGATAAACAGACATGAACAAAAACAGGTTATGGATAAGAAAGAATTTGAATTAAATAATATGAGTCCTGAGAAGAGATTGATTGTTGAATCTGTTACAAGGGCTTTATTGATGCATGAAATGGATTTTGGTTTCAAGTTTAAAGAAGAAGAAGCTAAAGTAGTAAAAAATTATTGTATTTACCTAATTTGCAAAGAACAACAAATTAAATGTGAAAGACCTTCATGCAAAATGGACCATACACGTGAAGACAGCATAAATATTGTTTCACAAGCTGCAAGAGAAATATTAGAAAAGATAGAAGTTAGAAGTTGGAATGTTAATTATATTATTTCAGATTTATACATTTACAATCCTAAAAACAAATCACAATCTGCAATAGAAAAAATAATACGATTACCAAACCCTCGAGCTGTAAATCCACTTCTGAATGCACTTAAAAAATCCAATAATCATCGTGATATGATATTAAATGCTTTATTAGCCTATGTTACAACACATGAGGAATATATATGGGAAGTAAACACTGATGAATCATTATTGATTCTATGGGCAGCCAAATATGCACTGATAGACATTTGTTTACAACCATTTTCAAAAAACGCTGAAGAAATAAATCTAAAACATCTTAGTGAGTTAATTAAGACGGTTCCAGAGTATTCAAAGTTTATTTTAAGTATTGGTGTTCAACTTTCATCTTCCGATCCTAATGACCGCATAAGAGGGGTTAAAAATATAGGCAGACGACATGACACTCTATTTAGAAAAGTATTAGAAAATATTTATAAGAGAGATCCAGATTTTGGAGTCAAAGAAGCCGCCAAAAGTTTACTAAAACCTCTAAACAAAAACAAATCAGAATCTGCTTTTCATTCAATGTTAAAAGCTGTTTGGAATGATGACTATCAAAGTAATCAAGAGATAGAATCTTATAATGATATAAATAATCGAGACTTTGAGGCTCAAATAGAAGAGAATGAAGAGTATTTGGATGATATTCTAGCAGGGCTATATCGATAAAGCTACCTATTTATCCCAACATATATGCGTACATGTATGTATACATAAGGTCATTTTAGTAACAAAGAGAAATGGAGTCCATAGTACTCTTTATTTCTATTATAACCTATGATACAACATTTTTGCAATTGGTGAGTATTTAAATAAATGAATTTAATGGGGATATGGGATGTTTTTCAAAAATGAATTATTTTTTTATGTACCTGCTGCTATTACTTCTCCTGTGATAGCGTTAATCTTAACAAAACCGCCAGGACCGATTTCTCCTGGTTTATTCAGAACATCAACCCAGTAGTAAGGTGAATTTTCTGTTGGATATGAACTTATGGAATATGTTGCTTCAGGCACTGGCCATGCTGCTTTAGCTAATCTTATCGCCTCAGCTTTGCTAATATATTTACTTTTAGTATTGTCTACTTTAGTTTGATTAGTAGAATTAGTCTGATTACTTTGTACAGAACTATTTGATGAATTTGTAGTATTGTTAACTATTAAAGGTTTATTCAAAGTACTACCGAACAATAAACCAACTGTTAAACTTAATCCTGCCACCAAAAGAATTACTACTACTATCAATATTTTAGTTAACTTATCCACATTAATTTCCCCAAACAAAATGTTTGTCATAATCAAACATATAACTTCTCATATTTCATTCTAACACAGTTACCACAAGTGTTTTGTAATATATTATTATAAGAAATTTGAGTAATGAAAGAAGATGAAGTATTTAAGAGAAATAAAAATATTTTAAAATAGTTGTGTTAGCTGTGGTAAAAAAAATATTACTTGGAGCTACACAATTTTTTTCTATGATTCATTACTTTTTTCTGTAATTTCTTGGAAAGTTTGAAAGTCTAGTTCTGCTTGTGCTTCTTCATCTCCTTTAAGTGCTAAGGCTTCCAATTCTGTTTTTTCTCTTTCCTTTGTAACTTCTTTAGTTTTTATAAAAGTAAATACTCTCGTTCTTTCATAATCACTTGTTTTTTCTTTGTCTGAACCACCCATTTCTCTTATGGCTTTGTAAAATGGTTTATGACTTTTAGGAATTTCAATTCCTTCAGCCTCTAAAAATTTAGTTATTAGTGATACTACTTCATCTCTAGAAACTTCGTCGTAAGGGTCTGTTGTTTTTTCAAAGAGTTGCTCGGCTGCATATTTGCATGGGTCCGATTTTTTAAAATATTCTTTCCTAGTTTCGGCTATTGTTTTCTGTGCTGCCCATCCATCTACTTCCAAATTTTTGTATGCAGTGATAGCTTCGTAAATAAGCATTTCGATACCTTCATTGTCATTTAAAATTTTTTCTCGGACCGTAGGATCTTTAAATGTGTTTGTTAATTCTATATGGATGACTCTTCTCCAAAATGCATATGTATCATCATCAACTACTGGTAACTGGTTTCCTGTACCTATGATTTTGCATCCTAAAATTGTACTTACTGCTTCTTTGTGTTTTCTATTTATTGTAATTAGGTCTTCACCGGTTACAGCTTTGATAATGCCGGTATCTTTAATAGTTTTAGTTGGTAAGTCGTATAATACATTTATTTTTTTGTCCAACAATGGTTGTAATCCAAAATTGTTTTTAAATTCATGCAGACCTACGGCTCCAACACTGTTATGGAATATTTTGCTTATGATGCCCATTAATGTTGATTTTCCATTTCCACCTTCACCTGTTATGAAGAACATTTTATGGTGATGGTTATTTGGTGTGAAACAATACCCTAAAATTTGTAAAAACAATTTGTATCTCTCTTCATCTACTAAGATTTCTTTGATTCTTGACTTAAAAGTCTTTGATTTTGCTTTAGGATTCCAATTGTACGGTACTTGAAATTTGACAAATTCGTTACTGTTAAATTCTTCTGTTTTTAGGGTGTCTATATTTAGTAAACAGTTTTTGAATGCAATGTAACTGGTTGATTCCTCTTTGATTGTGTTGAAGGTTCCCATTATCTTCGTAACTTCATCTAGTAAAAATGTCTCGTCATATTCTTTTTTTAGAAAAGCAGAGAATTCAGTGAGAGTATAATGTACATAAATACCTTTTTCAGGGTCATAGATGTGTAAGTGACCTGTTAAGCTGTCTATTACTATGTTATATTTTTTATCTAATTTGTTTGCTAATTTGATTAATTGAGATTCTTTTTTACTTCTTTTAATCAAACTATACTCTTTTGGAAATATTTCTTTCACATGGTTATTGATGAATCCCGCAGCTTTAATTAGATGTTCTTCTACATCTATTCCATATTGGGATTTTGCAAGTTTTTTAAGCTCTTTATCACGTATTTTATTTGAAATATCTAATGAACTAGTACTTTTAACTTTAAGAGTTCCTTTCTCACTATCTTCGGATGATATAATCCATTGTGAAAAATATGCATTTCCTTCGCGATAGTGCTTGATATACAAATTTCCTTGCTTTAACTTCTCACAAAATAAGCTAATACTCTCTGAACTTTGTTTAACAGGCTTTCCATTAAACACTAAAATATCAGAAATAGACCCACTTTCTTCACTTAAACTGCTAAAAACACCTTTATGATGCTTTAATTCAGATCTTTTATCTTTAACACTTAATCTCGTCGATATGTTTTTATTATCGCTAATCTTATTTTTATTTAGTAATTCTTCTTTCTTTTTTTATTTTTTTCCATAATTATCTTGCTCCTTTTTGACAATTAGGAGCAGTCCCAATATTTTTTTTAATTGGGGCTTAGATAGAACTTGGATAATTTTTAAAAAAATAGAACAAGTATTACATTTATTCTATGTTTCTAAAAAGTTAGTTCTATCATTACTCCTCGAATTTTCTATTTTCATGGTATTTCACCTCTTAATTCAAGTGCTCGATAGAGCTTTCTTTTTCAGAATATAATATTATTATAACCTTTAAGTTATATATACATTTCTATAAACTAGCAATATTAAATATTAGCCAATTTATTGTTAATTAAGCAGATCCAACTGTAGATCATTAAGTAAATTAAAGATCATATTAAAGGTATTTCCTGATATTAGATCCAGCCTGGATCCTGATGTGAAAAATAGACTTGATTCAATGATTTTATAAAAAAGTATTACAATAAACCAGTAAATCCTACATTCATATCGCGTTTTCGTAGACTACCAGAATTTCTAATAATAATTTTATAAGGAATTGTAACATCATCATCGGATTCCAATTCAAGCCATTCTACCCCATACGTGTTTGCTATCTCAAAATTGATTTTCTCAGTATCTATCGGAGAATAAGGGGCAGTATAAAAAGTATGTCGTCCATTTTCTTTCACATATCTAACATGGTCTAACAATAAAGGCTTGTTAAATACTGCTTGTATAATTTTTACAAGTTTTAATGGCCATTTTATTTTATTTGGCCTTCTTAACTGATTTTCATTTAAATCTACAGGTGTCGCCATTTTATTTCTTTTAAACATTCTTATCCACTCCCATGATAATATGATGGCGAGTATCTCTTAACCGCGTCATCGCTGTATTTATCTATAAATATCTGTATGGCGTCATCTATTAACTCCATAATCGACACTTTCCCACCGTTCTCATTAATTTGCTTTTGAATACTATCTAATTCATTTTTCTGTTTTAATTTTAGATTTATTAACTTCTGAAAAGCCATTTCATATCAACTCCATTGTATATTTGACTATAAATATATACAGTCCTTAAATACACTGTGTATCTGTGTTAATATAAACATGTTGACTCAAATATACAAAATAAGAACTGAAACAGTTTCAAATTGAACAACCAGCTAGTTTGAAATCGAATTTGTGATCCAGATAGATCTGCGATTATAATAGTATTGAAATTTTAGAGGAGTATGAAATAGCAAAATTTATGAGTAATTATTGAAATAGAAATCTTATAACTATTTTATTATATTATTGGGGGGAACAATGGCAAAAAATAACAACAATGGCGCTAATCTAGGTTTTGAACAAAAACTATGGCAATCAGCAGACAAACTCAGAAACAATATGGATGCAGCGGAATACAAACATGTGGTACTTGGTCTTATTTTCTTGAAATATATCTCTGACTCTTTTCTTGAAATGCATGAAAGATTAAAAGTAGATAAATATGCAGATCCTGAGGATAAGGATGAATACCTTGCTGTAAATGTGTTTTGGGTACCTACTGAAGCAAGATGGAACTACATACAAGACCATGCAAAACAACCAAACATTGGTAAGATTATTGACGAAGCAATGGATGCGATAGAAAAGGACAACCCCAACCTTAAAGGAGTACTTCCAAAAGATTACGCAAGGGAAGCCCTTGATAAAAAGAGTCTTGGTGGAATAATAGATCTCATTGGAACTATTGGTCTAGGAGACAAGGAAAGTAAATCCAAAGACATACTTGGCCGTGTTTATGAATATTTCCTCGGACAATTTGCAAATGCAGAGGGAAAAAAGGAGGACAATTCTATACACCAAGAAGCATAGTACAAATACTCGTAGAAATGATAGAACCATACTCTGGCCGTATATATGACCCCTGCTGTGGATCTGGTGGAATGTTTGTACAAAGTGAGAAATTTGTGGAATCACATGAAGGCAAACTTGGAGATATAGCAATCTACGGTCAAGAATCCAACCAAACAACATGGAGATTATGCAAAATAAACCTGGCTATTAGGGGAATAGATTCAAATATACAATGGGGTAATAGTTTCACAGAAGACAAACACCCCGACCTCAAAGCAGATTACATCCTCGCCAATCCACCATTCAACGACAAAGATTGGAAAGGTGAGCTACTTGAAGATGATAAAAGATGGCAATATGGAGTACCACCTAAACGTAATGCTAATTTTGCATGGGTACAACATTTTATACACCATCTATCACCAACAGGAATAGCAGGATTCGTACTAGCAAATGGTTCAATGTCATCTGTTGGACAAGAAGGCAAAATTCGGGAAAAAATAGTCAAAGCAGATTTAGTAGATTGTATGGTAGCATTACCATCACAACTCTTTTATAATACTGGAATACCTGCATGCCTCTGGTTTTTAAGCCGAAATAAAATCAATAACAAATTCAGAAATCGAAGCGAAGAAATACTCTTTATTGATGCACGTAATATGGGACAAATGGCAGATAGAACACACCGTGAATTCAACGAGGAAGATGTGAAAAGTATTGCACAAATATATCATAGTTGGCGTGGTGAAGGTGGAGAATACGAAGACGTCCGCGGATTCTGCAAGTCTGTAAACTTAAATGATGTCAAAAAACATGATTACATATTAACGCCTGGACGATATGTTGGGTTTGCAGAAGAAGAAGAGGACCTTGAAGAGTTCCAAGAAAAAATGCAAAAACTTACCCAAGAATTATCAAAACAATTTAAAAAATCTGAAAAACTGGAAAAAGAAATTAAAGGGAATCTAAAGGGGTTAGGATATGAAATCTGAGATAGTGGAGATGGCTCCATCTGAATTGAGATCTAAGGTTCATATGGCAATTAATATGTTATTAAAAAATGATTCTTTCCTTTTAATCAATGATACAAACGAAAGATCAATATCACATAAATTGGGAGAATATTTACAGCACGAATTTCCCGGTTGGAATGTAGATTGTGAATATAACCGAATCCGGGGTAGTGATATTAAAAAGATTGAAGATTGGAAAATTAGATTCATTAATGAAGAGCTAAATCCTGAGGATACTAATGCCAAAACAGTATATCCCGATATAATCATCCATCAAAGAAATAATAAAAATAATTTATTGGTAATTGAGATCAAAAAATCTACCAATAGGGATGAAGGTAAATTGGATATTGAAAAGATAAAAATGTTCATGGAAGATAATAGGGGATTGAATTACAAATATGGGTTATTTATTAATTTTGAAGTTAAAAGACGATGCGGAATAAAAACATTGAAGTGGTTCCCAAATGAAAAATTTGGAGCAGATAAGTATGAATAATGGATTTAAAGACACCAACATAGGGCCAATTCCTGTTGAGTGGGACCTTTTAGAAGCTGATGAAATAAAGGCTGAAGGTAGATCTATCATTTCAGGACCATTCGGTTCCAATATTAGTAGAAAATTTTTTGTAGAATCTGGAATACCTGTAATAAGGGGAAATAACCTAACGACTGATATGGATCGGTTTAAAGATAAAGATTTTGTTTTTTTAACAAAAGAAAAGGCTGATGAACTTAACACTTATGCAGAAATAGATGATATTATTTTTACAGCTGCTGGAACATTAGGACAAGTTGGAATAATTGAAAACGATATGAAATATGACAAATATATTATTTCAAACAAGCAATTACGGCTAAGAATCAATTCAAAGATTTTAAAACCTTTATTTGCTTTTTATTGGTTTTCAAGTCCTTGGATGATTAAATTTATTGAGCAACATAATACAGGTTCTACTATCCCTCTTATCAATTTATCAGTCTTGAAAAAATTACCTATTCCTATACCTTCATTAAATGAACAAAAAAGGATATCAAATATATTAGATAGTCTAGATCAAAAAATTAAACTTAATCGTCAAATAAACCAAAGGTTGGAATCAATTGGTCAGGCTATTTTCAAGCATTGGTTTGTTGATTTTGAGTTTCCTGATGAAAATAGTAATCCTTACAAATCTAGTGGAGGAGAAATGGTAGATTCTGAACTTGGTGAGATTCCTAAAGGTTGGGATGTTGGGATGTTGGGAGATTTACTTAAAATTGAAATTGGTGGGGATTGGGGAAGGGATGAAAAATTTGATAATTCAGTTAAAGTAGTATGTTTAAGAGGTGTGGATCTTCGAAAACTTAAAACATTTGGACATTCAAAAGAAGCTCCTATTAGATGGGTGAAAAAAAGTAGTTTACTCAAACGGGAATTAACAAATTGCGATATCCTAATTGGTGCATCGGGTTTAGGTCCCGTTGGGCGATCACTCTATTTTTCAGAAGAAATAAATAAAATTTATCCAATTCCAATTATTTATTCAAATTTTTGTAAAAGATTAAAAGCCCAATCTCCTGAAACTGCTAATTATTCTGAAAGATTTATTGATTTTTTTACAAAAAGGGTGGGATTGAAAGTTATATTACTGGAACGTCCATTCCAAATTTGGATACTAAAGGCTTAATGAATTTAGAACTAGTTATTCCTCCAAAAAATTTAATGAAAATCTACTATGATTTAATTAACTTAAAATATAGGCAATTATATAAAACAGAAAACCATTTATTAGTTCAAATACGTGAAGTAATTCTCCCTAAACTCATGTCTGGCAAGATTCGTGTTAATATTCCGGAGGAGGCATCTGCAAAATGACAGGGATCAATGAAGATGATGTAGAACAAGAAGCCTTGAAATTTTTCAAAGAACTTGGTTATGAAATATTGCATGGTCCTGATATTTCTCCAGATGGTCCAAATCCCATGAGGGAACTTTATAGTGATGTTGTTATAGTCGAAAAATTAAGAGATGCTATATATAAATTTAATCCTAATATCCCTCCTACTGTTAAGGAGGAAACAGTTAAAAAAGTTCTTAGATCTGATAATCCTGAACTTTTATTGAATAACATCCAGTTTCATGAGTATTTAACAGATGGAATCACAGTTGAGTATCGAGAAGACAATCATATTGTATATGACAAAGTTTGGTTACTTGATTTTCAAAATCCAGAAAATAATATTTTCACAGCGATAAATCAGTTTACAATTATTGAAAATGACAATAATCGTCGTCCTGATGTTATTCTTTTTGTTAATGGTTTACCGTTGGTTGTCATTGAGCTTAAAAATCCGGGGGATGATAAAGCTAAACTGGACAAGGCATATCAACAGCTTCAAACTTATCAATCACAGATAGCCTCTTTATTCCATTTTAATGAAATCTTAGTACTTAGTGATGGTATGGAAGCTCGTGCAGGTACATTGACGAGTGACTTTCAAAGGTTCATGCCATGGAAAACAATTCATGGTGAAAAAGATGCATTACATACTATGCTTGAAATGGAAGTATTAATACGAGGAATGTTGAACAAAAAAGTGTTATTGGATCTAATTCAGCATTTCGTTGTTTTTGATGATTCCGAAACTAAAATTAAAAAAATTGGCTGCTTATCACCAGTATCATGCTGTGAATAAAGCTGTTGAAGCCACAATGGAAGCTGCTAGTCCTGATGGTGATCGAAGATGTGGAGTTATCTGGCACACCCAAGGATCAGGCAAAAGTTTAATTATGGCTTTTTATGTTGGTAAACTCGTATTGGAAATGGATAATCCAACATTGGTTGTTTTAACAGACCGTAATGATTTGGATGACCAGTTGTTTGGTACTTTTAAATCTTCTGAGAATATTCTAAGACAGGAACCAATACAAGCTGAGACACGTGAACATCTTCAAGAACTTTTAAAGGTATCTAGTGGCGGAATTGTATTTACAACGATTCAGAAGTTTTTACCTGAAAAGGGTACTGATTATCCCACTTTATCTGAAAGAAAAAATATTGTTGTGATTGCTGATGAGGCTCATAGATCTCAATATGATTTTATTGATGGTTTTGCTCGACATATGAGGGATGCTCTGCCTAATGCGTCTTTTATTGGATTTACAGGTACACCACTTGAACGTGGGGACAAGAACACAGTATCTGTTTTTGGAAATTACATTGACATATACGATATCGAACAGGCAGTAGAAGATGGAGCAACAGTAAGAATTTACTATGAAAACCGTCTTGTTAAGTTAGATCTTAAAGAAGAGGAATTACCACATATTGATCCTCAATTTGACTTTATAACTGAAGGACAGGAATTTGAAAGTCAAGAAAAGCTTAAAACTAAATGGGCTAGAATGGAAGCTATTGTAGGAAGTGAAACACGTATAAAACGCGTGGCACATGATCTTGTGAACCATTTCGAAGAAAGAATTGATGCAATGGATGGCAAAGGCATGATTGTGTGTATGAGTCGTCGAATATGTATCGACCTTTATAATGAGATAATTAAAATTAAACCTGAATGGCACAATGATGATGATAAATACGGGTTTTTAAAGGTGGTTATGACTGGAAGTGCCACAGATCCTCTTGACTGGCAACCACATATTCGTAATAAACAGCGAAGAAAACAATTAGGTGATACTTTTAGGGATGCATATTCTCCTATTAAACTTGTTATTGTAAGGGATATGTGGCTTACTGGTTTTGATGTTCCGAGTTTGCATACGATGTATATTGATAAACCTATGCGTGGACATGGATTGATGCAAACAATAGCCCGGGTAAACAGGGTCTACAAAGAAAAAGAAGGTGGATTAATTGTTGATTATCTTGGAATAGCTAATGAACTTAAAAAAGCTTTAACTCAATATACTGATGGTGGTGGGCGTGGGGATATTGCATTTGACCAGGAACAAGCTGTAGCATTAATGATGGAAAAATATGAGATAGTCACAGCACTATTTCATGGATTCCAATATCAAAATTTTAACAGAGCAAACACCAGTGAAAAACTTATACTAATGCGTAACGGTGCAGACTTCATTTTAGGTCAAGAAGATGGTAAAAAAAGGTACATGAAATATGTTAACGAACTATCCAAAGCGTTTTCTTTAGCTGTTCCAAATCCCCAAGCAATGCAAATAAGAGATGATATTGTATTTTTTAAAGCTGTTAAAAATTATATTCTGAAAATTACATCTACAAATCCTAGTCAAGCTGAAGATGTGGACTTAGCCATACAACAGATCTTATCCTCCGCTTTGGTGTCAGATGAAGTCCTGGATCTATTTCAATTAGCAGGAATCAAAAAACCAGACATATCTATACTATCAGATGAATTCTTACTCGAAGTAAAAGATATGGAACATAAAAACACAGCAGCTGAACTACTAAAAAGATTACTAAATGACGAAATCAAAAGTATTTCCAAAAAGAATGTCATCGAAGCACGTTCATTTTCTGACATGTTAGAAAAGACTATCAAAAAGTATCATAATCGGAATATTGAAGCTGTTGCAGTTATTGATGAACTTATACATTTAGCTAAACAAATACGAGAAGCGCAAAATAGAGGAGAAGATTTAGGGTTAACAGAATACGAACTAGCATTCTACGATGCACTCGAAGTAAATGACAGCGCAGTAAAAATACTTGGCGATGAAATCCTAAAAGAAATCGCAATGGAACTAGTTAAGGCTATCAAAAGCAACATAACAATTGACTGGACATTAAGAGAAAGTGTTCAAGCTAAAATGCGGGTTGATGTAAAAAAGATATTACGTCAATTCGGTTACCCACCAGACAAAGAAAAACTAGCAGTAAAAACAGTGCTTGAACAAGCTACTCGTGTTTGTGAAGAATGGGCGAAGGTTTAGGGAGGTTTTAAATGAATTCAACACATAAATGCCTTAAAGAATGGAATGCTACACTTGAAGCATTAGGACATGGAAAACAGACCATTTTGGTACGAAACTATAAAACCAATGTTAAGGAGTTTTTATTATATCCTACTGTGAGTTATGCATCTAAAGATGATTATTTGGACAGTTTCCAAAATAAATATCAAGATTTCGTAAAGGATAATGCACTCCCTGAGAAAAATGGTGATAAAGTTCTAATCAAATATTTCGCCACTTTGGAAAGAATGGTTGAAAAACCTGTTTCTAGATTACCTTCAGATAAATTCTATATCTGGACTAAGGACCATGTCAAGAACTATATGTCTGGAAAAACTGCTTACATTTGGATTCTTCGAGTTAATAAATTAAAGGAACTATACTGGGCAGAACCTACTCCAGGAGCAATAAAATATGCCAATCTTAAAAATGAAGTATCCCTTGATGGTATGAAACCTGTATTGAGCGATTCTGAGTTTGAAAAAACAGTTAACAACATTTAAACTGGAATGATTAAAGTGTTAACAAAAGAACATCTGAGAAAACGTTTTGATGAACTTATTGATGGAATTGATGATATAAAACCCACTAATTTTTGGTTTTGGGTGAGTGGGGAATGTTTAAATAAAAACGAAGAAAGGTTAGATTTGTTGGCAGGTAAATCATTAGAGGGCAGATCTGGATGGACATGTGATGAAAATACTAAGAAATTGGAGACCTAGCTGTAATTTATAGGACCTTACCAAAAAGTGATGTTAAATATATTATTCAAATAAGGAGTAATCCAAAAATTGAGGAAAATGATGCAGAAAGTGGAATGTTACATTGTGATTGTTATATCATCTACCAATTTAATAACACACTCAAATCGACAAAAATGAAATCTAATTCTATACTAAAAAATTCTAAACCAGTAAGAAGAAATTTTCAAGGACAAAACGGAATACATGATTTGACAAGTGAGGAATGGATTGAAATAAATGAACTTTTAACAGATGAAAACCCTGATTATTCAGTTTTATTAGATTATTTATATAACAGGATGCCTTCCTTAAGCCAATATTTTCGTTTAAATAAGTAAAATTGTTATAATAAGTGAATTCCTCATAAAACTAAAATAATGGCTAATCAAGTTTAAAAAAAATAAATATTTATTCAATTTTTTTAAATTCTACTTTTGGTGCGCCACAGATTGAACAAATATCAGGAGCTTCTTTCTCTACAGTATTTCCACAGAAGTTACATACATAATAGATTGTTTCAACATTTTCTCCAATTGAGTCCAGAGCTTTTTGATAAAGTTCTGCGTGGATTTCTTCTACTTGATTGGCAACATCAAAGGTCCAATGAGCTTTCTTGTTATTTTCTTCTTCTGCAACTTTAATAAAAGCAGGATACATTTCTTTAAATTCTTCCACTTCACCTGCAATTGCTTCTTTAAGATTTTCTTCTGTACTTTTAACTCCTTTCAATACAGTTAGATGATTATTTGCGTGAACTGTTTCAGCTTGAGCTGCTGCCCTAAATAATCTTGCAACTTGGAATAGTCCCTCTTCATCTGCTTTCTTTGCAAAAGCTAGATATTTCCTGTTTGCTTGTGATTCACCTGCAAAAGCTTCCTTTAAATTATCAATACTATCCATTACATTCCCTCCAAATTAATTCTTAAATTTAATGGTTTTCTATACACAAATTTATTATAAACTTAATTTAATAAACTTTTTTTATATAATTTAAAAATAAGAATAGTGTATTAACATTGTCTAAAATGTTTCAAAAGTGATTTTAATGAAATAGTTTATGAATATAATCTATATTGACTTATTTTAAGTATATAAAGAACTAATAAAGAAGCAATAAAAATCGAAAACTAGCAAATGATTATTTTTCATAATAATTTGTTCAGCTGCTATTCCATCAAGAGGATGTCATTCTATTTCATACTAATATTTCTTAGACAGAGATATTTTATCCTTGGTTTAATTTGAATGAGTGAAAAGTGTTTTTCATTAATTTTAGAGCCCAATATGATGGGATTGATATATAGTAACTTGCAACATATGTGAGTTACATATAAACCTACACATTTACTTATAGATAGATGCATTTATTTATATTAGTTATGTATTGATATATCATTTACTCAGGGGTACTGATAATTTGAGAGTAGTATGGTGATATTTATAATCCTTATGGTTCATCATAAAATATTTCTTTACATTCTAAACAATAATTAGAATTGTAATTGCTTTTAAACATTGTATCACATCCTTTACATATAATTTGTTTTAGGGAAGATTTTTTATCATTTTTTAATGAAAATGGGCATTTCCAATCATCTTTTATTTTCTTTTCATTTTTTTCTTTTATCAAATTAGATAACTCCCTAAATTTTTTTATACGATTTTTGTAGATTTATGGGGTCTTGGAACTTTGACTATTAAAATTCTCAGATCGTTTTGTCCTTTATTATACCATGTATGAGGGGTTTTAGCAGGACTTTCAATCAGAGAATCTTTACTTACCTTTTCTTTTTCATCTCCAATTTCAACTATACCCTCACCCTCTAGAACATAGAAAAACACATCAACAGGGGTGCTATGTTTTTTTAAGGATTCTCCAGGTTTAATGGTCATGTGAACGACTACAGCATTTTCTGTATCATATATTTTACGTGCATCCACTCCATGAGGGTTAGGAGAGCATTCAATGTCTGCAAATTTAGATATTTTCATTTTATCACCTATTTTTTTAATCTTTAGCTGTGAATGAATAATTAATAGCATCTTTAGGACATTTTTCTATACATTCACCACATAATATGCAATTTAAGTCATTCAAAGTGCTGTTAGTAACCATTTGGTTTACGTCTAAACCCATTGGACAGGATTTATCACATAATTTACAGTTTGAACAGTTATTGGGGGTTGATTTTAATTGTAAGGAGGGTATTTTAATTTTTCTACCTATTTTGGATCCTATTGTTAAAAACACTCCTTGAGGACATAGATATCTGCAAAATGCTCTACTTCCAAATAGTATTGATAATAAGCTGATCGTGATTATTGAGATGGTTATGAGAATAATCAATTGTAAATCGTCATTTGAAGCAAATAAATCTATGTTTTTTGCTACTCCTAAATTAAAAATTAAAAATGAAACCAATAGAAGGAATATTACAGATATAAAATATCTTATTTTATTTGCTTTTTCAGATTTAGGCTTCTTTTTGAAACATGGATTCCTAAAATTTCTTGTAATGCTCCATATGGGCAAGTGTAGGCACATGATACTGATCTGCCCATAAATAGTGATAACATAAACCATGCTGCAAAAATAAGAAAGCTTGCCGTGATTATACCATTTCTAATTCCCCAAACCATTAAGATGGGTGAATATACATTTATTAATATTGGCAAAGTTAGTACTAATGCTACTAAAATATAGATTCTTAAACGTATTTTATGTTTTTTCATTAATTTACCCCTAATTTTATAGCCTTCGCTAGGATAACATCAAAACGGTATTTAATTTCAAAAATAACTTAGTATGGATTTCATTCAGTTATTTTCTAATATTTTGATCAGATATCCACAACATATAAATGTTTTTTCACTAAACATGTATAAAGTAAGAAAATAAAGGAGGGATTTCATTCCGATAAAACAAGCCACAATAAATGCATTAAAAATATTAGGGCTTACTGACTACGAATCTAAAGCATATCTATCTTTAGCTTCTTTAATATCCGCTACTGCGTTAGAAATTAGCGAAGATTCCGGTGTTCCACTTTCTAGAACATATGATGTATTAAAAAGTTTATATAAAAAAGGTTTTTTAGAAATTACGAGAGGTAAACCTTTGATATATGGAGTTGTGCCTCCCCAAGATGTTTTTGAAAAATCAAGAGTGAAAATTAAAGAAGAACTTGATGAAGCGGAATCAGAAGTTATAAACATCTATGAAAGTCAAATATCTAAATCTCCCGCCCCCATATGGTTGATTTATGGTTCTGATAAAATTGTGAAAAAAGAATTAGAAATCATTGGTCGTGCTAAGAGCACATTGCACATTGCATCAGGTTTTATGTTTCAAGAAGAAGTTGAAAAATTAAATGAAGCTTTGAATAAATCATTAAAAAGAGGAGTTCAGACCAGGATAATAGCAGCACCCTACAACATTACCGATGATGAAAAAATAGACATCTCTGAAAATATTAAAAAATTAGATTGTGAAATCAAGACATTCCAAATACCATTCATTAAGGCAATTATTAGAGATAAAAAAGAGATGCTATTAATATTCTGTAAATTTAAGGATGGAAGTGTAATATCCCAAACAGCGATAGGTGTGTGGAATCAGTATACAGAATTCGTAGAAACCATAACTGACCTATATAACCTTGTATGGACCATGAACCTTTTCAACATGGCCACAGATTATAGATAGAAATGTGATTAAAGCAATACGTTCGATGTATATCGAACAATATAAATAATATTTGTTACTAAAATATTACACAATATATTATGAGTTTTGGTCATGCTTTTATAGGGGGTTTTTTCTAATGGTGCAGGAGATAGCAGAGTTTTCTGAGAACGTTTCAGATGATAAACTAGAAGCTGATGTGGAAAAATATCTAGTTTTAGCTAAGGAGTTAGGAGCTAATGATGCTATAAGGATCAGTACTGATATGATAATTGTTGATGAAAGAGTCAGAGCTAAGTGTTATTCTCCTAGATGTCCTTATTATGGTACAAATCTTAACTGTCCACCCCATTTTGATTGGGACTTAGAAAAAACCATTAAAATAATTAGTAAATATAAATATGGTATTTTTGTAATGCTTCAAGTCCCACCAGAAGAGCAAACTGGTAAAGATTATGATAACATCAAACATCACATTCCAGGTGCCAGGAAGATGTATGAAATCGTAGCTAAAGTTCAATCTGCAGCATTTTATGATGGATACCCTCTTGCCTTAGGTTTTGCAGGTGGACCATCATGTAAACGCGTGTTCTGTTCAACAGTAGAATGTAAAGGAATCAAAGGAGAAGGCTGTAGAATGGCTCTCAAATCCAATCCAACTATGCATAGTGCAGGAATGGACGCATATTCCATGGCCAAAAAAGTGGGTTGGAAAATCTACCCCATAGGAAAAACAACAGAACCTTCACAAATAGCACATGGATTAGAATTGGGATTAGTCCTCATATAAAATAAAATTCCCAATTTCTGTAAAATAATAAATACAAATATTATCTGTTCTATTTAATTTATTCTAGACATGCTCTCCACCAGATATAATGTATTTATATAGGTGATGTGAGGATAGGACAAAATGGAGCATTAATTCTGTATATTCTCTTGCAGCATCGACATTATCTATGTCATAATCCTTTGCTGACATGGTAGCCTCAAATTTTTTCCTCATCTCTTTTTCAACTATGCCTTTTATAAATTCTATGGTTTCGGTTGGATCTCCTTTTTCTATATCCTTTTCTGCTCTCGGAACAACAGGACCTCAATCCAATCCAGCTGGTTTAAGACCGGTATAAGGGGCACCTTCTCCTTTTCGATGTAGACGTACAGATGTTTCAAAAAACCATAGATCAGCCACGTCTTTGGCGTCTTCTCCTAATTCTCTCGCCTTAAGGGTTTTATTATATACTAGGGTTAATTCTTCTCCAGCTTCTTTAGGTACAAATGGAATTACATAGTTAATATTTCCCATTTTTAAAGCCATTTTACAAGCCGTAACCACAGGCCCATCCATAGTATCACAATGTGGTGCCATATATATCCCTCCTATCTTTTTGAATAAAATTAAAAAAAATTAATGTTTTTTCTCGCAATCAAAGCAATATTCAACATCTCTGTTAGTCTTGAATACTTTACCACAATCTTTGCATGCAATCTCTTTTAATGAACATTTTTTGTCCACTATATCCAGAGAACATGAACATTTCCATCCCATTTTACCTTTTAATTTCTGTTCAAATGCTTTGTCTTCATCTACTTCTTTAACCATTTAATTCCCTCCAAAATTAATTAATATTGGAATTTTGAAATCAAATTTTATAGTGTTTTCTTTTATTGCACTGGCGAATATTATGACGACCGTAACTTATAAATACTCTTGTTCGTATATAAAAGAACATTCGTCAATGAACGAACATTAAGATTTCGTTTTAATTAACGAATATAAAAGTTTGGAGGAGAAATTTATGCCAGAAAAAGTAGATATGTTTTGTTACCAGTGTTCCCAGACAGCATTTGAAACTGGATGTACTGTTAAAGGTGTTTGCGGTAAAGAAGCTACAGTTGCTAGACTTCAAGATAATCTATTATTCTCAATGAAAGGAATATCGGCTTATTTATACCATGCACGTGAGTTAGGATACACAGACCCTGAAGTGGACGCATTCATAGAAAAAGGATTCTACTCAACACTCACAAACGTTAACTTCGATGCTGGAGAGTTTGTTAAACTCGCAACAGAATCAGGAATGATGAATATCAAAGCAATGCAGCTATTAAAAAAGCTCACATCGAAACTTACGGAGAACCTACACCAATAGAAGTTAAAGTCGGATCTGTAAAAGGTAAAGGCATTATTGCTACTGGACATAGCATGAAAGCCCTTGAAGAATTATTAAAACAGACAGAGGGAACCGGAATAAATGTTTACACCCATTCAGAACTTTTACCTGCACACGGATATCCGGGACTACGAAAATACAAACATCTAGTTGGACAGATAGGTGGACCATGGTTCGATCAGAAAAAACCTTCTCAAAATATCCTGCTGCAATAGTTGGAACATCAAACTGTGTACTCATACCTAAAGATGAATACAAAGAAAGAATGTTCACACTTGGAGTAGCACAGATACCTGGAGTTAAACACATAGAAGATTATGATTTCTCACCAGTAATTGAAACAGCAAAATCACTACCAGATCTAGAAGACGAACCAAGAGAAACTGTTCTTACAACAGGATTCGGAGCTTCAACAATACTATCACTTGCAGGAAAGATCAAAGAACTCGTTGAAGCAGGTAAAATAAAACATTTCTTCGTCGTAGGAGGATGTGACTCACCAAAACCACAGGCAAGCTATTATACAGAGTTCGTAAAAAACCTTCCAGAAGACACCATAGTACTTACACTTGCATGTGGAAAGTACAGGTTCAACGACATGGATCTAGGAGACATTGAAGGAGTGCCTAGATTAATAGATATTGGACAGTGTAACGATGCAATAGTTGGAATAGACGTTGTAGTTGCATTATCAGAACTCTTCGGTATGGAAATAAACGACTTACCATTAACATTCGTATTAAGTTGGATGGAACAAAAAGCAGCTGCTATACTTTGGAGTCTACTAGCACTCAACATTCAAAATATGTATCTAGGACCAATTATCCCTGGATGGGTTAATGAAGATATATTAAATGTTTTAGTCGAAAACTATGGGTTAACTCCAATAGGAGACCCAAAAGAAGACATAAAGAAAATGTTAGGATAAAATGGAAACCCATTTTAATCCTTTTTTATATTTTTTTAACACACATTTTGGTGTATTAAGTTTTGTTATTTAATCTTACTTTATTAAATGGATGGAAAAATTAATCATTAACATGTTTTGGAAATTTTTAAATACAAATATGGAGTAAATGGAATTATAATTTGAGTGGTTAAAAAAAATGGTTAAAAGAGAACCTTTAAAGGATATGCAAATAGAGCTATTTGCTACATCTGAAGGGATTTATGCTATTAACAGCCCTGTAAGGGTTAAAATATTATCTATGCTTAGGAAGGGAGAATTAAGTTTTGATCAGCTGGTTTCACTTTCTGAAAAGGCAAAATCAACAGTATCAGTACATCTTAGAAGGATGGTTAATGAAGGTATTATAGGTTCTAAAACAGACCCACAAGATGCTCGTAAAAAGATATTCTTTATTAAATCGGAATATTTGGGTAAGTTATCCGGTAAAAAGGATGTGACAGGAAATATTGAAGAATTTGTTTCAAGTTATGTTGATAGCGAAGGTGATCCTTACGAATTTTTCAGACTTATATTCCACACAATACGTGTATCCCTTATAAGACAAGGAATAGATATCGACCCAATATTATACGAGGCAGGTGTTAAGGTTGGAGAAACATTATACAATAAAGTTAAGGATCCTGATATAAACAAATTGGCTGAAAATATTGCAATGTTCTGGGAAACCCATAACCTAGGCCATGTTGAAGTTAAACAATTAGACCCCTCATAATAGATGTTTCTGATTGCTTTGAATGTCAAAGCTTACCACCAATAGGAAGACCCGCTTGTGCATTTGATTCAGGAATATTAAAAGCTGTTTTTTCAGCACATTTCCAAGAAGAATTTGTTGTAAATGAAACTAAATGTTATACCATGGGTGACAACCAGTGCTCCTTCACCATAAAAAACAAGGAATAATAGTTTACTTATTAGAGAAGTGAGTTATTATTAATTGTTTTGTGGATACGTCATTTAATGAATAAACAACAATCCCTACCTATGAACTTTATCATATATTATTTAGAAATTTAGAAGTAAAAAATAGGTTTTTAAATTATTTCACCTGCTATTGATATAGTATAATCTTTGATTATTATAGTTTTTTGAGCTTTTTCCATTGCTCTTTTTATTATAATCTCTATACCTGAACAGCATGGAACCTCCATGTGTACAATGGTGATGGATTTAATCTCCTGTTTTTCAAAGATTTCAGCTAATTTATCAACATATTGGTCAATTGTTTTATCTAATTTTGGACAAAAAATTATTAAGACTTTGTCTTTTAAAAATCTCTGATGAAAATTTGCATAAGCAAATGGGGCACAATCTGCAGCAATCATCAAATCAGCATTTTTAAATAAGGAGCATTTGGGTTTAAAAGGTGTAATTGTATTGGCCAGTTTTTGAGTTCTGCGCTAAGTATTTGAGGTTTATCAGCACTTTCAGATCTATTTTCACTTAAATCTTGATCTTTGAACTTTTACAATCACAAACTAATGGTACTTCTTCATAGACAGGAACTTCAATATTTTTTTCCTTTAAATAATCTATAGCCTGATTAAGATAACTCTTCTGACCATGCTCATAAAGATGTTTTAAATGGGCCTTTGTAACATTAGGACCTGCTTCAACAATATTTTTCATAACTTTATACTCGTCATAAGGCTCAGCTTCTCTTTTTTCAATTTTTATAGCATTTTCTGGACAATCTCCAATGCAAGCCCCTAAACCATCACAAAATAAATCACTTATAAGTCGTGCTTTTCCATCTATTACTTGTAAAGCTCCTTCAGGACATCCCGTAATACAATTCCCACAGCCGGTACATTTTTCTTCATTTATTCGGATAACATCTCTTTTCATAGTTATTCCTCCTAATAATTATTAAATAAAATATATAATTGCGTTTAAGTATTTAATTAAGTTCTAGATTTAAATTAAGGATATTCTTTTCCAAAAACACATTTTATCAATAAATTACCTATATTCCTTTAGATTTACTAGAATATTTGTATTCTTTTAGGTAAAACTTTTTTTATATAACGTTGGAAAAATATTATAGTTAATATTAAATTTTTTTATACTTTAGTTAGTATCTATAATTATGGCATGGTAAGTGGGATAAAATTGGTATAAAACGGAAAATACCCGTGGAGGAGGTAGATAAGTTGATTAAAAGTTTAAAGTTAGATGTTAAAAATGTTGAACAGGTCACATTTCATAAAAAATCGATATCTTGGCGATTCTGTAGAATTAACTGCTTCTAAATCCGGATGAAATATTTAAAGGAAGAGAATATAATTGGCCCTTTATTATGACTTAATATCTTAAATTAAAATTTTTAAGTTAAGTTTATCCAAACTAAGATCATAATAAACATATAGATATTATAAACATTTTTGAGGTGTCAGTTATGAAAGACGAAGTTTTTTTAGTAAAGGTATGAACCCTATCAAAGAAGATTATCCAGATCTCTACGATATAAGTGTCAGTTTAAATGATGTTTGTTACACAGGAAAATCATTAGATTATAAAACACAGAAACTTGTAGCCATAGGAATCGCTGCAGCTTCATCCGACAATAGAGCAATTAAAAAACAGATACTAAGTGGTATGAAAGAACTTGATATAACCAAAGAGGAAGTAATGGATGTTTTAAGAGTTGTTCTCCTCTTATCAGGTAAACCCGCATTCATGAAAGGTATTAATGCACTATACAACATAAAAGAATAAAAATAACATTTAAAATATTCCTTTTTAATACCGAAATTTTAGTTGCAACTATTAATTATGGGAAAATACCGGCTCCGATCAAGTGTCCACTCCAATGGCAGACCAAATATCAATCGATTTTACATATGGAGCATCTTTACTCATATTAATCAAAATATTTTTTTATTATTAAAAGTAACTTAAAGAATAAACTGGGAAAATAATACTAAGGATTTGATCTAATTTTTACTCGAATTCATTTGTAGTCCTTTAATACATCTCTTAGTACTATGGCATTGTTGTGTTCCTCATCTTTAGCCCCGTAAACTAGGGTGATTATTGATTTATCCTTTTCCAAGTCTTTTATCTGTTTTAAAAATTCCTTTTTATCCTTTAACTCTTCATCATATTTACTTTGAAATTCATCCCATCTTAGTGGGTCATGATTGAACCATTGACGTAGACTGTTAGAAGGTGCAATGTCTTTCATCCATAAATCCAATTTTGCTTTCACTTTTGATATCCCACGAGGCCATAATCTATCTACCAGAATTCTAAAGCCATCCTTTTCATCTGCTGGTTGGTATGCTCTTTTGATTTTAATCATTTTATCATCCGATTCTTGGCAACCTTTACAAATCTTTATTAAAAAAAAGATATTTTTTAATATTGATCCTATCCTCTTTGTTCCATCTCACTGCCTTTTAAACAATATGTGTTACGTTCCACTCCCACATCAAGCGATTGTGCTAATGGACATGTAGGACACATGCAACCTTTGAGTTCTGTGATACAACTAGCACTTATGCCAGTTACACAGAAAAGTTTTTCATTGGCCTCTTCAGCGCATTTATTCCATGTTGGACAAGTGGGACAGATACATGAAGCTTTATATTCTTCTATGGCTTTGTTTTGATCACCTGGTGACATTTTACCAACATCATTCATTAATTGTTCAAATTTATCCATCATATATCAACTCCTTTTTGTATCTAGTTATATTATGAACTTAATCATTAATATTTGTTCGTTTGGAATAGAATAATAATGGATCTTAAATTCATTCATTTAAAATTTTTAATAATAATTAATTAAAAATAGAGCTCAATCAATTTGAAATACTAAAATATCTTTATTTACAGATTAACATTATTTTGAGATGGAATTATTAAATCTTAATTTGAACATTTTTGTTATGGAATAATTAATGGAGTTTCTCAATTATTCAGATATTAGAAGGTCTTTTGACCTTAATCTAAAAAATAATAGAATGTGGATACTAACCAAATCATGAAGGTGTGTTGCCTGCATACTTAATAAAAAATGGTGAATTTGAGGAAGTTAACTAAATTATTCACTTTGCATAATGGAATGGTTTGAATTAATTAATATGCAGTCAAATAATCATTTTTTTAATATCATTGTCCTGACTAAACATAGACTTAATTTTTTTCAATTCAAATTTAGCAAAAAGAATGTTATCTTTAGAAAAGCTACTCATTCCATGCGTGTTTACTTCGATCTTGGTGTTGTTATCATTACCATCTATTGAAAACAGAGATCCTGCTTTACTGGGGTCGACTCCAAATTGGAAATTTCCAGTTTCATCTGGCCCGTACCATTCTCCATTGATTTTTTTATTGGAACCCCTGTAATTGGAATAACCTTTACATCGGCGTAGTCCATGAGTTCTGCCACCCTGGCACCTTCCATATAGGGCACGAGTTGTTTTGAAGAGTTCGGACTTTGACCTGGAGGAGTGTTAACATTTACGTTTGAAGCAACATCTTTGATGACACGATCCACTTGTGTAACAACCTTCGCATTTTTGGGAACGAGTAAATAAGTTGATCCAAGCACCATGATGGTTGCCTGGGAAGAATTCGTTTCTAAACCTTGAAAATAGTTATTATCGGTATTATTATTGGAATAAGAACTTTCTAAACCAATTACCAATACACCTACACAAATTAAACCCACCATGACTAAGATCTCTAATTTTTTCAAATTTGTATGCTCCTAAACAAATGATGTTATAATTTCATGTAAAACTTAAAAGTTTTACTACTTATATATATTGTTTGGTTACATTAAAGTTTTGTTAAAATAGTAGTATTAAAATGATGATGTGAAGAATTTAAACAACTAATTATTGAGATTCGAGTTTAGGAACTTTATTATGAAAAAATAAACATTTATCCCTCCAAACACAACCTTCACAAATTGTTTTAATAGATTCCAAGCTTAATTCTCTATCAATAATTTGTAAAGCTTTTTTAAATGTTATAATTTGATTTTCATCTAAATTAATGGTTTTAATAACATTTAGATCCATTGTTTTTATTTTGAGACAATCAACACACTCTTCATCCACTAAATTTGGACATATACCACATATTTCATCTGCTTCTGTCACTACTTGAATATTTGGAGAAGGATCTGATTTTAAGACTCTGAGTATTTCTTCCATTCCCATTGTAAAGTTTTTATCATATCCATAGCCCTGAAATCCCTGTAAACAAAGTAGGTGATGAGCTCGAATTTTCATCAAAGCTTTATCAGTACTACCGAGCATCATCAAACCTTAAAATTTAGATAAATGAGTCCTTTGGAGTTATTGCCTTTGCAAGTGCTGCGGCTCCACCGATTTTTACTAGATCTCCTATCACAAATGGTAATACACCCATTGCAAGTAAGGCCCATACTCCAGGCACTGTACCGTTTACAATGTACATGAATACAGCCAGACCTATGACACCAGGCACGTAGATTAGGATGAAGTTAGCAAATACAAGCAAAGTGAACATTGGCATGAAATTTCTCACTTTAACATATCTATCAGACAGATATCCCACTACCAAAGCTGCCAAAACAAATCCTACAAAAAATCCTCCTGTTGCTCCAAATAGGATTTCAACTCCACCAGTCATTCCACCATACCATGGAACACCAATTAATCCTATCGCTATGTATATCAGCATACTCAAACCGCCCCAGTACCTTCCAAGTACTATTCCTGCAAATAATACAGCAAAGGTTTGTGCAGTAATAGGTACTGGAGTCCAAGGTAAAGGAATAATTATTTGGGCCATTAAACCAGTTAAACAAGCCATGAAAAATGCCATCACCAATTTATTAGCATTTGAAGTTTCGGATCTCCATTTAAAAAGTGTGTATCTCTTTTCAAAATAATTGTCAATTGTTATCTCCATTAAATTCCTCCTTACATTGATACTTCAACAGTCTAAACCTAAAAAATTATGATTAATTTAATTAAACAGAAATTATGATCTCTTAAATGGAAAAAATAGCTTTTTGAAGATTAAGTACTTTTACCCATTCCCTTAATTAATTATGTTAAGATATTATAAATACTTTTTTTAGAGCTCTTGGAATATCCTTGTCAAAGTAGTATGATTGTGAATTAGGTTGTAGATACAGCTTGGAACAGTTGGAAAACATATTTACAAAAAAATTTTGCCACAGCACCATTTAAATAAAAGTTATTTGCATCAAATCATGAGGATATGGTTTAAAAAAGTTTGTCCAGCCAAATAATCATTTTCTAATCTAATAATCCAAAGTTCAAGCATTTTTAAGCAAACCAAAAGAGGAATACGCCCATCTTTGTAATCATTTAATGTGTTTAAAAATAATGTTTTTTCATCGTGTTTGATCTCTTTCGAGAAGTACCCCAGGGCATGCTTCATAACACTGACATTTAATGCAGGGTTTGAATCTTCTGCAAGGGATCTAAATAAAAATCCTTGGTACTCAGTCTTAATGTTATCAATCGATTTTTTATCGTTATTTGCCAGGGTTTGTCCCATTAATTTAAGGTAGTATGGACTGCGAGACATTAACAAAAGTTTATTTTTTGTATGAAATGCAATTAAATCATTTAAATCGCCAGATATCGCCCTACGAAACTTTGCAAGGGCAAATATGTTGGTTAAAAAATTTTCTCTAATAATTAGGTTTCTAAGCCTTCCCTCATCTTCTATTGGTAATTCTGGAAAATAATTCGAAACATGAGCTGCAAATAACCCAATTCCATCCTTTTTAGGTCTTGAATCTTCAAACGATGAATAAATATTGATGGCTTTAACACCACAAGAAGGAGATTTATTTTTAAGTATAAATCCATCTACATTGGATATTGATTCTAAAAATGTCTGTGAAAATTCATTCATTTCATCTGTGAAAATTTTCCCTGTCTTTGGTTGGAATAATTCCAATCTGCCCCCAGAATCAACAACCCTTATGGGATCCCTTGGTACTCCCAAACCCATACCAACTTCGGGACAAACCGGCAAAAAATCTGCATAGTCCTTTAATTCCTTTACTATGCTGCTCTTTATCATAAGCCCATTGTATCTGCATGGTGCAAATTCAATGCATTTACTCAACACTATCCTTGGTTTTTCAAAATCCATTCCTAATTTCTCCATCAAGAGTAAAGAATGAAAATTCCCACTCTAGTAAACACATCTGGTTTAATTAGATAATAGTCAAAAACTGGATTAATCCATCTATTATGCGCTGAAGCTACAACTAAAACTATTATGACAATTTAGCCCGGTCATAAACATTTTTAAGAGTGTGCATATCCACGCTGGTGTAAATCTGAGTAGTACTTAGGTTTGAATGACCTAACAATTGTTGTATTGCCCTTATGTCCACTCCATTTTTAAGCAGGTGGGTTGCAAATGAATGTCTTAAAATGTGGGGCGTAACCTTCTTTTTAATACCCGCCGCCTTTGCATAATCCTTAATCATCATCTGTATGTATCGGGGTGTTAGATGATTTCCAGATCTGTTCAAAAAGAGGTAATCACTTTGATCCCCTCTGACTTGGAGATAACCCTCAAGGAGTTCCTTGGTTTGTTCATCGAAAAGTACTATTCTATCCTTTTCACCCTTTCCCCTGATACGGAGGGTTCTGTCGGTCAGATCAATACTATCTGAATGCAGTGTCACAAGCTCCGAAACTCTCAGTCCTGATGAGTATAATAAAGCAAGTATCACCTTGTTTCTGAGCCTTAAAAATTCTGAAGTTTCGGATAGATAATCATCTTTATCGTAGTCCATGGCATTGATCAGTAACAGTATCTCATTTTCATTTAATGATTTCGGAAGGGATTTGGTCCTTTTAGGTGTTTGAACGTCCCTTAAAACACTGATACCTCCAAACTCAAAGAATTTCTTGACAACCACCGTTACCAAGTAGATATAATTTTGTGATACATTCTTTTCTCGTTTAAGATAACGAATATATCTCTTAAAAGCTCTTAAAACTAATCTTTCATCGTACAGATCCTTTTCACCCTTTAAAAATTTGTAAAAATTGATTATTATGGACCTGTAGGTTTTTATGGTGTTTTTTGAGTAGTTCCTTATTTCCAGTTCTATGAGGTAATCTTCAATCATCTCAGGAAAATCAAAGGCATCGAGTATATTTTCCCTCAAAACATGCCCAGACTCGCTTGAAACTGTCCCATGCAACTGTGCCGAACCACCCTCGATATTTTTCCAGTGTTGGTTTGAGTAGGGATTCATTTTAGTCAGAGAACCTAAATTTGTTTTTAATAATATTTTTTAGTAGATGTTTTATGTTTATTATTGTAAATAGTTTAAGTATATTGTTGGATGTTTACATATAACTTCTGTCAACGTTTTCATTTGGATTCTGTTTCTGTCCAGTAACCATGTTTTGAGAACTTGAAATATCCTTGTTAAATGCATTTTCAAAGGTACTGTATCTTTTTATTATCTGATCTTCTATAGATAGGGCATTTTTTATGGCGAAAGTCATGTGATTTTCCATTATAAGATCGCTGGATTCCATAACAGCCATATCCCCGGCCATCCTCAAACATCCCCCTAGATCCCTTAGTCTCAGTGTTAAAGAATTTTTTTGTTCATCAATTGATTCTGCCCTTCGCCTTGCTTCTTCAATTAACACTTCAACAGCCCTTCTTGTTGCGTGGGGTATTTTTCCATCCAGTTTTATTTCTTGGGCAACGAATTGGGCTATTTTAGCCCTATTTTCATCAGTATCCTGCATTGTTGTATTCATCAAAATTTCATAACCTTCACCCTGAATTCTAGAACGTAGTGGCGGTAGTATATGTTGAATATCCCTGATATTGCACGCTGCTATGAATATAAAATCGCATGGAACATTATCCACCCTCACCGAACTCCCAGCACTTTGTGGGTTTCTTCCAACTATTGGAAACACCTTATCCTGCATAGCACTTAAGATGTAACGTTGGAGGGGTGCGATATGGATGATCTCATCTATAAAAAGTACTCCTTCATGTGCTTCATGAACAGCACCTGGAACCACACGTTCGTAGGGTTGTGTACCTAAATCAGGATGTCCACCATAGGGATCATGACGTACATCACCTAAAAGTTCAGTTTCACTGGCACCTGTGGCTTGGATAAATAATTTCCTATCGATAGGGATGATTACATTCTTTGGTTTTTCTTCCACCAATTCCCTTCTTTTTTCTAGGGCATGCTGATCCAATATCTTGATGTGTTCTCCATCAACACGTTCATAAATAACAACTTCTTCCCTTCCATTTTTCATTCTGGTGGTTGTAACCCTCTCTTGAGGAATGTTAACGGATCCCTCATTCATCTCAAACATTCCCAGGAGATCGCCCAGATGTTTCCGTCGGGCGTTTATGTGGGAATATTTATCTGCACCACAATTGGGACATATGCTCTGGTAAGCATTGTTGTACCCTCCACAGTTAACACATCGAAAACCTAATCTATCTGCAACTGCTTCCGGAACATTTTCTGGACTGACCAATTCTCCTTCTGCCCTTTCAAGATCCCTCTTTTCATGTTCCATTTCATTGCGAGTTTTGGTTTCAACAAATGGTCTTTCTGGTCTTTCAGGGTTTTGAACAACTGTTATTTCTTCGTTGGATTTTTTAAGATGGAATGAAATTGCTTGGGCAATTAAAGATTTTCCAATTCCCGGAGGACCCACAAGTAGAAGGTTTCTTCTCTGTTTAGCAGCAATTTTAACGGATCTTATAATATCCTCATGTCCAATAACTCTTTCAAGCGGATCTTTAGGTATGAGAATATCTTTAGTAGTGTTAATATCTCTTAAAAATTCTTTTTTCATGTTTACGTACATAAAAATTCCCCAGGGATTAATTTTATAATCCCTGTATGATCCCTTTTTTACGGGTTTTCCAATAAAATAGGAGTTATCTGGTTATTACCTTTATGGGGCTTGGTTTTTTTACTACATCACTCATTTTGACGGCCACTATATGTTTCAAACCCTTTTCTTTGGCCATATCTATCAATCTTTGACTGATAACTCCATCAAAAACAACGGCGTATGCACTGTTGTTCACTCTTTTGAGTTCATCGTACAGGTTTTCAACCTTTACTTCCTTCAATATGTTGAGTGCATCATCCAATATTTCGGCATTTCCAGATCCTTCAAGATCCTTTAGAATACCCTTTAAAACTGTTATTTTATCTGGTCCTTTAGGTTCAACCTTCTCAACCTTTACACCAACATCATGGTATATCTGTTCCACTGGGATCTTATCCCGAAGTGCAACCATGACTTCTTCTTTACTTAGATCCTCGACTTCTTTTCCCCGAGGAGCTCTGGTCACGTAGTCAACTTCTCCAACTTGTAGAAGTTCTTTGAGAATTAGATCTCCACCCCTATCTCCATCGAGAAATGCTGTGACTGTTTTATGTTTGGTTAGTTCTGCAACTGTTTTAGGTACACTTACACCCTCAACTGCGATTGAGTTCTTCACACCATACCTGAGGAGGTTCAGGACATCTGCCCTTCCTTCAACTACCAGTATGGCATCGGATGAAATAACATTTGGCCCTGCAGGAAGTCTGTCATCACCATATTCTGCAATTTCATGGATTCTCATGGCTTCTTTAACTTCTTCAATCATTTTCAGACTTTCTGGAGTTACCTCTTCCATCATACCCTTGTAAAGCTCTTTAGCTCTGTCTACTACTTTTCTCCTTTTAACTGCCCTGACATCTTCAACTTTAGAAACTTGTATATATGCTTCACAAGGTCCTACCCTGTTAATGGTTTCTAATGATGCTGCGAGAATGGCTGTTTCAACCCTGTCAAGGCTGGATGGAATGACTATTTCTCCTTTGGATCTGCCTGCTTTGGAGTTAATGTTGACCTTAATTCTTCCAATTCTACCAGTTTTTTGCAGTTCCCTTAAATCTAAATCGTTACTTAAAAGCCCTTCAGTCTGTCCGAAAATTGCTCCAACGACATCTGGCTTTTCAACAATTCCATTAGCATTAATTTGAGCGTGAATAAGATATTTAGTCGTACTAATCTCTTCTTTTCCCATTTTTGGGCCTCCCCTTCTTGTATAGATACTCTCAATGATGATTATATCATGCCCAGTTGGCATCAGTATCTGACACAGAAACGTTGATGATCGAAATTATCACAAACACCATCGGGGTTTTCTTCGAGTTCTAATTGCTCCATGTGCCTTGGGAGGCTCTCAATATCTTTTATGAATTTCCTGGTAATACCCATAATTTTTCTTCTGATCTCCAGATTTGGATATGAACCAAGACTTTGTATATCCCCTGCAAGTCTTTTGGCAAGTTGTTCTCCTTTTTTATCGAAGTCTGTAAGGATAATAACTTTTGAGGACAATTTCACAGATTTTTCAGCAATTTCGAATAATTTAAGACCAGAACCTGAGACTTTAATGAAAGTACCATTGATACCAAGTTTCTTCAAAGCATTTACGTCTTTATTTCCCTCGATAAGTATTGGCATTCCCTGCTCCGCACAGATCTTGAGTTCCTCTATAATACATGATAGTTTTTTAAAACTCATCTATAAGCCCTTTTTATGATGTTGATAAGTATCTATATCATATTATAACCCATCTCATATATAAAATTGAAGTAATTGATAGCAGTATTAATAAATCACTATTTTAAAGATTTTAAAGGAGTTATAACTGCTAAAAACTGTTAAATTAATTTATTTCAGATTCGAAAATTATAGGAATCACTAACAAAATTCATTTAAAAAGTTTTAGATCAAATATTTCTAACATTATAAGGATGCTTTTCACATTGTATTTGTTTGCCCATTGGATAAATTGATTTTAAAAATTGGAAAGTCTATAATATAAAGTATTCTTTTATATTTAGGAAGTCAAATTACAACTCGAAATAAGAAATTAATATCAGGTAAAACTCCTTAATTAAATATTTAGCACGATATTTTACCCTTATTTCCATATCTAAATGAGCTTTTAATTTATTCATTTAAGCCATGGTGCACTGATTTAACTTAACTGACAATCATGAAAAAAATGTAGTATTAATTAAAAAATGAAAAAGAGTTGTTATTTACTTGTTTATTTTAACAAAGTATACAATCTCGTTTGTAGGTTGTTTTTTCTCCCATGATCGGAGATATTTAAGGTCTATATTTGCGTTACCTTTTTTAATTGCCTTAAATACATATTTTTGAACTCCTGGAGCTCCTATTTTGTTACTTGAAGGTGTAAATTTACTGCTTACAAGTTTGAAATATTTGTGGTCGTATTGAGGAACCCAATTGTATCCTGTACTTGGATTACCTATGACATTAATGGTGAATTTAGCATTTAAGTGTGTGTTTACTGTTTTATGTACTGGTACTACCTGTGTACCATTAACATGTGCTGCAGATGCTCCTGAAATCATACTTAGCGCAAATACAGCGAACAGCAATAAAGATGTTATTTTAAAATTTTTCATATTTGTTCGCCTCCTAACGAATTTTATTTTAAATTTTAATTTTTATCTTTTTTTAAATCGTCCAAAATATAAGTTTTTTCAATCATTCAGACTTATCTAACCCCCTTGCTATTCAATTCACATAACAGCTTCTTCTTGGCTTAATATATAAATGTTTTGGAAATAATTTTATGAAAAAACCAATTATAAGCCTTTAATTAACTTTTTAAAGCGTTATAAAAGATTTAACATTATCGTCAATGAATGAACTGCTGTTAATTGCATATCGTACTTTGGAGTGTTATTTAAGACTTATTCAAAAAAATATCCCCCCACAGCAGTTGGAATCAATAAGTAATAGAATCACTCAACATCCACCAAGACCTTAATTAAAGGTTATATATCAAAATAGTCTATTAACCAGTTTATATGAGTTTATGTCTTGTTATAAATCTTAAAAAGTTAATCCAATAAAAACTAGATGATCTTGTATTCACATCATTTTTTGGAAATTTCATTGAAATTTCATACAAACAATTTAAATCATACTTTAAAAACGAAACAAATCCCAGTTAAACTTACAGTTCAATATTTGACCATAATATTATATTGATTCAAAAATTTCAGAAAATGTATATAGAAAGTTGATCTCATTAACAACTGATACATAGTAAAGTTAGATGAACAGAAAGAATAAGTTCTGTGACATCTTAGTTAAAAAAATCGGAGGAAATTAAAGTGGCAAAAGGCCTTATTAGGATAGTTCTGGACATATTGAAACCACATGAACCAATAATTCCCACATTTGCTAAATATTTAAGTGAAATTAATGGCGTAGAGGGCGTTAATATCACACTTCTAGAAATAGACAAGGAAACTGAGAACATAAAGGTTACCATGCAAGGTGATGACCTAGACTACGATGTTATCACAGAAGCAATTGAAGAGTATGGTGGTTCAATCCACAGTGTGGATGAAGTTGTGGCTGGAAAAAATTAATTGAAGAAGTTACAACACCTCAGGACTGATTAAATGGATGGAAAGCAAAAACTTTCTCCAGACACCTTTTTAAAAAAATTTGCTTCCAAATCTTCTGAAGAACCTGTAAATCAGGATATTACAACATCACAGTATTCAGATGCTTTAACCAAGCTAACAGGAAAAAATGGAGTTTTAGTAAATATAAAACCAATTGACGATTTCAAAATTATTGGAAGAGTTACAACCGTTAAAACATCTTCCAATGATTGGGGTACTGTAATAAAAGGAATATATAGTGCCAAAAAAGGAGATGTGCTGGTAATAAGTTGTGAAGATGACCAAACTGCTGTTTGGGGCGAATTAGCATCTACAGCAGCTCAAAAACACGGTCTTTCAGGAACAGTAGTTATTGGTGCCAGTAGAGACAGTGCAGGGATAAAAAGTTTGAAATATCCAGTATTTTCTCGAAATGTAGTACCAAATGCTGGAAAGCCTCTGACAGAAGGTGAAATCAACGTAACCCTCACAATTGAAGACACCATCATCAAACCGGGAGACCTCATTATAGGAGATGAATGCGGAGTTGTGAGTGTGGACCAAGAAATGGTTTCAGAGGTCATGAAAGTAGCAATGAAAATAGTGAGCAACGAAACTGAAATAAGCTCCAAATTAGATCAAGACATATCTTTCATGGAAATATTGGGAATTAAATAATAATTCCATGATTGATTAAAACCTTATTTTTTTATTTTATTAAAGATGGATAACTTGATATACAAACAACTAAATATTTTTTAAAATGCAGACCACTGCCGAATTTATAAGCGAGCATAAATGGGGAATATTGATTGCCATAATAATTGGTATATTGATTATATTCATTGTTTCGGTTGCCGTGGGCTTACAAGACATTATAAATGTTTTAAAAAATGCAAATCTCGAAATTATCGCAATAGCTATCCTGCTTGAGATATTGCTGATTTGTATGTGGACTGAACGTTGGTCACTAATTTTGAAGGTAATAGATAAATCCCCAGGGTTCAGTAAACTATTTGTAATGATGTTCGCGAGTCTTTTTGGGAACAACATCACTCCAGGTGCTGCTGGTGGAGAACCCATGAGAGCTTATCTCCTTAGTAAGTTTGAGAAAATATCTTTCGACCTTGCATTTGTTTCTGCAAGTGCAGATCGTGTTTTTGAATTTTTTCCATTTGTTCTGGTGTCAGCCTTTGCCATTTACATGATCTCAACATGGAATATTAGTTTTTGGAGTACCATTTTTATCAGTTTGCTTATCATAGTTACAATGGCATTTTTCGGACTTTTAATTTATGTCGGTGTAAAACGAGAAATTGCAGAAAGAATAATTCTTACAATAGCACGTTCCATCTTCCCATACGCATTGAAAATAACCAAAAAAGAGACCACCTTTTCAGCTGTGAGCGAACAAATACAGTACTACGTTGAAAGGTTTTCTACAGGTTTTGCAACAGTTCTACAAGATCATAAAATGTTCGTACTGGGTCTTTCAATTTCTTTCTTGATGTGGGGAACAGACATGTTGAGGATGTACCTATGTTTTGCTGCTGTGGGATCATACCCTCCCATTATCCCCCTGATCATCATATATACCATAGCAATTCTTATAACAATATTACCAACAATACCCGGAGCTTTAGGACTTCGTGAAGTAACAATGGTCGGTTTATTTTTAGTTGTAGGAGTTCCTGCCGATGTGGTGATTGCCGCCAGTCTAATTGATCGTGTGGTAAGTTTCTTAATGCCAACTGGTGTGGGTATCATTGCAACTGCGTACTATGGAAAGCTTTTGGCAAAAAAGGATAGAAGCTCCTCTAACTAAAACAAGCCTTAAATAGAGGTGTAAAGTTCTGCAATTCGATATAAATACCTTTTTAAAACTATCGCAAACTATATATACTACTTCGGGTTAGTTATCAATATATAAAAGTTTCGGTTTAGAGGGATTAAACAAAATTACGAATGGGTCGACAAATGAAGCAATTGGGTAAAATTTCGCATATTTCCAACAGAAACAGAATAATTATAAAATCAAATCAAACTCCAGGTTTTGGTTTACCTGTTTACACAGAAGACAACAAAAAATTTGGTACTGTTTATGATGTTTTTGGTCCTACTAAAGGTCAGTACATATCTGTAAAAGTTTTTGCTAAAAATTCAAGGAACCTTGAAAAATTAATTGGAAAAGACTTGTACATTCCCTCTTCAAAAAAGATTGAAAATCGGGGGCGAAGGAAACGAAAGAAGAATTGAAACAGGATGTTGTAAACGAGGGCATTTCAGAACCTGATGTTTCTGAAAAAGAATTAATGAAGCAGGACGTTTCTGAAATTGAGAAAAAAGAAACTAAATGCCCAGAATGTGGATCTCAAAAACTTATCAATGATCATGAACGAGGCGAAGTAGTTTGTGGTGCCTGCGGACTTGTGATTGATGATAACATCGTTGATATGGGCCCCGAATGGAGAGCATTCGACCATGAACAGCGTGATAAAAGGACCAGAGTAGGTGCACCGATAACTTATACCATTCACGATAAGGGACTCTCCACCATGATCGACTGGAGAAACAAGGATATTTACGGGCGTGACATTCCTGCCAGAAACCGTGCCCAGTGGTACAGACTCAGAAAATGGCAGAGAAAGATCAGAATATCCGGGGCAACCGAAAGAAACCTCGCATTTGCACTGTCCGAACTTGACAGGGACTCCTCAAGACTGGGACTTCCAAGAAGTGTTCGTGAAGCAGCATCGGTTGTTTACAGGAATGCTGTTGAAAACAAACTCATCAGAGGAAGAAGTATCGAAGGAGTGGTTGCAGCATCACTCTACGCGGCATGCAGAAGATGTAACGTTCCAAGAACTTTGGATGAAATAGCTGAGGTATCTAGAGTTAGTAAAAAGGAAGTTGGAAGAACCTACAGGTTCTTAACCCGAGAACTCAACATCAAACTACCGCCAACATCCCCTGTAGATTATGTACCAAGGTTTGCAAGTGAACTGAACCTATCAGGAGAAGTACAATCCAAGGCCATCGAAATAATTGAAAAAGCCATGGAAAAAGGTCTCACATCAGGCAGAGGTCCTACAGGAGTTGCAGCAGCAGCACTATACATAGCATCAGTACTCCTTGGAGAGAGAAAAACTCAAAGGGACGTTGCAGATATAGCTGGTGTGACAGAAGTTACAATAAGAAACAGATATAAAGAGCTTACAGAACAGCTTGACATGGGCGTAACATTATAAAATGCCCTAATTTTATTTATTTTAAAAAAATAGAATTTAGAGTAATTTAGGTATTAAAATCCTAATTGTCCCCTTAATGTGAATAACAGCCAAATTATAATAAATGCTGCAAATAATATGTAGAGTGTTTTTTTAGTTTTTTCGACTTTCTTTTGTCTTTCCATGTAAACCTGCTCACATTTTGGTGAACAAAATTTTTCAGAAAGTGGTATTGGTTTTTGGCACACTGGACAGTGCTTGTGTTGATCAGTCATTTTTTTTAACCTCGTTAATCTTTAAATTTTTTTCTATTCTGGAATAATTGTGGTCCCAATATTACCTTCATTTGCAATTAAAATATTCTGTGGATCTTCACCATTAACTATCACAGTCTTAATACTCGACCTTTTTATGATTTGTATGGCTGTCATATCAAAAAATTCATAAGTTCCTGCTTTAACATCGTTATGGGACATTAATTCCATCATTTTGGATGGTTTAACCTCTTTAAACATCACAGCATCAGAATATTTGTTTGGATCTTTGTTGTAAAGCCCGTCCACAGATGTGGCATTTATAAGCAGATCTGAACCCACAAACTCCGCTAGTATGCTTCCAACAGCATCCGTACTGTGAGCAGGTTCAGTTCCTCCCATTACAATAATGTTCCCAGAATTTGCATAAATTAATGCTTCCCTAAAGTTGTGTGGAACATCAGGGTATGCATCTTTGCCAAGGGCTGCAATTAAAAGTTTTGCATTTAGCCTTGTAACTTCGATCCCAACATCATCACACATGGCTTCTGAAACTCCCAAAGACCTGGCAATGCCAATATAGTCCCTTGCAGTTTTTCCACCACCTACAACAACAAATACATCATTATCTTGGTTTAACTTCTTCAGAACATTTGCGTAATCTCTGAATTTTTTATAATCATGGTCCTTAATAAGTATTGAACCGCCTATTGTAACAACTATCTTCATCTCATCACCATCAAAGATAAATTAAATTTAATATAATAAATAGTTTAGATAGATATAACATAAGTAAGTTGAAGTGTTAAACTCATTTCATTATTTTTAAAAAGGTCCATTTTATATATTATATATAAAATTAATTCCAGAATTTAGGAGTGAAAAAATTTGAGCGAAGTATCATCTAAAGAGCTGTACGAAGTAAAAAGAACCCTTAAAGAGTTAGCAGATAAAAAGGGCAGAGGTACAGAATTAGTAACTGTTTATATTCCACCTGAAAAGCAGATAAGTGATGTTGTTAAGCATATGCGTGAAGAACTTAGTCAGAGTGCAAACATCAAAAGTAAGCAAACCAAGAAGAATGTTCAGTCTGCAATTGAAGTCATAATGCAAAGGATGAAGCTGTTTCCCAAACCTCCAGAAAAGGGTTTGGTGTTGTTTGTGGGAATGATACCTAGAGGAGGTCCTGGAACAGAAAAAATGGAAACATACATGTTCGAACCTCCTGAACCTGTTCAAACCTACATTTACCACTGTGATTCAACATTTTATCTCAAACCTCTCCAAGAAATCATCGAAGACAAAGATGTCTACGGACTTGCAGTTATAGATCGTAAAGAAGCAACCATTGCAATCCTGCGTGGAAAAAGGATCGACATCATAAAAAACCTAACCAGTGGTGTTCCTGGAAAGCATAAAGCAGGAGGACAATCACAAAGAAGATTCGACAGGCTGATAGATCTTGCAGCACACGAATTTTTAAAAAGGATAGGAACACATATGAATGAAGCATTTTTAGGTGTTCCAGATCTTAAGGGAGTGATTATTGGCGGACCCGGCCATACTAAGGAAGAATTTGTTGAAGGGGACTACTTACACCACGAAATAAAGAACAAACTCATCACAACTGTTGACACATCCTACACTGGAGAATTTGGTATAAGGGAAGTTATGGAAAAGTCCATGGATGTTTTGACAGAAATAGATGTTGTCCGAGAGAAAAAGTTGGTTCAAAAATTTCTGGTAGAATTAATTGATGAACATGGACTGGCATCTTATGGTGAAGCGGAAGTCAGGCAAAATTTGCAGATGGGTGCTGTGGAAATACTTTTACTTTCAGAAGATCTAAAATCCAAAAGGTTGAACTACGAATGTCCAACATGCGGAACAAAGACTGAAAAAACTGTAAAATCTGATGGATCAATTCCTGAAAAAACCTGTTCTAACTGTAATGAAAGAATGAAGGTTGAAGAAACAATTGACATCATAGATGACTTTGTTGAGCTAGCAGAAGAAGTTGGTTCAGAAGTAGAAATTATTTCAACAGAAACTGAAGAAGGAATGCAACTTTTCAGAGCGTTTGGTGGTATTGGAGCCATATTAAGATACAGACTCTAATCTTTTTTTTAAATATTAACTTCTACAGTAGACCATATTTTCCATAAAAAAAAGTTGGAAGTATCATCCCAACCTGCTGACACTTATTAAAGATTCCACAGGCACATTTTCCACTTCAGCAATACCTGCTTTATCAATTAAGACAACCACTGCAATAGGAATTGCTCCAAGATCCTTATAAACCTTGGCAGCTTCTCTGATGGTTCTACCACTTGTTGTAACATCATCAACTATCACAACTTTTCTGCCATCCACAGATGCAAAATTACTGCTTACAGCACCCTTGGCATCTTCTTCCATCTTTCTGTGTTTAATGGGATGGAAAACAGAAATATCCGCACCAAGAATCTCTGCCATCATAGTTGCAAATGGAATTCCACTCACAGTGATACCAACAATTACGTCAGGTTCCCCGTATTTGAGTGCCATATCTGCCATTGCAGCAGATACATATTTCATTCTCACAGAACTTCCGCCTAGACTGTTCCAGTTAATAGCAAAGTCTATTGGTGCCTTTTCAGATTCAGCACTGGTTTTATTGTCTTTACCTTGCAAAATAAGCCATCTTGAAGTGTCTTTAGAAACATTCAATTCATCAGCTATTTCTCCGGTTGTAAAACCCCTGTTTCTAAGTTCATAAGCCCGTTTTATGAGTTTTTCATTCATGTTATGCACCTTAACATTCATTCATATTTACAACGATCTTCTTTTGTGCAGATTTCATTGCAGCAAGCACAACTTTCAAGGCATGAATACCATCTTCACCTGTTATTTTAGGTTCCTCGTCGTTTACTACACATGATAAAAATGATTGAAGTTCATCCTTAAGAGGCTCTGTATGGGCCACTTCCACCTTCTGAGCATTTTTTCCATATACTTCAACAGTCTGATCTATGTAATCCATGGAAATAATCCCATCAACCCCTGTGATCTCAAGCTGTCTCTTCTTGTATGGAGTGAGCCAGTTGGTTTCTAATATACCCACCACACCATTCTCAAATTTCATCATGATCTCTGCATGATCTTCATATTCACATTTTTCTAGCCTGCTACCCATGTTTGCGTAAACACTTGAAGCTGGACTGTTCAATAGATAAAACATGATATCCACTTCGTGTATTGCAAGATCTATGGCCACACCAACATCCTTAATTCTTGGTGGAAACGGGCCTACCCTTTTTGCTGAAGCTGAAACAATCTCTCCTATAGCACCATCATTTAGAAGTCGTTTAGCCTCATCTACTGCAGGGTTGAATCTTTCTACATGACCTGTTGCCAGTTTAACTCCAGCATCATGGGCAGCATTGACCATGTCCTTTGCTTCATCAAGGGTGAATGCAATAGGTTTTTCCACCAAAACATGTTTTCCTTGTTCAATAGCACCCATAACAACATCATAATGGTAAGTGGTAGGCACACAAACACTCACAACATCTATTTCAGGCATCTTTAGTATATTATCATAATCAACAAAACCTACTGTGTTGAATTCCTTTGAAACTTCTGCCAGTGTTCCGCGCATTAGATCTGAAACAGCCATTAAGTTAGCATTTTCAAGTTCAGAATAAACCCTAACATGGTTGTAACCCATTGCTCCGACACCGATTACTCCAACGTTCACCTTATTCAAATATAATCCTCCATCATAAGTTTTGCAGCCTTTAAACCTAAATTACTGGCTTTATCTGCAGAACCTTCAACCATAACCCTTGAAACTATTTTTCCTTCCTGAGTAAGAAGAACAGCACAAAGTTTGAGTTTATTCTCATTAATTCTTGCAGAAACACCCAAAGGTGATTGACAACCCACCCCCATTTCTAGAAGCACCCTTTTTTCAGCAGTGACTTCCTGAAATGATTTGAGGTGATTTATCTTCTTTAAATCATCCTTAACATCACTATCACTTCTTGCAACAACTGCAATTGCCCCCTGCCCAGCAGCGGGAGTGAAATATTCAATTGAAAACCTTTGCTTAATATATTCAGTCAGCCCAAGTCTATTCAAACCAGCCTCGGCCATAATTGTAGCATCATATTCTCCACTGAATACTTTCTTTATTCTTGTATCTATATTTCCTCTTATTGGTTTTATATTAAATTCTTTGTTATGATAGTTACAGAAAGCTTCCCTTCTGATACTGCTGGTACCAACAGTTGCACCTTTTGGCAGTTCATCCCATCCTAACTTGGAAACTAAAACTTCATTTGGAGATTCCCTTTCAGGCACAACAACAATTTCAAGGTTCCCTTCAAGTTCAGTTGGCAGATCCTTCAAACTGTGCACTGCGAAATCTACAGTCCCATCTAATACAGCATCATCTAATTCACGGGTGAATATCCCTTTAGCATCAATATTGTATAGCTGTGAATTCTGTATTTTATCCCCAGTAGATTTGATAATTTCTACATCAATTTTCTCATTTGTAACTATGGACAGTTCATTAATTATAGTCTTGGTTTGATATGTTGCAAGACTGCTTCCACGGGTACCAACCTTCAAAAAAATCATCTCCAGTAAGAAATTTCATCATGATAATATTTTCACATTAAAATTGATTATAGAACTTAGAATTTCTTAGATACAAATTTAAAGTATGTTCTGTAATATTTTGAACTGTGATCAGGAATAGTATTTATTAAATTCCCTATTGAATGATTCTTGTATATGTTTAATAAATGTTACCATAGGCACCAAATAATCAACAATTATCTTTTTTCCAAGTCTGAATAATTGGATCTGTAGATAACTAAGACATTATGCGAGTTAGTTTTTGATGCGTAGTTTACAGCATCTTTTAAATCATTATAATAAACAGAATTTCTTTTCAGTAGCTTATTTACATTTTTTCCTAGCTCGTCTACTAAAATTAGTTTTGTTTCTTCATTTATTCCGTTTAATACTTGCGATACAGAATTTTCATCTATCTCCTCACAAGTTACACCATATCTTCCTCCGAAAACCACAACGACATCATCAATATTTTCCATCATTTTGATGGCTTCTTTCACCGCTGTGACATTGAGCCCAGGATTGATTTCCTCCACAATTCTAACACCATCTAATTCCTTTATTGTAGTTCTACCATTCAATCCTTTGAATTGTAATAGGCCTGTCCTGATCTTTTCTTCGGATATTCCCAACATTATAGATGCAGAAACTGCTGCAAGAACATTGTTTATGTGGATGGGTGCTGGTGCAAATGTGCTGAGTTTAAAGGTCCCTTCAACTAAGCCACTGCTAATTGTTTTAAAATGAGATAATTGCACATCAAAATCTGTTTTATCGAAGCTATATTTGATATTTGTTGCAGTTAGATCTGATGTGATTTTTGAATTGTTAAGAATTCCAAATGTGTTGGTGTTTTCTTTATAGTTTAAGTACTCTGAATCAAATGATTCCTGATCACATGCAACTAGTTTACTCTTAAATATTTGGGACTTGGCTTTGCTTGCATTGTTTGAGTAACCTGCTATGGAATAATTCTCTGCAATATTGGTTAAAACACCTACATCAGCCAATCCTGTTCCTCCCAGGGATGTTTCAAATATGCATATTCCAACTTCATAATTTTCTGCAAGTTTCCATGCTTCAACAATACTTGCAGGAGTGATACTTATGTTCCCTTTGAGTTTCACCCATTTTGTTCCATCAAACACTTCAACCCCTAAACTGCTTAAAACTAATGGTTTCTTATGGTTTAAAATCTCCTTTAATATCCAAACAACACTTGTTTTTCCCTTAACACCGGTTACTTCAATAACTGGAACATTTATTTTATGGTTCAAAATAAATTTTACTGCATCATGGTGAGTCATGTCAACATGTCTTTGTAAATTACAGTGCACCGGACTAACAACTGTTAATTCATCAGGCTCTTTAAAACAATTTCCATCAACAAATTTCAAATTATTAGATGAATATTTTTCTATGATGGATTCATCAAGAGTACCATAGATATCCCATGCATATACCTGAGTTTCAGGGAGTTTAGACAACTCTGAAGCAATTATAAGTCCTCCATGGGTCATGTCAACAACCAAGTAGTCCATGGACCTATACATCCCCTTGGAGTTTTTCCCTAACCCTTTTGTAGAAGTTTTTGGAGAGCCTTACAAAATAAGCGTAGCTATCTGCCTTCTTAAAAATGATTTCATCCATATAAGCAATTTCTTCTACCTGCTGACCATCTATGACAGCTACTGCCTTCTTACCTTTACGTAAAAATTTAACCTTGATCACGCTGTTGTTTGGCACAACAAATGGCCTTGCACCGAGTTTGAATGGACAAATTGGCACGATTATAAATGCATCAACCCTTGGATCTACTATTGGTCCACCTGCAGACATGGAATATGCTGTGGAACCGCTTGGAGTAGCTACTATTAATCCATCAGCTCGAAGTTCCTCCACAATTTCATCATCCACACTTATCTCTATGTGAAGCATTTTTGCAGGTTTTTGTGTCATTAGCACTACTTCATTTAGGGCTGTGTGAAGTTGTTTATTGTGGCATATCTTAAGTTGTGTACGTTTTTCTACGAAATAATCACCATTTAAAACCTGTTCCAATGCAGTTAAAGCATCTTCAGGATCTATTTCAGTTAAAAATCCCACTGCACCCTTATTGATGCCCACCAATGGAATTTTTTTGGTTGATTATTCCCTGTGTTCGAAGTATGGTTCCATCTCCACCAACTGCAACAACCAAATCAACATCCATATCCTCAAGATCTGAGGCAATGCCTTCGTATTGTTTTAGGTGTGTCGCCAACTGAGAATCTATCAAAGTTTCAACGTCATTTTCCATGAGAAATTCAACTATTTTTTCAGCCATTTCAACTGCTTCTTCAACATCGAAACGGGCCACTACTCCTATTCGCATTTAAAATCCTCCCAAAATAGACATAATTTGAGTGTGAAAATTCTTATTGCAAGACGCTATTATGGATGTTCTCTCAAGAACATTCAAATCATTTACCAGTGGTCTACATTTCTCATCCGTTACAAGACCATTGGATTCTTCAATTATTAACTTTGCAGCGGCAATATCCATGACCCTCATGTTGCCCCGGATATCAAGAAATGCATCGTAGGTACCATTTGCCACATAACACAGTTCAATTGCCACAGACCCTAAAATTCTCATGCTTCTAACTGTTGCGCATAGTTTGTCAATCTTTGACATGTCCGCCCTGTAAATATATGCTCCTATGGATGAACCTGCCACATCCCGCCTTTTGGAGGGGCTGATTTTTTCTTTATTCAACCATGCCCCATCACCCTTTACTGCATGGTAAACATCGTTGTTTGCGAAATTTTTAACAAATCCCAGTTCAATGTCTGATAGTTTCAAATCAGTGGCATGTTCCAAATTTCCATCGGAAATTGCTATTGAAATTCCATAGGCGGGAATATTTTTCAGGGCATTTCGAGTACCATCAAGTGGATCTACCACTAAAACTGCTTCTGATATTCCTTCACCTATTTTTAGTTCGCCTACTTCTTCACTTATTAGAGTCACAGGTATTCCTGTCTTCTCTAAAACTTCAACAACTTTATCCTCTGCAACGATATCTATCAGTTTAGTTGGAGTGCCATCAGCACCCATTTTAACTGTTTTACCGGCTTCTTCTTTTCCAATAAGTGGTTTGACGGCTTCGTGGGCTTCAAACATTATCTCTTCAGATACTTCACTCCAAAAATTGATATCCTTGGGTTTCACTTTTCATCACTACTTCAATCAAGGTACACAACTGCCGCGACAACTGCTCCTTGTTTTTTTACTATATGACTCTTTCCTTCTATAATTATTTCCTTCAGTTTCATACCCCTCACATCAACCATGTAACGGGCCATTTCTTCTGCTTCAGCCTTCACATCGTCAGGATTTCTGTTTATCCCAGTGTTTTCAACAACACATCCAAATTCTTCGGCAATCGCCACTGCCACAAATGCAGATATTATATCCCCCGCATTGTCCGATGAAACATGGGACAGAACAGAATTTATCATGTCCCCCGGTGTTAATTCAGGTACTGGAACGATCTCAGCATCCTTGGGTAGTATGCTTGAAACTTTTATCAGATTCACATCACCTATTCCTGCGTTTAGTAAAGCATTATCAAATGTGTTAAGTTTTGTTGGGCCTTCAGCCCTTCCAGAAGTTATTGAAATCCTCATTTGTATCACTTAAATCTGTTAATCTAAAAAAAATAACTAATTCATCCTAAACATGTTTTAAAAAGTTCATAATTTTTTCATTGAATTCATAACTTTTTCTCAATCTTAATCATGTTGACATGGTATTTAATGTTGTTGTGATCTGGAAATTCGAATTACTGATCTAATTTCATTATTTTTTAGCTTAGTATGGGCATTTGTATAGTTATTACCTAATATCTTTTTACACTTGCACAACATGTCTAATTTTTTGTGAGATTAGTAATATTCTTGTTAAACACCAAAAATCAATAGTCACTTTAAACGAAGCAATCAGGGCCTTGAGCATATTTCCCCTCATGTTAGGTTTTTTAAGGATTTTCTTGTAGTTTTCATGTAAATAATTTAGTTTTCTTAATCTTTTAAGAAATAAATGGTAATGTTTTGATTTAAAATTATATTCTATAATACCATTAACCATAACATTAAAAAGAAACTGATAAGTTTATCAATGGTATTGATTAAAAAAGTTTACATATCTAAAAATAGATACGATTATGATAATGTAGATGCTATATTAAATAATCTTAAATTTAGAATGAATTTTGTTGATCTCTTTTAGATTTATAAATATTCAGAATCTATTGTGATTCATAAAATGGATATTGGAGGAAAAAATATGTCAAAGAAGGTAGTGGAAGTTAAAACCTTAAAAGTTGGTAAATATGTTATAATAAATGATGAAGCATCGAAAATTACAAGTATTTCAACATCATCACCTGGAAAACACGGTGCAGCTAAGGCAAGAGTTGAAGCAGTTGGAATTTTTGACAATCAGAAAAGGACATTTGTCAAACCTGTGGATGCTAAATGTGATGTTCCAATGATTGACAAATGTTTAGGTCAAGTACTAGCATTAATGGGTGGAGATGTGCAGTTAATGGACATGGAAACCTACGAAACCTTTGAAATTGAGATCCCTGAAGAATTAAAGGGCAAACTTAACGAAGGTGCCGAAGTAGATTACATAGTTGCAATGGGCAACAAAAAGGTAATGAGGATTAAAAGCGGATAAGATTGGATTATGGTTTACCCATATCCAACAACTTTAATTTTATGAACTTATTTTTAATTCTAAATCTAATGGGTCGATTGAAATGTTTTTACACACAGAAAATGTTTTAAAATTTGCATTTTCAAATGAAACAAATGATCCATATGAAACATCTGAATCATTGAAGTTTGGCATTTTAGGAGTTCCCTTTGATGGCACTACCAGCTACTTACCAGGTGCCAGGTTTGGACCTAGAACTGTTAGGGAAGCCTCTTACAACTTTGAAGCCTACAACTTTAAGTTGAAAAAAACTGTTCCCTCCGGAGTAATGGATCTTGGAGATATTGAAGTGGTGCACGGAAACTTCAAAAAAACTTGTTCCAAACTAAAATCAACCATTGACGATGTTTTAACCCAAAAAATTATCCCAATATCCATTGGTGGAGATCATAGCATAAGTTTCTGTATAATCAATGCCATTACCCAAGCTTTGGGAGAGAATAAACTCACTGTAATCCATTTTGATGCCCATATGGATCTGCGTGAAGAGTATGAGGATGAAAAATATTCACATGCAACTGTGATGAAACGAGTACTGGATCTAAATCCACTGCAACTTATTCAGATAGGGGTGAGATCAGCGGCTGAAGAAGAGGCAAACCTCTCAGATGGAAGGTTGACCAGTTTCAGTTCCCATCAAGTATGTGAAGATATTGAAAACATTTTGAATTGTCTAAAAAACATTTCAGGCCCCATATACATTAGTTTCGATATTGATGTCCTTGACCCTGCATATGCACCTTCAACTGGAACTCCCGCTCCATGCGGATTAGATCCCATGCAGATAGAAAAACTAATGCTTAGTCTGGAATCGAAGGAATTAGTTGGAATGGACCTTGTTGAAGTTGCATCCACAGAAATTGGCGACTCAACAGCCATGAATGCTGCTAAAATTATTTTTGATTTTTTGTGTTTGCACTGAATAATTAAATTATTCCAATAATATACTTCTATTTATAAAATTTATCAAGTAATTAAACTACGAAAACAGAAATTTTTATCTGAAAATAAAATTAGATAAATAATCTTCAAGTGGTGTGGATGGGTTTATGACCCTGCTGCCATTAAAACTAAACATAAAGCTCACTATAAATAGTTTATCAAAATTTTTAAAGGTGGATAACATGTACAATAGAGAAGTAAAACTTTCAGGCCATATAATTGATTCATTAATACTCCCTAAGGCTCTTGACAGGATTCTGGATATGGGGGGCGATTTTAAATTTATAGAGTTTACAGTGGGAAAACTCAAGGGAGACATCAGCCATGCCAAGTTACTTGTTGAAGCATCGAATGAAACGTTGCTTGGAGAAATATTAGATGAACTCTCCGAAATAGGGGCTGTTGTTGTTGAATTGAAGGATGTTGAACTTCTTGTTTCTGAGAAGGATAAAACTCTTCCTGCAGATTTTTATTCAACAACCCATCATCCTACCGAAATTCACTACAATGGAAAGTGGATAATTGTTGAAGACATTGAAATGGATTGCATGATAGTTGTGGATACAACAGCTGAAAGGGCTTTATGCAGACCAATCGGTCAAATCAACAAGGGAGACCACATCGTTGTTGGGAGGGATGGAATAAAGGTAATGCCTCCAGAACGTCCAAGGGGTAAGCAGGGAGTTTTTGAATTCATGTCAAGTGAAGCTTCCTCAGAAAAACCAATAGAATCCATCATAAAAAAATTGCTTCGGAAATCAAAGAAATCAAAAACCGCGGTGGAAAAATTGCGGTTGTTTCAGGTCCGGCAGTGGTTCACACCGGTTCAGGGCCAATATTGGCATCAATGATAAAGGAAGGTATTGTTGATATTCTATTTGCTGGAAATGCCCTCGCAACCCATGATATTGAAAGTGCACTGTATGGAACTTCTTTAGGTACTTGTGTAAAAACTGGTGAAGCAGTTCGAAGGGGACATAGACACCACATATATGCCATAAATGAAATTAACAAGGCAGGATCTATCAAAGACGCAATTGATAAAGGTGTTCTTAAAAAGGGAATAATGTACGAATGTATACAAAATGATGTACCATATGTCCTTGCAGGATCAATCCGTGATGATGGTCCACTTCCAGACGTGATAACTGATGTTATTGAAGCTCAAGAAGAAATGAGAAAATATGTTCAGGATGTAGACATGGTCATCATGATCTCAACAATGCTGCATTCAATAGCCACTGGTAATCTGCTCCCATCCCATGTCAAAAGTATTTGTGTGGACATTAACCCAGCCACAGTAACCAAACTAAGTGACAGAGGAAGTGCACAGGTCGTGGGAATAGTGACAGATGTTGGAACATTTTTACCAATGCTTTACAACGAACTCAAAACAGAACAGTGAACAAAAATTACAATTTTTTTCTAACTTTTTTCGATGGCTTTAATTTCAGTATTGTTACATAGAAATGTACCAAGATTAGTTTTTCCAATTGTGTTCCTTGCTTAGTGTAAATATATAAACTAAAAATATTGGGGTAGGAGACTGAAAAATGGAATTTATACGGGGAAATCTGTTGAATGTGTTTACCGAAGAGATATATTCTGCTGAAATAGGATTTGAAAACGGTTTAATTTCCTGTGTTAAACCTGTTGATGGCAACTTTAAAACTCTAATTTTACCAGGATTTATTGATTCACATATCCACATAGAAAGTTCAATGCTATGCCCCTCAAGATTTGCCGAAGCAGTGATTCCCCATGGAACCACTTCTGTCATCGCTGACCCCCACGAAATTGCCAATGTCATGGGTTTAAATGGAATAAATTACATGTTAGATGACGCATCAACTGTTCCCCTTAAAATGTTTTTAACTGTACCATCATGTGTTCCAGCAACCAAATTCGAAACAGCTGGAGGGATCATAACGTCTAAGGACATTGCTACCCTGCTTAAAAGGCCAGAATTTGTTGGGCTTGGCGAAGTCATGAATTTTCCAGGGGTCGTTGGTCAAGACCCTGAAGTGATGGAAAAGTTAGAAGTTGCCCATGCAAATAAGAAGCCCATTGATGGGCATGCACCCCTGTTATCTGGAGCAGAACTTTGCAGCTACGCTGCTGCTGGAATTTCAACAGATCACGAGTCCACCACTCCATCTGAGGCCTTTGAAAAAGAAGGCTTGGCATGAAAATTATGATGAGGGAGGGATCATCTGCCAAAAATTTGAAAGCCCTTGCAGTTGCAGGTGGAGACTTCATTGTATCCGATGACAAGGATCCAGAAGATCTTCTTGAAGGACACATTGATAAAATGCTGTTAAAGGCCATTGAATATGGCATAGATCCAGTTAAAGCCATAAAAATGGTAACCCTAAACCCTGCAGAACACTACAATTTAAACACTGGAAGTCTGGTTCCTGGAAAAGCTGCAGATATGGTCATAGTTGATGATATTGAAAAATTAAATGTTAAAACAATTTACATAGATGGAAAACCCGTTTCTAAAAATGGCTCTTTAAATTTCGAAGTAAATCCCCTCAAATTACAAGGTACATTCAAATCAAACCCTAAAAATCCATCTGATTTCAACTTAACTTCAGATAGTCCTAAAACTGTCAGGGTTATCGAAATCATTGAGGATCAACTGATAACCAATAAAAAAACAGCAGATCTAGATATTCAAGAGGGAAATCTAATGGCGGATCTAGAAAATGATGTGCTTAAAATTGCTGTTGTTGAGCGTTACGGCAACAATAGAATGACCAACGGTTTTATAAAAGGTTTTAATCTTAAAAATGGAGCCATAGCTTCGAGTGTTGCCCATGATTCACATAACATCATAGTAATTGGAACTAACAGCACAGATATGGCAAAGGCTGTGAACACTGTCATAACCAATGATGGAGGACTTTCAGTAATTTCCACTAAGGGTATTACGGATTTAAAACTACCCATAGCGGGTTTGATGAGTGATAGAACTGCAGAAGAAGTGGCAAATGATCTTACAATGTTAAAGAAATTAGTAAATGATATGGGCTCCACCCTTTCATCCCCATTCATGACCCTATCTTTTTTAGCACTGCTGGTTATTCCAAACCTAAAAATAAGTGATATAGGGCTTTTTGATGTTGAAAAATTTGAATTCGTAAATATCGTTGTGGATGATTGAAGGGTATAGTACACAGCTTTTTTTAATCAATCAAAATTCTTGAATGCTTCCATGATCATGTCCATTGCATTCTTATGATCCTTAGCACCGACTTTGGATACTATTCTTGCTATCTCTGCCATTCTGTGACGGTACAATTTTTCCATATCTCCAGAAACCATATTCATACGTGTTAAATAAACCAAACCCTCCACAATACCATAAATAGCTCTATTTAATGGTTCAACACAGTGTTTAAATTTGGTTATATCCGAGACTTCTGCCTTTAAAACTGATGTTAGAGAAATTCCAAACTGATCCTTCCTTTCAACATCCTTGATGCTAGTCACATCTGCGACAAAAAATGCGTCTGTGCTTCCAATATAAAATTTATCCCCATGAGATTCATATTTTTTAATCGGAAGATTTCCCAGAGTTGATTCGACAAATATCATTGGATCCTTAAGTACATTGACCACAAAACTTTTAGTATCCTTTATATTTTTGACTGTTGTGGAACCATGGTGCAGGTAACAAACAACCTCCAATTTATCTTTACAGATTATGCCTATGGGTGCAGCATTTGGTTTTCCATTACTGTCAACAGTTGTCACTACAGTTTCGTATAAGAGACCCTTCTCCATGCCAATATCTTTAAGATCCAAATTTTCACCTTATTTTTTAAAACAAATCCATTTAATGTGGCATTTATGATACAATCAAAATCAATAAGTTCATGCCAACCCTCTTCCCTGAAAACATCCATGTAACAAAGACCAAATAGTTTACCATCGTCTTGAATAACGTTTTCTATTAACTCTTTAACGTCCTCAGGATCTATGTTGGATTTGGGCATTGCAAGACCCCCTAAAATTGCAACAAAAGAACTCGATGGATCTGCGGTTTCACCAAACTGCATTCCCTGGGGAGTCATCTCTATTTTTCTGGCTGTTTCAATGTTAGTTCCTGTGATAAAAACAGCTTCTTTATCGCGAATAACATATGCAAATAGTTCTGCAAATGGACTGCACACTCCGGGCATTCCAATAAAAGTAACCTTATCCGCATCCTTAACTTCCTCCCTAAATGCAAGGAGATGCTCTGTTATTCCTGTAAATTCCCTTTCTAGTTTCATAATTTCTCATCTCTAAAACCATGGAATTTATGACAGTACCTGTTTAAAATTAAAAAATAAAGTATCAAATTTGGGATCTGTATCCTAAATTTGTAATACTAATTTAGTAGTTAGGACCCTTTAAAAAGATATATATTACATAAGCTATGATTAATACTATTATTATTGGTACTAACCATATGAAAATGTAGAACAATATCAAAGCTAAGAATAGGGCCACAACAATATAAATGAGATCCTGTAATTCCATGCATATAGTATTGTTAAAAATGCATAAATATATTCCCATATTTCAAGTATGGTTATCCAATAGAATTAAGATGATAGAATAATTATCTGTTTGCCAAATTATTAATAAATAAGTTAGAGGAGTTTAAATGAAAATAGCTGTTATAAACAATCATGGACAGTACAATCACAGAATTTACAGGAGTTTGCATTATTTAAAAATACCTGCTGAACTCGTTCCAAATACAACCCCCTGGAAGAACTTAGGGAAAAAAATCCGTTGGGATTAATTCTAGGAGGCGGCCCATCAATAGAACGTGCTGGGCACTCTTTAGATTACGTGAAGGAATTTGACTGTCCAATACTAGGCATCTGTCTCGGCCATCAAATAATTGCCAAGGCCTATGGTGGTGAAATTGGTGCTGCAGGTGTTGAAAGCTACGCCAAGATCAGGATCGATATTTTAGATGAAGATGATATTTTAAAGGGTCTTGGAACAGGACTGGATGTTTGGGCATCCCATAAAGATGAAGTTTGCAAAGCACCTGAAAATTTTGATGTCATTGCCACATCATCAATTTGTGGAGTGGAAGCAATGAAACACCCCACCAAACCTATCTACGGTATCCAATTCCATCCTGAAGTGCACCACACTGAAAATGGTGGGGTAATATTTGAAAATTTCTATGAAGTTTGCAAAAAATATCATGGAATTGAATGAACCCCTAATCCTATTTTTTTCCATTAGTTCAAGTTATTTTATAAATTACTAAGTTGTAGGAAGTTAAATTGGCTACTTGAGTGTAACTACCCATGTAACTGTTTTGATTTGAATTTCCCCAGACAAAATAATAATTAATTCCCAATAATTTAAGTTCATTTTGCAGATTTTCAGAGCTGATATTCCTTTGTGATTGCCCATAGAGGTTCGTATTCATATAATACTGAATATAATTCATTTCTGTGAGTTTATCATTGGTTGCCACGTTGCCATGCACCCCATACCCATTTAATGTGTCTGACAAGGCATAGATATCCTTTCCTGTGTTTAAATTTCCCATCATGTAGTTGACTGGCATTAGGGTCATGAGCAATATAAATCCAACAACACATACTATCTTTAAAAGGTAATCCCATTTCAAAGAATTAAATAAACCCAAATTAAACAGTTTATTTAACAAATATCCTCCCATCATTATCAGTAACAGATAAATAAGCCATATGTATCTTTCTTCAACAACAACGATTATGTAACCTGCAGTGAGTATGAGCATTGTTATCAATGGATATACAAGATCAACCCTTGATAAATTCCTTGGTGGAGCAATTATGAGTAGGATATAAATTATGATTATTAGAAACGATAGTATTGAGAAGTAATTAAGAATTGTGCCTGTTTTTTGAGCGCCGGTCCAAATTAAGTTCAGTTGATGTTGGAAATTGGTCCAAGATGAGAAAGGTGACCAGTCCTTGGGAAGGTAGTTGGTGTTGACTTGATCAGGTTTGTGAAGTCCTTCTGAATATTCAGCAAATCCCATGGAGTTTGGGCCAACCAGGGCGTAATTAAAATCTCCAGAAGATCCATATGTAATTTTTCCATCTTTATAACTTATGAAACATATCCATACACTGCTTATTAATAAAAAAACTAGTAATCCTGCTGCTAAATTTTTTATAACAGCAGTTTTGTCCATTTCTGTGATGTAATGAATGGAGTTGAAGATCAAGAAACTGGCTATAAAAAATGTAAATCCGTAACTCTTGGTAAAATATGCCATGGCCCCTAAAAATCCGCAGAAAACCCCATTTAAAACTGTTTTTGAGTAATTTGGATCGTACACTGCTGCAAGATAGTAGGTCAATACACACACCATTAAAAGATCCGGTGTTATGAAGCTCATTGCGAAGTAGATAATAACCGGCACTGTGGTCAGTATAATCAATGTCCTGAGCCATTCTTCCATTTCAAATCTGTAGGACAACTTCCTTATTCCAAATAGTGTTACAAATCCAATTACTATGGATGTCAATTTTGCAGAGTAAAGACCCATTAAAGGGCTTTTTAGGAAGTAAAGAAATGGTAACATTAACCATGATATCAATGGCCCCCAATAATCGTTTACGGACCCATAAAAGTGTCCCGCTAAAATCTGCCTAGAAATATTGATATAAACTATTCCATCGTTGTTTATCTGATACAGGTAATATTTGAAGAGAAAACTGACTGTTACTATGTAAAATAACAAAATCAAACTGAAATAAAGATCGTATTTAGTTTTAAAAAATTTTTTTATCCCTAAATTTTTCAATATTATGATTCCCCTCTAGAATTTGTTTCACAAAAATCAATTTTAAATTAGTTAATCTTGATTAATATTTTTCCATTTATTTTAAATCGTAACTTCTCACCGAAATATTGTGTAACGCCTTGCAAAGAAATTCCAGAAGAGCACAAGCGCCGCTGAAATGATCTTGGAATAAATGTAGAATAAATGCATATTTGAGGTGAAAAACCAGATTATAACTTCATTTAGTCCCAGACCAACTATTCCAACCAATGTGAAAATTCCAACTTCATGAAGTCTGTTGTCTAGTGTGTGTTTGTTAAAGACCCATCTTACACTCAGCAAGTAGTTTGCAATAAGACCCAATGTGAAGGCAATTGCAGCAGACATAAGGTAAAATATTCCAAAATATTCTGTTAAAAGGTAAAGTGAACCGAAATCAACTAAAAATGCAGTTCCACCTACGAAGATGTACCTGAAAAATTGGATGGATATTTTATTTGTACTCTGTTTTAACCAAGTTTGAATCATATTTTTAGGTATTATTTTCATTTTAAACCGTTCACTGTGATATTTTTTTATTATTCTCTAAACCGGAGGTCTAATATTATTTTATATAATAAAATTTATAATTAAACTGTGTTAATACCCTTTTTTTGTTGGTAAAATTTGACCAATAATTTTGGTCTGTAATAAATTATGTATACTCAAATCTAAAATCAAGCTATTTACTTCGATAAGTTTGATTCCTAAAATGTTGTTTACAAGAGTATGGTATAAATTTAATAAGTGCCAAACAAATTAATATCATTATCAGTTTAATAAAGTTTTTAATTTAAAATATCACATTTAGGTGAAAAAAATGTTGAATCCATCTGATTTTATAGAAGAATCTATTAAAGATATAAAAAAAACCATAGGCGATGGAAAGGCTATAATTGCCCTTTCCGGAGGAGTTGACAGTTCTGTAGCATCTGTATTAACTTCAACCGCAATTGGTGAGAATCTTGTTGCTGTATTTGTTGATCACGGGCTTTTAAGAGAAGGAGAGTCTGATTATGTTAACAACACTTTTAAGGACAGATTAAATTTAAGGACTGTTGATGCATCTGAAGAGTTTTTAAGCCGTTTAGATGGCGTATACGATCCAGAGGAAAAACGTAAGATAATTGGAGAAGTATTTATAAGGGTTTTCGAAAGGGTGGCAAAAGAAGTAGGTGCAGAATTTTTGGTTCAAGGAACAATCGCACCGGACTGGATAGAAAGTGAAGGCCAAATTAAATCCCATCACAACATTGCACTGCCACATGGATTGGTACTAAATATTGTGGAACCCATAAGAGAACTTTACAAGGATGAAGTTCGTGTTGTTGGAACCGAACTGGGTTTGCCCAATGAAATGGTGAACAGACAACCCTACCCTGGCCCTGGGCTGGCAGTTAGAATAGTGGGAAAACTGACTGAAGAAAAAATTGAAATCTGCAGGAAAGCAAACGCAATTGTTGAAGAAGAAGTCAAAAAAGAAGGTTTAGATGCTAGTTTATGGCAGTACTTTGCAGTTCTAACCGATACAAAGGTCACTGGTGTTAAGGGAGATATAAGGGACTATGGTTACCTAGTTGTGCTCAGAATGGTAGAATCAATTGATGCAATGACAGCAAGTGTTCCGGAACTACCATGGAACATGGTTAAAACCATTTCACAGAGAATAACCTCAGAAGTATCCGAAGTTACACATGTTTCACTCTCTGTAAGTGACAAACCACCGAGCACAATTGAATTTGCATAAATTCAATCATTTTTTATTATTTTCTTTTTTTAATATGAATCAACCATCTTAAGTTATACTAAAATCAATTTCTGGTTATGATTATAGGGCTATTTTTGATTGTTTACAAATAAATTGAAATAAAATTCACAGCCACAACCGATTTTTCAGGATTTATCCAGCGATATATGAAAAATTGTGACATAAGATCCGTTTAATATAAAATATATCCCTCGGAAATTTGGATAGTGAAATTATTTAATTCTTAAGTTACATAGTAATAGAGTATGACATCCAATTCAAACAAGGAAAACTTAGTTCCCATTTATTCTGTTAAATCTGGAAATGTTGAAATGGTTGAGAAGGTTGTTAAAACAGACAAAGAATGGCAAGAAATTTTAAGTTCAAATTCCTACAATGTTGCAAGAAAACAGGGCACAGAACTGGCTTTCACTGGAAAATATCATGATTGTCATGAAGATGGAATCTACGAATGTGTCTGCTGTGGAACTGATCTTTTCGATTCTAAAACCAAATTTGATTCTGGAACAGGATGGCCAAGTTTCTGGGAACCTGTTGCAAGTCAAAATGTAAAGGAACATGAAGATAAAGGTTTTGGAATGATCAGGACAGAAGTGCTATGTGCCAGATGTGACGCGCATCTGGGCCATGTTTTCAATGATGGTCCCAAACCAACAGGCTTAAGATACTGTATGAATTCAGCAGCTTTGAAACTATCAAAAAAGTAAGGGTAACCTCCCCAGTACAATCAAACTTTCCAATTCAATAAATTTTTTTTTAGTAATCAGATGCTCTCGTATACCTTATAAAGTTTGATGTTGAATAGTTTTCTAGATATAACATGATAAAAGGAAAAACAGCATACCTCAAAAGATTAACCTCCAAAATGCGGATACCCTCCGTTGAGGTGGGTAAAGAAATTGATGGGAGTACTCCTCCATCTGTTTTTATTGGGAGCTGGAATTACCCCAAGGTTTATGCAGGTCCAATGATAGCTCCAGTTTCTGGAGATACAACCATTATGGACATGCCAGAATCATGGATTCCCCAATCTAAAAGCCAAGAAGATATTATTGGCTACAGAATGAGCCTTGTGCGTGGAAAACAGCTTGTAGGTATAAAGGATCTTGAGAGTGGATTTGTAGAAAAGCTTCAAGAAATTTCACTTGCAGAAAATTCCATTGAAAGTGAAGCTGAATTCCTTAAAAAACCTAGAGGATCATCCTTCAGCGATGAACATACTCCCCACGGTCCCAGTGGTATAATACAAAAATTTGACATCGATAATGTTAAATGGGAACATAGACTTGAAAAGGCGTTTTACGACACAGACCTCAAAGCTGCTGATGCAGTTGTTGACCTAAATCAGAGGGGCATGCCATTCTCAAACATACAAAAAGCATTTTCAGTGGGCGCCATGGGTGTGGGTAAAAAAGGAAATTAGTACCCACAAGATGGTCTATCACTGCTTGTGACAGTACAATAGCAGATCGTCTCCTTAAAACCGTTCGTTTTAATGATATTATTGATACTACCCGAGTATACGAATTTTCAAGTCTTAACAATTATTATGCTATAATGCTCATCCCTACAGAATGGCAGTATGAATGGATGGAAGCGTTTCTTCATGTTCTTGGACGTGAAGAGCTGATATTTTCTGACTATGAAACCAACAGTGGGAAAAAGGAATATTCCCGGGTGGGTGGCTGTTACTACACTTGTAAGATGGCTGTTCTTGAAGCTCTGGAACGTGAATCCAAACAGGCAGGAGTAATAGTTTTAAGAGAAGCTTACAATGGTTATGTGCCGCTTGGAGTTTTTAATGTTCGTGAAAATGTTAGAAATGCCATGGAACAAGCCCCTCTAGAATTTGAAGACATGAAAACTGCTCTTTCATACATTTCAACCAAATTAGAATTACCAATGGAAAAATTTGTAAAACAAAGCGATTTAATGAAGGAACTTCTAAATTCCAGGCAAACAACTCTGGATAGTTTCTTCAAATGAGTGGAGATAGGATATTATGGAACTTTCTTACAGGAGACCATCTGCTAAAACTAGGAACGCCATGTGCAAAGCCGCACAAAATTTAAAGCACGTAAAAGGTGAGGATGATGAAATTACCTTTGCTGAAAATGCCATTGGAAAATTAACACAACATAAAAGGGTACAGGTTCTAAATAGTGGCAACTCTGCAATCATGGCTGTGATGAGCTGTTTTAAAAACAGGGTGATGATACCTGATCAGGGAGCTTGGTACGGTTTCAGGAAAATAGCTGAATTTTTTGGTATTGAAGCTGTTAAAGTTCCAACAGACTTGGGTCTGATAGATCTGGAAAAGCTAGATGAAAATATTAAACAGAACAATCCTGAAGCATTGTTTTTAACGAGTTTTGCAGGTTACACAGCTGAACAACCTATAAAGGCAATATATGAAATCTGTGATGAAAATGGAGTGATGTTAGTTGAGGATGCATCAGGTGGAATTGGTGACCCTAAGGGAAGACTTGGAAATGGAAATCATGCCCATGTAATAGTGGGATCTACAGGAAGCCCTAAAACCGTGAACGTTGGAAATGGAGGTTTTGTATCCTCCAACCAACCGGAAATATTCGATACAGCCAAATATCTCATTAAAATTTTGAAGGCAGATCCAGTTACCTGTGCAGGAATATATTCAGAAGCAGGAAATGCTGAGGAAATATTTGAGAAAACTACTGCTGCTACGAAGAAATTAAAAAACGATGTATCAAATTTCAGGGAAGTGATCCATCCCACATCAAGGGGTCTAAACATCATCCTTCCAGATAGAAACCAGAAACTTTTGGGGAGTGAAATTAGGAAGAAGTTAAATGTTCCTGGAGGAAGTATTGTAAGTCTTAGTCCAAACTACAACAGGATCAAAGCACGTGCTGTTTGTATTGAATTGAAAAATTTAGATGTTAAATGTTTAACTCCCGAAAATTTAGATGAAATATCAGATATAATCAAATTTGCAGGGAAAACTGATTCATCTATAGAGTTTTAGGGATTTATGTATCAATGATGAGTAATGCAGTTTTTTCCATTAAAATCTTTGATATATCCGGGTTGGTTTCTAGTTGGGTGTCTGAAATTTTGTAGATAGACCTCAACTTGTCTGTATCCGGTTCAAGCACATGATCATCTCTCAATCCTAGAATATTAATTAGATCTTCCATAATATTGGATTTACAATCTAGAGCAACTGCACATACGTTCATCTTACCATTTCTGATGCCTAACATCTTGATGGCCTGTGATATTTGTCTCTGTCCCGATGTTCTCACACAGATCTCAAGACCAATGTCAGACGCAATATTTTCATTTCTTGAAAACGATTTAATTGCATGTATGGTGGAATTGAGCACATGTTGAACTCCTGCAACTGCATCTGCATCCATTAACTGGATTACACAACTAGGATAGTTTAGTTTTAACTCTTCCATAACCTCTTTGAAGTTGGTTAAGTCAGATTTAAATCCTGCTATTTGAATTCTTTTTATATCAATTTCCGCGCTGGTTTGATTATTCATTATCTGCATTCCTCCAGCTAAGTAGAAAGAATATTGAGTCCTTAAGATGTTCAGCTCTGAAAGAGACATAAACGCCTATGACTCCCTTGAAAAATTTTGACACTGCAAAAATTAATTCCAGTAGTATGAAGATTTGTATTACGAAAAATATTATGGATCCCAGATTCTCTGCTCTGAAACTTATGTTGGATATGTTAATGAAACTGTGGGTAATGTAATCCATAACAAAGAGTAAGAATAGCCCCACAATGAACTGTACTGTTGACATGAAAAAATTTTCACCAGCGGTCATCATGGATTTTTTGATCTTTTCACCCATTTCACTGAGTGCCATGATATATGTGAAGCTTAATAAAGATAATGTGGCCGTAACAAGGACAAAAACCTCTATAAATCCTGTTATTTCGCCATAATCCTGGATTTTAATTGCCCCCAACAACCAAGGCACTAAAAATCCTATGGTGAGAATTATTCCCATGTAAGTGGTGATTAAATGACCAAGTACTTTGAAATACCTTTTAATACTCGAAAATTTAACATTTAATTCTTTTAAATTCATTTTCAATACCATTTATGTAGTTTTCTATGGAAAATATTGAAGATCTATGTTTTGTCCTTCTCTTCAGATTCCTTGATCTTTTGATCGCTGACTATTTTGTTTACCCCACCCAGTACTGCCTCTACACTTGCCATGATGATGTCAGGTTGTGTGCTTCTTGCAGTGACTATGTTGTCTCCATTTTTGAGTTTTACAACAACATCGATGAGGGCATCTGTTCCTCCGGTTATTGCGTCTACATGGTACTCTTCAAGCTGTATATCTGCAACATCCATTATACTCTTCTTGATTGCCACGATTGCTGCGTCTACTGGACCTACACCCACACCGGCTTCTACTTTCTCTGAGCCATCTACGTTGATCTTGACTGATGCTGTTGGTGTAACTTTATTTCCGGATACTATTGTTAGTTCTTCAAGTTCCACTGGTTTCTCTGCTAAAACCCCCAGAGCATCCTCTGCTATTGCCTGTAGATCCACATCTGTAACGCATTTACCCATATCTCCAAGGGCTTTAACCCTTTGTAATATTTGTTCAAATCTGGCCTCATCTACCCTCAGACCCATCTCTTTGATCCTTTTCCGGATTATGTGGGATCCCACATGTTTTCCCATGACAAATCTTCTTTTATGTCCCACCAGTTCGGGTGTTATTGGTTCGTAGGTTTCTGCCTTCTTTATAACACCATCCGAGTGAATGCCCGATTCATGTGCAAATGCATTTTCTCCCACAATTGCTTTGTTTGGCTGTAAATAAATTCCAGTCATTCTTGCAACTGTTTTAGAAGTTTCGTACAACATTTTGATTTTGATATTTGTTTTAGAGTTGTAGAGTGAATACAATGACACCACAACTTCTTCGAGGGATGCGTTTCCAGCACGTTCACCAATACCATTAACTGTGACGTGTGCCTGGCTTGCCCCCGCTCTAAGTCCAGACAGAGTATTTGCTACTGCCAAACCAAAATCATTGTGGCAATGGGCACTCAACGGAACACCGAGTTGAGTTAAGCCTCCATAAAATTCATAGGCTTTTTCTGGTGTCAACATTCCAACAGTATCACAGGCACATATTCTTCGGGCACCGGCTTCTATTCCTTCATTAAAAACTTGTTTTAGATAGTTATAATCACTTCTTGTGGCATCTTCTGCGGAAAATTCAACTAAGAGTCCGTTGTCAACAGCATATTCCACAGCATCTATTGCTGTGGCTTTGACTTCTTCCCGGGTTTTTCTTAGTTTGTGCTCGATGTGCAGATCTGATGTTGGAACAACCAAGTGCACACTGTCAACCCCACATTCGAGGGCAGCATCAACATCAATTCTCACAGCCCTGGCGAAACTGCATATTTCAGCTGAAAGTCCCTCCGAAACTATTGATTTTATTCCTTCCCTTTCTCCGGAAGATGTGATGGCAGATCCTGCTTCTATAACATTCACTCCAAGATTATCCAGTTTAACAGCTATTCTTAATTTTTGATCTGGAGTTAAGGATACTCCTGGAGTTTGTTCTCCATCCCTTAATGTTGTATCAAATATTCTGGCTTTCAAAATTACCCCTCCAGTTATTATAATTTAAATGCATCATTTGGTTGTGGTGTTCAATCCAAATTTTCCCCATAAAATAGAGCTACCCCGATGTTCAAATTAAATTAGTTTTTTTGCGATAAATTTTTTTTGTAAGCAGTGATATGACTCTTGTTAAACTTTTATGCATTCTTATGTGGTGTTGTTCTATTATTTCAAAGTTTGTATCCTTTATTAAACCCTTAATATCCATGTAATGCGGTGTTGCCATGCATATTTTTCCCTTTTCTTTGAGTAAGCCATCCATATTTTTTAATGCAGCAGAATAAAGATTTGTACTGTCTTCTCCACCTGTTGATGCTGATATTCCGTAGGGTGGATCTGTGACAATGGCATTTACTCTGGTTTCCAGATGAATTTTCTTTGCATCCTCTCTAAATATTTTGGAGTTTTTAAACCCACAATATTCAAGGTTTCTCGTTGTACCTTGAACCATCTTGTAATCTATATCTGTCCCTATAAGCTTAGCTCCCAATATACCTGCTTCAATCAGGATTCCTCCTGTTCCACAAAATGGATCCAAAACTGTGTCATCTTCTTTGATCTCAGTTAAATTTACCATGCACCTAGCAAGTTTGGGGCTCATTGATCCCGGGTAGAAAAATGGTCTTTTATGTGGTTTGAAGTTGTTGAAATGTTTTTTATCTATCTTCATTATTCTTTGTGTTAACAGAACAATTTCATCAAGGTATATCAGCCTTATGAAACAATCTGGATCCTTGAGATTTACCTTCGAACCTTCCACAATAGAGTTTATAGTTCCCCCAATTTCTATTTCAATCTTTGATGTGTCAAATTTGTCAGTTTTATCCATTCGCCTTGCCCTGACAACATAATCGTTATTAATGATTTCATTCCAATCAATCTTTTCCACATCATTGTTTAAACTGGTTTTATCTGTTTCAATTAACAGTTTACAAAGTTCATGAGTATATGAAAGCCTTTTTCCAATTCGCTCCATGTATTTTTCATGTTCATTGGCTACTTCAATTATCAGTATTCCTTCATACTGGTTTTTAAAATTGAAGGGTATCTCTTCCGCCCTTAAAACTGCCTCAATTTCTGCCCTTGGCAGGGTTTGATGTTCTTGTGATATTATAAAAACTATTTCCATAGGCCCATGATCCTCCTTGTAAGTAATTTAGGTACGATTGAAAAGAGAAGACCATTTTTTATCATTTCTTTTATGAGGGTGGATTGGGTGTCCATGTCGCCGTACTTTGAAATAAGTTCTTCTGCATTTCCTTGTTTGAGTTTGGTAAACATTTCATCTAGATCCTTGTTGTTCATTGATTCAAATATTTTTTGTACTTCTATTTGCACCCTGAGCTCATTTTTGAATCGTTTATTGGTTTGATTCTCATATTCTTTAAGATAAGAGATATTTTCCATCTCAACTGCTTTGGTTGCATATTCCGCTGCTATTTTAGCACATTCAAAACCAATTAATAATCCACCACCAGTTGTTGGTTTAACTTGAGATGCGGCATCACCAAGCAGGATTGTTCTTTCATCAACCATCTTCTTTTTAGGATCATATTTTGGGATGTATCCCTGGTATTTTTGAATTATCCTAGCATTCTTAAACATTGGCTCTGTTGCCATTAACTTGGCCAGAACATTGTTGAGTCCAATGTAGTTCATATCTGCAAAAAGTCCTATTCTGGCAGTTGAACTTGTTACAGGTATGGTCCATAAAAATCCTGGTGAAATTAAATCATTAACATGCAGATGTACATTTTCAGGATCAAATACAGGTTCATCAGTTTCTATGAGGTACTGAGCCGCCATGAATGACCTGGGTTTCTCATTGAAATTGTTTGAGACAGTTGATGAATGACCATCGGCCCCCACGATAATATCTGCCTGGATTTTAGTTTCCTTTGTTTTTATGCATCCATTAAGATCTGAATGGATTACTTTGTGATTCATAAGGAGTTCTGCGCCAGAATCAACTGCCAATTTAGCAAGGTATTTGTCATAGCCAACCCTGTCAATTACGTAGGCCTGAACATTTTCCTTTCCTACTTTCATCATGTTGCGGGAAGGTGAATAAATGTACGCCCCTCGAACTTGATTTAACACATATTCATCAGGCAGAATATTTATTTCTTTAATCTTCTGTCCCAATAATCCTGCACATTGAAGTGGAATGCCTATTTCACGTTTTTTCTCCACCATCACAACATCTAAACCCTTATCTGCAACATATCTTGCAAATGTGGATCCCACAGGCCCTGCTCCAACAACAGCAATGTCGTACTTCTTCATATTATATCCTCATCCATAAAATTTGCTATCAGGGTTCCTCTCTGGAACGATCCCTAAAGAATAGAATTTTTTTTATTAGGCTTGGAATTTAAACCTAATCAGATATAGTCAATTTTATCTATGGTTACAATCTGGTATGTTTAGTTTGATTATATAGCATTTGTTAATATTGATAATTAAATATTAACTCCGAGGCCAGTACATGATAACAAATACTCCGAATAGAGCTATGGTTGCACCTATAATTTCAAATCTGTCAGGAGTTATTTTGTCAACTTGCCATCCCCATAGAAGTGCCATGAAAATAAATACTCCACCATATGCAGCATATACCCTTCCAAAGTTAGCTGGTTGTAGTGTGGGTATGACACCATAAAGAACCAAGATCACAGCACCGAGTATTGCAAATTCAATTCCTCTACCTTCCCTAATCCAAAGCCAAATAAGGTAGCCTCCACCTATCTCAAATAAACCAGCCACCACAAAGTAAAATATTGATTTTAAATATTCCATTTAATCATTTCACCCTTCAAATTTAAAGATTTTTTACGTACTATGTAAAAATTTAGAAAAATGAGCATTTTAGTTCTGGACTATTTTGAGTTACGAAATTTTACTATTTGAATTCCATGATTCTTTTTCTGTTTAGGGTTTATTCATCTTCAACGATAAAAAGAAATATTCATAGTTTAAATTTTTTATCGTACTCCTCCATTATGGATCTTCCAGTGATTTTGGGTTCTTCAGTTTTTTTAGGGGTCTTGGTTTCAAATTCAGGCACATCTCCATCTATCATTCTGTTGATGGTGTCCTCCACTTCGCCTGGATTTGGGATATCTTCGAGTATTATGCTGGTATTGTCGTGTCCCCCGAACACTTCAATATCTCCAGAATAGGATATTCTTTCCATTACACTCTGGGATACAACAATGTCTTGAATTTTGTTGTAATGCATGTAAGCTGATTTTTTTCTTATCACACCACTTCTTAACATGACTCTCTGGTTTGTTAGGGTGTAGTACGTGGATCTCCAGGACAAGTAATTCCATAAGATCCAAATAAGGAGCAACAGAATGACTATCACAATCAAGTCCGTTGTTCCTTCTACAAATGGTATGTTAATGAATGCTCCCACCTTTCCCTGCACCATAGCAGCATATCTTATCAAGGTTGTGAAGAAGTAAATTAGTATTAAAACTATTATAAATTTAATAATTGCAGATTTTAGACTTACAACAAATCTTGGCCTGGTTTTATATAATATTCTTTCTCCAGGAATTGAACTTCTTTTATTTCTATCAAACATGATTATCAAACCTTACTCTCTTGTTGATTATCTAAATATTTTATGTAGTAACAGACAGATTAATTACTCAGATGAAAGCCAAAACAATATTTGAAGAGAGGATAACAATTGGAGAAACCGAACTGAAGGTCAGTTCAGATTTAAGGGTACCCGAACTTTCAAATTATATTATCAGTTTACGTTCACAACTTAAAGGATATATCCGCAAGAATCCCGAGTTTCTTACAAGTTTTGAACCCCTGACAGTCAAAGAAACATTAGACAATTTAGGTCGTGATCATGGCCACAAGAGTGAAGTTCCATTATTAGTTAATTTAATGAGTAGGGCCGGGAGAAGGGCGGATGTTGGACCCATGGCTGCTGTTGCAGGCACAATTTCCCAGCTTTCAATGGGTTTTATGGTTGAAAATGGAGCTAATTTTATCATTATTGACAACGGCGGAGACATATCTCTTGAAATAAATAAAGATGTTGTGGTAGGCCTGTATGCTGGAGAATCTTCCCTTTCAGGAGAACTGGGTTTTAAAATAAAACCTAAACAAACACCCATGGGAATATGCACATCATCAGGAACTGTGGGTCATTCAATCAGCTTTGGACGAGCTGATTCTGTGACAGTTTTTGCAAATGAAGCTAGTATTGCCGATGCCCTAGCCACTTCAATCGCCAACGAAGCAAATGGAACCAAGGATGAAGATGCTGTCCAACGATCCCTGGAGCATGCTGAAGAATTTAAGAAAACCATGCGTGGTGTCATGGTGGTTGTTGGGGAATCTGCAGGAACACTTGGAAGGATCCCCAAGTTGGTTCAAACAGATAAAAAAGTAGTTCTAGGTGATCTTTTCGAGGTTTGATCTTCTACCATTTTCCGAGTGGATGAACCTTGACCAACGTGCCCTTTTCAACTATCTCCACATTTTTTCCAATTTCAATGTAACCATCAGCTTCAGCCAAGGAGGTTATTGCTCCAGAATCTTTTAAAATAGGTATTGCATTGTCATCATCCACCTTAACAAGTAAATAATGTTTTCTTCCTTTGGCCGGCCTGTATCTCTTTGAAAGTGGGATCTTCATGGTATTTGTTTCGTTTAATCTGGATTTCGTTTTAATTGAAGCCATGTCTTTAAGGAATGGTGCAAAAAATAGTTGGAAAACCATTGAAGCTGCAACTGGATTTCCTGGAAGTCCCACAACATATTTATCCACACCTTCATTTTCAAAACGTCCTATGATGGTGGGTTTACCAGGTTTAACAGCTATTCCATGGACAAGTACCTCACCTAGATCATCTAGAACTTGTCTTAGAACATCTCCTCGACCTGCAGATGTGCCGCCAGAAGTGATGATAAGATCCATGTCTTGACACTCAATTATTTTTCGTTTCAGATCGTTGTAATTATCCTTAACTATCTCAGTTTTAACTGGTATACAACCACAAGCTGTTACTGCACTTGAGATAGTTTGGGAGTTGATGTCAAATATCTTTCCATATTTGATGTCCTCATCGTAACGTATCAATTCATTTCCCGTTGATATAACTGCTATTTGTGGTTTTTTATAAACAGGAACAGTTTTTAAACCTATAGCACATAAAACTCCTATTTTTTCGGGAGTTATGGTTGTGCCCTTCTTAAGTAGAAGTTCACCTTCCATTATGTCTGAACCTTCCTTTGCAATGTTCTGACCCATTGCCACACTTTCATGTATGGAAATAGTTCTATCCTCAGCTTCTGTATATTCCACCATGACAACTGCATCTGCACCTTCAGGCAAAGGAGATCCTGTTCCCACTTCCGTGCAGAAACCATTCTTCACAATTTCTTGTGGAACGTCCCCAGCACCTATTACTTCTAAAAGTCCTAATATAACTGGTTCATCTTCTGAAGCTAGGAATGTATCTTCAGAAATCACAGCATATCCATCCATAGTTACCTTTCTAAAGGGCGGAAGATTTATTGTGGTGTGTATGTCTTCGGCCAGCACTCGATACAGAGAGTCTTCTATTGAAACAGCTTCGTTCTTTTTGATCGTCTGAAAATTACTGATGATGCCCTTGACATCCTCGGGGTTTTTTATGTCCAGAAATTCGTTTCCCATATAAACACGTTCCATCCATTTCAATGAATTGGAATTAAATATTTTAATTACTAAACTATGTTTTCAATCTATTTTAGTGTTTTGTATTGATCTAAGAGAACTTTTCAAATGCTCTTGCCAAACTAAAATATAATCCCTTAAACACACTATTCTCCTTGACGTTAGGATTTATTAAAATGGATTATGTCATGAGTAGTATATGAAACTTGGATGATTACTTCAATCATCTGACAAGTGGTTTCAACATCGTGTTCTAATTCATTTCCCATCTATATGTTCCAATACAATTTTATTATCAGAAGCAAAAGCTATTTAAAAACCTGTCAATTTAGTTTGAATTTTCAAAAATAGTCAGCTAAGGGCATATTTTTTGATGGGAACCAATATTTGAATTGGAGGTGTAAAATAAACTTGGAAGATTTGAAATAGTATGTATTACTGAAAAAAGTTTTAGAGTGTAGATCCATCATCATCCAAAGCAAATATGATCAAACAAAGACACCATCTTGTTCGATACATTTTCCAAGGTGAGTGTTCAAGTTATTGAACCATGAAACTCCAAAATAATTCTTTAAATATTTTGTATCAAGAAATTTTGAAACAAAATCTGCTTGTAAAAGCTCTCTTATATATACCCCAAAACACTAAATAAAATAAGAAGGTTAAATGATCGATGCAATATGTTAATAAACTATTTATTGTTGTTAATATGATTTTACAATTTAAGTGAAAATCCACCATTATTCTGAAGATCAATATTAACTTCACAGAAAGGAGGAGAGTGTTTGACAAGAGGACAAAATCATAGCCCACAAGAAGTTAGAAGAGTAAGATCGCCCCGCAGAGGGAAATTCCAGGGGTAGTCGAGCAGATACTCGGCCATGGAAAACTAAAAGTCAGATGCGCAGATGGAAAGACTCGATTGTCTAGGATTCCTGGAAAAATGAAAAAGAGGATCTGGATAAGGGAAGGAGATGTGGTTTTAATTAAGCCATGGGATTTCCAGAGCGATGAAAAAGCAGATGTTATATGGAGATACACCCGTACTGAAGCTAACTGGCTTGAAAGACGTGGTTACTTAAAACTCTAATAATCTTTTTATCAATGCAAAAATGGTTTAGAATTTAAACAGTCAAAATGAAAGAGACTGATAAAAATCCATACTATTTTAAACTTAAAATCATTTAATCTACCCAGTTATTTCTATTAATACTGTTCATTAATGTTTAATAGAGCAATACTAATTTAAAGTTGAGTAGAAGCATTTTGGTGAAATTAATGTGCTCTAAGGTATCGAAAGCAGATGATGATTTAAGAAAACTCCTATCTGAAAAGCGTTTAAAGGGTGATGAAGACAGAAAAGTGGGGAGTGAAGTTTTTGACAGGCTCACACTAGAAACCCTCTACAAACTTGCTAAGATGGGTTACGTTAACCAGCTTCAAGGAGCCATCAGTACAGGAAAGGAAGCTAATGTATTTAAAGGAGTAGATGATCAGGGAAATTTTGTTGCTGTGAAAATATACCGGGTAAGCACTTCAGATTTTAAAAAATGCAACAGTATATCCAGGGAGATCCAAGATTCAGTGTAAAAACTTCCAACAAGCGCCAGATCATTAATACATGGGTTACTAAAGAAATGAGAAATCTTAAGCGAGCTTTAGATGTTGGTGTAAAAGTACCAAAACCCATGGTAGCAAAGAACAACGTTCTGGTCATGGAATTCATTGGTGATGATATTGGAAATCCTGCACAGCTAATGAGACAAACAAAAATCTCAAATCCTGAGTATGTAGCAGATAAAATACTGAATTACGTTAAAATACTTTATAATAATGCTAAACTTGTTCATGGCGATTTATCAGGTTACAATATTTTAATTGATGATGGAGAACCTGTTATTATTGACATTTCCCAAGGCGTCACAGTTGACAATCCAATATCAATGGAGCTTTTAAACAGAGATATAAACAATTTAGTCAAAGATTTTAAAAAAATGGGTGTTGAGATATCCAAAGATGAGATTAAAAGTAAAATTATGGATTTATGAGATTAGTAAAGTATATTATAAAGGATAAGAATATATTTATATAACTTGAGGTGAGATCATGCCTAACACAGAATACCTCAAAATTCCCCGCGAAAGAGTAGGGGTCTTAATTGGGAAAAACGGCATTACTAAGGATGAAATTGAGAATTTAACTAAAACAGACATAAACATTGACAGTGAAACTGGAAGCATTTCAGTATCACCCACAGAAGAAACTGAAGACCCGCTGGCTGTCTGGAAATCAAGATACATTGTTAAAGCTATTGGTAGAGGATTTAATCCAGAAATTTCTTTAAAACTTTTAGGTGATGAAACACTCCTGGAAATAATTAACCTACCAGATTACGTTGGTAAATCCAAAAAGGCCATAATGAGACAGAAAGCCAGAATAATTGGTAAAGAAGGACGTACCAAGGATATTATCATCGACATGACTGGTGTTGATATTTCCATCTATGGAAAAACAGTTGCCATCATTGGAGGTATGGAACAAATACACATAGCCAAAGAAGCTGTTGAAATGATATTAAACGGTGTAAGGCACAAAACTGTTTATGCATTCCTTGAAAGGAAATCAAGGGATATGAAGATCCAAGAATTCCATAGAATTGCAAAGGATGAAACAGACATTACATAAATTCAAATTTATAGATTTTATAAATTTTTAAATACTTGATTATGGATCCATAATCATTTTAAGGAGGCTAAGTTTGGAGAGAGAAGCATCAGAACTTTTTGAAGAATTTAAGGAACTTACAGCATCTGAATTTTTCAGAAGGAACAAACAAATGCTGGGATTCTCAGGAAAAATAAGGTCCCTCACAATGGTATTTCACGAGCTGATAACCAACAGTTTCGATGCTGCAGAAGAGGCAGGAATCCAACCTGAAATATCCATAGACCTTAAGAGAGTTGACAAAGACCATTACATACTTAAACATAAAGATAATGGGCCAGGAATTCCAGAAAATTACATCACCAAAGTATACTGTACTATGTTTGCAGGTTCTAAGTTTAGGAACATTCAGTCCAGGGGACAGCAAGGTTTAGGTTGCAGTGGATGTGTGTTGTTGTCTCAGATGACCACAGGTAAACCTGCAAGAGTAATTTCAGGCTATAAAAAGGGAGATGTAATTAAAGGCGTTGAAATGACCTTTAAAATGGATGTTAAAACCAATAAAGGTCTGATACTCAATAAGAAAAAAGTAGATGTGGATTCTACAGGTGTTGCAATTGAACTTCAATTCAAGGATGTATCTTATTCATTGAGTGAACAGGGTGCATTTGAGTACATTCGAAGGAGTATGATTGCTAACCCACATGCAAAGGTTACGTTCAGAGATCCTACTGGACAACTGTTTATATTCCATAGGGCAACTGAAATCATACCACCACTTCCAAAAGAAGTTCTGCCACACCCTAAAGGAGTTACAGCCGATGATTTAATATTCATGGCTAAGCACACTGATAAAAGGAGATTTAGAAGTCTTTTAACCAGTTCTTTATCAAGGATGTCCACCAAGAGGGTGAATGAGATCGAGGAAATAACCAAGATCGATCTTAATAAAAGACCTAAAGACATGAAATGGGAAGAAGCAGAACAGATCGTTGAACTGTTTGCCCAGATGGATTTCATGGCCCCTCCTACTTCTGGATTGATCCCAATCGGAAAGGAGCAAATTGAAAAGGGTATTAGAGAAATTTTAGACCCAGAATTTGTGGCAACAACCACCAGGAAACCTAGAACTTATCGTGGAGGAGTTTCTTTCATTATAGAAGCAGGTATTGCCTATGGAGGAAATTCTGGAAGGGTTATTGGAGATCAGAAACGATCCGAAATTATGAGATTTGCAAACAGGGTTCCGCTCAGCTTTGATCAGGGAAGTTGTGCTTTGACAGAAGCTTTGAAGAGTATTGATTGGAAACGATACGGAATACGTGATATTGAAAATACACCAATAACTGTTTTTGTTAACATCGTATCTACCAACGTACCATACCTTTCAACAGGTAAGCAGAGTGTTGCACCAGAGGATGAAATTCTTCATGAGGTCAGACAGGCCACAATGAAAATTGCAAGGAGTCTCCAAAAGTATCTTAATGCAAAGAGAGCAGCTAAGGAAGAGGAAATGCGTTCCAAAATATTTGAAACCTACGTTCCAGTTATTCTAAAGGAAGCAGCCATATTGTCTGGAAGAGATGTTCCAGAGTATGATTATATACTTGCAAAGGTTACCAGAAGACCTAAAATTCTGGAAGAAATTGACAATGAAACATTACAAGAGTTAACTAATGATAATATGGTAGGCGATAAGGATGACGAGTAGAAAAGAACATTCCTTAAAGAGGAGAGATCTTGCAGTTAACAAACTGACTAGCCTCGGTGACAGGATCATTGAAGATGTTGCTAAACAGACTGTTCCAGCAATACGTGTACCATCAAGGGGTACTTCTAACATTGTTTACGATGAAGACAGACGTTACTATGTACTAGGAGATCGTTATGGGCAGAGATCCCTTGGAAATGTTAAGCAGATCAAGAAAATTGGTCAAATGGTTTATATGGCCAATTTCTGTAAGGGACTTGTTCAAACAGGTAAAACCGCAACTTTAAGGGAAATGTACTATGTTTCAGAGGGTTGGGACATAGACTTTGGAGACCAGCAGGAATCAAACATTGTAGGTGAAGATTTAGAAGTTACTCTTGGAATCACTCGTGAAGATTTAGGTTTGATGCCAGAAGAGGACGGAGCTTCAGTTTATGGAGATATAACTCTTAAAGACGATGATGTTGAAATCAATGCCATGAGAATGGGTAAGTCAGGCTACACAATATCACCAACCATAGATGAGGTTGAACTACTAGACCACAATGTGGAAAGGGTCATAGCTGTGGAAACCATGGGTATGTTCCACAGGATGGTTCAGGAGAATGCTTATAAAAAATTCAACACCCTGATTGTGGGACTCAAGGGACAAGCTGCACGTGCAACAAGAAGATTCCTTAAACGGGTTAATGAAGAACTTGGACTTCCTGTTTATATTTGTAACGACGGAGATCCATGGGGATTCCATATCGCCATGGTTATCATCTCAGGAAGTGCAAAACTTGCACATGTGAACCATGAACTTGCCACTCCAAACGCCAAGTTCCTCGGAGTTACAGCATCAGACATAGTAAACTACGATCTTCCTACAGACCCACTCAAGGACATAGATGTTCTAAGGCTCAAGGAACTTTACAAGGATCCAAGGTATCGTGACGAGTTCTGGAAGGTTGAAATTAAGAAAATGCTTAAAATAGGGAAAAAAGCAGAACAGCAGTCTTTCTCGAAATACGGGCTCGAGTATGTTGTTGATACATACATCCCTGAAAAACTTGACTCACTATAAATTAAATGTACTTAGAATTTGGTTGAAACCTTTTTATTTCAACCCCTTTTTTTATTTTAGATGTTAAGTCCAATTATTTCTGTTATTTTTGAGGTTATTTTATATATAAAACTCCAACAGAAGAAAATCGAATAATTTTTAATATTTTCGTGATAATTCTCTTTAGGACAGATTTAAAATCAATTGTATTTAGTCAACAAAAATTAACTAAATTTTTATGGTCCAGATTTTCATATTACAGGATAAAATAGTGTGGAACCAACTATATTTTTTTATATCTAAATTTAATTTTTTCTTCTAATTATGAAATAACCATATATCGATACGAAACAAAGAATCGCATATATTAAAAATGGTATTTTACTGGTTTGAATGAAAATAATTTGGTTGGACTGTGTCAATGCTGCTGTTCCTATGAATATGGCAAGTACAGCCGTGGTTACTCCCATACCCATCATCTGTCCCAAAACCCTCATGGTGTTCAATGTTGCACTTGAAACTCCGTAAAATCTTTTTTCTACATACTTCAATGAAATTTCAGTACTTGATGCTGCTGAAAACCCATAACCCAACCCTATTATGGATAATGCCACCATTATATATACAAAACTAGTGGTTTCTGTGAGGAATAAAAACAAAGTCAAGCCAATACCTGTTAGAGCCATCCCAACAGCAGCAATATATCTGGGTAGTGTGAAATCAAGGAGTTTCGCTACCATGAGCGATGCAATCGCAATGAATACTGATTGTACACATAACAGTAATCCTGTTTGTGTAGGATTCAACATTCGTATGTCTTGAAGATAAAGGCTCAGGAGAAAAATTGTGAATATACCCGGACCATAATTTACAAGGGATGTGAGATTGTTAATGATATAAACCCTGTCAAATAATAACTTAGGATGAATCAAAGGATGTATAACCTTTTTCTGAAGCCAAATAAACAATATTACGCCCATAAATCCTATTATTAAACATAATATGCCAATGATGTTTGTAATTACTGAAAATCCATACATAATCAGGATAAGTGAAATTGCCAGTACAGATGTACTCTTAACGTCGAATATTTCACCGTCCTCTCCAAACCATTCACCCTTCAATTTGTAGATAAATAACAAAGCAAAAACTGTTATTGGGATGGTGAAAAGGAATATACTTCTCCAACCAAAATACTCAGTTAAAAATCCACCTAATATGGGTCCTACTGAAAGTCCCACGTAGGCAGAAGCAACACTGATTGACAAAGGCTTACCTGCTTCTCCTTCAGAATGCACAGATGCCAGTAGAGAATAGACATTTCCATAGATCATGGCACTACCTACGGCTTGGAAAATTCTAGATATTAACAACATGTTTCCTGAAACTGACAGGGCAGAGGTTATGCTGGCTAACACGAAAATTATTAATCCATAGCTTATGATACGTTTTTTACCGTAGATGTCCGCTATTTTCCCGAAGGGTATTAAAAAAATTGCTGAAAAAAGAAGATAAGATGTGGGAATCCATGTTAAATATACAGAATTAAGCGAAAATGTTGTGGCAATCTCGGGTAGTGCTATGTTAATTGCAGAGCTTACGTATGCAACTAAAAAACTTATCAGCACACTTAGTGCCAGTGCATACCTTTCGATGGATCTATTAAAACTCACAATATAACCCTTGTATTATTGGCATATTCTATGTATCTTCAGTTCTAAATTAAAATTATAACCCAGTAATTCCTATACATGGTATTTTAGGACAATACTGAGTTGAATTTAATAAATTTCCCTTAGATTTGCTTAAACAAGATATTTATATCTATTTTTCAATTTCCAGTTTCAGGTACTTTAAAGTTGATTCAATTGATTTTTGTAGGGTTTTTTGCATGCTGCCAGATAATATTTTGACTAACAAACCATCCCACGATTCTTCAGAACTGATAAGGGTTTGACCGTCGATGGGTTTTAATCTCCAAATATGAACCGCATGAATACCCATTGTTTTTCCAGTCCACACAAGGAGTTTAGGTTTTTCTATTTCCTGCAATTTAGAAGTTATTGTACCAGGCCCCGATTTCCATTTGAATTGCGATCCAACAGTGAATTTCTGGCCCATTACTACATTTTTAATATCAGGATTCCAAGTTGGCCATTTCTTGACATCGATCAATACATTCCACACCAATTCAGGATCTGCGTTAATCTTGACCTCAGCATATGCACGTACTGGAACATTTTCCTTGATCTCCATAATAAATCCCCCCATATTAATATTATTTTTGACAATAAATAAATTTAGGGAAGTAAACAAATTCTGATGGAAGATCAAACATCTTAATCTTGATTTCATCCAAAAAAATCATTTCATCCAACTATTTCTAATGAGAGATATTAATTATTCAGATTAACTATTATCCCTCGGGTACTAAAAAAATTTAAAGAACAGATTACATAGTATAATATGGTGAAGATCATGGCAGAAACAGAAACTGTGAAATGTGGAAGATGTGATGAATGGTTTGAACTCGAAAGGGAAAAAATTGCCAAGATAAAAAAGGAAGGAAAAGTTAAGGAATATATTTGTCCAGACTGCGATGAAGAAATAAAGGCAGATGAGTGAAATAGGGTGCAGAATAATACTCAATTTATTCTTTTTTTTATTTTTATAATTTAGTTGTTCTAAAAATGACTGGAGTTGCCAAGCTTCATGTCAATCTAAATTACTTTGCATTTTCTTAATTTTTGAAGTTTAGAACATAAAATTTATAATACCATGAAAAATATAAAATGATCATGGAGTAGTGTATTTAGAGTTAAATTACTCTTATCAAGTTTAATATTAGTTTAAGTTCCTGAAGAATGTTATAAATTCAGTGTTTTGTCATGATATTTGTAAATAATTCCTAAAAAATTGGAGGTTTAGTTTATGAAAGCTGTTGGAATAAACGGATACGGTACCATAGGTAAAAGAGTAGCAGATGCAGTTTCTGCGCAGGATGATATGAAAATTGTTGGTGTTACAAAAAGAACTCCGAATTTTGAAGCTAAACGGGCCGTTGAACTAGGTTACGATATTTATATGAGTGCCCCAGATAGGGAAAATTTGTTTGAAGAAGCTGACATTCCTGTTAAAGGTACAATTAACGACCTTTATGACAAAGTAGATGTAATAGTAGACTGTACACCCGGAGGAGTGGGTGCTAAAAACATGGTAGACTATGAAAAGGCTGGAATCAAAGGAATATTTCAGGGTGGTGAAAAACACGACCTGATAGGAAGATCCTTCAACTCCTTTTCAAACTTCAAGGAATCTCTTGGTGCAGACTTTACAAGGGTGGTCTCATGCAACACAACTGGTTTGTGTAGAACATTAAACCCAATTAAAGAACTTGCAGGCATAAAAAAAGTCAGGGCTGTTATGGTAAGACGTGGTGCAGATCCTGGACAGGTAAGCAAGGGGCCAATCAATTCAATAGTACCTAACCCCCCAACTGTGCCTTCTCACCATGGACCAGATGTACAAACTGTTATGGAAGGATTAAAAATAACCACAATGGCACTTTTGGTTCCAACAACACTCATGCATCAGCACAATCTCATGGTTGAACTTGATTCCAGTGTCAGTGTAGATGATGTTCTAGATGCTTTTGAAAAAACTCCTAGGGTAATTCCTGTTGAAGCTTCCAGTGGTTTAGGTTCTACAGCAGAGATTATGGAATTTGCAAAGGATCTCGGAAGACCTAGGGGAGACCTGTTTGAAATAGCAGTCTGGAAGGAATCCCTCAACATTGTTGACAACGAATTATTTTACATGCAGGCAGTACATCAAGAATCTGATGTGGTTCCTGAAAATGTTGATGCAATACGCGCAATGCTTGAAATGGAAACAGACCCACAGAAATCCATTGCAAAAACCAACAAAAACATGGGCATAATTGGCTAAAAACAATTATCCCCTAATTTTTTTACTATTTTTGTCCTTATTTATTTAAAAACTAGACTGCACACTGCTTTGGTGGAGCACTTTAATTCCTTGTCCCTCAAACTCAGCTTTGAATCTTAAATCCCTTGTAAAAAGGTAGGCCATCTCATCATAGCCGTATGATATAAATAGTTTAAGTTGTCTCAATGTTGTGCCAAAATTCTCTATTTTTGGTTTGATCTCCACGAAGTATCTGTCGTAGCGATGTTTATGATCCGGATGAGGTTCTATATCCTCACTGTTGCAGTTTGGACAGCTATTACTGTCATTATGAGTGGTGTTACATGTTTTACAGATGTAATGAGGCACTAAAAAAATTATATCAGGAGCACCAACTCTGAATCCGGAGTTAGAAACTATATATTCTTCAGCATGTATTTTAACGTTTTTCCAATCCCAATTTTTTGATTCTGAACTTCTCGATGTTATTAGTTTCTTTAGGTTGCCTGGTTTTAAAATCCAAAGCAACATCTCATCATGTTCTGGAGTGTTAAGTTGTTTGTCATCCAGTTTCCAGTATTGATCAAGACTTTGGTTATGGGATTTTTTCATAGTTCAAACACCTTTAGATAGTTGTTATTGGTTTACAACTAGATTATCCTTTCGAAAAAATAGATAGCCCATGATTTATGAATATGAATCATATGTTTTAATGATAAATAGAATAGAAACATCCTACAGTATTAGATAACATGAAATATGATTTTCACACCCATTCAAAATATTCAGCCGATGGTTATGTAAAACCAAGGGAACTTGTTAAGGCTGCAGTTAAGAAAGGTTTAGATGGTATAGCTGTAACTGATCATGGCACCATCAAAGGTGCTTTAGAAGCTAAGAAATATGAAACCAATAAAATTAAAGTCATAATAGGATCAGAAATTTTAACTAACATTGGCGAAGTTATAGGACTTTTTTTAACGGATGAAATATTTTCATACGATTTTTATGATGTGGTTGAAGATATTAAATCTCAAAATGGAGTTGTTGTGTTGCCACATCCATTTGATGGTGTGAGAGGCACATCAACACATCCCGATCAAAAACTGTCCAACTATGTAGACAGTGTAGAAGTGTTTAATTCAAGATGTGTTCGCAGTGCTTACAACGATCTAGCAGATAAATATGCCAAACAGAACCATTTGAATACCATTGCAGGTAGTGATGCTCATTTTAAAAATGAAGTTGGAAATGCAGGTGTTTCAACTGAAAGATCTGATATTCGAGAAGCTGTAATAAAGGGAGATCTAACTGTTTTTGGTCAAAGATCAAACATCCTAAACCCCGTTACAACCAAGCTGCTTAAGATATGGAGACGAGCGTGAACATCTAAAAAAAGGATGAACCCGTTTTTATCAGGTTCGTGTTGACTGTTAAATTTATCACTCCAGATCGTTGATTAATTTCTGTGTTAGGTCCCGTGCCACGACATTCAAATGTTGATTTTCCTTTAGTAACTCATCGAGTTTAGCATAATCATCTGAAACTGCATTGTTATCTCCTCTTTCAATATCATCCGGAATTTTGGTACCCACAAGATTCATAAAGTTATTAGAATTATTTTCTGATACATCAGCGTATGAGAACATTTCATTCATGTCTCTAGCTGCATCAAACTCAAAAACCAAATAATACAGCAAACAATACATTTGAACTGTTGGCCCCTCTGATGATAGTCTATCCACAGTGTTTAGTCTTTTATTAGGATTGGTTCGCATTTGATCCGCAATTTTCTTCCGTTCACCAACAGGTATCATTGCCAGATTGATGTTATTAAATGAATTCATGTTTGAATTAGGTGAAGTTTTGTTGTAACTGTTTATATCCATGTCCATATTTCCCAAATCTTCCTTTGCACTCTTGAGCTGTTCAGGTATGACAATTACCTTTGCATATGTAAATACTGCCGCATAAGAACCCATCAATAGTACCAGCAGGATTAAAAGTGCTAAATATTTTTTTCATGAAATTGCCTCACTTAAATTTTATTTACTCCACATGACTCTTTTGAGGATACATTAATCCGCTGAATCTACTTTTAACAATTGAAATGTATAATAAAGCAATGATATTCCAACCAATCAAGATGGCAAATGCACTTGATGGTAACTTATCTCCAAATAGATTCATGATCAACCCAGGTATTTGAATTAAAAATATTATGATTGAATACAACAGTATGTACCAAGAATATTTTTTGTGCCCGAACATTGCAATTCTCCCAAATATCTGGGAAAAATTAATTCCTGAGGAAAAACGTCGATTATAAACCATATTAGCTAATCCCAGTACAAATAACCAGTTAATTATGTATGAAATTATGAAAGAGATTATTTGATTAATAATTAATAATGTTGAATGGTTGGTAACACTATAAACAAATGGAAGTGAAGCCATCATCACAAATAGACCAAAAAGTAGGGAGTAGATCAGATTAATTGCAAAAAATTTCAATCCCCTTGATAGCAAGTCACTCAAACTCCCATAATCTGGAAATCCATCATTTCCCTGTAGCGTGTGATCCACTATCTTAAGCAAGTACCCAAATCCTATAAAAAGAGGAACTATCAAAAAACTGCCTAAAAATATTATGATCAGTATTGCAATTTTCCTAATATCTTTAAATGGGTAAATAAAAGAATCTATTAAAATATTACGAAATTCTATCATATTCCAACCTCCAATTAAATTAATTTATAATGTAAAAGTTTATTTATTTAAATATTAGTATTGAGTTTGTTTAAAAATATGAAAACATAGGAACATTTTTTCTTCGAATCTATCCAGAATTTTGTAAAAATTCTGCCAAGTATTCTATTTCCTAGATTGCGAAATATTTCATTAAGGGTTCATCAATAAGAGTAAAACAAGATATTTGGTAAATATATCATCTTGAATAATGTTCAAATTAAATAACATGAAATAAATTTAATATAACCCCGAACAGAACCAATAGCATAATAATCAATTCTCATTAATAGGTATATACTACTCAAACACGGTGATTTGTTATGGATGAATGTCAAGATTATGGACTCACAAGAGATACTGAAAGAAAAAATTTGAATTTAAATCCACTTCAAAGGGGTGGTGTACTTCCACTTGAAGCTAGGAAGGCTCTTTATGAATTTTCTGATGGTTACAGTGTTTGTGACTACTGTGCAGGTAGGCTCGATGAAATAACTAAACCTCGGATAAATGGATTCTTAGAGGATCTTGCAGGTTTTATCAACACAGATTTTGCAAGAACAGTTCATGGAGCACGAGAGGGTAAGTTCGCTGTAATGCATGCCCTATGCGAACCTGGAGACACCATAGTTATCGATGGTAATGCCCATTACACCACACACGTTGCTGCAGAAAGAACGGGTCTAAACATGGTTGATGTGCCCAACACAGATTATCCAAACTACGAAGTTACCCCAGAATCATATAAAGAAGTTCTTGATGATTTGTATGATCAAGGTGAAGAAGTGAGCCTTGTACTTTTAACTCATGTTGATGGTAACTATGGTAACCTCTCCGATGCCCGGTCCATTGGTAAAATTGCTCATGATGCCGGTGTACCGCTCCTTCTTAACTGTGCATACTCCATGGGTCGATTACCAATTGATGCAAAGGCATTGAATGCGGATTTTGTTGTTGGTAGTGGCCATAAAAGTATGGCTGCATCTGGACCCATTGGAGTATTGGGTTTAAAGGAAGAATGGGCAGATATTATTCTTAAAAGATCTGATAGGGCTCAAGTTAAGGAACTTGAAATGCTTGGATGTACCAGCCGTGGAGCTCCTGTTGCAACCCTCATGGCATCATTTCCCCATGTGATTGAGAGGGTGAAAAAATGGGATGTTGAAGTTAAAGAGACCAGAAAATTTGTTGAAACCCTGGAAAGTATTGAGGGCATTAATCAGCTGGGTAAAAAACCTAAAGATCATGATCTCGTTAGATTTGAAACTCCCATATTCGATGAAATTGCAAAACATCACCCAAGAAGAGGGTTCTTTTTGTATGAAGAGCTTAAAAAACGAAAAATAGTTGGAATTAAACGTGGCCAAACAAAATGGTTTAAGTGCAGTGTGTATGGATTTAGTGCTGAACAAAAAGAGTACATCGCTGAAACTTTCGTTGATATAGCTTCAAAAGATTACTGATCTTGAACTAAGTATTTTCGTGTTGATCCTTTGTTTTGAATCAACAATGATCTATTTTTTTAAAGCTCAATTTTTTGTAAACTGAAATAATCCAAAATAGAAGGGAACAACAAACCCCAATTTGCATAGAATAAGCTTCATTTATATTAATTTTATGTTAAATATTAGGTTTTAAATACTGAGAACTATCATTCTAATTGTAAGCCATCTATAAATTCTTCCATTGAAGTTGAAGTATGTATATCTCATGGGTGCGCCAAGGATAGGATAGCCATGTTTTATTATTTTATTTAATTAAAACTTTTTATATCAATCCAATTTCATTGTAAGGACCAGCATGCAAGTATCATGAATTAATTCGTGATATGTATCTTAATTTTTACTTTTACCAATTCTGATACCTAAACTAAATTGAATACCAGTCTTACTGATCACATGGGCAAATTCTTTGAATTTGGATTAAAAAAATATTTAAGGGCTCACAAATTTAACATCTAGGTCCATCATCCAATCAGTTATTTGTCAATCAGATCCATCATAGTTGCCATATTAAGTAAAAAATTTATTCAACAGTTTTTTCTTAAAGTATTTCCCACCATAAAAAAAATTGGTGGGCGGTACTATTTTTTTGTTGGATTTACTGTAATTGCTGATTGTTCGTTTACCAAAATCCAAGTAAACTCATCCCATTTTTATGACAGGAAACCTTACTTCAGTTAAAAACTCTTCAGGTGAAACTTCGTTTGGATCGTTTAAATAAACCTCTGTAACAGGTCCCACAATATCATATCCATTACCATCAGCATACTTTGCTATTGCTTGTATTACTGGACCAACTTCATTGTAAGGGCCTTTGTGTATAGCTGACAGTACAGTATGTTCTGGTATCTCCTTAAACCCAAGCATACCTTCTTGAAGCTTTAAATCTCCATCAAATGAAAATCCCAGTTCATACTCCAATTCATTTTCAGGAACTTCTTCTGGACTGTTGAAATATGCTCCATAAACCATTCCGGTCATTTTAAGACCGTCATCAATTACCAGCTGTCCCAATTCCTGAAGATGGTCTGGTATTTTACTGTAACTTCCTTTGTACTGTGCATATGCTACTTTAGTTTCTTCGATCCTTTTTTCAAGTATTTCCATAATTTTACACTCCAAACTTAAATTTGTAGATCATAGATATTAAAAATAGTTGTGTTTTCAGATACAATGCTATAAAAATAATTTATAAAATCACAAGCAAAAAAATGAAGAATCTAAGTTAAAATAAAAGAAAAATGTGTTGATGATCCTGACCTATCATCATACAGGATGTGGACGATGGCTATTTTTCAGGGTAATTGTATCATCAGCAGAATTTTTTAAAGCAGCACTGAAACCTGGTTCAGCACCAATGACAATGGTTTGTTTACCATTTTCCTTAGCAACATTTATGAGTGGGAAAAAGTCTACATCACGAGTCATTAGAGCAATTATATCAATATTAGGATTATGGATTAACTCAAAGGCCTCTATAGCCATCTGAACATCAGTTTCACCAGATACTATCATTGGTGAAAATCCTTGATTAACAACAGCTTCAATCAATTTGTCAGAAGCATATTGATTTAAAAATACTTTACCCACTTTTACATTGCCGTGCTCAAGCATCAGATCCCTTACAACTTCTAGATCACAATCAAACTCTTTTCTGAGCATATTAGGACCATCTACAAGTAATCCTATATTTTTTCCCTGGGAATTTTCCCTAATTAATGGAATATAATCTTTAAATGAACTTAATTTTTCAAAACGATGCATATTATCACTCCAGTGACTATTTTCACGTTTAATGACAGATTAATTTAGTAAATTTGAAATTCTTTAAATGATGTATGTATGTTTATAGTCAATAAATGATAAGTACCTATGCCTAAATCATACCCAAATTGAATTTTCAAATATAAATAAATAAAAAATTCTACTCACAAACCCATAAAAAGAATGGTTTCAAACCTCCAAATTACAATTTCGTGAATTTAAACGACATTTTTTTGTATTGATTTTTTTAAATTTCCACTGTAGAATTGAATCATAGATACATTCTTAAAAAATTCTATCATTTACCAGTCACATCATCCCATCTAAATCTCACCCATACCGGAGCCCTTGGAGATCTTTTTATCATTTCCTGCATCTTAATTTCTGCTGGGAAAGGTTTGGAAGTCACAAGTACTTCTGATTCAAGATCACTGGGAATCTCAATGGTTAATGGTTGTTGATTTTCCATGAGGATCTTTAATATTTCTTCCCTTTCTTTATCACTGAACCCCGTGCCAACCTTACCGAAGTACTTACCATCTTTTTCCATCATGAGAGCACCAAATGGTATGCTGCTTGTGCTCCTGGTTGCTCCTATGATATGAACATCAACAGTGTCTCCTTTCTTAACCTTTAACCAGTTCTTGGATCGTTGTCCAAACTCGTAGTTTGAATCCAAATTCTTTATAACAGCACCTTCATAACCATCAGTAATGTACTGATTGAACTGTTTTTCTGGATCCTTCAACACATCAAACTGGACAATTTTAATTCGTTCATCCTCATCTACAGAGTGTAACAAAACTGCTTTGCGTTCAAAGAGGGGTTTTTTACTGATATCCTTTTTATTGTAACATATTGCGTCGAAGATATTGTAGGTGGCAGGAATTTTTTTAGAAAGTAGATTGATCTTGAATCTGTCCTCAACATTTCTGTTAAGAAGCTGTCTAAAACCTCCCTTCACAGTCATTTCACCATCAACTATCCAGTCATCATCCGGAATATTCTTTTTTAGAGCTTCCACTATTTCAGGGAATTTATGTGTGGCTTGAATATTTCTCCGGGTCCATAGAGCTATTTTTCCACCGTAGTTCATGGCTATGATCCTTTCACCATCATATTTAGGCTCGATGATCCAAGAATCTGTCGGATCCAAACTGGATGGATCCGTTAATGTGGCCAACATAGGTTCTATCATGTTCAAGAGGACATTCTCCATTTTTTTAATCTGTTTCTAGCATTTTTTCAAGTTCTGCTTCGATCGATCTGGCTTCAGGCAAGCTGAACTCTTCTGTTTCAACCTCTTCCCCTAGAAAACGTTTTTCAATGAGTTCTTTAACTTCTTTAGTGTAGGTTTCAGTATAATCAGCCCATTTAAAACTGAATGTCATCTTGTTAATTGCTTGAACTCCCTTTTCTACCAGATCATCAGTGACACTTGATTCCAATATTTCCACTTCATCTATGGATCTTACCTGCTCATTGTAGAGAAGTTGTTTAAGAAGCAATCCCTTTCCATGGGGCATGATCATTCCAATGTACTCGTTGGTTCTTGAAACCCACTTCACAATTGCAACCTTTTTACTACGTTCCATAGCTTCTTTCAATAGTAAGAAGCTTTTTCCTGCTCCACCCTTAGTAGGGGCGTCAGTCCCCAAGTAATATGGTTTACTTAAGGCTTCCAGTGGAATTTCATCCATTTCACAGAATCCTTTGATTTCCATTATCTTAGTTGAAAAGGGTTTTAATGTATTCAATTCTTCATCTGTAAATTGGAGACATTCTCCCCCACAATGTATGCTTTGGTTATGTCTTCTGGTTTAAGTTCCTCACCATCCTTTTCACATACCTTTTTGTAACGAACCCGTCCACAATCTTCCTTATGAACCTGATGGAAACTTATATGTAAATTGCCACTTGCAGCATAGGATCGAATAGGCACTAGAATTGTGCCAAATGATAAGTAACCTGACCATATAGACCTCATTTAATCACCCCTACTTAAAATTAAATAATATGTTTGTCGCTGGTCCTAAATTATTTTTTTGATCTAAAAAAATTCAATGTAAATGTCATGATATTTTTCTGACTGGGATCTCCTATTCAGAGTCCATATACAATAAGGCAATAAACCGTGAGTCCAACATGACTATGTATGGAGCAATTAATCCTTCAGCAATAATAAAACCAATTATATTTAATTGAGAAAGCTCTTTTATGAGTAACGGACCACCCATAACCACAATAGTTAAAAGAACCAAAAAATATGCTATTAACATTCTTTTAAATCCTATTTTTCTAATTTTTATGAATATTTCCTTGAAATTGAAGGCTTCGTTGAAGGATCCTCCCTTCGATGCCATGTAGGGAATTGCAACTGTGAAGATCATATCTAAAATAAATCCTAAAATTACAACGAATATCACCAGGATAAACAGCATCTGATTTGGTATTGGTGATGTTAAGATATTCAATCCAGAAGTTAGGTAATCTACAAGATGGAATAGGATTATTATAGGCATTGGGGTTAAAGTGTAGTTTAAAATATAATAAAGGATGATCAATGGAATTGAAAAATATATGGATACAAGTACTGTTTCGTTGATACCGTGTTTAAACATGACATCAAACTTATTAAATTTTGGAGGCACATCAATGCCTTCTACGCTCTTTTGAACCATTCTAAATGCATATCCTGCTTCAATCAATAGTAATAGGGATGCCAAACTGAGTAGTAACAAAAGTAGAACCCAATAATCAACTCCTAAGAAATGGTGTAAAGAATTACCAAACAACCCATAATATCCAAATACAGAAACAGTTATTAAGATTATAAATCCCAAGAAACTTAATTGTTTAACTCCGTAGAAAGGATATTTTGCAGATTGATATAGAATTTTCCATATTCTCATTTTGTCAATTTCCCTAACAATTCCCCTATTCATAACGGATTATTCTGATTGTTTCTCTAGAGAATTTTACTTAAAAACATATAAACATTTCTAAAACGGAAACCCTCGCACCTATACTCATAAAACACAGACTTTAAAAATATATGACAATTATTTAAATTCATTGTAGTTGCAATCAAAAAAAAATAGTCTGTAGCTGTAATTTAAATTCTAAAATTAGAACTAAAAAATCGGATAATGTTTTATTTTAATGATGAAAGAAAAATTGTAAAATATGTTAGGGCTGAGAAACCCCTAATTAATATTAAAGCGCCGAGACTGGGATTTGAACCCAGGTGGAGTCAAACTCCACAGGATCTCAAGTCCTGCGCCTTCCCTGGCTAGGCTATCTCGGCTAGTATATATAAAAAGGATTAAGCTATATTAGCTTTTTAATTCAATTTCTATACTCACATTGTCGGGTACATTAACTTTCATGACCTGACGCATTGCACGCTCATCAGCTTCAATTCCAACAAGTCTTTTATGAATCCTAAGCTCCCATTTTTCCCATGTAGCTTTTCCCTCTCCATCAGGGGATTTACGGGTTGGTACAACGAGCTTTTTGTTGGCAGTGGTATTGGGCCTGATAAGTCCACACCTGTTCTCTCTGCTATTCTTTTAAGCTGATCACATACATATGCAAGTTTTTCTGGGTCTGTACCTGTGAGTTTTATTCTGGCTTTGTGCATTCCAATCCTCCATAAAAATAAAAAGAAGGTTTAAATCACCTTCAGTTATAGTTTCTTAATTATTTAGCTGGTACAATGTCAATACACATTCCAGCTGCAACTGTCTGTCCCATATCCCTTATGGCGAATCTTCCCATGTGAGGAATTTCTTTAATCTTTTCGATAACCATAGGTTTTGTAGGTCTGACTACAACAAATGCTGCGTCACCTGTTTTAAGGAAATCTGGGTTTTCTTCTTTTGTCTGACCTGTTGCTGGGTCTAACTTTTTCTGTAGTTCCATGAAGGTACATGCAACCTGTGCTGTGTGACAGTGGAATACAGGTGTGTATCCAACGGTGATAACTCCAGGGTGCTGTAAAACAACTATCTGAGCTGTGAATTCCTTTGCAACTGTTGGAGCATTGCTTGTGTGTCCAGCTACATCTCCCCTTCTGATATCGTTTTTACCTACACCTCTCACGTTGAAACCTACGTTGTCACCAGGTTCTGCTTGGTCAAGCATTTCGTGGTGCATCTCGATGGTTTTAACTTCTCCACTGGATCCTGGAGGTTCGAATATAACGTTGTCACCCTTTTTCATTATTCCAGTTTCTACCCTTCCCACTGGTACTGTTCCCACACCAGTGATGGAGTAAACATCCTGAATAGGTACCCTTAAAGGTAATTGTGTTGGTTTTTCAGGTGCTTTGAGTTCTGCTAATGATTCAACAAGGGCTGGTCCTTTGTACCATGGTGTGTTTTCGGATTTCTTGGTGATGTTGTCACCCTGGAAAGCGGAAATTGGTATGAAGTGGATATCGCTTGGTTTGTAAGCAACTGTTTTAATTAAAGCAGATACTTCTTCTTTGAGTTCGTTGAATTTTGCTTCATCGTATTTAACAAGGTCCATTTTGTTGATTGCAATGATTAACTGGTTGATACCGAGTGTTCTTGCAAGGAAAGCGTGTTCCTTAGTCTGAGGCATTACACCGTCGTCAATTGCAACTACTAATACAGCTGCATCTGCTTGGGATGCACCTGTGATCATGTTTTTAACGAAATCCCTGTGACCGGGACAGTCCACAATTGTGAATTCGTATTTTGGAGTTTCGAATTTTGCGTGAGCAAGGTCGATTGTAACTCCTCTTTCTCTTTCTTCTTGAAGCTTGTCCATGACGAATCTGAACTTGTTCTCACCGTCTGAGAGCTGCTGTTCAGCGATAGCTCCTGACTGTAATAAGATGTGTCCTACAAGTGTTGATTTTCCATGGTCTACGTGTCCAATAAACGCTAAGTTCATATGTTCTTTTTGTTTAGCCATAAAATATTCCTCCATTTAACATTTGTGTAAATTTATTAGATTTATACTCTGATCAGCCTATGTAATGATCTGGTCCGTAAGGTTCTGGGTTTAATCCTTTCCTCTGTCTGATCTCTTTTATGATGGTTTTCTGAAGTTCGTTAGGCAATCTTACAAAGCCTGCACTTTCAGTTGACCAGAGACATCGGCCTTCAGCAGCAGATCTTATGTCTCCTGCAAATCCAAACATTTCAGCTACGGGAACGGTTGATTCGATTGTTGCCATGTCTCCTTCTTGTGACATGTCTACGATCTGTCCTCTCCTGTTCTGGATTTCCCTAGTTGCTGCACCCATATAGTCTTGTGGAACGTTGATAAATACTTTTTGTATAGGTTCCATTAACATTGGTTGAGCCAACATAATTGAGCCGTAAACCGCCTTCCTTATTGCAGGCAATACCTGAGCAGGACCTCTGTGAACTGCATCTTCGTGAATTTTAGCGTCTTTGAGTGATATTTTAAGTCCCATAACCTTTTCCCTAGCTATTGGGCCATCATCAAGTGCACTTTCAAATCCTTCAAGTAGAAGTTCTTTGATCTCATCCAGGTACTGAATACCACGAGTCATGTTGATAAATACAGATCTCTTGTAAACATCCCACACCTTCTTGGATTCGTCCTTGGTAAGTCCATATTCTGCAAATGTTGCAGCGTTTTCTTTACCCTTAACACGACCTTCTTTAATGGTACCCTCTTGGATGGCTTTGAACATTTCATCTGAAAGAGGTTCTATGTCCAAGTAGTATCTGTTGTGTTTGTTCGGTGATTTTCCTTCGACGTTTGTTGCTTTTCCACCAATAGTTTCCCTGTAAACAACGATAGGAGCTGAAGTTTCTATTTCTACACCTTTTTCATTGATACGGTAGGTTATGATCTCGAGGTGAAGTTCTCCCATACCGGATATGAGGTGTTCTCCTGTTTCTTCGTTGATCTCAACCCTCACAGTAGGGTCTTCCTTACCAACCTGTCTTAAAACTTCTATGAGTTTTGGAAGGTCTTTGGTGTTTTTGGCTTCAACAGCAACAGTAACCACAGGTTCAGAAATGTGTTCAATACCCTCGAATGGAGCGATTTTGGTACCGTAATTTGTAACTGTTTCACCAGCCATTGCATTTCTTGCACCGGTTATTGCAACTATGTTTCCTGCAGGAACCTTATCAGTGTTGATACGTTCTGGCCCCATATACACTCCTACCTGTTGAGTTCTGGCTTTACCATGAGAACCTACGAAAAATATTTCGGTTCCTTTCTCAATGGTTCCACCGTAAACCCTACCGGTTGCAATTTCACCAGCGTGTTTATCAATACTCACGTTTGTGATCATCACTGCGAGTGGTGAGTCAGGGTCTGTGTTGATCATACCCTGTCCTTCGACAGATTCTATATCTCCATTCCAGATGCTTGGAACCCTGTATCTCTGGGATATATCAGGACTTGGAAGATGATCCACAACCATACCAAGTAGTACATCATGTATAGGAACTTTATCTGCTAGATCCTTTTGTTTGTCATCCCTACATGCTTCACGTATATCATTAAATGTTATACCTGTTTTCTGCATCATAGGCACGTTTATAGCCCAGTTGTGATATGCTGAACCAAATGCTACACTTCCATCATCTACACGTGCAAGCCATTCTTTTTTGAACTCTTCAGGAGCCATGTTCTTTATGAGCTTGTTTGCGCTTGCTATGATCTTGAGGAACCTGTTTTGTAATTCGTCTCCTTCGAGTTTAAGCTCGTTTATTAGACGATCCACTTTGTTTATGAAAAGTACCGGACGAACATTTTCCTTAAGAGCCTGTCTTAACACAGTTTCTGTCTGGGGCATGATACCTTCAACTGCACAGACAACTACAACTGCACCATCAACCGCCCTCATTGCCCTTGTAACATCTCCACCAAAATCAACGTGACCAGGTGTGTCTATAAGGTTTATAAGGTAATCTTCATCCTTGTACTTGTGAACCATTGAAACGTTTGCAGCATCAATGGTGATACCTCTTGCTTGTTCCTGTTCATCAAAATCCAGAAACCGCTGATCTCCAGCAAGTTCCGAAGATATCATACCTGCACCTGCAAGTAGGTTATCTGAAAGTGTGGTTTTACCGTGGTCAATGTGTGCCACAATACCGATGTTCCTAATATATTTAGGAGTGTACATCAGTTCCTTAATCTTATTAATCATTTTAGTACGTCTACTCACCAAAATCACCTATATTTATAATCATTAAACTTAGTGGGCAGATCTTGCAATCCTTTCTTTTTCTTCCTTCTTACCAATTGCAAAGCTTCTTGTATCGTACTCTGCAGCGTAAAGAAGTTCGTCGGCAAGACATTCTTCTACAGATCGTTTCCTTTTGAATGAAGATTGTAGAGCCCCTCTTGTTAAGAACCCAACAGCCAAATCCACCCTTCTTTGAGGTGCTATATCAACAGCTACTTGGTATCCAATTCCACCATACTTAATTCTGGTTGTTTCTTCCCTTGGAGCTGTGTTTTCAACTGCCTTAACTAAAACTTGTACAGGGTTCTGTTTGGACCTCTTATTTATGATGTCCAGTGCTCCTTTAACTATGTTGTAGGACTTGTTCTTTTTACCGGAATTTCTCTGGGTTCTCATGATCTTGTTCATGAGCCTTTCAACAATGGAAACCTTCGATTTTGCGAACTGTCTTTTAACATGCCTTCCCAAGGTGTGCGGAACCAGAATTTCGTCGATGCAGATGTAATTTACAAGACCTAAGTCTTCCACCTTCACCTCTTCTAATTCCCATTTATCAAAAACCTTAAAACTCATTAAATTACCTCACTTTTATCTTACTGGTTTTTCAATCTTACCAATAACCATCTGTTGTAAAGATACGTTGTTAACTTTTGTAACCTTCCATCTTACTCCAGGTATATCGCCCATAGACCTTCCTGAAGGTCCTCCGATTCCCTCGATCATGACTTCATCGTGTTCATCGATGAATCCGATCGCACCATCACCAGGAGCGAAGGCTGTTAATTGTTTACCATTTTTTATAAGTTGTACACGTACACATTTCCTTATGGCGGAGTTTGGCTGTTTTGCTTCCACACCAACCTTTTCAATAACGATTCCCCTAGCTTGAGGAGCGCCTTCTAATGGATCTGCTTTAACGTCTAATCTTAAAGCTTTCCTTTTATATTCAACATCCTTCCATCTGAAGTTCTGTCTATTCTTTTTAAGCTTTTTTGCTGCGAAAAGTCCCGGCAAATGAAATTCCTCCTTGTAAAATTACCATTTAATCAAAGTTATCAGATTTATTCAATTGAATTATTTAATAATAGTTACATTCGAAGTCACGAGTAATAATTTATTATTTGAACAATATGAATTTGAATCTGTTTTTCTTCGTTCTTCTGTTATTTTATTATAATGTTATTTATATTGTGCTGCCTCTTGGCCAACAGTCTAGCCCTTTCAATATTTTGACCAGCCTTACCAATAGCAGTTCGTTTGTTCCTTGAATCAGCTTCAATTGTGGCAATTTTTTCTCCATTTTCTTTTTGAAGAATTCTAATGCTTCTTAACTTAGCAGGAGCCATTAAATTGGTGATAAACTCGACTGGATCGTCTGAGTGTTCTATTACCTCAACCCCTTTATCCACTGTTTTCTGAACTTTGGTTACAGTACTTCCTCTTTTTCCAATGGCAAGTCCCATATCTCCCTTTTTTACAAGAAAAGTTAATTTGCCATTTTCTTCATCAACTAAAAGATCTTTTACCATGGCCCCTGTCATACTTTCAAACAGAGCTATGTATCTTATTTCGTTGGTTGAAAATTTAACTGTCACAAAAACTACCCCATGATCTCTAATATTGTTGAGTCACCAGGATCCTGAATAATTAATGTTGCAACTGTGAATGGTTTACCACATACTGATCCTAGATCAACACTTGTACCATCGTAGGTGTACACGGTAATATCTGATAATTTTGAGTATTGTTCCACATCTTCCCTGATATCCTCAGGACAGTTGCGGGCAATTATAACTAGCTTACCCTTTCCAAGTTTAAGCTCTTGAATTGATTTATCAGATCCTAGTGTGACATTACCTGTATCTACAGCAACTCGAATTCCTCTATCTATATCCATCTACTGCCTCCTATTTCTTGTCTTTCATAACGACACCAACAGACCCTGTTCCCAGTGGTATTGGTTGTCCAATAATTATGTTCTCAATTATACCAGTCAAGTGATCTACTTCTCCACGTATACTGGCTCTTAATAGATGTTTACCAGTTTCTTCAAAAGAAGCCCTCGCAAGAACACTGGCTTTTTCACCACTAATACCATGTCTTCCAATGGACTTAACTTTACCATCGGCAGTCATCATATCTGCAACTAGCATAATGTGTCTTACATCAACTGTAAGTCCTTGTTCTTCCATTGTACTCTGTGCTTCATGTATGATAGCATTTCGTGCAGCCTCTACTCCTAGAACCTTCTCTACTTCGTGTATGTCGTTAGTGCTTGTTCTTGTTTTATTGACGCCCTCCATTTTGAGGACTGCTCCAAGGTTTGATCCTTCAGTATGTATAGCCCATTCTGGACCTTCTTTCCTGATAACGACCTTTCCAATATTCTTTACACCACTTATCTGGAGATCGCGGACCTTATCGGCTAAAAGTCTTAATTCTCGAATTGCATGTTTAGGATCAGAAATCGTAGGTTCAAAACTGAGTAGGTTCTTATCTATATCTACCTTCTTAAAAGCTTTTTCTATCTTGGCTATGATCTCATCGTAATCAAGTCTTTTATCTGCAATCTTTTCTTCGTCGATCTCGATGGACAGATTCATATTGGCGTAATTCACATTGAAATCCTTTAAAATATCGTTAAGAATAATTTTACCAATACGATTAGCAATTCTCCTCACGAATTCTTCGTCTGCACTGTACTCCTCATCGAAATATATTCCCATTGTTGGTGTTGATATTTTCTTTCTCGCATCAACAATTTCAATGAGACGCGGAAGTCCCAATGTAACGTTAAGTTCTGCAACCCCTGCATAGTGAAAAGTACGCATAGTCATCTGTGTACCTGGTTCTCCAACAGACTGAGCTGCCACAGTACCCACAGCTTCCCCATTCTCCACACCTGCACGCTGGTTTGCCTTTTTAATTTCCTTGACAAGTTCGTCCAACTCCTTGTCATCTAAGTTGTGTCTTTCGGCTGCCTCTGCTATCTCCTGAATAAGTTTTTCAGGAAACTTGGTTCTTTTTTCTTAACAACCTTTTCTACCTTTTCAATATCCACAAAACCACCTGATCATGTTCCCATAATGATTCTCAAAAAAAATTTTGGAGATCATTTATTTGGGGATTTTATTTTCCAGCCTTGGATTTTATCCTCATCTCGTCAATCATCCTGTCTATGTCTGCAACTTTACCATAGTCACTCTTGGCAGGGTCAATTCCATCTTCCCCATATTGGGTCTGAATAATAACTCCCCTGTTATCCCTGACAGTACCATCAATTTGTACATTCAAATCTTGAAGAGCGTTGACCAGTCTTCTTTGCATGTAACCACTTTGAGCTGTACGTATAGCTGTATCTACCAGTCCTTCCCTTCCACCCATTGCATGGAAGAAAAATTCTAGGGGTCGAGACCTTTCTTGTAGCTTGAATGCACAAAACCACTTGCCTTTGCACCCATTTCACCTACATAAAAATGAGGTAACGTACGGTTAGAATAACCCCTTTCAATACGACCACCACGAACAGATTGTTGTCCCACACATGCTGCAATCTGAGTTAAGTTCAACATTGAACCTCTTGCACCAGTAAGTGCCATGATAACTGCATGGTTTTCCATTCCAAAGTAACTTTCTGCTATTTCACCAGATTTATCCCTTGCCTCACCAAGAACTTGCATGATCTTCATTTCCAAAGTTTCCCTGAGACTCCTTCCTGGAAGTGCTTCCAGTTCTTCGTTGTGGTATGCTTCAATGAGTTGTTCAACCTTTTGTTCGGCATTTGCAAGAAGCTGTTCTATACGATCTTTGGCTTCCTTAGGAATTTCCTCGTCGGCAGTACTGGTTGTGAAACCTCGTTTCATGATTCCTGCAATTGCAAGTTTGGTTGAAGTGTCTAAAAATTCCCTTGCTTTGTCTGTTCCGTATTCCTTAACAATGGAATCTAAGATTTTACCTGAAAATGCCCCGTATGCTTTTTCGTCCATGGCACCACTTTTTATCTGGCCATTTTCAATCACAACGTATGCATCGTTTTTACATTCCAGCTTCAAACATTCATCACATTTTCTGCATATCTCTGCTCTGTAAACCATGTTAAGATCGTTTGGCAGGAGCAGGCTGAAAACTTGTTTTCCAGTCCAATCTTCACCTGTTGCTTTTGGTAAAGGCATTCTTGCACGTTTAACCATTTGGAAAACATCTTCTTCAGAGAATACTGAACCTTCCCTTGTTAAAAGATATGCTCCAGATATGTGATCGTGTATTCCACCAATGATAGGGCCTCCAAATCTTGGAGACAGTATGTGTTCCTGAACCCTCATGAGTGACTTCGCTTCTGCACGTGACTCTTCTGTCTGGAATACGTGCATGTTCATTTCGTCCCCATCAAAATCAGCGTTGTATGGAGGGCATACACATAAGTTCAACCTGAATGTTTTGTAAGGTAGAACCTTGACCTCGTGGGCCATCATAGACATCCTGTGAAGTGAAGGTTGTCTGTTAAACAGAACCACATCCCCATCCATTAGATGTCTTTCAACAACAAATCCCGGTTCCAATTTTTCTATGACAGTTTCCTTGGTTTCATCATAAACCCTGATCTTCCTGTCATCAGGTCTTATAACGTAGTTGGCACCAGGATGTTTTTTTGGTCCGTTCATTATGTACTCTTTCATTTTCTCGATGTTCCACTCTGTGACAAATACTGGTACAGTCACTTCTGTGGCTATCATCTCAGGTACTCCAACTTCATTTATACTGATGTTAGGATCTGGTGATATTACAGTCCTAGCAGAGAAGTTTACTCGTTTACCTGAAAGGTTACTTCTGAAACGTCCTTCTTTACCTTTTAAACGTTGTGCTAACGTTTTTAAAGGTCTTCCTGATCTGTGTCTGGCCGGAGGTACTCCTGATGCTTCGTTATCAAAGTAGGTTGTAACATGGTACTGTAGAAGTTCCCAAAGATCCTCAACAATTAGTTGTGGTGCTCCTGCTTCCATGTTCTCCTTAAGCCGCTGGTTTATCCTCAATATATCAACGAGTTTGTGAGTTAGATCGTCCTCTGATCTTTCACCAGTTTCCAGGGTAATTGAAGGTCTGACAGTAACCGGGGGTACTGGAAGAACAGTCAGAACCATCCACTCTGGTTTTGCAACTTCATGGTTGATACCGACGTAGACGTAATCATCTTCAGGAATTGCTTCCAATCTTTCCCTTACCTCACTTGCGGTGAGTTTGTAGTTACCTTCAACAATTGAAACAGGTTTGTCAATTTTAACATCTTCCTGTTCTTCACCACAGCTTGGGCACTTGTCCCTTCTGGCAACTGCATAAATTTCCTTGATAATTCCTGTAATACTCTCCTCATTTCTGATTAGAGTCTCTATTTTTTCCTTGTAATCTACCTTCTCAGATTCTGTCAAAAGAACCTGTCCACAATCCTTACATGTTGACCTTAGTATTTTGTGGATGGTATCTGCAAATCCCACATGGATAACTGGTCTTGCTAGATTGATGTGTCCAAAGTGTCCCTGACAATCTCCACCCTTTGATCCACATGACCTGCATCTGAGACCAGGGTCAATAACCCCTAGTCTTGGATCCATAAGTCCTGCTTCTATTGGATAGCCGTCCTCATCGTAGGTGTCCGGTGTTACTATTTTGGTAACGGACATTTTCCTAATGTTCTCGGGAGACATCAAACCAAAGTCGATTTCGGAAATCTTTTTTAAAATTCCTTTCAAGCTCATTCTCTCCTTAAAATATTATTTGCTTCACGTAGCTGAACAGCCTCAAATCAGCTTTTTATTCACCCTATGCTTTGTCCTCAAGAACCAATTTAGGGAATATACACAGGCTCTTTAGTTCGTCGAGTAAAAGTTTGAATGCGTATGAAATCTCAACTGGGAAAGTTTCTGATTCTCCACAAATTGCACAGAATTTTTTATCTCGTATTCTGTCGTATATGGCTATCATACCACAATCTTGGCATACAAGGGCTTCATACTTATCAGATTCATCTAATAGCCTTTCTTTTAAAGCTAATGCCGCACCATGTGCAATGAGACAATCCCTTTCCATCTCACCAAATCTTAATCCACCTTCTCTTGCCCTACCTTCTGTAGGTTGCCTTGTTAAAACCTGTACAGGGCCTCTGGATCTTGCATAAACTTTGTCTGCTGTCATGTGGTGCAGTTTCTGGTAGAAAGCTACTCCAACAAATATTTCAGCTTCAATTCTTTCGCCAGTTATTCCATTGTACAGAGATTCACGACCAGCAGTTTCGAAACCATTCTGTTTGAGTAGTTCCATGATTTCTGCTTCCTGTTTACCTCCAAATGGAGTACCGTCCATCCGTTTACCTTCCATGGTTCCGGCTTTACCTGCAAGCATCTCTATAACTTGACCCACAGACATCCTTGAAGGAATTGCGTGTGGATTTATTATTAGGTCTGGTACGACTCCAACTTCTGTAAATGGCATGTTTTCCTGGGAAACTATGAGTCCAACAACTCCCTTCTGACCGTGCCTTGATGCGAATTTGTCTCCAAACTCAGGTTGTCTCTGATCCCTGACCCTTATCTTAGCCAGTTTACTGCCTTCAACTGTTTCAGTCAAAAGAACTGCATCAACAACACCGTGTTCACCGTGTCTCACTGTTACAGATGTTTCTCTTCTTCTCTCTGCAACTGTTCCAAATTCGTCTATTTCTTCAAGGAATCTTGGAGGTGATGTTTTACCTATGAGAACATCTCCAGATTTGACCTCAACTTCGGGGTTGACTATTCCGTCTTCATCAAGATGTCTGTAAACTTCCTCTGATCTGTAGCCCCTCACAATATTTTCTGGAACTTCGAACTTGTCTTCCTGTCCACCAGGGTAACGTCGTTCTGAAGCTTCGTAGGACCTGAAAAATGAAGATCTTGCAAGACCCCTTTCGATGGATGCTTTGTTTAAAATTAGTGCATCTTCCATGTTGTATCCTTCGTACGACATAACTGCAACAACGAAGTTCTGTCCTGAAGGACGTTTATCGTACTTGGTTGCATCCATACTTTTGGTTTTAACCAGTGGTACTTGTGGATGATGTAATAAATGAGCACGTGTATCAGTTCTCATGTTGTAATTTGATACGTAAAGACCAAGTGCTTGTTTGGTCATTCCTGCTTCCATGGTGTTCCTTGGAGAGGAGTTGTGGTTTGCAAATGGAATAATACCTGCACAGATTCCCAACATTGTGGAGGGATCTATCTCCAGATGGCTATGATTCTCAGTTATGTCCTCTGGAAACATTGCAATGTAGGAGTTTTCTTCTTCCTCTGCATCCATGTATTCAATTATTCCCTGGTTGATAAGACCATCCCAATCTAATTCACCATCTTCAATCAATTGAATGGTTTCTTCTGTGAGTTTGGACTCTCCATTTTCAACTATTATGAGTGGCCTTCTGGTTCGGCCTGGATCAGTGAATAGAAAAATTTCATCTGTTTCATCATAATAGGTTATGTTCATTTCGGGAGATACTTCACCAGTTCTTCGTTTTTCCCGCATGGACCTAACAAAGTCTTCTGGATCATCACTTGTCCCGATGATTTTGCCGTTAATATATATCTTGGATTTTTTCACGAGTTTGCCCCCATAAGGATTTTAGAGTTTGATACCCACTTTAACGTGTGAAACAAAGCTCTATAAGAATTATCCTTTGGATATGTGGTTTTATAAAGTTTGTACAGGCTTTATAACTCCCATTTTTTTGATTATTTCTTCAAGTTCCTCTGGATCTGAACCTTCGGATATTTTTGATAATATTGCAAGGTTCTTAACCAGTCCACAGTTTGGACCCTCTGGTGTTTCGTTTGGGCATATCTTACCGAACTGTGTCGGGTGCAAATCACGAGCTTCAAAGTGAGGTTGACTTCTGCTTAATGGGGATACAACCCTTTTCAGGTGTGATAATGTTCCCATGTAACTTGTTCTGTCCAATAGTTGGCTTACACCTGCACGCCCACCAACCCAATTTCCGGTGGCTATGGCATGTTTAATGTTCTCTGTCAGAACATCAGAACGAACAGCTTGTTTTACAGATGGTTCTTTACCTCTGGCCAAGCTTCTCTCGAGCTGGTAAGTCATATCCCTTGTTAAACTGGTGAAAGCTACTCTGAAAAGGTCCTCCATCAGATCTCCTGATACCCTCAGCCTCTTGTTGGCGTAGTGGTCCTTATCATGAGGTTCTCTTGTTTCAAAAATTACTTGAAGGAGCATTTCAGTCATTTCAGCCAGATAAGTTGCTTTTTCGGCTCTTTGACTTGGATCAACACCTATGTGTGGCAGTAGATATTTATCTATAACATCTTCAGCCCTTTTAATTCTGTACTCCTCGGTCATGCCCTTAGCAACCCTGTTTCCGATGTACTTTATTGCATCGTACTGGGTCATTATTTCAGAGGTCTGTATATCATCGATGAGAAGGAACTGTACGTCGTTTTCATCTGATACGCTGGTGATGAGATCTTGATCAGTTTCAAATCCAAGGGCCCTTAAAAGTACGACCAATGGTATTTCTCCAGGCACATATGGGAAAGATATTCTTAAAAATACACCCTTTTTACGAGGTTTTCTGTATTCTAGGGTGATACGGGCTCTAAATCCACTTTTTATCGAAGTGACAATGGCTCTTGCACGCCTATCTTCTAATTCACCAATCCTTTCGAGGATGATCTTGTTGGGTGCGATCTCTTCCATTGTAACAATGGCTCTTTCTGAACCATTAACTATGAAGTAGCCTCCGGGATCCTGAGGATCTTCGCCAACATCATCTATTTCCTCTTCACTCAAACCATTGAGATGACAAATATTTGATTTCAACATCACTGGTAGTTCACCGATGTAAACATTCTCCATTTCCTGTTCTTCATCACCTTTTTTGGTCAATGCCATTTCAAGATACATGTGTGCAGAGTATGTCAGGTTTCTTAGTCTTGCTTCGGTAGGGAAAATTTTACTGTTTGATCCGTCTGCTTCTTTAATGAAAGGCTTTTTGATCTCTACATTCCCTGTCTTAATAGTGTATTCACCTTGTTCAAGAACAATTGGCTCTGTTATATCGATTATATCTTGTATTCTATGATTGACAAAGTCGTTGTAGGATTTGATGTGGTGGTCTACCAAGTTGTATTCATCAAAAAATGCATCAACCAGTTTCCATGCATTTTTTACCATTAAATTCCTCCAAAAAACAATTCGATTTAAATTCCTCCAAAAAACAATTTACAGTTTCTTTAACTCCAATACCAACTATTCCAGTACCAATCGATACGTAACGAATTTTCCAGCAGTATGGCTCTTTCTAGTTATCTGTAGAATATCTCCAGGCTTAGCTTCAATAGCTTTGGCAACGGGATCGTCTGCCTTTATCTTGGGTAGCTGTTCAGGATGAACCTTCAAGTTTTTCACTACTTTCTTAGCTTCTGTATCGGACAAAATAGTATGATCTGGAACCAATTTGTGTTTTAAAATATCTTTTTTCACAATTTATCCTCCAGTTAAAAATTAAGAACGGGCCCGACGGGAATTGAACCCGCGACCACTCGGTTAAAAGCCGAGCGCTCTCCCAGACTGAGCTACGGGCCCTAAAACGCCCTGGCCGGGATTTGAACCCGAGTCGCAGGCTCGACAGGCCTGCATGATAGCCCCTACACCACCAGGGCAGCTCCATAGAATGAGAGTATAAGAAATTATACCTACACCACTATATATAGTTATCGCTAAACAAACTTAAGTTTGCTAGTATATAAACTTTTGTATGTTACTTCCCCATCAATGGGAATATTTCAAGGGATAAGTTACTATGTAACAAAATCCCGCCTGCCGGACTTGAACCAGCAACCCTCGGATCTACAGTCCGATGCTCTGCCAAATTGAGCTAAGGCGGGATAATGGATGGGACCACCCGGATTTGAACCGGAGTCTCAGGCTCCCAAAGCCCAAAGGATCGACCAAGCTACCCTATGGTCCCAATTGAATGATTATCAAGCCGTTTTAAAACTGGCTTAGAGCCCCGGGAGGGAATTGAACCCCCGACCACGAGATTACAAGTCTCGCGCTCCACCAGACTGAGCTACCGAGGCATTTTTAGGTATATGGAATATTAACTTAAATAGTTTTGGGTTATGTCCCAATTATTTATAAGGTTACCCTTGTTTATTTAACACCTTGATTTCATTTTAGAATTCAGGATATAAAGTTTGGTACCGTGATGAGTACACCATTCCCTATAGTACTCTTCCCCTTTATAACCCTTTGGATTTTATTAGATATTTTGTTAAGGAAATAGGCAAAATTTTCCATAACCCACAATTTCATTCAAATTTTTTTAGCAGCATGATCCCTCAACACTGTGACAACAGGAAGATCCTCACCTGCCAGCAGATTTATTGAAGCTCCACCCCCGCTACTTATATGACTAATTCCCTTGGACAAACCCATCTGATTAGCTGCAGCTGCAAGATGTCCACCACCAATGATGGAAAATCCTGGTGAAGATGCTATGGCATTTAAAATATCATCTGTGCCTATGTTGAAATCGTCCTTTTCAAAAACTCCTGCGGGTCCATTTGCAAACAGTGTGTTTGCACGTCTAATGTAACCTGCATATTCCTTTATAGTTTCTGTACCTATGTCAAATATGGGTTGATTTGGAAGGTCTTCCACTGAAAATTCAACTCTCTTATCTCCCATGCAAACAGCCAAATCCTTTGGGAGGATAATCTGGTCACCGAAGTTTTTAAGAAGCTTTTTCGATTTTCTTACAAAGTCACAGTACCCCTTTTTCTCAATAAATTCCTTGTTGTACTTCTGAATATTGATTCCAGATCCCCATAGGAATATGTTGGCAACCAAACCAGTTGTAAGGATGTAATCTGCACTTCCATTCTCAAGCACATTTTCCATTACCATGATGGAATCATCAACCTTAACACCACCAAGTACATAAACACAAGGTTTTTGAACGTTGTTCATGGCATTGTACAAAGCCTTAAGTTCTCTTTCCATAATACGGCCCGCAGCTGAAGGTAAAGCAAAGGCAAATCCAACCAGAGAAGGCTGAGATCTGTGGGCAGCTGCAAATGCATCGTTAACAAAGTAATCAGCCAGTGGGGCTAAATTTTGAACCATGTGTGTTTCTGATTGAAGTTTTGGATCTCGTTTGAGTATCTCTTCAGAGTAGAACCTGACATTTTCAAGGAGCAAAATATCTCCACGTTTCATTTTTCCAATGGCATCCTTGGCATGACTCCCAAAAATATCATCCACGTATGCCACTTCATGTTGGAGTATGTTCGAAAGAGCATCAGCATGCTGTTCAAGTGTTGTAAAATCCTTTTTACCAGGTCTGCTTTGATGGGCCAGTACCACTGTCTTGGCACCCTTTTTAGACAGTTCTGCAATCGTTTCAGCATGCAGTTTTATTCTTGTGTCATCTAATATGAGTCCGTTTGAAGGGTCTACTGGAGAGTTAATGTCCACCCTAACAAGCACAGTTTTATCGTCGAGATCAAAATCATCTATGGTGTAAAAATCAAGTGACATCTGTTCACCGTTGAGTATTGGTTTAATTGTTTGAATATTGTTTCCCCTAAAAAATTTGTTATATCTTGCTTACAAGGTTGAGTAGTGCTTCTTTAGGATCATTTGCCTTGATAATTCCAGATGCGAGTAAAACACCATCTGCACCCAGATCCATTGCTGCTTTCATATCGTCTCCTGTTGATATTCCTGCTCCACAAAGAACACTTATGTCGGGATCTATTTTGTGGATTATTTCTACAGTACCCTCAACAATTTCAGGTTCGGCCTTGGAGACTGGAATCCCTGATCCTATGAGTTCTGGAGGTTCGATAGCAACAAAATCTGGCTTCAATGTGGCTACTGCTGCACTGGTTTCGATATTGTTGGTGCATAACACACTAACCATGTTTTTTTGGGCAAGCTTTTTCACTGCAACATCAATATCAGCAAGTTTCATTCTCTGTTCAGAATGGTTTATTAAACTTCCATCTGCTCCTGCCTCTTTAACACATTCAATGAGTGTGCTTCCTGTATGGCCACCAGCATCCACCGCATCAATGTGCTGAGCAAAAATAGGTATGTTAACTTTGTTAGACAACTGGTATATGTCTGAACTTTGTGGTGCAACCACCATGTTGATACCTGTTTCTTCTGCAACCTTCTCAGAAGCTGTTGCAAGCTTTACAGCATTTATTCCAGTTGATTCTATATACGTTTTGAAATTTAAGATTACTATTGGAGTTCTCTTGGTATTATTCATTTTTAACCTCCAAAAAAAGCATTGGGAAATTTATAATCATCTTTCTCTTTGCCATACTTAAAAAATTTTTGGTACAAACTAGTATGAAATAATCGTTAAGGACCAATAATCATTTATTACAGTTTAATCGGATTTGAACCCGGTCTATGCCAAGTAATAACCTACAGATCCCTATTATTTCACATCAACATCAATTATTATACGTAGGTTTGTTTGATCTTCTGTGGGCCAATATCCATATATAAATGAAGAATTAATTTAGAACCTAGCTATAATATTAGAGTTACACGAAATTGAAATAATCAAATATTTTTTTATTAAGAAGTTGAATCTCATGAAAACATCACTCACTGAAGGAGAAATTAAAGCCCTTGAAAAGAAAGGATACAGGTTTGCAGGCAAATACAAACATGCCGCTGCAAAGGTATGTCACTGGACTAAAAAGAGTTTGGTAGACGAAGGGGTGTGTTACAAAGAAAAATTTTACGGTATCCAAAGTCACAGATGTCTTCAGATGTCTCCCAGCATTCCATTTTGCCACCATAAATGTTCATTCTGCTGGAGAGATACCTCAATCACAAAAACAGAATGGAATGAAGAGTTTGATGATGCAAAAACCGTAATTGATGATTGTGTGGAAGCACAACGTGATCTTCTCTGCGGTTTCTTCGGCAACGCACGTGTTAACAAGAAAAAAATTAAAGAAGCTCAGGATCCTAAAAATGCTGCCATATCCTTGGCTGGTGAACCTATGCTGTACCCGGATATCAATGAATTGATCTCGGAATTCAACAGAAGAAACTTCACAACTTTTCTCGTGACCAATGGAATGACACCCAACAAACTAGAAAATCTTGAGGAAGAACCAACACAGCTTTATATTTCCTTGGATGCTCCAAACAAAACTCTTTACAACGAAGTGTGTCAGCCACAGATAAACAGCGGATGGGAACTTCTAAACAAATCCTTAGAACTCATGAAAAGCTTTAATTCTAGAACTGTGTTAAGAACTACATGTGTGAAAGATCTGAACATGCAACTGCCAGAAGAGTATGCTAAAATAATATCGAAAACTGATCCAGACTTCATAGAAATTAAGGCATACATGTACGTTGGAAGTTCAAGGGATAGATTAACATTTGACAACATGCCTTCTAACAAGGAAGTTTTGGAGTTTGCAGAAGCCATTGCTGCCCTTTCTGGTAGAAAAGTTAAAGAACATGCCCATGAAAGTAGAGTGGTACTAATAGAATGAAACTTCAAATTTTGAACTTTTTTTGAAAACTGTTTCAACTAATGAGATTTTATTCAAGCTTAATCTCTAATAGTATTAAGGTTCGTGTGTCGGGATACGATGTATTCAACGTTGAATGGCATTACAACCACGAATTTAACAAACGTTAATAAGTATAAACTATAATATGAGAAGGATGTATATTAAATTTAAAAAAACAAGATGTTTTGGTGGTGATACGTTATGAAAAAGTATTTAGTTGGATTTATATTTGTGTTGATGATTCTGAGTCCTATTTACGCTGCAACTGGATTTGCAATAACATATGGAGAAACTACCTATGGCAATTCCAATTGGAAAAATTCTATGGACACTTATTTCCAAACAAAAACCACAAAAAACGTTTCAGATGCTGCAACCAAGGTTGTTACTGCCTCTGAAGTTAACGCAATTTCCTCAAATATCACAGGGAAAACATACCCATCCAGCCAGATCTATTCGTGTGCCATGGTGGATCTAAGTTACAACCAAGGCATCAATGTGTCTGTAGATACCAGTAAAATAACTGTAGTAACCCCAAAAATGTATGCAAATGCTTTAAAATCAACGGGAATTAATAATGGTTACGTGGTTGTTTCATCCCCAGTATCTGCATCCGGAGAAGCTGCACTGGCAGGTGTTTTACGATCTTATGAAATTGCGGTGGGAACTCCAATTCCGGACCAGGCTAAAAAAGCAGCTACACAAGAGTTGTACACCGAAACTCAGATAGCAAACCAAACTGGACAAAATCCAGATCATATTTCAGATCTGTTTTCAAATGTGACAGATCAGATTCAGGCACAGAATATTACAGATACCAATCAGATTTTAGTAATAGTGAATAATGTGGCTGCAACTATGAATATCAGTTTAACACAGGATCAAGCACAGCAAATAGCTAACAGTTTAGCAGATTCACAGAATGCACAGGCCAGTTTAACAGACTTTAAAAAACAACTCCAGAATGTGAGTAATCAGGCATCCCAGTCCGGAGGAATTTTAGATCAGATCATGAGTTTTGTTCAAGGCATACTCAACTACATAAGTAATCTAATCTCTGGACAGTCAAGTGGATCGTAAATTTTGAAATGGAATGTTTAAGATAGAATTCCAGTAGTTCAAAGACCTCGCATAAACAAAATCTAACACGAAATCACCGATACAAATGTTAATTGCAGAAAATCATTTACAGTTCATAATAGAAATCGCTATCTTGATCCATGCTGCGGTGTTGTTGATGTTCAACATCATCATCATACCCCTCAGTTTGGTTTTGTTCCTTTCAATGGTGCTAACCATTATTATTGCTGCTTTGTTTGGAATAGACACCATATTTCTTTTCCTTCCATTTGTGAGTCATCACGAATTCACCCACCCATTTGGACCCCTTGCAGTTTTTGCATGGGTAACCTTTTTGCTTCAGCAAGCCTTTTAACAGAGCTTGAGATCAGATCAGCATCAATTAAAACCCTGGCAATTATTCTATTCTTCATAATCGCAGTTGCAGGTGGAATGATGCATAGATCTTTCCTTCTGTTGTGGTTGTTGGGATGGTTCATTGGAACTCTGTTGATCTCAAGAAGTTTCAAGCGAACATCCCAGATGACAGTTAAACGTGTATTCTCAGTTATTGCAGCAGGAATAGTAGGTTTTGGGGTGTTGGAAGTTTTATCCAGAATTTTGAATTTCACAATACTCAGTCCATTGTTAAGAATTAGCAGGGTTGAAGAATTTGCAATGCCTAGTCTTGTCACGGTAATCAAGAACACAACTCTTTGGGGTCATGTACAGGGATCGTGTTATTGGGGTGCAAAATGTTTGGGTGGTTCAGATGGTTACCTCACATTACCCATGAACTTTGTCAACATGTTCACCCTACCATTCCCACTTTTTGCAGGGATTCTTGTTGTTAAAAAGGATGCCATAGATTACATGCTTCCAGGAATCTTTGGAGTGGCCTTTGACTTCGGATACTTGGGTTTGTTTGCACTCATGACCTGGGTCATGATCGTCACAGTTACAGGTTTGTACATCCTAAGGGAGTACCGTAGTAAAAGATTGGGAGGCAGTAGAAATTATATTGGAAGGGAAGCATTGTTAATTGGAGCACTTACTGCTTTCATTTCACAGAGTATAATCGGGTTATTCCTATTTAACAGGTCATTTAACGGTGCTGCCATGATAATCTATATTTTATTATCTGCATTGGTAGTGGCACATGTCATGTCTATTAAAAGAAAAGTTTAAGCAGATTTGGAATGAACCCACCTCTGCTACCATCAACACGTGACCTGTTCATGGAGTGTTGAGAATAATGATAGTAAAGGCTTAGTAAAACTAGGTATGGTTGATGATTTGTTATTTTAAATAATGCTAGCTTTAAAAAAAGAGATGTTGGTTGATTTGAATTTTTTAATTTTTTGCGTTGCAGAGCTCAACGGCCTTCTGTGCCGCTGCTTCCATGGATGTCTCGAAGGAAACCCCTGCATCTTTAAGAATCTTCTGACCTTCCTCTTCGTTGGTTCCTGTTAAACGAATTACCAGAGGTACTTTTCTTTCAGATTCTTTCATAACATCGAGCACTCCCCTTGCAACATCATCAGCCCTTGTGATTCCGCCTAAAACATTTAGAAATACAGTTTTAACATCAGGATCCGATATTACTATGTTGAGTGCTTTTGCTATGTTTTCTCTGGATGATCCTCCTCCTATGTCCAGAAATGTGGCTGGTTCGCCCCCATATAGTTTTAACATGTCCATTCCACTCAGTGTTAAACCTGCACCATTACCAATCACTGCAATGTTTCCATCCAGTTTTACGTATGCAAATTCTCCAGATTCAATATTTTCAAGTTCAACCAGTTTTTTTGCCTGTAAAGAGCATCATCATCAATATCTAGTTTAGCATCGGCAGCTATGATTCCTTCCTTGGTGAGTACCAATGGGTTAATCTCTGCTATGGTTGCATCGTACTTGTTAAATATTTGTACCAGTTTCCATATTATTCCCCCAACCTTGGAAATGAGCTCATTAGGAATTCCCATTTTTATTGCAATTTCCCTTCCTTGATAAGGTAAAAATTTGTCTAAACTATTTATATAATATTTAACAATTTTCTCGGGTGTTTCCTTGGCAACTTCTTCTATTTCCATGCCTCCAGAACTGCTGGCCATTACGAGTGGTTTTTTAGCTGATCTATCCAGAACTACACTCACGTAGAATTCAGATTCAATGGATAATTTTTCTTCCACCAGAATCATTTCAACTAATTCGCCCTTAACAGTTGAACCCAAAATTTTCGAGGAAACTTCACGCGCTTCATCAGGATCTGCTGCAAATTGTATTCCACCAGCCTTACCTCTACCACCAACCAGTATCTGTGATTTGATGGCCACAGGTTTCATTATTTCAAGGGCAGCTTTGTGTGCATCTTCTGAATTTTTAACCATTTGGCTTGAAGGTACAGCTATTCCCTCTGCTTTAAAAATTTCCTTGGCAATGTATTCATGAATCTTCATTTAATCCTCCTAATTTGCAAGTTTTACGCCTGCATCAAATGCTGCGAGATTTTTATCTTCTGTTCCCGGAGGTACACTTTCTGCTATTGCTGCCCTTGCAGCTTCCTCAGTCACAACGTGGGTTATCTCGACAATTACTCCTATCATCACTATATTTGCAACAATCCTTATTCCAATTTCCTCTGCTGCTGTTTTGGTTGCTGGTGCAGTGTAAAGTTGGATATTGTGTTCTTTAACAAATGGCATTATCTCATCCATGGTTATCATGTCTGGATCGACTATTAAAGTCCCACCATCCTTTAAATCGTCCAAATAAGCTGTTAAAGCTGTGTGTGACATTGCAACAAATATATCTGGTCTTTGAACCTTAGGATAGTCCACATCTTCATCACTTACCACTACTTCTGTCCTTGAAGCACCACCACGAGCTTCTGGACCGTACGATTGTGTTTGAACGGCAAATATGTTATCATGAAGAGCAGCAGCCTTTCCAATTACAATTCCGGCCAGTATGATTCCTTGACCACCAAATCCTGCTATCCTAATATCTTTACGCATTTTAATCCACCCTGTATGCTGATCTTACAGATGAAGGTTTTCCAGATTCACAGTTATCCTCCAAAAGTTTACTGAACTTTTCAGTGTATTCTGGGGCGGTTTTATTTACGAACTCCCCAATTATAAGTTTATCCTCTAGTTCTGATGGATCCATTTTATCTGCTTTACGTTTCAAAACACTCTGATCCTTCATCCAGTGCATCATGTCAACCGCAGTTTTCATCTTATTTTTTCGTCCGAAGTAGGTTGGACACTGCGAAATTGCTTCTATGAATGAGAATCCCTTGTTCTTAAGGCCCTTCTTAATTGCATTAGAAAGTTGAACAGGATGTGCTGTTGTCCATCTGGCAACATACGTCGCACCAGCAGCTTTAGTGAGTTTTGAGAGATTGAATGGAGTTTCAAGTGCCCCGTACGGAGCAGTACTACCATAACTTCCCGTTGGTGATGTAGGACTGATTTGACCCCCAGTCATTCCGTATATGCTGTTGTTTATGCAGATAACAGTTATGTCAATGTTTCTTCTTGATCCGTGTATCAGATGGTTTCCACCAATTGCTGCAGCATCACCATCACCTGTAAACACCACCACATCCAGATCAGGATTTGCCAGTTTTAGTCCGGTTGCAAAGGTAATTGGTCTTCCATGGGTCGTGTGAAGTGAATCACAATCCACATATCCCGGAATTCTTGATGAACAGCCTATTCCAGATACAAGGGCTAAATTGTCAAAATCCTTATCTGCCAGTTCGAGAGCATTAAAAAATGTATTCATTACTGTTCCATTTCCACATCCTGGACAGAATATGTTGGGAAGTCTTTCTGTTCTCAGATATTTCATAAAACGATTTTGATTCGTTTTATCCATACGTTTCATCTCCTGAATTAAAATCTTGAATTAAATTAGTTTGATCTTTGTTTGTCCCTATTTTTCGATTATTTTGAGTATTTCATCGGGCTTATGCATTTCCCCGCCAATTTTAGGGATTAATTCCACATCATGATCCCTTAAAACCCTCTGGACTTCATGGAATATTTGTCCAAGGTTCATCTCAACAACTATGACCCTTTGAGCATTTTTTGCTGCTTTTCTTAGAATTTCCTCTGGGAAAGGCCACACAGTTTCAAGTTTGATATATCCTGCCTTTATTCCCTCTTCTCTGGCATTTTTAACTGCAGTTGTGACAGATCTTGATGGTGCACCGTAAGACACTATTATAACATCGGCATCCTCGGTGTTAAAGGATTTATAAGAGGCTAATTTATCAGTGTTGTTTATAATTTTATTTACCAAACGATTAACAAGTTTTGAATGTGTTTTAGGATTAGATGCATCAGGATATCCTCTTTCGTCATGGGTGAGTCCTGTTACTTGAAGTTTGTATCCATCTCCAAATGCCGGCATTTTTGATGTGCCCTCAGGGTCTGCCTTGTATGGTAAGAAAGTTTCTGGACTTTCATCAGGCATTTTTCTCGGGGTTATATCTGTTGTTTCGGGTATGGTGATCTTCTCACGCATGTGTCCCACTATCTCATCTGCCATAACCATTACTGGAACTCTGTACTCCTCTGCAAGGTTAAATGCTCTCACAGTAAAATCAAAGCATTCCTGTACAGATGATGGTGAAAGTGCTATTATCTCGTAATCTCCATGGGATCCCCATCTGGCCTGCATCATATCACTTTGTGATGCCATGGTCGGTTGTCCTGTGGATGGCGATCCTCGCTGCATGTTTACAATTACAAGGGGAGTTTCTGTCATTGTAGCATAACCAATATGCTCCTGCATGAGAGAAAATCCAGGGCCAGATGTGGCAGTCATAGCTTTTACACCACCCCATACCGCACCTATAACTGCACCTAAAGCAGCTATTTCATCTTCCATCTGAATAAATGTGCCACCTTCCTTTGGAAGGAATACAGCCATGTCTTCAGCTATTTCTGTTGAAGGAGTTATTGGGTATCCTGCAAAGAATCTGCATCCTGCATGTATAGCGCCCCTTGCGCATGCTTCATTACCCTGTATAAAATATTGTTTAATCTTCATCCTCATCATCCACTTTTATTGCTTGGTCCGGACATAAAAGAGTACATAATCCACATTGAGTACACTGTTCCTTGTTTTTAGGGCATGGAACATGAATTCCCTTCTTGTTCAGGGCTTTTGATTCTTCGTAGACATTATGTGGACAAAACTCCTTACAAATGTTACATCCCTTGCATAATTCTTCATTTACTGTTATCATATTCTTTTCCCGGTTGATTATCCTAATTAACTGGTTGTAATATTCTTATTAATTTAGAATTTTTATTAAATAGATTTCAATACTAATCCATTATTAGGATGATTGAACATTTTAAGTTTTGCTAGATTTGAGAAATTGATCCATTAGAAATGATGTATCAGTTTTCTTATGTCCATAAACAGTTAAAGACTAAATTTTGTAGAAATAGCTTAAGTTCTATGAATTGTTAAAAAAAATTTATGATGATCAAGAAGTACCATGCCCCAATTAATATATTGGCCAGATCAGTTGCAGGTTAACATGGTTGATAATTTAAAACTATAATAAAATTTATATTATTGAACGTTAATTTAGATTTAAGATGCTATTTCCTTTAGAATTATGCTTCAACTAGCTTCAAACTAATTAGTTAAATTTAAACACAGTTTCCTTCTGTTTTTTTGATTTTTAATGCTGCTGTTGGGCATGTTTCTAAACATTCATAGCACAATTTACAGTATTGGGGAGAGTTTACCAAAACTTCGTTGTCTTTGATTGCGAAAACATTTGTTGGGCAAATATATGCACATATCCCACATTCATTTCCTTTACATTTCGCATGATCCAAGCCAATTTCAACCATGATCATATCATATCACCCTTTCAAACTTCTTAATTGATTCAACACTAAATCCACGTTCTAATTTGAAAATATAAAAAAATTACATCTGTGGGCTGATTATCCAATTTTAACTGTTTCTCAGCACACAAAATGTTCAGCACAAGATTTAACTGCTTCCCGAACATTACAATCCAATTTAATTGGTTTGATTCCGAGTTTCATCAGTTCAATAGACGGTTCTTTACCAATTTTACTGCAAAGAACGGCCTTACAGTCTTCTACAAGATCTAAAGAAGCCAACCATCTTTCTTGATGATTATCAATATTCATGCCATTTTTTTCTCTTATTTCACTGAATTCTCCTTCACCGTCTTTTAATTCAAAGATTATGAATCGATCTGCATCTCCAAAATGCAGATCGATAATTTTTCCGTTGGATGATGCCACCGCTATTTTCATACTAATTCTCCCTCAGCAAACAGTTCTTCATCAACTATTTCTTCAGATTTTTCTAGTTCGTATCCTGCTTCATCATAGTAGAAGTCCAGTAGAGTATTTGTGAGTCTGTCCACAAATTCAGTTCCACCGTTGTAACCCAATGTGGATATTCTTTGAGCACCCATTCTATCAAATATTGGGAATCCTACTCTGAATAAAGGTATTTTTTCTTCTTCAGCTATACTTGCCCCATAGGAGTTACCTAGTAAAATTTCTGCTCCAACATCCTTGATTTCTCTGTGCATATCATACAGATCGTTTCCAGCAAGAACTACTGGATCTATCCCCTTTTGAGTTGCAATTAAATCTATGTCTTCGCTAAATTTGTTACTTTTAGCTCCTGTACACACCACTGTGGGTGTCATTCCCATTTCGCTTGTGAAACGTGCCATTCCAGAGACAAAATCTGGATCTCCAAATATTGCAACCTTCCTGTGGTAATTGTAGGAATGGGCATCTACCATGGCATCTAATAACCTACCACGATCTTTTTTAACAGATTCTGGTACCTCAAGACCGGTGAATTCACAGACATTATTTACGAACTGATCTGTATTTTCGATTCCCAGCGGGAGTGGTCCTGAAACAGATCTTACACCATATTTCTGTTCTAAGTATGTGGCTGCTGAATCTGCGTGTTTGGATATTGAAATGGTTCCTACTGAATTGGCTGTATCTTGAATTTCTTCAATAGAAGTACCATCCTTGTACAGGCCCAATGTCTCTTCAGAAAGTGGAGCGTCAAGGTTTTCAGATGTATCTGTTAGCATGATGTTTGGACAGTGCAAATCGTTTAATAACTGTTTAACATTTTTAACGTCTGCAGGCGATAATATTCCATTGATTATGTTTATTTTACCGTTGGGTGTGGAAGGTTCAGCTAGATTCTCAACCAATGCTTTGATGGTTCTGTTGTAACCCTCAACATGCGATTCAACATAGCTTGGAGTGGAAATTGGGACAATTATTGGCAGATTTTTGTCAAAATTTGCATCCTTAAATTTTTCTATGATACCATCCATATCTTCCCCAATTGTTTCTGTGAGGCAGCTGGAGGTGACTGCTATCATTTTAGGGCTTTGTTTTTCGGATACATTTTTTAAAGCCTTCATTAAATTAAATTCTCCACCATAAATGACTGTTTTCTCACTCATGGATGTGGATGCAACTTCTATAGGCTCTCTAAAATGTCTTGTTAATTGAAATCTTATGTAGGTACTGCAACCCTGTGATCCATGGATTATTGGCATGGTATCGTTTACACCCAGAAGTGCCTGAACAGCTCCCATTGGTTGGCACATTTTTGAAGGGTTGACAACTGAAAATTTTTTATCATGTTCCATTTAGTCCACCTCCCAATTCTGAACTTAAATTAAACACAGGACTTGAAACTGAAGCATCAACTTGCTTTGCAAAACTTACAAACCCATTGAATCCTGCAAATGCAGATATTCTATCATGGTTAAAGTCGCAAAATGGTATGCCAAGTTTCAGTGAGATATATTTTTCTTTGGCCCCAGATATGAGGAGATTTGGTTTATACTTCTTTAAGAGTCTTGCAAGTTCAGTTGAATTAGCATCATCCACTATGATGGTCCCATCCTTTACTGTTTCTTTAATTCTCTCGTAATCTTCTTTGATTCCATTTTTTGTGCCGGACATCATGACATCCATGCCCAGTTCTTCAAATGCACGGACAAGAGACCATGCTTTGTTTCCACCGACGTATAAAGCAACTGTTTTTCCGTTGAGTCTCTTTTTATACTCATCGGTTTTATGTTCAACTTCTTTCAATCCCTTAGCTATGATCTCTTCAGTTCGTTCGATCATTTCAGGATCTCCAAAGAAGTCAGCTATATCCCTCAGGGAATTCACTGTCTGTTCCAGACCAAAGAAGTTAACCTTGATGAATGGTATTCCGTACTTATCTTTCATTTTCTTTGCAACATAATTGGAAGATTTCTGACACTGCACAATATTCAGTTTAGCTCTGTGTGCTTGGGCAATTTCATCAACATGAGAATCTCCGGTGAGGGTGCTTATGATGTTGATTCCCATTGCTTCAATCAAAGGTTTGATTCCCCAGAGATCACCTGCTACATTGAATTCTCCAACAATGTTTATGTCAAAGGGTGTGGTTTTTTCAGGCTCTTTGGTACCTATAACATAATCTAAAAGGGCATCACCACCTATCCAGTGCCCCTTGGTTTTATTGTGATTTTGATAACCTTCAGATTGAACTGGTATAACCCTGCATCCCGTAATTTCTTCAGATTTTTTACAAACTGCCTTAATATCATCCCCAATTATACCTGCAACACATGTGGCATACACAAATATGGCTCCAGGATGGTACAATTTGTTAAGTTCCATGATGGTTTCAAATAACTTTTTTCTCCTCCAAATACGATGTCGGTTTCCTGAAGGTCTGTTGAACAACCTTTTTTGTAAAGATCTTCCCTTGAAGATTTACTTCCCCTGATGTCCCAAGTACAAGCAGCACATCCTATAGGTCCATGCACAAGATGTATCGAATCTGTAATTGGCATGAGCACTATCCTAGCACCACCATATACACAAGTTCTTTGAGTTACGGTGCCGGGTAAGCTTGCCTTATCACAAACAGGGATCGATATTCCATCTCCTTTCACACACATGTGCGATTTACGGGATTCAAATGTTTCGATAACTGGTTCCATTTTTACTCAATCCTATATTCTTTTTAATTTATTCATTTGCCATAACTCAAAATATTCTTCAGACACTAGGATATCTTCCGAATATTCAACAATCATAGGACATCTAATATCCTTTAAATCACAGGATATCCTCCAACATCCTATTGATCATGATAAAGACTTAAATCGTGAAATATTAAACCCCTAAAAAAAATAGAGTGTAATTTTACTGTTGTAGCTTCCAGTGGGTAGGTTCGTAGTACTTCTCCAAGACAGTGTTGGTAATGAGATCCATAAGGTACAGACCTCCCCTGTAACCTAATACTGACTGTCTCTGATAACCAACACGATCATAGACAGGAAATCCCATTCTTATGAGTGGAATGCCTAGATCTAATGCTATTAACCTTCCATCAGAGTTTCCTACCATGAGATCAACAGGGTTTTCCTTCAAGTACACTTCAACTGCACGCAGATCCTGACCATACAACACATCAATATCTGATCCTGTTTCTTTGGAAATTTTCTCCATGTCCGGGTTGAAATCCGGATATTTAACACCGGTGCAGACCATAGTTGGTTCCATTCCAAGTTCACCCACAAATCTGGCCATTCCAGTTGTTAGATCTGGATCTCCATAAATTGCAACTTTACGGCCGTGCAAGTATCTTGCTGCATTGTCTGCCATTGAATCTACAAGCATTCCACGTTCATCTAAAAGTTCTTCTGAAATTGAATTTCCTGTGAATTTTGAGACGTTTCTCACGAATTGATCGGTGTTTTGTAAACCAATCGGTGGTGTTTCAATTGCTGACGGTACTTTGTGCTCCCTTTCAAGAGATGTTGCTCCAGAACCTGCATACTTACAGATTGAAACTGTTCCCAAACTGTTTGCACTATCTCTTAATTCATCTACTGTTGTTCCACCCTTGGGATAGTACGGAATTTCTTTGGTCTTTGAAGGTCTAAGCGGTGCATCGAATGGATCAGAAATATCTGTGAGGAATATTCCATCGGTATCCATTGAAGCCAGCATATGTTTTAACTCCCTGATGTCCCCCGGATTTATTATTCCTGGAATGATGTTCACTTTCTCGTTGGGTTCATCTTTACGTGCTAGGTGATTTACCAGTGCATTGATTGCATTGTCGTATCCCTTGTAATGACTCTCAACAAAACTTGGTGTGTTTATTGGTATGATTTCGATATTGTCTGCTGCTTCCCCAAGTTTTTCCTTCAAATTTCCACGGGCTGTGTCAGCAAATCCATAAACATCGTCACCTATTATTTCACTGGAACAAGTGGTGATTATTCCAATTACATCAGGATTAAACCTCAAGGCAAGGTTTTCAATACCTGACACCAAATTTGTTCTTCCTCCAAACACTGCTGCATCTTCGTGTAAAGCTGTAACAGCTATTTCTGATGGTTCTCTGAAATGTCTTGCAAATCCATATCTAACAAATGCAGAACATCCTTGGGATCCATGAACTATTGGAAATCCTTTGTTAATACCAGTAACTGCGAACATGGCTCCAAGTGGCTGGCAAGTTTTGAGAGGATTTATAATTACGTTCCTATCCTTTTCAATAACATTCACACAACTCATTATGCCAACTCCCCTGTATTTTCTGGTTTGGTTTCTTGTTTTTCAGACGAATCTTCCGGGATTTCTGCGTTTTCCCCAACTGCGGGTTCTTCTTCAAACTCCAACATATTCCATACTGGACTGTAAATATTCCTGTGCATGTCCTTTGCCAGGTTTACAAATCCTTCAAAACCCATGTAAGGTCCGTTCTCATATGAATGGATCAATAAACATGGTACTCCTAATTTATGAGCCAAATATTTCTCTTTTACACCGGCCAATATTAGATCTGGTTTGTACACTTGGATAATCTCTTCAAATTCTAAAGAGTTTGGATCGTCCACTATGAGTGTGCCTTCCTTAACACGGCTTTTCATCTTTTCATATCCATCTTTATGTTCAAATTGAGATGCTACCGCAACAGTTTCCATTCCCAATTCTTCTTCAAGTGGTTTTGACAAGTGGTAACTCTTTGGACCTCCAGAGAATATGAATACTCTTTTTCCTTGTAATTTAGACTTGTAAAATTCAAGTTCGGGGGCAACTTTTTCCATTCGGGATTCAATTACCTTTTCTGCTTCTTCTTCAAGTCCGAAATATTTACCAATTGTTCTAAGGTTTTCTGCACAGTACTTGGTACTGAAAAAGTCTACCTTGATGTATGGAACACCGTACTTCTCTTCTATGAGATCTGCAATGTAGGTTGCGGACCTCTGGCACCGGACCAGGCTTAATTTTGCCCTGTGCATCCAGCATATTTCATCGTGACTACAGTCTCCTGTGAATTTGCTCAGCAGGTTGATTCCCATCTCCTCTAGATACTCTTTAATTATCCAAAGGTCTCCATCGATGTTGTATTCGCCTATGAGATTCACATCGTAGGGTGTTGTTTCGAGTGGCTCCTTGGTACCCACAAGGTTCTCGAATAAAGTCAAGTTTCCTACGTGATGTCCCTTTGATTGGCTTGGTCCACAGAATCCTGGTGCATTGAATGCAACTACTTGAATTCCAAGTTCTTCTGATGTTTCCTTAGCTACTGCATCCAGATCATCTCCAATTAATCCGGTTGTACATGTTGAGTAAGTGTAAATTGCAGTTGCTTCTGGAAATTCTTTATGAGCTTCAATTATTGATTTTTTTAACTTCTTCATTCCTCCAAAAACCACATCAGATTCTTGAAGATCTGTACCCAGTATGTACTTGAGGTTGAAGTTTTCTATTGGAAACTTCTCACCATTGGGCATGTCTGGTGTTGTTGGGTATCTTTTGGTTCCGTATCCATAGCTTGTACACCCTATTGGTGAATGAACTACGTGTATAACATCTTTTATGGCTCCGGTGATAACTCCTTTTACTCCTGCAAATGCACATCCCCTTTCTGACATTGATCCAGGCACTGTTTTAGTATTGCAGTCTGGAATTTCGTCTTCAGGGTCTGAGCAATGCTTTACATAGACATGATTTTTTCTTTGAGGGATCTTTTTATCCACTTCTAAAAGTTTGTAAGGCATTAATAATTCTCCTAAATTGTTATAAATCGAATATGTTGAAATGTTTTGACTGATAAATTCTATTTTTTTAAGTAATTGCACTATCTCCCTGTTCAGATGTTCTAACCCGGAACGCCTCTTCAATAGGGCTTACAAACACCTTGCCATCACCTATTTGTCCTGTGTGGTTTACTTTAATAATGGCCTGAACCACCAATGCCACTTCCTCATCTGGTACAACCAATGAAATCATTCTCTTTGGTATGTACTTCATGGCACCCTCCATTTCAAGCAGAGCAGGATCATCAATTTCAAAGTTAACCTCATCAAGGATCGCCCTTTGTTTTCCTCTTCCCATTACTCGTGATGCATTCATTGCAGGAAATCCTAATGAATCTAAGACTTCTTTAGTCCTTGTAACCTTTTTTGGGCGTATAATAGCGGTAATTTCTTTCATTTCTAAAACATCCTTATTTTTTAAACCCTATAAACTGCTGCTTCTTGTTCTTACAGTGTAAACTTCATCAACAGGGCTTACGAATATCTTTCCATCTCCAAAGTTTCCTGTGTAAGATGTGTCTGTGACTATTTCTACGATTTTATCGGCTTTTTCGTCCTCTACCACCAACATCAGCATTGTTTTGGGTATTTCATCGTAGTAAATATTTTCAAGCTGTATACCCTTTTGTTTTCCACGACCAATAACTTCCATTTTAGTCATGGCCACAAATCCAGCCTTATCAAGTGCGTCAACGACATTTTCAACCCTTTCAGGTCTAATAATTGCTCTGATCATTTTCATTACGATTCCTCCAATAATCGACTATCTGTAGCGAATTAAGTCCAAAATAATATATAAATTCAAAATATCTTTAGATTTAATCTCCACCGAGGTTAATACATTCTAAATACTCAACAACATCTTTGTAGATGTTTTTTTCTACAATGTTTGATTTTCCTATCTTGGTTTGCAGGTTTTCTACCAAAAGATTTTCTTTACATTTAACTTGAAGCATAGATCCACGAACCATTGAGTTTTTGATGTGAAAATGTGCTATGGCTTCAGTGGGGCCTGTTTTTGTTTTGGACCTTTTAATTTTAGTTTTACCATATTCAGCAATTTTCTTAACCATTTTAACCTCTTAAAACTTTTTTAAATTTTTTTCATTCATAACTTCTATTTTGAAGTGTATAGTATCGGAAGAAGGAAGCCCCTTTCCGACAACTTACAATTGAATCTCATGTTATATAAACATTTGGATCAAAATAGGTATCAGAACCAAAATTTAGTATAATTACTAAATTTAATACCAAACATAGCCCAATTATTTAAACAAAATAATCATATTATTAAAATCAAATGAACATTATACTAATTTTTAAAAAATAATGTATTCATAGTGAAAAATTTGTAAAAATAGAAGTCAATTTATTATTTAATCTTTTTTGTACAATCAAAACAATAGCTAGTATCACTATTAGTTTTAAAGGTTTTTCCACACTCTTTACAAACAACTTCTTTTAAAGAACATTTTTTATCGACAACATCCAATGAACAGGAACATTTCCATCCCATTTTACCCTTTAAGCTTTGTTCAAATGCTTTATCTTCGTCTGAAAGTTTTGACATAGTATCACCTGCACACCTATTATTTAATTTTATATCGCCTACAATATAATACCCCATTGTAAAACTTGGTAAAGTATGGCCTCAACATTAATTAAATTCAAATATATAAATAGTAACTTGGATGAAATCTAGCTTAATTTTTAGAGGGAAAAAATGAAGGATATACTTCAAAAACTTAAAAATGGTGAAATTTCAGTTGAATCAGCTGAAAAAATGCTCAGAAACGATCATATAGTTGAATTAGAAGATTTTGCAAAGATGGACATCCACAGAGAGATGAGAACGGGAATTCCCGAAGCAGTGTTTGCCGAGGGTAAAGACGATGAAGAATTACTCAAAATAATAAAAAGTTGCTCCAACAATGGAATTATCGTTACCAGACTCACTAATCAGCGTTACCAACAAATGGCAGAAGGAATCAACGAAGTCCTGACCCCAAATATGGCCATTGAATACAACCCAAAGGCAAGAATTTTGGTCATCAGAACACAAGAAGTAAAAAAATTGGTAAAATCGGCTTAATAACAGCAGGAACTTCAGATATACCAGTAGCAGAAGAAACAAGAATAGTTGCAGAAGAATCTGGATGCGAAGTTTTGAAATCCTATGATGTGGGTGTTGCAGGAATTCACAGATTATTTAGCCAGATTAGGTTAATGCTTGATGCTGACGTGGAAGTAATCATTGTTGTTGCAGGAATGGAAGGTGCTTTACCATCCGTTGTTGCTGGATTGGTTGATGTGCCAGTGGTCGGTGTACCAACATCTGTTGGTTACGGAGTTGGTGAAGGAGGGTTCACAGCACTTTATGCCATGTTACAATCTTGTGCTCCAGGTATTGCTGTTGTAAACATAGATAATGGATTTGGTGCAGCCATATTCGCATCAAAAATAATTAAATCAAGAAAAAGGAGTTAAAAAATCATAGATCACACATTAACTCTGGTTTCATTCCTCTGCTTTTTTTATCGAGAGCTTATGTTCCCTATACATTCTATAAATTATGAGTCTGCGTGAAATCATAGCACCCAGTGTCATCATAATAAAAATTGAAGTCAAAACATTGAAGTCGATGTAATGTGTGGATCCTAATGTTTGTTCTCCATAAAATTTTAAAATTATAACAAGAACCCACACCCCAACAGCTAGAACAGACCCCTTTATCAGGACATTACCGTCCTTATCCAACTTCACCTTCATGAATGAAGCCACCACGTAGCCTATGATCGTGCCCAAAACAAAACCGCCAGCTATCAAAATAAAATTAAGTAAGCTAGTGAATAAAACTTCATCCACTAAAAATATGGATATAAAGAACATGAACACTGGCATGATCATTAAACCCAATGGTTTAACCCTTCTTTCTCTAAGTTGAAGTATAACTAAAAAAAGTATGACAATAATAAATGACTGACTCGTGAACATGCTGTTATCTGGATAAATTATCACTACAAAAATCTCCAATTAAATTTGTAAAAAAATTAAAAAAAGTTTAGTTTTTACCACTAATAAGTGATCCTATTGCACCACCAACTCCCACTACAAATCCGCTGGTAACGAAGATAGTTAAAATCCATACAATAGATGCTGCTGCTGCCACACCAAATCCTACGAGTCCTGCAGTTATTGTTCCACCTATTAATAATATGATGGAGATCACTATTGCACCAAATGCTCCTGCAACCAGCCCATTACCAAATCCAGTGAGAACTCCACCACCTACCATGAGTCCTACAACTATGCCGGCAATAAACAATCCAATACTTATTCCAACAAAACCCATGAAATAACCGAAAACATTTGAAAGGATAACCGCGAGTATGAATCCCACAAATGCCGCAGTCCAATTAACCAAACCAATCACCCCTGTTGTTTCATAACTATGTTATATGTGTATCTTTATGTAACTTAAGTTATATAAACCCTTTTATGTGGCCATAGCTTTAATCAACATCTTCAACGTACATAAGGGGATAATTTAGTTCTGATACAAACTTCAATCTGATCATCGCTTGTTTATCAGAGCAGACCGTAGTTACCTTCACATCCAACATTTCACCAGATAAAGAAACATAATCAAATTCATTGGAAATTTCTTCCAGTTTTTTACGATCTATTCCTACTTCAACCCTAGAAACGCATGGTTGAATAGACATGGCTGCTTCAATTGCTTTTTCAAGTGATTCAACAGAATCAATATTGACAGGAGTCCCCACAAACTGATGGAACAAAGCACCCATTGTTATAGCCCCTTCAAAAATAGCTCTTTCTCTGTTTGTTATATTATCAAAGTACTTTTCTTCTGCATTCACTTTAAACACCTAACAAATTATTAAACCATGAAAGTTGGGATTCAATTGCATCTGGAGGAATGGGAAACACGTACGCCAGCACCAAAAATGCTGTGATGGCCACAATTGCCAAAAATATAATGTACTGATCATCCTTTATTGGATACAAAAAGCTCAAGATCATGCCACCAACAAAGAAGCCCACCACAATAAATATTCCATATGGAGGCTCGGTAGTATGGGGTTGGGAGTTATTAATTGGATAAAGGGATACCTGATTAGCTTCTATTATGAGTCTCTGTGCATCGGATCCCAATGGATAACAGGTTATTAAAAACAGTTTATTTCCCTGTTCAATGTTCAATCTGTATGAATCATCTACTACTGTTGAATTAACAACCGCGTACTCAACATTACCTATCCCTGGCCATGTCACAGTGATGTTATCTCCAGCCTTGAGTTTGTCAAGATTTAAAAACGGTGATCCATGAAAGGTCCTGTGTCCAAAAAGAGCTGTTGTTCCAAAACTTGGTTTAGCAGATTGTGCATCGTAATAAATTCCATAATCCACGGATTTATTGTTAATTGCCTGATCTACATTTATAGATGGAATTTCTATGTAAGGAGTATTTGTGCTGTTTTGAGAACTGTTGTCCGACGATGCATAGTAACTAACTTCAATCAAACAGTAGAGGGATATGATTACTATTCCAATTAAAACGAATAAAGTTGAGAGTTTCATAGTTCTTTGATCTTAATGAACTCCCAACTAATAAATTTATCGTAGCACTCTAGCGTAAATTATACCACCAGCTATAATAATCCCGCCTATAAGGAATAATCCCCAAGGCACTCCTGTATTTTTAGTTGGTAGTGTTGATGAACCATTTTTATGGCTTGGATCGTTAATTTGTGTGGAACCTGTCTTTTTGTTAGCAGGTGTTACAGATGTACCATTTGGATATGTGTACGTGTAGGAGTATCCTTTGGTTTGACCAGGATATAATGTAACGTCCCATGCAGCTGTTTGAGCACTTGGATTCTCATTATCTATATAACTCACTTTTGGAGAACTACTGGTTAAAACCGAGTTCATTGGTACTATTGGAGCCCTAACTATGCCTTCAACCCTAGGACCGGAAGCTACCATGTTTTTGAGATAGAAGAAGAATGTTCCCTGCCATTTAACAACTTGTAAATTTGGGTTTAAATATTCCAATTCGTTTGGAAGGAACCAACTTGATGTTAATCCGGGATCATTTACTGTTGGCCAAAAAGTATTGGGTGAGTCTCCCCTCTGGATATAAAAAGGTGCTGGTGGGCTGCTTTCCTTGAGTGCAAATGTCACAGTTTTTGTCTGTCCCGCATCAATTTCCCATCCCAAATCCCCTGCAGGATTGATGGAATTTATCATTCTAATTGCGGAAGGATTGGTTGACAGTATGACCCAGTCCATAGAAGATGAATTAGTCCCTGTAACAGACACAGATCCATCACCAGTGTACTGCTGGCTGACCTTGAAGAATTCTGCATGATCGTTGTTGTTGTGAACAGTTAAGCAGATGGTGGCTTGAAGGTAGGTGAACTGTAGCGTGGACCCTGTTCCCTGTATCCATGCCTGTTGATCGTTACTTTCACCAAATGTTTCTGCTGATACCATATTGGTCGATGCTAATCCTACTATTATGACTAGAATAGCTACAGAAATAATGTAAATATTGTTAAAATCCATTTTATATCCCCATTACCCTTGAACAAAGTAAAGATAAGATCTGCATATCCCTGCAGACCCTATAAAAATTTTTTTATGAACCATATATCTGATGGAGTTCTGTTATCATCCATTCAGGAGCTCTTTGAGTTGGAACAACAAGGTAAAGACTTGAACCTGCCACAACATTGTCGTTTTGAATAACCCACAATGCATTTTCCCTTGGTACTTCCAGAACAACCAGGTAATTATTGGTCAGATCTCCTAGATTCGAAACCCTTTCAAAGTCTGATAACCTCCAACCATATGCATTCAGGAGCGAAGTGATCTGAGCTTCATTCCAGTTTCTCGATGCACCTGCCTTTAGAAGTGCCTCAACATTACCCTGAGCAGATTGACTGGTTAATGTGGAAACCCCTGCACCGTTAACTGAAAATTGTTGTTGGTGTGTTAGGTTTGCATCAGTTGAAGTGTAAATACCATTAGATGTATCTCTAAGTATAGCTAGCACAGTAGCTCCACTTATTTCTGGTGATGATGTAGTGGTTGTTGTTGGTTGTGCCTGTGTGGTGTTGTTACCCGATGATGTTTGAGCACTTGTGTTCACGTTCTGATAAACATCAACTGAATCACCAACATTAATTAAACCACCTGCAGCTTGTATTCTTGAAATGTAAACTGGAACCGCAACAGTATCTGGGGTAACAATTTCCATGTTAGCAAGTACACTTGCATCTGCTTCATTTACTATTATTCCCGCTGCCGTGGTGTTTAATATCAAGTTTTTAACATTAGCACTGGATGCAGCTCCACCCGTAGTAGATGTGTCGGCTGCTGTTCCGTTGGTTCCACCGCCTGCTTGTGAAGGAACCGAATAACTTATTTGAACCCTGTTATATGGATCCTTCTTAAGATTTATCTGTTGATTCTGATAATCTCTCCAAGCACTGGTTGCAGGTCCTATAACATCTACAGCTAGAACCTGATCTGGTGTTTGACCTGAATCAATATCAGCTAGAAGAAGAGTTTTATGTGGATCCGCAGATAATGCGCCTTTGAAATAAGAGTTTACTTCATTTATCTTGGCCATTTTAGCACTGTTTAGTGTGTCTTGGTACGGACCATAAACTAAGAAATAATAGCCAGCTCCTACTAAAATGATCAATATAATTCCAAAAACCGCAGCCCCTACAAGGGTCCTTTGATCATCTTCAGGAAGTTTCTTCCCGAATCCTCCTCCAATCCCTGCTAATCCCCCGGATTTCTTTTTCTCAGGAGTTCTTAATCTCGGCTTAGAATCTGTTGGTTTGGATGTTGGTTTGGTTATTGGCCGAGGCATTTTTCGCTCAGCAGCTGGTTTCTTCGAAACAATTTTAGGCTTAGATGAACTATTTAGCTTAGAATCAGACTTACTCGTATTGTCGTCGTCCTTGGGCTTACCAGAAACCTTACCCACCATGTCTTTTAAGCGACCGCCTATATCTGAATTATCCGAATCCGGTTTTTTGCCGTTCTTTCGGAGATCAGGCGTGTCATTCTTATCTTTATCTTTTTTTCCTAATATCTTATCTAACATTTGGACCACTTCTGCGGAGCTTGGAGTATAAACCCATAAAAGGTACCGTTATTAAATATATTAAAGAGACAATGAATAAAAGCTTTGCAGGAATATTTGCAATTAATGATGAAAAGTTCTGAGGCAGTAACGTTAAAAATATCAATAAACTTCCAATAACAACAACGCTGCTACTCCTAAATTTAGGATACTCAACTGTACTAACCATCATCAATGATACCACAACCATTATGAGCATTGCCAAATCTGCTTGGAAAACGCCTGAAAGATAAAATGATCCCAGGATCAAAGCAGTTGTTGGTATGGGTAAGCCCACAAATTTTTCATCTTTAACTTCACCCGAATTAGCAATTACATTAAACCTTGCAAGTCTTAATACCCCACATAATAGTATTAGGAGTGCTACTCCTATATTAAGGTATGGTATCCCAAACGATGAAGTAGCTGTAATCAAAAGCATTCCCGGTGCAACACCGAAAGAAATTACATCTGATAATGAGTCAATATTTTCTCCAAATCCATACTGATCCACTCTTTTTGTTCTTCTTGCAACCCAACCATCAAGCGAATCAAAAATGACTGCAATCAACATAAACTGTGCTGCAATGTCCAAATACCCTTTAAAAGCCATTATTATCGATAAAAATCCAAACGAAGCATTGGCTAGCGAAACCAAATCTGCGTAGGACATAAAATTTTTGATATTCATTCTAAAAAACTCCAGTTATAATATTTCAGTTAGCATTCAATTCACTGTTGAACATTGCCATTATAGTCTCCCCAGCTGTTGGTTTTTCCCCTTCAAAAACCATCACCTTAAATTTATCATAGGGAATTATTAAATTAACCCGGGATCCAAATCTTATCATTCCCAACCTGTCACCTATCGTAACTGTGTCCCCAGGCTGCACATACTGTACAATTCTCCGGGCAACGAAGCCTGCAATCTGTATCACTCCAACTTTTCCATACTCTGAATCAATGACAATTAAATTTTTTCGTTTACTGTATGCACATCTCCCATGGCAATTTTAAACTTACCAGGATAATATTTAGTTTCCAAAATCTTACCAGAAACAGGAGCTCTCTGAACATGAACATCAAATGGTGACATGAATGTGCTAATTAAAATTCCCTTTTCACCGTCCTTCAATATTTTTCCCATAACAGGATCGTCCTTCACAGTAACTATCCTTAAGAAGTCAATTTTTCCCTGTAGCACTTTACCATCTGCAGGTGCAACAACAACTCCATCCCCTTCAGGAATTTTTCGTTTGGGATCTCTGAAAAACTGCATGAAAAATGCTATTATTGAAAAAATGATGAAACTAATGATAAAGTAACCAAAAAGGAATGGTAACACAGCAATGGTTAATAAAATTCCAATTTTCTTTTTTGATAAACCTTTAACAAACACTATGAATTCCCCACTTTAAATAATCCCGTTAATATTCTTATTGGATAACAATTATATTAGTATTAGACCTTGAATCAGTAAATTTTGTTATTTTATTAAATCTACTAACTAATAAATATCATACTCAAATTTTTAAATTAATAACAATTGTAACAAACCATCAATTTATGAGATGCTAACTAAACTATTATGTCAATTGATACCTAAAAGTTTATATAATGTAATATTAAAATCAATAGATTCGAATGAATATAATAATTTCAAAAAATTTCAATTAAAAACAAAGAAGTTCAGCCTAATATTAGTTGAATATTATCCTAAGGTGATTGATGATCTTTTCCAACCAGATCAAAGATTTTTTTATTTGCTAATTAACAATCAAGGAAAGTTAAAATTTGGGGTGGGTGGAAGGGACGGATCTGTAGATTTTTTTAATGTTACTTTTAAGACTTCGAAAATTTTTATAGAAGTTTATTTAAATTAGATTCTAAAATAGATCAATTAATATATAAGAGTATATACATCGGAAATAACACATTGATGTTTACATTTAAATTTTGAATCTGGAAGGTATCAGAGTATAATATAGAAAATTTTCATTAATTTATCGATCAATGAATCTTTCCACAATCTGTAAGCGTGGTAAAAATGATAGAAAATAAGATAAAAACCTTGAGACAAGCTGCCAAAGTTTCCACCATGCAGGAATCCGACGAAATATGGTGCGTTATAGCTGGAAATGAAGAGATGGTTAATAACATTGCATACGCAGCTATTACTGACAAGGACAGGGTTAAAATCCTTCGTAGAGAACATATTAATAGCAAAGAATCATTTGTAACCAAAAAATTCGATTTTATTTTGTTACACGGAGACATAAACAAGATTAGAGATTTAAGCTTGTTATGCAAAGAAAATGGCGGTGCATATCTGAAAATAGCCCCGTATTACGTATTGAATGAACCCAATTTAATTTTATCTGTGGGTCCTGAAAATTCCATTAAAAAATTCATGGGTGACTGTGAAAAGTCCCGATTAAATATTAATTTTCTTATTGAAGACAAAACTACCGGTTTCATAGAAACCGATGTCTACATCACCAATGTTTTACCAGATTTCGTACGCAGCACCATCGACCCGTTATTTAAAATGGCAGATGTAGCGTTATCAACAGTTTTAATCTCTGCAGAAGAAGAGGTTATTCCTAAAATTAAAGAAATTGCTAAGGTTAATAAGATATTTGTAATTGAATTCAACAAAATTTTGAAGGAGGAGTGAAATGTTCGATTTTCTAAAGAAAAATGATGAAGTAGATGTTAAAAAGAAAGCCCTCACAGACACTCTAGGGATCGATTTAGGAACCCTTAACACAGTTGTGGCAAAACCATCAGGAGATAAATTCGACTTATATAAAATTCCATCAGTGGTAGCTGTTAAAAAAGAAGACCCTGCCTACGTACTAGCAGTTGGTGAAGAAGCAAAATCCATGCTTGGAAGAACTCCTGAAGATATCATAGCTGTTAGACCCCTTAGGAAGGGTGTCATTGAAAGTATTGCACAGGCAGAAGCTCTTTTAGTTTATGCCATTGACAAAGGCTCGGGTGAAAAGAACGCTAGCATAGATAGAATAGTTGTTGGCATACCTGGAGATGCATCAGAAGTTGAAAAAAGAGCCGTTGAAGAAATTGGTATTAAAGCAGGTGCAAATTACGTTCTCGTCATAAGTGAAGGACTTTCTGCAGCCATAGGCGCAGGTTTACCAATTGCAGAAGCAGCAGGTACCATGGTAATAGACATAGGTGCAGGTTCGAGTGATATCGTTGTGATCTCCCTCGGAGGAATCACTGACATAGAAACCATCAGGGATGGTGGGGATGATATCGATAAAAATATTGTAGAAAAGGTTAAAGAACTTTACAATGTAGAAATTGGTATACACGAAGCTGAAAAAGCCAAAATTGGTGTGGGTATGGTCCATTCTAATGCAGATGTTGAAAATTTAACCAACACAGCAATAGGAAAATCAATGGAAACCAACAAACCTAAACAGGTCGAAATTGATTCTAAAATCGTTGCTGATGCTGCAGAACCAATAGTTAAGAATCTTATTGAAGCACTCGCAGTAGTCCTCGAACGCATGTCCCCCGAACTAATTTCCGGTGTCTACAACAAAACAGTTGTTGTGGGTGGAACTTCACAGTTAAGGGGATTGAAAGAAAGGATCTATCAGGAAGTGGGAGTTCCAGTCGAAATATCAGACGACCCCATGACAGTAGTAGCTAAAGGAGCTGCCATAGTTGCAGCAGAACCAAGAGCTCTCGAACCTGAAGTACGTTTAAAAGCTATGAAATAATTTATTTACTTTTTTTATTACTATTTTTCTGGTTTTAACAGTTTTCTATCTTCCATTCAAAAAATTGTATGTAAAACTGAATAGGAAAGGTTATTTAATTTGAGTTATTGATTTAAAATTTGGAATTAATAAAATGAAGATCGTTGGTATAGATGAGGCAGGAAGAGGATCAGTCTTAGGACCCCTCGTAGTTTGTGGTGTTGCAATCGAAGAAGAAAGATTGAAATATCTAGAAAGACTCAAGTTGAAGGATTCTAAAAAAGTCACTCCCAAAAGGAGAGTTGTTTTACACAGGAAAATTAAAAAAATTGCTGAATGCTACCCCGTGCATATTAGTGCGGCAGATATTGATCTTTTAAGATCCAAGGATGTTAACTTGAACGAGATCGAAAAGATTGCCATAAAACAGATCATTGGAAATTGTGATCCAGACATTTCCTACATAGACTGCATAGATGTTAAACCAGAAAGATTTACTAACGAAATAGAAAATTTTCAAGAGGATCTAAAAGTTGTTGCAGAACATGGAGCAGATGATACTTACCCCATTGTTTCTGCTGCATCCATAGTTGCTAAGGTTGAACGTGACCAGGAAATTTCCCGGATAAAAAAGAATTTGGTGAGATTGGATCGGGTTATCCTAGCGATCCTAAGACAGTTGCATATTTGAAAGCTACACCCTACAAAGAGCTTCCAATCTTCGTCAGAAGATCGTGGTCTACAGTTGAAAAAATGAGGCTAAAATGATAATCGAATTTTTTACGGGTTCATTTGCCACCATCTTAGAAATGTTCAAGAGTGGAGGCATAATTACCTACATAATTACAATAATAGGGATTTACGGTGTTATACTTTCTTTTGAAAAAATTTTGTACCTTAGAAAGGTTTCTAAAGTCAGTTTACCCCAAATAATGAGTACTGTGAATGAGTCAATGGAAAGGGGAGGATCCCTAGAGGCCCTTCGTTCCCTTGGAAAGTACCAAAACCCCATATCTAAGATAACTTCTGAAGCTCTGAAGATCGGCTATAGAAACAATGTAGAGGTTGAAGATGCAATGGAAAGGGTTTTCATAGTCGAAATGGGAAACATGACCAAGGGTTTAAACAGCCTTAAAACCATAATCGAAATAGCGCCACTGCTTGGTTTGATAGGAACGGTTATTGGAATTTGGGTGACGTTTAAAGCCATGGGAATCTCTGCAAATACTTCTCAAATGGCTGAAGGAATATACATCGCACTTATAACTACCATTGCAGGTTTAACTGTTGCCATCATCATTTTACCCCTGTTCTCCTACATCAACAGTAAAATCGAAGAAGAAATCGATAAAATTGATATTGCAAAGAAAATGACCAATTGGAGAACTGCAGAAATCCGTATAAAAGTGGATTCATGCATAGAAAATGCTATTGAAGCCCTTCAAGAATCTAACGGAGTGATTGAAGTCAGGCATATCTCTGATCCCGAAGCAAATATATGGATTTCAATCGATCCAAACAGGTTAGATCGAAGTATTAACAATATAATAAAGGAAAAATGCAATTTGAATCCTCAGATCATCGAAAGTAAACTGATGCAGTGATAAATTTATAATATTGAATAATTTGTATGAAATTAGTAGACGTGGGGAAATTCTTATGGTGTTGGATACAAGCAGATATAGAAACAAATTGAAACAAAGCAGTCCCCAGGTAAATTTAGTGCCCCTTATAGATGTTATTTTTACCATTTTAATATTTTTAATGGTTGCAGCAAGTTTTCAAGGATCTGCTGATGTCGACTCTGGAAAACCACAGATCAATCAAACAACAGGACCTTCTGATTATTACCTCATTCCAGTGGCAGGATTGAAAACAGTCACAGTAAATGGTGTGGATATGTCTAAAGACATTAGAAATGGTGCAATTGCAGTTCATACCTCGGTTATTGATCAGGGAGATATAAACATAAAAGCTAAAGATGGGGCCATTGTCATTACAACTCCCGCAGGAATATCTCCAGAACAAGCCGTGAATGTTCCACAATCCTAACAATAAATTTGATAGTCTGTTTATAATATTTTATTAAAAGTAAAAAAAGGTGATGACGTGTATTTAGGAAGAATTTTAGCATTAGGAACAGCAGAAACTGGAAATTTTGTGGCTTACAGGGTTTCAAGCCGATCTTTTCCAAACAGAACCGCAAAAACATTTGAAGACAGAGTCTCCATAGTTCCCACAGAAGGAAATGAAAAGGATGTTTTTAAAAATCCATACATAGCATACAATTCAATCAGAATCATTGAGGATAAGGCAGTGGTATCAAACGGAGGTCACACTGACGTAATTGCAGATAAAATAGCATCTGGAATGAATATTAGGGATTCGATGGCCTTATCCTTACTTTCAATGGACTATGAAAAGGATGATTTCAACACCCCTAGAATAGCAGGAGTCACAACCCTTGGTGGAGATTCCTACATTGGAATAGTTACCCATGAAGATCTGATCGTGGAAAAACTTGAAAAGGGAACCTGTGCATACATTTCAACTTATGAACAGGTTAAACCGAAAACAGTGAAGTACGAAGCAAAGAATGCCCAGGAAGCAGCACAGTACATCATGGACCAGGGAAAATTCAGTGAATTTACCAATCCTGTGACTTCTGCAGCTGCATTTGGAACAGATAAATGGAACTTGAGTTCAATATAAATTTTAACAGGTGTAGAAATGTGTGTGAAACTCATTGGCATTAAAAACATGCCAATGATAAGTCAAGGAGATGATGTTGGAACCATCATCATCGAAGCTGCAGAATCTGAGGGTCTTGAAATAATGGACCATGATGTTTTTGTAGTTGCAGAAACTGTGGTTTCAAAGGCTGAAGGAAACTTAATAAAACTGGATTCAATAGATATCAGCGAAGAAGCCCTAGAAATTTCCGAAAAAACATCGAAGGATCCTAGGATCGTTCAAACAATAATTGATGAATCTGTAGAAATTATCAAAGTAGGGCCTAACTTCATAATATCCGAGACAAAACAGGGCTTTGTGTGTGCAAATGCAGGTATCGATGAGTCCAATGTAGAAACTGGATTTTTAAAACCAGTTCCACAGGATTCAGATAAGAGTGCTTCCCAAATTCGGACAACTATTGAGGCTGCTACAGGAAAAGAGGTAGCTGTAATATTATCTGATACCCAAGGCCGTCCATTCAGGGAAGGTGCAGTTGGGGTTTCACTGGGAGTATCGGGCATAACTCCAGTTTGGAACAGACAAGGAGAAAAGGATCTCTTTGAGAGAGAACTTAAAACAACCACCATAGCTGTTGCAGATGAATTATCAGCAGCAGCTTCCATTGTGATGGGCCAAGCAGATGAGGGGTTGCCAGTTGTAATAATACGGGGTGTGGAATACGTTGAAAAATTGAGATCCACCACCTCAGATATTAAACCAATTCTAAGACCCAAGAAATTTGATATTTTTAGATAATAACGTTTTTATATTAAAAAACACTAGTTGATCAACATGATAACTGTACTTTCAGGAGGGACTGGTACCCCTAAATTATTAGAGGGTCTTGTTAAGGTTTCTGATCCAAAAAATCTCAACATCATAGTCAACACTCTAGAAAATGATTACTTTTCAGGGGTTTATGTTGCTGCAGATATTGACACAGTAATGTATACCCTAGCAGGGATCGTCAACACGGAAACTTGGTATGGTATTGAGAATGATACATTTATAACCCATGAAACTTTAAAGGAGATCAACTGCCCTGAAACTCTTCGAATTGGAGACAAAGATAGGGCCACAAAAATTCAAAAAACCATGCTTATGGAAAAATATCCATTATCCACGGTTGTAAATATTCAGAAAAATGCTTTAGGGATTAAATCTAAAATCAAACCCATGAGCAACGATAAATCCAATATAACCATCGTTACAGACCAAGGTGAAATGAAATTTCATGAATTTCTCATTGAAAAACAGGGAAAACCTCATGTTAAAGATATTTTCTACAACCAAGTCGAACCATCACCTGGTCTAATTGAATCTATTGAAGAATCTGAAATGGTTATTTTAGGGCCTTCAAACCCCATAACCTCTTTATGGCCAATTATATCCATGAAAAATGTGGTTAAAACTCTTGAAAAAGCTTATGTTGTAGGTATTTCCCCAATAATAGGAAATTCTCCTGTTAGTGGGCCTGCAGCAAAATTTATGAATGCATTAGGACATGATGTATCATGTTTTGGTGTTGCAAAAATGTACTCTAAATTTTTAGACAAGTTCATTATTGACCTCGAAGATGTCGACTACAAAGATCAAATAGAAAGACTAATACCAGAGGCAGTAGTAACAAACACCAACATGAAGAACATCGGTGATAAAATGATGTTAGCCAAAATTAGTTTGGGTGAAATTATATGATTCAAATGACTCTAATTCAGATCGATAACTATGGTCCATGGACTGTAACACCAACACCTCGGGCCGAAGCAGACCTTCAGATTCTGCAATCAGAACTTTACGCAGATCTTCAAAGACAGTTTGCAGCTAAGGGAGGACTTGTATTTTTCACCCGTTTCGATAACATGCTTGCAGTTACAAACGGTGTGGATATGGAGGATCATAAAAGGATTCAAAAATCCATAGGAAATAGATACCCAATTACCATAAGTATGGGAGTTGGAGCAGCTGAAACTCCATATGAAGCACAGCGCAAAGCAACAAATGCTCTTCAAAATTATGGTGGAGCCCAGTCTGAAGATAGGACTGAAGTTCTTGCCATTGATGGGCTTGTGAAAGCTGACGAAAGTTTCGTACAAATAGCACACATAGACATAAACGGGATTACAGATTCTTTAACAGACATTATCCCTGCCTATGATACTTCTTTTATAGTTAATCGGGTCCAACACTTTTTAATGAAAAAACTTATCGAAAAAGGTTCGCTTCTTTTCTTCATAGGAGGAGACAATTTCATGTCTCCGTGCAACGGGTTAAACCCTGAAGGACTACTTAAGATCATAGAAGAGATAGAAGATGAAATAAACATTGCTCTTAAAGCAGGTGTTGGTAAAGCACCAACCGCAGAAAAAGCTGCAAATCTAGCAGATCTGGCTCTAGAAGAGATCAGGGGCGGGTTCACATATAATTTAGTGCATGTTATGAAAAATGAAGAGTAGTTAGGAATAAATTAATTGGATTTGTAGAATTAATTAATTCTAATTTTTTTTTCATAAAAATTTTACGGAGGAAACCCATTGAAGTACTAGCGCCAATGGCCGGTGTAACCGATGGAAAGTTCTGCAGAGGAATGATAGATTATGGATTTGATCTTCTGACCCTTGGAGGGTACAATGCAGAAAAAGGATCCATCGATGCTGGATTAAAAATAATTCAAAGGGGCAGGAAAGAATTCCATGTAGAAGAGCATGACTTGGTAAATCATATTACAAGTGAAGCTAAATACATCAAAGACGGTTCCAATGAAAATGTTGGAGTGTCTGTAAACCTTCGTGCAATAACCCCTGATCCCATCATAAAAATATCTAAAATTCCTGAAGTGGATGTTGTTGAGATAAATGCCCACTGCAGACAGGTAGAACTTGTTAAATCTGGCTATGGACAGGCCCTGATGAACGAACCTGATGAACTTCACAACCTGGTGCACGGCACAGTTGAGGGATGTTCGAAACAAGTATCTGTCAAAATCCGGGCCAATGTAAAGGGAGTAAACTATTTAAAAGTATTAGAAGCAATTGAAGATGCTGGAGCTCATTATATTCATGTAGATGCTATGAAACCAGGCTACGACTCTGCTGATTATGATTTCATAACATGGGCCAAAAAGAACACTAATGCATTTATCATTGGAAACAACTCAATTAAGGATATTGTTTCTGCAAGAAAAATGTTATCCTCAGGAGCAGATGGAATATCCATTGCCAGAGCCGCAATTAAAGGAAATATACCCTTTGACATGTCCCTTATTTAATATGGGGTGATGTTTCAAACTTCTCAAGTAGTTTGAAGATGTAAAAAAATTTATCGTGAAATTATATATTGTTTGAATCAAATAATTTACTAATAAATATTTCTGAAAATAATTAAACGTAATTCTTTGGCTAAAAAATCTCAAATTCATAGAAGGTGGTCGAATGTCATTTATAGAACTTAAAAATGTCTCAAAATCTTTTAATGATGTTAAAATCTTGAAAAATTTGAATGTGACCATAGACGAAGGAAAAGTTTTGGGTATCTTGGGAAGAAGTGGTTCTGGAAAATCTGTACTCCTAAACATGCTTCGTGGAATGAAAGAATACCGACCCGATGATGGGCAAATTTTGTATACAGTTGCAATTTGTCCGGAGTGTCTCAGGGTTGAACCTCCATCTGCAGCTGGAAAGATCTGTGGATGTGGGTGCGGATGTGAATTTGGATTAAAAACTATTGATTTCTGGAATTGTGAAAGACAGGTATTTGCTGCAATTAAGCGCAGAATTTCCATCATGCTTCAAAGAACCTTCGCACTTTATGAAGATGATACTGTCATAGATAACGTTTTAAAATCAATAACTGGTCACGATGAAGAAGAAAGTACTTACATGGCTATTGATCTGATTGAAATGGCTCAAATGGCCCACAGAATTACACATATTGCCAGAGATCTAAGTGGTGGTGAAAAACAGAGGGTTGTGCTTGCAAGACAAATAGCCAAGGAACCTATGTTATTCTTGGCTGATGAACCCACAGGTACACTCGACCCTAAAACAGCTGAACTGCTGCATCAAGCTTTGATCGAAGGAGTGAAAAATAAGGGTACTACCATGATCATCACTTCCCACTGGCCAGAAGTAATGAAAAAATTGTCAGACCATGTAATCTGGCTTGAAAAGGGAGAAATTATTGTTGAAGGAGATCCCGATACTGTTGTTAAAAAGTTCATGGATCAAGTCCCACTACCCGAAAAAAGGAAGTCTACAAAACTGGAGGACCCATAATAAAGATGGACGGAGTGAAAAAGCACTATTACTCCATTGAGAGGGGTGTTGTAAAGGCTGTTGACGGAATTGATCTGGAAATTGGGGAAAGTGAGATATTTGGAATAGTTGGTTTAAGCGGAGCAGGAAAAACCACACTATCGCGAATATTGTATGGATTGACTGAACCCAGTAACGGGAACATTGAAGTTAAATTGGGAGAAAACTGGATCGACATGACACAGAAAGGTCCCTTTGGTAGAGGCCGTGTCATTCCTTACCTTGGAATTTTGCACCAGGAGTACAGTTTATATCCCCACAGAAACGTGCTAGGAAATCTAACTGAGGCCATAAGTCTCGAACTTCCAGCAGAATTCGCAAAGATGAAAGCTATTTATGTGTTAAAGGCTGTTGGTTTTGATGAAGAATATGCCAACAGTTTACTTACTAAATATCCCGATGAACTTAGTGGGGGAGAACGCCACAGGGTAGCTTTAGCCCAAGTATTGATCAAGGAACCGAACATTATTATTTTAGATGAACCTACAGGTACCATGGATCCCATAACAAGGGTTCAAGTTACAGATTCAATACAGAGGGCTAGGGACGAACTCAACCAAACATTCGTAATCATATCACATGATATGGATTTCGTGTTGGATGTTTGTGATAGAGCTGCACTCATGCGTGGCGGGAAAATTTTGAAAATAGGCGATCCAGTAGAAATTGTTGAAGATTTAACTCCAAAAGAAAAAGAAAAGATGCTTACGGAGGAATAAAATAATGGCATGGGAAGATTCACCATCACATGTATGCAGGGGAGGGGACAAACGGGCATTATCATTTTGCTGTCCACCAGTTAAACCCTGTCCAGTAATATACGCACTTGAAGATGCAGAACTGACTGCACAAAAATACGTAGAAATTAAAGAGAAATTTGGAGAAGAAACCAAACTTGGTCAAGGAGAAGGAACCTGCTTCGGTTCACTTGTATGGTGTTGTAAACCTTCAAAACCATGCCCATTAAGGGACATGGTTATGAGAAGGATCGATATGAGTGTTGATGAATATATGGACCTTAAAAAACAGTTATCCGAACAGTTAGTAGGACAACCAGAATCAAACACCAAGGAAAGTGTTGTTGCACTTGCTGAAACCTTCAACGTCTCAGAAGAAGAAGCATTTCAAGTATTAAAGGAATGCGATAATGACGTTAAAAAAGCAGCTAAACTGCTTAAAATGAAAGATTTGGAGTTATAGGATGGGTTGGACTCCTCTCTACCTCAACATGGCAGATAAAAAAGTTTTGATTGTAGGTTCAGGGGAGGTTGGATCCAGACGATGTGAAAGATTTTTAGATGCTGGCGCCAAAGTTGTTTTAATGGGTGATCATGTGAATGATGATCTTGTTCAACTTGGAGCCATTGTAAAAACCATTGATGAACTTGGTCTGTGGATTGACTGGGCAGATATTGTTGTTGCAGCTTCTGGAGATCATGAATTAAATTACAAGGTTGGAGAAATGTCCGGAGACAAACTAATTAACCGGGCAGATAATCCAAATGATGGAAATCTCATTGTACCATCATCTTTTTTCATAGGCGATGTACAAATATGTATATTTACTGGTGGGAAGAGCCCTCTCATGTCAAAGGAGTTAAGAAAAAAGATCCAAAAAGTAATAAAACCTGAGGATATATACCAACTTGAACTACAATACTATGCTAGAAACATCTTAAAACAAAATATTGATGATCAGAAAACTCGAAGGGAATATCTTTACATAATTTTAGAGGATCTAAAAATTAAAGAATTGTTAAACAAAGGCGATTTGGAATCTGCCAAACGACATGCATCTACGATCATAGATACCATTAATCCAATGTGATATCCAACTCTGATCTGTAATTCTTATAACATTATTAATTTCATGGAGAAAAGAAAATTGATTCTAAATATCAGGGTTGATCATAAAACCGCAGACATCAACCAGATGGAAAAATCAAGCGAACAACTCGGGATCGTGTTTAAAGAGATCATAACAACTTATGATGTACGAGAATATGTGGAGTTAAAAACTTGTAACCGGGCAGAAATATATTTAGTGTTAAATGAATACCCTGATAAAAGTTTAATAGAAAATTTTGTTACTGATTCTAATGATGATGCCATTGAACACCTTCTTAGACTTTCTTCAGGTTTAGAATCCATGATCATTGGGGAAGATCAGATACTCGGGCAGATAAAAGATGCCAAAAATAGGAGTGTCAAAGATGGGTGTTGTGGTCAAATGCTTGAAACCATCTTTACGAAAGCTGTTCATGTAGGGCAAGTTGTTCGTAAGAAGACTAAAATTAATGAAGGGTCATTATCCATTGGATCAGCTGCTGTTGAACTTGCAGAAAATGTGCATGGTAACCTTAAATGCAAGAAGGTTTTGGTTATTGGTGCAGGTAAAATGGGAACTCTGGTTGCTAAGGCACTGGTAGAAAAAAATTGAAAGCAATAGTTGTTGCCAACAGAACACATGACCGGGCTGTTGAACTTGCAAGGGAACTCGGTGGATCAGCAATACATTTTGACAAACTCGATGAAGCAATTAAAGATGCTGATGTTGTTATAAGTGCAACAGGAGCACCTCACCCAATATTAACCTGTGACAAAATTTCAGAAGTAGTTCCAAGCGAAAATCTTTCAACAATGGTAATGGTTGATATCGCAAATCCTCGAGACATCGAAGAAGAAGTAGCAGAACTGGGAGTTAAACTCTTCAACATCGACGATTTAAGAAGTATAGCACAAAGAAGTCGTGAAATGAGGCAAGCTGAAGCCTGTGATGCCGAGGAGATCGTGGCAGAAGAGATGATCCTGTTGAAGAGATCCATTAAACAACTAGAAGTTGAACCCATCATATCTAAAATCAGAATTTCTGCTGAAAACATTAGGAAGTTAGAGACTCAAAAAGCGTTTAAGATACTTGGAGATATGAATGGCAGTGAAAAAGTTGTTGACAACCTTACCAGAGTCCTTGTGGAAAGAATTTTTAACGATGTTATCAGAAATCTTAAAAAAGCCGCAGAAAATGGGGATGAAACAACCATAAAAGCTGCTGAAACCCTTTTCAATAACCAAGTTACCGATATTAAATTCAAAAACTTCGATTCAAATTAAAAAAAATTGCTAACTAATCCTAACCCAATACATCTTACTAATTTTAAATTAAAGAGTTTCACTTGCTAATTATCGAGTAATCCCAGTACCCTTGATGTGAATATTAACAGGTACGGTGCTATTAACATATCTGAGATTATTCCTATGAATAACGGTACGATCCCATCCATGTTAGGTACAATAACCGCCCTTATGATTGCAACTAAGAGAATAATGGCAGAATATACAATTAGCAGTCTTTTAATTCCCACTCTCAGGATTTTGTGGTAAATTGCTGGAATATCAAAACTTGATCGGATATCAGTGTTATTATTGGCCCTGTGAAGCATTACAGCTGGAAACAAGGAGAGTATGGCCACTGCAAAACATATTATGAGGATTAGTATCAGTCCTGAAAAAACAGTTAAGTCGTCAATATTGTCACCAACGAAGAAATACACATATAAAATCATGACCAGTGCAACTGGAACAATGAGGTAGATAAAGATCAGGATGATTTCACTTAATCCATGAATAAACATTCGCTTAAAATCATTGAGTTTGGGTAAACTACTGGATCCTTTGATTGTATCTTCTATTATTCTGAACACGTATCCCGCTTCAAAAATTGCAATTAAAATAACCAGAACAGATATTGTTAATTTGACTGTATTAGATATATCTCCAAGAAAGGCAAGTTCGTCACCAAGATCTGCAATAACCAGCACAATGCCCAACAAAAGAAGAATTTTCAAGTCAGAGGCAGAATATTTCAATGAATCGATGATTATATCCTTAATACTCATTCGCCCCATTACTAATCCTCCTAATTACTAAACCATTTTATTACTTATAAAAATTGTCTTTAAAAACTTCTTAAAAGATGAAAAAAAGTATACTATTAAATTGTTTGAATGGGTAAAGGGAATCATAAATATTTAAGCGAACATTCCCTTTGGTTCATTCAATTTGATTTTATGTTGCTTTAAGGCGTACTTACAGTGATCCCATGTTATGATCTCCTGGTCTTCAAATATGGCCTTGTGGAGCGCAACCTTCAAAACCCTGTCCTTAATATCCCTACCGGACATACCCTTTGTACATTTAACAAGTTTTTCAATATTAAAATCTGTTTTTAGTGGCAGCGTACCAATGTAAAGTTCAAGAATTGCTTTTCTTTCCTTTTCACCAGGCAGTGTGAATTCTATTTCTTCTTCAAATCTGCTTCTGATTGCAAAGTCAATCAAATGAGGATTGTTGGTTGCACCTATGGTTACCACTCCCTTGTGGTGATCTATGCCATCCATCTCTGTAAGAAGAGCATTCACAACTTCTGAAACATCACCCCTTAACGATTGGAACTTTCGATCAAGGCCTATTGCATCCATTTCATCTATGAAAATAACTGAAGGTGCATTTGCAGCTGCCATTTCAAATAGTTCGTGTATCTGTCTGGCCCCATCACCAACATGTTCACCTATCAAACTTGTGGCCTTCACCAAATAGAGTGGAACATTGAGTTCGTTTGAAAGGGATTTTGCAAGCATGGTTTTTCCGGTTCCAGGAGTTCCATGGAAAAGAACATTTCTTGGTGCCCATTCCTTGAATTTTTCAGGTTCCTTCAAGTACATGGTGATAATTTTACACTTGGTTTTTGCCCTTTCTTGACCTATAACATCCTCCATCTTGACGCTGGATTCTACCTTCTTGATCTCAGCTGATTCTGGTACCTCCACCAGAAGAATGGATGTTTTTGAGGTGATCTTGGAATTATCTGGATGGACCTTAACTATTTTAAATGCAAAGTCTGGTAGTAGTTTCTGGTCAAATAGGAACGATCCTTCGTAAACAACAGATCCCTCCCACTGTTCCTTTGCATACAATTCAAAGAGTTCTTTGTCGAATATTTCTATCTTGGGATTTTCAACCAAGTTACATAGGAAAGGATAGCCTATTGATTGGAGTACAACCAATTTAGCATCCTTATTAGGTTCATTAATATTTTTTAATGATTTTTTGTCTGATACCAAAGGATCAGGAGTTATATTATTCAGTTTCACTAGGATACCTACCGTTAATTACGTTGATTATATAGTTTATTTTTTTGTTAGTTAAAAATTTTATAAATTTGATCAGTTTGAACTCTTGAGTTCTTGTTTTTAGATCAATTTTTCATCAGTTTGTTATGAACATAATGTGTAATGCAAACGATAAAAAAGTTATCATAGAAAAAGTTGGTTTGAGAAATTTTTTATATTCAGATTATAGATCAAAATCATCCAGAATTTAATATTTCATTTTATTCTAATTTCACTAAGTCTGTGTAGAGATCATTCATCACTATCGCATCTTGATCAATTAGTGGACTCTCACATATAACTGTAACCTTCCATCCACATTCTATAATTTCTTCGATAAACGGTTTAAGTGGTGGTCCATAGTTATGATCACCTAGAATATGGTGTTTTCTCTCACCTGCGTCCGTGTATTCTATATGGGTGAAATGAGAATGTAAACAATTTATTCCCAGTTCATTTTCAAGTTTTTCAAATATTCCCGCATAATCATTCCTAGAGACTATTTTACCCCCATTTCTTGCATGAACATGGGCAAAATCCACGGTAGGCTGGAATTTATCAAATGATCTGCACAGTTCTATTATTTCATCCAAGTTTCCAAGTTGAGACTTTTTACCAGTTGTTTCAGGTGCAAAGCAAAAATCTTTCACACCTAACGAGTCCAGCTTTTCCAAAATATCTGTTACTGCGTTTTTACACCTAACTAATGCTTCTTCAGGTGTATATGTGGTGTAGAACCCCGGATGGAAAACAATTCTGTAGGCTCCCATCCATTCTGCAGCCTTTGCAGATTGTACAAGTCGTTGGATAGATCGTTCAATCACATCATCCTTGTTTGAGGATAAGTTAATGTAGTATGGAGCATGCATTGAAACCAAAACACCCTCTGATTTGGAACTGCTTTTAAGATCGTTTGCAGAGCTCTGAGATATTTTAACTCCATATGTGGCTTGATACTCATATGCATCCAGACCTTCAGCTTTAATATACGCACATGCATCTTTAGCATTGCCTGAAAAATTTATGGGACGACCTGCAGGTCCAAAACGTACTTTCATGATAAAATTTCCCCAATATTTATAAAAAAGATGGTTGTTTCACTCCATCCTTTTGATATAGCTGTAAGCATTAACTGCTGCAACTGCGCCTTCTCCACATGCTACAACTAACTGATTTACGCCACCAGTAATGTCTCCGGCTGTGTAAACTCCAGGAATGTTGGTTTTTTGATCCCTGTCTGCCACAATGTAGTTCAATTCATCAATTTCAACACCCAGATCATTTGCTATTTGGCTGTTTGGTACTTCTCCAACCGCTATAAATATTCCATTAACCTTCAATTCCTGTTCTTGTTTGGTTTTATTGTTGTACAGCACAACACTTTCAACAAACATATTTCCCTTAATTTCCTTTAAAATTGTATTCCACAGGATTGATATACCTTCATCCCTAAGTTTGTCTTGAAGGTACTTTTGAGCTCGAAGTTCTCCTCTCCGGTGAATTAATTTAACATTCACCCCGATATCATTTAAATGGAGTGCGTGTTCTGCTGCAGAGTTTCCACCACCTACAACAACAACATCTCTGCCCTTGAATAGCATGCCATCGCATATTGAACAGTATGAAATTCCTCGACCAACATATTCTTCTTCCCCTACAACTCCAATCTTACGATAGGTTGTTCCTGAGCAGAATATTAAGGATTTGGTCAAATATTCATTTTTGGAGCTTTCAATCTTGAACTTTTCATCAACTTTCTCAATTTTCGTTATTTCCTCGTTCTCTTTGATCTCAGTGTACTTTTCTGCTTGTTGAGCTATCTTCTTCAAAAGTTCCATGCCGGGAATTGATTTGTAACCAGGGTAATTTAAGATGACTGGAGCCATATTTGCATTACCGCCTTTAAGATTTTTCTCAATTACAGTAGATTTTAAACCTTCTCTGCCTGCATATATGCCTGCAGTTAAGCCTGCGGGACCTGCACCTATTATGATGATATCGTATTCTTCCATACTATTCACCTGAATTTGAAGTTATGAATAATTTTTTTGAAAATCCTAATCTTAACCACTGATTATACTTTGTATTTTATCTTTCAAAAATTTATTCACCAATTTTCCATCGGCCTTTCCCTGCAATTTTGCCATGGACTTACCCATTAAAGGACCCATAGCACCCATTTTTCGTTCTTTGATCATGTCAATATTTTCTTCTATCAGACCATCGATGATAGATTCTACATCAGATTCCGAAAGCATTACTAAGTTTAGTTTAATGGCTATCTCTTCTGGAGAACCCATATTATCACATATGCCATTTAAAATTTCATTAATAGCATCTTTAGCTATTTTACCAGAGTCCACCAGCGAAAATGTTTCCACGAGGATTTCGTTGTCAAGTTTTGAAATGTCTTTTCCATCCCTCCTCAACTCTTTAAGTGTGTAAGCCAGTGCAGATCCTACTGTTGTTGGATCAAGATTTGTTTTAGAAATTATGTACTCAAAGTCGTCTGCCCTTTCCAATCGTACCAGTTGGTTTGCGATATCATGACTCAATCCATATTCCTTTATTATCCTGTGTTTTTTCTCGTCGGGAAGTTCTGGTAAGTTTGCCTGGATCTCCTCAAGGTAATTCCTCTTGATTACAGTAGTTGATATGTCCGTTTCAACATACATCCTGCTTGCTGTAGGTAACGGCCTCAAATATTCGCTGTTAGCGTCTTCTAAAACCTTTCTTGTTTCCTCTGGAACCTCGATCATGGCTGTTTTTGCCCTTCTTTGAACTTCTTTTATGGCATTTGTTGCTTTTTCTTTTTCGTCTGCCACCAGTATAAATGCATCCTGGTTGGAAAGTTTAAGACGATCTTCAATGGATATTACCTCTTCCATTGTAATTCCGTATGCTGGAAGTTCATCAGTATGGAAAAGACCTGAAACACCCATCTTTTTAGCATAACCTGCTAGTTCAGTTCCAAAACGCCTTCCAGGTTGTATTTCTTTTTTATGATTCCTTTGAATCCTATTAGTTTGATTGCTAGGACTTTTCCTCCCTTCGATACTGCATTGGATATTATTTTTGATTCTGTGTCGTCAAAGAGTTTGCTGACATCATAAATGTTCTCATCAACACGGGCGTTTCTTTCCTGCAGTTCATTTCTGATTTCAATAAGGCCAATTTGTCTTTTAACCTCATTTTCTACCATTTTAGGCATGGTATCCAAGTCCTGAACACCCTTAATCTCTACCCTCGCACCTTCAGCAATAGAAATGTTCAGATCCTGCCTTATGGTTCCCAATCCACGTTTAACCTTAGTACTCCTTAGAACTTGACCGAGTTGATATGCCACATCCCTAACTTGTTCGGGGTGTTTCATTGATGGGTCAGTTGTTACCTCTAGAAGGGGGATTCCAAGTCTATCCAGCCTGAAAATTATTTTACCCTTTTTTTCGCCTATACGTCTAGCTGCATCCTCTTCTAGACAGAGATTTTCTATTACAACTTTCCCATGCTCTGTTTCGATGTGTCCATCCGTTGCAATGAGACCTGTTCTCTGAAATCCACCAGTATTACTCCCATCTATCACCTGTTTTCTCATTGTGTGGAATTCGTCCACCACATTCATGTTGAGTAAGGATGCTATAGTCAAAGCTATTTCTAGAGCTTCCCTGTTTAATGGGTGTGGAGGTTCGTCGTCAGATTCAACAAGGCAAGTTTCATGATCGTAAGATTCGTAAATAAATTCAAGTTTTCTCCGGGATTCCTCAAAGGCGGCCCTGTCAATCTTTCCCAGTTCACTTTGTGTTGGTCTAAGGTATCTTAGTAGTTTATAATCAGGTTTTTCAGCAATTAATTCACACTTACATGGACAAAATAATTTTTTTCAGTGTTAAGTTGTTGATGAATCTCTAATCCCATTTTAAGGCCTAATTCTTCGTAATTCATGATCACCCCTCCCCAGAAAATTCAGTTCAAAAAGAATTTTTCAGATGATTTTTCTCCTAATTCTCCTGCTACGTTGGTGTGGATGATTTTTTCCACTTCTTTAATGTTGTCTGTCTGTCCAAGGGCCCATACTAGTTTCACAAATGCTGTTTCAGGAAGCATTTCAAGGCCAGATATTACTCCTGCCGAGAGAATTCTTCTCCCTGTACTGTAAACATTCATGTTCACCAATCCATACAAACACTGCGATGTCATGAGCACAGGAATAGATTCATCTGCTGCCCTTTCAAGGGATGGAATTAACCCTTCTGGACAGTGTCCCAAACCTGTACCTTCCAAAACCATTCCCTTGTACCCTTTATCAATATGGTAGTCAATTAGTTCTGCCTGAATTCCAGGGTAGCTTTTTATAAAGGCAACCTTTTCTTCTATTTCATCTTTTAATATCAAAGATTCTGTGCTTCGTTTGTTGTAAACCAAAGCTTTATCAACTAGTTTAAGTTTTGATTTTTGTATTTTGGCAAGTGGAAGGGAGTTTATGCTTCTAAATGTATCCCTCCGGGTCGTGTGCATTTTTCTTACCTTGGTTCCCCTGTGGAGATAACAGAAGGAGTCATTTTCCTCAGCATGCATACAAAGGCTAACTTCTGCTATATCAGATTTAGCAGCAACAACAGAACTAATAAGATTCATAAATGCATCGGAAGAAGGTCTGTCTGAACTTCTTTGAGCGCCTGTTACAACCACAGGTACAGGTGTTTTCAACATGAAACTTAATGCTGCAGAGGTGTAGTGCATGGTGTCGGTACCGTGTGCAATTACAACACCGTCCGCTCCGTTGTTGATCTCGTCAGCAACTGATCTTGCGGTTTTAACCCAATATTCGGGTTTCATGTTTTCGCTTAATATGTTAAAAATTGCCTTTCCATTTATATTGGCATGTTCCAGTAGTTCAGGATTGGCACGTATCAGATCGTCTGCAGTGAATGCTGGATGAACTGCTCCGGTTTTATAATCAATTACAGAAGCCACTGTTCCACCCGTTGATATTATTGAAATATCTGGTTTTTCAGCATCCTTTTCTATGTTGAGTGGAGCCAGTTCTATCTTGGGTTTATCTCCACTTTCCACAAGTTCTGCCTTTGCATTATTAACATCTATTCCAACGTTGTAACCACTGTTTAATTTGATTACAATGTGTTTTTCATCAGGATCTTCTGCTCTATCAAGAAGTATTCCCAAATAGGATGTTCCATTCTTTTCTACCTTTATGAAGTCTCCAATTGACAAACCTGATGAATCCAAAAACTCAGCTGATAAACCTTTATAAACCATTGATCTTCCCTCTATCAAAATTTAAATTAATATATTTTTTTAGTTTAAACAAAAAAATTCTCAAAATTGAATATTATTTATCTAGTGTTATGTTTACTTAGAGTTGAATGTATCTATTTAGTTGTATTTATAATAAAACTTTTAAGTTTCAAAAAAAGGTGTTATAATGAAATTGTTTATCAGCTCTTAAAGCTTGACATCGATTCCAACTGGGCAGTGATCTGATCCCATCACTTCAGGAAGGATGTATGCTGCACTGACATTTTTCATGAACTCCCTGTTAACAAAGAAGTAGTCCAGTCTCCAACCAACATTTCTCTCCCTTGCACGTGTACGATAACTCCACCATGTGTATTCTTCGGGTTCAGGGTTAAATTCTCTGAAGGTATCAACGTAACCATGATCCAATAATTTGTCTATCCATGCTCTTTCCTCAGGGAGGAACCCCGAAATTTTTGAGTTTTCCTTGGGATGTGCCAGATCAATTTCCCTGTGTGCTGTGTTGACATCTCCACAAACAACGATGTTTCTGCCCTGATCCTTCAGTTCATCAGCATATCCCAGAAAGGTGTCGTAGAACTCCATCTTATAATCCAATCTTTCTTTGGACATTTTTCCATTGGGAAAGTATATGTTAAACAGGACAAAATCTCCATAATCCGTTATCAAGGTTCTTCCTTCAGTATCAAATTTTTCAACACCAAATCCATATTTCACCCCTTCGGGTTTGAGTGAGGTGTAGGTTGCTGTGCCACTGTAGCCCTTTCTGGATGCTTCGGACACGTAAAGTTGATATCCATCTACAGCCCTAATATCAGGTGGAAACTGCTTTCTAACGGCTTTAGTTTCCTGAATACATAATATATCTGGTTTTTCATTGTTAAACCAGTCTAAAAACCCTTTTTATGCACAGCCCTTATTCCATTGACGTTCCATGATAATATTCTGATCTTATCCATTTTATTTCCCCTTATTAGATCTGTTTTCCCATACTGTTTGACCTTACTTTGATATGTTCATTAATTTAGATCGAACTCTTAAAAAAAATTTGAGGTGCAACTCATTTTATAATTCCATGTGTATAAACTATGGAATCATGGTACCCTTAATTCATTATCTCTTAGTTTCCATGAGATTTTTTAATTTTTCCAAATTCTGTTTCCGGGTAAACAGGGGTGATTTATCTGTTTTGTAAACCGATAAACTTTCTTCGAATGTTTTCTTTTTCTCGTTGATATAGAATATTCCCAATGGATATTTTTCAGTTTCTATGGCTCTTTTAAAGGCCAATTCCCTGTCGTTGGGATCATGGGATTCATCAAGGTAGTAGGTGTTGTTTTTAAACCATTGAAAAGTATTAAGCTTGTTGAATGTTACACAAGGTTGGAATATATCTACCAAAGCGTATCCATTGTGATTTATGGCTTTTTTAAGTATGTCCTTAGTTTGATTTATATCACCACTAAATGCTCTGGCAACAAATGAAGCATTCAATGAAATAGCTGTAGCCAAAGGATTAAATGGTTCTTCAAACACTCCATCAACCTGTAGTGGTGTGTTGAAGTCTAGCTGGCTTGTTGGAGATGCTTGTCCCTTGGTTAAACCGTATACCATGTTGTTATGGACTATGTTCACGATGTTTGGGTTTCTTCGTATGTTGTGTATGAAGTGGTTGCCTCCCTCACCATAGGTACATCCATCTCCACTGACGTTGAATACTAAAATTTCAGGATTTACAGCCCTAATTGCGGCTGAAACAGGTAAAGATCTCCCATGTAAACCATTGAAAACGTTTGATTTGATGTAATGAGGTAACTTTCCAGCCTGTCCTATTCCTGACACCATAACAACTTCTTCAGGAGCTATTTCTAGTTCTGCCAGTGTTTCCTTGAGTGCTTTTAATATTGAAAAATTTCCACATCCTGGACACCATGCAACATCTGCACCTTCGACATCGAACTGTGTAGAATCCATTATTAAGCCTCCAAAAACTCTTTTAAGTGTTTTTCAATTTCTTCAACTGAAAATGGCATTCCATTGTATTTCAAAACTTTTTTATGCAAATCATGACCTGTTTTTAGCTTGATAAGATCTGCAAACTGACCCTGAGCATTATTTTCAAAAATGATAGTTTTATCTGCCTTAATCAGATAGTCAGATACTGATTTGTCCAAGGGATATACTTGTTTGAAATATAAAAAGCCGATTTTATCATGGTTTAAATTATTTAGAGCCTCAACAATGGATCCATAGGTTGATCCCCATCCAATGATTAAATACTCATAATCCGAACTTCCGATAAGTTCAGGGGCCAAAACATCTTGCTCTATTAAATCGAGTTTTTTAAGACGTTTTTCAACCATTTTATCCCTGATATCAAGGTTTTCTGTTAGATGGCCCTCTTCATCATGTTCATCTGAATCAACCACCACAAGGCCATCACCCCATCCAGGAATACCTCTAGGTGATATTCCATCATCGGCCAGGTGGTATCGCATGTAATTTTTATCTGTTTTAATTAGATGATGTTCAGTTTTTGTTGAATCGATGCCCATCATGGGTATGTTGTAAAAAATATCTGCCAAGTACTGGTCTGACAGTATGAACACCGGAATTTGATAATTATCAGCCTGGTTAAAAGCCCGTTGGGAAATATGGAATGCGTCTTCAAGATTTCCTGGTGCAAATATTATCCTTGGAAACTCTCCAGGCCCTGAATAAAGTGCCAGGTTAAGATCTTCCTGAGAGGTCCTAGTTGGAAGTCCAACTGCAGGTCCTGGTCTTTGTGCCAGGTAAATCACCACTGGTGTTTCTATCATTCCAGAAAGCCCAACAGCTTCTTCCATAAGGGCAAATCCACTTCCAGATGTTGCAACTAGGGACCTTGCCCCTGCATAGGATCCTCCGAGGGCCATATTTATGGCTGCAATTTCATCTTCTGCCTGTTCAAATATCATTTCAAATTCTTCAGAATTTGATGCCATAAATGATTGTAATGGTGTTGAAGGAGTCATTGGGTAAGAAGACATGAATTTACATCCTCCTGCAATACATCCCATACCAACTGCTTCTGTTCCATTTAGAAGAACTTCATTGAATACATTTTCATTGGTTTTTACATTTATGTTCAATCTGTTGGAATTCAAAATATTCTTTCCAATTTCATAACCCTTAGTTCCGGCAGAAATATCCTTATTTACTATTTTTTCCCCTTTACGTCCGAAAATATCCTTAATTGATTCATTGAATACTGTTTTTGGAACGTTTAAAATACATGCTATTACTCCGGCCGCTATCACATTTGAAAAAATTGCACCACCCATCTCTTTAGCCATTTCTAAAAGTGGAATGGGTAAGGTGTTTTCAAATGAGGTTGATTTTAATTGTTTTTCATCACCCATGATGATTGTGGACTCTGATATCCTATTTTTAAGGTGTGGAACAGCACCCTCACTCAATGATAGTAATATGTCTATCCTGTCCACATAGGCCGTGACCCTGTTTGATGATACCCTCAGTTCTGTGGAATTTTCACCACCCCTAACCCTGGACATATACTCTTTAGTAGAAAAAACATTGTATCCGGATTTTTTAATTGCCTGAACAAGTATGGCTTCCACTGATTGAATTCCTTGACCAGCTTCACCACAAAGAACTATGCTAATATCATCTAACAAAGAATTCTGTGACATTTTAAGCCCCCTGAAAATTCTTAAAATCTTGTTACTATATTTATTTGTAGTTTGATTTACTTAAAGTTTGTTTTAAAATGGAATTTGAGGGTTATTAAGTACAATATCCAGAATTAATGAAGTAATAGTGCTTAATTTTAGTTATAATATGATATACAACTTTTAATTTAAAAAAAGAACATGTTGATCCTTAAAAAAAATAGGGTTTAGGATGAATCTGGTTTTCAATCCTTGGTGAAATTTTCTCGTGCCCACTCTGCAGCTGCGTAGAGTACTTCCAGATTTAAATCAATTAAATGTGGTTTTTTCGCAAATGTTTGGGAAATAGCACTTTTAAAATCATCCTCAGACATATCATCAGATACTTCCATTAAAACTCCCAACATGGCAGTATTAGCTGCCTTTCCAACCCCATGTTCCTTGGCAATTTTTAATGCAGGAACACCAATGGCTTTAACACCTTCAGGTGGTTTGAAATCTCCTATTTCTTCATCATATAAGATTGTGCCGCCCTGTTTAACCCTTTCTGCAAATTCTTCTAGGGAAGGTCTGTTTAAAGCTACCAGAATATCTGATCTGTAAACAACTGGTGAGCCTATAATTTCCCCTGAAACAATTACAGTACAGTTAGATGTTCCACCTCGTTGTTCAGGACCGTAGGATGGATACCATGAAACATGTCTACGTGCCTTACAAGCTGCTTCAGCCAGTATAAGACCCATGCTTAGAACTCCTTGACCTCCAAATCCAGATATCTTGACCACTTTGTTTTCAAATTCAGGATCATCAATTACTCCTAGTGAACTTTCCACTCCCACGTCAAATATTTTGTCTAGAGATTCCCTTGAAAAATCACTAGGTTCCCTGCATAGAGGTTCAACTTCGGCAGTTCTATCTCTGAAATTTGCCAGTGGAAATTCAACTTCCATCTGTTCATTCAAAAATTTCTCTGCTCCTTCAGCATCCTGCCTTAGGTTGGTTGGGCAGGGAGATAAAAGTTCAACAAATGCGTAACCTTTGCCATCTCTCTGGATCTCCAATGCTTTCCTAACAGCCCTTCTTGCCTTTCTGATATGCGATGGATCAGACAGTGATACCCTTTCTATGAAGACCGGTGCTTTAAGATTGTTTAGTAATTCAGACATGTGGAGAGGATAGCCTGTATAACGCGGATCCCTTCCATTTTGACAGGTGACTGTTACTTCGCCAACCAGGGTTGTTGGTGCCATTTGGCCTCCTGTCATTCCATAGACAGTGTTGTTTATGAAGAAAACTGCCATTTTTTCTCCTCTGTTGGCTGCTTGGATGGTTTCATTTAATCCTATGGAAGCTAAATCACCATCTCCCTGGTAAAGAATTACAACCGCATCCTCTTCTGCCCTTGAAAGACCTGTACCTACTGCGGGTGCTCTTCCATGAGCAACTTGTACATGTCCACAGTCGAAGTAGTAGTATGCAAATACTGCACATCCAACTGGACTGGTCATTACCATTCTGTCTTGAATTTTAAGATCATCAACAGCTTCTCCTATCAGTTTGTGGAGTATTCCATGTCCACAGCCAGGACAGTAATGTGTTGCTGTTGGGGCACTTCCACCCTTCCTTGGAAACTCACTAAGAATGGTTTCAGGTTTTCCTAATATCTTCTCATCTTTTAGTTCGTTAGACATTATTCTCCCCGGAAACTTCGATTATTTTGTTGGTTACTGTTTCAATATCCACCAAATTTCCACCCATCCTGTTAACAAGTTCTACAGGACGTTTACATCCTATTGCAAGTACAATATCATCCATCATCTGCCCATTACTCATTTCAACAGATATAAAACTACAATCCCTTTGTGCAATATCATTAAGTGCTTTTTCAGGGAAGGGGAATAATGTTTTTGGTCTGAACAGTCCGACCTTAATTCCCATTGATCTGGCTTTTTCCACTGCAGATCTGGATATTCTGCTGCTTATACCGTATGCAACTAGGATGATATCGGCATCTTCAACTAAGTAAGTATCATAATCCACTTCATTATCTTTAATTTCTTCATATTTCTCTTGTAATTTGAAATTAAAGTCTTCTAATTGGTCAAAGTCTAGGAAGATAGATGTTACTAGATTATTTTTTGTTTCATGACTTCCACAAACAGCCCATGATGTGTCAATCTCTGGTTTGACTGCTTCACTTGGGAATTGGAGTGGTTCGACCATTTGACCTAAAACTCCATCTGCCATGATTATGACTGGATTTTTGTATTTGTCTGCGAGATCAAATGCTTTCCTTGTGAAATCACACATTTCTTGAACGGAGTTTGGAGCCAAAACAATGTTCTTGTAGTTTCCATGGCCTCCCCCTTGACTAGTTGTGTGTAATCTGCTTGTTCAGGTCCAATGTTTCCCAGTCCCGGACCTGCACGCATTATGTCCACAATTACACATGGTAATTCAGCTCCTGCTAGGAAAGATATTCCTTCCTGTTTTAAACTTATTCCAGGACCTGATGATGCTGTCAGTACCCTGTGACCAGCGGCTGATGCCCCGTATACCATGTTTATTGCTGCTTCCTCAGATTCTGCCTGTACAAATTTTCTTCCAACCATTGGAAAGTACTTTGATGCTTCGTGGAGGATTTCTGTTGCTGGTGTGATTGGATAACCAAAGTAGCAGTCACATCCTGCGTACATTGCCCCAATTATAACGGCTGTGTTTCCTTTAATGAGTTGTGTTGCCATTCTATATCCTCCTCCTTTTCTTTTTTCTTCTTAGCCTTTTTTGGTATGTGAACTTCTATTGCTAAAGGTTCAGGACATGTGTAGTAACAATCCCCACATCCTGTACAACCTTCTCCCATGTAAACTACGTAGTGATATCCCCGTTCATTTAGAGAATCACTCATTTTTAAAACACCCTTTCGGCATGCTAAAACACACCTTTCACATTCTTTACATTCTAATGCGTTTATAACAGGATAGGGTTCGTTTTTATCCTTCTTTTCTGTCATGATATCAAGTCTTTATAATTTTATAGTATTTTATTTTCGAAATTGTAAATGGAACTAGCTGTTTACTTGCTTTCCTCTTCATCCTTTTCTCTTATTTCAATACGCCTTATTTTGCCGCTTATTGTTTTTGGGAGTTCTTCAACAAACTCTACCACCCTAGGATACTTGTACGGTGCTGTAACTGCCTTAACATGGTTTTGAATTTCCTTTTTAAGCTGTTCAGATGGTTCATAGCCCTTGGCCAAAACAATTGTGGCTTTAACAACTTGTCCCCTAACTGGATCAGGAACTCCTGTTATTGCACACTCCAAAACAGAGGGATGTGAAATAACAGCACTTTCCACTTCAAATGGGCCTATTCTGTAGCCAGAACTCTTGATAATATCATCATTCCTTCCAACGAACCATAGATATCCATCTTCATCCTGCCATGCCGTGTCTCCAGTATGATAGTAATCATCATGCCATGCTTTTTTGGTAGTTTTCTCGTCCTTATAATATCCTGAAAAGAGTCCTGGAGGCTTTCCATCCTTGGTTCCTATGACAATTTCTCCTTCCTCTCCAACATCTACAATTTTGCCCTTTTTATCCATCAAATGAATGCTGTATCCTGGTGAAGGTTTGCCCATTGATCCGGGTCTGGGTTCTGTCCATGTGAAGTTTCCTATGCTGATGACTGTTTCTGTCTGTCCAAAACCTTCCATTAATCTTAATCCTGTAAATTCATAAAATTTGTTGTAAACCTCAGGGTTTAATGGTTCTCCTGCTGTAACAGCATACTTCAACGTGGAGAAATCATATTTGGATAGATCTTCCTTGATCAGGAATCTGTAAATTGTTGGAGGTGCGCAGAAGGTGGTGACACCGTGTTTTGATGCTTTTTCAAGCATTTCAGCAGCATCAAAACGATCGTAGTCGTAGACAAATACTGCACTGCCTGCTATCCACTGTCCGTAAATTTTTCCCCATAGACATTTAGCCCAACCTGTGTCCGCCACAGTGTAGTGCAACCCACCATCAATTACATTTTGCCAGTACTTGGCAGTTATTATGTGTCCAAGTGGGTAGGCGAAATCATGCATGATCATTTTTGGAAGTCCTGTTGTTCCTGATGAGAAATAAACCACTGAAGCATCATCAAGGTTTGTTGCTTCATCACCAGTTGGTCTTGTAAATTTAGAGGATTGAGATTCAAGTTCAGACTTGAAATCTATCCATCCTTCTTTATTTCCCCCAACAACTGCTTTAATGATTTTGTTTGATTTAAGCCGTTTTTCAGCTTCATCTACGCATTCTGGCACTCCTTCTTCTGCAATGCATACTACCATCTTTATATCTGCACTTTCTATCCTGTACACAATGTCCTTGGATTTCAGCATGTGGGTTGCTGGAATTGGTATAGCTCCTATTTTGTTAAGTCCCAACAAGCAGAACCAAAATTCATACCTACTTTTTAATGTGAGCATAACTGTGTCACCTTTAACAAGTCCAGATTCCCTGAACAAATTTGCAGCCTTGTCACTGTAAATTTTCAGGTCCTTAAAGGTGAATGTTCTTTCCTCATCGTTGTCGTTGCACCATACCATGGCAATTTTTTCAGGATCCATCTCTGCATATTTGTCAACCACATCGTAAGAAAAGTTAAATTCTTCAGGTATGTTTATCCTGAAGTTTTTTTCAAAATCACTGCATGATCCAAAATCAGTTTTTGAAACGAATTCATTGAGTAACGATGACATGTGTAATTCCCTCTTTTTACCCTATTTTCCCCAAAGTTTTCATAAATTTAATTTTATAATACTATCGCAAGGAATTTGGCTTTTTTACCATTTAAAGCTTCCATTGCGTGTTCATAAGATGAATCAAAGAATACAGAATCACCCTTTTCAAGCATGATCTCGTTATCATGAATGTACAATTTAAGTGTTCCATCAATAACGTAGTTGAATTCTTGTCCAGGATGAGAGTTGGTGGATGGTTTACCAAGATCCTTCCTTGGTTTAACAGTAACTATGAATGGCTCTGCTTTTTTGTGTATAAATTTTTCAGCAAGGTTTTCGTATTTGTACTGTTTTCGCCTTTCAACCCCCACACCTTTGCCCTTCCTTGTAACTGTGAATATATGCATTCTGGTTTCTTCACCAGTTAAGAGCAACCCCATATCAACCTTTAAAATTTGTGCAATTTCGTAGAGTACGCTTGCAGGAATATCCAGTTTTCCTTCTTCATAGTTCAGGTAAGTTTCCAGTGGAACACTTAAACTGGCTGCAATATCGTCGGTTTCAATATCAGAAAGTTCCCTCAATTCCTTTACACGCTGGGCAATTTCTATCATTTTCTCTTTCATATTCGAACTCCTTGATTAGCTAAAAAAATATTTAGAATACCTTCAAAATAATTATAATGATTGTTAATGATAATTTTTTATTTAAAATTCTGATATATATAATGATCCCCTAGTAGAATTAATCTTTTTGGGGTAAGGAAAATGATCGTTCATATCTAGAAATAACCGAAAAAACAGAGTAGTAACAAACTGATGATTGGAGGAATTTCATGGAAATGAAACTAAAAATAGTAAAAGTTGAGGCCCCCGAAGATTGCAACATCATTCTTGGACAAAGCCATTTTATAAAAACAGTTGAGGACTTGTACGAAGCAATATTCAATACAGTACCCAATGCTAAATTTGGAATTGCATTTTCAGAAGCATCAGGAGACTGTTTAGTCAGAACAGAAGGGAATAGTGAGGAACTAGAAGAATTTGTAGCAGATAAAATGTTTGAAATTGGATGTGGACATTCATTTTTAATAATTTTAGAAAACGCTTTCCCCATAAATGTTATACATCGAATTAAAAGTGTTCCAGAAGTAGTTAACATATACTGTGCCACAGCCAACCCAGTTGAAATCCTAATAGCTGAAACAGAACAGGGAAGGGGAATTGTAGGTGTTGTAGATGGATTTAAACCTAGAGGAATAGAGAACGAAGATGATAAAGATTTCAGAAGGAAATTTTTGAGGGAGATCGGATATAAATTTTAAAAACCAGATTTAAACCCATAAATCTACTTTCAGCCAATAGTAAGCCCAAATTGTATGATTGCAAAACAAGTTTATAGTCTGCAGCCCAATAATATAGTAGTGAAAAAATCAGGTTATTGAACTTTTTGTAGGTGTTTATAATGGATGAAACCAACGTGGTATTTACAGTAAATATGAAACACAACAAGTATAAAGATGAAAAAACCTTGGAAATTAATGAAGAGAATGTGACAATCCAATCCAGACCCGGCGGTAGTGTTGTTATGAACTTTGAGGGGACAATGTCCGAAATAATGAAAATAAACAATTTCTTCAGTGAAATAAACGATGTTGAACCTATAAAAGTTAACATCGCAGGATCTGGTGATGTTGATCATTACTTCCGTGGCCTTTCAGATATAGTTGAAGATACTGAAGGACTTTACAAGCTCAGAGTGACCCTGCAATTTTTATCTACAACTATTTAATCTTGGAGTGTTTCTCAAATATCGATGGAATTTCATTTGGATGCTCAAAAACAGTGGTGTTCGGCATGTTAGACAAATTCTCCACATGCTTAGCATCATCCTGGGTTATGTTAAGCACCAAATCTTTACCATTTGGCAGTTTTGTAACTGTTTCACCCTCTCTAAAATCCGTTGGCATTATATAAATTGGTGTAGAAGTTTTTTGTCCCATGATTGCAGCGTTGGTCAGTAACGTGTCCGCTATTCTCAATGATATCTTTGCTACTGTGTTAGAAGTCGCAGGAGCTATCAACAAAAAATCAAACGATCCAAGTTGGATTTTACCTGCTAAAAATGGAGAGTTTGCATTAATTTCTGTCCATGTTTTGTCAAATAATGTTTCAAGAGTATTGGATAAATTATAGTATTTTAAAACCTGATCCCCTGCCTTGGATATGAAAACTCGGATATCGAAGGTGTTTTTGTATTTTTCTTTCATCTGCTCCATTATCTCTACTGTTTCAAGAATTTTTTCGCCACTACCTGTGATTCCCCAAGCAACCTTGTGTTTTTTACCCTTGACTATCATGTATTATTATTTGGTTATTTTGAATTAAATTTTTTTCGAGATCAGATGGTTTTTCAATGATTCAAATCAGTTGGTTAGTTTCAACTAATTTATTTATGAAAGGATATATCTTTCTTGGATCGATAGTTTCATAAACCAACTCGATCATTATGATCACAGTAAATAGTTAGTATTGGGGTGTTAGGATTAACAGTGAAAAAATAAACAATGAAAAAGCCTGCAATGATTCTGAGAACGATAAATCTGAAAAGATAGAAAAATGCTACTTCTGCCTCAAAGAGTTTGATATAAATAAAGACGATTCAAGTCATTATAAATTTGGTAAGTATCCCATGTGTGCATATTGTTCTGAATTTTATGGGTTTTACAGCGATTAAAAAAAGAATGAATTGGGAGTTGAAATTTACTCCATATTTTCCTCAACCAATGAGATGCCCCATTTAGCCATTTTCAATGCATCTTCTTCTGTTTGAGCCTCTGCAAAACATCGGAATATTGGTTCAGTTCCAGAGGGTCTGATAATTACCCATCCTTCTTCTGTTAATATTTTAACTCCATCTTTAGTATCCACTTCATGATCTGAGGTTGCTTCAACTATTCTGTCCATGACAGTTGATTTTTGATTGTCAGCACATTCAACTTTCAACTTTGCAGAACAGTATTTAGGAAGTTCTTGAATGAGTTCAGACAGAGGTTTAGCTTCTTTTGCCATGATTTCAACTATTTTAGCTGTGGACATGGCTGCATCCCTCCCATATACAAATTCTGGAAAGATGAGTCCACCATTTTCTTCTCCACCGAAAAGTCCATTTTGATCCTTCAGTTCCCTTGCAACCAGAAGATCACCCACCCTTGTGGCTATAACTTCTCCATTATATTCCTCAGCAATGTCATAAATTGCAGCAGAAGTAGCAACAGTTGTTACTATGGTTCCACCCCCGTTTTCCTTGAGCATAGCCTTTTCAACCAGTGCAAATGTTTTGTCCCCGAAAACAAATTCTCCATTTTCATCGATGCATATGGTCCTATCTGCATCACCATCATGGGCTATACCAAGATCTGCCCCTGTGGCTTTAACAACATTTTTCAGTTCTTCCAAATTCTCAGATGTTGGTTCTGGATTCCTTCCGGGAAAAATCCGTCTGGTTGACAGTTCATTGTAGTTACTTGGCACCCTAACCTCCTCAACAAGTAGGGTGTTGTGAAACATGCAGCTCCACTTCCACAATCAACTATTACCTTGAGATTAGCCTCTTTAATCAGTTGGGAGTCCACCCTTTCGATGACATTTTCGATGTATTCCTCCACAATACCCTGATTTTTAGTTGATTCTTCAATAGCATTCCAAGATACCCTTACAGGTTCCTCATCGAAGAACATTGCCTCAATTTTTTGTTCCCATTCATCTTTGATTCCTATTCCATCAGAATCAACAAATTTAAGTCCATTATATTTTGGAGGGTTGTGTGATGCTGTTATCATTACCCCTCCATCATAATAGTTTCTAACTGCAAACTGAACTGCAGGAGTAGGTAAAATTCCAAGATCTATGACCTTACATCCAGCTGATAAAAGTCCTGCAATCACAGCATGTTTGATCATTTCTGTAGATGTTCTTGGATCGCCTCCAACAGCCACAGTCCCACTAACAATAGACCCATATGCTGCAGCAAGTCTTGAAGCAAATTCTGGTGTTAATTCTTGATTAGCAATTCTCCTAACTCCAAATGTTCCAAATAATCGTTTAATTGTCATAAAAAAAACTCCGATTGAATTATTTATTAATTAAGTTTGTTATTGATATGGAATGTAAACCTATTAAAATTAACTTAAAGAAAAGGATCATGTTGAAGATTCATGGAAACAAAGAATCTAACTTTTTCTAGGAGGTTATTTGATCCAAAAAAATCCTCTGCATTCTGTTTAGGCAATCAATTTAACAGACTTAGAATCAGTTAATATTATCTCTAAATGACCATTGTATTCTGTTACTGTGCCCATGACTCTGATTCTTCTTTTCACAAGTTCATTGATTTTCAAATTGTACTTCTCATAGTCTTCAACAGTTTGGTGAAACACAACCACATTTATCCTTCCAGTTTCATCTGCAATCTCTAAAAAGTAGGTATCACTATTTTTAGACTTTTTAATCTCTTCAACCACACCCTGAATGGATACTTGTTTATCAAGCATCCCCCGGTTAATATCGTTTATATGGTATTCCTGAGGATATAACTGGCCAGAAAGTAGGATAATACCCACAATACCAAAAATTGTCGTTGTTAAAGCAAGTTTGTAGATGGTCTCATCATTCATACCATGGACTCCAAAAAATTTGGTTTACCATGTAATATTATTATGCCAACAAGTATTAATATATTCTAAAAAAATAATTGATGATTCATTCCTTGAACATGGAATTTATCCTATCTACTGTGTCAATATCATCCAAACTAAGGTCATTCCTTATTCTCTTAACCACAGGGAATCTGAGAGAATATCCAGACTCGTACTCTGGACTTTTAACAATTTCACTGTAAGCTATCTCGAGAATGATTTGTGGTGCAATGTGGACCTGCCTTCCAACCTTACTGGTTATGAGTGGTTCACTTAGATCCGAAAGTTCCTGAAGGGTTTTATCATCCAAACCTGTGGCAGCATGGGCAAGAGTTTTAAATTCGTTGTCCTCACCCCTAGCAGCCAGGAGGTAGGATCCTATGAAATGTGCCCTTTTTCCCTTTCCATAGGTCCCTCCAACCACAACCAAATCGAGGGTTTCAGGTTCGGCCTTAAATTTAAGCATTTTTTTACCCCTAATACCCGGGATGTATGGAGCTGTTGGATCTTTAATCATTATACCCTCATGACCTCCTTTAATGGAATTGTTAAAGAGATCCTGAGCCACTTGAACAGATTCTGAAGTGACCTTAACCTGTTCACTTAATTCAATTTTTTCAGGTGTGATATTCACAATTGATTCAAGAACTTCTCTTCTCTTTTCAAAGGGAGCATCAAGTAACGGTTCCTCGTAGTAAAGAACATCAAAAAGGTACAATTTAAGAGGTACTTCATTTCTCATCCTTTCAATATCGTACTTCCTTCTAACCCTCTGGAGAATGTACTGGAAAGAAATTGGTTTTCCATCACGTGTAACAATTATTTCACCTTCCACAATGAAATTTTTAGGTGGTAAATCTTTTTTTATGTACTCCACAATTTCTGGAACTGCATTGCTGATATTTTCGAGTCTTCTGGTGAAAACATTAACTTCATCCCCGAGTCTGTGTATCTGCACCCTGATACCATCGTACTTGGTTTCACAAAAAGCCCATCCCATCTCTGTAATGCTTGTTTCAATTCCGGGAGAAAGCTGTGCAAGCATGGGCTTAACAGGTTTTCCAGGATTTAATGAAAGCTTTTTAAGACCTTCAACCCCTTCTTCTTTGGAAACCTCTGCAACTAGTCCCAGATCATTGGTGAGCATGTGCGCCCTTTCAACAATAGCCTTATCCACATCGAAAGCTTGGGAAACTGCGTCTCTGATGGTTCCTTCACCCACCCCAACCCTCAATTCTTCAATAACTGTTCGGGTTATGTATTTAGCCTCGGTTGGAGAGGCAGATGATAATAATTCCCGTAATATTTCGAGTTTTTTAGATTGGGCCCTGTTTCCAGACACTGTGGCCATCTTCATCAGGTTGCTCCGCACCTTTCTAATGGTTAGCTTTCTGGAGAACAGAGTCGCCTGTTTTTTCTTTAAAAATAATTCCTGGGCAGCTTGTCCAATATCACCAGCATCCCTCTGTTTATCTTCCACTTCCTCAGGTTTTACACCTACAACCAATGCTATTGCTTTCATTAGTAGTTTGGAACCTATTCCCAGTTCTTCCTCACTCCATGTGGGAAAAACCCTTCCAAGGGAGAGTAGCGTGACCACCGGTAAAAGTTCTGAATCCTCATTACCTATCTCACTAAAAAATTTTGCTAGTATAGATGTTTTTTCAAGTCTTTTGGTAGTTGAATCCAGTTCTTCGTAAACTTCAACCATTTTACTGTAACTCGTACCATCATGTGAATCTTTCATAATTCCTGCCTACCCTAAAAAAATTTATTTAATTGAATTTGATTTGATTAATTGGTAATAACGTTCCTGACTTTATTCCAATACCAATATTAATTCTTATTAAAATTAATTTAATAGTTTTGCATTGGTTACCCTAAAAAAATTATTAAAGCCAAAATTTTGAGCTAATAATTGGAAACCCGAGGAATACTTCTAGATTTTCCTTGATTTAAAAAAAATAGATGGAATGAAAAAATTGTTACATGAACCTTTCAAATCTGTCGCTTGATACCTTGCAGATGGGACAAACTTCAGGGGGTGCATCCCTTGCACATAGATATCCACATACATTACAAGCCCAAACAGGTTTTGAAAGGTTTTTAACTGTTTCTGATTTGGATGCTTGGATCTTTTTCCTTTCTTCTGATGTTGGTCTTCTCTCTGGAATTGATTGGAGTTCCCTTTCCCCACTCAATATTTGGCCTGAAACGTAAAGCCCACAGTAACATGCATCGTAATCAACCAAGTCAGGATCCCTGTAATCACATGGACAGATCAGATCCAGATCCTCTTCCTTAGTACCAGATGCGAGTCTGCAGGGACATGCACCGTACCCATAACGTTTTTTGTTGATGAGTATACTTTTTAAAAGTTCCTTTGTAAATTCTTCATCAGAATTGAGGTGATATCCTCCAGATTCTGCGTCTGCCTTAACCTTTTTGTAGTATGAATCAACTTCTTGTTCATCTGGTTCATCAAAGTCGCTCATCCAAGAGCCTCCTTAATTTCCTCCTCTTTAAACCCGATTATTGTTACGTCATCGTTAATCACAAGGGTCGGAAAAGATAACTGTGGATTCCATTTTTTTATCATTTCAACTGATTCTTCCCGTTCTTCACCCTTCAAAAGGTCCACATATACATATTCATAATCCGCATCAAGATCCTCGATCAATGCCCTGGTTTTCTTACACCATCCACAAGTGCTTAGTGCAAAAAGAACTAATTTACCCTTATTTTGACCTTCTACATGCTGCATTTTCATATGTCTCGCCCTCCCGGCATGAAATTTTTTTCAATGTTTACTTTAGTTCCAAATAGGTATTAAATTTTCTGTAAAACAAATAAAAAAATAGATTATATCTTATTTAAGGATTTTATATGGGATGAACAGTTTGAATCTAAATAAAGGTGGTTTAAGGCTCTTTTTTTCATCCGGCTTATCCTTATCTTCACCCAGAACTAGTTTGTGTATTTCAACTAGACACTGTTCATCTGTACAGTACTCAAAACAATGGCCACAGTTACTACATTTGATTACCCCAATGGTTCCCTGTGGTACATGGGGAATGTAAAATGCCTCATCATTGTGACCAGCATCTCTTTTTCTTGATATATCTTTATCAGTACATCCACATACAGGACATTTTTGATTTAAATTTTCTGCTTTCATGGTAAAACCTTCAATTTTTTTTGGATATTCAAAAAATATTACAATTAATTAGTTTGTTTCAAACACTATAAATAGTTTGGGATGATACTAACTAAATTGAAGCTTCAATTATATATTGTTCCTTACGAGGCGTAAGGCACAGAATTCTCCACACATGGTACACATATCATCTTCTGATATAGGTTTGCGCTGGCGACATTTTCTAGGTTTTTCTTGGTCAAATGCTAGTTCAAATTGTTTTTCCCAGTCAAAGTTTTTCCTTGCATGTGCCATTTCAACCTCCTTATCCCATGCGCCCTTAACCCCCTTAGCAACATCTGCAGCTTCAGCAGCAATTTTAGAAGCTATAACTCCTTCCTTCACATCATCTATATTCGGAATTGCCAGGTGTTCTGCAGGAGTCACATAACATAGGAAGTCAGCACCTGCAGAAGCTGCGATGGCACCGCCGATGGCAGAAGTTATATGATCATATCCCGGAGCTAAATCAGTCACTAGTGGCCCCAAAACATAGAAAGGAGCTTCTTTACACACTGTTTTCTGAATTTCGATGTTGGCCTTTATCTGGTTTATTGGAACGTGGCCTGGACCCTCTACCATGACTTGAACACCCTCGTTTCTGGCTCTTGTAACCAATTCTCCAAGTGTTACCAATTCTTGAATCTGTGAAACATCCGATGCATCATGTAAACAGCCTGGTCTTAATCCATCACCTAAACTGATTGTAACATCATATTCAGAGGCAATTTCCAAGAGATAATCATAGTTCTTGTAAAGAGGGTTTTCCATTTCATTTTGAAGGATCCAAGCAGCTAAGAATGATCCTCCCCTGCTAACAATGCCCATGATCCTGTTTGAATCTTGTACCTTCCCAATCAGATCCTTGGTTATGCCACAGTGTACAGTTATGAAGTCCACACCTGCCTTTGCCTGATTTGTAATGGCATTGAACATATCATCTTCATCCATGTTCACAACAGCACCTTTACTATTCGATGCTGTGATTCCAGCTTCATAAATTGGGACAGTCCCAATTGGAACATCTACAGCTTCCATTACTGCATTTAAAACATTTTGATAATCTGGACCTGTGCTTAAATCCATAATAGTGTCTGCACCATATTTAACTGCTGCTTTGGCCTTCTCAACTTCCCATTTAACCTTTTCTAACTCGGATGATGAACCAATATTTGCATTGATCTTGGTTTTGAGTCCCTTACCTATGGCTATGGCTTTGGTTTTTCCTTCTACATTTTTGGAATAATAATGCGTCCATCTGACAATCCACGAACAATCTTTTGAACATCAATACCTTCTGATTCTGCTACTAACTTCATTTCAGGTGTTATATTGCCTCTTAGGGCATCTTGCATCTGGGTCACTTTTCATACCTCATCTAAAACGCGTAAATTTAATAAATTTTCACAAATTATCTTCTGTTTCATGCGTAAATTTTCATCAACAAAAATTTTCTTGAAAAATTTAACTGATTTTAATAGATGTAATTTTCTTTATCTTTTCTACCTTAAAGAAATTGTTGGAAAGATTGCAAATATTTATTGATTTTAAAAATTGGTGTTATACAAAAAAATTATTTCATATGGATATTGGGATCAAATAATTTATAAATCCATAAATTCCATAGAAGTCCGGTTATTTTATCAAACATCTTGAATTCGTTACATTGAACAAATAACTATTTTAAATATCGAAGTCCAGATCAATTAACATGAAAGATAACCTTGTTGCAGAAGAGATCATGATAGAGGATGTTCATGTAACCGGTAGAACAGATGTTTTGGCAGCTGCAAAACTGAAGATGATGCGATGCAATGTTGGTGGACTTCCAGTGGTTGATGAAGGAAAGCTCGTTGGTATGATAACCCACAGAGATATTCTTTTAGCAGGTGGAGAAGCCCTTACTCTTAAGGTTGACGACTTAATGAGTAAAGATCTGATGGTTGCCGATAAGAAAACACCCATAATGGAGATCACCAAAATAATGGCAGACAAAGGATATCAGAGAATTCCTGTGATCGATGACCATGGAGATCTTGTGGGACTCATCACCCAAAGCAGCCTCATACGTGCGCTTGCAGGTCTCGATTAATTACAGGAAAATCCGGACCACATTGTAAATTAAAAATATAAAAACTACGTTTAAATGAGTAATTTAGTATTCCAGGACAATAACCCGGAATTAAGTAGTTGTAACAGATAATTAATTATATCAAAGGCTTAGGAATTTTTGGATCCTTTTTATCCTTCATTCCGCCAATTTTCTCAATTCTAAGTTCCATAAAACGTTTTCCAGCATCTGTAACCCCGAAAATAGGTATTGAATCTCCAGCAACAAAATATTCCTTTTCTCTTCCTATATTCCGTATATACTTTGATGCACAGCCCGTGACAACATCTGCATGGTTAAATATGGTTATGGCATGTTCTTCAGACATTTCAGTAACATGGGCAACGAATATGAAAATATTAACATCCTCATTTTCAGCTTCAATCTCCCTGAGTCTTATTGCATCATCTGCAGACACTATGGTTACTGCTATGTTCTTAAATCCCATTTCAATGGCTTTAAATGTGCCTGCTATCTGGTCTATTGAAGCATTATCAGGATCTAAAACTTTATCTTGTCCAACTTCTTCAATCAATTTTTCAATTGGACAAGTGCTTAGCAATCCTGAAACTCTACCACCTGTACCCTGAACAAGCTCAGGTTCAGTTAGTATGACTGTGCCACATCCCTCACAAACGCTAACAACAGCATCAATTTCACCCTCTTCTAAAATGGTTGTGAGGGTTTCTGATACTCCAAAAGAAAGAAAATCATGCATCCTCATGGTCCGATCTTCGGTACACATCCCAAAATCCTCTATTCTAAATTCGATGTTTTCCTTTATTGTTTCGGGTGTGAGCTTCTTAATTCCTCTGTACTTGTCAAATATTGGGCAGTAATCAATTTTAGGTTCACCAACTTCCACTACCTTCCCATTTTTTACCTTAATCTTAGCCTTTCCCAATGCTTCTATAACATGTTCATCCATGATTGTCACCAGCCTTTAAAAAAATATTTCGTTCTATCTCTTAATATATTATCTCAAGTAATTTCTACTTTTTGAAGCATAATTCTCGGAGTAATTTCTCCATAGAATTAATAATAAAAATATCCCTATTAATAGCCCCATAGAAAGGTTTAAGTGATATGATATCAAACAGCATATAAGCCATGCCGGGGTGGCTCAGTTGGTTAGAGCGCACGGCTCATAGGGTATTAAGCAAGTGCTCTGACTTTTTCCTGGGATACCGTGAGGCCGCGGGTTCGAATCCCGCCCCCGGCACTCAATATTTGTGCAGGTGGGTCTCACATATTATTCCCAGGATTAAAACCATTATTAATTTTTGATATTTAGAATTGAATACAAAATTAAAGCTTTTTTACAAATTTTATTTCTCAAATATTTGACAATAATATGTAGATAGAACAGACTTTAAACAATTATATCAGCAGTTTAATACTTATTAATCCCTGTTAACTGCTTTGAACATGTTATTGACAGGTTCCACAAAAAGAACTATTTCCCCATTAACGGGAGATGGTTTAACTGGTTTGTTATCGGTGTTAAAAATTATTCCCTCTTCAACAGCCACCCCATCCAAGGTTATGATCTTATCAATCCCTGATTTTAGAAATTTCTGAACAGGTTCTGGCTGCTTAATTTTTCGAAGATCACCAAGCTGCACAAATCTCCCATCGTTCTTGGTGCTAGCAAGACCAACTCCTGCAAGCGCTCCTACAACACCATTTCCTGCTTCACCAAAACCTTCAATTATAATTTCAGAATCTTTCGCGAGATTAATAGCAGTATCCTTATTAACAACTTTGTATTTAGCATCCAATCCAAATGAAACCACGAAAGACGAAATAGTGTCGCCATGTGCAGTTGCAAGACCTGGATCACTCCCCATATTGTAGTTGTTCAGAATTTCAGCTCTTGCAATGGAAAATATGGTATTTAAATGGCTTTTATCAGCTTCAACATGGATGACTGCACAGAAATTGTGTACCGAATACTCAATTTCGTTGTTCTGACATAGTTGGTGCCTTGTAACTCCATAAACTCGAAATTTTTGAGCTACCTTTGAAGCAACCTGTCTAGTAAACTTTGCAGTACCCACAGATTCTTCATTGTTTGTATCATCAATTCCAACGTAGATCATTTTGTTACATTTCCTGATTTTTATAAATCTAAAAAAAAAATTAATTTAGAACCCTCAGTCAAGAGTTCTTCATCAAAATTAACTTTCCAGTAGTTGGATCTTTATAAACAGTTCCCACAGGGTTCAGTCCAGTCTGGGAATTTGATGAACTATTTTGAGGAGTTTCATTCAATTCCTGGCCTAGTTTAATGTTTACATTGGCTTGTGAAGCTTCGTTTGGATTGGTGTTCATGAATATTATGGTGAATATTAGAAATCCAACAGCCAAAACAAGCATACAGTCTATCATATTTACTGCGTAGATCATGGGGTCTATTTCTTCATCTGAAGAAAGTACCGCCCTTCTTCTTCCTCGTCTTTTCTGTTTGATCATTTCATCACTTCCAAAACAGTGTCAACAAGTGTTTCCAAATTGGATATTTCTTCCTCGTACCATCTTCTCCTGACCTTGGAAACTATAAAAGCTATGGCTGCAGACGCCATACCAAGAACAGCTGCATCAAATGCTATGGTTAAATGTTGGGCCAATAAGTTTTTGACAGTGTTTAAGATTTGTGTAGGACATTGGACAAATACAAATGACATCAGAATCAGTTTCTCCAGCCAAAGATAGGTTGCGGGCATTGAGTGCCATGTTAGTTTCCATAGGTACCACTCCAAGGTGTACTCCTGATCCTGTACATGAAGATTGTCTTGGATCGTTTACATAATTCAATTGAAGGGTATCAAGCACGTACCGGGTTGATAGTTCTATTCCAGGATATATGGAACCTGCTGTACAACTTTTAAACAGGTAGTGACTCTGAGTTTTAGCACTCTCATCCATTGTTTGCCTCCTTGAATCCTGTTGATCTTAAAATGTACCTCACCCCCTCGAGTGAATCTTCGGGGATTGGAATTTCACGAGCATCCCCAGGCATAAACCCAAGTTTTCCACGTTTTTTATGGTTATCAGAACATCTTTCTGCAGTTTTTTCCCCAAATTCTCCTTTCAAATTTAAGTTATAACTTTCGGGAGTAATTGTCTCTCCCTTGGAGTAAAGATTGTTCTTTATTTTTTCTGCAATTTCAATGATGTTTTTTGGCGCTTTACCTTCTACATAGGATTTGTGTTGTAATGCAACTACTCCTAATCCTGCTTTACAATTTCTAGGACATCTTGCTCTGCAGGAGTAACACTGGCCACACTTCCATATGATTTCATTGACCTGATCCGAGTGGAGATCTTCGAACATGAATCTGCGCATCATGTCCCTTGGATTGAAATCCTTGTGGATAACTGTTGATGGACAGCTTCCAGTGCATCTTCCACACTGTATGCACTTTTTAAATCCGCTCTTTTTAAATCTTAGATCCTTGATGGATTCCGCCCTTCCCTCGAGTGTTATCCTTCTTACGGAGGTTTTTTCTGAAATTTTGTAATTATTCCCCATTTTCTTATATCCCTATTCAAAAGATTTTTGATCCTAATTCTAATTTGATGTTATTAAAGATAGTTAGTGGTCAAACAAAAATAATGAAAAATTAGGTGAATGATGTGGTTTATTCCTTGGTTGTGTATTTAAGAGTGTAACTAACTGCACTCACAGTTCCGGTTAAAAAAATACAAAAAAATAAACTCAGTATTAACATCAAGCATGATGCGTTTTTTACCAAATTTTTAATTTGTCCCTTCCTTTTTTAAGAATTGTTATATTTTACATTAAAAAATAAACCAAACTGCATATATATACATATCGGATGTATTTTCAAAATTTAAATTCTGATATTTTAAATTTTAATCATATAATTAGATTATATATCCACAATCTAACGAAATATTTAGATCATAATCGCTTAATTATTAATATAATAAATTTTACTGCTTAAAAAGAAATTAAATTGAAATAGAAACACTTTTTATTGTGATTTTTTGGGTGTCAGCCCTCCAACCACTAACTATATTAGATCATGTCGTTAAGCAGAACTTATTCTAGTTAAAGTTCTGTGTTAACCATGAAAGATCAGAAAATAATTATAATCTCTTTAATAGCAATCTTAGCAGTGATTGGTTTGATTGGAGTGTATGTAAACCTGCAAGATACATCCTCAAATAACGGCCAAATTACTGATATGGCAGGCAGAACTGTTTCAGTACCATCGGAGATCAATACAACCTACTCCACGGCAGGATCAGTTACAATACTGCTTTACATGCTGGCCCCTGACACCATGCTCGGCTGGAACTCTCAAAATGGTACTAACAATTACATGCCCGACAAATATAAAACTCTACCAGTATTAGGCGGTGGTCAGGGACAGGGAGAATGAACAGCTAACTATGAAAGTGTTATTTCCAAAGGACCCGATATTGTGTTTGTTGGACACGGAGGAGATAACGATACAATAAACAAGATCCAACAGAAGTTTGGGGAAATTCCTGCAGTAGATATTGAAGGAGATAACAATTTAACAAATATTATTCCTTCTATTAAATTTATGGGAACTGTACTTGGAAATCAAACCCAAGCAAATGATTTAATCAATTTTTACACAACTGTGCTGGATCAGGTGAACAGCACTGTATCAACCATACCAGATTCTGAGAAGAAAAAGGTTTATTACGCCCGAAGCAGCGATGGGCTGACAACATTTGCTGCTGGTTCTCCCCAAACACAATTGATTGCCATAAGTGGAGGTAAAAGTGTTGTACAGGCCCCGGTTGCCAGTGGCGGTATGGCAGTTTCTATGGAAATGGTTATCAGTTGGAATCCTGATGTGATCATCACCAGCAGCAGTGAATTTTACAATTCAATTTATAGTAATCAGTTATGGCAGAATATCACAGCTGTTAAAAATAAACAAGTCTATTTAGCACCTCAAGATCCATTCAACTGGTTTGAAAGCCCACCAGGAGCTAACACCATAATTGGGATCCCATGGACAGCTAAAATCCTATACCCCAACAAATTCCAGGATTTGGACTTGAAAAATCTCACTCAAACATTTTATTCCAAGTTTTATCACTACAACCTGACCGATGATCAAGTGTCAAATATAATTAGTTCCTCAGGTATGGGAAAGACTTGAAATAATCGATACGTTTAAATATGCTTATCGAACATACAATGGAATGTTATAAATCGACTGAAATGTTTTAAGTAGGACACCATAGACAACTGAGATTAGGGAATTCCTCCAAATTTCCCTAATTTCCTTCATCTTTTACTACTACCTTCTATTTTTTAATTCAAAATAAACAAATTCCACGGTTCAAATTTTATTCATCAATCTCACGACACGAAATGTTAGTTTTAGTGTGTATGAAAAAATTTATTTCAAAGCAAACCAGAAATAACTCTGTACTTGAAAACAGATAATTCATGGAGGTTTAAAATTGAAGATTCGTGGAGATTTTGTGACAAACAGCAGTTCAACTAGTTTTATTTTGACTGCTAAGGAAGATATTTTTGATGTGAACATCGAACACTTCACAAAAACTGGGAAAATCGGGGTTGTTCAACTGCTTAACTTCCTTAAGAATGAAATGAAAAACGAAGGCAAACAAGCAAAAATAGGGGACAATGAATTTTATTTCACCCAAAAGAAATTTTTGATTGGAAAATCCATCAAACTTGACGAAAACATTGATCCAGATGAAATTGCATCTACAGACTTCAGCAATTTGTCAGATGATGAACTGTGGAACCTAATCAATTGGATAGTTGTCAAGGGCAAGGGCAAGGATCTCTATGGAATAGGTGCAACCCAGATCATTGACCCTAAATGTGAATGCGATTAAAAAAAGGAGTTCATGATGAGAAAACATTTCAGTGGTTACAACTTCCTGGCAGACCCCAAAACAGGAGTTACATTTAGATGGGGAGATAATTTCAATGAAGACCCTTACATGGCACCATGGCCGGAACTGGTTGACATATCCATTTCAAATTACTGTACAAACGATTGTGATTATTGTTACAGACAGAGCAGTGAAACAGGAAGTTTCATGTCCATAGAAGACTTCCAAACTTGTCTTGAACAACTCAGCAATCCAAAATTTGGGGGTGTATTCCAGATCGCCCTTGGAGGCGGAGAACCCCTTCTCCATCCAGATTTCAGCAAAATGTTGAGATTGGCAAGGGAGTACAACATCGTTCCCAACTACACAACCAGCGGAAAATTTTTCACAGAAGAAAATCTGAAAACAACCCGTGAATGCTGTGGTGCAATTGCAGTATCTTGGGATCCAACTAGGAACCTCACACTAAACCAACTGAAAGAGTTGGGAAAATTACTTAAGTCTAATGATATACCATCGAACATACACTACGTAGTATCGAATAGCACCATTGGCACAGCCATAAAGATTTTAAAGGGAGATTTAGAGGAATATCTTGCAAATTTTAACTCTGTGATATTTTTGACCTACAAACCCACTGGAAAGGCATCAAGTTCAGATATACTGCAACAAGGCCCCGAACTAACAGAGTTTCTAAACCTCATTGACGAATCCCCAACCGATCTAAAAATAGGTTTTGATGCTTGCTTCGTCCCAGTCTTGATCAAACACACTGCAATTGATACCGACTTTGTAGACAGCTGTGAATGTGGATTTTTCTCACTTTACATCGATGAAAACTTAAATGTAAGCCCATGCTCATTTTGCAACGATGTAAGTTACGGTTACAATCTGAATAAAATTAGTATTGAAGACATTTGGCTGGGAAAACTGTCTAGCTACAGGGAATTTGTTGAGGAAAACACCAAAGCTAGCTGTGCAGATTGTGATAAAAATTCTGAATGTAGGGGCATGTGTCCGTTTTTTAAGGAGCTCTTCCTATGTTACGATGCTGAAGAAGCCTATTAATGAACGCAAATAATTACTTGAAACTAAAATCTAAAATGATGTTCAACTTCTTAAACAATTATTTTGAGAATTGTAAACAGTTAACTAAAAGTTGTGAATAACTGTTTTGTAGGTGTTTGTAAAATGTCAAATGATTACGATGAAAATATATACTGGGAAATGATCAACAGGCAGAAGGGAATTTTAAACAAAAAAGAGCAGTTAAAACTTAAAGATTCCGTAGTTACTGTGATTGGGTGTGGAGGTATTGGAGGAGCAGTAATTGAAATGCTTGCAAGGATGGGAGTGAACCATCTTAAAATAGTAGACAAAGACGTGTTTGATTATTCCAATATTAACAGACAGCTTATGAGTGGTATTGATCATGTCGGACATCCAAAGACAGATGTAACTAAAAAAACCATCCAATCTATTAACCCCTTTGTTGACATCGATGTCTTCAACACAGAGTTAGATGAATCCAACGTTGAAGAAATAGTGGAAGGCAGTAGTATCGTTGTGGATGCTCTAGACAACCTAAAAACAAGAATTATAACCAGTAGAAAAGCAATGGAACTTGGAGTGCCATTTGTACATGGTGCCATTCATGGTACGATGGGACAGGTCACAACCTTTACCAATGAAACTCCCAACTACGAAGAAACATTTAGATTGAATTCTTCTGGTAAAGAATTGACTGAAGATGTTTTTAATGAAGTTTCAAAATTGGCTAAAGAGGTTCCGCCAGTTATTGGACCAGTTCCAAACATAGTGGGATGTTTACAGTCATTTGAAGTTGTGAAGATATTGACTGGAAAGGGAAATATTATCATGGCCCCAGAAGTATTAATATTCGATCTTTTAAAGAAAGAATCATTTTCAGTTGTTAAATTCTAATTAACTCCTGCTTTTACTCTTTTTATTGGCTAAATGATTATTTGATGTGTGCACATGTGTTTCTGTTAATTAAAATGCGGTTTTGTTAAAAAATCGTTAGTGAGTTGGGTTAAGTATTTCAACATCAGTCCTTGGATATTATCATCAATGTACAGCAAAAACCAGTGAAATCAATACATTAGATCATTGAATTATCTTCAAAACATTTATATATTATTAAAAGGAAACTACTTTCCGGTATAAAGATCATGATATTCTCATGGAGGTAATTGATCATGGAAGACAAAATAGGAAAGGTTATTGAAGACATTGAAAGATGCGGTACAAAATTTGTAAGACTGCAGTTCGTGGACATACATGGAACTCCAAAAAACATGGCAGTCCCAATATCAAAACCAGGAGACATTGAAGACATACTCAAAGATGGATTACTGTTTGACGGTTCATCAGTAGATGGATTTGTTGACATAAATTCCAGTGACTTGGTTATTAAACCAGACCCTGACACATTCTCCACACTACCATGGAGACCAGAAGACAAAGGTGTATGCAGGTTTATATGTGACATCTACTGGCCAGATATGACTCCTTTTGAAGGAGACCCAAGGAACGTTCTAAAAAAGGCTCTTGCAAAAATTGAAGACAAAGGCTACGAGTACAACGTTGGGCCAGAACCAGAATTTTTTATCATAGGTGAAGATGCTGAAGGTCATATAGTACCACACGACAATGGTATCTACTTCGATGTTGAACCTGTTGACCAGGGAACTGATGTTAGAAGAGAACTAGTTTTAGGATTAGAGGAACTTAACTTTGAAGTTGAAGTAAGCCACCACGAAGTGGGACCAGGCCAGCACGAAATTGACTTCAAATTTGACGATGCAATGAAAACAGCAGACGCTGTTATAACCTTCAAACAGGCCACAAAAGCCATAGTAGACAACCTAGGTTACATGGTCACTTTCATGCCTAAACCATTCTTCGGTGTAAACGGAAGCGGTATGCACGTTCACCAGAGTTTATTCAAAAACGGAAAAAACATATTCTACGACCCTGATGGACAAGATCAGTTATCTGAAGAAGCAAGATACTTCATAGGAGGATTACTCAAACACTCCAAAGCATTATCTGCAATTGTTGCACCTACTGTCAACTCCTACAAAAGGTTAGTACCAGGATACGAAGCACCATGCTACATAGCATACGGTCTTAAAAACAGGTCAACATTAGTCAGAATCCCAGCCTCCCGTGGAAACGGTACAAGGGTTGAATTCAGATGCCCAGACCCATCATGTAACCCATACTTAGCATTTGCAGCAATGCTAGAATCTGGAATGGACGGTATCAACAACAAACTCGATCCAGGTGACGCAACAGAAATCGATGTGTTCGGATTAGATGCAGCAGGACTAGAAAGAGAAGGAATTGAAACACTACCATCCAGCCTATGGGAAGCATACCATGCCCTAGAACAGGATGAAATTGTTAAATCATCCCTCGGTGACCATGTATACAACCAGTTCATGGACATCAAGAAAAAGAGTGGGACGACTACAGGATACAAGTATTCCCATTCGAACTCGAAAAATACTTGATGATTTAATTCTTTCTTTCATTTTTTTATTTTTAAAATTCGGTAATAAAAAAACTGAATTTGTTAAAAAATTATTAACATAAGCTTTTTAAATATTCCATTCAATAGAGTTGCATTGAAGGATTTAGACTTATAAATTTAAAGTAATAACTTGAAAAAAGTGTTTTTATTGGTGAACAAATGCCGCAAGAGACTGATCGTAAAATGATGGAAATTCTGCGTATTCTGGCAGACCGGGAAGAAGTACTGGGAGCCAAAACCATAGCAGAAGAACTCAAAAAGAAAGGTTACGACCTTGGAGAAAGGGCAGTGCGATATCACATGCGAATTTTGGATGAAAAAGGATTCACTGAACGTATAGGATACGCAGGAAGACAAATAACTAATAAAGGACATAAAGAACTAGATAAAGGACTCATCTACGACCAGGTAGATTTCATCTTCTCCAAGTTTGAGGACATGATCCATCAAACAACACTGAACCCCTCAGATGGAACCGGAAAAGTCATAGTCAACACATCCTCATTCAAATATGAAAAAGACATAATTGACCTGCTTAAATCTGTATTTGAAAAGGGAGTGGCCGTGAGTAACTATGTGAAGTTCCATAATACCCCTGTTGAAGGAGAGGAATTAAAGTTCGATACTGTTTGTGGTACAACCATCGATGGTATGCTGCTTGGAAAGGGAATACCAGTCATACCCAAGTATGGAGGTATTGTAAAGGTCAATGATTATGTTCCAACTAGGTTCACCGAGTTAATATCCTACAAAAAGACTTCAATGACTCCACTTGAAGCGTTTACAGATAAAAACATGACCTCTGTTTTGAAGGTAATAGAAAATGGAAACGGAACCATACCTGCAAATTTTAGGCTCATACCAAAAAGTGCCAGGGCCAGTGCAGCTTCATTGTTCAAGGATCTCGAAAAAATTGGGATTCACGGACTTTTAAAGATGGGTAAAGAAGGAGAATCTGTTCTCGGTATACCAGTCGATGATAACATGGTTGGAATAGCTGTTACCGGCGGAATTTCACCATTATGCGCTGCTAAAGAAGCAGGATACGATGTGAATATTAAACTAGCTGAGAACAACGTGGAATTTAAAGGAATGGAAAATTTTGTGGATTCCACTTCTATTTTAAAAATTACAGGTCCAGAAAAGGCAGATAAAGTCAAGTTTTTACTATCTAAAACTTGGAATTTGATCTACCAAGTAGATTTTGATGTTGAAACTCATGCAGGAAATGTCATAACCAATGTTTCTTACATCAGAAAACAGGATCTTGATGATGCCATGGACATCTTTGAAGAAGTAATGAAAGTTGGACCCAAGTTCTGCACAAGTAAATATTTCGCCACAGTTCCTGGTAACGAAAAGGATAAAGTAGGATTAGCCACAGTATGCAGCCTGACCATAGATGGGATACTCACAAAACATGGGGTGTCAACCACACCACAGTATGGAGGAATCTTAGAAACCAATTCCAAAGAGCCACGTTTCATTGAATTAACAGCATACAATGGCTCATCATTGGATCCCCATGAAATATATATAGCCAAGAACATGACCTCAGTTACTGAAGCAATTAAGGGAGGGGGTCGAGTTCTAGCTAGTTTAAGAGAAATTCCATATGTTTCACGTCAGGATGCTGTGGAAGTGCTCGAAGAAGTGCAGGATGCTGGATTTTCAATACTTAAAATAGGTAAACCAAGTGAACTTGTTTACAATGCCAAAGTTGAACGTTACCATGTTGGAATAGTTGCCCCTGGAGGATTAAACCCAATTGCTGCATTGAAAGAGCATGGTATGGATGTTGAACCTAAGGCAGTTGAAACCATGATGAAGGTTTCTGATATGGAAGAATTTTAATTCCCAATCTAAACATGCGTAAACTAACAACCACATATGGTTTAAAACTCATTTTTTATTAAAGATGTTGAAAAAAGAATTTAAGAATAATTTGGGTTTAATAATAAATCCCAATAAAATTAGTTCTTGGTTTAATCATCTATGAATCGTCTGTCGGATCTTTTATCAGATGCTTCATGATGCTTGTCTGCAAACCAACCTATGGACAGATCATCAGCTTCGTGTTTATCAAAGTGTGGAATGTATGGTTTAATATCCAGTAACGGTGTTCCATCTACCACATCAACATCTTGTACATGTAGAGTTGATCCTTCAATTTTTTCAAGGCGAACAACAGATATGCCTATTTGATTTGGTCGCTTAGGTGATCTTGTGGCGAAAATTCCACGTTTTTCTGTGTCTAAAAATGGTTTAACCTCCAAAAGGTGACCGTTGCACAGGTGCAGATGATAGATGAGTATTATATGTGAAAACCCGTCAAGATCCTTTAATCCGCCTTCATATTCCTTTTCAAGTTCAATTTGACCCTTCACTCCCCTTGCACCAATTGGTTGTATTGGCATTCCCTCAAGATCCTTGAATGGTGTGTGTATGGTGCCTATGGCTTTAAATTCAATAGTTTTCATTGTATCATATTTTGTAGGTATATTCTTTAATAGTTTGTTTTCAGTCTTCAAGTATTGTGTAGTATGATCCTGTGTAACAGGAAGTACAGTAAGCATAGCCTCCTTTAATATGGTGTTTTCCATCCATAACAGTTTCACCACATTCTCTGCATTTGGTAATTTCTAGGGGTTTTCCTGGAAGATCATTTCTATCTATTTTCACACTCACCCTCTGAACATCGAACAACTCTTCTCCCGGTGTGCTGTCGATTCTTTCTATTAATTCTTCGATTGTTTCATCATCTGCTCTTTCATCCTTGTTGTTTGCTTCCCTGTCAACGAGTCTTAAGGCTTCACCAGTTTCTATGTTTACGAATGTGGCTGCAAATTTACCATAACCCATTGGTTTGAGGGATTTTTTACCGAGTGATGTCTTCGTAACTGACAGTATAGCATCGGATATGCATCGATCGATTTCAGTGTACACTATTAGCCTTTTATCCTTCTCTCCAGGTTTCATCTGCATTTTTTCCATTCCATGGATGGCGAGCTTAGTACCCATAGCTATTCCCCCACATATATCCCCATGAAATTTACCTGCCTTCTCTACTAGCTCTCTGTATTCACTCATTTTTTAAGCACCTCTCTTAATCGCGTTTTCTAATCAATATTAATTTTAATTATTTTATTATCTCAATAGGCACACATATCTTCCTATTAGGACTTATTTCCATTATTTTTACGTGAATTCCATATACTCTTTCCATGTTTTCGGTGGTTATGATGTTGTTTGGTGTGTCAATACCCAGAAATCCTTGATCCTTCATAAGTGCAACTTTGTTGGCAGATATGAATGCATGATCAGGATAATGTGAAGTCATAACAATTGCTATTCCCTCTTGTGATAATTTTGAGATGATATTCAAAGTCTTTAATTGGTTACCAAAATCCAGATGGGATGTTGGTTCATCCAAAAGCAGTATTTGTGGTTGTTGCGCTATTACCCTTGCAAAAAATACCAACTGCTGTTCACCTCCACTTAAAGAGGTGTATGGTTTGTTCTTCAAATGATAAATTCCAAACTTTTTAAGGGCTTCCTCCGTTATTAACTTATCCTCCTTTCCGGGTGAATCTAAATAGTCCAAATGGGGTGTTCTTCCCATTAAAACAACATCAAATACTGAAAATGCAAATGTTGAAACATGGCCCTGTGGAATGTATCCAATGTTACGTGCAACTGTACGTTGATCCATGGTTTTAATGTTTTCACCGTTGATGTAAACAGCACCATCCTTAAGTTCGTGCAGTCTATTCATGCATTTCATTAACGTGGTCTTACCACAACCATTGGATCCCAGTATGCAGATCACATCCCCCTATCAACAGTTAAATTTACATCCTCAAAGATATTCTCAGAATTTTCGTAGGCAAACGTGGCATTTTTAACTTCTAAGATAGTCACTACTTCCACCCCCTCCCAAATAATTTATGTCCATTGATTGTACCCCCTTCTTAAGAGATATAAAAAGAATGGAGCACCAATAATTGCTGTTAAAATTCCAATTGGAACCTCAATTGAAAGTACAGTTCTTGAGATGTTATCCATGAGAAGCAAGAACGTTGCCCCCAGACATATGGTTGCTGGTAAAAGTCGCTTATGATCTGGACCCACAAGCATCCTACTGATATGAGGAATGATAAGTCCTACCCAACCAATTATACCACTTATAGATACTGCCGCTGCGGTAATTAAAGTACAACAAACTATGATGATGAACCTCAACTTATTGGTCTCAACACCCAGTGATTTAGATTCTTCATCTCCCATTGCAAGAACATTTAACCTCCACCTTAAGATGAGCAAAATACTTATTCCAACAATTATGGGTATTGAAACCATGAGCACTTGAGCATTGGTCACAGAAGCCAAACTACCCATTAACCAGTACACAATTTGGGGCAGTTTTGAGTAGGGATCAGCTGTATACTTGCAAAGAGATATGAGGGCCGTGAAAAATGATGCTATTGCCATACCACTCAACACCATCACAAGTATTTCCGAGTTCCTGATGGATCTTGCGACGAAATAGGTGATGGAAACAGCAATAAGGCCCCATGCAAATGCTGAAATTTGGGTGATTAATGGAATACCCAGCAGAAGTATGGCTATTGCTGCTCCGAAGCCTGCTCCTGAAGAAACACCCAAAATATCCGGAGAAACTAGAGGATTTTTAAAGGTGCCCTGAAAGGCAGCTCCAGCCACAGCTAGTGCTGCCCCAACAAGAACTGCTGCCATTATTCTTGGTAGGCGTATGTCCCAAACAATGGTTGCTGCAGTGGCAGACACATGAATTGATGGGATGAATTTGGCAATTATCGTTGTGACAACTTCAAATGGACTCAATGGATATCTTCCGATCATGAAGGATACGAAAAACAAGATGATTGGAAGGGCAATTAAAACGAAGTTTAAAAGCCATTTCTTTCCTTCACTGTCGGAAAAAAATCTTTGTATACTGTTACCCTCTGTTGACATGTTTTTATACCTAAATTGAATTCAGTGTATTAATAGCTTGCTGACTAAGTAATGTTCAAACCCGATCCAACCAGAATATTTTTCGCTTCATTGTCAGTTAGTTGGTAATTGTAAAATTCTGAATAGAATTCCTTAACCTCTGATATTAAAGTCAGATCATTGAATTTGTCAGGATACAAAATTTTTGCAACCCATGGAATTCCAATGATCATGTTTGCCCCGGTTGGTCTGTCAAACCATTTGAATGGAGATTGCGGGGAAAGGTAGACCCTTTTGTTTTGTACTGCACTCACACCACTCCACTGTGAATTGTTATAAACACTGCCGAAAAATGTTGGGTCTGTCGTGATAATTACCTCCGGATTCCATTTGAGAAGCTGTTCCATGGTCACATCTGTTTCACCGTTGCCCCCACTTTGCTGTACATTTGCTACGTTTTTGCCGCCACAGAAATCTATTAACTGGGCATGAACAGATCCCGGCGGTTCTGTTTTAAGTCCATCTACATCCTCAGCGTAATAAACAGTAACCTTCTCAGAGTCAGGTATGTTATTAACAACATTTTTAACTTCTTTTTGTACTTTATCATTGTAGGCAACGAGTTTTGCTGCTTTGTCTTCGGATCCCATTATTTTTCCCATGAATGTTATGGATGGATCAAAGGATGTGAAGTTGCTTGTATCTAAAACCCCCACCACGGGAATGGATCCCATTTTCTGCTGTCTTTCCTCAATGGTTGAGGGTGCAGATGAATGTTGTGACATAGTGTCCGGAGTTACACCTTCAAAGACCAAGTCGGGTTCCATTGCAACGAATTGTTCATAACTACCTGTCTGTGCCCCGTACCATCCTCCAACAGAAGGAAGGCCTTTGTACTTGTCCGGCATGTATTTCTGTTCTTCAGGTGTTGTTTGGTAATTGAATCCCAAGAGTTTGTCTGGACTGATCATGTAAACCATAACTGTGGCTGTTGGATCGGTTGTGAGAACTTTATTAACATTTGCCGGGACAGTAACAGATCTGTTGGCCATATCAATAATTGTAACATTTCCATTACCTGCTAATGAGCCATGAGCAGTGATGTAATAACCTGAAATTGATACAATAATAAGAATGGCTGCTGCAATCAAAATTAAATAATTTTTATTCATTTTATCACGATTTATTTACTTATTCTTCCACCAGATGAGTATCCAATCAGAACTTTCCTCAGGATTTTCAAGATAACCCTCTTCGTTGGTTACTAATATCTTTTTAAAATGATCTCTGAGCAGTATTTCTTCATCAGGGTTTAAACCGCCCATTTTCCAGCGATATCTGTCGATCACTTCGTCCATGTCTTCGTATATGTTCAAAGTGTCACATTCCAATTTCTCGACGTTGGCAGTTATCCCCATTTTATGTAGAATATTGCAAACATACATGTAGCTTGGATATTTTGGATATTCCCTGTTAATGATTTTTAATGTATTAGTTTCCTGATTAAAATTTCCTGAATGCCTTAAAGTTATATAAACACTTTTTCCTATATTATTTAGTTTCCTGAGAATGGTTTCTATTTCCATTACACCGTTTAGACAGCGTGAAGCAACAACAACATCCATTTTCCCTAGGGACTCCAGTGAAATATCCATCATATCCCCCTGCAAATAGGTTAAATTTTTAATTCCTTCCGTTTCAGCCTTCTGGTCGAGAATTTCGAGCATTTCAGTGGACATATCAATACAAGTCACTTCTGAAACATGTTTTGCAAGCTGTAAAGTTATGGTTCCCTCTCCACAACCAATATCTAGGACTGAATAATTTGGACGGGTTTCTATTTTATCCAGGAGTTTTTCCGGATAGTCATCCTTTTTCATCCAATTTTTGAATTTTTTAGCTATATTATCCCAGTCTTTACTTTTATTGGATGGAGGTAGTTCCTTTAATTCTTTTTGCCAGTAGTAAGACCAGTTAATATCGTTAAGGGGATCTATTAATCCGTTGTGTTCATCCATAGTTTCACTCCATTTACTGCTAATTAACCATTATCAACTTACCAGTTTCAGGATCCTTGTATACAGTGCCTACTTGTTCATATCCATTTCCTGTGCTCGATCCATTATTAGGACTATTATTTAGTGATTGTGATTGTCCATTGACTGATACAGTGTTTTGAACAGCCCCAGATGATTCTGATAGCAGGGCAGGATTACTTTGCATCGCCATAATTGCAAATACCAGAAATCCCACCGCAAGTACCAGCATACAATCTGTGAGGTTAATGATTCCAGAAGTGGGATCCTCTTCATCACTTTCATCTAAAAATCTTCTTTTCTTTGACATCTTTCTAAAGCCTCCAATGTAGAGGTAACAATGGCCTCCAATATGGAAAGATCATCCATGTACCACTTCTTTCTGTATCTAGAAATTATGAATCCAATTGCACCGGCTGCCAATCCAGTGATCGTAGTGTCAAACGATATAGTTAAAGCTTGAGCAAGTGCATTAATATCTCCATTTCCAAGGGCAGCCAATCCAGGACCAAGGGGAATAAGAGTCCCCATCAAACCCATAGTAGGCCCTAATCTCACCAATATATCAGTTTTTTGAGTTATATTTGAATATTGAAGTTCCAAATCTTCAATAAGTTTATTTGCAAGTGCTTTTCTAGATACAACATCAATATCTTGGTTGTTAATTATTTTAATCAGGACGTTTTTCAGATTAACATCAAGATCACTGCTTCGAACATGTTCTTTCATCTCTTCAGGATTTGCGGATTTTGAAATTGCCCTTATGAGTTTTTCCGTTTTATCAACATCGAATTTAACCCTTGAAAATTTTTCTGTTACACAACTGCCCAAACTCAAGATTGCAAAGGTAAAAAAACCTATGAGAATTATAACAACCGGAATAAGCAAACTTTCAGCGATCAAATGTAATAAATTAGTTAAAATTTCGCTTCCAAAAATTATCATTAGAAATCTCCATTAAGAATATACATTTTGTTTTAAATTCGTAATTAACTCCCAAATATCCATTATTTAGTTCATAACATGGTTTCTTTCTGCATTCGCATGCTCTGTATGAATACTCCACATAAGAAGATGCCTGCGACTGCAATCACAAGGAAAACCACGTAATCCGTCGATCTTAGGTATAATGGATTCATATGCAAGTTAGATAATGTGGCTATGTTCGGTATGAACGCCGCAAACATTATGAAAAAAATCCTACTAAAACCATGAAATTTGTTACAATGATAGGATATGGTTTCTCTAGTTTATTCAAAAATTTGGAAACCCCAAATGCTATAAAACTGATTATTAATAGTCCAAAAAATATTGCTAACATTAATTCAATGTTATTCCCAGAATTTGGCCCAATTAATAGCACATAAACTGATGTCACACCAACAGTACCACCTATTACAGGTACTGTGAAAGCAGGATTATTTAGATAGGTGATTTCTTTGTTGCCTTTCCAGTTTTTAATGGTTAATATTCCTGCCAATAAGACCAATAATCCTAAAATTCCAGTTATTTCAGCTATATAATGATTAAAAAAATCATATGATAAATGATTGTTTAGACCGATGATAAACAACAACACAAATATTACTATAGCATATATTAGGGTTATCAATGCAAAATTGAGTTTACTTATTTTTTTTAAAGATATTCCCACTCCGCTCATACTACCAAAAAGGATTATAATGGATGTGATAAGAAAACTCCAAGTCACTGATATAGACGTCATCCCCTGAAAATTTTATTTAAAAGTGTATATTTAAAGTGTATAAAATTGAACGAAAAATTTTGCTCATCTCAATTAACACCCAAAAAACTTATCCATATTATCTCGACTTGAGTATTTAAACATATCGAATGACGTGGATTTAAGTATTACTATATTGAATATTCCGCCCATTTAAAACAAAACAAGTGAGTAATGTACAGTTACTTCCTGTACATTAATTCGATTTCTTTCCTGTAATAAACCACAACAATTGCTGCTATCAACAATACAAGTGCAACAATACTCCACAAGTTTGGATTCACATTGTCCAATAAAATCTCTTGTGCTGTTTTAGACTGATCACTTGCTTGATTCTGACTAGATGTAGATTGAGCTGCTGCAGCCCCATCTAATTGTGCACTGGTTCTTTCGAGCTTTGTGGATCCAGAAGAACTAGAGCTTGAGGTACTTGGTAATTGGGCTGTGCTACCTCCAGAATTTCCATTACTTACTTGACCGTTATTTCCAGGGGTGTTGGTATTTCCATTGTTACTGTTGCCATTCCCATTATTTCCACCTGTTCCACTGCCACCATTGCCTTTACCATTATCCCCATTTCCATTACTGCTATTGCCACCATTGCCTTTACCATTGTTTCCATTGTTTTGATTTAGATATTTCAAAATTTCCTTAACTTCCTCATCAGTTAGTGACATTTGCTTTTTTTGGGACGTTGTTTGAATTGTCAATAGGTTACCAGTAAGTTTATATTCTGATGAAGGGAATGTTACAGTTGCAACACCATTTTTTACAGTAACTCGAACTTTTTTTCCATTGTTCAATTGGTAGTTTATATCAAAATTAGGAAGCAACGTAGCAATCTGACCATCAGCACCATAAAATACTGTTGTAAACTTTCCATTGGATTCCGTAGTCGTCCAATTGACATATTTTGAGCTTACATATGGACAAACTCTCACTTGTCGAGGGTCGTCTGATCCATACCAATTGTATCCAATACTGGTTTTTTTGCTGTAATCACTTGCACAAACTTCTCTTCTTTGATTTTCAGTTATGACATTGTAATTTACAGACATGGTAGTAGATTCTTGGTATCCCCATCCAAAATTGATACCAATCCCTGAATCTTCATCATAGCCTTTACTCTTAGTGATGCTATTTTGAATTATGATTAAATAATCCGTTCCAGCATTGACATTAATTCCAATTTTATTTCCACTGATTGTGTTGTTAGTTATATTTGTGTTAGTTATATTTGTTGTTGAGCCCAAACCATCAAGTTCAATTCCATGATTAAGATTGTTATTTATGATATTATAAGTTATTTGGGTGTTTTTATCGTTTATGTCTAAGTAAACTCCATGAACTCCGTTGTTACTTATTGTATTGTTGTTGAGAATTACACTGTCTGTATCAATCAGATTTACACCATTTTTTTGTCCGTGTTCAATATCGTTACCTTCTAAATCAATATTTTGACTGTTTGCTATTGAAGTGCCGTGTTTATTACTGAAAGATACATTATTGTTTGATACTTTGATATCATGACTATTTTCTATTTCAACACCGTTATTAGCGGAATTTTTCACATTATTATTTTTTATAGTGCTATTTTTACTGTTTTTAACAGATACACCTGTTTGGGACGAACCCACACTGTTTTTCTTAACTGTAACACCGGTACTTCCAGATACTTTTATTCCAGTTCCCTTGGTTGAAGTCACAGTATTTTTTGATACTGTTACGTTAGAAGTATTTTTAACTGATATGCAATCATTGTCCGACTTAATATTAAATCCTGTTATGTTTGTCCATTTACTTCCACTTCCTGTTACAAGAAACACAGGTTGTCCAGATGTATCTCCTGTAACCGTTGTGTTGATGTTGGTGATTAAGTTTAGAGATTTGTTAATTATGAGGGACAAATTTCCATAGTATTTCCCTATGAAGGTTAAGGTGTCGCCATTCTTTGCAGTATCAATTAGTTTCTGAATCTGGTCGTTTAATGAAACATGTGTTGTATTGTAATAAGATGACGGCTGAACATTTATTGTTGCAGCAGATGCAAGTTGTAAATTACAAAAACTAACACTTATCACTGCAATTAACAGAATCATTGACATTAAATGTTTATTTTTTATATTCAAGTCCCCCAGTCTCACTATTCTCATGTGAAAGTTGATTATCAAGATCTTGATTGATCATTGTTATTATTATTTTATGTCTAGTTGTATTTAAATACATGTCAATAAATGAAATAATTGTTCAAAAAATAAAAAAATGGAAGAACTGACTCTTTAATAAGCTGTTAAAGATTTATTCACAGTTTTTCCATTATTATTGAATTTGATTGTCTTGGTTCCCTTGGTTGTTACTTGTACTTTGGTTGTTAAAGTTACAGATTTTCCTGCAGGTACTTTTAAACTCCATATCTTGGAAGTTTTATTAAACTGTCCAGCATAGTTTGTACTTATCCTTTTAACACCCGATGGCAAACTCATATAGACTTTAATAAGTTCTGATGAGTCTTTTCCTGTGTTGGTGATGGTGGTTCTAACATAAGCATAACCTCCCTTCTTAACCTTTGAAGTGCTTAGTGTATTTTTGTATGCAATGTTAACGTACTTGTTAACTGTTACCTTTGCAGAGTTTGAAAGGGTTGGGTTTACATTTGAACCTGATATCTGTGCCTGTGACTTGATAACACCTGATTTTTTGGCCACCGCATTTATGCTGATGCTTAATGAGCTTCCTGCTTTGAGTGTTCCGATGTTCCATATTCCATTTGAATAAGTTCCCTGTGATGGTTTTGCAGAGCTGGTGAAGTAGTTGGATGATAAAATATTGGATATTTTGAGGTTCGTTGCATCTCTGTTGTTTGAATTTTTCACGGTAAATTTGTATATTATACTTTCACCATTTTTTATCACTGTTTTTGTTGTGTTTAAGGTTGATAAAAGTGTTAATTTCGGAAGATCTGAATTACTGATATTGTATAGTTTTTTTGTGCTGTTTGAAACGATACGTAAGGAGCTAATGCAAATAGGGTGTTGTTAGCTGATTTGAAGTTATATTTACTAAAATCAACTGTGGCTGTTCCATTTTTTACCAGGACACTCTGCCATACATCCTCTGTATCAGCAGATCCCTTAGTTGTATCATTTTTGTTAAGGAAGAACGTCACATAAAAAGAACCGAATCCTGTTTGATTGATTCCTGTTTTACTATCAACGAATGAAACAGTGAAAACTCCGTTGGATTTGGTAGTGATGTTTCCCAGAGCTGCTTCGCCAGATAGAACTGCAGACGGACAAAGTCTTTTAGCTCCTCCAAAACAAGTTTCTCCGATCCACACAGGTGCCCTGACAATTTCTCCAGTTCCATCATCGATGTACCTTACAACATCCCTTATAACATGGCCAGATATGAAGTTGTTATCCAATGTTTCAGTTCCATTTACAAGGGTTGTTACGCCTAAATCATTGCAAATACCGAAATTACCATTTTTGAAAATGTAGTTACCTGTGATGTTAAGTCCGTTGATTGTTGTGTTAATGTAAATTCCATAACCATCATTTGAACCTGTTGCAACGTTCTGGGTAATTGAATTTGATGTTATGGTGGTGTTGTTGCAGGATTCTAAGATGTTTATACCAATGTATTTGTTGGAAGTGATGTTGTTACCGTTTATCAGGGTGTTTGAAACGTTGCTTGCAAATAATATCCCATTATCATCGTTATTTGTTATTATATTGTTTGTTATGGAAGCTGAACTTGAATTATTTAATTTTATACCCGTGGCTGACGAATATAATGTGTTGTTGTTAACGTTAATATTTTGACTGTCCCTCATGTTCAGGCCAACACCACCCCAAGAGCTCATGCTGCAATTTGATACTTGGATGTTAGTTGTGTTGTTTATGTTTACTGCATAGCCTGCGTTGTTGTTGTGAATGTTGAATCCTGTTAAATTAGTTCCAGAAGCCCCTCCATAGATGGAAAATGCTGTTAATTCGTCTGAACCACTTGGAATCATCATTTCACATGAATAAACTTGAGTGCCCACCGTACTAATGATGTTTAGTGGTTTATTTATCGCGAGATTTATCATGGTGTACATATCTTTTGTAAACAGTATTGTGTCCCCTGGTTGGGCATTGTCAATTATTTTTTGTATGTTACTGTTGGTTACCATCCCATGATCTGTTTCATTTATTGTCCATACAGTGGCTGCAACAGGACCTGTAAAAGCAAGATTCATTATGAAAATTCCCATGATAACCATCAATAATGAGATCCATCTGTTATTAAATTTCAATTATTTTCACCTCAAAAAAATTGTGAATAATTATTTTAAAAAAATAAAAAAATATGGTCTTTATAAGACCATTATGTAGCTTTAAATGATTGTTTAACCTTCTTTCCGTTGTTGTTGAAAGTTACTGTTTTTGTTCCTTTTGTTGTTACCTTTACTTTGGTTGTGAGTACAATTGATTTTCCTGATGGTACAGATAAAGTCCAAAGTTTGGTTTTCTTGTTCCACTGTACAGGGTAATTTGTGCTTACTGTACTTACACCAGATGGTAAGGCCATTCCGAAAGTCATTGGATCAGATGTGTCTTTACCAGAGTTGGTGACATTTGTTCTTAAGTACACAAAACTGCCAACCTTAGCACTTGATGTACTGATGGAGTTGATTATTTTTACTGAAACATCTTTGTTGATTGTTTTCTTGATAGTGTTAGCTTTAACAGGAGCTGTGGTGTCGGATGTTACTGTAGCTTGTGAACTGGTTGTTCCTGATTTCAATGCTGTGGCTGTAATTACTAAAGAAGCTGTGTTTCCTGCACTTAAACTACCTATGTTCCAAATACCATTGGCATAGTTTCCTATGGAAGCATATGTTTTGGCACTTGAGAAGAAGAGAGTGTTTAAAATGTTGGTCACGTTCACATGGGTTGCATTGCCTGTACCTGTGTTTTGAACAGTTATTGTGTAAGTGGTGCTGCCACCTGTTTTAATTGTGTTGTTGTTACTTGCGCTTGATATTGAAAGGTTTGCAACTACTGGCTGTGCTTGTGGTGTGGAGGAATCTAATGTGAAGTTTAGGTTCTGACCTTGTGAGTACAGTACAACGTATCCTTTTGACACATTTGTTACTGTGTTGTTTACTCCTACTATGGAATTACCAGTACCATTTCCAATGAAAAGTCCCTGTCCTGCCTGGTTGTCCACACCTACTGCTGCTCCAATGATGTTTTTGAAGGTGTTTCCAATGATCTGAATATCATCAATCATACTTAATGGTCCATGAGCATAAGAGTTTTTGATGTAAATAGCGTCACCGGCTGCTTTTTGTGCAGAGTTGTTTCCCCATCCATTGATGAATGTGTTGTTTATTACGTAGGTTTGAGATGCAGATTTTTCAATACCAAGACCCTCGTAAAAACCATTAAGGGTATTGTTTTGGAAGGTTACGTTTGATACTCCTCCACCCCAGAATGCAGCGTAGACGTTGTTTAAAAATAGACTGTCTTTAATGTTAACATTGGTTGCGCTAGAAGATATGGATACAGCATCCTGACATCCACTTATTGTGGAGTTAGTTACTGTGAGGTTGTTTCCACCCATTATATGGTAACCGTAGCAGAAGCCATAGGCATCAGTGAAGTTACAATTATTAATAAGGACATTAAATGCATTACCGTTGTAAACAGCTGCTTTACCGTTGTGGGATGTTACGTTTTCTATTAGAATATTTGACACCCCGTCCAGGTTAATTGCATATCCTGTGGATGCTAATTTACCATTGGATGTAATGTTATTGTTTAACAGGTTAAATTCAAGTCCTTTAAATGTTGAACCAGATGCATCAGCATCTAAATTAGTGGTTACAGTGAATATGTTTGTGCTTGATTCGTTAACACCATTAATTATTGCACCATTTCCAACAAAATGTAGTGTCTTGTTTATGATTATCTTTATGTCATTATATGTTCCCGGTGCAAAGTTGATTGTATCATTATTATTTGCCCCGTCTATTAACGTTTGGATAGTAGTACTATTGGCTCCTGCAGGTATTTGTATCACTGCAGCTGATACTGGATCAGCAGTTACTGTACCAACAGTAATGGTAGCCAGTACTAAGAAAAGCGTTAATGTAGCAATTTTAGTTTTCATAAAATTCTCCGCCTTTGTTTTTTTATAATTAATTTTTCATTATTGTTTTTAAAATCTCCAAAAAAATCGGAATACTGATATGGATAAGGATTTATTTATAACTCGCCCTATTCTTGTGTAATTCCCCCGAAATTAATTGTTTTAATTAAATCATATCATTAAATTAGCAGATTTAATCGATATGAATTTAACTATAAATCGATGCAGTGAAAGACTATGTAATTACAATATATAAATATATGGAATTTATTCAAACTGTATACGTATTAATAGTTTCACTTTTCCATCATAAATTAAATTACCAACAAATAATATTAAAGCAATAGTAAAGAATATTCAAAGTTCTTAAATTTCAATTAAAACCTAATATTCTAACTTATAATTGTAGATCTAGTCAATAATATCTATTACATAAAATGAACGATAAATAAATCATTAATCTTAAAAATAGGTTTAAATACCAATTATTGATTTTTATAATTTAAATTAAAATATAAAGGAAAATTATAACAACTTAACTGAAACGTATAAATATGAATATCGTTATTCTATTTAAATATAGATTAGAAAGGAGAACCACATGTCAAACAAAACAGGACTAATGCCATTTAATGGTCACAGGATACAGGGTAGATCAAGTGAATCATTCATAGATGCCCGTGAAGTTATTTCACGATTAAAACTTAAGGGTGATGAAGTATTTCTAGATGCAGGATGTGGTGATGGGCACATTGCATTTGAAGCCTATGATATATTGAACGATGATGCAATTATCTACGCAGTAGACATCTACGAACCATCAATACAAGATATGGAAGAAGAGGTTAAAACAAAGGATATCACCAGGATTGTACCAGTATTAGGCAATATCGCAGGAGATATTTCCCTGCCAGATAATACAATGGACATGACGTTGATGATCAATGTTTTCCATGGATTCGTTGCACAGGAAAATCTTCACGAAGCAATTGAAGAGTTGAAACGTATTACCAAACTTGGTGGGAAGATTGCTATAATGGACTACAAAAAGAAGGAAACCAAATATGGACCACCATTTTTTGTTAGACAGTCCCCTGAAGAATTGGAAGATCTGTTCAAAGGACATGGCTTAAAACTAACAGAAGTTGACAACCAAATTGGAGAAACCCTCGAAGATGGTAGTAAATCACACTATCTTGTGATATTTGAAAAATAAACTTCATTTCATTAATGCTATGAATATAATGGTGATTAGATGGACAAACAGATAACCATGAAAATACCTGAGGAGATGTACTCTGATCTTAAAAAATTAGCAACCCAAAGGGATGATGTTCCTATGGCAAATCTGATAAGAAGGGCAATTGATGATTACTTGAGGAAACATAGGTTGAAGGGAAATTTATGATTGGTTAACGATGCACTATTTAGAACAGTATTTTTAAGCAACATCTCTGCTAATATCTTTCAAAATTAATTCAGATAAGTTAGCTGAATTTTTCAATCATTTTATTTATTTTTATCACACTATTTTTTTAAAACTAGCGAATTTAGTTTCATTTTGTAATTCACGATATGTTCTAAGACAATTACTTCCCATATAATGTTTAAAATAGAATAAACTAAGGAAATTTGTTTATTTTTGGATAAATAATCCGATTTCCAAACGAATAGCCATTTTTGGCATGAGATACCTTTTTAAATCCTGAAGTGTATATTAAAATACATAAAAGTTGAGGTGATAATATGAAAATTAGTGCAAGGAATGTATTTGAAGGTGAGGTAAAGAACATAGAAATTGGGGCAATAATGTCCAACGTGAAAATTGAAGTCACATCTCCCGAGGTCATTACTGCAATAATAACCAAGGAATCCGTTGAAAAACTTGGCCTCAAAGAAGGAGATAAAGTCTCTGCTATAATCAAGTCCACTGAAGTCATGGTTGCAAAGGATTAAACCATTCTTTACTATTTTTTAAATTTTTACATAAATATTTATTTTAATGATATATTTTAGTTGAACTAGAAGTAAGGCACATAATATTAGTTTTAAAATCGATTTGGTATATTTAACCTATCATTTATATACCCAAAAATAAATTAATTATTTATTCAAATGTTGAATAATTTATTTCATAATTAGTTCTTATTTTAACCTATAACACAATAATAAACTTAAATTGATATTAATAATCTTAATAACATCTTAAATTTAATAATAATCGATTATGTAACCTATTATTAATGAGAATGAAAAAATTAAATCGATATGTTTATATGTACTCATCGAATATCTGTTATTAAGATCAAATTAAATGAGTTTAAGATTAGAGGTGAAATCATGCCAGTAACAATAGACACAGAAAAGTGCGGTAAAATTGAAAACTGCCCTGGAGAAGGACTTTGCATTAAAATATGTGAAAAAGGGGCCCTTGTTGAAAAAGATGGAGATGTTGCATTAGTGCCTGAGAATTGCGATGACTGCGATTTATGTATCCAGAACTGTCCAAACCAAGCAATTTCAAAGGTATAACTAATTTCTGAGGAGATATTATGAGTTCTGTAGAAAGGGAAGGCGACGAATCCCGTTCCCTAAAACATATCAATGAAAAATGTGTTGGTTGCGGAATTTGTGCCAGCATATGTCCCACCAAATCCATAAAAAACGGCCCAGTGCTACCAATAGCACGTGGTTTAGTGGACATGGACTACGTTAATATTAATGAGAAGAGTTGTTGTTTGTGCGGACTTTGCGCAGCAGCATGTCCATTTGACGCTCTTGAATTTAAAATTGATGGCGAAGATATTAAGAATATGGACGATTATCCTAAGTGGATCAAAGATGCAGCCATTGATTCGGAGGCATGTATTTACTGTAAAGCATGTGAAACAGCATGCCCTCAAGATGCAATCAGAGTACAGAGAACTCTTCCAAACCGAGAAGATCTTGTAATTGGAGAGATCGGAGTGGACCAAGACAAATGTATCAGCTGTAAAATCTGTGAAGAACTTTGTCCTGGCGATGCAATAACCGTTCAAAAAACCGGAAGAAATGAATATGAAACAGTTGTGGACGAGGATAAATGCGTATACTGCTTAGTGTGTAAAAGAGCATGCCCAACAGATGCAATTAAAGCCGTATGTAGCTCATGTGCGTATCAAGATTATAAATTTGACCCTGAAACATTTAAAACTCATGGTGACACAATTTTAAATCCAGATTCATGTGTTAACTGCGGATGGTGTCAGGAGATATGCCCAGTAGATGCTGCAGTTGTAACCAAACCATTCGAAGGAGAAGCTTCTTTCGATGATGAAGCAGAATGTAAAGGGGATTCATGTCATGCATGCCAAGATGTATGTCCATGTAATGCAATTGAAATTGTTGATGGTCAATCAGTGATAGATCAAAAGGTCTGTGTGTTATGTGGAGCATGCGCAAATGTCTGTCCACAAAAATGTATCCAGATCAACAGGACAAAAATCAACCTTGAAAATGTACGTTCCAAATCCTGGAACAACATACTTTCCAGTTTAACTTCAGGAACTGGGAAGTAATATCCCATTTTTTTACATCATTTTTTTTATGTATAAACCTACTTTTTTTACAAACTTTTGGGTATAAATTGTTTGGTCAAAATCAAATTTGAGCTGTCCATTAGCTCTAGGTTAATTAATTATTTAACTAACTGACATCAGCACAACATTTAATCTATGATAACTTTATAAACTTTCCTAACATAAAATACAGTAGGAGGTCTGAAATGGACAGAACAAAGAATGGACCACAATATAGACTCAAATTTGATGATAAAATAATATTATTGAATAAAAAGAAGTTTAATTTATTAGAAAATATTGATGAATGCGGTTCCATAATGAAGGCATCCAAAAAGGTGAACATCCCCTACAGAAGTGCACTTAAATATATTGAAGAACTTGAAAATGAAAGTAACAAAAGCATAGTATCGACCCAAAGAGGCGGAAAAGGTGGAGGAGGAGAAAGTAAACTCACCGATAACGGCAAATCCATCTTGAAAGAGTTCAGAAAAGTGGAAAGTATTCTAAAGATGCATGACGATGTTAATGAAATTGAAAGTAATATCGTTGATATTGATCAAAAAAATAAAATTGCTAATATCAAACTCAACAACGAAAATGTTGTTCTTCCACTCAGGGGAAACTTCGAAGTAGGAGACAAAGTTTTAGTTTTAATCAGCCCCGAAGACGTATTTGTAATGTTAGAACCCCAAGAATCCAGTGTCAGAAATATTTTCCCTGGAAAAATAATAGGAATGGAACTTAAAAACCATCTTGTACGTTTAAATGTTGATACTGGTGAAATAACTCTCTTTGTTGATGTAACAGAATATTCAAGAGAAAAATTAAATCTAACCCTAGGTAAAAATATTTATATCGGCTTTAAAGCAGCAGCAATAGCCATGGTTAAAATTTAATAAATTGTTCACCCAAAAATTTTTATTTTAGATTATTATTTTATTATTCTTAAAATAGCCTGCGAATATATTATTACCAACAAAAATTTGTGAATATATTCTATCAAATTTGTTCTTTTTCTCAAAACGCTGAAAACATAACGCTAATTAGATTTACAATAAAATTTAGGCGAAATGTTCAAATAATCATATTGACAATAATTATATGAATAATATATCTAATCTGATCACAGGAGGGTGAGAATGGATAAAAAAATTATAATACTTTTGATTGTAGCGATTGCAATTGTTGGAATCGGTGTTTACGGATACGGAGTGTACAGTTCCGGTTCTGAAAATGGAACCCTGGTAATTTATGCTGCAAGCAGTCTTGCAGGACAGATGAATCAAACAGCAGCAAAATTCGAGTCGCAACATCCGAATGTTAAAGTACAGATAAAGTATGGAGGCAGTTCAGATCTGATAAATCAGATCACGACCTTAAACCAGTCTGTGGATATAATGGCTTCGGCTGACTATGGTTTGATCGATAAAAATTTGATGCCTAACCACACGAGTTACAACCTTAAAAACGGCAGAAATGAAATGGTAATTGCATACACTGACAAAAGTAAGAATAGTAGTCAGATAAATGGTGACAATTGGTATCAAATATTCTCTCAAAACAATGTTACTGTTGGAATTGCAGATCCTAACTCCGCACCAGCAGGATACAGAGGAGTCATGATGATGCAACTGGCAAGTACTTATTACAATGATTCAACCCTTTTTGACACTGTAATAGGACAGAATACAGCCATAACATCGGAACAAAACGGTTCAAAAACAGTTATAAACAGTCCAACCAACATGGACCCCACTTCAAAAATTGTAGTGAGGCCTGCTGTGGGAGATCTTATGCCAGTACTTCAATCTGGAGCTGTAGATTATATTTTAGTCTACAAAAGTGATGCAGATCAGCAGCAAAGTTCAGGAGTTAAGTACATAACACTCCCTCCAGAATTAGCACTCTCAAATACCACCTACGAACCCGTATATAAAAACATAAGTATGGTACAGTTCAGTGGCACAAACAAGAGTAAAACCATAGGATTAACCCCGATTGTTTATGGAATAACAATATTGAACAATGCACCAAACAAACAACTAGCAACAGACTTCCTACAACTACTGTTAAGCCCTGAAGGAGTTCAAATAACAAAATCAAACTTCATTGATCCAATTTCTCCAGCAGAAGCAACTATTAACTCGACCAACATTCCAAGCCAACTACAACAATACGTAAAAATGCCTTAAGGAGAATTTTATCTCCTTTAATTTTTTACTTTTTTAAATAATTCTAAGCATTACATCATATTTCAATATTATACGACATTTAAAATTTATTCTATTACAGATGAGAACTTGAAGGACTTAGTTGAAGAACGTTTGAATAACTTTATTTCTTAAAATTGGTCCCTTGATTAAAGGAGAATTGTAGCACAAATTCGATATGTTTATATAGACGTGTCGATAATTTATTGTTGTAGCACATTTTGATATTGGTTCTAAATTGCCATAACACAGAAAACCTAGTTAGGGAAAAGCCTCCAATTTTCCCTAATAATTTTTATTAATTTTAAAACACTACCAATTCTTTTTATCAATTAGTAAACAAAAATTCATCGTTGTAAGTAAAAAAATATTAATGATAATTTATTGTATTTTTTACAACATAATATAAACCGGTATATTCAATTAGTAAACAAATGGTGATGTAAAATGGAAGACGTTCTAAACAAGATAGATGATCCATCCATGAAGGAAGATATAAAAAAATTAATGAAATTCCATGGGTATTTAAGTTCAGGGGCTTTAATTGGGTACCAAATGCTTAACATCGCAAAAAGAGAATTGGATATCAATGATGATGAGAAAATTTATGTAACCTGCGAAACCCTAAACTGTGTTCCGGATCCCTTTCAAATACTCAGAAGTTCCACAGTTGGAAACAAAGGCCTTAAGGTGCTAGATTATGATAAAATGGCAGTTACAGTAAATAAAGGCGCTGGAAAGGATGAAAAATTTGTTAAAGGAATTAGAATATACTTTGACGCTAAAAAAACTGAAAAATATCCAATACTCCATGATTGGTACATGAACTATAAGAAAGTTAGACATGAAGAAGTTGTGCCAATACTGCTTGAAGCCGGCGAGGATGTTTATTCCTGGGAATTTGTAGAAATTGAAGTTCCTGAAAAAAGAAAAAAATGTGCTGCTTTGTGAAAAATGTGGAGAATCCTTTGTTTCATGGGATAAAAGCACCATTTGTATTCCTTGTTTAAAGGATGAAAACAAATAATACTGTAAATTAGCAGTTCAAGAATAAATTGTATTGAAAAAAGTAATAATCAATGCAGAATGAATAATTCAGATATAAGGTTCGAAAAATGGAATTATACATGGAAAGGTTTAATTCCATTAATTTAATTTGAATAAATTTTTTTATGAGTTAAATTTCACATCTTTCAATCTCAATAAGTATACCTTCCTCTTCACCCTTAGGTACATGTCTCATTTCGATAAGATCATCCTTAACTTCTTCCAAATCAATCGAGATCGTGTTTCTTACAGTGTCTCCTTTGACCTGAATCATGACGTTACATACGTCTTTTCCTTTTAGATGGTCAGTTTCTACACTTATAACTTCTCCCGGAGTGAATATCCGGTTGTATGATAATTCCAAGTAATCATAATCGTTGACATTTTCTTTCACATAGCTTATTGCTTCATCACAATCCATTTTCAATACTTTCTCCAAAAGATCAACTCCATAAGTCAGTTAAAATGAAAGTTATGTTCAATTATATTAGACATCTTCAACAACAATGATTGTTAAATCATCCTCATTTTTGATATGTCTTACCTCAACAACTTCTTCCTTAATCTCTACTAGATCCAGCTGTATGGTGTCATTTAAAAGTTCACCATTCACCTGAAGAACCAAGTTCAAACTTTCCAATTCATTTTCATCCACATAATGTTCCACATCAATTACTTCTGTAGGTAAAAATATTCGATTATAGGAAATTTCAAGTGTATCATACGTTTTTACTTCGTTTTTAACGTATTCAATAAGTTCATCTTGGTTTAGTGTGATCTCTTTTTCCATATTAATCACTTTGATTTTTTTATGAAATATAATTTTCTAAAAAATAGTTTAATTTAAAAAAATAAAAAAAGAAAGGATTAGTAAAGTAGATGCCTATTTTTCTCGGCATCTAACCATAATCTTCCTTTTCCATTCAATGCTATGTCTCCAGTGTACTTGATATATTTTCCACTGAAGTCCTTGCCATCGATTTCAGGATTCTCTACGATTTCTTGTTGTACAAACCCTTCAAGTAGCCTTCCAAGTTCACCGTTTATTACGATGTCCCCGTTTTTCATCTGTCCACCAGGCCATCTTGTAACATCACCATCGATCTGTATGAAACCCTTGGTCATGTGTATACCTGCGAGGATATCACAGTCACCCTTGACATAGATTGATCCTCCGGATAAACATTCTCCGAGCTGTTTACCTGCATTTCCATGGATGGTTATGGTTCCACCGTTCATTCCTCTCCAGTCCCCAATGTAGGAACATCCACAGAATTCTCTGGTGTTACCCATGATAGTTAGTGATCCACCTTCCATTTCTCTGCCTGCATAACTTTCGGCATCTCCATTTACAAGTATGGAACCGCCTTTCATTTGGGATCCGCAGTGAAGATCTACTGGGCCGTTGACTATAATTTCTCCTGCACCCATTTTGGTTCCGATGTATTTTACTCTGCCGTAGTCTCCATTGAGTATCATTTTTATTTCTTCTGGAGATTCTGCAGAACCTTCTACTTCGATGTCAAAGTAGTCAGTCAATGGAAATCTTGAGTTTCCTATTGGAACCATGTATTTCTCAAAATCTGCCTTTTCCCAGCTGTATACTTCATCTGGAATTAATTCATCGAATTCCAGAGCAATTTGAGAAGTCTTTTTTTGGTTAAAAGTAATTGTTTTCAATTTAACACCCCTATTTACCTGCTTGGACTTCAGTCACGATTGGATTTGGTAAGTACTTGTCGTGAACCTGGTAGTTTTCAAACTTAATTGTGTAGTATTTTGTGAAGTCTGGCATTACCCTGTCCATAACCCTTTTTTCTTGTTCTTCCATTCCTTTTACGTCGGTCCATAAAGTATGACTCTTTACAACCTTTACGATTTCACCGTCTTTAACTAATATTTCACCATCTTTTATAGTGTACATTGCACTACTGAATCCTTTTTCTATTGCTTCATGGTTCCTTGAAGGATCAATATCGTTAGGGTTTATGTCAAATACAGCAATGTCTGCATTGAATCCTGGTGTGAGTGCACCTCTGTCTTGGAATCCGTAGATCTTAGCAGGACCTGCCCTAGTAATGGTTGCGATTTCATTGAAATCGTATTCCCTTTCTAGTGAAGCTAGAGAGGTTCTTCTGTGTGACCATGGGTGAACTTCTCTGTTATCCATCATTTCCTGTCTCCTTTCATTACTCATCAACCAGGAAATAATTCTTGGATAACGTATGAATGGTCCAGCGTTAGGGTGGTCAGTTGTTAAACATACCTTCCAAGGATCATTGACTTTTAGGAATAATTCTAATCCAATAGCCCATTGCAGTGAGTTAACTGGTGCTTTTCCAGAGTAGATAACTGGAACAATTCCTGCTGCAGTTTCAAGTTCTACATCTTTGTTAGCCCATTTTAATCCACTTAACTTGTACAAATCAAACTCCATAGGAGCATCTGCAGTCATAGTTGTTGTTTCATCTAAGGTTACCTGTCCAACATCTATGGTTACATGGTCATTATTGTTGACATAGTCTGCAATGTAGTCTGCACCAGAATCTGCATCTCTCCAGCTTGTTCCACCGTATGCGTGGAATTGAGCATGGGTTAAGTGCATTGTCTGGCCCCTTACAGTGCTGTTCTTTTCTATATCTTTGAGTGCTTCCATGGTTGAAACAGTTGTAGGGTAGTTTCCAGGATGTCCGAGATCGTTAGGGTGTACATGCACAGAATGTGGTAGTCCTAACATTTCGTTTGCTTTTGCTAGTGCTGTAACAACTTCTCTTCCTGTTACATCCCAGTATGGAGCAGGGTCATCAAGTCCGTGAACGTTCATTCCCCATCCCCATGCTTCACTTCCACATGGGTTAACTATTTTAACACCGTAACATTTGGCTAGCCTTAACCATGCGGCTATAAATCCTGCCAAATCTTCAATTTGGTTCTGTTTTGCGTACTGCAATACAAACCAGTTGTTACCAAATAAGGATAATGGTACGATATCCAAGTTTGGTGTGGAATTGATTTCTTCGTGTGTGTGTTTAGCTTCTAGTGGAGGTACAGCAGCTTCTACAACAGTTCCGTATCCCATTCTAGAGTATCTGTATCCTGTTGATGGACAACTTGGTATAGAAAATCCACTTTCGGATCTTAAAATATCTGTTTTGTGTGTAACACCCTTTCTTGAGTCTTCAGGCCTGTATATTCGACCTACTACAAGTTTTGGCCCTGCAACGTGTGCGTGAGGATCAATACCTGCAGGCATTACAATTTTATCTGTAACATCGAGAACTTTAGCATCGGCAGAAACTGAATCTACGATTTTTCCGTCCTTGAACATTACGTCCTTTTTCTCTCCTGCTACTTTATTCGCAGGATCGTAAACAATACCGTTTTTTAGTACGTATTCCATGACAATCACCTTATTTACTTGCTAAAGCTCCTTGTTCAGCTTTAATTTTTTTAACTCTTTCTAATATTTCCTTTATAATCCATTCGTCGTCCCTACAAGTTTCAGGTTTGTCGATGGCTTTTTTCATCCAGATTGGAACACCATCCATCCTGTAACTGGTACCTCCAACTTCGACACCAACGAATGATCCTGGAAGAACAACATCTGCAATCTCTGTAGAAGGTCCCCAGTGTATATCCACCTGGATAACTGGAATTTCTGCGAGGTGTTTGACTGCTCCACCGGGGTAGTGTGCACCAGGGTCTGCTGCAATTACCATGAAAACATCACATTCTTTTCTTGTTAAAAGATCTATGGTGTTTGTTTCTCCGTTCATGTATCTCTGGTATCCTCTTGCAAAGTCAACACCGTAAGGGAAACCTGTTTCAAATGCCATGAATATGTTGAATCCATTCACGTTGAAGTGACCCCTCATAGGCATTAAAATCCATTTAGTGTAACTGTTTAAGTCTGCAACCATCTGGATAGCAATATCGATGTTTCTCTGTTTGGACAATGTGTGGGTTAAACCAAGACCAAAGAACAATGCACCGAACTGAACATTTTTCATTGCTTCAGCTAATTCTTCGACATCTTCCTTAGGAATTCCAGAAATAAATTCTTTTTGAAGTTTTTTACCCTTTAAAACTGCCCTTATAGCGTTGTAAAATTCGTAATCTCCATTCTGTTCGAATCCTACCCATATATCGGACATTTTAGCTGTATCACTGTATTTTGGGTCGAGTGTGACAACTGTTCTGTCGAATCTTCCCCTTGGCCTGAAGTATCCTCGTGGGAAGGTACTGTACCTTGCCATATGCCTTGGGTGGGAGTTCATTGCGTTACTTCCTGTGTAAAGACACATGTCAGCCCTGTTTTTAACTTCTCCAAGTGTACTTATAGGGTATCCTGCGTTCTGAACAGCCTGTAATGAAGGACCGTGACAGATGGTTGCCTGGTTATCTAGAACTGCTCCAACTAGTTCACCTAGTTCAAGACCGTGGTGCATGGTTTCAATGGAAGTTTCACTCCAACCATAGAATATAGGTCTTACTGCACCTGCTATGAGCTCTGCAGCCTTGTCTAAAGCTGAGTCCCAGTCAGTTTCTGCTAGTTCTCCATCTTCGCCCCTTATCATTGGGACCAGTAATCTTTGATCCATGTCTTCCATGATCTTACTGGCACCTAATCGGCATGCGTGTCTTACACCTACAACATGCCCATCTTTAATTAAATAATCTAAATCGTCACAGTTACATCCGCAAAAAGCACATGTACAGTTTTCTACGATACTCTCGTAGTCTGTTACTGGTGGTTCGTAATTTGCCATTTAAACTGCCTCCTTATAATTTCTTGTAGACAGGCATCTCTCCAAGTGTAGCAAGATCTTTGATGCCTTCTTCATCATCCTTATTAACGTATTTTTTGTACACTGCCCTCATTAGGTCAGCCATTAGCAGAACATCATCATCTGATTTTTCCACTGTGCACATGATACCCTTGTATGTTGGGTCGCAGCAGCAGTATGTTTCAGGACTAACAACTACATTTGCCCATGGTCCCTTTGGTATGAATATTGTTCCTTCATGCGGTGCATCTCTGGAGTGTGCTGCATTAACAACTACTTCTCCCCAGTCAGAAATAACTTTAACATGGTCCCAGTTAGATACTCCTAATTTTGCCATGTCTTTAGGATCCATATATGCTACTCCAGCTACCTTCCTGTATTCATCTTTAAGGGTAGATCCTCTTTTTTTGCATGCTCCTTGGTAAATGTCAGAACCAGTGTTCAACATTACGTCTAATTTATTTCGTAATTTTGCGTTAGGTTCGTCAAATTTAACAACCTTTGGAATTGCCGGTTTATCTACATAAGTCAAAATTAACACCTCATTCTAGCCAAATTGCGTCGGTAGGACAGAATACCTGACAGGTCCCACATTTAGTGCATTTATCTTCGCTAAAGAGTTTGATTACTCCATTTTCGACCATCATAATTGTTTCTGTTGTTTTTGATCCATGCCCTCCTGAAACCTCAGGACTTATTGAAACATTTACCGGACATGCAACAACGCAAACTCCACATCCAAGGCAGTTGTCTTGGTTTACTTTAAGTTCCATGTTATCACCTTAGTTAGTTTTTAATGAATCAATACTTTTCTGCCAAGATTTTGATTTGGTAGGTGTGCATTTGATTCCAGTTCGTTTAACATCAATTGCTTCTACTGGGCATACATTCTCACATGCACCACAGTAAATACAGAACTGTTCATCTTTCATGAGTTTATCATCTATTGTTCCTGGTGCTGATGATTTAGGGAAAAACAACACATCACATGGGCATACATCCACACATGCTCCACAAGTTGTACATTTGTCTAAATCTAAATTCAGTTCACCTTCGAATGGTTTTTCAACCTTAGCTGCGTCTACTGGGCAAACTTCTTCGCACCATCCACATCTTACACATGCGTCATCATCTATGAGTGCTTTACCAGTTACTTCAGCATCCTTAGGATCGAGGTCGTATTCACCGTAGGAACAGGTTCTGCATGCAGCCATTATTGCATCTACAGGACATGCTTTCTTACATACTAGGCAGTAAACACATTTGTCCTTGTCTACAGCGATGTCGAAATCTTCTGGACCTTTTTGATCAATAGTTATTGCATCTGCAGGACACATTTCTTCACAAATACCACAGTCTATGCATGTTTCTTTGTCTATGTCTATTTCACCAGTTACAAGTTTGGATCTGTCCGGAAGTTGTCTTGCAACAGTAATTGCTTCCCTTGGACATGCCCTTTCACATGCTTTGCAGTATATACAGGTGTCATCGTCGATTTCTGCAGATGAAATTAATTTAGGATAAGTTTCAATTTCAGAAATTGGTGTTCCATCCACAGTGAATTCAAGTGCATCCACTGGACATCCCACACTACACATTCCACATAATACACATTTTTCTTCATCTATTTCTATTTTTGATTCGTCGATATCGTTTCTAACAATAGCACCAACGGAACCTAGTTTGATTGCTCCGACTGGGCATATTGATTCACAAACGCCACAACCAACACATGACTCATCTTTGAATGACAGCTCTCTATCTTCTTCAGCTGATCTTTCAACGTTGAAATCTTTGGCTTTGACTTCTTTTATATTTGCAGCCATTATTATTCCTCCAAAATATTAATTGAATTAGTAGGACATTTTTCAGCACAAATTTGACATCCACAACAGATATCAGAATCTATGTGTGCCTTTAGATCATCCAAAACTATGGCATCTATCAAACATGTATCTACACAAATTCCACAACCAATGCAAGAATCTTTAACTTCAACACTGTACTTGTTGACCAAACAAGTTTTCACTATAGTTTTCGTTGCTTCCTTGTCTTCAATGATGGCATCAGTAAAAACCAGAAAATCTCGTGGTGAGAACTCTCTGACGATCTCAGCTATCTCTATTGATCCTAAGGATATGTTTCTACCATTTAAGTAATGAGAAAGTGTGGATTTGTTAACATTAAGCATTTTAGAAATCTGTTTTTGACTGTAACCGTCTCTAACGAGTTCTAATGCCGCTAAATATTTCAATCCAGAAGCTATGTGTTTTGGCATATGGACTCCATTGTGTATTAACTACACTTTTGATTGAATATATTAATATAGGTTTCTACAAGCATCATATAGAAAAGTATATATATAGTGTTGTAGTGAGCACAACTCTCGTTTTCAATTTAGATAGTCCTGAAATTGAAGTTAATAACATCTAATTTATAAAAAAAATATGATCAATTCAAAATGTTTAGTCTAGAATTTTCTCCACCCTAACTGCACACACCTTGAACTCAGGAGTTTTGGATATTGGATCACATGCAGAGTTGGTTATGACGTTGGTGGCAGATTCACCGAAGTGGAATGTCATGAAAACTACCCCTTTTCTGCATCTATCGGTAATTCTAACTTTGGGTTTTATTTCTCCCCTTCTAGATATCACCTTAACAGTTTCATCAGCCTCAACCCCTAATTTTAAGGCATCTTCCCTAGAGATGTCAATGTAATCTTCCCCATAAAGTTTTTTCAATCCTTCAACAGCACCCGTCATTGTACTGGTTTGATAGTGATAAATACTCCTGCCTGTTGTGAGAATTAAAGGATAGGTTTCATCGGGCAGTTCTGCTGAAGGTCGGTAAGTTAATGGAATGAATTTAGCCCTTCCACTTTCTGTTTTAAACTCTTCTGTGTGGAGTATGGGTGTTCCCTCATGTTCCTCATGATGACATGGCCACTGTATTCCCACATCCTCAATTCTGCTGTAGTTAATTCCGGCAAATGATGGGGAAACCTTGGCCACTTCATCGTAAACATCACTGGCATCTTTAAAATCAAATCCTTGTGCACCCATCTTCTTAGCAATGAGGGATGTTATCAACCAGTCTGGTTTGGATTCTCCGACTGGGTTTATTGCTCTTCGAACCCTTTGTATTCTCCGTTCTGAATTTGCAAATGTACCGTCCTTCTCTGCGTAGCTGCAGCCTGGAAGAACCACATCCGCCATCTGTGCTGTTTCACTCATGAAAATATCTTGAACAACCAAGAAATCTAGGGACTTCATTGCATCCTTGATGTTTTCTGTGTCTGGTTCACTAGTCACAGGGTTCTCTCCAACGATGTACATGGCCTTTATATCCCCATTTTTGGCAGCTATAACCATCTCAGGGAATGTTAAACCATTGGATCTGTTAAGATCTACCTTCCAAGCAGTTTCGAACTTCTCGATGGTATTTGGATCGTCTAATTTTTGATACCCAGGGAAGGTGTCTGGAAGACATCCCATGTCACAGGCGCCCTGAACATTGTTCTGTCCTCGGATGGGATTCACTCCTCCAAATGGTTTTCCCATGTTACCTGTTAAGAGGGCGAGATCTCCCAGGGCAAAAACATTTTCAGTTCCATGAGTATGTTCTGTGATTCCCAAGGAATAAAGTATGGATGCGGGTTTAATTGATGCATAGATTCTTGCAGCTTTCTTTATGAGTTCTCCATCAACTCCAGTTATTGATTCAACTGTTTGAATGTCGTAGGATTGTAATGATTCTTTAAACTCTTCGAAGCCTTCACTCCTATCATCGATGTATGCCTGGTCATGTAGTTCTTCATCTACTATAACCTTCATCATGCCCATGATGAGTGCCACATCGGTACCTGGAGTCTGATTCATGACGATGTCAGCATGTTTGCACAGGTTAATATTCCTTGGATCTGCAACTATGAGTTTGGCACCGTTTTTTACTGCTTCGATTATACGCAATCCCAGTACAGGATAACTTGCTGTTGGATTGGTCCCTATAACAAATAAGCATGAAGCATCCTTAATTTCATCTATAGAGTTGCTCATAGCCCCACTTCCAAATATTTTGGCAAGACCTGCTACAGAGGGTGCGTGACAGGATCTTGCACAGTTATCAACGTTGTTAGTTCCCATCACAGCTCTAGTGAACTTTTGAACAGCGTAGTTATCCTCATTGGGACATCTTGCAGATGATATGGATGCAAATTCATCACCATTGTATTCAGATAATTTCTGAGCAACATGATCCAGTGCTTCATCCCATTCAACCTCTACAAATTCATCATCTCTCTTGATCAGAGGTTTTTTAAGCCTGTCAGGATGGTTGATGAAACTGTATCCAAACCTGCCTTTAACACATAGATTGCCCTTGTTTACAGAGTTTTCTGTATCTCCCCTTGCACTGACTATCTTGTCTCCCCTCACACCCAAGTAAATGTTGCATCCAACACCACAGTAGGGACAAACAGTTTTAACTTCCCTTGCAGGTTTTTCTGTTTCCTTTGGAACAATAGCACCCACAGGACATGCGATCATACATTCTCCACAGGACACACAAGAGGATTCTAGAAGAGGTTTATCACCAAATGTGGTTATCTTGGTATCATATCCTCTGAATCCAAAATCAACAGCATTAACCGCCAGGACTTCACTGCAAGTTCTGACACATATCCCACACAGTACACATTTCTTGAGATCCCTGTCAAAGAAGGGGTTAGAATCATCCACAGAAATATCCATTATTTTACGTCTTAAACTACCAAGATCATCCTGATTAATTCCTAAATAGGCTGAAATTTCCTGTAATTTACAGTTATCATTTTTCTTACATGTTAAACAGTCCACTTCATGATTTGCAATCAGCAGTTCTGCAGACAACTTTCGAACCCTGTTTATCCTGGGATTATCTGTTGTTATTTTCATTCCATCGTGTACTTTTGTTTCACATGCCGTGATAAGACGTCCCTCATCATTCTCAACGAGACAAAGTCTACAGGATCCCCATGGCTTTAAACCTGGATAATAACATAGATTAGGTATGTAAATATCGTTTGAAAGGGCTGTTTCTAATATTGTGCTCCCTTCCTCGGCATTAATTTCTACACCATCAATATTCAGTGTTATTTTATTGTTCTTCATGTTATCGTCAATAAATTTCATTTTTAAATAGTCAGCTTTCCGTATATTAAGTTCATGAAAAATTAGGATTGTACACTCACATATATGCTAACATCATATATATTTAAGTAGCCGAAGCAAGAATTATGAAGAGTAGAATTCGGTTTTAAATATATTAAAGATGATTTTTAAAGGTGGCACATGAGGATTATAGCAGTTGTTGGTACCAAAAACACGGGAAAAACTACTCTTGTGACTAAAATAGTTGCAGAATTAGTTGAAAGAGGATTTAACGTTGGAACAGTGAAACATACACACCACCAATTCGACCTTCCAGAGAGAGATACTGGAAAACACAAGGCAGCTGGTGCTGAAATTGTTGCAGGAATTGGAAGTGAAACATTTATTTCCATCAAAGATCCTATGGACCTTGAAAAGGTTCTGTTGATGATGAAATTCATGAAAGACCTTGATTTTGTTGTTGTAGAGGGATTGAAAGAATCAAAATATGCAAAAATCTCCACATCCGAATTTAAAGATGAATTTACGATTGCAAATGTTGATGTGTTTAATATGGATGATGCCAAACTCAGTTCCACCGTAGATCTTGCGCTGGATAGAAGTTTTGGCATGCTAAACGATCTTAACTGCAAGAAATGTGGTTATGATACATGCAATGATTTTGTCCAAGCAAAGCTTCGGGGAATGGCAGATGCAGGTTACTGCAAATCAGAATCAGACAGAGTTATACTGAAGATCAACGACACCATGATTCCATTAAATCCATTCGTGAGAACTTTTATAGATGAAACCGTGCTTGGCATGGTAAAATCACTGAAAACCGATGAGTTCGGTGCAGAAAATCTTAACAAAATTGAACTTCTGATAAGAGATAAGCATGAAAACGATTAACATTCAAAATAAGGTCACTGATAAGTTTAAAAGACCTTTAATATCACTGAGGATATCCATAACCAACAGGTGCAACGTAAAATGTTTTTACTGCCATCACGATGGAATTGTACCTCAAGATTATGAAATGACCCCAAAGGAAATAGAAAGAATTGTTACAGTTGCTAAAGAACTTGGTATTGAAAAGATAAGACTTTCTGGCGGAGAACCCCTTGTCAGAGATGATATAGTGGGCATGGTTTCAAGAATAGCAAAGGTGGGATTTCGAGATATTTCATTAACAACCAACGGCATTCTCCTTGAAAAATATGCCGAAAAATTACATGAAGCTGGGCTAACCCGTGTAAATGTTAGTTTTGACACCTTGAATCCAGAAACCTACCGTTTCATAACAAAAAGGGACTACATGGAAAATGCCAAGGCAGGAATACAAAGAGCTGTGGAATCTGGATTAAACCCAATAAAAGTTAACATGGTTGTTATGAAGGGAATAAATGACAACGAAATATGGGACATGTTCCAATTTTGCAGGGAAACCGGAGCAATACTACAGCTCATCGAACTTCTAAAAACCGAAGCTGATAAACCTGGAAGCTTTTTTAATAAATACCATTACGATATGGGAGAACTTGAAGATGAACTGACAGTAATGTCAGATCAAGTTAAAACAAGGAAGTTCATGCAGGACAGAAAAAAATACTTCGTTGATGGCGGTGAAATAGAGATCGTCAGACCAATGGATAACACAGAGTTCTGTAAAAATTGTACAAGGCTCAGAATAACTCCTGACGGGAAGATCAAACCCTGCCTTCTTAAAAACGATAATTTGGTGGATATAATCGAACCCATGCGTAGAGGTTACACCAACGAAGAACTTAAAAAAGTATTTTTAGAGGCAATAGAACACAGAAAACCCTACTTCACCGATGGTTGTCATGCGAAATCCTGAGTTTAAATGAAATTTGTTGGATTTATTTAATCCTCTAAAAATTTTTCAATACTTTTTCTTCTTATTTTGGGTGATTCAGTACTTCGATACCCTTTCAATTGCATTGTACTTGCCAGAGCAGAGTTCAATACAAGTACCACATTTTATACATTTCTCAGTATCGATGGAGTGTATGTGTTTTTTTGTGCCTGAAACAGCCCCCACTGGGCATGATTTTAAACATAACATGCATCCCTCGCATTTTTCATCTACAACCCTGTAGTTAATCAGTTCTTTACATAGAAGAGCTTTACATCTTTTATCTTCGATATGAGAAATGTACTCATCCTCAAAATATTTTAGAGTCGTGAGTATGGGGTTGGGAGATGTTTGTCCAAGTCCACAAAGGGATCCATCCCTGATTCCCTGGGACAGTTCGCGTAATAGATCATTGTCTCCCTGTTTACCTTTACCTTGGGTTATGTCACTCAATATGTCTAGCATCTGTTTGGTTCCCAATCTGCATGGAACACATTTGCCGCAGGATTCGTTTTGTATGAATTCCAGGAAATATCTGGCTACATCCACCATGCAGCTGTTTTGATCCATTACAACAAGTCCACCTGAACCCATTATGGCTCCTGCCATTGTCAGAGAGTCATAATCTATTTTGGTGTCAAGGAATTCTTCAGGAAGACAACCCCCCGAAGGTCCTCCTATTTGAACCGCCTTAAAATCACCTTCGTTGTTAATTCCGCCGCCTATGTCATATATGACTTCTCGAAGTGTGGTTCCAAGTGGAACCTCTATCAGTCCTGGTTTTTTAACATTCCCCACCAGGGAGAAGGTTTTTGTGCCCTTACTTTCAACTGTTCCGAATTCTTTGAACTGTTCATGGCCAGTCTGCATTATGAGTGATACGCTGGCCATTGTTTCAACATTGTTTATTACGGTGGGTTTTCCCCATAGACCTGCTGTTGTTGGAAATGGGGGTCTTGTTCTGGGCATTCCCCGTTTACCTTCGATCGAAGCTATTAATGCCGTTTCTTCGCCACAAACGAATGCACCTGCTCCTTCCTTAATTTTGATCTCCAGATCGAATCCAGTTTCTAGGATGTTTTTCCCAAGCAGCCCAATATCCCTCATTTGAGAGATGGCATGTTTCAATCTTTCAAGTGCAAGGGGATATTCAGCCCTGCAGTAAATATATGCCTCTTTAACTCCTATTGCATAGGATGCTATGACTATTCCCTCAAGCACTGAGTGAGGATCACTTTCCAAGAGCGATCTATTCATGAAGGCCCCAGGATCTCCCTCATCTGCGTTGCATATCAAATATTTTACATCAGCTTCAGAATCAACACAAAACTGCCATTTCATCCACGTAGGAAAACCTGCTCCTCCCCTTCCCCTCAGTCCTGAACTTTTCATCTGTTCAATGACTAGTTCTGGTTTGGTTTTAAGTGCAGAATTCAGTCCACTGTAACCTCCCTGGCAATGTAATGTTTAATGTTGGAGGGATCTATTAACCCACAGTTTCGAAGTATCCTCCTAACTTGGGGTTTCATTACTGGTGTTTCAAACAGGATGGGAATTTCTTCACTATCATCTGCGCCCACAGTACCGAGCGCATATTCCTGCAGAGGATTGTTACCCTGTAAATATTCATTTACAAGTTGTTTTGCTAATTTTTTCGTTACATGACCGTAGAAAATTGCGGGATGACCTGGTTTAATTATGGTTATCAATGGTTCGAGGTAACATAGCCCAATACATCCCACTTCGATGATCTCAACGTCCAATCCTGCTTCTGCAATTTCTTCCTTGAGTACTGAGGAAATTTCTTGTGCCCCTGCTGATCTTCCACAAGTTGCAGAACCCACAGCTATCACAGTTTTATCCTCAAGAAGCAAGTATTCTTCTTGTGATTCCTTTAATAGTTGTTTATATTTCATTATTACCCTTGTTCCCTAATTTTTGCCATCTGATCTGGATTGTCTTTCAATCCTTCGAAACATCTTCTTTACATCCTTCAGAGTCATGTTTGATTCTACATCATCATTTATCATTGCACATGGTGCCAGGGCGCAGCATCCTAAACATCCCACAGATTCCAATGAATATTCCATGTCAAATGTCACTTCACCTTCTTTTATGCCTAAATGTCTTTCAATTCCTTCAATAATTTGAGGGGCACCTTTAACATGGCATGCTGTTCCCTTGCAAACCATGATATGTTTCTTTCCCACAGGAGTGAATCTGAACTGCGTGTAAAAAGTTGCAACCCCATATATTTCACTTTCTGAAACCCCTGTAAATTTAGAAACATCTTTTATTGATTCTTCCGATAAATATCCTAAATTAGCCTGAACATCCTGAAGGAGAGGTATTAATTCTGATTTAGTCCCTTCATATGTAGATAAAATTTCATTTAAAGTTTTAGTCATTAAAATTCTCCATTAAAATTAGATCTCGATGAAAATATTATAGATTTTATGAGGTATAAATTATTTTTGTATATTATGAACTATTACTTTAAAAAATATATTGGATCAACTATAAAATAATATACATTGTAGGATTTTGCAAATTCCAGTATCAAAGTTTTGGAGATGATAAGTTGTCAGATAAACCAGAAAAGGGATTACCAAAACATTATGTAAGTATTAGAGAAAGATTTGAAGAGTATGGTTCAGTTTTAAGTGATTTAGGAAGGACTGTGCGTGAAAATGGCCCTATCGATGAGAAAAATTCGCAGCTGATACAACTTGCAGCTTCAGCTGCCATCAGATCTGAAGGGGCAGTGCATAGTCATGGAAAACAGGCACTACAAAATGGAGCAACACCAGACGAAGTTTATCAAACCCTACTTCTACTAACCAGCACAATTGGATTTCCAAATGTTGCAGCAGCCATATCTTGGGTGGATGACCTCTTCGAAGATTGAAATGGTTAATTTAAGCATCTAAAATTATTATTTATTTTTTTAGATTCTTTTATCTAGTGGAACTTTTAATTTTATTGAGAAAAAATGAATTTTGTTGAGGGCATTTAAATGATGGAAATGTTTAAAGAAGTTAAGGCAGTTAGATTTGAAGGGAAACCCTCCGAAGTAATAGAAACCATTGTTAATGATGAAGATATTGAAATAACAATCAACAATAGTGTTTCAAGAAGATTTTCAATAAGTCCTAATTCTCTAAGAGAATTTACAGTGGGCTACCTTCTTGGTGAAGGTCTGGCAGGATCTGTGGACAACATAACCAACATCAGTATTGAGGATAAAACAATCAAGGCTGAGATCGATCTGGAAGATTTTGATATTAGAAAGGAGTTAGTTGTTGGATCAGATTGTTTTGGTGGTTGGAGAACTAAGATAGAATTTGTTGGACAGGTTGAATCTGAATTCAGTGTAGAAAGTAATGATTTGATAGATGCCTTTGGAAAATTGAAGAAAAAAGCCGAAGTTTGGCAGAAAACTGGGGGAACTCATGTTGCAGGACTCGTGTCTGGTGATGATTTCATTGCCATCGAGGATGTGAGCAGGCACGTGGCAGTTGACAAAGTAATTGGTGCTGGTGCAATTGCAAAATTTGATTTTTCCAAGAGTTTCATTGTTTACAGTGGAAGAATGCCTGCAGACATGCTCATAAAGATTGCAAGAGTGGGAATTCCAATTATTGCATCCAATGCAGCTCCCACATCATCGGGAATTGCTGTTGCAGATGAAGCAAGAGTTACCATGGTGGGATTTGTGAGGGGAAACAGGTTCAATATTTACACCCATCCCCAAAGGATAATTCTTTAAAAAAATAGAAGTAAAGTTTTATTCCAAAACTGTGTGTCTCTTTTTGAGATCGTCTTCAGTTTTACCCATTTTATCCATGAGTTGAGCAATGAGGCCATCTAAGAATATTAGGGTGGACACTTCAAACAAAGTTCCCAGAGGGGATAATGATAAGTGTTTACCATTCATTTGCCTTTTTATATAATTTTTTCGGAATCTACTTTTGTACGTCCCTTTATGTGCATTATAAGGTCGGATATTGTTCCAAGAGTTGATTTTTCATATGATGTGACTGCAACTATTTTTGCCCCTCTCTTTTTAGCGATCATAGCTGTGCTGATTATGTAACTGGTTTCTCCAGAACCAGAAATTGCTAATAGACAATCTTCCTCGCCTATTGCCGGAGTTATTGTTTCTCCAACCACATAAACACTTATTCCAAGGTGCATTAAACGCATGGCAAAAGCCCTGGCAACGAGACCAGACCTGCCTTGTCCAAGGAGAAAAACATTCTTAGACGATGTCAAAATATCCATCATATCATTTACATGCTCTTCGTCTATTTCGACCGACACAGCCATTACATTATCTATTATTTCTTCAATTGCATCGTTAATAATCATTTCTTCACCGAATAATTTATTTATCTTCATACATCATCAAAACAGTTTGATGAGCTTATGATAGTTGAACATCTTACTTAGTAACTATATAAATTTATTAATTTGATCATGCCATGCATCCAATTTTCTTAACTAACACATATCATTATCTTTTACCAATCAATGGTCAAATGCTGATTATTGGTTTAAAATAAGTTGAAATTCATTTGGAAGTATGATCTGTATTTTTTGAGGTTTGAGGATGTTCCCATTTTTTGGTGATCATTTGATTGGTTAACAAGAGTCCGATGGGAACATCCTCAAATTTTTACCTACCTTTATGGGTGGGAGAGGATGCTCCTAAGAAGAAATTTGCCGATTTCTGTTTCTTATAAATCATTAAGGGAGAAGCATCCTCAAATTGTTAGTTATTGAATTTCATATAAAAAGGGTTTTCATAATAATTAATCATTATAATTCCAATAACCAGAATTACTTAAAATTATGAAAACAACGATAATATCTCCTAAAATGTTAAACTGTGGATAATTAATGATTTAAAAATGGTTTCCCATAATTCAAAACTAAAATATACTGCCAAAAACAATATGTAAATACTTGGTACACCTCGAGATATTAAGGTGTTACACATTTAATTTAGGGGATTATACAAGAAATTACTTAAAATTTCCTTAAACTGAATCTTTCAGTACATAATCATTAGCTGTGCCTTTAATTTGTTTGAAACTTTTTATGTGATAATCATGAATTACGATCCCAAACTTGGAATGGTTATAAACGGGCAGGAATTTAGTTACAAAATTTTTGAAACCCTTGAATGCATCGCAAAAACCTACTCCCAGAGGGAAGCTGCTAAAAAACTGGGAATTTCACATTCTGTTTTAAACCGGAGAATAAAGGAATCTGAAGAAAAAATTAATGTCAGGCTAGTTGAAACCACAGGAGCAGGTTCTGGTTTAACAGAAAATGGGTATGATCTGTTGAACAAGTATAAAAGTTTAATGAAACGTCTGGAAGAAAGAAATAAACCAGTAATATGTGGAGGATATATTTCAACAGGATTGATGGAAGCATTGGTAGAAGAATACGATCTGAATGTGACTGTGCTACACACCAACGACATGAGCGCCCTCGAACTTTCAGATAAGGACATGGTGGATATTTTAGCATTGGATGATCCCGTATCTGCATTTATCTATGACCTGGACATCATTCCAATAGCCTACGATCACTTGGTTTTGGTGGGTGATTCTGAAATCAATAATATTTCTGATTTGAATGGTAAGGATTTCGTTGAAATTCCCAACTCTTCACAGAGACTCGCATGGAACACAATGGACAACATGGGTATTGACTACAACATTGTCCAAACTGCAAGATCGCCACAAACAGCATTGAAAGCTGTTAAAAACAACAACAAGCTATTAACTTTTCTAAACAACAGCTTCACCGAAGGTTCTGACATAATGAAAAATGAAACTAAACACATCGTTGGTGTTGTTCTACTCAACAAAACAAACAGCTCCCTAAAAAATTTTGTAGAATTTGTTGTTGGAGATGCTCAGCAAATTATTGAGAACGATGGTTTTTCAAGGATATAAACTCAAGTTAAATTATCATTAATTCCTAAAATTTTTGCTTTAAATAAAATTTCACTGAATTTGAGTACTTTCTGACTGTTTAAGTTAATTTTAAATATTTCAAAAATAAAAATATGGCGGGTGATTTATTGAACAAAACTGATCTACTAGCAATTGGACACACAGCATTGGATTACATCATACAAGTTAAGGAATTCCCTGAAGCCAACTCTTCAACATCGATTAACAAGATGAAAACACTTTTTGGAGGGGCTGCAGCAAACGTTGCTGTTGTAGCATCCACATTAGGACTTAAAGTATCACTTGTATCTGCTGTGGGCAGTGGTTTTATTGATTCAGATTACCATAACAAGTTGAAGGATCTTGGAATAGACACCCATTCAATGATAGTTATAGAAAACGAAAATACTCCAACAGCATTCGTTTTGACTGATAATGAGAACGATCAGATCAGTTACTTCTACTGGGGTGCTGCTTCAGAATTTAAAAACTCCGAAGTACCATACAACGCTATTGATAAGGTTGAAGCCGTTCATTTAGCCACAGGAGACCCTGGTTTCAACAGCAGATCTGGAGAAGCAGCCCATGACTCAGGAAAACTTATCTCCTTCGACCCTGGACAGGATCTGCACATGTACTCTGAATCTGAACTAAAGGATGTTTTGAAGATAACAGACATACTATTCGGAAATCATCATGAAATAAAGAGGATCCAGGAAATTTTAAACATGAACATTGATGATTTAAGGAATTTTGGACCCGACATTGTGGTAACAACCTATGGAAAGGATGGAAGCCGGATAAATTCTGGGAATGAAATCAGAATTGATGCAGTACTGAAAGAACCTGTGGATCCAACAGGAGCAGGAGATTCCTACAGGGCCGGATTTTTAAATGCTTATCTCGGTGGAGAAGATCTTGAGTACTGTGGTAAATTTGCATCATCAGTATCATCATTCATTGTTGAAGCTGAAGGCTGTCAAACAAATGTACCTGACGAAAACATGGTAAAAACAAGAATGAATGATAAGTGGCCCTAGTAACATTATTAACCTTAAAAGTCATCATTCTTTTTTTAATTTTATAATTGCTTGAAATTTGTTAAACAAGCCAAATTAATATTACATAGTTGAATATTATTAATACTAACCTGACTGAAATTAATTCAGGATTTATCAAAGTCAATAGTATTTTCAGTTCTAGATAAAAAGGTTAAAATATAAAAAGAGTAACTTAATAGTATCATTCGACATAATGATCCTCGGTTTTGTTTCATGTATTATTTTAACAACACCTATTTTTATGTTGGGGCATAATGTACAATCATAGATTTTGATGATGAAGCTAAAACTTCTTGGTCGTTAGAATGATTTTAATACTCAAAAACTGAACGGAACCTATTTCTGAACAGTGTTAAATTAAAAAAATAACATGGTGATTCTATGACACAAATGGATGATGCAAAAAAGGGCATAATAACAGAGCAAATGAAAGCAGTTGCTAAAATTGAAAACGTTGACGAAGAATTTATACGCAAATCAGTTGCAAACGGAACCATTGCAATTCCAAACAATGTTGGACGTGATGTTAAACCTGTAGGTATTGGAGCAGGCCTCAGAACCAAAGTTAACGCAACAATCGGTACTTCAACAGACATAAATGATATTGATATGGAAGTTGCTAAAGCAAACATTGCCATGGAAAACGGTGCAGACACACTCATGGAACTAAGCGTGGGTGGAGATCTTGACAGTATAAGAAGAAAGATCCTAAGCATAACAGACCTTCCAGTGGGAAGTGTACCGTTGTACCAGGCTTCCATCGAATGTATAAGGGAAAATGGTGCTGCTATTTACATGGAAGAAGATGCAGTATTTAAAGCAATTGAAACCCAGGCCAAAGACGGCATAGATTTCATGGCTATACACTGTTCAGTCAACAAAGAAACCCTTAAAAGGCTCAAAAGACAGGGCCGTGAAGGAGGTCTTGTGAGTCGTGGAGGAGCATTCATGTCAGCATGGATGGTTCACAACGAAACTGAAAACCCTCTTTACAAAGACTACGAATACGTACTGGACATTGCTAAAGAATACGATTTTGTTATAAGTCTTGCTAACGGTATGAGGGCCGGTGCAATAGCAGATTCCACTGACAGGGCTCAAGTTCAGGAGTTAATAGTTCTTGGTGAACTGGTTGACAGAGCAAGGGAAAGGGGAGTTCAGACCATAGTAGAAGGTCCAGGTCACATCCCACTCAACGAAATATCCACCAACGTCATGGTACAGAAAAAGCTGTGCAAAAACGCACCATTTTACATGTTAGGACCTATAGTTACTGACATAGCTCCAGCCTACGACCACATAGTATCTTCCATAGGAGCAGCTCAATCAGCATCTGCAGGAGCAGATTTCATATGTTATGTTACACCTGCAGAACACTTAGCACTCCCAGGACCTGAAGATGTTAAAACAGGATTAATTGCTAGCAGAATAGGAGCTTACGTAGGAGATATGTCCAAAGGTATCCACAACGGTGAATTAGACCTTGTAATGGCAAATGCCAGGAAAAAACTAGACTGGGAAGGACAGTACGCTGCATCAATTTGTCCTGCAGATGCTAGGGCCATCAGGGACGCTAAACCACCAGAAGACCCAGATACATGTACCATGTGCGGTAGTTACTGCGCAGTAAAACTGGTCAATGAATGGTTAGATGATGCCAGTAAGGATGTATTTGATTAAACCCTAAGATTTTTTGGGTCATTCCAATTTCCCAAGATTCCTGGATATCAATCCAGGGACTTAAATTTTTTTGTTTTTAAAGTCAGTTTTAAGTCATTGACTAAAATTTTGATTTTGTGAAAATACAATCTCAGACTATAAATTAGTTAAACACTAAAAATTGAACCAAGTTCTCATATTAAATTTCTTAAGAAATTAGTTTAAAATAAAGGTGATTTTATTGAAACACTGGATCGAAAGGATCGCAGACGATTTGAATGAAAAAGATGTTCCGGAACATATAATTGCAAGCGGAACATCAATATCAGGATCAATACATATTGGAAATTCTTGCGATATATTTATCGCTAACGCAGTCTCAAAAGCCCTTCAAAAGCTTAATGATGAGTCTAAAACCATCTGGATTGCAGATGACCACGACCCACTCCGAAAGGTTCCATACCCACTCCCAGAGTCCTATGAAAAATATCTGGGCATACCCTACTCACAGATTCCATGTCCAGAGGGATGCTGTTCCAACTTCGTTGAACATTTTGAAAAACCACTGCTAAGCCTTCTTGAAAACTTTGGAATAGAACTTGAAGTATATTCTGGAGCGGAAATGTACAAAGACGGGGTTTACAATGATTACATAAGAACTGCTCTGGAAAATGCCCCTAAAATCAGGGAAATATTCAACAAGTTTCGTGAACATCCCCTTAAAGATAACTGGTTACCTTACAACCCAATCTGCAGTGAATGTGGAAGGGTTAACACAACCTACGCCCACAGCTTCGAAGGAGATACAGTTTATTACAGCTGTAAATGCGGCCATAAAGGTGAAATGGACATAAAAACAGGGAATGGAAAACTCACATGGAGAGTAGAATGGGCAGCAAGATGGAAAATCTTCAAAATTACATGCGAACCATTTGGAAAGGACCACGCAGCAAGTGGAGGATCCTACGACGTGAGTAAAATTATTTCAAAGGAAATATATGGTTACGATGCACCCTACCCAGTTCCATACGAATGGATAACACTCAAGGGAGAAGCCATGTCAAAATCACACGGAGTCTTTTTTACTCCAGGACAGTGGCTAAAAATAGCAGAACCAGAAACTTTGAATTATTTCATATTCCGAAACAAACCACTGAAACACAAGGACTTCGATCCAACCATGCCATTTTTGGATTTCATTGAACAATACGACAGGGTAGAACGTATCTACTACTCCGCTGAGGAACCAACATCCGAAAAAGAAGGAGAAAAGCTAAAAAAGATATACGAAGCATCCCAAATCAACCTCGAAGAATCTATGCCATTCCAGCCTTCTTACAGATTTTTAACAGTTGCCTACCAAATTGCTGGAAACGATCCATCTAAGATCTACGAAATTCTAAAGAAGAATTCTCAACTTCCAAAGGAAATGGAAGACAAAGATTTCAAAGAGATGGAAACCAAAGATGTCGAAAGATTTACCCGAAGAATTGAACACGTGAAAAATTGGCTTGAAACCTATGCCCCTGAATTTGTGAAATTCCAGGTTCAAAAGAAACTTCCAAGGGTTGAAATTAATGACCAACAGAAGGAATTTTTGTTGAAGGTTGCAGACCTTCTTGAGAAGAAAGATTATGATACAGAGGAATTTTACGATGAAATGTACCTAGTGATACATGATCTGGATATGAAACCTCAAAAGGCATTTCAGGCAATTTACAAGGTAATTACAGGCAAAAAACAGGGTCCTAGAGCCGCGTCATTTGTTCTTTCCCTCGATAAAGATCTTGTAATTAGAAGATTCAGGATGAAAGACTGAATTTTTTAAATTCTTCCTATTTTTTTAAGGTTTTTAAAAACCAAAGCATATGATAGTTAAAGTTGTAGAGAAGGATGTTATGGATCCTGTTGCAGAAACAGGAGATCATAAAATCGAATTAAACAAAGTAAATCCTGATTTCAAGAAGTTAACACTCTTCAACAATACAAAACCCGGCGCTGATGTGATTTTAGATTACTTGGGTGAAAATCTGGGAAAATCAGAACTTATCAGGGTTAAAAAACCTGCAGGTGCCCCTGCAACACCAAATCAAATTAAAAAAGCTGCCATGGGAGATGTTGCAATATTAGGACTCGGAGATTGTGGTTCATGCTCTAGTTGGGTTATTTTAGATGCAATCCGACTTGAAAAGTTAGGTGTTCCAACAATCTCAATATGTTCCACCAGTTTTTCAGAGTTTTCCCACGAACTTGCCAAGGCCCATGGAGCAGAAAACCTGAACATAGTCAAGGTTCAACATCCCATAGCCGGGACCACAACATCGGAAATTCAGGATAAAACCCGGCAAATATTGCCTTTAATTAAAGAACTGTTGGGTAACCTTGAGGTTTAATGAAAATGGTCCAAAATAACAAAATTGTCCAATCGGATGATCTGTGTGCCTGTTCAATTGAGGGTTTGCTTGAGGAAAAAAGGACGAAAATAGGCTTTGCGCTTCAAATCCAAACGATGTTGAATTCTTCGTTGACCCGGATCCTGAAAAAATAAGTCAAAAATTCTATCAAAAAAGGATGACAGACGGACTCCCAATCTTACCTCCAACAAAGGAAAGGGTTTTAAAACTTCTTAATTATACTGATTTAGATCCCCATGAAACAGTAACGGTTTTACCGCCAAAAATGGGGATGGCCACTCCAGAAAAGATAGCAATAAATTCTGTTATGGCTGGTTGTTTACCTCAGTTCATGCCTGTAGTATTGAACTGTGTTAAGTCCCTTTCTTGTGAAAAATTTAATATTACAGGGATCAACGCAACAACCCATCCCGTGGCCATGTGCACCATAATGAATGGACCATTATCAAAGGAAATAGGTACAGGTAGTGGTGCAGGTTGTCTTGGCCCTGGAAATCTTGCAAATGCCACCATTGGTAGGGCACTGCGTTTGTGTATGATAAACATTGCAGGAGCTGTTCCAGGTGTTGGTGACCATGCAACCATGGGTTCACCTGCCAAGTACAGTTACGCCTTTGGAGAGAATGAAACTGAGAATCCTTGGGAATCATTGAGTGTTGAAAGGGGTCACGATCGTAGTGTTAGTACCACAACTGTGATTGCTGTGGAAGCTCCTCAAAACGTGAATGATCACAGGAGCCAAACTGCAGAAGATTTACTTGATACCATTGCAAAAACAGCATCAACTCCCGGATGTAACAACAGCCATGTTCCAGGTGAATTTCTCTTGATAATGAGTCCAGAACATGCTAAAACTGTTTACAACCATGGTTTTTCCAAACAAGATGTGAAGGAGTATCTTCATGAACACTGCATCGTTGATGTTGAACTTGCTGACAGGGGAGGTAGAAAGATCGAACCTGAATGGATCGAAGGGGGCCATGTGCACATAACCCGTTCACCTGAAGACATTGTTCTGGTTGTTGCGGGAGGTGTTGGCAGACACAGCATGATATGTCATGGTTTTGGGACTTCATCAGAATCTGTTACCCTTCCAATCATGCTTAAAAATGGAGTTATCCCAAAATCTGTTGAGGACTTCAAAAAGTGAATGGAATCCAACACTATTTTAATTATAAATAATTTGAAAAAGTGAAGTATGGATCTAAACTGTTAGATCGATCGTTGTTTTAAATAGTTGTGAAGCAGGCAGCATTCAAGTTTCGTTGCAAATTTTAATGCATCATCATCAACCATGAATCCTGGATGATGGTTTGGTCTTGATTCAGAGATTGGTTTATTTTGAGGTGCTGTTCCAAAGTGCAGGTAAAGTCCAGGTACCTTATTTGAGAAGTAAGAGAAATCTTCAGATCCCGTGGTTGCAGGTTTAAATATCATATTACTCTCTCCTGCAACTTGTCTGATGGTATTTAACATATTTTTACAGAGATCTGGGTCATTTTTGTTCATTGGATCGTGTTGTCCCATGATGATCTCAGCTTCACATCCATGGGCCTTTGACACGAGTTTGGTGATTTCAGTGACCCGTTTAACTAGTAGTTTAAGGTTTTTTTCATCCAGTGCACGGATTGTTAATCCCATCTCGGCATGATCTGGAATTATGTTGACCTTAATACCTCCATGAAAGTAGCCCACAGTAACAACAGCGGCTCCCCTCATAAGATCCGCTTCTCTACTCACAATGGTCTGGAGGGAGTTTATGATTGCAGCTCCCGCAACTATGGGATCCCTTCCCACCCAAGGCATGGAACCATGGGCCTGAACACCCTTAATTTTAATTACAAGATCATTTAACCCAGCATGCGTGGTGTTCTTACTAAGTAGCACCGTGCCAGGATGTGCTTTGCTGTATGGATGCAGTGCAAAGATTGCAGAAACATCAGGATTTTTCAAGGCACCCTCACTAACCATGAGATCTGCTCCTGCCTTCATTCCATCTGGAACACCTTCTTCAGCTGGTTGAAATAAGAATACAACATCTCCATTTAAATCATCTTTAAGTTGATTTAAAACTGTTGCTGTTCCCATAGCTGTCGCTGCACTTGCATCATGCCCACATACATGCGATACATAAGTTTCCTGTCCATTGTAAGTGCCTTTAGATCTTGAAGCATAACTCAACCCAGTGTCTTCCTTAACTGGAAGAGCATCGAAGTCTGCCCTAATAGCAACTGCAATTTCCGAATTTTCTCCCTTTAAAACAGCTTTGACCCCTGTTTTTGCAAATGGGTAAATAACTTCCAAACCATCCAAGGTTTCGAGATAGTTTGCAATGTACTTTCCTGATTCAAATTCTTGATAGGCCAGTTCAGGATGCTGGTGAAGCCATTGAAAGTGTTTAATCTGTTCAGGAGCATAATCAATGGTGATTTGGTTTACAATGTCTTGAAATGATTCTTTGTCCATAAAGTTCACTCCACCGGATTATTGAACTGTAAAAAAATTTATATTGCTAACTTTCGAGTGGCCCTCTCTATGACCGCAGCCCTTAACATTTCGTTCCAATCATGGAAATCCGAGGTTTCCTTAACCAGAAGATTCCATTTTTCAGATTCGATTGCATCCTGAAATTCGATCTCATTTTCAATTTTGAAATCACTGGATCTTACCATTTCAGAAAAATTTTTGAATTCAGTGTGTTTCTCCATGAAATCTGGTGTCAGTAATTCATTTTGAACATAGTCAAAATTGATCTCTGACAACCTGAATTTTCTTTTTTCATTGGATCAATATCCTTATGGATATTTTCCAACCTCTTTTTAGGTTAAAGTCATCAGTTTCAGGTTTCATTTTGTCCCACTCCAAGGATATTAAAAAAGATGTTTAAAAAAAGGATGATCAGGACATTTAAAATCTTTTTCTGTCCGTTAATTCCTTCATTTTTCCAGGGTTCCAACCCCCGATGCTGATCTGGATCTTCCCACTTGCTGAACATAGCCAGTTATACGATCGTACCATTCAACCTCTGTTGTTTCACCACAGTTACCACACTGCGTTTGAAGACCCTTCATTAGAGTTTTACATTTAATGCAGAAGCTCAGTGCTGAACTGTAAGCCCAAAAGCCTATATCTGAATGTTTAGCTATTTTCTCTGTGAGGCTCATTAGTGAATCTGGATTGGAGTAGGATTCTCCCATGAATGCATGGAATATGTGTCCTCCAAGTGTCAATGGGTGGAATTTTTCTTCGATCTTTATCTTTTCAGGTAACAACACATCAGAGTTTACAGGTACGTGTGAAGAGTTGGTGTAGTAAGAAGCTTCAGCATCTCCTTGTAATATGGCTTTATCCCCATATTTTTCTTTATCCAATGTAGCAAACCTGTAAGCAGTTGATTCAGCAGGAGTTTGAAGTACACTCCACCTCAGTCCAGTCTTGTCCTTGAGTTCATCTGCCCTCTTGTTTATGTGCTTGATAACATCTAAACCAAACTTCCTTGCATCGTCATCATCGATACCACTTCCACAGTGGGACATGAGCATCTCATTCAATCCAACAAATCCAAAGGATAAAGTTGCATTGTCGATGTGGTAGTATCTATCTCCTTCTGCTTCCTGTGTCAGGAATGGTAAAAGGTTGTAGTTATCAAGACAATTCATGGCTTGCTCTCTTCTAAGCATGAGCACTTCTTCTCCAAGTTTCATGTAGGAGTCTAAGTACTCAAACACATCATTATCATCCCTTGAATTGTAAGCAATTCTTGGAAGGTTGAGGGTTACGTAGGCAAGGTTTCCAGTTCTGAAACAATCTTGTTCCCAATCTCCGGTCCAGTTATCTCCAAGAGATGTTCTGCATCCCATGTAGTTGGCCATGTCTCCCCTGTAATCTGGAAGGTTGTTAACAAAGTAAGAGGAACCATACTTGGCTGAAAGTTCATGAACAAGTTTTAAATCGTCATAAAACTCATCATTCATCATATTGGACCTTAAGTTGTAGATGGTATTTGGGAAAAGATGTGGTTTTCCGTCAGAATCTCCTGCCAGAAGTGTTTCAGTGAAAGCCCTCTGTAAAAGACGGGTTTCTTCTTCATAATCTCCATAAACTCCTACCTGTTTTCCCTTAGGACCGTATGCAGGTTCGTCTTCAAGGAACTTAGGTACTGTGAATTCTAGGTTCATTGATGTGAATGGGACTTGTGAACCTCTGGCAGCGTATGCCATGTTCAAATTATATATGAGCATTTCAACTGCCTGCTTAACCTTTCCATAAGGCAATCCAGCAGCAAATGGTGCAACAAATACATTCCAAAGACTCATTGACTGTCCACCGCTCATATTTTGCTGTGCGGCCAACATTATTTCCCCAGAATGGTTCATTAAAGTTTCTATATGGTTTGGAGGACCTGCTACAGATGTGTGATCACCTGTTCCATCAACTTTAAGTCCGTGTTTAATGAAAAAACGAAGATCATGCTGTAAACAGTTTAAAGGTCTGCCTGCAAAAAATTCTAAGTCATGAATATGAATATCCCCAGCCATATGGGCATCGGCAAGTTCGTTTGGTAAAATCTTCAAAAGAGCGTACTGTTTCAAAGCTTCGTCTGCAACATATTTATGAACTGTTTCAGGGTTGTGGATCATGTTGGCATTATCACGTGACCCATTTCTTATCAGGTTTGTGATGTTGTAAACAGGAATACCCAGTCTTGTGTATTTCTTACGGAGAGCCTCTAGTCCATTTTCAACCAATTTGGTGTTTACAATTTCCCTTATCATTGGAGCCGTTAAGTAGTCCACATCCAATTTTTTAAGTTCTTTCCATGTTTGCGTAGCTATTTTTCTGGCCAATTCACCAGATGCTTCTGTTTCGACGATTAGAGTTTTTTCTATTTTCCTCTGATCGAACGGTTCTATCGTGTCCCTTGTGGTACGAACCTTCAGGGTGGTTGATGCTAGATATTTGTCTGCTGTTTTTAAATCTACTTTCTTAAGGCAGTCGTAAACTAACATTTTTATCTCAGCTGTTGATATTCCATCGTATGCTGCCTTAGCAACATAAGATGATATTTTTTCAGCTGCCCATAGTGGGGCTCCCACCATTAAGCATGATTTCACGATCTTTTCATGGGTAAATCTTTCAAAGATCCCATTATTCTTTATGACACATGTTTGTGCCCTTGTTGGAAGAGCGGCAATGATCCGTTCGTTCCTTTCTGTATCTTCCCTCATGACAACACCTGTATTTTATATTTATTTCATGACTATTAATTTTATTCTTATTTTCGACGAACCAGTAGGATATGACCTGTTTCAGATCCACTTGTTAAAAATTGTTTGTAGATTCAAAAACATGCTTTTCTGGTTAAAATGTATGTATCAACACATATTAAAATGTTTGGTTATATACGAATAATCAGTTCAGTTCACAGGAAAACATCCAACGAACTTTGTTTAGACTTATCACTCTCAAATAGTGAGTTTATGCTTGTTTCAATTAGTTCTATCCTTTGCACAAGGTATTCATCTATAGGATATCTTTGGGAAAGGTTTTTTGATATTTCAAGGTATTTAACAACGGATCCCTTGGATATGCTCAGTATAAGACCACTACCACATGAACAGTTTCCAGATAACGGAATCCTACGATATTTCCTTCCACATTTTGTACATCTAACCTTCTGCCTGGAAAATGCTCTGCTGTTTCCTGCCATATCGGGTAGGAAATGCGAAGTTAAAACCCCTTCAACAACACCCTTCTGATCTACTGCACGTATTCGCTCCGCAAGTTTAATCTGACCATCAACCTTTTCCTTCATGGTTGGGAGTGTTTTGTAGAGACACACCTTTGGGCCGCTGTGGATGCTTGAAGTGGAGTGTGAGTAGATCAAACCTTGATACTGATCATCGGTTCCCAGCCTTCTTTTAACATTGTCAACCATGTCAAGTACATCAGATGGTTTTTCAAACTCCAAGGTCTTTTCGTAGAGTTCAAGGGGAATATAAGGCATGGCATCTATGTTGTGTGATTCATCATCAATTTCTTCAGGATCAATACGTGAAGACAAAACCAGGGGCGCATCCATCTTACCACCCCTCGTACTTGGAAGATAAACCTTGGAAAAGTTCAGCAAAGCATCCAAAAGCAACATGATGGAATCTTCGTCACTGTCGCAATTTCTCCTTTTGGCTGAGTGGAAGTAGGGATGGGCATAACAACACGCTGCCTTTGTGAAACCCACAATTCTACCGAGAACACCCGCCGAAGTATGGGGTGCAAGGCCAACAACCAGTTGTCCCACAAGATCTTCCCTTGTTTGTACGTTGTAAAACCTTTCAAGTCCGTATAGCTGCTCAAGAAGATCATCCACAAAATGGGATACCCTGATCAAGTAGTCACCGCAGTTCTCAGAGACAACCACGTCTTGAATTTTGATCTCAACAATCTGGTCCGGATCTTCAATCTTGTCACCATGAATATCATTTGTATATCCAAGTTCCAGTAGTTTTTGTGGAGTCACACCAATTTCACTGGGTATGAAGTGGGTGAGTGGAAGGTTTGTTGAATCATGCCTAATTGTAGCATCTTTAAAGGTAAAAACATTGTTTTTAGCCCTTAATATTCCTTTTTCCAGGGGTTCTGGGAATTTATCTTCGGATATCATTCCAACAACACCCTTTATTTCATCTAGTTTCCTGACACCAACATTTTCGTATGCCTTTTTAAGGAGGTTTGCAAGGTTGATTCTTTTCTTTCCAGAGCTGGTAGGTTCAGTTCTAGCCCCACATACTGGACACAAAGCCTGCATCGATCCAACTCCACATTCAGTGCATTTGCATCTTGCTATGTCCACATTAATTGTGCCCTTCTTAGCTGCATCAATTATGTTACGCCTGTTTCCTCCATTTGTTCCAATTGGGAAAAGAGCGTGGGGTGCTGGTTTCATTTTCCTTTCCTTGGATTTTTCAGGTCTACCAACCCGGGCTCCAAGATAAATCGGCGCCTTGGCCATAATTTGAACAGGAGCAATTGAATTCACAGCTTCCAGAGTGTTTGTACCTTCAGTTTCCACTGGCTGGTTCAAGGTATTTAAAAGTGCGTAGGCATCTTCCCTAGAGATGATCAGCTCTTCTCCATCGATCTCGTGGGGAATTCCCATAACTTCTAAAATTCTTTTTTCTGGAGAAATAGAGAGTTTTAATCCACCAGAACCATTACTATAGATCCTTTCTGAAACTGCTCTTAAATCCGGGTCGTCACTGGTTTTCAGTTCCCTGTTTATGAATTGGATCAGTTGATTGATGTCCTGTGTTGTTACATCATGATAGCAGTAGGTGTAATCTGGATGTAGTGGAACATCATATTTCTCTGAAATTTCAAATGCAGTTTTAGCATCAATTTTTTCGGTTTCAAGAGACTTTATATCTAATTCAGATTCTTGGTAACTTTCAGATTTTTGTATGGTTTGAACCCACCATTCACTGCACCATCCTGCAGGAAGCATTATATGGTTGTTTCTCAAAAATTCACCGAATGGTACGAGCATGTCACCTAGAAATACTATTTCCTCGACTTGATACTTTATTTTCTTTGCCTGCTGTTCAGATTCTACTTTAACAACACTTCCATCCTTTAATTTGACTATAGGTCCTTCAATGCTGTCACACGGCACTACACAGTTTCCTTTACCGGGTCTTTCAATTTTCATTTGGGTTCCTACCGCCAAGAACTCAACAATTTCCATTGTTGATGGGTGTATGCCCATGGCTGCAAGGCCTGCATTTCTGGATCTTCCATATCTTAATCTGAAACCGCCCTTAGCCTGAGGATATGCCATCACTGGCCTTCCACCTATAATATCTCGCATGTACTTATCATCCACTTTAGGCGCAGCATCAGAATCATCAGCATTAGGATCTGGAGCCTTGGAAAACTCCCCTAGCCAATCCCATCCATCTATCTTAAGTTTCTTAGCATATTTCATGACTTTGGGAGCCTTCTGTATAACTCCCTCTGCAATTGCTAGTAGAGCACCTCCCCTGATGTTGTTAGTTTCAACACGTTCAAGGTCCCTGTGAGATACTTCTATTTTATCTGTTGGCTCGCCAGTAACTTCCACAGGTATGTTTTTAACTGCTGTCCTGACTTCTTCTGGTTTTGGAGAGTATTGGAGGTTCGTGACTTCAGATTCATAAAGTTCCACCTCTTCCACGTATCTTTCGATCTCAGTATCCACTGGTTTGTAAGGATCCAACTCAAGTGAAATTCTAATGTAATCTCCTATTAAAACTGCTAGTGCTGCTGCTGTACCTCCAGCACTCCTAATTGGTCCAGCAAAATATACTGCAAGGTAGTATCCGCTGTCAAAATTTCTCTTGATCTTGAGTTTGGCTATTCCCTCTAATGGAGCTGCAACCACTCCTTCAGTTAGGATGGCCAAAGCTGTTCTTATGGCCTGATCAGATTTTTGTTCCCTGACTTCCAGGGTATCATCCCTTCGCTCAACATCAGTATCTGTTACGATTTCACGGGCAATTTGGAAGGCTACTTCTTCACGGGACATGTCCGTTTCCAGTTCTTTTATTCTGGCAGCAACACCTTTAGGTCCAACCAATCCTTCAACACGCTCTGAAAGGTCCTTTGCTAATGGAATTTCAGGTTCAAGTTCAATATCATGCCCCTTAGACCTGGCACTTTTAGCTATTTCATATAATTTCAGTGTTTCTTTCTCTAAAACCTCAAAATATCCCATGTTGCTCCCTTTTCCTTTGATGTATGCAAATTTTTAGTTTAAATGTTAAAATAACTCCATAAATTTCTTTCGTAACTTTGTAATCCTATTATTTTTATGTATAATCCAACATTTAAAGTTTGGGAAATCAACCAAACAGAGAAAAAAACATCTAATGAGGACACAATTCACAAATAAATATAGCATGACTCTTAATTAACCCTACCGGTAATTTATATCCCTATTCTTCAACATGATTTACGATCCATATGGTTGCTAATTTCGATCCCCATTGATTTAAACTAGACACAAAATCCCATTCTGTACATGTTCCACTTCAGTGCAAACAAAGTTACAAAAAATAGCCTCTTTGCCTAATTGTTTCAAATATAAAACAATGATTCATTCCAATGTGAATTAGTTAAACCATCTAAAGATTTTTAACCATGAATTGGTTGGATATTTTAGTTAAGTAACCTACTTTTTTTGGAGTGATAATTTATTAAACCAAAAATCCATATAAAAAAAACCATACAGATATAAGGATTGAGATATAAAGGATCAAATCAGTAGCATAATCTGATATTTTTATTGTATTGATAATTTAGTGGTGATTACAAATGGCAAAAAAGATAAGCAAGTACTTCCTCCAAGCGGTGCCGGACTTGTAAGGTACTTTGAAGACGAAACTAAGGGACCTAAACTTTCTCCTGAACAAGTTGTTATTATGACAGTTGTTCTAGCAGTATTCTGTATTGCACTGAGGTTTACTTACTCTTAATTTAAAAAATTTTTTTATTGAAATCTATATTTATTTATCGTGTGAACACGAGCACTTTTTCACATAGTTATCGAATTGATTATTGAATTTTAGAATATTTTTACGGAGTTAATTAACATGGCTATCCACCCAATAGAGTTTAGATATGGAACAGAAGAGATGAGAGAGATCTGGGAAACAGATAACAAACTTCAAAAAATGCTTGAAGTAGAAGCTGCCCTTGCCGAAGCAGAAGCAGATCTGGATATTATCCCCAAAAACGCAGCTTTAGAAATTAAATCCAAAGCCAGTACTAAATTTGTCACTTCAAAGAGGGTATCAGAAATTGAGGCAGAAACCAACCATGATATAGCCTCAATTGTCAAGGCCCTTGCAGAAGTTTGTGATGATGGTGCAGGAGAGTACGTCCATTTTGGAGCAACATCCAATGACATCATAGACACTTCCCAAGCACTCTTATTTAAGGAAACTCTGAAAGTCCTGAAAACCAGGCTAACTGAACTCACAAGGATCGTGCTAAGACTTGCGGATGAAAACAAGACAAATGTGTGCATAGGAAGAACCCATGGACAACACGCACTTCCAACTACCTATGGAATGAAATTCGCAATATGGGCAGATGAATTACACAGACAACTTAACAGACTTGATGAATGTGAAAAAAGACTTTGTGTGGGAATGGTAACTGGAGCTGTTGGAACAACTGCCGCCCTTGGAAAGGAAGGATTGGACATTCATAAGAAAGTTTCCAAAATTTTAGATCTTAAGCCTGTCATGATATCCAGCCAGGTTATTCAAAGGGATGCACATGCCGAGTTCATAATGGACCTTGCAAACATTGCAAGTACCCTTGAAAAAATGGCGTTGGAAGTAAGAAACCTTCAGAGAACAGAGATAAATGAGTTGGGAGAAAGTTTTGATCCATCCAAACAGGTTGGATCCAGTACCATGCCTCATAAAATGAACCCAATTACAGCTGAAAGAATTTGTGGAATTTCAAGGGTTGTGAGGGCGTATGTTGCTCCAGCATTACAGAACAACCCCCTTTGGCATGAAAGGGATCTTACCAACTCCTCTTGTGAACGAATTATTCTTCCAGAATCATGCATGTTAACAGATTACATGATCAAACTCAGTATTCGACTTTTCAGTAACTTGGTTTTCAAGCCTGAAAACATTGAAAAAAATCTTAACTTGAGTAATGGATTGATCATGGCAGAACGTGTTATGGCAGAATTAACCAGGAAAGGAATGGGCAAACAAACAGCTTACTCCCTTGTTAGAAAGTGTTCGTTGGAAGCTTACGATCTTGACACTGGTTTAAAACAGGTTATTGAATCTAATGACGAAATAAAATCGTATCTATCAAGTTCTGATATTGAGTTAATTATGGATCCTCACACATACGTAGGATCCTCTGTTGAAATGGTTAACGAGGTACTGGTGGCATCCAAAAACTGGTTCTAATACCAAAACCATTTCAAATTTTTTTCCACCACTAAATTAAAAACAGCCATTAGAATGGACAGTTACTTATAATTTTTTTTGAAATATTTCAATTTTAATTGGAAACTTTCAACTATTTTTTTAATGATTTAAAAAATGTATCTAATCTTCAAAATAGATTAATTTTAGTTTTTAACGGTTTATTTTATGCAAAAACATTAATCAATCAAATGCAAAAATTATAGAATGGAGGTGTAATATTGATTGAAATTAAAGATATTAAATCCATAAAGATCGTGCCTTTCACGCTTATGAATTCGTCTATTACGGCAGTTATAGGTTTGATATATGGTATTGCGTTTGCTATAATATTCGGATTATCAATTGGAAGTTCACTCCCCGGGATCACGGCAGGAATGATAGCTACCATAGTAATAGGGTCCATACTGGCCTTTCCTACGGTAATGTTTTTGGTTAGTGTTCTTCAATCGTTTTTAATAGCACTCCTTTACAACCAACTTGTTCCAAGATTAGGAGCTATCCAGTTAGGTTTTGAAGATCTTAAACAGATACAAACCGTCCCAGTAGTTCCGTTTGCATTGATGAATGCATCAATTGGTGGAATTCTAACCTTCTTAATGATGCTGATCATTGGTCCGCTATTTGCATTTGGAATTCAAAGTGCAGCACTAGCAGGAGGAGCAGGCGTTCCAGGATTGTCAAGCATAGGATCCTTTGGATTGTTATGGATGATCATATTGATCGTAGGAATCCCAATCATAGCATTCGTGGGGATCTTTATTGCCACTGCAATAGCTGTCATTGTCTACAATTTGCTGGCCCCTAAAATTGGTGGTGTGGAACTCAACTTCAGCAGTGCATCAGGCAATTTCTTTGAAATTGAATCCGTGCCTGTTGTTAAATTTGCACTGATACTAACCCTAGTTTTAACGGTTCTTCAACTCATTTTGGGCATTATTGATCTGATAGTATCCATTGCAATTGGATCTTCAGCTGTTGGAGCTTTAATTGGACTCGTTGTAAGAGTTGTTACAATCTTAGTTGTGAGTTTCATTCTTTATTCAGTAATGGCTTACATGTACAACTATTTAAGACCTAAAATTGGTGGAATTAAACTGGAAATTGAGTAATATTAATTTTTACTCAAAATTTTTTTTTGAAATATGTTTTTATAACTTGAAAAATGAACTATTAGCATGGATCCAAAAATAATTAACTGCAGAAAAATTTCTAAGGGCATTACATCTGGAGAGGTCATAATAACCAGGGATTCTTTGAGTTTTCTTGGAGGGGTCAATCCAGATACTGGGGAAATAATCGACTCAAAACATGAACTTTTTGGGAAAAATATTAAAAATAAGATACTTGTGATACCATCAGGCAAAGGATCTACTGTGGGATCGTATGTACTCTATCAAATGGCAAAAAATTCAACAGCACCTTCAGCAGTTGTAGCTATTGAAGGAGAACCCATAATTGCAACAGGAGCCATAATGGCAGGAATCCCAATGGTTGATCGTCCAGAAATTGATATATTTGAGTTACTCCATGAGGGTCAAGTTGTTGAAGTTAATGCAGATGAAGGTTACTTAAAGATATAATCAAATTTTTAAATAAAATGAGTACAAATCAAGGTTTACTCTTAGTTAACCTTAACTTGAACATATTCCTTTTCTCTCATTGAATAGCCTATAACTCCACCCATAGCTCCTAAAACACCACCAAGGATTATCGTTATGAGTGTGAAGAACAATCCTGTGATCAGGGTGATCGTACCTAGAACTGCTCCTATCTGTGTGAAAACCAGCCCAATTACTGTGCTTAAAACACTGAATCCCAAAATAAATATGGCCCCAATTAGGAGACCTCCTATCACACCAGATAAAGCACCATCACCAGCATCTGATGCAGGGGTTCGTTGAGATAATCTTTCGTTTGATAGATAGGCCGTTAATATACCCCCAATAACAGGTCCGAGGAAGAATAGGGGGAAAAGAACTATGGTCAATATCATGGTTAGCACCACATTGGCCAGTGCACCTATTCCAACAGATTTCCAATCAGTCATTTTTTTCACTGCTTTCTATTTCTTCTTTTGATTCTTCTATTTCTCTTTCATATATTCCCATGTGCCCTGTTTTTACACTTATTAGTAATCCTATGATCCCTCCAAGGGCACCAACTATTATGAACCCTCCAATTAACACCAGTGCAGCATAGATCAATATTCCAGCAACTATCTTTGAAAATCCTGAGTAAGCATACAAGAACAGTATATAAATAACACCTGTGAAAATACCTACTATGATTCCATGAAGCCCTGATTCAATGACTTTTAACTGTTCCTTGCCACTTGCCAGGTATGTTGTTATTAATGCACCAATGAAAACTGCAACATAGAAACCAAGCAATCCTAAACCTAATGAAAATAAAGCCAATAGGATTAGCGATACTAAAGTACCTATTAAAACTGATTTTTGACTTATCATATTAAACTCCCTCTAAAACTTTAATGTATTATATCATACAAATTAAAATATATATTATAAAATTTTATCTGATTACTTCAGGCTCATCTTTTATTAAGGCCCCTATTATTCCTCCAATTGCCATTATCAACATAACCCCGACAAACCCTGCCAGAACAAATAATGAGGTTATGGATGCTGCAGCAAAACCTATTATTCCTAGAATTAATGTTCCAGCAATAAGAAGGAGTAAAGAAAGTACTAGGGCCCCAAATATGCCTGCAAGAGCTCCATTAGTGGCACCATTCATGGCATCTCCACCAACCATGTATCCCACAGCCATGCCTGCAAGGAGCAGTCCAAGTATTCCGCCCCATATTGGCACTATTATGGCAAATATACCCCCTAAAATTATTGAAAGGATAAATCCTAATATTACAGCTCCCCAATTAATCATATGTTTCCTCCGTTACGATTCGATTTAGTATAAATATAATTGGTTGGATTGCCCATACCTCTGTTTAATGACATTCCTATTTAATTAAATATAAATTTCATGTACTAATAATATTTTTGTAAAATAATTAAAACTTTAACAAATATTTAAACAGTTACACATCCATAAATTTACAAAATAAGTAATTTTTTTTATGAATTAATTTCGTATTAATTTGAGGGTTAAGGATCCTCCCAACGAACCAATGGAAGCAAGAACGATATAAACAACTATTAAATATATTTCAGTACCATAACCAAGATTTCCAGCCAGTAATCCTGCTCCAAGTCCTGCTGTAATTCCATAGATCATGGCAAGAATCAATGCTAAGAGGGACAAAATTAAACTGGTGCCCATACCAACAAAAATTCCATTGAATAGTCCATCCATGAGTTTGTTGCCGCTGATTAGACCTGTTACAAATCCTGCTATTGCCATTCCTAAATATGTCCCATAGGTTCCAATTAACAGCCCCAATAATATAACTATCACGGTGGCCAGAAACAAGGCACAACCAAATTCTTTAAATTCAACCAAACCATCACCAATCAAAATATTCTATCAACTTTATTAAACATTTCCATTCAAAAAAATTTGCTTTTCAATAGATTATCGATAAATTTTCAAATCTTAAAGAACTTATTAGATAATATGAAAACAATAGAATTATTAACAATTGTTAAAAATCTTTAAGCTATGGAAGGTCTCCGAATGTCGTACACTCTCATAAGAAATGGAACCCTGATAAATGGTAACGGGGGAAAACCCATAAAAAATGCCGCAGTTTTAATAAAAAACAATATAATTATTGCTGCCGGCTCTGAAAAAACCATTGAAATTCCAAAAACTGATCTGAAGATCATAGATGCTGAAGAATGTTTCATCCTACCGGGATTTATTGATGCACACGTGCACCTAATGACTGAAGGGTTCGCAAGAGAAGACACCATATACACTCCACACTCACAGTACTTTTACAATGCAATTAAATTCATGAAACAAACCATATTTGCAGGTATAACAACTGCAAGAGATGCTGGAATGGCAGATGTGGGAGTTAAAACAGCCATTGATAATGGTTTGATCACAGGGCCAAGGTTACAGATATCTGTAGCTCCCTTGACAATTACAGGAGGTCATTTTGATTTCTGGCTGACTTCCGGCTTTGATATCAAACACAGATATCCAGGTCTTCCAGATGGAGTAGTAGATGGACCTGAAAATGTGAGAAAAAAGTTCGGGAAGTCATGCGTAGTGGAGCAGATTTTATCAAAGTGATGGTTACAGGAGGAGTCATAAGTGCCAATGACAAACCAGAACATCCCCAATTCACACTTGAAGAATTGAACGTGATGGTTGAAGAAGCCAGATTTAGGGATTTGCAAGTTGTTGCACATGCACATGGAAATGAAGGCATTTTAAATGCTGTTAAAGCAGGAGTAAATTCTGTAGAGCACGGTACCTGTTTAGATGATGAAAGTATAGGGCTCATGTTGAAAAATAATACCTACTTAGTACCGACATTTCTTGCAATGAAGATAAACAAAGAAATGGCAGAAGATGAAAACTCATCAATTCCAGATTGGAGTCGTGAAGATGCCATAAGAATGGAAAAAGTGCATGAAACCAATATTCGAAGGGCATATAAGGCCGGTGTTAAAATCGTAATGGGGACAGATTCAGGCGTAGTGCCTCATGGCCAAAATTTGAAGGAATTAGGATACTTATGTGGCATGGGAATGGATCCAATGGAAGCCATAGTCGCAGGCACCAAAAGGGCTGCAGAAAGTTTAGGATTGGACCGTGAAGTTGGAACGTTAGAAGTAGGAAAACTTGCTGACGTAGTCTTAAGCAAAAAGAATCCCCTAGAATATATAAAAGCACTGGGAAATCCAGACAACATTGTCCTGGTGATCAAAGACGGAATCATAGTCAAAAATATCCACTCAATAAATTGAATTTAAAAGTACTGGAAGTAAGAAAATGGTTAATCAACCCAAAAAAATGCGAATATAAAAATTTCTGGAATGGGCTGTGCATCATGTGCACTCAACATTGAAAAATCCTTGAGTGAACTGGAAGGTGTGGAAACTGCCACAGTGAATCTTGGAACAGAAGAGGCCAGTGTGAATTATGACCCTGAAAAACTCCAGTTATCAGATTTAACAGGCGCTGTTGAAGAAGCTGGTTACGAAGTTGTTAACGATAAAATTACCATCAAAGTAGGCAGTATGAGTTGTGCAATGTGTGTTAAATCCATTGAAGATGGATTGAAAAAATTGGACGGTGTGAGTGAAGTCAATGTGAATCTTGCATCTGAAAAGGCATATATAACCTATAATCCTGCCATGGTTGGTGTTAAGGAATTTAAAAATACCATAGTGGATCTTGGCTACGATTATCTTGGAGTAGAGGGAGAAGAAACCCAAAATTTAGAGGAAGAATTAATAGAGAAGGATCTGAAGGGTAAAAGGAATAGAATAATTGTGGCATTCGGATTTGCCATTCCCATAATGATACTGATGTTTAGTAACATCACCACTCCAATTCCAATGACTTACTTGTTCCTGATAATATCCATTTTACCATTCATCTACGTGAGCTACCCAATATTCAGTGCAGCTTACAGATCCCTTAGAAATGGAAATCTGGATATGGATGTTATGTATTCAATGGGTATTGGAGTTGCATATGTTTCCAGCGTCCTTGGAACCTTCAGTATTTTACTCACACCAGAATTCATGTTTTATGAAACTGCACTCATGTTAGCTGGTTTTTTAATGTTAGGCCGCTATCTTGAAACTCGGGCCAAAGGAAGAACATCATCTGCCATTAAAAAACTTGTGGGTATGCAGGCAAAAACAGCCACAGTACTGAGAGAGGGTAAAGAAGTTCTAATATCGGTTGAAGATGTGGAAATAGGTGATACTGTCGTTGTTAAACCTGGTGAAAAGATATCTGCCGATGGAATTGTTTGTTCAGGAGAAAGTTACGTGGATGAATCTGCCATAACTGGCGAACCAATTCCCGTGCTTAAAAATAAGGGTAAAGATATTGTGGGCGGGACAATAAACAAGAATGGAACTTTAAATTTTAAAACAACAAAAGTAGGGAAAGACACTGTTCTGGCGCAGATTATTAGACTGGTTGAAACTGCGCAGGGTTCCAAACCACCAGTTCAAAAAATTGCTGATAAAGCTGTGACTTACTTCATTCCAACCGTTCTAAGCATAGCCATAGTGGCGTTTATTGTCTGGTATTTACTGCTGGGAAGTTCTCTGCTGTTCGGTTTAACAGTCCTAATATCCATTTTGGTTGTTGCATGTCCCTGTGCCCTTGGACTGGCAACACCCACAGCCATCACAGTCGGGCTTGGAAGGGGTGCGGAACTTGGAATTCTAATTAAAAATGGTGATGCACTGGAAATATCTGAAAAGCTTACAACAATCCTTTTCGATAAAACAGGTACATTAACAAGGGGAAAACCTGAAGTTACAGATATGATTAGCTTTGAATTAGACAGGAACGAATTGTTGTTCTACGCTGCAACTGTAGAATCTAGATCAGAACATCCCCTTGCAGATGCCATAGTCCGGAAGGCTGATACTGAAAATTTATCACTGGGCGAAGTGGAAGAATTTGATAGTTTTGGTGGTAAAGGTGTCAAAGCAGTTGTAAATATGAAAAATATTATCATAGGGAACAGATCTTTGTTAATAGAAAAAATATTGAAGTTAACAGTGAAATCGAAGCAAGTATATCTAAAATTGAAAAAGAAGGAAAAACCGTCATTTTAGTTGGAATTGATGATGTTTTAGCAGGATTGATAGCGATTGCTGATACAATAAAACCAAGCACAGCAAATGCAATAGCGGAACTCAAGAAAATGGGCCTCAAAATTGCCATGATCACGGGAGATAACGAAAGAACAGCTAGAGCAATAGCTTCACAGGTGGGAATTGATGATGTTATTTCAGAAGTCCTGCCCCAGGACAAATCAGCAGAAGTCAAAAGGTTGCAAGATAATGGTGAGACAGTTTCCTTTGTGGGAGATGGTATAAATGATGCCCCTGCACTTGCACAGGCTGATGTAGGAATAGCCTTGGGAAGTGGTACAGATGTGGCAATTGAAAGTGGAGACATTGTACTGATAAAGGATGATATCATGGACAGTGTTGCAGGGGTTCAACTCTCTAAAAAGGTAATTTCAAGGGTTAAACAGAATTTGTTCTGGGCATTCGCATACAACGCGGTGTTAATACCTGTGGCTGCAGGAATACTCTATGCTCCCTTTGGAATCTTGTTCAGACCAGAATATGCTGGTTTTGCCATGGCACTGAGTTCTGTTACAGTGGTAAGTCTTTCCTTAATGTTGAAGGGTTATTTGCCTCCTGCAAAGAAATTGGAAAAAATATAAATTTTATGAATTATATCATTGAAGATTGCTAAAAAAATATATAGGAGTGATTTTGAATGGCGATAGATCCAATATGTAAAATGGATGTGGATGAAAAAACTGCGAAGTGGGTCAGTGAATACAATGGAAAAAAATACTACTTCTGTGCTCCTGGTTGTAAAAAAACCTTCGAAGAAGATCCAGAAAAGTACGCTGAAAAATAGTTAAATAAATATTTAAATCTATTTTATCTTTAAACTTGAAAAATAAGGAATATAATTGGTTTAATATATTCCTTATTCATTCATGTTTAATACACATCTTCCTTCATTATTTCTCTTAAAACTGCAGTTGCATAACAACCCTTTGGGATCGAAAATTCTGTTAATACCCCTTCAGGAGTCAGCTCTGCTGAAACATCCCATATCTTAAATCTCATAGCTCTTCTGAGTCCATGACTCCCTAATCTTGGAGTTTTAGGACATTCAAACTCTTCAAGTTTAATGTTTTCCTCATCTATCACTTGTTGTTCTAATTTTCCCACCACTCCACCTGCTAATGGTACCTTTGTACCGTAAAGTGGAGATGTGGGATGTATTTCAAAGGATTTTATTCTATCTTCAACTGTTTCAACATCAAATTCATGGACCAAATGCTCTTCATTATCTATTAAAATATCTCCTTCTACATATTTGGTAAGTCCAAGTTTTGCTCTTTCGCTTACGGCCTTGTTAAACAGATATGATTGATATGCATGTACAAACATTCGTTTTAATGGTTTTGGCAGGCTTTCAATCGCAATTATATATGATTTTTCCGTTAATTCACCTTTCCTACGTTGGAGATTTAGGAGTTCCCTTAACAACATCTTTTCGTAGCGCATGGATCCTGGCATTGTTTGGTAGGAATCTTCAAGTTTTCCTTCGTCGTAAAGTCTTCTGGCTTCCTTAATATGTTCCCTTTCTTTAGGGTATGGATTTCCAATATAGGCATCAACCGCACCTTTAACATCGTTGTGTACAAGGTACTCTCCAACTACGTGGGTGTTGGATCTTTCCTTTCCAAATCTTTGCCATCCATAGTAGTTAGGTACCCCTGTTTCAATTAGATGGTTTAGAACCTTTTGAGCCGTTTTAACGTCATTTTCTGGATCTTCGGTGTTTCGGATCAATATTTTGAATTTGTTACCTACTAATTGCCCTATTCGAAGCTTTTTTCGTTCTGTTTGATTTCCAGTACTTCCACATTGTACAATTTGTCAGTGATCGATTGGATTTCTTCTACACTACTGTTCGACACACATAACCATTGGCGCGTTCTTGCAGTTTTATCCTTCATTCCTGCAAATCCCATTCTTTTTCTGCTGATTTTGAGTTCCTTAGCTATATCTAAAACCACATCCAGAGTGTTTCTACCAATTTTTTCAATGAAAATCCATGTATTTGGACCATTTCCACTGGGCAGACTCAGCGGTATTTCTTCCACATAAAAATCTTCCCTTTCATTTCTTATTGAGCCCCCAATACCTTTATTATCAGTTTCGTAAGTTTCGGCGTTTAACATGGACTATTTTCTCCTTAAATTTCATGAATATGATTTGTACTATTTGATTTGGATGTTAATTCTTAGTTCTAACAACAATGAATTTTATTTTAGAACTGACTATTTTGTTAAATATTTTGAAGTTATTTAAATAATCTTAATTGTGTGACTTTAAGTCTTGGGCTTCCAAAAAATAACAATAATTTTAGTATCCTTTATAATCATCTGCGGTCCACTAATCTTTTAGGTCTGCCACTTATCTTATAAAATTCAAGACCTTCCGGTTCAGTAAAATTGAAGATGATGTTGAATGTTCCATCTGAGTGTACTTGACGTAGACCAGGTTTGAATTTTAGGAAAGTTTCCAAGAAATTGTTTTCTACTGATCCAACATCACAGTTTTGAGAATTTTCACATTCCATACTCAGTCTTAATGTTGTTTCTTCTTCATCCCCATAAAGAAAAGCCTCATACTCTCCAGTTAAATATTCCATGTTATCCCTTTGGAACACTCCTTGTTCCACATCCACCTTGTTAAATGGGAAACCCCCAACATAAACTGTCTCTGCTTCCCTTTGAGGATTCATAATTTTCATGTGTGTCCTACCACACGAACATTTTTCCCTTGAAACCACCGTTGTGGTGTCATCTGTATCATAGTTGATGAGTAAATTTCCAGTTTTCCCACCTTCTGGTAGTAACGTGGTTAAAACTATTCTGCCACACTCCCCATCATTCACAAAGTCTTTTAGTTGTGGATCGTATACATCGAGATGTACCAGATCCTCAGGAACATGGAGGCCGGATTTCATCCTGCACTCTCCACACATGGTGCCCTCCGTACTTCCATAGGTGTTGTACACTGGAACATCCCAAACTTCCTCTAAATATTTTCTTGATTCTTCTGGAAAGCTTTCTCCCCTGCAATAAGTCTTTTTATACTTGATTCCTTAGGATCTAAACCTGCAGATTTCATTCTTTTTGCTAGTCGTAGAAGTTTGAATACACTGCCCACAATTCCTGTTGGATGGTAATTCTGGATAATTCTTATGGGAAATGAGCATTTACCCTCAGGAATTATGCTCATATTTATTTTATGAGCCCCCAATGTCATGGTATTAGCACCTACGTTCATTCCATATGATGCACATATAACTACCCGATCTCCTTCTCCAAAATTTTGAGAAACAAATGTACGGGCATATTTTTCTGCATACCTCTGCCAATCATCCCAAGTTAAAAAAATGATTTTGGAACACCGCTGGTTCCACTGGTTTCGTGGATGGTGTAGACATCCTTCCATAAAATAGATTTAAATTCAAAACCAGGAGTTATTGGTGGTTGATTTTCCCTGATCACCCCTCCAGAAATAAGTGGAAGGTCTCTCAAATCTTCGTGAGTCTGAATATCAGAAGGATTTATTCCGTGTCTGTCGAACCATTTTCTGTAGAATGGAGAATGTTTGTATGCATATCTGATTGTGTTTTGAATCCTGTTCTCCACCAAAGCATCCAATTCCGGACGTTTCATAGTTTCAATTACATGGTTGTAGTAATCCAAATTTCCACCCCTACTGAACTATGTTTATTTTATGTTATTTTCAACTAAAATATAATTGGATCAATCACAACACATGAAAAGCAACTACAATGAAAAAAAATTAAAAAACTTGCATCAAAAAAATGGATATCTAACGTATAATTCAATTTAGAGATCATATCCCCTTTAATCTAAAATTATAGACAGTATTCTGTCTTTGTCAGTCAGATCCTTCACTACGTAATCTGCACCTGCGGCCATCAAATCATGCTCGGAGAAATCTCCAGTAGCCACTCCCAGAGTGTTTACATCTAGTTTTTGACCTCCCCAAATGTCCCGCGGAGTATCTCCAATCAGATAAACATGTTTTCTATCGATGGCCCCAACAGTATTTTTAGATGCTTTCAGGGCTTTTTTAACAAGTCCACTTCTCTTTAAAACCCTGTCACCAAATCCTCCAAATTGGAAATATTGTTTTAAACCCACTTGATCCAATTTAAGCCATGCTATTGCTTCCATATTTCCTGTGACTAATCCCAGGGGTATTTGGTGTTCCTGCATATCTTGGAGAAGTGGTTTAACACCTTTGAGCACTTTGAGATCATCCATCTTCAGTGCTTCCTTGAAGTTATCATACATAACAATCATACACTCTTCAAGACCTGATTTTATGGTATTAATATCAATATTTTCGTTTTTTAATGTGGTGCAGATTATTTTGAGGTCAGTCATTCCTTGCATATTTATCAAAGACTGAGGATTCTCCACCCCATAAACTTGGGTCAGAGATTTTTTAAGTGCGTTATAATGGCAGCTTGAACCTACTATCAGGGTTTTATCAATGTCAAAAAGTACCAATCTGTCCATAAATTATCTCCCTTGAGGATTAATCCTCATTGGACAACATTTCTTCAGCTGCATTTTGAGCCATTTCAATTACCATCGCTTCATCAATGGTTAAGAGCTTTTTATTTTCCATGAGCACTTCACCGTTACATATCACCGTGTTAACATCCCCGCCCTGAGCAGAGTAAACTAAATGGGACATTGGATTTCTAAATGGGGTCATTCGAATGGTTTTAATGTCTAATAATGCCATGTCTGCTTTTTTACCGACTTCGATGGTTCCTATATCAGCTTCCAGCCCAATGGCTGCAGCTCCTTTAATCGTGGCCATTTCATACACTTCTTTAGCAGGAAGTAACGACGGATCCAAAGTGCTTACCTTCTGGAGCAGTGATGTCATCTTCATCTCTTCCAAAATATCCAAATTGTTGTTTGAAGCAGTTCCATCAGTTCCTATGGATACACATGCTCCCTCAGCAAGTAGTTTAGAAACTGGTGCAACACCTGAAGCGAGTTTCATGTTGCTTGAAGGATTGTGGGATATTTTAGTCTGACTATTCTTGATCAGGGAAATTTCATCCTCTGAAAGCCAAACTGCATGTGCAGCTGTAACCTCTTCTCCGAGGAATCCTATTTCAGACAGATATTCAAATGGTCGTTTCCCCCTAGATTCCAGACTGTCTGAAACTTCTTTTTGGGTTTCAGATACGTGTATATGGATCCTGTGTCCTGATTTGTTTGCCTCTTTTTTTACTTCTTCAAGAAGTTCTTGAGAACAGGTGTATGGAGAGTGAGGACCATATGCAACCTTTATCCTTCCATCAGCACTGTTGTGACATTTATCTATGATTCTTCTGGTTTCCTTGAATTCGTTTTTCCTTTTAGTTTCATCTCCAAAGTCTATCATTCCATGGGATAAAACTCCCCTCATTCCAGAGTCTTCTACTGCCTTTGCAACGTGGTCCATGAAGAAGTACATGTCGTTGAAACAGGTTGTACCAGATTTGATCATCTCTGCACATGCCAAAAGTGCACCGGCATAACAATAATCTCCATTTAATTCCGCCTCTGCAGGCCATATATGTTCGTTCAGCCAATTATCAAGGGGCATGTCATCTGCAAGACCCCTCATGAGTGTCATTGAAAGATGGGTGTGTGTATTGACAAGCCCTGGAATTACAAGTTTTCCGCTGGCATCTATAACTTCGTCTGCATCATTAAATTTAAGATTGTTCGAAATTTCCACTATTTCATCATTTTCTATTAAAATGGAGCTTTTTCTAATTTCATCCGCAATTAAAGTTGCATTTTTTATAAGGATGTTTTTTGTTTCCATGTTCACACCATTTAAAATAATTGAGGGAAGAACATAAATACCTAACAGTTCAAATTTTAGCATGTTTCAAATTAACTAATTATGATCAAGGATTTTAGATAGGAGGACTTAAATGCAAATCAGAATAGCCGTACCTTCCAAGGGAAGAATAAGTGATCCTGCTGTCAAACTTTTAGCCAAGGCAGGAATAGGAATAAAGGATACTGCCAACAGAAAGCTTTTTTCAGAAACCTACGACAAAGAAATAAGTGTTATGTTCACAAGGGCTGCAGACATTCCTGAATTTGTTGCAGACGGTGCAGCAGATATTGGAATGACAGGACTTGATCTGATAGAGGAGAACAACGCAGATGTGGAGATACTTGAAGACCTAAATTTCGGAAGTGCTAAACTGGTATTAGCAGTTCCTGACGAATCTGACATTGTATCTACAACTGATATTTCAGATGGTTCTGTGGTTGCAACTGAATTTCCAAATTTAACCAGTAAATATCTTAAATCTAAAGGAATTAATGCCAAAATTATAGTGTTAAGTGGTTCAACAGAGATTGCTCCATTCATTGGTGTTGCAGACATAATAACAGATTTGACCAGCACAGGCACCACCCTCAAGATGAACCATCTTAAAATTATAGACACCGTTCTAGAAAGCTCCATTAAACTCATAGCAAATAAAAAAAGTTTCAAGGTTAATAATGAAAAAATTGAAGCCATAAGAACTGGAATTAAAGGAGTTTTAGATGCTGAAGGCAAAAAACTCGTTATGATGAATGTTGAGGAGAGCTTCCTTGAGGATGTTAAAAAGGCCATGCCCGGACTCACAGGACCAACAGTTTCGAGTGTTTTATCGAGTAAAGATGTTGTGGCAGTTCATGCAGTTGTTGATGAAAAAGATGTTTTCAACTTGGTCAATCGTTTGAAAAAGATTGGGGCTAGGGACATTCTCGTAGTGCCAATTGAAAGAATCATATAGGGAGATTTGTCTATGAAACTGATGGGTTTTAAATCCGGGGGCACTGAAAAGGTGGGGATCGTTTCAGATGAAAAATTGATTGAAATTGATTGTTCAATGATCCATGCCCTAAACTGCCAGGATATCAGTGCAATTAAACAAGTAAAAAGCCATGATATTGTTGAATTGGAAATTAAACCCCCAATCAGACCTTCAAAGATCGTTTGTGTGGGTTTAAACTACAAAGATCATGCCAAGGAATTGGATATGAAACTTCCAACAGAACCCATAATCTTTATAAAACCTTCAACAACCGTAATTGGACATTTAGACCCCATAATATATCCCAAAACTTCCACACAAGTTGACTATGAATCCGAACTTGGAGTTGTCATATCCAAAGAAGCCCATAAAGTGGATAGAAAAGATGCACATGAATTCATTGGAGGCTTCACAGTTGTTAACGATGTCACAGCAAGGGACAAACAAAGGAAGGATATTCAGTGGACTCGTGCAAAAAGTTTTGACACATTTGCACCCCTTGGGCCGTGTATAGAAACTGAAGTAGATCCCATGAATCTGAATATTTCTTTAAAACTTAACAACGAAATTAAGCAGAATTCCAATACGAAAAATATGATCTTCAATGTCAACGAACTGGTGGAATTTATATCAAACATCATGACACTCTTGCCCGGAGATATAATTTCAACAGGAACACCTCCAGGTATTGGGCCAATGCACATAGGAGATACTGTTGAAATTGAAATTGAAGGTATTGGTACATTAAAAAATAATATAAAATCTGAATAAATTTTGAAATAAAATCTTCATTCAAAAAATAAAAAAAGTAGAAAGGATTTAATTTATCCTTCTATGTATATTGCAGGTTTGTATGGCATGGCATTTCTGGATTTATTTTCAGGGTCGTAGCTTGGTTCATCATAGACAACTATTTCTGCATCTGCTTCCCCTGAAAGGAATTCAATTGAATCCTTCAATATTGAATATTCATCGATGATTCCCACATATTTCATTTTTGTCATTTCTTTACCGATTTTCTTTGCAAATTCAGCAATTTCCTTCTTGTTGTCGTGAATATTTTGTTTAATGGCTGTTTGCATTATTTTTCCTATGTCAGGCTTACCAATGCCATCTGCAATTTCAAACAACTTCCATTTCCATTCTGGAGCCACATATACATGGATCTTTTGTGGTTTGATATTTATGACCTTTTTAATTTCATTTATATCCTGTGAAAGTCCGTGAACTATTTCTTCACCTTTCTGAACAGATTCGTCCACGAGTTCTGCAAAGTACTCTGGCCATGCTGTTACAGATACCAAACCTTCTCCTCCAAATCTATTCCATAGTTCTTCACATCCATGGGGTACGAATGGAACCATGAGTCTTATCCACACTCCCAACAAGTACACTAAAACTTCTGCAATTTCTTTCATTGCTTCTTCGTCTTCAGATTGGTGCTCTATCCTGTAGAATAAATGATCTATATCCTTCTTAAACAGGAAAAATGCATCTTGTAATGCTTTTCTTGTTTGGAATCCTTCTAATGCTTCTGTTGCCTCTTTTATTCGCATGTTCACTTGTGCAATCATCCATTTGCTTATAGGCTGTTCAACAGACGGCGGGTTTAGATGATCCATGATCAGTATCTGAGAACCGTAGATTTTTTCAACACGACGGGCAAATTCAAAGAACCATTCCATACGTTTGCTGATTCCCCTTACCTCATTTTCTCTCCAGTCGAAATCCTGCCAAGGCTCTGCTGAGGACATTAAAAATAGTCTGATGACATCAGAACCATAGGTGTTGATTGCATCCTCAAGCATGATGATATTTCCCTTGGAAGAAGACATTTTATTTCCCTCTAGAAGTCCCATACCAAACACGACTATTCCTTGAGGCCATTTATCCCTTGGGAATATTGCTGAATGATGGAACATGTGGAATGAAAGATGGTTACCCACCAGATCCTTGGCAGATAACCTCCAGTCCAGGGGATACCAGTAGTTGAATTCATCCCTCATCTGCTTTGTAAGTTCACTACCTATCTTAATTGAAGAGTTATCCGATTTAATATCTAAAAATACTTCGTCAAAGAATTCATCGTTGAGATCTTCGGGATCTATTGAATTCATGTACTTTGCAATGGTGTAGTAGGCCATGTATATGGTTGAATCACTTAAAGGTTCTATCAACCAGTCAGTGTTCCATGGTAATTTAGTTCCAAGCCCAATTCTACGTGAGCAAGCCCAATCCTGTAGCCATCCTATGTAATAATTGAAGTTGGCCCTAATTTCTTCTGGTATTATGTTCATATTCTCGAGGCATTGGTAAGCTAACTCTTTCCATTCTTCGTCCGAATACTTGAGGAACCATTGATCTTCCAGGATTTTAACCACACATTTTGTACCGCAACGGCAAATAACTGGTCTTTCTGCGAATTCAAACAATATATCCCCAAGCTTATTATTCAGTAGGAGTTGTATAATTTCATCCCGAGCATCCACAACTTTGTATCCCTTGTAATCCCCAGTTTTCTCATCCATAACACCCTTTGCATGTTCCAACTTGTATATTTCGTTGGTTGCTTCCTTGAGATTAGGATCGTTTTGATGTTTTACATCGAACTTGTCAAGCATGTCCTGGGCAGGTATCTCCCCATAATCCTTTAGTTTGATTATTCCCACCGGTTGTATTGTCTCAATTTTTTCAACAAGCCCAAATTTCTCGAGCAGCTCATCGTTCTTTTTGAGGTCTTGAAGTGCTATTAAATCTGCTGGAGCATGGCCCGGTACAGAGTAAACCACTCCTGTTCCATACTCTGGATCTACAAAGGATGCTGGGAGTACTATGTGTTCAATTCCCGTGAGTGGATTTTTAACATATTTTCCAACCAGTTCGCTGGCATCAACATCTCCCTCGATTTCTATGTTCTTCTTTTGATTAGTTAAGTTATCATAAGCATCTTTTGCAATGATCCATTTTTCATCGTCGATTTTTATCTTGATATAATCTTCATCAGGGTTCAACCATAAATTTGTGGCACCAAACAGAGTTTCTGGTCTGAATGTGGCTGCAACAAGATAATTTCCATCCAGTTCAAATTTGATCAAGGTAAGTTCGTTTATTCCAACTCCTTCACCCTCCAGCAGATCATGGTCCCCAACAGGGTTCTGATCTTCAGGACAGTACTTCACTGGATGTTCTCCAATACCAACCAAGCCCATATTCTTCAATTTTCTAAACTGCCACTCTATAAATTTTTGATAGTGTGGATCTAATGTTTTGAACTCCCTTCTCCAGTCTATGGAGTAACCCATCCTTGTCATGACATTGTGGTACTCTTCACCGAAGTACTTCACGATGTACTCTGGATCCGTGAACTTTGCGAGTTCTGATTCCGGTACCTTGTGTATGTTCTTGTAAATATCAATGGTCCATGGATCCTGCCTCTGTATACGCTTGGCAATACCTACCACAGGAGCTCCTGTGACATGCCATCCCATTGGAAACAAGACATTGTATCCCTGCATTCTCTTGAAACGTGCATATACATCTGGTACTGTGTAGGTCCTTCCGTGGCCCACATGCATTGCACCGCTTGGATACGGATATGCAACTGTTACATATACTTTCTTTTTGTTGTTAGGATCTGATTGGAATAAGTTGGATTCTTGCCAAACCCTCTGCCATTTCTCTTCAATTTTAATGTCGGTCAACTGATCACCCCAAAATAAAACTTAAATTTCAATTGAAATTCTACCATGAATTCAAAATCAAATATTTATGATCTTAATTGTTTGAATTTTTATAATGAATTGAATTTTATAACATATTAATTCTCAACAAATAATATGTATCCTACAATTCATTTAAATCACTTTGATCTACTTCTTTATCCAGCCATTTAAAATATTTTTTAGAACCCTTTTCAATTGATAACTCCAGTACACATGGCGTATCATAGCTGTGAATTTCTTCTACCTTCTTAATCACAGTTTCCACCATATCACTCCGTGTTTTAATAAAAATAAGAGATTCTGAATCTTCTTCTATCTCCCCATTCCATCTGTAGATGGATTCTATGGCTGGCACAATATTCACACAGGCAGCCAGTCTTTCTTGAACCAGCACCCTGGCAATTTTTTTTGATTCTGAAATATCTGATGTGGTAACGTATATACTGGAGTACATCTTTAACAACTCCCAACATCAGGTGTGGGAGCAGGTTCTAATTTATGTTTGGAACTTTGAACTTTGTTTTTTATCCTTAAAACTTCTTCCACTGGAATATCCAGATTTTCTGCAATTTTCTGGTCATCGAGCCCCTCGTCAACCATCAAGAAAAGGAGTTTGTCCAGTGTTTCGTATCTGATACCTAGTTCCTCTTCATCTGTTTGTCCATGCCAAAGTCCTGCTGTTGGTGCCTTTTTAATGATGTTTTCTGGAACTCCCAATATTTGAGCAATGCTCCTTACTTCTGTCTTGTATAAATTTCCTATTGGAAGAATATCCACACCACCATCACCATACTTGGTGAAGTAACCAATTAGAAGTTCTGTTTTGTTTCCAGTTCCCACCACCATCCTTCCAAGATCGTTGGCATGGTAGTAAAGGATCATCATCCTGATTCTGGCCTTTAAATTTGCATTTGCAAGACCCCTTGACGGAGTGTTTTTAAGTTTGTTACTCACAGAATGCATGCAGAGCTCATTGAAAGGGCTGATGAGATCATCCACAGCTATAATTTCGTATTCAATTCCCAATTCTTCAGCCACAGTTACAGCATCTTCAATATCCTCTTGAGAAGTTGTCTCAGTGGGCATTATTATGCCTAGAATCTGTTCTTTTTCAAATGCCTTCGCACATAAGTAGGCTGTTGTAGCTGAATCTATACCTCCACTGAGGCCAATTACTACCCCTGCACTTCTGGACTGTGATATTTTGTCTTTGATAAATTCAGATATTTGTTTGATGGTTTTTTCACCATCGTCCATGGGAATATCGATGCTTTTTTCTTTCATTTTTAAACCCTTGTTTACATATTTGGTTATTTAACTCTACAATTCATTCTGTTTTTCAATCTAATATAATTTTTAAATGAATTTCTTTGTAAATGGATCATATTTTTATGAGATTGATCATGTATACTATAGAATACTTTAAAACTAACTACAACATATCTTACTACTAAAAATGTTTACTAATTTTTAGTTACATAACTGGAGGAGTATCATGGCATTTAAAGACATTTTTAAGTTTAATAAAGGAAAAACAACATTCGTATTTATAGGTGGTAAAGGTGGGGTTGGTAAAACTACAATTTCTGCTGCTACAGCATTATGGTTTGCTAGACAGGGAAAACACACCCTTATCATTTCTACAGATCCAGCACATTCACTTTCAGATTCCTATGAAAGGAACATTGGACACAACCCGACACCAATTGCAGAAAATCTTGAAGCCCTTGAAATCGACCCAGAAATTGCTATGCAGGATTACCAGACAAAAATGCAGGAACAACAAGCCTTAAATCCCGGTATGGATATGGGAATGATGCAGGACCAGATGGATATGGCTTCAATGGCTCCAGGTATAGATGAAGCTGCTGCATTTGACAAATTTTTACAGTACATGATGACTGACGAGTACGATATTGTTATCTTCGATACAGCACCAACAGGCCACACACTGAGATTACTTTCAATGCCTGAAATGATGGATTCCTGGGTGGGTAAAATGATCACAGTTAGACGCCAGGTTGGAAGTATGGCCAAGGCATTTAAGAATATCATGCCATTCATGGGAGACGAAGAGGAAGAAGATAAGGCTCTTGAAGATATGGAAGAAACTAAAAAACGGATCAAAGAAGCCAGGGGAATCATGGCTGATCCAATGAGAACAACCTTCAAAACCGTTGTTATACCTGAAGAAATGTCTATATATGAATCAGAACGTGCTATGCAGGCACTTAAAAAGTTTAATATGACAACTGATGGTGTTATTGTCAACCAGATCCAGCCTGAAGAAGCTGACTGTGAATTCTGTGCTGCAAGACGGAAGATACAGGAACAGAGGTTGAAAACCATACAAGAAAAATTCGGTCAGCAGGTTATTGCTGAAATTCCTCTACAAAAACACGAAGTTAAAGGAATGGACCGTTTAACAGAAATTGGAGATATTCTCTACGGAGATCATCTCGATGATGGAGTTAAAGCCATTCCAATGAACTAGGGAAATCATTAAATTCCCCTATTTTTTTTATAATATACAAAACCATGCTCATCAAGGACACAAAAAGTTCAAGCTACTTCGATGCAGTCGATGAAACAGTCCTAGCAGAATTGTTACACCCTAAAAACGACGGAGTCAAACTGGACTTCAGCATTGCACATGCCATTCTCAAGCCCGGAAAATCTTCACTGCCACATATTCTTAAGGAATCTGTGGAGGTGTACTACATACTGGAGGGTCAAGGTCAAATGCACATTGACTTTGAGGTGGAAACTTTGGAATCAGGCCAAGTAGTTTACATTCCCCCTAAAAAAATCAGTGGATAAAGAACACGGGAATTGAAGATCTTAAATTTCTATGCATAGTGTCTCCTCCATGGAATGAATCTGATGAAGAGCTAAGCAGCCATTAGTACTAAAGAATTTTATTTATAATTTTATTTTCAAGCAGTAACTGAAGTTTCTGTTCTTATTTAAATTTCATGACAAACACAGAAGTTACAAAGTGAATGATCCTCGTTTTTAAACTCATTTTTTCCGGTACAGTAATAGATCCCCTTGTTTTCATATACAGTGTCTCCTCCTGAAAATATTATGCCAGGAGGATGTAATGGCCTTTTTTCTATGAATGTCAGGTATACAGAGATGATCTTAATGAACTCTCTAAATTCAATATTGTCCGGAGCATACAATTCAAAGTAATGATCTATGGATTCTTCAAGGGCTGTTAATTCCTTTGTGTCGATTTCTTCATCTTTCCCTGAAAAAGGGGTTTCTGTTAATCTTCTAAAGTTTTCAGCGTTGTAGGAGGACATCGTACCATGTAAATCATCTAGAATATCAGTTTTAGGTTTAATCAGTGCCCCGTATGGCTCTATTTCTGTTTTTAGTTTTAAAAGTAGATCTGAACTTTTAATATTAATTCACCTCAGTAAACCACCAATACACACATGTACCCAAATTTTTCAGCCAGAAGTTCCTCTAAATTGGCTTTCACAACTTTCTCGTTTTCATAGGATAAATTTTCACACACCGCTGCTGCCCTGTTTGGGTCTATTTCCTTTTCTATCAGATAATTCACAGTTTCTTTAATTGTGGTGTTTGGCAGGATAATAGTTGGTCTACCATTTGATAGTAATGGTAAGAGTCTGGATGAAAATCCCTTTCCATGCATTGTTATGATATTTGCCTCGTCCCAAGGTATTTGAAGTTTAGATGCACAGAGTTGAATTGAACTGATTCCTGGAACGACTTCAAGGCTCAGATTTCCCTTAATTTTCTGGATGGGTTTGAGCAAACCTGAAAATCCAGGGTCCCCGGTGGATAGGAGTACAACCTTATTATTATCATCTGCCTTTGAAACAGCCACTTTAAGCATTTCCCCCATATTTTGGGCGTTGAGTTCAATTTTTTCTGCATTCATATCTGGAAACAGTTTTAAAGCCCTTTTACTGCCAATCACAATTTCTGAAGAGTTTACAATATCTTCTGCTTCCTTCGTTAAATATTTCCCTGATCCCGGACCAATACCCACCAGATATAACTTTGACATGATTTATTCTCCTTAATACATTCTGTAGAGTGTTATTTTTCCTTAAACTTATTCCAAACTCTTTGATGTTTATCTATTTCTATAGAACAGAGGTTAAGATTTAATTTACTAAACAACTTAGAATTTTATGCATTTTTTAATTATATCGAAATTGTTATTTAACATGGTCCTTTAAATTAGTTTAGAGATCAGAGAATTTTATAAGGAAGGAAAAATATGCTTCAAATTGCTGTTACAGGAAAACCAAACGTTGGAAAGTCATCTTTTTTTAATTCAGCAACATTATCCGAGGTTGATGTTGCAAGTTACCCATTCACAACCATTGATGCGAACAAAGCAATTGCACACGTGGTTACAGATTGTCCATGCAAAGAACTGGAACTCACATGCAATCCCCACAACTCCAAGTGTGAAGATGGGAAAAGATTGATACCAGTAGAATTAATCGATGTTGCAGGCCTAGTTCCAGGGGCCCATGAAGGAAGAGGTCTTGGAAACAAATTTTTAGACGATCTAAGACAAGCAAGAGCTTTTATTCATATTATTGATGCTTCAGGTTCAACAGATGAGGAAGGAAGACCCTGCGAACCAGGAAGCCATGATCCTCTGGAAGATGTTGAATTTTTAGAGCATGAGATAACCATGTGGCTCTTTGGAATTCTAAAGAAGAACTGGAATAAAATGATCAGAAAGGTAATGTCAGAAAGATTAGACATTGCTAAAGTTATTTCAGAACAGCTGAGCGGAACAGGAATAGCTTTGGAAGATATTGCCGAAGCAAAAAAGGTGGTTGACAAGGACTACGATAAATGGGAAGATGATGACATCATCAACATGCTTCAAGACACTCTTAGAAGGGCAAAACCAATGTTAATCGTGGCAAATAAGGCAGATTTACCAACTTCAGAGAAAAATATAAAAAGGCTCGAAGAGAAGTATGGTAAAGTCATCCCAGCATCTGCTGAATCAGAACTGGCCCTCATAAGGGCTTCGGAAGCCGGTTTGATCAACTACTTCCCTGGTGATTCAGATTTTGAAGTTGTTAACCCCGAAAAACTCAATGAAAATCAGATGAAAGCCCTCAACTACATCAAAGAACATGTGCTTCAAAAGTATGGTAGTACCGGAGTTCAGGAAGCATTGAATGCAGCAGTGTTTGATGTGTTAAATATGATAGTTGTTTTCCCTGTTGAAGACGAACATAAGATGTCTGATCAAAAGGGCAATGTACTGCCAGATGCACTCCTAATCAAGAATGGTTCTAAACCACGGGATATGGCATACGTTGTGCACACCGATATTGGGGACAGTTTCATGCATGCAATTGATGCTAGAAGTTGCAGAAGAATTTCATCAGAATATGAAATCAAAGATGGAGATATTTTAAGCATCATATGCAGATAGGTATTATAAGCATCATATGAGTAGGGATATTTATTATAAAATGTAATATTTAACAAAAAAGTAATACTCATATAAATCCCCTAAATTTGTCATATGAAAGGAGTATAAAAGCAGCCCATGGAAGATAGGTTGTACTTGACTCGGAAAAGATTCAATCTTCGATTTTACGATGCCTCACATTCATACAAATAATTGGTGAGAGAATTGGCTGATATAGTAGTTGTAGTATCCATCATATCCAGCATTAGTTCAATTATACTGGCAATATTTGCCATATTATTTTCCATGCGGGTTGAAGGAAGACTTAAGAAGAATTTTTTAAGGTTAAAGGATATTATGGATAACAATCATGAGAGAACTAAAGAAGTCTTGGCAAATATGGACAGTGAAGCCTACGAAATAAAAACAACAATCTGTGAATCACAAAAAGAACTCAAAGAAACCCTCAAAGATATCATGGATGACTGCGATATTTCTGTTAAAAAAGAAGAAGAATAGAGGGAAAATCAAGAATATTGTTGAACTACAATACATTAGTGGAACAATATGGTGAGAATATAGTTATGTTTTGAATACCCTCGACGCATTTAAATCAAACTATTTAGAACTTTTTAATAGTATCTTTGGATTATTTAGTTAGTAAAGTCAATTATAGTTCAATCAAGCCAAAAATAACACCTATCTTGCTTTTTGGGACTGAATCTTTAATGTTTATTTAGTAGAATAACTCATTAAATTTTCCATTTCTTTTCATTTTAAATAATAATAATCTTTTTTCACATCCATACACAATTTCTTATCTTTGTTTGTTTTGTAGATCTTTCCATATTTTTGGTATTTTAATTCTATTTTTTCTAATTTTTTTTACTAATCTCCAAATCTTTGAGAACTTATAAATAACAATGTCTCCAATTCTTCAAAAACTTTAGAACAATCCTTCTAACGTTACGAATTTAGATAATCTCATATATTATCTATAACATAATTAATCATGATATTCATGAAGCGGGTTCTATGGTATTTGATAGCTGGAAGTAGAGGAGGAACTAATCGTGCTAGGATAATTGAAGCCCTTCATGATAGGCCCTATAATCTAAATCAGCTTTCTTTAGAACTGGATTTGGATTATAAAACGATTCAACATCATATTAAAGTCTTAGAGGATCATAATATTCTTGTTAATTCTGGTGATGAGAAAAAATATGGAAAAATGATATTTTTATCAAATCGTATGGAAGAGAATTACCCCATATTCATTGAGATTCTGAGCAAAATGAAAAAATAATGAACAATTCATAATTTGTAGAGGTGATTTGAAATGCAAGTGGGAGGACAAGGATTTCATGGAGGAAACGGAACTGAAGCAGGAAAAGGATTAGGACTGCAGCTTGCAAACTCTCAAATTATAACAATTGACATCATCATAGGAATTGGGAATATATGCCTCCTAATATTTTTATTATTTATGTATTTAAGAAGTTATCGAGATTTTAAATCTAAGTTTACTTTCGGATTGGTGGCATTTGCTCTTTTGCTCTTGTTACAGAATATACTATTTACTGGATTTTTACTAACATATCAGGGATTTAGAGGTCCCGGAATGGGCGCTCCAATTTTCTTTTTAAATATAATAGAATTTTTCGCACTTTCTATCCTAATCGGGGTAACTTGGGAGTAATCTGGTACTAATCTGGGTAAAAACTCGGAATATTCATTTATATACTGCCGGACAATCTCTAGTCACCCAAGAGATGGAGGTGAAAATGTGAAAAAAGCAGCTTTAATTTGTGCAATGGTACTAATAGTCAGTATTGTACCGGCATTTGCATTGAATCAAACATCAACTAACACAACAGCTCAAGTTCAGAATCATTCAGGAACTTGTGATCAAACCCAAGCACACAGCCATGACAAAAACCAGTACTGTCAGAAAAATTGCACAACCAATAAGTGTACAACGAGTGACGGAGACCAACACAAGTACCAATACGGTTTAAAAAATACTGCTAACACCAGTACAGATAACCATTACAAATACCAGAACGGTCAGAAAAACGGTGCCTCCGGAGCTACTTGTAGCCAAAACACCTAACTGTACTAAATAATATCAAAAAATTAAATAGAGTTTGTCTCTATTTAATCCTTTTTTTTGGAAGTATCCCCTTTAAACATTTTTTAATGCTCGAGCAATCAATAATTTTTTCCACTTCCAGAACTACCGGAAATCCTCCCTACCATGTTTGTACAAATAACGAGGTCAAAAACATGAAGAATAAGATAAGCTCTGCTTTATCAAAGGAAAAATTAAATGTAATTTAAGGAAATATTCATCCAAAATAAAAAGGACATCCCAATGATAATTTTATTATTTATTAATCTAAAATAAAAGATAAGAGACAAAAATATATTATGTAAAATTGAACCGCTTTAAATCGTGCAATGACGAATTAGCTCTAATATTAATGATTAATCCAATAATTTAATATAAATTCTAATTTTGAAGGAAATAAGTCATGAATATCAAAGAAAAACACAAAATCAGAAATATTGAGCCGGAATTTGGCAAAAGCCTATACTCAGTCCAAGAATCTTACTGGATTTTTTACAAAGGAATTCGAACGATGAAATATATGTTTAAAGCTAAACGAAAAAAAGAACTAAGCCAAAAATTTATAGAAAGGATAATGCTTGCGGTGACTGAAGTGAATGGATGTGAAATATGTTCTTATGCCCACACAAAAAGGGCTCTTGAGAGTGGAATGAGTAATGAAGAAATCAAAAAATGCTTTCTGGAATTATTGATGATGTACCTACTAATGAAGTTGCAGCCGTCCTCTTTGCGCAACATTATGCAGACACGAGAGGAAACCCTACTAGTGAATCGTGGCAACGCATAGTAGATATCTATGGAATATCCAAAGCAAACGGCATCCTCGGTTCCATTCGTTCCATAATGATCGGAAACGCTTATGGTATTGCTTGGAGTTCTTTTTTTAATCGACTCATATCTAGGCCCGATCAAAGAAGCAGTTTACTATACGAAGTAAGCATGATGTTAGGAATAATCTTAACACCAATTTCTATTATTCACGCATTAATCTCTGATTTATTTAGAATACCCATTATTAATTAAACTCTTTCGTAAATACTATTTCAATTAAAGAAAAAATAGGTGATGTTTGTTAAATGAGTCACGTGCATCAGGTAAAGACTTTTTAAGGAGGAATCACTGCGAAAATTAAATACACTACTATGATTGTCAAGGATATGGATGAATCTGTGAGTTTCTATAGGGACGTGATTGGATTCGAAGTGGATAGCCGACACAATCCAGGCCCAGACATAGTGATAACATTACTTAAAGGCGAAGGGGACACTATGATTGAATTGATAAAGGATCCCCAGCACGATATTGGACTTTATTCTGTGGGCATGGATGTTGAAGACGTTGAAGCCACAATTGAAGAATTGAGATCCAATGGAGCCAAAATAACCATGGATCCCGTGCCAATAACAGTTGGTAAACTGGCTTTCCTGGAAGATCCAAATGGAGTGAGAATTGCTCTGATTCAACATCACTGAATTATCAAATTCATATTTATTCTTATATCAACCCACGGCCACTAGGTTAAATTAAACCTATTTAAATTCCCTGTTTGTTTTTTGGTAGTAAAAATGTTAATCCCATAGTTATCAAGGACAGAACTGACAGAATTATAAATATCGGCTGAAAGCTTCCTGTAATATCTAATATTTGTCCGGCCATACTGGGCCCAATAACAGCCCCCATATAACCGATGGATATAACCACTCCCCCAGCAACTCCCGAATGTTTTTTTGGCATTATTTCAACCGGTAAACTGAGTAATGTATTGAATCTGAGTATGTTGATTATTCCAGCAACTATCATTATTATGAGTATGGAAAATCCTACTGCAGGCATTATCCACAGTGCAAGAAATGCAAATATCAAACTTGGAACCAGTATCAGAAGTTTTTTCGACACATTAATTCTAGAGTACAATGCAGGTACCAGTATCACGGTTGGAATACCTACCCATAGCATGATTGATGTTAACAGGCCACTGACGTTCATGCTGATTCCTTTTTCAAGTAAGTAAGTCGGAATCCATCCAGACCAGGTGTAGAAGAATATGTTGTGGAGCAGAAGTATGAAGGCCAGAAGCCACAGTGTTTTATTTTTTAGAACCTCGCTGAGCTCCATGGATCCTTTATCATGTTCTGGTTCATGGTCGGTGCATGGAGGTTCATCAACGATTATCCACCAAAGAATCGTGGTTAAAATCAGTGGCAAAGCCCATATATAAAATACATCATGATAACTGTTCGTGGAAGCATATATTATTGGTACTGTAATGGCAAGGGCCAAACCAATACCTGCCAAAACTCCAAATCCATTGACAAATCCCATGACAGAACTTGTTTGTTCCACAGAACTGCATGATCTTGCTAACTTGGGCAAATTTGCAAATGTGAGTCCCATACCTATTCCAAAGATTACAGAAAATATGAGTAGGGAGGAGTAGTCCGGAGCTGTGCCCCTGAGTACAGCACCAATACAAGCCACAATTGCACCAATTCCCATTGTTTTTTTAAGCCCTATTCTGTCTGCAGTGATACCCGCAGGTATTGCAACCAACGCAATCATGAGTATTGGAGCCGTGAAGAGCAAACTTGTCTGAAAATGCGAAATATGTAAATTTGACGCGAGAACAGTTTCCATGGCAGGCGTAATAAACAGATATGCCCATATAAAAAAATTTAGAACTATTGCAATGGATAAAGTTTTCCAGGGCAGTTTGAAATTGTTTTTATTGAAATTTGTGCTCAGTTTATGCATCTCCAAGTTGTTAATGAATTTCGGCTAAATTTCCATCTAAATAAATATGTCTTTGTTGGGTTTAAAAAAATTTAGGTGGTATACAGGTTAACATCAAATAATTTTCCAAAATCAAATTCCTTAACAATTAATAATTCATACTTGCATATACTATGTTGCCAGTGCGATGCAACTAAGTTATTAAGTATGAAAGAAAGAATATTAATCAAAACTAAGGGGAAATAATTATGGCAGAAAAAACTGAATTAAGACAAAAGGTTATAGGAATTGGTTTTGAAGATGATTTAATAGTTAAATCTCAAAGAGGTCGAACATACAGTGTTAAATTAGCTGAAGATCTTGAAATTGATACCGAAGCCCTATTTAGTAAAGATACTGAAGAAGAAGTATGGGCAACCATTGATACTGGTGCAAATCCATGGGTAGTTCTCGATGTTGAGATCACCGGATGATAAGTAACAATAACCAAATGGAACTGGGACGTTAATAATATATATTTTTTGAATTTGGTTAAACTGTGACAGCATTAAATAATTTTCATATTTTTTTTGCTAAATTATCGGTATTTTTGTTTATAGGAACAGAGTAATGCAAATTTTAACATAAATAGAACATTATCAGAATTCTGTTGGTGGAAGTAATGTCACTTATTAATCGTAGAGAACATGAAAAGGAAATTAGAAAAAACCAAATCTTAAATGCCGCTGAAAAACTATTCTTTTCCAATGGTTATGAAGATGTTTCCTTAAATGAAATTGCGAAAGAAGTGAATTTAGGCAGATCTACTTTGTACCTTTATTTTGAGAATAAAGAAGAATTATTCTTTGCAATTGTACTCAGAGGAACCATTATTTTGCATAATTTAATAAATCACAACCTTAAAGACTTAAAAAATGCGATTCAAAGGCTTGAAGGATTTAGAAAAGCCTATTTTACCTTTGCAAATGAATATCCTCATCATTTACAATCTTATAACTACCTTTTCTCAGGTAGATTTGATCTAGAAACTATCAAAACCAAAGGGTATAAAATTCACACTATTTCTGAAAGTAAGTTTTATGAGGATTATAAAAAAATTTTAGATGGGAATTTAGTAAATTTTCCAATTCCAAAGGCTTCTTCTTGGGAATATTTAAATGAAATCATGAGTTTACGTTGCGAGATGTTGAACATATTGTACAGTTCAATTGAGCAGGGAAAATCTGAGGGGTCCATTAGATCAAATGTTAATTCAGCTGAAGCAACTGTATTATTAACATTATTAGCAAATAATACAGATAATTTGCCTTTCGATCTTAAACAAATGTTGAATAACCATGATATTGGGCATGAACAGTTTATAATGGATATTGGCGAGTTTATAGGTTATATGTTGAGTAACAAAGTCACAGAGAAACTTATTTAATATTTTTTTTGTATCAATTTTCGAGAAATGCGTACATATTTTAGTAAACTATAAATATCTGATGACATACTGTCATTAAGTGACAATGTGTCATTAGGTGAAACGAAATGAAAGAAAAAACAGAAGTCAGTGGTGTTCCAAGTAGGATGGCTGAAGGAATTGCAATGCAGAGATTTGCAGAAACATCCAAGAATAAAGAAAATAGAATATGTTCTGACCCATATGCCATTCATTTTATAAGGCCAGAAATTATTGAGTTTGGAAAAAACAATCCAGAAGAAGCTAAAAAACTTGTTGAGCAGATGGAACAACTTTTACCAGGATTGAGTAGTTCAATTATTGCAAGAGTCAGATACTTCGATGATTATCTTAAAACCTGTCTCAAAAATGGTATAAAACAATTAGTTATACTGGGAGCAGGTTATGATACTAGAGCGCACAGAATTGAAGAATTAAAAAATAAAATAGAAATTTATGAGGTGGACCATCCAAGTACACAAAAATTTAAAATGAATGTTATCGAAAAATTGTTTGGAAATGATGGCTCCGTTAAATATGTTCCAATTGACTTTGAAACGCAAAAAATTGACGAAGAATTGCCTAAATATGGTTACAGATCAGATTTAAAAACCTTATTTATCATGGAAGGGCTTAGTATGTACATTCCCAAATCTGCTGTCGAAAACACACTTTCATTTATAAAAACAAATTCTAAGAAAGGAAGTTCTATTATTTTAGATTTTTATCCAGAATCTTTGACAAATGGTACAAATACAGAACAAATTGCCATAAATATTCGAGAGTATTTAATAAAACAGGGCGAACCACTAAAATTTGGTATTGAAGAAAAAGATGTCGAACAATTTTTAAAAAGTAGTGGATTTAATAACATTACTATAGTCAATAGTAACAAATATAAAAATCTATATTTTGAAGGCAAAAACAGAGATAAAAGTGTTTGCAATCTTTTATACTTCGTTCATGCGGATATAGAGTAAAGAATTTTGCAAAATGCCGATTGATGGAGTCAGTTCTTAAAACAGCCCCAACAACTCCACCAATCAATCCCAAAATAAAGCTTAAAAGTACAGTGATTTGAATTGTAACATAGAATAACAGAATTAAATTGTTCCCTGTAAAACTTTCTAATGCTACATTCAAAGTTCCAAACCATGTGAAAAGCAGCGCTAGAATCAGGCCACCAATCAATCCCGAAATTGCTCCAACAACTGCTCCATCTTTCCAATCAATTCCATTGTAATCTTCGTATCCTTTGCTGAGGTAAGATACCAAGAATCCACCGGTAATGGGCCCTATGAAAGCTAATGGCAAGTATATTATGGCCATAATACCCGTTAAAATTGCATTGACACATGCCCCCCAATCCCGGCAATTTCCAGTTCGTTTCATCTACCTTTAATTTTTAATATTAGTTCTCTGTTTTAAGATAATTTTCAAGGATATTTCTTGCTGCCACTATTCCTGTTGCAGCAGCACCTACTATCCCCCTTGAAACACCCGCCCCATCTCCAGCAGCATAAAGACCCTCAACTCTTGTTTTTAAGGTTTTATCTAACTCTAATCTCATTGCGTAAAGTTTTATTTCAGGAGCATAAATAAGGGTTGAGTCGGATGCCACTCCAGGAATAACGTTGTTTAAAGATTCAAGTCCCTCGATAATATCTACGACAACTCTGTGGGGTAGAGCCATTGCAATATCACCCGGAGTCACACTTTTCAGTGTGGGTGTGACGTTACTTCTCTCCAACCTCCTCCAAGTAGATCTTCTGCCCTTTCTTAGATCTCCAAGCCTTTGTATTAGGGGTTTACCCCACCCAATGTGTTTGCAAGGTTTGCAATGGACGAAGCATATTCTGATGTGTTTTCTACAGGCTCTGTTAGTTCCACCCTTACAAGAAAAGCGAAGTTCGTGTTCTCAGAAATTTTATTTATCATTGAATGGCCATTCACCCCAACAAAGTCATCATATACTTCTTCAACAACAAACCCTTTGTTACATACACAAAATGTCCTTACAAAATCATCATAGGTTTTTGTGATGATATGAAATTTAGGGTCCCAGTTTATCTTTGTTAACTCATCCATCACTATCTGGGGAATTTCAACACGCACTCCAAGATCCACTGGGTTATGTTTAACTGGAATTTCAAGTTTTTGAGCCTGGGAATACAACCATTTAGCACCCACCCTTCCAGGGGCAGCGAGAACATAATGGGTTTTGAATGTAAATTCTCCATCTTTATTTCTAAGCAAAGTACCCTTAAGCTCATTATCCGCAACTATATCAATTACCTCGGTATTAAGCAAAAACTCAACGCCCCTATTCTCCAATTCTTTTTTGATGGAATTTATGATGGGAGGAGTGTTGTCGGATCCCATGTGCCTTTGAACTATGGGGATGAAATTTATTCCATTTGCAGCTGCTTGTTTCATAATTGGAGCTATTTTATCTACATCGGGTGCAAATAGTTTCTTAGAAGCGCCATGTTTTAGGAATAATTCATCTATTTGCCTTACAATTTTCCAAGCTTCATCTGTGTCCACAAATTCTTCAAGATCGCCCCCAATATCTGGTTTTAGATTCAGTTTACCATCTGAAAGTCCACCTGCTCCTCCTAATCCCCCAGTTATGTTACAAGGATAACATTTTCTGCATTTTCCATCTTCAAGGGCTCTACAAATCCTATGATCAAGACCCCTCCCCTTATCCACAACAACAACCTTCATGTTGTCTGCCAGTTCATTTGCTGCGAAAATACCTGCTGGACCTGCACCAATAATTAGAACATCATAATCCATTAAACCATCCCCAGTTTCCATTTCTATGAGATATATTTGTATGAAAAACATCATAAAATTTGTTATTAGTAATATAATTTTTCAGAGAGAGACGTGCATTGCAAGTGTATAATTATAGAAAAAAATTTTGAATCCAGAATAACCCCAAATGATAGGCCCAATTAATGCTGGAGAATTATTTGATCAATGAAACTGGAAAATTCAAGTAGATCACTATATAATCACAATTTAGATTAAGTTAAAGATTTAATTGTCTACATAAGATAATAAAGTTTAGTAAAATTTATTAAATTGGAAATCAATTATCTATTCTTAATAGAACAGTTGTATCAAGACCCTTTGAAAGGTTGTTAAACAGATTTAAAAAAACCATATAACGTTGACCCCATTGAACTTGGATATCTAAAGACATGATGATATTTCAAGTTTAGTGGTGGTTATGGGGCCGTAAAGAGGATAAAATCGTATGTTTGTTGTACTTGAAGTTGTCAGAGAAAACTTTCCAAAGCTGCTTAAAAGACCATTAACACGTATTTTGTTCCTTACATTTGTTGTGGTGGTCTATGGAACCGTAGGCTTTCATTTAATTGAGAACTATGACTGGACAATCTCCTTGTACTGGACATTTGTGACCATTGGAACTGTTGGTTATGGAGATTACACACCAAAAACTCCTTTAGGGATATATTTTACCATAACACTGATAGTATTTGGAATAGGAACATTTGCTGTAGCCATAGAGTCTATTGTTGAGTTTATAACAAAAAAGCAGCAGTTCAAGTTAATGGGGCTGGTAAATGTGAAAAGATCGAAACATGTTGTTGTTTGTGGATGGACAGAAAGTACAATCGAATGTATAAAAGAAATGGGAAAGTCTAATGAATTATTTGTACTGGATGAAGATGAAAAAGTGCGTAAAAGTGCATTGAAAACTGGTGTGAACTTTATTCATGGCGATCCCACCAGAATCAGCGATCTTAGAAAGGTAAATGTAGCAGGTGCTAAGGCTGTTATCGTTGGTATGGAATCTGATTCTAAAACCATTCACTGCATACTAGGTATTAGAAAGTTTAACCCCAACGTGAAGATCATAGCAGAAGCCCAGCGTTACGAAAACATTGAACAGATTAAATTCGCCGGAGCAAATCAGGTAATTTCGCCCTTTGTAATTTCTGGACGTTTAATGTGCAAAAGTATAGAAACTGGTTACGAAGCCATGTTTGTACAGGATGTTCTTGCAGAGCAAAAAGAAAGGGAACTTCGAGAGGTTCAAATAGGTTCAAATAATTTATTGGTTGGAAAATCTTTAAAAAAATCAGAAATACATCGCAAAACCGGAGTTGTGGTCGTCGGACTTGGGAAGGAAGGAAACCTGATCATGGACCCACCTATGGAAACTATTATTGAAGAAGGAGATACAATTCTGGGGATTGGAAAACCAAGTGAATTCCAAAAAATTGAAGCCTATGAATTGGATAAAGAAAAATCATAATTTAACTGTCTAAAACTATTGGTACTCGTTTAAATGGTTTGATCTCAAGAACATTATTTTTATAAATGTTTTGAAAGGAATATGCAATGATTTTAACCCCATTTTCATCTGCATTCTTAAGAGATGCAGCAAAATCTGGATCCATGGGAGTATTTGGAGTAAATTCTTCTGCGTCGTCACGAATTATCAGGAACAGTACTGCAGCACCATATCCATTTTTAGTTGAGTTTGAAAGTTCGTCAAGATGTTTCTTACCCCTCAAAGTTGGTGCATCTGGAAATTTTGCCAGCCCATCTTCAACCAATGTACAGCCCTTCACCTCCAGTAGCATCGGCATTGAAGTGGCTGTTGTTAAAAGAAAATCTATTCTACTATTCCCATAGCTGAACTCTCGTCTATCTATAGAATAATCATTTATATCTCCAATTAGGCCAGATTCTATGAGTTCTGAAGCCAGATCACTATGAAAACCTGAATTTATGAGTATCCATCTGTCTTTATGTTGAACTGCTATTACATCATATCCTGTTTTCCTGTTTGGATTGGTTGCCTTCCTAAGGAGGAGTTTGATGTGAGGAGTTAAAAGTTCTGTTAATCTTCCAGGATCCCTTAAATGTGCCATTTCTATAGTTTTATCTTTTGAATTTAGTTTAAAATGAACTAGAAATCTGTTTGGTCTCTCAACAAATATGCCTTCGAATATATTTTCTATCTTCATAAAATCCTCACAAATACTAAATTTTCGGTTAGTTTCTGAATAGGGTTAATGTTATATCTATAACACAATTCATTATAGTTTATAGATCAAGTTCATCGAGGTGATAAATTGCATCCAAGACCAAGCCCTATAGCAGCGTCTTTATACACATTACGCGATATGAATGCCAATGTAATTGTTTTACACGGCCCACATGGTTGTTGTTTTCGTACAGGTAGATTGCTTGAAAATGACGGAGTCCGAGTAGTGACAACTTCCATGTCTGAGAATGATTTCATTTTCGGAGCTTCAGAAAAACTCGAAGAAGTTCTGCTTAAAGTCGAAGAACTTTTTAATCCAGAACTGGTAGGAGTTGTTGGAACCTGTGTAAGCATGATCATAGGCGAAGATATGAAGGAAGCAGTTAAAAATGCAGATATAAATGCCCAAGTAGTTACGGTAGAGTCCCATGGAGGTTTGGGAGAAGGTGATAACACCGAAGGAGCTATTGCTGTGCTGGATGCTGCTGCAAACCAAGGTATCATATCTCAAGATGAAATGGAAAGACAAACGAAAATGCTGAAGAAAGCAACAGAGATCGAAAAAACTAGGGGGATGGCACAGGGTAGTTACATCAAACCATCCTACGGAGACAATAAGGTTAAAGTTGCAAATATTATTTTAAATGCATTTAAATCCAACAAAAAAATTGCATTCATTCTAAACTCTAAAAAAGAAACATCTTATCTCTTTGCAGATATCTTGAATATTCCCTTCGGGAAATATTTTCCAGAAAATAGTTACACTGTAATTGCCAACTTAGATGAAAATGTTGGTTTACCAAGAATAAGAGGACATGCATCCAACATAACAAATGAACTCAGGGAAAGTGGAACAACTGTCAACCACATCACAGGAGGGCTGGACGAATACCCTGTTACTGGAATGAAGGCAGAACAGAGTTTGAATGAAGATAATTTTGATTTGGTTGTTGTTATGGGTGTGCCCCATGCATTTCCTGTTGAAAAAGTTAATTCTGTGACAGTGGCTGTTACAGATGGCCCTCGACTTGTTGAACCCTTAAAAATCCTTGGATATGACTATGTAGTAACTGAACTAGATGCCCATTCCAAGACTCTGGGAACTGATAAAATTGTTCCGTCGGATCTAGGAGATAGTTTAAGGGGATTGATGGAAATTCAAGATTGATCAGCATTTAAATTAAATATCAAACGAAACAAAAAAAGGTTTGGCTTGTACTAAACAGAATAAAGTTTGTATAGGCAAATCATTTATTGAAATGAATTTTTATATACAATCGTCACAATAGTATAGCCATATCAAAAAAATAAGATCATTTGTATTATATAAGGTGATAATATGACAAGAACAGTTGGAATGATACTCTGCGGAGGCTTTGGAAAGAGGTTAAGGCCATTAACTGAAACAGTTCCCAAACCACTCATCGAAATTAAAGACAATTACACCATCCTAGACAAACAACTCTTCGACTTCAAAAATGCAGGTGTTGATAAAGTACTGCTTTTAACTGGTTTTCTCAGTGAAAAAATTCGTGAAAGATATGGAGACGAATATAAAGGAGTTAAAATTGAATACATAGTTGAAGATGAACCACTTGGAACATTAAACGCTATTAAACTTGGTATGGAAAGTCTTGAAGATAATGAACAGTGCATAATTAGGAATGGAGATGTAGTGGCAGATCTGAACATTAAAAAAATGATTGAACAAGGGGAAAAATCTGACTATCCACTTTCCATCTTCATAACTCAAATGGTTTCTCCATACGGAATTGTGGAAATCAGTGGTGACAGGCTAGTATCCTTCAAAGAAAAACCTGTTCTTGATTATTACATCAACGGAGGAGTTTACTTCTCCAACGGACACATTGACTTTGGAAGTTTTGAAGTGGGAGACATAGAAAAAACAGTGTTCCCAATGCTTGCAAAGGACAATAAATTAGGTTATTACAAAGAAAACGGCCTTTTCTGGATGGCAATAGACACCTCCAAAGAACTTGAAGCCATAAAGAAGGAATATGAAAACCGTGAAGACAAACCTTGGGGATATGAAAAGATCTTGATAAACACCGATAAGTACCTGACCAAAGAGCTTTTCATAAGGGAAGGCTACCAAACATCCTTCCACTACCATTCAAAGAAGGATGAAACCATGTACATAGTCAGCGGTGCAGGTTACATAGAATTTAACGACAGGAAAGACTACTTCGGAAAAAATGACACCATAAGGATAGAACCAGGGGAAGAACATTCCATAGTTGCAACAGAAAACACTGTCTTACACGAAGTTTCAACACCACATCTCAACGACACAATAAGAGTTAAAGATTACTACAAGGCAAGATAACCTTTTAATCTTTAAAAATTCAATTTTTTTAGGAATAAAACCATGATAACCATTATTGACTATGGATCTGGAAATTTAAAAAGTATTAAAAATGGTTTTTCCAAAATTGGCACCAACACCCATATTTCTTCTTCAATAAATGAAATTAAAGATGCTAATGCACTTGTTCTGCCTGGTGTTGGGGCGTTTGGTAATGCTATGGAAGGAGTTGCAAGTTACCAAGAAGCCATCCATGATCATATACACGATGGAAAGCCCTTTTTAGGTATTTGTTTAGGACTTCAGATCCTATTTACCAGAAGCGAAGAAAGCCCAAACACCACAGGACTGGATGTTGTTGAAGGAAGTGTTCTGCATTTTCCAGATTCTGTCAAGGAATCTGGATTAAAAATTCCCCAAATGGGATGGAATCAACTGCAAATTCGTGGCGAATGTCCAATTCTAGAAGGCATAGGATCAGATTTCATGTATTTTGTACATTCCTATTATGTGGCCCCCAATGATCCTGATGTTGTTGTTGCTACGGTGGATTACGGAATTGACGTGCCTGCAGTAATTTGTAAGGATAATGTATATGCAACACAGTTCCATCCCGAAAAAAGTGGGAATAAAGGACTTAAGATACTGAAAAATTTTGTTGAACTGGTCGAATAAATATATTTAATAATATTATTTTTGATATTTGTATGAAAAATTTTATTAAAAATTAACTAAATATAAAAAGGTGTGGCATGTGGATATCGAAGGATTCGTGAGAAGATCAATTAAAGAGGAAGATGAGGAAACTGTCCAGAAAAATTTAGTAAACAAAATATTAGAGTTTAAGGATCTGGATAACGACAAAGCAGAGAAAATGGCCTCTGCTGTTATTGAAGAGGTAAAAAATACCCTGACTATTGATTCCTATCCAGACGAATTCATGAGGGATCTGATAAACTACACCCAATCCAACGTATCCATGGGGAATATTGGAGTTGGATCCCGTGGTGCTGGTGATTTCTTTGTACATCGTAAAATTGCCGAAATAGTTTCAAGTGCAAAAACAAGCTCTTACATAAACCCATCTGCACAAGATGATGGCGGTGTGGTTAAATCAACTGTGGATAGTAAAGATGTTTACATAACCACAGCAGTAGACGGTATTCATTCAAGACTGAGTGAATACCCATTTCTTGGTGGTTTCCATGTTGCAAGAGCCACACTCAGAGATGTCTGTGTTATGGGCTCAAATCCCATAGCAATGCTGAGTGATCTGCACCTTGCAGATGATGGAGACGTTGGAAAATTGTTCGACTTCACAGCAGGTGTCTGTGCAGTTTCAGAACTTGTGGATGTTCCTCTAGTTGCTGGAAGCACCCTTAGGGTTGGTGGAGACATGGTATTAGGAGACAGACTAGTCAGTGCTGTTGGTGCAGTTGGAATTTCAGAGTACGCACCAACCGCCAGAAAAAGAGCAGAACCCGGTGATGTTATTCTCCTTACAGAAGGTTCCGGTGGAGGAACAATATCAACAACCGCCATTTACCATGGTATGTTTGATGTTGTCCAAGAAACCATGGACATCAGTTTTATAAAGGCTTCTGAAGCAATATTTAATGCTGGGCTCCTGCCCGAAGTTCATGCAATGACAGATGTGACCAACGGTGGTTTAAGGGGAGATGCACATGAAATTAGCCAAACGACAGGCCTTGGACTGAGTTTTTCCGAGGAAAAGATCCGTGAAATGGTCAATCCAAAGGTTTTAGATATGCTTGAAAAACTAGAAATTGATCCCCTGGGAGTTTCTGTTGATTCACTCATGATCATAGCTCCTGAAGATCTGGCAACAAGGGTTAAGGATGTAGTTTCAAGTGCTGGTGTGAGAATTAATGAAATTGGAGTGGTAGATAACTCTGGAATTTCCAAATTAATCAAGGAAGATGGAAGGGAAGAAGAGTTAAAACCACTATTTAGGGAAGCTGCCTACACCAAGATAAAAAAATCGTTGGAGATATTGAACCAGAAGATTTTGATGAGATGAAGGAGAAAGTCCAAAGAGCTGCCCTTGAATCCATCAAAAAGAAGGAAAAAGTTGTGAAGGCCATCCAAGAAAAATAACCATCAAACTATCCACATCCGAATTTAATTGTTCACCCTAGGGGTTGATAATATGATTAAAAAAGAGGAATGTGGAATATTTTTTTGTTACGATGCATTACTTGCCCTCCTACCAATTATAATTATTTTAGCTGCTGTAACAAATATCCAGATCGATCCTTCAGGTTCCAATCTGGAATTGGTCATGTTTCATCAGGCACAGGATACTCTCGATTTAATGTCAGTCAGTGCTAATCCATTGGAACCATCAACTCTAGAACAGATCTCCTCCTCAATTTCCGATAACAATCTGGGATCTGCCAATAAAATTGCCAACAACTGGCTTAAAAACAGAGTAGAAAACAGAAAATATCGTTTGGTAGAACTTAATCATCTGAATGTACAGGAAATATGTTCATCTCCCGGCATGGGCAACACCAAAATCGTTGCTGTGGCAGTTAAATCTTATAAAGGCCATATTTATAAGTTATATCTAGGATTGTGACATGATAATGTCCGACAGTAAAATTGAGTTTATTAAGATCTCATCGCTGTGATATGGTAAATAACAATGCATTGTATTTAATAATTGGTAGTCATCATATTTACAACATCTATTTATTACTGATTCATCAATGTTTAATATATTTGGATTGTTATTTTAGATCTGTATAGTTGCTAGGGTTAAATCATGAATAATATTCAAAATAATCATCCCTCAGAGTTGGAAACAGCGAAGTTCATTTCGATGGTGGCCCATCCTCCGGTTATTTCAATACCCACATTTATTATTCTAAATTATTTTCTTGCGGGTCCAGATCAGTTTATTGTTCCTACCCTCATCAGCATAATATTTGGGGCTTTAATACCCATTTCAACATCATTAATTCTTATTAAAAAATGCACACCGATCTGGACATAACTGATCGAACCAAAAGAACTGTGCCACTAATTTTTGCTATTTGTTCCTATTTACTCGGATTTTTAATGTTGTTATGGTATGGTGCACCTGCCATTGTGTCTGTGCTCATGTTGATCTACGGTACGAACACCCTGATAATTCTCATAATAAATTTCTACTGGAAGATCAGCATACATGCCATGGGAATTGCAGGCCCAACAGCAGCATTCATTTTTACCTTTGGCCCTGTAGGAATCATAATAGGGTTAATAATACCTCTTGTAATGTGGAGCAGGTTAAAACTTAAGAAACACACACCTTCTCAGGTTATTGCCGGTTCTTTGCTTGGGCTTTTGTTGACATGGATCCAGTTGAGTTACATAGTTCCATTAATTCATCCCTAAAAATGAGTGAAATAAAATTCATATCAAGGTGAAAACCTTAAATACATAAAAAGTTAAATTGTTCTATGTTGCTTGATCCTATTTTTTAAATTTGGATAAAAAAAATTTAGAAATTATGAATTAAGCCCTGGTAGTGTAGCGGATATCACGTAGGATTGCGGATCCTATTACCCGGGTTCGAGTCCCGGTCAGGGCATAAAAATATAAAAGCCGTGGTTAACCCATATATCAATCGATAATTGGGTCCTAACTTCATAATGTACATGTATTACAGCTAATACTCCTTTGTATGTAGCTGAAATCTTTATTTTTGTTCATTACAATGCTTCTGTTCCATCTCTCATCCCTATCTGGATAATCTTCTCTGTACTGTGATCCCCTACTCTCACGACGGAGTAAAGCAGATTGGATAACGAGTGAGGCTACTTCAAGCATGTTTTGAATTTCAATGGCATCAAGAAGGTCTTTGCTGTAACCCGAATCATTTAATACTTTCATTTCCGGAAGTTTGTTTTGAATCTCTTCAATCTTTGCAAGGGCCAATTTCAAACCGCTTTCATTCCTTATTATTGCCACATTTTCCCACATGATCTCCATCAACTCTGCCTTGAGTTCATGGGGACGTACATTTCCATCTTTAAAGAAGCCAGCTATCCTTTCTTCTTCTAATTCAACTGAAACTTCGTTGGATTTCTGTTCTGTTTCAACGGCATTTTTTGCTGCTGATTCTCCTGCACGCCTACCAAATACTTGAGTTTCTGCCAGGGCATTTCCTCCCAGTCTGTTTGCTCCGTGAACCCCACCTGCAACTTCTCCTGCCGCGTATAGATTTTTTATGGTGGTTTCACATTCTGGATTAATTTTAACTCCACCCATGAAATGGTGTGCAGTTGGAGCAACTTCCATGGCTTGGTTTCTTATGTCAACACCCACGTCAAGAAATTGTAAAAGCATGGTTTCAAGTTTTTCTTCTATTAACTCGGAGTCAAGATGGCTGACATCAAGATAAACTCCACCATTTTCTGTTCCCCTTCCCTCTCTAATTTCGTTGTAAATAGCTCTTGCAACAACGTCCCTGGTGGCAAGTTCTCCCCTTTCATCGTAATTCTTCATGAATCGTTCCATGTTGACATTGAAGAGTTTTCCACCTTCTCCTCGAACTGCTTCAGTCACAAGAACTCCCCTTCTAGATTCAGGGTACAGCATTCCTGTTGGATGGAATTGTACCTCTTCCATATCTATCATGTCTGCACCTGCAACGTAGGCAAGAGTGTATCCATCCCCTGTTTTTTGTACAGCATTGGATGTGACAGGGTAAAGCCATCCCGCACCCCCACTTGCAAGGATAACAGATTTAGATTTGAATACCATGAATTTTGAATCTTTTAGGGAGATTCCGCATGCTCCGATTACTCCTTCATTCTTTTCGTCCATGATTAAAGAAGTTATTGCAACTTCGTCCACAGTATTTATATTTTGCCGGATAACCTCCTCCTTTAGAGCCATCATCATCTCATGTCCAGTTCTATCTCCCTGAAAACAAGTTCGTCTGAAGCTCTGGCCACCAAATGGGCGTTGATTCAGTTTTCCAGATTCTTGTCTATCAAATATTGCCCCATATGATTCTAATTCTATCAATCTGTCTTTAGATTCGTTGACTAAAATTTGAACCAGTTTCTTATCATTTAGATCTGCTCCACCCTTAATTGTATCAGTTAAATGGGATTCCACACTGTCTTCTAAATCAACATATCCAAATGCGGCATTGTAGCCACCCTCAGCAAGTGTTGTGCATCCAGATTTAAAAGATAACCCTTTAGAAACTATGGTAACGTTCAAATTATATTTTTTTGCTTCAATAGCTGCCCGGCATCCTGCTCCGCCCGATCCAATTACGAGTACGTCACATTCATGTATTGATCTTTCCATATTATGGAATTATTCATATTGGTATTTATTTTTTGTTTCAACTAAAATGACAACTCAAAAACTTAGATGATTTTGATTTTTGTGTAATCCTCCTTAATCAATCATGATTTTTAGAAATTAAAAAAATATTTAAAAAAATACTGGGTTCTATTTTAGAATATTTAAAACAATGTCTAATTCCATGGTTAACATTTTCTTAAGTATTGATGGGCATTTTACGAATTAAGTTATGGAGTTATTTTTATGTAATATTCAATGTTTTGGTTTAAAAATAATCATCATTCCAAATCCGCCCAAGAATCCCAATTTGTAAAATGCCTGAAAATTTATAAAATTAAATATAAAAGTGATCAACACAAAAATCCTATTGTGTGATGATTAAATTATTACATAATAGAAATCTCATGGGGACATCATTTTGAAAACAAATAAACTATTAAAATTGGCAAGAAAAGATTTTGAGAAAGCTTGGGTAGAAACTGCCCAAACATTGAAAAAGCCCCATACTGACAATGAATATCCGCGTATTCAAATGAGAACAGGTCAATCCCACATGTTATACAACACCATTTGGGAGTTGAGGCAAGTTTATCTGAATCTTGGATTTAATGAAACAGTAAATCCAGTATTTGTTGAGCAGGACGATATTTACAGGCAGTTTGGCCCAGAAGCCCCTGCAGTTCTTGATCGTTGTTTTTACTTGGCAGGATTACCAAGACCAGATATTGGTATTGGGATGGATAAGATTGCTGTGATAGAAGAAATCGGTGTCGAAATTAATGATGACAAAATTCAAGCCCTGAAAGAAGTGTTTAGAGGCTACAAGAAGGGTGATGAAAGTGGAGATGACTTGGTACATCACGTCTCTGTAGCATTGGATGTAGAAGATTCTGTTGGTTTAAGGATCCTCGAAAATGTATTTCCCGAACTTCGAGAACTTACACCAGTTTCATCAAGAACCACACTCAGATCCCACATGACCAGTGGATGGTTCTTAACATTACAATCCCTGCACAACAAAAGTAAGCTACCTTTGAAGTTATTTTCAATAGATCGTTGCTTCCGAAGGGAACAACGGGAAGATATGAGCCATCTAATGACCTATCATTCTGCTTCGTGTGTATGGGCAGATGACGAAATTTCACTCGACATGGGAATGGCTGTTTCAGAAAATCTGCTTCAGCACTTCGGATTTAAAAAATTCAAATTCATACCTGATGAAAAAAAATCCAAATACTACATACCTGGAACCCAAACTGAAGTCTATGGTTATCATCCTAAACTTAATGAATGGGTAGAAGTGGCAACCTTTGGTCTTTATTCTCCAATTGCACTCTCACATTATGGCATTGACAAACAGGTGATGAACCTTGGAGTCGGTGCAGAGAGGATAGCTATGATCTTACATAATCAAACCGATGTTCGGGAAATGGTTTACCCTCAAACCTATGCTAAATGGCATTTAACAGACAGAGAACTTGCATCAATGTTACATATTAATTATTACCCCTTCAGCACCGAAGGACGTAAATTAATGGAAAGTTTGAAGGAAAAATTCCTCGAATACGGTGAAAAGGAATCACCATGCGAATTTACGGTTTTTGAAGGTGAATTACTGGGCAGAAACATAAGGGTCAAAATTCTTGAACCTGAATCAAACACTCGTTTACTGGGACCAGCTGCATGGAACTCCATTTACATTAATGATGGAAATATTGTTGGCATGCCCGAAAACAATGCAAAGGGCGAATTATCTTTAGAAACAGTCCAAAACGGCATTCCCCTGGGAATTACATACATGGATGGAGTGATTGCTAAGGCCTGTTATATGATAGAGGAAATGATCGTTGGTGGTGAAACAGAATCTGAATTCAGAACCACCCTTGCAAAATCACTTTCAGATGTAAATCTCAAACTTGAGGAAGTTGCATTAAACTATATAACTAGCAACAACAAGCTAATTGATATTAGGGGACCTATCTTCAGTACAGTGACCTTTGAAGTGATTGATTGATATTCTAAAATAAATTTTTTTATTAACAAAAAAAGGTTTACTAAATAAATACAATACTAAAACAATTGTTAATTTATGATAAAAATAAACTGTAGTAAGTTTAAGATCATTAAATGATTTAATTTGGAGATAGTGATTGGATGAAATTAATGGGCGAAATAGTTTCAGGGATGGGTAAAGGAACCTTTTTCATGTCACAAGATTTTTATAAGGCGAAGTTCCAGGAAAAAATCCATTTTACACCTTTTGAAGGTACCCTTAACCTGAAAATTGATTCAAAATCAATAGATTCCATGAAGACCATCCCTAAAAATAAATTTGGTCTGATTCATGGTGAGGGTAAATTTGGAGATGTTAAATTTATTAAAGCAACCCTTAACAACGAAATATCTGGTGCCCTCGTATTTCCAGCGAAAAGTGAACATAACGAAGATGTGTTGGAATTTATTACAGATAAAAATCTCAGGAAACTATTCAAATTTCAGGACGGAGATGAAGTAACCGTCATAGTAGGTTAAAACAGTAGTTTGTAAATTATAATTGATTGTTACAAAGAGTGATCAAATGATAGAAAAAGCATTAGAAGCATTGAAAAATGGAGAGATCGTTTTAGTATTTGACAGTGATAATCGTGAGCGTGAAACAGACATGATCGTGGCTGCTGAGTTCATGACTACAGAGCACATGACCCAGATAAGAAATGATGCCGGAGGTTTGTTCTGTGTACCACTGTCATCGGAAAATTCAGATGCACTTGGAGTACCATTCATGACAGACATCATGGATATTGCAAGTTCAGAATATCCTGTTCTTGCAGAGTTAAATCCCGATGATATTCCCTACGATGAAAAATCTGCATTTTCCATCACTGTGAATCATAGAAAAACCTTCACAGGAATTACAGATAATGATAGAGCATGCACCATTAATGAGCTTGCTTCACTCTGTAAGGAAGGAAAACAAAAGGAATTTGGAAAGTACTTCCGAGCTCCAGGGCATGTTACGCTTTTAAGAGCTGCAAAGGGACATGTGCGAAGTAGAAAGGGTCATACTGAAATGAGTATAGCATTAATGGAAATGGCAGGTCTGACAGAAGTAGCTGTATGTTGTGAAATGATGGATGATAAAACTGGAGGATCATTACCCACAGCAGAAGCAGAACAGTATGCCAAAGAACATGATCTTGTGTTCCTAAGTGGTGCAGATCTCATTGAAGCCTACAATAATTATATAGAAAACGACAGCTAAGTCGTTATTCTAAATTTTTTTATTATTATTTTTCTTAATTAAAAGATTTCTGAAGGGCATTAAAATCTGTGTATCCAGAAAAGTTTGGTGTGGCTGCTAGTTTTACAATTTCATTAAGATCCAAATATTTTTCCACAGTTTCTATTGCATTCAAACAGAAATCTTCCAGTTTGATCTCGATCTCAGGCATGTTACCCCTTTCCTTGAGCTTCACCTTGGGTACTGTTGCAAAATAGTCCGGATTTATTCTGGATTTAATGTGTTTTTCTGCTTCTCCTGCTATTTTAGAATCATATACTTTGTTTAGGATTAGACCTACCGTGTTGATTCCTAATTTTTCCATCATTTCTGCATGGGCAGTTAGATCTATTGCTGCAGTTTCAATTCCTCCTTTGTTACATGGGGAAACCATTATAACAGGTAAGTTAGATGCTAATGCAATTTCAGCAGAAGAAAATGGAATTTTTTCGTTTAAAAGTCCTGTGAAAATGCTCATAACACCCTCAACAATTACCAGATCATAGTTGTTAGAATTAACAGCTTTGATTACATGATCCAAATCCATCCATCCTAGATCCCCTATTTTTATTGAGGAAAAATCTTCCATTTTCTCTTTGTTCAGGTAAAGGGAAGGTACAATATCCCGAATATCAGGACCCACCTTTACGGCAGCCACCCTCATTCCACGTTTGCGTAAAGCACCAATTATTCCCGTTGTTAGGAATGTTTTTCCAGAATCGGATCCTGTGCTGGCCATCATGATCATTTTTGTGCCATGAGGGGGTTCATGTTTTGAAGTTATAACTTTAATCCCTGTTTCTATGCCCATTTCAGATTTTATCTGTTTTAGTAAAACTTTATTGGATGCCCTGATTTCTGTTTGATCCTTCTCATCTGCCCCTATAAACTCTAAAATGTTGTTTCTAAGCATTGGATTTTCATCCAAGGCTCCGTGTAGCATGATTCCCACAGTATTGCCTTCATCATTTGTAACACCAGAAGTTATTTCACGAGGATTGTTCTGGTAATCTGTTCTCTTTACAAGTGATTTCAACACGGGTTTTGCATCGCCTGTTATTTTGCCATATGTGTGACAGTGAAATCCTGAAACCGAAGTTCCAGTTAAATTTGTTGTTAGGAATGAATCATCCACAATTTTGGCGTTAACGCGATCTGTTCCAACCATGGGGCTGAATGAAACATCTAGAATGCCCATGCCCTTTTTTCAACCGGACATGGTGATTTTCGCCCAATATCTGTTTGGTTTGCAAGAACCTGGAAGCCGGAACACATTCCAAATATGAATTTACCATCAGCATTCATCTTATGTATTTCCCGTTCTAGGTCACAGCTGATACTTTGGGATTCGACTATGCTTCCTCCCGGTATTATCAGACCATCCAACTCTTTGTGCATTTTAAACCCATTTATAGTCCCATTACTCCTTACAATATGGGTTGGAAGATGTCCAAAATCCTCAAATGCTGGTAAAGCTCCTTTAACATAGAGAAATCCAATTTTTTTCATCTTTGGTATCTTTATTGCCCCTCAATCATAAATGTTTTCATTAAGGGATTCTGGTTCCATATCAAGCTTGGATATTGGTCCAGAATATGTGATCATGATCAGGCCAAAAGCCATGGTGAGGGCGAAGCTTGAGAAAGCAGGTTTTCTACCAAACATATCTACGATAAAACCCATATTAATAGGCCTATTATTGCCCCTACTTGAATTTTCCATAATTAGAATTTTCTAAATAATTAGAGGAGTATGATAAAAATTTGAGTCAAAAAAAAGAAGGTGTATCTTATATTTCTGGATCTGTATCATCCAACGCAGACATTATGCCCAGTATTTTAGGGTCATCAAAGGGTTTTCCCTGAATTTGAATACCAACTGGAATTCCATTCACTTCACCCGCTTTCATGCTACCTGCAGGGATTCCTGCCAGGTTGGCTAAAACAGTCAAAACATCGTAGGAGTACATGTCCATTGGTTCTAAGGATGTTCCGATCTTGTGGGGTAACATTGGAACGGTGGGCCCGACAATTACATCAACATTTTGAAGTAATTTATTTACTTCCCTTTTGATGAGTGACCTGGCCTGCAGTGCTTTTTTGTAATATTTACCACTGAATTCTTTTTGGCTGATGTAAGAACCCATGTAGATTCTTCTTAGGACTTCTTCTCCACAAACTTCTTCGATTCTTTGACCGTACTTTCTTCCATCATACTTTCGTGTTGCTGAAAAGAATTCAACATAGTTTATGAGGTAGTATGTAGGTAGGCATAAATCAATATAATCGAAGCTTAATTCATGCACTTCAGCACCCATGTCCTTCATTTTATCGATTGATTCTTCAACAATATTGACTATCTTATCATCGGAAACATCAAAGAATTGTTTTACCACACCCAGACTGGTACCTTCAAGTGAGTTTTGCCCAAGTTGGTCTGTGAATTTCGGAGAATCCCACTTCACAGATGTACATTCAGTTTCATCATAACCCCCAATAACATCCATGAGTAGGGCAGCCCCACTCACGTCCCTTGAGAATGGACCAATCTGATCAAAACTCATTGCAAGATCCAATAGCCCCTGTCTTGAAACAACCCCATATGTAGGTTTAAAACCCACAACACCACAATGTGATGCGGGATTTCTTATTGAACCGCCTGTGTCAGAACCAATACTCAGATCACACATCTCCGCTGCTACTGCTACAGCACTACCGCCTGAAGAACCGCCAGGAATTCTTCCCGGAGCTGATGGATTTTCAGTATGGCCAAAGTAGGATGTTTCAGTGGAACTTCCAGCTGCAAATTCATCCATGTTGGTCATTCCGATTATGATACCATCTTCCTGTTTAATTCTTTTAACAACAGTTGCATCATAACTTCCAAGGTAGTTTTCAAGTGTTTTTGAAGCTGCAGTTATATGAAAATCCTCAACATTGATGTTGCTTTTGATTCCAATTACCAAACCTGCAAGTTTTCCTACCTTCTCTCCATTCTGGATCTTTTTATCGATGGCTTCAGCACGTTCATGAGCTGAACCTTCGTTTATCTCTAAAAAAGCATTATAATTATCATTCTTATGTTCAATAGTCCTACAGAACATTTCTAGATTATCTAATGCTGTGATTTCATGATCTTTAATTAATTCTGATTTATCTAATAGTTTCATGGTCACACCTGAAATTAATTTGGATGAATATTAATATCCCTGCTTATCTAAGTTAATTTAATATCTACTTGTTTTTTAATTTACTTCAATATTATAATTTTTGATCAAGCTCATGAATTATCAGATGAAGTAGTTGATGTTTACAACACCCAAAAAGTACAGCACTACTATGATGAGGGGTTGATGAATTAAATAAATAACCAGTGAATGTCTCCCAAGAAAAGCTGATCCCTTGAATAAATGATTATCAGACCAATCAGGTATTTTAAACTGTCTTTTATAATTTTTATACAATATACCCCCAAAGAAAATTCCCAACAAAACAATTCCAAACCATGGGAAGATCGGGAAATAATCCACTGTGTTAAGAGAGTTCGGTACAAATCCCAACCACATCAACCAGTTGAAATTAAAACTTAAAGTTTGTAAATAAATTCCAATTAAAATTATGGAAATTCCTGCCACTAAATTGAAATATTTCCTTTTTAAAAATGGATATGCAAGGATGATGGATATTCCAATGAAATGTAAAATTCCAAATATTATGAATTCCTGGGGAATAAAAATCCATGTTATAACTGTAATAAACAAACCAAGCAAGAATATTCTGCAACCTCTTTGAAGATACTTTGTAAAAAGACTTTTGTGTAGATAACTTCCTGAAAGTTTTGACCTTGAACTGCTAAGTGTCAAAGAAACACCCATTAAAAATATGAATGTTGAAGCAGTTATCCTTGCAAAAAACCAAGGAAGTCCAGATGAAACATCCCACGAGATTACTCCAAAAAATGTCAGATCAAACAGGAAATGGTAGCAGATCATACATACAACAGCAAGACCCCGAAGGGAATCGACCTCCCAGAATCTTACATTTAAATTTTGTTCCATTGTTTTAACCCTAGTTAATTTATAAAAACTTTATATCCTCTGTTAATAGGTTGGAGTTAATATTATTTGAATAGAAACATTTCTATAGCCCACTGCTTAATCCAAAATTTGGATATAAAGCTTGATTCAATATTATAATCATGAAAGATGCAACCCGGTATGAAACACTTCTCCTCAAACAAAGCGAAATTAAAGAACTTATAGAAATGAAAGAGATTATTGAGTCTGTTGAAACCGCTTACACTGTGCATGCCACAAGAAATGTGCAGATGCCTGCAAAGAAATATTTATTTTTCAAAAAATACAACGGCGACTTGAGAATAATGCCCGCTTTCATAAATAATATGGATGAAGCTGGTGTGAAATGTGTGAACGTTCATCCTGAAAATCCTGTGAAATATAATTTACCCACAGTTATGGGAGTAATCCAATTATTTGACCCTAAATCAGGATTTCCATTGTCTGTAATGGATGGAACATGGATAACCAACATGAGAACAGGGGCTGCTGCAGGTGTAGGAACTAAGTATCTTGCTAGAAAAGACTCAAAAACACTGGGAATAATTGGTGCGGGTAAACAAGCATTTACACAGCTTATGGCACTTAAAGAAGTAATGGATATTGAACATGCCCATGTATTTTGTAGAACATGTTCATCTAGGGAAAATTTTGCAGATATGGCTCGGGAACGATTTGATATTGATATTAATGCCGTTTCAACTGCTGAAGAAGCTGTTAAAAATATGGATGTTGTTGTAACTGTAACACCAGCCAATAAACCAATTTTAAAAACTGAATGGATAACCGAAGGCACGCACATAAATGCAATGGGTGCAGATGCACCTGGAAAACAGGAACTTGAAGTTGGAATTCTTCAAAAAGCTAAAATATTTATTGATTGCTGGGAACAAGCCAGACACAGTGGAGAAATCAATGTACCTGTCCATGATGGAATAATAACCAGAAAATCAATCAACTCCAAAATTGGGGATGTCATTATAGGTAAAGCTGAGGGAAGAATTTCAGATGAAGATATTACCGTGTTCGATTCTACTGGTTTGGCTGTTCAAGATATGGTCACTGGATGGAAAGTCTATGAAGAAGCTGTTAAAAAGGGTGTGGGTACAGTTATAAATTTCCTCGAATGAAAAAAAGACAACAAATTTATAAGTTAAAAATTAAATCTTAAACTGGTGGTTATATGTATTCAAACAAGATTTCCAGAACAGATGTTCTAAATAAAATGGGCCATGTATTTGAACGCTACAGATTTTTAACTAGATCAAAATCTTTTAAACAAGAACAAATTCAAACCATAGATTATCATCTGACGGAGATTATGAAAGTTCTAAACGATAGTTAAAGAGCCTTAACTTGTTTTTTGAAATTTGAATTCATTAAATTTTTATTAGTGATCACTATGTTGAGTAATGTTTGGATTGGAATCATTCTTTTTACTGCTACTTCATTCATTGTTGGCCTTTCTGGGGCCATGGTCCCTGGACCCATGTTTACTGTAACAATTTCAGATTCGTTAAAAAAGGAGCTACAGTAGGCCCAAAAATAGTTTTTGGACACATAATGGCAGAATTCTGCCTTATACTATTAATATTTGCAGGTTTAGGTTGGCTGATTGGATCTGGCACTGCAATATTTGTAATTGGTGCTATTGGAGGGTCAATAATGGTTTTCATGGGATTTCAAATGGCAAGATCATCCACTTCAATACAAGATCTTCAGAACAGTGGCGAAACATCCAATGATTATGGCCCAATATTAAACGGAATTTTGACAAGCATATCAAACCCCTATTTCTTTATCTGGTGGGCAACAGTGGGATGGGCTTTCATGTTAAAGGGTATGGAATTAGCAGGAATATTAGGAGTCATAGGATTTTTAGTTGGACACTGGTGTTCAGATCTTGGTTGGTTCAGCACAGTCTCCTTCTTCACTACCAAGGGATCCAACGTAATGAAGGATAAACATTATAAAATTATCATGAGTGCAAGTGGAATTTTTTAATGGCTCTGGGTGTTTATTTCGTGATTAGTTCTTGTGTTGTATGATAAATTATGTTTTTAACATTGTATCAAAACAATATTAACTTTGTGGGATTGAACAAATTCACCATCAAACCTCCTATATCCCATTAAACACCTCATTACTCTTTTTATGAAATGGAAATATTTATAGATTAAATAGAATAATATCTGTAAATATGAAAGCTGTTGTATTCGATAATTCGGGGACACTCATAAGGCGCTATAAAGCATTGAAAGACCTTAGAAATGGGCTTATCTGCGATTATGCAAACTCAATTCAAATTGTTGATCATGACATCAATCGCGCCCTTGTTGTTTTACAGACAGACCCTTCCAAATGTATTATCAAAGCAAACCCAAACCAAACCATTCATGATTTCCTTATGAAAACTGAAGTTAAGTTTGATATTAGTTACTCCGATGTGGATATAGCCAAATCTGATTTGCTTAAATCTATTGAAAACGATGATTCCACCATGAAAGATCTGCAGGACACCTACAATACGGTTGTAGATAAAAAGTACAACGTGCACATTTGCAGTGGATCGGGTTTTATCGTGAATATGAAAACTGGAAGAGTTGAATTTACTATAACAGCTGGTGGAAAAATATTCAAAGAAGTTCCAAATGTGATTTCTGAGCTGAAAAGCAGAGATATTCAGATATTTGTTGCATCTGGAGATAGAAAGGGTTCTTTGGAACAATTAGCAGAGTACATCCACATACCTAAAGAAAATGTTTTTGATACAGCGAGTTCTAGGCAGAAAAAGGAAATTATAGAAAGCCTGAAAAAGAAGTATAGAGTTATGATGGTTGGTAACAGTTCAAACGATATTCTGGCACTTGAAGAAGCAGATATTGGAGTGCTTACACTACAACAAGGTGATGAAACCCCGGATAAAGTCTTTAAGGCTGCCGACCATATTATAAATAATATTTCAGAAGTTTTGAATGTTGATTTTTAAGGAAAATTCTAATATTTTTTTATGCAAAAATTGTTCTACTGTAGAAAATGTGGGTATTTAAAACTCAAATTTTTCAATTAAAAAGTCTACTGTAGATAATGATTACAACGGATGATAATCCCAAATTACACTAAATCTTTCTTAAATGCGTTTTTAAGAATGAATATCAAAAAATACGATACCGGGCTCCAGATTGGACTCACAAACGTGATGCATACAGCAAGCAATGCAGCAGATGGCAAAATATAATTTATCTTTTTAACCATTTGATAATGTTCTGGAGTCATTTCTTTTATGAAGAATTTTTTCTATTTGCATAGTACCATATCAACATGAAGAAGATTCCAATGATGAACATGTTTATATTGAAAAACAGCATTGGAATTGGATGGTTACCAAAGTTACTAACAAAATTAGTGGAAAATGGAACAAGAGCCACAAACATTAGCCAAATAACATTCAACCAAATTAAAACGCTGTCACTTCTCTTAATATAAAAGAACTGGAGATGATGAGCTCGCCAAAAACTTGCAAGCAAAATAAAACTAAATGCATAGATACCAAGCTGTTGGAATAAAGATGACATATACTGCCAAATAGCCGGATTAGACACTGTCCCTGCTATTTGAGGCATATCAATGTTCAAAACCAGCAATGTCATTGCAATAGCAAATATTCCATCAACAAGAGTTTCGATCCGTTTGGTGGTTAGCCAAATATCGTGTTTATCGGTTGTGTTCATTTCAATCCATCTGCTTTCTTTCATATAATTTGTAAAGTATCAAAAGCACTATTAAAATCACAGGACCAATAATATCCATGAAAAATATGGTTCCTGCATTTCCCACTGCATGATTAGAATAATTAATAATATTGATTACATGAACATAGGCTGCTCCAAGTAAAAAAATTGAGCTTGCGATCACAGTTGCTACCCAAAAGTTGTCCCTGAAAAAGTAACATAAAATTCCAAGAATTCCAATGGCCAAATTTGCAAATGCAACTTCAGTTTGGAATGGGCTGCCTGTAGCCCACCCTATACTTTCTGCAACTTGTACTGGTAGGAATGCATGTCCAATAAACGCCCAAATTGAACCAAATCCCACAGATATTACTAAAAATGAAAGTAAAAATGTTTTAATAATTATTAATCTGTTTAAAGGTCTATTTTTTATTTTATTCCTAATTAAAGCAGTTATTGCAATCAAGATTGTGAGAATTATAAGGATCACTACAAAGTCCATGAAATGGCCCCCTTAATGTTCAATACTTAATTATAAAACCCACTTAGTATTATCTATTATGATCTGCACATCGACTAAACTAATAAAAAATATCACATACAGTTTGTAGTCAAAAATAACAGAAGAATAGTTGAATTGGGTTTAGAACTCGGCCTTTAACTGATATCTATCAGATCGTATTTTGTATTGCCCAACCCTATTTCTTCACCGTAGTGGAGTTGTCTGCGTCCATCTACATTTTTCCACAAACCTCTAAATTTATCCTCCCCCTGTTTATGGTTGTGTTTTAGCAGAGAATTTTCAAGGCCGCATTGTTCGTTTACCATGTCATAACATGCTGCATCGAGTGCTACAGGATCTTTTGAAACCATGATTCCAATATCTGGAACAATTGGACTGTCGCTGTACGGTAAACAATCACATTCCGGTGTGATATTCATTAGAAAATTCATGTATCCCATCTTTTCAGTTTTGTTCTTAACTGCTCCCAGTGCATATTCTGTCATTCTCTCTATGAATTCTTCCATGGTTGACCAGTTTAGTTTTATAAGTTCATCTGGACAGGCCCCGAGACAGTTGTTGCATGCTATGCACTTATCATAGTTTATGGCAGTTCCTCTTTTAGATATTTCAAATGCAGATACTGGACATGAATCAGCACATCTTCCACAAGAAGAACATCCCTCATTAATAATTGGTTTAGAACATTCGTGCTGTTCAATTTTTCCAGGGGCAGAAGCACATCCCATTGCCAGATTCTTAATTGCTCCCCCAAATCCTGCCATTTCATGACCTTTGAAATGGGACAATACTATCATTCCATCAGCATTAAGAATATCCCCTGCTATCTTAACATTTTCAAAATGTTTCTGTTTGATCTGGACGTTGGCCCAATTTTCTCCCCTCAATCCATCTGCAACAATTAAAGGAGCTCCCACTACTGAGTAATCAAATCCATGCAAAATAGCTGTTTTAAGATGATCTTGTGAGTTATGTCTGCTCCCGTAGTAAAGAGTATTGGTATCTGTTAAGAATGGTTTAGCATTTTCAGCAGTAATTTTATCTACTACTTGCCTTACCAACACAGGGTTAATGTATGAATCGTTTCCTTCTTCTCCAAAGTGGAGTTTGACAGCCATTAAATCTTTTTCATCAATAAATGCTTGGAAATTTGCTGCATCAAAGAGGTTTCTAACTTTATTAACCTTATTATCTTGGTTGGATTTTGATCTAAAATCTGTGAAATAAACTTTACTCACCATATAACTCCCTCAGCTGACATTAATGGAACTTCATACTCTACAAAATGTATTGTTATTTGTATGTATGCTTGTTATAATATATCTAAAATTCATACTAAAAAAAGTTAAAATTAAAATATGGCTCAGTGGTACATTTGAGCTGAGGATGATCTCCGATGAACCATATTTTTTACCTAAAATTTAGGTATGCCTAATTTCAGGTGGATTTAGATTTAACTCCCAAAACTTATAAATCTTCCTATTTTTTAGGTATGCCTAATTTCATTTATGATCTTGGGGCCAAGTAGACCGGATTAAGTCACGGCTTTTAAGAACATTTTGATAGTTATTTAATTCTATAATACCATTTTTCACTCCATTTAAAAGATTTAAATCCAATGTTCCCTCCCCAAGAGTCAAATGCTGATCCTTTTCACCATCATTATCATTTAAATGATAATAAACGATATTTTTAAGCTTAAAAAATGATTTAACATCCTTCGATGTGTTAGCATGACCTGTATCAACAGTTGCATATGAACCGCATTTTTCTACAAAAAACTTATGTTCATCAGCACTGTTACAGAAATATGCATATTTGTTGGGCATGTTCTCAATGGAAAATTTGATTCCCATTTCCTCTGAATAATTATTGGCCTCTGTAAGAACGTTTATTGCATGTTCCATGCCGAAATTTCGTACTCTTTCTTCAAGTCTATGTATCAGTCCAGGATGAGTTGTAATCGCTTTACAATTAATTTTAACACCGAAATTCACAGTTTCTTTGAGCTGCTTCAAGGTTTCCTCCCTAATTCCAGGGTTTAAGCTTCCAGGGTTAAGATCTATGGTGGGAGAATGTAAATAAACATCAATATCGTAAGAATCGAATATTTCAAAATTAGAGTTAAAATCCAGAACATTACGCGGCCAGTAAGGACCTTCACAAAGAATTTCCATCAATTGAAACCCATCAATGGATGCAGTTTCTAGAAAATCTTCCAGTGAATTCATAAAAAGTGCCAGAGTTGAAAAGCCCAGTTTCATGAATAATCTTATTATGAATCTGGTTTATATTTTTTATTTAATTTTTTTATATAATCAAAAACTATATATATAATCTAAATATATCAAGAATTGATATATTAAAATTTAATATAGTGATGTGAAAACCATGGTAAATAAAGGTAGCAATTCCTTGCAGGATTCCAAATCAGCAGATCATGCCAATACATTAGATAATGATCCTGATTGTAAATCAAAGCTATCAAAAGAGCTTAGGGAATACGATATTAAACTTTTAAAAAGTATGAAGGGATTTGGGAAGACCATGATCCTTTGGATCATAAGCAAGGAGAGAATTCATGGCTACGAGATAATGAGCAAACTAAACACAATTAACCCTGCAGAAAAGAAGATGCATGGAAAACCTGGTAAAATTTATCCAATGCTACATGATCTAGAAAAAGCAGGTTTGGTTACAGGAACTTGGGAAGCTCATGGAAAAAGAAAAATGAAGTATTATGAGATTACCGAAGAAGGTATTCAAACACTTGAAAGAATAAAGAGAGTTTTCAGATGTCACAGAACCGCCCTTTTAGAGGAATTCTGGAGAGATATGTTGACTAAAAACGATTGAAGGGGGTAAAAAATGAAATATGCAATAGAAACTTTTGATCTATCTAAAAAATACAACAATGATTTTTTAGCTGTTGATGAGCTCAACATGACAATTGATAACAAAAGTATCTTCGGTTTTCTAGGACCAAACGGAGCTGGAAAAACCACAACAATCAAAATGCTCACATGTTTAATACAACCAACGGGAGGAAGCGCAAACGTGGCTGGATTTGACATAGCAAAACAGCCCAACGAAGTACGAGAAAAAATTGGAATGGTTCCACAATTGGTAAGTTTATACGGAGATCTCACTGTACGTGAAAATATAGATCTCTGTGCAGACTTTTACGGACTTCCAACTGACTTGAAAATTAGCCGTGCTGAAGAATTGATGGAACTCGTTGACATCAAATATGCCGAAAATAAGTTGGTAAAACAGTTATCTGGAGGAATGAAACAGAAGGCATCAGTAGTTGCCAGTTTAATACATCAACCAGATATTCTGTTCCTAGATGAACCTACCATAGGTTTGGATCCAACAACCAAGAGAGTTTTATGGGATTTAGTAGAAGAATTGAACTCTGAAGGACGTACCATTATTCTATGTTCCCACGATATGTACGAGGTAGAACTTCTCTGTGACAAAATTGGAATTATTAATGGAGGAGTCCTTGCAGCCTACGATACACCTAGAGGTCTCAAAGACACCATGATCCATGAACAGAAAAAAGTTCGATCCTCTGAAACATCCAATGTCATTAAAATTATGGATGAACTCCGAAAGGAAAGTGCTGTTGAAGATAATGCAGCTTATGACCAATTAAAAGAAAAAATAGAACATGAAAACAGAGAATTAAAAGAATTAAGTGTAATGATCAGTAATTTAGATGAAAATATGACCGATCATCTGAAAAACTTGCCTGAAGTAGATTTATTGAATGAACATGATTCTGGAAGAATAGTCATGGATATTGACTCTAAAGATGAGTCTGTGAGTAAAATAATTTCCGAAATAATCAACAAAGGCGGGACTATTACCTCAATATCCACTAAAGACCCTTCATTGGAAGATGTTTTCATGAGTGTGACTTCAAAAAATAAAGAAGAAGGTGCAGAAGATGGTTGAAACTAAAAAGATTATGTGGATGATCAAAAAAGATATGTTGGTCCTATGGAGACATAAACCTCGTTTAATATCGCTATTTCTGTTCCCCATAATCATGATAACCCTTTTTGGTTACGGTATGGGAGGAACTATAAACAACATTCCAGTAGTTGTAGTGGACCAGAGTCAAGGAAATCTGTCAGATGCAACGCTAAGTGCAATTAAAGGTAATACATTGTACGATGTAAAGGAAATAACCACAGATCCCAATAAAGGATTGCAAATGGTTCAAAATGGACAGGCGAAAGCAGCCATAATTCTTCCCACGAATTATGATAGTCTGAATGATACATCACCAAAAAGCATTGTCATGGATGTCGATTCTTCGGATCAACTGGCAGCAGGCACGGTTATACCAGCCACACAAGGCCTATTTAATCAGATAAACCAACAGATAGCAGAACAAAAACTCCAATCATCATCAATATCAGTTTCAAGTAGTCAGGTAAATGGAACTCAAGTAGCTCCATACCAAAGTATATTGAACACGATTAATGTTGAAGTAAACAAGTTATACGGAAATATTAGTTATTTAAATTTCCTAGCTCCTGCAATTATCGGAATGACCGTCCTCTTTGGATGTGTGTTTGGTATGGGAGAAATAGTAGCTGGTGAAAGAGAAAGAGGAGAACTTGCAAGGCTGTTCATGACTCCTACTAGTGTTGCAACTGTTATTGGAGGAAAAATTATATCCAAATTAGTTCAAGAAACTGGGCGGGGAATTATCTTAATTGTGGCGGCCATAGTTCTATTTGGAATTGTTATCAATGGTAGCATGGCGTTAACTATTCTTCTGTTGATACTAGGAGCGTTATGTTTCATAGGATTTGGAATTATGGTTTCTGCAAGGGTTTCGTCCCAGGAAGATTTCATGCAGACTGTGATGCCTATTACAATGCCCATGATGTTTTTATCAGGAGTATTTTATCCTATAGAAACAATGCCATGGATATTCCAAAAAATTGCATATATCCTACCTTTAACATATGTTAACGATGCTTTAAGAGCAGTTATGTTAAAAGGATCAAGTGTAGGAGATATATGGATAGATATTGTGGTTTTACTAGGATTTACAGCAATATTCTTCTACTTAGGAGTAACGAAATTTAACAGAGATATATAATTGAGTCATGGATTCTAATGACTAAATCTAAATAATTAGGTGATAAAATGATTGGAAAAAAGAATATATTGATTGGAATTATGATGCTCAGCATTTTCATAGGTCCAATGACAGTTTCTACTGCTTCGGCAACAGACTGGCCAATGTTTCAAGAAAATTTGAATCATACTGCATACATGGACGAAGCTTCTGATTTCAATCCAGACACATGGTTATTCCAAACTTCTGGAAGTTTAACATCAGCAGCAATAGCTGATAAATTGATCTATTTCGGATCAAGCAGTGGCCTATTCTCTGCCCTTAACCTTGAAGACGGTACAAAAGTCTGGGATTACAAGGCAGGAGGAAACATAACAAACGCCCCAATAGTAGTTGGAGACAATGTATACTTCGGATCTGGAGACAGCTATCTCTATGCTTTGAATAAGAAAACTGGAGATGATGTGTGGAAATATAAAACAGGGAATGCAATAGAAACAACCCCTGCCATAGATAATGGAATAATCTATTTCGGATCAGATGATCAGAGATTATACGCCCTAAATACCAACGACAGTACCAAAAAATGGGAATTCCAAACAGGAAACGCTGTTAGATCTTCCCCTACAGTTTATAATGATAGTATATACTTTGGATCTGATGATGGAAAAATATATGCTTTAGGTATAGCCAACGGAACACAAACATGGGCATATGATACAGGTAGTGCCGTAAGATCATCTCCTGCCATTAACAACACAACTTTGTATATGGGAACAGATAATGGAAACTTTTACGCACTAAACACTGCAGATGGTTCAATTTTATGGAATTACAACCTTAATGATTCGGTGAAATCATCTGCACTTCTAGATCCAAACGATAATGCCCTCTTCATAGGTTCAGATAACGGGAATATAACAGCCCTTGATATGCGTGATGGAAAACTTAAATGGTCTGTCAATACCGGGAACGTTAAAACAACCCCTGCTCTTATGGGAGACAATATTGTAGTAACTTCAGAATCTGGAACAGTCTACATTCTAAACAAATACAGCGGAAAAGAAGAATGGAGCAATACCCCAGGTTATTACCTATTTAACTCACCATTAACTTCACCAATAGTGTATGGTGACGATATATTTGTAGGTGATAACAACGGAAACATGTACGCATTAGACTTCTCAAGAAAAACTGGACCTGTTTCTAACTACCTCTACTACATTATAGCCATAGTTGTAGTCATAGTTGGAGGATTATTAGCAGTAAGGACACTTAGAAAAAGAAGAAATGGGAAAGAATAAATTTTTCCCTAATTAATTATTTTTTTAAAAAAATATACAAAATTTATAAAAATAACAGATATAAAACTAGTTTTTTATTAGGCTTCAGTGGAAGTATCATCCCTTGAAAGCTGAATTTCTATAGCAGAAACATTAGTATTAGTGCCTTCGTTGTTCATAATTTCCTCTGTGCTTATGTCTATAGATTCCACTTGTGCATCAGTAATAAATCTGTTTCTAACTATCTCAGCAACATCAACAGCTCTGCTGATTGCTCTACCTCTAGCTTTAAGAACAACCTCAGAATGTCCGCCATTCATTTGTGTTACCACTGCTAAAACGTAATTCATTACTGGTTTATTTCCAATGTATACAATATTTTCCTCTGGCATCGCTTTAACCTCCAAATAATACCCTGATTGTTTAGATATATTTAATATTATATATATTTTATGTTCATAAGACCTTTTTTAACAGATCAATAAATGAATAAGTAGCCTAATTAGGGATAATATCATATTACGCAATTCATCCATGTTTAACTGGATTAATATGGATTAAAATAAGAATAGATGGCATATAATACTTTATTTTTTTATAAAAAAATTGTCTCATAAATCGGTACAGATAAATTTAATTGATGTTCATCTTAAATCATCTGCCTAAACATGATCATAACTCCGTCCAATCTATCTGATTCGTTAACTATGGGATTAAAAGTACATTCAATTGGTATATAATCGTTGCCTTTAGATTTTATCGAAAAATTCTCTTCAATTACTTCTGTTGAATTGAACCTTCCAATGATATCGTTTAAATCTATATCTGGTATCAATTTTCCCACAGAAGTTCCAATGAAGCTTTCATTAGATATTTCTGCAAAATTCTCTGCAACAGGATTCATAAAAATGATTCTTCCCTTGAGATCAGTTGCAATCGCACCTTCACTAACAGATTTGAGAACAGATTCCAGTAATTTATAATGACCCTTAAGATTGTAACTTTCAGGCACACCTTTGTTTTGGTACAAAATTATATCTATGGCTGTGTAGAGCTCATTCTCTTCAAAGGGCTTGTGAAGAAATTCAAAGGGTTCCTTAACTATAAAAGCAGATGGATGTGTAGATTTAACCCGTTCCATTGTATTTTTATCTGAATAGGAGGTTAGGTAAATTATTGGAATACCCAACTTGGATTCAATGATCTGGGCAGCATCCACTCCGTCCAATTTTCCTTCAAGTTTGATATCCATTATCACTAGATCTGGCTTGTTTTCTTCGCTGAATTTTATGGCATCTTCCCCATTGGTAACAATGGCTAATACATTGTAATTCTCCTTTTCAAGACTATTTTTTATGTCCTTTGCCGTAATCCCTTCATCTTCAACAACCAGAATATCTACGGGTGCCTTGTATGATACCTCCAGTATTTAGTGGTTTTTTTGTTTGAATATTAGGATAAAACCATTAATTTGGCCATCATCATCAGTGATAGAATTTAAATCACATTTAACTTTTATTTCCTGCCCATTAGATACAAGGACATGTTCATTTTGTTGTAAATGTTCCTTCATTTGTATTAGATCAAATGATTCGAAGGTTTTAAGGGGTTCAAAAACAGTACTAACTTTCTTACCCACCACATTATCCAGTTTACACCCAGTTAGACTTTCAGCTAAAGAATTCATGAGTTTAACTAGACCATCAGAATTTGTTGCGATTACAGCCTCATTGTAATGTTTAAGCATTGCAGACACTAAATGGTCATGATTTTTTTCCATTTTATGTCTGTAAAGAGTGGTATCTATTGCCGAATGTAATTCACTTTCTTCAAATGGCTTTTTTATTAGACCAGTCTCATCTTTCATGAAGAATCCAGAATGTTCTGATGCTTTAGCTCGAGTAAGAGTACATTCATCAGAATATGCTGTTAAATATATGACAGGAATATCATATTTTAATTTTATCTGCCCCGCAGCTTCAATCCCATCCATTTTACCCTTTAATTTAATATCCATTAAAACAAGGTCCGGCTGAAATTTTCCTGCGCTTTCAATGGCTTCCTTTCCTGATGCAACCATATCAATTACATTATACCCTGAACACTCTAGACCACTCTTTATATCTTCTGCTGTTATCCTTTCATCCTCTACCACCAGTATATTAGGCCCCATTATATCCCCCTAAATAGCTAACTAAAAACTAGTTAGTTTAACGTTCAATAAGTATCTTGTTAATTGAATCTAAAACTGCCTCAACACTTGCCATGACCACATCATCTGTTGTTGATCTTCCAGTTGCCTTGTTGCCCTTCTTATCACCCATAATAACAAATACTTCTGCCAGAGCATTAGTTCCACCAGTTATTGCTTCAATATTATATTCTTTGAGTTCAATATCTGCGGTCTCGCCCACTAAGCTTTGTATTGCATTTATAGCGGCGTCTACTGGACCTACTCCTGTTTTTGCAGCTGTTTTAACTTTACCGTTGATGTCAAGCTTTACTGTGGCAGTTGGCATTACATTATCACCAGTCATTACAGAGAATCCTTCGAGTTTGACAATTTCTTTGTGGGCCTTTCCGAGCACAGTCTCGGACATAGCCTTTAGATCAGCATCTGTTACGCATTTACCCTTGTCCCCAAGCCTTTTAACCTGATCAAAAACCCTTGTGAACTGATCTTCATTGAGTTCAATGCCATACTCATCTAGTTTGGCCTTTATAGCATTTGCACCAGTGTGTTTTCCAAGAACAATTCTTCTGGTGTGGCCAACCATTTCTGGTGTGATTGGTTCGTATGTTTCTGCATTTTGAAGGACTCCATGGACATGGATCCCTGCTTCGTGTGCAAATGCATTCTCGCCAATTATTGCCTTGTTTGGAGGCATTTTTATACCAGTGATCCTTGATACGAATTCAGAAGTATCAACCAGTAGTCTTGTGTCTATGGATGTTTTAAGATGATATTGGGATGTTAAAGCCATTACAACCTCTTCTAAAGAAGCGTTTCCTGCCCGTTCCCCTAATCCATTTATGGTTGAATGCACCTGACTTGCACCTGCTTCTACCGCACTCAGGGAATTTGCTACAGCCAAGCCAAAATCATCATGACAATGCACACTGATGGGAGTTTTCAGTATTTTCATCAGTTCAGCAATTAAATAGTTCATTGAAGAAGGGATCATTACTCCAACCGTATCTGGTACGTTTATGAAATCTGCACCAGCATCCTCAACAGCGAGATACACTTCCTTAAGATAATCAAATTCAGTACGTGTAGCATCTTCTGCTGAAAATTCAGCAGTGATTCCATGATCCTTTATGTATTCAACGCCCGCTATGGACTTATTTAAAATTTCTTCCCTGTCCATTTTTAACTTGTACTCTCGATGTAATGGAGAAGTCCCTATAAACGTGTGAATATAATCCACACCACAGTCTATTGCAGCATCCAAATCAACACGTAAAGGTCTTGCCAAACCACAAACTCGTGAGTCAAGTTCCAGTTTTAAAATTTCTTTTGTAGCTCTAATTTCGCCCTTTGAAGCAGCTGGAAACCCAACTTCCATGGTGTTAACACCCAATTTATCTAACTTTTTAGCTATTCTTATTTTTTCATCTACAGTTAGGGCTACTCCAGGTGTTTGTTCCCCATCCCTTAGGGTAGTGTCCAGAATTTTAACGGTATCTGGAAGATTCATAGTCTGTTTGACTGTTTCTATGTACATTGAAAGACCTCTTTTGGTTGACATTTATTATTAATAGTTTATCTTAAACTATAAAAAAAGTTGTTGTTGAATAATTATTATAATGCAGTTCCCATTATCAGACTCAAGAAATTTCTCAAACCTGGGGCAAATCCTAAAATAAATATTGCCAACTTTAACATGTTTGCAATTGTTCTGTCTTCAATATAACTATCTATAACATATAACGCTGCCAGTATCACGGCTATTTTTAATGGAAACATCACAGCGGCAGTTCCTACCAGTCCAGTTAATGCACTTGGAAGCACATGCTGTTCACTGTACCCGTAAAAGTCCACAGCCACATAGGTTGAAGATGCATCGAAAAGGTGGGCCATTAAAACTGTTAAGTTGATTTTGTTGCTGAGTAAGGACCATTTGTTTCGAAGCAACACAAATATCGAAGATATTAAAGCCCAGATACCCAGGACTTGTAGCACGGCAACAACGTTAATCGGCCCCAAAAAGATTATGTTGGGTATGCATATCACTGCCCCTACGCCAAAAATTATGTACCTGTAATCAATCTGAGTTTTTTTCTCGATGAAAAAAGCAGATAACACAGTTACTATAGCTATAAAACCTGTTAATAGGTATATTCCGGGTGTTACAAGAAGGTAGGTGAGTGGATAAATGTTGTTATCAACAAGGGCACGGGCCCCTGAACCAAAGAGTATGAAGGGTGTGAGTGGTATTATCAGATCAGCTGGATCCTTCTCCATATACTTAAACATCTTTATGATCAAAAGAATTGAAATACCAAGGATTAATCCAAAAACAACGGTGTTAAGTGTAGTGTAACCAGGATGTAAATATATGAAGTTTTCCCTGATATACTGCATGATTTGAGGTATCATGGTTCTAATATGGATCTTAATGCTATAAAATTTTGTATAAACTGTTAATAATCACAGTTCATCCAATTTTTTTGATCTTCTTGTTTATCACTTCTTTTAAAATAAGAGGCAATGGTGTTCTGTCTCCATACACACTGGTTTTCCCGGATAATATCGCTTCAATAATGGAATTATATGAAAAATCAGCTTCAAATTCTGTTACACAACTACCTATTGCACCTATGAAATGAGCATCGCTCGAACCTATCTCTGGAAGGTTTCGACGTTCAGCAAGATTTTTTGCCTTCCAATTGGAATATCCAAATATGTAACGTGAATTCAAGGTTTCAATTGCATCGATATCCAGCTCTTTAACATTATCGCATAATCCATCTCTGTAACTCACGAATGGATGTGCTGCTATTGCAATACCGCCCAATGAACGGATTTTTTCAACTGTATCCTCTGGAGACAAACCTTTCTCAACATCTTCTTTAATTCCAAGGGCTACAATATGCCCCTTGCTTGAACTTATTTCAACTGCAGGGACTACAACAAAGTCTTCAAAATCTTTGGCTTCCTCAATTGCAACGAGGGATCCTTTGATGGTGTTGTGATCTGCCACTGCAATGGCATCTAATCCAATTTTTTTCGCCCTTTTAATAATATCCCTAGGAGAAGCTGTAGAATCGCTTGAATATGTGCTGTGTATATGAGGGTCAAGTATCATGTTTAAACCTATATTTTTATCTTTAGCTGTATACTTATTTCCTAATGATGGATTTAATAAGACCCACAGGACCCGTCATCATTACATCCCCTGCAGGGGCTGCATTGTGAACCTTTAAATCAGTTTGTTTCAACAACTCTCTCAATGGTCCTGTAGCAACAATGCACTCACACTTGCTCATGGGGCCTGTAACCCATGCTCCATGACCACCATCATCATGAACTTCTTCATGTGTGATGGTACCTTTTTCAAGTTTTAACACCAAACTTTTCAGCTTGTCTGGTGTAAGTGCCCTTGTGTGGTGTTCAAAAACACCGATTATTTTTCCTTCTTCACAGGCAGCTGCCAGTGTATGGCCATTACCAATATCCATGACGATGTAACTTTCAAGATCTTTCACATAATCATCACAAGTAGCACCACACACTGATGCAAATTTAGAGTCCATCATGATTGGTTTATAACCATTAAGAGATTTTACTACCGCATTCATTCGTGAGAAATATTCTGGAACATCACCATGGTAAGAAAATTCTTCAGGCCTTCTTGGAACATTCAGTTTTTCTTTGATCTTCATGAATCTGAAGTTTCTATCTCCCATTCCAGCCATGTATCCATGATCCTGGACAGCAATCCCCAACTCATCAAAGTCCATTTCCACATCAAACTTGGAGAATGCTTCTTCTATTGAATCTAGATCGATGTCTTTCAGTTCAACAGACCCCAGTTCAGGATGTTTCTCATTGTCAGGTATTATGGTTATTCCAAATTGTTTCACCCGATCTAGATCGTCCCTAACAGTTTTTGCTGCGCTTTCTGTCATTACTACTTTGTAACCGCGATCCAAATGATGTTTTATGGCCTTGTTGATTGGACCTCCGCCCATGGTACTTCCCTTAATAAAAATATCGTTGTGATGGTTTCTAATTTTCTCTGCAATTATCCTGGTTGGAGAGGGCATTACCATTTTAAAAGAATTTTCCATTGTATCTTCTGAGTCATACAACATAATATCCTGGGTGCCTACACCTATATCCACTGCCAATATCTTCATGCTCCTATACTTTGTTACAGATCATATATTAAATTATCAAAAAATTTGAATTATCAAATAACTATGTACAGATATGTACAACAAAGATTTAAATAAGTCATTGAATATAAATTATTCAACTGATTTCAGGCGAAAATTCTATTAGAAAAATCTAATATTGATCAATTCATGATTTACGTCTTTAAATTCAAAAAAAATATAATAGGTGGTTAAATGTATAAAATAACTCTTTCAGAAAAGGAAACACCGAAAAAATGGTATAATATCGCTGCAGATCTTCCAGTGGAACTTCCTCCATCAACACAAACAGAGGAAGGCCATCAAATTGAAAATTTGCCTAAATTATTTTCTAAATATGTTCTTGAACAGGAAATGTCCACAAAAAGATGGATAGACATTCCAAAAGAAGTTAGAAAGGTTTACAAACAGATTGGAAGACCTTCTGCCCTATTCAGAGCCACAGGGCTCGAAAAGTACTTAGATACTCCTGCAAAAATTTACTACAAACGTGAAGATCAGTCTCCAGTGGGCAGTCACAAACTCAATACTGCAATTGCCCAAGCATACTACGCTAAAAAAGCAGGTGCTGAAAGATTAACCACTGAAACTGGTGCAGGACAATGGGGATCAGCATTGTCCCTGGCATGTTCCTTGTTAGGATTGGATTGTACTGTTTACATGGTAAACGTTTCATTCAAACAAAAACCATACCGTAAAACTGTAATGCACTTATACGACGGTGAAGTACTCCCTTCCCCAAGTAACAGAACAGAATTCGGAAGAAAAGTTCTAGCAGAAGATCCAAACCATCCAGGATCCCTTGGAATAGCAATTTCAGAAGCTATGGAAGATGCCTTTAACGATGATAGTGCATTTTATACTTTGGGCAGTGTTCTAAACCATGTTTTACTCCATCAGACGGTGATTGGTCTTGAAGCTCAAAAACAGTTCGCAAAAATTGATGAAACACCTGATATCTTGGTTGGATGTGTTGGAGGAGGAAGTAACTTTGGTGGAGCCGCGTTCCCATTCATGAAGGATAAAATCTCCGGAGACTTGGACTGCCAGTTCCTAGCTGCAGAACCTGCATCCTGTCCAACATTAACACAGGGCGAGTACAAATACGACTACGGTGACACTGCAGGATTAACTCCCCTCATGAAGATGTACACATTGGGCCACGACTTTGTCCCACCATCAGTACATGCTGGAGGATTAAGATACCACGGAATGGCACCTTTAGTGGCATTACTGGTTAACCAAGGACTTGTCGAAGGAAGAACAGTAAACCAGACAGAATTGTTCCAAGCAGGTAAACTATTTGCCAACACAGAAGGAGTCATACCCGCCCCTGAAACTTGTCACGCCATAAAAGTTGCAATAGATGAAGCAAATAAATGTAAAAAGACTGGAGAAGAAAAGAATATAATGATCACCTTCTCTGGCCATGGTCTCCTGGATCTTCAGGGATATGACGACTTCATAGAGGGACACTTAACACAGTAAAATCCCCACTACTCTTTTTTTTAAAAATTAACAAACTACTCATTTCTTTAAGATCATATTCATAATATAATTCCAAACATTGGAAACTGTTTTATCGAAACTTCAATGTTCAATATATAAATTTGAAATGTTAAATCAAATTAATCTAAGCTTTTATAATATAATCTTCATAGTACTAATCATGATTAAGGAAAATTTGGTAGAAGATCAACATTTCTTAGAATTCATGAACAGTAGACAAATTACTGAGTCAACCAAAATGCAGTATACTACTAGGTTATCCATTTACTGTACGTTTTTAGATAAAACGCCTACAGAACTAATTGAAGAAGCTGAATTGGAGGAAGATCAGAGAATACGCATGAAAAATCGTAAAGTGAAAAAGTACTTGAACGATTTTTCGCATTATTTAACTGAAAATAAGAAATCCATAAATTACATAAAATCTTGTATGATGACTGTACGTGGGTTTTATAGTGAGTTTGAAATTGAACTTCCCAAAATCCGAATTAAAAAAGATAATGACAAAGTAATGTTAACTACGGCCAATATTGTAGGGAAAGATCATATTTTACGTGCCTTAGAACATTGCAACTTGAAATATAAAGCTATAATCCTATTGATGTCATCCAGTGGTATGGGAAGATCTGAGATTATACATTTAACATATAATGATTTTTTAAATGCAATTTCTGAATATTATAAACCTCCAACAAATCAAGAGTTTGATATATATTTGTTATCTGAGAAAGTACTCAAAAAAATAGATGATATCATTCCTACATGGCAGGTAAAGAGATATAAAACCAAAATGCCTTTCATTACTTTCAGTAGTCCCGAATCTACACAATCCTTAATCTATTATCTTATAGATAGAATAAAAAATAACAAACCAATTACCAGTTTAGATGATCCTCTTTTTGAATCAAGAGGACATAAAATTGATAATAACTCATTTAACAGTTATTTTATTGAAATTAATGATAAATGTGATTATGGATTTGTGGGACATCATAGATTTTTTACATCCCATAAACTTAGAAAATACTTTGCTTCCACTTTGAATAAGAATAATGTTCCTGAAATTTCTACACAATGGATGTTAGGACATAGTATCGATAAAGTTACAGATGCATATTTCAAATTAGACATAAATGCCTTGAAAGAACAATACAAACATGTTGTAGAAGATTTAAGCATAGAAAAAGTCATTACTAGAGAAATAACAACAAAAGAATATGATAATATCTTAGAAGAACTTCGAAAAGAACGTGAAATCCGAGAGAAAGAAAATAAAGATAATGATAAAAAAATGGCCAAGATAACTAAAAAAATGGAATATATGGAAAAAATATTTAATGACACAAATGTTCTTGTAGAATTAAATAAAAGATAATGTATTTGTGTTATTTGATAGTTGGGGAATATTTTTTATATGAATCATCCTTATCATTTTCGAGATCGCCTTTAAAATAAAAAGCATCTATAAGTTCATCTGTTTTATAACTCTCCCCATCATACCATTCATAATAACCTACAGATCGATTAATAGTCTTAATTTTATCTTTTTCGATGAATTGAGATATAATTGATTTTGAAGTACTAATTTCATTGCTTATTTCTAATGGATCTTTGAAAGTTGTAGTAATTTCATATTGAAGTCCATATTTTCCAGAAAAATTTTCATCTTGAGACATATTGCCCATATCAATCCCTAATCTTATCTGTAATTGGAATAAGAATGCTTTTTTAATGTCATTCTTAATAGTGAGTTTTCCTTCTAATCCATAGTCGTTTTCTTCTTCTATTATGGCGTTTCTTATTCCATTAATTTCATTGAAAGCATAAAAAAGAGAAGATGGAGATATTTTGAAAATATTAAGTATCAAATTTTTTTCTTCTTCTTCAAAAGTTAATTTAGTATTAAATTCAAAAAAATTAATTAAATCCATGGTGATTATTTTTTTAGCAAAAGGGGAACCAATTAAAAGAGATCCTAATGATGATCTAAGATTGGAATTAAGGTTGTCATTGTAAAATTCTTTGAAAACCATGAAAAGTCTCAATGGATCTTTTATTATCCAATATTGATCAGTAGCAGGCCCTCTACGTTCTTCTTTAACAACTTCTTCCTCAATTAGGTTATTTTCATGTAATTCTTTTAATGTGGTACTAATCATGCCATCTACTATTCCACCATCTTTAGTAGAAATTGATTTTTTATAATATTTGTATTCATTATGATCCTTTAATTCATGGACTTCTTCGTGGACTTCTTTCAATGCACAAACAAGACGATTGACTTCATTTATAATCTGTTGTTTTTTCCATTTATTGCCATTTAATAGAATAGTTAAGATGTATATTCTCTTTAAATCTTCTTTTACAACCTTGGCCATAATAAATTCCCCGTTCTAATGTTTTTCCATATGGATTTTTTGTTATAAATATTAACTGCATGTTCTAAATATTTAGAAAATTTTGGATTTATCTAAACATTTAGAAATATTTTAAAATTTTTAAATATTCATTAAATCAAATAAAAAGTCTAAATATTCATTAATTTTATAAAATAATCTAATAAAAAGTTTTATATATAATTTAAAACTTATTTAGGATTACAATTAGGATAAGGAGTGATATATGGTGGAACTTAAAACTATGAAAATACAGGAAGTCAAAGGATCTTACTTTGTTTATATACCCAAAGTGTGGATTAACTCGATGAACCTAAAGAAAGGAGATAAAATCGTCTGGAATATTAATGAAAACAATCATGCACACTTATACTTAAAAATAAGAAATGAAAAGGAGAACAACCATGTCGAGCCTTAACGATAAACTTAAAGATATTTACCTAACTTTTAAAGACGATGCAAACCCTCCAGTTCCAATAGACATTATTAAAGAATTTTTGGAATTAGAAGGAGTACTGCTAGATGATAACTATAATTCAAAATGATAGGGGATCTAATATGATTAAAAAAGAAAAAAGGGATTCGGGCCCCTTGCTAAAATTATATTTTCATTATTAAATATAAATTATTCGTTTTTAACTGGATTTTCATACGAGAAAATCCAATTTAACCTATTCAAATCCAAGTTGTTACTCAAAGCTCAATATTTCACCAGGTTAAAATTGAATTATTGCTCTAAATATTGGAGAATAGGTTGATTATATGATGAAAAAAACTTGCATTAAAAAAGTACGTAATTTCTTTCCAGGATGGTGCATAATAGAAAGAGGTGACCAACCTGATGAGTTACCATTTCTCATATCAGAATCGACTTTTCATGCTAGCACCGACAAAATTCCAATAACTACCTTAGAATTCTTTGAAGAGTCATTAAAAAATAAAAAAGATGTTGAAGCAGTTATATCAATGAATGGAATCTATGCCACAGTAATAGAATTATTTGTCGACCTTAAAGAATCTATAAATATTATAGAACCTGCTACAGAACAAAAACGACTAAAAACTGAGTGTGAGGCAGTATTATGAAGATATTCACATATCTCCATAATATTCTAGAGAAATTATTACAACAAATAAAAATTTAATTAGGAGGTGATATGATTAACATTACAAAAAAAATCACAGATGACAAATTTATAACTGAAATTGGGACTAGAATTCTCACCAATGATCAAATAACATCATTAAATTATACATTAACTCCAATATTTAAAGGATCAGTAGATTTTAACACTATCGACAAAATGACGCTAAAAATAGCAGGAATGCTAAGAAAAAATGATATAAACTTCGAATCTGCATTAAAACTTTGGGCTCATCTTCAGGCCAACATTGAAATCCTAAGTAATGTGTATACTTATCCTGAACAAAACACGACGATTTTATCATTTGAAGAAATATTAACCGAAAATGGTGAATTATTATTTAATAAAAATTTTATCAAAGAAATCGAAAAAGAAGTAATGAATAAGCTGGAATTGCCAAAACACCATGGTATGATAATACGTTGCATGGGAACTAATAGGAACATGGTCATAGATCCAAAAAGAAAACAGACTTTCTATGAAAAAATAAAGTATAACCAAAAAGGCGAAGAAATGCAGGACGAAACTCTTGTAATTGATGCATCTCTAGATAAGTTAACTGTTTTTGATAGTCCAATAAGTGAAGAAGTAAGAAAATTTAAAGCTGTATTCAAAACCAACCTAAAAAATCAACCCATCACAGTAGGCCCTGCGACACTTACTGAAGTATATAATTTTCTTCTTGAATCTGGATATATACCATCAACAAGATTTGGTAAGGATATTACCACAATGTCATTGAATACATTTGTTAAAAATGGCTTAGCTGAAGTTAAAACCGAAATTGAAAGTCCTGGATTTTATTTTAACGATAAAACCAATGAAATACTAGTTGTCAAATATACATTAGAAGATCCGACCAATGATAAACTAGAGAAAGCTTTAAAACTTTTAAAAGAATTTATTGATTGGTTTCCTGATCAAGATAAAATAATTACAGTTTTCAAATGGGGACTTATATCACCATTTATCTATCCAATGAAACAAAGGGGAGCAGATGTTCAATGGTTATATCTCTACGGCCGTGGTGGATCTGGAAAAACAACATTAGGCAAAATGGTGTTATACTTGTGGGGAATGCCAGATGAAAATAGTGACATTGGCGGAAGTGGATTCAACTCTGAATATCGTATAGGAAACAGATTACAACAAAGCACATTCCCAATTGTAGTCAATGAGCCCGGAGCAATTTTTGAAAACATTAACACCAGAGATATGTTAAAAACAGCATCACAACAAAAAATTAGCCGAGGAAAACAAATAAATGGCCATTACAGTACAATACCTGCATTAGCCCCAGTGATATTCACATCAAACCAACCATTACCTACAATTGGAGACGATCAAGAAGCTTTAATCAGACGTTTTGTAATTCAAAGTTTCGGGTATGGAGAAAAAAATCAAAAAATGATCAAGAAGCATTCCGACAAGCTTTTGATATTAAAAATATGCAAAATTGCAGATTACATGGACTAAAACCATTAGCAAACTTTGTTGTAAACGAAATTATTCATGACCCCACCCTTATTGATATTGAATGGAGACAACTTGCTGATACCTTAATATTAAGGATTTGTAAAGACATTGGAATAGAAGTGCCAAAATGGTTAATAGGATGGAGTGAAGTAGAATCACTTGATGAATTTGATGATATCCAAAGAGAAAGAGTCAGAGTATTCTTACAAAAACAGATCAACGATGCCTATGGACGTATACAGATAATCGATGAAAATGGTAGACCGCGACCAAATTATAAAAATGAAGTTAATGTAAAAAAACCGAAGACTTCACTCAACGTGTTTGGGATGTTTTAAATGAACGTAAAATACTTTGGGCCATATTAGATACAAAAGAACAAGTCCATTTGACATATGGGTTTCTTGAGGGATTGAAAAAAGATACAAATATTAAAGATAGTATGAGGACATTAGCTGAACTCTTGAATTGGGAGTATAAAAAAAGTAAGGTTACATCAGCAGGATTTGATGGAAAAAATATTATTGTATCTCTAAAAGAATTCAATGAATTTGTATTTCCCAACTGCATGATATAAATAATGATGTTTTTAATATCAAAAAGGAAAGTGAACCCAAAAAAGCTGTAGTGAACCCATTACAATTTGTTCAATAAAAAAGATTTCCACCCTTATTTTTAAATTTTAGCCATTATATTCTGTTTTTTCATGTGAACCATTTTCATTAAAATATAGAGAACATTTATTTCAACATATAATATTCTATTGGTTCCTTTGGTTCACCCGGTTCAGTCTAAAGAATGGTTCACCTGGTTCACCTGGTTCATTATATCAATTTAAATACTAACTTAAGAATAATTAAGTAATATAATAGAATAAAAAGCTGTTCTAAGATCATTAAAATGTTAAATAATAAAATTCTAAGCGAAAAAGACCTGGAAAAATATATTATAAATTTTCCTTAAATATCAAGCTCCTCATGGAGAGGCAACAGCCCGAACCATCTTAAAAAATTTAGAGGATGCAGAATCATTGAGTAACGGTTTTAAATTATCCACTCGTAGGATTGCTAGGGGCATATTATCAGACCGTTCTTGGTTTAAAGGCACTAAAAAATATGATCCTGACACCCAACAAGATTTAACATTTTGGAGATATGAAAATTAATTTTTTCTATATTGAAAACGAATTTTTTTTTAAATATTTTATTTTCGGAGTTTCTGGAGGTATAAAAAAGAGATAATATTTTTTTAAATAATGACTCATTTTATATATGTGGCGAGCTTACCATTACGATGATTAAATAACCGTATTTGAGGCTTTAAACATGGATGGATTGATATATTTTGCTAAAAATAAGATTAATCGAAGAGTATACATTGGTCAAACTATAAATAGAGGTCGGAGAGGTATGGATGAGAGAAAGAAAATACATATTAGTAATGGAAAATTGCATCCAAGAACTCCATTTGAGAAAGCTATCAATAAATATGGTCCTGAATCTTTTGAATGGCAAATTTTAGATGAAAGAATAGATACCCTTTTTGAATTAGATTTTCTGGAAAAATTTTGGATTGTTCATTTTAAATCTCGTATAGATCAACATGGATATAATGTACAAAAAGGTGGTAGCCGTGCGTACCGTGTGGGATTTATTGATAATAATAATATTTTTAATTTAAAACAAGAGAAATGTTTGAGTAGAAAAGAAATTAGAAAATATCATGGAGTTTTAAAATTAGGTAGATTCAGAATTTAATCACCATAATAATAGAATTTTGAGTTTGAAAAGACTATCATTATATGAAAGTTCCTTTTGATAATTTCATGCTTTCTTATTTAAATTGGAATTATATTGATCACATAATTTATTTTTTTATTATCTTAAAATTAAATTGATTATTAAGACTATTTTAATGTATGTCACGTATATTTAGTTTGAACTCTTTCATTGAAAATAGATCATATTTTTTTAACAACATACATCGTTATATGAATCTATGACGAAGTTAATAAGACTAATTAAAACATTAATCTAACTAAAAAATTGATCGATAGAAACAATTGATATTTTCTCATTCGGATTCATCATCTTTATCTTCATTATCCTTTGATTCAGATTTTTCAGTTCCATTTTCATCTTTTCCTGATTTTAATTGAGATTCTGATATTTTTTCCAACCAATCATAAAAATTAGATTTGTAATAATCAAATTGCCAATCTTTAACCTTTTTTAGTAATTCTATTTTATCTTCATCAGATAGATCAGAATTAAGGATGAAATTAAGATATTTATTAGGCATCTCTTTAGAGAGATAAGGATTTTCCCAAATTTTATCCGGGAATTTATCAGTGTCGATTAAATAAATAGAATTAAAGAATTTTTCATTTTCTTTAACTTTATTGATCGTTTTTTGTTTAATTTTAGCTTCTAAATAATTTTTAGCTTCAAGTAAAAAGTCACTAAACTTGTAAATATAAAACTCTTTTTTAGTTTTTGATGAAAACTCTTTTATTAAATACGGATGGGGTTCACCATCTAACCACCAGTCTTCTTTACCATCTTCGGTTATAAAAATTATAGATTTGTTTTTTTCTTGTGCAAAGTCTAATATTTGGTTCCATATTATAAAATCTCCAAAAGTATTGCCCGTTTTCTTTTGCTCATCCTTAAATCCGGGAGGTATTCGATTTTCATATCTAAACTTAGCTTCTTTACAAATTTCCTTTAATCGTGAATCTGTATACTCATTGCCCACTTTACCTTTAAAAATAGAGTTTAAATCATCTCTAATCTTATCGTTATCTACAAATTTATCTTTTGATTTAATTGCAGAATTAATTTTCTTTATATTAATATCAATTATATCTAAGCATTCATTAATTACAGTTTTATTTACATTATCAACCTGGAGTTTAGGTAAATCGTTTATGGAGTTCTTGATTGATTTTAACATTTTAGGATTAATTTGATTTATTAAACCATTGAATTTGTTAAATTTATCCTGTGTATTTTTTAAACCAATGTGACGATTTTTTTGATATTCCCATCCTATCTGATAGGGCATCCACAAACGATTAGATATTTCTTCCAAAACACTTGTAAATTCATCATAATCCTCTTCAGAAAAGCTGTACAGATTAATGAAGATATTAGTATCAATAACAAAGACACATTCTTTCCAAAGTATTTCAAAATTCGGTTTATTATAATATTCAGGAAATTTATCTTTCATTTTATCTACCTTTATTAACTTAGATAATTCTATTATTTAACATGTTGAAGATCATTTGTTACTATTATCAAAATCAGAATATAAAAGATCAAATAAATCTGTTTTAAGCTTTTCTCTAAGTTTTTCATTATCAATAATCCGTTTATACAGGTTCATATTACTTTTAAGTAGTCCAGACATTTCATCTTTGAAATATTTATCAAAAACTGCTAATACATTTTCTCTAGAATTATGTTCCATTTTATTAGTTAATTCTTCATTATTCATCAAATGTTTTTTTACACCCTCGAGGAATACTTTATCATCTTCTGTGAAGTCGGTACCAAATGCTTCATTTAGTTCAATAATTATCTGAGATAGTTTTGCTTTCACTTCTTCTTGATATCCAGTATTCCCATTTGAAGCAGGCTTTAATCCCTCATCACCTACTAAATCAAATTGCTGCTGTCCTCCATCAACTATTTTATAAGAATCCATATCTACATCTTCTCTAATGTTAAATGGCAATGGATCGTTGATTGTGGGAAGTTTCTTATTCAAAAACTTATTAAAAATGAAAAGTTTCTCCAGTTTCACATCACTGAAAGGCATTAGTTGTGATAAAAAAGAATAGATATTTTGATATCTACGAAGAGTTTTCTTAAATTTAACTGCATCTTCTTTATTTTCTTTTAATAGTTTTTCAAATTCCTTTGTAATAGGATTTAGAATATTATGTAATTTTTTTGTGACTCTCCATCCAGGTAGGCTTTAACAAACTCATCAACATCATTTTCATCAAAAATGTGTAAATATATTAGCTGATCATATAATTCATATAATTTATGAGGGTCAGTTGCTTCTTCTAAGAACGTGGCCTTATAATATGGTTCAAAGGCTTTTTTAATTGTATCAGTTTGATTGGCAAAGTCCAGAATTAATGTATCATTCTTATTTTTTGCTATGCGATTAACTCGGCTTAGAGTTTGTACTGCAGCAACTCCGTTTAAAGATTTATCAACATACATTGTATGTAATAATGGTTGATCAAAACCTGTTTGGTACTTATTGGCCACTATAAGAATCCGGTAAGGATCTTCCTCAAAAGCATTTTCAATTGATTTAGTTGAGGGTAATTTATTTAGAGAGTTTTCGGTGTCCTTTTTTCATCATGCTCAACTTCACCTGTGAAGGCCACCAATGTCTTAATAGGATAATCATTTTCTTTGATATACTTGTCAAAGGCTTGTTTATACAAAACTGCATGTAATCGAGATCTTGTTACCACCATGGCCCTGGCCTTACCACGGATTTTGTTTTTAGTAGAATTCATGAAATGATCCATCATAATTTCAGTTTTCATTCGGATAGCATGGCGATGCTCTTCTACAAATTTTCTAAGCACTCTCTTAGCTTTCTTTTCTTCAAAGTCTGGATCATCCTCTATGGTCTTAACTAAATTGAAATATGTTTGATAAGTTAAATAATTCTCCAAAACATCCAAGATAAATCCTTCTTTAATAGCTTGTTCCATAGAATATACATGAAATGGCCTATACTGGCCAGATTCATCCATTGTTCCAAACATTTCCAAAGTTTTGGGCTTAGGGGTAGCCGTGAATGCGAAGAAACTTATATTATTAAGGTTTCTGAATGATTCAATCTCCTTTAATAATTCTTTTCCAACATCATCATCAACATAATCCAACATTTCTGCTTCATCTAGACTGTTGGTATTCAGGCTTTGTCTCATGTTTCTGGCCATGGTTCCTGTTTGGCTTGAGTGTGCTTCATCAATTATGACTGCATAATTCCTAGTGGGCATATCCTTTACTTCATCTAAAATATAATGGAATTTGTGAATAGTTGTAACAACAATATTACTGCCGGTTTTAAGAGCCTCTCCTAACTGTTTTGAGTTTGTGTCAATTTTCTCAACAATACCTTTAACCTTCTCAATATCCTTTACCTGATTCTGTAGCTGTCCATCAATGACCTTTCGGTCAGAAACAACAATAATCATATCATAAACTCTTTCATTCAAAGAGTCGAATTTGTTTAGTAGTCCATGTGCTAGCCATGCTATGGTTTTTGTTTTGCCACTTCCTGCACTATGTTCAATCAAATAATTTTGGCCAGGAGCACAATCTGCTAATAACTGATTTACACAATCTAGCTGATGATATCGGGGAAAAATAGGGGTGCATTTTCCATCTTTATTTTCAATAAAAATAAAATTAGAAATTAATTTGGAAAGTTTATTAATTTGAAGAATATCATTATAAAGATAACTTGTCTTATAATCATTTTCAACTATTGGATTTTCTAATCCTTTGTTGAAAGGCAAGAAACGGGTTTCATTTCCTTGCAATTTAGTGGCCATAAAGATCTTTTCATCACTCATAGCAAAATGAACCAAGCAACGCTTAAAAATCTTTTCATGGCCATCACGATCATTTCTATACTGCTTAATTGCATTCTCCACACCTTGAGAGAATGTATCTTTCAATTCAATAGTTAAGATAGGTATGCCATTGATAAATATGACTAAATCAATACGATTACCATTTTCTTTTTCCTGATATTCTAATTCATCAATAACTGAGAAAATATTTTGTCCAAAGTGTTTAAATAAGTCAGGATTTTTACTATTATTTGGTTTTGGATAAAATAATTTAAAATAACATCCCACATCCTTAAACCCATTTCTCAAAACATGAATAGTACCTTTTTTTCGATCTCAGAAATTAATCTAAAAAAACTTCTGTTCAGCATTTTTACCATAAACCTTAATCCACTTTTTCCATTCATTTTCCTGCGTGGTCATGATAAAATTTAAAGTTAATTCTAAGTCAAGACATGAAATTTTATCATAATTTCCATGTGTATTCCTCTTTTGATATCCTGTACTGGTCAAATGAACTAGTATATCATTTTGGAAATCCTTTTCCGATGTATCTGACTTAATGATTTAAACCCCTTACATTTACCTTCCCAGTAACAACATGATGAATAATCGACTTTTTATATTCTTCCAATAGTTTAGTTTTAGTTTCAATTTTTTGGATAGTGTTGTCGATTTTAAAGTTTTCTCCATTTAAATATTCAACTATTTCATTTTGTATATTTTTAGGATAAACTATAATTGGCGTATCCAAAAAATCGTCATGATTTAAATCAGGAATAGTTGTAATACCTGCTTTTAACAATAAAATCTCTCGTATTACTTCCATCTTTAAATAATATACCAAATAATCTCTTTCGATATTATCATTATAATTTATTCTAAAGAAATTATTATGAAAAACTCCTTCCTCATTAGTTATTACCTCGCCTGTAGCTCCTGTTCTGGCTAAAAGAACATCTTTTTTTTACAAACGGCTCTCCGGGGTGGATTTGGAATGTATTCTGCAATTTCTCTATTTGAGTGAATATATTTGATTGTAATATAAATTTTAGAAGTTTCATTAGGTTCAGATAATCTTTTATCTTCAGGATACTGTAAACCTTGATTTAAATTACATATTCTTCTAAATGGCATTATATTTGCAGATTCAGGAATTTCTCCTATCCATTCAACTCCAGAATCTTTCATCTTTGCATTTGGATCAAGACCTTTAGTCACAGCATGATTTATTAGAGCAGCTCTTTTTTCTTTGAGAAGTTCTATGAGTTTAGTGTCCTTTTGGATTGTTTTATCAATTTCAGAGGTTTTTTTGTCTAAAAAATTGATGATTTCTTTTTGTTCAATTTTTGGAGGAATTATCACAGGTAATAATGAAATTTTTGATCTAGAGATTCTTTGTCGAGTAGCGCCTGCTAATAATGTTTCTCCCATCTGACGCATATCATCCGAATTTAACAAATAAGAAAGAAAAAAGGAGTCAATTTCATTTTTTGGAATTAATATACTTACATCAACAACAGTGATGCAATTTCCAAATTTTTCTAAAAAAACTGTAGATCTTAAAATAGGCTCAGGAATTCTGGCAATTAATAAATTTCCATCATCAATTCTCATACAATTGTTTTTTTTATAGAATGAATTTGTGACTTCTTTATCTATTTTTTTAATTAATTTACCAACACCAATGTTTTTTAACTGTATTAGTTTATAATCCCCATTTTCTACTTGATCTTTAAATTCAACCCAATCCCCATCAAAAATACCTTTAGAGATATGTTTCAATTTAGTTAATTTCCAATTTTCTGGTATTTGACCATACCATTCAACTCCAGAGTCTTTATATTCCGGATATGGTTTAAGATTCATCAAGATCCTCCTGGATCAAATCTTGAATTTCTGCTGTTATTTTCTTAATATCTCCTTCAATTTCTTCAAGAGGCCTTGGTGGTTCATATTTGTAGAAATGTTGAGTGAAATTTATTTCATATCCAACTTTATCCTTTTTTGTATCTATCCATGCATCAGAATAATATTTAAGTACCTCTCTTTTGAAATATTCTTCAATATCTTCTTTTAAAGGAATTTTCTCAGTATCCCGTAATTTTCCATCTGGTTTTTTCTTACCTTTTCCATCTGTTACGTAGTCCGAGGTATCATCATGTTTTGATAGAGCCATAATCATATTCTTTAAAACTGCAGCTGAAAAGTTAAAACTACCTAAAACATCATTTACCTCTGATTCAAATTTGTCCCAGTTAGTGTAGATACCTTTGACATTTTTGAGTGCTTCTAAAATTTCTCTCTGTTTATGTTTTCCAGCTTCTTCTTCCTTGATTTTGATTGTAGGGTCTTTGGATTTGCTTTGTGATAACTTGGCGAATACATTTACAGAATATAAATTTTCAAGTCTCTCTTCGTTAACTTCGTAGTTCAACTGTAATGGCCGTTCCACGACAACTTTGATGTAACCGAATTCTTCATTATCAAAGATCTTACTATAATCATTCAAATCAAATGCTTTGTATAAATCTAAAATATGTTCTATATCCTCTTTTTCAAGATAGTTTCTCTTATTTCCGAGGCTTTTTCGCATTTTCTTAAAATTTGTGGATGCATCGATGAGCTGTATTTTACCAATACGTTCTTCTGGTTTTTTATTAGTTAAAATCCAAATATATGTTCTGATTCCAGTGTTGTAGAATAATTGTTCTGGTAGTCCTATGATTGCTTCGAGATAATCTTCTTCGATTATCCATTTACGTATATTACTTTCTCCAGATCCTGCATCTCCAGTGAATAATGGTGAACCATTTGTGATGACTGCTATTCTTGATTTTTCATCTGTTTTCATTTTGGATAGCATGTGTTCTAAAAATAGTAGTTGTCCATCGTTTATTCTTGGTGTTCCTGCACCAAATCGGCCATTAAAACCTTTTTCAGCTTCTTTTAGAACTAATTCTTTGTCTTGTTCCCATTTTCTTCCGTATGGTGGGTTGGAGATCATGTAATGGAATTTTTCGTGTGGTAATTGATCATCTGAGAGAGTGCTTGAGGGTCCTTTGATGTTTTCTGAGTTTTCTCCCTTGATCAGCATATCTGCCTTGCATATGGCGTATATTTCCTGGTTTATTTCCTGGCCGTATAAAACCACGTCGATGGAGTTGTTTATTTCTTTAATATATTCCTGGCAGCTGGTTAACATTCCGCCTGTTCCACATGCCGGGTCGTAGATTAGTCTTATTAAGCCATTTTCCTTTAGTGTTAATCCATTTTCTACGAACATTAGTTTTGTCATTAGTTCAACGACATCACGTGGTGTGAAGTGTTCTCCTGCTTCTTCATTTGATTGTTCTGAAAATTTCCGTATTAATTCTTCAAAAATAGTTCCCATTTCATGGTTGGATACTTTATCAGGATGGAGGTCAATTTTGGATTCTGAGAATTTTTTTATGAGAAGGTATAGTAAATCCGCTTTTGATAAACGAGCAATATGATCTTTAATATGAAAATTTTCAAAGATATCTTGAACATTGGAACTGAAACAGTCCAAATAATGCATTAAATTTTCTTCGATTTGTTCTGGGTCTTCCAAAAGGCCTGGAAAATCGAATTCTGAATAGTTATAGAATCCTAATTCATTCCCATTTTTATCTTTAGCTGCTTGAGTGAGAAGATGCTCAAGATTCTCAAATTTATCCTTGTAAATATTATATGCATTGATTATATCCTGTTTTGAATAATTTAGTACACTATCAAATCTTTTTAATATAGTAAAGGGAAGTATGACCTTTTGATATTCGTTTCTTTTGTATGTTCCCCTTAGTAAATCTGCTAAATCCCATATGAATGTTACTTTTTCTTGAAAGTTACCCATGTTATCCCCCAATCTAACGCTGATTTATAAATCCATCTAAATTTGAGTTTCGTAGCATTTATCTTATAATTTACTATATGGATATATGTCAAATAAAAGAAATTTTTTTAACTGACTGATAATGTTCGATTTTAGAATTAAGGGGGCCAACCAAATGAAAATGGAATATGAATCACTGTCTGATAAAGTGGAATTACTCTTAAATCGTGAGGAAGGTTATGATGTTGATTGGAAGCGTAACGTGGGTTCATTGGAAATAGAAGATATTGTTGCATTTGCAAATTCTAAAAATGGTGGTTCTGTCCTTTTAGGTGTTGATGAAGTAGAAGATGTTGATGGTAGACAAAAAGCAGTTATTGTTGGCTGTAGATGTAGTGATTTTAATAGAAATCAGATTAAAAATAAGGCTTTAAACTGTGTGCCCCCTATCCAAATAGAGATAATTAAAGAAAATACTAATGAAAAACCATTTTATAGAGTAGAAATTCCCAGTGGAATCAACAAACCTTATTGCACAAAGAAAGGCATCTATAAAATTCGAGATGATGGCCATAATAAAGCTATTACGCCGAATGAAATGCTTAAAATATTTATTGATCTAGAAAGTGATAAATTTATAACTAGGTTTAAACAAGCTGCGGAAGATATTGAAAATAATTTATTTAATGTATCAAGAGATATTGAAGATGCATCTAGCAATATTGAGGATATTCTACCACAGTTAGAACTTTTAGAAGAATATAGTTATATGTCTGATGAAATTTTAGGTACTGTTAATAAAATGGATAATTATATTGAAGATCTTCATATTTTCGAATCCCACAATGAAAAAAGAATTTTAGCATTATTAAATCATTTTAACATAGAAGATCCAATTTTAACGGAGTTAAAAGAAAATATTACGGATCTCATAATCATGGATGCAGAACTTGGAAAAATAATCACAGAAAAGGATTATATGAATAAATGGAGATCTAGAGTTCCTAGGCTTTCAAATGAGCAATTAAACCAATGTTTAGAAGCAGCAATTAATGAAATAGATAATAGATCATGAACATCAACATTTAGTATTACTAATACTAAAAATTTCGCCAGATGCCTTCTCCTGCAGGGCCATTTAATTAGTCCTTATATTAATTACTAAGCAATAATTTATTAGATGGACATGTATAATAAATTATATTGAATCTTTGTTACCAATAAATATTAATGGGGGATCTTTAAATTACTTTTCAAGCACCAATAACCATCCAAGAAGCTGTAGAAAATATTAGAAAAAGAAAATATTTATTACCTGCAATTCAAAGAGATTTAGTTTGGGATACGTCCCAAATAGAGCGGTTATTTGATTCTTTAATGCGTGACTACCCTATTGGATCTTTTTTATTTTGGAATGTGGAAAAAATTCGAAGTAAAGATTTCCAGTTTTATGATTTTATAGTTGATTATCATGAACGTGATAATAAAAGAATCAAAAAAGCAGATATTAGTGGAGAAGATGATATCACAGCAATATTAGATGGTCAGCAACGTTTAACCTCATTATATATAGGATTAAAAGGCACATATGCTTACAAACTCCCAAGGAAATATTGGAATAACAACGCAGCATTTCCTAAAAGAAAATTATATCTTAACCTCTTAAATAAGTCAAAAAAATGGACATGGAATACGACTTTAGGTTTTTAACAAGCAAAGAAGCTCAAAGAAACGATGATGATCATTACTGGTTCAGAGTAGGTGAAATATTAAATTTTGAGAAAATTCATGAGCCCAATAAATATCTAATTGAAAACCAGCTAATGCAAAAAGAAGATGAGAAAGCTAACTTTGCTAATGAAACTTTATTCAAATTATTCAGTACAATTAAAAATAATAATATAATCAATTATTATTTAGAAAAAGGAACTGAACTTGATAAAGTGTTAAATATCTTTATCCGTGTTAATAGTGGAGGAACACCTCTTAACTATTCTGACCTTCTACTTTCCATAGCAGCAACACAATGGAAAGAGAAAGATGCTCGAGAAGAGATAATGGATTTATTAGATGACATTAATCATGTAGGCCAGGGATTTAATTTCAATAAGGATTTCTTATTAAAATCCTGTTTAGTACTCACAGACATCACGAACATTGCATTTAAAGTAGATAATTTTAAAAAAGAGAATATGCTCCAAATTGAAGAAAATTGGGATAATATTTCCTCTGCACTGAAAATGGCAGTAGAATTATTTTCAAACTATGGTTTCAACAGGATTACCCTTGCTGCAAACAATTCAGTTATCCCAGTAGCATATTATCTAATTCAAAAAGATTTGCCAAACAAATTTTTAGACTCACCTAAATATATGGAAGACCGCAAAAAGATAAATAAATGGTTAGATATTTGCCTTTTAAAACATACCTTTGGTGGTCAAGCTGATTCTGTACTAAGGTCTATGAGAGAAGTTATCCAAGATAATAACAAAGATTTTCCATTTAAAGATATTATAAAAAAACTGAAAGGGTCAAATAAATCTCTAATTTTTGATCCAGATGAAATTGATAATCTGTTTTGTCACAGATATGGAGGATCATATGCATTTCCCACATTGGCTTTAATTTATCCTACTCTAGATTTTAAAAACAAGTTCCATCTTGATCATATCTTCCCAAAAAGCCTATTTACCAGATCCAAATTGATTAAAAGAGGAATATATAATGATGAATTTTACTTAGAACATTTCAACTTGATTTCAAATCTCCAATTATTGGAAGGTCCTATAAACGAAGAGAAATCTAATACAGAATTTGATACATGGATTGAAAATACTTATCCCGAAGAAAGCCAAAGAAAAGTTTTCATGGAAAGAAACTTTATTCCAGATATTGATTTAAGTTTTGACAACTTTGAAGAGTTTATATTAAAAAGAAAAGAATTAATGAAGAACAAATATGAATCAATTCTTAGATTCTAAAATTTAGATCAAGTGACTGATTTATTTATCGTTTATTTTTTCAAATGTAGCTAACTGGTTGGAGTAATCTTTCTATGTCACTATAAAAATAGATTTCAACTTCCTCTAAGTCTTCATTATTCTTACATATTTCTTTAATATTTTTATAGATGTTTGGAAACATATCCGATATTTTTACACGTTTATTCAATTTTTTTGAGTCTTCTAATTTTTTTCAATCAATTTATTATCCAATACATAGTTAACTTCCTCTGAACCCACTTTAAAAATGATTTGAAGAAAACTCCAATTTCGATACGTTATAACATCCATCATTGTTTGTTCACCATCAAAAGACTCTGTAAAATTATTGTTAATGTTTTCTTTCATTATTATGTTTATTTTTAAATATTAATCAATACTCTCAGTTAAATTATAGTAATAAAATAAAGAAGTTCTTAAGATTCCTTAGATAAAAAAATATGAAAAAAAGTTAAAATTTTTATAATTTTCCTGTTTTGAATTTGAAAGTGTAAGTAGATGCTAAGTTGTTGCCTGCATAGTCTTTCGTTGCGGATTTAGGTATTGTTACTTGGTACCATGTGTAAGCAATTCTTGTAGTGTCGGTTTTGATGTATACTGTGTTTCCACTGATTGATTTGGTTATATTTACATATTTATTGGTCTTTAAGTTTTTGATAGTTATTTTGTTGAAATAAGTACTGTTTTTGATATTTTCACTGAATTTAACGGCCAATGTTGTTTTTTTAGAAACGTTGGTTTTTAGATTGGTGGGCGTGGTTGAGATTATTTTTGGAAGTATTGTATCTACAGAGAAATGAGAGGTATAAATTGCAAGTTGGTTGTTGTAAAAATCAGTTACAGAGCCCGTATGTAAGATTAAGATATATTTATCATTTTTTAATGGATACTTGTGACTTATAGTTAAAATATTACCATTAATAGTTTTTGTTATTGGTATTAAGGTTCCTCTACTGTTTTTGAGTTCAATCCAATCGTTCCCTTTTTTAATATATTCACTAAAGGTTATTTTTATCATTTTGTTTGGAAGTGTATTTACTGAGTTTGAAGGGTCAGTTGTTCTGACTGTAGGTTTAATATTGTCAAAATTAATGGAAACATGAACAACCTGGCTATCAACCGCAGACCAAACATCAGCAACACCACTAATAATTCCAGAACTTAAAGTAGATTTTGCAACACCATTAAGTGTATACAACGGACTAATTAATTCCCCTAACGATGTATTAAACTTAATTAATCCATCCGGAACATGGTCATCTATGGGATTATGATAAACACCATTTTGATCATGTAAAAGATCTACAATAATGTTTGATAACTTGCCTTTATAAATAGTGTTAGGATTTGCTGTGATAGTTAAAATTATCCACTTAGAAACTGTAAACCCTGACATCTTTCCTGCACTGGTTGGATCCGTACCTTCAAAATTAGTACCCCACCAATTGTAGTCGACATTACATGAACGACTACGAGTGTATACATCGATTTGAGAATTTCCTACAATCCTGGAGAAATTAAGAGTCAAATTACCTATATTGAAAATTGCACCACCATATTCAGCAACAGCAGTTATTCTGTTATTTAAAAAATCACTACCTTTTACAGTCAAAATATCACTATTGTATACTGCTCCACCAATATATGCTATGTTACTTTTGAATGTGCAGTTTGTTGTAGTTAAATTACCAATATTGTAAATAGCACCACCATAACTAGAAGCCGAGTTCCTATCAAATGTACAGTTTGTTATTGTTGTTGTACCTTTATTGCATATGGCCCCACCTAAATTTGCAATAACATCACCAAAATTATCTGCTTTATTTTCTGTGAAAGCACAGTTTGTTATCGTCAAAATACCGATATTATAAATAGCACCACCATCTCTGATGGCAGTATTACGTTGAAAAACCATGTCGGATATTGTTAAAGTTCCAGTATTGTTTATAGCACCACCATTATAACTGGAGACTCCCATTTTTAATGTTAGGCTCTTTATATTGACAGTTACCCCTGGATCGATATGGAATATCCAATCATAGCATCCATTTATAATAGTACCCTCTTTACTTTGCCCCTTAATCATCATGTTTTTATTAATAATGATATGAGTATTATTATTGTCAAGGTACTCCCCATCAGCAATAATGACCGTTCCATTCTTGTTTACACTTCTTGTAGCATTTTTTATAGAACATTTCGGTCCAGTTATCCCCGATTGATATGTTTCCGATTCACCGTTCCATAAATCATTCCCTGATGAACCATCAACATAAATTGTATCTCCCGATGCTGCTGAAACAGTACCGATACTACATGTAAAAAATACCGTGAAAATAATTAAAAACACTGTAAAAATGACGAAATTGGTGTTATTAAATTTCCATTTATTATTTATATTAAATTTAATTTGTTCTATAACTGTTTACACCCCCATGGTTTCAATATAAATATTATTTTAATAATTAAGTAGCTTATTTAGTTTATATAAATTTACATTTGTTGTCCAAATGACAATATGGATTTCAACATGATTCAAGAAAGAGGTTTGAAGAATGTATATTTTTAAGATGCTGAAAATAACACAAAAGCTGAAAGTCATGATGGATTGTCTAATATGTTTCATAAATATTAGGAAAAAAATATTGATAGAAGAAAAGAAAAAAGTTGCTTAAATAATAAAGGTATTATTGATAGTATTACAATAAATAAGATTATATAAAAAAATTCAGGTGATACACCATGAAAGATAAACATACGAAAAAAGAGTATGAAAGGTTAATACACGATGATACATTCAGCGATGTAAATCTTAGATCGAAGCCAAAAGATGAAGCAGAACTTGAATTTGAAAGATTAGCTAATGAAGATGCAAAAAAAGCAAAGAAGGAAAAGAAACATAAGTAAACAGGGTGGGAGCTTAAACCTTTGTGGCATTAATTACCACTATTTTTGCATAACTAACAGTTTTACCATTCCAATCTTCAATAACACTATAGTCTGCTGTTGATCCTGCATTTAATTGAGCAATGGTTTGATTTTTTTGGAATACTAATGTACCATTATCATCATAACCTTGGATGTTTAATTTAACATTCTGATAGTTATCTGTTCCAGTATTTTTAATTAATCCTCCTATAGATAACATTCCGTTATCAGATGTCACTCCTGGAGTGTTTGCTTCAGATATAGTATAATTACTTGAGATGTTATTATCTCCATTAGAACTTGTACACCCTGAAACCATCACAACCCCTATGATTAGGATGAACCCTATCACTCCTAAGATTTTTACATTCATTTTTAACCCCCCATAAACTATAAAACTCTTAATCGTAGTGTTTTGTACTCACAATCTTACCATTTCGATAAACTTTCTCTTTAAGTGTACCATATACACGGGATACTGTTTCAATTTATATGTATTGAAGATATTATCTTTTGTGTTTTTGTTGTGTCATATGTTGAACCAATCCATATACAACCTTATTTATACAAATGATAAAGTTTTTATTAAATAAGCCATTTACACCACAAATTGATAATTATTTTTAACATTATCTGATTCTAAGAATTCAAGTAAAACTAGAATTTTATATACTAAAATATTCAAATTAGAACTAAATATTATTTTTTGTATTAAAATTAGCTTAGAAAAAGTTTGAATTACTTAGATTAAAATTAAGTAACTTGAAATATTTATTTATAGGATTCGATCTATAAATTTAATAGATAAAGATGGAGGATAATTAGTATGTATCAAATAGGGGAAGCCTTAATAGGAAATGGCAATGAAATAGCTCACGTTGATTTAGTAATTGGAGACAAAAATGGACCTGTTGGAACAGCATTTGTTAACAACATGGCCAGTATGTCAATAGGTCACACACCACTCTTATCGGTTATTAGACCAAACTTACTCACTAAACCTGCAACACTGATAGTTCCAAAGGTAACTGTTAGGGACTTGGAAGATGCTGACAAGATTTTTGGCCCTGCACAGACGGCTGTGGGTCGCGCAGTTGCAGATGCAGTTGCTGAAGGAATTATACCAAAGGAAGATGTGGAAGACATGGTTATAATAGCAAATGTGTTTATACATCCCGGTGCAAAGGATTTCCGTAAAATTTACCAGTATAATTATGGAGCTACAAAATTGGCAATTCAAAGGGCAATGGAAGGATATCCATCAGTTAAAAAAGTTTTAGCAGAAAAAGATCGTGGAACACACCCAATAATGGGATTCAAAGTCACAAAACTGTGGAGCCCACCTTATCTCCAGGTTGCATTGGATCTTGACAACATGGACGAAATGGAAAGAATTATCAAAACCCTTCCTAACAGAGAAAGAATTTTGATAGAAGCAGGAACTCCCCTTGTTAAGAAGTTCGGTGTTGGAATCATCGGTAAGATAAGGGAACTTAAGAAGGATGCATTCATTATAGCAGATCTTAAAACATTAGATGTGGGCCGTATTGAAGTAAAAATGGCTGCAGATGAAACAGCAGATGCAATTGCAATATCTGGACTTGGAACTGTTGAATCCATTGAAAAAGCTATACATGAAGCCAAAAAACAGGGAATTTATTCCATACTCGACATGATGAACGTGGAAAACTTCGTTGAAAAACTTGAAGCTGTCCAGTACAAACCAGACATCGTTCTTCTACACAGAAATGTTGATCTAGAAACTATGCAAGCTGAAAGGGGAGAAGAATTAGCTGAAGTTACAGAATGGGGTAACATCAACCAGATCAAATCCATACTCGGTGAAGGCAAACTAGTTGCAGTGGCAGGTGGAATTACACCTGATCGTGTTGACAAAGCTATTGACAGTAACGCAGATATAATCGTTGTTGGAAGGTACATCATAGGTTCCAGAGATGTTAGACGTTCTGCTCAAGACTTCCTTGACCGCATGCCTCAGGATCCAGATACAATGAGACTTGCAATGGACGAAGACGAATCGATCTAAACTGATCGATTTACATTTCTTTTTTTAAAAATAATTTTAGTTCTCTTCTCAAGTTTTTTCCATAATTATCATTACAACTTTAAATGAACTATTAACTGAGATACTAATTACGAAATCATAGTTAATGTATTCAAATGTAACTATACTAAATTTCATGGAAATTTAAATCTCTCTTGAAATCCCACAATAATTTTTACAAACTTCCAAATTAATTCAAAATTTCAAATGAGTAATAATAATCATCCCATTTATGTCCAACTTTTAATCATTTAGTAATAAATTTGAAACATAAAAGATTAATTAAGTAATAACAACCAATAAATATATATTATATTAACCAAAAGCATTTATTGTGATTTAAAGGCGTTAAAGTAAGTTTACAGAGGTATTACGATTCCTTATAAAAATTGAGGCATAGTATTACCATTTAAATACTCTTTAACGTAGTAAAAAATTAAGGAGGAATTAAATGCATATACCTGACGGATTTATACCATTGTCACAATGTGCTATTTATTATGTAATATTGATAGTAGCATTGTACTTCTCCCTTAAATGGGCTAGAAAGAATCTTGATGAAAAAATGGTTCCTTTGATGGCAGTTTTAGCTGCAGGTATATTCGCTATCATGTCCATGAACATGCCCATACCATTCGGTACAAGTGGGCATATGGTGGGCGGAGCTTTAGTAGCAATTGTATTCTGTGCCCCAGAGGCAGCCGTAATTGTATTTACTTTAGTTTTATTAGTACAAGGCCTGTTCTTTGGAGATGGGGGAATTACTGCATTAGGGGCGAATGTGCTTAACATGGGAATAATTGGAGGGTTCACAGGACTTTATGTTTTCAAAGCCCTTAGAAAACCAATTGGAAAATACCCTGCAATTGCAATTGCATCGTGGCTATCCATATTCTTAGCTGCCGAAGCTGTGGCAATAGAGATGTGGTTGGCTGGAACATTCCCACTGACACAAGGATTGGTCTTCATGGGATTATACCATGCTTTCATAGGAATTATCGAAGCTGTACTAACCGTGGTTGTAATAATGGCTCTTGAAAAACTAAGACCAGATTTATTGGCATGGAACAGGAAAAGAAGAGTGGAAGCTGTTGAAACTGAAGCAGATGAGGTGGCATCAAAATGAATAAAAAAGATAAAACCTTAATAATTGGAGGAGTGGTTGTCTGTTTGATAATTGCAGTGCTGTCACCATTTTTAGCATCTTCCAATCCCGATGGTTTAGAAAAATCTGCGGAAAACCTTGCTGTTTCAGATGAAGGACTTGGATACCAAGCACCATTTCAGGATTATTATGTAGCTGCACTTGGAGATGGTCCACTAGCAGAAGTAGTGGCACTTGCAATTGGAATTTTAATTGCTTTAGGATTAGGATTTGCCGTAGCATATGTCCTGAAAAAAGAAAACCAAACGAATCTGAATGATTCCATTCTATTTTTCTTATTTTTTTTAAACGAACAGTTTGATTATTACTATTTTACAGAAATATTTATTAAGAATAATACTAAGGGTTAAACTTATATTATGAATGATTCTAATCTATTTAACTAAAACAGTTATTATGAGTTTTAATGTAATAATTATCCCCTTATATCCTCTAAATTAGTAATAATTGTAAATTGCAACCAATTGATGGAACATGGCGGTACTATTCAAAAGGAGTAAATTTTTATGAATGGAGTAAGTTCAATTCTTCAGCTTGAAACAGAAACTAATAAAAAAGTCCTTTGCATGCAATAGATGGTAGAGTCAAATTAGTCTTATTGATATTCATTATTGTATATTCTGTATTTTCAACACAAATCCTCGTTTTAATATTCTTAGAGATATACCTACTAATTTTGATGTACATATCTAATATTTCATTTAAAACGGCTATAACAAGAATTTTACTGCTTTTACCATTTGGAGGGTTTATAATTGCATTCCAACCATTCATACACCCCGGTATCATTATTTGGTCAGGAGCATTTGGAATACATATCACTGATATGGGATTACTCTGGGCAATACTCCTAATGTCAAGGCTCATTGTTGCACTCACATCCATAGTGATATTGTCTTCAATAAGTCCCATGCAAGAAGTTGTAGAATCCTTTAGAAAATTAGGAATGCCCCGCGAATTTGCCCTAATTTTTAGCCTCATGATCCGATTTTTATTCATGTTCTTTGACGAACTCAATAGAATAATGCACGCTCAGAAAACACGATGCTTCGATGCATTTAATAAAAAACTACCATACACTTGGAGGATGAAGCAGTTAGGATACACAGTCGCCATGATGTTTCTTAGAGCCTTTGAAAGGGGTGAAACTATCTACTTGAGCATGGCAAGTAGGGGTTACTCGGATAAATCCCATTTATATTCTGATAAAAATAGAAAATTCGGATCACAAGAGTATATATTTATAATAGCAACATTATCAACAGTTGTTTGTTTACAATACCTAGCAATGTACATATTTACCCAATTTGGCATTTTAGGAATGTACATAATAAAATAATACAGAATGATATTTGAAACATGGAATAGGGATCTTAATTAAAACATTTACCGAATCTTTTGTTCAAAATTGAAGACTTGATACTCTATCTTGGCATCATTCTGTAGTTTTTTTAAATGTTTTATGAAAGTCGAAGATACAATAGTAAAACTGCAATGCATTTGAGACTGTACTTTTATGGAATAACCCTACTAGAATTTTAAAGGAACATGAATACACTACAAGGATCAGTGAACACATTGATAAATTCGGCTGTTCTAACCAAGAAGTTATTTTCACTTAGCGAAAGGAAGTAGGGTAACTCATGTAAATACCACCCACTTACATCCCCTACCAGTTTAGCATATTTCATCATAAATTAAAATTTGAGGGGTCTAAATTAATTAAACTTGAAAACAGTGTTAAGAATTTTAAAATTATTGTATTTTTAAACAATTTAGTTTTAAATCAGTCATATCATGCATACTAGGACCAGAACTACATAATTATATTTATTTAACTAAATTATTGGACTCAATAGCCTATTCTCAATTAAGAAAACTTAACATTTAGTAATAACGAAATACATTATAATATTATTAATTCTAAAATTGATCAGTAATTAATTTATTCCAGAAAGAACAGTACTGTATATACCAAATGAAAATAAATTTAAATGGAACATTCTTTAGTACCAAAAACTAATATATAAACAATAACAACCGTATTAAGCCAAAAACTATTATTGGAGTAATTTCATGAAGGTATTAGGAATATGTGGAAGTCCAAGAAAACAGGCAACTCATCACGTTTTAAACCAAGCATTGCAAATGCTTGATGAAAAAGGTTTTGAAACAGAATTTTATAGTTTGCGTGGAAAAAATATTAATCCCTGTAGACACTGTGACTACTGTTTGAAACACAAACATTGCGTGGTAGATGATGATATGCAGGATATCTATCCGCTTATCACAGAAGCTAAAGGCATTATCATGGCCACACCAGTATACAACGGGGGTTTAAGTGCTCAGCTTAAGGCTGTGATGGATCGTTGCAGAGCATTGGGAGCATGTGACTTTGATTTTCTGCGATACAAAGTAGGAATGGCCATAGCTGTGGGTGGTGACCGCATTGGTGGTCAAGAGCTAGCAATACAACAGATAATGACCTTTTTTATATTAACTGGTGCAATACCAGTTAGTGGAGGTGCCTACGGTGCCAATATGGGAGCTAACTTCTGGTCTCGAGACACCCTCGAAGGTGTGAAACAGGACGAAGAAGGATTTAAAAGTCTCAGAAAAACTGTTAAAAGATTTAGCAAGTTTATTGAAAACTTTGAAATAAAGAAGTAGTTTGAGAAATCACAAACCCCAATTTTAATATAAATTAATTATAAGTTATAAGAAATAAGTTATAACTTATAACAATACCGGTTTAAAATGAGGGTTATAATTAAATTTAAAGCCCAATTAACTTTAAAAAAAATGTGTGATTAGACTGTAATAAGTGATAAGTTATAAGTTATAAGGAAGATGTTTATGAAGATCATTGTAGATGAAGACAAATGCACCGGATGTGGAATATGTAAAGAAGCCTGTCCTAAGGGGGCTAAAATATGGGATGTAAATAAAAAGGCAATGGCAACAAACCTTGAATTCTGCCATTTATGTACAATATGTGCAGGAAAATGTCCTGAAGGTGCTATACAGGTAATTAGAGATGAACCAAATGAGAAAAAAGACACTAAATAGAAAAACATCAGAAACTGATATCAGCGTGACCATGAATCTAGATGGTAAAGGTGACTATGACATCAACACAGGAATCGAATTCTTCGATCACATGCTGAATTCCTTTGCCAGGCATGGATTTATAGACCTAACCATCCATGCAAATGGAGACATAGGCGTCGATGATCATCATACAATCGAAGACGTTGGAATACTTCTTGGTGAAACATACAACGAAGTAATTGGGACAAAAAGAGGAATTAAAAGATTTTCTCATGCACTGATCCCTATGGATGATGCCTTGGCTACCGTAGCAGTTGACATCAGCGGAAGGAGCTATGCAGTATTAGATCTAGAATTTAAAAAACCTAAAGTCGGAGATATGAGCACAGAAAATGTCGAACATTTCTTTGAATCATTTGCAAATTCTGCGAAAATTAATATTAACGCCAAAGTCGAAGGAGAAAATGACCATCATAAAATAGAAGCTTTATTTAAGGCATTCGCACGCGCTCTTAAGGATGCTTCTTTGATCGAACACGATTCACTTCCATCTACCAAAGGTGCATTGTAAGGAACTGGAAAAGATGAAAACCCTAATTGCTTGTTACTCCTATTCAGGGCATACATTGAAAGTTGCAAAAAAATTGCAAAAAGAAATAGATGCCGATCTAACTGAAATAAAAACTGAAAAGGACAGGTGGTATCTACTTAAAATCTTAGATTCCATAAGGGAAAAAAAGCAGCAATAAAACCCTGCCAGACAGACCTCATGAAATACGATAAATTGATTCTTTGCTGTCCTGTTTGGGCAGGTAAAACACCAGCTGCAATTAACCAGTACATGTTTGAATTAAAAAATATTAAAGATAAAGAATTTGGAGTCTTTATTACCTCTGGAGGCAATAAATCCCAAAAAGCTACCATTCAAATGCGGGAATATTTGGATCTACAAGGTATGAAATTTTTAGGTCAAATGAGGTTAATTACCAACGACGTTGAGAATGAAAAATATGGGGAGATATTTCCACTATTCACTGGAAAATTCAAGGCCTCAAAATCAGATAATTCCCAAAATATTACAGAAAAAACCTAGTTTCTCACCTCAACACATGCATTTAATAGAAAAAATGAGGAATATTCCATCCCTAATAAAAATTAAAGGTTTGATTCCATTGTGAATGTTCTTTTAAAGAAATAATCAAACAGGTACCCGAAATCAATACCCGATATCTTTTTTCCCTTAAATTTCTTGTAAATGTCTATTCTTCCCTCTTCTAACTTTTTTGAAGTGATACCATGTTTTATTGACAGGTCTGCTTCGATGAATGCTGCTAGTTTATCACATGCCTTGATCAATTCTCCATCCAGGGGATAGTATTCATTTTTATTGTACTTCCGGTTCATTTCCTTAAAATTGATCCCCTTCTTAATGGAATCATCTACCCTTACCTTATTTACAAACTCATCCTTAGTGAAGTAGTTCATTTCCCTCCTCCAAGATACAGGTAAGAGCGGCAGTAGTCTTGTTTTCATTTGATTCTCTTCAAATTCTTTAATTAAATCTTCAAGTCCCTTAACAGAACTTTTAACAGGAGATATTATATCCTTCGTAAGCACCTCTGGAAGGTCATGAAATAGCCCTGCAAAAAAATTGTTGTAAAGCCGCTTTGGACATGCCTCATTTTCGAGAGAAAATAGGTATGAAGTTATTGCGACTATGTACATGTGTCCCAGAACTGAAGTTTTTGGAACACGTGGAGAATGGGCCCATCTCTCTTGAAACCTGAGCTGACCACAGAGATCTATGAATCCAAATGACTTTTTTTCAAGGGACAGTTTCTGAACACCAATTAGATCATAATGATCTTCAATCTGATTTTCTATCTCCGCTTTAGTGTCTTCAATGCCATAAATAAATGGAGATGAATGATAAATGATTCTAAATTCCCAGTTAGTAGCCAAATAATGTGCGGCTTTGAGTATTTTTCTTTCAAATTTGGAATATTCAGTATCAAATAGATAACGTTTAAAATTAGCTTCAAATTGGGGTTTAAGACCTTTGAAATCCCCTTTCAATTTTGATATTACGTGATCGTTTAGATCCTTGGCCTTTTCCTCCATCATCTTATGGAATATTGGAGGTTTCAAATCAGTTAATATGGTTCTGTGTAAAAATTCAAAAATACCGCCTTCGATGAGTTTTTGCCAGTTTACAACAGCATTTCTATCTTTTTCCTCAAATTTGGCAATCACATATGCTAAAACCATTTTATGTGCTTGTTTATCCAATTCCGTTAATTCTACTGGTCGGATATGATCGTTCCATCTATTCATGCTAGCTGCTTCATACAATCTTTCAATAAGATCTTCTATCATGTTACACCCGTAAAATTATTGAAAAAATCTAAAAATAATATAATTCAAAAAAATATTTAAACGACCAAAGTTGGCCGTTTTAGAGTATGTTTATTGTGGTTTGTCAGCTAAAGCGACTTTACTTAGAGTCTGGCCTTTTCCACCGTGAGGAGTCCTTACAACGGTGTCGTTAGCTTTTTCTATATCTCTTGCTTCAGATGCTAATTTAGCTGCTACACCTAACATTTCGTGAGCTGATGCAACTAAAGGTATGTACTTTTCAGCGTCCCTAACCATGAAACATCCTTCGACATCTATGTCTGCCACTTTGGTTGCTATTTCGTATGCAGCCATTGCTTTTGCTTTTGCGTATGGGCTACCGAAAGCAGCTGCTTCGACAGCTTTATCCCTTGTTATTACAACTTTAGGGAGTTCGAGAGTTTCTCCAGATTCAACTGCAGTTACTGCAGCATCGATTGTGTTCTGAACTACTCTGTATGCTCCGGTTAAAGCTAACACTTTAATTACATCGGAGTTGAAAGATGCCATTTCTGTTGGGTCAAGGAATTCTCTCCTTGCACCTATCATTGGGTCTGCTTTGACGATGATGTAGCCTAAGCCTTGTTCATCCATTTCGTCCTTGGATCTTAATCCTGGAGCGTCACCAATTATGATTGCAGGAACGTCTGCTGCAGATAATAATTCTCTAGCTTTAGCAGGGCCTGGTGCACCTGGGTTTGGGCTTATGAATATAACAAAATCTCTGTCCATTTCTAACATTAATGGTACAGCCTTTTCGATTTCTTCTGGGTTCATTTTAGCCCCAGAACCAACTACACAAGTATCTATGTTTGGTCTGTCAGCCCTCTCATCAAGTAATAAGTCAATTACTGGGGAGGTACCGATGTTACCGCATTTAATGATTCCTATTTTTACAACCATTTTATCACCAGACTTGCTATTCAAATGATCTAATAAGTATTTTTTGATTTAATTTTTTTGACTAAGCTTTTATAGGTGTTGAGAAGGACGATATAAAGAGAACTAAAATTAGATTTGATATACCCATACTGATCCTTTAAAATTAGGAATAAATAAATTCATATCTGTATTCAATCCAAAATTTAATGTCTAGAATAATTTAACTCGCAATATTTAGTTTATTGAATAAATTTATGAGATATAAGTCATTTAAATTCGGATCTAGCATTCCATATACTTTTAAAGCTTTGAATGCCGCTTGATGCGGTTTTGAGTTTATCAAAATTTTTTATAATTTCTAGAGTGTTTTTAACTGCAGTTTCGCCATTATTTACTAATTTTCTACCATTGGGAGTTTTTATTTCCCTGACAGCATCTGCAATATCATTTATTTCAACAACTTCGATCCCTATTTCATGAGCCAGATCCACACTTGCATGTTTCCTGTGAAATCCAGCTATTTTAACTGCAGGGGTGGAAAGTACTCCGGCTTCAATGGTTAGGCCCATACCAGCACCATAGATTATCCCCTTAGATGCCTCCATAAGTCCGGGTAACTCAACATATCCCTCTAAAACCTTTAAATTTGGAGATTTTATGAAGGATTTAACGTAAGATTCGCTGAATCTAAATGGAACAACAAGTACATCTGTATTGAGACTTTCCATTTGTCGTATAATATTTGGAACATCTTCACCCTTCACATCTCCCCCTAAAACAAGTAAATAAAAGTCATCTACAGCATATTTAGTTTTAACAGAATCAGAATCTTCCATTTCAAGTTTGTCCACGTAAACTGCCATAGGATAGCCACCAATTGAATGGACATTTTTGAGGCCATACTTGGCTTCTACATATTCTTTATATTCAGGAGATGGTACAGTGACTAGATTTGAAAATGCCAACATTTCTATTGGATTGAAAATGTCTTGTTCGATGTGTAAGTTTGGTATTCTAAGGATTTTGGCTGCGGATATCCCTTTTCGGACATCGCCAGCATTTCCACATGTCATTAAAAGATCAATATCCCTGCCCCTTAGGGATTTAATGACCTGCCAGACATCCTGCATCACCAAAGTAGCTATCTTAGAGTTGGAACGTTTTTTAGCACCATGCCCCCTACTCTGGCCAATGGAATGTATCTCCGTACAGTATTTACCCAATATTTCTTCGACTCCATGACCATGGGTTAATCCAATTACATCCGCATTTAATTGTTGAATAATCGGTACAAATGTTTTTGCTGGTGCCATTTCTGCTAAAACTGCTATTTTCATTGTTATCTCCACTTATGATCAAGTTTATGAATCTTTGCTGTGTGAGTTCCTTGCAAAATTTAAACCAAACTGGGGACAGGCAGCTACATGGGTATGAACATAGCTTGAAACTGTGTTGTTTTCCATTAAACCATCATTAGAACCATCTATTCCACGACCTCTTAATATTTTAAAGGCATATTTAGGATTGTTTCCAGCTACTTCGATCTTTGAATAGTGGAATTCATGACCTTTAAACTGTTCCCCCTTGTTTAAAATAATGTTATCATTTTGTGCTTCTGAAATAACATAACTCAATGCTTGAACATTCTTAGTCATCATTGAAGGATATTTAAAAACATTGCACATTGAATGGCCATTTATAGAATTGGATAAGTACATCAGACCCCCACATTCTGCATAAATGGGATTGGCATCATTGTGAAACTTAAGTATTGATTCCCTCATAGAACTGTTTCTGGATAGTTCCTTGGTAAATATTTCAGGGTAACCCCTCCAATGTACAATCCATCCACATCAGGAATTGTTTCATCATGCATAGGGCTGAATGGAATAATTTTAGCTTTATTTGCTTCTAAGGATTCTATGTTTTCTTTGTAATAGAAAGTGAATACTTCATCCATTGCTACCCCTATCTTAACTGGTTTCTTATTTCCTTCCTCCCAAATGGGTTCTCTTCCACGAGGTAAATTCCCGGAATTTTTCATTATATCTATTAGGGCATCTAGATCTATGTTTTTGGTCATTTCTTCTCCCCATTTCTCAATGGATTGGAGAATATTTTCACGTTCTACAGCAGGTACCAATCCCAGATGTCGTTGTTCTACAGTTATAGCTTCTTTTCTGGGTATGCCTCCTATTACAGGAGTGTCTGAGAGTTTTTCCACGGCTTCTTTGGTTTTTAAATAGTGTTTTTTATTTTTCACATAGTTTAAAATAACCCCATCTATCCGTATAGATGGATCAAGCGTTTTAAATCCAATAACTACTGCAGCCGCACTTTTAACAAGGCTACGCGAGTTTAGAATCAGAACTACTGGTGCATTTAGGGCTTTTGCCACGGAGGCCGTGCTACCCACATCACCCAATGGACTTATTCCTTCATAAAGACCCCTCACACCTTCTATTAAACCCATGTCTGATTTAGAGCTATTTATTCCCCTTTCAAATGCTTCGCGAATTTGGCCATCGGACATGAAAAAAGAATCTAGATTTCTTGAAACATTTCCAGTGGCTAAACCATGATAGGTCGGATCTATATAATCAGGACCAGCTTTAAAGGGCTGGACATTGTACTCAGATGAAAGTGCGCTCATTATACCCGTAGAAATTGTTGTTTTGCCAACTGCACTTCCTGTTCCTGCTATAACGGCTCTCATACTATTTAGTGAGTGTTGATCTTATTTATAATTTGATTATTTTCAAAAAATTATAATTAATATCAACTCATATATTTTTTGTAATGAACAGAGTAAGAAGAATGGAAATTCTGGGAGAATCTGCCAAATATGACAGATGTAATTATGGAAATTACAATCCAGACAATTTTTTTCAGAGAAATTACCCGGAGTTTATAATGCAACGAATCCTAACGGTATCTGCATGCCGCTTTTTAAGGTTTTAATGACCAACAAATGTTCAAATGATTGTACTTACTGTGTCAATAACTGTGCCAACAAATTCAACAGGGTGGAACTATCTCCCTCGGAACTGACATCCATCTTTCTTGAATACTACAATAACAAGTTGGTTGAAGGCCTTTTTTAAGTTCCGGGGTTCCTGGAGATATTGACGTGTCAATGGAAAACATGGTCGAAGTCGCAAGGCAGCTCAGGATGGAACACGGGTATCAGGGTTATATTCATTTGAAGATACTGCCAGGATCCTCCTATGAAATGATTAAAAGAGCCATGAGCCTTGCTAATCGTGTCAGTATAAACATTGAAGCAGCTACTTCTGAAGGGTTCAACGAACTATCATCAACCAAAAATTTTAACACTGATATATTGAGGAGGATGGCATGGATCAAAAGACTGATGAAAAAGGATGAGAATCTAGCACCCTCAGGCCACACCACACAATTCATAGTCGGGGCCGCCCCTGAATCAGATTCTGATATTCTAAAGAGAGTAAATTGGCTTTATAAAAAAATGGATATTAGAAGAAGCTACTTCAGTGCTTTTAATTCCATGGAGGGTACACCCCTCGAAGGTCATGAAGAACCTGCTCCTTTAAGAACTGGAAGACTCTATCAAGCAGATCATCTTGTTAAATCATATGGATTCGATCTGAAAGAACTGACCTTTGAAGAGGATGGTAACATGACCCTTGATATGGATCCTAAGTATGTTACTGCAGTTTCGAACATGGACATGTTTCCAATTGAACTCAACACCGCAACTTATAAAGAGCTACTCAGAGTTCCAGGTATTGGAAAAATCTCAGCCAGAAGGATTATTGAATCCAGAAAGCGTGGAAAGCAATATAAAAGTTTAGAAGAACTTAAAAATATCGGCGTAAATATTAAAAAAGCTGAAATATTTGTTAAACTCAAAAATTCTTATCAGACTACCCTTTAAGAGATTAATTCTTGTAGATTATCCTGTAAAAAAATTAGTATAAGTTATAACTTATAAGATATAAGTTAGAACAGATAAGTTATAAGTATCATATATTTTTGTCTTCAAACACTTCCCAAAGTTCAGGATACTTATCTTTAACAGCATCTTCAATAAGTGCAGATGCTTCTTTACTAATACTGAATTCCGGCTTTGTCTTTTTTAGTAACCTTAACACTGCAGCAGATTTAGCAGACCATAAAGATATTCTGGGGTTTTTATTTACCTCAACAATAACACTGTCCACAAGATCTTCTTGAATAGAGTTGTCTTGGATTTCCGCCTTAGATTTTTTAGAGGATCTTTGTTTCGTAGGTGTTGATTTACGTTTACTGGTTTTAGGATTAGAAGCTCTAGATCTTGGTTTTTCACTGGATTTTTGTGGCTCTTCAGATTTCTCTTCTTCTGGTTCCATCCGTATCAATGCATCTAACCCTCTTCCAAGAGCACTTTCTTTTTTCTGAGTCATTTATTGTCCACCGTCCCATCTATCTTGATGATTTCCTTTGCCAGATCTACGTAAGCTTGGGAACCACTCGATTCTTCATCGTATACGATACAAGGTTTACCATGGCTCGGTGCTTCTGCAAGGGTAACATTTCGAGGAATGGTAGTCTTAAATACGTATTCGGATTGCCCAAAGTACTCCTTAACATTGCTGTATACATCCCTTCCAAGGCGTGTTCTTGAATCGTAAAGTGTGAGTAAAATACCTTTAATTGGAGAAGGACTTTTTAATCTTTTTTCTACCAAGCCTATGGCTTCTAACAAATCTGCCATACCTTCCAACGCATAAAATTCAGCCTGTATTGGTATTATAACACTGTTTGCTGCTACAAGACAGTTAATCGTCAAAATACCCAGTGAAGGTGGAACATCAATAAATACATAGTCATAATTTTCAGCCACATCCTCCATTGCCAATTCAAGAATAGTGTGGTATCCAACTTCTTTACTTAATTCAATTTCAGCACCACTCAAAGCAATATTACTAGGTACAACATCAAGCCCTGAGATATCGGTTGAAACTGTTGCATCTTCAACACTGCTATTGCCTGTTAAAACAGAATATATGGTACTATCTACTTCATTTTTTTGTATTCCAAAACCAGTTGTTGCATTTCCCTGTGGATCCATATCCACTACAAGAACACGCTTATCATTAAGTGCTAGGGCTGCTGCTAAATTTACTGCAGTTGTTGTTTTACCACAGCCCCCTTTTGATTTAGTATTGCTATTATTTCGGCCATGTGGTCTGCCTCCATTGGTTATTATAAGTTCTAAATTATAACTTATAACTTATAATATAAATATTTATCTTAAATTCCTAGCCCAAAGAAGGAATAATCGATTAAAACAATTAAATTTCCCAAAATAATGTGAATTATATCCAATAAATAGAAGAAAATTAAATATTTACCCGAAAAATAAATCTGAACAGTTAATCCAATCAAAAAAAATAGAAAGGTGGAAAGATAAGATTAGAAATTAACCCTATTTCCCAATGTAATTGGAAGTGGAAGTTTTCTAAATGGCATACCATTAGTTTCTTCGTGGATTCTGTTGACTAATTCATCAAGATTCATTTCTATCTTTTCATTAGTTTCTCGTACATTTACAGTAACAGCTCCACCTTCGAGTTCTCTGTCACCTATTACAATAACGTATGGCACCCAGTCTCCTGCTGCATTTCTAATTTTCTTACCAACAGTTTCATGTCTTTCATCAAGATCTACCCTGACATGTTGATCCCTTATCTTTTGAACTACATCCTGAGCAAAGTCATTGTGACGTTCAGCAATTGGAATCACCCTAACTTGTGAAGGGGTTAACCAAATAGGCAACATTGGAGGTCTAAAGTTTCTTTCAATGGCACTTTTTTCAAGTAAACTGCAAATTACTCTTTCTATACTACCAGTAGGACTGCAGTGAATGATGATTGGATGTACTTCGTTCTCATCTGGATCGATGTATGTTATTCCAAACCTTTCACCACTCTCCACATCGATCTGTATGGTTGGATTCTCAATTGGCCTTCCAAGATAATCTATTGCTGCAAAATCCATCTTTGCAATCCAATAATGCTTTCTTTCAGGTAAAATTTCTAATAAAACAGGCTTCCCTATTTTATCTGCAGAAGAAAAGACCCATTCTTTGTTTTCTTCTAAAAAGTCCTTGGTTGCCCTCATTATAACTTCGTAGTTGACTTCAAGGTCTATTCCAGTTTGTTTGCACATGTCAATTTGGCCATCAAATTCCACCATTGCATGGTCAACATCTGCACATACAGTATGGAGATCAGGCATTGTAAATCCTCTTAAACGTTTTAGGCCGACAACTTCTCCTTTTTTCTCTAATCTGAAACTGTAGGTTGATAATTCATATATACCTACAGGAAGGTTTTTCCAGGTTAAAAAGGAATCTGAAAGCACTCTAAATGCCCCGAAACAGCACGCATATCTTAACATTAATTCCTTGTTTTTTGTGCCCATTCTGTACTGTCTCTCACCGAATTTCTCGGCATGCACCCTAATGGCATCATCTGCCAAGTCGTACATTATTGGAGTTTCAACTGGCATTGCTCCCCTTTCAGTTACCAAGTTGTAAACATAATCCGCTAGAAGATCACGTATTAACCTGCCCTTAGGATACCATCTTAAATGACCAACGTCAGCAGATGGTTCATAATCTGCAAAGTGTTTCTCCCTCATAATTTTTACGTGGGGTGGTTCTTCTCCTGTGGATTCACCTCGACCCAACTCATAATCAACCAGCTTCTTGAGATCGTTATTTTCGAAATTGTAGTCTTCCACATCAATAATCTTCCCATCTGTCAGCATGTAAAATTCAGATTTTGCTGATTCTGATTCTTCTTTAGATTCTTCAGAAGATTCTGGTTTTTCATCGGTTATCGTTCTTGATAGTTCAGAAAGTGGATGACCCTTACATGCAACTTCAAATGATTTGTACCATCCGAAAGGAACCCTCTGGACATTTACACCCAAATCAGCTAGGCCAGTTTCCATGCTAGATAAAATCTTCTTCGCCATATCTGGAGAACTTAAAGAGGAACTTAAATGCGCATAAGGATATATTGCTACAATTTCTGCCCCAACTTTACCAAATACATCTTTAATCTCGTTAATAGCATTTTCAACGATGATATCTGGATTTTTTTCGTCTTCCTTCTCAACAGCTGTGAATACCACAAGAGCATTCTCATACTCTCCCTGTTTCTTATCCTCAGGTATTTTTTCAGCTATCCTTGTTTTGGATTTGGTTTTGTATTTTAAATAATCAGAATGAATCAAAAGTATTCTCATTGTACCACCTTAGTTAATATATTAAAAAAACTGTTGATTTCTACTATTTCCATAAAATTACTTTAAGAATTGTTATGCAATTCCATCTCATAATTTAGAAATGATATTGAAAACCATTAATATAAATTTAAACAATTTTATTTATGTAGTTATTGAAAACAGGTTTTTGTACAAACAAAATTAAATTGTTTGAATGTTCATTTTAAATGATATGATAATTATAAATGTACTACAAATTGTTATATAAATATAGTCCAGAATAAATTACAAAATTTTTTATCTGAATTATTAATTTTTATATTAACTCATGGTGATCGAATGAGAAGTGACACTATTAAAAAGGGATTACATCGAGCTCCGCACAGATCTCTGTTGAGAGCTTGTGGATTAAACGATGCAGATATGAAAAAGCCTTTCATAGGTATTGCAAACAGTTATACAGATATTGTTCCGGGACATGTGCACCTTAACTCCATTGCACAGGCTGTTAAAAAGAGTATTGCAGAGGCCGGAGGAATTGGATTCGAATTTAACACAATGGCAATTTGTGATGGATTGGCCATGAATCATGAGGGCATGAGATACTCCCTTGCATCAAGGGAAATTGTTGCAGATACGGTTGAAAGCATGACCATGGCACATCAATTTGATGGTCTGGTCCTCATTCCAACCTGTGACAAAATTGTACCCGGCATGCTCATGGCTGCTGCAAGATTAGATATTCCTGCAATAGTTGTTACTGGTGGACCTATGCTTCCAGGTACATTTAAAGGAAAGAATGTTGATTTCATCGATGTTTACGAAGGAGTAGGGGCTGTTTCAACAGGCAAAATGACTGAAGAAGATCTTGACGAACTGGAACGATGTGCATGTCCAGGACCAGGCTCTTGTTCGGGTTTGTTCACTGCAAATACAATGGCATGTATTACTGAAGCCATTGGAATGAGTTTACCCTACTGTGCAACAGCACATGCAGTTGACAAGAAAAAGCTTAAATTGGCATCAGAATCCGGGAAAAAGATCCTTGAACTTGTGGAAAAAAATATAACTCCCTCCAAGATAATGACGCAACAGGCATTTGAAAATGCAATAGCAGTCGATATGGCATTGGGAGGTTCTTCCAACACAGCCCTTCATGTTCCTGCAATTGCACATGAACTTGAAGAACATGGAGTTAAGGTGGATCTGGATCTGTTCAACGATATGAGCAAAGAATTTCCCCACATAACTGCCCTCAGTCCTGCAGGTGAACACACCATGTTAGATCTAGATAATGCAGGAGGAATACCTGCAGTTTTTAAGGTAATTGAAGGCAAGTTGGATGTTACTACCATTACGTGTACAGGCAAAAGTTTAGGCGAAAACATTCAAGATGCAAAGGTTTTAGATGGAAACGTCATTCACACACTAGAAGATCCCATACATGTTGAAGGGGGCATTGCAGTACTTAAGGGTAACCTAGCCCCAAATGGATCTGTTGTTAAACAAGGGGCTGTCAATGAAGATATGATGGTACATGAAGGTCCTGCAAAAGTATTTGACAGTGAAGAAGAGTGTGTAGAAGCCATTTTCAGCGGGAAAATTGATGAAGGCGATGTTATAGTCATCCGGTACGAAGGTCCGAAGGGCGGACCTGGTATGAGGGAAATGTTAAATCCTACCTCGGCCATATCGGGTATGGAAATAAAATCTGTGGCACTCATCACCGATGGGAGATTTTCAGGTGGAACACGTGGCCCATCAATAGGGCACATATCCCCCGAAGCCATGGCTAATGGTCCAATAGCTGCTGTAAACAACGGAGATATTATTAAAATAGATATTCCAAATAGAAAATTGGAACTTTTAGTACCTGAATCGGAAATCAAAGAAAGAATCAAAGAAGCAGATAAACCCGAAAGACCTGTCAAGGGCTGGCTTGCTAGATACAGAAAGTTAGCAACATCTGCAGATGAAGGAGCAATATTAAGGTAGGAGTATGAACAATGGCCGATAACCGTGAAATAATTAGTTATGTTGTAATAATTGTCATTGGAATAATATTAGCACAACATATGAACGTTGTAGTATCCGGAAGTATGGAACCTGTATTTTACAGAGGTGACGTAGTAGTTATTGAAAAAACGGATTTTTTGGGCATTCCAGAAATAAATAAAGATGATTTAAAGGTTGGAGACATTGTTATTTACCAGGCTACATGGTTCCCTGATCCAGTTATTCACAGGATCGTCGAGACTGGAACTGACGTGAATGGAACGCCCTATTATGTAACCAAGGGAGATAATAACCCGGTTCATGATCCTGAACCAGTTTACCACGATCAAGTCATGGCAAAGGTGGTTACGCTAGGAAACACTCCATTTGTTATTCCAAAAGTGGGATACATCACATTATGGATAAGAGGATTGTAATTTAACATTTCAGGAATTTCCTGAAATCTCTTTTTTATTTATTAAAAATTAAATTTAACACAACGGTGAGTTTTAATGTACAGAATATTAATATCAGAATCAATTAATGCACTTTCAGATGCTATTACGAGTTTAGGTTGGGAAATTCCAGATGAAATCAAGGTTGAAGAACCTCCAAATCCAGAACTGGGAGATGTTGCCAGTTCAGTTTCCTTTCAACTGGCTAAAGAACTTAAACGTTCCCCAATGGATATTACACAGGAAATTTTAAAGGTTTTAAAAATTCCAGACATATTTAGTAAGGTAGAATCTAAAGGACCCTACATAAATTTTTATGCTAATTACAACGAGTTTTCGAGTCTGGTTTTGAATTCCATCAATGAAGACTATGGGAAACTTGAGTCGAATACCACTAAAATTATATTGGAACACACCTCCGCAAACCCCAACGGCCCCCTCCACATAGGGCACATAAGAAATTCAATAATCGGAGATTCCCTTGCACGTGTACTGAAATCTGCAGGATACGAGGTTGAAACCCAGTACTATGTAAATGATATGGGCAGGCAAATTGCAATGATTGTTTGGGGCCTGTTGAATCTGGATTATAACATGGACCCATTTGGAAAACCTGATCATGAAATAGGTAAACTCTACTTCAACGTAAATGAAAAACTTCGTGCAAATCCAGAAATTAAGGATGAAGTAAGTGCTTTACTGAAACGCTACGAAAAGGGTGATGATCCTGAACTAGAGAAAATGTTTGAAGGCGTGGTTAAAAACTGTCTAGAGGGTATATCAACTACCTCTAAACGGTTGAATGTTAACCATGATGCATTTATATGGGAGAGTCGCTTCATTAAAAATGGTAGTGTTGCCAATATATTAAAATATCTAGATGGATACATCCAGAAGAACGAAGTTGTCTATATGGACCTTAACAGTTATGGTATAGAAAAGGAACTGATACTCATACGTTCAGACGGAACTTCCCTCTACGCCACAAGGGATCTTGCATACCACAAGGAAAAATCCGAAGGATCAGACAGGTACATAGATGTTCTGGGATCAGATCACAAACTAGCCATAGATCAACTCAAGGTACCACTGGAGTTATTAGGAGCTAAACCACCCGAAACAATATTTTACGAATTTATCACACTTCCAGAAGGATCCATGTCCACAAGGCGAGGAGTTTTCATTAGCGTGGATGAATTGATGAATGAGGCCGTATCCAGAGCCATGATAGAAATTGAAAAACGAAGAACAGACCTTGAAGAATCTGAACGTTTGAAAATAGCTGAAATAGTGGGTATTGGTGCTATAAGATATTATATTGCCCGATTGTCACCAGAAAAACATATAGTTTTCAAATGGGACGAAGCACTCAGTTTCGAAAGGGGCTGTGCATCTATTCAGTACGCACATGCAAGGGCATGTAAACTACTTGAAAATGCCAATTATGATAGGAATTCCATAAAAATCGATGATTTTGATTTGGATGATAAACTTGAGATTGAACTTGTTAAATTAATGTCCAAATTCTCAGCAACCATAGAAGAATCAGCAAGAATAAACAGGGTTCATAACATTGCACAGTACTCATTGGATTTAGCTGGAGGATTTAACAAATTTTACAAAGCCCTGCCTGTAATAGATTCTGAAAAAGAAGATTTGAGACTTCTCATTGTTGATAAATTCAGGATAACCATTAGAAATAGCCTTGAATTGATCGGAATAGAAGCTCCAGAGTCCATGTAGGACTCTCATATCTATTTTTTTATTTTAAAATATTGTACAAAACTGCAGTCTGAACATGCATTCTATTTTCAGCTTGATCCCATATGATGGAACGATCACTCTTCATTACTTCGTCTGTAATTTCTTGGCCCCGAATTGCTGGTAAACAATGCATCACACATGCGTCTGGTTTTGCAAAGGTTAGGAGTTCCATGTTGACCTGATAATTTTTAAGGTCTTCAATACGCTTCAATTTTTCAGCTTCATCCCCCATGCTCACCCAAACATCAGTATATATGATATCTGCATCTTTAACTCCTTCACTAACAATTGGAGTGATCTCAATCTTCGATCCAGTATTTTCTGCTATTTTTAATGCTTCATCATATATTGCGGCGTCTGGTTCGTAGCCAATAGGACACACCACAGTCATGTCCATTCCAACATAAGCACAAGCCAGAAGCAGGGAATTACAAACGTTATTTCCATCCCCTAAAAATGCCATTTTAACATTGTAACTCTGTTTATGCTCATATATCGTGAAAATATCTGTTAAAGCTTGGCAAGGATGCTCCCTATTTGTGAGACCATTGATAACTGGAACAGTAGAATATTCAGAAAATTTTACTACTTCTTCATGTTCCTTGGCCCTTATCATAACCCCATCAACATAGCGTGACATCACCATTGCGGTGTCTTCTATGATCTCACCACGTCCAAGCTGCATATCTGCAGCTGATAGATAAAGGGGATTGCCTCCAAGATGTAACATTGCCATTTCAAATGAAATTCTTGTACGTGTTGAAGCTTTTTCAAAGATCATGGCTAGAGTTTTATTTTCTAGAGGTTTCAGACCATATGGGTCTTCTTTGAACTTCCCAGCAAGCTCCAAAATTTCAAATATTTCATCCTTAGCATCCAAAACTGATAGTAGATGTTTCATTCATTACTCCCCATAATGCATTTCTCTTAAGAATTAGAATATATTGAACCTCTTTTATTTAAATTTAACTAAAAAAAAGAAGATGAATTAAAATCTCAGTCCCGCTTCAAATCTGAGCTTCTGCATATTTACCACCCTCTTTTGAACTAATTCTTCTGTACCAACATCACTCCTATGGTAAACATCTCCTTTCACATAACTTGTAGCTTTCTCACATATTTCTTCAGCTTCTGTGATGGTGTTACCAACACCAACAATTCCCAAAGCCCTTGAAGCTGAGGTGTAAATTTTGTTATCCTTCTCATTTACAGCAGCGTAGTACACCATAGCTCCAGCATCGTTGATTTTTGTTTCATCAACCTCTATAACTTGTCCTGCTTTAGCTGTTTCTGGATAACCATTTGGTACTATGTACTTGCACACTGTGGATTTGTGTTCAAACTCAGCTTTTTTAAGATTTCCATCGACAATCCCTTCACAAATTTCAACAAAATCTGTTTTAAGTAGAGGTAACACATTCATGGCTTCAGGATCTCCAAATCGTGCGTTGTATTCAACCATTTTTGGACCATCACTACACAGCATAAATTGGCCGTATAAAATACCTTTGTAGGGATCTGATTCAGTTTTTACTGCCTTCACAGTGTCTTCCATGATCTTCACTGCTTTTCTGTAACTTTTGTGATCAAGGAATGGAAGCAGCCCAGTGGCATCTGAATATGAACCCATTCCCCCAGTTATAGGTCCTTGATCTCCTTCATAAGCATGGGGATGATCCTGTGCTGCAGGCATGGGTAAAATTTTGTCACCATCAACAAATGCTTGTACTGTGAATTCTTCTCCTATAAGCCTTTCTTCAATTACCACTTGAGCATGGCCACTGATTTTGTTATTTATTATTTCATCCACGTATTTTTTGGCTGCTTCTCCATCTTCAAGGTGTTCTCCGACAATTTTAACTCCCTTTCCACCTGTTAGACCTATTGGTTTGATTACTACATCCTTATCAAAATCATCAATAAATTCTCCAGCGTCCCCTACATTGTCAAACACTTTGTAAACAATGGATCCATCTATCTTATGAGTTTCAAACAAGTCTCTCATGAATGCTTTGTCTGTTTCAATGCGTGCTGCTTCTTTTGTTGGCCCCACACAGCCAATTCCTTCTTCAATAAGTTCGTTGACAATCCCCATTTCGAGGGGTGCCTCTGGACCAATTATTGCCATGTCAATATTGTTGGATTTAGCAAATTTTTTGACACCTTCAATATCCTTTTCATTACCAATTTGGTATTTTGAAATTCTGGCTATTCCAGGATTTTTGTTACTCATTATAGAGTACAATTCTGCATCTTTAATCGAATTACATATGGCATGTTCTCTTGCTCCGGTTCCAACTACAAGAATATTCATCGAAATCCTCCTTAAATTAAATTTATGACATCATACATCACTAAAATACACTCATTAAGACTTTTGAGTTTATAACTAAAACATTCTAATTACCTTTAATTTATTTAAATTTGACATTGTTTATAAAGAATAAGTTTTTACACTATTTCCCATTCTTAAAAATCGATCTAGATCCCGATTATGAAACTGGATAATTTTTTCAAGTCCCACTGACTTTTATGTTTAAAAGTCTGTTTGGTTAAATGTTAACAATATTTTTGAACCTTTCACAATGAAGTTAATTTTCAATGAAAGAAAATATATACAGTAACACTAAAAGTTGAATTGAACAAAAATTTATTCTGCGAAAGTAGATAATAACAATTGTTTGTAATGTAAATTAATTAAATTATAAGGTGTTTTTTATGAAAGGTGGCGAAGCCATAATCAAATCACTCACAGATCAAGGTGTAGAAATTGTTTTCGGTTATCCGGGGGAGTTTTACTACCTTTATATGATGTACTATACGACTCAGACCTAAAACATATACTTGTAAGGCACGAACAGTGTGCAGCTCATGCAGCCGATGGGTTTGCAAGGGCTTCAGGAAATGTGGGAGTGTGCATTGGAACTTCAGGACCCGGTGCAACGAATCTCATTACAGGTATTGCAACAGCATATATGGATTCATCTCCAATTTTGGCGATTGCAGGTCAAGTTTCTTCCCATTTAATTGGAAATGATGCATTTCAAGAAGTAGATACTATTGGTATCACAATGCCAATAACTAAACATAATTACCAGCCCATGAAGGCTGATGAAATCCCTGGAATGATAAAATCTGCATTTTATATCGCAGGAACTGGAAGACCAGGGCCAGTTGTTCTAGATCTCCCTAAAGATGTGCAAGAGGAAGAATTTGAATTTGAATCTGCCAAAGATATGGAATTACCAGGCTACAAGCCTACACTGAAGGGACATCCTAAACAGCTGAAAAGGGCGGCAAAATTAATACAGGAATCTAAAAAGCCAGTGATATTGGCCGGAGGAGGAATAATACTATCCGGTGCAACAGAAGAGCTTTTACAATTTGCAAATGTTATTAACGCTCCTGTAAGCACATCTTTGATGGGCAAGGGATCCTTCCCAGAAGACAACCCGCTTTCCTTGGGAATGCTTGGTATGCATGGAAGAAAGGTTTCAAATTTCATTGTAGATGAATGCGACTGCCTAATTGCCATTGGATGCAGATTTTCGGACAGAACTACAGGATTATTATCCAAATTTGCTAAAAATGCAAAGATCTTACACATAGATGTAGATCCCGCAGAAATAGGAAAAAACGTGGATGTTGATGTTCCAATAGTAGGAGATGCAAAGACCGTCCTAGGAGATCTCATAAATGTCTTTGACCCCAAACCTGAACTGAAACAAGAATGGTTGAACTATGTTAAGGACTTTAAAAATTCATGCATTCCTCGTTTATCATTTAATGAAGTGCCATTAAAACCACAACAAGTTATAAAGGAATTATCCGAAGCTATTACAGATGATACAATAGTAACAACAGATGTAGGTCAAAACCAGATGTGGATGGCCCATTATTTTGATGTTAATAATCCTAGGAAATTTATTTCATCTGGAGGATTGGGTACGATGGGATTCGGATTCCCCGCAGCAATTGGTGCTAAAATAGCTAAACCAAATAACGATGTCATTGCAGTTTGTGGTGACGGAGGTTTCCTGATGGTTTGTCAGGATCTTGCAACTATTAAGGAATACGATATTCCTGTAATTATCGTGGTTCTAGACAACAGACATCTGGGAATGGTTGCACAGTGGCAGAAATTATTTTACGACGAAAGAATGTCCCAAACCCATCTTGGAGAAAGTCCAGATTTTGTTAAACTAGCAGAGTCTTTTGGTGTTAAGGCCGAAAGAATTAAAAAACCAGGAGAAATGAAAGAAGCCATTAAAAGAGCAATTAAATCAGGAGAACCATACCTTCTTGATGTAATAATTGATCCCAACGAGAATCTCCCAATGGTACCTCCAGGATGCGGCATAACAGAGATAGTTGGAGAGTACAAAGTAGAAAGGGAATATCCAGATGAAATAGTTGTGAAAGCATCTGCCAAAGAAAATGGTGGTGATTGAGTTGGATGAAAACAAAACTCACGTTATCAGTGCTCTGGTTCTTCATAAACCCGGTGTACTTCAGAGAGTAGCCGGTCTATTCACTAGAAGAGGTTTTAACATCGAAACAATAACTGTTGGACCATCCGAAAATGAAGGTCTTGCCAGGATGACCATTATTTCCAAGGGAGATGAAAAGGTTCTAGAACAAATTACAAAACAACTTAACAAACTCATAGATGTTATTAAAGTACGGGACCTTGAACCTGGGATTACAGTTAAAAGAGAGCTATGCCTTATAAAAGTACATACTGTAACAGAAAAGGCCAGATCTGAAGTAATACAGTACACCAACATATTCCGAGGTAGGGTTGTTGATGTGAGTCCAGAAACTCTGACTGTAGAAATTACGGGAGACCCCGAAAAGATTGAAGCACTCATAGATCTAGTAAGCGTTTTTGGAATCAAAGAAATTGCTAGAACAGGCCCCACAGCCATTACAAGGGGAACAAAAACAATTTGAAGTTACTGCACAGTGAAGTGTTGAATTTTATATATTTATGGAGGAGAAAAAATGAAGATGTACTACGAGAAGGATGTGGACGTGGATATACTTAAGGATAAAACAGTTGCAGTCATAGGATACGGTAGTCAAGGAATGGCCCAATCAAGAAACATGCATGAAAGTGGATTGAATGTGGTTGTTGGATTAAGAAAAGATGGTGCTTCTTGGAACAAAGCCAAAGAAGCCGGTTTAACTGTTATGACTATTGAAGAAGCAGCTAAAAAAGCAGACGTCATACACGTGCTTATACCAGATGAGATCCAAGCCCAAGTATATGAAAAATCCATAAAAGATAATTTAGAATCTGGAAATACCTTATCATTCTCACATGGATACAACATCCACTTTGGCCATATAACTCCTCCAAAAGACGTAAATATTACCATGATAGCTCCTAAAGGTCCTGGAGCAATGGTTAGGAAAACTTACGAGGAAGGATTTGGTGTTCCAGGTCTTGTTGCTATTGAAAGAAATTACACAGGAGACGCATTCAAAATAGCACTTGCAATGGGGCAGGGTTCAGGGTTAACCAGAGCAGGCGTTCTTGAAACTACTTTTAAAGAAGAAACTGAAACAGACCTGTTTGGTGAACAAGTGGTACTTTGTGGAGGAGTTACAGAATTGATAGCAGCTGGTTTCCAAACACTGGTTGATGCGGGCTATCAGCCAGAAATAGCTTACTTTGAAACATGCCACGAAGTAAAACTCATAGTCGATCTTATCTACGCTAAAGGTTTTGCAGGAATGTGGAACGATGTGAGTAACACTGCAGAGTACGGCGGTTTATCAAGAAGGAAACGCATAATAACAGATGAAACCCGTCTTGAAATGAAGAAAGCACTCAAAGAAATTCAGACTGGTGAATTTGCAAAGGAATGGGCACTTGAAAATAAAGCCGGAAAACCAATGCTCAACAGATTAAGGGCAATAGAAGCCAGCCTCCAAATTGAAAAGGTTGGTACTAAATTAAGAAAACTTTGCGGTCTACAAAAATAAGTTTCCTTATTTTTTTAAATCTTCTTTTCAAACAAATAGGTGATTAAATGGTCTTCGTTGGAATGGATCATGGTACAACAGGTGTTTCGTTTACCATTTTGAGTGATCAACCGGTGCATTTTAAGATAGGACGAAATGAATTATCTCAGGGTAAAGCTTCTGCTTTGAAAGAGTTAAAAAACAGAATAGACATTGATTCAATCGATTTGATGGCCATTACGTATGCAATGGGCGATGGTATAAACAAAGTAACTCCAATTAACCAAGTGAAGGATCGGGGAATTCTTTCCATGGATGGTGCTGGTAAAGTCACAGGTGGTGGAACAGCAGTATACGATGAAATCAACGAATCAGGAATTCCTACAGTTTTGATCCCCGGAATTCACAAAAATACTGAATGTTTAGATCCCAGATTCAAAGCTGCTTATTCTCACCATGCAAGCTCAGAAAAAATCAGTATATGCTACAACGCATATTTAGATACTGGATTTGAAAATATGATTGTTTCAGATATAAGTTCAAATTCTGTATCAATGATAATTGAAGACGGCAAGATAATTGGTGCCATAGACGCTTGTTTAGGTGCCATGGGCATAGTTCACGGACCTTTAGATCTTGAAATGTTGAGAGATATTGATGATGGAATTAAAACGGCAAATGAATGTTTTTCAAGAGCAGGGACCGTTAAAATAGCTGAAATAGATACTAATGTATCCCAAGCCAAAGAAGAACTGATCTTAAATTATATAAACGATGATCCCAAGGCAGAACTTGCATTCGAAACCATGTTAATGACTGTTTTGATGGAAATATATGGACTTGCAGGAATAGCTAATAATAATGTGGAAGGTATTGTTTTAACAGGTTCAGTGGGCGCTATGGAAACTCCCTTCAATTTCTATGGAAAAACTAAAGAAAAACTGAAAAATCTGGCACCTGTTGTTAAATTACCTGCAACTTCAGGATCTGTTGGAAGTGCACAAATTGCTAAGGCTGTTTTTGAAGGTGCAGACTCAATTTTAGGAATCGATGTTCAAAAGGGATTCTAAGAATCCTAAAAATTTTTATACAGTAGAAACTATTTTAATGATCTGCAGTTGTTTTGAAACAAACATTTATTCACATTAGGTCTACAGTAGAATTATTTTGTTAAATACATACCCTAATTTCATATATTTTTATTCTGTATATTCCAAAATACATTTCAAACTAAGTTGAAAATATTACAATTATTTGATCGTAAACAATACCATAACATGTTTAAAGGCTCATTTTAACTGAATATGATTTAAAATTTCAAAATTTAGTTATATGGAGTTTAAATCTGGCCCCTAAGCGATTTACTCATGAATAAAGTATACAGTAGAAAAATTTTGTAATATTGACTTACACTTGAAAGGTATGACACGAACAATTTTTTGATAATACAAAAATTAAAATTAATTTTATCAAAAAATTTGGAACTCAATGAATTTTATAAAGTTAGATCCAGTCAAAGTTTTTTTTGAAAATATTAAAAATCTAGGATTCACAGAAAAAAAGATACTGAACTTAACGATGACTACTTTGAATCTACTAAATTAATTCTATAATTAAAATGTAGAGTGATTCAATCTAACCAGCCATCCATAAATCGCATATCTGAAGTACAGTCCAATGAAATTGGTGTTATGGTAGGACATCTATCATTTTTTAATGTGTGAACATCGGTCCCGTACTCATCGTTTTCAACAGGATCTCCATCGATCCAGTAGTAAGGTCTGCCCCTAGGATCTAGACGTTTTTGGATATGAATACCGTACATTCGTTCCCCAAGCCGAGTATACTTGATTTTGTCGCTTGAAGGATGTGACGGAATGTTCAAATTAATGAAATCTGCTCCTTCAGGAAGGCCTTTTTTATGACGTTCTTAGCTACAGAATTCAGAATCTTTTCAGAATACCTGAAATCCAAAGCAACATGCCCATCATGAAATTTAATGTCGCCCCGTGATACCTGTAGCGATACTGAAATAGCAGGAATACCATGCGTAGCTGCTTCCATAGCAGCACCTATAGTTCCAGATGTTGTAAGCTCAGATTTTCCAAGGTTTTCACCAATATTAATTCCAGATATTACTAAATCTGGCTTGGAATCTGTAACTTCGTAAATCCCTATAATAACTGAATCAGTAGGCGTGCCAGAAACTGAAAAAGCTTCTGTTCCATCCATCAAATTTGTAGAAGTTACTCGTATTGGTTCGAACAAGGTTAAAGCATGCCCAATTCCACTTTGTTGAGTAGATGGGGCCACAACATCAATTGTTCCCAAATTCTCAACGGCCCTTTTAGCAGCCACAATTCCCGATGAGTTGACACCATCGTCGTTAGTAATTAGAATTCTCATACTCACATATTAATACGTCTATATTCAAAAAGTTTGCGAGTGAAATATTGGAAGCTGGGCACATTTTAAATTTTATTATTAGAAAAGAATTAATATTACCTATTAAATAATGATAATAAAGATATTGTAAAATTTCATTCCCTTGAGTATTTTAAGGTGAGTAAATTGGAAAAAGATAGGTTGGTCAGGTTCATTGCAAAGGTTATGGAAGAATCTGGGTTCAAGGTCTATAAAGATTACAAAACATCCCGTCATGTAATTGATATTTATGGTGTTTTACCTACGGTTTTGGGAGATATGGGAGTCGTAGTAGCTTGCAAAAACTATGATGAACATTGGGAAGTGGGTTTGGATGTTTTAAAAGAAATGGAAATGGTTGGAAAAACATTACAAGCATCAAAAGTGGTTGTAGTCACTAGCTCAAACTTCACAACCAGTGCATCCAATTACGCCGCGAGAAAAAATATTAAACTCGTGGATAAAGAAGGCATAATTGCCATAGCTAAAAAATTCTCTAAAAAAGATTATGGCTATGAAGACTCTGAAGTAGACAATTCAGAAGAGTATGATGAAGATCAAAGGGAAGTTTACACATCAATTCCTCCAAGTAAAAAGTCTGCACTTTTTTCAGGCGGAAATAAAAGTTTATCAAAGGTCAAAAGTAAAAATATCAGTCCCAGTATAAATTTGAGCGGAGTTGTACCTACTATTAAGGCCATACTCCATAACACGATTGCACTTATTGTTATAGTCTTACTACTATCTTCCTTGATAACATACGTAATAGGGATCTTCAACAAGAGTACAGCAGTCACAGGCATGTCGAAAATATTATCCTCTGCTCTACTGGCATATGGATTGGTATTTTTGGTAGAAAAGAATAGTAATGAAGTTTTAACCAAAGGAACCATAGTATTTTTTGTTTCTATGATTATTTACGTGGTACTCATAATTATTATGTAATTCACATAAATTTCTAATTTTTCTTTCACTGATAGTTTGTTTGAGAGGATGCTCTAAAAATTTGTCAGCTATATAAAATTAAATCCATAAGTAGTTTAATCTAATTCTATTCTGCATTCATCGAAATAATTAGATGGGCCGGAGGAGATTCGAACTCCTGATCACCTCGGTGTGAGCGAGGTATCATACCCCTAGACCACCGGCCCTGCACATATAAAATAATATAACTAACTGTTCTAAACCAGTTTAATGCGCATTAAAACTTCTTATTATTATAAAACTATTATATACAATTTAAAATACTAAAAAAACACATTAAAATGGGCCGGAGGAGATTCGAACTCCTGATCACCTCGTTGTAAGCGAGGTATCATACCCCTAGACCACCGGCCCTCTTCTCTCATATTAGGTGTTTGGATATATAAACCTTTTCAAGAAATCAGTAAATTTGCCATTTTAGCAACATCTTTTTTTGTTCTTAAATAGATGGACTAAAAAGCTACAAACGAATATTTACTTAGTAAAAAGTAATTATTTAATGATTTATAAATCTATTTATTGTAAGAATCATAATTATTATAAATAAATTTGAGGGTTTAAAATGGCATTTGATGAAAATGGAAAAATATGGTTTAATGGAAATTTTGTAGATTGGAAAGATGCGAATCTACACGTACTCTCACATGTTGTTCACTACGGTACCAGCGTTTTTGAGGGAATAAGATGTTACGATACTAAAAATGGTCCTGCAGTTTTTCGTTTGGAGGATCACATTAAGAGGTTGATAAATTCCGGTAAAATATACCGGATGGAAATTCCCTACTCAGTAGAAGATTTAAGCCAAGCCGTGATAGACACCATAAAGATCAATCAACTAAAAGAATGCTACATAAGGCCTGTATCATTTAGGGGTTATGGAGAACTGGGTGTTTATCCTTTGAACTGTCCGGTTGAAACCGTAGTTGCTGCTTGGGCTTGGGGAAAATACCTTGGTGAAGAAGCTATTGAAAATGGAGTTAATATTGGAACCTCCAGTTGGAGAAGAATGGCTCCAGGCACCATGCCAAACATGGCTAAAGCGGGTTCGAACTACATGAATTCACAGTTAGCTAAGATGGAATCAATAGCCAATGGATACGATGAAGCCATCATGTTAGATTATCAGGGAATGGTGAGTGAAGGTAGTGGAGAGAACATTTTCGTTGTTTCAGATGGAGTAATATACACGCCACCAATATCTTCTTCACTTTTATCAGGACTGACAAGGGACTCTATAATCAAAATAGCACAAAAACTCTCATTGGAAGTTCGTGAAGAGAATATTCCTCGGGAAATGTTATACATAGCAGATGAGGTATTCCTAACAGGTACAGCTGCCGAAGTAACACCAGTTCGCTCCATTGACAGAATAACAGTTGGTAGTGGAACACGTGGGGAAGTTACTAAAAAGATTCAGGAAAGCTTCTTTTCCATGGTTAATGGAGAAGAAGAAGAAGATGAACATGGTTGGCTCAGCTATGTGTGAGACCTAAGAGTTATAAGTTATAACAAATAACTTAGAAGTTATAACATATAATTTATTAGGATAATTTTTACAATTTTACGACGGTGATTATAAAATGGATATTGTACAAGCAATAATTTTAGGTATAATACAGGGATTAACGGAATTTTTACCAGTTAGTAGTTCAGCTCACTTGGTTTTCATGACTGATGTACTACATCTCCCTCAAAACGTTGCATTCGACACTGTACTTCATTTGGGTACATTGGTTGCGGTAGTAGGGTACTTCTGGAAGGATATAGTTCAAATAATTAAATCCTTTATTTCAAGTATTCTTGACTTATTTAGACGTAACTTCAAACAAGGTTTGAATGATGAACCCTTCAAAAAACTTTCATGGTTAATAATAATCGGAACAATTCCAGCAGGATTAGCAGGAATTCTTTTTAAAAGTGAGTTCGAGGCCTTATTCAGCAACATACTTTACGTGGGCATATTCCTTATTATAACTGGTTTCTTATTATGGGCCTCAGAAAGGGTAAAAACAGGACATAAAGATGTTAAAGATATGACATTAAAAAATGCCATTGTGATTGGTGTTTTTCAAGCTTTATCGATAGCTCCCGGAATTTCAAGGTCAGGATCAACGATCGCTGCTGGTCTTTACTCCGGATTAAACAGAGAACTAGCAGCCAGATACAGCTTTTTATTATCGATTCCCGCCATATTAGGAGCAGCATTAGTCCAAGTTAAGGATATAACTTCTTTTGATGCGACCTTCGTAGTTATGGTAGCAGGGTTTTTAGCCGCTCTCATCTTCGGATACTTGGCAATAAAATTACTCATGAAAATAATAAAAGAAAGAACGCTGATGATATTTGCTTACTACTGCTGGGCTGTAGGTATTATTGTCATAATCCTAACTGTGGCAATGTAATCATTAATATCCACATTCTCTTCTTTTTTAAAAAAATAATATATCTAATTCTATTTAAAAATTTCCCCACATAACTGTTCTGTTCTTGTTCTAATTTCATCCACTGAGTTTCCCTTTAATAGTGCTGCAAACATTGCGCCCCCGGCACCTACTCCCTCTTTAACAGAACCTTTAGTGTAGTTTATCAGGCCTTCAGTATTAGATTTCTCAAAGTAAGGATCTACTGCAAACACAGTTATGTTTCCAATTTGTTTCGTTAAATAAATGAGATCTGAGCTTTCATCTTCAGCCACAAATATAGTGGTTGCTATGGAAAGTTCGCTGAAATCATAATCGGGATCTATAGCCTTAATAACTGCACAAACGGCCGTCATCTGAGTTCCACCTGCTAGAGTAACAGGAATGTTGCTACCCATAACAATGCCTGCGACGGCTGGAATCATTGGATCTCCTAGAGAATCTACTGCTTTAAATGGTTTATCACTAAGATCTCCTGGTTTGTAGCCAGACGCAAGAAGTCCATCTTCTACTAGTTTATGTTTTAGATCGTGAGGATTCACGGGTGTGCTTCCACTGATCTTATGATCAACATCGTATCCCAAAGCAGTTAAAACTCCAAGAGCTGTTGTAGTCCCTGCAGGTGTGCTTTCTCCCATAATTAGATGATCTGTAAGTTTAGAAAGGGTTTTTCCAAGAATAATGCCTTTGTTAAAAATTTCTTCAGAATTTAACATTGCCTTACCATTACCAATATTGCCTCCAGGTACTGAGTTAATATTAATATATGGAACGTTTGGTTTGATTGCAGCCCCTGCATCAGCCACCATAAATGGAATTTCCGATAGATCCAGTGCCGCCTTTGTAATCACTGCAGGTGTTGGTGCTGATCCACCATTAACAACTGTTTTTGGAATTTCTGGAAGACATATAGGAGTTCCCAATATAACCAACTCTACATCTGCAGCAGGAGTGTAATCAGTAAGTTCAGGGGTGGCCCCTGCTCCAGTTATTCCAGGAATTCTAGATGTTTCAGTGCTTGCTATAACACATAAAAATAAAGAGTCTTTATCTTTCAAATTATCAATCTTATCTGATGATCCGTAACACTTAATTGCTTCATCCATTGCCTCACCTTCAGAGTACTTATTGTTATGAAACAAGATATAAGTAATGATAACTCATTTAAACCTTAAAGAAAAATAAGGATGACGAATTTTATAGAATTTGAAGAATAGATAAGGGTACTAATTAAAGTGATTGGATGATATGTATAGGAATTGAAGGTACTGCAGAAAAAACAGGTGTAGGAATAGTTGATTCAGAAGATAACATTCTGGCATCAGCAGGCAAACCATTGATACCTGAAAAAGGAGGAATACATCCTAGAGAAGCTGCTGAACATCATGCAGCAAATATAGTTCCTCTCATCAACGATTCATTAAATCAAAGTGGATTGTCTTTGGATGACTTGGATTTAGTGGCCTTTTCCAGAGGTCCGGGATTAGGACCCGCCTTAAGAACCGTAGCAACAGCGGCGAGAAGCCTTTCTTTAATGCTTAAAATTCCAATTGTGGGTGTAAATCACTGTATAGGCCATGTTGAAATTGGTAAGTTAACAACTGGAGCTGTTGATCCTGTCACACTGTACGTTAGTGGCGGCAATACACAAATAATAGCCTACGAATCTGGAAGATATCGAGTATTCGGTGAAACTCTGGATATAGCAATGGGAAACTGTCTTGATCAGTTCAGCAGATCAGTTGGATTGGGCCACCCTGGAGGTCCAAAAGTAGAAAAGATGGCTAAAAATTATTCCAAATACATCAAACTCCCCTACACTGTTAAGGGTATGGATCTCTCCTTTTCTGGGCTTTTAACTGCAGCCATTAGGAAATATGAATCTGGAGAATCCATTGAAGATGTATGTTACAGTCTGCAGGAAACTGCGTTTTCAATGCTTGTAGAGGTAACTGAACGGGCCATAGCACATGCCAATAAAAGGGAAGTAATGTTGTGCGGAGGTGTTGCTGCAAATTCACGTTTAAGAGAAATGCTGGCCAGCATGTCCAAGGAACATTACTGTGAATTTTACATGCCCCCAGTTAAGTACTGCGGCGATAATGGAGCTATGATCGCGTGGATGGGGCAATTAATGCATAAAAATGGTTTAGTCAAAGATATCAAAGACACAAGAGTCATTCAGAAATACAGAACTGACCAGGTTGATGTTCCATGGATGAAACGTGCTGGCAAATCATTGAGATTACCCAAAAATATTCTGGAAAAGGGAGCTGAAGCCAATATTTATCCTGGCAAATGGCTTGATAATGATGTAATCATTAAAAACAGAGTTTCAAAAAGTTACAGAATACCTGAAATTGATTTAAGATTAAGGAAAAAACGAACCAAACAAGAAGCTAAATTGTTGGGAGAATCTAAACGTTGTGGAGTTAAAACACCATTGGTCTTTGATGTGGATAAAAAGAACTTTTCAATAGTGATGGAAAAAATAGATGGACAGGTTGTGAAAGAGGTATTAGACCATTCTGATTCCAGCACCCTAGGAAAGTTATGTGTCGAAATAGGGGAAAATCTAGCTAAGTTACATAATTGTGGCATTATACATGGAGATCTAACGAGTTCGAATCTGATCTTGAGTGGGGAATCTGTGTACTTCCTTGACTTTGGATTAGGCACCATATCTGATCTTGTGGAAGATAAGGGAGTTGATTTATTGGTGTTTAAAAAAGCCATTTCAGGGGTTCACAACGATATTTCAGATGAATGTATGATAAACATACTCAAAGGATATGAAAATGCTCATGATTTTAATGCAGTGACTAAAAAAGTTGCTGAAATAGAAAATAGAGGACGTTATACTGGAAATAATGAATAAAAAATATTGGTGATGGTGACATAAAATGAAGATAACATTTATAACTGGTAACCAACACAAAGTAAAAGAAGCCAAAGGTATCTTTGATAACTTTGGAATCGAACTGGAACATGTTGACTTTGGCTACCCAGAAATCCAAGGAGATCTGGTAGATGTAGCAAAGTTCGGTGCTAAACATGTAGCTGTGCGTCTTGGCAAGCCAGTGATAGTAGAAGACGCTGGAATTTTCATTAAATCCCTCAAATGGTTTCCTGGAACGTATTCATCATATGTTCAAGATACACTAAAAAATGAGGGCATATTGAAACTAATGAGTGATAATTCAGACAGATTTGCCGAATTCAGGTCGGCTGTTGGGTTCTGCACCCCCAAAACCGAGCCCGAGATTTTTTAGGCACTGTCAGCGGAAAAATAGGTAACTCAGAACAGGGTGAAAATGGTTTTGCATACGATCCCTTATTTATCCCAGAAGGATATTCAGAATCCTTTGGAGAACTGAGTACTCAAGAGAAAAATAAATTTTCACATCGCAGAAAGTCACTTGAAAAGTTTGCAATATGGTATAAAGATTACGTAGGTGATTAAATGGCAGCAAAACCTGAATGGACAGAATATTCAAACGAAGAAATTGAAGAATTAATATTAAAACTCAGAAAAGAGGGAAAATCAACGAGTGTAATTGGAGTCATACTCCGAGATCAGTACGGAATTCCTGATGTTAAAACCGTGACCGGTTTAAAAATTACCGCAGTACTTGAAAAACACGGGCAAACAGAAGAATACCCTGAAGAACTCATCAATCTCATAAAAAAAGCAGTTAACATAAGGGACCACTTAGAGGAAAATCCAAAGGACCTTCACACCAAGAGAGGCCTGAGGATTATCGAATCTAAAATCAGAAGACTAGTCAGATATTATGTAAGGGAAGGTGTGCTCCCTGAAGGTTGGAGATATGATCCAAAAACAGCAGCACTCCTTGTTAAATAAGGCCAAAGAAGCCTGCGAATTACTTGGCAGGCATCTCGATCAGGATCATGTTGTGAGAATTATTTCTCACAACGATGCTGATGGAATTTCCGCTGCAGGTGTAATGTGCAATGCAGTAGCTAAACAGCAAGGAAAATTCCATGTCACTATAATACCCCGATTAAAAGATGAAAATATAGCTAAATTCCTGAAAGAAAAATATAAATTGTTTATTTTCTGTGATATGGGAAGTGGCAACCTTAGGGGAATTAAAAGACTTAAAGGTGATGTGATCATCGCAGATCATCATCAGACCATTGATTCTAAAGAAGAATTATCAGATTCCATTGTACATGTAAATCCACACCTCTACGAATTAGATGGAACTAAGGATGTTAGTGGTTCAGGAGTTTCTTATCTAACTGTCAGACCAATGGGATGCAAAAATCTTGCAGGTTTGGCATTGGTTGGTGCATTCGGAGATATGCAATACAAAAATGGATTCACCGGTGTCAACAAAATGATACAAGATGATGGTGTAGACTCTGGAAACATCGAAATACGGGAAGACCTCAAAATTGCTTACAGATCGAATGAACCCCTTTACAAAGCTTTATCCTACACCATAAATCCTGTTCTGAAAGGAATTTCAGGAGATGAAGAAGGAGCTGTGACATTCCTAGAAAAAATTGGTATATCCTATGGAATCAAATTCACAGAACTGAGCAACGAAGAAAAGGATATTTTAAAGACCGAACTTGTTAAGATCAATCCCAAAATATTTGGAAATGTTTTCACGATACCGTCTGAAGTACCTGAGTTAACCAACCTCGAAGAATATTCCAACATACTAGATGCATGTGGAAAAAATAAAAAACAGGGTATCGGGCTCAGCATCTGTATCGGAGATAGAAACGATTCAATACAAGAAGCTCAGAAACTGGTGAAAAGTTACAGAGAAGATCTGGTACATGGAATTGGATGGATTAAAAAAGAAGGATCTGTGATTCAAGATAATATTCAATACATTTACACCGAAGAAAAACGGAAAAAACGTATAATGGGTACTCTTTCCAGTATAGGCCTTGATCTTGAGATTTTAGATCCTAGCAAACCTGTATTGGCCATGTCAAGAATGGACAATATTATCAAAGTATCTGGAAGAACAACCACAGAAATGACTGAAATGGGTGTTAATTTAGGATATGCATTAGAAAATGCATCTAAAAGCTTTAATGGCTCAGGCGGCGGACATAATATTGCAGCTGGTGCTGTGGTTCCATACAGAGAAATGGATAACTTCCTGAACCTAGTGGATGAAATTGTAAGAACACAGCTAAATTCTTAATAGATAAAATATACTAAAAGTGATTCTATGCACTTGTCAAAAGAAGAAGAAAGGATGTATGAAGGAGAAGAAGGTTCTGCTGTTGCAAAATCCATGGAAATATTAGTGGCACTGGGTGATATCTACGGTGCAGAAAAACTGGTGAGTATCAGTTCAGCACAGATATCTGGAGTGTCTTACAAAACCATTGGCGATGCAGGACTGGAATATCTTCAAGAACTTTCATTGGACGCCCATGTAAGGGTTCCATCAACATTGAACCCTGCTGGTGTTGATTTGGAGATATGGAAGGAACTTGGATTTTCTGAAGAATTCACCCTAAAACAAAAGGCCATTGTGGAGGCCTACCAAAAAATGGGTGTCTCAACCATCTGTACATGTACACCGTACCTAGTTGGAAACGTGCCAACATTGGGGGCGCATATTGCTTGGTCAGAATCATCAGCTGTTTGTTATGCCAATTCCGTGCTTGGAGCTAGAACAAATCGTGAAGGTGGTCCTGGAGCATTATCAGCAGCTATCTGTGGAAGAACAGCAGAATATGGATATCACTTGGCTGAAGCCAGGAAACCTGTTTTGGTTGTGGATGTTGATACAGTGCTTCAAGGATCAGATTACGGTGCACTTGGCTATCTTGTTGGGAACAAAGTTGGAGGAGGAGTACCTTACTTCAAGTTTGAAAATCAGCCAGGAACAGACCAGCTTAAATGGTTAGGAGCTGCACTCGCATCTTCAGGATCCGTTGCACTGTACCATGTTGAAAATGTAACTCCAGAAAGTTCATGGGCTAAACAATACACTCTTAACGAAGAAATTGAAACAATTTCCGTAGGAAGAGAGGATATTAATGAAACCAGAAGTGCCTTAACAACATCTGATGAAAAACCTGATTTGATATGTGTTGGATGTCCCCATGCTTCACTCGAAGAAATTAAACAGGTTGCAGATCTGTTAAAAGGACGAAAAATCAAAAATATGGTTTGGGTATGTACATCAATCTCAATTAAGGCAGCCGCAGATAGAATGGGTTACACTAAAACCATAGAAACTGCTGGTGGAAAACTGGTTTGCGACACATGCATGGTAGTTGCACCTGTTGAACAACTAGACTACAAAGTGGTGGGTGTGGACTCAGCCAAAGCAGCTAACTACGTACCGAACATGTGCGGACTAGATGTAGTGTACAACGAACTGGAAAATTTAATAATTTACAAATAATTATTTTTTTAAACTTGACTTTTTTATACAGAATCCTGCCTAATCATAGTTATTCCCTATTTTAGTGATTATTTCATTTTGGAATATCTATTTTCATTTAGTTTTAATGCATTTTGATAGTTTGTTGTTAGATTTCTGGCACCAACAATTCTAAATATTTTACCCAAGAAGATATACTAAGTTTTTAGTTTAGTGCGACGGTGATAATTCATATTATTGCAAATATAACATAAAACTACGATTAGTATCTGATTTAAGAGATACATTAAGTTTAAATTATTTGTACAAGTGTAATATAATTATTTGAAAGTAATCACTCTTCAGTTAAGGATTATTTAAGAAATGGATTGATTATGTATTTTAGAGGTTAATTTATGAGCAAAGATAAACTAGCGAGCTGGAATGATGGATTTATTAAACAATCCATACTTGATTTTTTAGAATCATCTGTTGAGGAGGGTCCTAATTTCATCAAACCAGAAGATAGAATTGCAAGTTTCGACTACGATGGAACATTAAGCATAGAAAAACCAGCCCCCACACAAATTCTCTATTTAGTTTCGACTCTAATTTTAAAAGCCGAAGAATATCCGCATTTAAAAAGTAAAGAACCTTATAAGAGTATTTTTGAGATAGAAAATAAAGTTAAAGTAATTAGTGAAGAAGATAAACCCAGAATTGTTAAATTAATGGCAGAAACATATGCTAATTGGAGTTATGGACAAACTCCTGAAGAGTATGAAGAAGATGTGACAACTTTTTTCAAAAAAGCAAAACAAGAAAAATTTGGAGTATGTTACACTGATTTGATATACAAACCAATGTTAGAACTTTTTGAACTTTTAAAAGAGTATGAATATAGGATTTTTCTATGTACAGGTAGTGGTCGTGAATTTATTCGGACAATCTCTGAGAGGGTTTTTAACATTCCTAAAGAGAACATAATAGGCACCACTGAAATTTATGAATACTACAATGGAGGATTACGTAAAGTAAAGGAACCATTTAAGCAAATTGTTGTGGGCCCTGGAAAGGTCGAGCACATATTCACCAGAACCGGGCGTTTGCCTGCATTTGCAGGTGGTAACTCTAATGGAGATATTGAAATGTTAGAGGCCTCTGAATTCAAATTGTTAATCAATCATGATGATGATAAACGTGAATACTCTTATCAAAGTGGTGCCGAAAAAATGCTTGAAATTGCCTTTGAAAATAATTACACCATTGTAAGTATGAAAAATGACTGGAAAGAAATTTTCAACAGCAAATAGCTGAAATTTATACCATCAACTAATTTATTTTTATGGTCAAAGGTAATTAGACCGTTAATGTTTCTATCATTCTTTTTTTAAATATTTTGATACATACAGATTTATTTTTAGATTTAAGAATCTACGGAATCTCAGTGTTAACATTGAGATTTAGTGGTCTATTCATTGTTGATATTGTAGTGTCAGTTTTGCCAACAAATTATACCTAGGATCACCATTTAATATTATGATATAAGTAATGAACAAAAATAATATTCAAAGATAAATCAGATTAGTAAAAAAATCACTGTATTAACGGTCAAAACAATGGTCTCAAACAAAACTGAAAGGGAGGTCCAACCTTCCAAGAAGGTGGAATGGATACAACATCCTCTGATTAAACCTGAAAAAATAGAATCTAGACTTTATCAACAAGTATTAGCTGCAGATGTGCTGAAAAACGGGAACACAATGATAGTTGCCCCTACAGCCTTAGGAAAAACCATAGTGGCTGCTTTGGTTTCTGCTGAAAGACTAAAAACCTTTAAAAATTCTAAGGTTTTGGTTCTTGCACCTAGCAAACCCCTGGTTACTCAGCATGAGGAAAGTTTCAGGGAATTTTTAAAAACCAGTGTAAGTTCACTGACAGGATCCATAAAACCTGAAGAACGTGTTAAACTATGGAATAATTCACAAATTATTTGCGCAACTCCCCAAACTGTGGAATCCGACATAATTTCTTCGAGGTACAATCTCAAGAATGTTTCTTTACTGGTCTTTGATGAGTGTCATCGAGGAGTTGGATCCTACTCCTACGTATACTTGGCGGATAAGTACGTTAAAGAAGCTAAAAATCCATTATTACTTGGACTGACAGCATCTCCCGGTTGGAATGAGGATAAAATACAAGAAGTGTGTCAAAATCTTTATATCAAGGAAGTTGAAATTAAATCTGAAGAAGATTCTGATGTTGAGCCATATTTTAACCCCGTAGAGGTTAAATGGATCAAAACAGAGTTAAATCAGGAACTTAAAGATATTAAAATGCATTTGGAGAAGGCTCTTAAGGCCAGGTTAACAACTCTAAAAAAAATGGGAGTCATAAGTTCAATTTCCAATGTAAGTAAGAAAGATGTTTTAAAGGCCAAAAGCCGGGCTCAAAAACGTATTGGAGTGAGCCTCCACCCACCACAGAAATGTTTTCTTGCAGTTTCAATCTTGACTGCAGTGATAAATATTCAGCACTCAGTTGAATTACTTGAAACGCAAGGCACAATTCCTCTGCAGAAATACATAGAACGGTTGAAGAAAAAGAAAACAAAAGCAGCAAAAGGTCTTTTAAATGATGCTGAATTTCAGATGGCTGTGGGGCTTGTTGATAAAGCTGTTGAAAATGGAGTTGACCACCCCAAACTCAAACGTTTAATGCAGATACTGAAAAAAGAATTGAAAAATTCAAATTCGAAGATAATAATATTTACACAGTTCAGAGATTCAGTTGAAAATATTTATCAACACTGTATGGAAACGAACATAAATGCAGTTAAATTTTATGGCCAAGCATCAAGGGAAAATGAAAAAGGATTAACACAAAAAAGCAAAAAGAAATCATTAAATCCTTCAAAAATGGAGAATATGATGTTCTTATTTCTACCAGCGTTGCTGAAGAAGGAATTGACATACCTTCAGTTGATCTGGTTGTACTCTACGAACCTGTTCCATCAGAAATACGAATGATACAAAGGAGAGGTAGAACAGGACGAAAAAACAGGGGTAGAATGTTCATTTTAATAACAAAAGGAACAAGAGATGAATCATATTACTGGTCCAGTATTAACAAGGAAAAGCAGATGAAAAAACAGCTTAAGAAAAATTTTAATAAAGATTTAACTGATTTTAAACCTGTCCAAACTAAAATAAATTCAGAAGATGCAGAAACCCCGGCCGATGAAAATCGACCCATAATATACGCAGATTCACGGGAAGGTAGTTCACGAGTTTTAAGAGAATTAGAACGACTTAACGTTGATATTAAAGTTAAAAGTCTTGCTGTGGCCGACTATCAAGTAAGTGATGATGTTGCAATAGAAAGAAAAACCAACACAGATTTTGTAAGCTCCATAATGGATAAAAGACTTCACAAACAGGCAAAGGAACTGGTGGATAACTTTAAAAAGCCAGTTATTATCATTGAAGGTTCTGAATTCTACTCAGGATTTATCCATCCAAATGCTGTTAGGGGAGCATTAGCTTCCATTGCAGTTGATTTTGGAATACCCATAATACCAACCAGATCACCGGAAGATACTGCTGCCATGATAAACAGAATAGCAATAAGGGAACAGACCCATGAAAGATCAGATATTCAGATCCGAACTGAGAAAAAACCCTTGACAACATGGGAGCAACAGATATTTATAGTTGAATCACTGCCAAATATAGGCCCTGTAACTGCTAGAAAACTTTTAGAAGAATTTAAAACAGTTCGAGGAGTAATAGCTGCTTCTGAAGAAGAGCTGAAAAAAGTTGATGGTATTGGAGATAAAATAGCCAAAAATATTATAAGGGTCGTGAATTCAGGATTCAAAACACTCAAAAGTGAGAAATATCTTAAACTTGATTTGAATAAGTCTTAATTCATAAAATTAGCAGTTTAGAACTGTAATTAACAATTGAAATAGTATTAGAACAATTTTACAAATATTAATGAAAATTTAGGTGATTATTTGCGAATATTAATGGATGAACGAGGAAAAAATACATTGTCAAAGACCAAGAGTTTCACACTGACTTTGGATATATTACCGAGGAAGATATAGTAAGCTCTAAATCAGGAGATACACTAAAAACCCACCTTGGACGTGAGTTTAAAGTAATTAAACCCAACATTAACGATTACATCGAACTCATGGAAAGAAAGTGTTCAATAATTCTTCCCAAGGATATTGGAATAATAACAGCATTAACAGGTTTAGGTTCTGGTTTTAGAGTTTTAGATGCTGGAAGTGGTTCTGGAGCAACTGCAATGCACTTCGGAAACATTGTAGGAGACCAAGGTGAAGTTTTTTCCTATGAAATTAGAGAAGATTTTGCAGAAATTGCAGAACGTAATGTAAAAGGATTTGGATTGGATAATGTTACGGTCAAATGTAAAGATGTGACTGAAAGTATAGATGAGAAGGATCTGAACCTGATATTTTTGGACCTGCCAAAACCATGGGACGCTGCAGAAGCAGCAATGGATGCCCTTAAACATGGGGGATACATAGCAACCTACACCCCATTCATTGAACAGATCCAAATACTTCAAAGGGTACTAAAAAAGGTTGGATTCAAAGAAGTTGAGAGTTTTGAATGTATATTTAGAGGTATAGAAGTTACTAATAAAGGAACAAGACCAAAAACACGAATGGCTGGACACACTGGCTACCTCAGTTTTGGAAGGAAAATTTAAATAGAAATAATAAATTGAATGTAAATACAACAACTAATCATTTGAAAAGGTTGCAAATTTAATTTAGTAAAAAGTTGATAGAATTTTTTAGTGGTGTTTTAATGGTCTTTAATCAAAAGAATATAATTTCCATTAGTGATTTCAGTAAAGATGATATTGAATATATCTTAAGACTTTCAGATAAAATGGAACCCATAGCCAGATCCAGAAAAACTTCCAATGTACTTTCTGGAAAATTGTTAGGGATGTTATTTTACGAGCCAAGTACAAGAACAAGATTATCATTTGAAGCATCTATGAAAAGACTTGGTGGGAGTACAATAGGATTTGCAGAGGCAAATGTTAGTTCAGCAACCAAAGGGGAAAATTTAACAGATACTGTTAAGATCGTTGGAGAATATTCCGACGCCATAGTTATTAGACATAATATGGAAGGTGCTGCCAGATTTGCCAGTGGCATAGTTGATGTTCCAGTTATCAATGCTGGAGATGGTGCAGGCCAACACCCCACTCAAACCCTTCTAGACCTTTACACCATGAAAAAGATATTTGGAAAGATAGACGATCTCCATGTTGCTCTAATAGGAGACCTAAAATACGGAAGAACTGTGCACTCTCTTGCATACGCTCTTGCAATGTTTGATGTTAAAATGAGCTTTGTTTCACCTCCAGAACTCAAAATGCCCGAAGGAATAGTTCACGATCTAAACAAGGCAGGTGTATCAGTTCAACAAACAGATGATGTCCACAGTGTTCTGGAAGATTCTGATATTTTTTATGTCACAAGAATACAAAAGGAAAGATTCCCTGATCCAGAAGAATTTTCAAGGATCAAAGGTGCTTACATGATCGATAAAAAACTGGTTGAAGACACAGACCTCATAGTCATGCATCCACTCCCCAGGATCGATGAAATATCCTACGACTTGGATGACACCAAATATGCAAAGTATTTTGAACAAGCCTTTTATGGCGTACCAGTACGTATGGCTCTCTTAAAGTCAATAATCGAGAGTTACGAATAAATACATTCTATTTTTTAAAAAAATAAGGGAATGATTAACCATTCCAAATTGCATCTTCCAAAAGACCCATTTCACACTGTAAGTCAATTATATTAGTTCTTCCTTTTCCCCTTCCTCGAGATATGGTTTTAGTTGATATTAAACCCAACATTTCCAGTTCATTAATAAAATCAAATATCCTTCTGTACGACACAGAATCTCCCTTAGAAAATTGTTTATAAACCTCGTAGAGTCTACCGGAAGTAATTTCTTCCTTTTCTTTTGTCAAGTAAATTATAGATTCCAATACCTTTTGCTGCTGACTAGGAAGTGTCATTACAATATCTGTAACCTTATTGTGTTCTATGTAATCCTTAGCTTCTCGAACATAATTTTCAAAAACTGTTTCTGAAGCCTTTTCATCGGCCAATTCACCAGATGTTCGGAGCAGATCCAATGCGTATCTAGCATCTCCTTCTTCCTTAGCTGCAAGTGCGGCACAGAGTGGGATAACATCGTTGTTTAAAACACCATCCTTGAAAGACATTTTAGATCTTTCTTTAAGGATGTCCACAAGTTGCTGAGCATTGTATGGAGGGAATACAATTTCCCTATCACGAAGACTGCTTCTTACCCTCGGTTTAATAAACTGCTTAAAATCAACGAAGTTACTTATTGATGCTATGGATACGTTATCTGTCCGTGTTAAAGTATAAAGAAGGCCATCACCATCGTTTTTAAGCAGAATATCTATTTCATCCAAAATAATTATTAAAATAAGATCTTTTCCAAACACGTTCTTCTTAAAAAGATCACGGAAAGCATGGACAACCTCTGCCTTGGTCCAACCTCTGTAAGGAACATCCCTACCCATCTGTTGACATAATCTGGCAATTACTTGATACTCAGTGGTATAATCTGTGCATCGTATGTACTCTACCCTAACATTAACTTTCTTTTCTTTAGCAATTTGTTCAAGCTGTTTTCGAGCAAATTTAGAAACCGCAGTTTTACCAGTACCAGTTTTACCATATATTGTCACATCAGGAGGCGTCACACTATTTAATGCTTCTATCCAATATTTTGCAACAGATTTTATCTGTTCCTCTCGATGAGGTAATTTTTCAGGCAGAAATCTGTGATCTAAAAACTTTTTGCATTTAAAAACAGTCTTTTTCTCGCCTAACTCTTCAAATATATTCATCAGTACCACTCATTCCTTTAAATAATTGTAATTTAAAGTAAAAATATATAATTTTGCAATTCAGATATTCATAGTTTTTTTAAATAAACCATCCTGACCATCATAATATAAAATTGAACTTTTCAGGGAAGTTATAGTGACTCGATATGTAACTCATAGTAAAACAGGGGTGCATTTCCACTGTAAAAAAATTATAATTACAGCATCCAACCCATTGAGAGGTGCATTTCAAGTGTAAAAAACATCACCAATATTGGTTATGTGATCTGAGAGGTGCATTTCCACTGTAAACAAACCTTTCAAATCCAAAATTTCAGGGTGAAAGGTACATTTCAAGTGTAAATATCATTCAGTATTCATTGAGTATTATAGTTTTGTTATTATCATATTTTAAAAAAATAATAAATATGATTTGGTTATTCATGAAGAAATAAAAATTTTTTGATTAATTTTTGTCTGATAACAATATTCAAAATTTTTAATGAAAATTATTGAATTTCTGAATAAAAAATTAAATAATGCCTGTTAAGATTTATATTTGAAACTAATAGAATTTCTAAGCTTACTACTACTTTTATAGCTTTACTAACTTTATTTTTTCTTTCTTACTCTTTCTTAGTTAAGTTTACTAAATAAATATTAAATAATTAATAAATAATAATAATTAAATATATATATTAAAAAAATTATTAAAATATCAGTATAAAATTTTTTTAAAAATAAATATAAAATTAAAAATAAAATAAATCTAAAAAAGAAGTTAATATCCAATAAAAACACAGATCAAAAAATTTTTTTCAAAGGTAAATATCAATTATTACTACAAAACCAACATTTTAAAGAAAATTATATATTATTCATATAAAAAAATTAAATATTATCTAATTTTAAATTGATAATCTCAATTAAATTTATGAAAACGTTCATAAAAATAAATTTTTACACTTGCAATATACCTTTAAAATTTGATTTTTTTAATAACAATTCTTCACAACGGTTTTCACATTTATTTTACACTTGAAATTGATCTCTTACTGTCATTAAAAACTCGAAAAAATGATGAAATACAGATGAAATCAAACTATCAAAAATTTTTTTGGAAACAAGAATTTTTTTACACTTGAAATGCATCTCTCATCCCCTAATTTGATCCTACAAATTTCCCATATTAATATTAACATCACTCATAATTCATTGAAACTATCTACAAAAGTTAATCCATCAAAACTTTAAACATATCATAAAGAACAATTTAATTTATTATATTTAAAATTCCCATAAATTCTTAATAACTTGTAATTACACTTTAAAATAGATTTCTATCCAATATAACAATACATTTTTTTGGAGCAGCTTAATGACTTTGATAATAATAATTTTGGCAGCTGTGCTGATTGACATCTTGTTTGGTGAGTTACCATCAAGGATCCATCCAGTTGTACTTCTTGGTAAATTAATAAATTACCTGATCAAATCGTTGAATATTCACAACACCAAGTTCACAGGTTTTATCATAACTCTACTAACCCTAATTATTCCTTTAATAATCATTTATTCCCTATTAGACTTGTCTAAATTTAATTATTACCTCTATTTATTGGTTGCTGCCATAATATTATCAACAACATTTGCCATCAGATCTCTCATAGTTTCTGTGAAAAAAATAGAAGAAGATTTGAATGAAGATATTGAAAAAGCTAAATATTCAATTTCATATTTGGTTAGCAGAGAAACTTCTGATCTTGAAGAATCAGATATAATTTCTGCAGCCATCGAAACTTTAACAGAAAATATAACTGATTCCATAACTGCCCCACTTATCTACACTTTCCTATTTGGAATTTTAGGAGCTGTATTCTACAGAGTTGTGAACACTTTAGATGCTATGATGGGTTACAAAACACCCAAATACATAAACACAGGATGGTTTCCAGCTAAACTAGATGATGTACTAAATTATGTTCCTGCAAGGATCACTGGATTTCTAATGATTATGGCTGCATGGATCCTAAGAATGAACTGGAAAAATTCGTATAAGATTATGGTAAAAGATGCTAAAAAAACTCCCAGCCCAAATTCTGGCTACACAATGGCAGCAGCAGCCGGAGCATTAGGAATACAACTGGAAAAGAAGGGAGTTTATCAATTAGGAGAACAAATACATCCTTTAAGGATAGAAACCATTTCAAATACCATTCTTTTAACAAAAGTAACAGTACTAATATTTTTGATTATTTCAGTATCATGCTACTTAATATTGACAATTATTATCATGAATTGGATCTAAAAATAAAAGCGTACAAAAAAATCCATGGGTTTTTCAAAAATGAAAATTGCAATTATAACAGTAACAGAGAATGGGAAAATTTTAGGGGAATCCTTACAAAATGAACTACGCACTGACAACACCATAATCAAAGTTCAACTTTTCCATAAAAACGTTAAAAAAACTCTAATCAATTCTTTCAATAAATTTGATTGCATCATAGGAATAATGGCCACAGGTATAATGGTTAGAAATATTTGTCCACTCACAAAAACCAAGGAAAACGATCCTGCAGTTCTCATTATTGATGAAAAGGGAAAACATGTTATCAGTTTATTATCTGGACATTTAGGTGGTGCAAATAAATTAACACACAAAATAGCTGATCTTATTGGATCAGATCCAGTGATAACCACTTCAACAGATTTAAACAGTAAATTTGGTGTTGATTGTCTTGCAAACAAGTACCATTTTAAACTGATTCCAGTATCCAACATAAAATCAATCAATTCCCATCTTATTAACAATCAAAAAGTATGGATAGATTACAATTCTAACTATGAATATATATGGAACGATACCGAAGTTTCAGATTCCTACGAGCGAGGAAACAACCATTCTCAAAAACTTTTGGTTTCAAATGGAATTGCTGATCTGGAATTACTTGAAAAAAAATTGTCTTAGGGCTGGGATCAAGAAAGAATATTAGTACTGAAAAGGTACTTAAGGCAATTTATTTAGCAATAGCAAATTTGGATATACCCATAGAACGAATAAATACATTGGCAACCGGTGAAATGAAAAAAATGAGTACGGAATTTTAGAAGCAGCTAAAACACTTAATAAACCTTTAAGAATAATATCTGAATCTGAATTGAAAAGGTTCACCAATCCTGACATGAATGATTCAAAATTTGTAAGGTCAAAATTTGGAATAGGGGAGTATGTGAACCATCATCTCTCATCGAAGCTGGAACAAACTCCAGACTAATATTGAGAAAAACTTCATACGAAGGAGTTACAGTTGCAATTGCACTGTCCTTAAATTGAAAATTTTCAAAATTTTTATCAACCAAAACCTTTTTAATCAGAAGATATAAAAACACATGGATATAACTCTTTATATTAAATAAATTGAATTCAAAATTTTAACATTTAATTTAAATGGAGGCAGAATTATGAGTCAAGATGCTTTTGAACGATGTAATCAAATTTTACAACATATAACTGAGGATACTAGTGTTCCTAGAAATATTAGAAGAGCTGCAGAAGAATCAAAGGAATTACTATCTAAAGATGATGATGAACCAACAGTAAGGGCTAGTACTGTAATTTCAATATTGGATGAAATCAGTAACGATCCAAATATCCCCATCCATGCAAGGACACTTATTTGGAACGTTTTAAGCGAATTAGAATCAATTAGACATTAATATTTTTTTACAAATTGAATTTTGGCACTATCTTCTACAAATTCTGCAAGGAGTGTTGCCTCATCTAAATTTTTACCCACAGCTACCATTCCATGGTTTTTTAACACAACAACATCCTGATTTAACAAACCTTCTGAAACAGTTTTTGCCAGATCAGAACTTCCAGGTGGATGGTAATCCACAACTTTAAGGAATTCTTCCTCAATGGGGCCAAAACCTTCAAATCTACTAATTTTTTCATCAGAAAATGCAAAACCCGTTGTTATTGGAGAATGGGTATGTACAACAGCACCAACATCACTCCTTAATCTGTAGATATTTAGGTGCATCTCTAGTTCTGAAGTTGGAACATGATTTGTATTTGATACGATATTTCCATCGAGATCAACCAGAACTATGTCTGTTTCTTTCAAAGTTTTAAAAGAAGATCCACTAGGGGTAACAGCAACAACATTCAAACCATCTTTCACAAACTTCACACTTATATTTCCAGACTTACCCGGAACGAGTCCCTTGTTATAGAGTAAATGGGAAGCTTCAACCATATTTTTAACTACTGTTTCATGATCCATGAATAACACTCTCAAAAAATAATCTAATAAATTTATGTAAATTTAAGAACTTTTAGAGCACCCCTGTTTAGAACAGGAACCTCTCCACATGTTGGCATGATGTTATATATTTTCTGAAACTCAGTTTGAGATTGGAACGTCCCAGAATTAATCATGTGTATGCCTTTATGTTTCTTGTACGCATTAATATGAACATGTCCTGTATGGAAAATGTCAGGAATTTCCTCAATGACCAGATGATCCTCATATTCAGAAGCCAGAGGAGTTCTTTCCCCATATATTGGGGCTAAATGTCTTTTTTCTATTAACTCTTTCATGATTAAATCTGAAGTCTGGTGAGAAAGGCCGTTGATGGTCATGGCCAAGTCATCAAAACTTCTACCATGGTATATGAGTGTTTTAAATCCATCAAGACTGACCAAAGACGGGTTGCTGACAAATTCTGCGTTTTTGAGTTTGTAGAGATCTTCAGCATAATTTTCCGGAATTGCAGGTTGAGGTTCAGCTAAACGACATGCATCGTGGTTTCCAGGAGCAATTATCATTTTAACATTATTAATTTGTCCTAATAATCTTGCAGCTTCTTCGTACTGTTCATATATATTTTTAATGGTGAGTTCTTCTTCCTGATGTGGGTAAATGCCTATTCCATCTACAACGTCACCTGCCACAACAAGGTAACGAACATCATTTGCTATTTCTTGCTGTGTTTCATCTCCAAAGTCGCCATTTAACCAGTTCACAAAGTTGTTGAAAGCTTCTTCTTGGAAAGTGGAACTACCAATATGAATATCCGATATGAACACAGCTGAAAAATCCATGGGTTTTTCTTCAATTCGCGGCACGCTCGGGTGGATTAATTCAGACGCAATGACTAAAGTTCCTTTTTTACTCCCAATAACCCCTAAAACCTCGTCTTTGACAATTGATTCGGCCTGTTCAAAGAGGGAATGATTCTCGTTGTGTATGAGTACGGTCATGTCTCCTGTTTCATCCTCAATTTCCATTATTTTATGGTTATTTTTGGTGTTTCTAATGTCATTTACCATACCAACCACATTTACAACTCCATCACGATTTCCCGCTTCTTTTATTGGAGCACTTTCCCTTAATCCTGGCTTTTTTATTAGCATGGCTTTGATCTTTTGGAAACGGCTGTTGAAATAGGCTGTGAAGTCCTTTATTTCTCCGTTTGTGTATGATTTTTTACTAGCATCTTTTAATACATGAAAATCCAGGGGAATATCCATGAGTTTGCTCTGTGGCATTTTCACAGTTTCATTTTGAGTTTTATAACTGGTTTCCAAATCAGATTTTAGTTTTGACTCAGGGGCTTGATAGTTAGACAAATATTGTTGAAGAAAATTATCCACCACAGATTCAGTTAAAACACAAAAGTCTTGGTTTGAACTGGATATATCTTTTATCAGGGAATCTGCAACTTGAACGGAATTTTCTTGCTGAATAATTTTTTCATAGGCAGAATCATCTATTAGAAGTTCTGCATTTGTAAATTTCAAAAGTATATCTTCTTTCATTAGGATCCCATTATCAAATATTTTTATACACTAACTACAAATAACATTATTAAAACTATATTTATAATCCTAATTATAATAGTTAATCCAATAGTAGATCGAAATTTTTTGAAGGTGGTACATTTGTCCAGATTAATGAAAATCATATTGATCGTAGCATTCATAGCTGTGTTCTTTGAAGCAGGGTTGATCAGTTCTTACACCATTGTAACTTCCCAACCTCCAGATGTTGGTAAGCTAATTGGAATGCAGATCGAAGAGGTAACATCTTTATTCAATTTCGGTTCAAGCTCAAACATAATTACCAATCCTACAACTAAACCAGTTAGTAATTTAGATGATGTAGCTACTGCGCTACAAAGTAGTTCAGGATTAGATGGCATCAACTTGCAGTCCATATCTGCTCAAGTCTCATCCAGTACCAAAGCTTCAACATTTCCGGTTAACATAACAGCTATTGGTTACAAAGATGCAATTTCAGGTTCTAACAGTTCTGTAATTACAATAACTGCCAGTGAAACATTAAGTTTAACAGCAACTGCCAATGCAAAGTTAGTGGATGGTGAACTTGTAATTGACGTTAACACCATAAAGATCATATCGTCACGTAAACTTTACGGAAACGTTAATACAAATTCAACTTAAATTACATCAAAATAATCAATTTATTTTGATTTTTAACTATTTTATAGTGTATTTAATTTTTTCAAATCTAAGAAGGTGAATTCAATGATCAGTGTGATAGGAATAGGTCCTTCCCGTGAAGACATAACCATCAAGGCTATGAATGCTATAAAGGATGCAGATGTGATAATAACTTACAAATCCTATATCAAAAATATTCAAGATTTAACTGAAGGCAAGGAAGTCATTCTGAAGGGTATGGGAGATGAAATTAAACGGGCAGAACTTGCGATTGCTAAATCAAAGGAAGGGAAACGTGTTGCCCTAATTAGTTCTGGAGATCCTGGAGTTTTTGGAATGGGCAATGTTATTTTTCAAATCATTGGTAAATTCAGTGGTGTTGAAGTGGAAGTTGTACCTGGAGTTTCAGCTGCAAATTTTGCTGCTGGGAAATTGGGAGCACCCCTCCATGATTTTGCAGTGATAAGCTTCAGTGATATTTTAACACCTTTATCAGAAATTAAAAGAAAGATAAAGGCAGCTTCAGAGGCTGATTTTGTTATTGCTATCTACAATCCACTGAGTAAAACACGAACCAAACCTTTTGAAGAATCTGTCAAAATTTTATTAGAAACCCGGAATCCTGATACACCTGTTGGGATTGTGAAATCCCTGGAAACTGGTGTCAACATAACCATAACAACCTTGAAGGATCTTCCAGATTCTGACATCAACATGTCAACAACCATAATAATAGGTAATTCCATGACCTATGTTGAAGAAGGTTACATGGTAACTCCTAGAGGATACAAAGTTTCAAGTTCAATACATCCGCTTTCAAGGGAATACTATGAAAATTATCTTGAAGGTGAAGTGAATAACGGACCTAATCTATCCTGTGAATATTATCCTTGTCATTCCCATCCACAGAATTGCATGTTCTGTTACTGTCCATTTTATCCCTGTGGTGAGGGATCAACAGGTGGAAAATGGATAAAAGATAAGGGAGTTTGGAGTTGTGAAGATTGTGAATGGATACACAGCGATGATACAGTTGAATGCATACAGACCAAGTTACCTGAAATACTTGAGGAAGTAGATGACCTTAAAAATAAACAGAAGGAGCTCCTCAAATTAAGAAGGGAATGCATTTTCAACACTAAATAATCAACCACAATTAAGATTATTTCGACATCTTTTTTATAAGAAATTAGATTCAAACCTTAACAGTTATACAATTATTACACAAAGATCTAAAAGTATTAATGATCTTGTGGACAATATAATAGTAGACCTCAGAAAAGTTAATTTCCCTGGTTAGTTTCTATATATCTTACCTCCCCAAAATTTTCAGGAAGTTTTTGGAACTAATCTCGGTTTAAAACAAAACCGATCCAAATTGGTTTACACTCAGCCCAAAAACCCAATTTGGAAGGGAAATAGAAAGAAAAATTAAAGTTCAAGTTCCATTACACCATCAAAAACTAAAACAGCTTCTCCTTCCATAAATAGAGTGGTTTCTTCTCCCATTTCATAAACAATTATTAACAGTTCTCCTCCAGGAAGATGTACTTCAACTTCTTCATCGAGTTTTCCTAGCTTGTAACCTGCCATAACAGATGCTGTAGCACCTGTACCACATGCGAGTGTGAAACCAGCACCCCTTTCCCATGTGATCATTTCTATTTCATTCCTGTTAATTACACTTACAAAGTGCACATTGGTTTTTTCAGGAAATGCAGGATGATTTTCAATTGATGGACCCATAACATTCAAATCAATTTCTGCAATGTTTTCTGTAAATATGACTGCATGTGGATTCCCAACATTCACAGCAGTTAAGTTCACAGTTGTTCCGTTAACATCAAGTTCAGAATCTAAAAATTCTTCTTTTTCAGTTTTCATTGGAATTTCTACAGATTTAAATGTGGGTATTCCCATGTCAACGCTGGAAGATCTTACTTCTCCACCCATTACATCGAGTTCAATTTCTTTTATTCCACCCAATGTTTCAACCAGCATTTCCTTGTTCTGAAGAATTTCATTCTCATAGACATACTTAGCAAAACATCTTATTCCGTTTCCACACATTTCAGCTTCACTACCGTCTGAATTAAATATTCTGAATCTGATATCTGCTTCTTCATTGCTAGAAGGTGTCACGAAAATAACTCCATCTGCACCGACTGAAAATCCTCTTCTGCAAATTTCTTCACAAATTTCAGGTTTTTTATCTTCGGGTACAATGATCTTTTTTGATTCATCTATAACAACGTAATCATTTCCCAATCCATGCATCTTTGAAAATGTGATTAAAGTTCTTTCACTCATTTTAGAAGCCTCACTGGTACATTTTGTTTGTTGAAAAGATCTGCAAAGGTTTCCCTTTCTCTGATAACATCGGTTTCTTCATTGTTGACTAATACCTCTGCAGGTTTTGGCCTACTATTGTACTGTGATGCCATTGAAAACGCATATGCTCCTGCATTCAATATTGCAAGTATGTCACCTTCTTCTATTTCCGGCATTGGTCTTTCACGTGCGAATAAATCTCCTGATTCACACACATCTCCTGCTATATCTATGGTTTGCGTGGATTCTGCAAGTGGTTCGGATGCTAATACAATATGATGATATGAACCATACATAGTAGGTCTAAGTAGAGTGTTAAACCCTGCGTCCACTCCTGCAAATTTCCTGTAGCTCTGTTTAATTGTGTTGACCTTTGTTAAAAGCACTGATGCGTCTCCAACCAAATATCTTCCAGGTTCTATGCACATGGTAGGGGTTCCTAGATCGTATTCCTCCAGCTTGGACTTGTAGAGATCGATGATCTTCTCTGCAAAATCATTGATATCAAGCTTAGATTCTTCAGGAGTGTATGGTATTCCAATTCCTCCTCCGAAATCTATGAAATCAAATTCAACACCAGCCTCTTTATGAACTTTCCCTGCGGTATCCATCAGAGTTCTTACTGCAAGCATGAAAGGTTCAGGATCCAGTATTCCTGATCCAATATGTGAATGTATTCCAACTGGCTTGAATCCAAGTTCAATAGCCATTTTATAAACTTCAACTGCTTCTTCTTCCATAATACCAAATTTACTGAGGGGTCCACCTGTTATACAGTGGTCATGGTGGCCTGCACCAACCATTGGATTCACCCTAAAGGAAATTTCCATCCCTTTGGCTTCAGGAATTTTTGAAAGCCTTTTTAACTGTGATATTGAATCTAAATTGAGTCTAACTCCAGATTCAACAGCAAATTTCAGTTCTTCATCAGTAACATTGTTTCCAGTGAAGAGTATTCTTTTTGGTTCAAATCCTGCCAGTAATGAAGTATATATTTCTCCCGGTGAAACTGCGTCTATTCCACTGCCCTCATTTTCAAGTATCTTCATAACAGCCAAGTTAGTATTGGCTTTACAGGCATAAAACATCTTAAAATTTGGATAATAATTTTTAAAGGCGTTGTATAATCTTTTATAATTATCTCTTATTCTGTTTTCATCTATAACATACAATGGTGTTCCAAACCGTTCTGCAAGATCCACTGCATCGGCTTCACCTATTTTTAGATTTCCTTTTTCATTTGTTTTTAAATCAAAATCCATATAACTGTCCTCCAAAACAAGAAAACGAAGTGAATATTAAATTTCTTGATCTCATCATATAAAATTGTTTACATGACGATAAGTAATTGGCATTTTAAAACAATTCAATGATTGAGTAAAGCTTGAATTATTTTTTTCAAGAAAAAAATTAGATTGTCCTCAGTATCTGCTGAGAACATTGTTTAATGCAACTGTCACGGTGTCGATCTGTTCCTTGGTTATGGTGAGTGGCGGTACAAATCTTAAAACCTTGCCAGATGCACAGTTTACTATGATTCCTTCTTTAAAGAGGTCATCAACCATACAACCACAAGCACGGTTCATTTCAACACCAATCATCAAACCTTTTCCACGTACTTCGTTTATCAATTCATGTTCCTTTTGTAATTTTAATAGTTTTTCAACGAAGTATGATCCATTTTCTTTTGATTTATCCAGCAATTTTTCTTCCAAAATAAAATTGATCGATGCTTTAGCTGCGGCACATCCCAGTGGGTTACCACCAAATGTTGCAGCATGGTCTCCAGGCACGAAGGATTCTGCAACATCGTTGTTAGCTAGTACTGCGCCCATTGGAAAACCACCTGCAATGGCTTTAGCAAGGCTGGTGATGTCAGGTGTCACTCCAAATGTTTGTGATGCAAACATTTCCCCTGTACGTCCAAAACCTGTTTGAACTTCGTCAAATATTAAAAGAACATTAGAATCTTCACAAACTTCTTTCAACTGTTTTAAATAACCATCAGGAGGTACAATAACGCCACTTTCTCCCTGTACAGGTTCAACTAATACAGCAGCGGTATTTGGACTAATCATCTCTTTCACAGCTTCAATATCACCATATGGAACGTACTTAAATCCTGGAGTTAAAGGTCCGAATCCTTTCTGATACTTTGGTTGACCTGTTGCAGTAATGGTTGTTATGGTTCTTCCATGAAACGAATTATTCATGGTTATTATTTCACCCTTTCCACTGTGTTTTCTTGCTAACTTTATTGCACCTTCGTTAGCTTCTGCACCACTGTTACAGAAAAATGCTTTGTGATGTGGTGAAACTTCAACCAGCAATTTGGCTAATGTTACCTGTTCTTCTGTGTAGTAAAGATTAGAGGTGTGAATAAGTTTTTTCACTTGATTGCATATTGCTTCACCAACCTTTGGGTTGGAATGACCAACATTGTTCACAGCTATTCCAGCCACACAGTCTATGTAAGAATTACCATCGGCATCCCAAACAGTAGTATCTTTACCCTTTACTAGGGCTATTTTATGCCTTCCGTAGGTTTGCATAACGTATTTTGAATCCATTTCAATAATTTCTTGAGTATTCATTTAATCACCTTGAAAACGAACAAATTAACCACGCAATTTACTTCAAATATTTAATACAATTAAACAGCTGATTTTGAACATTTTTTTCTTGTTTATTCTTTGTAATTTTAGATTTATTAAACGTTTTTATATATGAAAGACTTGATTAAGAATGAGATACAGAATTTCTATATAATAATATCAAGGTGAAAAAATGAAAAAGGCAATTATTGAAACAGATAAAGGAAATATAGAACTCACCCTATTTGATAAAGAAGCTCCTAACACAGTTGCAAACTTTGAGAAATTGGCAAAGAGTGGTTTTTACAACGGTCTTACATTTCACAGGGTCCTACCTAACTTTGTAATTCAGGGGGTTGTCCTAAGGGTAATGGGACTGGAGGCCCTGGTTACACCATTAAATGTGAAATCAACGAACATAAACATGGAACAGGCGCTCTATCCATGGCACATGCAGGAAAAGACACTGGTGGAAGCCAGTTTTTCATCACACACAGCCCACAACCACATTTAGATGGTGTTCATACAGTATTTGGTAAGGTTATTAAGGGAATGGATGTCGTTAACAAGATACAGGCTAACGATGTAATGAATAAGGTTACTGTAGTAGATGAGTAACTGACAAGTTACATCTACTAATTTTTTTTATATTAAATGTTGAATTCAGCTCTTGTTTCCTTAAATACGCCTGATTTAACAGTTTTTTTGTCAATCATAGAAACTTTTATATGGTCAAACTTTTACATTATGCATGGAGGTGTTAACTTTGAAGAAGTTAGCAATTTTATTTGCGACATTTGTTTGTTTTGCAATGATCTCAGGATCCTTCGCAGCAACAAACCAACAAACAGAAAAAGTAATAAGCCCGATACAGTACCATAAATTTGTGATCATTGTTCCAAACAATCCGACTACAGGATCACAATGGAGATCAATATTTGATCATGCTATGGTGAAACTGGTAAGCAAGAAATACGTACCAGACAAAGCAAACTTAAAAGGCCCTGTTGTTGGTTATGGAGGATACGATGTCTACACATTTTCAGGTAAAATTGGTCAGAAGATCACCCTAAAGCATGTAGACCCTTCTGGTAAGGTATTCGAAAAGAGAAATTACTGGATTGAGTAATGGGTTTAACACCCACTAAATTATTTTTTTTTGTAAAGAAAATTATAAACTGCCAGAGCATATATGTCTGCCAGAGCATCTGTTAAATCTACATCTAAAGATGTGTAACTATTTTTAGGATTACCCAGTACTATTTGTCCTATGATATTCTGATTATATTTTACTGGAACTGATAGAAATTCATTTACAGGAACATGCCCCTTAGGAAGTCCATGAGCTGCAGGATGAAGACGGGGATTGTGGATGAAAAACGATTCTCCAGTGTCTAAAGAGTATCCTAGGAGCCCACCATAGGTTCCATCTTTACGTATTTTAAACCGGGCTTCCCCAATTTCTGAGTACATCTGACATTCTCCAGTCATATGTGAGAATGAGATTCCTACACTATCCTTATTAACTGGATCTACGTAGGCTATGTAACAATTATCACTGGAGGTTAATTTTTTAGCTTCATCCATTATCAGGTCAGAAATTGCCTTGAATGAGCTTGATTCTATCATGCCATTTACAGATGTTTTTAAGTCGAGTATATCTCCTCTAATTAATTTTTTTCCAGAGCCCTGGCCATATTCTGACTTTTCTAACTCGGCTTGTTCATTAGTTTTCATAATCAACCATCCTCCAGATTTAGTAAATTTTCATGAGCATTGTTAGTTTAGGGCCTGGTTTAAATGTAGTTCGGTGTAAATAGGATCTTCTTTTTTAATTATCTTAAAAATAACTCCATAAACATATTCAAAAGGCACTTCCAAACCTTCAGATGTCTGTATATATTTCACACCTTGCTTATGGAAGACTTTGGTAATTAAAAAAACTTTCAGTGGTAATTCCTCGGCACAACCTTTTGCGTACCACAAATTTGAAAGTGGACATGAATTTGGCAAAAGCACTTTGTCGTTGGATCTAAGTTTTTTAGGAGCTTGTTGAACAAGGAGATAATCTCCACTATCAATTCCAAACCCCATGGATTTGTCCATTCGTATTAAATTTAATTTTTGGAGTTTGTTGTATACATTTCCTTGTTTGATCTGTTTTTCTACAAATTTAGCTGTTATAACTTCTAGACAACCAGTAGGTATTTCCATTTCCCTCAGATGATCGTGAATTCCCATCTCAAATGCAATGGAAAGCCTAACCCAACTGTCAACCTCCCTACAAAAGGTTTCGGAATTGTTGGTTCGCATTGGACATTTCCAGCAATATTTTCCTTCTAAACTCTCAACAAGATCTGCATAATGCTTTTTTGATAGCTTTCTGAAGATTTCCAAGTTATCTGATATTCCTGCCATGACAACCACCAACAAATATATATTGGCAGTGAGTTATAATCATTTTTTCTAATTTAACTAATTCATTCTAGCTCTTATTTAGCTGTCTAATTCTATCTAAAAGCCCAGATTTTCTTGCATAATGGAACATATAAAGCTGTACATATCCCGCTCTATTAGAAAATTTTTTCATACCGAATTCACGGGCCTTTAATGGTTTAATTTCCTTTCCTTTGAAGTACATTTCGGAAACTATTCTTCCTATCCACACGTCCACTGGAAATGCTTCTTTAAATCCAAATCCATAGAACAGTATACAGTCAGCAACCTTCGGACCAACTCCAGGCAAATCAAGCATGGTTTCAAAAGCTTCATTGTAGTTCATTTCCTGAATGGCATCTATTTTTATCTGATTCTGAACAATTTCTGCAGTTTTGATCATGAACTTCGCTCTGTAACCTACACCACAACTTTTAAGATTTTTTTCAAAACTGTGATCATCGGGAAAATTATTTTTGCATCGTTCCATTTCTTCTAAATCGTGTTCAGGCACAGTTTTTAAAATATCTGGAGATGGGAAGGTGTACCAACTAGTTGAATTAGATTTGTACTCTTCACCCCATTTACTTTTAATATCCTTGATTGATCTGTTCCACCGTATAATTGAACAGTTTGCAGAGGATATTGAGGATATGATGCATTCAAATGGGTTATGTGCTTTAAACAATCTTAAACCACTACAAAAATCAATAGTAGGCTTTAATTCACTATCTTTCCTTAAAAAATCATAAAAATCATTGAGATCATCGTTTAAACCAAAAATATCCATTAATTTTGCACGAATGCTTTCCAATTCTAAATCTGCTTCAGTTTCAGCTTCAATATTCAGCACACCTTCAACATTTTCCTGTCGGATTTTGATGAGGCAGAGTTTATTATCAACTCTTAAGAGCTCCTGAAAATAACTATCTTTCATTAACCATGCGGGTTGTGATGTTTGGCCACTGTTGATGGTGAGATCAAGATTAAAGGGGCCCTTATATTCTTTTGGATCAATTTCAAAGCCTATTTTCATGGTAACTAAATTCCATTTTTTATATGAATAATTCTATTATTTAGTTTTTCATCTAAATATTGATTTATTTGGCACTGAATTTAGACAATAAAATTTAATTTATAAAAATAAAATCCAGTAATATAATGGATTAAAACTCAATATATTAGAACTAAACAGGATAAATAAAAAAAGAGAGACTGTAAAAAAATAAAATTAACCAAGCTCAACTTGATTCTCGCCGTAGCTTAATTTTTTCTTGTTTATCCATACAAATCCATTGTCAGGAGTAATAACTGCCACATCAATGGGACCACCGACTCCGGGCATGTCCCCAGGATCTGCATTGATTCCATCTGAGAATCTTTGCATAGCTGATGTTGTCTGTATCATCAGGGTGCAAAAGTCTATTCCATCTTGCAGAGTCATTGTTCCCCACTGTATGGCATACTCTAAATTTTTAAGTTCTTCAAATACCTGGGCTTCTCCTTTTATGAGCATGGCTTCTTTGGTGTAGGCCACATTTGCTATTCTTCCATCAAATCCCAGAACGATTCTTGAAACAACATCTCCCTGACCAATCCAAGAACTTCCATATTCGTTGTTCCTATCCAGACTATCCCTTCTTTTTTGAATTTCACCGGGGATGTAACATCCATAAACTTGATGTGTTCCATTTTGGTTATATCCTGCAACCAATAGCTCAATCATATCAACTCCAGCCACACCTTCTTCCATCATACCCTGAGGATTTTTGAAGCTGAAATTGATGTTATAATCATTCTTTTCAATGTTCAGGAGTTCGCAGCCCTTACTCAACAAATCATTTCTGATATTTTCCTCTGCCATATCAAGTTGATCTTTCCAATGATATTTTTCATTGAAAAGCTTGTAAAGCTCCACAGCAACATCTTCCACATCTAACTCTTCAATTTCAGGTCCTCTTTTAAATTCTTCAATGAATTTACTCATATTCTTCAGAACACCTTCTTCCTCTAAAAATGCGAGTCCAGTTATTCCTACTCCGATCCTGCTGTTTATTTGGAAAAGTTTCATTGCATTATCGCTACCTATGCGTGCCATACCCTTGAGATTTCTGTAACTCTGCCTACTATCTGCAGCTAACACAATTCCCTCGGGAGTTGTGGTGTTTATTACCAGTGACATGTTGATCTGACTCCTTTTTCTTAAATGCTTTGAATAATTTAACTGAAATTAATTTGACCTACTCAAAAATTTATTTCCATCTAAAATAAATCTCCAAGGTTTAAATTTATCATCTTCAGCATAATCTATATTTATCCTCTCAGAAGTTAAAATTTTTTCATTGGACTTAAACTTTGGCCCCTTCAAAATATGAAGTTCATCTCCACAAAGATTAATCCCGTTAATTGTTGCATTTATATTCATGGCTTGACATAATTTTACTGGGCCGTTTGTCAAATTTTTGAGGTTTGAAGACTTAATACGAGAAAAATGTCTTCGTTTGACCATGAGATGTTTTCCTTCCACAGGTTCGAGAGCTCGGATCAAAACTGCCCGGGGCACATTTACTGCTTCGGTGACAACATTGAAACAGTATCCAATTCCGTAAATTGGGAATATGTAACCATGTCCTCCGGATTTATAAAGGGGATCCATTGATGGAGTGTGCCGCTTGTTATAGGAATGCGATCCTTTATCCTCAAAACCCATGTACGCTTCTGTTTCCACTATTTTTCCGCTGGTTATTCCATCAGAATCTTTACGAACTAAAACACATCCAATAAGATCTTTAGCAATTGTTAATGTGGGTTTTAGATAAAAAGTTTCCTTGAGTTTCATTAAAATTTTCCATTAACCTATAAATCCTTATATCTGAAACAATCTACTGTGTGATCGTTAACCATACCCACAGCCTGCATGAAAGAGTAACAAATGGTGGGACCTACAAATTTAAATCCTCTCTTTTTCAAATCTCTGCTCATGTTTTCAGATTCAATTGTTGTTGCAGGTAATTCATTCACGTTTTTCCAGTGGTTTTGAATGGTTACTCTGCCAACAAATTGCCATAAGTACGTATCTAAACTACCAAATTCCTCCTGTATATCAAGGACTGCCAATGCATTGGTTACTGCAGACTTAATTTTTAATTTGTTCCGGATTATGCCACGATCCTCTTTGAGTTCCTTCAACTTAGACTCATTGTAGTTGGCTACTATTTGAGGTTCAAAATTATCGAAGGCTTTTTTGTAATTTTCACGCCTACTGAGTATACTTTTCCAGCTTAATCCTGCTTGTGCCCCTTCTAAAATTAAAAATTCAAACAATTTTCTGTCATCATGAACTGGAACTCCCCATTCAGTATCATGGTAACATTTCATCATAGGGTCATCATTAACCCAAGAACATCGGGTTTTCATAATATAAAATTTAGTATTTAGACCAATTATATTTTTTCATTAGGGATAAAAATTTGTTAAAATAGTTTAAACACTATTTATGGCTTTAATGGTCGGATAAAATTATATTAAATTCAATTTACAAATATAGTACATCGAACATCTAAGGAGGAAAAAAATGATTGATGGAAAATTGGAGCTTTTAACTGCCGATAACAGCGTGCTACTTTTGGTAGATTATCAACCTACCATGATTAAGAGTGTTGCTTCGAGCAACAAAACAATCATTAGGGCTGCAGTTTTATACGCTTCAAAGGCTGCAAGTATATTGAACATTCCCGTGGTTTTGTCATCTATTAATCCTCAAGGAAATGGTGAGGTATTCCCAGAAATAACAGAAATTTTTCCGGATCAGAAAGTATTTGCACGAAAAATCAAGAGTTTTGACGCATTTGAGGATGATGACACATTTAATGCTGTGAAGAATACTGGAAGGAAAAAGTTAGTGGTTTCAGGTCTTTGGACAAGCATGTGTTTCGCTTACACAGCACTTCATGGAATTAAAGAAGGTTATGAAGTTTATGGGCTAATGGATGCTGGAGGCGATTCATCAAAACCTGCCCATGAGTATGGGATAAAAAGAATGATCCAAGCGGGAGTCATTCCAATAACCTTGGAATCGCTTGTTTCTGAATGGATGCATGATTGGGATAATCCTAAGGCTTCTGAACTTGTAAAAGAGGTATATTCCAAGTATGGGGCCATGATTGGTCTTCAATAACTCCCTATTTTCGGACAGGAATTCCCTTGTCCACCAGATATTTTTTAACCTCTGGAACCGGGTACTCATTGAAATGAAAAATACTGGCAGCTAATGCCGCATCTGCCTTTCCTATTTCAAATGCTTCATAGATATGCTGGGGATTTCCCACACCGCCCGACGCTATCACGGGTATGTCCAGATTTTCGCTCATGGTTCTGGTTAATTCAAGATCGTAACCATCCTTTGTTCCATCCCTATCCATACTTGTGAGCAGAATTTCACCAGCGCCACGTTCTTGACATTCAATGGCCCAAGCTATTGCATCTATTCCCGTAAATTCTCTACCACCATATATGCTGCAGTCAAACCAGCAGTATCCCTTTTTGGTTTCTACAACTATTTTTTCAGGCTTTTCTGATGGATCAGATACATATCTACGTTTTGCATCGATCCCTATGACGCAGGCTTGTGATCCTACAATTTTAGAGGCTTCGTTAATAAGATCTGGATTGTGTATAGCTGCTGTGTTGGTTGAACATTTATCTGCGCCCGCCCTTAACATATTAACATAATCATCAGGCTTTCTTATCCCTCCACCAACGCATATGGGCACAAAAACATTTTCTGTTGTTGCTTTAATAACATCTGCCATAGTTTCTCTTCTTTCATGGGATGCGGTTATATCTAAAAATACAATTTCATCCGCTCCATCTTCGTAGTAACGTGTGGCAAGTTCTACTGGATCTCCTGCATATCTGATCTCCTTAAACTCCACACCTTTAACAACCCTTCCATGGGGCACATTTAAATCGCAATCCAAACAGGGAATGATTCTTTTGGCAAGCATGTTTACCTCGTTTATTTGTATCCATGATTAATTTATTCAACTGTCAACTATTCAAAAAATGTGATCAAAATGAACTACAATACTTGTATAATACGTAACCATTTTTAAGGATTAGGATCAAATAGTTCGATGTTACTTTGAAATGAGTTGAATTCACACAACTTTCATTTGAACTCAGTATATTTATCAAATTATGGGCCTGTAGTCTAGCCTGGAACATGACGTGGGACTTCGGATCCCAAGGTCGGGGGTTCAAATCCCCCAGGTCCGCTAATAATAACTCTTCTTATTTTATATTTGCATCTTCAATATATCCCAAAATATAAATTCTCTGGGGTGAATATTAACATTATTTCTGCCTTACTATTGGGCTAAATTTGTGCAATATACTCGGTATATGGGTTGATTCTAAATGTTCGAGGTGAACTCTTGGTTAAACAAAAGTTAGCAACGATTTTTGTCTCACATGGCGCTCCCACATTGCCCTTTGAAGATGTTCCTGCAAGAACTTTTTTATCTAATTTAGGGAGTAAATATGGGAATTTTGATGCAATTCTATGTATATCTGCTCATTGGGAAACTATTAAGCCAGTTTTAAATGTTGTTGAGGTAAACGAGACAATACACGATTTTTATGGATTTGCACCGGAACTTTACCAAGTTGAGTATCAATCAGAGGGTTCACCCGAACTGGCTAAACACACACAGAACCTCATAAAAGATGCAGGAATTTCATGTGATTTAGATTTTACACGAGGACTTGATCATGGGGCATGGATACCTATGTTGCTCATGTACCCAGACCGGAATGTGCCTATTATTCAACTTTCAATCCAGCACAGTCTTGATCCAAAACAACACCTAAAACTTGGTCGAGCATTAGAACCTTTAACCGAAGAAAGGGTGTTGATAGTAGGTAGTGGCGGTGCCGTGCATCCATTGGGGTATGCTTCCCTTCATCCAGATGCTTTTACAGATGATTGGGCTGTTGAATTCAATGAATGGCTTAAGAGTGTAGTCACTACTGGGGATACGGAATCTTTGATATCTTACAGGGACAGATCTCCCTACTCAGAACGGGCACACCCATATCCGGATCATTTCATGCCATTGTTAACAGCCATGGGTGCTGCAGGAGATGGTGCCACTGGTAAATTAATCCATGATAGTTGGTACTGGGGAGATTTAGGCATGGGGGCATATGAATTCAGTATTTAAATCATCTAATGGGGAAATTTCATGAGCGAAAACAAGAAAGAACCAAGGATTAGAATAATTAAAGACGGACCATACATAGTTTCTGGTGGAGTTCCACTACTAAAAAAGGGTATTGGTGTAGATGAGGAGGGTAATTCTTATAAATGGACATTGGAAGTAGAATATCCTAATAAAGAATCTTATTCCCTATGTAGATGTGGAAAATCAAAAAATAAACCATTTTGTGATGGTACTCATATTAAAACAGGATTTGATGGCACAGAAACTGCAAGTAGAATACCATACATGTCTGAAGCTGTTGAAACAACTGGTCCAGAACTGACTTTAACAGATGTATGGCCATTGTGTGATCATTCCCGCTTCTGTCAACGTAGTGGCGGAATAAGGGAGCTTGTTGCCAAATCCGACGACCCTGAATCAAAAAAACTTGCCATTGATGAGGGGCATAACTGCCCTTCAGGACGACTGGTGGTATGGGATAATGAAACTGGCGAAGCTCTTGAACCTGAATTTGAACAGTCAATAGTAATGATACACGATCCACTTAAAAAATGTGAAGGACCCATTTGGGTGAGGGGAGGCATTCCAGTGGAATCGTACGACGGTCACGAATACGAAATTAGAAACAGGATAACCCTATGTCAATGTGGAAAATCAGAAAATAAACCATTTTGTGATGGAAGCCACTGGCTCACAACGGATCAGATGGAAGAATGGCGAAAAAAATGGGATAAAAACAGAGATTAACCCTAAACAATCTTATTTTTTAATTCATCAATCCTTCACAACGGCTTCGTTGAAAAATTCAGGAACCAATGATTTGTACATCCTGTTGTTGAACAACATTTTAATATTTCCATCCAAGATGTAAGTTTCACAGTAATCATCTTCAGCACGCATTCCCCTTCCATATGCCTGGATTAACGTCATAACAGTTTTGTATGCATACCATTTAGGATCTTTATCCTTCCTGTTTTTAATTTGCTGATCTCCCAGGTAAGGGAAGGGTATCTTATAAATAACTTGGAATTGACATTTCTCATAGGGCAGATCAACACCTTCGCTCATGGAAGGACTCACCAGCACCAAAGGATCCTTACTTTTTTCAAAAAGCCTTAATTTATATTCCCTATCGGTACTTTTATGATCAAGTAATCTGTTGTCCTTGATTTTTTTCATGATGTACTGTTGGCACTTGTAGTTGTGTGTGTGTATGAGGCCTTTTTCATATTTATGATGTTCAATAATTTGTTCAAGAATTGGAATGGTTTTTGGGGCGGTTCTCTTTATTGCTCGCTGAGACATGGGCCCCACTGTTTTTAAATGCACAGGCCTTTCTGATGCTGGAAATGCACTTTTAATGCTCAAGTAATACACTTCTTCTGGATTTATGCCCAACCATTTGCAGAACAATTCCTGATCAAGGATGGTTGCACTCATGAACAAACAAACATCAGCGTATTTGAACAGTCTTTCATTGGCATATATGTCAATTTTCAATGGCTTAAAGCTCATTCCACCACTTTCAGCATCAACAACCCAATTTTCAGGATGATGCTCCATGTTACTCAGGAGTTCGCTCAACCGGAGTTTGGTCCTGTTTATCCGGTCTGCCTTATTTTTTGGAAGTTTTGTGACGCTGATATCCTTGTAATCTTGATAGATAGACTGAAGAAACAGGGTCCATTCCTTAGGATCATGGTAGCTCATCATATTTCTAGGAATGCTCTTCTTAATGTCTTTTTCGAGCATTTTGTTGGATAAATTGACTTCCATCCTGCGCATGAGTTTGTCTTCTATGTTGTGGGCTTCATCAAGGATCATCAACGATCTTTTACCAAAGTGCTGAACATAGGCAAGTTCTAAAAGTGCGTAATCATAATTCATGAGTGTAATATCACTTTCTACAGCTCTTGCCTTCTGATTCCAATAGTTACACCTCTCATTGGTTCTGAAATAAAGTGGTGCACCGTAAGCATCGTTGAATGCGAACATACCCTCTTCGAATGGTGATTTAGTTACGCCAAAGTCACATGCAAAATTATGTGAGTTTGGAACTGTTTGACAAGTTCCGGAATCACACCTATCATCAAAATCTGATTCTCGACAGGTGAAATTTCCCCTTCCTTTAACCATAGGAAAGCCAAATTCACCAGCGTATTGTGATTGAAGCTGTTTGGTCATGGTCATTATGTAGGCGGGGTTGTAGATATTGGCTAGGGTAGTTGCAATTGCAGATTTCCCAGTACCAGTTCCTGCTTCAAGAATTATGTAACGATAACCATTTTCAATAGCCTCTTTAATCCTGGAAATTATCTCAAACTGGCCTCTTCTAGGCTCGGAGAAGGGAAAATTTTCTATAATATCTTCATCAACATCAGGATATCTATTTTTGATATTAGAAACAGCTTGTTTTGATATTTTCTTAAGAACTGGGCCTGGCTTGCTGTTATTACTACAGATGCACCTTGACTTTATCATTCCACACTTTTCACAGAAGAATCCACTTTCCATAGAGATTATTATTTATCAATGATGATATAAAAAGGAAACCTAATTGATAAAAAGACTTAAAAAAACAAACCTTTAAAAAAGGTTCCAACCAAACTTCTATTAAATTTATGGACTAGTAAATAGATTTATTCTGAAATATTTTTGCCATGAATTAATTAACCAAAGAATTCTCTATGGACTGATAAATAAGATGGGATGTTTATGAAAAAAGGAAAACTGTATGGTATAGGTGTTGGTCCTGGAGACACCGAATTATTAACTATAAAGGCAACTAAACTACTAAAAAATGTGGACGTCATATGTTCTCCTAGATCTGCAGAATCTAAACCCAGTATCGCACTCACAATAATTCAACCGGTTTTAGATGAACGTGAAGATGAATATGAAATAGTAGATCCTCTTTTTCCAATGATAGAGGATAAATCAGAGTTAAATCTTTATTGGGATCATGCTGCAGATCGTATTGAAAGAAGGCTTGAAAAAGGTCTGAATGTAGCATTCATTACCCTTGGAGATCCAACCATATTCAGCACCTTCGCCTACGTAGCAGATAGAATTTCTAAGTTAGGATTTGAAATTGAAGTAGTGCCAGGAATAACTTCGTTTACGGGATGTGCAGCTGCATCAGGAATATCTTTGGTTGAGAAGGATGAAATTCTTGTTGTTGTGCCCAAAGTTGATGACAGACTAGAAAAAATATTGCCCCATGCTGACACTTTCGTGATCATGAAGACTTCAAGACATTCTGAAGATCTTGAAAGGATTATTCAAGCTGATGAAAGGGAAAAAACAATCTTTTCGGTACAGAATTGCACTATGCCTGATGAAAATATATTTAAAGGCTTTTCGAAGGATAAAAAATACTTAACAACCACATTAGTCAAGTTTAGCCCCGATAAAAAAGACTAATCTGGGCTTATTTGACAACGAAGGAGCAATAATCATCTCCCTTTGCAAAACATTTTATCTCTTCAACATCTACCTTGTGACCGAAATGTGCAGAAAATATGGCTTCAAGAATTCCAGAATCAAATGTACAAGCTGATCTTCCTATCTTAGGTAAATCTTCGCATTCAAAGCAGTCATAAGCCTTCAAGGTTAATGGTTCAAGAGTTTCTGTCTTAATTTTTCCAAGTTTATTTTTCTGCCAGAAATCTGCAATATTATCTATGAAACTATCTGTTTGTGAGTCTTTAAGATTATTGTAAAAGGTTTCACCGACCTTAATTCCGGCGTTATGTAAAATTGGATCGATATTAACTCCTTCTTCTATTAAAGCCACCCTAAATGTTCGGAAAACAAACCTGAAGAATGCAAATGGATCCTCAGAATTTACAACTCCCTCTGTGATGTAATCATCCAGCTCTTTATTGAAATCATTTTTTCTTGTAAGATCACCGAGATAACTGGACTTGATGAAGAATATTTTACTCCTACCATCCTTTGGGTTGGGTTTAGATTCTATGATTCCCATTTCAACCAGATCATTTAGGTGGGCAGATATTGTTGCCTTTGATTTTCCAGTTAACTTCACAACTTCAGCACCACTTCTCTCATTTTCTTCTAATATTTCTAGAATTTTGGACTTTATTGGGCTGTTAACAATATTTAACCCATTTTTTGTTCCAAAAATTTTTATCTGGTTCAGTGTGCCTGCATCTTTGTTGGTCATCATTTATTCACAATTAATTTCTTGTTGAAACAACTATATAATGGTTCGTATCGACACGAACGTAAAATTTATATAGTACTTGTTCGCATAAGACCATACAGGATAAGGTTCGTGCCAACGCGAACCAAAATAGGAATTAAAAAAATAAACTTGGAGGCTTTAAAATATGAAATCTGAAGCAGTAAAGATGAAGGAAGGAGTGTATTGGGTAGGCTTTTTAGACTGGGATATTAGGACTTATCATGGATACACCTTGAATGGAACAACTTACAATGCTTACCTCGTATTTGGTAAGGAAAAGGTTGCATTGATCGATAACACTTACTATGGAAAATCTTACCAGATGTGGGGCAGGATCGAAGACGCATTCAAAAAAGAGGGTCGTGACTTGAAGATAGATGTGGTTGTACAGAACCATGTTGAGAAGGATCACAGTGGAGCATTGACAGAAATCCATCAAAAGTTCCCTGAAGCTCCTATATACTGTACTGAAGTTGCAGTTGAAGGATTAATAAACCATTACCCTTCCCTTAAAGAAGCAAATTTCATCACAGTAAAAACTGGAGATGCACTGGATCTTGGAGGGGCCACTCTGGCATTTTTAGAGGCACCACTGTTACACTGGCCAGACAGTATGTTTACATTGCTTGCTGAAGAGGGAATACTATTCTCAAACGATGCATTTGGACAACATATTTGTTTACCACAGAGGTACGATAATGAAATACCAGAGTACGTACTCATGGATGCAACCAAAAAATTCTACGCAAACCTCATAACACCACTATCAAAACTGGTATTGAAGAAATTTGAAGAGGTAACTGAACTCGGACTCTTGGAAAAAATAACAATGATAGCTCCTGCCCATGGACAAATATGGACAGATCCAATGAAAGTCATAGGTGCTTACAGTGAATGGGCAACAGGTAATGTGGAGAACAAGGTTACAATTGTCTACGATACCATGCATGGATCTACCCAGAAAATGGCACATGCAGTAGCTGAAGGAGTAATCAGTCAAGGTGCGGACGTAAAAATATACTACCTCCATGAAGACGAAAGAAGCGAAATTGTAAAGGATATTCTAGACAGTAAAGCAGTAGCATTCGGTATTCCAACCATCTATGATGAACCATTCCCAAGTGTGGGGGACATTGTTTACTACCTCAGAGGCCTTAAATTTGATAGAACAGGACTGAAAAGGAAAGCAGCCACATTCGGTTCAATGGGAGGTAAAGGTGGAGCTCCTAAAATCCTGAAAGATGACCTTGAAAACTGTGGATTTGATGTTAAAGACGAATATGAGATATACTACTTGCCTACTGAAGATGAGCTAGAACGTTGCTTTGAAATTGGTAAAGAACTTGCAAAATAAATTTTTTGATGGGAGGAATAATAATGGAACTCATAAACGAACATGAAATAGGAATTTGTAAAGATACAGAGTTAGAAAAGGATGTTAAAGCAAATTTTGAAGGGGAATGTGCAGAAGTAGGCATGTACCTTGCAATGGCAAGACTAGCTCAGAGGGATGGTTTACCCGAAGTTGCAGAAGTATTGAAGACCATAGCATTTGAAGAAGCAGCTCACGCAGCAGTATTTGCAGAACTGAACGGTGTTATTTCTTCTTCACTCAAAGAAAATCTTGAAATGATGCTTAAAGGCGAAACCATGGCTAACAATGAGAAAAAAGCCGCTGCTAAAAAGGCCAAGGTTGAAGACATTGATCCTGCCCATGATTTCTTTGATGAAAGTTCAAGGGATGAAGCGAGACATGCACGCATGTTGAAGGGTATCCTAGAAAGATACTTCTAATTTCCCACTTTTTTTTATTTTAGCCTAATTTTTCAAAAAAATAAATAATTGAATTTATGAACTCAATTTCTTGAGCGCATCTTCTGCAGCCATGACCGCAGGGTCAACGACCATTGAAACTGGTGGAGCATAAGAAAATTCCATTTCAGTTATTTCATTACACTTAACTTGTTTTGCAATTGCCATGGCCATGGTATCAACCCTTTCGGCAACTGTTTCCTTGGCAATGATTTGACATCCCAGTATGGTTCCGTCCAAACCACAGATGAGTTTGGTGGCTATTGGTTTACAACCGGGATAGTACCTTGCCCTTGTAAGTGCTTGGCTTTTACCTACAACAACTTCTATCCCATTCATCTTTGCAGATACTTCTGTTAAACCAACTGCACCCACTTCAAGTTCCCCTATTTTTGAAACCACTGAATTCAGCACGGGTCTGAAAACTGCATCTTTTCCAGCCAAATTTTTAGCTGCAACCTTTCCCTGACGAACAGCAGTTGTTCCGAATGGTGAAAGTGTTTTCTGGCCTGTTATTCCATCATGTACTTCGACACAATCTCCAACAGCATAGATGTTGGAAATAGAAGTTTCCATTCTTTCATTTACAACTACTCCCATGTCACCTATGTTACAACCTGCTTGTTTTGCCAGTTCAATCGATGGTCTGACACCTGTGGATAAAATAACAAGATCAGCATCCATTTTGATATCTCCTACAACAGCTTCTTCTGCAACATCGACACCAACGATCTTTGTAAGCGCAGTGTTGAGTACGATACGGACCCCTTGGCCTTCGAGGTACTCTTGTACCTTGAGTGCCATGTCAGGATCCAGTGATCTTGGCAGGACCTGGGGAAGCATTTCTGTTATACTCACTTCTATACCAATCTGTTTGAGCCCATATCCTAACTCCAATCCAATGGCTCCTGCACCAACTATAACAGCTTTATCACTGGTTTTAGACCATTCTTTAATTTTTGCACCGTCTTCTATGGTACGAACCTTAAATACTCCTCCAAGGTTTTTTCCCTCCACCGGAGGTATGAATGGATATCCTCCAGTTGCAATCACAAGATAATCATATTTCAGGGTTATTAACTCTGGTGTAGATTCTTCTCCATTTATAAGCCGATATTTAATCATATTCTGGGAAGATATAACTTCTAACACTTCAGATTCTGTAACAATATTAATGCCATGTTTTCCATAGTACTCTGGGGTGTGCATCACAATTTCTTCGAAAGAATCAATATCTCCTCCGATAACGTAAGGTATTGCACATGGCGAATATGCCACTTTATCCTCTTTAGTAAACACGGTAATTTCGACTTCTTTTAAATATTTTCTCAAGTTTGAAGCAACGGTAAGCCCACCGGCTCCACTTCCAATTACAACTACTCTCATATTTTTTTCTCGCTGGGTTGTTGGGTTAAAAATTATCCCAATATCTTAGGTTCATATATAATTCTGTTACCTCAACTAGATTTTATTGTTTTATTCTTATACAGTTGATCATGGAATCCAGATTTTGTTGTGTGGATCGTTATACCTATGAGCGAAACAGTAGGATAGTGTGTAGTTTAATAAAAAAAAGTGAATGTTAGAATTTAAATGATTTATAAAAAAAATAGCCCTAGACCTTTCCATAAATGGTGGTTCTTTCCCTTGGAACACGTCCCAAGGCTTCGATAATCTCTATCATCTGTTCTTTTGGTAAGTATTCTCCATAGGAGGCTCCTGCAGCAATGGATATCTTGTCTTCGATCATGGTTCCTCCAAGATCGTTTGCACCGCAACACAGGGCAATTTGAGAGGTTCTTACTCCAAGTTTCACCCAGGAAACCTGAATGTTTGGGATATCTCTGCCGAAAATTATTCTTGCCAATGCATGTAGTTTGAGATCATCCATTCCACTGGCACCCTGTGAAACATGACCCAGCTGGTTGTTTTCGTTCAGGAAAGTGAGGGGAACAAACTCTGTAAAACCTCCAGTTTCACGCTGTAAATCTCTTAAAAGCATCATGTGGTCGATACGATCTTCCCAAGTTTCAATGCTTCCATACATAATTGTCGATGTTGTGGGTATTCCCAGTTCATGAGCTTCCCTTATTATATTCAGCCACTGTGATGTGCTTACCTTGTTTGGACATATTTTTTCCCTTACAGAGTCTACTAGTATTTCTGCAGATGCTCCAGTCATGGTGTCCATGCCTGCAGCTTTAAGAGTTTTTAGAGTTTCTTTGGTACTTATGCCCGATAACTTAGCAGTTTGAAATATTTCCACAGGAGAAAGGGCATGCAAATAAATGTTGAATTCCGATTTAATTGCCTTTATAAGGTCGCTGTAATAATCTACAGTCATATGGGGCATTATTCCTCCGAATAAACATATTTCTGTAGATCCCATTTCTTGACCTTCCCTGATACTTTCCAGTATCTCCTCAGTAGTCATTTCATATCCAATATGATCTCTAAATGAACAAAATGCACATTCTATCATACAATGGTCTGTTATGTCAATGGCTTTGTTTGCAACGAAGGTAATTTCATCTCCAACAATCTCGCTACGCAATCTGTCTGCAACGTCGAATAATTCGTGGGGGTTGCTATTGATAAGATTTATTGCATCCGTTTTTGTAATTTCACCTGCAAGGGAGCGTTTGTAAATATTTTCCATGTAGAATCCGCCTTTATAACTCTTATAAACAATTTCATGATCTACTCATATTTTGATTAAGCAGTTAAAATGTTGTTTTTATTTTATAAATAGTAATGCCAATCTTATAAGCCCAATATAGTATTACAGATATTAGAAAAATTGTTAGATCTTAAATAAATTCTAAATAACACAAGATGTTTATTTTAAAACAAAAAAAATTATCCACACAGTCAAATTCAGATCTACAAGTTTTTCGTTTATGATACCCAGGAGTGTAAAGGATAATGATCAAAGTTGTCATAGTTACAGACGGTCCATATGGAGATAGAACATACGATACAATTTGTGAAGATTTTGAAACAGTATTTCTAGAATTGGAACAGCCAGATTCCATGTTCATGGATGATGTGGAAGTACCTGATGACGGCCTAACAGAACTAAGATCAGCAGATTTAGTTATAAGCTATATTCTACATCCTGATCTTGTTTTAGAGATGGTTGAACAGGTACATGAAGAAGTGGGATGGATCATAGTTGCAGCATGGCGTGGTGAGGGTTTGAAAAATCAGTTAGAAGATTATGGAAATGTTACATGCCCCGACACCATGTGCGAACTCGAAGAAAATGGAGACCCTGTTTACGACGAATTTGTCTCAAAATTCGGAAGACCTGTGGTAGAAATTCAACTAGAAGGGAACAAGGTCGTAAATGTGGATGTTATCCGAGCTGCACCATGTGGATCCACACATTACGTTTCCAGGGAGGTGGTTGGTGAAGATGTTAACAATTTACCAACAAGAGCAGGTCTAAAAGTTCAAATTTTCCCCTGCAGAGCACCAAAACTACGGCTTTTTGTTGATGAATGTAAAAAGGGACTGGCATCAAATTTTCACAGCCAAGCATTTCAGGAAGCAATAGATAAAGAAAGAAATTCATGAATCTTAGTTTAATTCCCATTCATGGTAGACAATCCATATAGCCCTCCAGAAAAATCTGCATGAACAAATTTGCAGAGAAATAAGGCACTATGTTGGTTGTAAATGATATTATGGAGAATAGGATCAAATTATTTCATTCTAAAAAGAAAATAGAAAAAAAGAAATTTACGGGAGGAGGAGGAGTAATCCTCTGCCCAGACTGTATACAATGCTCACTACAATTACAATGATGAGGAAGTATGACAGTGGGTTTATTATTTTCTGTACAATGTTTTCAGAAAGCCTGTATCTAAGTAACTCTTCAAACATCAATCCACCATCTAGTGGTTTCAGTGGGAGTAAGTTGAATGTTCCCACAGCGAAGTTCAATAGGAAGATCCAGTACAGGAGATTACTTAAATCGTAGAAGAACCATGGAATGATAGTTCCATATTTGCTTGCCACATCTGGATTGACTACGAGGTTGGCTTGGCTTCTTATTCCTATGTAACCCTTAGTTGCATTGTTTGGATTTGTTCCAGTAGTTACCTTTTCAGTGCCTTGATCCGTCTGTATGGTCAGGGTTTCTCCCTTCTGGATAGATGGCTGTAGGTTAACGTACTCTGTGGTATTTGTAGTTGGAATACCATTGATGGATTGGATAACCATTCCCTCCTTTAAAACTCCATTTGCAGGACTGCCTGGAACCACACTACTTATTTGCATTCCTTGTTCTTGGAATGTTGGATATATGGGTCCACTGATATTGTAGCCTATGTTCGGAGTTTTTATAGTTGTTCCTGGAACTGCAATGCCTGGAATTCCTATAAAAATACTTCCAAGCATGGTCACACTGATTAAAAGGAATATGATAAGTGAAACAAGAGCCAATCCAAGGTTGAAAACTGAACCTGCGGCATATATCCTTAATTTGGAAATTCTCTTAGATTTTTCTATATCCTCTTCATCAGGTTCAACAAATGCACCTGGAAGCACGGCAAGTAACAAAACACCAATTGATTTTATCCTAACTCCTTCGACCCTTGCGAGTATTCCATGACCAAATTCATGTACAACCATAACTGTCATGAGCGCTATGATTCCAACTCCAAACGGCACATATATTTGGGATCCTGGAATATCTACGCCTGGAAGGATTATTCCTATTTGTGGGCTTGATAAAAGTGATTGTAGTGATATTAGAAGCACGACAACCATGAGTATCATGAAGAAAAATGCCACGGGTATACCAAGACTCATGACTACTCGCCAGAATCTTGGACTTCTCTGTGCTGTTGAATCTATAAAATTCCTTAATCTTTTAGTTCTTCTCATTAAGATAGGACCGCTTATGTCAATTTTTAGCTGGTCCTTGAAGGCGAATGCCAGTATCCATATGATAAGAAAACCTATAGCGTAATACCATAAAGCGTTCAAAAAATCACCTTAACTTGATATTTATCAAAATGTTAAATTCATTTTTTAATTTAATATCATACCGTCAATGAATCGTATAAAATAACGTTACATTTTGTTCCCTCGTTGATTCCTTCGAGGTTTTCTTCTATTAATATGTAAGAGTCAGATTCTACCATGGATCTGATGATTCCAGATCCTTTTATTTTGAGTGGTCTCACCATTGATCCATCTGTTTTTGCCCTTATATAATCTGTTCTTCCCAAGTTTGAAGCAATTTTTTTTGAAGTAGTTTTTATCACACACTGGGGCTGGTAATCAATTCCCTGCATCTGATACAGACTATTTCTTAGAAATACATCTGACTGAACCATTGCAGCTACAGGATAACCTGATAACATGAAAACTGGTTTGTCATCCACAGTTCCAAAACCAAAGGGTTTTCCAGGTCTAAGTGCAACTCCATGAATCAGGACTTCTCCCAGTTTTTCTGTCACGTCCACCACAACATCACCCTTACTAATGGCCGTTCCTCCAGTGGTGATCAAAACATCATGGTTGTTTAACATGGATTCAAACTGATCTTTGACAATTTTTTCACTGTCTATGCAGTGCACTAAACTTGGAATTGCAAGGGAAGCTTCTACAACAGCTTTAAATGTATAATGATTGGAATTTATGACTTCTGCCCCTTTCAATATGGGCTTGGGCATTACTAACTCTGTTCCGGTTGTAATGATACCCACCTTAGGTTTTTTATAAACTTCAACTGTGTTAAACCCTGAAGATGCTATAATTGCCAGGTCTTGTGGTTTTAACAGTCTGCCACTTCTGAGCACCAGATCATCTTTCTTGAAATCTTCCCCCATTGGGGAAACATTCTCCCGGGGAGTCACACTTGTTTCAACTTCTAAGAATTCGGAATCAGAGTTGGTGTACTCTTCCATAACCACGGCATTAGCACCTTCTGGAATGGGTGCGCCTGTTGAAATTTTAACTGCATGGCCAGTTTTAACAATTTTGTTTGAAAGCTGTCCTGCACCTATGGTATCAATTATCTTAAACTTAGCCGGATTAGCCTCTGAAAACCCAAAGGTGTCTTCTGCTTTAATAGCGTAGCCATCCATTGCAGATCTTTCAAAGGGTGGTGAATTAAGATTTGATCTTATATCTTCTGCCAACACTCTCATGTGAGCATCTTCAAGCACTATGTTTTCTGTTCCTACAGTTTTCAATGTACTTTTGATTATATCATGGGCCTCTTGGACCGGCATAAGGTTTGTTAGAAACATATTATTTCTCTCTAATTAATTGAAATTCTTTTAGTTGAACCATCTAATAAATTGATCCAAGACCACAACATTCTACAGAACATACAAGTCATTAAATAATCAAAGTAAGCCTAAATAATTCATGCATGAAAACAGTTTCACATCAATATCTTCTGAGTATAATTTAATTTAGATGGTGGCATTTGAATAATGTCATTAATTTTCATGCCTCATGTGTACTACAATCTTCAAAAGGATGTGAAACTCAAATTTATCAATAAAACATAATTTAATAATAATGGATTCTCACTCAGTTAGGCGTTGTATCAGCACCCCTAATCTTTCCAGCATTTCTGGATTAAACATACGCATCACTTGTAAATGAAATAGTCGCAAAAAATATTTCAAACACATAACTGCGTGATTATCGATATTAATATGCTTTATATAGTTCACAACACTCTAATGTATTTTGGGTACAGATCTAAACTTTTCATCTACTGATAATAAATATAAATGATAACTTACGATCAAAGATTTAATGGAAATCATGATCGTTGTCTTGATTGCAGTTGGTGTTTTCATAGCAACCAACTTGGACGATATATTTATTTTAATGTCCTTTTTTACAATGTCAGAGGATGGGATTAAACTGATATTTGGACAGTATTTAGGATTTTTGATAATATTGGGAATCAGTTTAGCATGTTACCAATTTAAATTTGTTTTATCCTTGCATTATCTGGCTGTTTTGGGTTTGTTCCCAATTATAATAGGAATTAAATATTTTTGGAATTTTAGAAAAAATATTTTCACAGAGAGGATGTTGGAAAAAAACTTTGGCCCAACAGGAACACAAAGAGGAGCTACTCTAAATGGGGGTAATACCATATTACCTGTGGCCATGACCACAATTGCAAATGGTGGGGATAATTTGGCAGTCTACATCCCATTATTCATGACAATGGATAATTTTGAGCTTAGCATCACAGTATTAACCTTCATGATCATGGTAGGGGTTTGGTGTGTCTTAGCATACAAAATGGTCAACAATCGAATATTTGGGGAGAAATTAAAAATATATGGTCACCTAATTTTTCCAGCAGTACTCATCATAATAGGATTTGGAATCATTTTCAAAAGTCTTCCAATTTTCCTTTGATCCTCAAAATTCAGATTATTACAAGATATTCAAACATAGTTGAACAAATACTAATATTCGATGGTCCAATTTAATACATAAAGAAAAGAGTGTGGGGGTAAGGATTTTAAATGGCTTCAGAAGATGTGATGATAAAACTAGAATCAATTAACAAGTCATTTGGAAATATTAAAGCTCTTGATAATTTGAATCTAGATATTTATCGTGGGGAACTTTTAGGAATAATTGGGCCGAATGGGGCGGGAAAAACAACAACCATCCGATTGACTTGTTGTATTCTCAAACCAGATTCTGGAGATATCGTTGTTGATGGTTCTAGTATTCATGACGATCCCATCACAATCAAATCCAAGATAGGCTACCTCCCTGAAGAACCTAATTTATACGAACGTTTCAAGGCAAGGGACCTGTTACGATACTTTGCAGAGCTTTATGGGGTGCCTAAAGATCAGATAGAACCTAGGATAGAAGAGCTTCTAGAACTGGTTGGAATGACTCATCGAAGTGAAGATAGGATAAACACTTTTTCGAAGGGCTTAAGACAGCGAATTAGCGTTGCAAGAGCTTTGATACATGATCCTGAAATCATAATTTTTGATGAACCTACCATGGGCCTCGATCCAGCAACAGCAGCATCGATCAGAAACTTCATAAGGCATCTTAAGGGCAAAAAAACCATATTACTCTGCACTCATTATATGGAAGAGGCAGATCTGCTCTGTGATCGTGTTGCAATTTTAAACAAAGGCAGGGTAGAGGATTTGGGAACTCCAGATTATCTTAAATCTAAAATTCATGGAGATGTTATTCTAACTGTAAAAACAGATTCCACAAGGGATCCTACCGCCATCAAAGACCAGATTACACAGTTTGAATCAGTTGGAACTGTTAAATTTACCGATGGAATATTCTCAATATCATTAAAACACAGAAATGAAATAGCATCTATTGTTGATGTTTTCGAGAGCCATGTTGTGACAGTGAACACTCAAGAACCAACATTAAACGATGTTTTCATTCATTCAGTAAAATAATATGGGGATTAAAAAATGAAGTTCATCACCATCACCAAATGGGAGTTAAAGAACACCCTGAAGAGCAGAAAGTTCATGATGATATTTGTTTTACAACTTTCAGTGCTCCTGTTGATGATAGTTGTCTTCAATTCCTTTGTGGCCAACATAGAGTCTGAAAAAGGAATTTCAATAACTCCTTCACTCAATGGATTTGCTAATATGGATGTGCAGGATCAAAGCGGCCTAATATCCAAGTACGTTAACCCTGAAATAATCAGTGTAAATAATGTAACTTCGTACAATACCTCAATACTAAGGACAAAAAACGGATTGACCACGGGATTTCTTTATGTTCCGGGCAATGCTGATTCCTTAATTAAAGCAGGGGATACAGTAAACATGTTGGTGTATGTTGATGCTGCAGATCCTAAAATGAGCGTGGTCACAGATGAAGCCAACAACACCGCCAAAACAATAGCACAGTCTTACTCCTCCTCACTCACCAAGTCTGCCAACAACCAGAACCAAACAGCTAATTTTACACAAGAAACAACAGGTGAATCACTACCCCTGCAGATAATAAAAAAGGTCATGCTTACGATTTTGTTGTTTTTACCATTGCTACTATTTGGAAATATAATAATTGATAGTATTGTAGGGGAAAAAGAGCGAAAAACAGGTGAAATATTGGTTGCAATGCCATTATCCCATTCAGATATAATAGTTGGTAAGAGTCTTGCAGTGGCACTGACCATATCATTACAGGTTTTAATATGGTTAGTTGTCCTGATAATTTTTGGATTCAAAATATTCAACCCTGTCTCAGTGTTTTTATTCGTATTCTTAACTTCAATACCCATAATAGGCATAACCTCTGTTGTGGCAGCCTATTCAAAAAATTATAAGGAAGCAGGCATAGGTCTGAGCCTGGTATATTTGGTTGTGGTGGGATTTCTGATAATCCCCGCATTAGTTTATATCTCAAGAAAATCTTTTATTGCAAATATTTCGCCAATGACAATTGTTATGAGGCTATTTTCAGGGGATTTCATTCCATTACCTGATTATTTGTTATGTTTGGGTTTTATTGCTCTGGTTAGTTTGATATCTTATGGGATAGCAATCAAAATGTTTTCTAGGGATGATATTACCTTTGGTCCAAGACCAAGTATATTTAGGATCTTATTTGAATTCTTAACTTTGAAGTTCTTCAGACAATGAAATTAAAAATAGAATGTGATGGATCATGAAGGAAGAAATGAAGAAACTGAAGGCCCTGACAGTAAAGGAAGGAAATGACATACTTCGAAACAAGATCTACCTGTTGGTGGTATTGGTACAAGTTTTCATATTGTTAGGTGCCTTCGGACTCGCCTTAGCAAGTGCTGTTGCTTCTGATCCCGCCTTACTTGATGAGTATGGTGCGACATCCGTGCTCAAAGTAGCTGTTCCAGAAACTGTAAAGGGAACACCTTTAGATGCAGCTTTAATTGACCAAAAATTGAATATTACCTATTATAATAATGTTACTGCTGCACAGAATGCCCTGGGAACTGGTCTTATAGCTGTTGTGAAGGCTGATCCCAATAATTCCCTTAACATTTCAGTAGATTCAGATAATTCCAACATATTCTATCCAATTGTTTCGAGTAAGATATCTGCAGCTGTAAATCAGTACAGTTTAGAAGAGAAACTCAAATCTTCAGGCCTCAATTCCAGCCAGATTCAGCAAATTTTGTCCCCGGTGAATCTTCAAGTAATTGTTTACAATATGGATAAACAGTCAAAATTAGCCCTCAACAGTCCTTTCTTTGTTGAGATTATGTACGGATTTATTGTACCTTTCATATTGTTGTTGCCGTTCTTTTTAGCCAGTAACATTGTAACAGATAGTGTTGTGGGAGAAAGAGAAAGAAAAACATTTGAAGTATTGTTAATGACTCCTGTATCTAGTTCGCAGGTTATGTTGGGAAAAATAATACCCATACTGTCTTTTTCAATGATTCAAAGCATGATATGGATATTACTATTAGATCTTTTGAAGGTTCCAATATACAACACCGTACCCATACTGTTGGTATTATTCTTTGTTGGATTGGCATTTATAGGAATAGGAACTCTTCTTTCAATGTTTGTAGATAGTACGAAGGAAGCTAACTCTGCAATAACTATTGTACTCGTTTTCGCAACTTTTGTCCTGTTCATGCCCCTATTTATAAAAACATCCTACTTCTCAGCCATACTAAATTTTATCCCAACAGTTTTGATAGTAAAAATGGCTTCCACCCCAAATATCGGTCTGGAAATGTTGGCATATTCGTTACCAACGGTGTTAATTTCACTTCTAATTTTCATGCTCACCATACGCTACTTTAGACATGAAAGGGCCATCAGACTGTGATTTTATGTTAAAACGAAATTAAATAACGTCCTTCATCCTAAAGCAAGTAGATCACAATTGTCATGATCATGGCAGAAATAAGTGGTATTGGTATATTATCATCAATGGGACTGTAAGCTTCCGTTAAAGCACCTGCAAGAGCGCCTATAACTGCAGGGATTGGCTGTAAAAAGAGCAGGCAACAAATGAAACCAGCACCAAAAAATGCCGACGATCCTTCAAAGCTTTTATCCCTGTTGAATGGAAGTTTATGGTTTCCAAACTTTTTTCCAATAATTGTGGATAGGGAATCTCCAATTAAAAGTAGTAATATGGCGGAGTATGCAATGGATAAATTGAAACTGAAAATTACAAGGGTTGCAATAATGCCTATAAAAAAATAAAGGAATCCCCTTTCATCTTCAGATCTTTTACATGTGGACATAATATTGGAAAAAACTGGAATGTAAATGTATTTATCCAGTACAAACATGATTTCAACTGATACAACCATTATAACACATAGTAGTATCAGGACATCAATTCTAAGAAATAATCCAAGGATCAGGACAAAAACTCCTGATGCATGGATTAATTGCCTTACCAGTTCTTTGTCCATAACATCATGCCATGAATTTCTCTATGATTCCTTTGTAAGCTCCTTCCAATTCTTTAACCTCCACTTCAAAAGAATCATCAATTTCAAGGGTCTTACCAGTAACTTTTCCAATAACTGCGCATGGAGCATTAATTTTATTTAGAATACCCTCAACAGCATCACCCTTAACAGTTAAAATGTACCGGCCATGTGATTCAGAGAACAGGGCAGTAGTCGTGTCAAGATCACCTTCAGATGGAATGGCACTTAGATCTAAAATTGCACCTAATTTTCCGGCTATTGCCATTTCTGAGATAGCAACACCAATACCTCCTGAACTGCAGTCATGAACTGCTGTAATTTTATTATCCGCATCTTGACCAATGATTTCAAGCACGGATTTGCCTGAGGTATATTCTTCTTCGATGCGCACTTCTGGAGGTTTTCCCTGTACTAAACTGTACAAAGATCTGCAGTACTCAGAACCATCGAGTTCATTCCTGGTTTTTCCCACGATGATGATGGAATCTCCTTCATTTTTGAAATCAGAAGTTCTAATGTCTTTAATATTCATCTTTCCAGCTACTCCAACAACAGGAGATGGATTAACTGTTATGCCTTCAGTTTCATTGTAAAAACTTACGTTTCCACTGATTACTGGGGTATCAAATCGCCTTGCAACATCGGACATTCCTTTAACACATTGATTGAATTGCCAAAGTACCTCTGGTTTTTCGGGATTTCCAAAATTTAGACAGTCTGCTATGCAGATTGGATGCGATCCCATGGAAATAACATTTCGAATTGCCTCGGCAACCGATCCCGCACCTCCCTGATATGCATCCAGTTTTGTGTGAATACTATTACAATCTGATGTTATGGTGAAAGCTGTTTCATTATCCACCCTTATCACTGCAGCATCATCCCCTGGCTTGACAACTGTACCTATCTGTACTTCGTGATCGTATTGCCTGTAAACCCATTCCTTACTAGCAATATTTTCAGATGATAGAAGCTTTAAAAGAGCTTCTTTAGGATCTACACGTTGGAATTCGAGGTATTCTGCGTTGTCAGCTGGCGGTTTCATTTCCCTGTTTATTAGTGGTGGATCTGCAAGTAGTTCTGCAGGAACATCGGCTACAACTTCACCTTCCAGGGTCGTTATGAACTGGTCATTTTCAATTACTTCGCCCACAACTGCGGCTGGTAGCTCGTGTTTGTTGAAGATGTTCAGTAACTCATCCACATCTTCGGGGTGAACAACAAACACCATTCTTTCTTGAGATTCTGATAACATTATCTCGTAGGGAGTCATACCTTCTTCTCTTAAAGGAATTTTTGTTAGTTCAACCTTTGCACCGTTTCCACACTTGGCTGCAAGTTCAGAAAGACAGCAGGTTAATCCTCCTCCTCCAAGATCCTTGAGTCCCTGGATATCTGCTTTTTCCAATGCTTCGAAGGTGGCTTCCATGACCTTTTTCTTGGTGAATGGATCACCCACTTGGACAGCTGGGCGACTTTCCAACTCAGAAGTGGTTGTCAGTTCTTCAGATGCGAATGTTACGCCGTGTATTCCATCACGACCTGTTCTTCCACCCATGAGTACAAAAACATCTCCAACATTTGGGGCTATGCCCTTCATTATTGAATCTTTTCTCACTAGGCCCACACATACTACATTTACAAGTGGATTGGCCTTGAAGTTATCATCAAATTCAACTTCTCCTCCAACTGTTGGTATTCCAACCCTGTTACCATAGTCTGATATTCCCTTAACAACGTATTCAAACAAGTAACGTGATCTTTGGTCTTCAAGGTAACCAAACCGCAGTGAATCCAGAAGTGCTACTGGCTGAGCTCCCATGGAAATAATATCTCTAATAATTCCTCCAATACCTGTACCAGCACCTCCATAAGGTTCTATGGCAGATGGATGGTTATGACTTTCCATTCCAATTACCAGTGCAAGTTCATCAGTAAGATCTACTATGCCTGCATCGTCTCCGGGACCCATAATGACATTTTCTCCCTCTGTAGGGAAGAGTCTTAGTGTTGGGCGGCTGCTTTTGTATGAGCAGTGTTCGGAGAACATGATGTCAAGCATACCATACTCAAGTGAATTTGGTTCTCTTCCAATATCTTCTCTAATATATTCCAGTTCATCATCTGTTAAAGTCATACTATCACGTCGGGAAATGCATTTTTCTATGATAACTTTTGTTTCACAATAATTATAATATCTTGGGAAGTCCACATTTTTCAAATAAATTTCGAAAAAACTTTTGTATCACAAGGTTTTAATGGCTATTTGAAGTTCATAATCTTCAATTTTCCATTCTTTCTTGTAATCTCCTTCTGCCTGTTCAAATATGAATTTTTCAGCCCTTACTTCGTTGGAAATAAATTCCATGAAACCTGTTATAAGTTCTTTGAATTCAGGGTCACATTCAACATAAACATCTATGTTGGCTTCTACATCAAGATCCAGGTCTTTTCTCATGTCTTGAACCCTTCGTATAAGTTCTCTTGACATTGCTTCGGAGAGTATTTCTGGTGTTAATTCAGTATTCACAAACACGTTACCGCCTTCAAAATCAGAGCTTGCAATGTTATCAGGGAGTTCTGTTTCGAATACAATGTCTTCTTCAGATAGTTCTACAGTTTTATCATCCAGTTCCACCTTGTAGACACCATCAGATCCCAGTATTTCTAGGATTTCTGATCCATTGGCATTGGCTAATTTGGCAGCAACCTTGGGAACATCCTGTCGGAGTTTGGGTCCCAATGTTTTCATGTTTGGACCAGCATTAATGGATAAGTTTTCGAACTTATTTGAGGAAACAACATCTTTAGTGTTGGCCTGTTCCATTATTACTCCTTTAAGGGATTGTGCGGCTGATAAAACCTTTTTATCTTCGGATACTATCACTATTTCTTTAACTGGCCATCTTAATTTGTAACGTGCAGCGTCACGAGCCCTTGCACAGGCTTCTATTATTTCACGAACAACTTCCATGTTAGATTCAAGTTCAACGTCTATCAATTCTTCGTTGTAACCCCAGTCTTCCATGTGAATACTCTCTGGTGCATCCATTTCAACACTTCTCACCAGATTTTGGTAGATATCCTCGGTGATATGGGGTACAATTGGGGACATTGTCACTATTAAAAGTCTCAATGCATAATAAAGGGAATAGTACGCTCCAAGTTTATCTGGATCATCCTTTTCTATCCATGTACGGCCTCTGATTAACCTGATGTACCATCTGCTAAGATCTTCTAGAATGAAATGGTTTATTGCCCTGGTGGCCTTGTGGAAATGTAATGAATCTAGGGATTCTGTAACTTCCTTTGCAAGTGAATTGGCTCTAGATGTTATCCAAAGATCTTCATCTCTCAATTTAACGTCTGCAGGGGTGTATGCAGTTGGATCAAAGCTGTCTATGGACATGTAAGTGGTTGAGAAGACATAAACATTCCAAAGGATGTTGAACATTTTATTAACATTTTTTAGTTCGTCCCAAACAAATTTAAGATCTTCCCATGGTTTGTTTCCCCATAGAAGGTAGAACCTTAGTACATCAGCACCGTAAAGTTCAATTACTTCCTCAGGTTCAACAACGTTTCCAAGGGACTTACTCATTTTTTTACCGTCTTCATCGAGGGTAAATCCATGCATAAGCACTTTTTTATACGGGGTGCTGTCGTTGGTAATCACTCCACAACCCAACTGTGAGTAGAACCATCCTCTTGTCTGATCATGGCCTTCTGTTATGAAATCGTATGGATACCATTCATTGAAGAGTTCTGTTTCTTCAGGATAATGTAAAGCAGCCCAACCTGCTACTCCTGAGTCTATCCACACATCAAGAACATCGGGGGTTCTTTTCATTTTACCGCCACATTCGCAGCCTATCCTTATCTCATCGACATGGGGTCTGTGTATGAAATCGCCATCGAGTTTTCCTTCAATCAATCTTTCCTTTAATTCGGAAATGGAACCCACTACTGTGATCTCTCCACAATCTTCACATTCCCAGATTGGTATTGGTATTCCCCAGTAACGCTGTCTGGATATTGTCCAGTCCCTAGCATTTTCTACCCAGTTTTTGAAACGATTTTCTCCAGCCCATGAAGGAACCCATTCAACCTTGTCCAGTTCTGATAACATTTTATCCTTTATATCAGTTATTTTCAGGAACCACTGCTTGGTTGCAAGGTAAATGATCGGTGTTTTACATCTCCAGCAGAATCCATATCTGTGGTTGATGGTGGTTGCTTTAAGTAGAAGGTTATGACTCTCTAAATCAGCAATGATCTCTGGATCAGCATCTTTAACAAATTCACCTTGATACTTGCCCGCATCCTCCATGAAGAGTCCTGCCTCATCAACTGGACAGAAAATTGGCATTCCATATTTTTTACCAATTTCAAAATCGTCAGGCCCGTGACCTGGTGCTGTATGAACACAGCCGGTTCCTTCTGTTAATGTAACATGATCCCCTGGAACAATGGTGTGGTCAAAGTCTTTCTGTACAGGTATTTCATCAACTAAAGGATGTTTGTAATTTAAACCCTCAAGTTCTGAGCCCTTAACCACCTTGAGTATTTCATACGGTGCAGCATCATCACAGCCACAATCACAATCATTTTCAGAGTTGTTGAATACAGAGTCAACCAAGGCTTCGGCCATTATATAAACATCTGAACCTACCTTAACGTATGCATAATCAAAGTCAGGATGTACGCTGACTGCCATGTTGGCTGGAAGAGTCCATGGGGTGGTTGTCCAGACAAGTATGTATGTGGTGTAATCTGAACTTTCCTGTGTCATTAATGGAAACTTAACGTAGATAGATGGGTCTTCTTTATCTTCATAATCAATTTCTGCCATTGCTAATGCAGTTTCACATCTTGGGCACCATGTTATGACTCGTTTGTCTTTGATGAGTAGGTCCTTTTCATATGCCTTTTTGAGCGTCCACCAGCTGGATTCCATATACTTGGTATCGAATGTGACGTAAGGATTGTCCCAATCCATCCAAACACCCAGCATTTCAAACTGTTTGGTCATGAGACCTTTGTTTTCAATTGCAAATTCCTTACATTTGTTTACAAAATTTTCAATTCCAATGGTTTCTTCAATTTCTTTCTTGCTCTTTAGTCCAAGAAGTCCTTCGACTTTGTGTTCAATTGGAAGGCCATGAGTATCCCAGCCTGCTTGTCTCCTTATATTGAATCCTTCCATGCTTTTATAACGTAGGTAGGTGTCTTTGATAATTTTATTCCAGGCAGTTCCAAGGTGGATTTTTCCACTACAGTAAGGTGGTCCGTCAAGAAAAGAGTATTTGGGTTTATTTTCCCTCATTTTTTTGGTTCTTTCGTAGATCTTTCTTTGATCCCAGAAATTCTGCACATGTTCTTCGATAATTTTTGGTTCATATGAGCGTTTAGCCTCTTCAATAGGCATTTTAATTCTCCCCTTTATAATTTCAGTAATTAGGATTTACATCTAAGTTTGTGCATTGTAATATAAAATAGTTTAATAAATCAAGCAATGCTAAAATTTTTGGAATGCCTGACAAAAAAATATATTAGAATTCTGAACAAATCCATGCAGGATAAAAAAGCATAAAATAGTCCAAGCCCTTTAATCAGCATCAAACATGTAGAGAAAACAATAAATTAAGATGGGGGCTATGGAAAATAGATTTTAAGTGAAAAACTTAAAATCGTATTCTACAAAAATAATGGCTTAGAATGTTCTTATTTCTCCCTTAACCATCATTTCAGTGATTTTACCAATATCTTCAAGCCAGTTATCCATTACTCCTTCAACATCTTTATGTACTGATGAAACTGAATATCCATCTTCCACAATGATCTGTGCACTTGCAGCCTTTGGATGGTCAATTGGCTTTCCTATTTGGCTTAAGATCATGATGTGTATCTGTTTGATACCATCAATTTCACTTGTGATCTGATCAGCCATTTTGTTGGATAGTAAATTGTAAATTTTACCAACATGGTTAATAGGATTCTTACCAGAAGTAGCTTCCATTGACATTGGCCTGTTAGGTGTTATGAGTCCGTTTGCACGGTTTCCTCTACCTACAGATCCATCGTCACCCATTTCAGCAGAGGTTCCTGTAACAGTCAAGTAGTAACCTTTTTCAGTGGTGCTGTTATCATCGTCACCGGTGTTAATAAACGTTTCAACTTCTCTTTCAGTTTTATTTTGTGCAAGATCAGTAATTATATCGTTTAACTCTTCTTTAACGTTTATGTAGGTGTCTCTTCCGTCGACGTATTTGGAAACCATTGCAACTGCAGTTGTGAGAGTTATTTTGTTGTTTTCACGCAGTCCCATGACCTTGATATCTTCTCCAACTTGCGGATACTTCTTTTTAAAGTCCTTGGAGTTTAGAAGTTCTTCCACGTCCATGACAATCTTCTCTGTTTCGGAGAATGGTGCAAAACCCACACCGAAGGAAGTGTCGTTTGAGGAAGGCATTCCATCCCTACCGAAAACATCCACAAGGTCTCCTGAACCATGCCCAATTTTACATTCCACAACTGCTGAACTTTCAACATCTAAATTTATTATGTTTTCCTTCAGATAGTTCTTGGCAGCCATGATTGCTATCCTATCAATACCGATCTTTTTTCCCTCAAATTCTGAGACTCCTCGACCTGTTAAAAGGATATCAATAGGTTTTATTATTTCTCCACCACCGAAATGGGGATCAGATTCTCCTGCTGTAATCTGAACTTCGTCTGTGTTATGGTGTAATATTCCATCGAAATTTTCAAGATAAGCATGGCAGAGTGCCCTGCTCACAGATTCAGCAATCCCATCACTTATACTGTCAGGATGTCCTATACCTTTTCTTTCAACAATTTCTACTTCCTGTTCTTCAATTGGCTTTTGAATAAGCTCTTTTATAATAATATTCCTCATAAACGGCCTCCATTATAATATTAAAAGTTTTAAAATTATCCCCATTGGATACGTCAATAACAACGTACACTTTTTATCGGGGGCATCGATAAAATAATAAACATTTCCAAGAGGATGGTGTTTAATGTATGGCATTTGAAGCAACTGATATAAAAAATGATCCATCCAAAAATAAACAACTGATGTTAATACTTTACCCTCCCACGGGTTACAAATTCTGAAAACATCTGAACCTACCATTTTGATAAAAAAATTGGAGGAATATGACCTAAATTTATAAAATACTGGCAACAAATTAACCATTAAAATAAATAAGTAAATTGGGATATTTCTCAAAAAATGTTTATGGAAGATCAATAATTAAACACTACTACAGAGGCAGGAAATTGAAAGAAATTTTAATGGTAAACCTAACTAAGGGAACAAAAATTGGGAAAGTAGAGGTAGCTGACAGTTTCTTTTCCAGATTTAGGGGATTAATGTTGAGAAAGAAAGTAGGCAATGGGATGCTCCTTAAACTTCCACAAAGCCGGAGCCGACATGGTTCTGCCATCCACATGTTCTTCATGCGTTTTCCACTGGACATAGTGTTCGCAGATTCTGATAGGAAAGTAGTTGACATGGTAACTGTAGATCCTTGGAAAACCTACACACCCCGAGCTCCAGCAAGATACGTCATAGAACTTGAAAAGGGGTCTATAAAAAAATTTGATTTGGAACTCGGAGACGATCTGGACTTCACACTCGAATGTGTATAATAAAAATTACAACCAGAAAAAACAAAGTATAACCCAGTCAATTTACGTATTCAAAAAAAATATTAGATTGTGGGAGGATCAAATGTTGGTCGAAGTATATGATTTTGGAAACGATGAAGGTGATTACTATGTTATATACAGGGTCAAAGGATTGAGTGAAGAAGAACAAAAAAACTTGAATCTAATGTTGAGGGGACCGTTGAAATAAAAGAGGGTCAACTATTCCTAACAACTCATTTTGAAAAGAAATATTATCCCTTCGGTAGTGAAGCAGCCAAATTTAGAAGTGATGACTTTGTTGCCAGGGAAGAAATAGAGATGACCGTGTACCTCACGAGTTTGTTAGAAGGTTGATCATCTGAAACTACAAAAATAATAGGGACCATGATGAGGATGCCATGAAAGAAACAAATCCCCATATTAGGGCACTTTATTTAAGACAAAAGATGCAAACTGCCATGTCAGGTGTTAGGGATAAGCTTGGAATCCATGAATTTGATGCAAGGGATTTTGAAATTGTACCAGTCACTGTGCATATTAATGGTCTTGATCCTGAATTCAACAACTACAAAATTGCACACATTAGCGACATACACCTGGGCCAGTGGATATCAGCCAAAAGGATTGAGGGCGTTGTGAATCTGGTGAACAAACAAAAGCCAGATATTGTGGCAATAACCGGAGATTCTGTATCCTACGTAGTCAACGAACCAATACTGGACATGTTAAGATACCTTAAAAATCTTAAACCGAAGGATGCAACGTTGGCAGTGCTTGGAAATCATGACCACTGGATCGGTGCCGATGAAATAAGGAAGGTAATGGCAGAAACAGGTATAATTGAACTTGAAAATGATGTTTATACCATTAAAAGAGGAGATGCTCAGCTTAACATTGCGGGCATTGATAGTGTCACACTCGATAAACACGATTTAAATGCAGTTTTAAACAAGTTACCAGAATCTGGGCCTGCAATACTACTGGCCCACGAACCTGATTTTGCTGATGTCAGCGCTGCGACAGGTAGATTCAGTCTGCAACTATCGGGACATTCACATGGTGGTCAGATGATCATCCCGGGGGTGGGAACACCATTTAGGGGGTCTGAATTCCGAAAATATCCCTTAGGTAAGTACGAGGTTGGTGATATGGTGCAGTACACCAACAGGGGATTAGGTACCAATGTATTTTGGATACGAATTAACTGCCCGCCTGAGATAACGGTATTAAATCTTCAAAGTTCAAACTCAGCAAAAATAAAAGATGAACCTAACAAGAAAATTTAAATACATTGAAGTGATAGGGTTTTTATGAAACCACAAAATAGACAGTTCGTGATATACATTGCAGGTATATTTTTACTTATATCTGGAATATTAGGTGTATTGCTACCCAGTTTAGGTTTATCACTTTTCACATCCGTTGTTTGGGCAGTTCTAGGGGCTGTTTTCTTAGGATTGGCTCATGGAACTAACGTCAGGAAGATAGTTCTGTACGCTGCAGGAATATTCCTATTTGTATCTGGAATCTTGGGATTTTTATATCCTCAGCTAGAACTTACAACTTTAAACTCCATAATATGGATTATTTTGGGTGTTCTTTTCATGTACATTAGTTACAGCGTTAAATATTGATTAGTGATAATTAAAATATTCATTTTCTTTTTATGGCTTCAATACCTACCTTTGCGACTCTTTGAACAACTGGACTCTTATCTTCCAAAGCTTTTTTAAGAACTTCACAGGACCTAGGATCTGCAATGGAAGAAAGTCCTATGGCTGCAGCGTAGCGAACACTGGCCTTCTCATCTTTCATGAGTTCAGTGAGGGGATCTAATGATTTTGGCTCGGCAAAGACTGCTAAAGAAAGGGCAGCAGCTTCCCTTACGTGCCAATCATCATCGTTCAACGTCTTGATCAGAGGGTCAACCGCCCGCGGATCTCCTATTTCAGCAAGAAGTTCTGCAGCATCTTCCCGCACAACCCAATCATCATTTTGAAGTTCTTCCACCAAAAAATCAATTCTTTTCCCTTCTGTCATTGGATCACCTCTATAAACAACAAATGTATGTTATTAATATATTTGGTGAAGCTTTCATTAATAATTTGAGAATTGAAATTCTTATCCACAAAATGAAATGAATATGAGTTGTGGAAACACTAAAAAAAATAGATGAAATAAAAATCTCAGATTTATAAAACGTTATTTAACTCTTTAGGATGGCTTAAAATATTAATTCCTTCAATATTATTCAATTTGGAAGTGTTCTCTACGTCGATTTCTCGCATGTGAATGGTGATAATTTTACCGCCTGTCACTGCATTGAATGGACACGCTGTTTGACAAGTACCACAGCCTTCGCATTTAAGCAAGTTAATCTCGACACCGGGGGTTATGGCATCATGTGAGCATGCTGCAGCAGCTTGACAAGGCTCACAATTTTTGCACGATTCAAGCTCGAGCTTTGAAGGTAAAACAGTTTCAACATCACCAGATTCGAGATCTACAGGTACAATATAGGTTTTAACTTTGCCCTTACCTGCCTGAGCTACTGCATTTGTGATTAAACTATCTGCAATACCATTCACAATTTTAGCAATGGTGTTCGAAGTTGTTGGAGAAACAATAAGCAAGTCATAGGTCGCGAGGGAAAATCTCCCTGTCATGGGGTAACTGTCCCTCTGATCAGATTCCAACACAAGTTCCCTGTACTTTCCCCCTGTTAAATTTTTAACAGTTTCAAAAAGTCCGTACATTTTAAGAACTTCTTCGCCTGCACCTGAAGTCATGACAGTAACTTCATGATCCTTTGAAAGTTTAACCAGAGCATCAACACTTTCTTGAAGCAGATGACCTGCACCAGTAAATCCCCAAGCTATCCTCATAAATTATTCTCCTCTAAAAATAGTTAAAAAGAATTGAATCAGAAGTCTACATAGTTGTAGGCTTCATCTTCTTTAAATGCATATTTTACAGTGTTGTATTGTTTTATAAATTCAGTAACATCCTTCTCAACATTTTTCCCGTCAACAGTCACTTTTTTGATGAACTGGGCTATTTCTGCCATTTCAGCTTCTTTTAACCCTCGTCTGGTTATTTCTTGTGTACCAATACGCATACCTGATGGATCATCTGAACGATTGACATCATCCCATGGGAACAAGTTCTTGTTTAATATGACGTTGTTTGCTTCGAGGTCCTTAGCTAATTTCGCTGCCCTGCCAATGTTTGAAACATCCATTGCAAGCTGATGTGATTCAGTGAATCCTTGATCTTCGCATAGTACGTTGAATCCGAGTTCGTATAGTTCTTGTGCAAGGGCTTTAGCATTTTTAATGATCTGTTTGGCGTAGGCACTACCAAATTCTAGCATTTCAGCTGTTGCAATACCGAGTGCTGCAAGATGATGGAGATGATGGTTACTCACAACTCCTGGAAATACAGCATCATCAATTTTGTGTGCAATATCTTCCTTACAGAGAATTATTCCACCTTGTGGACCCGGAAATGTTTTATGTGTACTTCCAACTAGGAGGTCAGCTCCCTCTTTAAGTGGATCCTGGAAGTATCCTCCAGCAATTAAACCCAGTACATGGGCTCCATCGTACATTACCTTGGCACCTACTTCGTCTGCAGCTTCTCTAGCTTCTTCAACAGGATGAGGGAACAGGAAAAGACTTCCTCCCAAGAGAACAATTTTAGGTTTCTTTTCTAGGATATCTTTTTTCATTGCATCGGGATCTATATTCATCTTAGTCTCATCAAATGGGTGGGGAGATACCTTAAGGCCTCTAATTCCCGCAGCACTAACGGAGGCATGACTTATATGACCTCCTACAGGTACTTCTAGGGCCATCATAGGGTCGCCGTGTTTTGCAAGTGCAAAGAAAGATGCCATGTTGGCAGTCACGCCAGATATGGGCTGAACATTTGCATGTTCTGCTTTAAAAATCTTTTTTGAAAGATCTACGGTGATATCTTCTATTTCATCAACGTATTTACAACCTTCGTAGAGTCTACAGCCGGATAGGCCTTCAGCGTATCTGTGTGATAGGTCCGAGGCAAGAGCTTCTCTAACACTCGTACTTGTAATGTTTTCGCTTGCTATGAGATTGATACTATTTTCCATCCAGTTATGGTGCTCTTTAGTTATTTCTTTAATTTTAAGAGCATATTCTTCATTATTCATTAATTATCCTCCAAAACAACGTAATTGGTTAAGTAGCTTTATTGATCTAATGTATAAAATGAATCACTATAAATACTTTCAAACTATGTTGTTTGCCATAGTGAATAAAAAAATTTTATTAATTTTTCTTAAAAAATGTTTTGGTTTGCAGTTCCCTTAGATAAACTAGAATTCTTTCGAATCTGCTCGGGCATTTATCATAATATCATCTGGTTCAATACCATATTACTTCTGGAACCAATATCTCCAAAACATACTCACTTTGCCTGTCAAGTAGGGAATTGCCGCAATTGAACAATTCATCCCTACAACTTTCTTCTTCCATCGTAGAATAGAAAATATCTTTCCCCGATGCTTATTTAGTTTGATACAAATCTAATGGTTCTGATTCTTTTGTTTTATATCATTGGGTTCCTTGAAGACCATTTACTACAGGTTTCCTTGCAAATTTATAATTTCTTTCAGCTTTGATCCCATTTTGGATACAAACCATCACCAAGTATCTAGTTGGATTTAGAACTAAAAATTTTCCTGATTTGATTATTAACAATAATTTCTAAAAATAGCGAGATAATCTGATTTAAATGGATAAAATTAGCATAAATAGGATATGATTGATGAACAATTTAAAATAAAAATAAAAGAAAATGGGATAAGGTTTAAAACCTTATTTTCCACCGTTCATTGCAGCTTCAATCTGAGCAAATATCTGGCTGGTCTTGAAGTGCTGCTGATCTAGTGCTCCAGATGGGCATGCACCGACACATGTACCGCATCCTTTACATAGTGCAATGTTGATGTGAGCTTTCTCATCTATTCTTTCAACTGCACCGTATGGGCATAGGTCTATACATACTTCGCATCCACCACAGACATCTTCGTCGACTGTAGCAATGATTGGTTCAATTTCCACTTCACCTTTAATCATTGGTATAGCTGCTCTTGCTGCTGCACCTGATGCTTGTGCTACTGCGTCAGGAATATCTTTAGGTCCCTGAGCAACACCTGCTAGGTATATACCGTCTGTTAATGTGTCAACAGGCCTGAGTTTTGGGTGAGCTTCCATAAGGAAACCGTCTGAACTCTTGGATAAGGTCAAAGTCTGTCTGAGTGTTTCTGCACCTTCTGGTGGCTGTAGACCGACTGATAGTACTACCATGTCGTAGTCGTATTCTGTGACTTTTCCAAGTAGGGTGTCTTCTGCCCTGATGGTTAGTGTTTTATCAGGGTTTTCCATAACTGCTGCTGGTCGGCCTCTGACAAATTTGATACCGTACTTTTCCTGTGATGCTTTGTAGAATTCTTCGAATCCTTTACCGAATGCCCTTATATCCATGTAGTATATGGTTACTTGGGTGTCAGGTTCGTGGTCTATGATAAGCTGAGCATTTTTCATTGCGTACATACAGCAGACCCTGGAACAGTATGGTTTACCAATCTGTTCATCCCTGGATCCAACACACTGGATGAATGCAACGCTCTTAGGATGTCCACCGTCTGATGGTTTTAAAACATGTCCCTGTGTAGGTCCTGATGCGTTTATGAATCTTTCCAGTTCTAGACCGGTGATTACATTTTCAGCTGATCCGTATGCCCATTCAGTTTTTTCTGTTGGGTCGTAAGGGTCGTAACCTGTTGCAACAATGATGGTACCAATATCGAGTTCGATGATTTCTGGTTCCTGGTCGTGTTTGATTGCTTTGTTACCACATACCTGGTCACAAAGTTTACATTCGATACAGTAATCCTTGTCTATGGTTGCACATAGTGGCACTGCTTGAGGGAATGGAATGTAGGTTGCTTTAACCATTCCAACACCTTCGTCGAAGTAGTTTGGTATTTCTATTGGACAAACTTCTGTACAACTTCCACAGCCAGTACAAACAGATTCATCTATGTAACGTGGTTTCTTTTCCACTGTAACTTGGAAGTTACCTATGTATCCGTGCACTTCTTTAACTTCAGCGTAGGAAATTAGTTCGATGTTTTCGTGTTTACCACAGTCCACCATCTTAGGTGCTAGAATACACATGGAACAATCCAATGTAGGGAATGTTTTATCCAACTGAGCCATCCTTCCACCAATGGTAGGCTGTTTTTCAACTAGGTAAGTTTTGAATCCCATATCACCTAAATCGAGAGCTGACTGAATACCAGCAACTCCACCACCAATAACCATTGCTTTCTTATCCACAGAAACAGTTTCTGCTATTAGAGGTTCTAGTAATCTTGCTTTTGCAACTGCCATTCTGACTAAGTCTTTGGCTTTTTCTGTTGCTGCTTCAGGTTCATTCTGGTGAACCCATGAGTCGTGTTCTCTTAAGTTTGCAAATTCGAACAGGAATGGGTTTAGTCCTGCTTCTTTAACGGCTCTCCTGAAAGTTGGTTCGTGAAGCCTTGGTGAACATGCTGCTACTACAACTCTGTTTAAACCCTTCTCTTTGATATCATTCTGTATCATTTCCTGACCTGGGTCTGAACAGAAGTATTTGTACTCTTCAGCTACTTCTACGTCCGGAAGTGTTGCTGCATAATCTCTTACGGCTTCTATGTCTACTACACCACCAATGTTAACACCACAGTGGCAAACATATACACCGACTTTTAGTTTTTCGGTTGTTTCTTGATTTTTTTCTTCTGCCAATTAGATCACCTATTCCATAAATCTATGATAGATTATCTTATCCTTAATGTGTAGGGTCTATCAATTAGATAAATAAAGTTTTCTATTTATTTTTTTATACAAAGTATATATACTAGAATATTTTTCAAGGAATTATCTGTATTTTTAACAGATCTAATCTTCTAGTACTTACTTATTTTACTGATTAAGTTTTTAAATATTTAAATATTTATAAAAAAGATTCATGACCCAACATGAGTCCCATTAAACCCCTAATTGTTATTATTTTTAATAGGGGTATTATGCGCCTCTTTTTAGATAATTGGACTTAACCCGGTGCAATAACCAGTATTAAATTTTTAAATCAACGTGAAAATATTTAATGGGATAAATTGGCTTAAACATGAAATAATAACGAATTATGTATATTTAATTCATATTTTAACAATTATTAAGAAGTATTTTAGATTTTCATGAGTCATGGATTTGTTATAATATTTGAAGTTCAAAACATCATATCTTACCAACTCCATCTTGAAATGGGATTTAGATGAGGTAGATCAGTAGAGGAATGGTTATCATGCTGAGTACGGTGCTCATGAATATGCATGCAGCAGCAGCTTTAACATCTAACTCGTAACTGGCTGCCAACACCAGACTCAACATTGCTGATGGCATTCCTGCTTCAACGACTGTTACTGTACTGTTAATATAACTGAAGCCGAGGATGGTGACAATTATGAATGCTATGGCTGGGGATATGATCAGCCTAACAGTCGAAACAAATGTTGCTGCATCTAAATAATTTTTTAATCCACCAACTTCTAGTGATAAACCCAATGAGATCATAATTATTGGAATGGCTGCTCCACTCAGATATTTTAACACATCTAATGGTAGTGATCCAATATTCAAATGAAGGAGGTTCACAATTATTCCCAGTATTATTCCCCACAATGGTGGGAACAACACAGTTCTTTTAATGATTGAACTATACTTTCCTCCAAATAGTACGATGAACAGGATACCTAGGCACAAAAAGAGAATTGTCGAACCCATGTCAAAGAAAACTGCTCGAACCAAACCAGTACTTCCGTAAACGCCTAATACGACAGGATATCCTAAAAAACCGGAATTAAACAGCGTTGAAGTACCTACTATGGTCCATTTTGTCTTTTTAGAGTATCCTCGGGACCTGGCAAATAGGTAAACCACAGTTCCTGAAAGTGTTCCTGTTATTAAACAGATTAATGTGATTGGAAATAGGCTGTTAATGTTTGAAAGATCCGCTCCATACATCGCAAGAAATATCAAAGAGGGGATGGCAATGTTAACGACTATTTTGTTGAGTGTGGTTGAATCTTCAGGTTTAAGAAGGCCAATCTTTTTGGAAAAGTATCCAATAAGAATCATTACAATGATGGCCAGAATTGTTTCGGTAGAACTCATTTTATCTCAATTAACTGTCATTTTCTGTATTAAAACTTTAAAAACGTATATTATATATTAACAAATTTTGGATCAATTAAAAATATATAAATGGGAATATCAATCCGAAATTCCCTCTGTAATTACCTTGAATACAGCTTCGCCTTCTGGTAAATGCGGGCTGTCAACAAGTCTAGCGATTCTTTTACCAGCAAGACCCTTTTTAAGCCAGATCCTATAGGTTGCAGCATGACCCAAGACATGCCCTCCAATAGCCTTTGTTGGACTACCGAAAAATGCATCAGGTTTGGACTGCACCTGGTTTGTTACAAAAACTGCAACGTTGTAGGTGTTGGCTATGTTTGAAAGGGTGTGCAAGTGTTGGTTCAATTTCTGTTGCCTTGTTGCTAAAGATTCCCTCCCCACGTATTCTGCACGGAAGTGGGCTGTTAAAGAATCTACAATGACAAGTTTAATATTTGCACCGCTTTGAATCAATTCATTGACTTTGTCTGCCATTAAAATTTGATGGCTTGAGTTGAATGCTCTGGCAATATGAATATTGGTAAGCACTTCCTCCACGTCGAGTTCAAAGCCTTCTGCTATTTGTTTTATCCTTTCTGGTCTGAAGGTGTTTTCTGTATCGATGAAGACGCACTGTCCACCTAAACCTCCTTTTTCAGGGGGTAGCTGTACAGTAACTGCAAGTTCGTGGGAAATCTGACTTTTTCCAGAACCAAATTCTCCAAAAACTTCGGTTATTGATTGAGTTTCAATTCCTCCTCCTATGAGTTCATCGAGTCCAGTACTACCGGTGGTTACCCTTCCGACGTCCTTTCTTCTTTCCATAACATCCATGGCAGTTTCGAAGTCTATCTGTTCAGACTTCCTCGCAGCTTCAATTACTTTTTCAGCTACTCCTTCACCTATTTCAGCTTTAACACTCAATTCCTTAGCAGTTGCTGTTGCAAGCCTCATCATATCTGCAAAACCAGCATCTCTTAATTTTTGAGCAGTTTTTTCCCCTACATTTGGTAATTCTTCAAGTTCTACCATTTCAATCTCCTTTAAGCATTTATTATATTTAAATAAGTTATTTAATGAACTAAACAAATATTATACAATTGTAGATTATAGTACATTATTTTTAATCTTATAACCATTTTGAAGATCAGTTGACTGGTTCAAAGTGGTATGTTAACATGTTTGTAGTAGGTGGATTTAATTATTATAATTTTATATCCACCAGTTTTTTGGCATTGAGCCTGATCTCTTCGTTGTACTCATCGAAACTGGCATCTGCAATCACAGTGATTTCGTGTCCAACAAGCTCTGAGACTTTATCTTCAAGTGATCCTTCATCCCCAGTTTTTTGGATAACATCTATGACTTCATTGATTTTCATTCCAACCAGTTCTTCTGCAGCTGCACTGAAAAATGTAACCCTCATGGTTCCGGTACTGTCTTCAATCACGCATGGAACTATCATCAAGTACTTTGGTTCTTCGATTTCTTCACCACAGATTTCACATTCGTAGGAATTGTCTATGAGTGTTAACCGTTTGTTACAGTTAGGGCACATTTCGTACAGGATTCTGTTTCCGTAGGCTTCAGTGATTTCTCCAGTTACCTTTATGTTTCTGTCTTCTTCTTCAATATCATCGATCTTCTTGGTTTTGTAGATCATTTCCTTTATATCATCAAAGGATGGGAGTTTTTCAGATTCATCTGCTGTTGCAGTGGTAACTAAGGTGTTTCTACCAACACTAATTTCTAGATGGTCGTCGCGCATGCTGATGCGGGGATTTTCAATTTTTATAGCGTCTCCGGTTTTTAATGGCATTTCTGCTTTATCATCCCAGAATGAAGATCTTAAAACTCCAGTGCCATCAGCTATTTCTACTGTTCTAACCAGACCGTTAGTACCATCTCCCCTTTGGAATTCATTTGGATCGTAGAGGTTAACCACTCTTCCAACTATTCTAACGTTTCTTTCATCTTCATTCAATTGGCTTATGGTTTTGGTGGAGTAAAGTGAGTCTTCTATTTCGTTCATACTTGGAAGGGCGTCGATCTCTTCTGGAGTAGGATCAACTATTCGTGCGGTTCTGCCAATGCTCAGATCCATGTTGTAGTTACCGAGTCGGGTTCTGGCGTTTTCAATTTTGATTGCTTTTCCTTCGTTAAAAGCAAAATCTGCTTTATCGTCCCAGAAGGAGGATCTTATTACTCCAGTACCATCTCCTATCTCCACTGACCTAACTTTACCTGTGGTTCCGTCGTCCCTATTAAATTCACTTGGGTCGTAGGTTTTAACAATTCTGCCAACCACATCGATCTCTTCCCCTTCTTCATCCATTTCATGAATTGCGGCTATTTTAAGAGGTTTCAAATATTTTCCACACTCTTGAAGCTTTTTGCTTAAATCAGGATCAATTTGGGGATTGACAATTATTTTAGTGTTCCAGTTGGTGTTTATTCTGTAGTCGGTACCTGAATATTCGTCAAATTCAATATTTCCGCCGATTATTTTGATGATGTTTCCTTTTTCGATTTCCATGTTTGCATCATCGTTCCACAGCGTTATCCTTATGGATCCAGTATCATCTTCCATCTCTAGAGATCGAACCTGACCTGTGCTTTCATCATTCCTCATGAAGGTTATTGTATCGTATACTTTGCATATTATTCCAACAACTGTTATATCGCGCATTTCATGGGCGTCACCAATTTTTAGGATTTTTTCTGAGTATTCTGGGAGATCAAAATCTCCTTTGATCATTCTTCCAATCCATGAGTGTGTTAATGAAACTTCACCGTCTCTTGTTCTTCCAAGGCCACCGAGTATTTTTATTGAATCTCCTTCTTTGAGATCTAGATCTTTAACAAGATTTGTGTCGTTGTTCCAGAGAGTGAACTGAGTTTTGCCAGTTTTATCCTGAATTTCCATGGATAAAACCTTTCCTTCCTTTCCGTTTTTGTCAAAAGTCCTTACTCTAGGGATTCTGACAATTCTTGCGATTACGTTTACTTGGCTTTCGCCTTGAATGTCTTTGATGTCAGTTATTTTATCATCATATTTTGGGAAGGACTCATACTCTTCGCTGTCGAGTTTTTGAATGTTTGAATCCAATTTCATGTGCAATTCATCTTCCCGGAATCCCTGTTTGACTTCAGCATTGTTTATTTTTATTACGTCTCCTTCGGTCACTTTTTTCAGGAATTTAATATTTTCAGTCCAAAGAACAACACGAATTTCACCGGTGTCATCTGTTATTATCATGTTGGCAAGCTTACCTTCCCTGCCCTTCTTACTGGTGAATTTTTTGACGTTCGAAATATGCATTATTCTCCCGGTAACACTGATGTTGTCGCTACCTGTTTGGAGTTCTGTTATTTTATGTGCCTCGTTTGCTTCAGATAAAGGCTTATTCTCCTCATTAATATATTCTCCAATGATTGTACGAGCTATATCCAGCTCGCTCATGAAGCTCACATCTTCATAATCATGCTTTCTTTCTTCCATTTTTTTAAGAAATCATCGTATGAGATTTTATCCTTAATCTTTTCATATTCGCTCTTAATTTCCTGGCTAATTTCGTGGCTCATTTGGGTTCCCTCACTCAAATATTTCTTATCCTTATATATGAATATGTCTTCAATATAATTTTGTATTATTTGTATAAAATAATTTATTACATTTCTTCAACTAAACATTTTTATAATAGTTAGTTAGATAAAACTATATATTCTATGGAGGATTAAAGAAAATGAATCAGGAGCTCGAAATTGTAGAATCAATGGATAAACTTGCGAACATTATGCAAAAATTTCAAACTGAGCTATTAACTGGTGAATTAAAGAAATACACACTTAGACAACTTTACTACATTGAATTGATTGATAAAAATGAAAATATCAGTATTTCAGAAATATCCAGAATGCTAGATCTGAAAAAATCAACAGTTTCTATAGCTGTAAATCAACTAATTGAACAAGATATAGTTATTAAAATACAATCTGATGCTGATAAACGATTTTACTTCCTGAAGCTCACTGATAAAGGAAATGAAATCATGCAAATGCATAAACAGGTTCACAGGAACACCATAAAGAAAATATTGGCCATACTGGACCAGAATGAAGTCGAAGAATTCATAGAAATTGTAAATAAAATCAACCAAATCAGTTGATTTAATGATAAATTGATAGTTAGGAGGAATTTTAGATGGGAATGACCATGGCAGAAAAGATACTAGCAAAAGCGTCAGATAAAAGCTTTGTAGAAGCAGGGGAAATCGTGATGGCGAACATAGATGTGGCTATGACTCATGATTTAACTGGACCATTATCAGTTGAATCATTTGAGAAGATAGGTGTGGATGATGTTTGGGACCCTGAAAAAATTGTGATAGTTTTTGATCATCAAGTTCCAGCAGATTCCCTAGATGCCGTGGAAAATCATATGATCATGAGAAAATTCGTGGAAGAACAAAAAATTAACAACTTCTACGATGTTAGAGAAGGAGTTTGTCATCAAGTACTCCCTGAAAAGGGACATGTTGTTCCAGGCGAAGTGATTGTAGGAACTGATTCCCATACATGTACACATGGTGCGTTAGGTGCATTCTCAACAGGTATTGGATCAACAGATATGGCCATGGTATTTGCTACGGGAAAACTATGGTTCAAGATACCGGAAACAATTAAATTTGACATAACTGGTAAACTGAAGGACAATGTCTTTGCTAAAGACGTGGTACTCAACATAATAGGAAAAGTCGGCGCTGATGGAGCAACCTACAAGGCATGCGAATTCGGTGGCGAAGCAACCAGTGCCATGTCAATATCTGATAGGATGGTAATGTGTAACATGGCCATTGAAATGGGAGGTAAAACTGGGCTTGTTGAACCGGATCAAAAGACCATAAACTACCTCAATGGAAGAACAACCAAAAACTATGAAATAATGAAGACAGACAACGATGCAGAATCCTTGGAAACTGTACACATTGATGTTGATGATCTTGAACCGCAAATTGCGTGTCCCCACAATGTTGATAATGTAAAACCTGTTTCAGAAGTTGAAGGCACACACATCGATCAGATATTCCTGGGATCTTGTACCAATGGAAGAATTAGTGATCTGAGGACGGCTGCCAAGATCATGAAGGGAAAAGAAGTTGCCAGAGGGGTTAGAATGCTTGTAATTCCTGCATCAAGAGAAGTTTATACGAAAGCACTGGATGAAGGACTTCTAAGAACCTTTGTGGATGCTGGAGCGCTGGTGTGTAATCCTTGTTGTGGGCCTTGTCTAGGGGGACATGTTGGACTCATTGGTCCTGGAGAGGTCAGCCTTTCAACTTCCAACAGAAACTTCAAGGGAAGACAAGGAAGTCCAGAAGCAGAAGTTTACCTGAGTTCTGCAGCGGTTGCAGCAGCATCAGCAGTAACAGGAAAAATAACAGATCCAAAATAATGAGCTACTAAATAAAACTAAAGATAGGTGTTTGAATGAAAGGAAAAGTCTGGAAATTTGGTGACGATGTCGATACAGATATTATAATACCTGGAAGATATCTGGTTTTGAGGGATGAAAAAGAATTAGCAGCATGTGTGATGGAGGGATGTGATCCTGATTTCTCCAAGAAGGTGTCTGAAGGAGATATCATTGTTGCAGGAAAGAACTTTGGATGTGGATCCTCCAGGGAACATGCTCCAATTGCAATCAAAGGTGCAGGAGTAGCTGCCGTAGTTGCAGAATCCTTTGCCAGAATATTCTACAGAAACTCCATAAACATAGGTCTGCCTTTAATTGAAGCAAAAAATGTTTCTAAAAGTGTTTCAGAGGGAGATATAGTAGAAATAGATGTGGATAATGGAATTTTGAAGAATTTGGATACTTCTGAAGAATTTGAAATTAAACCTCTCCCAGTGTTTATGATGGGAATAATGAACGAGGGTGGTTTAATAAATTATCTTAAAAATCATATTGGAGAAATTAAGGGATAATTATCCTTTAGTTTGCGTAAAAAATTTAAATAATGTGGATAATGAGTATATTAGCTGAAGGTGCGGGATATGTACAAGATAACAGTAATACCTGGTGATGGAATAGGAAAAGAGGTGATGGAGGCCACATTACATGTTCTGGCGTCCTCTAAAGTAGATTTTGAATACAGTTTTGCAGATGCAGGGGATGAGTACGCTGAAAAAACAGGAATAGCTCTTTCTGAAGAAACAGTGAACATGGTTAAACAATCTCAAGCCTGTTTATTTGGGGCTGCAGGGGAAACAGCAGCAGATGTAATAGTTAAATTAAGAAAAGAATTGGATTTATACGTGAATTTAAGGCCAGTGAAATCCTATCCTGGAACCAAATATCTGTTTGAGGGCCTTGACTTTGTGATTGTCAGGGAGAATACTGAGGGTCTTTACTCAGGGCTGGAAGAGTACACCCAAGAGGGTGCAACAGCAACCCGTGTAATCACCAAGGCGGCTTCCGAGAGAATATGTAAATTTGCATTTGAATACGCTGAAAAAACATCTAGAAGTAAAGTTACAGCGGTGCATAAGGCAAATGTCTTGAAAAAAACAGATGGAGTTTTCAAAGACAGCTTTTACAGAGTTGCTGAGAACTTCCGCAACATTGAAACTGATGATAGGTACGTGGATGCAACTGCAATGTTCTTTATAACCCAACCCCAGATGTTTGACGTGGTTGTAACCACTAATCTTTACGGGGATATCTTATCAGATGAAGGTGCTGGACTTGTTGGGGGTTTGGGCTTAATACCATCCGCAAATATAGGTGAAACAAATGGATTATTTGAACCTGTCCATGGTTCTGCTCCAGACATAGCAGGTAAAGGATTAGCAAATCCTTCTGCAATGATCCTATCTGCTGTTTTGATGTTGGAATATCTTGATGAATATGATGAGGCTAGGAGACTTGAAAATGCTCTTTTAAAGGTTTTAAATGAAGGTAAAGTCGTGACCAAAGACCTTGGCGGAGAATCATCTACAATGGAAATGGCTGAAGAGGTTCGTTCTAAATTCGAAGCGTTATGAATGGTTTCGAATTAATTTTTATTTATTTTAGTTTTTTTTTTAATTGATAATTTTTTACTTCAACAGATTATATATAACAACATATAACAATAGTTAACATTCTATTAGAATATTCTATATTAGCCAGAGATCATAATTTTATGATGATGGGTGTACATTTACTAATCTAATAATTTGGAGCATAAACATGGAAAATGGTGTAGATATTAATATACGGGCAGATATTCCTTTGCTCGAAGATGTAATTTACCTGGATGCTGCGAGTACAACTCCCACCCCTAAACCAGTAGTTGAATCGATGTGTGATTACTTTTACAACTACAACACAAATACCGGCAGAGGTGCTTATAACCTTGCTGTCAGGGCCACTAAAGAATTTGAAAGCTCAAGAAAACGAATTTCAAAATTTGTTGGAAGCAAACCCTCTGAGATAATTTTCACGAAGAACACCACAGAGGCAATTAACTTGGTTGCAAATGGTTTGAACTTCAAGAAGGGGGATTCAGTGGTGGTGCCCAACATAGAACATCACTCAAACTTCGTTCCATGGTTGAATTTAACGAAAAAAGGAGTCAATCTGAAACTTGTTGAGGCTGATGAGTATGGTATAATCGATCCTTCCGATGTTTTGGATGCAGTTGATGCCAACACCAAATTAATTACAACCACCCATGTGTCAAATGCAATTGGATCGGTACAACCAATCAAAGAAATAGGTGAAATTGCAGAAGAAAATGATGTTTTATATCTCGTAGATGCAGCCCAGTCGGCAGGACACATGCCATTGGATGTGAAAGACATCAAAGCCGATTTTGTTGCGGTTCCAGGGCATAAAGGCTTGCTTGGCCCCATTGGAACAGGATTTCTGTACTGTAATCAGGAAATATCTGGAGAGTTAGCGCCAACAAACTATGGTGGAGGCACAGTTCTTGATGTAAATGAATCAGATTTTACATTGGAAACTGTTCCAGCAAGATTTGAAGGGGGAACCCAGAATATTGCAGGGGTAATTGGTCTTGGAACTGCAGTAGATTATCTAGAAAAGATTGGAATGGAAAAAATCCAAAATCACAGTAAAAAGCTAACCACCAAACTCTTCAAGGAAGTAAACGATATAGAAAATACTATTGTCTATGGAAGTCCGGAAAATATTTATGGGATAGTTGCCTTCAATATAGATGGTGTGAATGCACACGATGTAGCCAAAATACTTGATGAAGTCAAGGGTATATGTGTTAGAAGTGGACATCACTGTGCAATTCCGGCTATCCGTCATATGGGTGCCTATGAACTGGGAGGAACAGTAAGGGCGTCTGTACATTACTACAACACTGTAGAAGAAATTGAGATATTCGGGGAAACTTTAAGAGAGATTTCTAAATTTTTTGGAGATTAAAATATGGATCGAGCAAAGTACTATGCGATTTTCATAATTCTTATAATGGTGGTAAGTTCGGTAGCATTTGCTATTGCTTACATTTAAACTCGTGATTTGCCCATTAAAGGTTTATGAACATTGGGGAACAATTAATTAGTAAAATTTATTTAGCATTATGGAGAGTGGAATGAATGGTAAAAGTAAGAATAGGAGCAGTTGTATCTGAATTCAACTATGATATTACTCAAATGATGTTGGAACTGGCTAAGGAGCATGCTAAATTTTTGGGATCTGAAATCACAGAAGTTATAGCTGTACCAGGTGTGTTTGACATGCCTCTTGCCATTAAGAAACTACTCAAAAACGATGAAATCGACGCTGTAGTCACTATTGGAGCTGTAATTGAAGGTGCAACATCCCACGATGAGATTGTGGTTCAACATGCATCAAGAAAGATAGCAGATCTTGCACTTGAATATGACAAACCAGTGGCTCTAGGTATATCTGGCCCTGGAATGACACGTTTAGAAGCACATCAGCGTGTTGAGTATGGTAAACGTGCAGTTGAAGCAGCTGTTAAGATGTACAAAATTCTCGAATAAATTTCTTTTTTTTAAATTCAATTTTTATTTTTAGATCCTTGCCAATTTAAAAGTGTAATTACGATTCCAATTATGTATAATGTGCATAGAATCTTGAAAATTAGATTTAAGCTGATTAAAAAGCTTTCACTATGTAAATGGCTGATTTCAATATTGTCTATAACAAGGGTGAGAATCACAAGAACAATGCTCATTCCTAAACTACCTCCAAAACCTCGCATTGTTGTGATTGATGCCGAAGCCACTCCATAATATTTTTTTCAACAGAATTCATAATTAAATGGGAGTTAGGAGATGAGAATAAAGATGTACCTATTCCTGACAGTGTGAGCCCTAAAATGATCACAAAAATTGGAGTAGACATTTTCAATGTTAGAAATACCAAAACCGACATCAAACTTATGATCATGGAAATTGTTACCATGGGTGGAGCAGCTATCAATTTATTAAGTTTTTCAGAAAATATGGAAACAATCAACATTGCTAGTGGCTGCAAAACGAGTATAAAACCCACAAGAATTGGGGAAAACCCTCTCACATTCTGTAGATAAATACTCAGAATAAATACTAGGGGTGCTATAGGAGCAAATTGTAGGAGGGTTGCTGCATTGTTTAGGATGAACTCTCTGTTATGCACTAATTCCAAGTTGAATAAAGGGTTCTCGACCCGGGTTTCATATGCAATAAATGCTATTAATCCTAAAAATCCCAGAACTAGAAATATCCAGTTTAATTCCTGATTGATTTTTGAAAGACCATGGATTATCATTAAAGATGAGATCCCAAACATCAATGATCCACAAAGATCGAATTTTTCTCCCTTTAACCCAAACCATTCAATATCCATTCTGGATAGAAGTATGATACCAACCATCCCAATCAAACTGCAAAACACGAAAATAACCCTCCAATTATAGAACCCAGATAATAAACCTCCCATAATTGGCCCTAAAAATGATCCTAAGAAAATACTGCAGAATATTATACTCAATGCACGTATCCTATCTTGATGAATGTATATTGAAGCAATCATAGCATATAAATTGCCAAATATCATGGCTGATCCAATGCCTTGTAAAATTCGGGAAAAGATGATGCAATGGTAACTCCATGAAAAAACAGTGATTATAGAACCAAATGTAAAAAGGATTAGTCCCCATTTAAACAGCTTTTTACGCCCATATATATCTCCTAATTTGGCAGAGGGAATTAAAAAAATTGTGAGTGTAATGAGATAAGATGTTGGAATCCATCCTAGGGGCACGGCTTTGATGTTTAAATCCAGGGCTATGGAAGGAAGGGCTATGTTAAGTGCTGTAATAACAAAGTTAGACAAAAACGGTGCTAGTGCCAATGATATTAATATATAACTTCGTTTATTGTAATTATGTTCAATGTCCATAGAACCAGTTCGAGTTTAATGTTAAAGTTTAAAGTTAATATATATAAATATTGCTAATTATATAATATGATTTATGCTATGAATTATAAAACTATTTTAAAATGTTCAATTAATAGAGAACTAGAAATGACTCTTAATTAATAGTGGAGGATTAAATATGGAAATATTAACCCCTGAAAACCTTAAAGACAAATTTAAAGACCCTTGGGTAGCACCTTACAAGAAGGTGATCACAATGGTTGATAAGGATCGAGTGGAACTGGTGGAGTACCACCCCTGTGTAGCTGGGTCTGAATGGATGGTTTACCAGTACAAGAGGACGAGTGATCTAGTGACTGAATCCAAAAGAGATGGGGATAGGCATATTTTTCAGCTGAAGGTTGGAAAAACAGATATGGAACTCAAACCCAGTTATTCTGCTGCAGGAATTGAAGAAGTAGTAGTGAGTGATGATGAAGTCAAAGTAGTTCATGCGGGTCTTGCAGGTGCTGGTGTTGGTGCTGCCATGTGCAGGGGAATGGCTAAAGGAGTCAAAAGGGTGGAGCTCTATGATATTGGTGGAGGTTCAAAGGTAGGAAGAGCTGCAGTTGTAACTCCAAAATTACAGAAGGTCATTGTTGGTATTGATGATACTGATACCAAGGAAGAAGGCGCTACATGGACCTTGGCAAACAACATAGGAATTGAACTTTCTAAGGGGGTTTTGAATATTTGGATCATGTTACATGTCAACTTTATCCACACAACCCTAACAAAACACAGAATTGTGTCGCAATAGCACTGGTATTTGCAGTTAAACCTGAAATGAAGGAAGAAATGATAAATAAAATTTGTGAAATCCTTAAAAGAGATACTTTGTCAGATAAAACAGCCATTGCAGTTATGGATGGGTTTGATGTTCCAGATGTTTTGAGGAAGTATGGTGAGGCCACAAAAAAATCTATGATGACTGTTGAAGATGCAGAAAATGTGGCTAAGAAAGCAGGTGTCGAACTGATTCAAGTTACAGGAGCGCCTGGTGAAATAGGGGCACTCGCAGCATTAGGTCTTTACAACGATCTTGAAGAGGCTGTAAAGGTTTACTACTAATAAAAAAAGCTTAATTTAAATTGTTATTTTTTTACTTTTTTTAATAGATGAAATTTAAGAACTTTCCAGATGATGAATTAGCAAATTCCATATCAGTCATCAGAGGGGTTCCAAATTCTATTTTGAAGATGTCATCTCCCACAACAATTGTGTAAGGCTGATTTATGTTGTCGGGATTCACTGTGATGGTTTTGTATTTAACACCATTTATGTAAATTGAATAGTTGCCATTTTTGATTATTCCATAATTGCTGGAGACAAGGCTGTCGTTCAAATATAAATTGATGTTATATCCACTTTGCATATTGTTGGTCAGTATCATGCCTTGTGTTATGTTTATGTTATCGGAATTTCCATTGGTTTGAAGTGCCTTCTCTGCATAGAAATTGTTAAATCTGTTCCTCAAATCCCCATCACTTATAACATCACCAGGATTTAAACCCATGAAAGTAAGTGCTGCAGTGGGTATCCTCATGGTGTTATCTTCTTTTGGCCACGTCACATTTAAATCATATTTTTTGTTGTTAATGTAGATCGAATCGCCATAATTGAGTTCCAACGTCGCAAGTGCTTCAGTAGGCATTCTTATACTAGTATTTTCATTTTCAAGGGCTTTGTCCATGGTGTAAGGTCCCCTCACATCTACAGTTTGATTATTTGTGGGGCTGTTGAATATGATCAAATTTCTTGAAACTGGTTGAATTGATACTTTACCTCCTTCAAAATGAACAGCACCTAAAAGGGTGGTACACATTGCAAGCAGTATCATTGCAGAGACAATAATTGGAGAATGCATCTTCAAAAATGTCTTCAAATTTCTCATATTGCCATCAGTTCTTGAAAACACATTAAAAGATATTCTAAGTATCTTGATGATGTAATAAATTGCTATAATAACTCCTATAATGGCAATTCCAAGGCCAACGTAGAAGGAAACAAATCGTATGAAAAATATTGAAAATATACCCATGGATGACAGTGAAAGACCCAGAATTTCCATTCTAATGTACTGGCCAAGTGAATCTATCATGGTTATTCTGCCGTATGCAGTGGCCCTGTCAACAATGGTTCGCACAACTTCAGTTGCAACAACATTCAACTCTGTCAAAGTTGAAAGTACATGGTCGATCTTTCCAATATCGACTTCTTTGACTTTCATGCCCATGACATCGGCGTCAAGAACGATACCAACATCCACACCGTAGTCGTCTTCGAGTTTGATTTTGTTCAAGAATGATCTTTTTGCTGCAAACTGACCACTTAAAGGTTGATCGAATTTGATCTCAGGGAAAAAGAATTTCAAGAGTGGTTTAGCTGTTAATTCTGTGACCCTTCCAGCTTCCCTTTTGAATTTTGTTTTGGTCACATCTGCTTCCCCATTGAGTATGGGGTCTACAATATTTCGGACCTGAGCTTGGGTGAGATTTTTAAGATCTGCGTCTAAAAATACCACAATGTCTCCTTTAGAGTTTTTAAACCCAGTCTTAATGGCAGCACCTTTCCCTCTATTTTTCATATGATAGATTACTTTAGCACCAGCTTCTTCAGCAAATTTTGAGGTTTGGTCCATTGATCCATCATCAACAACCACTACTTCGCCTATGTATGGCAATGATTTAACAACACTAACAACATGTGCAACGGTTTTTTCTTCGTTGAATGCGGGGATGATCACTGATACTGTCATTGGCTTGTTATTTCTAACAGTTTTGATTGATGCCAGTACCATGAATAACATTAGTAAAATTGAATACACAAGCTACACCTCATTTTCCTTTCATATTCTATATGAAGCAATGACTAATTAATTTATTGAAATTGGGTAGTTGGAAATAGTATTTAAACTTCTATTAAATCTCGCAAAATTAATCTCAGAAACTTTATTAATCTTACTGGCATATATTTTTAACATATATTCTTTTCTTAGATCATACAATTTTTTTGAACAAGTTCTAAAAAAATTCACAGGGGAAACCATGGAACCAAAGATCATGATAATATTAGGAAGCGCCTCAGATTTCAACGTGGCAGAGAAGGCCATAAACATACTCGAAATTCTGAAGATTTCCTACGATGTAAGGGTAGCTTCAGCGCACAGAACACATGAGAAGGTAAAAAAAATTGTAGAGGAATCTACAGCCCACGGTGTTGAGGTATTTATTGGAATAGCAGGTCTTTCTGCACATCTTCCGGGAATAATAGCTGCAAATACCTACAAACCTGTTGTAGGGGTTCCAGTATCTGTTAAACTCGGAGGGCTCGACGCACTTTTTGCAACTGTTCAAATGCCTGTGGGAGCTCCTGTTGCAACTGTAGGTATTGACAGGGGAGAAAATGGAGCCATTCTCGCATCACAAATTATTGGAATACATGATTCAGAAGTGAGGACCCGACTGTCAAAGATGAGAAACGAATTTTTCTTCAAGATAAAAAATGATGAAGATAAACTGGCAGAAAAATTAACAGGAACTTACTATAACAGACATTCATTTGAAATTGACGAATTAGAAGGTTCAGTCCGGACTGATGAGGATAAGTATGCAGATCCAGAATATCCAGAAGTAGCAGTGATAGCTGGTAGTTACTCAGACATGAAAATTGCCAACAAAACAACCAAGTTCCTTGATAAATTGGGAGTTAAATACGATTCTACAGTAATATCTCCGATCAGACATCCAAAGAAATTTGAAGAGTATATGGAAAAATCATCATCAGTAAAACTTTACATTGCAATTTCAGGACTTTCGGCCCATGTAACTGGTGCAGTGGTTGCCTTTACAGAAAAACCTGTCTTAGGAGTGCCATGTGCAATTCGGCTTGATGGGATGGATGCTTTGTTATCCATGGTTAATATGCCGCCAGGAGTGCCAGTTGCAACTTTGGGAATTGATTCAGGGAGCAATGCTGCCCTATTGGCTGCTGAGATGTTGGGGTTGGACGATGCTTCCATAAGAAACTCCCTGAAAAATTTTAAGGATAACATGAACTGCCGAATATAAAGGCCAATTTTGGGGATTAAGAACTTCGACAAAAAGATTAGTTGATGGAAAGATCAAGTTGAGTCGGGTTAAACAAATAATACGAAAATCTAATGAAATTAATATTCTAAGGAGGTTTACGATGAGAGAATTTTTAAAAGTCCTTGAAGATGATTTTAATGTGATAAATATTGACGATGAAGTCACCACCCAGTACGAAGTCTCGAAGATCATGAAGGATCATCCAAAGGATGTTCTAATTTTTAACAACGTAAAGGAAAGTGACATGGGAATAATTTCTGGGATATGTAATACAAGGGAAAAAATTGCTAAATCCATCTCAGTAACAGTACCTGAAATAACTGCAAGAATCGTGGAAGCAACTGAGAAACCCACGCCCATTGAAGTAGTGGAAATGGCTTCGAAAAATTTCGCTTACTCTAAACAAGCAGATCTTGGAGAACTTCCGATACCTACCTACTACAAAAAGGATGGAGGTGCCTACATCACGGCAGGAGTGATCATTGCTAAGGATCCTGAAACAGGGGTTAGAAATGCTTCCATTCACAGAATGTTGGTGAAGGATAAGGATCATCTCGGTGTTAGGATCGTGCCCAGAAATCTGTACACCTATTACAAGAAGGCAGAAGAAATGAATGAACCTTTGGAGATTGCAATAGCTATAGGAATGAATCCTGCATCACTTTTAGCATCATGCACATCCATACCAATCACTGCTGATGAATTGGAAGTGGCAAACACTTTCCAGAATGGTGAGATGAAACTTGTGAAGTGTGAAACAGTAGATCTAGAAGTTCCTGACTGCGAAATATTGCTTGAAGGTAAAATCTTAGCTCATGAACGGGATTCTGAAGGGCCATTTGTTGATCTGACTGATACATATGATGTTATAAGGCAAGAACCCATAATAAAACTTGAAAAGATGCATTATAAAGAAAATCCTCTTTATCATGCTATAATGCCTGCTGGAAATGAACATAAATTATTACAGGGCCTACCACAAGAGCCAAGAATATATAAGGCGGTTCAAAATACAGTTCCAACTGTCAGGAATGTGGTGTTAACTGAAGGCGGCTGCTGCTGGTTACATGCTGCAGTTTCGATAAAAAAACAGACTCCTGGGGATGGAAAAAATGTTATAATGGCTGCATTGGCTGCACATCCTTCCCTTAAACATTGTGTTGTTGTTGATGAGGATGTGGACATATTTGACACCGATGATCTCGAGTATGCAATTGCAACTAGGGTCCGGGCAGATGAAGATATGTTGATAGTACCAGGTGCCAGGGGATCGTCATTAGATCCACGTGCAACTCCCGATGGAACAACCACTAAAGTTGGAATTGATGCAACTAAACTTCTTGATAAACTCGAGAAATTTGAAAGAGTAAGTAAAATTGAGGATTGATGCCTCAACTTACTAATTGAATCTTTTTTTACATTATAATGTCAACATCAGCTCCGCATTCCGGACATTGGCCCTGTTTTAAATTATTTTCTTGTATGGTGTAACTGTCCCTACCAACGAGAAGTTTGCCACAGCTGTAACAGTAAGTATTTTCACCATCACTCGAAGAAACATTCCCAACATAAACGTACTTCATACCTTCGTCTTTTGCTATTTTATAAGCCAATTCAAGGTCTGAAATTGCTGTTGGAGGAAGATCTTTCAGTTCGTAATATGGGAAGAATCTTGTGAAGTGAAGGGGTACTTCAACACCAACCTCATCAACCATGAAATTGACCAGTGATCTTATGTTTTCTTCAGAACTGTTGTAGCCCGGTATGATCAAATTGGTAATTTCTAGATGAATTTTTTTATCATAAATACGTTTTATATTGTCCAAAACTGGTTGAAGTCTGGCATCACACAGTTCTTTGTAAAATTCTGGGGACATTCCCTTGAGATCCACATTTACAGCATCTAAATAAGGTCCTACTGTGTCTAAAGCTTCCTTTGTCATGTAGCCGTTGCTAACGTAAACTGTTTTTAGGTTTTGCTTCTTGGCCAGTACAGCAGAATCAATTGTGTACTCCAACCACATGGTTGGTTCGTTGTAGGTCCAAGCAATGGACTTGCAATTGTACAGTTTGGCCAATTTAACGGCATTTTCAGGTAATATTTCACGAAGAGACATATCTTCAAGGGATGATTGTGATATGCTCCAGTTCTGGCAGTGCTTACACCTAAAATTACACCCCACGGATCCAAGGGACAGCACCGTTGATCCAGGATAAAAATTGAATAATGGCTTCTTTTCTATGGGATCTACGGCAACGGAAGATGTTGCAGCGTAGTTTAGCGAGAACAGTTTTCCCCCAATATTTTCACGCATTTCACAGAAACCTTTTTTACCTTTAGAAATAAGACATCTTCTTTCACAAACTTTACAATTTAATCCTTTTCCAATTTTGTCGTATAAAATAGCTTCTTTTTTCAATTTAACACCAGCGGTTTAAATTAAATTAAAATCTATCCTTTAAAACTCAGATTAATTGAGGTGTTCATAACCTTTTGGTGTTACTACCTTTGTATCTCCAGACTTATCTACCATTTTAATTGTGCCAGTGGAATCCACAAAACCAATTTTTATGAGTTGGAGTTTGGTTTTGATGCTTTCGAATTCCAATGGTGAAATAGTTAAAAGAAGTTCAAAATCTTCACCATAGCTCAATGCTAAATCATAAGGATTTTTATGGGTAATTTCTGCAATTTCAAATACTTCAGATGGTATTGGAATCCAGTTTTCGTGGACGGTAATCCCAATGGCTGATTCATTGGCATCAATGATTTCACCCAGTTCACTTAGTAGCCCGTCACTAATATCTGTTGCTGAACTAACGTGTCCATTATTTGAAAGAATTTTTCCCTCTTTGAGCCTGGCTTCGGGTTCTAGTGCATGTTTAATGCTGATCTTTACACTGTCTTCATTTAATTTATCCTGACAGTCACATCCAAGAATTTCAAATCCTGCAGCTGCAAGTCCCAAATCCCCAGTAACTGCGAGAATATCTCCTGGAAGCGCTCCAGATCTCATTAAAACATTTTCTTTTTGCACTGTTCCTATGCAGGTACCATTAAGGGTTAATTCTGCGGCTTCGTTGGTATCTCCTCCTATGAGGGCCATACCATATTTATCGCAGGCTTCTAGTATTCCGTCCACTAGGTCATCAAATTCTTCCACAAGCATTGTTTTTGGAAGTCCCATGGAAATGATAATTCCCACTGCGTCAGCACCCATGGCCGCAAGATCACTGACATTTACTGCCACGACTTTTTGACCAATCTGTCTGTAGGACATTTCAACTGGGAAATGTGATGATCTCATCAGCATGTCGGAACACAGAACAAGGTAATTCTCACCAATATCAACAAGGGCCGCATCATCTGAAAGGCTTTCAATGGGTATTTTATTTAAAAAAGAGTTTTAACCCGGGGGTTTGACTTCTGGATAGAAGTCTTTTAATGAGTTTTTTCTCCCCGAGTTCAGTTATTTTAGGTTTATTAGAGGGCATCGTTGACCCTGTCGTTTATGATATCTGCGATTCTTTCATCTGCACCCAGGGGTTCTGTGTAGATGATCTCTCCATCAAATTCGATTTCAACTTTTTCCTCTTCATCATGGCTGTGTGCATGGCCATGGTGTGAATGTCCTTTTTCATGGGTGTCTTCCTTCAATCCAAGTATTTTTGGAATGTCTTCAGTGGTGTGAACTCCATTTGCAAGAAAAACCGGAGTTACAACAATTCTTTCTGCACCGTCCTTTGCTAACTTGTTGATTGCTTCGGGAATGGATGGTTTGTTCATATTCATGAAACCTACCTCTACCATGTAATCTTGTTTAGCACGGTAAATTTCTGCAATTTGACTCACAACATCCTTACCATAGGGTAACCTACTTCCATGACCGACCAGAATCACACCAGTCTTAATTTTTGAGCTTGAATTTGTATCCATATGATATCACTCCGTCATCGCCTTCTTCTTTGATCTTTCTAAATACCAGTTCAACTTCATCACCGATTTCAATGGCATCTGGATCGCAATCAACAATCTGGGATGTTATTTTTGCACCCTCTTCAAGTTCCACTATTGCAACAACATATGGTGCAAGTGTTTTGAACGCGTCAGTTGGGGTGTGTATGACTGAGAATGTGTGGATCTTTCCATCACCACTAAACTTAAATTCTTCAATTTTACCCTTTCTTCTGCATTCTGGACATAAGACCCTACTTGGGAAAAATACATTTCCGCACTGTGAACACTTCGATCCTATGAGATTGTATCGTTGCTGGATATGACGCCAACCTCTTACGATATCTTTCATATTGAACCTCCTAACTATTTAGTTTACAAATATATTGTTAACTATATTTTAAATCGTTTAAAAATCGTTCTAACTAATATTTGATCTAATTCAAAATATATTTTCAATTTAGATTCTTATTAAATCTTCATTATATATTAACCTTTGACCCTCCAGCGTTATTCTTATGATATTTATTAGAATATTTAATACTTTCTCTTTTTTCTTGCAAATATTTATTATGTTTTTTAAATATAATATTACTAAGAATATTTGAAGTAGTTTGGTACAAAATACAAAAAATTTGCAGATGATCACAATGGATAACAAAGGCTATGTAATGGGAGGTATGGCATTTCTATTGATTATACCAGCTTTGATTCTTGCTAACATATTAGCCTCAGCTGTTATGACTGATGAAGTGCACATAATCCCATTTAAATCAGATAAACTCCATCAACTATCTGGAGATGTGGAGTCCAACATCCCCTTAATTACACTTCAAATATTGAACGAAACTTCTGATACTGTCTCTAGAACAGGAGAGCCAGTTCCAAACAGTAAATTACTCATCAAATCAAGGATACAAACTAAAATTGATGAAACATACCGGGAATATCAAAGGGAAACAGGAATAAATGTGACCTGTAAAATAAATTCAGTTGATAATTCTAAAGATCCCTACAAAGTATGTGTAACCTCCACGTTGTACGCTAATTACCGTGAGGGGTATATTGCCAAGAATATGAGTCAAGAGGTACAGTTTGCCTCTTCTGATTTTACAGATTCATCACCAGATTCATACAAAATAAAGGATCCTCTGCCATTCATAATAATGAAAGGTTACGGATCTTTAAAAACAGAGGGTGATACGATCTACTACGGGGCTGCACTTTCAAATTACCTTAAATCAAAGGGCATAAACAACAGCACAGCCTACAATAACGCCAGTTCTCCACTTTACTTCAAAAGATGTCCATACGATCCATATCCTTCCCATGGGCATTCAAACTCCTATTTAATTCTTAAAAATTGTATAGAAAACGGATATTATCATTTAAGTGCTGCTGGGTCTTGTATTTTCTGTAGACTGGAGGGTAAACCTGTATGCAATCACACAGGACTTGAAACATTTGTTGTGCCCGGAATTTCAAATTTTTCCTGTGACTATGCGCCCTGTTCAGTAGATCATGTTATTTTCGGTGCGAGTCCTTCTGAAATTTATCTTGGAAAACTTGCAGGCTATGATTCCAATAATCCTCAGTGTAGGATATTCCTCGATAAAGGACACAAGGACAAATATGGGCTTCCTAACGATTAAAAAAGTGATTCAATGGATCAAAAAGGCTTTATATTTTCGTTGGATGTATTTGTATCCCTGTTGATCATGATACTTATTTTAGGAATATCTGCCGATGCAATGGACATTGCAGGAAACAGAATTGATAATTTTTACTCTGAACAGTCCCACCAGAGAATCACAGACGATGCATGTGATATCCTTATTAAAACTTCAGGATCTCCTGAGTATTGGGAAGAAATGAGATCACCTTCGGGAACCTCCCCGGGGCTGGCTGACACCAACAACAGCTCAGGAACAAATAAACTGAGCTCAAAAAAACTTGAAGCCCTCAAAAAGTACCCAGAATTAATAGATAAACTGATTCCCGATGGTTTCAAATGCAGTGTTACAATTTATCCATTTGATTCTTCACTTCCAATACTGTCCATTGCAAACCAAACAAATAACTTCAACACAGAAGTCTATGTAGCAAACCGCACTATTGTTTACAGCTACAATTCATACGTTATTTGCTCCAAATTATCTGTCGAACAAAGTTTAGATGCGAATAAAAGTCATTACAAATGTCCACATTCAGAAATTAACCATTACGCTCATGATTTTCCAGATTTTAACAATAAGATACCGGGATGGGTTTGTGATGTGTTCAAAATTGGACAGGATGGGTTAAATTCAACTGATTTTTACCTACTGACAGATCCGCCCCACATATTGGATCAAGGTGCGTTGTGGATGATAGATACTCCTAATAGCTTATCTTCAACTTCAGAAAGATTTGAAGATTGTCCAAAGGATGTAACACGAAGGATCAGAGATTTGGGAAAAGATGGTGTGTTGATTCTTCATGTGCATACATCAGCAGATCATAACATGCCATTCAAGGTGTACATCGTTGGAGTTCCTTCTGGAACTCCTGTAAATGATGTAAAGATTAACTATTTGGGGTTAAAATCAGGATACTTTGTGCTAAAAATTTGGAATTAGATATCTCTTTTAGGAATAATTTAATTTTTTAGACTTAAATTTTGATTTTTCCCATAATATTCAAATTTATGGGTGATTTTCCAAAATTTCATCTAAATTGTGGTAATGTTCCACAATCTTTATATGCATAGCCAATATAATCTTAAGTATAAACTAAAGTGGTGAATTTGAAATGGATGATATAGACTCGGAGATAATTCGTTCCCTTGTCAGGAATTCAAGAATAACACTCTCTCAAATGTCTAAAGAAATAGATGTGCCAGATGCAACCATATCTAACAGACTCAAAAAACTGGAAAATAACGTCATTAAACAGTACACCCTCATTGTGAACCCTGAAGAAATTGGTTTGACTGTAACTGCCATAATAATCATACAAACCGAGTCTGAAAAACATGAAAATGTGAAGTACGAACTCTCTAAACTCGAAGAAGTTTCTGAAGTTTACACAGTTTCAGGAGAATATGACATTTTAATTAAAGTTTGGGCGCATGGTATTGAAGAACTAAATGAGATAATGAACGTTAAAATTCGATCTATTGATGGGGTCGAAGATTTAACTGAGATGATAGTGTTGGAACGTGTAAAGGAGGATGTGATTCCAGTTCTATAACTTCAAATTTATTTGAACCGGAAGTCAGGAGGTGAGAACTTGTATTTAAGTGATTTCATTAAAAAACCCGTATTATCTCCATCTGGAGAACAAATTGGTAAATTGAAAGATGTGGTAGTTTCTTCTGATCATTCCTATCCAATACTAAAGGCTCTAGAAATAACTGTAACAGGAAAAGAAATTAGAAATATTTCCTGGAGATATATAGAGAAAATTGGAAAGGAAGTGAAGCTCAACTGTTCATTGGATGAAATTAAGGATTATGAAATTCAAAAACATGATGTACTCCTTTTGGAAGACGTAATGGATAGACAAGTAGTTGATATTGAGGGTAAAAAAATAAGAAGAGTCAACGATATTAAAATATCACCTACAAATGGACATTACCATGTAATTGGTGTTGATATAGGAGTTAATGGTATTTTAAGGAGATTAGGTCTTAATCGTATTGTTAAATCTTTGGGAATCACTTCAACCGAAGATCTCATTTCTTGGAGAGATATTGATCCTGTTGAGAGCGATTACTCCAAGGTGAAACTGAAGGTTCCTAAACAGAAAATAAAAAAACTTCACCCTGCAGACATGGCTGAAATAGTCGATCAACTTGGGCTCAATGAATCATTAAATATTTTAAACTCATTAGATGATGAATCTGCCGCAGATACTTTGGAAGAAGTATCTCCAGAAAGACAGGTATCTATTTTAGAGGGAATGGACAGTCAGAGGGCAGCAGAGATTTTGGATGAGATGTCACCTGACGATGCAGCAGATGTCCTCGCTGATCTTCCTGAAGAAAAGGCGGAAGAACTTTTAGACCTAATGGAACCTGAAGAATCCAATGATCTGCGAAAATTACTCAGATACCCTGAAAACACTGCTGGGGGTATAATGACAACGGAATTTGCCTACGTTAATCAAGGGTTAACTGTTAAAGAAGTTTTGGAATCCCTGAGAAAAATGGCTGCAGATGTTGAAACCATTTACTATGTATACGTTATATCATTGAATGGTGATTTGGTAGGGGTTTTATCTTTGAGGGATATACTACTTTCAAATCCTGAAACAAGGGTTACAGAAATAATGCACACACATATTATTAAGGCAGATGTACTGGAAGATCAGCATGAAGTTGCACAAACAATTGCCAAGTACAATCTCCTAGCACTTCCTGTGGTTGAGGACGAAACCAAATTAAGGGGTATCATAACTGTTGATGATGCCATCGATATTGTTCTTCCCACAGCTTGGAAAAAAGAGTTCCCCGCATGTTTGGCCGATGAGGTGGTCCCATGGATGTTAAAGTGTTTAGCAGGTTATTTAAAAGCCCTGTCTTTTTGAGTATTATTATTTTTCTATCTGTAATGGGCCCGGGTATTATCACAGCAAACGTGGACAACGATGCCGGTGGTATAACCACCTACTCCCTTGCTGGAGCACAGTTTGGTTACAATCTTCTATGGTTATTTATCCCCATGATAATAGCTTTAGCTGTTATTCAGGAAATGGGAGTTAGAATGGGAATAGTTTCAGGAAAGGGCCTGGCTGATCTTATTCGTGAAAAAGTAGGTCTCAAGATCACATTTTTAATGATGGTAGCCTTGTTATTAGCCAACTTTGGAAATGTTCTAGCAGAATTTTCAGGAATTGTAGTGAGTGCCGGTATTTTTGGAGTTCCTAAATTCTTTGCACTGCCGGCTGCTGCATTGTTTGTATGGCTGCTTGTGGTTAAAGGGACATATAAAAGTGTTGAAAAGGTATTTTTACTGGCTTCTTGTCTCTACTTCTCATATATCATAGCAGGATTTCTCGCAGGTCCTGACTGGGGAATGGCAGCTAAAAGTCTTATTATGCCTCAAATAAGTCTGAACACGGCTTACATAACCATGGTTATTGGTATGGTTGGTACGACCATAGCTCCGTGGATGATGTTTTATATACAATCCTCGGTTGTTGAAAAGGGGATAAGCCTTAAAAATTTGAAGTATTCAAAATTGGATGCGGTGTTTGGAGCAATCATTGTGAATATCGTGGCATTTTTCATTGTTCTGTCCTGTGCTGCCACTCTTTATTCTAGTGGGGTACAAGTTTCCAATGTTGCAGATGTTTCAAATGCTCTGGTACCATTGGCAGGACAATATGCAAGTATACTGTTTGCATTCGGATTTTTGAATGCTTCACTATTTGCAGCGAGTATTCTTCCACTTTCAACTGCATACTATGTTTGTGAAAGCTTAGGTTTTGAAGCAGGTGTTTCAAAAGGTTTCAGGGAAGCTCCTGTTTTTCATGGTTTGTACCTTGGCCTCATAGTACTGGCTGTTATAATTATAATGTTCCCAAATGTACCACTTCTGAGCATACTGTACTTGTCACAAGTTGCTAATGGGCTGTTACTGCCTTTCGTGTTAATATTAATGCTTTTAATAATTAACGACAAGAAGGTTATGGGAGACTATGTCAATTCCAAATTATTCAACTTCATAGCCATAACAACTGTAGTTATTGTGATGGGTCTGAGTATTGGGTTGGTAATCACCATGTTAATTTAAAAATAGAAATAATGGAAAATAATAATATTAAACAAGTTTTCCAGTTATGACAACAATTTCTTCGAAGAAGCATTTTTCATTTGCAGTTATTTCTGCCTGGAAACCAAGATCTCTCAACCTTTGAAGGGTTTTTTCATTGTCTGCTAGTGAAGATTGAACCATTTGGATCCTTCCTTCTTTTTTAAGAACATCCTTTACACCATCTATGAATGCGTCAATGGTGTCTCTACCATCTAAACCTCCATCAAATGCGGGGTTGATTTGTCCCTCCAATTTTTCTTCCTCTGAAGTTGGAAGGTAAGGAGTGTTAAACAGCACCAAATCAAATTTTTCTTCCTCAACAGGTTCAAATAAATTTCCTTCCCTTAGTTCCACGTTATAGGTATGGTTGGTTATGACATTTTTAAGAGCACAGTTAATTGCAGCTTTGTTAATGTCGGTTGCAATCACTTTCCTGGAATTTTGGGATGCACAAATTGCAATCAATCCAGTTCCAGTCCCAATTTCAAGTACTTCATCCCTGCGGTTGAGTTCCAAGTTTTCTGCAAACAAAAAGGTATCTTCAGCTGGTTCGTAAACTTCTTCGTTTGTATAGATGGTTATTCCTTTGTATTCAATCATTTTAATTACCTTAACTTCATTTTCAGATTCTTTGGTTTGATTCATATTTGTGTGATCGAGTAGTCACCAGAATCATTTTTTCTTATTTCGATGATGTTTCCAACTTCCAAATTATCCCATGATATATAATAATGGTTATGAGGTTTGTCTGGACCTCTACATGTGCATGAATATGATTTTATCTCTCTTACCTCAGTTATATCACCATCTGAAAGAGTAAACGATGATTTTGGAAAGTAGGATAATTTAGATTTTAATATGAAAATAAATCCGTTATCTGCTTCTTTTTTAGATATTTTCCTAGAATAACTGTTTACGGTTTTCATGGTTCATCACTTTTACTTCCAAATCCTTTCACGACTTTTGGTAAACATTCCATAACAGATGCAAGTCCAGAATGATGTAAATTTTAATACCCCAAAACCTCTTCACGGGTGGCACCTTCAAATTTTTGCCATTGAAACATGTATCTGAACCCATGTGGGGTTTTGATTTGCAGTTTGTATGGCGAGATTTAAACTGCTTAGTTTTATTGTCAATACCCTTCAATGATTTTTGTGCATCAACAAGTTTTCCTAAGATAACTGCAATTTCTGGAAATTCCTGTTTCAAAATTTCAAATGGATTTTCATTCATTAGTTCACCATTTTTTATTGTATGGTCAAACCAACTTCTTAATATCACCAGAAATTTTTAAGAGATCCTCTGGACTCATTTTAAAAACCCTTTCATTCATCATAGTTTGATCCAACTGGGATATGATGGTTTTCAACTCTGATTTATCAACGTCCCCTATTTCATGATATGAATCAATTAGGGCATTTCTGATCTTCTTTTTTTGTGTTGAAACATAGCCCTTGTAACATCAACGAAGAATGGATCGATATTAACATCAATTTTGGGATGCATTTTGATAACTGCCGATGCTACCTTTGGTTTAGGGAAGAAATCATTTTCAGACACTTGGAAGAGTATTTCAGCTTCGGAATAGAGGTACATCATCACAGATAATCTTGAATAATTCCTATCTCCAGGTGAAGCTACCATTCTTTGGGCAAATTCTTTTTGATACATCAAAACTGCCATTTCAAACGGATTTTCAAGTATTTTGAATGTTATGGGTGATGATATTTGATAGGGTAAGTTTGAAACGATTTTGTTTATAGATGGTAGATCGATTTTGGTTGCGTCTTCCACAATCACTTCAACGTTGTCCAATTCCAACTTCTCCAGACGTTTCCTTAAAACGTTCGCAGCTTTACCATCCTGTTCAACTGCGTATACCTTACCTGCATTTTTTGCCAGTGGAATGGTTAGGGTTCCTATCCCTGCTCCTATCTCAAGTACCCTGTCATTTTTTGAAAGTTCAGAGTTTTGAATGATTTTTGATAACACATTAGGGTTTACGAGGTAATTTTGTCCTTTACGTTTATCAAGTTTTATACCGTTCTGTTTCAGAATTCTGAGGGTCTCAGACAACATAAATTAACTCCTAAAAAAATTATTATATCAATATTAATGTGAATATCTTTTAATTATAAAAAAAGTAGATGCGGAGATATTAGTGGCCCTTTTGGGGTTTAGGTGGTCTGGTGAAGATTATATACTTCATTTTTCCCCTTCTATCTCCTGCTGCTTCCAGTTCCATATGAACACGTTTTGCAATCAGCTTAACAGGATCTGCAAGCATGGGTACACGAGTTTTGATATCTTCAAAGCTGGTAAATTTTGCTTCTTTAGTGGAATTGATAATATCCCACATGTGTTTTTTACCAATTCCGGGAAGAAGTTCAAGTTGGTGTAACCTAGTTGATATTGGGCCTGCTTCATTGAAAAATTCAACGAATTTAGCTTCATTTTCCTTGATTATTTCCTCAATAACATAATCAAGTTCCACCCTTGAAGTTGCGGTGAGTTTATCAAACATCAACCTGGTATTAACACGGGCTATTTTATCTCTTTTACCTGCTCCGATGTAAACTCTTTCATGGATGTCTAGTTGAGTCCGTTCTTTGGGAATTAATTCAAGGAGTGTAAATTCTTCTGTTCCTATGGCCTGAGCTATAGGTTTTCTTTTAAATGAAGGTTTTCCTTCCTTTACGTAACCTAAGGGAAGAAAATCAAGGATAATTGCATTATCTTCCATATAAACCACCCGGATGGTTTTTATATATTAAGGACCCGTGGGTCCAAATTCTGATCAGATGTTGAGTCCAATCTACTCTCTGTATTTGTTCACAATTTCAAGAATTTGTTCCAATTCTTCCTTTTTATGTGAACCCCTTTCCTTTGCAAATATCAGCCTGAGATCGGCCAAATCAACAGGCATAAGATCTGCAATTTTTATGGCTTGAGTTTGTTTAATGAGTTCTTCTAACTCCTTAACAAGTTCTAGGGATTTATCAGCATCGAGTTTTGAAAATTTGTTAACGTGCTCAATGGCTAAGTTCTGTTCGTATGTTGGTTCGTACGAGTCAGAAATTTCATCGAGCGTATCCTTGGCTTTTGCAATAGTGATGGGTTCTGTTTCTATTACTTTTTTCCAATCATCAGAATCACTCTTGCATTTTAAGATGTTCTGGTCTGATTATTAATTTTTTAGGTTTGTTCCCATCATTTATTTCTACAATATAAGCATTTCCTCTTCTTTCGCCCACTTTACCAGTTTTTCCATGGAAACGTGGGTGTGGTTGGCCCTTATGGATACTTGGGTCGATGATGATATGTACCATATCACTTTCATCGAAAGTTTGTATCTTCTTGGTTATTGGGTTTGTTCTGCCCGGCCTAATTGTCTTTCTAAGTTTGAAACGTGTTTTACTTCTTGAACCTTTTGATCTTTTTACCATATTCTAACCTCCAAAACCCTTGGGTATTTAAATTTGAGTTGACTTAACGTCACATATTATAAATATTAAACTAAAACGTTTAAATCAGATTCATTTTTCACTGATCTTGACTCATCATCCTCAGTTTTAATTCAGCATGGCACTGATTCATTTATATTAAAAATCAGATTATTTGAACTAAATTTATACTAGCAATACATCGTGCTGAATATTAAGTTTGCAAGGGGATGTAAATATATATTTTGATTTTTTGAAACTATATAATACTATCCATTGATACCTTATATATTCACTTCCAAAACATCGAGCTGAACACATCTTGCATTTGTTCCAAGTACTTCAGCCACACTAGGTTTACTCCTATTTTCATCTCCAGATATGAGTTCTTTGATGTACAATCCTCCTTCGCATTCCAGTGTGATCTCAAATATTTTTGGTTCTAACCAGTTATAATCAAGTTTCCTTATTTTTCTGGTCCGAATTTTGTCTGCACGTCTGTGTGAGACTCTTATTGGTGTTCTCTGGTTGATGATATCCAGAGATTTAAGGGAATCTAGAGTTTTGGGATCAATTTCATCGTCCACCTCTACCAATGCTTTGTAAACTTTGTAAGTATCTGTGGAGGATTGTTTTATTTCAGCCTTCCGATTTCTTGGAACATACTTCATTTCAGATATTTCCACTTTGCCCGTTGCATACTTGTTAACTTCTTCTTGAAGTGTTTCAAGGTCAAGGTCTCTGATTTTAGGTTCTAAAATCTCTAGAACAAATGTTCTTCCACTGCCAAGCATTCTGACATCAATATCTTCCCTTCCTGCGCCATGGAATTTAGCTCCGGTTCCCTTGGCAGCTTTGATCATGACATCTGAGATGAATTCCTCCACTGTTTCAAGATACATTTTACCTGTGAAATTGCATTTTTCACATCCTCGACCTTTGCAGCGGTTACATGGCCATTTTGTTTGTGGAATGTCTCGAACCAATTTTCTATATTTGCTTTCGATAAATATGGGGTTCATGGTAATTTCAACCTTTTCAGATTTAAAATCCGCCATAAACACTAGGTTTGGTGAGTCAAATTCAACTTCTTTAGAGAGTAATGATGCAAGTTCTTTTCCAAATTCCCTGTTTATTTCTTTTTTAATATTTTCAACGTTGGCCCCGAGTTTTTGATGGAGGTATTCCTCCCTCTCAAGAACATCAGGATCTACACGACATCCCACAAGAAAATTGGAGAAATTAATATCCTCATCTTCAACGGTTTTTAGGGCTTGCTGCATCAGTTTATCCATATTATCAAATAGATCATCACATACCCAGCATTTATTCTCTTTGGGATATTTTTCATTGAGATCTTCGAGGCTTTTTTCAAGCGTTCACCACGGATTACATTCCCAGGTCCTTCCATTTCCTTTGAAAAGATTCTGCCTAAACAATGGTTGCAAATGTTTCCTTGGGTAAGTTCCATTGTGTTAATTAATTTATCATGAATTAGAGTTTCCATATTGTATCATTCCGTAATTGCAGTATTTTACTAATTAATTAAAAAATAGAAGGTCACAAAAAATTGATAAGCTGGGTTATCTCATCATTTGTTTCATCATCTGTCCAAGAGGACCGCCCATTTTACGCTTACCAAATCCTTTCATGGCTTTTTTAGTGACGTTGTAATATTTTAATAGTTCCTTAACATCCTCATTTTTCATACCCGAACCTCGGGCAATTCTTTTTACACGTGATTGTTTGATCACTTCAGGATGTTCTAGTTCCTGATCAGTCATTGAATCCATCAGGATCTTGTACTTGGAAAGTTTTTCCTCTGTTACCTGTGATGCATTTTTAGGGAGTTTACCTCCGGCACCAGGGATCATGTTCATGACTTGCTGCATTGGACCCATTTTATTCATCATTTCAAATTGGGAGTACATATCCTTCAATGTGAACTTTCCACTTAACATGGCATCTACAGATCCCATGTCCCCTTCTTCTTCTGCGATCTCTTCTGCACGTTCTAAAAGGGTTCGAATATCACCCATTCCAAGCAGTCGTGAAATGAACCTGTCTGGATCGAAGGCTTCAAAGTCTTCAACCCTTTCACCTGTTCCTATGAATTTTATGGGGGCTCCTATTTCAGCAACTGCTGAAAGTGCTCCTCCACCTTTGGCTGAACCGTCTAACTTGGTGATGATGATGGACCCTATTTTGGTTGCGTTGTTAAATGCAAGGGCTTGTTCTCCTGCCTGCTGGCCAATGGTTCCATCTATAACCATGATCACTTCATCAGGGTCAACAATTGCCGAGAGACTCTCCATCTCAGCGAGGAGATCACTCTCTTCTTTATGTCTTCCTGCGGTGTCAACTATTATTACATCGTTCTTTTTAGCAGCTTTCAATCCTTTTCTTGCAAGGTCTAGGGCATCCTTGTTTTCATGATCTCCATAAACTGGAACGTTCATAGGCTCAGTTAACTGAAGTAACTGTTCATAAGCAGCAGGTCTCCATGTGTCTGTGCTTACAATTGCAGGGTTGAATCCTTTCTTTTGAAGGTATCTTGTAAGTTTACCTATGGAAGTAGTTTTTCCACTTCCCTGAAGACCCATAAAAAGTATTTTGTAGGGACGTTTATCTATTTCAACTTCTTGTGCACTAGAACCAAGGAGATTAACCAGTTCTTCGTAGACGATCCTAACGACATGCTCTTTGGGGGTAACTCCCTTTGGAGGTTCTTCATTCAAAGATCTGTCTTCAATTGTTTTTGATAGATTTAATACAAGTTTGATATTAACGTCAGATTGTATGAGTGCTCTTTGAATATCTTTTATGACTTCTTTAACCACTTCTTCATCTATTATGGCCATTCCTGCCAATTTTTTCATTGTTTTGGTAAGATTTTTTCCAAGATTGCCCAACATTTATTCTCACCATTTAATTTTGATTTGAATTCATGATAACCTAATATTTTTATATAAATTTTTATATAATTTTTTGTTGATCATTATACTACTTACAAACTCACTATTATTGGTTACTGTTCAACTTAAAAAAATAGATCGTAAATCACTACAATATATAACTAATAGTATTATACCATTAATTATACCGTTAATTAGATATAATTATACTTGTTAATTTTAGAATGTTTAAAAGCTACTAATTATTTCTAATGAAAATCAAGTTTAACTAAAAATTTTATTTCGAAATACTAGGCGGGATTGAATGTTTGAAAAACTCAAGATCAGTTTAATTGAAGCACCAATAATAAAAAAGGGCGATTACAACTACTTTGTCCATCCCATAACAGACGGAGTTCCACTCGTGGATCCTGATGTTTTGAAAGAGGCTGCAGAAGGGATAAAAAAATTTGGTAACTTGAATGTGGATAAAATTGTGTGTGTCGAAGCAATGGGCATACACATTGCAACTGCACTTTCCATAATTACAGGCATCCCATTTGTTGTAATCCGGAAGAGACAATATGGGTTAGAAGGTGAAGTTGCCGTACATCAAATCACGGGTTACAGCCATGGGGAACTTTACATCAATGGGCTGAAAGAAGGAGATAGAATAATCCTGGTTGATGATGTTGTCAGCACGGGGGAACCATGATTGCAGTTTTAAAGGCCATGGAAAAGATGGGCATTGAAATCGTAGATGTTTTTGCTGTTGTTGAAAAGGGCGAAGGAAAGTACATTGTTGAAGGAGAAACTGGGTTCGAAGTTAAAAGTTTGGTTAAGGTAAATGTGGTGGATGGAAAGGTACAGATCGAAGGATCACGTGACGAGGATTAGTTTGAGGATTTTACCATGTCTGGACACGAACTTGAAATAGATGAGATAATTAAAAGGGTAAAAGAACTCAAAGCAGAAACTATTGGGCTACAATTTCCAGAAGGACTTAAATTACACGCTGTTGAAGTTGCTAGACAGATCGAAGTTGAAACGGGTGCTACAGTTATAATATCTGCTGATCCCTGTTTCGGTGCTTGTGATGTGGCAGATGTAGATATGGCTGGTTTTGCTGATGTTTTAGTTCACTTTGGACACAAACCACTCCCACTAAATTATGATATGCCAGTCATATTTGTGGATGCAAGTTCAAAAATGGAACTACTGGGATCGGTAGGGAATGCAATGAGCCTCTTAGAGGGCTATAAAAAAATAGGGCTTGTTACCACAGTTCAACACCTTAAACAGCTGGAAGAAGTTGCTGAATTTTTAGAACATAATGGTAAGGAAGTTGTCATTAATGAGGGGGCAGGTACCACATGGGGACAGGTTTTGGGCTGCAATTTTTCATCCATAAAGAACCTTGATGTGGAGGCTTTCCTGTATGTTGGAAGTGGTAATTTCCATGCCTTGGGAATAACACTTTTTACAGATAAACCTGTGATTATTGCAGATCCCTACCTTGATGAAGCAAGGTTGATCACTGATTTTTCAGACAGGATACTGAGAATACGATTTGCAAGGATAGCCAAAGCAATGGATGCTAAAACATTCGGGATCATTGTATCAACAAAAAAGGCCAGAACAGGCTAAATACTGCCAAGGAGTTAAAAAATTTGTTGGATGCTGATGGGAGAGAAGGGTTCATACTTCTTTTAGATGATGTTTCACCCGAGAAATTGCTTCCCTACATGGATCTTGATGCATTTGTAATGACTGCGTGTCCCAGGATAGCAATTGATGATTCTAGTAGGTATAAAAAACCTTTATTAACTCCACAAGAGCTGGAAATTGCCATTGGTAAAAGGGAATGGGAAAACTATGAAATAGATGAAATTAAATATGGTGGATTAAATAACAAAAACAAATAAATATAATGGTAACTAAAAATCCAAATCTTAAAATATGTCACTAATTTATTAAGATGAAATCCAAATAGTAAGTTACTCAGATATGTACGAGAGATTGAATTACACTACAATCATGAATTTAACAAAATTTGATGATGAGTTGACTGTACTAATTTTAAGTGAGGTGAATAAATGAAAACCAAATCTGGAGATTTTGTTTTACCTGGCGATGCTCTGGGAGTTACTGAAGAGTTTGTTCCATCTGACTGGACCTACGAAGACGATGGTAACATCAGGTCACTGATTGCAGGAACAGTTTCATTGGACAACAAAAATAAAAAGATATCAATTGTTCCCAAAACAAGTTCTCCATCAATACTCAAATCTGGAGTTGCTGTGTTTGGCCAGGTATCAGATGTAAGAGGCCAGAGAGCTCTTATAAAATTAGATTGTATTAAAGACAATAATAGGAATCTTGTGACTTCCTTTTCAGGAGGAATACACATATCCCAGGCTCAAAAAGGCTACGTTGCCAAGCTCACCGATGAATTTAGGATAGGAGATCTTATCGAAGCTAGGGTAACCAAAATAATAGGGGTCGACAACGTTGACCTGACAACAGCTGAAGATGAACTGGGCGTTTTGAAGGCCATGTGTACCAAGTGCAGACATTACATGAAACAAGTAAGTAAAAACGAAGTGAAATGTCCTAACTGTGGAAATAAAGAAAGAAGAAATCTTTCTACAAAATATGAGGGATAATATGAAGGTAATTAAGGATACTAAGAAGGAACTTGAGATAGAGATCACAGGAGAAACCCATTCTCTATGTAACACCATAAGAAAAACCCTTATGGAAGATGAAGATGTTGAAGCTGCAGCATACGTAATTGAACATCCAATTATTGGTGAGCCTAAATTGGTTGTAAAGGCAAAAAATCCAAAAAAATCACTTAAATTAGCTGCTGAAACAGTCAAAGCAAGATGTGATGAATTACAAAATCTCATCAATGCTTCAGAAGATGAAAAATAGAACTGAAATTAAAAAATTCAGAAGTATAAAGCAGGAGATACGAATCCTTGGGGTGGATGATTCACCATTTCCAACCCACACCAGGGAAGAAGTCATGATTGTGGGCACTGTTTTCAGGGCAGGTAACTGGCTGGACGGTGTCTTAAGTACCCACGTACTTGGAGATGGTACTGATGCCACTTTAAAGATATCAGAGATGGTGTTAAATTCCAGAAATATTGGACAGCTTGGAGTCATAATGCTGGATGGTATAACATTTGCAGGGTTCAATGTTGTAAACATACGTGAACTCTACGAAGCAACAGGTGTACCAGTAATAGTTATAATGAGAAAAATTCCGAGTTTTGAAGGCATTAAAAAGGCTCTCAAAAGATTCCCTGACTGGAAGGACAGATGGGCAAACATTGTTGAAGCAGGAAGTGTAAACCGGGTGGATGGTAACGAATCAATTTACATACAGTTTCATGGAATTAAAATTGAAGATGCCATGGAAATTGTTAAACTATCCACAACAAGAAGTTCCATACCGGAACCAATCCGAGTTGCCCATATAATAGCTGCAGGTATAGTAACAGGCGAATCACATGGAAGTGCTTGACGAAATTTTTTACTACAATTTTATATTTTGATGGAAGTGATCCAATGAAATCTCCTCTTTTAACAGTAGACACTGTGGTGGTGCAGAATTCAACCATTCTACTCATCAAAAGAAAAAATGATCCCTATCAAGGCTCATGGGCTTTACCAGGCGGATTTGTGGAGTATGGAGAAACTGTGGAAAATGCTGCTGTAAGGGAAACTCAGGAAGAAACGGGCATTGATGTTGAACTGAAAGAGTTAGTGGGAGTTTATTCTGATCCTGATAGGGATCCCCGTGGACACACTGTCACAGTCTGTTTTTTAGGCAGTAAAATAGGAGGAATGCTCAAGTCAGCAACAGATGCAGATGATGCGAAATATTTTGATTTAAATGAAATTAAAACGCTTGATCTGGCATTTGATCATGAGAGGATTATTGAAGACTCTTTGAAATTATTAAAAATTTGATGTAATATCTAACATACTACTAGGTTGAACTACCCAAGTTTTGGGTTGGATTCTAACAACAAAATCTTTTGATTTTGCAAGTAGTATCAAATGAAAAAATTAATCTACTAACATGATCTTAACAAATCATTATAACTTTTTATTGGGAGGGAACCAAATGGAATTTTGTCCTAAATGTGGAGCTGTGATGTTTCCTAAGGGTGACATTTTTGAATGCAGAAACTGTGAACATACAACCAAAGCAACCAAAGAATCAATGAGTGAATACGAAATTTCTGAAAAAGTCGAGTCGAAGGACAGTATCATTGTAACAAGTGATGACATACAAACTTTACCTACCACAGTAGTTAAATGTCCTAAATGTGGTAATAAAGAAGCTTCATGGTGGCTTATACAGACCAGGGGTGCCGACGAATCTGAAACAAGATTTTTCAGATGTACAAAATGTTCCTTGACCTGGAGGGAATATGATTAAACATGTTTTAACACAACATGTAAAATTGTAGGAGGATTTTCTATTGGTTGAAGATTCACAAATAAAGGAAGAGGAGTCAGAACTAACTGCAGATTCATCTAGTAATAGTGCTGATGAATCTGAAACAGGGTCTGAAATATCGGGCAAGGCTTCTGATTCAGAACCAAAAAATGGGAGTGATGGGGACACAGAAACCAAATCTTCCAGCATTGAAAAACAAGAGGGTGTTAAATCAGAATCTGACCAGACTTCAAATCATGATAATGACCCTCACGATGATCATGCAATAAACTTTCATGAACTAATGGATAATGGTCTGTTTAAATCCATCAGATCTAGGAAGGATCAAATACTTAGATATGTAGCAGTTGCAATCGGAGTTATTTTAATTATCTATGGTATTGTAATTATTTCCGCTTCTGTTACAAAGGTAGCTGACAATGTTATCTTTGGTGAAGGTGCATCTTTTGCAGCATTTTCAATGCTTTTGGGATTTTTGATCATTGTTGGGGCATTTTCACAGAAAATTTTAAACAAGACCTTCCTTAAAAATATTAATTCAGAACTGGAAATTGCAGAGGGAAAAACCGAAGCAGCTAATGAGAAGACTGAAGATATCAATGGAAAGAAAGATCCCAACAAACTTGAAGATGGTAAGGATAATATAGTTGGAGAAGATAAAAAGTAAGTCGGAGGATGAAAATGTTCAAAGCAGTTTTAAGCGATTCAAATGTATTAAAAACAAGTTTCGAAGCTATTTCCTCGATCGTGGATGAAGTTCAGATGAAGGCAGACGGTGATGGATTAAGGCTCGACGCACTTGACAGGTCCCACATCACATTCGTACACCTCGAGCTTAAATCAGGTTTATTTGATATTTATACTTGTGAAGAACCTTTAAAAATCAATGTAGATACAGAAGAATTAATGAAAGTTCTTAAAAGGGCTAAATCAGATGATTTAGTTGAATTAACTGTTGATGAAGGTAATTTGATACTAACCTTTGAAGATGAAGCAAGAAGAACCTTCAAAATCAGGTTAATTGACATAGAATACGAGGCACCTAGTCCACCAGATCTTGACTATCCCTCTGAATTCGAAATACCCTTTTCACTACTTAAAAACTCCATACAAGATATTGGAATAGTTTCTGATAAAATATCATTGATGGTTGACACAGACAAATTCATTGCCTCTGCTGAGGGTGAATTTGGAGATGCGAAGATAGAGTACCTCCATGGTGAAAAGATCAACGAAAATGCTAAGTCTGTGTTCTCGTTGGAAAAGATTAAAGAGATGTTAAAGGCTGATAAATTCTCTGAAACTGCAGTATTGAGCCTTGGAAATGATATGCCCCTTAACTTGGCCATGAAAATGGTGTCAGGTGACGGTGAATTGAGGTTCCTACTAGCTCCAAGGATAGAAAGTGAGGAATAGGGTTGGATGAATTTTTCCAAAAACTGAGGGAGATCCAAAAGAAAGAGCGTAGTATAAGCGGTCTATCTCGTGTAGGAGATAACTTCTACACTGAAGTCTCCAACTATCTCAACGGGCTCATGAGGAAGATAGATGACAATCCATTTTCCTTTGAATCATACCTGTTAAGGGATGCGCAGCGAATAGTGGCAGAAATATGTGAAAGAAGGGAACATAAAATTGCCAACAGCGCAGTTATGAACGTTCAGAGAGCATATCAGCTATTCAAAGAAACAAAGGCTAAGGGCAGTTCTGATAATCAGATCACTGTTCCAATTAACTCCACTCCTGAAGAGGAATTTTTATATCTTGAACTGGTTGAATCCATTGTTAAGTACAGGGGAAAATTGACTGCTCCCCTAATGTCGTACATACAGAAGAATCATGGCAGTAATGGGAAAATGCCTGTTAAGTCTAAAAATAGGCCCGAAAGATCTGCAAAATCATTGGATATAGATTCACTTTTATCCGATGTTCCACAACCACTTGAAGAGAATGTTAAAGATATTTCTGAAGGCGATTTTGAGAGTCAGATATTTGAAAGATATGGATCAGAACCTTCAAGAGGGGCTAAAAACAAAACAGATGATTCTGAGTCTGGTGAAGATAAAGCTGAAACACCACAGAAGAACATTGATTCTGAACAACATCCCTCTGAAGCTGAAGAAGAAAAACCCGTTAAAAAACAGGGTAGCGCTTTTATAAAAACTTTGATGATTCTTGATGAACTTCCATCCATAGTTGGAGTAGATAAAATTGTATACGGGCCAGTATCTCCACAGGATTTAATTACCATCCCCGAGCCCAACGCAAAGATCCTAGTCAAAAATAAGAAGGGGATTTTTATACAAACATATAAATAAACTGTTAATGATAAACAAATTAATATATTAATTGCACTTTTATCAAGAAGTACAAAGTTAATAATATAAATATTTTCGTTAAATAAGTTTTAAAAACGGCATGTTAATCCAGAAAGTTAAGTGCACAACTTATTTTACATTTAAGAGGTGATTATATGAAGATTCCTAAAGAAAGGAGAACTTATTGTCCAAGTTGCAAAAAACACACTATTCACGAAGTATTAGAATCAAAAAGAAGAAAAGCCAGCGAACTTAAATGGGGTCAAAGGCAGTTCAGAAGGGTTACAAGTGGATACAGGGGTTACCCAAGGCCATTACCTTCCAGGAACAAGCCAATTAAGAAATTAGACCTCAGGTACAAGTGCAAGGAATGTGGAAAGTCTCATATTAAGAGATCATCGTTCCGAGCAGGTAAAGTAGAATTTGTTGTAGGGTGATTCAAGTGGCAAACTACAGATCTAATAAAAGTAATTTTTTAAAGGTTAAGTGTGTGGACTGTGGAAATCAGCAGGTTGTTTTTGATCATGCTGCTTCCCAGGTACAGTGCATAATATGTGGCAAGACCCTTGTTAAACCTAAGGGCGGAAAATCTGAGATTACAGCTCAGATCATAGAAGTTTTGGATTAAGTAACTATTTTTTGTATCCCCGGATACAAAAACTAGTATAATCCAATTCTTTTAAAAAATAATATATTGTAAATATATTATAGGTGTTTTAATGGTAAGAATGAGAAAAGAATGGCCGGATGAAGGAGATTTGGTGGTTGGAACTGTTCATAAAGTTTTAAACTACGGCGCCTTTGGAAGCCTAGAAGAATATGATGGTAAGGAAGCTTTCATACACATATCTGAGGTTTCTTCTGGTTGGGTAAAAAACATTAGGGACTACGTTAGGGAAAATCAGAAAATCGTGGCCAGAGTTCTGCGAGTTAATCCAAAAAAGGTCATGTTGATGTTTCACTCAAAAGGATAAGGGAAGATCAGCGTACAAGAAAGATTCAGCAATGGAAAATTGAACAGAAAGCTGAAAAACTCCTGGAATTCTCTGCAAAAAGCCTGGGAAAAACCCTGGATGATGCTTATAAAGAAGTTGGCTACGGAATTATGGAAGAGTTCGGAGATCTCTACGGTGCATTTGAAACTGCAGCTGAAGAAGGTGCAATCTCTCTCATAGATAGAGGAATGGACGAGGATTGGGCAAATTCCATAGAAGTAGTCGCTAAAAAGAACATTTCTCCCCTGAAGTTAATATAACAGGTTACGTGGACTTAAAATCCTACGCACCTAATGGTGTGGATGTAATCAAGAAAGCTCTCAGTTCCATAGACAGTGATGAAATATCTGTACAGTGTGTTGGTGCACCAAGATACAGACTGATGGTTAAATCATCCGATTACATTACTGCAGAAACCCTTCTAAAAGAAGCAGCAGATATTGCAATAAAAGTTGTTATTGAAGAGGGAGGAGAGGGAACCTTCCAACGTGAACTCGAATGAAGCCCAAAATGAAAAAATGCAAGTCATGTGGGGAATACACACTCACAGACAAATGTCCTTGCGGGGAGAGGTAGGAGTTATTTATCCACCAAAATATTCTCCTGAGGATAAGTATGGAAAGTACAGACGTATGCTTAAGGAACAGCTCTCAAAGAGCTAAAAGGAGTTGGTGGGATGAATAAAACTTTTATCAATAATTTAGAAGAAGTAGAACTCAGCGAACCCATATTTATTGAAGCTCTCCCAGGTATTGGGCACGTGGGTAAATTAGTTGCAGAACATCTCATACATGAATTGGGAGCAGTTAAATTTGCAGAATTATATTCCCCAGCTTTCCCTCCACAGGTATTTGTGGATGAAGAAGGTCTCATAGAGCCCATGAAAAATGAATTTTATTATCTTAAGTCCCAAGGAGAAGCTGAACAAGACTACATAATTCTTGTTGGGAACACTCAGGGATTGAGTCCAGAGGGACAGTACGAAATATGTGGTACTATTATTGATTTTGTCCACAAATTCGGAGTTAAAAATATTTATACTCTTGGTGGCCTTGGTACAGGACAGCCTGTTGACAAACCAAAAGTTTTTGGAGCTGCAACAAACATTGAACTTGCAGAAATGCTAAAGGGGCATGATGTAACACTTAGAACTGCTGATGGCGGAATAATTGGTGCATCTGGACTTATACTTGGTTTAGGAATTTCCAAGGGAATGTCAGGTGTTTGTTTGATGGGTGAAACTCCAGGTTACTTCATTGATGCTGAAGCATCTAAAGCGGTTCTAACTATTCTTCAGAAAATTTTGAATGTTGATGTTGACATTGCAAAACTCGAAGAAAGGGCAGAAGAAACTAGGAAAATGATATCCAAGGCTCAACAAATGGAAAGAGAAATGAGCGACAGGATGAACATTGTCCAAGGAGAGGAAGATCTCCGATATATCGGATAATAATTTTCCAATACATATATTTTTCAATTTTTTTTCACAACTACTATTTTTTTAATAAATTTTATGTCTTGTTAAAATTTTTAAGGCCTATAAAAAAAATGAGGGTACTAAAACATGATAATAAATGCGGATCTTCACATACACGGCTGTTACTCCATGGCCACATCTAAGAATATGACTCCTTTGGTAATGGCTCCCCAAGCTAAACTCAAGGGTCTTGATGTTGTGGCTACTGGGGATGCTTTACATCAAAAATATCTTAAGTTAATTGAAGACACTACTGAAGAATATGCAGATGGAATATTTTCAATTAAACCCGATTTAATCAAAGATGAAACTGTTGAATCCAAGTTCATACTTACCACAGAGGTCGAGGATACTAAACGAGTACATCACCTGATTATTTTTCCGTCAATTGAATCAGTTAAAGAAACAAGAACCAAACTTAAGGGAAACATGGATGCTGATGGCAGGCCCAGGATAAGGATGAACGGCCGCGAGATTATGGAAGTGGCCCATGAAACTGGATGCATCATTGGCCCGGCACATGCATTTACACCTTGGACAAGTATTTACAAAGCATACGACAGTTTAGTTGAATGTTATGGAGAAACTCCTGATTTCCTAGAACTTGGATTGTCTGCAGATTCAGATATGGCCGATAAAATTGAGGAGTTACAGGATTTAACATTTTTAACAAATTCAGATGCCCATTCTCCATGGCCACACAGACTTGGAAGGGAGTTCAATGAACTGGATGTTGATAAGTTAACCTTTGCAGGTATCAAAGATGCCATAGCTAACAAAAAGGTAACTGCCAACTATGGATTTGATCCCAGACTTGGAAAGTACCATGTGACTGCGTGTTCAAAATGTCATGTAAAATACCCGGTGGAAGATGCAATTAAAATGAAGATGAAGTGTCCATGTGGTGGCAGAATAAAGAAGGGTGTTGATTACAGGATACATGAACTTTCAAACTGGGAAGAACCACACCATCCCCCATATAGACCACCGTATATACACATATTACCGTTGGCTGAGATAATTAGCATCACCCATGGTAAGGGTGTCACAACAGTTTATGTACAAAATATATGGAAGGAAATGATCAATAATTTTAAAACTGAAATAAATGCATTGATTCATGCTCCTATCCAAGAAGTTGTGGCTGTTGATCCAGAGGTGGCTGCTGTAATAAAATCGTTCCGTAACGGTACCCTAGAAATAAGTTCTGGAGGGGGCGGCAGATACGGTGAAATTGTAGTGCCGGAATAATTTAATAATTTTTACATACAAAATATTTTGTGCGGATCAAAAAATATGGTACGGTGTTATGAATGGAGATCAAAGTAACTGTGGGTGTATGTACTAAACTAAAAAATAGCAACGAAGATCAGTTGGTTGTTGTTCCCGAGGATGGGGAAATGTTCGAGGAAAACCAAGTGGTGCTGGTAATTTCAGCATCGGAATTTGAAAATCTTTCTAACGAACTCAAAACCATGATAAATATGGTTAAGGGTGCACAAGCAGTTGATGAAAATTAATTTTTAAAGGTAATGATCTGTAAATTTTAATTAAATCCTAGGATCATAACAAAAATCATATTAACAATAAACACTCATTTGTCTATATAAAAGCTAAAGGAAATGATAATGTGGAGTATCAAACAACAATTTTTCTAGTAATGATCGGTGGATTCATAGCTGTTACAATTATGATGCAAATTTTAGGCAGAAACCTGCCTCAAAGCTGATAAATCCGGGTAACTTTTTATTTTGGGCAAATTTATTAGAACCCTTTTTTTATTTTTATTATAAATTATCATGGAACCTGTTTTCACGTAGTTCCCCTAGAAAATTTAAAATGAACAATTCTATTTCCAAATCTAGTTTTAAAGTATGGAATTAACGATAACCATCTGATAATTTTCCATCTATCTCTATGGTAGTCAAAGTAATGCCAGTCTTCAATATATTCAATGTTAGGATTTAATTTCTCAATCTCATTTCCATGGTTAATGCCCCATGAGAAGTTAGCCTGAATATTATATTGTTTTTCTATCAGATTTGAATTTTGGCTTTGTTTAACCAGGGAGTATGGTATTGTTTCAATAAGCATTTCTGCTCCGGAAAATTTCTCTGCCAAAGCCCTAAGAAGTTCTGAAACTTCTTCTTCTGAGAAGTACATGAGCAATCCCTCTGCTATTATAAGTAAAGGAACACTTTCAGGAATTTCATTGAACCAGCTGTAATCAAAAACTGACTGGCCTATCATGTGGTAATTGTTTGTTTCATCAAAAAATTTCTTCTTAGTTCGATGGTGCTTGGAAGATCCAAATCGAACCAGGAGTAGTTGTTGTTATCAAGTCTTGAGTATCGTGTGTCCAATCCACACCCAAAATTTATCACAGCCCCATTTTTATGTTCTGTCATAAATTTTTCAACGGCTCTATCAAGTAACTCAGTTCTGATGACAACACTCACTTGTGTGGCCCATTCTTTGTCCAAATTAGGAAAATTGTAATCTAAACTTTTAACAATTTCAACTGCCTTATGATCCGTCAGTATAGGATTAGGTTGCTCAATTTCCATAGCTTTTGACCACAGTGGAATGAGTAATGTTTCTTGAACACCTTTTAATTTCAATTTCATATTATCTCCAAAACAAATTCTACCATTTTATTAATTTGGGAATATTCTTTCTATTGAGAAACTAATATTTAAGGTAATTTTCTTGAGTACCATGGTTCTGATTTTGGTCAATTTGGTAGCAACTTTGGTATAGATTTAATTGTAATGTTCACTAATATTTGGAATTGATAAACTTAAATTGGAGTGATAATATGGTTAAGGAAATGATCAAAAGAAAACCCCTAATAATAGGGTTAGTCACTGTAATTGCATTTTATGTAGTTACAAATGTACTTTCAAATTTGAATGCTACAATCGCCACATTTCTAGCCATAGGAATATTGGTTGGATTCATGGTCGGAGAAAATTACAAGACAGGAGCCATAAATGGGGCACTGTTTGGAGTAATTGGAGCTCTCATAGTTGCCATCATACTGGTAATAACATACACCCTATATGGATACGGTGCATATTTAGGGCTCATAGCCCCAGGACTGTTGTTATCATTTGCAATCAACGTGATTGTGGCAGTAGTAGGTGGAGTGGTAGGTGCACAAGTTAGAATAGAAATTGATTCAAAGGATGCTGCACCTGAAGATAAGAGTTGATTAAATCAACCACATCCTTTTTTTAAATTGATACAGCAGGATCTCAAGTTTTAAAATATTTAAAGTTTTTAAAATAGAATTTGTTACTTCTTCTTTTGAATAATTATAAAAATAAGAACGGACCCGCGGGGATTTGAACCCCGGACCTTCAGATTAGGAGTCTGATGCCCTATCCAGACTAGGCTACGGGCCCTTGAATATATGATAAATTTACAGAACCCTCATATGGCAGTTATTATACTTCTAAAAAGAAGTTACAACGGACCCGCCGGGATTTGAACCCGGGACCTTCGGATTAGAAGTCCGACGCCCTATCCAACTAGGCTACGGGCCCATTATGAATTAACTGTAAATTGGAGATTCTGGCTCATTTGGAACGCGTTTTGCTAATTCTTTGAGTCTTTCCTCTATTTGCTCGGCCTCTTTTAAAAGTGGTTCCGCATTGACTTGTATATCTAACATCCTATTTAAAACATTCACTAAACTTGCTGCTGCTCTAGGATCAGGATACTGATTAAGCACTTCAGCGAACAGGCATGAGCCTGGAATGTTTTTAGTGGCTGTTTTTGTTAATAAAGAACCGGATATTCCGTTGATGTTTCCAAAGGGTAAAATTGGAACTTCCAGATCTCCAAGTCTTTTGAGAGCATCTTGTGAATTTGCTGCTGCTGCAACAGAGTCACTCTTCTCCATTACTACCATACTATTAAATGTTATAAATTCTTTACTGTTGTTTCGTTCCATCCAATCAACTATTGCTGTTGACATATCATATGAAACTTCTGGTGGTACAATGAAATCTGACAGGAAAAGTACTATTCCCTTGGAACTGTAGATCCTGAATGGATGCATTGCCACTCCTTTATAAAGTACTGCAAGCGGTGGAAAATCCTTTGAATCAATGTAACCTATTTGTTTCATGCCAAGTTCTTCAACTAGTAACCATCCTAAGATGTTACCAATTAATCCAAACTCCGGCGATCCTTCAATTACAATGGCATCCTTCACATCTTCTGATATAATTTTACAACATTCAGATTTAGTTTCGATCATCTCAACCATTTGGAGCACCTCCAGCACCCTCAGTTATTTTACCGGTATTTGTATCAATAATAAAATATCCTGAATCTACACCATCGGCATTATACAATGTGACTTTGTAGGTTGATGTTCCTATTAATACGGGGGTACCTGCTGTGATTGATGAGTCTTCGATTCCGGCATTCGCAATTTTCAATGCTTTAGCCTGTTCAGTTGTGATCCCATTTGATCCACTATGTCCTGAACTTGAGGAACTTTGAGATTCTTTCTGAACAATTCCAGATGATGAACTTGTTGATGTGAGTGCAGATGAACCATCAGATCCTGTTGATCCTTGTTCTGTGGGAAGTTGCTGTTCTGCTACACCTGACTGCCAAACTCCTGGAGTTTTGGTAGTGGCCTGGTAGCTTGCTGCTGCAACACCAATTACAAGTACAATAACAATTGATATCAATATTTTTTTATCTAACATCAGTTTCAACTCGTTTTACTGATAAAACTCAGATTTTGATTTATTAATATAATTATATTGTCTTATTTGGATTTATACCTATTGCAGGTAATATGGTTTGAACTTTAAATCGTATAATTATAGTTAAGCAAAAATCAATAACTATAATACCATTTAATTTCACACCAATTCACATGTTCAATAAGGAAATTGAAGATTAGTTCCTCATTGTATATAAATTTTGCACTTTACTCTTCAAAGAAAAGGTTATAATATAATATATTATCAAGAGAAATATTGATGTTCAAAAGATTATTTAAAAACAAGAGGTGATACATTTGAGCGAAAAAATAGTTATATCGCCAACATCACGGCAAGAGGGCCATGCAGAATTGGTCATGGACGTCGATGATGAAGGAATCGTAACTAAGGGGCGATACTTTAGTATTACTCCTGTTAGAGGTCTTGAGAAAATAGTAACTGGAAAAGTACCAGAAACAGCACCTGTCATAGTACAGAGAATCTGTGGTGTCTGTCCAATACCTCATACTCTAGCATCAGTAGAAGCTATAGACGACTCTTTAGGTATTGAAATACCAAAAGCAGCAAGACAGTTAAGGGAACTGACACTTGCAGCTCACACAGTTAACAGCCATGCAATACACCACTTCTTGATTGCAACCGACTTTGTGCCTGAAAACTTAATGGCAACAGCCATAAACTCTGTATCCGAAATAAGGAAAACAGTTCAGTACGTAGTAGATATGGTTGCAGGAGAAGGAATTCACCCAGCCGATGTAAGAATCGGTGGAATGGCTAGCAACATAAGTGAAACCGCAAGAAAAAGGTTATACGCTAGAACCAAAGCACTCATACCAAAAATTGACGCACATGTAGACCTTATGATTGGTTTAATTGCTGATAAAGACTTACCAGACGGATTAGGTGTGGTAAATGTACCAACTTTAGCAACCCACCCTCTCTACGGTGACAGAACCAAATTCGATTTAGACAGGTTCACAGAAATCATGCCTGAAACATGGTACGATGACCCAGAAGTCGGTAAAAGAGCATGCTCAACCATACCATTATACGATGGTAGGAATGTAGAAGTAGGCCCAAGGGCTAGGGCAGCAGTATTCGGTAGTTACAATGAAAAGGGTGTTGTTGCACAGCACGTAGCAAGAGCTATGGAAATGAAAACCAACGTATCCAAAATTGTGGATTTACTTGCTGAACTGGACACATCTGCACCGGTAATGGCTGATTACGATGTTACTGGTACCAACAAGTTAGGTATTGGTGCTATTGAAGGACCAAGAGGAATGGATGTTCACATGGCCCAGATAGCAGATGGTAAAACTCAGTTCTACAGCTGTTTAGTTCCAACAACCTGGAACATACCAACCATGGGACCTGCAACAGAAGGCTTCCACCACGAATTCGGACCTCACGTTATTAGAGCATACGACCCTTGTCTCTCATGCGCAACCCACGTAATAGTAGTGGATGACGATAACAAGAGTGTCATTAAGAACGAAATGGTCAGGATTTAAGGAATTAAAATGCCATACGAAGCAGAGATATTAATTGTTGGGTGCGGTAACATACTGTTTCAGGACGATGGATTTGGTCCTGCAGTTATAGAAGCTATAGATAAGCTTTCTGAAGAAAAACCGCTTCCTGACAACACAATGACAATAGATGCCGGAACGGGAGGACCACATTTCGTATTTTCCTTACCCCATGAAACTTGGAAGAAGATGATCGTTGTGGATATCGTTGATTTCGGTGCAGAACCAGGAACACTCAGGGTTTTTGATGTAGAAGAACTCCCTAAAGGTGCGTACGAAAATATGCATTCTTGGCCAGTAAACCAACCGTTGCACGATCTTAGCAAAGTATGTGAAGTTATGGTAATTGGAGTCCAACCAGAATCGGTCTCTGCCCCCAACATAGAATTGGGTTTAACAGAAAGTGTGGAAAATGCAATTCCAAAGGCCATTGAAATAATTTTAAAAGAAATAGAGGTTTAGCCTATGTTAGCCAGAATTAAACAATTTTTAGGGATAGGGGCAAAACCAAAGGAAGTTCCAAAAGAGGAGGTTGAAAAAGTGGCTGAAGAAAAAGCAAAACCAAGAATTGGTTACGTCCACTTATCAGGATGTACCGGTGACATTATGTCGCTTAGTGAAAACTACGACATTTTAGCCGAATTACTCACCAACATGGTGGATATAGTTTATGGACAAACACTGGCAGATGTATGGGAAATGCCAGAAATGGACCTAGTATTAGTTGAAGGTTCCGTATGTCTACAAGATGAACACAGTGTAAAAGAACTTAAAGAAGCAAGGGAAAAAGCTGGATTAGTTGTAGCTTTCGGTTCCTGTGCAGCAACAGGATGTTTCACTCGTTATTCCAGAGGCGGACAGCAGGCTCGCCCAGATCACGAATCTTTCGTGCCTATAGCTGACCTTGTAAAGGTAGACTGTGCAATACCAGGATGCCCTCCATCACCAGAAATAATTGCAAAGACTGTTGTAGCTGTAATTAACGGTGATATGGATTATCTACAACCAATGATAGATTTAGCTGGTTACACAGAAGCATGTGGATGCGACCTTCAGTACAAGGTTGTAAACCAGGCTCTATGTATAGGATGTGGAACATGTGCTATGGCCTGTCAGACCAGAGCATTAACCATGACCGATGGTAGACCAGAGCTCACCAGCGCAAGATGCGTGAAATGTGGTATCTGCTACGTCCAGTGTCCTAGAAGCTGGTGGCCAGCAGACAGGATAAAACAGGATCTAGGGTTATAGGAGGACGAGAAAATGGTATTAGGAACATACAAAGAAGTTGTTACTGCAAGATCAACTGACAAAGAAATTCAGAAGATCGCACAGGACGGAGGAATTGTTTCTGCTCTATTCTGCTATGCCCTTGAGGAAAAACTCATAGATGGTGCAGTAGTTGCAGGGCCAGGAAAGGACTTCTGGAAACCAGAGCCTATGGTGGCTCAAACAGCTGATGAAATATTAGCAGCAGCAGGAACTAAATACACATTCTCCCCAAACGTTTTAATGCTGAAAAAAGCTGTAAGGCAGTACGGACTTGAAAAAGTTGGTACCGTTGCAATCCCATGTCAAACCATGGGTATCAGAAAAATGCAGTCTTATCCATTTGGTGTGAGATTCCTCGCAGATAAAATAGCTCTTGTAACAGGTATATTCTGTATGGAGAACTTCCCATTCGCATCACTTCAGACATTCATTTCTGAGAAGATGGGAGTTAGCCCAGAGCTAGTAGAAAAAATGGACATTGGAAAGGGTAAATTCTGGGTACACACTGCAGATGATGTACTTTCAATCCCACTCAAAGAAACCCACGGTTACGAACAGAGTGGATGTAAAGTATGTCTTGACTACGTTGCTGAATTAGCAGACGTATCAACAGGTTCAGTTGGTTCACCAGACGGTTGGTCAACTGTATTCACACGAACAGATGCTGGAGAAACAGTCTTCAAAGCAGCTGTTGAAGCAGGTGTAATAGAAACCAAACCAGTAGACACAGGCAAATTTGGTCTAGAAATACTCACAAAACTCGCAACTCAGAAGAAAGAGAAAGCGATGAAAGAGATCGACAGACGAAAATCAATGGGTCTACCAGTTCCATACAAGGCAAGTAGCGAAAAGGAAGATCCACTCGCAAACGTCTAAGGGAAACAATAAATTGAGTACAGGATTAAATTCTGTACTTTATATTTTATTTTTTTAAATTAAAAATAAAGAATAACTGATTTTAGAGCTTAATATTATAATGTTATGACTTTACATCCGTCTTTTTCTACTATTACGGTGTGTTCTGCTTGAGCAACTCTTGCATCGCTTTTTTCTTTGAGAACATGGTACGCATATATCGCCCCGGAGTTGATAAGCTGTCTCATGGCCATATTCATATGGTTCTTGTTGTTGTCGTTTATTAACCATCTCTGACAAAATTCAAGACTTCCATAGTCACTTACAATGTTACGAAGAAGTTTTTTAGCATGAACCATGCGCATTGGGCGATCTTTTAAAAATTTGAAAATATTGGTTTCATTCACATCTTTCAAAATTCCTGAGCCGTTGGTGACGAAGGGTTCTATTGCCAACACATCGCCTTCTTCAATTTTGTGGTGGTTTTCTACCTTTATGTTGGGCACTGATATGCCGGAGTGAAGTTCGTACTGATCCACTTCATGACCTGAAAGACTTGGAATTGTGTTCAATCCGTTTTTATTGATGGTTTCTTCTATTGCTGTGCCTATTTCTCCGAGTTCTACTCCTGCTTTTATGGTGTTTATTGCACTTTCTAGGGCGTCTTGTGCGGTTTGTATCATTTTGAGATTTAGTTCGTTTTCTGCTTCTGTGAGAACTTTGTCAGTATCTCCGACTAGTACGGTTATTGCTGAGTCTGCGATGTAGCCATCTACGTGTGCTCCTAGGTCGATTTTTACCAAGTCGCCATCTTTTATTGTGGATTCATCTCCTGGTGGGGAGGTGTAGTGGGCTGTGATTTCGTTTATTGATATGTTGCATGGGAATGCTGGTTTTGCTCCCATTTCTATTATGTTTGATTCAACGAAGTTTACGAGTTCTAATATTTTCATGTCGGCTTTGATGTAGTCTGTTGCCATTTTCCTTACTTTGGAAACTATTTTTCCTGACTTTTCATATTCTTCGATCATGTAACCACCCAACTATTTTTTTAGTAAATTCTTTTTTAGTAATTCTCTTTTAGTAAATTCCAAATAACAAAAATGTATCATAAATAAAACACAGATCCAAAAAAATTCCACAACGAAAATTAAGTACAGGATTAAATTCTGTACTTCCTATTATTTTTATTTTATTAATTCTAAAAAAATCATTAAAAGATGGAATAATTACAATGTTATGACTTTACATCCATCTGCTTCTACTATTACGGTGTGTTCTGCTTGAGCAACTCTTGCATCGCTTTTTTCTTTGAGAACATGGTATGGATAAATTGCCCTTGAAGTTATGAGCTGTCTCATTGCCATATTTAGGTGCTTTTCATTGTTCTCATCAGTCAACCATCTCTGACAAAATGGAAGATTTCTAAAGTCCATTGCAATACTGTGGAGAAGTTTTTTGGCCTGAACCATACGCATTGGCCTATCCCTCAAAAACCTGAAGATGTGTGCTTCCGGCAGATCCCCCACCCAACCAACTCCATTGGTGACGAAGGGTTCTATTGCTAACACATCACCCTCCTCAACTTTGTGGTCATTGACTTCCTTAATATTTGGCACTGATATTCCTGAATGAAGAATGTACTGATCCATTCCATGACCAGTCAAGTTTGAAACAGGGTTCAATCCGTTTTTATTGATGGTTTCTTCTATTGCTGTGCCTATTTCTCCGAGTTCTACTCCTGCTTTTATGGTGTTTATTGCACTTTCTAGGGCGTCTTGTGCGGTTTGTATCAGTTTATGGTTTAGTTCGTTTTCTGCTTCTGTGAGAACTTTGTCAGTATCTCCGACTAGTACGGTTATTGCTGAGTCTGCGATGTAGCCATCTACGTGTGCTCCTAGGTCGATTTTTACCAAGTCGCCATCTTTTATTGTGGATTCATCTCCTGGTGGGGAGGTGTAGTGGGCTGTGATTTCGTTTATTGATATGTTGCATGGGAATGCTGGTTTTGCTCCCATTTCTATTATGTTTGATTCAACGAAGTTCGCGAGTTCAAATATTTTCATATCGGCTTCGATGTAATCTGTTGCCATTTTCCTTACCTTGGAAACTATTTTTCCTGACTTTTCATACGCCTCGATCATAAAACCACTATACCTAAAGTTTAATATAACATTCAAATTCAAAATTTAATCATTTAACACTATCAAATTTAATTAAAAATCTAACTTTTCGGTATTTTTTAAAAAGTAAATTTAAAATAACATCCCGAACAATATCTTATTATTAAAACCATCATATAAAAATCAGACTACAAGGAAAATCCTGTCTACTAAATTTCAATGTAGAACTGAATTCAAACAAACTTAAGAGAGTAATGAAATGTAATGGTTATTGATTTGAGTTTATTTACAAAAAAAAACTATGTACATAATTTGTTTAGAAATAAAGGGGTAAAAATATGGTAGCAATTGACCAAAATGTATTTTATATAATAATAGCAGCCATAGTAGTTGTTGGATTGATAGTTGCACTAATGCAGTGGAGACGTGTCAGGGAGGCACAAACAAATGTCGATTTCCTTACGAAACAGGCTGAACTCAAGAAGATAGAACTAGTTGAGAAGGACCTGGAATCCAAAAGAATGATGAACGACATAGTACTTCCAAAGGATCAACAAGAAAAACTAACACAAATACGAGAGAACACTTCAGATTTGATGCATAAAGCAGGATATCTTCACAGTGAAATAAATGAGAGGGTTAATCGACTTGAAGCCCAAACTGAATTTGCCAAACTCCAAAAATTACTGATGGACATCGAGAAAAAAGAACAAGAACTTGAGAAAAAATCTGGAAAGGGTAAAGGAGGCAAATAATGACTGCTTTGGAGTTACTAGCAATACTGGTTCTTGCTGGTGCCATAGTTGTTTTGCTTTATTACTACATGCAGGACTCTAGGAATCAGTCCATTATACGAGCTCGTACTATCATGGCTGAAACAGGAGAAAAAGCACGTTCCACAGTAACCAGATCCGATGAAGATCATGGAAAGAAAGAAACTGATAAAACTTCGGGAATGAGTGAAAAGGTCACCATTGATGGCAGCATGATTGATGGGGTCAGCGAAAAAATGGCAGGAATGGGAGAAAAGATAAAAGGTACTGTAAAGGGCGTTCCAAAAAGTACAGATCTTCTCTCGGGTAAAATAGAACTGTTCTTAGATGATAAAAGTGACCAACTCATTAAAGACTGGGAATTAGCAACAAAGAATGATGTGATGGATCTAGAGAAAAGATACAGCAAGGTATCCCGGGATCTTGGTGAATTGGATGGTAGGTTCAAGGAGTACAGAGGATTTACCAACAAAAAAATAGACAAAATTGAGGAAAGACTCGATAAGTTAGAATCTCCAGAAGATTAGATTCTAATTACAAATTCTTTTTTTAGGGAGATAATATGTACTCGGATATCGTCAATTATGTGGCTTTATTTTTTTCAATCTTTGGGGCTATTCTAATTGTTTACGGCGGATTAAGAGCTATTTTCAATGTTTTGAGAGTTGAATTATGGAAATACTCTTCTGATTACAATTCTATTCGCATAGATTTTACATCTAAGATAGTACTTGCCCTTGAATTTTTCATTGCAGCTGATCTGGTAAGAACGATTATTCGACCCGATCTTAACGAAGTAATAGTTCTTGCTGTTATCGTTGCAATAAGAACTGTTGTGGGTTACTCTTTAGACAAAGAAGCAAAGGATATTTTGTCCAAGCAATGAATTTTTGTCTAAACAGAAAGGAATACCTCAATAATATACCATTCAATGCAAAGGTTTATATGATGTGAAGGGTAACAGTTGTAGTACAGCGGGGTGGGGTAGTCTGGTGATCCCGCGGGGCTCATAACCCCGAGAGCCCTAGTTCAAATCTAGGCCCCGCTATTTTTCACTTTTTTAAATGGTAAGTCGAAGAGCAGCTAACGGTTTTTTGTAAACTGAGGAAACTCCATCCATCCTACAGAACTGTGGTGTCATAAGACATGCGCTGAGAGGCGCGACAATGGAGCAGAAACGACACGTCTTTTGATGAATGACAATGAAGCAATGCTGAAGACATCAAAAGGATCGGTGAAACGGCCATTCCACGGGATGCAAGAGTAAATACTACTGATGAGTCCTGTACGAGGTAGAGGTAATTCGCATAGATGAATGCTGCTAAAACAGAAGGTGGGTTACTCTCGACATGCCATTTAATATTTATTTTTACGGAAAATTTTATAATAACTTTTTTTGATCAGGATTTTCACAGACTGTTTTTTGATGCAACTAATTATAAAACATTATATCCTGGCACTAACCAAATTATAACTATATCCATATTCAAGGTGATTGAATGTCTGGAACAGTATCTCTTCTCACACAAATAATTCCACTAGCATTTGGTGCTGCAGTGAGCCCAACAGCTTTAATGGGCATTATTCTTTTACTATCAATTTCCAAGAAACCAAAGATCTCGGGAATGGGTTACTATGCAGGATCCATATTGATAGTTTTGATTGTGTTGGGTGTTGGTTTTGTACTTGGAAATGGGGTTAGTTCAGGATCATCGCATCCAAATCCCTTATTGGCAGCTATCGATCTTATTTTAGGGGTAATCCTGTTAGTCATGGGGATCATTAGAATATTCCGCCCTCAAAAATCACCAAAACACAGATTCAGTAGTGAACATCCAGATTCTTCAAGTCTTTTAGTGTTCTTTAAGGGACTGTCCTTTGGATTAGTGATGTTTTTCATCAACTTTTCAACCACTCTAATAGTTTTAGAAGCAGGAAAACTCATAGCAACAGAATCTGCACCTATCACTGGAAAAGTAACTGTTTCGCTAATTTTAATATTAATAACCCTCCTAGTCTGCGAAGTTCCACTACTCATTTACTTCTTACTTCCAGGTAGCTCTGATAAGATACTCTCAAAGATCAACGTTTGGATGCAAAAGAATGGACACATCTTAATGGGAGTAGTCATACTTGCAATAGGCTTGTATTTACTATGGATCGGATCAATCAAATTTGGATTGATATGAATTATTCCTTTTTCACCATAAACTTAGTAGTGAACATGTAGATGGGACGACGAGGTTCAACCCTAAAAATTAGGGCAGTGAATTATATCAAAAATAGTTATGGGTAAATTGGTAGATCATCAACACACACTTAATAAATTAAAGCTTTCAATGCTATTTACGAGGGGGTTGATTGATACAAATTTTCAAAAAAATAAATCAAAATTTCAATGATTTATTGCATCCTTAACTTTGTCAAAAAATCCTTTGTCTTCGATGTAGATTTCTTCACCACTTACGTCAGCAAATTCAACAAGTAATTCCTTCTGTTTTGGACTGAGTTTTTTAGGGGTCACAATTTTGACCTTAACATATAGATTTCCTTTACCGTTCCAACGTAGATGGGGCATTCCTTCGCCCTTGATACGGAAAGAAGTACCTGTTTGAGTACCTGCAGGTATTTTAAGATCAACAGCTCCTGTCAGTGTTGGTGCTTCTACTGTGGCTCCAATGGATGCTTGAACAAAGCTTATTGGCATGTTGTAAACAAGATCTGATCCTTCCCTGTGGAAGAGCTGATGTTGTTTCACCCCAATTATAACGTATAGATCACCTGGGGCACCGCCCTTTTCTCCGACATCTCCTTCACCAGGAACCCTGAGTCTGCTTCCATCTTCAACTCCTGCTGGAATTTTTATATGGATGGTGCTTTGATGGTTAATAATACCCCTTCCATGACATTCGGTACACGGAGTTTCAATGATTTGACCTTCGCCTCTACAAGTTCTGCATGGCCTAACTGTGGCAAACTGTCCCAGTGGGGTGTTACTAACTTGTCTTACCTGTCCAGATCCGCCACATTCTGGGCATGTCTTGGTGTTGGTACCGGGTTCTGCTTTAGATCCATGACAGTGGGGACATGTTTTTTTATGTGGAACTTCAACATCGGTTTCTAGACCTGATGCAGCTTCTTCAAGTGTGATGCTCATTTCGTAGTACACATCATCTCCCTGAACTGGTCCATTCCTGTTTCCTCCACCAAATCCGAAGAGATCAAAAATACTTTCAAAACCTCCACTTCGGTTGTTTCCTTGCCCTCCACCGAATCCAAATCCTCTGAATATGTCTTCAAAGTTTGCGTTGTTGAAAATATCTTCTTGTGAGAATCCATTCATACCTGCATGTCCATACTGGTCGTAGGTTTGCCGTTTCTCTGCATCTGATAGGACGGCATATGCTTCGCTGATCTCTTTGAATTTGTCTCCAGATTCAGGATCTTCGCTCACATCTGGATGGTACTTCATAGCCAGTTTACGGTAGGCTTTTTTAATTTCCTTCTTATCCGCGCCCTTTTCTACACCTAGGACTTCGTAATAATCACGCTTTTCTGCCATTATAATCTTCCTTAAATTTAATTAGATACTATTTTTTAAATAAAATTAAAGTTATCTCAAACAAACTATTTAACGATTCATTTAATTAAAAATCTGTCTATAATTTGTGTGAGTAAATTTTCCATAAAATAATATCTACTATTCAATTCTATATCTGCATGTTAATTAAAGTAAAAAAGGATGGGAAATGAAGTTCCCAATATAAAATCCTATTTCTTCACTTCATAGTCTGCATCAATAGTTTCATCACCAGATTTGTCTTCTTTGGTTTCTTCTGCACCAGCGCCTGCTTCAGCTTCCTGCTGGGCTTGAGCTTGTTGAGCTTCCTGATATATTGCTGCTCCAACTTCCTGAACTACCTTGGTGAGTTCATCGGTTTTTGCCTTGATTGCATCGAAGTCATCAGTTGCACCTACTTCCCTAAGTTCTTTTACCAAGTTTTCGATCTGAGATTTTTTCTCTGCATCTACTTTGTCTCCAAGTTCTTCCAAAGTTTTTTCAGAAGTGTAAATCATTGAATCTGCGTTATTTTTGATTTCAATTTCTGATTGGCGTTTTTTGTCTTCTTCAGCATGAGCTTCAGCTTCTTTGACTTTTTTATCGATTTCTTCCTTGGAAAGTTTGCTGGATGCCGTGATGGTTATTCTCTGTTCTTTACCTGTTCCCATGTCCTTTGCAGAAACACTTATCAATCCGTTTGCATCGATATCGAATGATACTTCGATTTGAGGAATTCCTCTTGGGGCTGGTGGAATACCAACTAACTGGAATCTTCCCAGGGTTGTGTTGTCTGCAGCCATAGGCCTTTCACCTTGAAGTACATGAATATCTACTGATGGTTGGCTGTCTGCTGCTGTAGTGAATATTTGGCTCTTGTTAGTAGGAATGGTTGTGTTTCTTTCGATAAGCTGGGTGAAAACACCTCCAAGGGTTTCAATTCCTAGAGATAATGGTGTGACATCCAATAGAACAAGGTCTTTGATCTCTCCAGCCATTACACCTCCCTGAATTGCTGCACCCATGGCAACACATTCCATTGGGTCAATTCCTGTTTCAACTGTTTTTCCAATGAATTTTTCCACAAATTTTTGGACAACAGGCATTCTTGTTGGTCCGCCCACGAGTATGATTTTGTCTATGTCAGAGTTACTCATTTTAGCGTCTTTGATGGCCTGTTCCAATGGACCTGAACATTTTTTGATGATAGGGTCCACGAGTTCTTCGAGTTTTGCCCTTGTGAGTGATGATGTCAGGTGTTTAGGTCCTTCTGCTGTTGCTGTTATGAAAGGAAGGTTTATGTCACTGGTTAAGGTTGTTGATAATTCTATTTTAGCCTTTTCAGCTGCTTCTCTCAATCTCTGAACTGCCTGATCATCTGTCATGAGGTCTATGCCCGTATCTCTTTTAAATTCTGCAGCGAGATGGTTCATGATGGCGTTGTCCATATCTGTTCCACCGAGACTTGTGTCTCCGCTGGTTGATCTGACTTCAAATACTCCTCCACCGAAGTCCATGATTGTAACGTCCAGTGTACCTCCACCGAAATCGAACACTAAAATTTCAAGTTCATCATCTTCTGCCTTATCAATTCCGTACGCTAAACTTGCAGCTGTAGGTTCGTTTACCAACCTAACTACTTCAAGCCCGGCTATTGTTCCAGCGTCTTTGGTAGCTGTTCTCTGGTTATCGTTAAAGTAAGCAGGTACGGTTATAACTGCTTTGTTAACAGGTTCTCCTAGGAACGCTTCTGCATCTTTTTTAATTTTTTGTAAAATGAATGCAGATATCTCTTGTGGTGTGTATTCCTTATCCAATACTTTAACTGTATAATCTGTACCCATACTTCTTTTTATGGCACTAATGGTATGTTCAGGGTTTGTTACTGCTTGTCTTCTTGCAGGTTCTCCTACTAAACGCTGTCCATCCTTGGTAAATGCAACATAACTTGGAAATGCTTTACCATACTGGGTTGCACCTTCTGCACTAGGTATTATGGTTGGTTTCCCACCAATCAAAGCAGCTGCAGCAGAGTTACTTGTACCAAGGTCTATGCCTATAATTTTTTCTTTCTTTGCCATAATATTCACCTCTTAAACTACAATATTTGTTAATTTTTTAAATTTAATCTTAAAGGTTACTTCTTTTTACATACTTTAACTTTTGAATACTTAATTACCTTTGAATCAAGGCTGTATCCCTTTGCTAATTCTTCAATAATTGTTCCATCTTCATAATCTTCATTGTCTTCAACCATGAGTGCTTCATGTTTGTAAGGGTCAAATGGTTCTCCAGAAGTTTCAATTTCACAGAGACCTTCATTTTTTAGTGTGTCTTTGAGTTTTTTATGAATCATTATCACGCCTTCTTTGATGTCCTGGGAATTCTCTGCTTTCAAAGCTCTTTCAAGGTCTTCGTAGACATCAATAATTTTAATTATCAGTTCTTCGTTGGCGTACTTAATAAATTCTTTAAGATCCTTCTCGGATCGTTTTTTATAATTTTCAAAGTCTGCATGAAGTCTCAGTAATTGGGAATGATATTCTTCTGCCTTATCACCCAAGTCCTGGATTTCTTGGTCTTTTTTCTGAATTATCTCATTTTTCTCTTTAATTTCAGTTTTAAGACTGTCCAGATCCTTTTTCAACTTCTCTAATTCTTGTTTATCATTCATTCATTCACCTTTTGTATGGTATAAAAAGAATAGTAACCTTTAACTATTATAGTTACAAAAGGTTATATAAACCTTTCGCACAACTACTAAAGTAAAGTACAAATTTATAATATAATAACAATTAAACCAGTAAGTGGTAAATCATGGAGCTAGAAGCTATATTAGATGTAATGGGTTGTAAAACTCGTAGAGATATCATTAATTTACTCACAGATGAACCTAGATTTGTGAGCGAAATCTCTAAAGAACTTGATGTGGGACAGAAGGCCATAATAGAACACCTCAGGGCAATGGAGGAATTAGGACTTTTAAGTTCATCTTTCCAAAAGATTGAGAGAGGAAGACCAAGAAAGTACTACGACATATCACAAGACATACAGATTCAGATTTTTATTGGACCCGGCGCAATTAAAATGAATGTTGTGGGTCAAGAATTCTCAGATTTACATACAATTGCAGGAAAGATTCGTATGGGTGAAACTGAGGTTGTGAAAGAACTTGAGAATCTCATACAAAGATATGACGATGGAAAAAAGTACGCAGAGCAACTTTTAGCTGAAGTTCGAATTCATAAGAAAACACAGTCTCAGGAATCCAAGGATCAATAAAGAATAGTTTATCAAAATAAAATAAAATTGTCAAGGCAATTGGATAATTTATAAAAAAAATTGTTAGCTGTTTTTATTTCATTCCATCTTCCATGATGCAACTGCTGTTTGTCCCATAGATACAGAACCATCTCCTGCGCAAGTATTTTTATGTTGAATAAATTTGTACCCTTCTGATTTAACTTTATCCCGCACACTTACAGATATGGCTTCGTTGTAAAAGACACCTCCAGTAGCACCGATGGTGTCAACACCAGTTTTTTTAGCGGCATTTATTGCGAGTTCTGCTAAACCAAGAGCAACTGCTTTTTGGGCTCCAAATGCTATATTGTTAACGTTTTCTCCATTATGTTTGAGTTCAATACATTTTAAAAGGATTTTTGACGTGTTCAAATAGTCCATGTTGTTTGAAACATCTTTTTCTATTTCGTATGGAATATCCACAACACCTTTGCTGTAATAGGCTGCTGATTCCAGTTTCATTGCGGGTTCACCTTCATATGTCCTTTTACCGCAAATTCCAAGACTTGCTGAAATTGCATCGAGAACCCTTCCTGTACTGGTGGTAATATTAGTATTAAACCCGGATTTAAGCTGTTTAATCACCAAGTCAACTTCCCTTTCTCCATGTTTGAACTGTTGGATGTAACTGGTTTTCATGAGTTCTGACAATTCATCGACATCCATAGAGTCGTATAACATTGACATAACCATTCTAGAAGGGTACTTTGTAGTTAAATCACCACCCACCAATTTTTGTGGTATTAAGCTTGCAACACGTTTGTAATTTGCTCCTTGAATATGAAGGATTTCTCCACCCCATGCTGTCCCATCCTCACCGTATCCAACACCATCTGCAGCTATGCATATGACTTCATCAACCTGATTATCAACACACAGGGCTGCTGCATGTGCATGGTGATGTTGTACTCTTAATATCTCTGCATCAAACTTGTCTCCCATTTCTTCTGCGAGTTTGGTTGTGAAAAACATTGGATGTAGATCGCAGGCAATCACATCAAAGTCATCGGTCTTGGTGATATCCATCATATGATCCACAGCATTTTGAAGGTACTGGAACGTGTCGTACTTGGTTGTATCTCCTATATGCTGGGATACGTAACATTTTCCTTTTTTAATATAGAGAAAGTCACATCTATTTCAGGACCCAGAGCAAGAACCTTAAGTTTCTGGTTTATCCCTGAAAAGTCATAGGGTTCTGGTACATAACCTCTTGAACGCCTGATAAATGCAAGTTCTCCATCTCTAAACCTTACCACAGAATCATCGCACCGGTTAATAATTCTTCGATTGTGCAATAGGAAATAATCAGCTATTCCATCCAGTTTGGATATTATTTCTTCGTTGTTGATGAGCATAGGCTCACCTGGCATATTGGCTGATGTCATGATGTAAGCAGGTTCTGTGCTGTAGCTGAAAAGTAGATGATGAAGACCGGAGTATGGAAGCATGACACCTAGATTATGTAGGTATGGTGAAACTGATGGGGCCAGTGAGTAGTCTGAATTTTTGTTCAACACTACTATTGGTCTTCTCCTGGACTGTATAGTATCGGATTCCACATCAGAAACTTCAGCAAATCCTTTAACAGTTTCAATATTTGGAGACATGATTGCAAATGGTTGGTTGAATCTTCTCAATTTTTGCCTCAAACTATCAACAGGACCATTTTCAGTGGTTTTCACAACTAAATGAGTTCCACCAATACCTTTGATTGCCAGAATTTTTCCTTCATCAATAAGTTCTGCAGCCCTTTTAATGGGATTTTCAATTTTTAACATCCCATCCTTGTACAGAAATACGTCGGGTCCGCAAACTTCGCAGCAACTCGCTTCTGCATGGTATCGTCTATCCTCAGGATCTTCATATTCAACTTCGCATTCACTGCACAAAGGAAAATCTTCCATGGATGTACGTTCCCTGTCATATGGAATTGAGTTAATGACTGTGAAACGAGGTCCACAATCTGTGCATGCTGTAAATGGATATTTATATCTCCTGTTATTAGGATCAGCTATTTCTTCCAAACAGTTAGAACATGTTGCAACGTCAGGGGGAATGACTGATGCTCCAGAAAAGTTATTTGAGCTTGAGATTATCTTGAAATCATTGTATGCTGTCAAATCACCACTTAACCATTCTACTTTTAAAGAATTTATTTCAGAAATTGGGGGTTTATTTTTTTTAAATCTACTATGAATCGATTTATATCGTTTTTTCTTCCTTCCAAAATTATTTCAACGATATTTCCTAAGTTCCTTACGTAGCCATTTAAATTTATTTTTTTGGCTAATCTGTAAACTGTGGGTCTAAATCCAACACCCTGTACTATTCCCTGTACCAATATTCTGGCTTGTTCCAACCAATTCACCAACTATCAATAGTTTTTTTTAAATTATTTCTTGGTAATCATTTAAAAATTTTGATTTAAAAAAAGGTATCCATTCATGACATAAGCGATTATGGGTTATTTTGGTGTTCTATCAACCATCGATATTTTCGTGGATAATTAGTTGATCATTTTCCAAATGGACAATTATAGATGCACAGGCCACACACTGGTAGTTTTCCTTGTTTTTCGAGATTTTCCAAGTACAATTCACATTTCCTTGCATCGTACCTTACATCACGATCTTCGTCCTCACTAAAATTCGATCCTGTAAATGCTTTAACTGGACAGATATCTACACATTTTCTGCAATCTCCGCACAGATTTTTCATGGGCTTACCAGTGGGAGTTAGAGGGGCATTGGTGAGAATAGTAGTCCATCTCACTCGGGGTCCGTTTTCAGGTGTTATTAAAAGGCAACTTTTTCCTATCCAACCTAAACCCGCTAAATTGGCCGTTAGTTTATGAGAAAAGACAGCACAAATTCTTTCATCATCAAACCTTTCAGAAGCAGGTACTGGTAAAGCCATGTATCCCTGTTTTTGAATTGATCTAGCCAGTCTAGAAGCAATTAAATCAAGTTGAAGATTTACAACGTTGTAGGTATGGTGGTAGTTGACAGCAACTGACTGCTCAGATCTCCTTGGAAGATCATCTACAATGGTATCTAAAATGAGTATGCCTATTGATATTGCTCGAGGGTATTGCTCAATATTTATTTTGCCCTGTTGGAATATGAAATCTCCTGCAACGGTGATATCTGCAACTCCATAGTAATCTGCTCCTAAATTTCTTGAAAATTCATCTAACCATTCATCAAACAGAATTTACACCCCCTATTCCTTATTTTACCATAAATAACCGAAAATTTGTAGTACTTAACTGTTGTACTTCAATGTTTTCTATGACATTATTAATTATTTTCGGACTCAATGGGTATTACTAAGTGTGTTTAAATTTTTTTTTATGATTTGATTTTTTTGAAAGTTATTATAAAAAATATATATAATTATAACTATTAATTGTTAAAGGAAATACTATGAAAGTATATATATACGTATTAAACACTTTAGCGGATTGGGAAATCGGTTATTTAACTGCTGAACTAAATAGTGGCAGATATTTAGATAAAACAAAACCTTCAGTTGAGATTATAACAATTGGAAATACAACTGAGCCTATAAAAACAATGGGAGGTATTACAATTGTTCCAGATGAGAGTATTGATAATATCAAGTTTAAGGAAGATGATTTATTAATTTTGCCTGGAGCAGATACATGGATGGAAGAGGAAAATAGCAAAATAATCGATATTGTTTTGGACATTATCGATAAAAAAGTAATTATTGCAGCAATCTGTGGGGCCACGTTTGCTCTTGCGAATAGAGGAATATTAAACGATAGAAATCATACCAGTAATGCCATGGAAGTTTTAAAAATGTTTTGTCCTGAATACGCTGGAGAGAATTTTTATTTAAATCAACCAGCAGTTAGAGATGGCAATTTAATCACAGCTAGCGGTATTACTCCCTTAGAATTTTCATATGAAGTACTAAAAAGAATTAATGTAATGAAAGATGAAACACTGGAAGCTTGGTATCAATTATATAAAACTAATGACTCAAAGTATTTCTATGCCCTAATGGAATCCCTTAAAGAAGCATAGAGGAATTTTTTTAAATTTTATTCTATTGAACTTCTGTATAATTTTATTAAATTACATATATACGTTTATAGGGTACTGATAAAAGATATAATGGATTAAAATCTTTTTTTACCCATACGTTTCCATATGCCTCTTTATAATATTTATTTTTTCTTGAGAATCAAGTGTTTGGGATAGAATTCATATTTTTCATAGAATTTCAGGGCATTTTCGTTACCATAACTGACAAGGATCTCCAAATCTGAAACTCCATTGATTTCCATCCAATTTAAAGCACGTTCCATGAGTTTATTGCCAATACCTTCCTTTCTGCAGCGTTTATCCACATACAAGGATTCAACAGAACCTTTTTCACTGATTATTGAGCTAACACTGTATGCTAAATAGTTCTCACCATCTTTTACAATGTCCAATCTCAATTTTCCAGATTCAGCAATATTTTCAAACTGTTCTCTTCTTTTTTCAAAGGTTAGACGTTGATAATCCATTGGAAAATATTTGGATTGTGATTGCAAGTGGTGAATTAATTTTTTCCACATGTCTGAAAGGAGTTCAAGATCCTTTTCATCAGTTTCATTGTAGGTAATCATGATTTAACTTGTTTAACTCTGTAAATTTGGAAAATAAATGCCTTGTCTATTCAGATTCAGTTTCTTGATCTACAAATGTGGCATAAAAACCATCAGTATCTGCATATATTGCTTTAAAACCAAAATTTTCCGCTTTTTCCATGGTTTTTTTAATAAAATCTCTTCCCCATGCTGTCACAGCTTCAGCACATTCGATTCGGTACCATCTGAATCTTGAGTAACCATAAACTCCGTACATAGAATTTGCAAGTCTTTTTAGGGCTTGCTGCTGAACATCAAACACTTGCTTTTCCCGAGGATTTTCCGCCATTTTCATGGCTGTTTTCAGCCTAACCCTTTCCTTCAGAATATTACCTATTATGGATGGAACAAATCCTACGGGCGTTTTTAAAAATTTATGGCCAACTTCAGGGGCAGTGTAACAGTCTTCATCATCACACTCCAACACCAGTGTGTCTGGAGAAACATTTTTAGAAATAATAATACTCGGGTAAAGACTCCTGAAATCGAATGATACTATGTTTTCATGCAATCCCTTAACAGGATCTTTCACATATCCTCCTGCTGCCTTTTTACCTCGCCTTTCTGAATACTGTGAAGAAGAAGGTTTGTTGGGCACCATATCTCCAATTTCATGGGCTTTACGAATTAGGTACCATTCAACCATTTGTCCTGTGGCCATCCTTGCAATGTCAAAAAATGGTTGACCAACTATTCGTGTGAGTTCCATACTAAGGGGCAACATTTTTTCAGCTATCTTGGTCACTGCAACTGCATCGTCTAGGGAGTATTCGAAGAGTTTATTTAATTTTTCCCCACCTTCATCCCAGTACTGGTAAATTTCATCGCCAGGCACATCTTCTTTAGTTTCGTCGAAGAGCTCTTTATAAACACGTTCAAGGGTGTACCTATCCAACTGTAAATATCGGCGCATTAATAGGTAAAGATCAACATGAATCCTTCCCTTGACCAGTGCGGAATTTGCATAACCTCTCCTCATAAATTTAATACCCGAACCATCAACTCCGAGGTTTGGTTTCACATTCAATTTTGCTGCTCTGTCCCTTATATAGGGCATATCAAAATTATCAGAATTGTAACCCAAGAGGATATCAGGATTTTCGGATCTCACTATTTCGAAGAATCTTTGAATCATATGGGCCTCTGTTTGGAGTGTTTCAACATATTCCAGATCCGAACTTTTGGTTGATAAAACCTTTTTCAGACCATGATTACTGGAAAGACTCATCATGATAATGGGATCCACTTCTGATTGTGGCATTCCTTTGGGATTTCGAACTTCTATATCAAAACTTAGGGTATTAAGATCTGGAAATCCAGATTCAATTTGTTTAGGTTCTCCTTCCAACTCAAAAATACATACATCTGTATCACAACTGAAGGTGATGGAGTCTGCAGCCACGCACTGCCCACTGACTAAAACTTGGCCCATTGGAAAAATGTTCTTGTCTATCAAGTAACGCCTGTAAAAAGGAATATCATGCTCTAAAATGTCCTTGACAGAACCTAAATTTCTGATTTTATCCCGTAATTTAGGTACGTCTTGGGGGTGATGAAGAGTAACCTTAAAAAAGTCTTTAATTTCACCTAGGTAATTGATTTTAGCTTCTTCCACCATTTCAATGTCAAATTCGTTTAGATCTTCCAGGCACTGTTCAGGATCCAATGGAAGAACATATATGTAGGGTTTGAAGTTTTTATCAAGGACAATTATGGATTGACCTTCTTCATCTCCCTCAAGTCTTCCAAACATTCTTATAACAGCTTTATCCTTTTCTGTAATGTAATCTATGTCCAGAAGCACGAATTTTCTACTTTCCATGAACTTTTATTTATGCTGTGAATGTTATATAAGTTGTTAAATCTTGGTTTAACTAAGGTCACTATAACTCAAAAAAGAGTTAAAAAGAAATTTTTAGTTAAAAAAAGGAGTTAAAATTTCCATGAAACTTAAGGAATTAGATCTAACTAAATATAACATCAATCAAATTTCAGAAATGATTTATGAGACTGATCAAAATCTTTTCGGGACTTTCCTTGATAAAAATCCTGTTCAAGCTGTTTCAAAACTTAAAAAACTCATAGAAGCAGGAAAAAACTGCTATGGGCACGAGCATATTTATATTGCAGAAGATGAGGATGGCACTATTCAAGGGGTATTAGTTGCATTTAGAGGGGATGAAATAGGTTTTGTTCAAGAAGCTAAAATTTTCAAGGCAACCATGAATTTCATGGATTTCTTTAAATTAACCTTCATAAAACCGATATATGATAGTATAACAGCCTCTTCAATCCAAGGAGATGACTTTTATATAGGAAATCTTGTTGTATCTGAAAATATGAGGGGAAAGGGCATTGGTTCAAAGATAATTGAACAATCATTCCAACTTGCACTGGACAAAAAATGTAAAAGAGTTTTACTCGATGTAATATTTGAAAATTCAGGTGCAAAAAAACTTTATGAGAGAATAGGATTTAAAAAATGTTGCGAAAAGAATTTATGGTGGTCAAGTAAATCAGATGGAACTTATGGGATGGAATATCATATTAAAACAGAATAAAATTATGGATCCTCGCAGATAAAATACTGTTAAAAATAAACAATACAGGAAAAAGTAATCATGAAACTAGTTTTTGATGAAACTGGAAATGAAAACAAGGAATCCATACTATTCCTACATCCTGGAGGAATGTCTGGCTGGATGTGGGAGCAGCAGATTAAACATTTCAAAAATTACCATTGCATAATTCCTGATCTACCAGAACATGGTAGAAGTGCCAGTGTAAAACCCTTCACCATAAAGAGAACAGCTGGAATGGTGGCGGAATTAGTTGAAGATTGTCCAAATGAACTGGTAAATATGGTTGGAATTGGTTTGGGTGGGCAGATAATTCTCCAGATCATGAGCAAATATCCTGAGATAGTTGATCGTGCCATGGTAAGTGGAACCTTAGTCAGAAACCATCAATACAAATCTTTAATTGCACGTTTAAAAGAGCTTTTAATGGTTTATAAACCAGTAAAAAACAGTGAATTCTATATTAAGGCGTACATGAGAACTTATCACATGCCCAAAGTCTGTTTTGATAAGTTTAAAATGTCCATCTGTCAAATTGAAACCAGTTCCATAGAACGGATTTTAATAGAAAATCACACCTTCAAACTGCCTCCGATCTTGGAAACTGGTGAAACGAATCTTTTGGTCATGGCTGGTGAGAAGGATTATAACATACTCAAAGATTCTTCAAAGGAAATTATGAACAACTATCATGCTAGAGGAGCTCTGGCATTGGGAGGGGGACATCTTTGGAACATGGAAACTCCTGATAAATTTAACGAAGTTTTAGATGCATGGCTCCAAAACCAACCATTACCGGAATCCCTAATTTCTCCACTTTAATATCCAATTTTAGGTAATATAATTTGGCAGTAGTTTTTTTAAAGAAACATAAATTTCCTACATCAGGGGTCATGATCAAAAATTTATGATCGTAAAAACAGATCTAACTTAAACTTTACTTAGGGTTTTTTAATAATATAAAAATTCTGGAGCTTTCAAAGATGCAACCAAAGGTTATACTTTACATTGCAATGAGTTTAGATGGAAAGATAAGTGGTTTTGAGATAAATAAAAATGTTTACAAGGAAATTAAATCTCATGTAAATTCCGATGCAGTTTTTATGGATGTTGAAACCTTTAAAAACAGTTATACTAGTATTCTTGACGGTAGTTCTAAACAGCTTCTGGTACTACCCGATAATATGGGTAAAATTTCAAGAAGTATGTTACTTGAAAGATCCAGTACAATGAATATTCTGGTACTCTGTTCTAGATCAACCCCACAAACTTATCTCAACTTCCTAGAAGAAAACTACATCAACTACATGATCGTGGGTTACGATGAAGTGAACTTGGCAACAGCATTTGAAGAGCTTAACATTCAGTTTGGTGTTAAAACCATAGCAGTCCACGCTGATGGCGTTTTAAATGGTAATTTAATGACAGACGATCTTGTGGAAGAGATATTTGTTTTTATGCATCCCATATTGGTGGGTGAAAACAAGGATGATGTGTACCTCAAGGATAATGGGGAATACCAGAAATTTGATCTCAGGTTGCTTGAGACGAAGGTAATTGAAGATGAGATTGTCAACTTGAAGTACAGAGTTATGAAGTACAAATTTTAATTTTAAAGAATTAACAATTGGATGACATCCATTCTTTTCATAATATGAACAATCCATGTATATGTATTTTTTAAAGTAGCTATCTAATGTCAGCCCACACAGTTATAATTAGATAAAGTTTGAAATCTATATACACAACTGATTAAACTATACTTTTACTTGCACTAACTATTCAGGAGAATGAACATGAAAAAGATTGGATTTATAGGTTATGGAAGCATGGGCAGGGTAATATTAAATGGATTTTTGGATTCTGGAATGCTGAAACCATTCCATGTAACTGTTTCCACCAGAACACGATCTAAACTATCTGAATTAGAGAAAAACTACCCGGAAGTTGAAATAGCAAACGACAACAATCAAACTGCTCAAAATTCAGACGTTATATTTCTTTTCACAGGCACATCTGATGTGAAACATGTTATTGAAGAAATTAAAACTTATTTATCTAAAAAAACCCACATTATATACATTTCAGCAGCCCTGGGAATGGATATGGTGGGCATGATTTTTGATGGTAAAATTACCAAGGTGATACCTTCAATCACATCGGAAGTACAGGAAGGAGTTTCACTAATTTGTCATCAGGAATCTGTGACAACTGAAGAGTCTGAATTTGTTGACAACCTTTTCAGAACAGTTGGGGATGTTAAACTAGTTGAAGAAGCAGATCTTGATGTGGGTGCAGATATAACAAGCTGTTCTCCAGCATTCATTGCAAAAATATTCCATGATTTTTCAGTTCAAGCATCAAATAACAGCAACTTTTCGAGAGAGGAAGCAGAAAAAATGATTATCAGTACTTTATACGGAACATCAAAGCTCCTCTATGAGAAAGGCTACGGGATTGACGATTTAATATCTGCAGTTGCAACAAAGGGAGGCATAACAGAGGAAGGTGTTAAAATATTAGACAATGAACTTCCCGAACTGTTCAGTGAACTGTTTAAAACTACCATTAAAAAACATCAAATTATTCGAAGGGAACTCGAAGAACAGTATTGATTCAATAACACGATCGGAGTTTATTTTTAACTCGAAATTCGAAAGAATCTGATGTTTGACCAATGAATTTATAAATGGGTTGGCAAAATATACTATGAATAATGTACAATTATCATGGTCACCTCTGTTAAACCATATTAATTGTTGCTATGTCAGATTCAAATCTAGACATTAAATAAAGGTCAGATATTTAAACTTAAGTTGGTTATAAAATGAAAAATCTCATACTTATTGTATTGTTATTTGTGATGTTTATGGGCGTCGTTTATGGGGCTATTGTTGCGACAGGGGGCGAGCACTGGGACATGACTGGTAAAATTGTTGGAGTATGCACAGCTGACAGCAACTCAACTGATGCCAATTCCATACTTGTACAAGGTGTCGTCATATCTGGAAATCAACAAGCCAATGTTACTGTGAGAATCACAAATGATACTCAGCTATACACCAAAAATGGTAATCAACGAAACCAAATAAACTTCTCAGATCTTAAATCTGGACAGAGCGTTAGTATTCTGTTTAAAGGTCCAATAATACAATCATATCCTCCGCAAGCATCAGGAAATCTGGTACTGGTTACTGGATAACACTAAAATGTTTAAAATGGGGCCACAACCACTAATTACGGGTATTTGCAAATTTGTGAATCAATGTTTTGCAATTAAATAATAATTTTTTAAGCAATGTTCTCCGTAAGGTTTAAATATAAAATGCACTTAAGTATATCTACTATGCCAAGGTAGCTTAGCGGCGAAGCGGTGGACTGCAGATCCATTACACGGGAGTTCAAATCTCTCCCTTGGCTTGAAAAATTAAATCAATGATTATTTGGAGTTCTCCAAATATTTTCATTGGGGTCATAGTGTAATCTGGCTATCATCTGGGACTCCAGTTGTCTTTGAAGAAAGTGCGCACTCTGAAGGAAAGTATGATGACCAATTGGAGTACTGAGGCAAGAGAAATCCTAGGATCTGGGTTCAAATCCCGGTGACCCCATTACTATTTTTATATTCTATAATTACTTATTCAATCCAAATCCATACGATCTATAGTCGGATATTAAAATTTTCATATTAAATTACTAGTAGGTGATAAATTGGAAATTATAGATGATATTATAATGATTGAAGGAATAGGAAACGATTCTAATGTTTATATCTTTGATGATATTATAGTTGACACTGGAACTGGAAATAACTGTAAATATATCCTTGAATCCATATCTAAGGCTGGTTTATCCTTGGATGATCTTAGCCTAATCGTGAATACCCACAACCACTACGATCATATGGGTGGGAACAACTGTTTTGATTTAGATGTTGCAATGCATATTGAGGATGCTTTAGCAGTTGAAAATCAGGATAGCAATGCAACTGTGGCAAACATGTTCGGAAGATCAATGGAAGGATTTAAAGTCACTCGCAAACTTAAAGAAGGCGATAAAATACATAATTTCGAAATTCTTCACACACCCGGCCATACTAAAGGAGGCATATGCCTTTATGATGGTAAAACATTGATATCTGGAGACACTGTTTTTGCTGGTGGCGGTTTCGGCAGAACAGACCTTGGAGGAAGCGTTGAAGACATGAAAAATTCATTAAAAAGGCTCAGCCAGCTTGAAGTGCAAAATTTACTGCCAGGCCATGGGCCAAGGACTGAGAATGGTTCAGAACATATTAAATTATCGTACCAAATGTTGGTGGGTTAATTTGGAGTTCATCATACATTATACGCTGTAAGAATTTAGAATTTGGGTAAACGCACATTTTTATCCAAATTTCCCTTAAAAAATCCTATTAAAAAAAATATACTAAGTTTAATTAAACAATTTTTAAGCAGTGAATAACTTAGTGGTTTTTTTGACTGCATTGCTCTTTACAAGTACTGAAATTCTGTTGCCTTTATTTAAAACATCATCCTTCTTTGGAATGTTAATTTCACCATTTTTGTAGAGGGCTGCAATTATATAATCATCAGTTGGACTCACATCCACAACTTTCTTACCGATAACATTCTTATTTTCCACTTGAATCTCAAGAAGTTCAGCATTACCTTGACCAATAATAATCAGATCTGCAATTTTTGGTCTTATAATTAATTTTTCAAGGTAACTTGCCGCCGTAAGTTCAGGGCTTATTACATCGTCAATTCCAACCTTTTTGAATGCATCTTCATGATCTGGATTGCTGACCCTTGCAATAATCTTTTTTGGATTGTACTCTTTAACTAAAATACTTGATAATAGATTAGCTTCATCATGTCCTGTTGCAGCAACAAAAACATCAGCATCAGATATATTAGCTTCTTCTAGGGTTTTGATATCTGTACCATTACCACAAATTATCAAAGCATCCAATTCACTAGCTGCATTGTTGCATAAATTTGAATCATTCTCTATGAGGGTTACATCATGACCACTTGCTACAAGAGATGCTGCAAGGTTAAGTCCGACTCTTCCGCCCCCCATTATAACTACATACATAGATAAACCCCAATTAGATTGATAACCATAAATAAATCCTCTTAAACTTTTTTTGCAGGTTTAATATTAATTATACCAACACGTAATTTATCCCATTATATCTTTTATCTATTAAACCTTTTGAAAAGATCAAAACTTCCCTTGAGAAGGACCAATGCAGGAATGATCTCGATCCTACCGATCCACATTCCAATTATAAGTACTATCTCTGGTAATTTGGGCATTGTTGGTCCAGTTATGCCCACAGAAAGCCCTACGTTACCCTGTGCAGATGCAATTTCAAATAAAGAATTGATTCCTCCATAGCCGTATGCCATGAAAATTAACCATGCAATCAATATGAAGAACAGATATAAAAAGGTGTAACTTCCTGCTTCTTTAATTTCCACATCTTTAACAGTTTTTCCACTTATTTTTCTTGGGAAAACAGATCCTTCTGGTGATAAAACCTTTACAACTTCCCAATAAATTCCTTTAATTAATGTAACTACCCTAATGAGTTTAAGAGCACCGGTGGTGGAACCTGCAGACATACCAATTATCATACAAACTATCAATATGACCTTGGTGTAATCTGTCCATCCAAACATTGTACCCACAGTTTCTGTGTTAGATCCTGTACAACTCAATGCTGAAACAATGTAAAATATGGAATTTAGAGATGTGAAATGTGAAACAGTAATTAACATGATAGAAAAAACAGCAACAATAATTAACATGGCCTGAAATTGTATATCCCGAAATACATCCCAAACCTTTCCTTTAAGTGCTTTGTAATGAACCAAAAAACTGGTTCCTCCAAGTATCATGAGCAGTATGGTTATAATTGTAATGGGAACGCTGTTGTAAAATCCTATGTTATCATTTTTTATAGACATTCCACCAGTTGACAAGTTGGTGAAACAGTTGTTAATAGCATCAAATAGAGACATTCCTGCGAGCATGTAGAGAACAATTCCAAGAATAGTATAAAAAAGATAAATCCACCATATTGTCCTAACTGTATTTGCTATGCTTGGCTTGATTTTTTCTTCCCGCGCTTCTGCTTTGTAAAGTCTCGAGGCAGCTGTTCCTGGACGAATTAAGATCCCAATAACTACAATAACAACTCCAAGTCCACCAACCCATTGTTCAAGGCTTCTTAAAAACAGAACAGATTGTGGAAGTATCTGTACATCGGTGTACATGGTTAAACCGCTTCCAGTCCAAGCAGACATGCTTTCGAAGTAGGCATTTAAGAAACTGATATCTGTAGCATACATTAAACATACGCTGCCCATTAAAGCGGCCCAAAGCCAAGCAAGGGCTGCTATAATCATCCCATGTTTGAGTTTTAAGTTGATACTATCTGAAAATTTTATCTTAAGAACATACCCTATGGACATTGAAAGAATACCTGCCACTAAAAATCCTTCGAAATCAGTTTCACCATAAATTAGTGCAACGATTAAGGGGATTAGCATTACTATACCAATTCCTTCCATTACAGTTCCAAGATTTTTAAAAATCAGAAAAAAATCTTTTCTTCTAAGATAAGCAATCATCAAACTATCATGTTAATTGATCTAATATAAATATTTAGAAAAAATAAGAAAATTTGGAAGGTTAGATTAACTAAGTTATCTGTTAACTCTAACTTCGAGTTATTTTTAGAGCATACTAAATACTAAACTATTTTTTTCTTCAGCACCCATATTTTCAGTTTTTAGGAAGTTTGAAATATCCGTAATACTGTTCATCAGAGGAGCTGGGAATATTATTGTTGAATTTTTCTCAACAGCAATCTGGTTTAGTACCTGCATAATTCTAAGCTGAAGAGCAATTGGATGTTCAGAAATGATGTCGGCAGCATCTCCAAGTTTGGCTGCAGATAAATACTCTCCTTCTGCAGCAATAATTTTGGCTCTTTTTTCCCTTTCTGCTTCAGCTTGCATGGCAATAACCCGTTTCATGGTATCTGGAAGCTTAATATCTTTAATTTCAACAGTGGTAACATTTATTCCCCATGGTTCACTGTGTTTGTCGATTATTTCCTTTATTCTGGTGTTGATCTTGGGTGTTTCCGATAGTATTTCATCGAGATTAAACTGACCCACAACACTCCTCACAGTAGTTTGTGATATCTGATTCACTGCTCTGTTGTAATTTTCAACTTCCACAACTGCTTTGTAAGGGTCCATTATTTTGAAGTATGCAACTGCTGCCACATCTATGGACACGTTGTCTTCGGTTATAATTTTCTGAGAAGGGATAGGCATTGTAACGATCTGTAATGATGCCTTAACCATCCTATCAACCACTGGAATTATGAGCCTTAAACCTGGTTCTTTCACTCCAATGACCTTACCTACACGGAAAACCACACCTCTTTCGTACTGATTAACAACTCGTATTGATAGTCCTAAAAAAATCAGAATAATTATTCCGATTATTATCACGGTGAATAAGTCCATTCAAATACCTCCTTAACATATTTTCATTAATATTTTATTGGTTTTTTATCCTATTATAAATTGTTATTAGAGAAAATTTTTACAAATAATGACTAAAATCAAATTTAAATGCATTATCCAATTTATTTACATAAATAACTTGCTTAGTATGCAAATATATGTTAACCCCATGATATAACACTTAATTATTTATTAATTAGCTAACGATTAAGACAGAGTTTTTATTGGTATTTGAACCTAAAAATTAGTTTAAATTTCATTAATGTGTTAATTTAATGATCACAATTCAATTAGTAGTTAAAAATGGATTTAAATAGTTTCAACAGATTTCAAGAATAATTTCTCGGAATGAGTTATATAAAACCCTGGATGCAGTTTTAGATTTTTTTGAACTATTTTTAGGCTTTAATCAGATTGAAATCATATAAATTTAGGTGGACATACTTTTGTTCCCATTTTTTAATGGGGGTTCCACATTCCGAAGGATATGGCCCATAAATAAACGTTTAAATCAGGTTCTATTTTTAAAAAATGGTTTGATATGAGCTGATTTATCGTATATAAGGATTCAGAGAAGTTATTAATTTAAGGGTATTTAAAACGGTTTATGGGGCGTATTTTTGATAATAAAAGCTTTGGGGCAGGTTTAATTTCGTTTTTACCACCGAAGCTTTTAAATATTTTGTTTTGTAAATAATTGTATTAGTCTGGAAAATTCTTTGATGGATATTTCTGGCGCGGAGGGGTTATTATAAAGCGAGAATTAATGTTGGCTGTGTTAATGATATTTGGATTAGCACTTGTCATGAATTTGGGTGGTGTTTCTGCTGCCAATACAACCAATACCACTGTTCAGTCACATATAACTGTTCAGTCAACGGTTGCAACGAGTAAAAATGTGACTACTACTGTAAAAAAACTACAAATAAAAAGGTTGCAAAGAATGCCTACGGCCTAACAACAGCACAAATAAAGGATGGAATGAACCGGGCACAAGTTTTCTACAACAAAAATAACAGGTTGCCAAACTACGTGAGTTATGGAACTACTAAAATTCCAATTGCTAGTTTCCAAAAATTTTAACTGCATATGGTCTTAAAATAGTTGTAAAAACCTATGCTAATGGATGGGTAACAGTTAAAAATCTGGTTTATGATCATCAGGATACTTCTTACACATGCGGACCGTCTTCACTTAAAATGGAGCTGTCTGATTATGGTCTATCACTGAATGAAATGACCCTTGCATCCTATGCAAGTTCAAGTTCAAATGTGGGTACCACACACTCAGGATTGATAAATGCTGTGAAAAAAGTAAATTCTATCTACGGCACAAAACTTAGTGCATGGGATTCAAAGTTCTCTTCAGTAGGTTGGGGAGGTCTTTACAAGTACATATCAACCAATCATCCAGTTATACTTCATATTAGGTCATTTTTAAACCCAAATACATCTGGACACTACGTTGTACTCATGGGATTAAATATGAATTCTGGGCTTGCAAAGATAGCTGATCCATCCTATGGTTACAGAACTATTTCTTTCAGTGCATTACTTACACGAATGAATTGGGTTGTCTCTACTGGAAGAACATCAAAACCCGTAATATTTGTAAAGTAAAAAAATTTGTTTTAAATTCTTAAACTAAGGTTAAGAAGTTGAAATACTTCTTATTTTTTTATTTTGATCTACCTAGTCTAACTGCATGGTTGAATAATATAGAAAATATTAATATGATAATTCAACAAATAAAATTAAGATATCATATGATAGTGGGATGATTTTCATTTAAAATTTGAGGAGTAAGTTTAGAATGCTGATATTAACCACACCAAATATTGAGGGGCATAAAATCGTTGAATACTATGGATTGGTAACTGGAGAATCACTCTTAGGTGCCAACGTTTATAAAGATCTTTTTTCAGGAGTTAGGGATGTAGTTGGAGGTAGAACCTCTGCATATGAAGAAGAACTAAAAAAGGCCCGTGACCTTGCAATTGGTAGCATGGAAGAAAAAACTAGTAAAAAAGGTGGAAATGCCATTATAGGAATTCGTATTAAATACAACAACCTTGGTGGAACAATGGGAAACACCATAATGGTAACTGTAACCGGAACTGCAGTTAAATATGAATAATTAGTTTCAAATAACCCAATTCATGCTCTCAACAGAAATAAAATCATTCTTGAAAGTATTAGACACAAATAAAATATTCACAACTTTTTTTATTCTGACAACTTATTTTCAGTTAATCTCCCTTTTTCAAACCTGCAATTTGATTAACCCAATCTCCTGCAGATTTGATGAACAGGTTTTTTTGGGATTAGTAAACTATTAATGTTAAATCAAATAACGTTTAGAAGGAAATTGAATTATGGAAAACAAAACATTCCAATTTTAGGTTGATAAAAAAAGTTTATTGTAAACTGTTTGTTTTTTTAAAGGTGATCCATTGCATATTAATCGTTTGAGTATTATTGGGCTGATCATGATTGTTTTTAGTTTAGTTTTGATCGCGGTGAACACTTTCGATAAGCTAATTCTGGAATTAACATACTCCTTTCTCATGGGATCTTCTAAGGGAAAATCCATAATATTTTTCATGTTAATGGGAAGCCTGTTAATATTTTCACAGTCAATTCAAAGTTCTAAATTCCCAAAAAAATTGAATATATTTAATAAACCTGGAAATTACTATCTTAAAATCCTGATTATTATAATTTCAATCACGTATGTGTTGGGACTTCTGATAGAAATATGGATCAGACTCAAATTTGGAGTGTCAATATTCACAACCTTTGTTTCTACGAGTCCTCAAATTGGGACCAGTAGTATAATACACAGTCATGTATACAAATCAATGCTCGGCATTTTAATATCAGACATCGGGCTAAATTTACAATCAAATATTCATACTGCGATTTCAATTGCAGCTTATATTCCAAGGTTTGCAGCAGTTATTTTCGTTGTTTTTCCAATTGTTTACATTTTAGGCGTGTTATCGACTGAAAAACGTCCAGATATACAAAACATTATCTTGATATTTGCAATTACAACAACTATGATTGGCATGTTGGATGGGGGACTTTTCTCAGCACCTGCAATGGTTGGATTAGCTGGTTTACTCGGGATTTATTCCATAAAAAAACCATTCTCTCCCAGAGTTCTCGTCAAACCATCGATGATTATCGTTTTACTCTTGATTTTAAGAATATTCATCAGCTTCATGGGAAGCAGTCCCGATGTGTATGAAATAACAATTTTAGGTGAACATGAGAATGTGACCATGACAGGGTTTAATGTTATAAATGAAAGGACAGTGGGTAACAACACGATGATAACAGTTCCAGCTAACATGAACGAATTTACAGCTTTGAACACTTCATTTGACACATTAAAGGATAAATATCATCTGTTTTTTGTTTCATGGGATAGTTATTCTTTTTTCAGGAGCTGAAATAGAAAAATTGATATAATTTTCTAGATATATAAACATATTACAATACTGAGGGTGTAATTATTAGTGTGAAGTTAAGTATCATTATTCCAACGTACAATGAAGAGAAATATCTTCCCAAACTTCTTTACAGCATAAAGGAGCAAGATTTTAAAGATTACGAGATTATCGTAGCGGATGCAGGATCAAAAGACACCACACGAGATATTGCTGATTCTAATGGTTGTAAAGTTATTAGTGGAGGTTTACCTGCCATGGGGAGAAATAATGGGGCTGAATCTGCAGAAGGGGACTACCTGTTATTTTTGGACTCAGATGTTGTACTGAGTTCTGGCTATCTTACATCTGCCATAGAAGAGTTTGAAGAAAAGGATCTTGGAATAGCAATTACTCAGATACTACCATTAAGCGATAAAAATGTGGACAAAGCCCTTCATAAATTCGCTAATTTTTTCATGAAACGTGTTGAGTCCATAAAACCTCATGGAGCAGGATGCTACGGAATTTTAACCACTAAAAAGCTTCATAACGAGATTAATGGGTTTGATGAAGATCTAGATTTTGGGGAAGACAGTGATTATATCGAAAGAATGGGAAAAATAAGTACATTCAAAGTTTTAAGAAATCCTAGGCTTCTTGTTTCTACTAGGCGGCTTGAGGAGGAAGGAATTAAGGATCTGGCATTCAAGTATACTAAAAGCACGATATATGATTTCAGGGGAAAGAAGATCAGTGCCGATGAACTCGACTACAACTTTGGACACGATAGTGATGAAAATTACAAACCAAGAATAATATATGCTGCCTGTGGAGAGGGCATGGGTCATGCAATAAGGACCTCTGTGATTTTGGATCATCTTAAAAATGATAATGAAGTGATGGTTTTTGCAAGTGAAAGGGCCTATGATTTTTTATCCCAAAAATTCGATGATGTTTACAGGATATATGGTTTCAACACAGTCTACGAAAATAATGCTGTGAACGATAAAAAAACATTTATTAACGCAATGAAATACCTTCCAAGGGATGTTAAGGACAATATTAGTTTGCTGTATGGAATAGCAAATAAATTTAAACCAGATCTCATAATATCGGACTTTGAATTTTACTCAAACATCCTAAGCAAGATAATAAGGGTGCCAATGATAAGCATTGACAACATGCATGTAATCACCCAATGTAAACTTGATGTGCCCAAAAAGTTCTCGAGAGATAAACTCAAAGCTGAAGGAGTTGTCAGATCCTTTATCCAACGACCCCAGAAGTACATAATCACATCCTATTTTTATCCAGAAGTTAAAAACACAGAAAAGGTATCCATATTTCCACCAATTTTAAGGAAACAAATACTAGAATTAAAACCAGTTAAAGGAGATAATGTCCTGGTATACCAGACCAGTTCTTCAAATCTGGAAATGATAGATCTACTGAAGAAATTTGATGAAAATTTCATAATCTATGGTTTTGATAAGGATGATGTTGAAGATAATTTAACGTACAGAAAATTTAATGAAGATCAATTTTTCGAAGATTTAGGTTCTTGTAAAGCAGTAATTGCCAATGGAGGATTCACACTACTCAGTGAAGCTATATACCTCAAAAAACCAGTTCTAAGCGTTCCTGTTAAGGGACAGTTTGAACAGATCCTAAATGCAATCTACCTAGAAAAACTGGGCTACGGTGAGTTTCATGAACAACTCAGTGTAGAGGTTTTGGAAAACTTTCTAAAGGATCTTAAAAAATATGATGAAGCACTCAAAACATATACTCAGAACGGAAACAAATCCATTTTAGGGGAAATTGATCGTCAGATCGAAATTTATTCGGGCTAAAACTTTGCCACAAGTTCATATCATGTTTTGTTTAACTTCACAAAAGATTATTAAACTAAAAAACAATAGTTGATAAAATGATTGGTATAATGTCTGACAGCCATGATAATATTCCTGCAGTAAGGAAGGCAGTTGAAACCTTCAATTCATTGGATGTAGATCTTGTTATACATGCAGGGGATCTAATATCCCCATTCACTGCCAATGAATTTAAAAATTTAGGGCCAGAAATGGTGGCTGTTTTTGGGAACAATGATGGAGAAAGGGAAGGCCTTAAAAAAGCCTATTCTGAGATTTGTCTCATAGAAGACTTCAAAGAAATTTCAGTGGAAGGCTGGAAATTCTCCATAATCCATGGTACAAACCCTCAAATAGTTGATGCCCTGGCAAAAAGTGGCAAATATGATGTATTGATCAGAGGCCACACTCATGAACTTGAAATCAAAGGGAGTGAAACATTAATTATAAATCCTGGCGAGGTCTGTGGTTATGTTTCAGGAAAAAAGACAGTTGTGTTAGTTGATCCCGATGATCTAAATTGTGAAGTAATTAACTTGTGACACATTCTGGTTTGGTTATGGAAAATTTATATAAACCAGAAAATTCATCACCGATATAAAATAATTAAAAAAATTCAGGCGATAAACTGTATTATTATTTGGGTAATTATTATGAATCGTAAAACCATCGGACTACTGATTGTTGGAATTGCTATTTTGGCAGTGATGATAATTTTCATTGGGCCTGGAAAAATTGAAGACGCCCTAAAATTAGCCAATCCATGGTATTTGTTACTTGCAGTGGTTGTTCAATTTGTAATATATGGGATGTGGACCCAACGATGGTCCATAACTATCCGATCCCTGGGAATATCCATCAGAAAGAAGCACATATTTCCAATGCTAATGGTTGGACTGGCCGTCAACAACATAACTCCGAGTGGAAGGGGTGGTGGCGAACCAGTTAGAGCTTATATGCTGGGTAAATACACCAAATCTCCAATGGAAAATGCATTTGCCACTGTTATTGCTGACAGGGGTCTAGACACATTTCCATTCGTTTTACTAGCAATAATTACCATACTGTACTCAGTTCTATCTTTAAAACTACCTGAATGGATTGTCATAGCTTTGATAATTTCACTCATAGTTCTGGTCATTGTTTTCTTTATAATTCTATTCATGTGTATAAACGAAACAGCTGGTCAAAATATCACACTGTGGTTTGTTGGAATTTTCAAGAGATTTTCAAAGAAAAAACACTATGATATAGAAGATAAAGCTATTAATGCAGTGAAAGGCTTCCAAAGCAGTATGAATATCATGATACGGGACAGAAGAGTTCTGATGTATGGTCTGCCACTGTCCTTTATGATATGGTTCATGGAAATAATTCGTGTTTACATAGTTTTCTCATCATTTGGAACTCCAGTTCCATTGGGTATCATAGCAGCTGTCTTCGTTATTGCAACTCTAATTGGAATGATTCCTTTACTTCCCGGGGAGTGGGTGCAGTTGACGGCATAATGATCATATTGTACTCTGCAGCAGGAGTTCCACCATCAATAAGTGCTGCTGCAACCATAGTTGAAAGGTTAATATCATTCTGGATGACCTCTTTCATAGGCATGGGAATGCTTCCATACGTGGGTTCGGGTGTGATGGAGGAATTTTCAGACAAATTTTAGCTAGCAACTCATTTATATACAGATTTTTTTTAAATCAATGATATCAGCTTACAAAGTTAAATGGAAAAATTTATAACTATTTCTCAACTACGATCAGTCGGTGATAATCATGGATATAAACGGAGTGGAAATAGAAGATAACTTTGCAGAAGCATTCGATATAAAAGTATCCCGAATTCTTATTACTGCAGCAACAAAAAAATTGGCTTTGGTAGCAGCTACCGAAGCTACAGGTTACGGAACATCGGTCATTGGATGCCCAGCAGAAGCAGGAATAGACTGCTACGTACCGCCTCAGGAAACACCTGATGGAAGGCCTGGATATGCCATAATGATCTGTAACATGAACAAAGACAAACTCGATCATGAATTATTAGAGCGCGTGGGAATGTGTATTCTAACAGCAGCTACAACAGCAGTATTTGATTGGTTAGATGAGCCAGATGAAAAACTCAAAACCGGCCAAAAACTCAAGTTCTTCGGTGATGGATACGAACAGACCATTGATGTTGAAGGAAGAAAGGTTCATTCAATACCCCTCATGTCAGGAGATTTCTGTGTAGAAGCAGAATTAGGTATAAAAGCAGGAGTAGCAGGAGGAAATTTCTTTATCCTAGCTGAAAACCAGCCTGCAGGATTACTAGCTGCTGATGCAGCAGTGGATGCAATTGAAGCTGTATCTGGAACAATTACACCGTTCCCTGGAGGAATAGTAGCATCAGGATCAAAAGTAGGTTCCAATAAGTACAAATTCTTGGGAGCATCAACTAACGAAAAAATGTGTGTAACATTAAAAGACGAAGTTGAAGGATGCCAAATACCTGAAAATGTAAACGGTGTCTACGAAATTGTTATTGATGGTGTAGATGAAGATGCTGTAAAAGCAGCAATGAAAGCAGGTATAGAAGCAGCTGTTAAAGTTTCAGGCATTATTCAGATAAGCGCAGGAAACTTCGGCGGAAATCTAGGTAAATACCAGTTACAACTACATGATGTTTGTTAAAAACATCAACCATTACTTATTTTTTTAATAACTGGTATCAATGCAATGATCCTATTGTATACAAAACTCTTCGATCTTCTCGCTTTCAACAATTTTCCAGATTTCTTCTAGCGGGAGATCCACTCCAAGTAGAATTCCTGCCTTGGTGAGTTCTTGAACAATTTTCCTTATTGTTTTAGCATCCCTTGCAGAAACAGTGTGTGAATGCACTTGTCTAGAGATCTGAGAAAGAGTTTCAAGGGATCTTCTGGCATCGGGTTTTTTATATTCTTCTTCGCATTGTATTAAGTCATTTTCATCTTTCAAATATAGATTTCGAGTTACAACTTGACGTAATCCTGGTAAATAATGTTTGGAATCCAGTATTCTGCCGCCATTTTTAATAATGATCCGTTTATCTTCTAGTTCACTTGGTTTGTGTCTGACAAGTAATTCTGAAACCCTACCAAATTCTGTGATTTTTTGGTTAATTTCTGTTGGAGTTAAATTTACTCCCAAAAGAAATCCTTTGGTCTTCAATTCAGTTTCAACTTTTCTCAAACTTTCAGTATCTGGGCCAGATATTATGTGGGAATGAATTCCTCCTCCAGAAATGGTGTATAACCGTTCTAAGGATTCCATTTTTTCAGTGTCCTGATTTAATTTGTTTAAAAAACGATCCATCTCTTCATTATTTGAAAGTCCAATCTTCCTCTTGAGTGGTTCATGGAATCCGGGTAGGTAGTACTCAATATCTTCGATGGTGCAGCCGTGTTTGAGTATGATCTGTGCTTCTTCTTGAATATCTCGGACACCGTGTGATTCTGTAATTTTTATTTCTGGTTTTAAAACCACTTCAACCATTCTACCGTTTTTCTTGGCCACTTCCATAATTTCGTCTTCGTTTAAGTTTATTCCTAGAAGAATTCCCTCTTTCTTCAGTTGGGCTGTGACTTTATCAAGGCTTTTTTTGTTAGGTCCTGATATCCAGTGTGAATGGATTCCGCTCACTGATTCGTAAATATTTTCCAAAGATTTTTTTCTGGATTGTTCATTTTCCAAGCTGGTTAAAAATCTGTTCAGCTGGCTGATGTCTGAAACACCCAACTTTCTTGCGAGTGGTTCGCTAAATTCTGGAAGATGGTACTCTATATTTTCCAATGTGCAACCGTACTTCAGTATGATCTCAGATTCCTTTCTAATATCCTCAACACTGTGCTTTACAGTGATCTTCATGATGGTAGGTTCCATTGATGCGAAATAGATGTCTTCTGCACCACTTGTTTCAGGAGATATAACCTTATCAGCACCGGATCGGTAGAGTCTGCGAACATTTTCTGCCTTACTTGCCCTAGTAACTATCCATATTTTTGGACTTATTTCCCTGGCAGTGAGGGTGATGAAAAGGTTGTCCACATCTTCACCAGTGGTGATTATAACTCCTCTGGCCCTTTTTAGCCCGGCATCAACCATGATGTTTTCATCTGTTGCATCTCCAGGGATTGCTAAAACATTGGGGTCCTGCCAGAGTTCCTTTTCTACAACATCTTTATTTTTCTCAATAATTATCACTTGGATATTTCTTTTCTTCAATTCTTTATGCACAGCACTACCAACTCTTCCATAGCCACACAGAACAAAATGGTCGTTATATGCAGCTATCATCTTTCTTTGTTTGGCACCTGATGTAATTTCTTCAACAGTCATAGTTACCACCGTAATTGTAAGTGTAAATGCGTAGGCAAGCAATGCAACACCACCCATAACAAGGGTTATAGTGAAAATTTTTTGCATAGGAGTTATAGGTTGAATATCACCGAAACCCACCGTAGCTATTGTTTGCACAGTAAAATATAAAGAATTTAAAGGATCTAGCTTCATGATGTAGATGGAACCAACAATCCCATAGAGAATAAGCACCAACACACCTATAATTGCATAGAATGCAAGAACATAAGGTTTATCTGCTGTATCTTTGCTTAATGGCGGTATTGGTAGGTATGGCGGTCGCAATATAATCACCGAATCAATAAGTATGTGTCAAGACTAGAATTCCTTTACTAAAATCTAATCAATTTTTCAATGTTTTATGATTTACAGTTAATTATTGTAATATGACGGCTTTATATTTTGTAGTAATGTTTGATTAAAAAATACGAAATCATTAATTTTCTCGTTATTGATAATATAGTATAGTAAGATTTACAAGAATCTGGTTTATGGTGATAAAAATGGATCCAATGGATATGATGGTTGCTGATGCAAATTCGGAAGCTCTGGGGATTCCTAGAATAGTACTGATGGAAAATGCAGGAAAATGTGTTGCAGAGAAGATATTTACAATATCAAAGAAGTGCAAAGTCGCAATCTACGCAGCCAAGGGAGGTAATGGGGGAGATGGCTTTGTTACTGCCAGACATCTGATTCAACAAGGTTACGATGTTGAACTATATTTTATAGGCACAGAATCAGAGATCAAATCCAATGAAACAAGGATGAATTGGAATATTATACAAAATTTAGGACTTTACAACTCCTCTTTAAACATATTTAAAATTCATGATTCTTCCCAAATTGAACCAACGCATGCAGATATTATTGTCGATGCATTGATGGGTACGGGAGTAAATGGAAAACTGAGAGAACCCATTTCAAGAGCAGTTGAAGTCATAAATGATTCAGATGCTGTGGTCGTGGCCGTTGATATCCCAACAGGCATGGATCCTCGGACGGGCTCTGTTTCAGACAGGGCTGTGATGGCAAACCATTCTGTAACATTTCACAAACCGAAAACAGGACTATTAAATGCAGATTCAAAATATGTTGGTAACTTAACTGTTTGTGATATTGGCATTCCAATGGAAGCCGAATTATTCACAGGACCTGGAGATATTCTCAGATTAAACAGAAGGGAATTGAATTCCCATAAAGGTCAAAACGGACGTGTATTAATTTTGGGAGGTAGTGAAAATTATTCTGGGGCACCTGCTCTTGCAGCACTGGCTGCTCTAAGATCGGGAGTGGATATTGCAACTGTGGCTTGTCCAAAATCAGTATCAAGTTCCATACGATCATATTCTCCGGATTTAATTGTTAGAGATCTTTCAGAGGATTATGTTCGTTTTGAAGATTCTTCTGACATACTTGAACTGTCGGACAGTGCGAATTCAGTTGTGATAGGCTGTGGAATCGGAATAAAAGATGAAACGGGTCTACTTTTAAATGAAATGGTTGAAAAAATTCAGAAACCCATTGTTTTGGATGCAGATGCATTAAAAATTGTGGATATGAATGTTGTAAAGGATTCTGAAAAAAAATTGTATTAACACCACATAAAGCAGAGTTTAGGGCATTTTTCCATGTGGATATTCCGGAAGATCTGGATGATAAAATTAAGACCGTGGAAGGTATTGCGGCTGAATTTGGATGTATTATCCTGCTTAAAGGGGTTGTTGATATTATTTCAGATGGAAACAGAACAAAGCTCAATTCCTATGGAAATCCTGGAATGTCTGTTGGGGGCACCGGGGATGTTTTAGCAGGGTTAGTTGCAGGGCTGATTTCAAAGGGCCATGATGCTTTTGAAGCTGCATTTTTAGGTTCCTACATCAATGGTGTTGCAGGGGATATTGCAGAGAAATCATATGGCTACAATTTTTTGGCTACCGATGTTATAAATCAAATACCCAAGGTTTTCAAAGAAAAATAGTTAGATAAATCCAATTAAATTAAGAATAACCAGAAAAATCACTCCGATAAACCCTCCAAATCCTGCAACAAGCACGGTCAGTATGTTCAATGGAATATCAATGAAAGGGAGTAGGTTCACTATAAATAGCATTACAAGCCCGAAGATCATGTGAAGCAAGATTTTGATTATGATACCTGCGGCTTTAAAAAGAATAACCAGTCCTATGGCTAATAAAACTGCTATAACAATTCCAAATAATACAGTTTCAAGTACCATCAGTTCGCTTCCTAGTTCTTAAAAAAAGTAGTGAGTAGATGAGATCACTTACTCGTTTTTACATACTTTTTGATAGCAGGCTGCTTGTAATCCGTAATTCTTAACCATTCCTGCTATTTCACGTTGGTCCATCTCTTTGTCTTCAAAGGAAACTGCTTCTTCACTGTAAAGACTATAAGGGGATTCACGACCTAAAATTCTTATACTGCCCTTGTGCAGTTTCAGAATCACATCTCCTGAAACCCTAAGTTGCATGTTGTCTATGATACAGTCTAAATCTTCCCGCAGTGGTTCATGCCAGAGTCCGTTGTAAACTAATTCTGAATATGCTTGTGTTACTGTTTCGCCGAATTTAAGTTCTTCTCTGGTTAGTGTTAACTGTTCAAGAGCTTTGTGGGCGGTGATGAGTAGGTCAGCTCCGGGTGTTTCGTAGTTTTCTCTGGATTTCAAGCCAATGATACGGTCTTCAATGATATCAACCCTTCCAATGCCATGTAAACCTGCTATCCTATTAACTTCCTTGATGATTTCTAGTGCATTCATCATTTCACCGTCAATTGCTACGGGCACACCTTCTTCAAAGGTTAATGTAAGTTTTTGAGGTTCATCAGGAGCATTTTCTGTTGATTGGGTCCATTCAAATGCTTCTTCAGGAGTTTCTACCATCGGATCCTCTAGAATATCCCCTTCTATGGATCTTCCCCATAGATTCTCGTCTATACTGTATAGTTTGTCCGAAGGAACTGGGATGTCATTTTTAATAGCGTAATCCATCTCTTCAGTTCTTGTTAAGTTCAAATCTCTAACAGGGGCTATGATATCACACACTGAACTTGATCTTATGGTTGTTTCGAACCTGAATTGATCATTTCCCTTTCCAGTACAACCATGAGCTATTGCATCCGCATGTTCTTTTTTGGCCAGTTCCACTATTTTCATGGCAATGAGTGGCCTTGCAAGGGAAGTGCTCAATGGATAGCCTTCGTACATAGCATTGGCTTTAATTGCTCTGAAAATAAATTCTTCTGCAAATTCGTGTTTAGCATCGATGGTGTAGTGTTTTTTTACCCCTATATTATTTGCGACTTGTGCTGGTCTTTCTATTTCATCTTCAGGTTGTCCTACGTCGACACATGCTGTTACTACTTCCATCTTGTATTTTTCTTGTAGTAACTTCACACATACCGAAGTGTCCAATCCACCGCTGAATGCAAGAACCACTTTTTCCATATTAAATCACCTTGAAATTAATTTGTAAACAATTTATATTTGTCAGTTTAAAATACATAGTAACTATTTCACAACATTATAATTTAAACTTGGTGGAGTTATGACAAGTAAACACCTAACTATAATAACTCATAAAACAGGGGAGCAATTGATCAAAACAATATGCTCATGGATCATATTCCCGACGGAGATATTTCCTACAAAATGATCAAAGCAGCCAGGTATGGGACTCCAATGATGAAGATGGGCAATGGTTCACCCAAGGTCATGATCACAGCTGGTGTGCATGGGAATGAAATACCTCCACAAATTGCGGCACTTGAACTTTTAGAGTATTTGGATGCTGAAAACTTAAACGGTACAGTATATGTTGTTCCATTTGCAGTTCCTAACGCAACTAAAAATGATTCAAGAAGGTTCAAAGGTTTTGATATGAACAGATCTGCGAAAAAGAGGGGTTCAGCTACAAACAAGATTTTAATGGCTGTAGAAACCTTGGGAGTGTTATCTTTGGCTGACTTTCACTCAACCAAACCTGGAAGCAATCCTGGTATTGAGAGTGTTTTCTGTTCAAAGAAACCATGTTCTGGAAGCGTGAAGATTGCTAAACATATAACCAATGCAACATCATCAAAGGTCATATGTCACAAGCTGGCCGGTGCATTGTATGGTGGTGCATTGGAAGATGAATGTAACCTTAAATATATTGCAGCAGTAACTTGTGAAGTTGTATCTGAAAATAATCTGGTTAGGCCGGGCAGTGTTGAAGCATCTTTCAGACAGATGATATCTTACTTGGAGTACTTCGATGTTGTGTGATAGGAATAGGTAAATTATTATAAATGTTAATACAAACTTAAATCGATTAAAATGCCGTCTTACAAAGAACATGTCTTAGCAGCTATTATAATGGTTTTCCCATTCTTTCAGGATGTTTTTTACATAGCACTAGCTGTCATAGGTGCTTCAATGATCGATATGGATCATCATGTTAATCAGAAGAACATCACCATAGTAGGTTTGTTAGGAATTATTTTGGCTTTGATTTTGTATATTATACATCTGCCATATCTAGTTGGAATTTTAATAGCTGTAATGGCTCTTTTATTCTATTTATCTGAACACAGAGGGTTCATGCATTCCTTGTTAGGAATAATATTTATTAGTGCATGTGTGGGTTTTTTTGTTCTTGGTGCATACACCATCATGACAGATTATGGCATTAGTCTCAAGATCAGTCTAATTGTAATTTCTCTCATACTTGGAATTGTGATTTTAAACAAGAAACTAGTCCCAATATATGCTTTCATAATCATACTTGCACTATTATTTACATCTAATCATGCATTCAATGCGTATTACGTTTTTATAGCTCTTCTAATAGGGGCTATAAGTCATATAATACTAGATCTTTTCACAAAAGCAGGGGTAGAACTATTAAGTCCCATAACTACTCAGAAATTTCATAAATTGGCAGGATTTACTTTACTGGGATTATATTTGGGTGCTGTGATTATTTCAGTTGTGATGTACGGGAACCATTTCATGTGGTTTTAATTAATATAATTCAATTAATTTTTAGTATTTTTTTAAACGTAATTTTAAAAAAAATAATAATTTAGTTAATTATTTATATATCATGTTTTATAATGATGAATTAATTATCATGGTTTTCAAATGATTCATGTTTGAACTGATATTTATGTACAGTTTTTGTCTTTCCTGCGGCCATGTTAATTTACTTAAATGTCATGCTAGTATGAAAATGGGGTAAATCGCAATGTTTATAACCAGAATTTACTATGGAATAGCTTATTTCATCGTTCTTCTCTTTGAAATACTCAAAGCTGAAATTGATGTTATCAAAAGAATAATCAATGGAGATATAGAACCTGTGGTGGTTGAGATCAAGACCGTACTTAAAAGACCTGTTTCCCAAGCCATACTTGCGAACAGTATTACATTAACACCAGGTACTCTTTCAATCGATCTTGATTCGGAAAACTGTATTTTAAAGGTTGCAACCATAGCTCCACGTCCTGTGGAGGAAGTAATTCCATTTGAATCATATATAAAAGGGATGTTAGAATGAACATACTGCTTATATCAGAATACATTCTCATGGGGGCTCTTGCAATATTTGCATTGGCCACAATAAGGATCACAACAAGAAAAAAGATAGCGATGGCGCTGGTGGGTTTGTCAGGTTTAAGTATTTCAATTGCAGTCATGCTAATTTTAATCCAACACATCTACAATTTAGCCTTTTGTAGGGATATAGCAACTGCACTGGTATTCCTTGGACCTGTGGGCACCATAGCATTTGCAAGAGTTTTAAGAGGATGATCATGTGACGGACATAATAACTTTGATACAATCGGCAATACTCATCATTGTTGCTTTCCTGGTGCTTTTAGCAGCGTATGGAATTTTAAAGTATAAGGATGATATTGAAAACGTAATTTACGCTAGGATTCATATTCTAGGGGTTGCTGACACTGCTCTTATCCTTGCACTTTTAGCTATCAACGAACCACTCTTAGCAGTGGCTTACTTCATACTGGTACCATTCGCAGCCCATGCTGTTGCCAACGGTTACTTCTATGGGGAGGAAGAACAATGATAGAATATGTTTTCATGATTACAACAATTTTAGGAGCAATTATAACGCTATTACAGCGAGATCTCCTAAAGGCAGCCATATTAACTGGAATTCCAGGGGCTTCCCTAGCATTGCTTTACCAGTTCCTTCAAGCTCCCGATGTAGCATTGACACAGGCCATAGTGGGATCAGCTATAGTGCCGGTATTTTTTGCTCTGGCAGTTTACAGAACGCGCAGGGTGGAGGAATAATATGATAATGGATACACAATTGGCATCACTTTTAACTGCTGGCGCACTGATAGTTATAGGCATATTTGGTACATTATTCCTGGATAATCTAATAAAAAAGGTTATATCTCTTGCATTCATAGGGGATGGTGTTAACCTGTTCCTAATTGCAATGGGTTACAAAGCAGGAGGAATTGTATACATATTTTTACCAGGCATGTCCATGTCTGAATTTTCTCAGAATGCTGCATATCCCCTTCCATTTGCACTGGTTTTAACCAGTATTGTTATAGGGGCCAGTACAATGGCAGTCATGCTGGGCTTAATTATAGTACTTAACAAGAAGTACGGATCCTTAAGTGCATCAAAGATTCTTGGAGATAATTGAAATGCTTTCAGAATTCTCATCAGATAATATAAAAGTCAACATCCAACTGAACATTCCAAGCCAGTTAGTTGTTTACAGGGTTAATCCTCGATTAGAGGAGGGTGTTAAATGAGTACAGAAAATCTTTTAATCCCGTTGATGATAATAATACCAATTACATGTGCTTTATTTTTAAACCTTCTTCACGAGAAGAGTAGGGTAGTTAAAATAATATCTGTAATTGTTGCTTTACTTCTTCCAACAATACCTTTGCTTGCAAACTATGGAATACAGTACTTCGGTGGTTACGCACCCCTTGCACAGAATCCAACCATTGCAACAGGACTTCCAAGCTTCATCACAGGATCCGCACTTAACATTTTCCACCCTGCAATAACCTACGTATTTGGAAGCGCCCAAAAGTTAATGATAACGATTTTGGGTTTTGTTGCACTCTTTGCAATTTTCATTTCCCTTTACGAGGTTAAAAAACCTTCAGGAGTTTATATATATCTCATTTTAATGGGAGTTGCATCTGTAATGGCAATGCTACTCTCTGATGATATATTCAACCTTTACGTGTTCTTTGAGATAGCTGCACTGACACAAGTGGGAATTGTCCTAGTTTCCAAAGTTGATCACAACTACGAAACCGCACTCAAATATCTTATTGTGGGCAGCATAGCCTCACCAATGTTACTTCTGGGTATAGCACTTCTATTGGGAGTAACAGGAAACGTGAACATCACTGATATTGTTTACTCCATAAAAACAGGGCTGGTGGATCCTCACAGTCCAGTGTTGCTCATGGCAGGCAGTCTGATAATTTTCGGATGGTTATATGCTGCGGGTCTTCCACCTTTCCACACAATAAAATCTGCGATGTACAGTAAAGCTTTACCAACCGGTGCAGCAGTTTTACAGGCATTCTCTGTGTTCACATTTGTGGCTATTGGAGTGATCATACTTAGAATATTCTCTTACCTTCATTTCGCAGAAATTTTCATCCTCGGAATCTCACTCATAGCAATGGTGCTGGGTATTACCATGGCCATCACCCAAACAGATTTCAAGAGGCTAATAGCATTTCTGGCAGTTGGAGAACTTGGTTACATAGGAGTTGGATTTGGTCTGGGAACTGTATTTGGAATAACAGCAGGACTTTTCCAAGCAGTTAACGAAGCTGTTATAACTGCTTTACTCTTCATAGGATTTGGTACAATAATGTACAAAACCAAAGAAACAGAACTTAAAAAGCTCGGAGGAATGTTGGTTGAAACTCCAAAATCAGCTTTCTTGGTGCTTTTAGCAGGACTGGCAATGGCAGGAGTTCCACCTTTCAATGCATTCCAAAGTAAACTTATGCTTGTCCAGTCATCACTGAACTCAGGACTCCCTGAAGTAGCTATAATAATGGTTTTACTGAGTATAGTAACCTTCATGACTTTCATGAGAGCTTTCCACACCATATATTTGAGACCAAAACCAGCTGGACTCGTTATAGAAAACGAGAATATACCACGGGTCACAATCGTGGCAATGGTCTGTTTACTAATAATATGTTTAGTGTTTGGATTGTATCCACAACTTGCAACCAATTACTTACAAGGGCTAGCTATGGGGATAGCATAAAGAAAGAGGGATTATATGAACATCTATGATTTCATACTGAAAAAGATAAAAGACGTTAAAATGGAAACGGGAGATGAAGGTCCTGTTACAAATATTTCAGCCACCTCAATGCTGACTGCAGAGATCACAATAATATCTTCCCTTCTAATTGCTGTGGTGATGTTGAGATTACTAAACAGAGCACTCATGATGGCCATGATTGTTATTGTATTCCTTATAATATTCATGGCAATGCCAATCATGCCCAAGTTGAAAAGAGAACAGAATGATTCACTAGCCACCATGAGTTTCTATGTAATTGTTGCACTTGCGATAATAGTTTCACTATTCTATTGGGGGAATTTAAATGTCTGAAGGAATTCGAAATGTCATAGCAGGACTCGCACTTTTAATATTTGCAGCCACACTGTTCCAGTCAATATTCCACTTTTCCACAATGATCTACCCTGGAATAAGTTATATATACAACTGGGTGGGACCTCACATAGCTCCTAACATGGTTACAAACGTAGTGTTTGATTGGAGAGGATACGATACCCTTGGAGAAGCATTGATTCTTGTAACAGCAGTTATAATTACCCTTCTAATATTTGGAAGGGGCCAAGTAGATCTTGGAGGTGATGATGAATGAGTACAATTTTAAAACTATTTGCATTTCCTGCATCAGTCGTATTCATGTGCTACGGCGCACTCACAATTCTGGGAGGACACATAACACCTGGAGGAGGATTTCAGGGCGGGGCCATGATAGCGGCAGGAATAATTTTCAGTTTAGTAGTGTATGGAGTTGACAAAACACCTATAAAACTTAGTCACAATTTCATGGCATCCTTAGAAAGTATTGGTGCTATAGGATACATATTCCTAGGGCTAGCAGGTTTGTTCACAACAGGATTCTTCCTTTACAACTTGGGAGTTGATCTGTACCATATAGTTCCACCGAACATAGTTAACATATTCGATTATCCTGACCCAATACACGCAGGTATAATTCCTTACCTCAACTTTGTTGTGGGGTTAAAGGTTCTGGTTGGTTTAAGTGCGGTTGTGATAACATTCCTAGAGAGTGATAAACTAATAAAGAAAATGGAGAGTAACTAAATGGTTTATATAGGCCCACTTGTTCTGGGATTCATAATTGGATTCATACTCGGAACAAGAATTAAACCAAATCCCGAGAGTAAGATGTACTTTCCTGCTTCGGTCTATGTGTTGCTGGCAATAGTTGTGATTGTAATGGCATACCAATTAGGTCCTTTCCCATTTTACACAGATTCAATACTTGCTAACGGACTTATATCTGCATTCGTAGGTATAGTTGTGGGTAAATTAACATTCGGAAGAGGATAAGAGTTAAAATAACCAATAAAATTAATCAAATTATAAGAAGGTAAATGTCATGTTCCTATCAACAAAGAAATGTGAAGGCATTGGAAAGTGTGTTGAAGAATGCCCGACTGAAGCCATCAGAATCATTGATGGAAAGGCATTCAGTTGCATCACATGTGGTGCCTGTAAAGATGCCTGTCCAAACAGCGCAATATTTAAAAATAAATTTGGAGGATTCGTTGTCGACCGTGCCAAGTGCAATGCATGTGGTGTGTGTGAGATGACATGTCCAGTTAACAACATCAAAATAGAGGACGGTGTTGTGAAGGGAATATGTGCAAGATGTGGAATATGTGTTGATGCATGCCCAGTTAAAGCAAGGGCAGATGCACAAGATGTTATAGAAGATAGACAGCTTAAATTTTTAGAATCACTCAACCTCACTATTCAACCAGGTTCAAGGGTTAAAAAAGAGGAAGAATACGCTACCAGAACTAATATCTGCACAGATCCTGAAAAATGTACACTCTGTGGAAGGTGTGAATATTACTGCCCAACCAACGCCATAATTGTGGATGTGGACTCTGAAGGCTTGTGCACAGATTGCAGAATATGTGAAGATGTTTGTCCAGTGGGCGCAATAAAGGATGGAGTTATTGATGAAACTAAATGTACATTATGTCTCAAATGTGTTTTTGAATGTCCTAACTCTGCCATGTACACCCAAGACTTCAAACTACACATAAGAAAACCTGATGAAGGAGAAACCATCGAAGGTTCCATAGTTTCCTGCTTAAACTGTGGTCTATGTGCAGAAGCATGTACACACGGGGCACTGAAAGTGGTGGATGGAAAACTCCGTTATGATCCCACACTCTGCAGAGAATGCACAACAATGGAATGTTTAGAAGTGTGTCCAGTGGACACAATAAGGGAATCAAAAGATCCTGATCGTGCAATTGAAGGCTTTTGTGTATCCTGTGGTAAATGTGTTCAGGCCTGTGATGTTAACAAAGCAAGAAAACTCCAGAACATTAAATGGGATGGAACAGTATCTGAAGATTGTATAACTTGTGGTATATGCTCTGAATTATGTCCAAAAGGAGCTATAACATTAAGAAGAGGTTCTATAGATGTGGATATGGATAAATGCATTTTATGTGAAACATGTGCCATCCATTGTCCAGTCAACGCAATACCAAGAACTGCTACCCTTAAAAAATCTATTAAAGAAGGTTTCACATTTGTACAGGATAAAATGTGCATGAAATGTAAACTATGCACCAAAATATGTCCAGAAGATGCCATCACTGAAAATTCTGAGGGAAATATCGTTGTGGATGACTCTAAATGCATATACTGTGGAGCTTGTTCCAATGCATGTCCAGCAAAGGCAATTATACTTGAAAGAGAATTTGAGGTATCAGAATGAAAAATTTAATTAGAATATTCCTGGATGGAATAATCAACAACACTAAGAGAATTATCTTTGCATCCGACAGGGTTACAGACATGGAACTCCGGAGCAAAATCCTCGAGGGAAAGATAGTCCCAACTGAAAAGGTGGCAGAACAGTCATGTATAGGTTGTGGGGGATGTTCCAATGCGTGTCCAACCCAGGCAATCGAGATGGTTGACCTTCCAGAACCAGTGAAGTTGATGGAAGGACTTGTTAAGGATAAAATACCCGTGCTTAACAGTTTAAAATGTGTACACTGTTACTATTGCCATGACTTCTGCCCATTATATGCTTTGTTTGGAGAGGCAGGTACAATCCATCCGAATGATGTGGGGATTGTTGAATCAGATATTTCAAAACTACTAGAAAAACCAGTGAAAATATCCGATGATAAAGTGGCCTTCATATCACAGTACTTAGCAGATTCCACCATACTAAAAAAGAGGAAGGAAAACTAGAATAAAATTTCATTGAATAAAAATTATCATAAAAATAATTAGACCTTAAGAGGAATAATATGAGCTTAAAATCATATTCAAGGGCAAGAGCTGTTCACATAATGCTTGTTTATACAGGGGGATGTAACGGCTGTGATATTGAAATTGTTAACTGTGTATTATCACCAAAATACGATGCTGAACAGTACAAAGTATTTCTAACTTGGAATCCTAGAGAAGCAGATGTACTTGTTGTTACGGGCCCTGTAACAAAACACAACGAGAAACCACTCAGGGAAATTTACGATGCAATACCCGAACCTAAGGCAGTCATAGCTGCTGGAGCATGTGCTCTCATGGGAGGAGTATACAAGAACATACATGGTGATATTCCCTCAGAGGAAATTATGGGACCTGTAGACAATATCATACCCGTCGATGCAAAGGTTCCAGGATGTGCTGTCAGACCTGAAGACGTACTTTCAGGTGTGGTTTCAGCATTACCTTTGCTCTTGGATGCTAAATAACTGGGTAAATTAAATCTCAAACTCATTTGAAGGTGGATTTATGAATGAAAATAACAAGATAACCGAAAAAAATGTCATTGAAACAGAAGTTGCAATGGGCCCGGTGCACTCTGCTGCAATTGAACCCTACAGGGTCAGATTATTTGTAGAGGATGAAATGGTTAAGGATGCTGAGATAACAGTAGGAATTAATCATAGGGGTATTGAAAGGATTATGGAGGGTCTTCCTGTAGAGAAGGCAAATAGTTTAACAGAGAAGATATGTGGAATATGTTCCAACAGCCACATATGGAATTCTGTCCTTGTTGCAGAGAAAGCCATTGGAATTGATGTCCCTGAACGTGCTCAGTACATAAGGGTTATAATGGAAGAACTTGAAAGGCTGCACAGCCACCTCCTTTATCTTGCACATGGAAACGAAGTTTTAGGACACGAAACATTTGCAATGAGGATATTCTACATAAGGGAAACAGTAATGGAACTTCTCAGAATGATTGGAGGTAACAGGGTACAGTACGGAGCTTCCATCATTGGTGGTGTAAGGCCAAGATGTGAATTAGATGCCATGAGGATCCAAAAGATCAGTGAAGGAATGGATATCATCGAGGAGAAGATCTTGGATTTTGCAGACAGATTTGTTTCAGATCCCATGATCATGTCACGTATAACTGGAGTTGGAGTTTTAACCAGAAAACAAGCAATTGAACTGGCAGCGTCTGGTCCAACTTTGAGGTCTACAGGTGTGGAAACGGATCTTCGAACAGAGATGGAGGCCTATGAACCATTTGAATTCAATGTGATTACTCAGGATGATGGAGATGTAAAATCTAACCTTCTCATGAGGGTTTTAGAAATTCCAGAGGCCATAAATATCATTAGACAAGCCATAAAACATCTTCCAGATGGAAAAATAACCAACAGAAGTTGGGATATGCAGGATGCACCAATAACAAAGAGTTATATTGAAGTTCCAAGGGGAAAACTCTATCATTCATATGCTTTGGAAGATGGGAGGGTGAGAAATTCTATTGTAAGAACTCCATCCATTGCTAACATAGGTGCTATGCAGTATGCGGCGGTGGGACATCATATAACTGATGCTCAGCTTGCAATTGTACAGTGCGATCCCTGTTTCACCTGCACAGATCGTGCAATTCAGATAATCAAAATATAAAAGGAGATCATGATGACAGCAGTAAATTCCCTAATAGCCGTAATAGGAACGTTGTTAGTTGCATTAATAGTCAGTGTATGGCTTCCAGGGATTGAGAGGAAGTTTGTTCACGCAAGAATACAGCAGAGGGTAGGTCCACCAATATCTAGTGCAGGTATTATGGCACCCCTCAAATTTTTCTTCAAACAAACAATAAACCCAAATTCACCAATGCCTAAACTGTACAATGCGCTTCCATTAATAAGCCTTTTATCAGTAATATTTATATTATTGTTCTTAATGCCACAGTTATACGCATTAGCAGCGTTAACCAGCATAATAGCAATTGTGGGATTGTTGAAGATTGAAGAAGTCATTTACATGTTTATGGGTTCCCTATCTAAATCAATAATGTCACTTAAAATGCCATTTCCAGACATAGTGAAGGGAGCTAAACATCCAAACACAACCAGAACATTTATGGAAGAACTCAGTTCACTGAGAGCATTTAGGTTGATAGCATTTGGTTCGTTCCCACTTTACATAGCGCTATTTATACCGGTGGCACTTTCAAAATCCATCTACCTGAGTGGAATTGTGAATTATCAGCAGATTCATGGTCCAATTCTTTTCACAATGGCAGGTGTCCTTGGGGCAATAGTATTCTTCATAGGATACATGATACTCCTAAACGAGTACCCATTCGTCATATTGAAGACTAAGGCTGATGTGATAGAAGGTCCCTTAATGGAATATGCTGCTAAATACAGGGCTTATGTTTACATTACCCGTGGATTCCTCATGTTTGTACTTGCTAGTCTGTTTACAACATTATTTTTGGGAATTCCTCCAAACCTATTCAGCTGGAATATTCTGGTAACAATTGCAGTTGCATTGATATTCCCAATACTAATGGCAATTATGAGTGCATTTTCACCCATATTTACCAACAAACAGTTCTATCCAGTGGTTGCAGGAGTTTCAATCATAGGAATACTGGCCTTAGTAGTATCATTCTTATGATACTCAAATTTTTTAGAGACTAAAGAAAAAAGAATTTAAAATGGTGATTGAATGAAGTTCGTTGTAAGTCCAATGCATATCGTGAGTGTTGGAGGATATATTATCGAAACACAGTTTCCTTACCGAAACCTTATAGTGGTAAATCCAACTGAAGAACCAATAAAAATGGAGATCCCAGTATTTAACGAAGAATGGATCGAAGAGCACCGTCAACTCGGACTTGAAATTACGCCCATAACTGAAAAGGACAGTTTTTTAAGTAATTTCAGAAGGGCCAAACTCAAATTAGATCAATTGAAGAAGGAAAAAGAAGCTGGGTAGTTTCTCCCTATTTTTTTTATAAGAATTGAAGGTTTGTTGATTCTTTAATTTACTGCTTCAATTTAAGTTAGAACATTATTCACATATTTTTTGGAGACTCTCATTGCCAGAGCACTTGCCAACATCATGGTTGGAAGTCCCTGTGATAGGGGAGCCAATGACAGATCAGCAATCCAAAGTCCATCAGGTAATTCTGATGAACGCATAGAAGAAATATCCTTCCTTTTTAATGGAACTGTCCCTCCAAGATGGCCTCCATTGTACATTCCCTTCACAAATGGGCCTGATACTCCTGAAATCTCCATGATATTTTTTGCATTGAGTATGGCGTCATCTAACTTTGCTTCATCAGTGTTGGTGACTTCCTTTTCGATTGTTCCATCTTCAAGCACGGAACCATTTCCCATATCTGCCAGTTTCACCATAATTCCCACCCTATCATTTAAAGAAACATCACGCCATGGTTTGTGGAAGTAATGTGAAAGTATGTCAATGTAGGGGGAGAGTATATAATCTTTTTGTGAACTGTACCATGCCATTGGTGGCTCTCTTAACTGTTTTGAATTTTTTAAAACTCCACCTAAGGTTAATACAATATCCACCCATAACTTGTCTTCGCAATAAATTCCTGATTTCTTCAAAATTTGTGCTGTTCCAACTCCACCAGCTGCCAATACAACAGCATCTGCAGGATATACATGGTTGGATTTTCCTCTTTTTACTGAAACTCCATAAACTTGATTATTACGGGTTAAAACCTTTTGAACTCTTGAAGATGTGTTGAGAATTGCCCCATTTTCAATGGCAATGTCCAATAATTTACCAGAATCCCAACGAGCACCAGTGTGACAGCCCATCTCACAGAGTCCACATGATGTACATTTATGAAATTCCACAGCTTTCGGTGTTGGACTGGGATTTAAATTTAATTCTTCAGCACTTTCAAACATTTTTTGTGTGAGCGGTCTCCATCTATTTTTTGGAACAGGATTGATTGAAGTTTGATTTTCGATGGCTTCAAATTCTGGTGTGAGATCCAATCCCATCTCTTTCAAACCATGATCAGCACGCACCATGTTTCCACAGGATATAGCTGTACAACCTCCCTGGGTAATTCCCCTCACAATAACGAGTTTTTTGCTTGATCTTGCAACATTCATAGGTGGAAAAATTCTCATGATGTTTCTTTCGTTCCCAAACAAACCTAAATTTTTCAGAGGTTCTGTTAAGGTCATTAATCGTGTGAATGGTTTGAATGGTTTACCAGATTCTAGAATAGTGACTTCATGACCCATTTTGGCCAGTTCCATGGCAGCTGAAGCTCCTCCGGCTCCAGATCCAACAACTACTACTTTCATCAAATTCCTCCTCCCATATTTATACATGCCTTACATCTTTTTGAACCCGATGTGATTTTTTCTACAAATTTTAAGTCCATATTTTTATTTAAACCTTTTAAAACACCTTTATCTGCATAACTTAGGACACTGCAGGTTTGAGAAGAGTAATATTTGGAAAGGACACATGAACTAACCCATAGGATGATGTTACCATCAGTATTTTCAATGGAAAATTCAATCCCCAGTATTTTGTAGAGTATTTTGGCAGCTTTAATGGTGTCTTCCACATTATCTCCAACTCCAAGAACCTTTTGAGCATGTTGGCCGAGTATTAATCCGGCTTCAAACATTCTTTTCCTTCCCTCTTCCATAGCCATGGGTTCGCCCAAAAGATCGATCAACAGTTTCACACGTCTGTTATGGCCCATGGCCATTTCTTTTCTTCTTTTATCAAGATTTCCCTTTAAATATTCCTGTTTTGGTGGTGATCCGCCTTGTTCAACAATGAGCCGGTCTAGATAATTGTTTGTTATTTTGGTTGTTCCTTTCAATTCCTTTTTAATTATGAATTTTGGGGTCCAGGCAGCTAAGATTCTAAGTTTAATGCCCATGATCTTCACCATCCTTGCCATAGAAAATTATCTCAGGGTTATGTTTGAGTAGTTCATTCCAAGATTTATTGTAAATCATGTCTACAGATGTTTCATATTTCTTTAGAATGTTTTGACGTTTTAATTTAAGATTTGCTGTGATATCGCCCTGTTCAATGGAAAGTTCATCCTTTATAACCATCCATTTTCTGATTTTTTCCGGATTTGAAAGTTTTTGGTTGATTTTTTTGAGGTCGATTCTGAATTGTGTGGGGTTGAAGGTTTCATTCATCCAGATCATTGCTATGGAGTAGGGTTTTTGATCTCCCACAAGCATGACTTCTGATACTCCTTCAATTAATTTGAGTTTACCTTCCACCTTAAGCGGTCGAATACTTTTGCCATAGGAGTTCACTATCATCTCTTTTTTCTTCCAGTAATCACCAAATTCCCTTTTGAAGTCAAATGACCGTAATCTCCTGTTTTAAACCATCCTTCATTGAAGTGATGTTTATTTTTTGATTGTTGTTGTAGTAGCCTGATGTTAACTGGGGACCTTTAACAATTATTTCCCTGTCTTCAGTTGTGGAGATATGGGTTTCTGGAAGGGGAGTTCCAACAGTTCCAATGACATTTGATCCCAGTCTGTTTATGGTCAGTAGTGGTGCTTCTGTCAATCCGTATGCATTATGTATTTCGATCCCAAGTTCTTGAAATGCTCTGAGAAGATCTTCACTAATCGGTGCTGAACCTACTATTAACTGGGCACATTCATCCAAACCTGCCATTTTAAGTAGGACTCTTTTCAATATTTTTCCATAGATACGTTTCAATCCACCTCTATTTGTGTTTAGGTACATATCTCCCAACCGTTCCCTACGAAGTTTGGACCAAATTTTTTCATAGAACCTTGGAACAGAGAAAAAATGGTTGGCCTAACTTGCGGTAGGGCAGATTCAAGTTCGTGGAAGTTTTCAAGAAAGTAAAGTTCAAGGGATGCAGGAGCATAATACGGAGAATATGTTCCTAAAATTCCTTCAACAACATGATTCATTGGTAAAAATGATAAATACTTGATATTTGATGTTCGATCAGACCATGGAGGTATTGATGCAATAAATTCTGCCATCCACCTCAAATTTCCATGGCTGAAACGAACTCCTGCCGGCTTCCCAGTTGTACCTGAAGTGTAGCGTATGGTGGCGGTATCATTAAAATCTACGGATGCAATAATTTCAGCAGGATCTTTGATAAACACATCAGTTTCAGGATTTAAAAATTCACTCCATGATACTATCTTCGAGTGGATGTCACTATCTCTGTAGAACGATACCACTGGAATGTTAATTTTATTTGAACTACTCAACAATTCAGGGGTGCCTAAAAATATTATGGATGCATCACAATCTTCTAATATTTCATTTATTTCATCCACGGGGCTGGTGTAATATATTGGAACATTAACAGCTCCCAATAGTCCGATAGCCACATCAAGTGATAGATAGCGGGTACTGTTAAAACCTGCAATTGCTACACGGTCCCCTTTCGTTATCCCCATGGCCGAAAGTCCATTTAAGACCTTTGAAACCTGTTCTTTAAAGTTTGGTGCTGTTAATTTTATGTAGTTGCCATCCACAATATCATAATAATTAACTGGTAAACTCCTGTTCAATCTGTAAATTATTTGTTCATGCACTGTTCGCGATGAACGGTGAAAAAATCCGTAATATGCGGCGAATTCCAATAATTTAGGAAGATAATCAGCCCAATTGAGAGGGTATTCTCCCATGAAAAGTTCAGTGTTTTTGGTGTCGAAAATTCTGTCTTCCTTCATGTAGGGTTTGAGTTCATGAAGAACTCTACCAACGCCATGATCAGTATTTAGAACTCTATCTGCAATGTGTAACATTGGAGATAATGGTATGTATAGGGGTTTGGGAAGATTTAAATCTAAATTTTCAGATGCCCATTTTTTGACTAAACTAACCAGCTCCTGAACAGTGGGGCTGTCTTGATATGGCCCGGTTAAATGGAATGTTTTACTGGTTGAATCTTCATTTAAGGTAATGGTACAAACTGCATCTGCAACGTAATCTACTGGTACCATGTTGATCTTCAAATTTTTAGAAACTGGAAATAATTGTAATCCATTCATATAAAGACGTATTAATGAGTATATGGTGTTGAAAGTTTTGATGTAGCCGGTTGTAGAATCTCCTACTATCATCCCTGGCCTTAATATCACAAATGGCAGGTCTGCTTTTCTAACAGCTTCTTCTGCTTCGAATTTGCTTTGTTCGTAGTTAGTTTTAAATCCCAATTTGCCACTTAAAGAATCTTCTTCAATTAAACCCTTCCTTTTACCAGCAACGTAGGCTGTTGAAATATGTGAAAACTTTTTTAACAGATAATTTTTGGCTTTTAAGGCCATACTGATCATGTTTTCAGTTCCCTGAAGATTAATTCTTCTCAAATTTTCAATGGAACTGTTCAGTCTTAGATCGGCAGCTGCATGTACCACATGAGTTACATTTTCAACTAAATATCTGAAATTTTCCTGGTCGAGTCCCAGCAATTCCTGGGTTACATCACCCTGCATGATCATGATCTTGGAATGTGGAGTATCAATCCTTTTCAATTCATTCATAAGGGTTTCAGATTCCCACCAACTTCTTGAAAGATGTTTAAGTGCTTCATCATAATTATTACCCCTTACAAGTAATATTAATGATATATCAGGCTGTTTTATCAAGCTTTCAGCAATTTGAGTACCTAAAAATCCGGTTGCTCCAGTTAGGAAAATTCTGTCTTTCAAACCATCACATCCTTGTGTTCAAATAAAAATTTTTTAAGGTATTTTTTGTTATTTAGTGACAGTTCCACCTGTTTTTGATAACATTTTCCAATTAATTCCTTCACGTGTTGTGGATTTTCCATAAGTTCATCAACCTTTTTTGAAAGGGTTTTCCATATTCTCTCCACGTTGGAATTATCCTTGGGATAATCTATAAAAAGTTCTTTTTCAATTTCAATGTCTTTATACAGACCTTTAAGCCTCTGATCATGCCCAACCCCTATTTGAGGCACTGATCTTTTCATGGATAACACTCCCGCATGATATCTTGATGTTATCAGTAGTTCAAGACTTCTTAGAACTTCTGTCATTTGGGATGCGTTGTAAGTCCCTGCTGATACGATCTGAGCCTTTTCTGAGTGTTTCATTCTGTTTTTAATTTCAATTGCAAGTGGTTCATCCAACTCTTCCATGCAGATTAGGATTATGTTTTTACTGTACAATTCAACGATCCTGTCTGCTTCACGAGCCCAGTTTTTGCTCAAGGTTTTACTACTTTGAACTCGGGACTTGGATCTTGAGAAATAGTAAGGCCATTTGTATAGGTTTATCTTTCTTCCCCACGGTCTTATTACAACAGGCCAAAGATGAAAGTCCACCACAGCCATTCCAACAAATCCTTCATTTGAGCCGTGTTGTTCAGAGTTCCAGATTTTTTTAAGACTATGTTTAGCTTCCAATTTTGTTTCAAATGAGAATGCACAGTCTGCTGTGCTTACTATCGGGGCCGTGACACCTATCTCAATTAAACGTTCCATTGCATAGGTGGTTCTTGTTATTATGAGATCTGTTTTGTTTGCTTCTCTTCTCACTAAAAATCTGTTGAACTTGGAAAGATCTCCTGAGTCCACAGCATACGCGATACAGGGAATGCCCTGATTATATGCGCATCTCGTAGTCCATAAAAACGCCCACAAAAGAGCTGAAGTCCAAGTATCCATGTAACAACTGCCCTCCACAAGCAAAACAAGATCCTGTTTTTCCACAATTTTTTTCAGGGCAAAGAAGTATATGGAGGGTATGGGAACAATTTTTAAATGCTCGTCTTCTTCTAAATACCTTCTAAGATTTTTTTCATTGAGGGTGGGAATTGTCAGCTCAACATCCTTTCCAAAAACCGTTCTAAGATCTTCAATGATTGAAATTAACCTGGTTTCAGAACCTGTGTTGTTTGCTCCATTGTAACCCATTAAAAGGACTTTTTAAAACAATCGGGGCTATTTTTTTCTACAGGAGTTTTTTTATGTTTTTGACTGTCCATTTTTATATACCTAAAAAGTTTAAGTTTAACTTACTTCGGGCGTCCTGAATTTTGTTCATAATTTTAAGTTTGAATCTTCATCATTTTCAACTTTTACCGAGCTTAATATGAAATTTGTGTGATCTATCATTTTTTTATAGGCCATATCCGTAAAAGAGGAGTATTTAGTATCATATTTCAGTATGAAGTACTCAAAGAATAGATACAATGCGAATGAAAAATATTCCATCGCAAGAACCCTTGGATCGTACTCTTTTATGATGCCTTTTTTCATCATTTTAGTGAATATCCTTTCCCACTCTTTTATAGGGCTCTCAAGGAGCTCGTTAACAAAAAAAGTCTTGATCTTTTCGTTGTGAAACACTTCAATTGACAAGATCCTCCAAATTTTTTCTGTTTCAGGATTGGACATCCCATTAAAAAATTCTCTTGAACCAGTTTCAAAGAATAATTCAGGACTTTCGGAAATTAATACGTCCATTTCTTCATCTGTAAGACTCATAGCTCCTAATTTATCTATTAAATGGTTGATTATACTTTCTAATATTGCGTCCTTGTTTTTGTAGTGATTGTAAATTGAACTTTCTCTAATCCCAACTTCTCTACCTATTTCTCTCATGGAAACAGCATCAAAACCTTTTTGAGAAAAAAGGTTGACCGACGCTTGGAAAATACGTTCTTTGGTGGTTAATGTTTTTTGGGGACTTTTTTCTTTTTTCATGGCTATTATACTCCGTTCATCTGACTTTCAATAAATGAAACTAACAAATGTTCGTTAATAATGGGTTGTGTTGAACATATTATAAATACTAACGTATGTTAGTTTATGGAAATACCATTTGGAACTGTTCAACTAGGCACTAACGATATCTTTGGAGTGGGGTTATACTCGTTTATTAATACTGGATGATTTTTGTATCAAGATAATTTATTTAGTAAGAATTTCCATAGTAACTCTAATCAACTTATAGGAGATAACATGAAAGAATTTGCCATTACAATAAAAGCCCATAACAAACCTGGTGTACTCAGGGATATAACAGAAATGATGGCTAAATGTGGGATAAACATATCATACACACATTTATTTGTAGAGAAGGATGAAACTGCTTCAGTTTACATGGAACTGGAAGATGTTAAGGATATTGAAACCCTTGCACACAATATTCTTACCCATGGGAAGGTTGATGATGTTATTACACACCGATCATTGGGAGAAATCTATGGAAAAAGAATAATCATCATTGGTGGAGGGGCGCAAGTTGCAATGGTTGCACAAGGTGCAATTACAGAGGCGGATCGCCACAATATCAGGGGTGAAAGAATCAGTGTTGATACCATTCCTTTGGTTGGAGAGCAAGAACTTGCAGAAGCTGTATCTGCAGTTGCAAGACTTCCTAGAATTGGTGCACTGGTGCTTGCAGGTTCTCTCATGGGTGGTAAAATTTCAGATGCCATTGAAGATATTAAAGAGGAGCATGATGTTATTGTGATAAGCCTCAATATGCCGGGAAGTGTGACTGAAAAGGCGGATCTTGTAATAACAGATCCTGTACAGGCAGGGGTAATGGCTGTTATGGCCATCGCTGATACTGCATTATTTGATATAAAAAAATTGGAAAGAGGAAGTTTTAGAACCATTATAATGGTTCTAATGTCCTTATTAATCTTTCAGCGGCAATTTTCACTTCAGTGTCTTCGATGTCGCCACTTTTTGCAATTTTCAGTGCCATTGCAAGTACCTTTGGAACATCCTCAGCTGAAATATTTTCTGCCATGTTGGTATAGCTCTGATTGGGCATATCTTCTATTTCGACATTATTTTCTGCCATAGTGTTTAACATTTGTTTACATTCTTTCATCAAGGCAGGGTCGTCCTTTTTATTTTCACATTTAGCCATAAGTTCATCGGTTTTTTTATCATCCATAGTAACACCTGATAATAATTTATTGACTTACAAGCACTTATAGCTGCCGAAATTAAAAAAAGGTTTTATAAAGCTGTATTTAATTCAATCATAAATTGGAATATTGATATGAAAATGAAGAAAAAAGTAAATATGGATTAACTCATTTCAATTGCTCTGATTAATCTGCTAGCAGCATTTTTGAGTTCAGTGTCTTTTATGTCTCCGCTTTCTCGAACTTTTAATGCTAATTGTAGTACTTTTGAAACATCCTTTGGAGTTAAATTTTCAGCCATTCCAAGGTAGGTTTGATTTGGGTCGTCCTTTAGGATTACATTTTTGTCCTTCATCATGTTAATTAATACATCACAAGAACCCATCACAGATGTATCATCCATACTTTCACATTTTTTCATTAATTCCTCAGCCTGTTTATCCATAAAATCACCATATATACTTTGTATCTATGTAGATTTATATTTTTGTCTTTACAAAACTACTCCAAATAACCTTCATAAGTACTTGGATACAATTTTAAAGATAAATGGTCCTTTTAACTATACATGAAAACAAATTATTCTTGAAGTTAAATCAACAATTCTTTATTCTTTAAAAAATATAATATTTGATCACAGTACGAGAATTAAGTAAGAATTTTGTTCCAAAAACAATCTTTGTATGGTGGATTATATGTCGATATATTGCGATACAATGGATGGGCCAATAGTGAAAGCTGCAGAACTTGCATTAGAAATGGAAAATGTTAACTATGTTCTACCCTTTGTCAAAAAAGAATTTGAAACTGAACTTAAAGAAGCCTTTGATAATGTAGTAATTGTTAGAGAGTTAAGTGGGGAAGCAGCTGAAGTTGGTGACTACTGGTTTTTTGAAACTGCTGTTCGCCTTTACATGTTGGGTGTTGGGAAGCCATACACAGGAATAAAACACTCTAATCTTAATAGGGAACACATCATTCTAAAAGCCCATCTAGCAATCGAAAATCAGGACAAAACAGCCCTTGAAACTCTTTTGTCGGATTCTTTGAGGGAGGCCATTGAAACAAGATATGAAATTACAATTTCCAAAAAGGATTACGATGTTAATGATATTGTTGCAGCAAGGGAATACATTAATTCCATGATGGATTTTGTTGAATTTTCCAATGAACTCTTAAAACTAATTGAATCCAAATAGTATCTAATTTCATATTGATTAAAATGAATTGTAAAGGAGATAATAAAAATGTCCGAAGAACTGAAATCAAAACCACTAAAAGTTGAAGATCTCATTGACTACCAAGAAAGTGCTGTTGTGAGCCGTGAAATAATAAGGAAAGAAACAGGAACAGTAACTATTTTCGCTTTTGATAAGGGGAAGGATTGAGTGAACACACGGCACCATTTGATGCAATGGTTCAGGTTGTTGATGGTACTGCAGAAATAATAATTTCAGGTGAAAAGAACATATTAAACAAAGGAGAGCTTATTATAATGCCTGCAAATGAACCTCATGCACTGAAAGCCATTGAAAGATACAAAATGGTACTGACAATGATCAGATCTAACTAAATATCATTTAATGTTATTATTTCAAATAATTTAACGGTTGATCTGATTTTTTAAGCAATACTTATATTAATTTTTTTATATAGTTTGCAGATGTTGAATTCTCTTAAACTGAGATTTGTGGGAACATTTATTTTTAATTTTTATTCAATAATCATTTGCAAGATTTATTCTCATGGTTTCTTTAGATATGGGATCAATTTTTAAACTGCGGATTATTTGGGAGAATAAAACAAAAAGATTTTATTTAATAATATTAAAACTCAATACATTAATCTCAAAATTGTAGTATCAATTTTTTTAGGGTGAATCTAATTATGAATAGTGATAATCAATTAATGGACACAAAGCGACTTGAAACATTGGTCGATGGGATATTTGCAATTGCAATGACCCTATTGGTTTTGAGTTTAGCCATACCTCAACTTACGCCGCCAGTTACTGATTCAGCACTTCAAGGTGCATTGGTGGGCTTAATCCCCAACTTTATTTCGATGGTTGTAAGTTTCCTGTTGTTATCCATTTTTTGGAAGATACATCACAAATTTTTTAAACAGATAGAATATATTAACGGAACATTACTTTGGATCAACGTGATCTGGCTTTTATTCATAGTTTTGGTGCCATTTTCGGAAACATTAACAGGGAATTATGGAGGGACTATGACAGCCCATTTCGTGTTCAACCTGAACATGATGGGTATTGCACTGTTACTCTTCTTGAACTGGCACTATGCTTCAAACCACAATTTTATCAACGAAGATATTGATCAAAAGGAAATTACAATCACTTGGAGAGTTAACGTAGCATTTGTATTGATAGTTATTGGTGCAATACTGTTATCGTTTGTGATACCTGATTACTCATCGTTAGTTTACTTGTTGACATTTGTTGTTGAAAATATTGTAAGAAGGCTGTCATGAAAATCTAAGTTACTCTTTTTTAACATTTTTTTATGTTTGGATTAATTAGAGTACACATGGATCTGGTTGTTGGATTACCAAGACTTCTAAGAATTCTATCTGATAAAATTAGCATCTATATTCCTTTCTGTAACCTTTAGTGGATTTGATTATAAATTTTTCATAGCAAACGTTGGTTACAGTAGCTACACATGGTAGAGTATTCACATAAACGACATTTGTTGATATTTATGCGGATTTCAGGTTTTTTCCTTCGTATATCATATCACTAAGTTTTTCGAAAATTTCAATGAACTTGTTGGTTAAAATGGGGCTGTTTACCACAGGTTGTTTGGATCCAATCTTAATGTAGTTTATAAATCCCACAGCAATGTCCTTATTAAATTCTTCTTCCATCAAAAATGAATAAGCCGATGATTGGATGGCATCAGATTCCCAAACTCCATTTAAAGGTGGTAACTTGGTTTTAATTGCAATTGGATAATAAGTTCCGTTGATGATCTCAATTTTATCGATCATTCCCACGAGACCCACATCGGGATTTTCAATTTTAAATTCAACGAACGAGGGAGGATAAAGAATCTTAACTGCTTCTGATCCGTTGATGCCGTCATTCAATAGTTTCTGAGTTTTTATTGCTATTAACCATGAGTTGAACCGCATATCTTCCTTCAGACTTTCAAATATTTGGGATGGATCTTCAATTCCTTCCTCTTGATATCGTCTGTAAATTGTGTCAAGGAATGCGGGCATATCTTTGAAAAGTTCATTTAAAATGTCTCTGATGTTCATCTCACCATTTAAAACCCATAAATTTCGTTGTACTATGCTATCAAATCCTTTGAAGGCTTCTTTTGAAATTTTTCCAGAAATTTGTTCTTCTGTTGTTATGTCTAAATTTTCAAGCCTTAAATTTAGTTTTTCGGGGCAGTACAAATACTCTTTAATGTTTGTAACAGTTATCATCGTTTTCTGATTATAATATATATTACTAATATTGTATTACTAATATTTAAAATTAATGAAGGATCAAAAACCACTCAAAAAAAGACTAAAATTGGATTGGGAAAAAAGTAGAACAGGGTTTAGGGTTCAAAGAACCCTGATAAACACGGTTTTGTCGTTAACACATTTCAGTTGATCTATCTCTTCAACAGCAGATCTCATATCCCTTTCAAGGGCCGCATGAGTAACCATGAATATGGGTATTCCAGGTTTATTGTGCTGTTTTTGTGTCATTGAACCTATGCTAATGTTGTATTTACTAAGAATTCCAGATATTTTATGGAGAACTCCAGGTTCGTCTTTGGTCAGCAAACGAAGATAATATTTGGATTCAAGATCTGAAATATCCTTAATTTTTTCTACAGTACAACTTTTAGGCCCGTATAAAACTGGTTTTTCCATATTCTCTATTATATCAATACAATCTCCCACAACTGCACTGGCTGTAGGCATCATCCCTGCACCGGGACCGTACATCATAACCGGACCAACCACGTCTCCAACCAAGTACACACCATTGAAAACACCATTTACAGAGGATAATAGGTGGTCAAGCGGTACAATTGTAGGATGTACCCGAACTTCCAGTTTTCCATCAACTAACTTTGCAATTGCTAAAAGTTTGATACATGAGCTGAGTTCTTCCTTTGCAAAACTGATGTCTTCGGGTGTGATGCAAGTTATGCCTTCAACATGGAAGTTGTCCTGTTTAATGTACTTTCCAAAGCTTAGTATGGTAAGTATAATCAATTTTTGTGCAGTATCGTCCCCTTCAATATCAAAACTTGGATCAGCTTCAGCATAACCCTTTTCTTGTGCCTCTTTAAGCACATCCTCAAATTCCAGTCCTTCATCAGTCATTTTTGTAAGGATGTAATTGGCAGTTCCATTGATGATACCATAAATTGATTGAATATTATTGGCTGAAAGTCCCTCATTCAGAGGCTGTAATAAAGGTATTCCTCCACCAACACTTGCCTCAAAGCATATCCTTACATCATTTTTTTTAGCGGTCGAAATTATTTCGTCCCAATGTTTGGCTAAAAGAGCTTTATTGGCAGTTACAACATGTTTGCCGTTTTCCATGGCTTTTGTAATGAATTTAAGTGCGGGTTGATAACCACCCATCAGTTCGATAACAATTTCTATCTCGGGATCATCAAGTATATCATTAATATCTGTGGAAAGAATATCTGAAGATATATCTACTCCTCTATCGGTGGTTATGTCCAGATCCACAACTTTTTTTAATTTAACCTTTTTTCCTACCTTGTTCTCTACCAGATCAATATTTTTATTCAGGGTTTCGACAACACCACTTCCAATGGTTCCAAAACCTATAAGTCCTATGTTAACTGTATCTTCCATCAAATTCCCCCAGTTGGATCCAAGTTTATACTAATAAATGTATTAAAAATATAACACATGTTAATTAGGATCATCAAGTTATTAAGTGATTCTCAGATTCTTAAGTTTGATGTATTCACCAACAGACTCACGTGTGGTTCCAACTATCAACCTATACGAAGTTATTTCGTTCATCACCTTCTCAAGCTTACCTCTTGCAACAACACGTTCTCCCTCCACCGCCTGTCCAGAGTAGGTATGTGTGTAAGAAGCAACTTCACTAATAGGGACATCAGGACCATTTAAAACGGTAACATCTTCAACCTTGTACACTGCAGGATTATCGTAGGCTGCTATAGCGTTAGAAACTGTACATTCTATTTCTACCGTACCCATTGGGCTATATCTGGTCATTCCATATGTGCCTGAAATTTCATCCCAATCTCGGGTCTGAAGAATGTCGAACAGAGTTCCATCTATTAGTCCCCTGTTATGTTTACGAGATTCATACCATCGGAATTCATCGTAGGATAACGATGTATCCACAATCCTTTTTTTGTAGAGTTTTTGCCAGTAATCTTCCCCTACAGCTTTCAATACGCCATTAGCTTCTTTAATTTCTGCAAAGGATCTCATAACCATTCTATGGTTTTTTAGGCCGTAAATTACAAAATCTATGTCTGAAGCATTTTCTTTGTAAAGGCGTGGCAAAATAGAACCTGAAACGCCCATCTTGTTGTAAGATAATCCTGTGTGGTCATGAAAGGTATCTGCAAGTTTAACAACCTTTTCAAGGAGAGAATTTCTTTCTTCACACTCCATGATCTCGTTTAGGCGTTCTGTGGGTCGCAGTATCCTTTCGATCTTCTCACTTGGAACACCCATCATCTGAACCCCTGTGATGTCACAGTCGAATAGGTAGTCCGGATAATTTGCTCCTAAAAAATCGTAGGCTTTTTTAGAGTCCACCTTAATATACTTCTTGCTGTTTAATGACCTGTCACCATTTAGATCCGGAATATACCTTAAAAATGATAATATTCTGTCATTGGGATGCAGATATGTTGTTGTAGCGAAGAACAGATCATCGGTGGTGTATATGAAATCTCGTGGTCTGGCTCTCATGGATTAATTTAACAGTTTACTCCATTATTAAATATGATAGTTTCAAGACTGCTACCTGGAGATGATTTAAAAACTAGTTTGGAAAATATTAGTGACAGTATTGAATTTAATTCTGGAGTGATAGTGTCGGTGGTTGGAAGTTTAACTAAAACCCATTTAAGAATGTCAAACGGGACTAAAAAATTGTTTGAAGGCTTTTTTGAGATCGTTTCTGTTGAGGGAACCATTTCCGCAGATGGAGTGCATATCCATATGGCAGTAGCTGCTGAAGATGGATCAGTCTACGGTGGACACTTGTTGGAAGGATGTATTATTCATACAACAGCAGAAGTGTGTATAATTGGGGCCGAAAAAGAATTTAAAAGAGTATTTGACCAAAATACTGGCTACAGGGAGCTTCAGCCATGAGGAAATATCTATAAAATACAGTGTATACAAATTAGTAAATAGAAACATTCACTAAAATAATCTTGATAGGGAATAATCACTAGGATTTGAAATATATGAAACACCTTAAACTCGAAAATGAAACCTGCTATGATGGCAGCCAAATAGAACCATATTGGGCGTTTAAAACATTCGGTATAAAGGATTCAAGTATTGTAAGTTGGACTGGGCCTATGGAAATTCATCCAAACAACTTAATTGATTTTGAAGATATTGGAATCGAGATCAAAGGAGATAATATGCTCCATTTCATAATTGAACACTTCGATTCACAACCTGCAGATCTAAACTTGTGCTACCACAGACAGCGTATTTTTGTGCTAATAGTTAAAGATTTGCTAAATGATTGGGGAATGATTACATCAAGGGAGGGAGATGACTTATTCTTTGATAAAGGTAATAAAAAAGGCAAACTATCAGTTTCAATAGCCACATGTTCTGTAAGCAGCATGAAGATCCACTTTGCATTGGACTTGACTGAGAATGGAACTCCCGAAGATGTTGAAACTGCAGCTTTGTTGGAGGCAGGTCTAAATATTGAGGCGAGCCATGTTGAGGAAATAGCAGAAATTGCTTGTGATAAATACATTCAGGAAATTTCATCCATAAAATCAGATATAACAAAAACAAAGGTGTTTTAATCATTTATAACATATAAATAGGAGTTAAAAATGAAAATTATAATAAATGGGATACATGCAAACCTGAGATTTTCAGCTGCCCACATGATTCCAGAACATGAGTCATGCGGAGTCATACATGGCCATTCCTACATCGTAGATGTGGTGGTTGAAGGGGATAGATCTGGTGAGTTTGGATTTGTGGTTGATTTTAAAGAGGTCAAGAAAATAGTCAGGGATCTGTGTAAAAAAATGGATCATAGAGTTTTAATTCCACTCAAAAATCCTAAAATTAAGTTCACGAATATTAAGGGACCAATAGAATTTTCAATAGGAGATAAAAATTACATGCTCCCAAATGAGGATTGCATGCTTTTGGATCTTAAATCAACATCAGCAGAAGAACTTTCTGAGTACTTCGCCACAGAACTACACAGCAGTTTAATAAAGATAAACCCCGGAATTTCAAGCGTTCAGATTTGTGTAAATGAAGGTATTGGGCAGGGCGCATACTTCACTAAAAATACCGAATAAAGATTTCTGGAGGAGTTTAAAATAAAAACTAATATTAACGAAGTTTTTTCAAGTTTTCAAGGAGAAGGAACTTTAATCGGGCGAAGACAAATCTTCGTGAGGTTTTCAGGATGTAACCTAAATTGCAGTTACTGTGACACTCCTGAAAGTCGAAATCCTCATTATGGGGAATTAATATCAACAGATGAACTGTATTCAAAAGTTAAGTCTATTATAACTCCAGATTTCCATTCGATTTCATTCACTGGAGGAGAACCATTACTACATTATAATTTCATTAAAAAATTTCTTGAAGAATATGAATTCAAATCCATGCTTGAAACGAATGGAACTTTACCTTCTGAACTGAATAATATAGCTCATTTGCTTGATTATGTCTCATTGGATATTAAATTGCCCGAACACGGGGCTTCCAATAATTACGCTGATATCTTGGATTTAGAACTTAAATCCATAAAACTATTAAGAGATGAAGAGATAAATACATACATCAAAGTAGTTGTGATGCCTCAAACTGAAGTAGAACTGATAAGTTCTATAGCTTCTAGGATTGCAGATGAAGTAGAAAAGACCTCAGAATTGGTCATGGTGCTTCAGCCGGTGAGTCCTATTACAGTTTGGGCTGATGGTACCCAAAAGTTGTTTGAATTGTCAGAAGTAGCAGGGAAATATATCGATGTATTAACCATACCACAAGTTCATAAACTTCTAAATGTAAAATAGGAGGTTTTTTATGGAGATGGATACTAAAGTGACAGTGCACGACGCCATGACATCTAGTGTGATCACAGCAGATTCTAAAACGACTGTTGCAGATGCTGCTATATTGATGTCAAGGTTCAAAATAGGATGTCTAGTTATTAAAGGTGAAACAGGACCTCTTGGGATAATTACTGAAAGTGACATCATTGCAAAGGTTGTTGCTAAAAATTTGATGGCTAATGAAATTAACATTGGCCAGATCATGACGAAAGATCTTATTTTTATTGATCCCGGAAGTGAACTCAATCAAGCTGCCAGAACAATGGCAAAAAATAGAATTAGAAGACTTCCTGTTACAGATAACGGAATTTTAGTCGGTATCTTAACTTCTACAGATGTTCTCATGGTTTCTCCCGAACTTACAGAACTCTTGGTTGAAAATGCCAGGATGGAAAATCAGAAAGATTACAAAGATTCTGACGGTTCGGTGCCAGGTACATGTGAGGTGTGTGGAAATTATGTGGATTATTTAGATGTATTTGATGGTAAATTTGTTTGTGAGGAGTGCAAAGAAGATCTGGATGGTGATTAACTTGACGACTGTGGGAGAAATAATGAGTTCTAACCCTGTTACAGTAAATGTTGACACCCAAGCAACAAAGGTTAGATCAATTTTTAGGGAAGGATGGTTCCGTTCTATCCCAGTTTTATCGAAAAATCGTCTTGAAGGTATAATTAGCAGGGGAGACATCATGTTTCTTTCTTCGACAAAATCCAATATCGAAGCAAGGGTCATTATGAAACATCCTAAACTGATGGCAACACCAGAAATGGATATCAAAGATGTAGCTAAGAATTTGATAAAATCAGATTCAGTTCAAGCCCCTGTTGTAGAATCTACCGATAACATGAGAGTAGTTGGTATTCTCAGTATGGGGGACATACTTAAGGAGCTAATTGGCTATAACTCTTCAGCAGGTGATTCAACCATAACTGGAGTAGTTACTAAAAAAGTTGTTAAGGCCAACTACGATGATCATTTGTCTAAAGTATGGGCGTTAATGGATGAATCAGGATTTTCAGGATTGCCTGTAGTCAAAAAAGACAAATTAATAGGAATAATTACTCGTAAAGACATTATTAAGTCTGGTCATGCCATAAAAGGTTTGGACAACGTTGATAAATCAATCAAGGTGGAAAAGGTGATGGTCACTCCGCCAATTGTTGTGACTAATCAAAGTTCTATCAAACAGGCAGCTGAACTCATGATAAAAAATGATATTGGACGTTTGCCTGTTGTTGAAAACCCAGTATACATAAAAAGAGAACCCCAAAGAGCAAGAGAATCCAATATTATTGGAATAATAGCAAGAGAAGATATTTTAGGAACGTATCTAAGTTGATCTATAATATTAACTCTTTGGCTTCTAAATTCAATCTTATTTTTAGTTTTTGTAGATTACATATTGGTCGTTCATCGCATATAACATTAAATTACCGTTTATTTACTGGAATAAAAGGATTTAAATCTTTATTTTTAATCCTTGCATTCTATTGCAAATTTAATCCAGAAAATAATACAAAAAATAGGTGTTAATTCATCTTTCACAGAGGTGTATTGATGAGAAGAAAAGAAACCATAAATTTAGTAAGATCTAGAGATAGAGGCCCATTAGAATTTGAATCCCATGCCTCTGAACACGAAGGCGATGTGATGGCAATCGCAAAAAAAACTGTGGTAACAGCCCCTCAAACAACCACAATAAAAGAAGCTGCTGAAACAATGGTAAAAAACAAGTTTCGCAGACTTCCAATAACCAACCCTGGAACTGGCCAAATACTTGGAATAGTAACATCCATGGATATACTTGACTTTCTTGGAGGAGGAAACAAATACAAAATTCTGGAGGAAAAATATCCTGGAAATTTCCTTGGAGCAATAAATGAATCAGTTAAGGAAATTATGACCAGGGATGTTGAAGTAATAACCCATAAGGATTCCATTGATCATGCCATTGATATCATGAAAAAAAGGAAATTGGAGCCCTCCCTGTGGTTGACGCAGATCACAAGATAGTGGGAATAGTTTCTGAAAGGGATTTTGTAATTCTGTTATCTGGCGTCCTTACAGATGAAGTTGTGGAAGATTATATGACAAAGAATGTCATTGCAACAACTCCGGGAACTAGAATTGAAGGGGCCTCAAAAATAATGGTTCGAAATAAATTACGGAGAATTCCTGTAGTTGGGGAGGAACGTAAAACTTCTCATCCGGAAAAAGATAAAATAATGGGAATTGTAACTGCGACAGATATATTGGAATTTCTGGGAAAAAACAGTGCATTTGAAAGGATGATTTCCAACGATGCCGAAGATGTGTTAAACACCACCATAACTGAAATAATGGAGAAAAATGTTGTTGCAACCACAGCAAATACTAGACTCGGAGATCTTTGCACATCAATGGAACAAGAAAACATTGGAGGATTACCTGTAGTATACAACGGGGAATTGGAGGGCATAATCACTGAAAGGGATATATTAAAGGCTGTAAGCAAATTAAAACCCTGATACTCGTTCAAATATCAAAACCGTTTTGAGGTGGTTGAATGATTGAGATTAGTGAATTAATGAATCCTGAAGTCTTCGTGATTCAGGAGAACCAGCATGTGAGTCAAGCAAGAAACCTGATGATTTCCCATGGGATCAGTAGGGTGGTTGTGGTTGATGAAAATGGGGCCCCGGTTGGAATGGTAACAGAGAAGGATCTTACCAAAAAACTCAAAGGAAAAGGCCCACAATGGAAAACAAGACCTCTGGACAAGATATCAATAAAGAGGGTTATGAGTTCAAATCCCATTACAGCAAGCCCGGATGAAGATGTGCAGAAGGTCATTGAGATTTTAATAAAAAATCACATTGGATCTGTACCCATAGTAGATGAAGATGGTTTAGCAGGGATAATCACGAAAACTGACATAATGAAAATTTACACCGACAAGTTAAGGGGTAAATGGAAAGTTTCAGACCTTATGACTGGGGATGTGATTACTGTAAATGAAAATCACAGCATAGCTCATGTTATAAGTTTAATGGAAGACAATAGGATAGGTAAAATGATTGTTATTCGTGACAATGAACCTGTGGGCATCATAACTCATGAACACATATCCTTTGCCTACATTGAAGATCCTGAGACAGGGGTGAATGTTGAAAAAATCTACTTCATCAGAAACTCTGAAGATGGTCAGAGTAAGAAGAATTTTAGAGTGGTTTCAATGATGACTGCTGGGGACATCATGCAAAACCACATGATAAAAATTTCTCTGGATGAAGATGCAGCAACTGCAGTGGACATGATGGTTGAAAATGATATAAATGGATTGGCTGTGGTAAATGGTGATGTTTTAGTGGGTGTTATTACCAAAACTGACCTTATAAAAGGTATTCAATAATTAAACAAGTTTAGGGGGAATAAAATGCACGTAAAAGACATAATGAAGGAAGAAATTGTACTGGTGGATAAAGATCAGAACATCCCAGACGCCCTAAAACTAATGAAAAAACATAAGATATCCAGACTGCCAGTTGTCAACACCAATTCAGATCATGTACGTGAACTTGTAGGAATGGTTACAGAAAAGGATATAGCCATGAGACTTGGATCTTCCAAGTATGGGAAACTACCCCCATCACATTTCCATGTTTCAACTGTAATGGAACAAGATCCTCTGGTTGTAGAAGCAGATCAAAGTCTTGGTTCAGTTGCTCAGATAATGATCCAAGAAAAACTCGATGGAATGCCTGTTGTAAGTAAAGATGAAGTCATAGGGGTTCTTACAAAAACTAGCTTCCTAGAAATCTGCAGGGGAAAACCATACAACGTAACCAAAATTTCCGACAGAATGCACAGGGAGATCATCACTGTGAGTCCAACAGATAGGTTGGTACATGCAAGGAGGAGTTTAATAGACAATGGAGTGGGAAGGTTACCTGTTGTGGAAGAGGACGTTCTTGTTGGTATTTTAACTGCTAAGGATGTTGCAAATGCAATGATATCCTTCAGGAAAATCGTGCCTGACAAGTACAAAAATTCCAGGATAAGAAACCTACTGGTGGAAGATGTGATGACTCAAAACGTTAGAACCATTGATCCAGAGTCCACACTGGAACAAGTCTCAAACATGATGCTTGAAAACAGATACAGTGGTATTCCTGTGGAGGACGACGGTTCACTGGTGGGAATAATCACAAAGACAGATCTCATAGAATACATTGCAGAACTTGAGGAGGTTGGTTGAATTTCATTCCACTATCCAATGTTCTAGATGTGGCCATGATGTGAGTGTTAAAGTGGAAAAATCCAAATCTCACAAATTTTTTTTTTAAGCTGTGGTGAATGTGGCCAAGAAATTGAAGTATCAATGCCAAAATTCATAACACAAACACTTCCTAAAATGTTGGATCTAAAATCTGAAAATCTTGAAAGATCCTTTAAAAATGGAAACATCAAATTCTACAGTGGCCAGGGAGTGGAGGGGCTTCAATTCAGAAAGGATGTTGGGCACATCGAATCTGGTACCATGATCTGTTTAGGAAGTAAGATCGAGGTTGTGAGGGGATTTCCCAAGATAAGGAGGACTCTTCTTTTAAATCCCTCATTGGTGGATCACTTCAAAAGCGAAGTTGCAGTGGAAGAGAAGATGAACGGTTACAATGTTAGGTTGGCATTGATAAACCAAAAAATAAAGGCTTTCACAAGAGGAGGCTACATATGTCCTTACACAACTAAAAAAGCTCCTGAAATATTGGATATGGAAGATTTTTTCAATGATAATCCTGAACTCGTGATCTGTGGAGAAATGGTTGGAACTGAAAATCCATACGTGACCCATCACTACCGGGAGATTGGAAAATTAGGATTCAGAATATTTGATCTGAGGTACAAAACTACCAACGAACCACTGACTATAAAAGAAAAATACCAATTATTAGATTCTTACAACCTACCCTCCGTTAAATCTTATGGAATCATACCAATTGAAGAAGCTGTAGAAAGAATATTTGAGATCATCCAAGTAATGGGTCAGGAAGATAGGGAGGGAGTGGTAATCAAGGATCCAAAAATGGTAATTGAACCTGTTAAGTACACCACCTCCAGAGCACATCTGGGAGAAATAGAATATGCTTTCAATTATCCATTTGATTTTGGCAGATCCTTCTTCTTTAGCAGAGTCATAAGGGAAGGATTTCAAGCATTTGAACTTGATGAGTCTGATGATGAAATTAGAAAAAGGGCCCACCTTCTGGGAGAATCCATACTGTTTCCAATGGTAAATACCATTAAGCATGTTTCAGGAGATAATTCAGCATATGAAGATATTGTCATCCACGTTGAAAATAATAATGATGCAGAGGAATTTGCAAGACATTTAAGAGATCTTGGTGTGGTTGCAATTGTCCAGTCCTTTGACAATGGGAAAGCAGTTATAAGGCGGATACATCAATCTACAACTGACAGAATATCAAATTATTTAAGGGGTGGATTGTACTGACCAGAAAAATTGGGAATGAAATTCATGATGGTGAAGGTTCCAATCATCATAAGGTGATAGAAACGACTCAAAAACAAGAACTAATAGGATTCTTTGGACCTTCAGGAACATTCACAGAACAGGCAGCAAACCTGGTGGGAAACGATCTTTTAGGGTTTGATTCAATTTTAGATGTTTTAGAGGCCGTTAAAAACGGGGATGTTGATCTGGGTGTGGTACCCATTGAAAATTCGATTGAGGGTCCTGTTGGTGTTACCCTTGATTTGATGGTGCATGACTACGACCTGAAAATTAAGAGGGAGATAATAATTCCCATAAGTCACAATCTTTTAATCAATACAGATGCGAGTATTGAAGATATTAACTATGTTTACTCCCATATTCAAGCACTTTCTCAGTGCAGGAAATTCACTGACAGCATGGGGGTGGTTGTCAATTCAACACCAAGCACGTCTGCAGCTGCGGAGATGATAAAGGGTAGGAAAGATAGTGCATCGATTGGAACAAAGAGGGCTGCAGAAATTTATGGCCTTAAAATTGCGGCTTCGGATATTCAGGATTACAAAAATAACTTAACTAGGTTCATTGTTTTGGGCAAAACAGATCATGAAATTACAGGTAACGATAAAACATCTGTGGTGTTTTCTATGATGGAAGATAAACCAGGAGGACTTTATCACATACTTGAAATATTTGCTAAATTGGATATTAACCTAACCAAAATTGAATCAAGACCCTCCAAGGAAAAACTTGGTAAATACATATTTTTCATAGATTTTGATGGGCACAGAACTGAAGAATCAATCAGCAACATTTTAGATATCATAAAATCCCGGGTGGGATTTCTGAAGGTTTTAGGATCTTATCCTGCGCAGAGATATTGAAGAATAGAAGGTTTCATAACATTTTTTTGGTTGTCCAATAAATTTATAGCTACTTGAAATTCGGGGGCTCATGTTTCGACAATAGAATTGTAGTTAAGGTCGAGATACGAATTTTTTTGTAGTGGGATCAGGAAATGATTCATGGTAAAAGTTTTATATTTTAAAAGTAGATCATAATAAAAAGTGTTTACTATTTTTGGGGAAGACCCAAAAAATTGTAAGGAGATAAAATTTATAAACCTCCTACACAGGGAGAGGATTAGTATAGTTTCAGATAAAGATAGATTATTAAAAAGCTTAAAAAAGCTAGAAACCCAATTTACCGAGGGTAAAGTATCTAAAAGGCAATATAGTCGGGAAAAAAGGGTTTTGGAAGATAAATTATCGACTATTTTGGCTGCAGATCGGATAAAAAGACTACAGGGCAAAACTGTAGATGAAACTCCTCTTGAATCAGAAATTCAGAAGGAGAGGGAAGATACTGTAGAAAAGGAAGAATTGATAAAGAAGTATGTTACAACTCCCAAGAAAGTCCCTGTTGAACCAAAATCATCTGGAATGTCCAAGGGAAAGGTTGCTCTGATTGTTTTTTTAGTTGCAGCATTTTTTGTTGGAACTGGATATGGTGTTTATGTCATGAGCATGCCATCCAACAATTCATCAGTAACCATGACAGTTAATGACAGTGCATTTCCTGTTATAAACAACACCACCAACACAACTGCCAACAAGACTCTTATAACCAACAAAACCGCAAAAACAACTAGCACAACGAAAAAGAATGGTTCTTCTACTGGAACGCCAACTAAAACAGGTAACAACACGGGATAGTTTGCAGTTATTGAGGTGTAAAAATTGAAAAAATATTTAGTTATCCTATTTATTCTACTGTGTTCAGTGGTGATGGTGTCGGGATGTGTAACAGACAACAAAAAAACTAACGAGACCCAAACCTATTCTCAGAACAGTGTTTCGTTCAACTATCCTGGTGGATGGGGTACTGCCACCCCAACTGCTCCAAATGCAGTAGCAGCAGTTGCAGATCCGAATTCTATTAAGTCGGGCAGTCCATCCACTGTTGTGATAATACAAAAACCAAATGCCACAGCATCCAACCTATCTGCAGCATATGCATCAAATTATGCTACATTCTTCAATAATACAGGATACCAGCAAGTATCTGAAGGAAATATAACTGTAAATGGTACGGGTGCTCTTGAAAACGTTTATACAACCAATTCAACAAATCCTAGGGAGTACAGGGCGGTATGGTTGAATGAAAATGGCACTGTCTACGTGATACTTTGTATAGCGAATCAAAGTGATTTCAAGAATGAACAAACTAATTTCAACCTGATTATTAACAGTTTCAGTGCAAAGTAATTGGAGTTTGAAAAAAACTTATAATTGCCAACTTTTTTTTAATTGGAAATTTTGTAGGATTTTAAAGGATGGATGCGACTAAATTAAGAGTGTCCGTCCGATTTTCTTTAATTTTTTTTACATGTACTTTAGCTACACACCAAATCGTGATTTATCAATGTTTCATCCAAATGCAACATTATTATATTATAAAATTCAATAGAATAGTATCAAATTAAAATCATTATATTTATAATTAGGGGAGAAGGGCCCAAATAAACTCATAATCACCTGTTTTTATTTTTACATCAAAAGTTTCAGGGGTGATGTATAAAATGGGGAAAAATTCATGACTTAAATGGAGTTTAACAGGTTCTTATTCTTTAATTCCATTACTACATGAGTTTTTATTTATCTTGATACTTATCTTATTTGACTCAATTTGTTTTGTTAGGAGTCAACGACCTAATCAAATAGTAATTATCTGTAACGATAACAAAATAACAATAAAGGAGGAATGTGAATGGTTTTACCAGTATGTGATGTCTGTTTAAAAAGTGGAATTTTATGTCAGGGTTGTGAGAACAAACTTGAAAGTGGTGAAATCTCACAAAATGACTTGGACATTGCTAAGGTGCTCTTCAAAATTGGTGATGGAAAAATTGGATTTAAAAAAACCATCGAAGTTGGAGATATTGTTATAATTGTCACAGATCACGATCAAGTTGGCAAACTAATAGGTAAAAATGGTAAGATTGTGAGAGAACTTTCCAAAACTGTAGGTAAGAAGATTAGGGTGGTAGGTCAAGATTCTGATTTGAAATCTGTGAGTAAAGATATTTTATCTCCTGCAAGGGTTTCAGGAATTAATGTTGTGTATGGTAAAGATGGTGATGATAAATACAAGATCAGGATTGTGCAGGAAGATTCAAGAAGGCTTCCTGGAAGACTCGATGTGCTTAATGAAATAATTGAACTTCTAACAGGCGAAAAAACTGTTTTGGTAGTTGACAGAAACTGAAGGTGGGTTAAATGGAAATTGTACTCTGTGTTACAGGAAGTATTGCAGCAACAGAATGTGTTAAATTAGCTAGGGAACTGAAAAGACAAGGATTTGACGTTAAATGTTTCATGAGCGAAGATGCGTGTAACATACTTCATCCGAACGCCATGGAGTTTGCCACAGGTCAGAAGGTAGTAACAGAACTTACAGGGAACATTGAGCATGTTAAATATGCCCAGACAGATCTGATACTGGTAGCACCAGCCACAGCAAATATCATAGGCAAATTTGCCCATAAAATAGCAGACAATCCCATAAGCACCCTTTTAATAACAGGATTTGGCTATCAAACACCAACTGTATTTGTTCCATCCATGCATGAGTCCATGTACCGGGCTGTTTCAAAGAATATAGATGGCTTAAAAGAGGAAGGAATAATATTTTTAGAGCCTAAAAGGGAAGAAGGCAAGGCTAAATTTCCAGATATCAATGATATAGTGCTCCAAGCTTTACGAGAAACATCTGAGGGTAATCTTAGGGGCAAAAAAATTCTTATCAGTGCAGGAGGAACTTATGAAGCAATAGATTCTGTAAGGGGAATTACTAACATGAGTTCTGGTAAAATGGGACTTGAAATTGCACGCGAAGCCTTCATACAAGGTGCTGATGTGACAATGGTTAATGGCAGGGTTGATGTCCCAATACCTGGCTTATTTGAAATGATAAATGTGACTTCAGCCACTGAAATGATAGATAAACTCACAGATCATCTGCCAGAGAATGATATTTTCATATCTGCAGCAGCTGTTTCAGATTTTAAATTAGATGGTGTTAATTCCCAAAAAATCTCTTCAGATGAAGATCTCACACTCAACTTCAAACCAGGACCTAAAATCCTGAACATGGTGAAGGAACTTAATCCAAATATATTCCTGGTTGGATTTAAAGCAGAATCCAATATTTCTGAGGATGAATTGGTTATGTCTGCAAGGAAACAAATTGAAAAATCAGGGGCGGATTTCGTTGTTGCCAATGATATCAGTATTGAAGGATCTGGATTTGGTTCAGAAAAAATCAGGTGGTTATAGTGGATGATGACACCTATTCAGTTCCACTCAGTTCTAAACAGGAAGTCGCAAAGAAGATAGTTGAAAAGATCATTGAAATGGTTTAAAATTCTTTTTTTAATTTATTTTTTTTGAAAACTAAAAATAGGGATTTGGAATTTTTATTTTAAGAGCTACAATTCCAAATTTTTAAAAGGCAAATTCACAGACAACTGCCAGATGATCCTTTTCATAGGGTTCGAGTTTGATTTTTTCAAGAATTCTAAATCCACCAGTTTTTAATTTGGTTTCTTCTTCTTTAAAAATCTTTTTTGGAGATTTTGTAACGTCTATACTCCTGGCTTTGATCATTATTATTCCTATACCTTCGGACTTTAAGTAGAGGTTCATGTTGTTCATGAAGAGTTCTGATTGTCGGGGTTGTGCAACATCAGAGTAGACCACATCCACTTTTTCCATTAGGTGGGCGTAGTTTTTGGGTTTGGTTGCATCTTCTAGAAGGGGAATCAAATTTGGTCTGGTCTTAGAAATTTCTACCATTTTTCTCATCATCCTTGGGGAAAATTCTACACACCAAATAGTGCCATCATGACTTATATCTGAAATATGTGAAGGTGTAGTTCCTGCTGATGCACCTAAATAAAGAATTTTGGAATCAGTTTCAAATGGGTAAATTTTCATCCCATTCATCAGTGCCGCACCCAACTTTGAACGTCGCTGGTCCCATATCCGGAATTCATCACCTTCATGTTCAATCAGCTTCTCCCCATATACTTTCTGTCCAATGTTAAAGTTTTTGGTGGCTATATGATCCTCAAAAACATATAACCCAGTATAATCTTCCAAATTTTCCATTTTAAAACTCCATCAATTCTTATTAATTTTCTAAGGGAATTAATATTCAAATTTAACTGTTAGTAATGGGTCCTTGAAACAAGAGATATATGATTCAAATGATCCCATAATAATATTAAAATATCGCACAATTTAATGATATTTGACGGGTACTGACATCAAATTTGAAAACAACATTCTGATTAAATCAAGGGTAAGATTTAAATGGACCGCACCACGCATGGCGGAGGTAGATGTCAAGCCACGGATCCATTAAATTCAGTGCATGTTGAATTCAATAGTAATCTTTGATGTTCTTTTTGTACTTGTCACGTTTCTTTTTCTTTTTACCAGATTTTTTATTGGATTTGGCATCCTTATCGCCAAATTTATCTGGTTTTTTTGATCTTTTAGGGAATGGATTGTCCTTCGTAATTTCTTCAACCCTTTTTTCATAGTTCTTAACTATTTCAGGATCGTAATCCCCAGAATAAACATCCTTACGAACTGCAAGTGAAATTTTTAAAGCTAGTGTCCTGGCTACTTTTCCCCTAATCCACCATTTAGCACCTCTAACCGAGGGATGTTGGAAGATGAGGCCATGTTTTGGAGGTCGTTCTCCTGTCTTTAAATGCCTAAAAAGGGCTTTTTCAGCCCCAAGAACTTGAACAGTTCCAGATGGCATTTTAGAAAGTTTTTCAACACCACCAACATGCGCTATTAATTTGGCACCCAGTGATGCGCCTGCAAGTTCCCTTAGATTGGGGGCAATTTCCACCATTCTCTCATCAACGTAGGTGTTAAGGGATTTTTTAGTGATTTGGAGAGAGTGAATGGACGATGCAAATTCCATCACCATCTTAAGATCAGGTTCAGAGATGGTTGCACCAACACTTTCTGAAACAAATTTAGGATTAAAATCTTCGCTCAAGGTTCCAGAGTTAATTATGGTTTCCCTATCACCAAACTCAGAAACTAATTCCGCGTATCGTTCATGATTTTTGATCCCATCCATCTCAGGGAAGTGAATTGCGTACCATTCCCTCAGCCTTTCAACCAGTTTGCTTATGGTTTCATCAAGCTCTTCTATAGAATTAATGGCTTGTATCAAGAACATATCCTCAGATTCAGATGCTTTCCTGATCTTGTTGTTGGTGAGATCGATAGATACTTGATGCAGTATGGATCTAGGATCTGAATCTTCATCAAGAAATCCAACTGCCAATAATGTTTTTTCCATGTTGGATCTGAAAAATTCCCCTCCTAAATGGGGTGTTTCAAATTCAAATTTATTACTCTCCTTCAAATTGGAGTATTTGGAATGAGGCAGGCTGGTTTCTATTACTACAGAATCATATTTGTCCACCATTCTTTTGAGCAACAATTCTTCTTCAATGCTAAGGTTTCCAGCATCGATTTTTCCTATCCTTTCTATCAGTTTTTCCCTTGGGAAAAGTTCATAATCTAAGACTACACAATTTTCATCTAGGCATATGAATCCTGCAAAGGAGTAGGTTACATAACACTTCATAGATTTAATGTTTAGTATTTTCAAGATTTAAACTTTGTTCAAGGGGTGACAGTAGTGGAAATAGAATTATGTGGTATTAAAATGAAAAATCCCACGATGTTAGCAGCGGGAATATTGGGAAGCACGGCATCATCTCTTAATTGGGCCGCTAAAAGTGGAGCAGGAGCAGTGGTTACGAAATCATTTGGTTTAAATTCCAACAAAGGCTATTCCAATCCCACAACCGTTGAAGTAACTGGCGGTGTCATCAATGCAATTGGACTGTCAAATCCCGGTGTGGAAAATTTTCAAATGGAGTTGAAAAAACTGGATGGATCTGTGCCTGCCATAGCCTCAATTTACGGAGCAAATCCCGATGAATTTTCAAAAATAGCCACACACATCCAGGAAGATGTGGATGCAATCGAACTCAATGTCTCATGCCCCCATGCCATGAGTGGATGTGGAGCAGCAATTGGCCAGGATCCCTTACTCACATCAAGCATAGTAAGTGCAGTAAAGGAATCTGTAAATGTTCCAATTTTAGTTAAACTGACTCCAAACGTCACTGACATTGTTGAAGTTGCTGTAAGTGCACAAGATGCTGGTGCCGATGCTTTAACTCTTATAAATTCTTTGGGACCTGGAATGAAGATAGACATCACCACAGGAAAACCAATTTTGAGTAATAGGTTTGGGGGAATGTCAGGACCTGCAATAAAACCTGTGGCAGTTAGATGTGTTTACGATGTTTTTGATGCATTGGAAATCCCATTGGTTGGGGTTGGAGGTATAAGAAACTATGAAGACGTATTAGAATTCATATATGCTGGTGCGACGTGTGTTCAGATAGGTACTTCCATTATGTACGAAGGCATGGAAATTTTTGGGAAGGTAGTTGACAACCTTGAAGGATTCATGGAAAAAATGGGATACACCAAACTGGAAGAAATGGTTGGAATAGCCCACAAACAATAAAATATTTAAAAAAAACATAACAGCTGATAAAAATGCACGTTCCAAAAATTGTAGAAATAAAAAGGGTTGTAATAGAGTCTCCCACTGTAAAAACTTTTATTTTTGATTGGGAGGTGAATGATGAAGTTCCAGGCAATTTCATGATGGTCTGGAATTTCACGGATGAAAAACCAATGTCCATCTCACTAATTGATCCAGTTAACAACGAAATCGGAATATCCATAAGGGGAGTGGGAGAGTTTACCAACCAAGTCCATGATCTCAAAGAGGGAGACCTTCTAGGATTAAGGGGTCCATATGGAAGGGGTTTCCACATGGCCGGCCCTAAAATATTGGCTGTTGGGGGTGGTGTTGGAATGGCACCAATTGTGGCATTTACAGAAGAAGCTTCCAGAAGGGGCTTTTCTGTGGATGTGGTGAGCGCTGCAGGTACAGCAAATGAACTACTCTTCGTAGAACGAATCCAAAAAACAGGTTCAAAACTGTTAACTTGTACAGATGATGGATCCCATGGTTTCTGTGGATTTGGAACCGAACTTGCAGATATTGCACTGTCTGAAACAGATTATGATATGGTTGTAGCATGTGGGCCAGAGGTCATGATGAAAAAATTGTACAGCACAGTATTGGAGCTTGAGATTCCCGCTCAATTCTCACTCGAGAGATACATGAAATGTGGAATGGGACTTTGTGGACAATGTTGTGTGGATGATCTAGGTTGGAGAGTTTGTGTTGAGGGCCCTGTTTTCTGGTCAGATGAGCTGAAAATGATATCCGAGTTTGGGAACTACAAACGTGATGCATCTGGAGTTAAACACAATATTTAATGGATTAGCACGTATTAAACAGTGATATAATATGATAAGTGGACTTAAAAACAATATAACCTCAGCAATTTTTGTTATAATACTGTTAATGGTTGTATCGGCTATTTTACTTACTCCCATGCTGAGCATGGTTGTTTTGGGAGCTATATTTGCATATGCTATACGTCCCCTTTCACGTAAATTGGAACCCTACACCAAGTTTCAGTCAGTAGCAATCTTTGTGGGCATGATAATAGTTATATTTCCTTTAATTGTGATATTGCTCATATTTATTAACACTATTATATCTGCAGCACCATCTTTAATTATTTTTGTAAAAAATCTGAATTTAAGCAGTATAAACAGTACAACACTTCAAAACTACCCTTTAATTCAACAGAACTTTCCAGGTTCAACATCTTCACAGATGATCAATTCAGTTGT
>CP099988.1:807500-995000 GCA_024167805.1 Methanobacterium sp. ERen5 | reverse complement strand
GCATACAAGGCACTTCAGTTTGAGATGGTAAGACAAAAAAATCTGTTGAAACGTGGAATCGAGATTAAACAGGAAACTCGTGCTTTTCTTGAATCCCAGATGATTACTGTGCCAATGCGTCTTAAGGAAGAGGCTGAAGATTACAGGTACATTCCTGATCCAGATCTCCCACCTATGCAGGCTGAAGAAGAGGCTGTGGAAATCATACGTGAAGAAATGCCAGAACCGGCCCACATAAAAACTGAAAGGTTTGTCAATGAGTACGGCATCAGTAGTGACCATGCGAAGGTAATTACGTCTGAATTAGAGCTTGCTGATGCATTTGAAGAAGTTGCAAATTCTGTTGATCCTGAATTTGCTGCACTCTGGATGAGAGATGAACTCAAGAGAGTAATTTACTACAACAAGATGAGCTTCAAAGAGAGTGAAATTACAGCATCACAAATAGTTGATCTACTCGAGATGTTGCAGAATAAGAAGATCACTGCTAAAGCTGGTAAGAGGATCATGGAGAAATTACCAAAAAACTCCCAGATGCCCAGTACCATCGCAGAAGAAATGGGTTTGACAGGTGTTGTTGATGAGGATCAGGTTGTCGATGCAATTAAACAAGTCATAAAAGAAAACCCAGATGCTGTTTCAGATTACTTTGAAGGAAAGAAAAATGCAATAAATTTCTTGGTGGGGCAGGTTATGCGACTCACACGAGGTAAGGCAGATCCTACAGAGACCAACAAATTGTTAGAGGTAGAATTAAACTCAATGTGAACCATTCAATCACTAAAATGGCCACTGGATCCATAGTCTTAATTTAGAAGCAGATTCTAAATTGTGAAAATCATAAAGGATCCTATGACACAAGAAATTTTGTTTCACAATCATATGCAATGAAATCCCCATAATTTTGTACCAAAATAAATTTCACTGACTACATAATTAGGGATTAAACCAAAATTTAAATCGAAAACAGAATTTCATCAATAATTCTAGATAGGAGATTTTTAATGACGAGTTCAGCTCTTGTAAAAGATTACATGACTAAAGAAGTAATTACCGTGAATCCAGAAACTCCTAATGAAGAAGTTATAATGCTCATGAAGGGTACTGGTCACGACGGATTTCCAGTTAAAACAAATGGTGAAGTTATAGGTATGGTAACAGCCTTTGATCTTCTCCTTAAGGAATGGCTCCCCTTGGTTAAAGACATAATGTCCACCGATATAGTGGTGGCTGAAGAGGATATGTCAATAAATGATGCAGCAAGGGTCATGTTTAGAATGGGAATATCTCGACTGCCCGTAATAAATAAAAATTCTAAATTAGTGGGTATTTTAACAAACACAGATATTGTCAGGTCACACATAGAAAGATCTACTCCAATGAAAGTAGATTACTTCAAAAGAACCTTGGAACAACTCTATGAAATTGAAACCAAGGTTGTTCGTATGAAGGTTCCCATAGATAGGATCAGGCCAACCCAGGACAAGATCTTCGCAGACGAGCTTCAGGGCAGAACCTATGAAATAAAGAGGGGCCTTGCAGAACCCACCATAATAGCACACACAGGTGATAGATACATTTTGGTGGATGGTCATCACAGAACAGTTGCAGCATTGAAGCTTGGATGTAAAGACATCGACTCCTACGTGATACAATTGGATCAAGACATACACCTTGGACTGGAAAAAACAGCTGATAAAAATGGTATTTTCTCATTTAGAGACATTGAAGTCATAGATGATGCTCAACATCCATTGATTGCAATAACCAGCAGCCTTAGAAAGGAGGCTCGAAAATGAAAAACAAGGACTCCATAATAAGAGAACTTTATCAAGTTCTGGAAGACAGGAGAGACAACCCCATAGATTCATACACCGCCAACATAATGAAGGATTCTGATAAGAAGGCAGAGGATAAAATACTCGAAAAGGTTGGTGAAGAATCTGCAGAACTCATAATCGCATCAAAGAACGATGAAAATTTGGTTTACGAAGCAACGGATCTCATATTCCATACACTGCTTCTTCTGGTTTACAAGGGAGTTGAACTCGATGACCTCTTTGATGAATTTGAAAGAAGAAGGGGTTAAATCAAAATTCTCATAGTTGATACTTCTAATTTTGATTTTCATGGTTAATGGTGAAACAAATGCTTTACAGGGAATTTGGTGTTACCGGAGAAAGATTATCCATCCTAGGTTTGGGATGCATGAGATTACCGGTTAAAGAAGGAGATAGTGGACAAGTTGATATGGATCTTGCTGTTCCATTAATAAGAACAGCTATTGATAGTGGAATAAATTATCTGGACACCGGATATCCATATCACAACGGTGAAAGTGAGCTTGCAATTTCTAAAGCAGTCAAGGATGGCTACAGGGAAAAGGTGTTTATAGCAGATAAGTTGCCCATATGGTTAGTTGAGAACAGACAAGACATGGATAACTACCTTGATGAACAGTTGAACAGGCTTGATACCGAATGTATTGATTTTTATCTTCTTCACACCGTTAAGGAGAGCTACTGGGAAAAAATGATCTCCAACGGTGTTCTGGAATTTTTAGATGATGCCAAATCATCCGGAAAAATAAAGTACACAGGATTTTCCTATCATGGTGAAATGGAACTGTTCTTTGATGTTGTTGATTCTTACAATTGGGACATGTGCCAGGTTCAGTACAACATTGTTGATCAGAATTATCAAGCTGGAAGGGAAGGTATTCGTTACGCAGCAGCCAATGGTTTGGGTGTGGTTGTGATGGAACCCCTCAGAGGAGGTACTTTAACTAAAAATGTTCCAGAAGATGTTCAGGAAATATGGGATGAATCTACTGTGAAAAGGGAGCCAGCTGAGTGGGCACTTAGATTTGTCTGGGATCTCGATGATGTTGATGTTGTTTTGAGTGGAATGACCACATTGGAAGAACTTAAGCAGAACCTTGAAACTGCTGATCAAGGTTATCCCAACTCTTTAAGTTCTGAAGAAAAGGAGATCATCCGAGAAGTCAAATCTGTTTACGGCCAGAGAAAACAATATAACTGTACACAATGCGGATACTGTGTTCCATGTCCTGCAGGAGTAGATATTCCTGCTAATCTTCTTCAACTGAACAATGCCTACATGTTTCAAGACGAGGATAATGCTAAAATGAATTATTACATGGGTGTGAAAGAGGAAGAAAGAGCAAATAACTGTACTGGTTGTGGAGAATGTGAAAAAATCTGTCCACAAATGGTTCCGATCCAAAAAGCACTGAGGGATGTATGTAAAAAATTTGAACAAAATTGAACATCTAAATTCTTTTTTTCATTAAATTATTTAGTATTAAACTGGAAATACGCTTAAATATAGGCGATATATTGGAATTAGCCTAAATTTTCCATGTCTTATCAGTACTGAAATTCATAGTCCATTTGTCTAAACTGAACTTCAATAACACTCATTAACTATATAACCCTATTTATGAAAAATTTGCACAAAATAAAGTTTCAGTGTACAGATTCATAAAAGTACAGAGGTATTGTGGCTAAATATTCATAAGCAAATGCTGAAAAAGAATCATATAAAATTAAAATTAAAATGAAATTTATTCTCTGATGGTCTGGATGAACCTATCCATGATTTCTTCAGGTTCCATCGGTATCACTGGAACATCAGCATTTCCAGGTTCAACTTTGAGATGTACAAAAACAGGACCTTCAGAACCTAGAACTTTACTGAAATCAAACTCAGAATTTAGATCGAATGAAAATACATTTTTAAATCCAATTGATCTTGCAACATCTCCCAGTTCAAAGCTAGAAGCATAGGTACACTGTGACCCTGTGGATCCGTAACATTCGTTGTCAAGCACTACCCACACCAGATTTTTTGGGTTCTGATTGTAAACTGTCACCATGCTACCCATATTCATGAGTACAGATCCATCTCCATCTATGACAACCACCCGTTTAGTTGTAGACATGGCCACTCCAAGACCAATTGAAGATGCAAGACCCATGGATCCCATCATGTAAAACTGATTTGGAGAGTCCTTCACATGATGCATTTCCCTGGAAGGAAATCCTATGTTACACACAACCAGTTCATCCGTCAGTTCATATGATAATTTTTTTATGGCATCTATCCTTTTCATAAAACTTCACTACCAGAATTTAATTTCCAAGAGTATGCCAACTGGGGCTCCGTCAGCTTCTGCTATATGCCAAGCTTCTGGAATAATATTCAAAGCATCTTCAGGTTTTTTTGGATTGAAATATTTTATTTTCAGGGCATCTAGCACCATGGGAGTTGCCTTACCCATGGGAACTTGAGCACCCATAAACTCTCCCTCGGTGCCTCTGTGGCTCATTATCATGAGTACTGGAATTTTATAGAGTTCAAACAACGATGCAAGTGCATTTACTGAATTTCCAAGCCCTGAATTTTGCATTAAAATTCCTGGCTTTTTCCCACCCATGAAGGCACCTGCACAGATCCCAAAACCCTCTTCTTCACGTGTAACAGGAACATGAATTATGGTTGGATCTTCTTCAACCATCTCCATCAACCTTCCTAGATTCACACATGGAAGTGAAACAATGAAATCTATACCTGCTTCTTTAATTGCATCGTAAACTGCTTGACTACTGTCCAAAAAAACACCTTAATTTTTTGTTTGAATATTTAGGTTGAATACTAGGTTTTAACACCAAAATGATGTAAGTAAATAAAATTTATGGTTAAGTAAAAAAAATTGTTTAGGAGCCGCTTAAAATTTTCTCCAAATCGAAGGATAATTCCTCGGATATATCTTTTATCTGACCCATTAAAGTGTCATCAATGGATATTCCATTTTCTTTGCGGTCTTTGATGTTTTTAACTTCCATGTCTCCAGGAATAAAAACATTACCCGAATTTCTGATCTCTTCAACAAAGTCATCTACTTGTTCTTTGAACTCTTCAAGATCAGAGAATTTGGATGGGTCAATTGCCATAACAAGATCACCCTTGGTACACATGGCATTTGGATCTGCTGTTCCAGTTACTTGTTTACCAAAAGCAGCTCTCACAAGAGGACCTGCTAAGATTTCTATCATAAATGAAAGTGCGTACCCTTTATGTGCACCAAATGGCAGTATAGAACCCTTTAAAGCTTCTTCAGGGTCGATTGTTGGATTTCCATCTGCATCTAATGCAACATTTTCAGGTATTTTCTCACCTTTACGTTTGGCTTCAAGTAATTTTCCCCTTGCAGATGCAGAAGTTGCCATATCAACAGAAACATAATTTTTATTGGAAGGAATTCCTATTGCCACGGGATTTGTGCCTATGATGGGTACTTTACCTCCAATAGGAGCAACTGCAGGTTCAGTGTTGGCAATAACCATTCCTATCATATCGTTCATTATCGCCATGTCGGAGTAGTAACCTGCAACACCAAAGTGATTAGAATCATGAACACCAACCATCCCTATGCCATTTTTCTTTGCATTATTAATGGCAATTTCCATTGCAGTGTAGGTCACTACGTGGCCAAACTTATGATTCCCATTAATCAGGGCCATGGAATCAGTTTCATTTTCAATGGATAGTTCTGCTTCAGGATCTATTGTGCCTGCCTTTAGGCCTTTGATGTACTGTGGAAATCTTCCAATACCATGTGATGAAAATCCCTTAAGATCAGCATCTACTGTAACATCTGCAACAATGGATGCATCCTCATCTGAAACTTTCATACATTTTAGGATACCTGTTATGATTGATCTTTCCTGTTCTGCTGTTATATTCATGAACGCACCTTCTATTCCTTTTATAATATGATTGTATCTTCCTTAAAGGTTTTGATTGTTACCTTATCCTTTGGATCAGCTGTGACATGACCTATTTTGTAGGCTCGGTTATGTTTTTCAATGAGTTCAATGGTTTGTGTTTCATCCCCGGGTTTCACAATCACAACAAATCCTATGCCCATGTTGAAAACACGATAAAGTTCTTCCACCGGAACTCCAAGTTCATACATCTCCAAGAAAATTGATTGAGGCTTAGGTAATGATGTAATATTGTAACCAACACCCTTTTTAAGCCGTTTTAGATTGGTGAACCCTCCTCCTGTAATGTGGGCGAGACCATGCACTTCCACATCTGTTTTTAATAGTTCAATAACAGGATTCACATAAATGTTGGTGGGTTTGAGTAATTCTTCCCCAATTGTTGTTTCAGGATTATTTGGAAGTTTATCAGTCACCTTAAAATCATTTTCTTCGAAAAATATGTTCCTGGCAAGGCTGAGTCCGTTACTATGAATTCCACTACTTTCAATACCTATCAGCACGTCACCTTCAGCCATTGAACTCCCGGTCACGATGCTGTCACTGTCTACGATTCCTATTCCAGTGCCTGCAAGATCGAAGTTCTTCACTATTTCAGGAAGGCTTGCTGTTTCCCCTCCAATCATAGCAACATTTGCGAGTTTACAACCTAACCTGAGTCCTTCTCCTATTTGTTCGGCAATTTCTGGATCTGGTTTTTCAACGGCCAAATAATCAACCATTGCAATTGGTTCTGCTCCTACACAGATGATGTCGTTAACTACCATTGCAATACAGTCAATCCCAACTGTATCGTACTTTTCCATCATCTCTGCAACCAATATTTTACTTCCCACACCGTCCGTACTCATTGCAATTGCCTTGTCACCAAGATTAACTAAAGCTGCAAAGTGTCCGGATTCTGTTATAACTTCTCTGTAATTGAGTGTTTCCTTCAGTTTTGAGATCAATGCCGAGACAGTCACCTCTTCAAGACTGATGTCCACTCCTGATTCTGAATAGGTTACCATGAAATTCACCAAAAATTTTTAAAACAACAATATTTATGCATATTTACACTTGACAGTTTATAAAACTTATATCTAAATCAACTGTCAATGGGAGGATAAGTTCAGTTAGTATTACTTTCCCCCGTTTAAATTAGAATGGTTTATAAAAATATAGAATTTGAATAAACCTAATCTTTACTGGATCCTTACTGTTTCAAGGTTCATTGGAGTTTTTGTTTCTATTTTATAACTCCTGTAAATGCTGGATGCAAGATCAAGGGTTTTGTAATTATCCCCGTGGCAGAACAAGATCTTCTCTGGTTTAGGAGAAAGCCTTCTAACGTAATCCATGAGCTGCCTACGATCTGAATGTCCACTGAATCCTTCAATGGTTTTAATATGCATCCTTACATTGTAAACATTTGTTTTACCTTCCTCTTTGAGAGGAATTTCTTTCCAACCCTTCTGGAGCCTTCTTCCGAGGGATCCTTCTGCCTGATAACCAACAAACACTAGGGAATTCTTTTCGTCACCACAAAGCTGTTTGAAGTATTCTAAAGAGTTTCCTCCAGTCAGCATACCCGATGTTGATAGTATGATTGCAGGTTCGCCCTCAACAATTTCCTGTCTTTCATTTCCACCATTAACCTTGTGGAAGACATCTGAAATGAATGGATTCCTGCCCATATGGAATATTTGGTCTCTGAGATCCTTACTCAAGTACTCTGGTCTTGCAGTGTGTATTGCTGTTGCTTCCCAGATCATACCGTCTATGAACACAGGTACCTCTTGAATCATACCATGTCTTATGTATTCATCAAGAACAATCATAAGTTCCTGAGCCCTACCCACAGCAAATACTGGTATAAGAACTTTTCCGCCACGTTCTAGGGTTCGGTAAATGGTTTTAACCAGTTCTTTTTCTGCATCGTTTCTGGATGGCTGCACATCATCATGACCACCATAGGTACTTTCCATAACAAGGGACTCTATACGTGGGAACTTTGAAACTGCAGGTTCTAGGAGTCTGCTTCGTTCGTATTTGAAATCTCCTGTGTAAACGAAGTTATGTTGACCATCACCAATGTGCATGTGGGTTATTGCAGAGCCCAAGATATGGCCTGCATTATGGAGGGTTAGGCGTATGTCTGGAGCAATATCAGTAACCTCACCATAATCAAGGGTAATTGTATGTTTAATACTCTTTTTAACGTGTTTAATATTGAATGGAAGTGGATTATCTTCTCTGTGTGCAATATCAATATGATCTAACTGTAAAAGTGTCATTAAATCTCTTGTAGGTGTTGTACAGTACACTGGACCTTCGTATCCGTAGTGGTAAAGGTAAGGTAAAAATCCTGAATGATCCAAGTGAGCATGTGAAATTATAACTGCATCAAGATCGTCAAGTACAAATTCCGGAACATTTAGGTAGGGATAAGAGCTTTTATCATCTGATCCGGCCACGTTCACTCCACAGTCAAGCATGATCTTACTGTTGCTTGTCTGCAGGAATAGTGAGGATCTTCCAACTTCTCTAAATCCTCCAAGGGAAGTTAAACGAGTCCATTCATTTTCACTTGGTAATTCTCTGTGAATTCTGTTTCCCAGAGTTTGTAGGATTTTCTTACGTTCTTTACTGTTTTTCCTCAGGGTTCTCCTGACTCTTTGAATTACTTCAGAAGTAATTGGAGGTGTTCTAAGAATCTTAGGAGACCAACCTGTTTTTTTAATAATTTCTCTTGAAGTTGAACCGTATTTACCTATGACAAGTCCGGGTTTCCTGGCTTCTATTATCACTTCGCATGTGACTTCGTCGAATGAAACATTGGTAATTTTTGCTTCTTCAGGAACAATTTCATGTATTCTGTCGATGGTTTTTTCAGGTTCTGTAAGGACAGATTTATCTGATCGTATTATGATCCTTTTCCTGATGTCCTTTGCCAGATCCCTTATTAGATCCCCGTTTTCTGTAATAATTTCCGGGTTTTTGGTGTATATAACCACCTCAGGCCCTTCAAATTCCACCTTTGCCACTTGTACTCTGCTAGGTAATCTTTGTACTATTGTATTTTTAATTTCTTGAATCTCTGATCCCATAAAATCACGTCTAAAAAAATAAGAAAATTAATTGAACCACATTCTAAGCTGATGTGATCCTTTAAGCTTTATTTAAAATGTACTGGTGTAGTTAGATTTAAAACTAGTCTAATTCTTCGATTTTTTTGGCTACCTCATCGTCGGGCAGTATTTTAAATCCTTCTTCCTTAGTTATAATTGCCACCTTAATTCCATTACCAGAATAGGTATCTCTTTCCATAGCAGCTTTTATTGCCCTAATTACAACTGATGTTCCTTCTTCAATGTCCATCTCTTGGTTGTAACGGTCTTCAAGAACACCGTAAGCTACTGGTGAACCTGATCCAGTGGAAATCATGAGATCCTTAATTACTCCTCCACTCGGATCTAATGAGAACAGAGCAGGTCCCTTCTCATCCACTCCTCCGAGGAGGGTTTGGACGTAGTAAGGATAAAATCGGGATGCATGAAGTATGTTTGAGGTCATGTTTGCAGCTGCTTCCACACTCATGGGAGCACCGTTCCTTAGCCTGTAAAGGGCTACTTCTGCACTAATATATCCCATAAGTTTTTGGGCGTCTGATACTGATCCAGCTATTGTAGCTCCGATATGATCATCAATTTTAAATATCTTGTCTGCAACCTTGTGGGCAATTAAATTACCCATTGAAGCTCTCCTTTCTGTTGCAAACACAATTCCGTCTTTGCAAGTTACACCAACAGTTGTAGTGCCTTTTAATCGATCTTTATCGTTCATGAAATACACCTCTAAAAAAACACGATAAATAAAAATAGTTTTTAAATAATTTTCAAAGTTAATTTCTAGGCTTATATGTTAAATTCATTCTATATAAATTATTGCTTCAAACTCCAATTTTTTACACAACATAAATAATTCAATGCAATGTGTGAAATAATTCTAAATAAAACAACTCAAGAATTTTAAGCCCTTTAATATGCTTTTTTTAGTGGAAGATACTTATAAATCTTTCTTAAAAAAAGCATGGAAAAAGAAATGAATCTGATGTTTTTAGAAGGATTAATCAATAAAATCCAACTAAAAATAAAAAATGAATAATGTTAGGTTATTAATATATCTAACTTGTCCTGTTTAGCACCTTCTTTAATTTCTCTGGCAATTCTGCGTCCCATACTCATAAATTCTCCGAATAGGAGGTAACTGTATGCAGAACTGTCCATAAATGTGTTAGATCCTCCATCAATCCTGGCACTCATTTCAAACACTATTATTTCCAGATCATCGGTACATAATGTTTGCAGGCAGAAAGGTCCGCTCATACCGGGTGAAACTAGTTTTTTAGCTCCTTCAACCAGATTATCGCCTATTTCAAACACTTGTGGAAGAAGGGATTCCCTCATGACCACGGGATGATTTCCAGTAATAACATAGGAAGGATCCAAAGAAACATCTAACTGGTCCTTGGCAGGAATTCTTGTTAATCCGTCTATGTTAGATTCGTAACGGCTGTCCATTCCAAGAACTTCAACTTCATTGTTTAGGGGACTGTAGAAATAGTGAACACAGTAATTACAGCCTGAAACATATTCTTCTATGTGAGCATTTTCCACATCTTCTTCTCCAATCCAGTTTCTTTCGAGCATGGAATCGATCTTTTGATGGAATTCTTCAGGTGTAGATGCTACAAAATAGCCCCTACCTCCCCTTGCACCGGGGAATTTGATCATTACAGTTCTGTCAATTTTTGATGGATCATCAAATTTCATTGGGATCCTTATGTCAGATTCTATCATCAATTCTCTCTCAAGATCCCTCTCTGCTTCCCACCTTAAAATGTCCCTATTTCCAAACATAGGGACTTTAAAATCATTTTCAATACGATCTAAACCAGCATAAGCAACAAAAGAACCATGTGGCACAACAATACTGTTCATTTCCCGTAATTTTTCTTGTACATCATCGTTCACTATGTCACTAAATTTGTCAACTATGATGTATTCATCAGCCACTTTAAACCTTTTATAAGGAACTTCACGCCCTTTTTCACAAACAACAGCAGTTCTAAAACCTTCTTCTTTCGCACCCTTCAATATGTGGAGGGATGTGTGACTACCTAACGTTGCAATAGTGATGTCTTCCTTATCATAACCCTTTAATATTTCGAGAATTTCGTTTCTGTTAACTTTCACCATAAAATCTCTCCTTAATCATTCAAATTTATTAGTCATAATCATTTGAATAACGTTGGTTGGTTGGAGTAATTATCTTTTTTGTCTTCAAGATTGATCCAACGATCTGAAAATATTTAAACCTCCAGATATGAGGTAGTATGTATGAAGGGGAAGGTCATTGGAGACATACTGGTTGTTAAGGATGATGTGGAAGATGTTCAAAAGCTTCTTAAAACACCGGGTGTCAATAGAATAGTCAAACTAGGACGTATCAGTGGTTTGAAAAGGGAACCTGATGTGGAAATAATTATTGGGGAAGGAACTGAAACTGTTCACCGGGAAAATAAATGTGGATTTATGTTGGATGTTTCGAAGATCATGTGGTCCAAGGGCAATACCACAGAAAGAAAAAGAATGTCACTTATTCCTGAAGATGGGGAGATTATAGTGGATATGTTTGCGGGAATTGGTTACTTTTCAATTCCAATGGCGGTACATTCCAACCCAAAGCAGATCTATTCCTTGGAAATAAATCCTGTCTCCCATGGTTATTTATGTGAAAACATCAAGATCAACAAGGTTGATGGGGTGGTGAAGCCAATACTTGGAAACTGCAGGGAAGTGGCACCTAAAGATGTGGCAGATAGAGTTTTGATGGGTTACATTGGAAACACCCATGAATATCTAGATGTTGCAATGGATGCATTGAAAATTGGAGGGACACTACACTACCATGAATCTGTGCCAGATAACATCAAATTTAAACGACCAGTTGAACGCATAATTGAGGCAGCAACAACAGCTGGAAGGGGAGATGTAGAAATTTTAAATGCTAGAATTATTAAACCGTACTCTCCAGGTGTTTACCATGTTGTGGTAGATGCGAAGATTGATTGACACTGGTTTAGGAAACCATCCACTTCAATGAATTGGGCATAAATTTCTTTTCTCTAACTTTTTAAATATCTTGGACAACAAAATAATCAAATACAAAAATATACAGTTCTTTGTAAATATTTCTTGGAGATAGAATTGTTTAAATAAGATTGATGCTCATGCATGATATTTAAATTTATTTTAGAACATTTCTGATTGGTATAACTACAGCGGATGGAAGAATGAGTTGATTTCATATTTTTGAGTGAGGAACATGAACAAAAAAAATTACTCATAGTCGAGGATGAAGGAGTAACAGCTCTTGAAATTCAAAACAAAGTTGAAGAATGGGGTTATTCAGTGGTGGACGTGCTATCTTCGGGAGAAGAAGCAATAACGGTGGCCCTTGAAAAACGCCCAGACTTAATATTAATGGATGTTGTTCTTAAAGAAAAGGTCAATGGGATTGAAGCAGCAAACATTATAAAAAATAGTTATGATGTTCCAATTATTTATCTAACTGCATACGACGACGAAAAAACCATTGAAGATGCCAAGATAACATTTCCTCAAGCATACCTTCTCAAACCATTCAATGACCAAGAACTCAAATTAACCATTGAGATGGCACTTTACAAACATCAAATGGAGGCCAAATTAAAACGCAGTGAAGAAACTTATCGTACCCTGGCGGAGAATGCCAAAGATATAATATTTATCATCAGCCTTGAGGACAGGGTGGGCTACGTTAACAGATTTGCTGCCAACATATTAGGATTTGAACCAGAGGATATTGTGGGAAAATTAAGACAAAACTTGTTTCCAATGGACATATCTGAAAAACAGAGGAAAAGTATTGACAAGGCAATAGAAACACAATCTCCAGTAAGATCTGAGATTAAAATGTCACTGCCCAAGGGTGAAATGTGGCTTGACACCAAAATAATCCCTTTGAAGGATAAAAAAGACAAAATATTTGCTGTCATGGGTATTTCAAGGGACATTACTAACCAGAAAAATACTGAAGCCGCTCTTAGATCGTCTTTAAATGAAAAAGAAGTACTGTTAAAAGAGATTCATCATAGGGTTAAAAACAACATGCAGATAATTTCAAGCTTAATTAACCTCCAATCAGACTATGCAACTGATGAGTCTACTATAAAAATGTTTGAGGACAGCAAACACCGGATACGAACAATGGCACTAATCCATGAAAAACTCTACGTGTCTGAGGATATATCTTTGATAAACTTTTCAAAGTACATAAATAGTCTTACAACCAAACTTCTAGAATTTTACAGTTTAAAATCAAGATTAATTACTCTTAAAGTGATATCAGACAACATTACCATGGATATTGATTCTGCAATTCCATGTGGACTGTTGATCAACGAATTACTATCTAATTCGATTAAATATGCTTTTCCAGATGGAAGAGAAGGAAATATTATCATTAAAATGCATATAAAAGATGGATACTATGTTTTAAGTGTTGAAGATGATGGGGTTGGATTCCCAGAGGACATTGATTTCAGGAATCCCAATACTTTGGGGCTTCAAATAGTCCAAACCCTAACACAACAGCTTGAAGGTAACATTGAACTTGAAACTAATGGATTCACTAGGTTCAAGATCAGCTTCAAAGTAGAAGACAGTTAACTGTGATCCATACTTTCAATCTTTCGAAGTATTCTTGGGTCTAGAAATTCTTCGTTGATATATTTTGGATAGACAGGTAACCTTTCTTTGAGTTTAAACCCTAATTCTTCCGTTAATTTTTTAAGTTCATTTACTTCTGGCCATGGTGCTTCTGGATTAACATAATCTGGAGTTACTGGTGAAACACCACCCCAATCATCTGCACCTGCAATTAAAAATATTTGGGAGTGCTGATTATTGAGATTTGGAGGAACTTGAACACTCACATCTGGAAACATTAATTTGGTTACAGTCACCATTTTCATCATTTCTACCAGTGTTGGTTCGCCATGATTTTCCATGGGAATTCCATGTTTAGGTTTGAAATTTTGGATAATTATCTCTTGGATATGCCCATATTTATTTTGCAGACGCCTTAATTCAAGGAGAGATTCTGCCCTATCTTCAATGGTTTCACCGATACCTATTAAAAGTCCTGTGGTAAAGGGTATCTTTAATTTACCGGCATTTTCGATGGATTTTATTCGGAGTTTCGGTTGTTTTCCTGGACTTTTTTCATGAACAACTGTGTTCATTAGTTTTTGACTGGTGGTTTCTAGCATCAGCCCCATGGAGGCATTAACTTCCCGCAACTGTTTAAGTTCTCCCTTGCTAAGTATGCCTGGGTTGCTGTGGGGTAGAAGACCTGTTTTTTTAAGGGTTTCATCACATATGTGGTGAAGATAATCCACAATACCAGTAAAACCAATTGTTTCCAGTTCATTCATTACTACAGCTTCGCTGTCGGCTTGTTCTCCAAAGGCAAACAATGCTTCCCTGCAGTTAAAATTATCTGCGGTTTTTAATTGTTTCATGATTAAGTCTGGTTTCATTAGGATGGTTGCATCCTTAGAATCAGGATTCCTACGAAATGTACAGTACCCACAGATATTTCTGCAGATATCTGTTATTGGGAGAAATACATTTTTAGAAAAGGAGATCTCGTTGGAGTTTCTATGTGAATTTGCAGCTTTTAGACTTGCAATTAAACTCTTATAATCCCCAGCTAAAAGGGATTCAACTTCAGATTTAGTTAATAATTTCATGGTAACACTTAAAAAGAAAAAATTATGTTTGGAGTCAAACTCATGCTTCTTCGTTTGATACTACCAGTTCAACAAAGAGAGGACCCATACCACTTTTATCTTTCCATAAAACTAAAAATACGGCTAATTTGCCTATTGTACCTAAAGAATATTCTGTATGGCAGTTCATTGATTCGAATGATTCTTTAAGACGGTAAATTCCATAAACATCAGTTTCTCCGGGGATTTCAACGGTGGCCCGTATATTTTCATCCATTATTCCAATAATATCAGTGGCTTCCTCTGAGAATACATCGATGGTTCTTGCACCAAGCCCCTTCATTGTCCCAGATATGATGGAGGACAGTTCCTCTGGATCAATCCTTTTTCTTGACATTCCCCTAACAATCAAAATTTGGGGAGTATCAATGGCAGGCTTAGATCCATGGAAAGCCTCTAATTCATTCATTACTTTTCCTGCAATTTCATGAGTGGGCATCAATGTCAGTTTCCTCCATATTGTTAATTTCCCTTTTCAATTCTCCCATGGTTGCTACTTTTTCTGCAAAGGCATTGTGTCTGTGAATACTTTCTTCATTTATCTGTCTAACAGTTACCAATGCATCATCTGGAAGATGTGAATATTCATTTGCTATGCTTTGAACCATGTTCCTGACACAGTCCTCAACAAACATTGGATGTTTGTGTGCATGAACAACAACAGCATTTTCATCACTTCTTTTAAGCAGTTCACAAACAGGTGAGCTCATGGAATCTTCAATGATCCTTATGAGGTCTTCCGCCCGGATAACATAATTTTCAGGAACTTCCATCATTATCATACCACGACCCCTTTGATTGTGGGAAGCAAAGGAAACAGTTTCAAGCACCTTTTCGGTTGTTTCTTCATCTAAAAACTTTAACAGCTCTTGTTTTGAAGATTCTTTAGTAGATTCCTGAGCACATGGGCAAACAGTCATCCCAACAACTTCTGCTCCGATCATTTTTCTGATGATTATTCCATCTTCATTGCGCACACCAATTGCATCTGCCATGATGTTGGTCATTTCCTGAGTTTTTATCTGGGTGACTGGCGATTTTTTCATTATCATGTAGTCACTCTTCATACTCACCTCGACCCTCTTGGCATACTTGTGTTTTTTAAGTAAGCAACTTGCAATTTTTGCGCACAGTGATTCAATTTCTAGTGTTGTGCCTTCAAGTGCCTGTTCTAAAACCTCACTAATGGCTTCAGGATTTCTTGACATGTGGATCCCCCTTTGGGTACTGGGAAGATCTACAAAGGCATTGAACGTAGGTAATAATACTATAGGTCTTTTTTCCTCTCTTTCAATTTTTAAAAGTTTTTTAACGCCTTTAACTCCCACTCTAGTTAAATGCACTGGAATGGTAGGTATTTTGTCCTGGGTATCAGGGAAACATTTGTCCACTTTTTTCACCCCTAAATCTAGATTTCAACATTCAATGAAAACAATTAACTAAATAATTGAATACAGTTGATTAATAATTTTCTATATTTTTTTCATCACTCACATTTTCTAAACTAATGATAAGAGTAACTTGATCTATATTAACCTTAGTTTTATTTAAGAATTTAAAAATTTTTAAACTATTCATCCAACTAAGAGAAGGTTTTACGACATGTGGGAAATGAATTCTTCGACTGTTATGTCCTTTAAATTTTCTACAACAACAATTTTTGCGTTGTACATTTCTTTTGCACGTTTAGATAGTAATTCACCTGATTTATCAGATTCAACCAGCACAACCATATTTTCCAACTGGAATTGTTCCATTTTTCGTTCTATATCATTTTTTACGTGTTGAATTTTTTTGGCTATGGGTCCCAAGGCAGATTCTGGCATTTTAGGGTTTAAAATTTGCATATCTTCAGGAACCAGCGGCACTCCTGCTACAACAATTTTCTGAGTGTCGATACCAAATTTGGTAATGGTTTTTTTGAAATTATTTTTAGTTGTTAAAATTAAATAATCTTTAAAATTTTCCTTAACATCTTCTTCAGGAGCTATTTTGTCAATTACGCCAAAATCTGAGAGTATGGCATCAATATCTTTTCTTGCAGCCAGAATTTTTGATATAAATTTGTTGGCATCTTCAGAATCAAGTTTGTGTATGGGTCTGCTTGAGTAAATAAATTCTTCTGCTTCCAACAAGTTGTTTATCACAGATTCATAGATATCTACGTTTATAAATCCGGGTTTAGCATTTTTTAATTCTTTATTTTTGGTTTTATTTTTAGCTGCAGACTTTAGAAGATTTTCAGCCTGTTTAATCCTGAAATTTTCCATATCATCACCTCAAACTTGTGGAACGCCCGAAAGTATTTTGTATTTTATCAAGCAGCATCACAATTTCGTTTAATAAATTTGAATTCATTTAAAGCATTTTGCTTGATCCAAGGTCTTCCTTTAGAATGTTCAGGACTGTTTGGGTGTATGTGCGTTGTACATCTGGTTCTTGTAGCAGATTTTTTACAAATTCATCCAGTTCTGTTGTGTCTTTGAATCTTGCAACTATCAATGCATCGAACTCTCCTGTAACATCGTACATACAGAGCACGTTTTTATGGTAGGATGTTTTGTCTTCCCAATTTTTGAGAACGCCTCCCTTAACCCTAACTCCTATGATTGTTGTGAAGTTGTATCCGAGTTTACTATGATCGATCACAGGAGCAAATTTTTTAATTACTCCGGACTTAACCAGTTTTTCTATTCTGTTATGAACTGTACCAATAGAAATGTCAAGTTTACGAGATATTTTTCTGTAGGACATTCTTCCATCTTCGTTAAAGAGATTTAGAATTTTTTTATCAGTTTCATCAATCTTGACTATTTGGTTTTCATCGTTATTTTTCATAATTTCACCATTATTGAACATTGTATATAATTAACAGCATTATCTTATATTTTATTATATAAATATGCATATTTTATTCTGTAAAGAACTATAAATAATTGTGATACATCTGTTGTTCCTTGAATATTTTTGGATTTTGAATAACTAGTTACTCTGTGTATATGTCACATGCAAAACGCGCATAAACATTTGGCCGTTATTTGAGTTAAAAAGCTATTTAAAAGCCGTAACTATAAATATCAATTAACATGATTGTATATGTTTACTCAAGAAATGCCTCTCAAAAGAAACATGATAGGATCGAGTATTTAATTTTTATTATTAATCAAACTTTGCCATGCAATGAAAATTTCATGAACCATGGTTGAGTAGGGTGGATGGATAATCCATCCCACAGCAGATCAGGGTTCATATTCTTCGGTAAATGCTGAAGCATACAACCATGCCAAAGCTCTTCCAAAGAATATATAAAGATAAGGATAAACAATCAAGGTGATTAATAACCATCCAAGGAGAGGTATCATTGCAATGATAGTTCCAGCCACGAATATAGTTATACTAATTATAATAATGGCCACATACCAGATTATTAAGTCAACCCACCCTATTTCTGAAATAATCGCTAGTAGATCTCCTATTTTGAATGCAGATCCCAAATCTCCGTTGTGAAATGCCATGTTTCCAATTCCAACAGCCATTATTGGATAGATTATTAAACTGTAAATAATTGCAGATCCAAATCCTAAAGCGATACTTCCTCCAATTAAACTGTAAACTGTAGCAAGGTTAAGTGTAGTGGCAGGATTTATATAACTGAAGGAGTGCAGAGCCATAGATAATGCAAGGAATGAGTAGATTACAAGGATCATTGCTGGTAACATGTAAATTATGTGAACCAAGAACAATTTTATCCCATCAACCAACATCTCTCCCCATTCCTCAAAATCTGGAAGATCTTCAATACCAGCTAAAGAAGCCTTAATTACCCTAAATACATACCCATACAACAAAAATAACGGCACAATCAAGAAACTAAACATGAATAGTAATCCTAAGATTATAACGTTCTTCCAATTTGTTGAAGGATACTTCATGGAATCAGAAATAACATACCCTATATCCAAATTCAATCACCTCATTTTTTAGGGATCCATGATCCTTTTAAGTAATATTTCAGGATTCAACTAATATAGTTACCCCGATTTAGTTGGAAATATGGATGTTTAGATATATAAAATTGAAATTAAAATAATTCAGATTAACAATAATCAAAAAAAATTAGGAATTTTGTATTTATTCTATTAAAGGTTCTTCAGCAGATGTTTCCATGGCCTCAGTGAATAGTAAACCGATTCCACGAGCCTCGAACATTACCACGTAAGGCATTATGATCAAAGGCAGTAATATGAAGCCTATGATGACGAACATTGTAAATACCCCTATCATCACTCCAATTGCTGCGAGAATCACTATCACGATGTATGTGATTATGTATTTTCCCCATCCAATGGTGCCGATAATGTCAAGAATTTCACTGAATCTAAATGCGGTTCCTAAATCTCCATCATTGTATGCCATGTTGGCGATTGCCATTAGTTCAATTAATCCAATAATCACTGCTATAATAAAGAATACAATATTACCTAATATAAATGCGAGAGCATAACCTGTACTAATACTGGTTAATGTCGCAGCTGAATTGCCACCTGTTGCTAAACCAAAAATTGCTGATATTATCCATACAGGGATGGCGTATACAAACCCTACAACAAAAACCTTAAGACCATCAATGAACATGTCTCCAATTTCATCAAATTCTGGGAGTTCATCAATTCCAGCCAAGGTTGCTTTAATAATTCTGAACATGTATCCTAATAATAAGAAAAAAGGAACAATCAGAATTGATGCTATGGTTATAATTCCCAAGATCAGTACTTTCCCCCAACTTGAGGAGGGATACTTAATTGAGTCAGATATTATATCTCCAACATCCATTTTCTTAAACCTCCGTTATTTCAGCTTTTAGCCAATTATTTTTATGGATTCGATCATTTATAAACCATAGAGTTTAAAAAACCAGCAATTATGTCTTGGTAAATGTAAAAAGATTCAAATTTGTGAACTTTATAAATTCACTTTTGATCAGATTTCAGATTTAAAATAATTTTTTTGAGTTCAATTATTCCTGCATCGGTTTTAATGGATGTAGGACTAAAATGAGTCTTTGAAACGAAGTAACCCCCATCTTTAAGTTGATCTATAATGTTTTGGAGGGAGGAGCACCGATCTTAAGATTTTTACATACTTTATGGATTTCATAGAAACTTACAGGAGCCTTAGACTCTGATAAACAAGTTTCTAATAATTTGATGGCCGCAGGTTCTGTGTTGAGTTCCAATTTGTTAAAGGTTTCTATCATTGAGCTTACAAATTCTGGGTCGTACATATCTCCGCACCATAATGGTCCGCCAATTTTGATATCCCCGCCACATACTGGACATTTATCAGAAATTATTGGTGCTAATCCTTTGATAACCACTCTATTCATACAATCTCTGCAGTGTGCAATGTAACCCAATGATTTCAAGGAGTTATCAGTATTTTGTCCACCCTTGCCCACGGTGGCATAAATTCTCATGTAGTGTTCTGTACTGTGGGAAAATTTAACTTCAATGAATTTTTTGTACTTGGCAAATGTTCTAGCAACAAAACCTGCAAGTATTCTAAGACCATTTTCATGACAATACTCTGTTTTAAGAGGAACAGCACTATATTTACGTATGCAAGGCTCTGTGTAAGTACCGCAAAGAGCAGAAGTATCTGTGGCAGTTACACATATCATGCCTCCTGAACTAATGCTGTGGGCTGCAGAGTCAACAAAGGGTGATGGAGTACCGAAGGGATCCAGATCAACAACATCGAATTGTCCTTTGCACTTTCTGAGAATGATATTGGCATCTTCGTTACACACATCAACCCCGTCAACCCCGTTTAAAATCACATTTTCCTTGGCAAACTCAACAGCAACAGGGTTTAAATCGTTGACCACAGCTTTATCAACTCCTTCTATTTCTTTTACATACCTAATACCCCTTATACCGGTTCCACCAAAGGTATCACAAACAGTGATGTCGTGATCAACCATTTTACTGAAAACTGTGAGCGCTACAACAGAAAGATCCCTGTTAAGCTCCATTACGGGGTTGTAAAAAACTGGAGCCTTGGATGAAATTTTTTCATACTCTGGGACCTTGATTGAAACTTTACCTTCATTGATAACTTTACTTTCCATACTACACCAACATAGATTATACTAACAACAGAAAACTATCATTATGATATTTGTGTTAAACATATAAAAAAATTTATTAAGCACAGTTCAAACATTATTACTCATCTTTAAGTGGAGGACCATCGATGTCGAACATAGAATTTTTAAACAATGCTCATTTGGGAAAAAACAAACCAATGAACTACTTCCTGACCATCGTAATCACCATATTTGGAGGATCCATCGCTGCCATAATTTTTATCATTCTATTAATGTTAATATACCTATTTATTCCTGGAATCAATGCACAAACCCAATTCGACAATTTTGGAGCCAACCCTTTATTAATATTGGTGTTGGTAGGTTTAGTGTACGGACTGTATGCCATGCTTTTTTATTTATGCATCAGATTCATCCACAAAAAGAATTTTCATATCTTGATAAACACTGGAAAAAAGATTAGATGGAAAAGGATCCTAATAGGGGCTGCTCTCTGGACAGGAATTATGGGTGTCTTCACAATAGTTACATTAATTTTTCAGGGGAACAGTTTATCCATCAATTTTGATTATCCCTCCCTGGTTTACCTCATAATTTTAAGCTTGCTTGTGTTTCCATTACAGGCTTCATTCGAGGAAATATTCTTCAGAGGTTACCTCATGCAGGGAATTAGTTTGATCTTCAAGAAACCTGTAGTTTCACTAGTTCTCACAACAGTCATATTTGCGAGTATACACTACTTCAATGGAAGCAGCCTAAGCGGCAGCATTTCAATAGTGATATCTGCCATGATATTGGGGTTAATGCTGGGTGTAATAGTTTTAGGAGAGAATGGCCTTGAAACTGCGGTTGGAGTACATATTGCAAACAACCTCTTTGTTGCAGTTGTTTTAAACTCTTCAGACTCTGGAATGGGAAATTTACCATCGCTCATCACGGCACAATCAACTAACCCATATTCTGGAATACCGTTACTGCTCCTGATGGCATTAATAACATTAACGATCCTGTTTTGGAACAAAAAATCTAATATTTCCAGAATATTTCAGGGATAACTTTGAATTCCATAAAAATATAGATGAATATATGACTTGTTAACACTATTTTTATATGGAATTAATTTCCAAATTTAAAATTAAATGAAAAAAATTTATGATAAAATTTTATTTTAATTAAATCTAATGTATGATGGAAAACTCGAGGGAATTAATTAATTTTTTCTACATACAAATTTTATGAGTGATAATATGATACCAATTGCCAAACCAATCATAGCAGATGAGGAAATAGAGGAAGTAGTAAATGTATTAAAGTCAGGTTTTATTGCACAAGGGCCTAAAGTAGCAGAATTTGAAGCTAAATTTGCAGATTTTATAGGGGTCACACAAGCAGCAGCTTCAAGTTCGGGTACGACCGCACTCCATTTAGCCCTTCTTGCGGCAGGAGTTGGACCTGGAGATGAAGTGATAACAACTCCATTTACATTTGCAGCAACGGGAAATTCTGTGCTCTACGTCGGAGCAAAACCAGTATTTGTGGACATAAATAGGGACACCTACAACCTAGATCCTGAAAAGATAGAAGAAGCAATCACAGAGAAAACAAAGGTAATCATGCCGGTCCATCTTTATGGTCAACCTGCAGATATGGATCCAATTAACAAAATTGCAAAGGACAATGGTTTAACTGTGATTGAAGATGCTGCACAAGCCCATGGTTCAGTTTACAAGGGTAAAAAAGCAGGATCTATTGGTGATATGGGATGTTTCAGTTTTTATCCTACAAAAAATATGACTACCAGTGAGGGTGGTATGGTAACAACCAACAACTCAGAATTGGCAGAGATGGTACGAATTTTAAGGGCCCATGGAGAAAGTGAACGTTACACACATGTAACACTCGGATATAACTTCAGGATGACGGATATTGCTGCAGCCATCGGGGTGGTGCAGCTAAAAAAACTTGAAAAATTCAATGAACAGAGAATTAAGAACGCTAAATACTTATCTGAGAAAATTGATGGTATTGATGGGATCAAACCACCATACGTGGCTCCAGATGTGAAACATGTATTCCACCAGTACACCATACGGGTTGATAAATCCAAAAGAGATGAATTAAAGGAATTCTTAAATGAGAATGGAGTTGGAACAGGTATTCATTATCCAAAAGCAATTTACCAGCAAAAACTTTACAAGGAACTTGGATTTACAGCATCGTGTCCTGAAGCAGAATCTGCTTCATTGGAAGTTCTTTCGTTACCAGTACATCCATCACTGGAAACAGAAGATTTAGATACGATAATATCTGTTCTGGAAGCTGCATCTAGCAAGATTCTCTAATATTTCCTTCTTTTTTATAATCCCTCACTTTAACAGCTTAATTTTTTATTCACAGAACTGACTTTATCTGATATGGTGCGATTAGAATCTCTCCTATCGTCAATTTTCACATTGGTCGAAACTCTTTCAGCTCCAACAGCAAAAACTGCTTCATGTGCTTCTTTTATTGCATCGAAAACTAAACTAATATCTTCTGACTCTAACAATGTACCCATGCCTGTTAACTCATATTTTATCCCGTTTTTTTCAAGGGCCATAACAGCTGCTGCTACATAGCTACTTAAGCTAGTATTAGGAGTTCCAATGGGAATTATAGTTATTTCTGCAGTTATCATAGTTCTATATATGTTAATGATGGCATATATTTTTTCATGAAGATCGATGGAGATGCTTTCAACCAGAGGATAATGGCGGGTGCCAGGGAGGTTATAGATGAGTACAAGCTAATAGATCCCAATGAATTGGTTGTGGTGGCATTGTCCGGTGGAAAGGACAGTGTTTTAACCCTTCATATCCTTGCAGATATGATGGATGAACTTGAATTCGATCTTGTAGCAGTTTCAATTGATGAAGGTGTAGCTGGTTACAGATCTGAAGGTGTGGAGGCTGCAAGACTAAATTGTGACAGTCTTGGAATTAAACTGGTCGAAGGATCGTTTAAGGATGAATTTGGATTTAATCTGGATGATCTGCATGGAATGTATCAAAGTTCCTGTATTCCATGCGGTGTGTTTAGAAGACAGCTTTTAAACAAAATTTCACATCAATTGGGTGCGGATAAACTTGCAACTGGCCACAACCTTGATGATGAAATACAATCGTTTTTAATGAGCCTTGCAAAGGCCGAACTCAGAAGATTTTACAAGTTCGGCCCAAAACTGGACAAAATCCATCCGGACATGGTCCCAAGGATTAAACCCCTATGGAAAACTCATGAAAAGGATGTGGGTATATGGGCAGTTCTTAACAATATTGAAGTCCATTTCGCAGAGTGTCCCTACTCAGCAACTTCGTTGAGATCGAAAATAAAGGGTTATTTAAACCAGTTAGAAGGAAAAAGGCCAGGAACTAAATTATCAATGTTAGAATCATTCTCCAAATCGTTTAACTTTAAAAAAATAGATGTTGAAATGGGTGTTTGCAGTCTGTGCGGTGAACCATCATCTTTGGATGTTTGTATGGCTTGTGAAATGATGGTGGAAATAAATGATCGTATAAATGAGATTTAAATGTTCATTTAATGATTTTGGTGATGGTACCAACACCTTTACTTCTTCCTTCTCGAAATATCAGTTTTTGACCTTCCTTTACATAGCATGGTCTGTATTTAAATTTCATTTTAACTTTGCCTGTATCACCTGCAGCCATGTATCTGGTTTCAATTGGTTCAAATATCATGGTTTCAGCTATGGTTTCAATGTGGGCTATACATTCGTAACCCCTTTTTATGGTGGTGGGATGAACAAGTATTGCCACATCTGCCTCGAACTCTCTGACGGCGTTAACAGGATAATCTGTTCCACAGAGTATCATTCCACGTTTGATATCATCCACATCTAAACCAGTTATGGAAATTCCAACTATTTCACCTGCTTCTGCTACTTCTTTTCTATAATGATGCATTTCCATGGATTTTGAGCTAGTTTCAGTGTATTTACCAGTCCCTGCAGGGCCAATTAATAATTTGTCTCCTGTTGTAATTTGTCCCTGTCTGATGGTACCACTCACAACAGTACCCACCCCCATAACAGAGTAAATTTTGTCAATGTACATCATGAATGGTTTTTTCAGGTCTTTGCCATTGGATGGTACTTTTAGTTTTAAAAATAGGCGGTCAAGAAGATCTATACCTTCACCAGTAACTGGTGAAACCTTTAAAATAGGCACAATATGATTTTCCAGGTTTTGTGCCACGAAATCTGCATCTTTCAATGTTTTTACCATGAGGGGTATTCTTCCAACCAGTTTTATAAGGTCGAATATCTGTTGTTTAACTTCTTTTATCTTTTCTGGTTCTACTTTATCAATTTTGGTCATGGTAATTATCACTGGAAGGTCCATGGCCAATATTATGCCTAGATGTTCCTTGGTTATATGTGTCGGGCCTTGGATTGCTGATACCACCACAAGTCCGTAATTTAATTTTTGGCCTACAATACCTCTTATGGTTGTTCTAAGCCAAGGTTCATGACCAACAGTATCCACAAATGAAATGATCTTTTCGCATTTTTCGATCAGTTTAGATTTTTCAGTATTTTTTAATGGATTTTTGATACGAACAGGTTCATCTTTGCAAAATCCATAAACTGCAAACGAAAGATCTGCAGACAGTCCCCTTTCAATCTCATGCTTCTGCACATCCAAAAATATCCTGGTTCTTCCTGCTCCGTTATCAAGGGATCCTGTTGTTAAGGTTCCGACAAGTGTGCTTTTTCCATGGTCAACATGACCTGCAACCCCCACCAGCATGTGTTCCAATATATTTTTTTGAGGTTTCCCAATCATCACCTTTGCAACTGTGCCATGTTCTGCTGGATGATCTTCGATGTCTAAAATTTTTAGGCCAATTTCTTGGGCTATGTTTTCTAAAACAAAAAGAGATTCTTGATAATCTGATTCAGCCAATCCAATTAAATGGCCTTCATCATGAACTCCAATAAAATAAATGGCTTCCCCATCACCCATTTCCATCCTGTATTTCATTTGTGATGCAAGGTGAAGTTTACGGTCAGTTTTAAGATGATAATCTACATTAAGATGTTCTTTAAACTCTATATTATCTCTTTCGCCGTGTTTTGTAATATCGTAGATATTATTTTTCATGGTGAATTTAAAAATTAACGTTTGTTAGGAACCTTGTCTGCTGTGGTAAATATTGCCCCTCCATACTTCTCTTCTTGAAGCTCTCTTACCTTATCTGATGCTTGTTCAGCTTCTTCAGTCATGGCAAGAATTCTCCTTTCTTTAACCTTTAGGGTTTTACCACAAACACATTTTTTAGTTGCTGTGCCCTGCTTGGAGTACACTGCTCTTCCACAGTCGCACCTGAAAACGATGTACATTTTTTTACCCAATCTTATAATTTGATATTTTTACCTTGTTTAATTGTATGAAACATATTTATAAATTACTACTGAATTTTTTTAGTTTAATCCTTGATGTAATGATCCCATGTTAATAATGTTAAAAGTTCTTTAGGGGTGTTCCCTGTAGTTTCGTGTTTAAACAGAAAGTACAACCTATTCCCATGGATACTGCACTAAAAATGGGGATAATTAAGGTTAATAACGTATTATCCAATCTGATAGGGATATTAAATTAATAAAGACCATTAAAAATAGAAAAGAATCGTAATATTTACATACTGGATCGTAGATTGGAACATTGAATCTGGATGTAACAATGAACTGACAAATATGAACATGGAAATGATGGCTTTAATATTTTTTTACCAATCTAACTTACCCTCCAAATATCTTGCCAAACAATGGGAGCACTACATTGGGAATGGTTAGGAAAAGACCGATTGATGCACCGATATTGGTTCCCACAACAACGAGGAGTACCCTAAACAGATTATTTCCCCACAGTTCCCTGAAACTGTCAACCTTTGAAATTTCAACTGCATCGTCCATGGATATGTGCCTCATTTTAGCTTCAACTATTCCTGAAAACCATCCTGCAGCAAGAAGTGGATGTATGGTTGTTAAGGGGGCTACAACAAACGCTGTTATTGCAGAATATATCTTCGAACCGGATAATATGCACCCTAAAAAGCTGAAAGTTCCAGTCAACAAAATGAAATTTATGATGCTTGTCTGGACGTTGATGCCATGTAGGATGGCCAGTGCAAAAATAATTATAAAAATCAGTGGAATAGAGTAGAGAATGACCTTTCCAAGGGGAATCCTGGATTTTTTAAGGGTCAGAAGGTCTTCTATTGGGGGCAGCTCTTCAGGATGTTCCATGTACCTGATGATTCCCTTTTTATGACCTGCTCCAACAACGGCCACCACACTTTGATTGTTAATTTCAAGAAGTCTGTGGGACATGTAAGCATCCCTCTCTGAAACAAGAACGTCGTAGGCTTTAGGTGACATTTCCTTGAAATATTCCATTACTTCTGTGAGTTCATCACCGTCTTTTATACTTTCCACATCATCAATTTCTTCGCTACTGAAGAAGGATGTTATGATTCCATATAAAAATTTGGCCTTTTCAATCCAGCTCATCTTGTCAATGGCTCTTTTCAGAGTCAGGCTTATATCCCTATCAATTAGTGCCACGTTTGCACCAATTTCTTCAGCTGCATCTACTGCTGCAAGCATTTCTGATCCTGGTTTTACACCCAACTGGTCCCCAATCTTTCTCTGCATATAAGAGAGGAACATGCTGACAAGGAAAATGCTTAATTTATCTCCTTTTATGATCTCCCTGAGATTTATGTTCTGTTTTACCTGACCGTTCCTTTCTGCCATCATATTTTGAAAACGGTTAAGATCAAGTTCTACAGCAACTACTTCGGGTTGATTTTCTATTATAGCAGCTTTAACTTCTTCGATACTTTCTTTTGATACATGAGCTGTACCAATAAGTTTCAAATTTTCTGGTGCCATGGTGTCACACAATTAATTTTTATTATAAAAAATCGATTTAATTTGGTTTATGATAATTCAAAATTTTTAATAGGAATTTCTCAACTAAAGTGCATACTTCAACTAAGTATATAAAACTTTCACTGAGCCCCAGTTATACTTCCATTTGCATATACTGGTACATGGTCATATAAGTTGCGCTTCAAACAAAAATTAACATCGCCTGACAATCCGAGTTCACCGAGTCTTCTGGCAGATCTAGAATTTTTTACAGTTTTGTTTACCATATCATTATCTAAGGAAGCCATATAAGCCCCTAATGCATTTTCATCCAAATCATATTCTGTTAAATGGCTTATAATTTCTCCAGCCCCTAAATAATCTTCAATTGCGAATCTTCCTTCAACACCTGCCATAACTAGTTCTATATGTGAACTGGCTAGATTTAAAGCTTCTTTTGCAACTGCCTTTGCATTAACAAATGATCCTATCAATATTTTGGCTTTGATTCCTTCCATAATTCTGGTTCCATTACTGGTTGTAATTACCAGAACCTTTCCATGGAAATTGGAAATTTCCCTAGGAGAATTCCCTGTATCAAAACCTTTTATAGCTGCTCCACGTCTTTCTCCGGCTAATACGGCACCATATTTTTTTGCAAGATATTGGGCATCGTCAATACCCTTGACTGGAATGATCTTCCCGAAGTTTTGGGCAGCAACAGTAATTGTTGTGCTGGCCCTCAGCACATCAACTACCACTGCAACATCTTTAGAATATGAACTATCCAAACTGAGTGAAACCTTCATAAAAACACCAAAAATAGAATTAAAGAAAAAATAGATATTCCATAAGTCTATTCAATTTTTTCAGCAAAGGCAAAACGCTTTCTAACGGATGTTATTTTGACCTTAACTTCGTCACCAACTTTTGTATCAGGTACAAACACGACAAAACCTTCAACTCGGGTAATGCCATCTCCCTCTTTACCAACATCTTCAATTTTAACGTCGTATTCTTTGCCCTCTTGAATGGGGGCTGTTTTTGGGCTTTGATCCATTCTGAACAAATTCTTCACTTCCTCAAACCTTGTTAGATAGGTTTTAGTGTATAATTATTTTGTATAATTTATTATATAAATCTTTGTAGATTCAGTTTAATTTATTCCAGAATCCAAATTGGGTTGTTCAGTATCATTGGATTTAATTTTTGAAAGATTATATCGCGAGTATTAAATCCTATTAAATACAATTATATAGTGTTAAAGAGGAATAAAGAGGTTAAGATGAAGATTGTTACAACCCCCATGTGTGAAGAAATTTTAAAGCTGGCTGGATTGAAGGAATATCAGGTAAGTTTGTATCCAGATTCTACTGATGCAGATATTGCGGTTGTACTTTCAGAAACAAACACTAACATGCAATCCATTAAACTTAAGCTAAACACTTTTAAACAGATACGAGACAGTGTTGACAATGTTAGGACTAAGTTGGGCACAGAAAGCACCGAAGAGAGATCATCAATCCCACTGTTTAATGGGGTTAAAACGAGAAATCGAAACATAAAAGTCAAGGTTTATTCAAATTTTCTTAGGGATATTGTTGAGGATATGGGTTACACAGTGGTAAATGGAAACGAATACCATGATTATCTGGTTTATCCAGACTATATTCGGGATGAGATTCAAGGGGAGCTGGATTCTATGGGTGAAAATTCCGTTGAAATAGCTTCACATAGAAACAGTCCAATAAATCCAGTTAAAAGGGCTGAACTGAGATACAAACTTCTGGAGAAAAAATTATGTATGAAACACTGACATACACGGGTGGAATTCACAAACACGAGGAAATGACTGAGCTTATTGAAGATCTTGGAGGATTTGTTCTTCAGGAGAACATTAGTCAGATGGATCTTGTTTTGACACTAGCAGTTCCAATCGAAGATATTGATAAAATTGAGGATAAGGCCAAGGAACTTCTTGGATCAATAAAAATTGCTCCAATGGCAGGAACTGAAATTGCCGTAGTTTCTCCAACACTTGCACGTCAGCATCTTCCCCACTCAGCATGTGATATTTCAGAGTATCTTAGACGGTACGGAGCAAAGGATAACATGATTGGACTTTCGAGGGGTGCTGGAAAGGGCATATCCCGGATATCCGAGGATGAAAAGAAATTGATAGAAGAACATGATCTTGCTGTGTTTGCACTGGGAAGTTTTAGGGATTGTATAACCAATAAGACACATCTTTTCGAAGATATAGAAATACCTGTTGTTGTTACGGGTGCTCCAGAAATAGATCTTGATGATATCCCTGGTGCAGACGCTTATGTATCTGATTTAGGGAGAATACCTCGCAGATTGAAAAGAGGGGAGAATATAAGGGCTCTTAAAAAATTGGTTGAAGTTATTGAAACTATTTTTGATGACAAAAGGAGGGAAATTCTACTGGATCCTCCGATTGTTCCGCCTGTGCTTGTAAAACGTGAGATTGAGAATCAAGTGGAAGCAATAGCTGAAGTTTACTCACCATTACCAGTTGTAAGTCAGTTGATGGGTGTCAGAGTTAAACTCAACTACGATGAATACCACCAAGAGATTGAAGATGTGATTGTGAGTGATCAAAGACTTGGCGACATATCAGAGGTTGTTAAATCTAAAATGTACGGTTACACACTCGTAAAACTTCTTTCTGAAACATCAATCATCTAAATTTCTATACATTTTTTAGAGTGTTGGGGAGTTTATATGCGAACAATAATCAGATTTGCAGGGTTTATGTCCTTTTTTTCCTGGGATTTTTGGCAGTTAACTACACCATATTCTACGGTACTTATACATTGTTTGGTGTTGAACCGGGACTGGGTTTTTACACCTTACTTGTCATAGCCGCAGTTTCTTATCCCTTGGCTGCCATGATTGAACGTGTTGTTTCCAATAATTATACTAGGGTATTCTACACAGTTGCATCATCTTGGATGGGAATATCATTTTACGTGCTTACAGTCATGGCAGTATACTGGCTACTATCTATTTTTATAAAGATCCCTGGTGAAGTGGCTGGAACGATAATAATTGTGTTATCTGCCCTATTAAGCGGATACTCGCTTATAAACAGCGGCCATATCGATATTAAACACGTAAATATTCCATTAAATGGTCTTGAAAGGAAAGTTAGAGCAGTTCAATTATCTGATATTCATATTGGTTCAATAAGAAATTCTGAATATCTGGAAGAAGTAGTTGAAAAAACCAATAAAATAGATCCTGAGTTAGTGCTTATCACTGGAGACATGGTTGATGGAAGTGCAAGACTCCATACCCATACATTCAACGCAATTAACCAACTCAAAGCTCCAGTATTTTTTATTATGGGCAACCATGAAACTTATGAAGGACTAGATGAGGTGCTTCGAGTTTTAAGAGGGGTCAAAATGAAAATATTGAGGGATCAAATGGTTGAATTCAATGGAATTCAGATTATTGGGGTTGAATACTCCTTTGAAAGGAATCATATGAAAAATGTACTTTCGAAAGTTGATATAGATCAATCTAAACCTTCAATAGTTCTGTATCACACCCCAACTGAACTTGAAGCAACTGCAGATGCTGGTGTGGGACTCCAACTTTCAGGCCATACTCATGCTGGTCAAATGCTGCCATTCAATTACCTCGTTAGATTGATGTTCAGGTACATGAATGGAATGTACAAATATAAAGACACATACCTCTATGTTTCACCAGGAACTGGAACTTGGGGACCTCCAATGAGGTTAGGATCGAGATGTGAAATAACTGTCTTGGATCTTGAAGCTTCCAAGGCTTAACAAATTCCTAACAAGTAATTTTGAATAAGTACAAAATAAATCAAGTGTAGTAGTAAAAAAGTGCTTTAAACTCAGAAGTAGGGACTTAAAGAAATATATGGGAATTTAAAATTCAATATATAATCCATTGGATTATTTATTTTTTCTCACTCCAAAGAAATTTATAGCTTCAATAAGGTCTTCAAATGCTATTAATTCCTTTTTAAGTACATCTTCTCTACTTAGTGTACCACTCATCTCCCCGTCCACCGATAATTTGTCAGGGCCCCTGGCAACTATTCTATCGACACCATCTTTGCTTAAAATTTTTTGAGCAACTTTATCGTGTATTAAAGCCCTGCCAGGTATTATAACGGTGTCCTTAAGTTCAGCAAGATCCACACCCTCAACATCTTCCTGAGTTATTAGACAACCAATATCCTGATCAACAGGAACAACGTTTATTAGTTCATCAGCACCTATCATTCCAACAATTTTTTTTATGTAGGGTGCAGCGATGTTACTTGATAGTACAGTTGCTTCAGATTGAACATCAGTGAGAATTTCCAAATATTCACTATTTTTTTCCTTAGAAATTGCAAATGGAGTATCATTTTCAGGATCACAAACAGGAGTTCCTGTAACCCGTAAATTAAATTCCTTATTAATTGTCCGGACCATAGATTCAAATTCTTCCAGTGTGTGTGGAACAACATCCTTCAATATAGGTTCATTTCCCAGTATGAGTCCTTGATTTCTAAAATTAGCAAATCTCATTAGTATAAATGCCTTTGCACCCCAATCTTCAAGGTTGCTGCAGGTTTCATACAGAACATCTCCGTCGTTTACCCCTGGAACTATTACTGAAGCACCATGTACCTCAGTATTCTCACAAAACAGTTTAAGAGCATTTAAAGATTCTCCCTTTGTAGGGTCTTTAACCCAAGAATCCCTGAGTTTCTGGTCGGTTGAAAACACTGTGAAAGTTACTTCATCCACTCCCAAAGAAATAAGTTCTTCAGCAGTTTTAACATTATCAAAACCTTTTCCACTGGTGTATCCTAGATGTATGGGAAGATTATACTGGTTAAGTCCCGAAGCAAGCTCTAATAGATGAGGATAACAGCTAACATCTCCTCCTCCACTGATATTTGCCTTCAGATTATTGTCACGTATTTCGCCCATCATTAAAGAATTTTGAACAGAACCCATGACCATATATGGGTGTATAAACTCATTTCGAGTTTCCCTAACTCCTGTGGTGCAGTTTTCACAACCCACAGTACCAGGAGTACAACTTCTGCATCCTAAAGGATCTTCTCCAGTTACTTTTCTGAAATAACAATATTTGCAAAATCCTCTGCAATCTTTACCGGGTATTCCACCTACATCTGCTATTATCTGCATGTTAACCACTTCTTTACCCATTAAAATAAGTAATTTTGTATTTAGAAATCAAGAAAAAACAATATAAAAACTAAAAAAATAATGGGTAATGGTAGCATATATATTTTTCTAATTGAATCAAGAAGAAACTTTAATAACATATAAACCCATAAATGCAGTTTCGTATATCAAAAGGTACCATGGGGAATATCCCCAATGTGAACAGATTCTATCTGGTCACGAATTTGACTTGGTGCACTAAATTGGTGTACATGAATGCGTAGGAGGGAAAAAATGGCAAAGTTTGATGATAAGATCGACTTGTACGACGACAGAGGAAACCTTGTTGAAGAACAAGTCCCGCTAGAAGCCCTAAGTCCATTAAGAAACTCAGCGATTAAAGCAATCGTACAGGGTGTTAAAAGGACTGTAGCTGTAAACCTAGAGGGAGTAGAAAACGCTCTTAAAACCGGTAAACTCGGTGGAGGCAAAATCTTAGGTAGGGAACTCGACCTTGACATAGTGGCTAATGCAGAAGCTATTGCAGCTAAAGCAGCTGAAATGATACAGGTAGAGGAAGGCGACAACACAAACGTAGAATTATTAGTAGGTGGTAAAAGGGCGCTTGTCCAAATTCCACAGGCACGATTTGATGCCGGTGCTGAATATTCCGCAGGACCACTGGTAACTGCTTCAGCATTTATCCAGTCAATAATTGACGTATGTGATGTAAGCATGTACGATGCTAACATGGTCAAAGCAGCAATTCTTGGAAGATACCCACAGTCTGTAGATTACATGGGTGGAAACCTAGCAACCATGCTTGACGTACCTCAGAAATTAGAGGGACCTGGTTACTCCTTAAGGAACATCATGGTTAACCACGTGGTAGCAACAACCTTGAAAAACACCATGAACTCAGCAGCTTTATCAAGTTTACTTGAACAGGCAGCAATGTTCGAGATGGGAGACGCAGTAGGTAAATTTGAAAGAATGCACTTACTCGGACTTGCATATCAAGGAATGAACGCAGACAACATTGTTTTCGACCTTGTTAAAGCAAACGGTAAAGAAGGAACTGTAGGCTCAGTCATAAACGACATGATCGATAGGTCTAAAGAAGACGGTGTAATTGGTGTAGAGAAAGACTTGAACGGATTCAATGTCTATGGAACCGATGACATGGCTAAATGGAACGCTTACGCTGCAGCAGGTATGATGGCAGCAACCATGGTCAACCAAGCAGCTGCAAGAGCTGCACAGGGTGTTTCATCAACACTTCTATACTACAACGATATATTAGAGTTCGAGACTGGATTACCTGGTGTAGACTTCGGTAGAGTTGAAGGTACTGCTGTAGGATTCTCTTTCTTCAGCCACTCAATTTATGGTGGTGGAGGCCCGGGTATATTTAACGGAAACCACGTTGTAACAAGACACAGTAAAGGATTTGCTATACCATGTGTGGCAGCAGCTATGTCTTTGGATGCAGGAACACAACTATTCTCCCCAGAAGCAACCTCCGGATTAATTAAGGATGTATTCAGCCAAGTTGACGCGTTCCGTAACCCACTTAAATATGTGAACGAAGCAGCGATCGAGTTAAAAGGTAAACTCTAAATAAAATCCACCCTTGGGGGTAGAGACATATGGACATCGAGATCTTTCCGCACAGATTATTAAACCCAGAAACCACAGAGAGTCTTTTAAATGCTCTTGATGAAATAGATGGAGTAAAAACAATTGTTCTTCAAGGACAAAGGCTTCCGCCAGAAGCTATAAATTCAGATCACACTACTATCACTGTTAAAGGTGAAGAAGTAGATCTACAAGTCAAAACTGGTAGAGTGTTAATGGAAATTGACACCGAAGACACTATCGAATTAGTAAGACAGAAATGCGAAGAAAATCTGTCTTTTGGATTCAACGTTCACGTTGGTACCTTTATAAGGAAACAAAAGACCGTTTCTGATAAGATAAAATATGGCGAAGCTCTTGAAAACGTACCAGAGGAAATGGTAGGTTTAACGGATCAAAACGCCCTACTCAGCGAAAGAGCCACGATACTAAAAAGGAAAGAATAAAAAATGATCGGAAAAGCTACACACGTTGTTGACTGCAGAGAAACCATGGGAATGGGCGAAGGAGGAGGAATAGCCCAAAGAGGAACATTTGCAGAGTGTGGAAGTGAAGTTTTAGCAATTGCAATGTCTCCAGGTAGGAGGCACATAACCAAGCCAGTCTGTGAAATAACCTTTGCATTACGCGAAGCTAACATACAGACCAGCACACTTGTATTAAACGCAGGAGCTGGCGTACCTCAAGATGCACCATCTGCTGGCGCAGGAAGTTTATTTGGGCTAACTCCAAAGGAGATTGAACAGATAAAGCGATTCCGTTTAGTAGTAGTACATCTTGGTGGTGTGAGACATCACATCATCTACAAAGCCAGACTGATTTTAAGACATGTAAATCGGCCTTGTGTTGTGATTTGCGAATATCCTGTAGATTTTGAAGATTTTGCTAAAATAGGTGTAAAAACCGGATCTGTTATGCCCAACGAACCTAACACGAAAGGTGAAATTGTGGATATCATTAGTGGCGTCATTAGAGGCGAAACATGTCCCCAAGACAAATTGGATGAGATAATAAGGAAGGTAAAGTTAGCATTAGGAGGTGCATGAACATGGCACAATACTATCCCGGAACAACCAAGGTTGCACAGAACAGAAGAAATCTATGCAACCCTGATTACGACCTCGAAAAATTGAGGGAAATTTCAGACGAAGATGTTGTAAAGATATTAGGTCACAGAGCTCCCGGTGAGGAATACCCAAGCGTACACCCACCACTGGAAGAAATGGACGAACCAGAAGACGCAATTAGAGAAATGGTAGAACCAGTTGACGGTGCAAAAGCCGGTGACAGGGTTCGATATATACAGTTTGCTGACTCAATGTACTTTGCTCCAGCACAACCATTCGCAAGATCCAGAGCATACTTATGCAGATACAGAGGATCTGACGCAGGTACATTATCAGGAAGACAAATTATAGAAGCAAGGGAAAGAGACCTCGAGAAGATCTCCAAAGAACTTCTTGAAACAGAATTCTTCGACCCTGCAAGAACAGGAATTAGGGGAAAGAGTGTACACGGACACTCATTAAGACTTGACGAAGACGGTATGATGTTTGATATGGTCCGAAGGCAGGTCTTGAACAAAGAAACCGGAAACGTCGAAATGGTCAAAAACCAGATTGGTGACGAATTAGATGAACCAGTCATATTAGGAGAACCACTCGAAGAAGCAGTCCTCAAAGAAAAAACAACCATCTACAGAAAAGATGGGGAAGCATACAGAGACGACGCTGACGCAGTAGAAGTACTCCACAGAATACACGTAACCAGATCCAACGGTGGATATGGTCCTGAATAAGAAGGAGGTGAAAAAATGGCTGAAAAGATGTTTATAGACGCTTTGAAAAAAGCATTTAAAGAAGACCCAACCGATGATAAAACCACTTTCTACAACAAAGGCGGATGGAAACAGTCTGAAAGAAAAAGGGAATTCGTTGCAGCTGGTAAAGATATTGCAGCTAAACGTGGAATCCCAATGTACGACCCAGACGTAGGTACACCATTAGGACAGAGAGTTTTAATGCCTTACCAGGTTTCCACAACTGACACATTTGTTGAAGGTGACGATTTACACTTTGTAAACAACGCAGCAATGCAGCAGTTCTGGGATGACATCAGAAGAACTGTTATTGTGGGTATGAACACAGCTCACATGGTTATTGAAAAGAGGTTAGGTAAAGAAGTTAGCCCAGAAACAATCACCAACTACCTAGAAACTGTAAACCACGCTATGCCTGGTGCAGCGGTAGTTCAGGAACACATGGTAGAAACCAACCCATATTTGGTGGCTGACAGTTACGTGAAAACTTTCACAGGAAATGATGAAATTGCCGATGAAATCGACCCTGCATACGTTCTAAACATTAACAAAATGTTCAATGAAGAACAGGCAGAAGTCCTTAAAGCTGAAGTTGGAGACGGTATCTGGCAGGTTGTCAGGATCCCAACCATAGTTTCAAGGACATGTGATGGAGGTACAACCTCAAGGTGGTCTGCTATGCAGATCGGTATGTCAATGATCTCTGCTTACAAACAAGCAGCAGGGGAAGCCGCTACTGGTGACTTCGCTTACGCTGCTAAACACGCAGAAGTTGTTCACATGGGAACTGCACTACCACAGAGGAGAGCAAGAGGAGAAAACGAACCAGGTGGAATTCCATTTGGTTACTTAGCTGACATATGTCAGTCTTCAAGAGTTAACCCTGAAGACCCAGCCAAAGTTACTCTGGACGTAGTTGCATCCGGAGCAATGTTATACGATCAGATTTGGCTAGGTTCTTACATGTCAGGTGGAGTAGGATTCACTCAGTACGCTACAGCAGCTTACACCGACAACATTCTTGACGACTTTGTTTACTACGGTAAAGAATACGTTGAAGACAAGTTCGGTATGACTGAAGCACCTAACAACATGGACACAGTCCTTGACGTAGGTTCTGAAGTGACATTCTATGCACTAGAACAGTTCGAAGAATATCCAGCACTCTTAGAAACCATCTTTGGTGGATCTCAGAGGGCTTCCATAGTTGCTGCAGCAGCTGGAGCTTCAACTGGATTTGCTACAGGAAATGCGCAGACTGGACTTAGCGCATGGTACCTTTCAATGTACCTGCACAAAGAACAGCACTCCCGTTTAGGTTTCTATGGTTACGACCTTCAGGACCAGTGTGGTGCATCCAACGTGTTCTCCATAAGGAACGACGAAGGATTACCAGTGGAAATGAGGGGACCTAACTATCCAAACTACGCAATGAACGTGGGACACCAGGGAGAATACGCAGGTATTGCACAGTCTGCTCACGCAGCACGTGGAGATGCATTTGTATTCAACCCTCTGGTTAAAATCGCATTTGCTGATGATAACCTAGCATTTGATTTCTCAAATGTAAGGGCAGAGTTTGCAAAAGGTGCTTTAAGAGAATTCGAACCAGCAGGAGAAAGAACTCTTATTTCTCCAGCTAAGTAAATAGGTGTTACGCAAACACCTATTTTTTTGTATTTTTTAAAAAGAAGGAGGAAAGTAATATGGACCCTATGATAACAGGATTAGGTATTGTTGCTCTCATGGGCGCAGCCGCAACCATTGCAGGGGCCGCAGAGGACTTGGAATCTGATGTAGGTTCTATGAGTAACCCAAACTCACAAGTTCAGCTGGCACCGCAGATGGGACACCTTCACAGGATGTTCAACAAGGCCATATCAGGAGAACCCGTACAGATGGGTACACTTGCTGGTATTGCCGGTTCAGTGGCATTTGTTCTTATGAGTTCAGTACATCTACCAGTTATAATGTCAATAGCTGCAGGTGGATTTATAGCAGCATTATTCCATTCTGCATTTGCAACAACATCTTACTTAGGTAGGATTGTAGGACAATCTCAATTTGATCAACCCGTTTTCATGGATGTTATCACTGGTCACTTAGGACCAATAGCAGCACATGGATTTATCGTTACATTTTGTATAGTAGGATTATCATATCTCATGACTTTACCAGTTCAAGGATTTAATCACCCATTCCCATTACCGCTACTCGCAGTTCTATGGGGTATTACCATAGGTGCTATAGGATCATCCACTGGGGATGTTCACTACGGTGCTGAAAGGGAATACCAGACTTATCCATTTGGTGGAGGTATACCTGTGGCTATCCACGGTGATATCACAACCATGTCTGAACTGGGACCAAGAAACTCTATAGATGTTGTACATTTCTGTGCGAAATATGGAGGACCGGTGACAGGATTCTGTTTTGGACTAATAGTATTCTTCAGTTTCTGGACAACAATAGTTTTCGGACCAACTGGAGGAGTTATAGCAGGTCTTGTAATAGTTTTAGCAATTATAATCCTCAACAACAGAATCGAGCTTTTCGCACGAAATCAATATGGACCATACAAAGAATGAGGACTAAGGAGGTTTAATGATGGATCCATTATTATTAATAGGAGCTATATCAGTTGGAGGACTTCTAATTGGTGGAGGTGTACACTTCATACCAGTAGGAGGAGCACCAGCAGCTATAGCAACAGCTACAGGAGTTGGAACAGGTACCGCTATGCTTGCAGCAGGTGGAGGTATGACAGGACTTATTACAGCGGCCGCAATGACAGGACAGCCACTTTGGTTAATCCTTGCAGCAGGTGCAGTAGGTTCAATGCTCATGATCGGAATCACCATGCTTGTAGGTAACTTCATATACATATGGGGTGTGGGATGTGTACCAGCTTCAGCTAAGGTTGAATACGACCCAATAACTAAATACGAACAGAGTAAATTTGTTACATCTGGTACAGAAGGTCACGGAATTCCAACAGTATGTTTCGTCAGTGGAATCATTGGAGGAGCATTAGGTGGAATAGGTGGAGGTTTAATCTACTGGGCACTGTACGAAGGATTATCAATACTACCTGGATATCAACTATCTGCTTTATTAGGCGGAGGAATATCTCTAACTGCTGCTACAGTTGCAGCAATATTTGCAGTTGGAGTTTTCTTCATCAACGCGGTAGTTGCTTCATACAACATAGGCGGTACAATTGAAGGTTTCCACGACCCTAAATTCAAGAGGCTACCTCGTGGAGCATTAGCATGTTTAATTGTATCTTTTGTAACAGGTTTAATAGCAGTCTTATTGCTTAAAGGAGGTGTCTTCTAATGTCAGCAGCAGGAGGAGGCGAAGCATCAGTAGCAATCACACCATCAAAAACAATTGCATTAGGTGTAATTGGAGGACTCGTAGGAATATACGCAACACCCTTTAACCCAGTATTAGGACCTTTACTTGCTTCGCTCGGAGCAGTGTGTGCCATAGTATGGGGAGCAGATGCAATAAGAAGGGTTGCAAGCTACGGTTTAGGAACAGGTGTTCCATCCATAGGATACATGTCACTAGCAGTAGGTATAATAGGTGTTTTAGCAGGACTTTCCGGTGCCATCATGATGGGACCAACATACACGCTCATAAGCCCATTGGTTGCATTTGCAATCGCAATGATCTTAGGTGGAGTTGTTGCACTCATTGGTAAGAAAGTTGTTGGAATGAAAATACCAATACTTGTACAGTGTACCATAGAATTGTCAGGTGCAGCCGCACTTTCAGTTCTCGGATTCTCAGCAGCAATTGCTGGAAGCTATGCAATGCCAGCTATACTGGCATCAGTTGTATCAACAGGTTTCATAGGTCTACTGTTCATTTTGAACACAATGGCTATTCAGCACCCATTCAACGCATGTTTAGGACCTAACGAAGATCAGACCAGGACATTGAAACTTGCAGCAACAACTGCATTTATGTCAATGGCCATAATAGGACTGCTCGGAATAGGATCTCACGCAGCATGGTGGGTTATATCTGTAATTGGTGCTTTAGGATGGTTCATATCAATGAGGGCATTCCTAACAGATTCACTAGAAAGTGCAGCATCAGTGAAATGGTCTGGACTTTGGCCTAAAGAGGACGAACAGTAAGGAGGAAACAAAATGGTAGAAATGTTACCTTTAGTAAAAGTAGCTCCTGAACTCAACCTAACACTAGATCCTTCAACTGGAATAATTGGAGCATCTCTAGGTAGAGAAGTCCTAATTTTATCCATGGACGATATAAACGAGCAAATAACAGAATTAGAGGCTGCAGCGGACGACATAGCTAGCGCCCTAGATCCATCCACAGTATCACCTGGTGCCTACCCTGGAAGGGAAGGAGTTTACGCCACAGCTGGTAAATTAACCAACATGGTATATGGATTCTTACTTGGGCTAGTACTGCTGGTTGCCATATTATTATAGGAGGTGTTAAATTGGCTGATAAAAAATCACCCGCAGAAGGATGGCCTGTAATAAACGGTGACTACGTAACCGGCGATCCAGAGAGTCCTGTAGCAGTTGCTACTCTTGCTTCTCACAACGAACAAATTCCTGTGGATGCAGGAGCTGCAATTGCAGGACCATGCAAAACCGAAAACCTCGGAATAGAAAAGATGATCTCAAACTTAATATCCAATCCAAACCTAAGATTCCTAATATTATGTGGAGCTGAGGTTCAGGGACATATTACAGGTGAGAGTATTAAGGCACTCCATGAAAATGGAGTTGATCCTGAAAAAGAAGTATTGTAGGTGCCCCTGGTGCTATACCATACATCGAAAACGTACCTGACGAAGGATTGGACAGATTCAGATCCCAATTCGAAATAATAGATCTGATCGATGTCGAGGACGCAGCAGCGATCCAGGCAAAAGTCAAAGAGTGCATCGAAAAAGATCCCGGAGCAATTGAAGAAGAAGCAATGGTAATAGAAATTGAAGAGGAAGGCGATGAGGAGGAAGGCGAAGAAGTTCGTCCAGTAGCTCCAGAAACAGCCTTAATAGAAGCTAGGATGCGTACCATTCAGAGTGAAGTTAAAGCTGTTGGTTCCATCCAGAGGCAGTTCGCAGGAATGTACGCAGGAAAAGTACAGGGAATTGTCGTTGGTCTAGCTTTTATATTGACTCTTGGAACAATACTATTGCTAAAATAACGGGGGTTTTTAAATGATATTATCAAACAAACCTAATGTTAGAGGCATAAAAAGTACTGTAAAAGATATCAAATATCGTACTGGATTAATTGGTAGGGATCAAAGGTTGTTTGCAGGACTCATTACTACCAGAGTTTATGGTATGGCAGTGGGATTCATATTTGCACTCCTCCTTGTAGGTCTACCAGTAATTTACAAAACAATGGTGGGGGCATAAGTATGGCAAAAGATAACGTTATACCACGTGTTATTGTCTCTGCAGATGAGTACAACAAGGCTAACGAGAGATTAGATGACATTGAAGAGAAAGTAGAGTTCAACCATGGTGAGATCTCTCAGAAAATGGGTCAACAAATAGGAAGGGACATTGGTATCTTATACGGTATCATGATTGGTCTTATAATTTTATTTGTGGCTTTCAAAGTTGTTAAAATAGGAGCTATCCTATCAACATTTGGTGGAGTCTAATTATAGGAGGATTTAAGTATGTTTAGATTTGACAAAGAACAGGTTGTATTAGATGTTGCTGGCCTAAAAGTAGGTGGACAGCCAGGTGAATACCCAACTGTTTTAGCAGGAACCATCTTTTACGGTGGACACAAGATTATTAGTGATGAAAAAGCAGGAATCTTCGACAAGGATAAGGCCGAAGGTTTAATAAAAATGCAGGAAGAAATGGCGGATGTAACCGGAAACCCACATATTGTACACACTTTTGGTGCAACACCAGAAGCTTTAGTAAAATATCTGGAATTTGTTGGAGACACAACAGACGCACCTTTCTTCATTGACTCAACTTCTGGAGAAGCCAGGATGGCTGGAGCAAAATATGTTACAGAATCTGGTTTAGGCGACAGGGGTATCTACAACTCCCTAAACATGTCTGCTGATGAAGAAGAACTTAAGGTTCTTGCTGAATCCGATATTACCTCCTCCATTGTTCTTGGGTTCAACCCAATGGAAGCTGGAGTAGAAGGTAAAATCAACATCTGGGACAATGGTGGAAGTGTATTAGACAAAGGTCTGCTTGATATGGCAGCTGACTGTGGAATAGACAAACCATTCATGGATGTAGCAGTTACACCACTAGGACAGGGTGCAGGAGCTGCTGTGAGGACTTCATTTGCTGTTAAAAGTAAATGGGGATACCCAGTAGGTAGTGGAATCCACAACGTGCCATCTGCATGGGACTGGTTAAGAGGCTACAAAAAGGAAAACAGGGAAGTATGGCCTGTTTGTGACATAGGCTCCAACCTACTGCAAGTAGCAGCTGGAGGAGACTTTGTCCTCATGGGACCTATTGAAAACGCTAAAATGGCATTTACAGCTGTTGCAATGACTGATATGTTCATGGCAGAAGCTGCTAAAGATATAGGTACCGAGCCAATAGAAACCCACCCATTCAACAAACTGTTATAATCACAGTTTGAAATGGCGACATTGTCGCCATCTTTTCTTATTTTTTTTCAAATTCTATTCTACACTAATTTTCAATCTTTTTAACCTAAAATTTCAAATCAATTTTATATCATTAAATAACGCCGTTATTTTCACTTTTTGTTACTTATACATGTCATATGTGGTGGATTATGTATTATCCAGTTAAATAAGAAAGTTTAAATATAATATGGTAATAACAGAAATGATTAGATGTTTAATTAATGAAAACATAATTTACTTTAACAAAAAAATGTTGCTAAATTATAGTTTTTTTAAAATAAATGGATAATAATAACTTAATATAAATTGTAGGAGGGATGTAAGACGAATTTGAGTTTTAAGACTTTAGGAATGCCTATAGCCATTATTGCCTTTTTATTGGTTATGTTAATTCCTTTAGGTGATGGTTTGAGTTATTCGGGTCATGCTGCATTAGCACTTTTAGCGTTTGCAATAATAATGTGGGCTAGTGAGGCTCAGCATTTGGCTGTTACTTCTTTAATTTTGTTGTTTTTACAGCCAATTTTAGGTATTGAGAGTTTTAATAATGCTGTTATTGGTTTTGCAAATCCTATCATCTTTCTGATGATTGGGGGGTTCATTCTTGCAGAGGCCATTCGTAAGAGTGGGCTTGCTAAGAGATTTACTTATTTCCTGCTGAAAAAGGTAGGTACAACTCCGAGTATGAGTATTTTTGCTGCTGTATTTTCTACAGGTCTCTTATCTGCTTGGATTGAAAATGTGGTTGCTTTTGCAATGTTGCTTCCTATTATTAAGGAAATTGTGCCTTTATTTGGTGTTAATGATGCTGAAAAGGGTAACAGTAACTTTGCCAAAGCAATGATTTTAGGTGCTTCCTATGGTTCCCTTGCAGGTGGATTCGGTACAGAAATTGGTACTGCTCCCAACTTGATGGCCGCAGCATACACACACCTTCCATTTGTACAATGGATGATATTTGGTATCCCTTTAGCAATTATTATGCTATTTGTGACTTGGAAATTGTTGAGCTGGATTTTCCCACCTGAAGTAGAAGGGATTATTGGCGGACATGAAACCTTGAACAAGACTTTGAGTGCTATGGGTTCCATTAGTAGGACTGAAAAAATTACTGCAATAATTTTGTTCTTCACAATTGGCCTTTGGGTTACAACAGGTGTTACTGGTATTGACAGTTACTCAGTTGCTTTGATCGGTGCTGCACTTTACTTCATAACTGGTGTTGTTGATTGGAAGGATGCCCAGGAAAATGTGGATTGGGGTTTAATCATCTTCTTTGGAGGTGCACTTTCCTTAGGGGCAGCACTATTAAATACTGGGGCTGCAGCTTGGCTTATCAATGATTTAGTAACCTTGATGGGTAACAATGTTTCAACAGTGTCTATCATGTTGCTTCTCATGATCATAGCTGTTATATTCACTCAAGTTATGTCAAACATTGCGTTGTCTGCTATTTTAGTGCCTTTATCAGTTACTTTAGCAGCTGCTCAGGGCCAGCCTGTTGGTATTTACGCAGTTCCTGTTGCTATCGCATGTTCGCTTTCATTCATGTTCCCAATGGCAGATCCTACAGTTGCAATGGCCTACGGTACTGGATTTGTGAAGATCAAAGAAATACTCAAAGCAGGAATACCAATGGTTGTAATAGGCATTATACTAACAGTTATAATAATGTTAACGATTGCAAAACCATTCTTGGGATAAAACAAATCTTTTGCGAAATTTTTAATATCTCACCTTTTTTACTTTTTTTACGCATTGTTATAGGAACATTTTCAAAAAATTTATATTCCATCTCAATGAACTAAGATCAGAACACGCCTATTTTATGGTGTTTAACTATTTGTCAATTGTTTTTAGGAGGAGATTTTATGTCATTGTTAGGTAATTTATTTGGTAGAGGTTCAAAACCCATATTTGCAAAGAGTCATTATATTTACACTGAAACAATTAAATCCACACCTTTTATGAAAAAAACTGTGGGTTCAGGACTCAATATGAAGAGGGATATCTACTACGTTGTTGCATCTGTAGAACTGGGTAACACCACAACCAAATGCATATTAACAGCCACCAACCTCACAACCAGCAAAACTTATCTCCTTGATAAAACAGTTAAAATGACAAGGGACATAAGACCTCCAAAAGAAGGAGAAAAAGTATTTGGAGAAACAGTGTGGGAAGTGGAACTCACCAAGGAATCTGTCTCAGAAATGGTTAGGGACACCATATTAGAATCTCTTAAAAAGGCACATGTGGATGTTGAAGAGGATCTGGATTTTGTTGTCAGATCAACAGGGGTTACAGCAGGATTTGCAACTCCAGATGAAGTAGGAGAATTGATCATAGCCCTAGCAAAAGGATGTCTAGAAGCTGGAATACCACCAAGAAAAATGGCCCCTGCCATGTCCAAGGACAACCTTAGGAAGGATCTTCAAGAAGAATCATACCTAGATCAAGTGATGTTCGATGGAGCAGTTGTGGGTGTGCTACCGCCATCAGGTAGAGTAGTGGTTGCAAACGAGATGGAAGGTGAACTCGTAACAGCCGGTATTAAAGTCGCATCGAACTGGACCAAAGTTGACTTCAGAAACCCATGTGTATCCATGGACTTTGGAACAACACTGGCAGGAAGAATAACCAACAACGACAAACCATATGCCCGAACCATAGGAAATTTCTGTGGACTCGCAGGAGCCATATCAGATTCCATTATCAGGGGAACAGAAAAGGTAGATAAACGTGGAGGAGCAGCCCTTGATCTTTATGAGAAAGGAATTATTAAGGGAGCAGACTGGAAGGCTGCAGCTAAATATGCAACAGAAATCCATGAACATGTAGATATTAGAAAGGTTCCAGAGAACAGGGAACGTTTTGGTACTGTGCCTGTAGATCCAAAGGCAGCTTATGAGGCTGGAACCACACTCATTGGTTGTGATGTTGGTGAAGATGGGGATGAAATTCCAACCCTGGTTAAGTTGGGTCATGAAATATTTGAAACATCAGGAATACACACATTATTCGCAACTCTGGATCATGTCAGTACAAACGTAGTAAAAAGATTGATAGAAGAAGCAGTGGAAGAAGGAGTTATAGAAGATGGATCAATGCTCGGAGTCACAGGAAGAGCTGGGATCACAGGCAAAAAACCAGAATTAATACTTGATTTTTCAAAGAACTACTTCAAAGAGACAATTTTTGTATCTGATGCCCTTGCAATGGGTTCAGCAATGATGGCAAGATGTATGAATTCATTGGGAACTCCTACCAAACCAGTTGGTGGCTCACAAGGAGGACCATGTATACTGGGACCTCGAAGAAAATTACAGAAGAAATAAATGGTAGTGATCATATGGTTAATGCTATTGTGATGGCCGGTGGTAAAGGCAAAAGAATGGATGGTGGCTCTGAAAAACCACTCAAAGAGGTGTTAAAAAAACCCATGATATTACATGTGTTAAAAGCACTCAAGGGATCTAAGAATGTTAAGGATATTATCATTGCAACAAGCAGCAACACTCCGTTAACTACAAAAGTTGTGGGTAATTGGGGATTTAAAGTTGTTGAAACCCCTGGAAATGGATATGTGGAAGATTTACAGTACATAATTCAGAAATGTTACTCTGATGAAGATGAAGTTATTTTAACCATAACAGCGGACTTACCTTTAATTAATTCTGAGATCATCGACGAAGTTGTAGATGCTTATAACAATTCTCCAAAACCTGCCATGTGTGTGGCAGTTCCAGAGGATATTTTACATGAATATGACTTGAAGCCTAGTATTGTGTTAGACGATGTGGTTCCGTCGGGATTAAATATATTAAGAAGTAACAACAAGCAACAAGATGAGGAAGTACTCAAGCTAAGGAAAATAGAACTGGCCGTAAATATTAATAGCTGTGAGGACATAGTAGTTTTAGAGGAAGTCTTGAGTAACATTGGGAAAAAACATAGGTGATAGCAATGGTTGTTGAAGAGAGAAAACTTATAAAAGGGGAAGAAAAGGTCTGGAGTGAGATCAAAGGTTACCAAGTAGCAACTAACAACGCAAGAATACTGGGCGAACTCGAAGAACTGGTTATTAATGGAAAAACTGGAAAAATTACTGATGTCGTAATAAAAGTTGAGAAGGGTAGAAATGTTCATATCAAGGGAGCTAAAAAGAAGGGAGATAACTTATTAGTGCCCTTTGGAAAGGTCGAGAAAGTGGGTGAATTCATAATCATTTCAGAGTAAACCCAAACATTTTTCCATTTTGAATTTATAGAACATTTTGACTGAAGAGTCATAACTATCATATTTTCTCTTCGATATCACTTATAATCATTTTAATACTAATTTTAAGATTAAATTCTTGTTAATTACCATTTTATTTGGTGGAATCTTTTTAGTATCATTTTGTGGAGTTTTTTTATTTTGAGAGCATGATCTAAGCACCATGTCTAAAAAATTCAAGGATTCTAGAAGTGAAATCCAAAATACTGAATCACAAATAATTCAAAAAAAATAATAATGGTCAGGTAAGTTAGACCTGAATATAGTTTTACATTCCCTGTATACTTAGATCTATCATTCTTTGTGTTTCTGCAGCTAGTTCTGGTGGAAGTCCTGCAATGTCCATGCTTAAAAATCCCTTGACTATCATTGATGCAGCTTCTTCCTCTGTAAGTCCCCTGGACATCAGATATAAAACTTCTTCTTCAGCAATTTTACCAACAGCTGCTTCGTGTGACAGTTCAAGATCAGTTGCACTTCCCTCAAGTTCTGGAACAGAATAGATCAATGAATCATCAGAAAGAACAAGACCCATACATTCTAAATGTCCCTTCACATCGGGTGATTTACCTGCAAGATGACCTCTTGTGTATATTTGGGATTCATCTTTAGAAACTGCCCTTGTGATCATTTCAGCACTTGAATTTTTACCTGTGAGAATTGCCCTGGAACCAGTGTCTAAAATGGAGTCTTTTTGACCTCCGAGAATTGACTGGAATACTACTTTTGAGTTTTCTCCCTGACAATATGCTGTTGGGTATGTCTGTATGGTGTTAACAGGACTGGTTAAAATGTAGTTGCTTATGTAAGTTGTATCATCACCTAATATAACACCAGTTCTTGGTCTAACTTCTACCTGCTCAGCCCAGTTATGCACCATTGTGAAGGTGATCTTGGCACCTTTTTTCAGATAAAATTCTGAAACTCCAACATGCATGGCCGACTGTACATCACTGCCAGTTGAACATCCTGTGATGATATGAAGTTCAGAGTTTTCTTCTGCAATAATTATGTTGTGAGCTGTTTGAGCAACTTTCTCATCCCCAATAAACATGCAGGCTTGTATTGGAAAAACTTCCTTAGTGTTTGGAAGAGATCTTATGAAGTAACCGCCAGGTTCGCCTAATGCAGTTTTTGCAGTATACTTATCTGTGTCAACTGGAACTGCATTCCACATGTAGTCTTTAACCCAATCATATTTTTCCAGGGCTTGTGGAAGTCCCATGAGTTCAATATTTTCAGATTCACAATTACTGCAAACTTTTGACTGGTCAATCTGTAAAAATGAGCCAGACCTTCCGGTTTCTGATGGATCTACACCGACTTTCAGCAGAGATTTCTGGTATTTTCCAGGCAGATCCCTTAGGGATTCCACTTCTTCATGTTCTCCAGCTTCCTCACCTTCGAACTCTTCAATATCAATGTCTTCACCAAGGGCTGCTTTTTTCTTCTTAGCTTTTTCTGCACGTTCTATTGTATTTTGCAACATTCCACACACCCTTTAAATCCTTCCTTCCTGATATCTTCTAATATTTCCTTTGGATCTCCTGAACAAGCTATTTTACCGTCCATGAGAACATGGGCAGTGTTCGCACCTACGAAGTTCAGTATGTAACCTAAATGTGTGATTAAAAGGCCTGATTTTTCACGTAGACCTGGTTTCTTATCCTTGTCCAACAGTACATTAATCTCTTCTGCTAGTAGCTCAACATTTTCTATGTCCACACCTGAATCAGGTTCGTCGAACATTATAAAATCTGGTTGTTGGGCTAGTAATTGAAGAATTTCGGATCTTTTAACTTCTCCACCTGAAAAACCGAGGTTAACATCCCTTTCAAGGAACTGATCATTTAACTTCAGTTTATCTGCGAGTGCTAGGGTTTCTGGGGTTAGTTCCTGACCCAAGGGAGTTTTTCCTTTTTGCTGGTTTCAATATTCAACAAGTCTTTAAGTTTGACTCCTCGAATTGCAGGAGGGTTTTGAAAGCTAACTCCCAATCCCAGTTCAATTCTTTCAGTTGTTGTCATGTGGGTTATATCTTGATCTTTAAAGATTATTTCTCCCCTTGTTATGTTGTACTTTGGAAACCCAAGTAGCGACATAAACAGCGTGCTTTTTCCACTTCCGTTTGGTCCAAGCAGCACATGAGTTTCTCCTTTATCGATATACAAATCAATATCCTTTAGTATTTCTTTTCCATTAACTTCTACAGCGAGATCTGTTATTTCAAGCAGCAGTGTAACCACCAACTTATTTTTATTTTTTTCAGTTTATTGTATTTCTGAATACAATTGAGTCAATTTCTATAACTGATTTTATTTAAAAATGACTAAATATCCCTATAATTAACAGCGTTAAGTTATGGGTCGATTAATTTTGATTTTAACAAAATGATATATAACAATTGTTAAAATCTGGATATTTAAGAGAATTTGTGCCAAAAATTTAATTTCATAATTAGCCTTAAAATCAGTTTTAACCGGAAATATATCAACTATATTCATTAAAATTGATTATTTATTTTTTATTTACCCATTAAATGTAAATTTAGAGGATTTATTCTTTAAAAAATGATCTAATAATACTAAACATGGGAATCATATTCTTATATATATGCCTTTCGGAATCGTTCTTGGAGTAACCTTTATAATAACTATTTTGCTATCCATATAATGTACATTAATAAGTCACCAGAAAATGGTGAACTTGACGGTACATTGATAAATCAGGAGGAAACTCTATGGCTGAGGATGATGTAAAGATCGTTATGTTTTGTTGTAACTGGTGCTCCTACGGTGGAGCAGACACTGCTGGTACTGCAAGGATGCAATATCCTCCAAACGTACGTGTAATCAGAGTTATGTGCTCTGGACGTATAGAACCACAGTTTGTTTTTAAAGCATTCCGTGAAGGAGCAGACGGTGTTATTGTAGCTGGATGTCACCATGGTGACTGTCACTACGATGCAGGAAACTACAAATTAGACAGAAGAATGAGATTAATTTACAAATTAGCAGAAGACCTAGGAATTGGAAGGGACAGAATTCACCATGACTGGATTTCTGCTTCAGAAGGAGAAAAATTCGCAAATACTGTTACAATGATGGTTAACCGTATAAAGGGTCTGGGAAAATCCCCACTCAAAGAACAACTATCAGTTGAAGCATAAGCGGAGGATTGAAGAATATGGCAGAAAAACCAAAAATAGGGACCATGTGGTTGGCTGGATGTTCCGGTTGTCACTTGTCCATTGCAGATATACACGAAGCTATAATCGATGTGATGGGATTAGCAGACTTCGAATTCAGTCCTGTACTCATGGATGTTAAATACGATGAAGTACCAGATGACCTGGATGTTCTAATTATTGAAGGTGGAATTAGAAACGACGAAAACCGTGAACTTGCCGAAATGCTAAGGAAAAAAGCAAAATTCGTCATAGCTTACGGTGTTTGTGCAGTTTATGGTGGAATACCAGGACTCGGAAACTTACACACACCAGATGAACTTACACAGGAAGCTTACGTTAACTCTGCAAGTACATACAACGAAGAAGGTATCATCCCAAATGAAGATATACCACACCTCGAAAGCAGAGTAAGACCATTATCAGACGTAATAGATGTTGATCTATCCATACCAGGATGCCCAACAAGGTCTGATGTTTTAGCTGAAGCATTAGTTGCTCTTTTAACAGGAGAAGCTGTTTCACTACCTACAACAAACCTCTGCGAAGTTTGTCCAAGGGAAAAACCACCAGAAGGAATGGCTATGGACAAAATCGTCAGGCAGTTTGAACTTGGTAGGCCGGATGAAGAACTGTGCCTAGTTCCACAGGGACTCATATGTATGGGCCCATCAACAACATCATTATGCGGAGCAGAATGTCCATCAATAGGCATTCCTTGTAGAGGATGTTACGGACCAACAGCAAAGGTTACTGACCAAGGTGCTAAGATGATAAGTGCAATTGGTTCAGACTTCGGTGTTGAACATGATAAAACAGTTGACCCAGAAGAAGTTGCTGACCAGTTAGATGATATTGTGGGTACATTTTACACATACACACTCCCAGCTGCATTAATACCAATGAAAGTGCAAAAGGAGGGAAAATAAATGGTTAAGTTAACAATGGAACCAGTGACAAGGATTGAAGGTCACGCAAAGATAACAGTGCATCTCGATGATGCAGGAAATGTTGAGGAAACCAGACTTCACGTTATGGAATTCAGAGGATTTGAAAAATTCCTCCAAGGAAGACCAGTTGAAGAGGTTCCTAGGATAGTACCAAGAATCTGTGGTATCTGTGATGTGCAGCACCACTTGGCAGCTGCTAAAGCATCAGACCAGTGTTACGGATTCAAAGACGACGAAATTTTACCAACTGCTTACAAAATGAGGGAATTGATGAACTGGGGTTCATTCATGCACTCCCACGCACTTCACTTCTACTTCTTAGCAGCACCTGATTTCATAGCAGGTAAAGACCGTAAAACAAGAAACGTCTTCCAGATTATTAAAGACGCACCAGACGTTGCACTTCAGGCAATTGAACTGAGGAAAAACGCTTTAGACATAGTCAAAGCAACTGGTGGAAGATCCATTCACCCAACATCATCCACCCCAGGTGGTATCTCAACAGAACTTGATGCTGAAACTCAAGCTGACCTTCTCAAGAAGGCTCAGAGAAACGTGGAACTTGCACAGGCAACCTTGGACCTTGCAAAACCAATCTTCGAAGAAAACATAGAATTGGTTGAAACCTTAGGAGCTGTTGAAACTTACCACACCGGTTTAGTTAACAAGGGTGTTTGGGATGTTTACAATGGTGATGTCAGGATGAAAGACAAGGAAGGTAAAATATACGCTGAATTTGGAAGCGAAAACTACCTTGACTACATGGCTGAGAAAGTTAAACCTTACTCATGGCTCAAATTCCCATACATCAAAGACTTAGGATACCCAGAAGGTATCTACAGAGTTGCTCCTTTATCCAGGCTAAACGTGGCTGACAAAATGCCATCCCCATTAGCACAGGAAGCATTCAAAGAGTTCAAAGAAACCTTTGGATACGCTCAACAACCACTACTCTTCCACTGGGCAAGATTAATCGAACTTATAGCAGCATCTGAAATGGCTGCAGATGCTCTTGAAGGAGATTTATCCGGTGAAAAATTCCCTGGACCTATCGAAAGACAGGCTGGAGAAGGTGTGGGTATAGTTGAAGCAGCAAGGGGTACATTAACCCACCACTACCAGACAGATGAAGATGGACTCGTAACCAAAGCAAACATTGTGGTTGCAACAATCCAGAACAACCCTGCCATGGAAATGGGTATTCAGAAAGTTGCTAAAGATTACATAAAACCTGGTGTTGAAGTAGATGATAAAATATTCAACCTCATGGAAATGGTAATAAGAGCATACGATCCGTGTCTATCCTGCGCAACTCACACAATCGACTCAAACATGAAACTCGCAACAGTTGAAGTGTACGACGGTCAAGGACACCTCATAAACAAGGTATAACCGCAGGTGATAAAATGATAGTAGTCAACAAGGAAGACTGCATCAGATGCGGCGCATGCCAGGGTGCATGCCCTACAGCAGCTATAGAAGTTTCACCCGAAGATGTGATATTCTGTGATGTCTGTGGAGGCGCACCTAAATGTGTGGATATATGCCCAAAAGGTGCATTGAAAACCGAAGAAATTACTGTTGGTGAAGACGGAGTTGCACAAGCTCGTGTAGCTTACAACCCCGCCCTTTGTGATAAATGCGGCGACTGTGTTGATGTTTGCCCACCACAAGTACTGAAACTCGATGAAGGTAAAGTTAGCAAGATTCCTCTTGAAGGATACTGTGTCATGTGTCAGAGATGTGTTGACATATGCCCAGTTGAAGTCATAGGAGTTGAAGGTGTCAAAGAACCTAAAAAGACTGATATTGACATCAGCGGACCTATAGCCATTGTCGACTGTGTAGGTTGTGGAATGTGTGTGGATGAATGTCCAGTAGACGCAATCACACTCGACGAAATTGGTGGAAGTATTGCCATTGATGAAGAAACCTGTATAAAATGTGGAGTCTGTTCTCAGACCTGCCCATGGAATGCAGTTTACATTTCAGGCAAGAAACCAGAAAAACGTTCCAAGAACATGCTTAAATTTGAAGTGGATGAGAACACCTGTATTGGGTGCAATCTCTGTGTTGAAGAGTGTCCTGGTGACTTTATAGTACCTAAATCATCTACATTATCAGTTACCCTTCCAGAAGTCTGTACAGCGTGCGGATTATGTGAAAAACTGTGTCCAGTAGATGCTATAGATCTTGAAGTTGAATTAGGTCCTTCCAAACCTGCATCAGAAGAAGGTCTTGTATGGGACGAATCCAAATGTGATCACATTGGAGCATGTGCAAGAATATGCCCAACTGACGCAATAAGGGTAGTTACCAACACTGGAATGGAAGTTCCTGGAGATGCTAAAACAGGTGCAGAACCATCATTTGCAATGTGTACACGTTGCGGTGCTTGTACCACAGCATGTCCTGAAGGAGCACTAACCATATCTGAGATTGACAAAGTAGTTGACGGCGAAGTCGTTAAACGAAACAGGATCTCATTTAGCCCAGACAAGTGCACAGAATGTGGTGACTGTGTGGATGTATGTCCATACAATATGCTGAAACTCACTGGAGAAAAAGTACCTCTCAAGGGTTACTGTATACTCTGTGACCAGTGTATAGAACCATGTCCTAAGGATGCACTATCAATGAAATAATTAATTGTTTTGGATGGTGGATTTAACTCCACCAATCAATATTTTTTTAAAATAATTTAATTCAATCACGTGGAAAACTAATCATTTGAATCTAATTTTTAGAACGAAGATATAAATTAAAAAAATTTTTTATAATCAAATTTAAAAAAGAGAATTAATTGAGTTTGATGTATATTCCATGTTTATCCAGATCAATTTCTACAATCACTCCAGATAACTCTTTTTTCATGCCCAGTATGTCTGTGAGATAAATTTTATTGCCATCAATTTTAATGTTCAACACATCTTCCATTATCATCGAATTTTCAGTTGAATACACAGTTGATTCACACATTTTTTACCACCTTCTTGTATTTACATATTATTTTCCAAAGTTTATCAATTTACTGTTTAATGAAATTGTTTTAGTGATTCGTTGGAAAAGAAGCAACTATACAGATTTAAATCTTAATCAAACAATAAAAATAGTGAAATGTAATTAATAAGATAAATTTAAGAAATTAAATTAACTTTAATAATCTAAATAGATGTAAAAAAATCTTCTGTAGAAGATTTTTCAACTGTAGACATGGTTTCCAATGGCCTTAAATACTTCAGAGTCTCTCATTATGACTTCACCCCTTAAGATGGTCATTATTGGAACTCCTGTAACTTTCATCCCATCGAATGGAGAATAATGCGCCTTGGAATAGAAATTATCCGAATCGATTGTCAGCTCTTTTTTCATATCCAGAACAACGAAATCAGCATCCATACCCTCCTTTATATGTCCCTTATTCTTAATTTTAAACAGTTCTGCAGGATTTTCACATAGGAGTCTCCTGATTTCATTGAAAGAAATATTTCCCAGATTGATCTGGTTTAAAAGTAGTGGAAGCGCTGTCTCAAGTCCTGGAATTCCTGGAGGGGCGTTCCAAACATTTTTTTCCTTTTCTACAATGGTGTGGGGGCATGATCAGTACCCACAATATCCGTCTTTGGAAGATCTTTGAGGGCTATCTTCTTTGCTTCACTCCTGAGGGGAGGGTTTGTTTTGGCAAAATTGGCAAATTTCTTAAGGTAACTCGAATCTAAAAACAGGTGATGGGGTGTTACTTCACTGCTGATATTACATCCTTCAGTTTTGGCCTTTTGTATGGAATTCAAAGACTTTTCAGTACTTGCATGACAAATATGAACCTTTATATTAAATTCTTTAGCCATCATTATTGCTTTAGAAACTGCAACATCCTCTGCAAGTGGTGGTCTTGCATCGGCATATACCATGGAATCACTGTTAGTTTCAGATGATTTCATAGTTGTGTACTTGTTCACGATCTCCTGGTCTTCTGCATGGATAGAAACCAGATGATCATGGCTCCCTGACTGATTGAGATCAGCAATTTCTGAGAATAGATTCGTTAAAAATTCATCATCATGGAGATCCATGAACACTTTAAAGGATGCAGGATTAAGATCTCCTAAACCTGGAATCTCTTGAGTATTAGCTGTACCTGCGTGAAGTCCGAAATCCACAATTGATTTGGATCCTGCTATCTTTAATTTATTTTTAAAATCGCGAACTGTATTTGTAGGAGGTTTTGTATTGGGCATGTCCAAGACAGTTGTAAAACCTCCAGCAGCAGCAGATTCTGTTCCTGTTTTGAAATTTTCCTTGTAAGTAAGTCCGGGATCCCTCATATGAACATGGACATCTATTAATCCCGGTAATATTATTTTTCCATTCAAGTCAACAATTTCATCAGCTACAGCTGGTAACTTCTGTATGGAAACAATTTTCCCATTTTCAATGCCTATGGAGCATTCCTGATTTGATGGGTTTAGCCTGCAATTTACTATGCACATATCCAACATTGTATCATGAATCCTTATTTTAAAGAGTTTTATATATTTTGTAGAGTGAACTATTATTATGTTCTAAATATCATAGAATGTAAATAAAATGTTTGGGGTAATTAATTGGTTGAAGCTGAATTGATAACTAAAATTTTCAAGAGGGATGAAAAACTCTTCAAAGGAGACCTAAATAAACAACCTTCCTACGGTGATGTTAGATCTGATGTGAAGATAATTGCAGATTTTACTGAGTATTCACCCATGCATTTGGGTCATAGATACTGTATGGAACAAGCCAAAAAGCAGGTTCCAGACGGCTTATTTGTTGCTGTTGTCCCTGGACTTTTTGAGCGAAATGGGAGGGGAAATCCTTATATCATGACTCGAGAAGCACGTGCCGATACAGCTGTTTCTGTTGGGGCAGATATTGTTGTGGAAGGTCCTCCAATGGGTATTATGGGTTCTGGACAGTATTCCATGTGTCTTGCAGCTACATTCAAAGCATTGGATGCAGATTACATTCCTAGAGGATACAGGTCATTTGATGGTTTTCAAAACATATTAAACCGAATATCAAATGGCTTTGGTGTGGCACCCAAACCATACAAAATAGTAGACATGGAAACTAGGGATGTTCTATACCAAGGCAAATTAGACGAAGACAACTATGTGATAGTATCCCTTTCCAAATCATTAAAAAAGATAAATTTTGATTTTAAAAACAAATTTATATTTATAAAACGTTTAGAAGGGGTTAGTGGCACAAAAATAAGGGAAAATGTTGGGGATGGTGATCTGAATGCTGTTGAAACTATGCTTCCCACGGAAACCATGAAAATTTTAGAAAGGGAAATTGAGCATGGTAGGGCGCCCATGGACCAGCTCAGGAATTATCATGGAATACTGGACCGGGTGAACAACAGCGATATCAACGAACTCAGATCATTAACAATGATGGATGAAAGAACATTAATGTCCATAATTGAAAACAGACCATTTAAAACAATTGAAGAACTAGAAAAATCAATTTCTAGAGGTTTCAGTAGACATCATAAAAACAGGGTTTTATCATCACTTGAGGCTGGTATTTTTAAGGAAGATATACATAAGTATATAGACAGATACCCATCTGTAATAAGGGTACTGAAATATAAAAATGAAGAAGTTCTAAATGAATTTCGAAAAAGAATACCACACAGGAGGCTAGAGTTATGGCAGTGAAAGAAGGAGATTTTATTAAAATTGGCTACACAGCTAAAATTCAGGAAACAGGAGACGTATTTGACACAACTGACGAAACTGCAGCTAAAGAAGCAGGAATTCAAGTAGAAAATAAATCTTACGGACCAATACCAATAGTTGTTAACGGAGGACATGTTCTAAAAGGTCTTGATGAATCATTAGTTGGAATGGAAAAAGGTGAAGAGAAAACAGTGGAAATAGCACCTGAAAACGGATTTGGAATGAGAGATCCTAAATTAATGCAGCTAATCCCAATGTCAGAATTCAGGAAACAGGGAATGAAACCTGAAGTTGGAATGGCAATATCCTCAGAGGGAACCACTGGAATCATAAGAAGCATCAGCGGTGGAAGGGTCACTGTTGACTTCAACCATGAACTCGCTGGTAAAAACCTTGTATATGATATTAAAGTGGAAGATGTCATTGAAGATGATGTTGAAAAGGTTAAAAGCATGATCGAACTCCATTACAAGGCACCTAACCTTGATTCAGACAAACATGACATCCAGATTGAAGATGGTGTTGTGAAGATTGCAATGGATGAAATGGCTAAGTTTGATAAACAACCATACATGGACGTCACATTTGCTAGGTTCAGAATTTCCAGAGACATCTGGGAAAACATTGAAAACATTGAAAAAGTTGAATTCGTAGATGTTTTCGAGAAAAAGGTTGAAGAAGCTGCTGAAGAAGTAGCCGAAGAAGTTGCTGAAGAAGTTCTAACAGAAGAAGATAAAAAGGAATAGATTTAAATTATATTTCAATGATTTTAGTTTGTTGAAATCATTTTTATTTATTTTCTTTGGTTAATTTTCTTTTTTACGCTTTTTTATTTTTTCTGTTCTTTTTTTATTTGTTGATTTGATTCTAAATTTATGTATTACATAAACTAAAACAGCTAAAAAGAATCCAAAACCCACGAGTACGGTTTTAAGGTTGATCATTAAGGTGCCTTTAAATATTAAGGTTTTTTAGTTAGTTCTGCAATTTTTTCAACCATGGTTTCGCAGAAAATCAGATCGTCTGCAGTTGCAAGTAAACGTCCAACAGAATCGCCTTCAATACAGCAGATCATTGATTCATTTTCAACATAAGACTTGATATAACCCACATTGTCTGGATGAAGTGATTCGTATGCAGCCTCAGCATACTCCGGGTTGATGTATTTGAATTCGATCTTGGCTTTTATCTTCATGGTAATCCCTAACTTTATTTATCCATTTCAACTATTTTCGAAGCAATATTCCCTATTGAAGCCAAGGCCTTTGAATCAGGATAGTCCACCAGGGCTTTTCCTTCCATATCTGCTTCAACAACTCTATTATCTCGGGGTATGGTTCCTAGAACATTAATTCCGAGTTCATTGAGTTTATTTTTTACAAAAATTTCTTCTTCAGGGTTTGAAACTTTGTTTACCACGGCAGCTATATTTTTGATTCCTATATCATTGGCCAGTCTCTTTATTCTTTCGGCTGTTTCAAGTGATTTTAGACCAGGTTCAACTAATATGATCATGATATCCACTGCTTCGGCAGTTTTTCTTCCCAAATGTTCCACACCAGCTTCCATATCCAGAATAACCATTTCATCTTTTTTGAGGATTAAATTACGCATCAATGCCTTTAAAAGTACTGATGCGGGGCAGACACAACCATCCCCTCCCTTATCCACAGTTCCCATGACTAAAATCTTCAATCTACCCTCTTCATCGTAGTTAATTGATAATGATTCTGGAAGGTCAGATATCTTTGGGTTCATCCTGAAAACTTCGCCAAAGGATGATCCGGGTGTAGCTCCAGTTCTCTCCTGGATAAGCTCTTTCATACTGGATATTGGGGTTATTTTTTCGTGAATACCCAAGCTACTTGCCAAGTTCATATCCGGGTCAGCATCGATAGCGAATACTTTATAAGTCTGTGACAATAAACATGCCAGTGTGCCCGAAAGGGTTGTTTTTCCAACCCCTCCTTTTCCAGTTACTGCAATTTTCATCATATCACGATCCTGTTGATTGATATTATTCGATGTTTTTTATGGAAATATGGAGTTACCATGTTATGGGTATATTTTATAGGGCAACGTTTATTATACTTATAGACTAAAGTTTCTAAAAAGGAGGATTATTAATGGTTAGAGCATACACTAGAAAAGATTACATTAGAAAAATTCCCGGTTCAAGAATTGTTCAATATGATATGGGAAACTTATCAGGGGATTTCCCTTTAAAAGTCACACTAGCAGTTAAAGAACATGCACATTTATCTCACAATGCCCTTGAAGCAGCAAGGATAGCTTCAAACAGGTACATGCAGAGAAAAGCAGGTAGGATGGGTTACCATCTCAAGATAAGGGTATACCCTCATCATATAGTAAGGGAAAACCCGATGGCAACTGGTGCCGGTGCTGACAGGGTTCAGGACGGTATGAGAAAAGCATTTGGTAAACCAGTAAGTTCTGTTGCTATAGTAAAACCAAATCAAAGGGTTTTAACAGTATTTACCAATAAAAGAAACTTTAATGATGCTAAAGAAGCTTTAAGAAGAGCAGCAATGAAGTTTCCGGTAACATGTAGGATTGAAGTAGAAGAAGGCGCAGATTTAGTTAAATAAAAAAAATAAAGAGTGTTTAGCATGAAGCATGTCGAATTTTTTGAAGAACTGAGAAAGGAAGATGTAGATGTTGCAGGCGGAAAGGGCGCAAACCTTGGAGAGCTAACTCAAGCAGGAATACCAGTGCCCCCGGGTTTTGTTGTAACATCCAAAACCTACGATCAATTTATTAAAGAAACAGGAATCTTCGATGAAATAATGGACATTCTTAATGCCCTAGACGTCAACAACAACAAGGAACTTCAAGCAGCATCTGTGGAAATTAAGAATATAATTGTCCAAACCAGAATGCCTGATGAAATTAGGACCATAGTGGTCGAAGCATACAATGCATTATGTCACAGAATTGGCAAAGATGACGTTTTTGTAGCCATAAGATCATCTGCAACAGCTGAAGATTTACCAGAAGCATCATTTGCAGGACAGCAAGATACTTATCTTAATATAAGGGGCAGTGATGAAGTTGTGGAATATGTCCAAAAATGCTGGGCATCTCTTTTTGAATCTCGTGCAATTTTTTACAGGGAAGAGAATGATTTTGATCATTCCAAAGTTTACATAGCAGTGGTAGTTCAGGAAATGGTTAATGCTGAGAAAGCTGGAGTGATGTTCACAGTACACCCATCAACTGGAGAAGAAAAAATTCTCATAGAAGCTGCATGGGGACTTGGTGAAGGAGTTGTTTCCGGAACTGTTACTCCTGACACTTGCTGGTATGATAAAGAAACCAATGAAGTTCTTGATTACAAAGTAAGTGACAAAAAAACCATGTTTAAAAGGGATCCTGAAACTGGACACACAATCCAAGTAGAAGTACCAGAGACACTCCGTGAAGAACGTGTTTTAAGTACTGAAGAAATTGGTAAACTTGCAGATCTAGGAAAAAGGATACAAGGCCATTATAATTTTCCACAGGACACAGAATGGGCAATTAACAACGGCGAAATATTCATGTTACAATCCAGACCAGTCACAACCCTCAACATGAACAAAGGAGCATCTAATTCAGAAGAATCTGATGAGAGAATAATAATTACAAAGGGACTTGGTGCAAGCCCTGGAATGGCATCTGGTGCAGTTAAAATTGTTAAAAACACTGATGAGCTTGATAAAATAGAAAAGGGAGATGTTCTGGTCACTATAATGACCACACCAGATATGGTCCCTGCTATGAAGAGAGCCGACGGTATCATAACAGATGAAGGTGGTGTAACCTGCCACGCAGCAATTGTTTCCAGGGAACTTGGTATACCTTGTGTTGTTGGTACTGGGGAAGGCAGTAAGATCCTCAAAGAAAATTCCGTTGTCACACTCGATGGTAGTAAGGGATTTGTCTATGAAGGTAAACTCAAAACAAGTGAAACTAAAGATGAAACTGGTCCAAATACAGCAACAGTTGTTCAAAGTCAGCCAATCTTAACTGTAACAGAGGTTAAAGTCAATGTAAGCATGCCTGAAGCGGCTCAAAAGGCATCTGAAACTGGTGCTGATGGTGTGGGTCTGCTCAGAACAGAACACATGATGCTTGCATTGGGAGTGCATCCTAAAAAATTCATCAGGGATGGAAAAGAGGATGAACTTGTCAAGGCACTGGTAGAAAACATACTAAAAGTAGCAGATGCTTTCTATCCTAAAACCGTATGGTACCGAACATTGGACGCACCTACAGATGAATTCCAATCCCTTGAAGGTGGAGAAAACGAACCCCACGAACACAACCCAATGCTTGGTTGGAGGGGAATACGCAGAGAGCTCGATGAACCTGAAATTTTAAGGGCAGAGTTCAAAGCAGTTAAAAAACTTCATGAAGAAGGATACACCAATATAGGTGTCATGCTGCCCCTTGTACAGCACCCTAGTGAATTGAGGGAAGCTAAGAAGATCGCAAGGGAAGTTGGTTTAAGACCTCAAGAAAATATTGAATGGGGAATAATGGTTGAAACACCAGCAGCAGCTTTAACAATAGAAGATTTTATTGCTGAAGGAATAGACTTTGTAAGTTTTGGAACCAATGATCTAACCCAGTACACACTCGCAATTGACAGGAACAATGAACATGTTGCGGGATTATACTCCGAAAGACATCCTGCCATAATGAAATTGATTGGAAGGGTTATTAAAGAGTGTAATAAGGCTGGAGTTAAAACCAGTATATGTGGACAGGCAGGAAGTATGCCTGACATAGTGGAACAGCTCGTTGAACTAGGAATTACAAGTGTATCTGCCAACACCGATGCAGTTGCTACCGTGAGGGAAGTTGTTGCACGGGTTGAAAAGAAACTGGTACTTAAAGCAGCGAGAAAAATGATGCAAGGATAGATCCTCATCCACTCTACTTTTTTTATGGTTAGAATTTTTTTTAATTTAGAATTATTTTTTTATTTTAATATCAAACAACCAACGTATGATTAAGCTCACCAAATCTATCAAGGGGTAACAATGGAAGATAAGGGAAGATCAGAAACTGAAATATTTGATGAATTACATCAGTTCAAAACTAAGGATATGACTCACCGCTCAGGCAAGATACTTGGATCGATGTGCACATGTCCCCATCCTATTGGTTTAAATGCATTTAAAATGTTTTTAGAATCGAATTTGGGTGATCCTGGATTATTTAAAGGAACGCAAGCCATGGAAGATGAGGTTATCAGCTCATTAGGAGAACTTCTGGGTGAACGGGATGTTTATGGGCACATCATTACAGGCGGTACAGAGGCCAATATAATGGCAATTAGGGCCGCAAGAAACACATTCAAATATAACCACCCAGATTGTGAAGACATTAATATAGTTGTTCCTAAATCTGCCCATTTTAGTTTTAAAAAGGCTGCAGATATGCTGTGTTTAGATCTTCTAGAAGCAGAACTGGATGAAAATTACAGGGTGGATATAAATTCATTGGATGAATTGATAAACGAAAATACAGCAGCTGTTGTGGCAATTGCAGGAACAACAGAACTTGGAAAGATTGATCCAGTGGAGAAAATATCTGAACTCTGTTTAGAAAGGGGAGTTTATCTCCATGTGGACGCAGCATTTGGAGGTTATTCAATTCCATTTTTAAATGATATGGGTTATGACCTTCCGAATTTTGATTTTAGGATTCCTGGAGTTTGTTCCATTACCATAGATCCTCACAAGATGGGATTGGCACCAATACCCACAGGTGGCATCCTTTTTAGAAAAAAACTTTCTTAGAATCCATAAGTATTGAAACTCCATACCTGACTGAAGATAGACAATCTACCATTGTGGGTACTAGAACTGGAGCTTCAACAGCAGCCACATGGGCTTTAATGAATTATTTAGGTAAAGAAGGGTATAGAAAGGTTTCAAAGGAATGTATGGAAATTACAGAATTACTTCACAGTGGTGTTGTTGATGCAGGGTTCAAGCCAGTAACAGAACCTGAACTGAACATCGTAGCTTTCACATCCCATGAAATGACAGTGGATGAGATTGCAGATGGCCTTGAAAGATCAGGTTGGGCCGTATCAATTTCAGCCTATCCCCGTGCAATCAGGATAATAGTCATGCCCCATGTTAAAAAGGAACATGTTGAACTTTTATTAGATGATCTGAGGGAACTGAGATCTCTTCATTCTAAGGAGTGATAAATTGAAGGATGTAGTAGTATTAGAAACACCTATTACTCTGAAAAACATTCGAGAAATCGAGGTGGGCGACAGGTTGGAATTAAGTGGAGTTATTTTAACTGGTAGGGATGCTGCCCTTCCAAAATTGGTCAGTTCCATAAAAAATGGACAACCTGCAATTAATATTCAAGGGATGGTCATAATGCACACTGCGGTTAGTGATGCGGGAATATCTCCAACAACCAGTAACAAGGAAGAAATTGAGGAAAACATACCATTTTTATCCAAAGAAGGTGTTAGGATCCATTTGGGAAAGGGTGCTCTATCAGAAAAAACTATTGATGCTTTGAATCAATTTAATTCCATCTATGCAGTTACTCCTCCTGCAGCAGCCCTTTTAACAAGCAAAGTAAAAACTCGTAAAGTGGTAGCGTTTGAAGATGAGGGAATGGAAGCAATTCATGCACTTGAAGTTTCAAGACTTCCGTGTATTGTTGCTTCTGCACATGGAAAAACCATTTACTGAGATTCAAATTCTATTTTTTTTAGAAAGGTTTTCCAAAGGATATATCTCCAGCGTCTCCAAGACCAGGAACTATGTAACCATCATCGTTAACTTCGTTGTCTATGGCGCAGGTATATATCTCTAGTTCTGGATGAGATTTCTGCAGGCTGGCAATTCCTTCCCTGGAAGCTATAACATTGAATAGGACAATTTTTTCAGGGGTACCTCTGGATTTTATTTCATTTAAAATTTCTTTGAGGGTGTGGCCTGTTGCAAGCATGGGATCTGCTACTATCACTATTTTTCCATTTATATCTGGTACTTTGATGTAGTTCACATTGACTTTAAACGGAGCTGTTTCTTCACGCCAAGCTCCTATCATTCCGCACTCTGCTTCATTTAATATCCTGATTATACCATCTACAAGGGGAATTGCTGCTCTTAAAACATTTATTACGATAATGTTTGACTCATATTCTATTATTTCTCCTTCTGCTATTGCAAGTGGAGTTTTAACATTAACTGTCTTTTTTTGAGTGTTTTTGCAAATTCATAGCCCATAAACATCCCTATTTCCACCATTATGCTTCGAAAATCGGCTCCTTTGATCCCCGATCTCCTTAATCTTGTGACTCTGTCCTGTACGGGTAGATGGTCTAATAACTCTATCTCCATAACTATGCACCTCATAAGCATTTATCATTTTGTACCAATTAAACTTCAATGATCACATTAAATCTTCAGTTTAAATGATGGTTATTTGAATTATTATCATGGTTTCAATTGATCCTGTTTCCAAAAGTTTGAAGTGGGCTAAAACTAATATAATTTTATTGATTTAATACCAGATTAAAATTAAGTATTGGGGAAATATCAATGGAAAAAAAGTATTTGTTGGCCATAATTATCGTTCTCATTTTAATTGTGGTAGCAATATTAATATTTCCTAAAAACTACGATCAAACTGGTTTTCAGTCTGATGTGATAGCTCAGGACTTACAAGTTCCATGGGCCATTGATTTTTTACCAAATAACACCATGATATTCACCCAGAGGGATGGTGAAGTTAAGATCATCGATCCTGCAGGATCTGAAACTGTGGGAATGATAGATGTAACTGCCCAAGGGGAATCTGGTCTCTTAGGTTTGGCAGTCGATCCAGACTTCTCAAATAATAACTACATCTATGTTTATTACACGGCATCTGATGGAAACAGGGTTTCGAGGTTTGTTTTTAATGGGACTCTCAAAAATGAAACCATATTGTTGGATAAAATTCCTTCCAACAACATTCACAACGGTGGCAGGATCAAATTTGGACCGAACGGACTCCTCTACATCACTACTGGAGATGCTGGTAACAATGCTTCGGCACAGGATATAAACTCCCTAGCTGGAAAGGTTCTTAGAATGGAAAAAAATGGTTCTGTTCCCACTGACAATCCCTATAATAACTACGTGTACACCTATGGTCACAGAGATCCACAGGGTTTGGCATGGAGCTCAAATGGCACACTTTACGAATCTGAACATGGGGACACTCATAACGATGAGATAAATATTCTTGTTTCTGGAGCCAATTATGGATGGCCATTGTATCAAGGAAACGATACTGCCCGTGGATACGTGCCGCCTATGATCCTGTACACAGACTACACTCTGGCACCATCAGGAATTGCATTTTACAACAACAAATTATACGTGGCAGGATTGAGGGGTTCACAACTTAGGCAGATAAGTTTAACAACTAATGGTTCCAGTTTCACAGGACAACAAGCACTTTTCACACAGCTTGGAAGAATTCGGGAAGTTGTTTTCCATGATGGATATCTCTACATTGCAACATCAAACAAAGATGGAAGGGGAATTCCACAGTTGGGTGATGATAAAATAATAAGGATAACAGTCAATTGAAGATATCCTTAAAAAAAAATAGATATTCTCAATTTTTTTCAGTTTCTTTAATCCTTTCCTTGGTTAAAACAGTTTTTCCATGTGGGTTTGGAACAACTTTGAGTTCACTGCCTTCAAAATCAATATCGTATTCCTTTCCATCATAGAGTGTGTGTAAAAATATGGATAATGCTGCAACCTCTGAATGGGGTTGATTAGTTACTGAAACATTCCAGTTTGCATCATGATAAACTTTGGACGGAACTCTGGAACCTCCAACAACCACTAATTTATCCTTGGATGATTGGGCAATGGTTCCTGTTATTTCCTGCACTGCTTCACCGTACATGGTTAGGTGTACTACCTCTCCACCATTTGCTTTCCAATTATCGATGTACTTGCTCCAGTTTTTACAGTAATCTATTTCAAAATCACCACCCCAACGCTCAACCACATCCCTAACATTTTCAATGATTTTTTTATCGTTATCACCGCTTAGAACAACTTTTGAAGCTCCAAATGCACGTGCTGTTAAACATACGTGGGTGGTAATCCTTGCATCTCTGACCCTTCTATGGTCGAGTCTTAAAACAACTACTTTCATTTTATCAACCTATAAAAAATTTGTAATCCTGTTCTTATATTTAATTACTCAAATTGTTAAAGCTACCATTATTAAAATAGCCAGCATACGTGCCACTTCATTTGAAGTTCCCAGCACATCTCCAGTTGCATACACAAAATTTTTACGAGCAACTATGCCCACTAAAAATCCAGCTGTCATACCTGTTAGTACTCCTATGACTCCGGTTGTGTTGAATATCAAAAATCCAACAACTGATGTTAAAATAACTGATAGAACTAATCTGGTTTTACTCATGGAAATTATGAAACTTTTACCGGTGCCGTTTGGAAACGGCTTTGAAACCGTTGCACAGCCAACTATCCCCATTTTTGCTGCCATTTCAGAGATGATCAGGATGTAGAAGATCAATGCTGCGGGTGCCGATCCAATGGCTGCAAATGTTATGAGGCCCACCATTAATAAGTAAGCAATACCGCCAGTTCCTATTCTTTTGTCTCGCATTACGTCGATCTTTTTTCTGGTGTTCCATGAACCATCATTCCGTCACCAAAGTCTATGAGTCCGTCGAGATGATGGAATCCAGTTAACCATATTGAAAAACTGTAAATGAGTGCAGCAGCTATGAATGGGGATAGATGTAATAGATCCATGGTGGCAAATCCGAAGCAACCAACCACCAAACCAATCATGGCACCAATCATTGGCCATACCCATGTGAAACTTGCCATTTCTTCGATGGTTGTGTGAATATTTAGGGGTAGTATTGTGGAGAATGAAATTAGACCTAAAAATCCTTTGATATTCGTACCAATTCCATCATCAACCTTGTTGTCAGACATATATATCTCCTTTAAACCTCAAAAATTTTAGACATACATCCAGCAACAACACCTGCAAAAATATCATCCAAAACAGGCCCGAGTTCACTGATTATTCCAGGCTTTGCTTCGTCATATCTTTTAAAGTTGAAAATTGCCTTGGTACCAGCTATTTGATTTGCAACAGACATACCAAACACTTCATCTGAGTATAGGTATGCGGGATCATCATCCACATCAACTCCGCGCACCCTGTGTTTTTCATAATCTTCCTCTAAACGAATTCCTGCAATTATGAAGGATACTACATTTAAATCTTCCAATGAATGGTATATTTGGGCTTTAAGTTTTTCACGCAATTCAATTGTTTCATCAACACCCACAACTAGTTGCATACCTGCATCAACTAGATCGTCAACTTCTACACCAACATCGCTCATGAACTCAATCACACCCTTTGGAAATCCTTCCTTATTAAGGGCAGTTTTAACTGTTTCACGCACAGAACGTTGTACTCTTGAAATGATATCATGATCCAGTTTGTAGTTAAACTCATCTGAGGATCCCTTTGCTGCGACTAAAATTGATTCATCATCATCAGTATCCGTTGGATCAAATGAAAAATGATTTATAACTCCTAAATCCCATAAAGCTGCAATTTTTGATTCTATTACGGATTTGTACATTTTAACCAGGGTTTTAGAGTTTAGGTCATGATTTACGAAAACTAAAATGTTAAGAAACAGTGCGCTGTCTTTAACAGCAGACACTAAAACTGTAAAATCGGTATCAGAACAAATTTCAAACTCAAAATTCTTCAATGGAAGGAGTATGGATGCAGCAGGCTCTTTAACACCTTTAAAATCCAAAATAGTAGATAAATATTCGTTTCTTTCCATCACTCTTTCATGTTCTTCTATTTCTTCATCATTGTATGGAACTGGATGTTTCTGATTATCAAGGCCATGGTACACTATTGAATTTACATGACCAGATCCATTTCCAGTAGTTGTTGATCCCATGACTTCGAAACCATCTTCCCTGTAGATTAACATGGTTTGTTCGTCTTTTTTTATCTTAACTTTGTCTATGCAGATGTTCATTTCTAATCACATGTTTTTAGTTTTTTATTCATAATTTTTTTAGCAGTAAAGAATTTTTTAATACTTAAATCTCAATGGATCAAGGATATCCTTCAAATAACTTTCATTGTCATGTATAAGATCGGCAATAACCATGCCTGCAGTTGTTCCATTGTTCATACCCCAAAATCCGAATCCTGTAGCAATGTAAACAGCATTTAAAGAAGTCATTCCAATCATGGGCAGCCCATCATCAGTTACACTATCATGGCTGGACCATTTGTATCTGACAGATTCCACATCCAAATGGTTTTTAGCATAGGTTTCCAATTTATCGTAATAGTTCTGCCTACTTTCAACGTTCATTTCACTGTGTTCGCCTGCCACAATCACAAGCTGTCCCTTTGGTGTTGGGGTTGTTCTGTAGGTGTGAACAGGATTGAATTCGACGAACATTCCATCTGGGAACTCTTTTCGAGTGTATAAACCAAGAACATATGATCTGCCCTGGTATAAATGGTCATTCAGGTGATCTGGATCGTAGAATGGAATGTGTGTGGCAATAACAACGTTATTGGCCATAATTGAACCATTATTTGTAACAACTTCTTTAACATCTCCATCCTGCACTGTGATGGCGTGGGTTTTTTCAAAAACGTGGCTTCCATTTCCGTCAATTTCCTTGGCAAGGCCAAGAAGATACTTTCTAGGATGAAATTGGGCTTGATTAGGATATTTCAATGAGCAGCTAGTTTTAAATGGTAATGGATTTTGATTGATCAACTCAACATCAAATCCCAAGTCCTTCGCAGCAACATATTCTTCTTCAAGCCTTTTTATTCCTGATGATGACTCGGTGTATATGTAGAGTGGTGTTTTGTGAAATTCACAATCTATGCCTTTAGTGGATATTAATTCTTCTATCTTTTTAATGGCGTTTTTATTGGCATTTGCAATTTTCAAGGCATTTTTTTTGCCAAATTTTTCAATGAGATCATGGTAAATCATGTTTGGGGCCACACTAATTTTTGCAGTGGTACCAACTGTAACTTCTTTAACTATTCTGTCTGATTCTAGTACAGCCACATCGTAACCCATATCCTTCAGAAGGGTACCAACAGTAATCCCCGCAATTCCTCCACCAATAATAACAGTATCTACTTTTAATCCCAGTTTCAAAGGTTTGAAATTGGTTTCAGGGCATGTTTTAAGCCAGTATGATCCTGAATTTTCGTTTAAATCTTTATCTGCCATTTTTTCACCAGGTTTCTAATACTAATATTGATTCTCAATTGTTTAAAGTTTTGGAAGATAATCCAGAGGAATTTGAATTTTTGTAGTATTTCAGATAATTTATTTAGATAAGTGAAACAAAATATTGTATAGGTGATAGCATGAAGGTACATCTTCGCGTCTTTGTTGAGATTGAAAACCTTGCAAAAGCCATGAATGCCCTTACAGATGCAGGGATTACTGGATTTTATATTTTAGAATACAGGGGAATGTCTCCACAAGACTGGAAAGGTTTTTCAATTAAGGAGGATCCTGAATCTGCAATAGGTATCATAAAGGATTATGCTGTAGATGCAGTGCTGGTTTGCAGTGTGGTGGACGAGGACAGGGTTGACAAAATTGTGAAATCAGTAGAAAGCACCCTTAAAGGAGAAAAATACACGATTATAGAGATTCCAATAAGAAGAATAATAGTCAGTTATGGGAATAACAAGAAAAAAATCGATGAAAACCAGAACAAACCCTAATTAATACTTCTACTTTTTATGGGGATATTGCTATAATAACTCAATAATACACTGTTTAATGGATGTAGTTCTCAAAAAACGTATTGAATGATAACTAATCATAGCCAAATCCAGAAGACAAAGAATAACAAAAAAAATAATAACAAAATTTGTAAAAAACCTTCTAAGAAGATTTTTTTATAAATGCTGCATACAATGGGGTTTTAAATTAAATTATCAATGCAGTATGTATGTTACAATGTAGTAGAAAATTACTGCTACAACAATGAAAAGAAATACAGATCTCCAATCCAATTTTACACATCCTAGTTTGTTTTTCCAATTCTTTATTAAACTCCAAATTAATTCTCTTAAAATTAATTGGTAAACTATTAGAGATCAGTTGTTAAAATTAAGATAAACTTTTTTCGTTTTAGACAGTCCATTTAAAAGATTTAGTGGATGAATAGTTACAAACTCATCTCAGAGTTTCATATCAATTAACAGTTTCTACAAATGACTTGTAGGATACTCCCTAGTAGGGTAATGATCTTAAAGTTTGAGTGACTAAAAAAATAAAAAACTAAATGTTTGGTGGTTCATTTCTTTAATATCAACGTTCAACAGATTATATAGGCATGAGATATTTTCAGTAGAGGTTTGACAGTCATGATTGAAACCAACAACTCGGAAAATGATTATAAATTCATGATGGAAGCAGTAAAAGAGGCAAAAAAATCCTTAGAAACTGGTGGAATTCCAATTGGTGCAATTTTAGTTAAAGATGGAGTAATTGTGGGGCGAGGGATAATAATCTTCTACAAAAAGATTCCACCATACTCCATGCAGAGATGGACTGTATCGAAAACTCTGGCAGACTCAAGGGCGAAGATTACAAAAGATCCACGTTGTACACCACATTATCACCTTGTGAAATGTGTTCTGGTACCATAATACTCTACAAAATTTCTAGAGTTGTTATTGGGGAGAATGAAAATTTGAAAGGGCCTGAAAACTGTCTTATTGAATCTGGTATTGAACTAGAAAACATGGATCTTCCAGAGTGCAAAGAACTGCTTGGAAGTTACATCCTCCAAAATCCTGATCTTTGGGCTAACGAGATAGAAAGGATACATGAATAAGTTTTGATCCTTAAATTATTGAAATTTAAATTAGATATTAAAACCAAATTAATTTATTAAAGGGGATAAAAAATGACTTTAATTGTAGATCCACAAAACTCTGGTATTTCCGGAAATATGGTTGTGGGGGCTTTAGCAGATTTTGGAGTGGACAATAAATTATTGAAGGAAGTTATGGAACACTATGGATCCTTCTTTGGAAAGGTTGAAGTAACAATTAACAAAACCATTAAGGCAGGAATTTCTTCCAGTTTTGTGCAAGTTAAAGCCAGGGACTCTCAACCAGTGAACTACAAAGAACTCATAGAAACCTTGGATAGCATAGAACATCCTGAAATCAACGTGGAAATTAAAGAATTTGCAAAAAAGGTTTATAGAACCATGGCAGAAGCAGAATCCCGTGTTCATGGAACCACCTTGGATAAAGTTCATTTCCATGAGGTTGGGGCTGCAGATGCTGTTTCCGATGTAATTGGAGCATCATATCTTTTCCATAAATTGGAATTGAACAAAGCCAAGGTCTATGGAATGCCAGTAGCTTTAGGGGGTGGCAGAATTAATAGCATGCATGGAAAGCTAGCTGTACCAGCACCTGCAACCCTGGAAATTCTAAAAACTGTTCCCACATTTGGAGGGCCAGTGGACAAAGAACTAACAACACCTACTGGAGCTGCTATTTACATGAACATGGTGGATGAATTCATCAAATTTTACCCTTTAATGAGCAATAAAACAGTAGGTTATGGTGCAGGAAAGATGGAACTTGCGCATCCAAACGTTTTGAGGATTGTTAAAGGTGTTGGTGAAATGGAACATGAAAATGTGTCTATTTTGGAAACCAATGTTGACGATGTATCTGGTGAAGTGCTTGGACATATTTTTGAAGGACTCATGAAAAGTGGTGCGAGGGATGTGAGTATAATACCAACCATCACTAAGAAAAATAGACCCGGCCATCTTTTAAGGGTCATTGCAAAACCCCAAGATACAGAACAGATCTCAGAAGAATTAATCCGAGAAACAGGTACGCTTGGCGTGCGTGTTTTACCTTACGCACACAGAAACATTGCTCAGAGAAGAATCGTGCCAATAACTGTGACCATCGATGGTAAACCATATAAAATTGATATAAAGGTCGGAATGATTGGAGAAGATGTCATAAGTGTTAAACCAGAATATGAAGATGTAAGACACGTAGCATATCTCACAGGCAGACAATTAAAGTACGTTACAGATATCGCAGTTCAACAATTTAGAAACTCAGAATTTAAATATTAACCAAAAAAGGGTGCTTGAATGAAGAAGAAGGCAATAACAGTACTTTCAGGTGGACTTGATTCCACAGTTGCGAGTACGAAGTTTAAAGAAGATTACCAAATACATGCATTAACATTTAACTACGGCCAGAAAAGTGCTGAGATGGAAATTAAATCTGCAAAAGCAGTTTGTAAAGAACTGGGTGCAGAACATACCATAATTGAACTACCATGGCTTGCAGAATTAGGGAATTCCGCACTAACATCCGATGAATCTATTCCCGAACCTGAAGACAGTGAGCTTGATGATATGGAATCAGCCTTAAAAACAGCTAAGAGTGTTTGGGTACCTGGAAGAAATGTTGTTTTCACTGCCATAGCCAATTCATTTGCTGAGGCTGAGAATGCCAGCATCATAATAGTAGGTTGGGATCTTGAAGAGGCAGCAACTTTTCCTGATAACTCAAAAGAATTTTTAGAAGCATTCAACACTGTGCTGGAAGTTGGTTCCTTCGATGAGATCAAAATAGAAGCTCCTTTAATTGGCATGAACAAGAACGAAATAGTTGAATATGGTGACAGTATTGGAGCTCCTATGGAATTAAGTTATTCCTGTTACAAGGGTTTAAATTACCATTGTGGTGTGTGTGAATCATGTATGAGACGTAAAAGAGCATTTATAAATGCAGGTGTAGAAGATAAAACAATTTATTCTGAAGATTTATGATGCTAACTTTTTGAAGGGGGTTAAGGGTTTGGAAAAAGGGAAGTTTAAAAAGGCTATAAAAAATTACAGGGAACTTGCAGCCAACGAAATTGAAGTTGAAAAATGTGTCGGTGACACATTAACCGGCCCTAGGCCTGGAATAGAGGGTAAATTAGAGTTAAGCCACATTATAAATCCTAAAAGACCTGTTTTTGCTTCAATATCGTGTTCAGACGAAAAATATGCAAGCACGTTTAGAATGGGTCATTTCAACACCCCTGAAATATTATCAAAAAGTGTAAGGGGAGCCAATTATGTTGGTGGAATGGAATTTGGATCTAATCTAATTAAACAAAAATTAGTAACGGACTTTGATGATCTGGTTTCCTTCCTTTTGGATTACAAATTTGGAATATTGGATATCGTGGATGAAGAGGAGATAAATGGAAATACTGTACTGGATCTGAGGGTGTATGAATGCATTGAATGTGCCTGTTTGCCCAACATTGGTAAACCCACCTGCATTTTTGAAGCAGGTATGATAACCGGAATACTAACAGAAATGACAAAAAAAGATGTCAGTGCAAAAGAAGTAAGATGCTGGACCAATGGTTACTCATTTTGCCAATTTGAAGTAACATTGGAATGAATGAACCTACTTCAATTAAATTTTATTCAAGATCTCATTCACTTGCAAAGCGCGAGATTCCATCTCAAATAAAATTAAGCCTAACTGTGCTTCGGGTTCAGTTAATGCAGTTAATATGGCCTTTGAACCTGCAGGTAACAGTACAATTGTACCTTTTTCTGTTTTTACGGATATTTGATCGACACTACCAGTGTTCAATTGTCCAGAAGCTGCTTCTGCAGCACCCATTATTGTTGAACAAAGTGCGGAAAATATTCTTGCATCAACATCTGGAGGAGTTCTAGAATCTATGAGAAGACCTTCTTTGGATACAATTCCACAAGCCTTAATTTGACCAACCTGCAAAATCCCTGCCAGAACATCATCTAATAATTCTTTCTTAGTTTTGGCCATAAAATACACCTTTAAATAAAAAAAGAGGGGTAATTATTATTTAATTACCATAAGGGTTTGTCCAGCTGTAACAGTGTCTCCTTCCTGTATGTAAATATCTTCAACAGTACCGGATTCAGGAGCATGAACATCATTTTCCATTTTCATTGCTTCGAGCACAGCAACAATATCTCCCGCATTGACCTTGTCGCCAGTCGCAACTTTAAGTTTGAGTATCATTCCTTGCATGCTTGAAGGTACTCCTCCTTCAACAGGCCCACTAGGTGCTTTATTGCTGGATTCTATTTCCATGTAACCTGTAGGAACAACCTTCACATCAAACATTTCCCCGTCAACTTCGACATTGTACTCTGTTGGAAGTGAGGAAGGAGATGAACTCTCTGTTTCCCTTGGTTTTTCAAGTGGTTCTTCAACCAGTTCTCCCCTTAAAAATTTAGGGGCCACAGCAGGGTAAAGTGCGTAGGTCAAAACATCTTCGTCCTTTTTGATGATGCCCAGCTTTTCTCCTTCAGACTTGTATTTTTCGAGTTCGTACTCTAAAAGATCCCCAGGTCTACTGTCTATAACCTCTGCATCCCCTATGATGAGTTCGGCAATTTCAGGGTTAACTGGAGATGGTGGTCTGCCATAGTAGCCTTTTATATAATCTTTAACTTCTTTTGAAACACTTTTATACCTTTCTCCACCAAGAACATTCATCACTGCCTGTATTGCCACTATTTGGCTTGTTGGAGTCACGAGTGGAGGATATCCAAGATCAGCACGAACTTTGGGAACCTCTTTAAGTACATCTTCGTATTGGTCAAGAGCATTTTGTTCTTTTAGTTGGGATACGAAGTTTGAAAGCATTCCTCCAGGTATCTGGTAAAGAAGAACATCTGTATCGACTTTCTCAGAAATTGGGTCTATTAAACTACTATATTTCTTTCTTATTCCCTCGAAGTACTTCTTTATTTCGCTCAACGTTTTAAGATCTAGCCCTGTGGAATACTCTGTTCCTTCAAGGGCGGCTACAACACTTTCTGTTGGTGGTTGGGAAGCTCCCCATGAAAGTGGGGATATGGCAGTATCAAGAAGGTCTACTCCTGCCTGGCATGCTGCGTAGTAACTCATTGGTGTCATTCCACTTGTACAGTGGCAGTGCAGGTTTATTAAGAGATCTGTTTCTTCTTTTAAGGTTGTTACTAGTTCAAATGTATCATGTGGAGTAATGAGTCCTGCCATGTCCTTTATTGTGACTGAATCACAGCCAACAGCTTCAAGTTCCTTGGCAATTTCCACATATTTTTCAATAGTATGGAATGGACTTGTTGTGTAACTGATGGTTCCTTGAACATGTGCTCCTTGTTCCTTTGCAACTTTTATTGAAAGTTCCATGTTTCTTATATCGTTTAAAGCATCGAATATCCTGAAAACATCAATTCCATTTTCATATGATTTTTCAACGAAGCTTCTCACTACATCGTCGGGGTAATGTTTGTATCCTACTAGGTTCTGTCCTCGTAGTAACATCTGTAGTGGTGTTTTTTTGACCACTTCTTTGAGCTGTGTAAGGCGTTCCCATGGATCCTCGTTCAAATACCGTATACAAGTATCAAAGGTAGCACCTCCCCATGCTTCCAAGGAGAAAAATCCCACACTATCCATTTTTTCAGCAATGGGTAGCATATCTCGGGTTCTCATCCTTGTGGCAAGGAGTGATTGATGCGCATCTCGAAATGCTGTTTCAATGATCTTTATCTTTTTCATTTTGACCCTCACAATAAGCTTGGATTTCTACCAATGTCTTTATATAAATAGTCCGAACTTCCTTATATATTTGGCAATAAAATTCTCTAACCGCTGTTATCTCACACTAAACTTTCAATATATCGTGTTTCAAATTCGAAATTTGAATAATGTTCAAAAGGATATCCGGCACTGAATCAACTGTTTTGTTTCTGACAGACTATAAAATCATAATTTTCATAAACCACCTTAAAATAACTGGGTTGAGTTAAATTTAAATCATTATAATACTTTTGATTGAAGTAAAATAGGGGATAAAGTTCTGTAGTTACTTTTGATTCGTTTAAGCTCGCATTTTGATTTGGTAGCACCAGCCTTTTATCATAAACAATGTAACCAACATTTCCGATGTCAAAAAATGATCTGGGCGTGCTAGAGTTAAGATATTCGAATCCGAAATTTATAGGCATTCCGGTTTGCTCTGCAATGAAAATTCCAGTGTAAATATTTTGTATCAGTATGGACTGATTTTTGTTACCGTTCATTTTAAACCAGTCTGCAAGTTCAACTTCGGATTCTGAAGGTGGTGCAATTTGCACAGATCCAAATTCAGTTTTAGCTGAGAAAGTTCCCATTGTAGGATTGGCGGCTGTTAGGATTCCAAACACCACTGCAAGTGAGAACAAAACCAATAGAAACATGGATCTGAATTTTTCGGATGAGAAGCGTTCTGTAGTTTTAAGTCGGTTGTAAATATTTTTAACCCCAAATCCTCCGAGTATTGATAATGGAATCACAATATAAATGAGAAGCCTCGGTGCAAGCACATTAATACCTATTAGATATGCGTTACTGAGCAACAAAAGAGAAACTATCCAAGTAAATATGTAAATATCCTTCCTTCTTCTTAATTTCACAGCAAAATAGGTACCTATCAATGCAAACAATGTTACCAACACACCAAAGTACTGTAAATACTTCAATGGACTCAGCTGGATGGTGTAATTAATTGATGTGCTGTAACCAAGGGTGGCACTGATGCCCTGATCAAGAATGTTCTGAAACAGTTCTGGTTTGAATATTGCAAGGGCTAATACACCAGCCACCACAATAATTAACATGGATGATATGAACGCCCCATAATTCTTGAAAATAGATAATTCACGATAAAATAGGATATCTACAATGGTCATGGAACTTATCACGATGAAAAGGCATAATAGTGCTGCTTGATGGGTTGCAGCTATTAGCAACATTAAAATTCCTGCTATAAATGCGTACTTTAAATTTCTGTTCTTCACTGAGCTGTAGTAAAAGTAAACAGCCAACGGTAGAAATATAAGTGCTAGATTTTCGGGCACGGGTAGCATTATTCTGTATATGATATAGCTGGAGATCATCAAAAATCCCGCTGAAATTCCAGCCAAGTTGCCGTAGAATTTTTTTCCAACGTAACTTACAGACAGCACAACAAAGAATGCAAGGAATGGTTGCATCACCCTAGCAATCAACATGTACCCCTGATGAAAAACAGTTCCAAGGAATGCAATTAAGAAATGGAAAAGTGGAGGATATGCTATTTTTAGACCAACAGGCGAACCTAGGAGCGGATTGACAAGAACAAAACCATACTGGGTATACACTTCTGCATACAGAACATGGTAGATCACATCCCAACTGAGTGGCCATTTATGTGTCAAGGTGGGAATTAGGGTGATTAAAAATATTGCGATGGCAGGGATGATAATTTGAAGTTTGTTTAAATCAGTTTTTTGCTTCATTGATCTGCCCCAACTACAATTTAAGTGGTAAAAAAAGCTATGATAAAAATTTGTAATTTAAATTTAAAAAAAATTATGGATGAGGGAGGTTTTTACCTTTCCCTTTCACCTTCAATGAATTCATCAACCATTTTCTTGGCCAGATCATCTGGGAACTGTTCTGGAGGATGTTTCATTGTGTAGGCTGAGATTGATTTTAACTGTCCACCAACACCTCTTTCGAGTGCAAGTTTACAGCACCGTATTGCATCTATAACACAACCTGCAGAATTTGGTGAGTCTTCAACACTCAATCTGAGTTCTATATTCATTGGAACATCACCGAATGTTTTTCCTTCCATTCTGAGGAAGCATAGTTTATTATCTTTCTGCCAAGTTACATAGTCACTTGGGCCTATGTGAATATTTTCATCTTCCAACCTTTCGTCGAGTACAGATTGAACAGCTTCAGTTTTTGATTCTTTTTTAGAATCAAGCCTGCTTCTATTTAACATGTTAAGGAAGTCTGTGTTACCTCCTGTGTTGAGTTGGTAGGTTCTTTCGAGCTTCACACCCCTATCACGAAACAGGTTTGCTAGGGTCCTATGGGTGATTGTTGCACCTATCTGTGCTTTAATATCATCTCCAACAATTGGAATTCCTTTTGCCTCGAATTTAGCTGCCCATTCTGGGTTACTCACTATAAACACAGGCATGTTGTTTATGAATGCAACTCCTGCATCCAAGGCGCACTGTGCATAAAATCTTGTGGCTTCTTCAGAACCCACAGGTAAGTAGTTAAGCAGAACATCTGCTCCACTGTCCTTTATGATCTTCACAACTTCTTCTTTTTCATTTTCCTTTGCATCTGAAACTACAAATGCGAATTCCTTTTTATGGTCTGCCATGTGCGGAGCTACACCATCTAAAATTTTTCCCATGGCTACTTCTACTCCATTCTCAGGGATATCACTACAGAAAACTTGGGTACAGTTGGGTTTTGCAAAAATAGCTTCGCTTACATCTTTGCCTACTTTTCTACAGTCAATGTCAAAGGCAGCTACAACTTCTATGTCAGAAGGTTTGTAACCTCCTATGTCCCAGTGCATGAGCCCAATGGCTTCATCAGGATTCTTATCTTCGTAATAATGAATTCCTTGGATTAGTGAGCTTGCACAATTACCAATACCGACTATCGCAACTTTTATCTTCTCCAATTAAAACACCTTTTAAAATATCGTTAATATAACGTGAATTGTGCCATGTTAATTTATTCTAAAATCAATACATTTCCAATTTCATGACCTGTTATTATCTTTAAAGAAAGTTTGCTTATAATACTATTAAATGTTTCGATCTAATCAAATTAAATCATTCTAGATAGATAAACTTATTCTGAAGGTTTCATACGATGAAGATAGTTTAATTTAGATTCAAACGTTATAAACCCAAAAACTCCAGAACAAACTCTTAGGATTTGTTGTGTTTAAAAGTATTTCTTGGGATACTATTTGTTTGTGAAGGATTCTATATTCAACCAACCATAAAATGCAACTAAAGTCAATACAACGCTCCATATAACTATTCCAATAGACATCCAGAGCAATAATCTGTTTTTAGATGCTCCAAGTCCCACACCTATAGCTGCTCCAAGTGGGGCTCCGAATAGTAACGGTGACAACAATCCCAAACCAATTATGCCATATTTATTCCAGATATTATATATTCGGCCATGTTCAATTGATCCAGATCCATACCTCCATTTTATGAACCATTTTCTCACTCCCTCTCCCAAGGTCACCACTAAAAAGGCAGATACAATGGATCCTGCAGCTGCTGCAACAATGATTAATATGGGATTAAGTTTTAAAACAAGTCCAAGAGGTATTGATAGCCACAATTCCAGCACACTGGCTAAAAACACAAATAGAATTGATACAAATATATTCAAAGTAGTTTCACCTTTATCAGATCACTTTTTTCTAGCATATCAGATATTAACATCTTTCTAACATAAATTTTCCATTCACAGAAACAATTTGTTGATAAAGGGTTTAATATTTATTTAAAAAAAAGGAAAAATATTTGTTGAATTTAAATGATGGCTATTGAAGCATAAACAAACAACCACCACAGAACTACAAGTAGTGTCATGCTGAAGAGGGGTAATTTGTTTAGTTGAATAGTTGCGAATTTTTTACCATTGTACCAGCTTAACAACAGTATAACAACAAATATTAGGCTGTTCACTATTCCAACAATGTTTAAGGGATCTTTGTACATCACATATGACCATACAACTGCTGTTATTAAGATTCCAATCCACATCATGGGTTTTAACAGTGAATGGACTTTAATTGTTAATTGGGTTATTTCCTCTGATTTTCGGGCTTTAATAAGCATGAAGTAGAGTACCATTGTAGATCCAAGTGCAAATATTAGTCCAAGGAATTCTAAGAAGAGTTTAGTAACGGGTTTTCCAAAGAACTGTTCTTTGAGTATGGGTATGGTAACTAGGGCTTTTAGCGATTCATCAACAGGAAAGGATTCTGTCTCTCCGACTGCTATGTTGTATTTGCCCTGATTTTCAGCGTTGAATATTTTTATGTAGTAATCCCCTGCAGGAAGTTGTTCAGTGACTTCAGGTCCCTTGAGATAATAATCTCCACCAAATTCTTCGAAGTAGGATGTCCAAGTGGAATTAGTTCCATTTAGTGTTAAGAGAATGTTTCCATTTGTGTCTAGAACTTGTGCAGAAATAAAATCTGCTGGAATTCCCGGACTCTGTGGTACTAAAAGATTGAGGTAAAATTTGAATGGAGCATCTGAACTGATTTTGTAGTATTCTGGACTGCCATGAAGTGTGCTGTAAAAAGCTTGGGAAATTTCAGGGTTTTCAATGATGATGGGATTGCTCATTGAAGTATTGATTCCTGTTTCCACTCTGGGCTGATGTGCTGCCACAGTGGATATTAAAATAAATAAAACAAGCATAGTTACAATTATAATACTTGAACTTATTTTTCCAGATTTCATATTATTAATTATGTATTGAAATCTTTAAAAAAATTACTAAAAAAATAATAAATAAAGGTTTGAAACCAGTTTTTCTAACTGATTTTCAAGGTTTGCAGTAAATTATTGTAGGCTTGTTCAGTTTGGTTCAATGCAAATCTAGGACAAATGTAGGTTATCAAGTAATAATTATTGTCTTTGTCTATTATGGTGTATTTACTGGCTATATTATTTCCAACACTGCCAACCTGTGAAGCTGTTATATTGTTCACAGTTGTTGAAGCTACTGATGAGTTTGTGGTGTTTAAAAGTATGTTGTTGGTACTTGGAAGGTTCAATGAACCAGTTGCCTTTTCTTGCATTTGTAACACAATATATGTGGGTTGGGGTTTACCATTTGAATCTGCGTAATTAGTTGTTAAAGTAACAGATGAATATGTAGAACTATTACTGAAATTACCAACTAAGCTGTCTTGCGACCAAGAGTTAGGATATTGGAATGATACAGTCCCTGTATTAAATGTGTTGTTACCTGAAACACTCAATGCTAAAATTAATGCTATAATTACTACCAGGACGATTATTACCGGCATTAGGTATTGATTTTTTTCCACGATTTATGACCCCCATTATAATTATTGTTGTTATTATTTTGTACCTCTAGAATTATATGTTTTTTCTTCTTATTCCATACAAAACAATGAGCTGATAAACCTAATTTAGTGGCAGTGTTAACACTGATTAATTATTTAACTAGCTCATATCTTTGGATTGGCAGTTTTATTCATGAGAGTTCGTGATGAATTTGCAGATTTTTTGAGGATTTAAGATTATTATCTTTGAAATTTTTGGTACCAACAACCATTATATGAATGTTAAATCAAAAAATACTAATCAGAAATTCGGGGTGCTTAACTTTGAAAAAACGAAAACATATCTTTCTTGATGACGAGTCGAAAATTTCCAGAATCGAGAAAAAAATCATCAAGTACGAAAGGTACAAACCATACCATGAAAAAACTGCCGAAGAAGATTTCCGTTTGAATGAAAAACTGGCATTGCTCAGTGTAGTCGCAAGTAATTTCATGATGACTGGCCATAGTCCCACCCTTGTAATGACCAAAAGAGAAGAGGGAGATGAAGTTCTACTACCTGTGGGTGGTGGGCAGAAAGACAAGGCTCGTGAAATAATATCTAAGGTTGATTTTAGAAAACTCTATCGAGGGGGAAAGGGAAGAAAAATAGATCCACTCATGATCATAACTGCCATCTGTATGTACGTAATGAGAAAGGATAACCCTAGAAGGGGAGATATTAGATATTCTAATGATTTTATTAGGAATACTGGTTTAACTAAGGAAATTTATGACCATATTAGTGGTAAACTTGATGTTTATGGGGTTTTGTGATTTCTGATGGGTAGCTCTATATAGTGATAGCAAAATTTTGTGTTTTCTGTTTTTTCTGTTTTTTAGTATTTTTTTTTAGTTTATTTATTTTGGTTTTTTGTTTGATAATGGGATTTTTTTTAGGAAATTTGGCTTAACTGGGGGATTTTATTGTTTTATTGGTGGAATGCTTGATGTTTATGGGGTTTTGTGATTTCTGATGGGTAGCTCTATATAGTGATAGCAAAATTTTGTGTTTTCTGTTTTTATTTCTTCTCGTTTTATCTGTTTTTACGTTCTATTTTCTGATTATTGTGGGCTGAAAATAGATAATGCAAAATGAGGAGTTATCAATGATTTTTTTAATAATGTTTTAAAGGGATTAATAGATCACTGATCTAGAGTTTTTATGAAGTTGATAATAGCATTCACTGTTTGATTTTGTTGTTCTTGTCTGGTTATTGTGCTGTTGTTATCGCCAGATTGTACTCCGTAGTCACCGAAGTTGAAGTGGTTGCCCCCTTCAATAGTGATGAAGGTTGTGTTTTTGGAAACTTGTCCAGATTTTTAGAGATTTGATCCTGTGTTGCAAGACCGTCACGGGATCCTCTGATGGACAAAGCTTTAAAAGTTGCGTTAGATGCATTGGTATTGGGATATGCGGCTAGATAAATCACACCTTTAATTTTATCCTGATGTTTCACTGCAAAGTCCGATGCAAACACACCACCCAGGGAATGGCCTCCAATAACCCAAGTTTTAATATCTCTATGTTGGGTTATTACATCATTTGCCTTGTCAACTCCAAATATTGCTAAATTAAATGGCATTTTAACAATAATTGTTGTATAACCCTTTTGAGCCAATTTTGATGCGATCACAGAGTAAGCTTCAGGCTGTACCTTAGCACCGGGATAAAAAATAATTCCCGTCGTTGTTTTGTTGCTGGTGGGGATGAAAGTTATTGAATCAGAGTTATTAATGACACTGTAGCCATTATTTGATGAAAGAGCTTCAGTTGCATTGGAATCTGCATGATAATAATCAGATACATAGTAACTGAAACCAGCTACAGCTACCACAAGAACAAGTAGTAATATCAATAAAATCAGTCTTTTTTTGGAATTGATATACTTCATTAAAAATCCCTATAATAAAATTCTACAATTTGATATTTATATTTAGTTCTCAACTAAAAAAAACGAATATCATTTAAAATGTTCAAAAAAAGAATTTGAAAATATAATTCCATAGTAGAAATATGAAACTGAATGATCCTATAAATTCAAAAAGTATAATGTATTAGAAGGCCTTACATTAACCTTCTAACATCAACAACTTCTATACTAGCTATTTCAGCGATTTTAGAAAGATTTTCTTCTACGGCTTCTGTTCCGCCTTCACCATCATCTACAATGACCATGAGGTTGAAAGCAACGAGGCCAAATGCGATTGGTTCTTCCTCAATACTGTGTAATTCTGTATTTTCTGGTATTGAACTTGTTATTTCTGCTTTAACTTTTTCAAGGTCAATTTCAGGACTTTCAGGCATTAACTTTATTGTAGCTACTACTTCTCCCATAGTGTTACCTCCAAAATTGTTTTATAGATTTATTTGGAACTAAATCCCAATTATGCTAATAATTTGATGAGATTTAAATTTAAGGTCCTTTAAATCCACATTCACATTTGTATAAATGTCCGAATGTTCTGCATTTTTCACATCTGTACAAAGTTTTCTCACATTCTGGGCATGGAAACTTAACATAGTTTTCCACTGGTGATATTTCCTGTTTACAGGAAGTACATTCTATTTTTTCATTTAATTTCCTCCAATGAGTGTATATTTAGAGCTTTTACCTTTAATTATCGATAGAATCCTCTCTGGGTATTTACCATTTACAACGTAGCATTCCGATTGATATCTGATCAAAAGCTCAGGTAAAAATTCATCAACCGATGTTTCACCAAAATTTAGTAGTTTTTTTGCACTTATAATGTCTATAAGTTTCGCACCATCGTTGATAGGATCATGCGTGTATATACCATCTACATCTGTTGCTATTAATAGTTTGGCCTTGAGTAGATTTGAAATGTAAAGTGCGATTGAATCTGATGTGACCCTCCATGAATGTTCGAGTGGATCATGATCTTCCATTAGGGCATATGAATTCATTACAGGAATTTTCCCATGTTCAGAAACCTTCAAAGCATCTTCAAGAGAATCTACAGATTCTAATCCTTCAACTTTATCTGCAAGTAATGTTCCAATTATGTCCATGCACATTATTGCAGATCTGTGGTTGCAGGTGTTTGAAAAACCAAGTAAATCGTTGTAATTCCTCACTTTATTAGCAAACTCTCCCCCACCACAAACAATTAGGATTTCAGTGCCTAAATCAGTTTGATTTACAATAAATTCGCAGAGATTAATGGCTTCTTCTGGAAATAAACTGCCACCAATCTTTAAAACCCAATCCATTACAAACCACCATCACTTTAAAAGCTTCAGTTCCTGGGTGATCTTATCAATTTTCTCATCTTCATCTGGACCAATACCCAAGCATGTGACTGTTGATTTGGGAATTTCAGTGTGCCCTGCATCATGAACTAAATAAATAGGCATGTTGGTGACTTTAACCAATTCGTAGATTTCAAAGAGTTCCTCGAGGCTGTTAACTTTTAAAACCACTTTTTTTCGCCTTCAGATTCCCATTTTTTTGATGATTTGTCGTTAGCCTTTTTATATGCTCCTAAACTGGCGTGGCATGCTTGAGCTGCTATTTTGCCCCTGCTCATGTTTAGATCTGCCCTCATAACAATGATTTGTTTCATATTTTAATTCCTCAAATATTTCTAAAAAAATTATCAATCCATTAGTTTCTAAACTACTACTTAATCCGTTTACCTGCCCTGTTTACATCCACAGAGAAAAGTTCCATTTCTGGGATCAGAACTCTCACTACGGGTATCTGAATCTCTGGCCTAGTCAGGTCAACGTATAAAATATCTTTAAATCCATGTTTGCCCAATAGTTTCTGGCTGGTTTCTATGTCCTCTTTGAAGGATTTTCCTGAATAATTTATGATCTCCTTAAGATCAACTTCACTTTGGGATTCCCCAAACCAGTGCTTATTGATGCGTTTCATTCTTTCATAACCTGCTTTCCTCATGAAAACTGCACGAACAGTGTCTTCCCTAGTTCCATGAATCTGTGTAGCTCTGCTCTGGGCAACTTCAGTGAGTGCCCTTATAACTGCTACTTCTGGATCGAGATGAGTTCCAACACCAAGAGTCAAAAGAGCAGGATCTTTAAGGACAGTATCGTCTGAAACTGCTGCAACAGTGGTTATTTCAACATCAGCAGTTAAATTAACCAGTTTAACATTTATCCCTACCTTTTTGAACAGATCAAGAATGTTATTTATGAGTGGATTCTCAATGGTTTCAAGGTTAATTTCCGGTTTGGGTTTATGCTTAGCTTCAAAAATGCTCCATGCATCCCTTTCCACAACTTCCATCATTCCATGGAATATTGCTTCTTCTATCAGGTTTCCAGAAGCCAAACCATTAGTGTTTGACTGGAAAAGTTTGGAAATATTCTCAGAGTCGTAGGGATGATAAACTGCGTTTGCTGGCACAAGAACAGTTTCATCGTTGGTTATATCAATGGCTTTAACCCATTCTAAACCTTCTGTCTTAGAATCAAATCTGAGTTTTGGAAGTATCAGTTTATCTGGATCTAGGTAGTTGTGGAGGTTTGATTCTTCGAAGTTTCCCCTGATGAAATTTTTCCTGTCTAAATCTGTGATCTCTGCGGAGAATCTTTCAAAGGATTCCATCATGGCCGATGCTTTGGCCTGGGATTTGGTGGCACCCTTACCTGCGTATATGCTTACAGCACCTTCAGCAGCTCCGGGCCTGATGGCAGAATAAACTGGAATCCCTATCCTGTCAAGATGTGTTATTTCAGCCACCCTTGTGACACCAGCAGCCCTAAGTTTAGGCTCAACAATTTCAATTGTTTTCTCTGGAGCCATGGCCCTGTGAGTGCATCCAAAATATTTAACTGGAACTTCTTTAAGCATATTATCACTTAAAACTATTTTTATAATGATTTATAGCCATTTGAATTTGTACTAATTAATTTGTTAAATTTAATGATTATCAACGATTTTGTTTCTTGGAGGCTTATTATTTAATAAATACCAAAATAAGCCTTTGCTGCTAATATAATTGACACAATAAATATCAGTATCCATATTACTGGATTCCAACTCAAAACTTTCGCACCATCTAATGGCCCCAATGGAATTAAGTTAAATACCGCGAGTAAGCTGTTTACTATGAAACCATAGGTAACAATGACATGGAGTTCGTATCCCACAATATCTGTAGGGTTGTGTGAAACCAATGGAAACAGGCTGAGGAAGAACAATGCTAGTGCAATGTTAACCAATGGTCCTGCAATAGATATTTTACCATTTTCTTCCTTGCTAATGTTGGTTCCATGGATATAAACTGCGCCTGGTGCAACAAAGACAAAACCGAAAATAAACGCTGTGAAGATTGCGAATATCAATCCTTCAACCCACATCCTGAACTCTGCAAAAAATCCATATCTCAAAGCAACAAACTTGTGTGCGAGTTCATGTAGCACAAATCCCAATCCAACAGAAACTAGGAGTGCAGGGATTAATAAAATGAAGTTGTTCAGAAATATTTCTGTCCCGTTTGCTAGTAGTCCTTTGCTGAATAAATAAGCAAAAATTGCTGCTATTACAAACATGGAGATCAATATGTCCCTGACCTCACGGGCTGTAAAACTTACCATAGTTTATAGACCTAGTTTTAAATATATAATGATTTCCATGGTACTGGATGAAAGTTCATTCAAATTCTTTGAATGTATTCCATGGGTTGAAAATTAATTTTAAATTCTGTTCCCTGGTCAAGTACAACCTCTACAGTTCCATCAAGTTGTAAAACAAGATTTGTAATTAATTGCAATCCTAATGTGTCCGTATTTCTAAAATCGATAGTTTCTGGAAATCCAACACCATTGTCTTTGACACTTAAAATATATTCTCCATTGGATTCAGAGAGTTTAACACGTATTATACCAGGCATACCATTAGGAAAACCATGTTTTATTGAATTAGTTACCAGCTCGTTGATTATCAAACCACATGGAACTGCTGTGTCAATATTCAGATGAATGTCATCCACTTCGGTTTCGATAGTTATGGAACTATTCATGTAAACATAGGACTGCCGTAGATATATTGTTAATTGGTTTATATAGTCTTTAAAATCGATCCTAGCCAATTCAGTGGACTGGTAAAGTTTTTCATGGATCATAGCCATGGATTTAACACGGTTTTGGCTTTCCATTAATATGTCAACAACATTTCCATCGTCGGTGTAGGTTGTTTGGAGATTCAAAAGACTGGAAATGATCTGCATATTATTTTTGACTCTGTGGTGTATTTCCCTAAGTAAAACTTTTTTCTCTTCAAGGGATTTTTTTATCTTATTCTCTGCTTCCTGTCGTTCGGTTATGTCCCTTACCACCATTACAATGTAAAGTTCATCACCAAACTTAACTGTACTGGCACTTATCTCCACAGGAATTTTGTTTCCTTGGGAGTCTAAAAATACTGAATAAAAAGTATTACGGCCTTGAGATTTGTCAGCAAGTTGGTTGAACAGTTCACTGAACTTTTCAATTTCTTCCCTGTCCACAAGGTCATGGATTGACATGGGGCAAAGTTCCTTTGAATTCAATCCAAAACGTTCTGATGCAGATTTGTTCACGTCTGAAAATTTGCCGGAAGGGATATTAAGCAAAAATATATGATCGTTAGTTTCATCTAAAAGAGATCGGAACCTTTCAAGTTCTGCTAATCGTTTTTGCAGTTCAGGATAGTAGCTTTTCTGTATGGAAGATTCACCAAGACCGATAATTTTGTCGCGCAGTGTGTTCCAGTCAGGATGTTCATCTGGTTTAAAGGGCATTTTTAAATATGGCCTCCACATCAGATTGTTCAGGAATTACTGGATTTGTAGCTATGCACGGGTCGTTCATGGCTCTATAGGAAAGGTTTGTTAAGTCTTCAAGATTCACACCCCGATCTGTGAGTGTGTGGTTAATTCCAAGATTTTCTTTAAGTTCCTTGATCATGAGGAGGAATTCTGTTTTATTTGAAGCTGTTCCCATGCCCATGTTGTTTGCTATTTTCAAATATCTTTCAGGTTCGTATTCAAAATTAAATTCAATTACATGTTCAAAAAGCAATGCATTCAGTTCTCCGTGGGGCAGATCCTTCAAACCCCCAAGACTGTGGGCCATGGCATGCACCAAACCCAAACTTGCATTTGAAAATGCCAATCCTGCATGAAGGCTTGCAAGCATTAAGTTACCCCTGTACTTAATATTATCGGGATCATCAAGCACGGGAAGTATGTTTGAAGAATATAATTTAATTGCTTCGTTAGAATGAATATCTGTGATTGGAGAACTTGCATTTGAAACGTTAGCTTCGATTGCATGACTTAAAATATCAAATCCTGAATAAATAGTCATGTATTTGTTCATGGTAGTTGTTGTAACAGGATCAATAAGTGCCACATCCGGTACGAGCTTTTTACTGATAATCGCCATTTTAGTCCCCTTGGATTTATCAGAAATTATTGCAAATTGGGATACATCTGCAGAGCTGCCTGCGGTGGTGGGTATACATATTAATGGTGGTGATGGTAATGAAACCTTATCCACTCCTTCAAATTCTTTAATATTTTTATTATTTGAACTGACAATCCCAATTCCCTTGGCACAGTCCATTGGACTACCACCACCAATTGCTACTATTACATCACAGCCTTCATCTAAGTATAAATCTGTTCCCTTCATAACATCATCAGTACTAGGATTCTGTTTAATTTTGGAATAAATTTCATAGTCGTAACAGTCTGATTCAAGTACTCCCACCACGGAATCAACCCAGCCCGAAGATATTATTCCACTGTCAGTAACTAACAGAATTTTCTTAGCTGCAAAATTATTTAGGTATCTTCCAACAAGAAGACGAGCATCCAATCCAAAAACAAATTCCGGTGCAACAAACTTTCTCAACTCGAAATTAGCTTCCAAACAGTTAACCTCCTTAATCTGATGTATTGAGTAATTATATTAGTATATTGTTCTTTCTAGGTTATTAAATAATTTTGTAAACCCCTGACTTCGAGGATTATAATAAAATATTTATTTTCCAAATTCAATTCTTATATAATAGATCGATATCGGCTAATTTAAAAAAATAAACATTAAATAATTCTTTAAGGATTGTTTTCATGATATGTGCGTACTGTGGAAGTATTGGATATGGAAGGTTAATCTCAGAAAGATCGTACTGGACCATTCACTTAGCACCTAGCCAGCGCTACCTTGGCACATGTGTTGTTGCAAATAAAAGACAATGCAGTAACTTATCTGAGCTTGAAACTGAAGAATGGAAAGAATTCACGGAAATTGTTCGAGAAATGGAGAATACCCTCAACAATATTTTTAAACCCACACTTTTCAACTGGAGTTGTTTTAAAAATGCCTCATTTCGTGATAAAAATCCTCATCCTCAGGTTCATTGGCATTTAATTCCGAGATATGATGAAATGAAAGTCTTTGAAGGCATCAAATTTGAAGACTTGGACTTCGGATATATTCCACAACCAATAAGCAGGAAAATTTCAGAAGATGTTATGGAAAATATGTGGATCAAAATCAGTGAACAGCTGAATAATTCTAAGATTTAAATTAATTATTGAGGAAACAACAATGGAAACAAAGTTAAAACAAGTAATAGAATCGATGCACGAACAAAAAATAGACTCAATGATAGTCTTAAAACCAGAAAATATAAGATATCTAACAGGTTTCAGACCTACAAGCTCATCAGTGCTGATATTGAAAGACGAACCTATTCTTTTAGCATCTAAAATAGACAACGAAGATGCATCCAAAAATTCCATGGTAAACCTGGAAGTGTACAAAAAATTTGATGATCTCAAGAATTTCTTGGAAGGATGCGTGGGTGTAGAAAATTCAATGACAGTTGAAACCTACATAAAACTGGAAAATTTTAAAGTTGTGACCACTGAAGTTGTAGAAACATCCAGAGCAGTTAAAACCGACTGGGAAATAAAAAATATAGAAAAAGCTTTGGAAATTGCTGAGAAATCCCTTCTTGAATTAGATTTTAATGGAACTGAAGTTGAAATGGCTGCAGAGTTGGAATATAACATGCGCATCAATGGATCCCAAAGACCTTCCTTCGAAACTATAATGGCTTCAGGGGCAAGAACAAGCCTACCACACGGATCCCCCACATCCAATAAAATTGAGAGACCAATTTTGATTGATTGGGGAGCTGTTTATAACAATTACTCCTCAGATACCACAAGAACAATTATTGAAACAGAGAAACAGGAAGAAATTTTTGATATAGTATTGGAAGCTCAACAAACTGCCATAAAATCTATTAAACCTGGAATTAAATGTGGTGAAATTGATAATGTCGCAAGGGAAGTTATTACTGAGTATGGATATGGTGAGTCATTCATTCATTCAACAGGACATGGCGTTGGTCTAGAAATTCATGAAAAACCATCATTTTCAAAAAATGATGAGACAGAACTTCAAAAGGGAATGGTGGTAACTGTTGAACCTGGAATATATATTAAAGGTGAATTTGGTGTTAGAATTGAAGATATGGTGCTGGTGGAGAATAAAGCAAGGGTGTTAAATAAGATAGATGCAAAGTTAAATATTTAACATCAAATTTTGTTTTTTTAAGTTATTTGTTCATTATCTAACATTTTTCACTACAAATAAAATAAGAACGTATATAAAGGTATAATAAAAGATAGTAAAATAATAAATAGGTGTGAAAAATGGCAATTATACCTCCCGCATTATCCCCAGTGTCAAGGATTCTTGACGATGTATTACCTGAAAGGTACACTGTTTTCATGCAAGAAAACCTCATTAGATCAGGGATGTATGTTAAAGCATCAGATCTGATCACACTGATGCTGATTGCAGGTGTTATTTTTGGATTAGTTGGATTGCTATCGTTTATTTTGATTGGAATAACTCCAATATTAGGGTTTTTAGTTGGATTTTTAACTCCATCCTTCATTGTTTTGGGTTGGCTATTTTTTTCAATGGAGCGTAGGGTCGATGCAATAGAACAAACTACTCCAGATTTCTTGAGACAAATATCATCCCTTTTAAGGGCCGGTGTTGGTATTGAAACAGCCCTAGAAGATATTTCAAAACAGGGTGGAGGACCATTAAATGCAGAACTCAAACGTGCTGTAATCGAAATTAAAATAGGAAGTAGCTTTGACGAAGCCCTCCTATCAATGGGAGAAAGATTAAAATCCAAAACCCTTGATAGAACCTTTAGAATGATTTTAGAAGGTAAAAGGGTTGGGGGAAGCTTATCTGATGTTATTGAAACTGTGGCTGAAGATTTAAGGGCCGTTCTTGCACTTAAACGTGAACGTAGAGCAAATGTGATGATGTCTGTAATGTTCTTAATTATAGCTGCAATTATTGCGGCCCCCTTTGCATTGGGTATGATAATGATTTACTCTCATTTCATACAGTCACTTGGTAAAGTGAATCCCCTTGCTGATGTTGCATACATATCTGCTGCGGGTTACCTCATCATTCACTCAATAATAGCAGGACTGTTAATAGGAATTGTACTCTACGGCAGTGCTAGAAAAGGAGTAAAATATTCCCTTGCTTTAGTTCCATTGGCATTTGGAATATTTTATGTGATATCAACATACGGTGGTCTCTTAATTGGATTTTAATTATTAGGGGTGTACAAATATGAATATTTATGATGACGAAGCAGCTCAAACAAGTGCAGAAATGATCTTATTATTTGGTGGAGTCATAGCAATAGTGGTTGTTGCTGCATTCTTTTATAAAAACTATTTGAGCGGTCTCGGGGGAAACATAACTAATAACGACTTAAGCAGTGTTACCAACAGCATTAATGGAACTGGAAACTCCCAGAGTCTTATAAATAAATTCAGTTGATCATTTTTTTTAATTGGTGGAGTTTAATCCCTAAAAATACCTATTTTTTTATCAAATTCATTATTCACCACAAATGACAAATTGAACAGTTATATGGGAGGCCTTAATAGTGGAAATGATTATTAACGGAAGTTTAGTTGATTCTGACGAAAAAATTGATGTGATCAATCCAGTGAACAATCAGGTAATTGATACGGTTCCTTCTGGAACCCTTGAGGACGTAAAAACTGCACTGGAAACAGCGTATGAGGCTCAAAAGGTTCTTGCAAATTACTCTTCTAGAAAAGTATCAAGGATAATGTACGATATTTATGAGGATCTTAAACAAAATTCGAGGGAACTAGCAGATCTTTTAACACGTGAAACAGGCAAACCCATAAAGGATGCCAATGATGAGATAAAAAGATCCATTGAAACTGTTCTGCTAGCTGCTGAAGAGTCAAAAAGAATTTATGGTGAAACAGTACCGTTAGACGCAGGTATAGGTGGTAGGACTGCACTTGGATTCACAGTCAAAGTTCCATTAGGAATTGTAACAGCTATTACTCCGTTCAATTACCCAGTAAACCTTGCGGTGCATAAAATAGCACCTGCGATTGCTGCTAAAAATGCTGTTGTCCTGAAACCATCCACTCAAGCACCCTTAGCTGCCCTGAAAATGGTACAAATATTTAATGCACATCTTCCGGCTGGTGTTGTAAGTGCAGTTACAGGAAAAAGCAGCGTTATTGGAGACGAGCTGGTAACGAACCCTCTAGTAAATAAAATATCATTTACAGGAAGTGTTGAAACTGGTGTTTCAATATCTAAAAAGGCTGGAATGAAGAGAATAAACTTGGAACTTGGGGGAAACGACCCTTTAATAGTATTGGGGGATGCTGATATTGACAGGGCAGTTGAAGCTGCCATTAAAGGTTCTTTTTTATTCTCGGGGCAGGTATGTATAGCTGTTAAAAGGATTATCCTTGAGAAATCCATTGCAGATGAATTTGCAGCTAAAATGATCCAAAGAACTAAAAAATTGAAGGTAGGAAATCCTTTAGACCCTGAAACAGATATGGGTCCGATGATAGATGAAAAAGCAGCAATAAAAGTAGAAAATTTGGTTAATAATGCCAAAGATAGGGGAGCCAAACTACTTGTGGGTGGTGAGAGGGATGGAGCATTTTACTTACCAACCATACTGGACCATGTTGAAACATCTATGGACATGGTTTGTAACGAAACATTTGGCCCTGTTGCACCGCTAATAAGGGTTGAAAATTTAGATGAAGCTATAAATGTTGCCAATGATACTCAATACGGATTGCAGGCAGGAATATTCACAAAGAGTATTGACAATGCCCTTAAAGCTGCAAGGGAAATTGAAGCTGGATCAGTTATAATAAACAGACAATCCACTTTTAGAACAGATAACATGCCATTTGGAGGATTTAAAATGAGTGGTACTGGTAAAGAGGGCATTAAATATGCTGTTGAAGATATGACTCGAAGCAAACTGATAATATTCGGATAAAATTAAACACGGATTCTTGGAAATTTTTCCTTATTTTTTTAAATACTATTTTTCTGTCGAAGCTGGATCTAAACTTCAATATATGGAAAAAAAGGAAAATGAATAAAGAACTGATATTTTGTAGCTATTTTAGGAAAGTTTCTACCAAGTTTCTTGTTTCATTTAGGGCATCTAAAGGTATTCCATGGGGCATAGTTCCAAGTTCTCCTTCAACATTCTTCAGAATTCCTTTACCGGCTCCTAAAAACATTCCTTCACTAGTAACTCCTTGAAATACAGAGGGTGGAAGTACTGCAACTCCTACTTTGTTACCTTCTTTGACAGTTAAGTCGTTAGTAACCACAGTTAAGGCTTTGTTACGAAGGTTCACATTACAAACCATGAGATTGCCCTTCTTTTGTATACTTACAATTTCTCCTGTTTTAATGTCTATTCCAATGACTGGATCGTTGATTGGCCCAAGTTTCAGTCTTTCATCCACAGAGGATATTGTATTCAATGCAAACTTCATTTTTGCTATGGATTCAACTAATTTTTCTTTTTCATCCTTGTTGACCAAATTTAGGAATTGGACATGCCAATGGTCTCCACCTAAGGCGTCAATTATATCTTTTACCTTTAGTTTCATGTCTTCAACTTGTGGAGATTCTGCAAGGGCTGCGGGTTCCATGTACGAAAAATACATGATCTGAATTTCGGGGATCATGGATCTTGCAGAAGTTAAACATTTCTTTTTATTCCATATTCCCTTTAAATTTGCTCCTTCAGCTGTTTTTATGAATAATTCCACAGATTTTTCTAAAACACGTAACCTGTAATCTTTACTACTGTCCCACATAATTACCACCTTTAATTTTAGTGAATTGTTTATTTTATGAATGATCAAATAGAATCAGACTCAACAAAATTCATGGAGTATCATTCCATGCTTATTATTTTAAATCAATCCCTTGGATTGCTTTATTAATCTCCAAATAATTATCATTAACTTGGAAAAATTTAAGTCGAATCAAACCAATTCATATCTTGATATGATTTACTTGAATTATATATTTAATTTGTCATGGGAATTTTACAAGAAAATTAAATGTGGAGATCAAGATGGATCAAACTGATTACAAGATTATTTCCGGTTCAAACAGATGTTATAGATGTTATTTTAGATTTGAAGTTGTTCTTGATGACTTTGAACAGATCAATATCTCGTGCAGACACCCTAGGGGTCCGGGAAATCCAATTCATTGCATTTACTTCAAAAATATGGATATGGACTAGGCATTTTTAAGGTTTCGATAGAGATTAATTAGCTAGATTTTGTTTTGTATAGCTTACAAAATTCAATTTTTTTATGTAATTCAAGTGAAAAGAGGATTATCAACTCATAAGTAGTAAGGTTTAAGTATATAGAAGGATTTAAAATTATATCAGTAAATGAAATTGATTATCAGATTAAAAAAGATTTATGGCCATATTCTTCAGAGGAAAATGCCATAGTAAAGGATAGGTGGTAATAATGGTAGATTTATCAAGCCTGTACAATTTGGATGTGTACACAACACGAGGAAACTACGTTGGAAGAATTCAAGACGTTGTACTGAACATTAAGAAAGGCAGGGTATCCATCTTAAAAACAACAGCAATGAAACCCGACAAAAAAAGTGTTGGAATTAAAGATGTAATTAAAACAAGCATCAGAATCGTTCCAGAAGGGGATGAAATCCGCCCTCTCAAAGAAGAAGGAAGCATAGAAATTCCCTACGAGAGAGTGCAAGCAGTCGGAGACATTCTGTTAATAAGCCCTGAAATTGTAAAAACACCTGTAGAATCAACAACTCAACTCTAGGAAACAAATTATGAAGGTTGGAATTCTTGGATGCGGCGCCATAGCTAATATAATAACTAATTTTGCTGTAGAAGGTAAGCTTGGTGTTGATCTAAATTTTTTTATGATCGTGACATGGAAAGAGCTGAAAATTTAGCTTCTCAAGTTGATGGAACTGTTGCCCTAGACATTAATAGCATGCTGGATAATGTTGATTTGGTTATCGAAGCAGCAGCTCCTCAAGCTGTATCTGAAACAGTGCCCTTAGTTCTTGAACATGGTGTAGATGTCATAATCATGAGTATTGGTGCTTTGATGGATAGTGAGCTCAGGAAAACTTTAGAAGACTTGGCTGCAAAAAACAATGCAAAAATATATGCACCTTCCGGAGCTATTGTAGGTCTTGATGGTATTAAGGCTGCTTCAATTGGAAAAATACAAAGTGCTACCTTGGTAACACGTAAACCACCGAAATCTCTGGGAGTTTCAGCAGAAGAAGAAACCATACTCTACGAAGGAAAAGCAGGGGATGCTGTTAGGAAGTTCCCAATGAACATCAATGTTGCAGCAGCATTGAGCTTGGCTTGTGGAAGGGAAGTAGATGTTAAAATAATAGCAGATCCTAGTGTGGATAGAAATATGCATGAAGTTCAAGTTATAGGTGATTTTGGAGAAATTAAAACTGTAACGCAGAATGTAAGATGTTCAATGAATCCTAAAACTAGTGTAATGGCTGCTTATTCGGCTATAAAGCTTCTGAACAGTTTAAATGAAACCTTCAGAATAGGAACCTAAAGATCGTTCATCGAAGTAATTGAATAATTTAAGAAAAAATATATTCGATGACTAAGTCAGTGAATACAAAACTATTTTATTGAACTTATCCATAAATCAAATTTCATATTTTTTATCAAATCTTTAACAGATGGTATTTAGAATGAAAGAATGTGAGATATTTTCTAAACTAAGAGTTCCATGTGGCTCTGAAGTTGTTGTGCGTGTGGATGGAAGAAAATTTTCCAAATTATCCCTTGAGCTTGGGCTAGAAAAGCCATACGACACAGATTTTACGAATCTAATGTGTGAAGTCTCATCAGATTTCTTTAAGGAGTTTGCACCAAAATTCATATACACATTTTCTGATGAGATAAACATTCTACTTTCGGACATACCATTCAATGGTCGCATAGAAAAACTTAACTCTGTTTTTGCAGGATTTATATCGGCCTCCTTTCAAAAAAATCTTTTAAAAATTGAGAAATTCAAGAAAATAACTGATAAACATGATATAAAACCAGTATCATTCGATTCCAGAATAATACCATTGGCAGTGGACGGAACCATTGATTACTTCAAAAACAGACAGAGTGAATCATGGAGAAACTGTATAAACGGATACAGTTACTGGAAGTTGAGAGAAAATCATGACAAAACCAGTGCCGTTGAAATTTTAAATAAAAAAAGAGCAGTGAACTTCATGATCTCCTCTTTGAAAATGGATTGAACATTTCTGAGGTACCAATGTGGCAGAGAAGAGGTATTGGAATTTATAGGGCAGCTAACGAAGTGGAAGGATACAATCCAGTTGAGAACAAGAGGGTAAGAACCATGAGATACTTGCCAATGGTTGATCGTGAACTACCCCTCATCAACCGTGAGTTCTTTGAAAACAGAATATTTTGCTGGTATCCATAGTTAATAAGGAAGTTTAAGATGTTTGGTTTAGGTAAAAAGAAGTATAAAGAGGTTCATGTGGATCATGAGCTTGTGGAAGAAATTATTGACATAGCAAAGGAATCGTATCCAAACGAGTTCAGTGCAATGCTTCATGGTCTAGTGGAAGATGAGATATTGAAGATCGATGAACTGATCTTTCTGCCTGGAGCAGCATCAGAATCTGGTGCAGTCATGGAAATATTCATGTTACCAATGTTGTCAGATGATGTGGGTTCAGTTCACAGTCATCCTGGTTACAGTGCCGAACCTTCAGGTGCAGACCTTCAATTTTTTTCTAAAAGGGGCACGTTTCACATGATCATAGCACTTCCCTACACTGAAGATAGTATTTTAGCCTACAACAGTTACGGTGAGCAGATACAATTTTCAATAGTTTGAGAATTAGATCAGCTACAATAAAAAATAATATACAAAGAAAAGTATCCAGGTTTAACCTGGAAAAAAAAATTAATTTTTTTGGGATTAAAGATTCACTGCAACAGCATCAGTAACATCTTCGAGCTGTTTAAGTTCTTCGATCACATTTAAAGGAACTTGTTGATCAACCTTTAAAACCATGACAGCTTCTCCACCAAGTTCTTTTCTTCCAACTTGCATTTTTGCTATGTTTATGTTGTGTTTACCAATTTTTGTTCCTATGGTTCCTATGACTCCAGGTTTATCTTTGTACTTTGAGATCAACATGGTGCCTTCAGTTTCAACATCTACTTGGTAGCCGTTTATCATGATTATTTTAGGTTCATCTGCCATAATTCCCTCAACACTAACGTTGTTGAAATCAGATTTCATTTCAACTTTGATCAAATTTTTGTAACCCTTAGCATCACATCTCTTACCTTCAGTCACAATTATTCCCTGTTTTTCAGCAACTGATGTTGCATTTACAAGGTTCACAGGTTCTGTCAGTATTGGGTTTAACACTTCTTGAAGTATCATCCGTGTTAGTATGTCATGTTTTGTAAGCTCTGAGAGATCACCACAGTAAGTCACATCGATCTCATTTATATTTCCCTTTGCAGTTTGAATCATGAACTTTCCAATCTTTTCTATGAGTCCGAAGTAGGGTTTGACCATGGAAAATGTTTCAGGATCCAGTACAGGCATGTTTAAAACATTTCTTGGAGATCCGCCTTGGAATACTTTTTTAATTTCGTTGGCCACTATTATGGCAGCGTCCCTCTGTGCTTCAGAGGTTGAAGCTGCTATGTGCGGAGTTAAAACCACGTTGTCAAGGGTGAATAATGGACTGTTTTCTGGAGGTTCAACTTCGTAGACATCCAGGCCAGCGCCTCTTATTCTGTTGTTTGACAGGGCTTCGTAGAGATCTTCTTCATTGATGATTCCACCCCTTGCACAGTTTATGATTATGGCATTTTCCTTCATGATTTCAAACTGTGGCTTTGATATTAGGTGTTTCGTTTCAGGGGTTAATGGCACGTGTATTGTCATGACATCTGATTCTTTTAGGAGAGTTTCCAGGTCTACCACTGTAACTCCAAGTTCTGATGCTGATTTCTCTGTGATGTATGGATCGTAAACAACTGTTTCCATTCCAAAAGCTTTTGAACGGGTAACTACTTGGCTTCCAATTCGGCCCATACCAATAACACCTAGAGTTTTTCCATTCAATTCTATCCCCATGAATCTGCTCTTTTCCCATTTACCATCCTTCACTGAACTGTCTGCTATTGATATTTTACGTGAAAGTGAAAGTATTAGCCCCATGGTGTGTTCTGCAACTGTGATGGATGTTGATTCTGGTGCGTTTATCACCATAATACCACGTTCAGTAGCTGCCTGAACATCTACGTTGTCCACACCCACTCCGGCCCTGGCTATTATCTTCAACTTATCTGCAGCTTCAATCACTTCTCTCGTGACTTTGGTTCTGCTTCTTACAATTATGGCATCATAATCTGCTATTTCCTTTACCAATTCCTCTTTTGAAATTGTGAAGTTGCTTACAACCTCAGCAACATCTTTTAATTCATCTATTCCCTTTTCGTTTATTTGATCAGCGATAAGTACTTTTTTATCCATATTTTCACCCTGAGTTCTCTCATAATATTATCTATGAATCTGAATGAGTTTAAATTTATATGAGAACTTGCATTTATAAATTCCATTCAATAGTTCTTCAATATAATATTGCAATTCCAACATCTATATTCAATTAAAAAATAGTTATGGAACTTTCATTTAATAAATAATTTACATGGCCAACCATTGTTACTCGAGTTTGTTTTGGAAAAAGATATATCGATCTAAGCAAAATTTAATGGTAGTATTAACAACAAGAAATGGTTTATACGGAGGTTTATGAAATGGTTTCTGTCGATGAATTCATTATAGTTAGCTCAAATTATGTGCCGGGATATGAAATATTAGAAACAAAGGGATTTGTGTATGGACTGACTGTTCGAAGTAGGGGTGTAGGAGGACAGCTTGGTGCAGGTATCCGTTCCATGTTTGGGGGAAATTAAAGAATACGTTCAAATGATGCAGGAATCAAGGAATGAAGCTCTTGAAAGATGTATTGATCATGCTCGGGAAATGGGTGCAAATGCAATTATAAGTGCACGTTTTGATTCTGATGCAATTTCTGACATCATGCAAGAAATATTGGCCTATGGAACAGCAGTTGTTGCTCAACCGGTGGAATAATTAGATGTTTGATGGCTGTATCAAAATATCAAACAAGAATATTCCCCGAACTTTGCTTGGATCTTCCCCTTCGTTGCAGCCCCTCAATTTGGACACAGGGCAAGGTTGTACCAGCTTGATCTTTACAACAATCCAAAAAATATTGCGGAGATAATTCGGAAATCCTATGATATGGGAGTTAAGGGAATTCAGGTAATGCCAGAACCTCCTGTTATCGAAGCAATAGGACTTGCACGTGATAATGGCATCAAAATGGATATTGTGGGCACGATGATGCCAGAAACTGAAGCTGAAGACATTGAACTATTTTCTGATTTGGGCGCAGTATCTGTGATGATTCATGGAACTATAACAGACTCTGAAAATTGGGATGCAGTCGAAGAAAAGCTTTTGAAGATCAAAGAGATTGGAGCAGTTCCGGGACTCGTGACCCACACTCCCTTCAAGACCACATCAAGTTTGCTGGAATCCAATATATTGGATCTGTTCGATATTTACAGTGTTCCAGTTAACAAACTCGGATACCTCATGGACTGTGATGTGTATGATACGGAAGTTAGGGCGAATCTGGACAATATGATTGAAAAACTAAACAAAACAATTCTGGTTAGAAATGTCCTTGCAGCAGGTGTTTTAAAGCCAGAAGATGCATTTAGTTACCTTAAAACAGTTTCTTTTGCAGATGTTGTGGCTTTGGGAATTGCTTCAGTGGATGAAGCACAAGAAACATTTAGTCTGCTTAGATCTCTCTAAAATTCCATTTTTTTATTAAATAATGGAATTAATTTTTTTAATAGAATTGTACTTCATGGACGGAATTTGACTTGGACTAAATTTTTGAATCAACATAAAAAGAATATAAAAAAATTTGTGTTGTAACCGTTAGATTGGATGTTTAGTTACAGTCTCTACGTTCTCTAACCAGTTTTAGGAACTCTTTTGAATCTTCCATTTCTTTAATTTCCCAGTTATAAACAACAGGCACACCCTCAATACTTTTTAATGGTTTTTTATCTTCCAATAAAAATACTGCATCTGTTCCAGTGATTCCAGATAAATCTTTTACATTCAGGGCCATTCGTTTTAGCACCCGCTGGTTTCTGTTCTTCTCTAAATTGGTAATGACTGTACTGTCCGTTTTAGTAAGTTTACCAGTGGTTTCTTTTTTTGCAAGAGCATCAAATGGAGTCCTACTGGTAGATATAACTCCAAATCCCAGATTTTGGAGTGTTGTCTGGTTTTCCACGGACAACTCTGGTTTCGGGATACTGGCATCTCTAACTTCGGCCCTCTTTTCCACTTCTGGAACACTTAAAAGATTTACAGAGAGGGTTATCTTCATGTTAAGTATGTTTTCAAGCATCATTGCAGTTTCAGGGAATGCCCTTACCATACCACGTTCATACTTGTAAATTGTTTCCTTGGATACATGGGCTTTATCAGCCAAATCTTTCCTGGAAATATTTTGGGTTTCCCTAACCTGTTTAATTATCTCCCCATCGATCTGAACGTAGTAACCACCACGATCAGCAAACACCTCAGGATATATATCGTCTACAACCATATTTCTGAGGGTTTCCCTGGCAATAACAGGAATACCATGACGTTCATAAATAACATCTTCTTCAAGGTACTCATTTTTAGATTTTATTCCCACAACTAATGGTGATGCTAAAAATGTGTCGGCAACCTTTTTTATTTCCTCTGCCTGGTTTCCGGTGAAGCCATCTATATTAATCAGAATCTTCAGAAGTAATAGTTCAAATTCCTTTCTAGCCACCATATCAAAACAACTTCTATCATATATATTAGAAGTTTCAAATCCATGGTTAGAGAGAAGATCATTTATCTCAATGAGGACATGATCCCGTTGGGGTGAAATGTTGGCTTTCTGCATTTAATCACCGGTGAAAAAATATGAACGATATATTATTATATGTTGGAATCGATGACACTGATTCCAGTTCTGGAATGTGTACCACCTATGTAACTTGTGTTATAATCTCCAAACTTAAAGATTACGGTTTAAATATTTCAGGATATCCCAGACTCATAAGGCTTAATCCATTTGCAAGATTTAAAACCAGAGGAAACGGTGCACTATCCTTCAAATTAAAACTCAAAACAGAAAAAGAAGTTGAAGAAGTAAAAAAATTAGTATTAGAGAATGTTCAAACATTATCAGAACTTCAAGATGAAAAAACCAACCCTGGAGTTGTTTTCTACCAGAATGATGTCACACACGAACTCGAGGAATTCGCAGAGAGAACAATAAGAGACATAGTTTCAATAACAGAAACAGAATCCATTTTAAAGAAAATTGGTGCTGACTACTACAAATTTAAAAATGGCAGGGGAATAATAGGTGCATTGGCAGCCATAGGGTGCAACCTAACAGATCAAACCTTTGAGCTTCTGGCCTACAGAACTCCAGAGAACTACGGTACAAAAAGGAAGATTGACCAGGAATCTGTGGTTGAAATGGATAAAAAAACATATCCGTCAACTTTTGACAATCTTGACCAAGGATACATTGCAATAGAACCTCATACTCCATGCCCTGTTCTTTATGGGATTAGGGGTGAAAATCCTGATGTTCTGGAAAAGGCCAGAACAATGGTCAGTGTCATGGAACCAGTTGAAAGGCATTGCATCTTTCAAACCAACCAACATACAGACATGCACCTCAAACCCATAGACAATATTTCAGACATGGAGAAGTTCAAATGTTACATTGTAAATGGCAGAGTAATGGATAAACCCCATGTTATAGATGGAGGGCATCTAATCTTCAGATTAGAAGATGAATCCGGAAACATTGAATGTGCAGCCTACGAACCAACCAAACAATTCAGAAATTATGTGAGGGAACTAGAACCTGGGGATTTAATAGAGGTTTATGGGGGAGTGGGTGAAGGAGTAACCAATCAAGGCACCCTTAACATAGAAAAATTCCAGTTAAAGGAACTTGCTAAAACTGAAAAATTTGTTAATCCAATGTGCAGCTGTGGAAAAAGAATGAAGTCAGCTGGAAAAAACAAAGGATTCAAATGTCCGAGCTGTAGTAAAACAGAAAGGAATGGAGAAAAAGTCGCGGTAGAAGTACCCCGAAATATAGAAAAAGGATTTTACGAAACTCCTCCATCTGCAAGAAGACATTTAAGCAAACCTTTAGTTAGGGATGGACTTTAATGCCCAACTTGAAAGTACCCATGTTAATTCAAACCCATCCAAAAAAATCTTGGGAGTTCATAAAGTATGATAACAGAAGATATGGCCAGTAAAGTAGCTGAAATAAGTTATGATGAACTTCCAAGGGAAGTTATTTTCCAAGCAAAACTCTGTCTTTTAGATTTTTTAGCTGTGGTAATGAGGGGATCAAACAGCCCAAGCGGAGAAATAGTTAAAGAGATATTTAACATTCCAAAAGAATCTTCAATAGTTGGCTTAGACAGGTTGGGTGTAATGGATGCGGCCTTTTGTAACGGAGTCTTTGCACACAGTCTTGATCTTGATGATGGGCACAGGCATGCACAACTTCACCCTGGATGTGCTGTTATTCCTGCTGCACTGGCAACAGCTGATTTTCATAAAAAAACAGGAAAGGAACTGGTAGAAGCCATTGTTGCGGGTTATCAAGTTTCAATTCTAATGGGAAAACTTTCAAACCCCATGCACAGAAACAAGGGTTTTCACAGCACAGGAACGTGCGGCACAATGGGTGCTGCAGCAGCTACATGTAAAATCATGGCACTTAACGAAGAGAAAATAATCAACGCACTGGGACTCGCAGGAACCCAGGCAGCGGGTTTGTTAGAATCTGATCATGCAGGAACCATGGGCAAACATCTGCATGCAGGAAAAGCTGCACAAGCAGGAGTTCTCGCTACAATATTGGCTGGAAAAGAATTTACAGGGGCTAAGTCAATAATTGATGGAAAACAGGGTTTTTATAGGGCCATGGTATCAAATACAAATATTTCAACGGTTGAAAACAGATGGAAAGCGATGGATAAGGATCGCCATCACATTTTAGATGTTTACTTCAAGCAGTATCCATTATGCCGGCATTTACATTCTTCTATCGATGCAGCTACGATCATAAAGTCCAAAATGGAAACAGAAGGTTCGAAGTTAGATGATATTCGATCAATAAATATCAAAACTTATAAAATTGCTGCGGAACACGATAATTACAATCCTGAAACTGTTGAGGATGTGAGGCAGAGCCTTCCATTTGCAGTGGCAATAAGTCTAATTAAAGGAGCACCAAACACCGAAAACATGGAAATCACAGACCGAACAAGATCTCTGGCTTTGAAGACAGTCATTGAAACAGATGCTAAATTGGATGGATCATATCCCTCTAAAAGACCATCTGAGATCAGTGTTGAAACAGATAATAGGGTTTACAACTGTCGGGTAGATCTTCCCCGGGGAGAACCTGAAAATCCCCTGGATATGCAGGACTTGTCACAAAAATTTCAAGAATTAAACCCCAACGTTAATGTTGAATTTGTGAACACAATTGAACAAATTGAATCTATATATATTCATGATTTTATGGAAATGTTAAATCTGAATATTAAATAGGAACTAATTCTTGCCATCATAAATCTTATCATATAAATTATTAGCGAGTTGGTGATTTTATGGACACTGAAAAATTTTTAAATTCAATAGGAATTGGAAACCAAAATAATGAACCATCTGAAAAACGTTTTCCTGACGGTGCCCAGTACCGTTTTGAAGTTCCAGGAATTCAAAATCCCAATGCAATGGCTGCACTTTTTGAAGCAACAGACAGTTATGGGGTAAATATTCACAGGGTAACTCAAACCAAGGGAATAATGCTTTTAACAGATGCTGAAATCGAAGAAATGGTCAACATAGCAGTTGATGAAAATGTAGAACTGTTCCTGAGTGTGGGGCCCAGGGCCACCTACGATACAAGTGCATCTGCCAACACACCGGAAGGTGCAAGAATTGGTTACAGATTGAGGGGATATAAAAACTTGTTCTATGGTTTGGAAGATGTTAAAAGGGCTGTAGCACTGGGTGTTAGGGGAATAGTTGTGTACGATGAAGGTCTTTTATGGGTGTTGGGTGAGATGCGTAAGAAGGGCGAACTTCCTGAAAATTTACATTTCAAAGTATCAGCACACTGTGGACATGGAAACCCTGCCAGTGCCAAGCTCTTAGAACTCATTGGAGCAGATTCTTTCAATCCTGTAAGGGATCTTCAGATACCAATGATGGCAGACATCAGGAGATCCATCAACATTTCCCTTGATCTGCACATGGAAAATCCTAAATCTTCTGGAGGATTCATACGTCACTACGAAGCTCCTGAAATAATTAAAGCAGCATCACCTGTTTATTTGAAAACAGGAGGATCAGTGGCTGCCCACCATGGATGGGATACCAGTGCAAGTCAAGCAGCTGAAAGAATTAAACAAGTGTATCTAGTTCAAAGCATGATCGATAGATATTATCCCGAAGCAAAACTTTCTCAAAATGGGACAGATGATATGTCAATCCCAGAAAAATAGAATTAAATTGGAGATTATCAATGGACATCATAAATTTAGTTAAAGATGCTGTAATCGATGCAAGCACCAATTTCCGTGAAGATCAGTTAACAGCCTATAAAAATGCTGCTGAAACCGAAACCAATCCCAATGCTCGGTGGGTGTTGGAATTACTCCTAAAAAATGCTGAAATAGCAAGTACGAATAAAGTACCCCTCTGCGATGATACAGGTGTTCCCCATGTTCTTCTTGAAATTGGTAGTGAAGTTAATTTGGCTCCAGGATTTTTTGAAGATATAAACAAGGGAATTGAAGCAGGGCTGAAGGAACTTCCAGCAAGACCAATGGCAGTCAAGGGAAACTCAATAGAAAGAATTGAACAATCCAAAGGACTTTATAACCAGCCAGAAATGCTTCCTGCACCACCTTTTTCAGTAACAGGAATTAATGGGGACGTTGTGAAAATTCATGTGCTGATGCTTGGGGGAGGACCAGAAATTCGTGCCCATACATATAAGGTTTTCCACAAGAGGGATCATAGAAAAGTATTTTTAGAAGTATTAACATGGTTGAGATCAGAGATTGCAATGTTAGGATGCACACCGTGTATTCCTGCAATTGGCATTGGAAGAACTCATTTTGAAGCTTCATCGCTTATGCTGAAAGCTATGGCTTACGGTAACCTTAATATCCAGTCTGAATTGGAAAATTGTATGACTGGAAAATTGAACAATACAAATATAGGGTCGCTTGGAATTGGCGGTTCTGTTACTGCACTGGGATCTTTTATCGAAGTTGGGCCCCAACGAGCTAGTGGCGTTAGAGTAGTGTCTATGCGTCCATGTTGCTGTGTGGAGCCAAGACGATCCACTGTGCACCTATCCAAATTTTTGGAGTGATTAAATTATGGCCATTGGTAGAAAAACCGTCGAAAATTTACTTAAATTAACTAATCCCAAATGGAAAACTTCCATAACTCGTGTTGAACCTAATAAATTGGTTACCCGAGGATATTCACAGGAAGATCTCATTGGTAAAATATCATTTCCTGAAATGGTTTATCTACTTGTTAACGGAGAATTGCCTTCAGAAATTGATTCTAAAATGTTAGAAGCTGTTCTAGTTTCTTTTTGTGATCATGGTGTAACACCACCCAGTACACAGGTTGCAAGGTTGATGGCCTCAACAGGTTCATCAATGAAGGAGTGTGTGTCAGGAGGACTGCTTTCTTTTGGCAAGTTTCATGCCGGAGCAATGGAAAGATCCATGCAGATGTTACAATATTTGGCATTGAATGGAGTTCCTGGATTCAGGGGTCCATTGAAATCTGGTCAGGACATAAAAGCCGTTGCAGAAAAAGTGGTGGATGAATATTTATCTAAAAATGAAAAAATACCAGGATATGGGCATAGATATCATTCTGAAGATCCTAGGGCAGCTAAATTGATTCAAGTAGCAAAAAATTTGAATGTGTTGGTGTTCACACTCAACTGGCTTTATCCATTGAAGAAATTTTATATGAAACCAAGGGAATAAAGATGAACATAGATGGTGCAAATGCAGGTATCTTGTCAGATCTTGGTTTTGATTGGAAGGTTGGAACTGGAATTTTCATGATGGGAAGACTTCCCGGAATTATTTCACATGTTTTCGAAGAACAAACTGTCGAAACACCATTTAGAAAGTTAATTGACACTGAAGAAATTCACTATAGTGAAAAGGGGTGATTACTGCATAATTAACTGAAATTATTCAATTATTTGCAATATGTATTATTATTTGAGTCTTTTTATTGGAAATTCAAATAGTAAAAGATAAATATAACACAATAGAAACTTTGCTTATAAATCATGGTGATTTAAATGACAACAATATCGGAAGCTATTACAACGATAAAAACGGCTGAAAATGATGCTGACAAGTTAATAGAAGATACTAAAGAATTAAAATCCGAAAGAATCGAAGAAGCCCGCTTAAAGTCCAAAGAAATCATAGCAAAATCAAAAGAAGAAGCTTCTGCTGAAGCCGAAAATATGGCTGTTGAAGCAGAAACCAAGGCCAAGAAAGAGGCCTTACATATTTCCAACACAACCAGTGAAGAAGTTCGAGTGACTAAAAGCACAGCAATGAATAAGGTTGACGAGGCAGCGGATTTAATAGTTAAAAGTATTTTATAGTGTGAGTACAATGTTCAAGCCGGCGAGAATGAAAAAACTCAAGGTTATAACCTTGGATAAGTATGCAGATACTGCAGTGAATACTCTTCACGATGCAGGACTGGTACAGATCCAAGATATATCCGAGAGAATACAACAAGATGCAGAGTGGAAGCAAATTCTTAAACCCGCCCATGCAACTCCTTTTCTCGGCAAAATTTCCTCTCTTTTAATGAAAACAACTGCTACATCTGATTTTTTAAGTTCTGTTAGCAGAAAGGATGAGGGCATTTTAGCCATGGCCAAAGGATTTATTAATCCTCCCAAAGTTGAGAAAAAGGAAGTTGAAGAGGTAGAGGTTGAAGATCTTCTGAAATATGCAGAGACTTTCCTTGATGAAGTAGAATCTAAGACCAAACCATTGGAAGAAAAGTTAAATGAATTAGAATCTGAGCTTTCCAATCTGGAAAGTGCCAGGAAGGCAGCAGAGAATTTGAAAGATTTCGATGTTGACCTTGCAGAATTAACTGATACAAAATTTGTTTCTGTTATTGCTGGAAAAATTTCTTTAACTTCCTATGAAGAGTTCAAGGCAAGTATGAAGGACATGCCTGATGAGATCCTTGTGGAGGATAATGACACCGAAGATAAATTATACAAAATCTTGGTTGTTATTAGCCTGAGCAGGTATGGCGATGAGATTTCAACTTTACTTAGAAAACTCGAATTCGAAAGATTCGATCTATCAGGAATTTCTGGAAAACCAGAAGAAATTTTAAGAAACTTTGAATCTGAAAAACAAGCAATAATAAAACAAAAAGAAGCTATTTTAAACGAACTTGGAGCAATATCCGAGGAATCATTATCTGATCTCATTGTTTTAAAAGAACTTCTTGAAATTGAAAAACAAAGAAGCGAAATTTTCTCATCATTTGGTGAAACAAACAACACTGTGATGTTAGAGGGATGGGTAACAGAAAAAAATCTGGAAAAAACTCTTGCACTCATTGAAACCACTACTGAAGGATATTCAATAGTAGAAGTTTCGGATCCTGATGTTGAGAAGGATGAAATTCCAATTCATTTGGACAACCCTAGGTTTGCAAAACCCTATGAGCTTTTTGTTAATATGTACTCCCCACCGGATTACAGGGAGTTTGATCCAACCATACTCATGGCAATTATATTCCCATTCTTCTTTGGTTTCTGTTTAACAGATGCTGGTTATGGTGTGGTAGATGCATTAATTGGTGTAGTTTTAGTTTATGGACTCGGTAAAAACAGCAAGATGATGAAAAACATGGGACTTATATTAGTTGCATGTGGTGTCTGGGCGTTTATACTGGGTATGGTTACCAATGGTTTTATTGGAGACTTGTTCCCAAGATGGATTCTTGGAGGAGTAGCACTACCAACAACAATACATTCCATAGATGCATTCGTACATCCAGAAAATATCTTGTACATTGCCCTAATAATTGGTGTTATCCACATTAACATGGGTCTTATAATAGGCGCATACAACAATTTGACCCGTGGAAATGTCAGTGATGCTTTAGGAGCACAAATAGTCTGGTTTGTTTTAGAAGCAGGAATTGTTGCATACGTATTGACAAGTTCATTGTATATTGCAGCCCCAATACTTGTGTTAAGCATTATAATGCTCATATACTTCAATGGAGCATTTGGTCTTATGGATCTCACAGGGTTCTTGGGAAATCTGTTATCGTATGCGAGGCTTTTAGCACTTTGTCTCTCAACAGGCGGAATCGCTATGACTGTTAACATTTTAACAGGATTATGTGATAGTATGATACCTGTTGTTGGAATAATATTGGCCCCAATAGTATTTATTGGAGGACACATTGCTAACTGTGCATTCCAGAGTCTGGGAGCATTTATAAATTCATTACGTTTGCATTATGTTGAGTATTTTGCTCAATTTTACATAGGTGGAAGTCAAAAGTTCAGGGCATTCCGTACAAAAAGAATACATACTGATGTAGGAGGTAAATAATATGGTAGAAATAGTATTAGGAACAGCATTAGCAGCAATCGGCGCAGGTCTTGCAGTCGGATTAGCAGGATTAGGATCAGGTATAGGACAGGGTATCGCAGCAGCAGGGAGTGTAGGTGCAGTAGCAGAAGACCCTGATATGTTTGCAAGAGGTATCATATTTACAGCCCTTCCAGAAACACAAGCTATATACGGTTTTCTTATAGCTATCTTACTCCTGGTTTTCTCAGGAATAATGAACCCTTCATTAACATTGAATGTTTCACAGGGTATAATCGCAGTTGGTGCAGGTGCAGCAATTGGATTTGCAGGTTTAGGTTCTGGTATGGGTCAAGGTATTACAGCATCTTCCGCAGTTGGGGCAGTTGTTGAAGAACCAGACATGTTTGCAAGGGGTATTATATTCACAGCACTATCTGAAACACAGGCTATCTATGGTTTCCTTATAGCTATATTGCTTATGGTATTCGCTAAAATTCTTGGAGGATAAACATGAGTGCCGGGACAGAAAAAATAGTCTCAAGTATAATATCTGAAGCTCAAACTAAGGCTGGTTCAATAGAAGAAGAAGCTGAAGTAGAGAGTAAATCCATTTTAGAAGAGGGTGAAAAACTTGCCCTCATTGAAAAGGAAAAGATCTTAGAGGATGGTAAAAAACAGTCCACAATGAGATATCAACAGATAATCTCAGAGGCTAAGATGAATTCCAGAAGAATGGAACTTGATGCTAGAGAAGAAATTATTGAAGAGTCCTTTAAAAAAGCTGTGGAAAACCTGAAAGAAATCGCTTCTTCAGATTCAACAGAATACAAGGAATCTTTAAATGAAATTATTATTGAAGCTGCAACTGAAATTGGTGGCGGAGACCTGATTGTATCTGTCAAAGTTGAAGATGTGGACAAAATAAAAGTTTCAATATCATCCATCGAAAATGAAGTAAAAGAAAAAACTGGTAACGAGACTAAGTTAGAAATTGGAGATAACATAAACACCATTGGAGGAGCGGTTGTAAAAACCAGAAATGGTGAAATAGAAGTTAACAATACTATCGAGGCTAGATTGCTTAGATTTAAAAAATCTCTAAGATCAGAAGTTGCAAGAATATTATTCAAATAGGGGAGATTCACCATGGTAGAAGATATAACTACACTAGTTACTGCACTCGGATTTCCCTCATATGAAATTTTTTTAGCAGTCATGATCTTGGCCATCATAGTCATAGGTGCAATTGTAGTTATAACTACAATTAGGCCTGTTTTGGAGTTCTTTCCTTACACTTACCCAAATGCAAGGGTCAGGGCAAGAACTGGAAGATTATTTACTGAAAAGGAGTTTTCAGAAATAGTTGAATCCCAAAATATCGAAGAGGTTAAAAACTATTTGAGGGGAGTTCCAGACTACGCTAAGTACATTGATACCTACCCTCTTGAAAAGGCATTGGATTCCCAGTTAGCAGAAACCTACGATTTGATTGCTAGAATAACTCCTGATAACAGTAAAGACAGTTTCAAGTTTTTATTGAAAAAATGGGATATCAAAAATATTAAAAGCATAATAATCGCCAAAGAAGCAGGTTTAAACCATGAACAAACAGTTGATCTGGTTGTACCATTTGGAGAGTTGAGTAACAAACTCGATTCTTTAATAGAAACAGATTCAGTCGAAGAAGTACTTAATGCATTGGAAGGAACTGAATATCCAAGGATTTTGGAAGATGCAATACCAATATATAAGGAAACAGGTTTATTATTACCTTTAGAAGCTTCAATGGACAAATATTTGCTAGAAAATCTTTTAAAAACATCTGCAACACCTGAAGATGACAACACTGCTCTACTTCACAGTTACATAGGCACACTGGTCGATGTTGCCAACATAAAGATCATTCTAAGGGCAAAGGCTGACAACTTGAAGTATGAGGATATTGAACCCTACATGGTTTCAGATGGATACGAAATTAGGGAATGGAAACTCAAAGAGTTAATGGAAGCAGAAGATGTATCCGGAGTTATCAGTGGATTAGAAGGAACAGACTATGCTCCAATGCTTTCTGATGCCATGACAGAATTTACTGAAACAGGTTCAATGGCAAATTTCGAGAAATTACTCGATACCTACGTTGTCAAAACAGCTAAGGGCATTTCTTTGAAGAATCAGTTTGGAATCGGTCCTATGATAGGATTTTTAAGTAGGAAGGAAACTGAAGTTAGAAACTTAAAAATTATTGCCAGGGGAAAACGGGAAGCTGGATTCTCATCGTCAATGATCAAGGAGATGTTAGTATGAACTCAAATATCGCTGTGATGGCAGATGAAGATATAGTCACAGGCTTCATGCTTGGAGGTATCAAAGAAGGACACCCTGTTAAGGATATGGAAGAAGCAGAAAAAACCCTAAAAGAATTGATAAGTAGGAATTTTTCTGTTATTATCACCACCGAAAAAATAGGGGACGCACTCAGGAAAACAATCAACAAGGTAACAAATGAAAGCGCATTACCTATGATAATTGAAATACCAGACAAAACAGGCTCAATAAGAAGGGAATCTGACCCTATGAGTGAGCTTATTAAAAGAGTAATTGGGGTTGAGATGGTAAAATGATTACAGGAAATATAATTAAAATAGCTGGTCCTGTTATTGTCGGAGACGGCATGAAGGGAACCCAGATGCACGAAATGGTAAAGGTCGGGAACGATAAATTGATCGGTGAGATCATTGAACTCGAAGGAGACAAAGCAACCATACAAGTTTACGAAGAAACAGCAGGTATGAAACCTGGTGAACCAATCGAAAGTACTGGAGGACCACTATCAGTTGAACTCGGTCCAGGTATTTTAGGTTCCATTTTTGACGGAATTCAGAGACCACTAGAAAAGATCAAAATAATGACCGGTGATTATCTCCAGAGGGGAATAAGTGTTCCATCATTGAATAAAGAAACCAAATGGACATTTAAACCAACTTTAGCTGCAGGTGCAGATGTAAAGGGTGGAGATGTAATAGGAGAAGTACAGGAAACATCTGCAATTCTCCAAAAAATTATGTTACCTCCAAAGGTTGAAGGTAAACTACTAAGCATAGTTTCTGAAGGTCAGTACACTGTGGAAGAAATAGTTGCAGAAGTGGAAACATCAACAGGAACTGTTGAAGTTACAATGATGCAAAAATGGCCTGTAAGGGTTGGAAGACCATACAAAGCCAAATTAGATCCAGATGTGCCTTTAGTAACAGGTCAGAGGGCTCAGGATACATTTTTCCCAGTTGCAAAGGGAGGTACCTCTGCAATGCCAGGACCATTTGGTTCAGGTAAAACAGTTACACAGCAGCAGCTCGCTAAATGGGCAGATGCAGACATAATTGTGTATGTAGGATGCGGTGAACGTGGAAACGAAATGACAGAAGTTCTAAAGGAATTTCCGCAATTAGAAGATCCAAAAACTGGTAAACCATTAATGGACAGGACAGTTCTCATAGCAAACACATCAAACATGCCTGTGGCAGCTAGGGAAGCTTGTGTATACACTGGTATAACCATTGCTGAATATTTCCGTGACATGGGTTACGATGTAGCTCTAATGGCAGATTCAACCTCAAGATGGGCAGAAGCAATGAGGGAAATATCAGGTAGGCTAGAAGAAATGCCTGGTGAAGAAGGATACCCAGCATACCTCGCTTCAAGACTTGCTCAATTCTACGAAAGAGCAGGAAGAATAACCACCATAGGTACAGAAGATAAAACATCATCTGTAACAGTTGTAGGTGCTGTATCACCACCTGGTGGAGATTTATCAGAACCTGTTACACAGAACACACTTCGTATATCAAAAGTGTTCTGGGCACTGGATGCATCACTTGCAGACAAACGTCACTTCCCATCAATAGACTGGTTACAAAGTTACTCACTCTATGTTGACAGTGTACAGAATTGGTGGAACACCAATACTGGTGCAGATTGGAGAGAAACAAGGGACAAAGCAATGGCACTGCTTCAGAAAGAATCTGAACTGCAGGAAATTGTACAACTCGTAGGTCCAGATGCTTTACCAGACCGTGAAAGAATCACCCTTGAAACCACAAGGATGATCAGGGAAGATTTCCTCCAGCAAAACGCATATCACGAAGTAGACACATACTGTGCTCCAAAGAAGCAGTACGAAATGCTTAAAACCATTATATCTTACCATGTCAACGCCGAAGCAGCACTTGACCGAGGAGCAGCATCTGCAGACATCATATCCATATCTGCTAAGGATGATATAGGAAGGATGAAGTACCTGCCTGAAGCTGAATTTGAGGTTAAAGTCAAACAAATTCAGGAAGACATAGTAAAACAGTGCAGTGAGGTATGAAAATGAACTCAAATATCAAAACAAGAGAATATACTACAGTCTCTGAAGTTTCAGGCCCTCTGATGATTGTTGAAGGTGTTGAAGGAGTAGCTTACAGTGAAATAGTAGACATTGAAACACCCGCAGGGGAAAAACGTAGGGGACAGGTTCTTGAAGTTAAAGACGACCTTGCTGTAGTGCAGGTTTTTGAAGGAACCAGTGACCTCAACACTTTAACAACCAAGGTGAGGTTCACAGGTGAAACAGCAAAGTTAGGTGTTTCACCAGACATGTTAGGAAGAATATTCAATGGTACCGGTGTACCAATTGACGGCGGTCCAGAGATCATTCCTGACCAGGAACTCGATATCAACGGAAACCCAATGAACCCTTCTGCAAGAGAATTTCCTGCAGAGTTCATTGAAACTGGTATCTCAACCATAGATGGAATGAACACCTTGGTACGTGGACAGAAACTACCTATATTTTCAGGTTCTGGTCTTCCCCACAACGAATTAGCAGCCCAGATCGCAAGACAGGCAAAGGTTGTTGGAGAAGAAACAGAGTTTGCAGTTATATTTGCTGCAATGGGTATTACCCACGAAGAAGCAAACTACTTCATGAGAGATTTCGAAAGAACAGGAGCTCTAGAAAGAGTTACAGTTTTCATGAACCTAGCAGACGACCCTGCAATTGAAAGGATCATCACTCCTAAAATGGCATTGACAACAGCAGAGTACTTTGCATTTGAACTTAACATGCACGTGCTTGTTATACTCACTGACCTTACAAACTACTGTGAAGCACTTCGTGAGATATCTGCAGCTAGGGACGAAGTTCCTGGAAGAAGAGGATATCCTGGTTACATGTACACTGATTTAGCTACAATGTACGAACGTGCAGGTAGGATAGTAGGTAAAGAAGGTTCAATTACCCAGATGCCTATACTTGTTATGCCACAGGACGATATCACACACCCAATTCCTGACCTTACTGGTTACATCACAGAGGGACAGATCGTATTAAGCAGAGATCTTTACAGGAAAGGTATCTACCCTCCAGTAGACGTTTTACCATCACTTTCCAGATTAATGAGTGGTGGAATTGGTGAAGGTCAAACAAGGGAAGATCACAGTGGTGTTTCAGACCAGCTTTATTCAGCATATGCAGAAGGAAGAGACTTAAGGGATCTGATGGCTGTTGTTGGTGAAGAAGCTTTAACAGAACGTGACAGGAAATTTTTAACCTTTGCAGACGAATTTGAGAAACAGTTCATAACCCAGACCAGTGATGAAGACAGGTCTATCCAGGAAACATTGGACCTTGGTTGGCAGTTACTAGGCCTCTTACCAGAAGCTGAACTCAAACGTGTAAAGGCTGAACACATACCAAAATACCACCCAAATTACAAATAATCCCTTAAATTTTTTAGGGGAATGTGAGGGATAAAATGGCTCAAGAAATGATAGAAGGCATCAATCCAACAAGGATGGAACTTCTAAAACTTAAAGATAGAGAAAAACTCGCAGTAAAAGGGCACAGTTTACTTAAAGAGAAAAGAAACGCCCTTATTATGGAGTTTTTCAATATACTAGAACGTGTCAAGGGATCAAGGGAAGATGTTGAAAGAACATTGAAAGAAGCCTATGAAGACTTGACAGCAGCACAGATTGTAATGGGTGATTTGGCTGTTAAAAAAGCTGCCATGTCTGTTAATGAATCTATAAACATCGACATCGACTCCAGAAGTGTGATGGGTGTTGTAGTTCCATTGGTTGATTCAGAAATTAAAGAACGTAGCATGGTAGAAAGGGGATATGGATTCCTTGAAACCTCAGCGAAAATTGATGAAGCTGCAAGTAAATTTGAAAAGTCTATTAAACTCATAATAGAACTTGGAGAAATAGAGAAAACCATCATTCTCTTAGCTGCAGAGATTGAATCCACCAAACGAAGGGTTAACGCACTTGAACATATCATCGTTCCAAGGATCGAGAACACTGTAAAGTACATCGAGATGCGACTCGAAGAAATGGAAAGAGAAAACTTCGTAAGGCTTAAAATGATCAAAAAGACCATGGAGATGGATTAATTGAGGATTATAACTCGGTTAGATGCCGTTAAGAAAGAGCTTGAACAAGCTAAAGCTGAAAAGCTTGACTTTCAGGTAGGATCTATTTCAGGTAATCTTAGGGCAATAATTGCGGATGAAGATATGGAATTTCAATCAGGAAATATTAAATCCATTAAAATTAAAGAAATTCCAATTCCCGCCAATTATTTATGTTACTTAAGTGGTTATGGATCGAACAGCTATGGACATACCCTAGCAGTAGATGAAGAAATTCCTCTACCTTTAAGCATGGAAAGAAAAGCGGATCATGCAATGTTTGCTGCAGCAAAGGATTGTGAAATAAAAAAAGATGATCTTTTAGGGGTTTTAATACTCTTACCAGTGCATCTTACCCATTAAATTTTTATTTTTTTTATTAGATTTTTTTTATAGAAATTTTTAGTTACCAAACCTGGCCCTCATGGATCTGTTAAGAGGTTCTCTTAGATCATTGAACTGGATCAGAAGATCATCAATCACGTAACGAATATGTTTCATTTCTTCTATATCTTGATTTGATTTTGATTCCAGACTTTTAAGCTCTTTTATCAACTTTTTCTTCGGCGAACCCATTATAATACTGGTTAGTCCGCTGTTTTGTTTCATGGAATATTTGGTTCTTAGTTTAGCTTTTTCCTTGAGAAAATTAGATTCCATGGAACGAATATCGCTTCGAAATTCTTCTCTAAGTTTCATTAGGATGGTTTCCCGTTCGTTGATCTCGGAAATTACACGCCTTGATTCTGCGATGGAATTCGCTTCAACATCGATTTCAACTAATTCTCCAATGGTTTTATAATAATAATCAATCATTTAACCCCTACACTGTCCCAACTAAATTCTCTGTAATATGTAGATAGTTTTAAACAGTTATAAGCTTTTCAGTGAATCAGAATTTCGGGCGATGGTTGGTTTTTCTCAGTTTGGTACTGGGCTTGGTTTTAAATGGAGTTCGTTAGGCCATGATCCGCACTGACAAACGAAGTTTTCAACACACTCAATTTACAGGTTATAAATAATAAAATAAAAAATTAAGTTTACGAGTTCAAATCAAGAAAACAATTTATATCTATAGGATACTACTGATATTTCTGTTAAAAGATGTATGCAATCTATTGGAACTTTGTTTCCATGAAATTATCCATTGTAACTTAAATGGTTAACGTTTTACTGGTTCTATGGGTTATTTCCATGGATCATGGAAGGCAGGTGTAATATTAAAAATTCCTTTAAGAAATCATATTCTGATTAAAGTTAATATAGGATCGATGGAGATATATTTTAGAATATGACACCTGATTTCAGCAGGGGAGACAAACTTGTTAAAAAACAGATAATGATTCTGAACAAGCATTTGCCCCGTAAAAGAAAATTTCTCGAAGACCTTTTAAATGAAGATAAGCCACATGTTATTGGTGCTGATGGAACCAGACACAGGTTTAAAAAGGAAGAACTCGAGAGGATTTCCAGGATAATAGGAAAATCTAACTTTGATAAGCTGAAACTTCCAATTTATATTGAAATAGATTCTAATGCTTCGGGTTCTAGAATAGCTGGAAAATATGAATCAGAAGTAGTGTGTAAGATTCTTGAAATTGATAACTGTGAAACTGAGATGTATATTTACAGGGCAGATTTAAAGAAACTTCGAAGTATACTCCCAACAGCCACCCAATACATATTTTTAGTGAGGTAAATCACAATGAGCGTAGATCCATTGAACGAATTATTTAAAGATGTTGAAGACCCTGATAAACGTGCTAAACTTTTTTTGTTAGTATCTGCAGCAATGATCATTTCAACCATCCTGATTGTTGTAGGCACCATTATTTTCATACTATGGGCTTTACACATTATCTAACTTAGAAACAGAATATTTAATAGATTTCATCTTTTTTAGATGCGGGTTGCAGGTTTTGATACACTGAAGCCACCAGTTCATGACTGGTTTTCATGGTGTTTTCTAGTATCCTCCCTGAATTAATAACTGATGCTACGGGTTCTCCCTTCTCAATTATGACATTTTTAGTGGGAAGGTCGTAAATTCCCTCGTGATTCATATTTCCTACCATGGATCTTTCCTTTGCAAAAACAATTTGTTTCATTGCAAAACATCGTGGGGTTATATTTTCAATTAGGGAACCATTACAGGCATTGATATGGGTTTGGGCCATGTTTATTCCCAACGATAATTCAGCAACTTCGAAGCTACCCTGAAGTCTGGGATTTACTTCGATTATGTTGGGTGTACCATCATCTTTAATAACCATGTCCAAGCCGTTGGATCCAATGAGACCTAGATCCAAGATTATTTCTTCTGAAATTTCTTTCAGGTTATCGATGGATCCTTGATCCAAGCCCGTGAACGGAGTTATATTTCCACAGTACCCATATTTTTCGAGTTGTCCCAAGCCCATATTTCCTATTAATTGCCAATTTACTAGTATTGTCCTTGCTTCATCTACACTGGAAATTACTGATGTACTAATATTCTGGCCATCAACAATTTCCTGTAAAATAGCACCATTATTATCTATGGTTGTAAGTGGAGGTGTAAATTTAGTTATACCCACACCACCAGATCCTTCAAGAGGTTTGATGAGAAATTTTTTCTCTGGATTGTCCTGCACTATGGACTTGGCAGCTTCCAATGTATCGACAAAAAAAGTAGCAGGAATATTAATTAATCCTTCAAATTTCTTTTTAAGAGTTTTGTACAATTTATATTTATTTTCTACATCTTTTACATCGGTATTTCCCAAAATTTTATTATTTGGAAATTGGCGTGGATCAGCACCTGAACAGCATACAATATGATCAACATCATCGACAAATTCTGCTGCAATTTTGTTTAAACTTTGATTAGTAAATTTATCAGAAAAAAATCCGTTGATTCATGGGGCTTATACTCTAAAATTGATCTGTACTCCTTTACACTTGGGAGGAGATCTTCACATCCAAAATAATCAGCGGAGTAAACATTGAATCCTGCACTGTTTAATGAGGCTGCTACAGGTCTGGTACTTGCACCTACAACTAAAATATTTTCCATTGATACATCCCATAAAAATTAGAATAGTCCTGAGCGGAGTCGAACCGCCGTCGCCGGTTCCAAAGACCAGCAGGATTACCACTACCCCACAGGACTAAATAGAATAAACTGTTTTATTACAGTAATCAGTTTTTACAATTAGCTTATATTTAAATGTATCGAAGTTCGGGATAACTAAAATATGGATTTTTTGTCACAGAGCTTGTTGAATCTGCATCCCCTACATTTATTAGGGTTTTTTGTGGGGATAAAATCAATTTCTCCAATTAAAAGACCGTGAACCCGATTAATCAAGTTTTTAATATCCATTTCTGCCTTTTTATCGAAGTAGGAAGACCAGAAAATATTATCTGTACCTCTTTCTCTTAACGATGCAATTATTCTCCTTTTTTCAGGCACCATTTCCTTGAAGGCTAGGCAGTACCCGTAAACTTGGTTTATGCTGGAGGAGTAAGCAACTTTTCCAGGTTTATCATCTATTATTATGAATTCATCGGGAGTCATCCAAACTTCATCAATGAAACCCCGGATCCCGAAGGTTTCAGATATAACTGGTAGTTCTCTTGATAGTATCTCACCAGTTTTAGATGTTTCCAACATTTCATCAAATGTTGCAGGCTCAGCATCTTTTTTGAAGTTGTTTTCAAGGATCAGATGTTCCTGAGTACCTTCAACCATGGCTTTGGTTGGTTTAATTTCTATTCCCTTCACATTTTCAAGGAAGATACCATATTCACAAAATCCCTGCTTGTTGAGCCAGCTGATTGGGAAGTTGTTTTTATCAGCAATTATTTTTACTTGACTTATGGATGGGTGTGGTTTTGATTTTGAACTGGCCATTATTAATCACCTTCCCCTTCTCTTTTACTACCTAACCTGCTCTTTAAACTGGACCATATATCATCCTTTTGGGTGTTCTCTTCTTCATCAGCCTTTTTCTTCTGGAATTCGAGCTGGAATCTGGACTTTAATTCATCATGATCTCTTTTTAAGGCTTCAAATTCCCTTTGAACAGTACTGTTCTCATTTTCAAGTGTTTTAATTTTCTCCCCATCTAGTCTAATTCGTTTATTTGTTTTAGAATGTTTACTAACCAATTCCTTATATGATCTAGATATTTCGTTATGTTTCCATTCTAATTCAGCAAGCTCTCGTTCGTAGGCAGCTATGCTGTTTTGACCATGGCCCACATTATCAAAAAACTCAGCCACTGTAGTTTTATTTGCAAGGGCTAAATCTTCCAGCTCAGATCTGGGAATTATTAGAACATCTTCACTACACTGAAAGTTATCAGATCTTTTTAAAGGCACCAAGTACTGGTTATATTCATAAACTTTCCTTTTACCGCCTACAGTCTTCTTAGTTTTCTTTTTATAGCATTTAACAGCTGATTTTACTACTTTTACCATTAATACTGCTCCAATGAATTTACAAGAAATAAAGACAGATCCTTCACCAATTAAATGGGAAATGATTCCACTTCATTTGAAATATTCTAATGTAGAACAGAATTATATTATATATTCATTCTTTTATCCTTTTTGAAATTATTTTCATTCACAGCTCCAACTATTTTAGATGATGTTGTTAACTAACATACACGATAAGAGAATTACGGGCCAAAACATGAATTCAAAATCAGCAATTGAACCCAATTTAACCCAAACTTTATCATTTTCAGTATTTTGTGCAGTTCTAAGATAATAAAAGCTATAAAAGAAAAATATTATTAATGAAAGGCTTATGATTGGAATTATTCCATAATAAACTCCAAAAACAAGTGGTATAACTGCTAGTACATTTAGAATATGCAAACAGTTAATTGCATTTCGTTTTCCAAGCATTACAGGCAGTGTTTTGAGTCCTTCTTTAGAATCTGAAATATAATCCTTCAGATCGAAAAATATGGCATTGATCATTCCCTTGAGATTTATGAATATGAATACAACGAGGAATGGAACTGAAAAAGGGATTGAGAAGAAAAGAGATACGAACATGGTGCCTCCCAGTGACCATGTTAACACAGTGTAAACATTTTTAAATATTGGAATTTTTTTGTAAGACTTTTCAGAGCAGTTGCATATAACAAACCGCCCATGGTGATCAATCCAATGAAAATAATTAAATTCCTTCCTGAAAACATTAAAAGAAGTAGGATAAGAATGGAAATATAGAACGTGAGTAGGAAAGGGTAGACTTTTTTTTCTTCAGTAGATACTTTGATCGTTCAGAATTGGTTTCAAGATCCTTCTCTAGATCCCTCATGTAGTCAAAGCTGTAAACAATCAATGGCAGAAGGTAAGAAATGACAAGAAGTGGAATATTTACCTCTGAATTGGTGATGATCATCGTTGTAAGAACTAATGATGGTGCTCCTAAAGCTGTTAAATACCCTCCATGTACCAGTTCTTGAATGATCTTGGAAAGAAAATTCGAATAATGATTTTTAAATTTAATGCTTAAAATCATTCGCCCCCACGTCTAAAAATTCTTTTTTAAAGACTAACCAAACAATAAGTATGAAATACTAATTGGTTGATAGATTAGACATTGATTTCAAAGAATTTATTAATATAACTAGTTGTTTTCCAAGAAAGACCTATAAAATATTTATACGAGAAAAAGATTTATTTGTTAGCTTACAAACTATGATAACACATCTGGAGAAACTCAATATGAACATATACTCATACGTATCTTTGTCAGCTTTTTTCCTTTGTTTCTTCTTGGGGAATTTCATTTATCACAAAAATTCAAGAAGCGAACTAAATATTATGATTTCTGTTTTATGTTTTTTAGTAGGTTTTCTTGCGTTTACAGAGTTTCAATACAGGCAGACTACAGATTTCCAAACAGCCTATCTGTGGCTTAAATTGAGCGGGTTATGGCCATTGGTCCCCCGGTTATACTTCACATTTCCCTGATATTCACAGGAAAAACAGAAGTATTAAAAAACAAAGTTACCTACCTGTTGATGTATGTTCCAGCGATAATAATCTCCATTTATGCTGTTACCACCAACTTGTTACTCCAGGGAATTCTAAAGGAGTACTGGGGTTGGACTTATGTTTTTCCCCAAAATTCGGCGATATTTAATGTTATGAGTATATGGACCTTGACATGTGTTCTCATAGCTGGAGGGCTCTGTTTATTTTACTATGTACGAACTAGAAATGTTGAAAAGTTACAGGCTAAATATTTGATTGCAGGGTTATATTTTCCCCTTGTTATCAGCATGGTCAGTGATCTTGTGCTACCTTCCATGTCCATAAGAATCCCTGAAACAACCATTGTAATGTCCACGGTGGGTTTAAGTTTCATAAGTTATGGTGTCTGGAAATATAGATTTCCCGCTTTAACAGCTGCAATTGCAGCAGATGAAATTGTATCAACCATGTCAAGTTTTCTTATAATGTTAGACTCTCAGATGACTGTTGTAAACATAAACAAAGCCACAACGGAGTTGTTTGGGTATGGGAAATCTGAGATTATTGGAAAACCAGTTGAATGCTTGTTTGCTAAAAAAACTAAGACTCTTAGGGATCTACTTGACACATCAACAAATTCAATAATCAATGTTGAAACTGTTATTAAAACAAAGAATGGCAGTAATGTGCCAGTTATTATCTCAAAATCTGTTATCAGAAACGACATTGGAACTGTTCTGGGAATTGTTTGTATAGGTAACAATATTATAGGCCTAAAGGATGCAGAGGATAAAATTAAGACGTCTCTCCAAGAAAAGGAATTGTTATTGAGGGAACTCCATCATCGTGTGAAAAATAATTTACAAATTATTTCGAGCCTAATAAATCTCCAGTCCCAGGGAATTAAAAACAAAGAAGATCTTGAGATATTCCGGGAGAGCCAAAGTAGAGTTAAATCAATGGCAATTATTCATGAAAAGCTTTACCAATCCACTGATCTTTCAAATATTAACTTCAAAGATTACATCCAAAGTTTGGTCAGTTACCTGGTATCTTATTACTCCAAGGAAATGATAAAAATTGAAATGGATGTCAACGAAGATCAAGTTCTTAACATGGATACTGCAGTACCTTGTGGTCTGATAATCAATGAATTATTTATAAATTCTTTAAAACATGCATTTGAAGGAATAAGCAACGGTAAAATAACTATAAAACTAAGTTCTGATGATGAAATTCCAGAATGCTACGTCCTTGAAGTGGCTGATAATGGTGTAGGACTACCTCCTGATGTGGATATTAACAACCCCCAAAAATTAGGTCTACAACTTGTTGTTTCACTGACTAATCAGCTTGATGGAAAAATAGTCGTTGATACTCAAGAGGGTACAAAATTCATCATTAAATTCAGGGAATTAATTTACAAACAGAGGCTCATAAAATCTAAATAAAAAGAAATAGGGAATGAAATGTCCTTTTAATGTAGTTGGGATTCAATGGATTTTTGTCCCATATCTTAGACTGAAGGCGATTTATCCAACTAAATTTTAGTTTCCTTGATCAATGGATCACAGATCATTGAGTTCTTCTGCTATTTTATTCCATTTTTTTACTCGTTCATCCAAATTATCAGCATCATCCGGAATTTGGGTTTCCATTTGTTTTTTAAGTTTTTCAAGGAATTCTGGATCATCACGGATTTTGAGGCAAGTTGTAACTTCTGTTATGGCCTTCTGCACCACAAATTCAACCGCGTACTTGCAAAAGTGGTTGGGAGTAAATACATATTTTTCATCCCTGATCATGATTGGATATGCCTTACAAACTGCAGGTCTTTCATTGTAAATATCACACTTCTTTGTAGACCTTATGAAATGTTCACAGGGCCTGTCTTCTTCAAACCTATAACCATCTTCATGGGGTACCATCTCACCAGCCATGATATTTTCTGATTTCTGGTAAGATTCATATTCCTCTGCTGTTATGTAGATTGGGGAACAATTTTCACAACACCATCCACATCTGTTACAAAGATCCAATCTCAGAGCAGCCACTAAAGATCCTTCAGTGAAGACTATGGAAGAAAAATGAACGATCTCTTTTAAATCCTTCTTTTCAACATCTTTCAAACGATTAGATTTCTTTAAAAACTTTTTAACCTTTTTTGATACCATTTTTTCGAAAATAAACAGTTCTGAATTTAAATTCGGCTGTTCATCTGCAAGTTCTTGGTACTGTTTAAACAATGAATCTATATAATCTCGATCATGTAGCTCTTCTAATAACATCTGTTCACCAACAAATTCTTGATATACTTAGTGGTTTATATGATATAACGATGTTGATTTGATCTAGAACTAATATAGATCGATACAAATTTTGATTAAATCACAATGAATAGAATATTAGGGAATCTTTATGCCAGAGAAAGAACGATTTAAAGAAATATTTGATAAGTCCCCAATTGGAATTTTAATTTATGGATCAGATGGTAAATTGGTGGATGCAAACAGATCAGCACTGAAAATTGTTGGTTGTAATTGGGGCACTGTTTTAGGAATGGATCTATTTTACAACCCAGAAATTCAGGAGAAACTACTGGACTTAGATAAAACAGGCCCGATCTCGTTCCAAGGAAGATTAAAAGAGCATGTTAAGAATGCAGAGCAAATATGCCAAAATTCTTCACTCTTCGCACAATTTTATATTTCATCCATCGAATCAGGATATTTGGTTGAAATTCAGGATATAACGGAAAAAAGGGAAGAACAAAAAAATACTTGCCAATGAAAAGAAGTATCAAAGCTTTTTTGAAGATGATTTAACTGGAGATTTCATAGCTAAACCTAATGGAACGATCTTAGATTGTAATCCTTCATTCATTGAAATATATGGATTTAAGAATCGTGAAATCGCGTTGCACTCGAATATGTCAAGATTTAACCCTGAAGATTGGATAAGATTAGTTGAAGATCTTACTGAGGATCACAAGATCAAGGGCCATCAAACTGTACATACACGATCAGATGGAACTGTGATCCATGTAGTAGCAAATATCGTTGGAATTTTCAATGATTCAAACAAGCTCATGGAGATCAAGGGTTATGTGTTCGATGATACCGAAAGAAAAAAGCGGAACAGTTCCTCAAGGAAAGTAAAGAAAAGTATCATAAACTGTTTGATGAGGATTTAACTGGGGATTTTATTGCAACACTTGATGGGAAAATATTGGAATGCAACCCTGCATTTGCAGATATATATGGATTTTATGATCGAGATAAAGCAGCTAAGAGTAATATTTCGAAGTTTAACTCTTTTGACTGGCCATACATGATAACCCGTTTAAAAAGAGAGAAGAAATTATTGGGATTTCAAAGTTGGCAGAGAAGATCTGATGGTATGAGAATTCATGTAATAGCCAATCTTGTAGGTATTTTTAACGATGAAAATGAAATGATACAAGTAAAGGGGTACATGTTTGATGATACTGAAAGAAAAAGGCAGAAGAAGAGGTTAAAAGAAGTAAAATGCAGATGACTGAAATATTGGGCAGTATACAAGATGGTTTTGTTGCTTTAAGTCAGTACTGGCATTTTACCTATGTTAATGACTGTGCAGAAGAGTTTTTTAATGCGGATTATGATGATCTTATTGGTCAAAATATATGGGATACCTTCCCTGAATTAATAGGATCTGCAATTGAATCATGGTTTAAAAAAGCCAAGGATAACCATGAAATTCAACATTTTGAATCTCAAGGATTAAAAGATTCTGAAAAAAGTATGATTTCAGTGTTTATCCTTCTTCTGATGGAATATCCGCCTATTGGAGAGAGATAAAACCAACGAAAAATCATCAAATTAAATAATTATTTTTTCAGCCTTCAAACCATCGAGTTTGATAGAATTGATCATTTGATATTTTTTTAAAAAATAGCAGATTCATATTTTAGATTAAAAAAATAAGGAATGTATTGATTTTAAAATCAATACCAAATTTTAACTATTTTTAGCCAAGGAATGGTTTTGCAATGGTTAGCATTACTATTACAGTTGCTATGATGCCTATTACAACCATTGGTATTCCTGCTTTGAGTATTTCCTTGATCTTCACGTATCCAGTACCGTAGGCCATTGCAACTGTAGGGTCTGCCATTGGGAACATGAATGAGAGTGAACATGCGATAGCAACAGGAACTGCGTAAATACCAACAGGCTGGCCTTGAGCAGCTGCTAAAGTAACTGATAGTGGTACTAAAATAGCTGCGAGTGCTATGTTCGACATAACTTGGGTGAATATAACAGCTATGATCATGAGAACTAACATTATGGACACTGTTGAAACATTGCTACCCATTAATGATACAATATCGTTAATGAGCCAGGCTGCTGCTCCTGTATTTAGTAGTGCTGCTCCTAGGGAAAGTGCACCTCCAAAGAAGATGATTAATCCCCAATCCACATTTTCCTGAGCATCCTTCCAATCAACAACTCCTGTTATGAAGTACAGTGCTGCACCGATCAAAGCAACTGAGTAACTGTCTAAACCCGTGATGCCTGTTGTAACCCAAAGGCCTATGGTGAAGAACAGAATTACTGCAGTGATTTTTTCAGTCCTACTAATGGAGCCCATTGCACTCAAAGTTTTGTTTAGTGTTTCATGGCCACCAACAATTCCTTTGACTTCAGGTGGGAAAATCCAGCTCAACAATTTCCAAGTTACAAAGAGCATAAAAATGGCTAATGGGAAACCAAATACCATCCAGTTAGCAAATGGCAAATGAGTGTATGCTGCGGCCATTAGGTTTGGAGCAGTACCTATTTCTGTACCGAATCCACCTGCAAGGGAACCATAGGAAGCACCTAATACCATTGCTTTGGCAAAGTTACTGTTACCCTTTTCAGCATCATTAACTCCGAATAATGGAACAATTTCCTTAATAATAGGAAGCAACATTGCAAAAGCAACCACATTTTCAATCCAAGCAGATAATATACCTGTGGAAAATACAGCAGCAAAAATACTCATACTCGGAGTTGTACCTACCTTTTTCAGCAGGAAATAAGTAAATCTTTTAGCAAGCCCACTCTTACGAATGGCTTCTGCAAGTATGAATCCCCCAATCATCAGAAAGATGATGGGATTTGCAAAACCAATAACAGCATTATTAAAACTCTCAATACCTAAAATTGGCTGTAAAAACAGCAATATCAAAGAAGTAACAGCCAAATGCTGAGCTTCACTAGCCCACATTATTACAGCGAAAACCAAAAGAGCAATAGCTGCGTGGCCGGAATAACTTAAACCATTACCTAAAGGAATTAACATAACCAAAAAAAGGCAATAATGGCTATAGGCATTCCTAAAGTCTTAAAACTTAAATTCGTCTTATATCCCTCCTATATTATAAAAATAAAACTTTGATGCAACAGCATATAAACATATTTTATAATGATTAATCATTACATTTGGATTATGATTAAACTGCTTAAAAAGTCTAAATAAAAATATAAAGGAACTACATGAGGTTTTGTTCCTTTTTGCTAAATAATATGGCTGATAAGATTATTGTCAGGAGTGCAAAACCAACAACCACAGCAGTACTGAAATATAGGGGTAAAGCTCCATGTCCAATGATCACTTGTCTTAAAGCATCCACACCATAGGTCAATGGATCTAAGTATACTGCAAACTGTAGAAATGTTGGCAATCCTGTGACAGGGAATAAAGCTCCACTTAAAAGAAACATTGGCAGAACAATAAAACTCATTATCAGATTGAAACCTTCCATACTGTCTGTGAAAGTTGCTATCAAAAGCCCTACTCCTGCAAGTCCCACAGATATTGGTATCATCAAGAGGAACGATGCAATAAATATGAATGGAGTCATCTGAACACCAACAACGAATGAAAGCAGGAGTAATATCACTCCTTGTATTATTGAAGCTGTTGCGATACCAAGGGCCTTACCAAAAACAATGGATGGTCTGCTAACAGGGGCCACCATTATTTCCTTTAGAAAACCATACTGCCTATCCATGATCACTGAAACACCGGAAAATATCGCTGTGAAGAGTATGGTCTGACCTATAATACCGGGGTAAATGAATGCTTGATAAGCTCCAGTCATACCACTGAATCTGATTGCTGATCCTAAACCTGTTCCAAAGATTAAAAGCCATAAAAGAGGTGTAACTACCGAAGAAACAATCCTTGAACGATATCTGACGTATCTTTTAGCTTCTCTGAACCATATTGTGTATATTCCTTCCCATTCGGCCATTTTTAACCCTCATCAACAATTCTTTTACCTGTGAGATTTATGAAGACATCTTCGAGGTTAGGATGTTCGAGTTCAATTGATTTTACAATGATATCATTATCATTTGCAAAATTTACCACAGTGGCAACTAAATTTTCCCCACTTTCCACCATTATTTTAATGTTTGAGTCTGCAACCATGATATTTTTTATGAAGTCCAATTTTTCAGCTTCTTTTACGAATTTTTCCGGGTCATCAACTTTTATTGTGATAACATCTGCCTTAAGATCTCTTTTTAAGTTTTTAGGAGAATCTGCAGTGATTATTTTTCCATGATTGATGATTGCTATTTCATCACAGAGCTTGTCAGCTTCTTCCATGTAATGTGTTGACATTAAAACTGTGATATCTTCAGTTTTATTTAGTTCCTGGATATATTCCCATATATTTTCCCTGGTTTGAGGGTCTAATCCTAGCGTTGGTTCGTCAAGGAAAAGAATCTTGGGATGATGTATCAATCCCCTTCCAATCTCCAGCCTTCTTTTCATTCCTCCAGAGTATGTTTTTGTGTACTCATCTGCCTTGTCTCCAAGTGCAATTAGATCAAGCACTTCTTCTATCCTCTGTTTCCTCAGATCCATTGGAACACCATACAATGCAGCATGCATTTCTAAATGTTCTCGTCCAGTTAAAATATCATCCAATGCTCTAGATTGAAAAACTACTCCTATAGATTGTCTTACCTCTTTAGAATTTTTCATTACATCGTATCCATTGACTGTTGCAGTTCCAGAAGTCGGATGTAATATGGTGCACAGCATTGAAATTAGAGTGGTTTTACCGGCACCATTTGGTCCCAGAACTCCATAAACACTGTTTTTTGGTACTTTAAGATTTATTGAATTTACAGCGGTAAAATCATCATAAACCTTGCTGATTTCATGAGTTTCAATTATATACTCCATAAATAACACCTTAAAAAAGTTTACAATAAATATTATAACATTGGATTGATAAGTTATTTTTGATTTAAAAGTCATAGTACTAACAAAGTACTAACAAAGACAGCAAAAACTAAACAAATGAACTGTTGAATCATTGTAACATTTAGTTGCTTTCATCATACAAAAAAAATTTAATGGAATAGTTGGTGATAACTCATGATATTAGAAACTGTGAAATCAGAAGGAATTGCCCATAAATCATACTTCGTAGGGTCCAATGGAATAGCAGCAGTGGTTGATCCAAGGAGGGATTGTGATATCTACATTGATATTGCAGAGAAAAATAACATGAAGATCAACTACATTTTTGAAACTCATAGGAACGAAGATTTTACCACGGGTTCTTTAGAGCTCCGTGAAATTGTTGGGGCGGATATATTCCATGGAAAAGGGGTTGATTTTGCATATGGCAATTTTGTAGTTGAAGGGGATAAATTTCAAATAGGAAATCTTGTTATTGAAATTATTGAAACCCCTGGACATACCAATGAAAGCATATCTCTATTGTTAAAGGACAGAGACGTATCTGAATATCCATACATGGTATTCACTGGTGATACTATTTTTGCTGGAGAAATTGGTCGGTGTGACCTTTATGGAAACAATGAAACCTTGAAAATGGCTGAAGCAATGTACAACAGCGTCTTTAATAAACTTCTTAAATTAGATGATAATGTTATAATCCTACCTGCACATGGTTCAGGTTCTGTTTGTGGAGCAGTTATTCGTGAACAGGAATTTACAACGGTGGGTTATGAAAAAAAGACTAACAATACACTTAAAAAATCTGAAAAAGAATTCCTTGAATTTAAAGTACAGGAGAAACTTTACACCCCTCCCTACTTCGAAGAAATGGAAAAGAATAATTTAAATGGGCCATCTCTCATCTGTAAACTACCCTATTTAAAGCCACTAGGAATACATGAATTGAAAGAATTGATGTCTAAGGGAGGTCAAGTTGTTGATGTGAGGGATCCTGCAGCATTTGCAGGCGGACATATTCCAAACACTCTGAATATTTGGAAAGACGGCCTACCTTCATATGCAGGGTGGTTTTTAAATTATGAACAACCAATAATTGTGGTGGACGAAAATAACAGTAACATAGAAGATCTTAAGAGATATATGATAAGATTGGGTTATGATAATGTCTATGGTTATCTTTCTGGAGGATTTCCAGTATGGTTCAAGGGATCTGGAGATTTTGAAACTGTTCACACATGGTCAGTTCATGATTTGCTTCCAAACATGGGGAAAAAATCTCTTTTTATATTGGATGTAAGGAAGAAAAACGACTGGGAAAATGAGCGTATAGAAGGTTCTTACAACATATACATAGGAGAACTCAAAGAAAATTTGGATAAAGTTCCAAAAAATAAACATGTGGCTGTAACATGTGATACTGGTTACAAGGCAAGTATCGGAACTTCCATACTGAAAATGAATGGCTACAAAAATGTAACCAATGTAATGGGAAGTATGACAGCATGGAAAAAAGCAGGATATCCAGTTGTGAAGAGTTAAACTTCAAAATTTATTTATGAAGTTCTAAAACCATAAACCCTAAAACTAAATAAATTCCATCATAAAATAGCAAAACAACTGGGTTGAGTTCACACCCTGAAAATTAATGAAAACCATATTTTAACCAGGATCAATCATTAATTCAAGTAAATTAAAACCCTGATGTTAAAAATAAATTTAGATTGTTATAGCGATATGCAATTTTTATAAAGGAGTTAGATAAAATGGAAAAATTCAATATAAAAGAATTACCACTTCTCATAGGTTCGTTAATGATACCATTTTTAGTGGCATCTCTGGGATCCTACTTCACTTTCTCAAATATCACCACTTGGTACGCAGCATTAGCAAAACCATTTTGGGCACCTCCAAACTGGATATTTGGACCTGTTTGGACTATACTATACTTTTTAATGGGAATAGCACTGTTTTTAATTCTGCGTAAAGGGTTGTACAGGCAGGATGTTAAATTTGCAGTATTAATATTTGGTGTTCAACTTGCATTGAACCTTATTTGGTCTGTTGTATTCTTTGGAGCTCACTCCCTCTTTGGAGGATTTATTGTGATAATGTTCCTATGGATAGCAATATTTGCAAACATCATAGCCTTCAGTGTACTATCAAGAAATGCAGGTCTGCTTTTAATACCCTACATTATTTGGGTGAGCATAGCCAGTTACTTAAACTACTCAGTCTACCTGTTGAACAACTAACTTAGATCCCCAATTTTTTTCTTACTTTTTCACTTTTCAATTCCTTTAGAGCGTTACTGGCTATCCATTTAGAAGATTTTGTGTTGATTGCCAAAATTTCTACTGACAAATCTATGGAACTTTTATTTAAACTGGAATTTTTCTTCCCAATACTCCTTAAAGCCCAGTTCACAGCCTTTTTGACGAAATTCCGATCGTCAGTTGAGGCGGAGATCAGTAGGGGAAGTATTGTTCAAACTGTTCATCTGGCTGTTTTTTATCATGAACAGCCAGCACAGCTAACAATGAAAAAGCTGCTCTTTTAACAAATTCCTCTTCATGGTCTCCCCATTCAAAAATTTTATCGTATGCAAAATTTGTTTTCCTAAACAAGTTCATACAGCACTGATCACAAATCTCCCAGTAATCAAATTCTAAGGCCCATTCATTCATCTGGGTGGACGAAACCATTTTAGGGTCATCGATCATACTCGCCAGTATTTTAGTTTCTCTAAAATTTAATTCCCAAAGTTTCAATGCCAGTTCATGATTTTTACCAGCTTCTTTAGCAATTTTTCGCAGTTCTGGTAGTTTTACTGCGTAGGTTTCTTCTGGGGTTATACCAAACCTAGCCATTCCTTCTATATTTTCGGGTGTAGAAAGTGATTCGAGTCTGACAACTATTTCTTGGAGTTCCACTATGTTTTCCCCTATTATTTGTATCAACAAATCATGTTATCCCTAGATATTCAGATTTCAATTAATTATTGGGATATGAGAATTTATAATTTCAAAAAAAAGAATGGTTGGATTGGAAATGACATACACTCGCAATCAAATTTACAGGATCACTGATTCATAGAGGGGTGTGATTTTTTTCGTGGTGGTGCTTACACTGGTGGTATGCTCTGAATAATTTCTTGAATGGTAACCTTCACTGTAGAGATCAGTCACATCTTGCTTTGTTTGAACTTGAATGGTGCTTTTAAATTTAGTTAGACTATCTTCGACACCATTTGCATTTCCAGTTATCTGTAAACCAACTAGTTTTCCCTTTGTGCTGCGTTTGTAGTTGAAGTTCATCAGTGTTGTTTTTGTGTACGTGGAGTTGCTGTAACTGGTTGTTGAATTAGACACCTTTTTCATCAAAGAGTAATTTCCATTAAAATTCTGATAAACAAACTTCAATTTGGCACGGGTACTGCTAAAAGTGGTTCCATTATTTTGATAGTTAATATTCACTGTGGAATTTTTGTAAAGCTGCTGTCCATTTTTATAATCCATTGCAGTTTGAACATGTCCTGTGAAACTTAAGGTTTTACTTATTTTACCCTTCAATGTTTCGAAGATCTGTGATCCAACCTTTTTAGATTCTGATGTGTAGAACACACTTCCTTGAGCGTTGCTTAATGTGAGTTTGCTGTTAATAAACATGTTGTTAAAGTAGTAAACAACTCTGTGAGTCGTACTTCCTTGATCATTCTTACCTGTGACCATTACTGTGGTGTACTTACCATAACCTTGAGCTCCTTTGGTTTTGGTGCTGTAAATTTGGTAGTGAAGATCAGATTTGTATGAGTTGAAGTTTATTGATATATTCTTTCCATCGGCTGAAAATGTTGATTTATATCCATAATTCAAGCCGTTTAAAACTTCTCCACTGATTCTACTTGGAATATTTGTGTTGTCCTTGAAAACCATTTGTCCAATTAATTTTTTGTTAGGAGCCCTTGGAATTGAATACTTAGAAATTTCTTTCCCATTGAACACTATGGTGTCTGGTGTTCCTCTGCTGTCTGATGCCCAGATCTTAACATTGGTTGAGTAATTCACCAGATCCTTCACATTTTGAACCTGATAGGTCATTATGTTACGTCTGTTCACTCCCCAACGATCACTCATTGCGAGGCTGATTGATGAAGCAACAGGATTCGCAGTTGAAATATAACCTGTTCTGTAACATGATGGACTGTTTGGCACGCTTACGTACTGCCCATTTGACATTTTAAATAATGCAGTTTTCAAGCTTCCTCCATTGTAAGTTACTGCCCCCACATTATCATCTGGAGCTTTTATTAAGAAATGTCCCATTCCCATTTGTCTTAGGAGGGACGTGGCACTTTTTATGGTGCCGGATGTTATGTGGCCAGATGCAGATGTTCTTCCTGCAAGTTCCATTAGCTGTTTGTTCAGGCTTGGGATATCAGGACCTCCAGCACCAAATATCCATCCATTTTTGGATATAACTGTATGGAAAAAGTATCCGTTGGTTGTCTTGTATTCTTCCAAAGCATCTTTCCCGTACCAATTAGTTTTCTTAATGTACAGGGGGCTGTATAAACTGAGTCTCTTCGGAATGAATATACATCGTATCCCTTTTTCACATGGACCAAAACAGAGCAACAACCGTATCCTGGCACTATTTGATTTTTTGCACCATTTACTTTCTTTATAGTGCTGGTTGTAGAATTGTAGTGATTTGAAATCAGCTTAAAATGTAGATTTGATATATTTTGACTATTAGAATGCTTAACATTAGTTGTGTTGGCAGCTGAAGCACTGCCCATCAAAAATATGATCATTAAAACCGATAAAATCAACATATATTTCCTTTCCAAAATCTGTATCACCTCTTATTTTTTGTTGTACGTGATCATTAATATTGTATCTGAATTATTTTTTAACACTAGAGTTTAATAGAATATCAAAGCTTCTGATCAAGCAAACCTAACATTCTAACTCCTGAAATGATCATTAAGGGACCAATTATAAACTGGGTTAAAATATCCACAATATCCCATTTGTAAATGTACACTGGGACCATGCTGTATGTTAAAAAGGTACATACAAGAAGTAGGGATGCTGCACCAATAAAGATATATATTGCTGTGAGGTTTTTTATTCCCGCATTTTTAAACCTTTGTTTAACTCCCTTTAGATCGAATCCTGAGTATATTGAGCCTTTGTAATGTGCCATGTTTAAAAGAACTCCCATGTACCAGAAATAAATTAAAGCAAACAATCCAAGTACAGTAATGAAATAGAATGTTCTAGCTGAATGAAGGTAGTACATTATAACATCTGGATTAAGTTCTAGGACTTTCATCAGTACTTTTGCATTCAATATTACAAGTCCTATCAAAATTATTGGACAGAGTAGATAGGTAAACAGCACCAAATTTTCCTTTAATCCATGGACCATCATTGATTTAAATCTAATAAATTTAGGAGATTTATCAGAACCATGAACAGTACTTTCCAATATTTGGAATATGTAACCCGATTCCATGATCCACAGGAATCCAATGATCAACAACACAGAAAAATCATACAGATCAAAACCCTGCGGATTTCCAGGAAGGGTATACATATTTTCGGCTAAAAACAGTATTAACCCTAAAAATAGTAGGTTGTACCATCCGTTTAATGCGTAATAAACAGCATCTTTCAAATTCAGTAGGATTTTCATTAAGAATACCTGGATAATTTTTTTTAATTTTAATAATGTTATATAAATATAATATTAGTATTAACAAGAACTTTTGGGTAAATACTCAATCCAATAATTTCAAGCAAAGCACTATTTTAATAAAATTGGAACACTATTATCATGAATTAATAATCAGTGGACCATGTTCTCTGTTTTTTTATGATCTAGTTATTAAGTAAAACCTGTTTTTGCTAAACATGTACAACTGTTAAAACCAACACTATTTTTTAATAAATATAGTATTACTAATAAAATAATTAATCATAATAATGGTGAGATCCATAAGATATACTTGTGGTGATAAAATTTTTGATCTGTTCGTAGCCTGTGTATTTGGAGTTCTGGTTGGAGTATTCACGGGTATGGTTCCAGGCATACATGTTAACACCGTTGCAACCTTTGTATTTTCATCATCTGTATATTTAATGAGCTATTTTTCTCCAGAGTACCTTGCAGTATTTTTAATATCCCTCTCAATATCCCACTCGTTGATAGATTTCATTCCTACAATGTTTTTGGGAGTGCCTGATGAAGGAACAGCCCTTTCAGTTTTGCCTGGCCATTATCTCATGCTTCAAGGTAGGGGCAAAGAAGCAATAAGGCTGGTAACATTGGGAGGTTTTGGATCACTCATGGTTACAGTTACACTACTTCCAATTTTTATAATGCTTTTACCGGGATTTTATTCCATAATTAAACCATACATAGCATTAATACTCACATTTACAGCTATCTACATGATATTAAGGTTAAACAAGGGATTTTACGAGATTTTCTGGTCATCGATAATCTTTATATTTTCTGGCATAATAGGTTGGGCAAGTTTAAACAGCACTGTTTCTCCAAATGTATTGCTATTAACAATTTTTTCAGGCTTTTTTGGTGTTAGCACATTGATCTATAGTTTATCGCAGAATTCTTATTTGCCATACCAACATGAAGATCACAACTTAAGGGTTGATGGTAAAATTATCCGAGGCATATTTGCTGGTGGTATTGCTGGAACAATCCTGGGGTTTTTACCTGGAATGGGTCCGGCACAGGGGAGTATACTAGCCCAAGAGATTAGTGGGGGTGGGAATATGGCAGAAGGCAGGGAGAGTTTTCTAGTGGCAATGAGTGGAGTGAATGTTTCAGATGCACTATTTTCTCTCATCACCATATATATTATTGGTAATCCTCGAAGTGGAGTTGCTGTGTTCATAGATAAGCTCATTCAAAACTTCGATCTTCAAATTCTGGTAATGTTCATCTTTGTTTCTATAACTGCAGTATCAATATCTGTTTTTTTCTGCATATTCTTGGGAGATTTCATGATAAAAAATATTCATAAATTGAATTACTACAAACTCTCAAGGGGAATAATAATTTTAATGTCGGTATTGGTAGTTATTTTCACTTTAAAAGAAGGTTCAAACTTATTTTATGTTATAACTCTTTATATAACCTCTATCTCATTGGGGTTAATTCCACACTACGTTGGAGTGAATAAATCCAATTTGATGGGAGTTTTGATTGTTCCGGCCATAGTAATTTACATGGGTTTGGTTTAAACCCTTTAGATAACAACCACTTCTGAACAAAGTTTGCTTACAGCTTCAACAAATTCCTTGGTATCTACGCCGGGGAAGGTGTCCACTATGCACAGATCAAATTTTTCATCAATATCATCCTTCAGTTCCATTAGATCGGCACAGTAAACCTTGAAATTTTTACCTTCTGCAACCTGGCTGCTGTTTGAATGTAAAGATTCAACTTCAAAACCATTAACTTCAAGATTTAAAACAGTCATTTCAATAGAAGGACGCCATAAATCGTTAAAAACCACGTGTTTAGCACCATACTTAAGGGAAGCTATTCCTAAGGTTCCGGGCCCACATGTACAATCCATCACCCGAGGACTTTCATATTTATCCAGATATTTTTCGAGCATCTGAACCTTGGGGGACACTGGTTTAGAGAATTCCAAGTGTATCTGGGATTGTTTCCGGTATATGCATAAAGGACCATGTTGGGTGGTGACAATATCACAACGCATATCACAACCAGAGAGAAGTTCATAAACATTTGGTTGGGAATTGGCATCCTTTATACCCACAACCCGTTTAATGTCTCCTTTGATAACTCCCTTTACTTCTGGAATTTCTTCAACAATCCTTACCGCTGATTCTTTAGTTACTTTATCTGTTAATATTACCACTGAATTTTCTGAAAGGTAGGGTGCAGCATTTGAGGGGTATGCTGGTGTTATTAATGGGGTGCAGCAGTTTCTAAGTGTGGATTTTTTATCTCGGTCCCCAGTTTCAATGAGTATTTTTAGTACGTGTCCCATAACCAAGTCAAGGTGTCTTTTTTTGCAATTGCATCTTCCATAATTTGCATCGAGTTTTTCAAGGTCCATCTGTTCCATTAATGGTTTGAACTTTTTGAGATTGGGTTTTAAGCAGTTTTCACAGGGGCGGGTAATCTCTGTAATTCCATTTAAAATGGTATCTGCCTTATCGACACAACCCAACCCACACTCACACTGGATTTCCATATGCTTAAATATTGGATAAATAATATAAATAGTTGAGAGTTATGAAAGATAAACGAAAAGAAATCCTAAGGGATCTTTTAGGGGAATTTGCTTCAGATGATGATGTTGATGAAGAATCTAATGACATTTTCAAGAGCAAATCAGATGATAAAGGGGAAATAATCAAAGAATCTTCTGTAGACTCTGAAGAACCTGAGTTTAATCTTGATAAGGTCATGAAACGACCTACTAGGCACCCTAAAACTGTTAAGAAAGTTTCTAATGTTCTTAAAGCTGAGATTGTTGAAGAGGGTCTCATACCTAACTACAATGTTAACTTACCTAAATTTTCAGACAACGAAAGGCAAATATTCAACGAGGTAAGGGAAAAACTGGTTGAAGTTGCTGTTGCCCAGGGTGAAGATTTCAGGATTGATGAGGTTAGCTTTATTGGGGAAGTTAAGGAATTTTTAAGGAGCAAGGGTGTTAGGGATGTGGACAGACTTGCCACCCAGATTTCACAGGAGATGTTGGGTTATGGGCAGCTTGATCCAATGATCAAAGACGATGATCTAGAGGAAATAATGGTCATTGGAACCAACAAGAATGTTTTTGTGTACCATCGAAAAATTGGAATGATGATCACCAACGTTATTTTTGATGATGATTCAGAGATCAAGGCCATAATTGATGTTATTGCAAGACAGGTGAACAGAAGAATTGATCAACAAACACCAATATTGGACGCTAGATTGCCAGATGGTTCAAGGGTGAATGCCACAATTCCTCCAGTATCTGCCGATGGTGCTACATTAACCATCAGGAAATTTAGAAAAGATCCACTGACAATTGTTGATTTAATTAATTTTAAAACATTATCATCTCATTTAGCTGGTTTTCTATGGGTCTGCACCGACGGACTTGGAGTTAAACCATGCAACGCAATCATAGCTGGAGGTACGGGTTCTGGTAAAACAACTACATTAAATGCCATAACTGCATTTACTCCTCCTCGTGAAAGGATAATAACAATTGAAGATACATTGGAACTTCAACTTCCCCACACCCATGTTTTGAGGATGGAAACTCGCCCACCTAACATTGAGGGAAAAGGTGAACTAACCATGGACATCCTGGTGAAAAACTCTTTAAGGCAAAGACCAGACAGAGTGATCGTTGGAGAAGTAAGGGGTGGAGAAGCTGTGACTCTCTTCACAGCTCTAAACACAGGGCATTCTGGAATGGGTACTGTTCACTCAAACACTGCAAGGGAAACTGTTACAAGATTGGTTAATCCTCCTATGCAGGTTCCAACAATAATGATTCCTGCATTGGACTTCATAATAATGCAAAATAGGATGTATCGGCCTGAAGGTGGTTCAATTAGGAGAGTAACAGAAGTTGCAGAAGTTGTGGGTATGGAAGAAGGCAATGTCCAATTAAACAGAGTTTTTGAATGGAATAATGTCACTGATAAAGTAGAATACGTGGGAATTGCCAGTCAAACCCTTAGGGAAATAGCAGATCTTAGGGGAATAGGCATAACGGAAATTGAGGAAGAAATAGAGAAAAGAAGGCTTCTTTTAGAGTATTTGGCTGATAACAACATCCGTTCGATAGAGGACGTGGGAACGTTCATCAACAACTACTACAAGGATCCTGATGAAATACTTGAACAGATTCTCTAACTTTAATTAGGTATATTTAATTTAGTACGCAGATTTAATATTATACTCTGGTGGTTACAAATGGTTTTTGAGGGGCTCAAACATTTTTTCAATAGATTGGGAGGGATCACTGTTGATTCAACTAAGAAAGTTGGAGAAGGAGTATCTGTTCCAGTTGAAAAGTTGAATGGTATAGGTAACAGGGCTGGAAAAGTTAGGTCAGGTATTAAAAGATCTTCAAAGTCTAAAGAATCATCAAGAGGATTTAGTTTTACTTCTAAAACTCAGAGTACTGTAAAAAGAAGATCTCCTCGTGTTATCGAGAAAATGAGGATGGATAAAGATGAGATAGAAATCTTCAAGGATCTCATTGACAAGAAATATGATCGTGGAGATACCACTCCCAAACCCGAAGATGATAAAAAGAAAGCGTATAAAAAGGCATCACTCGAGGAACTACTTAAAGAAGATGAAAAAGCAGATTTAGAGCCCAAAATGATCATGGTTATTGGAGGAATATCCTTCGTAGTCGTTTTCATGTTGATGATCGTGCTTGGATTTGGGGTAATTATTGGGGCAGTTTTTGGACTCATCATATTGATGATGTCGATTGTTTTTGTGTTTCTTCCTAATATTAAAAAGGGGTCACGATCCAACGAAGCATCTAGGGAACTTCCATTTGCACTAAGACAGATGGCAACAGAATTAAGGGCAGGAATAGGTATGCATGATAGTATGCGTTCTGTTGCTCTTTCAGGTTATGGTGCACTTTCGGAAGAATTTGCAAGAGCTCTTGAAGAAATTAAATATGGGGAAACCACAGAGAAGGCTCTCACTGACATGAGTGAAAGGATTAATTCTGAAGGTTTAAAAAGAGCCATATATCAAATTACTAGAACCCTTTCAAGTGGTGGGGATCTTGCAAAGACATTAAATGTTATAGCTGAGGATACAGCCTATGAAATGAGAATGAAACTCAAGGATTATTCCCAAAAACTTAATTCATTCACCATGATTTACATGTTCGTAGCTATTTTGGGGCCAGTTATCACCATGATCATGTTAATTGCAGCTGCAACTGTTATGGGTTCATTTTTACCTCCGATACTTCTACTAATCATGTATCTATTTTTGTTTCCTATGATTGTCGGATTCATGGCGTTCATGATTAAAAGACTCGAACCACAAGTTTGAATTTGTTCGGTACAACACAAAAAGTTGTCATACTTTTTTTCATTTAAACAGATTCAAAATTCTTGATGGTTGCTGCCAATCAAACGTTCAAAGCTCTTTTAAGCTATTATAACATAGCAGTTGCATTGATTCGTAATACCACATATTTATATATTCGATGCATACAAAAGAAAAAACATCATTATAAATCATTAATAATTTGGTGATAGTCATGGCACCTAAACCTAAGGAACTTAAAGCCGATTTTTGGAAAACAAAGGATTTCAAGATATCAATAGGAGATATTATCTCGGAAGATGGGATTGAATCTACAGATGAATCATCTGTGGTCATGGGTCCCACTCAAAAGCCGAATGTGACAGATCTTAGATCTTGGGACATGAAGCTGCTTGAAAGATATCCCCCATTTTATTCACCTTTCTGTGATATGTGCTGTTTATGTACCTACGGAAAGTGTGATCTTCTAAATAAGAGGGGTGCATGTGGAATTGATGCTGAAACTCAACAAGCAAGGACTATTCTTCTTGCATGTTGTATAGGATCAGCGGCCCATTCTGGTCATGCAAGACATCTTGTGGAGTATTTGATAGATAAAAAGGGGGATGATTTTCCAATAGATTTGGGAATGGATATAGATATTGAAGCACCTATAATGAGGACTTTAATTGGTAAAAAACCCAAAGTACTTGGAGATCTCAAGGAGGCCTTAGATTACCTTGAAGAACAGATGGTACATCTATTATCTGCATGTCACACTGGTCAAGAAGGTAGTAGTAAGGATTTTGAATCCAAAGCTCTTCATGCAGGTTTAATGGATAACCTTGGAAAGGAAGTTGGTGATATTGCACAGATTGCGGCACTAGATCTTCCTAAGGGTGATCCTGAAGCACCTCTAGTTGAACTTGGAGTGGGAACCATTGACAGGGAAAAACCAGTTATTCTCTGCATAGGACACAACGTGGCTCCTGGAGCTGGAATAATGGATTATCTTGAGGATCAAGAGTTGGAGGATGATCTTGAGGTTTGTGGAATTTGTTGTGCTGCCATAGATATCACGCGCTACAACCACAATGCAAAAATTGTAGGTCCCATATCAAAACAGCTTAAATTCATAAGAAGTGGTGTTGCAGATGTTATAGTTGTTGATGAACAGTGTATAAGAACAGATGTTCTTGAAGAAGCTAAGAAAAACAACGCAACGGTCATAGCAACAACTGATAAAATGTGTTTGGGTCTTCCTGATAAAACCAATGAAGATGCAGATATAATCGTGTCAGAACTCATAAGCAACCAAATAGATGGTGCATTAATACTTGACCCCGATAAGGTTGGTGAAGTAGCTACCAAAGTCGCAATGAAAACATCTGGAGAAAGATCCAAAGTTCAGGTACTGCCGGACATGGATGAATTCGTGGAACTTGCAAAAAAATGCACCGAATGTGAATGGTGTGTTCGTGTATGTCCAAACAGCCTGCCAATGATGGATGCTGTGGTTGCCACGAGTGAGGGTGATATCTCAAAGATGGAAGAACTTTACAAAAACGATGTATGTTACTCTTGCGGCCGCTGTGAGCAGGAATGTCCTAGGGACATACCTATCATATCTATGATGGCAAAGGTAGGAGAAAAAGATCTTGAGAACCAGAAGTACAATGTCCGGGCTGGAAGAGGGCCAGTTCAAGATGTTGAAGTCAGAAAGGTCGGTGCACCAATAGTACTTGGTGACATCCCCGGAGTCATAGCATTTGTAGGTTGCACTAACTATCCTGATGGCGGGGAAGAAGTTGCAAAAATGGCAGAGGAGTTCTTGGAGAGAAACTACATAGTAGTAACAACTGGATGTGGAGCAATGACCCTGGGAGAATACAGGGATGAAGAAGGTAAGACTCTATACGAAAGGTACAGCGGATCATTTGATGCTAAAGGCTTGGTGAACATGGGTTCCTGTGTATCAAACGCCCATATTCCGGGAGTTGCCATCAAAATAGCCAACATATTCGCCAAGAAACCCCTTGAAGGAAACTTCGAAGAAATTGCTGATTACATACTAAACAGGGTTGGAGCTTGTGGAGTTGCATGGGGAGCATATTCACAAAAAGCAGCTGCAATTGCTACAGGAGTTAATCGATGGGGCATACCTGTTGTTGTGGGTCCTCAAGCATCTAAATATAGGCGGTTATTCCTGGGAAGAACAGATAAAGAAGATTCCTGGAGAATAAATGATCTTAGAAAGCACTCAGAGGTTGCTGGTGAACCTGCTCCGGAACATCTTTTGTACGCTGCAGAGACCATTGGAGAAGCAACTGTGATGACTGCAAAATTATGCATAAGGCCAAATGATACTTCTAAAGGCAGGCAACTGAAATTAAATCATTACATTGATCTCCATAAAAAGTACTTTGGAACGTTACCCAACGACATTTACAAGTTCGTAAGGGTGGAAAAAGACATTCCAATAACCTATAAACGGGATGTAATGCAGATCTTAGAGGAAAATAACTGGAAACCACGTGAGATTCCTCAGGAACCATCTTTAATGGATATGAAAGGTGATTAAGATGAATGAAAGAGTAATTCCATGGCAACCCACGGTAATAGCCGGACCTAAACAGGCCCTGCTTGTAACGCCTGAAACAGCAAAAATGATGATGAAAAAGGCTAAACGGCCTTTGCTTGTTATTGGGCCATTGGCCAAGGAAGAACCCCTTCTAACACATTCAATTGAAATAGCCGAGAAATGGGATCTGCCGGTTGTAACTACTGCAGATACATTCAAAATATTTTCAGAGAGAAATGTTGAAACAAAATCCTACGGCACTGTGGAAATTTTGAACCTTCTTAAGGATCCAGATTGGAAGGGTGTTATGGGTGAAGGACAGCACGACCTTGTCATTTTCGTAGGGGGCATTTATTACATGGCTTCTCAGGGTCTTTCAACGCTGAAACACTTTGCACCGCACTTAAAAACACTGACAATCTGTAAATATTTCCATTCCAATGCAGATGCTTCATTTCCTAACATGAATGATGAAGAATGGTCAAAATACTTAGAAAAAATGAAATTGAATTAAATTAAACATTTGTTGAATCTTATAGCAGAAAACACTGATTTGGAGGAATTCAATGTTTGAAGATATACCTGTGGATGTCAGCCCCATGTATGAGGGAGAAAGGATAAGGGCAGCGAACATGTTCGTTGAACTTGCTGGTCCCAAGTCCATTGGGGCAGAACTTGTTCAAGTAGAAGAAGATGTAGAAGATGGGAAGATAGAAATAATCGGACCCGATCTAAATGGGATGAAAGAAAGTGAAATCTACCCTTTCGGTCTTTTAATTGAGATCAAGGGCGAAAAATTGGAAAAAGAACTTGAAGGGGTTATAGAACGTCGAACTCACGAACTCTGTAACTACATCAAGGGATTCATGCACCTAAATCAACGAGACCAAATATGGTGTCGTGTGAGTAAGGAAGCCGTAGAATTAGGTTTCGGATTTGAACACCTTGGGAAAGCAATTTCAATATTGTTTAAGGAAGAATTTCCAATTATTGAAGCAATTTCCATCAAAGTTTTAACTGACTCAGAAGAGGTAGAAACATTCCTTGCCAATGCATCCAAACAGTACGAAGATAGGGATTCCAAGGCACGTGAACTTTCTGATGAAGATGTTGATGTGTTTTATGGCTGTGTCATGTGCCAATCCTTTGCTCCGACCCATACTTGCGTAGTAACACCAGACAGAACAGCTTTATGTGGAGCTATAAACTGGTTCGACTGCCGAGCTGCTGCAAAAATGGATCCTGATGGGCCAATATTTGAAATTGAAAAGGGAGAAGTATTGGATGATATTAAAGGTGAATATGTAAATGTGAATAGTGTTATGGCAGATAAATCCCAGGGTACTGTGGAACGAGTATATCTTCACAGTGTTTTTGGTTATCCACACACGTCCTGTGGATGTTTTGAAGCTGTAGCATTTTACATACCTGAATTGGATGGAATTGGAATTGTTGACAGGGATTATAAAGGAGAAACCCCTCTTGGAATTCCATTTTCCGCAATGGCAGGGCAGTGTTCTGGAGGTAAACAAGTTGAAGGATTTGCAGGTTTAAGTTTGGAATATATGCGTTCCCCTAAGTTTTTACAAGCAGATGGTGGATATGAACGTATTATCTGGTTACCAAAGGCTATAAAAGATTCTTTAATCGATTTCATTCCTGAAGATTTGGCAGATAAAATTCCTACAGAGGAAGAAGCCAACAGCATCAAAGAAATAAGAAAATTCTTAAGGGAACATGACCACCCGGTGGTTGAGAGATTAAAAGAGTCTAAAAAATCAGCTGCTAAAGAAGTTGAAACAGAAGAAGTTGTTGAAGAAACAGCTACTGGATCTGACTTCATGATGGGCGAAGCTCCAATACCACAAGTGGGATACATTCCAGAACTCACCGTACCTTCCTCAGGTGGAATGAAAATTATATTTAAAAATGCGAAAATCTACGCTGAGAAAGTTATAATAAAAAAGAAATAAATTCTTAACATGAAAATGGAGACTATCTAGTGATAATAGCTGTAAGTGGCAAGGGTGGAACTGGTAAAACCCTTCTTTCATCCCTCTTAATCAAGGAACTTTCACAAAAAGGTAAGGATGTGCTTGCAATTGACGCAGATCCTGATTCTAACCTTCCTGAGGCATTAGGTGTAGAAGTGATTAAAACTGTGGGTGATGTGCGGGAAGAACTCAAGATCGATACAGCCCAGGGAAATATCCCCAAAGAAATGAATAAATGGGATATTCTGGACTACAAGATCATGGAAGCTGTAATAGAAACCTCTAAATTTGATTTGCTTGTAATGGGAAGACCCGAGGGAAGTGGTTGTTACTGTGCAGTAAACAACATATTGAGGAAGATCATCGAAACATTGTCAAAGAACTACGATTACATTGTTATTGATACAGAGGCCGGTCTTGAACATTTAAGCAGAAGAACAACACAAAATGTAGATACGATGCTTGTTGTAACCGATAAATCCAAAAGAGGAATGTTAACTGCTCACAGAATTGGTGAACTTGCAAATGAACTTGATATCAACTTTAAAGATATATTCTTAGTTGTAAATAGAATCACTCCGAAAAATAAAGATTTAATACTTAAAAAAGCCGAAGATACGGGTATTGAAATAATTGGAACCATATACGAAGATAGTCAAGTAGCAGAATATGATGTTGAAGGAATTCCATTGATAACTCTTTCAAATGATTCTGAATCTGTTCAAACTGTTTCAAACATAGTATCTAGGATTTTAAAATGAATTAAGGATGTGTATCAATGGATAAAATGACACAACTTCTTAAACTACTGGAAAATACAGACACCATAGAAATAAATGATTTTAGAATGGACTTTGATGAGCTGGAGATTCAAATAATGCCGGCCGTCCAAAGAATGGTGCAGCAAGTGGCTCAAAAGCAGGCTGAAGTTGCAAAGGAGATACTGCCAACCATGGAACCATTTGCACCTCCAGTGCACAACTACCCTGGAGAGGTTGCAGAAGTTCAACTAGGGGCAGGATCAAGGAAATCGGTCTTCTTAGGTGGGCAGAAAGCTCTTTACAGATTTGAAGAACCTCAACCAAACCCTCCTGTTGTAACCTTCGATGTATTTGATATTCCAATGCCAGGACTTCCAAAACCAATAAGGGAACATTTTGATGATGTTATGGAACATCCTGGGGAATGGGCTAAAAAAGCTGTTAAAGATTACGGTGCCAACATGATCACCATACACCTCATTGGAACTGGTCCGAAGGTCATGGACAAAACACCGCGTCAGGCAGCTCAAGACATTGAAGAAGTTCTTCAAGCAGTGAAGGTTCCCCTTGTAATAGGAGCTTCTGGAGATCCTGTCAAGGATCCAATAGTGCTTGAAGCAGCTGCTCAAGCTGCAGAGGGTGAAAGATGTTTACTTGCTTCAGCAAACCTTGATCTTGATTATAAAAGGGTTGCAAAGGCTGCTGTGGATTACAATCATGCAGTTCTTTCATGGGCAATAACTGATTTGAACATGCAAAAAACATTGAACAAGTACCTAATGAAGGAGGGTCTTACACAAAACGACATTGTGATGGATCCAACCACATGTGCATTGGGTTACGGAATAGAATTTTCCATTGATGTGATAACCAGAACAAGGTTGGCAGCCCTCAAGGGAGACACCGATCTTCAGATGCCAATGTCTTCAGGAACAACCAATGCATGGGGTTCACGTGAAGCATGGATGAAGAAGGATGAATGGGGTCCAACAGCATATCGTGGCCCAATTTGGGAAATAATAACCGGATTAACCATGATGCTGTGTGGAGTTGACATATTCATGATGTTGCATCCGTCATCAGTAAAAATGCTTAAAGAAATAGGAAACACATTCACTAGGGATTACCTGACTACAGATGTCCCTGATATCACAAACTGGATCACTGAATTAGAATAAGGAGGTAATAAAATTGCAAGTCACTGCAATGGAAATTTACAGGTTACTCCCCAAAACAAATTGTGCTAAGTGTGGAGAGGCTTCGTGTATGGCCTTCGCGACCAAACTGTCCGACAAGGAAACAGACCTTGAGCTGTGTACACAGTTGGCTGCCCATGAACTGGAAGAACTCGAAAATCTGCTTGCACCTGCTGTAAGGGAAATTACCATAGGAAAAGGGGATAAAACCATCGTAGTTGGTGGGGACGAAGTACTTTACAGATATGAACTCACTTATTACAATCCAACCCCCATCATAATTGATGTTAACGATGATATGGATGACAAAGCACTTGCAGAGCGAGTAAAAATCATCGAAGAATCTGAATTTGAGCGTACCGGTGAAACATTAGTTTTAGATGGTATTGCCCTGAGAAATTCTTCGGGAAATGCTGATAAATTTGCAGAAACTGCTTCAAAGCTAAAATCATCAAAACTACCATTGGTACTGTGTTCATTGGATCCTGCAGCAATGAAAGCTGCTCTTGAAAATGTGGGTGATGAAAGGCCACTAATTTATGCTGCAACCCAAGACAACTTCGATGCAATGGCTGAACTGGCACTGGAATATGATTGTCCACTGGCAATTTTTGTTCCAAACGATCTAGAAAAGATGAAGGAGATCTCAAATATTCTACGATCCAAGGGTGTGCATGAAATAGTTCTTGATCCTGGCACCTATGTCAACGATGGAATCGGTGACACCCTTGATAACTTCGTCATGATCAGAAGACTGGCCATTGAAGAAAAGGATGAGGACTTCAGATTCCCAATTATGGGAATTCCAGCTTTAACATGGTTGTATGAGGATGATGAAGTACAGGGCGGTATAAAAGAGGCGACAATATCAGCCACTTTGATGAATAAATATGCAGATATGCTAATAATTCATGGAACCAACATATGGGAACTTATACCAGTTTTAACATTACGTCAAAGTGTTTTCACAGATCCAAGGAAGCCACAGGCAGTTGATGCAGGACTATACGAGTTTGGTGAATTAACTGAGGACTCACCAGTGGCACTCACAACCAACTTCGCACTCACCTACTACACAGTGGAAGGAGATCTTAAATCTGGAAAATCCAACTGTTACTTACTTGTATTGGATACAGAGGGACGTGCAGTTGATGTTTCTCTTGCAGGAGGACAATTAACTGGAGCATCTGTAGCAGAGTTGATTAAAGATTCCGGTATAGAAGATAAAGTTAAAACAAGAACCCTGATTATACCGGGTCTTGCAGCTCCAATTAGTGGTGAGATAGAGGATGATTCGGGATGGGAAGTTTTGGTAGGTCCAAGGGACTCTTCAGGCATGCCTGATTTCTTCCACAAACTACAAGGAAAACAAGAAGCCAAGTAAAAAGATGAAAAAACTAAAAATTTCATGGGAATGATTCAATGAAGACGTTGATGGTAGTAGATCCAAGAATGTGCACCGAGTGCAAGGACTGTGTCACAGCATGTAAGGAAGAACACGGAGTTTCCAGGGTGAAAAAAACATCCACCGTACCTATCTTTTGTATGCACTGTCATCCTGATAAAGCTCCATGTGCAAGAATATGTCCAACCAATGCAATAAAGGAAGAAGATGGAGTGCTAATGGTTGATGAGGAGGCCTGTATACTTTGCAGACTATGCATGATCTCATGTCCAGTCGGGATGATGGTTATGGATCTCGAAAAGAAATCCACACAGAAATGTACATTGTGTCTTGAAAAGGAGGACAGAATTCTTCCAGCTTGTGTTGAAGCATGTAAAGACAATGTTTTAAAGGTTTTCTCTGTGGAGGACCTAGAAGATCTCATGGACGACACAACATTTGCAGACATAATCCAAGAGGCAATGAAAATATATCAAGAGAAGATATGATCAAAATCTTCCATTTTTCTTCTTAACCTAAAAAAAATTGAATCCCTATTTTTTTATTTTTCGAGCAATATTTTATCTGATTTTATTTTGAACCCTTCATTAATAAGCATTTCAATTTTCATTTGTTTTCCTCCCCTAAAACCACCAATTTTACCATCAGACCTAATAACTCTGTGGCAGGGAACAACTATTGGGAATGGATTTTTGCCTATAGCAGTTCCTACAGCTCTGTAACCTTGAGTTTTTACTGATGTGGCAATTTCTTTGTAGGTTCTCACATGACCCTGTGGGATTGAAGCAACTTCTAAAATAACATCCCTTTCAAAATTAGTTTTCAGAGTAGAAGTTACATGGGAGGATTTATTGGGAATATCCATTTCAAGGAGTTCAATGTCGAAGTTTGACTTGTTTCCATGGTATATTTCAGCTATAATTGCAACAATTTTTTCGTGCATATTGTTTATTATGAATTTAGGATGGTAATTTGATATTTCAGTTATCAAATCTTCAAGATTGGTTTTTGGGAGTGCTATCCTTACGATCTTTCCCTTTTGAGAAAATGCTGCTGCGAAGTATAGCTTGTTAGTTTTATGAATTGAAATTATCACGAGATCATTTCTTTTGTTCATAAGTTATCAACCCACTAAAGTCTTCAATCCATGTTCATAAGCTTAGAATGAAAAAATTTATTTTTTTAGGTATGAATTTTGAAACTATCTACTATGAGATCTATATCATCGTTAAATAATTCGAAGTTGTCGGGTTCACCAGCAAACCACAAGTAGTACAACATGTCCTTCTTTTTATAGGCAACTATCATTATCTTGGTTACTGATGATCCATGGGGATTTTCACCCACCAGTATATAGGTTTCCATGCTCCTAGAAATGAAACCCAACTCAGATGTGATACTGCTATTTTGCATCATGAACACATTCTTAAGAATTTCTGCAAATTCCTCTGCACTTATGTCTTCAGCATCTTCGTTCCTGTTAATGGAGAAATGTATGGAGTTGTTGGCAACACCACCAATAATAACTTTTTTATCATCAGTAGTCTCAATTATCTCCCATTTATTAGGATATTCGAATGAAATCTCACCATTTTCAAAATAAACGAGCCAAGAACCTTTTCCAAGGGCCTGAATTTTTCCAAGGGCTTCTTCAGCTTTAATTCTGACGTATATGTACTGATCATCAAGGGCATTTATGAGAGCATCTACGGCTCTTTCATCACCAATATTCCCTAAAGCTTCGATTATACGGCCTCGAACATACTTGTTCTGGTTTTTATATCTTGAGTTATAAAGAGAATCTATAAGTGGTTCCACAGCTTTTTTATCTTTAATTTTTCCCAGAACCACAGCAATCTGGGATCGGAGTTGCCAATCATCATCTTCAAATGATTTCAACAGGTCTTCAACTGCGGGTTCACCAATTTTCCCTAGGGCAATAACAGATTTCCATCTAACATCACTATCAGTATCTTTGAGGGTATTCACAAGGGGCTTAATTGCCCTTTCGTCCCCAATTTTTCCAAGTGCGATGGCAGCATATTTCCTTACATGCCAATCAGTATCTTTTAGGGAATTTAAAAGAGGTTCATAACCTTTTTCATTTCCAATATCTCCCAGTGCTATGGTGGCATTCCTTCTTACAGCCCAACTAACATCGTTCAAGGCATTGATCAGGGCATCCACACCTTTTTCATCATTCAACCTTCCAAGCGCAGCAGCTGCCTTCCAACGAACTTCTTCATCACTATCCTCAAGCAGGGTTTCTATTAAAGCTGGCACGGCTTTTCTATCACCAATTATTCCCAAAGCTTCTGCAGAGTTTTCTCTTACAGCAATAAGAACAGTATATTCATCCTGCCAACTTTCGTATTTCATTGAATCCATCAATGCTTCCACTGCCCTTTCATCTCCAAGTCTTTTGAGTGAAATTGCAGCTTCTTTCCTAACTAAATAATCTTCATTTTTTAAAGCTTTGATCAACCCATCAACATCTTTTGATTCTTCCATCAATTCAATATCGGGGTTGAATTCTTGTTCAATTGAATCCATCTATGAAATTCACATCCTTTAACACGAAAGTTCATAATAATGTTAATGATTAAAATATGAGAGTTTTCAAATAAATAATTTGGCGTTTTTACCTTACCAATTAATTGAAAACTCTTTTAACCTTCCATTTATGTATTTAACAATTTTAATCTACAGAATTTCCGTTAATAGCTTCATTAAATTTGGATTTTTTCCCACAAATTTCAGTGCAGCTATCTTGGATATGGATTCAATGTCCTGGTTTTCAATAAATTCAGCAAGCAAATTCATATCCTTGTCACTGAGTTTATCTGCCATTTTACGGAACTTAGCAGATTGGGACAAACCTTTTCCAACTTCTTTTTTCCAAAGTTTTTCATAGTTTTTGAGGTAGTTTGAGGAACTATCCTCATTTTTTACAGACTCTGCTGCCACTTCCCCTGCAATTCTTGCACACGTTATTGTGGGGTGTATTCCTCCTCCAGTAATTGGATCAACGTGCCCCGCTGCATCTCCTACAACCAATAAACCATCTGTATAAGTTTTTTCTATTGGCCCTGACAATGGTACCCCACCAATGTTAAGTTCAACTGGTTTAGCATCTAATTTTGATACAAATTTATCCAAGTAGTAGAGTGGTGTTTTATCAGGACTTCTTATACCCACCCCTACATTGGCTACACCGTCTCCCTTTGGAAATATCCATACATATCCCTTGGGTGCAACATTTTCTCCAAAGTAAAATTCCAGGTAGTTAGGATCTACATCCACCCCAACCATTTCGTACTGTGCACAGGAACAGATCTGTTTTGGCGATTGGATGGTTTTTAGACCGGCCATTCTTGCCATGTTTGATTCAATGCCGTCTGCAGCGATCACAACATCTGCTTTTACTTCGATGGTTTCACCCAGATGTTTAGCAATCACTCCACAAACCTTGTGATCTTTAATTATCAGGTCTTTAACAGCAGTCTTAACCATGATATCAGAGCCTGATTTTGCTGCTTCGGATGCCAATTCTTTGTCAAATACCTTACGATCCAAGACAAGACCTTCTGCAACACCTCCTTCATAGTTGATGCATCTGCCGTCTGGTGCGTGAATGTTAGCACCTTTAATTCTGGATCTAATGTACTTCTCGTTTGGTTTTATTTCGAGGGTTTCAAATGTGTTGTACGTGACTCCCTCTGCACACTGCACTGGAGTTCCTATTTCCTGCCGTTTTTCCAGCATTAAAACATCAACATCTGATTTTGATGCAAAGAGTGCTGAAGTTGATCCGCCCACCCTTGCACCAACCACAACAACATCGTACTTGAGCTTAGTCATCATCTTTCTCCACAATCAATGCTCCCATCGGACATACATAAACGCAGTTACCACAGTCTGTGCATCCTATCTCAACTTTCAACCCGTTTTCAGCGAGTTCAATTATTCCTTCTGGACACACAGTCACACAGGATCCACAGTATCCACAATATTCTGACTGGACTTCCATCGTTGTATACCACCCTACAATTTTTGATGTATTATATTAGACAAAGTTCTTATATAGATTTGTATCGAATAATTAGGGAATAAAATAGTTTTGGATGATTATCTGTTAAACAATAGGGGATTTTCCATCCTTGGTTATTAAGTTCTGTAGGATCAAGGAACATGACAACCACAAAAAACCGTTAACTTAATATAGGATGTAAACTAACTTCGATTGTATGCAGGGGTGCCCGAGCTGGCCAAAGGGGGTGGACTTAAGATCCTCTGGCGTAGGCCTACGTGGGTTCGAATCCCATCCCCTGCACTTTTATTCAATATTTATCTTGTGTAACAAGTAAAAATTTTAAGATACAACTATTTATACCTATAAACATGCCTCAGTGGCTCAGGGGTAGAGCGATGCCTTGGTAAGGCATAGGCCGGGGGTTCAAATCCCCCTGAGGCTTATATTTTTAATGTTTTTTTCCCATAGCATTATCCCCATTATATAACATGCTAAATTAAAATAACTCTTTGGTGTTTAATGTGCAAAAAAAGATTATTCAAATATCTGATATCCATTTTGGTGAGAAAACCTTTTCTATGGAACTTAAAAATAATTTACTGAGACAAGTTTCTGATGAAAATCCAGATTTGATCATAGTATCTGGAGACCTTACCACTGAAGGATATTCTCATGAATATGATGATGCAGCAGAATTTGTTGATGAATTAAACTCAATATCTGAGGTACATGTTGTTCCAGGAAATCATGATGCTAGAAATGTGGGACTCATACATTTTGAAAAACAAATTGGGGAACGTAAATTTATCCATATAGATAAATCTGGAGGATTTGTTATTGCAGGGTTGGACTCGTCCGAACCTGACATTAATGATGGACAAATAGGTTATGATCAGCTGGCATGGCTAAAATCTGAGCTTGAAAAAGTTCCTAAAGACATGTGCAAAATAGTCACATTCCACCATCATCTACTACCCATCCCACAAACAGGCAGGGAAAGAAATATATTGCTAGATTCCGGCGATCTTTTGAGGTTATTCATAGATTCTGGAGTTGATTTTGTATTAAATGGCCACAAACATGTTCCTAATGTGTGGATGATCGAGAAGATGGTCACCCTAAATTCAGGCACGGCCACAACAAGAAAACTCAGGGGAAACACTTACCCTTCATACAACGAACTTCTCATTGACGATGGAGGAATATTTGTTAATTTAATAAACACCTTCACAGGATACAAACGAGAAATAGCGAACTACGCAGTTGAACTGAATGAAAATGAATACAGCATCTGTTCATACAACTACAATTTAGATAGTGGTGTGTAGCAGGTAATAAATTTTTTTAGATATATGGGTTTAAAAAAAACTTTTAAAAACAAAAAAATAGATTTTATTTGGTAATGGATTAACACTGAATGTTACTGGATGCATATCTGTTTAGAATTGATGTTTACATTTATAGAATATTTTTTAAATAGTTGACTCGAATTAAATTTAAAGAATTATTAGAAATAACAGTGATAAAAATGTCAAAGGCACTTGATGTGGTCACCGCAGGGATTATTGCAGGTATTGTTGCATATGCAACAGCCATGCTTGGAATTGGAGGAACTGTTATTGGAGCAGTTTTAGGGGCAATTCTTTATCAAGTTATGTCCCATCTCTTTAAGGAACCACTCGAAAAAATGGAAACCCAAAATTTCGAAGCTAGAATAGTCTACGTACTTCCCTTGATTTTGATCGTGGTAGTAGAGATACTATACATCTTCGCAATACTTTATCTTAAACCAGGATCAGTATTTTACCAACTGGAAGCAGCAACCAATCATAACCTGTTCAGATCCATTGGAGCTGGGCTAATAATCATGGGATTTTATCCCATAATTCAGTCGGAGTACATCAAAAAATCCTATGGTTACATTATATTAGTTGTTGGAGTGATAGTTCTTCTTGGAGGATTTGCTGATTTCAATACACCTATAACAGATTTTTACTCCATTATCTATGCAGAAATGGGAATAATTATTTCTTTAATGGTGATAGCAGCAATCACTTTCGTTGCAATTGCAATAACATCGGAAGCTGTGAATATTTATAAAGAAAAGAAAAATTTTAATGTTGAAAAACAGAATGTTAAGTATGGAGAACGAATAGATGATTGGTTGGATGGAAACCATCCAAAGGCTAAATCAACCAAAAAACATGATAAAAATGATGATGGAGGGCCTTAAATGAAAAGATCCGACAGTACATTGAAGGCTATATTAGATGTTATCCTGCATGATAATCCTGCAACCCAAGACGAAATTGCTGAAAAATTGGGTTTAACCCGAAGATACGTCACCAAACTCCTACAACCCATGGTTAAACGTGGAGTGGTAAGGCGAGCCTACATACTCGACCTAAAAAAATTTGATGAATTTTCTGAGATGTTCGATGGGGAAAAAACATCCAGAGAGTATGCTGGTGCATATCTCATCAAAGACATGCTTAAAAACATGGTTGGCCATGTTTTCAAACAGTTTGACATGTCCTTTGAGTCATTTGTTAATTACAATGATGAAATGGCTAACAAGGCCCTGGAAATGGATTACATTAGTAACAATATGCATGAAAAAATCAGGTCCAGTGTTGATACAGTCATATCAATCAATCCTTACTCCGAATTCAGTAAAACAATGGTATTCAGTGAAGTGGCCTACGATCTAGAAAGAATAGCTGACCACACTTGTCATATTGCTAACTTTGTTTTAAATGGTTGCTATGAAGTTGATTCTGAAATGTTAGAAATTTTAAATTCTATGTATTTAACATCGAGAAAAATGGTTAAATATTCGATGGAGGGTTTTTTAAACGAAGAACTCGATCTTAAGGATAAGGTAATGGATTATGAGGAGAAGATCCACGCCCTCCAAAAGAAGGCCTTGAATCAAATTGCAATACAAATGGCTGAGGATGATGTGTTGGATAAAGATAGGTCCACTTATTATTTGACATTGTCTCGTGTTGTAAAGGCTTTTGAAAGAATTGGAGATATTTCGGTGGAAATAATTGATGCTGCAGGCGAATTCTATCGTAACATTCCTCGTTCAACAACACCGGAACGTTTCAGAAGAAGATCATCCGACTAAAATAAATTGCATTTATGGTGCGGTTAATATATTAAAGGCCTATCCTTTTTTTAAAAACAATACGATAAAATGAAAAATAGGTTCAAAACATTTAGTGGAACAGGATATATTCTTTTTGTTTTGACTTGATTTTTAATATTTAGCTTTTCAGAAACCATTCATATCAAAAACTTTCCTGAATGGTTTTTCAGAGGCCATTTCTTCGTTCACGTGTGCAAGGAGTCCTGGAACTCTTCCTATTATAAAGATGCCACAACCCATTTTCCAGTCAAAACCCATGTCTGATAAAATAGCTGAATTTGCCCCGTCAATATTCATTTTTATTCCTTTTTCATTGTAAAGGCTGTTTTCTATGTTCATGGCAAGTTCACAGTGTTCATTGAAGCAATCTAATTTTTTAGCTACTTCAATCAACTTCGAGGCCCTTGGATCTTTTTTATGGTACCTATGTCCAAACCCTGGAACTTTCATGTTTCCATTTGCGAAGTATGTCAGAACATCATCTTTAATTTCATCTGTGGATTTGCCGTAGTTCTTCTGTAGTTGTATTCCACGTTGCAGCATTTTCATGGAAATTTCTATGGCCCCTGCATGATTTTTTCCAAAGGCTAAAATTCCCCCTGCAATACATGCATTGACAGAAGATCCTGCAGATGCCATCAGCCTTGCTGATTGTGTGCTTGGTGGTGTTACTCCATGATCACAGAATGATACAAGCACAGCTTCAAACATTTTTTTCTGTTTTTCAGATGGAATTTTACCCTGTAATAACAAGTAAACCATCTCGGGATAACTGTAGTTTTCTATCAAATCCCCTTGGGAATAACCTCTGGTTGACAGATGGTTGGGTTCTACCTTTGTTATTGATGTTTTCCATCCCGGATTTTGGGATTTCATCATTCCTTTCAAAAGCTCTTCAGTAATCATGATAAGGATTAATAATATGGGAATAATATTTAAATTTAACCCTTTGGCCTTCTATTGTTCACATATTGTGCAATATTCAAATTTTGGCCATAAAAAATTGGGTTTTAGTATCATATTGTACACATTTAGTGTTTATTAAAACACAAATAGTAACCTTTATATGTTTTTAGAATAAGCTATGGTTGAGGCGTGTTAAACAACTCTTGTAAATAATTGAAATGTCATAACATTGTTTATGATTAGTTTAGGATGAGGTGAACTAAATTGGATAAAAAATACATTATCGGAATAATTATAGCACTAGTAGTAATAGTAGGTGCATACATGGTTGTTGCACCAGGTTCAGGAAGTAAAGTAACAATTGTAGGATCAACTTCTGTACAACCTGTAGCAGAAAAACTGGCTACCGGTTACATGAAAGAACACCCAAACGTTAAGATAACGGTTCAAGGTGGAGGAACAGCTGTTGGAATTAAAAGTGCTCAAGATGGTACAGCAAATATAGGTACAGCATCTAAAGCTATTTCAGCAAATGATTCTCAAGGCCTGACTCAGTACACCCTTGGACAAGATGGTGTAGTTGCAATAGTAAGTCCAAATAACAACTTAACTGGTTTAACTAAAGATCAGCTAAAGGGAATCTTCTCTGGAAACATAACCAACTGGAATCAGGTTGGAGGACCAGATGCAAAGATTAACGTTATTGTTAGGGAAGAAGGTTCAGGTACAAGGGATGCATTCCAGGAAATAGTTTTAGGTAAATTATCTAACGGAACAAAAGTCTCATTTGTATCATCAGCAATCGTACAAAGTTCTACCCAGGCTGTTCAACAAGCTGTAAGTCAGGACCCAAATGCAATAGGATTTTGCTCATTTGCAGATTTAGGTAATGACACAAAAGCATTATCCATAAATGGAATATCAGCTTCAGCATCCACAATTGCAGATGGAACATACACAATACAGAGACCTTTCTTATTCCTTGTTAAAGGAGATGCAAAGGGCGAAGTTAAAAATTTCATTGACTGGGTTATGGGACCAGAAGGGCAGGCAATACTAACCAGCGAGAAAATTATTAAATCAACCAACTCCACCAACTCAACAAAATAAATTAGAGATTAAGTGTCGAATATGGTTTAAAACCATATTTACCCAATTTTTTTAAACAATACCAATTTATAGTATAAATAGAAATCATTTATTCCATTTTGAAATAAATAGTTAGTCCCGGATTATCCAGGTGTTAATTTTATTATGGGTATATATGTGAAAACAAAAAAAAATTGGTTTCATATTTAAATTTACACAAAATTTATATCATAAAAATCTAAAGCAACATAACTACAAATTTTTTGAGGTGTCATAATGACTGAAAAAACAGAGGAAAAATTCGTTAAATGGGTGTTATTTGCAACCGGATTGTCCTCTATAGCGATAATACTACTCATAATATTATTCATTTTCAATGAAGGAATTCCTGCATTAACCAGTGTAGGATTTTTCAACTTCGTGTTTGGAATGACATGGGCTCCATCTAATGGACAGTATGGTGTATTTCCAATGGTAATTGGAACCCTGGGAATAACTGCTTTGGCTCTTGTATTAGCCGTTCCATTATCCATCTGCTGTGCCGTATTCCTCTCAGAAATTGCCCCACCAACAATGAGAAAAATATTAAAACCAACTATACAGGGCTTGGCAGGAATTCCATCGGTTATCTATGGATTTTTTGGGTTGGTTGTTCTTGTTCCATTCATGAGGGTGCACTACGGCGGCACAGGATTTAGTTTGTTGGCTGCGTCCCTGATTTTAACCATCATGATATTACCAACAATAACAAGTATATCGGAAGATGCATTAAGATCCATACCAATGGAATACAAAGAAGCTTCATTTGCACTTGGAGCAACCCAATGGCAGACAATAAAAAATGTTTTATTACCTGCAGCAGTTCCGGGAGTGATAACAGCAATTATCCTTGGTATGGGAAGGGCTATCGGCGAAACCATGGCTGTCATAATGGTGGCAGGAAATGTGGTTCAGATACCAGGATCCATATTCGATCCAGTAAGGGCTTTGACATCAAATATAGCCCTTGAAATGGGATACGCTACTGGTCTGCATTACAACGCACTGTTTGCAACAGGAATCATATTGATTGGAGTAATAATCATTCTACTTCTAATTGCTAACTACTTCAATTACAAGAAAAGGGTTACAATTGGGGGCGGTTACCTATGATCTTTGGACAGAACCAAAAATCAATGGATATTCCCACACTTAAGAGGTGTTTTAGATGAACAGAATAATTTCACCTAAAATATCCCAAAAAATAATGAAAGGAGTTTTTTGGGGTTCTGGAATTTTAACCATACTCCTACTTGTAATGATCATTGGTTACGTTCTAATAAATGGACTTCCAGTCATTAACTTCGAGTTTCTTTTCAGTGATCCCATAGATTCTGGGCGTGCTGGTGGAATATTTCCAATGATAGTTTCCACGATTTATGTTACATTCGTGGCATTGATTGTGGCCATTCCACTGGGTATTGGTGGAGCAGTATACTTGGCAGAATATGCTGGAGAAGGCCCCATTGTAAAGGCAATAAGATTTGGTTCAGAAACACTTGCATCAATTCCCTCAATAGTATTCGGTCTATTTGGATATGCATTTTTTGTAATTTACTTGGGCTTAGGATTCTGTGTACTGTCCGGGGGCTTACATTAGCGCTTATGGCATTACCTACAATACTTAGGACATCAGAAGTGTCCATAGAATCGGTGCCAAGATCTTACACCGAGGGAAGTTTAGCATTGGGTGCAAACAAATGGCAAACAATTTATGAGGTAGTTCTACCTGCAGCTATTCCGGGTATTATCACTGGGATAATATTGGGTATGGCAAGGGCCATCGAAGAAACAGCTGCAATATTATACACAGTTGGTGCTGCATTGTCAGTGCCTGTTTCAATATTTGACCCTGCCAGACCATTACCACTGCACTTGTACACTCTGGCTACAGAAGGTATTTCAATGCCTAACGCGTATGGTACTGCAGCAGTTCTGGTAATTTTAATAATGGTGATTACAATTGTCACCAATGCATTGGTTGATAGATACATAAAAAAGATGATGGGGCGTTAAAAAAATGCCATATAGGATAGAAGTAAAAGATTTAAACGTATACTTTGGTGAATCTCACATATTGAAGGATATTAATATTAATATCAACAACAACATGGTCACAGCTTTAATTGGACCATCTGGATGTGGTAAATCCACATTTATTAGGACATTAAACAGGATGAACGATAGTATCTCCACCTTCAAGAAGGATGGTTCTGTTTTACTCGATGGAGACGATATATACGAATCCAAAGTTGATGTTGTTGATTTAAGGAAGAAGGTTGGAATGGTATTTCAGAAACCAAACCCATTCCCAAAATCAATTTTTGATAATGTGGCATATGGTCTAAGAATCCATGGGGAAAATGATAAGGACGTTCTGGCAAATAAAGTGGAGGAAAGTCTCCGAGCTGCGGCTTTATGGGATGAAGTTAAAGATAAACTGGAAATGTCAGCATTAGGTCTTTCAGGTGGTCAGCAGCAGCGTTTATGTATAGCGAGAACAATAGCTGTTGAACCCGAAGTGATATTAATGGATGAACCTTGTTCTGCATTGGACCCAATTTCAACAACTAAGATTGAAGATTTGATCCACAAACTAAAGGATGATTACACAATAATTATCGTAACCCACAACATGCAACAAGCAACAAGGGTTTCAAAGTACACAGCGTTCTTCTTAAATGGAGAAATTGTTGAAAGTGGATTGACTGAAAAATTGTTCATGGAACCTGCAGACAAACGTACTGAAGATTATATTACAGGAAGATTTGGTTAAGGAAATCAAAATTAGATGAGAAGGTGTATGAAATGGAAAATAAAAGATATCCTAGGGCTAATTTCCAGAAAAGATTGAACTATTTACGGGATGATGTTGAAGAGATGGGACAAACTAGTTTGGACTCATATAAAAATGCTCTGGAGGCATTTAAAAATTATGATGCTGAACTTGTCAATAAAGTAATTCGTAACCATCAGAAACTGCACGAGATGAATTATGATTTAGAACAAGAGGCTATGAGCATAATTGCTTCAGAGCAACCTGTTGCTAAGGATTTAAGATTCATTGAAACATCTATTAAGGTGTCAAGTCATTTAAAACGTATGGGGGATTAGCATCTAACATAGCTGACATAGCAGAACATATCAAGGATGAAAAAATTCCTGAAAAACCAATGAACGACATAACCCATATGAGTGACATAGTAGATGGGATGGTAAGTAAAAGTTTATCCGCATTTCTCAACGAAGATATGAACTTAGTTCGGGAAATAAAACGTGATGATGATAAGGTGGATGACTTATTCGACCAAGCCCTCAACGATATATCCAACAGTATGTTCCAAGAGAAGGAAGCCATATCCTACATGATATCACTACTCTTCGTAGCAAGATTCCTTGAGAGAATTGCTGACAGGGCAGAGAACATAGGTGACAGAACCATTTACATGATCACATGTGAAAAACCAGGAGTTGCTGATAAACTCAACCAACTCATAAATGATGAGGAAAAGAAATAATTTCCTCATGATAAATTCTTTTTTAAATAAAAATTTTCATTTGCAGTTAATTAATTTTTAATTCAATAGATTTTCTACAAAAAAATAATTAATTTAATTTATTCTAACTCAAAACATGGACTAATGTTGGGGATCTTCTAAAACTGCAGTGGCATGTCTGGCTGCCCAGCATTGGACACAGACACCTATGGGCAAACCTGCTGTATGTGTATCTGCAAGTTCTACTTTAACATCGAGGGCAGTGGTTTTTCCTCCAAGTCCCATGGGTCCAATTCCTGTCGAATTAATATGTTCTATAAGTTCATCTTCGAGTTTTGCAAGGCGTTCATCGGGATTTACAGATTTAACATCTCTTAACAAGGCTTTTTTAGCTAGTTTGAGTGCGTAGTCTGAAGATCCTCCTATCCCCACCCCTATTCTTGTTGGGGGGCATGGTTTTCCGCTGGCCTTAAGAACAGTTTCCATGACAAATTCTTTAACGCCTTCCACACCCTCTCCCGGAAGGGCCATTTTGAGTGCGTTGTTGTTTTCAGAACCAAAACCCTTAGGAAATATAGTTAATTCTAAATATTTGCCTTCAACAACTTCAACATCCACTTGGGGGATTTTTTTCCCGGTATTTGTTCCAGTGTTAACTCGTGTGAATGGATCAACAACATTTGGACGTAGTGGTACAGTGGTTGTAGCTTTTTCCACTCCTTTTTAATTCCTTCATAGAGGTTTTCTACTTTCACATCTCCAAGCTTAACAAACACTATTGGCAGCCCGGTGTCTTGGCACATTGGTATATCATTTTCATGTGCTGCATCAATATTTTCAAGGATGGCTCCAAGATTCAATCTAGCAGTTGCATTGGTTTCATTTTCATGGGCCTCTCTTAAAGCATTCTTCACATCTTCGGGAAGTTGGATCACAGAATCCCGGTACAGTCTGCATATAGTATCTTCAACGGTTTTTTGTGTAATCATACAATCAGCTTCTGGGTTTATTTATTTATCAATGAAGTAATTGTCTAAAAATATCTTAAATTCAAATTTAAATAGTTTAAAATCTACTAAAGAACTATTTGATCGGTTCTCATATAAAATTTGCTTCTGGACTTGTTTGAAAAACAGGGCAACTTATAACCATAAACCATTTTCAGGGTTTTGTTATCCATGTTAACGCCTGTGGGAGTTACTTATGGTTTTAGAAAAAAAGTGATAATTTAGTGTCAATTTAAATAAGAAAATAGTTGGGGATAATAAAAAAATAATTTATCCCTTAATACTTCATGATTAGTTTTACTCTGCTTAATTCTTCAGCAATTTTATCCTGTTTTTGGGCTAAAATGTCTTCTGAATCCATTTTAAGAGCATCCTTTGGGCAAGTAAGTACACATGTTGGTGTCTCTTTGTCTATGCATAGGTTACATTTTTTGGCAACACCGTACTCATCGATATGTATTGCACCGATGGGGCAGGAATCTCTGCAGAGTCCACAGCCTATACAACTATCTTCCATTATAACTATTGCACCGTCCATCTCAACAATGGCATCTTCTGGACAAACAGTCATACATGGAGCCCGGTCCTTGGCACAGTGCAAACAATGTACAGGAACGCCACTAATGACTCTTATTGCATTTTGAGGACATTCACGTTCGCATCTTGAACATTCATCGCAGAGTTCTGGTTTTGAAATTAATTCCCTCATTTCAAACCTCCTTGTGGAGAACCTTCTTGGTTCTTGCATTGGCAGTGAGCACACTGATCATATCAGTGCTTTTCTTTTTCTTTTTACCGAGCCCTACCAACTTTTCGATGTGTTGTTTCTGCTTTTCAAGTTTCATTCTCTCGGTGTCTACCTTAGCAATGGCCCGTTTGGAACAAGCTGCAATACATGCTGGTGTATCTTTATCTGGGCACTGGTTACACTTGTGTGCCTTTCTGTTTTCAATGTTAATTGATCCAAATGGACACACCATCATGCACAGTCCACATCCAATACATTTGACTTCTAAAACTTCTAAGCCCATGGCTTCTGTGGGACATATCATCTTGCATGGGGCATCTTCACACTGCTGGCAAATTATTGGATAGAAAGATCCATCGATCTCCCTTACAGAGATTCTTGGTGTACCATATAGTTTACCGCATGCTTGTTCACAATCTTTGCAGCCATCACATAGGTCTGGTTGAATCAGTATCTTATCCAATTTGTGTCCCCCTATATTTTTAGCTCAACGCAGATTGCATCAACATGGCTTTGAATTTTTTCCTTCTCTAAATCAGACAGATGTTTGAATCTTTTCTGAGCATTCAAATATTCAGAAACCATCTTCCTCTGAACTGGTCTGTAAGTAACCTTAAATTCACCATCTTCAATTTCATAGAGTATCCATGATCCTGTTTCAACTGCTAATCTTCCAAGTTCAATGGTTTTTGCTGGGCTGTATCCCCATCCAGTTGTACATGGTTGTTGCAGGTGTATGTATGCAGGGCCATCAACTTCTGCGGCTTTTTTAACCTTCTTCATGAAATCTTCAGGGTACGATATCGAAGCTGTTGCAACGTATGGTATTCCATGGGCTGCCATGATCATTGGCATGTTCTTTTTTGGTTTATCTTCACCAAAACTTTCTTTACCATGTGGTGATGTTGTTGTTGATGCACCGTAGGGTGTTGCTCCACTTCTCTGGATACCTGTGTTCATGTAGGCTTCGTTATCATAACATATGTAAATTAAGTTATGTCCCCTTTCCATCGCTCCAGACAATGCCTGTAAACCTATGTCTGCAGTTCCACCATCTCCACCAAAGACAACAACGTTTGTATCGGTCTTTCCTTGAGCTTTAAGGGCAGATTCAACACCTGATGCTACTGCTGCTGCGTTTTCAAATGCAACATGCATCCATGGAATCTCCCAAGCAGTTTCCGGATAAGGAGTGGTAATAACCTCTAAACATCCTGTTGCAGACACTGCTACGGTGTTTTCACCAAGCATTTTTAGTGCTAATCTAACACCAATGGTTGCTCCACATCCTGCACATGCTCTGTGTCCCGGTGCAAGAAATTCTTTTTCAGGTAATTCCATTTTACTGTTCCTCCTTCAGTCCTATCCACAGGGGTTTGTTACTAGGATTTTTGGTCTTTTCAACAACTTCTTTAATATGTGAAGGTTTTATATCCCTTCCACCAAGGCCTATAATAAATCCTGCTGCATTTACATCCATCATTGATTTGATGTTGTTGTGGAGCACTCCTCCAATACTGAATGAAAAGTTTTTGTCAATCACTCCCACGTTGGAAGCTCCTTTAATTGCATCGTAGATTTCTTCTACTGGAAATGGTCTAAACACCCTTACACGTACGAGTCCTACCTTTTCCCCTTCTTCTCGAAGTTCATCTATAACATCTTTAATTGTACTGCATATGGATCCCATGGCTATGATTATGGTGTCAGCATCTTCTGATCTGTACTTCTCAATAAAGTCATACTTTCTTCCGAAGGTGTCTGCAAATTCTTGACTCACATTTGAAATTACAGTTTTTGCTTTTTCCATGGCCACTTCCATATCATGACGTGCTTCCATGTAGTAATCTGGATCTGTGAATGTACCTATGGACATTGGCCTCTTAGGATCTAGGTAGGCATGTTCTGGGTTGTAATCAGGTAAAAATTTATCCACTTCTTCCTCTTCAGGAACATCTACTGGATCAACTGTATGGGTTAATATGAAACCATCAACACACACCATGGTTGGTAGCAGTACTTCCTTATTTTCAGATATTTTGTATGACATTAAAACTGAGTCAAGTGCTTCCTGACCATTTTCAGCATATATTTGCATCCAACCTGAGTCCCTTTCAGATATGGAATCTTGTTGATCGTTCCATATGCTCAATGGTGCGGACAGTGCTCTGTTAGCATCGGCCATGACTATTGGTGCCCTTAAACCCGCTGCCGCAAATAGTATTTCGTGCATGAGTGCCAGACCCTGGGATGATGTCGCAGTAAATACCCTTACACCTGTACCTGAGGCACCTAAACATGCACTTATGGCACTGTGTTCAGATTCTACTCTGATGTACTCTGCATCAATGTCTCCATCTGCCACATACTTTGCTAAGTACTCTGATATGGTTGTTTGGGGCGTTATTGGATAAACAGGAATTACTTTTGGTTTCACAAGCTTAACTGCCTCTGCAATGGCTTGGTTTGATGACATAACTTTAAGAACCATTTTTATTCCCTCTCCATTTTTATTGCCTTAACTGGACACTCTTCTGCGCATATTCCGCATCCTTTACAGTAATCGTAGTCTATATCGTAGTTTTTATCAATACATCCTTCAGGACAGAACATAACACAATTCTCGCAGTCAATACAAGTTTCCTTTTCGAGAATAGGTTTAAATGTTCTCCAGCTACCTGTTTTATTTTTACGGGTACTTCCCGGTTCCTTAACAGCTGCTCCTATTGTTACCATGAAATCACCTTTAACATTTATTTATTTTATTCCCTTTTTTGCAGCATCGTATGCCATTTTAGCAGCTTTCACATTTTTCTCTGCAACGGATCCACTGAAAGTTTCGTTTATTATTTTAATAAGTGATTCAATTGAAACTTGTCCAGTAACTCCTGCAAATGCTCCTAAAAGTATGGTGTTAACTATAGGAACGCCTAAAATATCTAATGCTATTCCTGTAGCGTCGATCTTATTGATCTTCACACCGTTTGAATTTTCAGCACCATTATTGGTGTTTATAATTACATTTCCTCCTTCTTTAATCCCGGAAAATACATCCACGACTTCAAGGAGTCCATCATCCAAAACAACAACATAATCTGGATTGTAAACTTGATATCTTCTTCTTATTGGCTTATCATCTATTCGGGTAAACGCCATTACTGGGGCGCCTCTTCTTTCAACGCCGAAAAATGGGAATGCCTGACAGTATTTACCATCTTCAAAGGCCGCTTTGGCCAAAATTTCGGCTGCTGTTACAGCGCCTTGTCCCCCTCGTCCGTGAAATCGAACTTCAATCATCACTAATACCTCCATTCCTCATAGTTAATCATTATAAATTGTAATATATATACATGTTGGTGACGATCTAAATAGTAATTGATCGTTGTAAAATTGGATGCGAGGCACGTTTATGAAAGTCCTAATAATCACAGCAAATCTGGCAAGTCCTATTGTAATAAAGGAAACCACCAAATCTAAACATAATATTCACGTTCACGTTGTAGATACTCCAATTGCAGCTTTTCTAACTCCAAAACGGATTGTGGAGGAGCTTGAAAAATATGGGAGAAAACATGATCTAGATGAGGGTATGGAGGATCGTATTAATACATTTGATCTAAATGATTTCGACATCATTTTGACACCGGGTTTGGTAAGAAAAGATGTTGATTATGTCCAGAAAAAAATAGGAATAGAAACTTACAAGGGACCAATTGAGGCAGCCGATCTTTCAACTGTACTGGATATAATCGAAAAATTAGATCTTTCTACAAAGATATCTGCAGATAAATTTATTGAGGAAGAGCAGCGTAAAAAAGCTTTAAAATTCATCGAAGACTTTGAAACTGATGAAATAAAAACTAAAAAATTGTTAAAAAAACCTGAAAACATATTGGTGGGAAACTTGGCAGTTGGAGAAGATTTTCCAATGAGGGTTTTGGCAGAAATAGCGAATGCTCCGTTATTAAGTGATTTTGAACTTTTAAAAAAAGCAAAGTACTTTGTTGAATCTGGTGCCAACATGGTGGATATTGGAATGATTGCAGGGGAAACCCACCTGGAACGCATCCCCCGGATGGTTGAAGTCATCAAGGACAACCTTGATGTTGCTGTGAGTATTGATACACTGAATTCAAGGGAAATAATAACGGCTGTGGAAAGTGATGTGGATTTGGTTTTGAGCTTGGATCATGGAAACTGCGAAGAAGTGTTACCCTACCTTGAAGCTAAAAATATTCCTGCTGTCATACTACCAACAGACTACAGTAAAAATTGGGTTCCTAAAACAGTGGATGAAAGGGTGAATTCAATAGAAGAACTCAGAAAGAAATGTGCATCTATTGATGTGATAGCAGACCTTATTCTGGATCCAGTAAACAGCCATAGCATTGTTGAATCCTTCATGGCATGTCGCAAATTCAAACAAAACAACAGGGAACCCGTATTCTTTGGAGTTGGAAATGTAACAGAACTTTTGGACACAGATTCTGTGGGGGTAAATTCGCTTCTAGCAGGTATTGGGATGGAGCTAGGAGTAAGTGTGCTTTTCACGCCAGAAGAAAGTGGAAAAACATTGGGAAGTGTGAAGGAACTGGCAATTTCTTCCAAAATGATGTTCTTAGCTAAAAACAGAAAATCAATTCCCAAGGATCTGGGAATAAACCTGGTACAGTACAAGGACAAGGGAAAACTTGACAGTTGCATCGAAGAGTTGGAGCTGGATGTTCCTGTGGTGGAGGGTAGTGAGGACTACACATTCAAACAGGACCCCTCTGGAAGCTTCAAGATCATGGCAGAAAATGGTGAGGTAGTTGCAGTTCACTACATAAAAATGAAACCCCAACTAATTATTAAGGGTAAAACAGCCAAGGCAGTTTACGATGAACTAATCAAAAGAAAACTTGTAACCCGGATAGAACATGCCACATATCTGGGTTCGGAGCTTGAAAAGGCAGAAATTGCAGCTAAACTTAACAAGAAATATTTACAGGATTTTCCACTTTTTAAAAGGATATGAAGTGAGGGATTACTGGACAAATCAGGAGAACAAAAATGAATGAATGTGATAAATGTGGAAGTCCGGAAATTATCATAAAGAAGAAACAATCTGGTCAAAAACTCTGCAGTAAATGCTTCCTAGAATCCACAAAGAAAAAGGTACTCAAGGATATCAGGCGCCAAAATCTTATAGAAAAGGGAGATAAAGTATTATTGGGCCTTTCTGGCGGTAAAGATAGTGTGATGCTTCTGGACATACTGAGCACACTTAAAAATAGGGGAATAATAGATCTTGTGGCCGTAACCATAGATGAAGGAATAGAAGGTTACAGGGAAGAAGGGGTAGAACTTGCAATAAAAAATGCAGAAAAATATGGTGTGGAACACAGGGTTGTCAGTTTTAAACAGTACTTCGGAACCACCCTTGACAGGATAATCCAAAAGAATTCTCTGGATGTAAGGAGAAATGCATGTACCTACTGTGGAGTTTTCAGAAGGTGGATATTCAACAGAGTGTCAAAGGAAGTAGGTGCAACTAAGATAGCAACGGGTCACAACTTGGATGATGAAACCCAATCAATTATAATGAGCTACCTCGAAGGTAACATACAAAACCTCACAAGAATAGGTCCAAAATCACAGTCAAAGAGTGATAAATTCACAGTTAAAATTAAACCCCTCCGAGAAATTCCTGAAAAGGAGATAGGTCTTTATGTGATTGCAAAGAAACTTGATGTCCATTTTGCGGGCTGTCCCTATGCAGGAGAGTCCTTCAGGGCAGAGATTGGAACCTTCCTAAAACAGCTTACAGCTAACCATCCAACCATAATGTACTCAACACTCAGGGGCTTCGATAGAATTAAGCCAGTGCTTAAAAAAGAGTTTGCAACAGAATCAGTGTTTGAGGTGTGTGAAATATGCGGCGAACCAAGCGCATCACGACTCTGTAAAGCATGCAGCTTCCTAAAACAATGGGAAGATCAGGGTTAAAGATGAATTACATAACCCATAATTTAATTTGAATCAAAGAACCAAAGTGGGAAATGGAGAACAATTAAAATGAAGATCAATGTAAAGGTAGGAAGCAACGAAGATACAGTAACCATATCTGGAGAGAAAACAATAAAAGATCTTTTGGAATCAATGGAAATTGCATCAGAAACTGTTGTAGTTAAAAAAATGATTATATAGTCATAGATGAGGAAATCCTCGAAGATGGGGATTCAGTTGAAGTGATCCAAGTGATTTATGGTGGATAAAATATTACTTGGTTATTTTTAAAGTTTTTCAATAAGGGAGCGAATTATAATTGAGGGACTACGAACTAATTGAAACGTATATATCAAAATATTTTGATTTAGGAGGGTTCCATACAACTCCTGAGGGTTCTTTTTTGTTGTTCATGATTACGATTACAACAAATTTGAGGATCTAATTAAGGATCTGGATGAGTTAGGTTATGTGCCGTTCATGGAGAAATATGCAGGCAACTACAGAATTGGAATAGCAGACAAGAAAGAAGTTGGAGAGTCAAAGTCATATATAAATGCCTTACTTTTCGTAGTTACCCTAGCCACAACCATATATGCAGGATATCAATTTGCAGGTGGGAGTATTTGGGATGGTGTTGCATTTGCAGGAGCTTTACTGGGAATACTGGGGGTGCATGAATCTGCACACTACTTCGCAGCAAAAAAACATGGAGTTAAATCAACTTTACCATACTTCATACCAGCACCCACATTGATCGGTACATTTGGAGCTGTGATCAATGTTAAATCTCCCATACCCAACAAAAATGCACTTTTTGATCTGGGATACAGTGGGCCACTGGCCGGAATCTTGGTAACCCTACCCGTACTCATAATTGGCATAGTTCTGTCAAAGGTTGTTCCAATAATTCCTGGAACCACAGTTTTTTATCCATCACCATTAATGAGTATTTTCATGTACTTTTTACTCCCTCCAATTCCCGCAGGTTACGAACTGCAAATACATCCGCTACTCTTTGCAGCTTGGGTGGGAATAATAGTAACGCTGCTTAACATGATGCCAGTTGCCTTTTTAGATGGTGGCCATATGGTTAGATCGGTGTTCAACGAAAATATCCATAGTATAATATCCATGGTTGGAATTTTGATCACCATAGTTCTGGGTTGGTATACTATGGCAATACTCATGATGCTCATACTCTACGTGAACAGAAGACATCCCGGAGCATTGGATGATGTGGCTGACTTGACCTTCAGAAGAAAGATTCTTGCAGTGCTTATGTTGGTGGTTTTCATACTCTGCCTTACACCCATACCAACAAAAATTTAACAAAAAAAGGAATAAAAATAATACAAATCCTCAAAACCAAATATTGTGGGAATTTGTTCAAATGGAGAATAATAATGAAAGTACACTATGAATGTGCAGCCTGTTTTTTAAGACAGTCAAGAGAAGCTTTAGACCTTGCAACTGATGATGAAGAATTGAAGATGGATATCACCGAAGAATTAGTAAAAATTGTTTCAGAAAACTTTAGAAGGGGAGGAGTTTCCAACGTCATAGGAACTCAAATTCATAGAACCATCAAAAACAAAACAGACAATGATGATCCCTACAAAAATGAAAGAGAAATATCTAACGATATAGCTCTTCAATACATACCAATGGTTGAAAAACTAATTGAAGAGGATCCTAGTATAAAGAATTATCTTAAAGTTGCAATTGCAGGGAACGTGATCGATTTCGGTGCATTGGGATTGGATACAGACATGGAATCTTTGATAGCCACAACCATGCAAAAAGAACCTGCAGTTGACGATTCAAATGAACTTGAAACCGAACTTGAAACTGCAAAAACTGTTCTTTACCTTGCAGACAACATAGGTGAAATTGTGATGGACAAGATTTTAATAAAAAAATTGGCAGACTACGATGTCGATGTCACAGTAGCACTCAAGGAAAAACCAATATTAAACGATGCATGCATGGAAGATGCGCTTAAAATAGGTTTAGATGAAGTTTCAAAGCTCACAACAACAGGAACGGATTCTATTGGGATCATTAGTGGCGATGTATCAACAAAATTCATGGCCAAGTTCATGGAAGCAGACATGATCGTTGCAAAGGGACTTGGAAATTACGAAGGTCTGGGTGAAATGGATCTCAAGAATAAACCCGTGTTTTGCCTGTTAAATGCTAAATGTAAACCTGTTGCAAGAGATATAGGTGTGGAAGTTGGGGACAATATCGTACTTAAACTGAATCCAAGGAAATGAAAAAGTACATGTTTAAATGAATTTAAAACCGTAGAAGTTAAATTTATTTCAAACTTCATCCATTCTTAATTTAAACACGCAACTTATAAATAATTCAAATGGAGACAGAATGAAGTAAAGGAGCAGTATTTCATGCCAACTTTTAATCAGAAGATGTTAATAATCTTGGCAATTGTTATTGTGGGAGTTTTAATAATATTTGCAGTAACTAATCTGGAAAAAACATCTAAAACACAGAACTCCAGCCAGGACAATCCTGCTGCTATTCAATGGAATTATAATTTAGATTCTGCAATTAGCACGGCACAAAAATCGAATAAACTGATATTCGTGGATTTCTATGCTGACTGGTGTGGATACTGCAAACAACTCGATGAAAAAACCTACCCAAATGGGAAAGTGGAGGAGGTAATGGCACAGAAGTACGTGGCAGTGAAGGTGAATGTTGATCAAAATCCTGATCTCGCGTCTAAGTACAGTGTCTATGGATTGCCCACCATAGTAATAATGGATTCAAATGGTAATGAAATTAAACGAGTTGAAGGCTATCAAACACCCTCTGATTTGTTGAACATACTCTAGGTGGATCATGGTTCTTGGTTATATAGCATCGTTCTCTGCAGGGATTCTTTCTGTGATATCCCCCTGTGTAATCCCGCTTATTCCAATAGTTGTGGGTCATTCACTTTTAAAAAGGAATTACAATGAAATCTTAATTTTTACTTCAGGATTCTTCCTAGTATTTGCAATGTTAACTCTTTTAACTGGGATTTTCACCCTTGCAATAGCCCATTACCTTTTTTATTTCAGGGTGGCAGCAGCCATCTTGATTATTTTCATGGGAATAATTTTCATGTTGAACAAAAATATGTTCAACTTTTCATACCGATTGAAACATGAAAACCAACGATTTGAATCATTTATTGCAGGTATTTTGACATGTGTAGCATGGTCGCCATGTTACGGTCCCTACATCGTTGCAGTTGCAGCCTACAGTGCATCAACTGGTAACTGGTTTTACAGTGTTTCAAACATGATAATATACTCGTTAGGATTTAGTTTTTCCATTTTTATCTTGGCCTTAATGATATCTAGGATAAATATTGAGGGTCTGATGAAACATTATGATACAATTCGAATGGTTTCCGGGGCCATGATAATCATTGCAGGGATCTACTTATTAATCGGGTACTTGTAAAGAATAAATATTAATGAAATATAACCAACTTTGACGAAGGGATCTTAAGGTGATACAATGAAAATCGGATTTCTCGGATTTGGAGAGGTGGCAACAACTTTCTCTTTGGGACTTAAAGAAAATGGTTTGGATGTTTATACATGCATAAATGGGAGAAGTCCTAGAACTGTAGAAAATGCAGTTAATTCTGGAGTGAAATTGTGTAACACCCGCAGGGAACTTGCAGAAAAATCAGATATACTATTCTCGTCAGTTGTACCTTCAATGGCAGTTGAAGTCGCAAAAACGGTAGGTAACCATTCTAATGGGATATATGTTGATATTAATAATGTATCTCCGGGCACTGTTAAAACTGCTCTTGGTCAAATAGAAAATGGAAGAACAGTTGATGCAGCAATAATCGGATCTGTTAAAAGAAATGGATTGAATGTTAAAATTGTTGCATCGGGCACATCAGCAGAAGAACTTCTAAACTTAAATCAGCATGGCATGAACATTACCACGGTGGGTCGAGAAGCTGGAGATGCTTCAACAATCAAACTCCTTAGAAGTGCTTATACTAAGGGAGTTTCAGCACTCCTGTACGAATCTTTGTACCATGCATACAAATTAGGCATAGATGAAGATGTTTTAAAATGCATCTCGGAAACTGAAACTGGAGATTTCAGTGAATCTGCAAATTCAAGAATAGTTTCAGCATCTTTCCATGCAAAACGTCGTGCTGAAGAGATGGATGAAGTAGTTGAATTTTTATCTGAACACCAAAACCCCATCATGGCACAAGCAACCTCAAACTTTTTTAAAAATCTTTCTGAAACCATTGAAAAACCATCTAAACGACCAGAGAATTATACTGATGTATACCAACTTTTAAATGGTGAATGAATAGTGTGGTCTTCAGGAGTTTGGATATGGATGCACATATAAATTTAATTCATTGAACAACCAAAGTAATAATTAATTCATAAATTTGGAGGATTTCCATGAAGTTTGAAGAACATGCTCAAGAGTGTAATGAAGCCCTAAATGAACTTGTTGGTAAAAAAGTCCTTGATATAGAATTTAAACCATATGATAACAATTGTTGGAGAATATACATCAACACTGACGGTGGAAAAATAGTTATGAGCTTTTGTAAAGATTGGTCCTGTCCTGAAGTCGAAAATAAAGACTGAATGGTTCCAATTAACTCATTTTTCAAAGGACAGTTGATGGAAAGTTCCTGCCAAAAAATATTTGCCCAAAACTCATTAAATTCCAGATTTCACAATTTAACTGGCTTTTTTAGGGTATAATTTGAATGGTACTGCATTTGATCTGAACCCTCAATCATTCCTGATCATGGATTGAAAAGCAATTAAAATGGTGTTAACTTGAATATCCACACTCAAATAATCATTTGAAGATATCTATTTGGCAAAAGAGTTTGACAAGTGAATTGATGATGACGATAAGGTAGGGAATAATTGAAATATTTTTATTCTGGTTTCATATGTTTCTAAAAACAAATTTTACAAAATCGTATGGAAGTTGCTTAAAAATTTAGAATTTAAAGTTGAATAATGTTAGAAAATGGAGAATTAATCTGATGAATAATAATGATACAAATATGGAAACTTCGAAATCCGGAGCAGATAAAAGGGTAGGAATGATAACCGGAGATCCTAAAAGGGCGATAAGGACTCTTTCAGTTCCAATGATACTTTCCATGTTACTTATGATGGCTTACAACCTGGCTGATAGTATATGGGTTGCGGGTTTAGGACCCAATGCCCTAGCTGCATTGGGTTTTGTTTCACCACTTTTCATGATGGTTGTGGGTTTGGGTAATGGTCTTGGTGCTGGTGCTAATTCCTTAATTTCAAGATGTATTGGTGCGGATAACAAGAGAGGATCAGACAATGCAGCCACACATTCATTAATCTTAGCCTTTGCAGTATCCATACTCCTTACAATACTCCTCCTTCTGGCCCTCCCAATCATTCTAAAAATAATGGGTGTGGGCCCGGCTTTTGATCTGGCAATGCAGTATGGAGAAATAGTGTTTGGGGGGTTGATATTTATGATACTTGCAAACGTTGCATCTGGAGTACTCCGTGCCGAAGGGGATGTAAAGAGGCCAATGTATGCCATGCTGGCCACAGCAAGCTTGAACATTGTACTGGATCCCATCTTCATATACTACTTCGGACTTGGAGTGGCTGGAGCAGCATGGGCAACTGTGATATCATCAGCCATATCCGCGACCATCATCATGTACTGGCTTCTCCTAAAAAAGGATACCTACGTATCATTATCCAGAAAAGATTTCAATGCCAGCTGGAAGGTTGTAAAAAATATTTTATCTGTGGGAATACCTGCAAGTGCCGAATTTTTTGTCATGTCCCTCCTAGGGATTTTTGTCAACATGATGCTGGTCATTGCAGGGGGAACAGAAGCAGTAGCTGTTTACACCGCAGGATGGAGAGTTGTGATGATAGCAATGATACCTCCAATAGGAATAGGTACTGCTGCAATCACAGTGGCAGGTGCAGCTTATGGCGCTAGAAGATATAAAAACGTATTAATAGCATTGAACTACTCTGTAAAACTCGCAGTTGCAATAGCAACAGCAATGTCTGTGGTGATATTCATATTTGCATCGAGCATTGCTACCATATTCTCATACTCGGCCCAGAGTTCGTTTTTAGCCCCTTCAATCGCAGCATTTCTACAAGTGATGTGCTTGTTTTTAATAACAGTACCACTGGGCATATCAGCAAGTTCAGTATTCCAGGGAATGGGTAAGGGTCTCACATCTCTTATACTCACAGCCCTAAGAGAACTAATATTCATACTGCTCTTCTCATACTTGTTTGGTACTGTGCTGAACTTTGGAGTGCATGGAATATGGTGGGGAATAATATTAGGTGGAGCCATAGGATGTTTAATAGGCTATCTATGGGCATTAAGATACATTAGGGGACTGATAAAAAGTTATAAAAATAATAAATCTCCTGACGAAGCCATTAATTAAATTATACATTAAATAGGTGAATTCCCACCTATTTAGTGCACCATACAAAATAGAATGGGGGATTTAAAAAGAAATAGAGATGTTAATCTCCAACAGATATTCTAACCCTCCATCCTTCAGGTTTTTCTATCAGCTTTCCAGTGATTGGGATGAAATGGGAGTCAATCAAAAGTCTGAGGTAGGTCACATGGTGGGCTGGAAGTCTTAAAGGACATTTTATCTTACGATCCTCAGCCCGAATTTCGCAGCAGAGCCTATCATTTTTATCCACATAGAAAAGGGCTTCCATATCTTGTTTAAGAGATTCTGTTTCAAAACTCCTGAGGTTCATTCCTGCATCAAAAAATTTCACACGTTTCTGTGTAAATTTGACTCCACCCCTAAACTTTTTATGGGCATCAGAAGCGGAATGTCCTTTACTAGACATTGACGATACGTACCATGCCCTTTGTATAACTTGATCAACAGTCATATCAGGGGGATGATGCCTTTATCCTCATAGGTTTTTATAAGATCATAAACTTCTTCCCTTGTTACATTCATTTCAACGGCACTTGCAGCTAACCTGGTCAGAACGGGACCGTAACCTGCCATCCTAAATGATGCCCATATTTTATCTTCATTCTGATAACTTCTTCCTGCAACAATTGAATTCACAGCATCAGCATTCATATGTGCAATATTATTTAAATTTGCTCGGGAAAAGGTGTTTAAACGTTTGGTTAAATCTCTAATATTTCTTTTTCCAGGTATGGTTCCTTTTTTAATTTCTTTTTCCAGGATCCTTACAGTTGAATCTGGGAGAAGTTTCTGTATTGCCTCTGGAATCTTCATATTGTTTTCGAGAATTTCCCTTCGTATCATCCTTCCAGAAATTTTGTCCCCTTTGATCTTGTGTTCTGGGATGATGTGAAATTTCAGATTTTTCCCATACTTCTTCTTAAGAAATTCGTTTACAGCAAACCATCTGATCACGTTTCTGTTGGGTAGAGTTCGAGGTATACCACTAAAAATTCCTTTACTTGCAAAACCAGAGGCATATTTCTTGATTTTAGAGGTAGATACGTCTGCTGCATCCACATAGTCCACAACACCATCTTCAATCATCATGGCTATTCTTATGGGAACTGTGTATGCAAGGGTCAATCTATGATGAAGCCCTTCAATAGGTATTACCTCATCTGCACCAGCTTCAAGAGCCATTCGTCTTCTGGCATCGTAACTCACAAAGAAGGGAGCGTGATTTGCACTGAACCCCTTGTTTAGATAGATAACCACATCTTCATTTTTTTTATCTGCAAGTTCACGGGCCTTGTCAATTAGTTTAACATGACCTAAATGTACTGGATCAAAATCTGCGCTAATGCCGATCATTTTTTATCACATAAAATTTATTATTTGTATATTATATTGAAATATGTATAATTTGAGAATTGGATACTAAAAATTTCAACATGGAACTGCATGTTTTTTACATATAATTTCATGAAACTAAAGATCCAATTTAATCTATAAATTTTTATCAAGATATAGATGTTTGATCATCCAAGTAAAATTCTAACTATTTTTAATAATTTTCCCTCTGATGGGTTCTGTTGCTACGGCACCAATTAGTAGGCCCAAAGAAATTGCCACTATTGTCATTGCAACAACCACAGAATAATTCAGGGCTGTTAAATAGTTTTGATTAACCAACGTAGCCAAACTCAAAAAGCTCAGGGAACCTGGAACAAGTATCCAGAATGCTGGCATGATGGAGATGAAACTTGGAGTTCTATGTTCTTGTCTTTCAACTACGGTACCAATTATGGCCATTAATAATGAACCTAAAAATGCGCCGAATAAACTTCCTAATAAATGGTTTCCTATCATTTGACCAAAGAACGCAACGTAAACAATCAGTAAAACCCATGGTAAGTCCTTATTTTTTATGGACATGAACAGATACATTCCTATTGTAAACATGAAAACTCCCAAGTATGGAGCCCACCATCCAAGGGCGTTTGCAGTGGTGCTTACAAAGAATTTCGGTTCTTGAAACCCTGTGATCTGAATGCCCATCATCACTCCAAACAGAATTAGTAACAAAATAGCAGTGCCGTAGATGACTCTGCTTGACCCTGATATTATTTCTCCATAGGCCAGTTCAAACATTCCTGTTGTGAGTGTTGCGCCGGGAAGAAAATAAGCTAGGGCTGGAAGTAACATGGTAACAGAACCCGCAATCAAACCAGTTTTTAAAGACCAAAGAAATATTGATGAAACAATAAACGCAGCTATAACTGGCAATATTAACATGAAACGATTCCGTCCACGGCTCACTATTAATATTATTCCTATTATGGCTCCTAAAAATCCAGAAACAATCAACTGTTCTGGAGTGGGCTGTAATAGCATTCCTATGCCCATGGAAAAAAGAATATATCCAATTAATATGCCAACAGGTCCAAAGCAATGTTTTTCGGCTAAAATTTTTCTTAAACATTTTTTTGCTTCTTTAGGTGCTATCTGGGCCTTTTCTACCTTGTAAACAAGGTCATATATTTCAGAAACTTGATTCAATGGCAATAGTCCGGGTTTTTGGTTTGCAGCATTTAATGGTGCTGATTCATGTTCACCTATCTTAATCAGAATCATGGTGGGAAATATCAGAATTTCAGCTTCTTCCCCATAAGCATCTGCTATTTTTTCCAGGATGGTGGTGATGTCCACAACCGATATTCCTGAAGCTGTTAAGGCTTTACCAAGTTCTGTCAGGAAATCTATGAGTCCATCTGATGAGATGTTATTTCCTGAGTGTTTTTCATTCATTAAGATTGTTTCCTGTTAAGTTAGTTTGAATTTTAAAACCTATTTTTTTTACTTTTTTCTAGAAAGTCTTGTGGTTGATCTTGTCACATTTGAGTAATCAACTTCTGCCTTCCATCTTGATTTGCACTCGCATTCAATGGTTTCTGGCAAACTTTGATGGAGGTTTGATTCTATGATCATGGCCTTTAATTTAGAGTTACATTTTTTACAGTTGTAAGGTCCTCTACTGCTCCCAAAACCTGCTGTATCCATAATAATGGGTATTTTTACCTCACTTCTAACTCTTTGAATAATTTCCATCACACTCCATATCCATGGAGGTTGATAGGAACCTTTCTTCCATAATAGTTCCATTAGGGTGTCTTTATGGATGGTAGCTGGGCAAAATGAGATTCTGCTTGCACCCGCAGATTCTGCGTAAAATGCCGAGCTCACAGCTTCTTCAATTGCATCTTTTTCCGAAGTTAATATGGGCTTTACAAAGAGATAGGCCTTTGCACGAACATCACACTTCAATTCTGAGTTTTTGATGGTTTCAACAGCTTTTTCAAAGTCTTCCCTTGAAAAACCTTTGTTTATCTTTTTTCCCTGGTGTAATCGTTGGAAGTTTCAAGCCCAATTCCAATCTCAAATATTTTGTCTCCCAAGGCGTCACAACATTCCTTCAGCACATTTTCAGTGACATATTCGGGTCTGGATTCAACAACAACTTCTTCCACCAACTCTTCATTTTTAAGAATTCCAAGTATTTCCTTCCTGACGCTCGGTGGGATTTCCACGGGGTTAAGAAAACTTCCTGAAACAAATATTTTAACTGCAGTTTTTTCTGTAATATCAAATCTGGAAAAACGATCCTTGAATATGTCTATAAGTTCTTCTGAAGGCACATCTTCCAATGGAGAGTCCGCAACATAGCTGCACATACTACAACCGCCAGATTCTGAAACTGCCCAGGCACAACCTGATGTAGGTAAAACCATATAAATGGCATTTCCTTTTCCTGAGTAAAGGATATCTTCTCCGGACCAACTTGCAGCCAATTCTTTGGCTGATTTTTTTCCATTTTTGCTATTGCATTCTCTCTAATATCTTTGGTTAAATTTTCTATTTCCATTTAAAACCCTTGCCCATTTGATTAATGATCATGATTCATATAATTCTAAATAAATTTCTTAATAAAATATCATCTCTCACTAATTATATAGGTACAGTGGATCGATAAAAACTGTGCGGAATTACACTATCTTGCAATGAAATGAATTAAAAACTGCACTAAACAAATACTAATAATCAGTTAAAACGGGCTTAAGAAGATTATAATTAAGTTTAAGCTGATGTTACTGTCAAAAAAATAAAATAGTAGTAACGAGTAGTTACTCGTTAATTGGGCTTAATTTGGGGTGGTTTTCACCAGATCAAATATTAAACATCTGGAGGGATCCAATGAAATCTTTACACTTTTGTTGTTGTAATGTTACGTTGCAGTTTAAAATCTTAGTTAAAAAGGTTATCAACGGATCCTAGTAATGAATCTATGAACTGTTGTGCTGTGCGTCCGGACATTCCACCGTGGCGTATTTCCCATTTATTTGCCTGTGATTTCAATTCTTCATCTGTTAGTTTGATTTCAGGATGTCGTCTTGCAAGGGTTGTGACAATGTGGAAGAAGTCTTTCCTCTGGGGATTGTAATATCCAATTTTCACACCGAATCTTTCTGCTAACGACACTTTCTCATTAACAGTATCTGAACGATGGAGTTCATCTTCGGACATATCCGAACGATCACTCCAGGTTTCCCTGATTAGATGGCGTCTGTTTGATGTTGCATAGATAAGTACATTTTCAGGTTTTGTCTCTAAACCGCCCTCTATAACTGCTTTTAAATATTTATACTCAATTTCAAACTCTTCAAATGATAAATCATCCATATAAATTATGAAACGATAATTTCTATTTTTTATGGTGTCAATTACTTGGGGTAGTTTTTTGAATTCATGTTTGTAGACTTCGATCATTCTGAGGCCCTGATCGTAGTACTGATTCAGAATTGCTTTGATGCTTGCAGATTTGCCTGTTCCAGCATCGCCGTAGAGAAGTACATTGTTTGCTTTTCGCCCATTGACAAAGGCTTCGGTATTTTGTAACAGTTCTTTCTTTTGAGATTCATAACCCACTAAATCCTCTAATTTAATGTTGCTGGTTGTTGTGATGGGGCAAAGTATGTTTGAATTGCCATCAGTTGAAACACGAAATGCTTTATTTAGTCCAATATCTCCAACACCATGTAACTTGTAGAAATCTGTAACTATTTTGTACAGTTCTTTTTCATCTGTTGCCTGTTCAATAGCGTTACTAAGCTGCTGAACCTTTTCACTCACGTTTTTGTTGAAGATTTGTTCGCTTTTCACAACAGCATCATAGTCTGTGATAATGGAAAAACAATCAATTTCCAATTCATTTTCTAATTTAGAAAAGTCATAGTCAAATAATTGTTTGAATATCTTATAATCGTTCTTTACAAATTTGTTTACTGTACCGGTGTTGGTTCCAACCTTTTCTGAAACAATTGTGAATGGGTTTTGAGCCATGGCTAAAATAAAGGCCAGATAATTGTGCCAAAGATTATTATCAAAGCCGTATTGTGTCGAAAGATCCAGCAGACGATTGATTTCGATATAAATATCTGAAATTAGATCTTCCTTCACATAATTGCCATTATCCAGTTGTTGGCAGATAGCAGACATTCTAAACAGTACACTGTTTTTGTTGATATTTTTGTAGATCACCAATTTGGATGTCAAATGATACATTTACAATCTCCTTAAACTATTTACAAATTAAAAATTTCTTCGATGTAATCTACTCTATAATGGATAACATAAATTGGTTTTTACCATGTGCACTTAAGTCATGGAATCCCCTTAACACATGACAGTTTAGGATAGTAGTAAACAAAAAAAACAGGATGATCTACCAATATGCTATTACTGGAGGGTCAGATTAGTATATGGTGAATTATTTAAGGGGTCTCTGATTTATTTAATAGTAAACACAAGTAGATTCAATGAATAAGTGTAGAACCTAATATTATGGATCACATCATTGAGATACAGGGTCTTTTTGCAAACTGTTATTTTCATGATAATCACTTAAAGAAAATTTTAAGATTTGCAATATGTTTTATGGGTGGATTGATTTGGTAAATAAGATAACTGTCAAAACGATTCTTAATAACAGTAAAAAGCGTGATGATTGGTTTTTAGGCAGATATACGCTGAATACTTATGCTGGCTGTTCAATGGCTTGTATCTACTGTTACACACGAGGAAGTAAATATGGTGGCGACTATGGGGCTGTAGTTTCAGCCAAATCAAATGCAGTCCCAGTACTAAAAAAACAGTTAAAAAATTGTATCAGACGAAATGAGAGGGATATTATATTACTTGGATCAGCTGCGGATCCCTATCCTACAGTTGAAAAAGACTTAAATTTAACCCGGGAAGTACTTGGAATAATTAAACGATACAAATTTCCAACCCACATACTAACTAAATCCAAGCTGATACTTAGGGATATGGATATTATCAAGGGTATCCGGGATGTGGCAATGGTACCTGATGATTTGTTTGATAAATTAGATAACGGAGTCATAGTTTCCTTCTCATTTTCTACCTTGGACGAAGAAATAGCAGAAGTCATCGAACCTGGAGCTCCAAGTCCACAGGAAAGGTTAGAAACCATGAAAAAGTTCAGTGATGCTGGTTTTAAAACAGGGATAATAAACATGCCTGTGCTTCCATTCTTATCTGATTCAGATGAAGCGATCAAAACTATGGTTAAAACAGCAAAAAATTATGGTGCACATTATGTTTTATATTCAGATTTAACATTGTATGGAACTGGCAAGCAGGATTGTAAGACACTTTACTTCAATTTTTAAGGGAACATAGTCCTGAGCTTGTAAAAAAGTATGAAAATCTATTTCATACGTCATTTGCACCTCCGAAAAAATACAGTTACAAACTGTCAAAACGATTTTCAGAAATATCATCCAATTATGGAGTTAAAAATAGTATACTGTAGTTTGGGATTTAGATGTTCACTCGAAATAATGATTCAATGTTATTGTAACAGTTCAAACTCAACAGAGATTATTAAAAGGATTTTTAGGGCATGAACTTGGAATTTGAATTTCATTGAAATTTCTTTTCATTGAAATTTCTTTTCATTGAAACTTATTTTAAATGATGTGCCAGGATAACCAACGTACTCTAAATTTGCATCAATCTGTTCCGATAAACTCGTTATTAACATTAATCCTAATGAATCTGTGTTTTTATAGTCAATATCTTTAGGAAAGCCTTTACCATTGTCTTTCACTTCTAAACTATATTTATCATTTTGTTTTTGGAATTTTATGTCTATTGTTCCATTATCTCCCTTAGAAAATGCATGTTTCAGACTGTTTGCTACGAGTTCATTTAAGATGAGGCCCAGTGGAATGGATGTATCAATATCCAGATTTAGTTTATCTGTTTCAATATTCATCTTTATTAGGTTCTTGTCCATTACATAGGTATCGTACAGATCCGAGGCAAGTGTTTGGATGTAATCTCCAAAGTCTATATTTTTAAGATCCGTGGATTGGTACAAGCGCTCATGAATCAGGGCCATTGATCTTGCACGATTTTGACTTTCCATGAAGATTGTTTTGGAGTTTTCATCTTTAATGTACCTTGATTGAAGGCTTAATAAACTGGATATTATCATGAGATTATTTTTTACCCGATGATGAATTTCTTTGAGAAGCATTTCCTTTTCTTTGATGGATCTTTGCAACTGATGTTCCGTGAGTTTACGATCAGCCACATCCCGAATTATGGATGTTGTGTATGGACAATTTTTGTAGCCCCAAGTTGCCACAGATATTTCAAAAGGGAATTCTTCCCCACTTTTTTAAGACCAATACTTTCAAAGGTTTTTCCATCTAGATCATGGGTTCCTGTTGAATTGAAATTTTGGAGTTTTGTTTCAAAATCCTTTTTAAATCTTTCAGGCATGAGCATGGTAACATTTTGTCCTTTAATTTCATCAAGGTCGTACCCAAAAATTCTTTTCAAACTAGGATTAATCAGAACTATGTTACCATTTTTGTCCGTGGTTATTATACCATCAACTGCAGAATTTGCAACTGAACGAAATTTCTCTTCGCTGGCACTGAGTTCTTTGTCCTTTTTATTGATAACATCACTTAAAATTGCAACCACAATACCTATGGACAGGAAGATAATTGAACGGGATATGTCTTCGTATAATGGATAGCTTAAATTTGGAGAAAGGTAGTAACTCAAGAGTAACATCAATGTAAGAAATAGGGGTACAATGAGTCCTTTTTTTGCCACCACAGTGCAGCTAATATTATTGGAAAATAGAAGAAATGTGTGAAGATCACACCCTCACCAATCACAAAATGGAAGTAATAGGTCAATAAACCGGATATGATAAGTAGTGTTGATATGGTGATGAGCTTATAAAGCTCATGATTAGAATGTTGTGTCATGATCTTCACAATTAATTTGAATACTTAAATTTTGTTTTTGGACTATAAATTCCTTGTGGGATTTAGATATAGTATTACAGCCATAATCAAGATGCAGAGGATGGCTATATAAATTTTGTACATTCAATCACGATCTTTTTTTTCAGGTTAATTTATTAGTTTTTAAGCATTCCTTCCTTCTCAGAAACTGTTAAGTAATCAACAATTTCCTTGGGTAATCCTGTTTTAAGGATCTTTCCACCACGCATTATGGAGGCTCGATCACACACATCTAAAACGAATTCCATGTCGTGGCTGATTATGATGAATGTTTGATTCATTTCATCTCTGGCACTTATAATGGAATCTGTCACTTGGATCCTGGTTATTGGGTCCATGGTACCTGTTGGTTCGTCTAAAATTATTATTTTAGGTTCTTTTATGAGTACTTGGGCCAATGCAACCCTATGACGTTCTCCTCCACTCAGTTCATCGGGATATTTGGTTAAAATTCTTGATGCATATTCTTCATCAAAACCCACAGCTTTAAGCACGTACACGGCTTTCATCTTAGCAAATTCTGCAGGTAACTCCAGGCTTATGGCATCTGAAAGGTTTCCCAAGACATTTTGGTGAGGATACAAACTGTATTCTTGATGTAAAATTCCCAGGTAGGGTGTAACACGACCCCGTGCATATGGGCCCTTTTTTGTCATGTCGATCCAGTTTTCACCTAACTTCACATCTATATTTCCACTGCTTGGATCAGTTAAACCATAGAGTATCCTTGAAAGAGTTGTTTTTCCAGCGCCGGATAATCCCACCACACCATAAATCTCTGCTTCGTTAACAGTTAAATCAACACCATCCACAGCCTTTACAACACCCCTTTCAATGGAGTAGTAGTGTTTCTTAACATCCTTCATTTCAACAATAGGTCCTCCAACAGTGAACTCAACCTTCTTCTCTGGAAGAGGTACTTTGTCCATAAAACTTTTGATCACAGTTTCAGGATTTCCCTCTTCGATTATTTCCCCCTTATCCAACCAAATAGCATAATCAGAAAGCTGTTGCATTACTTCAGGCCAGTGTGAAGTTATAACCATGGTTATGCCCTTACCTTTAATACCGTCGATTATGGCGTGGTGGATCTGTTCAGCAGTTTTAGGGTCGAGAGTCCCGGTTGGTTCGTCAGCAAGAAACAACATAGGCTCTTTTGCCATTTGTCTAGCTAACACAACGCGCTGTTTTTCTCCCCCACTCAAATCTCTTGCTATATGGGTGATTCTGTGGGTCATTTGGGCCTGTTCAATGAGGTCTATTGCCATTTGTAGAGTTTCTTCTTGTGTGTGTCCTGTGATGGACTTCATCACGTTATCAATAACAGTATCATCTTCGTAGAGTGCGAAGGTTCTCTGCAGCATAATGGCGATTCTTTTTTTAACAGATGCAAAGTCTTGTCTGTCAGAATTCCAGAAGTCTATGGATTTTGGTTGGAAATTTTCTCCACACACACATTTTTTTCCATTGAATGATGGAGGTTCCACCCTTGAACACTTGGGACAGAAAGCCACATTGTAAATCACCGTTCCTTTATCTGGCTTGTATTCTTTCATTCCCCTTAACATATTCAGGAGGGCTGATTTTCCACATCCACTCCTTCCAAGTATTCCTAAAACAGTTCCCTCATCTACGTTTACGTTGATGTTGTTTAACACATTTGTTCCGTCAAATGTTTTTGTAACATTCCTAATTTCTATAAAAGACATTTAATCACCGATTTTAGATAAATTCAAGCTTAACTTTATTTATTTAATCATTAGATCCACATAGTGGAGTTTCGCACACTGGACATTTGGTATTTTTACATGGGATGCCTCGTGTTTTTGGATGTTCATAGCCACATTCTGGGCATTTACATACCTTGGGAGGACCTGCTCCCAATCCCTTTCCACCGTATGATTTTCTCTCAAGGATATCAGGATCAACTTTGATCTGCATATCTTCTTCATCCGCCTTCACAATATTTTCAGATTGACATTCGAGACATTTATCATAATTTTTTTCATTACTCAACCACTCAAATCCACAATCTTTGCATTTGTACCTTTGTTTATCTGTTATAAAACCGTCCCCCACTATTATTATAGGATTACCTTCAATCAGAGCTTTGGAAATTTTTTTCCGTGCTGATGAAAGGATTCGATGGAAGGTGGGTTGAGAAATTTCCATGATGATTGCAGCCTTAACCTGTTTTATATCATGGTAATCTCTCAACCTAATGGCTTCAAATTCATCTAATGAAATTTGAATAGGTTCTAAATCTTCTAAATTTTCACCATCTGGTTTGAAACATCGTATTTCTGGATTTGTAGAGATCTTTCTAACCACTTGAGGCCGTACCATGAATGAATATATATTCATAACTAATATATAAATTAATTGAAAACTGAAGGAAAAAATATACTCTGAATACAGGATAAAAATACGTGATTCTTCCCTCATATCCTATAGAAATTAATTGAATGGAACTGGAGAAACTTTAAACCACAAATTAGGGACTTATTCAATGATTAAGATAGGCTAAAACTAGTTTTTTAGGCAATTTACAAATTTAAATTAAAAAATAAAAGAAAAATGGAGAGTTTAGAAACTGTCTATAACTTCTCCGAGTAATTTTATAGATTTCTCTTTGTTTGGTCCTATTGGGGAACCTGCAACATACTGAGTTACACCCATATCTGCGAGAGCTTCGATCTTTGGAACGAACTCTTTTGGTGTACCTACTACAGAGAATGCTTCCATTAAAGCGTCGTCTACTGCTCCGATTGCTCCTCCGAAGTCTCCTTTAGCGAGCATTCCACCGAATTTAGCTCCGGTGTCAGTTGGTAGTCCGTGTCTTTCGAATACAGGTGGTGGTGATCCTGCTGCGATAAATGCAACGACTATTTTAGCTGCACCGAGTGCTTTGCCAGCGTCGTCGTCTATGGAACAACATGTGTATGCTGCTACATCTACATCAGATATTGATTTGCCTGCTTCTTCAGCTCCCTGCTTTATGAGAGGAACTGCTGCTTCAAAGTCTTTTGGGTTGGATGCGTTGATTAATGCACCGTCGGAGAAACCTCCTGCGGTTTTGAGCATCATAGGTCCCTGAGCGCCCATGTAAATTGGTACTTTTTCTTGAACAGATTTAACTCCGCCGAGCTGAGCTCCGCTTTCTGTTTTTTCTCCTGCCATGAGTGTGCTCATCATTGCGATTGCATCTTTTATGGTACTTACTGGTTTAGTCCATTCAATACCTAATGCATCAAAGGTAGCTTTGTCACCAGGTCCGATACCTAGGGTTGCCCTACCATTGGATAATTCATCTAAAGTTGCAACAGCTGCTGCTGTTATTGCTGGGCTTCTTACGTAGGGGTTGGTTACACCAGGACCCATTTTAATGGTTTCAGTACCTTCTGCAATTAATGCTAGTGTTTCGTACACGTTTTTGTTATTGTAGTGGTCTGTAATCCATGCGTATTCAAATCCTACATCTTCTGCTAGTTTTACAAGCTTTACAATCTTGTCTATTGGTTCATTCGGAACAAATTCAATACCAAACTTCATGATTTATCACCTTTTGTAGATTTATTTGGAGTATAAAAATATTTTGTCATTTAATTGTAAACGAAAGACTTAAATAGTTGTTTTATTTTTTGTTGAAGCTGCATATTAGTGGAAACCTTTAATATTTTTTTATATCGATTTTTAGAACATTTCAATGGTTATTCCAGTGTTAAATATTATAATATATAATCTGTATTGATCCTGATTTAGATGCTCCAAATATTATATGCTGCAGATGGATCTTGATGTTCTAAATGAATGAAAACTAAGATTGAAAGAAGCTAGAATTTGGACAACATGATCCTCTACTAA
>CP099988.1:785000-800000 GCA_024167805.1 Methanobacterium sp. ERen5 | reverse complement strand
TTGCTGTTTGAACCCCACCAATCATACAAAGCATTGGTTGTTCCATTGTAGTTGTATACTGTGGTCACATTGAGTGCATTACCCACAATCCTGCAAAAATTAATATCCGCAGTTCCTCCCTCATTGTAAAATACACTTCCATAGCTGCCTGCAACGTTACCGATAAAAGTGCTTCCCATCACATTGCATGGGCCTAAATTTGCGATTGCACCACCGTATAGTAGTGCATTGTTTCTTGTAAAATTGCAATCTGTCACTATACAAGAAGTACCAAAATTGATAATGGCACCGCCACTACTCTTTAGCGCAGAGTTGTTAGTGAAATTAGACCCTTTGATGGTATAGTTACCACCATAATTGAATAGGGCACCACAATAGGAAGCAGAGTTGTTATTGAAATTTGATCCTATTAGGTTAAGGGTACAATAATTGCTGTAGATAGCGCCCCCACTGTAGGACGTGTTATTCGTGAAAGTACAACTAGTCACAGTATTAGTACTAATCTTATCATAGATGGCTCCACCATAATATTGGGCGTTGTTGAAGTTGAAAGTTGATTCAGACACACTGCAATAACCTGTTTCATCATAGATGGCTCCACCGTATTGGGCTGTGTTGTTTAAGAAATTAGATCCCTTCAGAATAATGGTACCATTATCATTGAAGATGGCACCGCCCCAAAAGGAGGTGTTGTTTGTGAAGTTAGATCCTGTCAAACTAAAAGTACCATTATCACTGTAGACTGCACCACCAAAATATTGGGCTGTGTTGTTTATGAAATTGCAACTGTCCACAAAACAACTACTGAAACCATTGCAGATAGCACCACCTCCATTAGTAGGACTTTTAGAAGTGTTGTTTATGAAATTAGAGCTAGTTACATTACAAGTACCAGCTTCATTGTCAATGGCACCACCTATTTTGGCACTGTTATTTGTGAAAGCACATCCTGTTACGTCACAAAGAATACCATAATTTTCTATGGCACCTCCGCCCAGACCAACGGAGTTGTTGTTGAAGGTAGAACCAGTCACACTACAATTGCCTCCATAATTTATGATGGCACCCCCAATCCCTGCACTGTTGTTTGTAAAAGTGGAGTCTATAACATTACAAATACCATATCTATTGTAAATAGCACCACCCATATTGGCTGCGATGTTTTTAGTGAAAGTAGAATCAGTCACAGTACAGTTGGCATGATCATTGTAGATAGCACCACCATCGTAGGCGTTGTTGTTTGTGAAGGCGCAGTCATTCACAGTCAGATTACCCTTGTTCAAAATTGCACTACCATTTCCAGAACTGTATCCATTTGTTAAAGTCAAGTTTTCTAGAGCGACATTAACATTATTGGCAATGTTGAATATCCAGTGGGTATTTTCACCGTTTACTATGGTTTGATCAATATTCTGTCCGATTATGGTCATGCTTTTGTCTAGAGTAATATTATTTTCATTATAAGTTCCATCTGCTATGTGAACAGTTCCATTATCCTCAACAGCATCTGTTGCACTTTTTATTGTTGCTTTAGGCCCGTTTGTACCATTAATCCATGTTGAATTTAAGCCATTCCAACTGTCATTTCCATGTGTACTAACATAAATATTGGAAGAACTGGCAGCTGAACTAGTATTTCCCCCAAAAGAAAAGATTATAACAAAACTAACCAAAACTAAACTAATCTTAAATAGTTTTTTCTTATCATTGTAGATATTCATTATTTTCACATTCTTTCCCAATTTTCCCCTAAAAATTAACAAGAAATATATTATTATTTTTATTATTTAGTATGTTTATTAATTTAAATTTATCATCAGCCTTAAACAGAAAAATTTTTAAATTAAAAACCAAAATTGTGCAGTTTGTGAACGATTGAGCTTATTCCTCAAATCCAAAGCAAGCAATTTTATAAACTATTATTCCCGAGGCATTCCCGGGCAAACACATGAAAAATATCAATCCTGAAACATCAAAAATAATCTAAAATGTATTCATCTAAAAAAAAGAGTAAGAATGCAAAAACTTCTTGGTTTCAGAGTTTTTATTGAACTTAAACAACATCAAACCTGTCTAGGTTCATGACCTTGTTCCAAGCTAGAAGGAAATCTTTAATGAACTTTTCAGTTGAGTCTGCAGAAGCATAGACTTCAGCCAGTGCCCGAAGTTGGGAGTTTGAACCGAAGATAAGATCCACCCGTGTTCCTGTCCATTTGGTTACTCCTGTAGTTCTGTCTTTACCCACAAACAAATTTTCATCTTCGGGGTTTACATTCCACTCAGTTCTCATGTCCAGTAGATTTACAAAGAAATCGTTGGTTAGTGTTTCAGGATTTTTCGTGAAAACACCGTGTTGTGAATGTTCAAAGTTGACATCAAGAACGCGCAAACCACCAATTAAAACAGTCATCTCTGGAACTGTTAAGGTCAGTAGTTGTGCTTGGTCCACCAGTGCCTCTTCTGGCAGCATGTTCGTTTTTGTTTTATAATAGTTTCGGAATCCGTCAGTATCCGGTTCAAGTACTTTAAACGAATTAATGTCTGTCTGGTTTTGTGATGCATCCATACGACCCGGTGTGAATGGAAGAGTCACGTGGTAACCTGCATTTTTTGCTGATTTTTCAACAGCTGCACAACCAGCTAAAACAATCAGATCCGCCATTGAAACCTTTTTATCCTGGGATTGTTTTTGATTAAATTTTTTCTGTATCTTCTCAAGTTCATTTAATACCTTGCTTAGCTGGGCTGGCTGATTCACTTCCCAATCTTTCTGGGGAGTCAGACGAATACGAGCGCCATTTGCCCCTCCACGTTTGTCTGAACCACGGAATGTGGAAGCTGATGCCCATGCCGTAGATATAAGTTCGGATATGGACAGTTCAGATGTTAATATTTCAACTTTGAGGTTTGATATGTCAGATTCATCAATCAGACCATGATCCACTGCAGGAATAGGATCTTGCCATATGAGATCTTCATCCGGTACTTCGGGCCCCAAATAACGGGTTTTTGGACCCATATCGCGGTGGGTGAGTTTAAACCATGCACGAGCAAAGGCATCTGCAAGTGCATCGGGGTTTTCGTAGAATCTTCTTGCTATCTTTCCATACTCCGGATCGTATCGCAGAGAAAGATCTGTTGTTAACATTCCGGGGCTGCGTCGTTTTGAATCGTCGTGTGGATCAGGTACGCTGCCTTCACCTTCACCGTCCTTAGGTTTCCATTGGTAAGCTCCAGCAGGGCTTTTAATTAGTTCCCATTCATACTCGAACAATATCCTCAAGAAGTTATTGTCCCAGTTAGTTGGGGTGTTTGTCCAGATGACTTCGGGCCCACCCGTAGTTGTATCGTTCCCTTTACCTTTACCGTAACTATTTTTCCATCCCAATCCTTGTTCTTCAATACCGGCAGCTTCAGGTTCAGGGCCAACCAATGTAGGGTCACCAGCACCATGGGTTTTACCAAATGCATGCCCTCCAGCAATGAGGGCCACAGTTTCCTCATCGTTCATAGCCATTCGACTAAAACTTTCTCTAATATCTCGAGCTGCAGCAACTGGGTCTGGCTTGCCGTTTGGACCTTCGGGATTCACATAAATTAAACCCATTTGAACAGCTGCCAATGGCTTTTCAAGATCTCGGTCGCCGGTGTAACGATTATCTCCCAACCATTCAGTTTCAGAACCCCAATATATTCCCTTTTCAGGTTCCCATATATCTTCACGACCTCCACCAAAACCAAAGGTCTTAAAACCCATGGATTCAAGTGCAACATTTCCTGCCAGTATCATAAGGTCTGCCCATGAAATTTTTCTACCATACTTCTGTTTGACGGGCCAAAGCAACCTTCGTGCTTTATCAAGATTGGCATTATCGGGCCAGCTATTTAATGGTGCGAAGCGTTGGCTTCCTGTACTTGCACCACCGCGACCATCACCTATACGGTAGGTACCTGCACTGTGCCATGACATTCTAATGATCAAGGGACCATAATGACCAAAGTCTGCAGGCCACCACTCCTGTGAATTTGTCATGAGTTCAAAGAGATCTTTTTTCAGGGACAGATAATCCAAGCTTTCAAATTCTTGAGCATAATCAAAATCTTGATCCATGGGATCTGATTTCGAAGAATTTTGGCGCAAAATATCAAGATTTAACTGATTTGGCCACCAATCAAGAGTTGTAGTTCCATGTACAGTTGATTTTATGCTATTTTTATCCATTATTTCCACTCTCAGTTTAGATTATTTTATTCAAACATCCTTTTTATTTACAAGAGTTTTATTTAAGAGCAATGAATTTATTTCATAAAAATTATCGCTCAATAACATTTTCACCTACAATTGGAATGCATTTAATGCTAATTTACATATTTGTTGTCCGATTGACTTAAAATTTTTTAAAAAAAGCTAGGAGGATGTAGCTATATTAATTTAACCTACAAATGGTATTATTTACCAATCTAATGAATAATACCGGGTTGATAAAATAAGTTAAGTTTATATTTTTTATGAGGAGTTTATGCCGTTGAAATTGGATAATCCATACCTAAATAGGATCACTCCGCGTGTATATGGTTGTACAGCTTTGATTTCTGATTGTAGAGTGGTTGCATTTTTCACAGTCACATTTTTGTCAGATTGATATGTTTCAAGTCCTGCTACGATCTTTCTAGGAAAGATTATGTTGTAGATGTTGTAAATCTGGTTGTAATTTTTAACCTTATTAGTTAGGCTGTTTATTCCAGCACTGTACTCACCTACGTAGAGTTGAGGGACTATGTAATCACATAGTGGTGCGAGTAAGTAGTAGTATTGGTTTCCATCCCATCCATCGGGTTTAACTGTTATTGAAAAAGTTTCTCCTAAGCTGTCCAGTCTCATTTCAAGTATTTGTAAGAGGTAGGATGGCATATCATAGGTTTCCATATCTAATTGAACACCTACATTCATTTTAGCAACTTCTGAAACATGGCCAAAACTAGGGTAAACCCATGCGTTGGTTCGTATTCCTACAGCATCAGCTTTTTGTTTGGTTTCGGGAAGTACTGTCTGATAAGTTTTGTTAGTAACTAAAACATACACATCTGTTATTCCGGCATTTTTTAAGTCGTTGAAGTTTATTTCAGATATGGGTGTAGCACCGGGGTTGATGTAGTACCCTACAATAAAATTTTCACTAGTTTGGTTTGAACTGTTACTGTCGGTTGTAAACACAGATGCAACGTACAAACTTAATGAAAGTGTGAGTACAATTATTAGCAGTGTAATTTTACTATTTATTTTAAGACCCCCCAACTAGAAACTATGTATCTTTACTATACAACTTGAAATTTATTAGTAGTTAAATCTTTGAATTTAATTATTCATGGTTCTTACTGGATGCAAATGTGAGTGCAATGGATCTTGCTTGGAACAATGTCAAGTAACCATATCCCACTGCCAGAAATATGAAACCCAGCACGTAGTACAGTAGAACTCCTCCTATTATACTAACCACAACTTCAGTGATCGTAAGGATGAACATCAATATTATCCACCAAATAATGTATTTTCCCCATCCCATTGTACTAATTGTCTCAAGTATCTCTTGATATTTCAGTGCAGCACCTATATCATTGTTGTAGTAAACCATGTTAGCAATTCCCATGAATGCAACTATGCTGATGGCCATTGCAGAGATGATGGCTAACCATAGAAACAATGATCCAAAAATTGATGCAACAATAAATAATATTAAGGGGACAACTGCGTAGATCAAACCGACTATAAACAGTTTAATACCGTTAAGGAATAGTTCAACCATATTATCAAATCCTGGAAGTAAATTTGAACCTTCAAAAGTTGATCTTATGGCTTTTAAACAGTATCCTAATCCAATTAAGTTTACAATGGGTATCAACAAAATCACTCCTAGAATGATGAGCTTCACCCAATTTTTAAGAGGATACCTAAGGGAATCCATTATGTTTCTATGAATATACATTTTCACACCTTAATGTTAATTAGACTTTAATTATAAAGTTTCTTGGTCAAACTATATATGTGATCAGAACTAAATTTCAAATAGTATATAGACCAGTCATTATAATGGGATGATGAATTATGGACGCTGAGTTAGGTACAAGGGATAGAATAGTCAAAGCAGCTACAGTTCTTTTTCAGAACAAAGGATACCATGCAACGGGATTAAATGAAATATTAAGAAAAAGCAATGCTCCTAAGGGTTCTTTGTATTATTACTTTCCAGATGGTAAAGAACAACTTGCACTCGAAGCCATAAATCAAACAAAGATCTTTATAGAAAAAACAATAAGGGAAAGGTTAGAATTAATTCAAGATCCTGCAGAATCCATTAAAAATTCCATAGAGGAAATGGCAGATAATTTAAATGCAGGGGAAGATGAAAAATTATCCTTCAGAAGCAATAAAAAAGTATCGATAAATTTAATAGCAATGGAAACTGCCACATCCAGCGAAACTTTAAGAAAAGCATGTGATTCTGCATTTAATACCTGGCAAAATGTTTATGCTCAAAAGTTGATTGATGGAGGTTTTGAGAGAAAACGGGCCGAAAATTTGTCTTTAATCATTCAAACCATGATAGAGGGTGCGATTATAATGTCTTTAACTAAAAAAGTGATAAACCTCTAATAGAGATAGCTAATCAAATACCAATCATAGTCACCAAATAAAGTTAACAATACTTTTTTAAATAAATATTATATAGACTGGTCTAATATTACAGATTGTAATTTTTCCAAAATTAAGGAGCATATCGATGTTATCAAATTCTAATGAAAAGTCATTCATACAAACTCACACAAAAAAATCTTGTTCGTGTTATTAATGGGCGGATTCATGTGCATGTTAAACGAAACCGCTTTGTGCATAGCATATCCACATATAATGGTACTGTACAATATTTCAGCAGGAACTGTCCAATGGTTGACCACAATTTTTGTTTTAATATCTGGAATTGTATTTCTGATGAGTGCATTTCTTATTCAAAGATTTACAACAAGGAAACTATTCCTATCATCCATGGTATTTTTAATATTAGGTACAATAATTGCCGGGTTTTCACCTAATTTCCAGATATTAATGATTTCACGTGTTATTCAAGCGATAGGAACTGGAATATTGGTTCCATTGATATTTAATTCAGTTTTAATACTTATACCTCATGAAAAAAGGGGTTTGGTAATGGGTTTGGTCTCATTTGTAGTGCTTTCAGCACCAATGTTCTCCCCTGTACTAATGGGTTTTTTAATAGGGATTATGGACTGGCATTGGTTCTTTTTGATGGTTTTCATATTTTTCATAGCCACCACCATCATGGGAGTGGTGTATTTAAGAAATATAACCGAAATCAGTCACACCAAACTCGATGTGTTATCTGTTTTACTGGCTGCTATTGGATTTACGGGTATAATAACTTGTTTTAGTAATATGGGAGAAAATGGCTGGAGTTTAAATGTAATTTTGCCATTAATCATTGGAATAATTACTTTAATCGGTTTTATAATTCGTCAGCTTAAGATGGAACATCCATTCCTTAATATTAGGGTATTCAAACATTCTTTTTTCTCAATTGGAGTTTTGATTAATGTTGTAAATATCATGATAATATTTGCAATGGTGATAATCCTTCCAATGTATCTACAAAATGTATTGGGAACGAGTTCGTTTGTAGCCAGTCTGGTTATGTTACCTGGAACTGCTTTAGGATCCTTTTTACCGTTACTTTCTGGCCATATTTACGATAAAAAAGGTCCAAGAATTGTTATATGCACAGGTATAGCCATCATGTGCTTTTCGATGATACTATTGTCTCATCTGTCAGCAACAACCACCCTTCTAACTGTTCTATTAATTATTTGTGTTTTGTATCTCGGTTCTGCCATGCTAATGTCTCCAAATCAGACACATACACTTGGAAATTTGGAATCGAAAGAATACGCTTCGGGATCAGCAATTATGACAGCATTACAGCAAATTGGTGGTGCAGTAGGTTCTAGTTTATTTGTTAGTTTCATGACATTTGGACAAATAGCGTATCTAAGCAACATCATAAATCCAAATTCCATACAACAACTCGAGGCATTACTAGCAGGTATAAACTTTTCATTCACAATTGGAGCTATAATTTTAGGTATTGCATTTGTATTTTCACTATTTTTGAAAAAAAGACTGAAATTACTGTATAAAATCCTATTCTTGTGGGTAGTTTTAAATTTGGATGTATGTGGATAGGAGAATAAATATTGCGAAGGAAACAACCAAAACCAAAGCTGCTAATCTAGCTTCACCGTTTCGATGGGATTCTGGGATGATCTCTTCAGCTGTAACAGTCAATAATATACCTGCGGTAAATGCCAGAACACTATATTTAACAATGATGGGTTCTCCACTGATAAGGAAATAACCTAACAATGCACCAACAATAACAGGTAAACTTGCCAAGAAATTTAAAACTATCCTAATTTTTCTATTCAATTTCTTTTCTTTAAACGCAGCAATATTGGCAAAACCTTCAGGAATATCGGCCAAAACAACTCCTAATGCCAAGAATAGTCCAAGTTGAATATTTATCAAGGAACCTGTACCTATCATAAGACCATCAGTGAAGGAGTCAAGTGCAACTCCCATAAAAATGGCCCAAGCAGTTGTGGAATCTTCATTACCAGATCTGCCCTGGATGAAGTTTATGAGATTATCGATGATAATGAAGAAAATTCCCCCACCAACAAATGCAAGAACAATTATTGTTGGAGATGAAGTTTTAAGAGCTTCAGGTAGAAGTACAACACTAATAACAGCTAAAATAATTCCTGCAGCAGCATGTAACGATAAACTGTAGGTATTTCTGCTGATTGTAAATATTTCTGCAACCAAACCTCCCAAGAAGGTTCCCAAAGCAGGGAGTATAGAAAATATTAGAAGCAAATAAAGTTCGTTCATTTTTAAGCATCGTCCCATAATTTCCAGTTTATCAAAGGCAAACCCGTTCAAGATAGAACGTATGGTTATTTAATTGGGATATGGTAAGTTTTTTTATTGAATGTGGTTTTTGTAACTGGTTCTGATGTAGAGCAACACAATTAAATGTAAAATTATTGCAAACCCCACTGCTAAAACCGTAATCATGTATGAAATCTTCAAGCTTGAGTAGAAGATCATCAGGGTGTATAAACCAACTGGAATTCCCAGAAACAAACTCACAATGATCCCAGGATTGTATTGTTTGTTAACAACAGAAAAAATTACATGGCTCAAACTATTTATAACTCCAAAGAAGGGTATCCACAGACCAATCAATGGATTAATGCCTGATAAAATAGCGAATAAAGGCATTAATACCCATATAATTGGGATATTTATCCAGAATATGTTCTTGTCATTGAGGGGATAATCCCCATCTGAAACCTTAAAAACAGTCTTGTTAACATAGTTTTTAAACCCATTTTTCGAGTGTTCCTCAAATTGATGAAGCAAATAAATGGGTATCTGAATCCAAATCAAAAATAAAAGGGTATTTGAGGGTTTGATGAATAGGAATATTAACAGAATTAAAACTGCTGCTCCTACTAAACTCAACTTAGACCAGTTTTTGTATAACCAATCCATAATTATTCCTTCATATCACTCAAATTAATCTTCAGTGTTACATATATTGGCATCCAACAAATTTATAGATAGTTGGGATCTTATTTTTAGAAACAATTGGTGTAGTAAATAAATTTGAATGTAAATGTGTTTTATTTTAAAAAAATAGAATTTGTGAGGAATAATTTCCAATTTGAGTTGTAGTTAATATTTTCAATGGTTTTGGGTCGTGAATTTCCTTTGTTCAACTGATTTTTTACTGGTGTTCAAGAAATAAAGTCCATTTAGTGAAAATATTATTCCAAGAAACATGTTAGTGTAAACTCCTGTGGAAAAGAAGAGGAAGATGTTATAAATACCAAATATCAGTGAGGCTATGCCAAAAATTGATTCCAAGCTCATTTTTTAGGTTTCTCCACAATTTTTTCAGTTGTTTTTTATAAGATGAATTTATTGGGAATTTAAAAAAAATTGAAGTATCAGGATTTAGGTTCTGAAGTACAGGAAAGCAACTTTTAATTTGTTTCCTGCAGCATCCTTAACTGATCCTGTTGCTAAATATACTTGGTACCATGATTGATGGCTTCGTGTCTTGGTTTGTATGTACAAAGTATTGTTTTTGATCAGTTTACTCGAAATTGCCAATTTTTTGCCGGTGTTCAAGTTTTTCACACTGATCATGGACCAGTTTACACCCTTAAGAATATTTTCTGAAAATTTCACTGTTATTTGGCTGGTTTTTGAAAATCCTGTTGAAAGGTTTTTGGGATTGGTTGAAATTATTATTGGTTGAAGAGTGTCGATGGTGTATTTTTTAGTGTAAACTGGAGAGTAGTTGTTGGCAAGATCTACTGCAATGAATTTCAACACGCTTGTTGAACTTATTATTATGGGTCCAGTGTATTTTGCATTAGATGGGGTTGGTGTTTTACCATTTAATGTGTAGTATATGGTTCCTTTCTCACTCATAACCAATTTAACTGTTTTTGTGGTGTTGTAATTCCCTGAATTTAAGTTTGCACTAGCTGTTGGTTTTTTTGTGTCCACGTTCTTCAAGATGAATGTTGTGTTCGATGAAGAAGATCCTCCTGGACCAGTTACTGTTAGGGTCACGGTGTAAGAACCATTTTTGGTGTAGTAATGAAGGGGTTGTACAGTGTGGAGGTACTACCATCACCAAAATTCCAGTAACATTTGTCGATGTAACCTGTGGATTTAGATGTAAACTGCACCTTTGATGGGACTGTTGAGTTAATTTGATAGGTGAAGTTGGATTTTGGTGCAGGATATTTCAGGTAACTGTAGAAATCGTCCACGTAACCTTCGGATCCTCCTGTCCAAGTCACATTTATGATATGGTTTCCTGTGTAGGTTAATGGAACAGTGTATTTAACATAATTGGAACTGTTGGCTGTGTATTCTTTGAGCAAATTACCATCTATGTAAACATGAAATGCTTGTGAAACACCTGATTCTCCACGCCCCCAAAAACTTACACTGCCAATATTTGTTAGGTTGATACCTTGGGAAACGTAGTTGGTACTTTCATTTCCACTGGTACTGAAATGAACCGCCTTTGTTCCAGTGTGAGGGTTGTTGGCTATGGTAGTGGTTGAACCAGCATTCCAAGCTTTGAGATCTCCAGATTCAAAACCAGGATTTAAAAACCGATTTTCAGTCACAGTCACGAAATTGTTTTTGGTTATGGAACTTTTGCCTGCAGGATTGGTGCATGTTAAAGTTACATTGTATTGACCGGGCCTTGTGTAGGTGTGTATTGGATTTTTTTCATTTGATGTTTTGCTGTCTCCAAAGTTCCATTTCCATGTTGAAACCTTGCCTATTGTGGTTTCATGGAATTGAACAGAAACTGGTCCGGTACCTGAACTGGTGTTGCTTTCAAAGTTTGCATATGGTGGATTCGCTGCACTTGCCGAACCAAAACTGGTAATGCAAAATGCAGTAGCAATTAATATGATTAATAACGATATTTTCTTGTTAAACATTTAAAACTTCCAAAATTATAGGTTTTTCTGAACAAAATATTATGATGATCCTAAAAGAGGGGTTCATTACAAAGAATTACCCAACTGTATATAAAAACATATCGATGGGTTTTATTAATTAATCAAAAACTATTACTCCCACATCAAGTCCACATCAAAATTAAAGGGATTTGACACAGTTGTTAAAAATAAAAAATATTCATTTACAAAAAAAGAAATTTGAAATCAACTAAAAATAGTGCAATAACCTAATTTTTACAAGCCCTACAATCCACTTGATTAATTTGTTCAATGGTTAATTTAGCGGCTCGTTGTTCTGCTTCTTTTTTACTGCCTCCTGTGCCTGAACCATATTTCTTTGAGTTGATTACAGCTGTCATGGTGAAGACTTTATTGTGGGGTTTGCCTTCCTCTTTAAGTAACTCATATACTATTTCCAACCCTCTTTGATCACACAATTCCTTTAATTCAGATTTGTAATCGTAGAAAAACACCATTTCATCTTTTATATGTGGAATCACAGTTTTGTTAAGGAATTCTTTAGCTTTATCAATGCCCTGATCAAGATAAATTGCACCAATGAATGATTCAAACACATCGCTTATCACAGAATCTATTTCTCTCTTAGTTAACTTCAAACTTGAACCAATCTTAATATTTTTTTCAAGGCCTTGTTCCATGGAATAGGTGTAGAGTGCTTTTTTACAAACAAAATTCGAACGCATCCTGGTTAATTGGCCTTCTGTTAAATCAGGATCCATATTATATAAATATTCTGAAATTACCAGGTCAAGCACTGCATCGCCTAAAAATTCCAGACGTTCATAACATTCTTCTGTGTTATTTTCGTTTGAATAGGATTCATGGATAAATGCTATTTCGTACAGGTGAATGTTGGTGGGATTTATTGAAAACTTATTTAATATTTGCATAATATCAACTACTATGGATGTCATACTTAATAAACAGTCTAAGATTTTTAGAATAATAGAATTAGGTTTTAAAGGTCTAATAAAGTTTTAAGCCCAATGAGATATTTCTTTAAAATTTCATAATGTTATTGATTTCTCTATGAAAATGTGCAGCATTCAATGAGGAAACCTAAAATTTTAAATCTGGATCCAACTCTACTTTTTATTCACTAAAATATTTCTATGTAACAGGAACTTTATTTTTTTGGACTGATTATGGTTTGCATGGTTAACAGATTGGTTTTAGGGATTGGAAAAGTATAATTCTTTGAAAAATAATATATCCACTAAAGGATATCATCAGGGGTTAAACCAATGAAAAGACATTATCAGGTGATTTTTGAAGCCATATTATCAATAATGATAATATTAGAAATATTCTTCTTAATCATAGTGTCCATAGGATTTATAGCAGGTTTAAAGGCAAATTCAGTGTTTAGTTTTGGATTTTATGATGTTTCAATAGGTATTTTGATTCTGTTGGATTTTGTTGTTTTCAGGTTCAGAAACAGGGAACATCTTGGTGTTGGTGAATTTGTTCGGGAAAACTGGTCGTACTTAGTTTCAATATTTCCATTATTTTTCATAAGTTTTAACCTTCTCGATCTTTATCAATTCGGATTAATAATTGGAATCATTGGAATAATCAGGTTACTTGCTTTGTTCAATGTTTTAAAAATAATTTCTGTAAATGTACTCCAGTATCCAAAGAAAACCAAACTTGACTACGCCACCATAGTTTTGCTCCTTGTGCTGCTCATAGGTTCTTATATATTTTTCTTAGTAGAAAAAGGCGTGAATCCCACAGTTTTAAATTATGAATCAGCATTGTGGTATGCCATTGTTTCCATGACAACAACTGGTTACGGTGACATAGTACCTGTAACTTTGATCGGCCATATACTGGGAGTCTTATTCATCTTGACAGGTATGGGATATGTGAGTTTGGTCACAGCTACACTCGCCTACTCATTCATAGACCTATTCAGAAAGGAGAGCCGAAAAGCCATGGACAATTTAGGAAATACGGCGGATGGAATTAAAGACAGTTTTTCAGCTAATGAGAACAAGATAGACCAAGTTCTACAAAAATTAGGTGAACTAGAAAAAAAGTTGAAGAACTTGAGAAGGAGAAATGAAATAATACAATAATTAATGGATAATAATTGGAACTACTGATGCAATTACAGATAACAGTACAAGAATTAAAAATAGTAAATGAAACCACGCAAAATTATTTTTGAAAACAAATCTGATTTTCCTTTTTTCTGCAAGTATCTGCTTATCTTCTTCGCCAATTTTCACATATTTGTTTACCACGTACTTTCGGGGAGAGGTATCGTATTCTTCTAAATCATTTAACCTCATTTTAAATTTAAAATTCCCACCACAACTGCATTTATCTCTGCAATCTGCAGGTAACTCTCCAGGTTGGAGCCTAAAATGTTTTTCACATTTATCACAAACCATGTAACCGCCCATCTAACCCACCCCAATGTAATTAAATCTAATTTTGAATAATTGATATAAAATCCCCAGAAATATTGAGTTTAAACAATCAATTAACCCAACACCATATTAATATTTTTGTTAAATAAAATTAATAATTAATTCAAATTAATTTCAGCAATATCCAACCATGGCTGATTTAGTAAGGATAATTTTATTTCAACCCTAATTGTTTTTTAGATGATAATTCCGGGATTTAAGCAAAATTTAAAATTGACATGTAAATGTTAGTTTTTGGATTAGTGGTTTGATGCATTTTTATTAGATAAGAATAAACAAATGCCATGCATCATAGATTCCTTCCCAACTGGTTCAATATAATATAAATTTGTTTAATAGTAATATATTTATTTCTTTATTCGGCCCTATAACGAAATTGTTATAATTAGGAATGTTCTAATCACTTATTTTTTTAGTACAGTGAGAACTACAATAAACAAATAGGCATATCCTAGTTGGATCTGTTTAAAACAAATTCTATTATATAACCAAAGATCATGGAATCATAATTCAAATTTATAATCTTTATTTTTATACCGTGATACAGTTCTAAAAAAGAAAATATAGGAAAATGGATTTATTCTACTAAATCCAATCACACGGTGTCAATTGAAACATTATTCTTTTTGCAGATATCCATGATATACTTCGATGAAAGGAACAGACTCGATGTGATTTTGATGTTGTCTTGCAACTTGTTACTAGAACTTACACTGAATATTAGTATGCCCAACACATTGTTACTGTCATCAACAACAGGACCTCCGCTGAACCCTTCTTCTGTCCTTGCATTGGTTCCATAGTAAACAGTACTTACGTTGTTGGGGGCTTGTGAATCTAAAACAAGTTTGAAAACATTTATTAAGTTATCTAATGCAAGATTTCCATTATTTTCCTGGGGATTTGT
>CP099988.1:0-775000 GCA_024167805.1 Methanobacterium sp. ERen5 | reverse complement strand
TGTATTTCTTTTTCCACGATGTCCTTCATTTTTGATAATGTGGTGGCTGCTTTAACATTTTCTTCGAATATTTTCACATACTTCCTGGCAGCTTCCTGTTTTTTTATTCGTTCAAGTTCCTTTGTATCAATTTCTACGGGATACTTTTGTATGAAAGGATCGAAGGTACAGTCAGTCTGTTCTTTAACAGTTGCCCTGGCTTGGTTCATTACATCGTCAAATATTTGCTGTAATTTTTTTGGCATCCCTTCATTTAAAAGATCAAGAACTTCATCACCATTTAGATCAACCTGTTTAATAGCATTTTTGAGTTTTAAATCTGCGTCTTTCTTAGCTTCTTCAATGGCATGGTCAAATATGGATTCATCAAGTTCTTTAGGTTCTAATGAGTCTATGATCTTTATCACATCACCAAGCACGGATTCTTTTTGGAGGATCTGTTTAATTTTATATGAATTTTGTATTACATCGTAATTTTTTTTATAGTATGCTAGCACAGTATCTGGAACTATTTCAAATTCTTCAGCGTTACTAGTTACCATGGCCATGTTTTCAGATTCAATTTCAATCAAGCCCTGGTTGTACACATAAACAATAAACTCAAAGTCTTCGGGATTTTCAAGTTCTTCTCCTGTTATTATGGAACTATAACTGTTGAGTCCAGATTCTATTAGTTGATGGTAGTCTTCACGGGTTTCTACCAGTATGGCACTTGATGGATCGTATTTGGGTTTTGCTTCTTCCAAATTGTTGATCTTTTTAAGTAGGGTTTTCAATTCATCTACAGGCAGTGTGCTTACAAATTCCTTGGCAGCCATTACAAATTCAACATTTTCCATGATGCTAGCTTCATTTTTAAGCGGGCTCATTAAAAGAATTCTGTTTCTACTGTAATTGGTACTGGAAAATCTTAGTATTCGTTCAATTATGTCATCATAAATAAGACGGGAATTATCAGTTTTTAAAAATTCTTTGGTTTGATTGCCAAGAAGGGTGTTTATTATTTCAATGGCCTTTCTTTGACTAACACCTTCAGTATTGGTCAGTTTGTCTACCTCATAATGTTTAACTGCCCTGTAAAACTCCTTTTCTCCACCAAAGTTTGAAAGGATTTTATCTGCCTGACGCTCACCAATACCTTTTATATCTCTTAGTTCCAAAACTACCACCCGTAAATTTTCATATTAATTTTTAACCCATCTTTAGATTGTTACTATTGGTGATCTCCTATAAATGATTTCAGAGACCATGTGATAAGTTCTAAAAAAATTTTAGTTTTTATAAATTCTATTGAAAATACTGACAACAAAATTCATTATTCAGGCAAAATTATTTGATGTAGCATTAGGATCCAAAGAAAAATCAGTTGGTAATGAGGTTTCTTCAATTTTAAAGATTGGGTCGTTATGAAAACCTTTAATTTAGTGAAGTGCAAACTAAAAATTGATAGTAAAAAAATTTAATAATGGGACTAAAATGGATATAATAATCTATATAATCGCTTTAATAATCACAGGGGCCACGGTAGGATTTGCATCAGGACTCTTAGGTGTTGGAGGCGGTTTTATAATGGTTCCGGTCCAGTTTTTTCTTTTAACTTCCATCGGTGTGGATCCCACCATAGCAATTAGGGTAGCATTTGGAACGAGTCTGGCTGTTATTCTTCCAACTGCAATCAGTGGAACAATTGGTCATAAAAGAAGAAATGCAGTTTTGTTTCGCCCCACAATCCTCATGGGAATCTCTGGAGTGTTAGCTTCCTTTGCAGGGGGAACACTGGCCACAAACATACCTGGAGAGTACTTGAAGGTAACATTTGGGGTTTTAGTATTTTTAGCAGCTATATGGATGTTAGTTGCAAAATATCCTGATAAGGACAAGAAACCCAAAGAGGGAGCTATTCCCTACATCCTCATTGGATTATTTGCAGGTAGTTTATCAGGACTCCTGGGAATTGGAGGAGGGATTGTACTAGTACCTATACTCGTATTTTTAATGAACTTCAACCTCCGAACAGCTATAGGCACATCCACCGCTGTGCTGGTTTTTACCGCAATAGGTGGAGTTCTTTCGTACATCATAAATGGTATAAATGTGTCAGGTATTCCTCCCTATTCCATCGGATACATAAATCTGGTTCAACTGATTCTACTTGCATGTATCAGCACTCCTGTAGCACAACTAGGGGTAAGAGCGTCCCATAAGATTCCTGAAAAACAGTTGAAATATATCTACATCGTGGTGATGATTTATATCTCACTTAAAATGATGGGATTAGCATAATGATAAATAAAAAAATAGGGAATTAATTTATTCTATTCCTGCCCCCTGTTTAAGAGGTTCATGATCCTTGAGAGGGGCGGTGTTGGATCTGAAGTTTCCCAGTCTGCTGAGGATGCCAATTCTAAATAATTATTTAATTTTTCTAATGTTAGGGGTTGATTTTTCAAGAATTTCAATGTTTCAACAGCCAAATCCTCTGTTTTATAGCATGGATTCAACTCTTTGGTCCTTTCATAGCATAACTTAGCTTCAGGAACTCTGTCCATCTCAAAGAATAATAACCCCACAGCAATCCATAGTTCAGGATAATCCTGATCTAAAAGCAGAATCTGATTGTAACATGCAGCAGCCTTCTGAAATCTTCCCATTGTGAAGTATATTAAACCCATATTTTTCCATGCATCCACAAAATCAGGATATACATAAAGGGCTTTATCATAATAGGCCAATGCTTGGCTTGTCTTTGAAATATCGAAGTAAAGATTTCCTAAATTAAATGATGTGTAAACATAGTTCATATCTTGCAATTCAAATGGTAAAATCGATTCTTCAACATTTTTATCCAGTAGTTTGTTTTCGAATTCTGTTATTTCCAGTTGTTTCTGTGTTTTTTCGATTTCTTGTTCTAGGTTTTGGTGTTTGATATTTTCTTGTTTCAAGAGCTTAACCAGGCCATCCATATGCTCATGAGGTTCTGGATATATTTTGATCAGGGTTTCTATGTACTGGTTCAGATTTTCGGGTTTTTGGGCCATAATTTTTGATTCAAACTCCAAATATTCCTGGCTCTGTATTTCCCTTTCAATAAGCCAAAGCAAGTCAGCATCGGAAAATTCCATGCCTCTGTATGTAAGTAAACTTTTGAAGTTAATTATATCCCCAAATTCATAGTGGCTTCGGGATTTATCCACAAATTTCTTTATGTACTCATACTTGCCGGTGTTGATCATTTGAAGTTTGTTTTTTTCAAGTTCTTTCTTCCTAAATTCCTTCAGTATGGTTGGAGAATTTTTTTATCCCTAACCATGGCTTCTTTAGCCAGTAGTTTGTTTTCGAATTCTGTTATTTCCAGTTGTTTCTGTATTTTTTCGATTTCTTGTTCTAGGTTTTGGTGTTTGATGTTCTCTTGTTTCAATAGTTTTTCAAGATCCCCCATATGATCTCGGGGTTCTGGATAGGTTTTGATCAGGGTTTCTATGTACTGGTTCAGGTTTTCGGGGTTTCGGGCCATTATTCGGGATTCAAATTCTAGATACTCTTGATTCTCAATTTCCGCCTGAATAAGCCAAGTAACCTCTTCTTCAGTGAAATTTATTCCTTTATCTTCCAAGAGATTTCTGAGTTTTTTTATATCAACAAATTCATAATCGTATCTTGATCTGTTGATGAAACCATCGAGATAGTTGTACTTGGAACTTTTCACAAAATTTTCCAAGTAAACATAAAAACCAGCGGATTCAAGTTCCATAGATTTTAACTTGAAATTTGATTTTTCGTTTAAAACAGCTTCATCAACTATTCTATCCATCAATTTATCATCTGAATCTACATCTTCGACTTTAACTTTTATTTCAGGTTCGGATACTTTAAACTCTCTCAAACGATTCAGTGATAGTATGGCATTTTCCCGGAGTTTTTGATCCTCGCTTTTTAAGTCTTGGACGAGTGGATCCACTGCAATTCTTCCAAGGGCAGTTATTGCAACTTCTTGTATTATTTTTTCCTTATCATGCAAAGTCATGATAACGGGTTCTGTTGCCTGTGGGTCTCCAATTTTTCCCAGGGATTCGATGGCACGGGATCTTATGCTGCTGTTAGGATTGTTGAGTGTTTGTATGAGGAGGGGTACGGCTTTTTTGTCTTGTATTCTTCCAAGGGCTGTGATAGCTTCTTCCTGTATGGTTTTATCAGGATCTTGGAGTTTTTGCATCAACGGTTCAGTTGCCCGAGGATCACCAATTTTACCTAAGGACTCAGCAGCACGCCACCTTATACCTATAAATTTATTGTTGAGTGTTTGTATGAGGAGGGGTACGGCTCTTTTGTCTTGTATTCTTCCAAGGGCTGTGATAGCTTCTTCCTGTATGGTTTTATCAGGATCTTGGAGTTTTTGCATCAATGGTTCTGTTGCTCTAACATCTCCTATCCTTTCTAAAGCTAAAACAGCTTCTCTACGAACATTTTCAGAATCATCATTCAAAGCATGTATTAATCCTTCAACATCACCGTTATCTTCCATCTCCTCAATTCTGGTTCTCAAAAGATTGAACACCCTCATAATATCACCACAGTTAATACCCCCAACCCAAATTATTTTTACGCTTCGATCCCTTCTATGTCCTTTAACTAGATATAAAAATTTCCTCATTTGAAGTTTCAAATGCTCTTACAAAAACTCTAAATTAGTAATAGAAAAAGTTTGATATCAGATTCACACTAAGGAGAACTTAATATTGCTGATAATGAAGTTTTGAAAACGGATATATCATACTTTTATACAGGAAATGAATGTCTGAAACCAATTGAAGTACACTTTAACTATGAAATGATGTGGTTCACTCAAAAAAAATGGGCAGATCATTTTCATGTTAATGTTCAAACTTATCTATGGATGATGAACTGAAAAAATATTATTGAACATCTTTAACTCCCTTCAAATAGTTTCCCGTTGTTATGCCGCCGGTGGAAATTGTTTTTATTCGAGATTTAAATTGTTTAAGCATTTTCTTGGAATCGCTTCTAGATAAGACATGATTCAGTTGGGCACCGTACACCAAACTCATCTCCTTGGAATATTCATATCCCTTAGTTCTCATGTCCATAACCAAACCACTCACTCCCATATCTATCAATTCTTTGACATGATCAATCAAACAAAGCTCAACAGAATTAAGAATATGTGTATTTCCATTTAAATCAATTTTAACTGGAAAAATATGGTTTTTTTCATCCTCAATACCCCAAAAATCACGATCTTTATCATCTAAATTTTCAGAGACTACTTCCATGAGACAGTCTCGAGATATTAGTGCATCCAAATTTCCCTGTACAACCATCTCTAAGGGATTTTCAACACCATTAACTCGGGATCCCACAACAAGATTTTTCAAATCTTCCCTTGAAAGTTCTGGAGAAACTGTAATCACGCCATAATTTCTTGAAAGGGTCGTTAATGTTTCTTTGTTCCACACATTAAAACCTCCAGAACAGGATAGACTTACTCCATCCATAGAATTCAATGCTTCACCCGCACCATGACCATCAACCATAATTTCGCTGATTTCAGAGATGGATCCTAGAACTTCTAAGAATTTATGAATTAAACTGTCAGGGGTTATTTGCGGCCACTTCCAGATAAATTCAGCTCCAAATTCTTGGCAGAGTTTATTGGCATGCATTAATTGGGAAGATATTTGGTTTTTTTCATCTTCTGAAAATTTGGATGATTTTAAAGTGCAGTTCACCAAATTATTACCCACAACCGGCTCGAAGTACACTCTTCTAACTCCGCCTTCCAAGGCACCCTTCAAACCATCTACAGAATCTAAGTATGCGCCAAGCACACAAGAATGGTTTGACAAAAATTTAGAGGGTGATCCTGGGGATTGTAATTTGTTCGTTTTTTCTTTGATCCTATTTTTAACCTTTACAACCTCATTTTCACTTGGTTTGAATGTTTTCATTAACTCAGCTTCTGCGGCTTCAAAAAATCTCTGCGAACTTTGTTAAGATTGCTTATGGGTGTGAAAAGGGTTTCAGGAATATCAATATCTAATTTTCCGATCATAAAATTTGTTTTTCCAGTTTTATTCAATTGATCACTGATTTTGTCGTTGGTTAATGGTTTATTAATGGCATTTTCCATTTTAAAATCTGAAATAACTGTTAAACAGTGTTTATGGCCATCCAGTCCCTGGAAACTCCCATTGATTTTTACAGCCATGTTGACATCCAATGAAACCACCATGTCCATGGGTACGGATGGATTTCTAACATTTTTGATAATATCAGATGCTTCATAATTCAAAGTTAAAGAACGGGTCAAATAAAGCATAGAATTTTTATTTAATGGTTTTTTAACCTTAAATGTTAATAAATTTCCCTTGTAAACAGGATCTTCTTCTATGGCCATACCAACGGGCGCACCATCATTGAGCATACTTTCTTTTCGGTGTTTTTTGGTTTGGATAGTTTGGTTTGAAGCCTTAAATACCACACCATCACCCTTCCCAATTTTGAATCGGTTTTTAAGTTTAACTGTAACAATTTTGGTTTTGTTGCTGTAGCCCACCACATCTCCAATGTAAAGCCCCCTGTTTCCAGGTGTATCACGCCCCATAATCGTTTCGCGATCAGATTTCAGGAGATATCCTGAACTGAATCCTCTGTTGAATGCTAACATTAGTTTAGACAAGTTATCCTTGTTTGAACTCCATTTTCCGTATTTCAACGAGTCAAGAGCTTTTCTGTAGATATTAATTACTATTCCCACGTACTCTTGGGATCTCATTCTGCCTTCAATTTTTAAGGAGTTTATGTTGGATCCAATAATTTTTTCCAACTGACTGTAAACACAGAGATCTTGGGTAGATAACAGAAATTTATCACTAATATCTGATGTATGAGTTTCAATGGGCCTATCATATTCGTCCTTTTTTCCGTTGACTAATTTATAAGCCTTTCTACAGGGTTGTGCACAAACTCCCCTGTTACCACTTCTTCCACCAATAAATGAAGATAATAAGCACTGGCCAGAGTAGGAGTAACAAAGTGCTCCGTGCCCAAATATTTCAATTTCCACTCTGTTTTTGGATGCAGTTTCAACAATAGCTTTAACTTCGGTAATTTTAAGTTCTCTAGCTAACACAATCCTTTTAAAACCAAACTTTCCGGCCCATTTTACTCCCGCACTATTATGAATGGTTAGTTGTGTTGATGCATGCAGCTTCATTTCTGGGATGAGTTCCCTGCATAATCTGGCAAGGCCCAAGTCTTGGACAATGATGGCATCTGCACCATTTTTGTAGAGCCAAAAATGTATTCAATGGCAGATTTAAGTTGAAAATCCTTCATCAGGGTATTGACAGTAATGTAAACCTTAAAATTCCTGAGTTTGGCAAATTTCAAACCTTCCATCATCTCTTCTTTAGTGAAGTTGGATGCAAACTTTCTGGCACCAAATTTCTTACCAGAAATATAAACAGCATCAGCTCCAGCATTAACAGCAGCTATTAATGAATTTAATGAACCTGCCGGTGCCAGTAATTCGGGTATCTCTTTTATTGCCATGTGGGTTTTCCTCTATTTTAATATAAGCTGCCGACCCTTAAAATTTATTGGATTATTTACAAAAAATGCATAATGATAAAAGCAGGGTTCAACAACAGAATAAAAATAGTAGAAGAAATGGTGTAAATAATGAATGCGTATTTAGAAATTTTAAGACCTTTCAACGCCCTAATGGGGGTTGTAGCAGTATTACTCGTGGCATTGATAAGTGGAAACTTCACCATGGCCGTAATTGTGGCTTGTATCATTGTTTTCATATTCACAGGGGCTGGGAATGCCATCAACGATTACTTCGATCATAAAATTGATGCAATAAACAAACCAGAAAGGCCAATACCTTCTGGTAGAATAGCTTTAAAAACAGCTTTAATCTATTCTGTCTCTCTATTTGTGTTATCTAGTATAATGGCATTTATTATTGGAATTATACCTGGAATGATAGTTGTTTTAAGTGCAATTCTTATGTATCTTTATGCTAAACGACTTAAAACCTCATGCCTAGTTGGAAATTTAAGTATCGCATTTTTAACTGGATTATGTTTTGTTTTTGGAGGAGTTGTCCTAAACGCAGTGGAACTATCAATTATCCTGGGAGTGTATGCATTTTTAATGACCATGGCAAGGGAAATTGTCAAGGACATGGAGGATGTTGAGGGGGACAGTGTGGAAGGAGCTTCCACATTTCCAATCAAGTATGGTATGAGAAAATCTTCCATAGTGGCAGCTGCATTCATGTTAATTGCCAGTTTAACCAGCCCAATCCTTTACTTCATTGGGATTTTTAATATCATCTTCCTCATAGTGATGTTAGTTGCAATTTACCTATTCTTATCCTGCGCAATTTCAACATTAAGGGATCAGTCTGTTGAAAACACTAGGAAAGTTTCTAAACAAATTAAAATTGGAATGGGAATAGTTTTCATGGCATTTGCCCTGGGATCTCCCATTGTAACGAATCTACTTCATATATGAAGGTGTTAAGATATGGATATAAAACTTGAACCCATTGGAATTATCAGATCACCCTACACAAACAAAAATAATTCACCCCGCCAAGGCCGTTATTCAAATGAAACAAGTGTTTTGACTGTCTACAAAAAGTACATGGACGGAATCGAAGGTATAGATCTACACAGTCATTACATGATATTTTACTGGCAGGATCATGCTACTCGAAACCAACTGAAGGTTGTGCCCCATGGAAAAACAGAGGAACGGGGGTGTTTTCAACCAGAGCTCCTGTAAGGCCTAATCCCATAGGATTTTGTCTGGTGGAAGTTGTGGATATTGATGATAACCAGATCACTGTTCGATGGCTTGATGCATGGGATGGTTCACCTTTACTGGATATCAAACCCTATTGGCCAGAAATTGATACAATAGACTAAATCAAATATTTGAACTTACACAACCGCCCTGTTCTTTTTTAGTTTTATGCCGTGGTATGAAGAATGAAATAATCAAACTGACTAAAAGGATAATGGTTATTAGATTAAACGCAGTTTTCATGGTGTTAACCTTCTGAATATCCACAGGCATATTTTCAGTTGGATAATTTTGATGTTCAAATTTCTCAACTAGCTCATGCACACCCAGAATATTGTCTTGAACACCTGTGGATTGTCCAGTGTTTGCTGCCAAACCAACACTACTGAACCCTCCTAAAATTAGTATGAGTCCGAGTATAGCAGTTCCGAGGGAGGAACCTAAATTAATACCAGTATTCATAATTCCTGATGCATCTGGCTGCTGTTCCTTCCTTGCAGCAAAGAATATTTCGTTGGCAGAATGAGGAAAAACAATTCCCATACCCACGCCCAACATAAATATCCCTGGAACCATATCAATGATGGTTGTGTAGGGATTGAAAATCAATGTAAGGTAAACACTTCCAATAATGGCAGCCAGAGCACCCATTGCCAGAATATATCTGGGTTGTATTCTTTTTGACAATTTTCCTGCCATCGATGACATGACAAAAATTGCCACACTCATTGGAATCAGACTTAGACCCGTAGTAAGAGGATTTGCACCCAGATCAGACTGAACATAGACTGGAATAATAAACAGAACACCGCCTATTGTGAAGTTCATGATGAAACGTGTAATGTTTGCCAAACTGAAGCCACGATCTTTAAACAAACTAACATCTACCAGGGGTGTTTGATTTTTATTTATTCTACTTTTCTGGTTCAAATAGAAGATTATCATGAGTAAAATTCCAACACTAATCAGGATAAATGCCCAGTACCAATTATTGGGGTCGTTCAGAACTAAAATACCCAGCACAAACAAGAATATACCTGCTGCAGAGTTCACAGCACCCACAATATTGAGTTGAGACCAGTCCATATCTGGGGGAAAAACAGAAATTTCACCGGAGAAAATTATTATCACCATAATAACAATGAGTTCCAATCCGAATGCATATCTCCAGCTGTAAAAAGTGGTTAAAAAACCTCCAATTATTGGTCCCACAGTTCCTGCTCCCGAAGCCATTGAACTTGTTATTCCCAGTGCAAAGGCTCTGTTTTCACCTTCATAAGTTCCAGATATGATGGATGTGGTGGCGGGCATCATTAAAGCAGCTCCAACACCTTCCATAATTGACCAGCCCAAAAGCAGCATGGTGCTGTTAATGCTCAAGGCCGCAACTATGGTTCCAACACCATAGATTACAGCTCCTGTTAAAAAGGTACGTTTACGGCCCAGAATATTTTGTATTCGGCCACCTACAAGCATTAAACTGGCCATTGTAAGTGAGTAAGTGGCAATGATAATTTGAACAGTCCCAATATTTGTGTGAAGATCATGGATAAGAGAGGAGATTGCAACGTTCATGAAAGTTTTATCAATCACTATTGTGAAAATAGATAGGGTAACAATAATTAAAGTAATCCAGCCCTTATCCATTTTGTCAGCCAAAAACTGCACACCATCCATTAAATTACAAGAACTAAAATTTTATTCGGATCCTTGAGTTTATATCATTATGTTCCTCAATTCAGGGGATTAAATAAGATATAAATAATTATATTGGCTTTTTTCAGATAATATTTTCTGAAAATAGGAAACATGATTGAAAAGTAATAAATAATTTGAAAGAAACAATAATATCCAAATCATAAATGGAAGTTTAAAATGCCTAAAAATGAAAAAGATTTCATAAAAAATTTGAACATCGCCAGATCCGTAAAAACAAAATTTGCAGTTTCAGACAAGCTAATCAAAACATCTGCAAGTGGGAACCAATATCTTGATGTGACTTTGACAGATAAAACAGGTCAATTTGATGGAAGAATATTTCAAGATGTTGAAGAAAGTTATAATAAAATTAATTTGGGTAGTGTCTGCCTAGTAAAAGGCAGAATAAATGAATTTCCCAGTGGTTCTGGAAGGTTTAATATGGTGATAAACAGTATTACAGAACTTGATGAAACAGACTACCAAAATGAAGACTTTGTAAGAGTTTCAGAAAATGATGTGAAGGAATCCCTAGAATTAATAGCCACCACAATAGAGGACATGGAAAACAAGGACCTAAAAAACCTTTTAAATTCCTTCTTTGCGGATGAAGAGTTTATAGAACAATTTTCAAAAGCCCCTGCAGCAATAGTGCATCATCATAATTACGAAGGTGGTTTGTTGGATCACACAGTCGAAGTTTTAAAGCTGTGTAAAACAACAACTGAACTGTTCCCAGATCTTGATTGGGAACTTCTCTACACGGGGGTACTGTTACATGATTTAGGTAAAATGAAAACCTACACCTACGGCAATGGAATTATAGGATACTCCTACGAAGGAAACATGTTGGATCACATGTACCTATCGTGTGAAATGGTTCAAGAAAAGTTAAATTCCCTTGAAACTCCAAGGGAACTGGCTCTTAAAGTATTGCACATGATATTGAGTCATCATGGTGATGTTAATTTGGGATGGGGCTCATCAGTTGATCCAAAAACACCAGAGGCACTTGCACTCCATTATGCAGATAATTTGGATGCTAAAGTCAAAAAGTCCCTAAATTCCTAAATATTTTTTTATAATATCTTTCCCCGAGAATGGGGATTAGAAACAAATTAAAATTCACATTTTCAAATTTTCTTCAGGGAAAGATTTTTTTTATCCAAGTCATCCAAAATTTCAGCTATTTTTTCTGGGAATTCTCTAGGGACTGCCCATTAGCTATTATGTGCCAACCTGCAGTTAATTTCAGTGCTTTTTTCGAACTTTCATGAGATCCTTTGGATTTTCAAACATTTCCTTTTCACTTCGAGCTGATAATCTTTCCATCAGTACATCGGGTTCAACATCAAGGAAGAACATATATTCAGAACTAGGAAGTACTGTGATGAAAAATTTGTACAGTAAACTCGCAATGGGCATTGGCAAGTAAGCCACACCCATCAGATAACGTACCATTATCACATTATCAGCACTTTTTTTGTATATCCGAACAGATCTGATCACATCTAAAGCATAATAAACAGATGCCATAATATGGTCAATTTTACCATGACCTAAAAGTGCTTTTTTAGCCATTATTCCGTAGGGATTATCTTCAGAGGGATGGGAACGTATAATCACCGATTCACCATTTGCTAGATATTTTTCAGCTATCAGTTTTGCTTGTGTGTCCTTTCCTGAACCATCTAAACCATCAACCACTATGAAACGCATAAAAATTCTCCTATTCTAAAATTACAATGTGGTGGTTAAAATAAATACTCCCACCGCTGCAAAACATGCAGTTAAATTATCCAATCCTTTCGGGGTAACTGCTTCAAAAATTGTGGCGGTAATGGCCACACAAGGTATAACTAGCAGGCTTGGTACGGTGACGTTGAAGTAGATCAGGACAATGAACAAGCTAACCACTAGTACAAGAAACATTCCAAGGGATCCTTCCACACTCTTGGTGTCGCTTGAAATCTTAAATTTATGTTTACCATACCTTTCACCAACTAAAGCTGCAAACCCATCTCCATAAGACATGGCTGCAATTCCAACAGCAATGATCCATGGTTGGTCATAGAAGAAGAATGCCAACACTGTCCAGGATATTGCATAGTAAACAAGTCCCATACCATGACCCGAGCTTGAAATCTTGTCATTAATTTTCACAGGGGAATATGGGCTTATCAAAAATGTCAGAACCACGAAGGGGGCTGCTGCAAGAAATGTTATCACAAACTGATCAGTGAAAAATGGAAGTATGAAGATCACGTTTCCCACCATGATATGCAAGAATTTCCTGCTGAAAGTGGTGTACTTTCCCAATACTTTTTCAGATACTATCAGTATCAAAGCAACGTAACTGTAAACCAGTATTAATCCTGTGACGTCACTAGAAATCATGTAACTTATGAAGTTCGTTTAAACATTTAACCATTTTCTTAAAAATATCCAATGTAGTTGATATTTGATGTTTTCTGGAAATAAAAAAATGTTTAATTTGGTTTGTTCAATTAAAATCTTCCAAACAACAATTTTTTTTAGTTGAATATGGATCCAATTAACACTCCTACCTATTTTTTTTAACAATTTTAAACCCATGGTTATCTCCAATATCCTATTAATCTTTTTGAATCCTTTTTTAGAGTTTGTCAAACCAATTTTAGAATGCCAAAACAGAATATAACTACCAAAAATTTTTGAGGTGAAAATCTAATGGGTTTTGAAAGAGGCAGTATTGGGCTTTAGAAAATTTACATGCACATAATTTTCTTGAATATCTGATTACTTCTCAAACGAACAAAAATTCTATAACTGACTAAAACTTTTTTAATTAAATCTATCTATTTTGAGACAATGGAATGGTTTGATTAACCCCTAGGATTTTGATACTAACAGTTTTTGTGGCGTACAAAGCAGATTACAGTATTTTAAATTCTTTTTGAATTATATGGATTAAATGAAAAAAAGGAGGTTTAATAAATGATTTCTGAGAACTATTGCGGTGGTTCGTTAAATGAAGTTGCACAGTGTTTAAAAGCAGATCAAACTATGATAGTCAAATTTTATCCGGAACAAGCCTTACCAGTGGACGTGGTCACATATCCTGTTTTTGAAAAATACAATGATTTGAAAAATTCTACGGTGGTGTACGTAACTTGCTCCAAGGGCTATTATCGTATCCAAATCCAGGAGGGGTGATTTGTATGGGAAAACCTTGGAGGTTAAACGAAGAAATCAGATTAGAGCTATTAGTTAATGAAAAAGGTCTGAGTTTAGGGGAAATTCACCGATCAAAACTATTTAAAGGTAGATCCTACACGGCACTGTCAATGAAACTTCACAAAATGAAATTGAAAAGCTGCAGAAAAGGGGTTAAACATTACACCAATGAAGAAGTCTGGAAAATTTGGATCTATTACAAGCAAGGATTAACAGCGCCAGAAATTGGCTGTAAATTAAACCGTAAAAAGAAAAGTATTTCCAACCAAATAACCAGATTTGGAATGGCGTATTCAAAACCTTACATCCCCTGTCCAGAATATCTTAAACCCGAGGTTGATGCAATATTACAGAAAATTAACTCAAAATAAGTTTTTATTAAGTAGGGATGGGTTGGTGGGTTACATAGGCTAAAACTCAAACTCTCCATTCAACATGATATTTGGAGTTGGATGGAATATTTAAAAATCCGTATGCTTTTTAAACAACACTTAACCTACAAAATTTGCAAAGAATCAACCATATTTTATGGTTTCAAACTTGGAGGTTCATATGGAGAACTGAAGTTGAAACCTTGAATAATAATATATGGCTTGAAATACTAAAATCCATAAGGAGAGAAAATTTATGTACATCTGTTTGGAAGGAATCGATGGATCAGGAAAAACAACCCAGATCAAGTTACTTGAAACTTGGATTAAAAAATGTGGGATAGACGTTTTAAGAGTGTTTGAACCAACTGATAATGAAGTAGGTAAATTAATAAGGAAATTGCTTCAAAATCCTGATGCCATCAATGAAAATTTTCAGATAACACTTGCTCTGCTCTTTGCAGCAGATAGAACAGTTTTAATGAGGGATATAACCGAAGCAGAAGCTCTGGCTAAGATCGTGATAAGTGATCGTAGTTTTTACTCTAGTATGGTATACCAAAATGATTCAGAATGGATAGCTGAAATAAACAAACATGCAAAACAACCTGATCTTGTTATATTATTAGATATTAACCCTGAAACTGCAGTATCTCGGTGTGATGGCATGGACAGCTTTGAGGAGCAAAATTTTCTAGCATCCACTGCAAATAAATATTTAAAACTCGCGGATCATCAAAATTTCATGGTCGTAAATGCGAATAATGGTATAAAAAAGGTTCATGATGATATAAAAATGATAGTGGCCCATAAATTGGGGATGTGTATTTAAAACAAAAATTTTCAGGGAAAGAAATAGTTTTATTCCCCTTTTTTATTCTCCAGTTCTGCAATTCTTGAGTTGAGCTCTTTTACGATGTAGTCCCTTGCATCTTCCAAATTTTTCATCTCACCCAGAAAAACAGGACCAAAGTCAGACTGCTTAACCTCTAGATCAAATTCTTCCATTGCATGTGCAACGATCTGCCCTGTAATTCCCGGCGGAATTCTCATCTCATATTTTTCAATAGCTTCTTCTACCATTTTACAATGCCTCCATAAGATTAAATTTAATCCATATCTGATTTTAAATATTCTCTCACAGGTTCTAAAATTTCTATCAAACGGTTTGTAACAGAATTTTTAAGGTCCATGGGATGCAGATCTCCACTCGAGTACTTCTCTAAAAGTTCGTCCTGTGTCAGGTTGAGGTTGCCACCAAATTTTTCTGGCCTCTCAATGAGCAGTTTCTCATCCTCGGTGAATATGAAGTGTTCAGCAATTTCTATGACGGGGTTTGCCTCAACAACACCCTGTGGACAGTAACTTTTTTGAATTTTTTTCTTAATGACTTCAGGCTCATCATCGATTGCAATGTAATTCTCTTTGCTTGAAGACATTTTATCAGATCCATCTGTACCATGGAGTAGTGGGGTGTGTATACATACAGGGGCTTTGTATCCCATTTTTGGCAAACTTTCCCGGGCAAGCATATGAATTTTCCTCTGTTCCATGCCTCCGAGTGCAAGGTCAACTTTTAGGAAGATCATATCCAGAACCTGCATAATTGGGTATATGACTTCAGCAACCTTATGATCTGCACTGTCCCTTGTTATTTGGGCCATACTTCTTTTAGCACGGGTCAAGGTTGTGGACAGGGCAAGTTCGTAGACTCTGTAGGTGAAATCTTCCCTTGTTTGATAGCTGGATCCAAGAACAAATTCAGTTTCCTCTGAAAGGCCTAGGGCCCTGAAACATCTCATGTTATATTTCGATATTTCTTCTATCTCTTTTAAAGTACCCTTCCCATTCAGGTATGCGTGAAGGTCTGCTAAAAGAATTTTAACATGAAAACCTGCTTTTTGGATTTCGATCATTTTTTTGACAGTGATTGCATGTCCAAGATGGATATTTCCAGATGGTTCGTATCCAATGTAGGCTACTGGTTTGTCTTCCTGTAATTTGTCCTTGAGTTCTTCTTCTGTTATCACTTCTAATGTTCCATTTTTAATGTTTTCCATCTTAGAGTCGATATCCATCTTATCACCGTAAATAATTGAATTTAAAACCTAGATTAATATCCATGAGAATAGTAAACTGATTATCTTGTTGTACAACCAACTATATTATTGTGCTTATTATTTTATTTTAAATTAATCCTGATCCTTGTTCAGGATGTAAAGTATTCCTTCAACTTCAAGTACCTTAACATTGTTTCCAATCATTAACTTCGAAATTTCATCGTTAATATCAATATCAACAGGCTGATAACTGTCAGGATGAAGTATCTGTATAGATGTTGGGGTTTTTGAGGTTACGCTGGTTGTTTTAACATCATGCTTCCTTGCAATGATCTTAATTTTACCATAATCTCTCCACATGACAGAAAGACCATGACCAGATTCAAGGTTTTTCAAACCAATCCTTTTACCATCAAAACTTATGACTTCTGCCTTATGATCCTCGTACTCAATAAAGTCTCCCCTCTGAAAATCAGGCATCCTAATGGAGATCCATATTCTGTAGAGATCTTTTCCCCGGGATTTGTCCCTTCCAACTAAACGGGGAGATTCTTGCATTACCCCACCTAAACTGTCCTTAATTGTTTCTGCAACTTTTTTGCTGCTTTGTAGGAACCAATATAGTAATCTACCCCTTCCTTCAACATGGCCACATCTGAAACGTAGGCCATCCTATTTTTCAAGGAGAGATTTCCAAGTTTAGTTCTAACAATCTCATCAACTATTTGAAGCTCTTCATGTGTGGGAAATCTATTATCTGCCCGTATTTGAATGACAGATTCGAAGTATCCAGATGCAAATTTACTGCAGTCTGGACAGACGTTCTTCACAATCTTAACATTTACTTTGTACTCCTCAACAACAAGAGTACCTAGAAGTTTTCCCTCTGCATGGACAAGACACTCGTAATTTGATCCACGTACAGTTAAGATATCTACTGATATCTCAAGATCTTCAACTTGTTCCATTGCATGAAGATTTTCCATGACTGTGAAGCTCACAAGTTCTTCATCTGAAAGCTCAGAATCTTCCCATTTAATCCCATTCAAAATTGAGTTGCAATGGGCACAGATGGTAATTTTGAGATCATCGTCCATACCAATTATTTTTGCTTTTTTAATGAAACAGGATTTACATACGCCTTCAATCAGTTCTTCATCATCACTACCGCATCTTGGACAAAACATGGGGGTTCACCTATATTTACGAATTTAATTAAAAAAATAATATGAAATTTTTGAACAGCTAAAAAGAAAAAAGAAATCAGGAATTAAAGTGTTTTTAAAGGTGCCTTTGCACCGCAGGCTTCACATTTAAGAATGAATATCCTGTCTTCCCTGATAATTTTTGTATCTGGTCTGTTACATTCATGACACATTATGAATCGTTTCACATAGTCATCCAACTTCTCATTTATGAGGTAGTGGGTGAATTTTCCCTGGAGAATTGCACGTGTTCCTTCAAGGTTACCTGCAGTACCGAGTTCCCTCAATAAAAATTTGAGAACATGTTGTGGGTCCCTGTTGAGTGCTTCTGTAACTTCTGTGAAGTTCTGGATCATGGTTCTGTTACCCTGGATCATTGAGTAAGCATTTGGAACATTGAACCTTTTAGTTTCTTCAACTCCCTGTGGAAGCTGATCTAAAGCTCTGTCTAATAATTCATTATAATCGGCCATTTTTTATTCCTCCAAAAATATCTATATTTTCCTATATTTTTTGTAAATATCTGTTTATAAACTGTATAAATTTGAAAAAATTCAAATTTTTAAGATAAAATGATTGAAGAAGTTTATTTTAGGCTATTTTATAATATCCCTGCTGAGGTTCGAATATTATACCCTTCCTCTTAAGGATTTTTACAATTTCTTCAGCCTTCTCTTCACTCATATTATATCTATCGGACATTTCAGTTATAAGTATGTTTTTTGGTGTTCTTCCACCGTACTCTTCACTGAGTTCACCGATAATTTCAGTCACAAGACGGATTTTATCCCGGTCTGATTTTGCTGGACGACCTTCAACCTTGTCAATATCAAGTTTTCCAGTTTCTGGATCGTAACCAACTTGTTTCATACATTTCTGTTGAATGGTGATGGCTCGTTGGGCATCATCCTTCGTTACTTCGGTTCCAAGCCGGATCCTTGAACTGGCTTCAGAAAGTCTGATCAATGCTTCAAGCTGCCTTGCAGTTATTGGAACTGGAGAATCATCTTCTGCAGCCCCTCCCCTCATTCCCACATAAAATTCTTGGAGAACTGTAATTGCATCGGATGTGAGTTTAGGACTCACTTCCCTTCTTGCATAGGCAATGTACTTCCTCAATAATTCAGGTTCTATCTCAAATGGTATTGAAGTGTCTTTGTGTATTCTCAGAATATGTGCTGCCAGTTTAGTGTCCCTTTCCACATCTGGTTTATCTTCAACTACAAATATCAGATCGAAACGTGACAGAATTGGCGATGGTAGATCGATCTGTTCACCTATGGATTTGTACTGATCAAATCTTCCAAATTTAGGGTTAGCTGCTGCAAGAACGGAACAACGGGAGTTTAAGGTTGCCATAATACCTGCCTTAGCTATTGAGATTGTTTGCTGCTCAAGTGCCTCGTGAATAGCCGAACGGTCCTCTGAACGCATCTTATCCAGCTCATCAACACATACATTACCCCTATCTCCTAAAACAAGAGCACCTGCTTCGAGTGACCATCCTCCAAATTCGTCGCGAACAGCTGCAGCAGTCAATCCAACACCACTCGTACCTTTACCACTGGTGTAAATACCACGAGGCGCTAGTTTAGATACGTACTTGAGCATCTGAGATTTACCAATACCAGGGTCTCCAACAATCAGAATATGGATATCTCCCCTTATCCTAGTTTTATCCTCCAGTTCCTTAGGAGAACCACCGAATAGTTGAAGGGCAATGGCTTCTTTAACTTCTCTGTAACCTTGAATTGAAGGTGCAGTTGAACTTATGATCTTGTTGTAAACATCAGGATCAGCTGCAAGCCTCTTTATTTCTTCTTCATCTTCTTCACTAATTTTTAGCTCTTCAAATTCTTTTTCAAGAGGTTCTATGTAGTTGCAGTAGATATAATTCTTGAACCGTTTGGTTTTTTCATCCCTCACAGTCTTCATTATACCGGTTATTTTCACGATGTCTCCAGGGGTGAGTGAGTCAACCAAGTCGTCTTCCATAACAACTGATATCTGTTTCGGTTCTTCACCACCGGATAAATTTTCAAGGGGTTCCTGTAATTTGGTGGTTTGTGTATCCATAAACTCTGATTCTTCTTGTAACAATCTGAAGGATCTACCACCACAGTCCTGACAGAGTGCAGGTTCACTTATGAGGTTACTTGTCTGGGGAACTTCCTGAAGTCTCATACAACTTCTACATTCAAATAGGGCGTTTATTATCCTTGGACGGATCTCGTCGGTTTTACGAATAATTCCGTCAACAGCTACAAACTTCCCGATGTATTTACTTCTCAAGAATCTAAGTTGAATGTTGTTACGAATAGCCTCAAATCTAATGTTAAGTTCTGCATTTTTACCGAGGGGGTCAATATTTTTTATTGCCTTTTGAGAGGCTTTTATTACTTCCTCTGGTTTTTCTATGAGAAGATCTGCGAGATCTGGGTCGAACATTTCCAATTCGGAATAACTGACAACCACGGATCTTTCGTCCGGATACTTTTCTAGGGCTTCAAAGATTGTATCTTTGTATTTGGTACTGAAAAACTCTTCAAATTTTGCTACTGATGGTTTGGACTTTTCTGTGGATGAAGTTGCTTCCATTTATACTCCTCAAATTATTATAAAAAATCAACTGATACTAAATTTATCGATGATACATCGATGTTATTGATATGGTTTAAATTTTTCTAGAAGTATAATTTTTTCTAGGGATCATTAAATATTAAGTTAATATATACAATACTCAAATAATTTATTTATTGTAGTAAATTAATTGATAAAAATTGTTAATAGTTCCTGTCTTGGATAAATTTAATAAAACAGATGAACTATCTAATAAATGGTGAAAAAAATGAAGAGATCTAGATTAAATTTATTTAAAGCTACTTCCATGAGCATCTCTGTTCTTGGTATTATTTTAATCATTGCAACTTTAGTACTCTTCGCTTATATTGGAATTAGTACCATTACATCTTCCATCACAACTGATGTGGGCAGTGGTTCTGCTTACGATCAGCTTGCTGTTCTTAAATCAGATTATAATTCTTTAAATGATCAGTTTACTAGTGTCCAGCAATCTGTTGATAGTTCAAACAATAAAAATGCTAAAACAGCATTTATAAATGCTAAATTGGAACTTGTTAAAGCAAATTCTGATATAAATGATGTCGAAAGTGCTTTGTCAGCAGGAAAATCTAAGGATGAAGTGGCACAAAGAATCAACACTGCTCAGTCTCAGTTAAACACTGCCAGATCTAGTTTGGCAAGTGTGAAAGGAATGATATGATCCCTTTTTATGGGATTTTATCTGTTTTTTTATTCCTTAGAACATTCTTCTGAAACCTTTTGCAACAACATACATTTCAACACTAGCCTTCCTTGATGAAGGCGGTTTTGTTGTTTTCACTACTTTGAATCGTTCTTTAATGTTATTTATTATGTTGTTGTATTCTCCACCCTGAAATACCTTCAAAACAAAATTTCCACCCTGCATAAGCACATGATCACAAACTGTCAATGCATTGTCAGCGAGATCAGTAGATCTTATGGTGTCAATATCTTTTATTCCAGTTAATTTTGGAGCTGCATCGGATATCACTACTTGAGCAGTTCCGTTGATCAAATCTTTGACTTCTTTTAAGGTTTCATCCTTGGTGAAATCACCCCGAACCGTGTAGAAATTTTCTTCGTCTAGTGGTCTTATCCATTCCAAATCCACCCCTACTACGGTGCCTTCTTCTCCAACAGCTTCAAGAGCTATCTGTGACCAGCCTCCGGGGCTGCGCCTAAATCAACTACTTTATCTGCTGATTTGATTACTTTGAAACGTTTGTTGAGCTGTTTAAGTTTGTAGGATGCTCTGGATCTGTAGTTCTGTTTTTTAGCCATTTTGTAATAATGTTCGGTTTTCCTTTCGCTGTTCCATTTTTTTCCCATAATTAAATCCTCCCTTTGTAATTCAGGGATTTACATGTGGAATCACCAAGCTTAATTATCTGTGCATTGAGATCGTTTTTTTCCACATCAACTAACATAACAGTTGGATCTGACATTCTGGGAACTGTTGGACTTCCTGGATTTAAAAGTACCAAATTTTTGAGTTCTTTTATAAATGGTGTGTGGGTGTGTCCAGTTACCAGAACATCGACCCCCATTTCCATCCCTATGTATTTCAACTGTTGTGTATCGCCACGTGGATAAACTTCACCATGATCCAATCCAATTGTGAAATTTTCCACGGTTACCACTTCCCTTTTCGGAATTTTTAGTCCATACATCCTGTCCATGTTGCCTTGTACACAGATTGTGGGGGCAACTCCCTCCAGTTCTTCAAGAACATCTCTTGAAACTAGATCGCCTGCATGCATAATCATTTCAACACCTTTGAAAACTTCAAAAACTTTTTCTGGTATTTTGTTTGCTCTCTCGGGGATGTGTGTGTCTGATATTAAACCGATTAACATGATACTTTCCTCATATCATAAATTCAATTTTTTTATTTTTTTTTACATCCACAGTATCTGTGTTTAATAGCTAAAGTAGATTTGATTAAAAAAAATTAGTTCAATTTAAATTCATATTATTATAATGAAAATGTTTTGAATTAATGTGTAAGTAGAACTTATTTAATTTAGTTTTAGATTTTTTGGGCATATTATATATATGTCCTAATTTTTATATTATAGAAAGTCCAATTGATCTGATCATAAAGAGAAAATGGAATAATTTTTAGATGTATAATTATAATGGGTCATGATCTAGGGGGTCATGACTGAATTCATTGTTATTGTTAGTTAAACAGCTTGTGAGTGATATAATGCATGAAGTTATAATATGTGAGAAACCCAAAGCTTCTGAGAAGATTGCTTCGGCTCTTTCAAAAAATTCGACCAAAAAAAATATAAAAAAGTTTCTTACTACGAATTTGAAGAAAATGGAAATAAAACAACTGTTTTAACTGCAGTAGGTCATTTATATTCACTTGCTCCTAAAAATAAAAATAAAGGGAGATTATTTGATGTCGAATGGGTTCCTTTATACGCTAAAGACAAGAAAAAGAAATATGTCAAGGACTATGTCGATGCTATTAAGAAATTCTCAAAGAATGCAGACAGATTTGTACATGCATGCGATTACGATATAGAAGGGACCCTGATCGGGTACAACGCATTGAAATATGCCTGTGGAGAAAACAGTCTTGATAATGCTGTTAGAATGAAATTTTCCACACTTACTGATGAAGATATAACTGCAGCGTATGAAAAACCATTGGATATTGATTTTAATCAGGTGGACAGTGGAATTGCTAGGCATGTTCTGGATTTTCTCTTCGGTGTTAACATCTCCAAATCACTCACAGAATCTGTTATGGAGACAACTAAACGTTACATTCAACTTTCAGCTGGCCGTGTACAAACACCAACACTCGCCATACTCGTGGAAAGGGAGAAGGAGATCCAGAAATTTATACCAGAACCTTACTGGATGATCAAAGCAGATCTCGATGTTCCAGGAATAGATGAGTTGGTTACAGCAGATCATAAAGCTGGAAAGATCTTCGACAAAAATGTTGCCGATGGAATATTTGCAGATTGTGATGGGAAGAATGCAGTGGTTGATGGTATAGATGTAAGGGAAACTGTCAAGGCACCTCCTTTCCCCTTCGATCTAGGATCACTCCAGTCTGAAGCCTATGCAGTGTTTGGATTCAGTCCTAAAAAACTCAGCAAATTGCTCAAAACCTTTATACAGAGGGTTTCACCTCATATCCACGTACATCTTCCCAAAAACTTCCAAAGAGTATTGGTGTGGATAAAATTCTCAAAAAACTTAGTTACAGTGGCTCATTTAAGAATCAGATAGCCAAATTAAAAACCCCTTACAAACCAAATGAGGGTAAAAAAACTGATGCAGCACACCCTGCAATTCACCCAACTGGTGTAATTCCAAAGGAATTATCTACTGATGACCGAAAGCTCTACGAACTTATCACCTACAGATTCATTTCTGTATTCGGAGAGAATGGATTGTTAGAATCCATGAAAACAAATCTGAAAATAGGTGATCAGGACTTCAGCTTTTCAAGAAAAAGAATGGCAAAGATGGGTTGGATGGAGTTAACTCCATATAAAAAGGCAGAAAATGACAGTTTCCCATCAATAAGTAAGAATGATGAATTGCTTGTGGAAGCTGTTAGGAGTGAAGAGAAGGAAACTAAACCGCCAGCAAGGTACAATCAGGCTTCACTCATACGAGAACTGGAAAAAAGAGGTCTTGGAACTAAATCCACACGTGCAAATATCATATCTATTCTTTACGACCGTAAATTTGTGGAAGGTAAAAAGATAAAGGTAAACGAACTTGGAGAGCACCTCATAGACACTTTGAAGGAGTACTCAAATAAAATTACCAGCGAAGAAATGACAAGGGAATTTGAAACCCGGCTTGAAGATATTATTGAAGGCTCTGTAAATAAGGATAATATCATAGAAGAGGCAAAGGTTGAACTCACTTCAATACTGGATGATATAGATAAGAACAAAGCAATAATTGGCGAGCAACTTTACAAATCCTACAGGGAAAGTAGGGTAGTTGGTAAATGTAAATGTGGAGGTAATTTAGTATTAATCGATTCTCCAAGGAGTAATAGTTTTGTTGGTTGTTCAGGGTATCCGGAATGTAAATCCACATTCTCATTGCCAAGGGGTGCAACAATACTTAAAACAACTTGTGAAGAGTGTGGCCTTCCAATGATCTCATTTGGAAAACCAAGGCAAAGGGCCTGTTTAGATCCTAAATGTGGTAAAGATGGGCAGGAACCATCAAATGAAATTGTGGGATCCTGTCCGGACTGTGGAAGCGATTTAATCAAACGTTCAGGACGTTATGGAGAATTCATAGGTTGTTCAGGATTTCCTAAATGTAGATATACTCGGTCTTTGGACGAACCTGCACCCGAAGTTTCGGGAGTTCCAACTTCAACAAATAAACCTGTAAAGGCAGCTGCCAAAAAATCAGGTAAAACAGCTGTTAAAAAGGCAAGTTCAAAAAAATCTTCCAGGAAAGTCTCAAAAACCAGGAAGGTTTCTAAGAGATCATCCTAAATTTTTTTTATTTTTGTGATCTATTTTTTTTATTTACCGGTGGATCAACTATTTTTGGGTAATTGTATCTGATGATCTGACTCTCCATCAACACCAATTTTCACCTGTTTAAAATATTATTCATTTCAAATTTATCCATGATAATGGATTGAATTCTTACAATTCTAAGATAAAATTTAATGAAAATCTGGGAAATATCCATTTATTTTGGTTTATTTTTACGAAAAAATAAAAAGGTATAATAATTTAGTATACTAATGTGAAACAATAAAGAATTAAAAAAGTCATGGATCACAGGAGATAATATGAGTGCAAAAGATTTCATTAGCAAATACAAAACAATAATTATCATTCTTATATTGTTTTTCTTCGTGTTTTTCATAAGAGCTGAGGCGGCATCCATAAACGGTGTGCCCGATCAGATGAAAGCTTACTACGAGGATCAAAACGGACAACCCTACTTCAGTGAAATGGACTCCTACTACAATTTAAGGTTAACTGCGGATCTGCTTGATCATGGTTATCTTGGGGACACCAAGATCAACGGTACTCAATGGGACCTTCATTCATCATTCCCATCAGGACAAAGTGCAGATTATCCTCCTTTAATCTCAATCATAACTGTTGGGGCCTATAAACTTGCAAATGCATTTGCAAAAGTTCCATTAGCGGCGGTAGCCTTTTGGATGGGAGCTATAGTTGGCTCATTAGCAGTTATACCTGCATATTTACTAATAAGGCGTATTACAAATGATTATGGTGGTGTTGCAGCAGGATTACTGGTTGGTCTTGCTCCAGCATATTTCTCCCATACATTTGCAGGATTCTTTGATACAGACATGTTCAACATGTTGTTACCATTATTAGTGGTATACTTCTTTGTTTTAAGCATGCTTGCCAGGGATATCAAGAAGAAAACCATCTTCGGAGCATTATCAGCATTTTCAATGATGATATTCACGATGGCTTGGCAGGGATGGTGGTACATATTCTATATAATCATAGGATCGGCCGTAGTTTACTTGATACTCACCAAGTTTGTGTTCAAATTAGAACCTAAACCAATGGTTGGGAACTTCAAGGGAAATCTTCTGAGCAAATTTGCTTGGTTTAAAGACAAGCCGGACATTTACTCCGTGGTAGTATTCATAGTTCTAAGCCTGTTACTCATGGGACTATCCCTAGGCGTCTCTGGATTGGCAGCAGCACTAACAGAACCAGTGAGTGTAAGTAAAATCCAATCAACAGTTGGAACATCTTCATATCCTAACGTTTATGTATCTGTTTCAGAACTTCAGATTCCTGGATTGTCTGATATAATCAACGGTGTCGGTGGTTACTTACCATTCATATTCGGAATTTTAGGTATTGTGGCCTTAATTTGGAGATTCTTCACCATAGATAAGATCAAAGAAGAGGAACCTACCAGAAAAAGAAAACCTAGAAGGAAGAGCAGATCTAAACGTAAAGCAGAAGCTACAGAAGAAGAACCTACTGAAAAACCTAGGGTTAAGCTTGACATCATCACATTGAAAAGAAATTACATATTGTACACTGTGTTGTTTGGTGTATGGCTTGTAATTACAATTTATGCTATGACCAAGGGTGTTAGGTTCATTGAAAACTTCTCATTACCTATAACACTTACAGCAGGAATATTCGTGGGACTTCTATATTACTATGTGAAGGATCATGTGGAGAATATTTCGTACCAGAAGGTCATAATGGCTGTTGTTTTAATAGCAGTAGCATTTTCACCAGTTGCATCAGCATATACTATATCCAATTCAGTGGTTCCAGGAACAGATGATTCAATGGTCAACTCCCTCCTGTACATCAAGAACACCACTCCAAGCAACGCCGTAATCACATCATGGTGGGACTATGGACATCTGTTTACAAATGTGGCAGATAGGGCCGTAACATTTGATGGGTCATCTCAGAACAGTCCAAGAGCTTATTGGGTTGGTAAGGCGTTGTTAACAGATAATGAAACATTATCCGCTGGAATTCTAAGAATGCTTGCATCGAGTGGTGATCTAGCTCCACGAACTTTGGAAAATTACACCAAAAGTTCTGCAAAGAGTGCCGATATCCTAAACAGTATACTGGGACTGAATAAAACTGATGCCATCACTGCAATGACTTCTCAATACGGACTCACACAGGATCAGGCACAGACAATAGCACAGTACACCCATCCAGATAACCCAACTCCAGATGTGTTCATCACAAGTTCAGACATGGTTGGAAAAGCAGTATGGTGGTCTTACTTTGGAAGTTGGAACTTCACAAGCAACAACGGAACAAATTACCAGTACGTACCTTCACAGCTTAACTCAACAACCATTAACAACAAAACCCTTTACATTGGTGGCAACGCAGTTGTTGCCCAGGAAAATGGTACAAGTTACAGCGCAGGAATTATAGATACGAGTGCATTAAAAACCAACGATACAAATACCATAGTAACCCAGATATCCAATGAATTAACCACAGGAAACGGAACTCTATTAGTAGAACCACACACACTGACAATAATAAACAGCAACAACATTACACAGCAAGTCGTTTCAAATTCAAGCGAGTATTCAATACTTCTGATTAACCAGAACAACACCCTCATAGGTGTTGCCATGAACAAAGAACTGGAAAATTCCATGTTCACAAGACTGTTCTTCGAGGGAGGAGCAGGTTTAACCCAGTTCAAGGCATTGTATGGTCAGCCAGGAGTAATGGTTTGGGGTGTGAGTTAAAACACCCACCATTTTTTTATTTTTAATTGAAAACTGTCCCAATTGAAAACTGTTTTTAAGTGGAATGACATACAATTAATTTGTAAAAAGTATGGTTCAAATTGAATCCCATGGAGTAACTTATTAATTAAATCGGATCAAAGAAGATATAGTACTAAATAAAATTTGGTGTATGGAAACAATACTAAAACACTGTTCTTGTCATCAATTAAATAGTTAATTTCAGTTTATTATCATCTTAAACTAATTTTATGTGAGTTTTATGGCTATTGAAGATAGAATAAGAGAAATTGAAGAGGAGATCAAGAAAACTCCCTACAACAAGGCGACTTCCCACCATGTAGGAAAGTTAAAAGCCAAGATCTCCAGACTTAAAGAAGATGCTCTAGCAAGGAGCAGTTCTGGAACTAAAGGCAAAGGTTTTCATGTCAAAAAGAGTGGTGATTCCACGGTTGTTCTACTCGGATTTCCATCTGTGGGTAAATCAACAATATTGAACCAGCTTACCAATGCTGAATCCAAAACAGGAGCTTATGAATTCACAACCCTGGACATAGTTCCTGGTGTGATGCATTACAGAGGAGCAAAAATACAGATCCTAGATATTCCCGGAATAATCACCGGAGCATCCAAGGGTAAAGGTAGAGGTAGGGAAATATTGTCAGTGGCCCGTAACGCAGATTTCATACTCATGGTTCTGGACATTTTTAACCCACAACACATGAAGGTTATCTTAGACGAACTTAGAAATATAGGTATAAGGGCAAACGAACTAGCTCCTGACATTACTGTTAAACAAAACAAAATGGGTGGAATTAACCTTATTAACACAGTCCCCCTAACTAAAATTGATGAAAAAACTATAAGATCTATTCTTAACGAGTACGGAATACATAGTGCAGATGTACTTATCAGAGAAGATGCTACAATCGATAGATTTGTAGACTCAATGGATCCAAGTTGTATCTACGTGCCCATGCTTGTGGTGATAAATAAAATCGATCTTGCAGATGAAAAGTACATAGAAGAACTAAAAACTAAAATGTCAGATGCAATGTTCATAGCCGCAGATAAAGGTATTAATATCGATGAACTCAAAGACGAAATATTCGAAAGATTACAATTGATACGCCTATATTTAAAGCCCCAAGGTAAAAAAGCAGATCTGGAAGAACCAATGATAGTCCGGCAAGGTTCAACTGTGGGTGATGTTGCAGCAAGATTGCACAGAGATTTTGTCAGAAACTTCCGACATGCTAAGGTTTGGGGATCTTCTGTTAAGTTTCCAGGACAAAAGGTTGGACTGGAACATGTTTTGAAGGATGAAGATATTTTAAGACTTATCATTAAAAAGTGATCCACCGTCTCAAAAATGGAGGATCAATTTTTGTAAGAAGAATTTTTATACAATAAAAGACAATAGTAGAATGGTGAAAAAATGGAACTAGATGATATAATTGTTTCAAAAGCGATAATTGAAGAATATATGCAAGATTTCCTTGATTACACAGACATGGATGTTGCTATTGGTGGGGGAGGTCCTGCAGGACTTACAGCAGGATATTATCTGGCTAAAGCAGGTTATAAAGTGGCTTTATTCGAGAAAAAGCTTTCCATGGGTGGCGGAATGTGGGGTGGCGGTATGATGTTCAACAAGATCGTTGTCCAAGAAGAAAGTAAACGAATCCTTGATGAGTTTGGAATAAAAACCAAGGAGTACAGTGAAGGTTACTTCGTTGCAGATTCAATTGAATGCGTATCCACAATATGTTCAAAGGCAGTTCAAGCAGGATTAAAAATCTTCAACCTCATGGCAATAGAAGACGTGATGATGAAGGGCAAGGGTGTTGAAGGAGTTGTACTCAACTGGGCAGCAGTTCAAATGGGAGGATTACACGTAGATCCACTTACAGTAAGATCCAAAGCAGTAATTGATGCAACAGGACATCCATGTGAAGTTGTGAAAATCCTTGAAAACAAGATGGAAGTCAAATTAGAAACTGAAACCGGCAAGATCATGGGTGAAAAATCCATGTGGGCAGATAAAGCCGAAAGTTTAGTTGTTGACAACACAACAGAAGTTTACCCTGGACTATACGTTACAGGAATGGCTGCAAATGCGGTCCATGGATCTCCAAGGATGGGTCCAATATTTGGTGGCATGCTCTTATCAGGAGAAAGGGTTGCAGAGGCCATTATAGAAAAATTTGATAAATGATCAAATGTCAGTTATATTAATCACAGGAACACCTGGAACAGGGAAAACCACAGTATCAAAGTTACTGTCCCAAAAACTTTCCATTCCACTGGTTGCAGTAAACGATCTCGTTGAGGAGAAACACCTTTACCATGGACACGATCCAGAAAAGGGATACAAAGAAGTAGACATGAAAGATCTTTGTCATGAACTCGAAACCATTATAAAAAATTTCCAGAAAGAGGGCCTCATCATTGAGGGACATCTGGCGCATTTTTTAGAAAATTCCAATTTAATAGACTGTGTAGTGGTTTTAAGGGCAAGGCCAGATATTCTTAGAAAACGCCTCTCCAAACGAAATTGGCCAGAATCTAAGGTAAATGAAAATGTCGAGGCTGAAGCCATTGACATCTGCACATTTGAGGCCGTGGAAAATCATGTTAACAAGGTTAACGAAGTAGATACAACTGATTTAGAAGTTGAAAATGTTGTTGATCTGATAATAGAAATTGTTCATGGGGAAAAACATATTCCTCCAGGGGATGTGAATTTTTTAGAGTACATGACCACGAGTTAGATGTTTTCTTGTTTACAGTGATGAAATGCTAATTTATCAGTATAGTTCCAGTTTTTATATCATGAAGTTTAGATGGGAAAGCTTTTTAAATGGTAAGGTGAATAAACTATAATATTATTCTTAAGTTACAGTTCTAAATTTTAAGGGATCTACTCCTTAAGGATTCAAAACCCTATGAGCTAAATTTTTAAGATTAATAGTTCTATATTCTGGTAACTTTTGTTTACCATGAGAGGTTAAACTTTGAGAAGGGGAAGAAGACCGAAATGGATTTTAAAAATAGCTGAAGAGAGAATAAACATACTTTTTAGCCAGGCAGATGAGGAATTTAACCAACATCCTGAAAGGTCTCATCGTTACGTTGAGATGGCCCGAAACATAGCAAAGAAGTACAACCTCAAGCTACCAGACAAATGGAACAGAAGGTTCTGCCACAGCTGCCATCAATTCCTGAAACCCGGATTGAACTGCAGAGTAAGATTAATAAATTCAAGCGTTGTAATCAAATGCCTTGACTGTGGACATGTTGCCAGAATTCCATACATAACTGAAAAAAAGAAAGAAGGAGGAGGAAAATTGAACATTATAACGCCTCCAAAAAAGGAACTGATGAACAGATCACTTTCAACCATCACAATTAACATAGGAAAATCCAAAATAAATGAAAATGTCATTGATGAAATTAAAAGGCAACTCAAAGAAAATGAAGTAGTAAAACTTAGATTTTCAAAAGGTATATCTGCAGAGAAACAAAACTATATTACCGAGATCATTGAAAAATCTAATTCTAAACTTATTGATTTTAGAGGTAACGTTGCTGTAATATTCAAAAAAAGAGGTAAATTAGGAGGATAAATATGACTACAATTTACGATGTGCCTGCTGATTCGCTGATCAGCGAAGTGGCAAAGGAGCTAAACGAAAATAAAAGTATAAACACGCCAGAATGGGCGACCTTTGTTAAAACAGGTGTCCATAAAGAAAGAAGACCCGACAACCCTGACTGGTGGTATGTAAGATGTGCTTCCGTGTTAAGAAAAGTCTACATGGATGGCCCAGTTGGAGTAAACAGCCTTAAAACCTACTACGGTGGAAAAAAGACAGAGGTACCAGCCCTGAAAAATTCAAGAAAGGCAGTGGTGCAGTCATAAGAGGTGCTTTACATCAGCTTGAAGATGCAGGTTACATAAGAAAAGTTGGTGAAGGAAGATTAGTTACTCCTGAAGGAAAATCATTCCTAGATAAAACATCCCACAAAATTATAAAAGACATTCCAGAACTTTCCAAGTACTAAGGAGGTCTTAAATGACTGACATCGAAGAAATTCGGCGCAGAAGAATGCAAGAGCTTCAGCAACAGCAAGCTCAACAAGCTCAAAACCAATCTTCACAAGCTGAATCACAAGAACAGATGCGCAGGGAAGTTGAATCCCAGAAAAGACAGGCCATGATGCAATTATTAACACCTGAGGCTCGGGCAAGACTCACAAACATCAGGCTCACAAAACCTGAATTTGTGGACCAGATCGAGTTACAGTTAATTCAGCTTGCGCAGATGGGTAGGGTGCAAACCAAAATTACAGATGATCAGCTCAAAGAACTTCTCAGAAAACTTGCTGGTCAGAAGAGAGAGATCAATATTACCCGAAGATAAAACGAAGATGTTGGAATAAATGAAGGCTTGTGTACTTTACAGTGGAGGAAAAGATAGTTCTTTGATGGCATTTATCCTCAATAAATTAGGATACGATGTTGAACTCGTTACTGTAAATTATGGAATTTATCCTTCATGGAAACCTGCAGCAGAGTCTGCATTGAATCTAAACTTCAATCACAGAGTGATGAAGGCAGATTCTGATACCATGAGATCTGCGGTTCAAACCATCTTAAATGATGGATTTCCAAACAACGGTATAAATCAGCTGCACAAATATGCATTGGAATTAGTTGCCAAGGAATATGATGTTGTTGCAGATGGAACCAGACGGGATGATAGAATACCAAAACTCAACATGAATGAAGTCAGGAGTTTTGAAGATCGAAACAATGTTGAATATATCAACCTGGGAGGATTTGGTCATAAATCCATGAATCATCTTTCAAAAACTCTATTCGAGGTAAAAAAAGAATTAACTAACATGGATAATAATTCTGACTATGAAATTGAGATAAGATATCTTATCTCAGAAATTGAAGGCGACAGTGCAGCCTTAAAAATATTCCCAGAACATTTACAATCAAGAGTAATAGGATGGAGAAAAAATGAGTAGAAATAAACCATGCGCTAAGAAATTAAGACTTTCTAAGGCCACAAAACAAAATAGACGCGTACCATTATGGGTAATGCTTAAAACATCAAGAAAAGTCCGAACTCATCCTAAGATGAGACAATGGAGAAGAAGTAAGGTCAAAGCATAGGTGATTTAAATGGAAAGAGTTTACGTTATCCCATTAAGGGATGTTAAAAGGGTGCCAAGGACCATCCGGTCTCCAAAAGCAATTAGAATAGTAAGGGAGTTCATGCAAAGACACATGAAATCTGAGGATATTGTAATTGACTCTGCAGTTAACGAGAAAATTTGGGAGAGGGGAATTCAGAAGGTACCACCAAAAATTAAGGTAAAGGCAACAAAGGAAGAGGATGGTTCTGTCTTAGTCACCTTAGTTGAATAGGTGAGTGAGTAAATGATTAGAAGGATCAATATGGATGGAAGCCCAAATTTGGGTGTTTCAATATCCGTTTCAGATAAAATTGCAATTGCTCCACCCAATATGTTGGACAGTATGGAGGATCTGATAAACGAAGCTTTAGGTGTTGAAGTTATTAGAACCCCAATTTGTGGTAGTAACCTTACAGGAGCATTGGCCTGTGGAAATTCCAAAGGGTTCATTGTTTCTAAGTATGCCTTTGACAAAGAATTAGAAGTGTTCAAAGAAAAAGGCGTTGAAGTTGCTAGAATTCCTGATAAACTAACTGCAGTGGGTAACATTGTTTTAGCAAATGATTCAGGAGCCCTTGTACATCCTTTAATATCTGATAAGGCCATTGAACTAATATCAGATGTATTGGATGTAGAAGTCAAACGTGGAAGCATAGCAAATTATAAAATTACAGGATCCGTGGCAAACGCAACAAACAAGGGAGTTTTGGTACATCCAGCAACACAAGAAGATGAACTGAAAGATCTTGAAGACTTTTTCAAGGTCCCTGTTGATGTTGGAACAGTTAACAACGGAACACAATTCGTAGGTTCCTGTTCAATTGCCAATTCAAATGGAGTTATGGTTGGTTTGGGTACCACAGGACCAGAACTTGCAAGAATAGAAGAAGCATTCGGTTTTCTTGAGGGATATTTATGAAGACAAAAGTATTTAAAATTCAGGGAAAATTTATGATGGGCCAAGGCCTTAAACACTTCACAAAGGAATTAAAAGCCACAAGTGAAGACGATATTAAAGAAAAAATATATTCTGAGTTTGGAAGCAAACACAGGATAGGCAGAAATAAAATATTCATTGACGAAATCAAGGAGATCTCTGAAGAAGAGGCTCAAGATCCAATGATCAAAGCTTTGTCCAACAGGTGATCTGTATGGAAGACAGACAAAGACTTGAAGCTTTGATGAATGAATTAAATACCTATCAGGGTCAAGCAGAAGTAATTCAGCAACAGGTTGAAAATTTAAATGCATCCATAGCTGAACTTACAGTTGCATTAGACACCCTTGAAGTAGTTAAGGATGAAGATAAGGAAGAAACTCTGGTACCGATAGGTGCAGGATCCTTCCTAATAACAGAACTTAAAAATACTGACGAGGTCATCATTGGTCTTGGAGCAGGTGTGGCAGTAAAAAAGAAAATTGCCGATGCTAAAGAGACTATAGGAGAACAAAAGTCCGAACTTGAAGAATTAAGAAACAAAATGACATCTGATCTTCAAAAGATTTCGGATTACATACGTCAGAGAAGTCCTGAAGCAGAAGCTTTAATGCAGAAAGTTGAAGGAGAAGGTTCTGTTTAAATTTAATTCCTTATTTTTAAATTTTTATCAACAAATAGGAGAGTGAAATCTCTTTGTTTGAATCACTGAAAAAAAGTTCAAGGGTACTATAGGGAAGATTTCAGATAATGTGGCTTCAGAAGAAGAATTAGATGATTCTAACTCTCCAGCTGTAGATACTAAATCTGAAGATGAGACTGTTCTTAATTCTGACTCATCTGAAAATAAATCTTCCAAAGCTGTTTCTAAGAATGAGTTAACTGAATCTTCAAAGGATGGTTCTGGGACAGAATCATCTGAAAATGAAGCAGAATCTGATTCATCTGATTCTAAAAAATCTGGTTTTATGGGATTTTTACGTGGTAACAAATCCTCAGAAAAGGAAGAATCTGAAGATTCAAAACCTTCAAAAACATCTGAAACAGAAACTGAAGAAATTTCATCTGATGAAACATCCACGGAATCTGAAGAAATTTCATCCGATGAAACATCCACGGAATCTGAAGAGAAACAGGAAGAAGAAGATAAATCTGGAATTTTATCATTTGTAACCAATAAAACCATTTCTGAAAAGGATATAGATGATATTCTGTTTGAACTTGAAATGTCACTTTTAGAGGGTGATGTTGCAATGGAAGTGGCAGAAACAATAATCACCTCTGTCAAGACTGATCTGGTAGGGCAGAAGATCAGGCGTAGGAGTGATGTTGCAGAGTTTACAAGGGAAGCTCTTAAAAAAGCCATATCTGAAATTCTTGATATCCAAGGGAAGGATTTGACGTCACTATTGGAAGAAGCGAAAAAATCTGGAGAACCCCTGAAGATCATGTTCGTAGGTATAAATGGTACTGGTAAAACAACTACCATTGCTAAGATATCAACCTATTTCATAAACAAAGGTTACACACCAGTAATTGCAGCTTCAGATACCTTCAGAGCAGGTGCTATAGAACAATTGACTCATCATGCAGATAATCTTGATGTTAAAATAATCAAACACAAAAAGGGTGCAGACCCGGCTGCAGTTGCATTTGATGCTGTTGCCCATGCAAGGGCCAAGGGTAAAGAACTGGTTCTTGTGGATACTGCTGGAAGAATGCAGACCAACATTAATTTAATGGATGAGATGAAGAAGATCAAACGTGTGATAAAACCTGATGTTATCATATACGTTGGTGATGCTTTAACAGGCAATGATTCTGTAGAACAAGCCAAAAAGTTCAATGAAGCAGTAACAGTGGATGGTATCATACTTACTAAGGCTGATGCAGATGCAAAAGGTGGAGCAGCACTATCCATTGGATATGTTATTCAGAAACCAATATTGTTCCTTGGAGTTGGTCAATCCTATTCTGATATAATAGAATTTAAACCAGAATGGATGGTTGAACAAATTTTAGGGGAATGAAATTTTCTATTTTTTTAGTGTTTAATGAAAAAAAGATGAAAGAATCTTAGTTCACGATTCTGTCGTTTATTTGATCCTGATCCAATTTGATTATCAGGTAGTCACCCATGGCTTCAATATCTTCATCTGATATCATGAGGTGTTTCTTGTTAAATGTGCCACCTGTTGTTACCACGATGTTGTGAATGAGACAACCCTTTGGATCGATCATGAGATCAGTTATTTTACCCACATCCGTGCCTGTTTTGTTAAGGACAGTTTTTCCGATGAATTCATTGTACCGGGTTCCTTTGCCTAGAAATTTTTCAATTTTATCTACTTTAACTTGTTCTTCAATTTCTTGTGTGTTAAGTTTTAACTGCAGGTAATCTCCAACTTCTGCAATATCATCATCAACAACAACCAAGAATTTTTTATTTAAAGCAGAGCCAACTGATATGAAGACTTTATCTAATAGACATTGTTTAAATAAGACTGCAATTTCAGCTACTTTTCCGATTTCATTCGCTTCTTTATCTATTACTTTCATTCCAATAAATTCACTCGCTTTCATAACACCTTCTCCAGTTGAAATTGTTATTCTATGCAATATACCTACTAATTATGTTTTTTAGAATATAAAAAACTTTTTTTATTAAAAATTGGACAATTATCTTGTTCCGCAGTAAACAGCCCAACCATAATATTTCCAAACAATATCCATGTCTTTAAAACCGGCTTCTTCCATCCATTTAAGATGATTGGTTATTGGGGCGGGATAATCCTCTTTTTTACTTTGGGGAACCCATTTATCTTCAACTTCATCTTCAGAAACATTGTTTGACATGAATTCTTTCCATTTTTCCTTGTTAAGTTTCTGTATTCTCTCATTTGAACCAAGAACACTGTCTGAATTAATGAAAATTCCACCTTCTTTGAGTATGTTGTATATTTTGTGGTAGAATTTCTTTTTTCGTCATCAGTTTTTATATGGTGCAGGGCCAGTGATGAAACAACCACATCATATTTCTCTTCAAATTCAAACTCATAGAAGTCTCCTGTATAATAATGAATATCAGTATAGCCTTCCAATTTGATCTTCGCCATCTCTATCATTTTCTCAGCAATATCGATACAATCAATACTTGCGTGTTCAAATTTTTCTTTAATGGCTTTTGATACATTTCCAGTACCTGTTCCAAGATCTAAAACTTTAAATTCATCAGATACATCTTGGGGTATGGTGAAGATCATCGATTCTATCATTTGGGAATACATTGGAATCAACTTGATTATGGTGTCATCAAATTCCTTTGCTTCCTCTTCAAAATGTTCTTTTACATGTTCCAATTTGATTACTCCTTTGATTGATTGTACTCAAAATATTATTCTTGGACTTCATCTTTTCTATAGACAGTACAATTTATTTCAGTTGGGCCGCATTTAATTTTCCATTTTATTCCCAAGAATTTTCTAATTTGATAAAGAATCAGGAATTTCATCGAGGAATATTTAAAAATTGCACTATATTAAATCATGAGGGGGTATGTTAGATTACAGGGGCATCATAAAATTTAAGCCCAGCTAAACCATATACAAGAAGAAGATGGATTGGATTTAATTAATAGTATATCAAGGAGTTTTGTTTAATGATAGGTGAAAATGAACTGAAAAAATTGTTTCCAGATTTTGAAGAACTCGTACAACCCTCAGGGATCGATCTAAGGATCGATGAAGTTTTTATCCAGAGGGGTCCAGGTTCATTAATTGATAATGAAAAGGAATTACCCGAACTCGAAAAGTTAGAACCACCTATTTATGTGTTGAAACCTAAAACATCCTATCTGGTGACTGTGGATAGGAAAATAAAAATACCTAAAGGTTATTCCATGCTTTACGTGCCCAGATCTACACTTTTACGTTCATTTGTTTCTGTACACACCGCTGTTGGAGATCCTGGATTTTATGGAACACTTCAGTTCATGGTGTACAACTATGGAGATTATGACTACACAGTTAAAAAAGGTGAAAGAATTGCCCAGGGAGTTGTGTTTGATGTCAGTGGATCTGGAGAATACAATGGGAGTTATCAGGAATCAGAATGAGACGATATAATATCGTACATTCATTCAATATGGATTAAGTAATAATATCCATATTTTATTTTATTTAGATCATCTTCATCGGGCTTACTTTAATTTTTATTTAATTTTTAAATCAATCTACTCCCTAAATATCAAATTTTAAATTATATCTAAAATCATCAATTCAACAACTCCCCAAAAAAGAAATGTTATATACAAACTGAAGAATGTCAAAATAAATATTTTTCAAAATTTCAAATATACATCTTTTGTTTTTGAGAATTTTATTACTAGTCATGTTGTTGGGTAATGATTACGCATTATGCTGATAATATTAAACCCTACCTATTCTAGTTACATATAAAACAATAACTTTATATATATGGATTTTAACATTTTAATTTATAATGGAATATGTGTTGATTTATATAATTTATGAAGGAATAATATTCAAAGGTGAAAATGATTATGGTTTTTAGAAAATTTTTTATTTTGTTCATTGTTTGGTTGATTGTGTGTATTAATCCTATTTTTGCAATAGAGATTAGTGAAAACTTACAACATCAATCAGGAATTAATGTTAATATGGGAATTGGGGCTAAATCACATATTAATTCGTTTCATACAATTTGTGGTGGTTTTGACAAGGTTTCAAATAGGGAAAATGAAAAGATACCTACTAAGAAATTATACAAAACTCATTCAGTAAATTTGAAGACTTTAAAAACTCACAGTACTAGCAAAATTAAATATGAAACTAATAATTATCTAAAAACTACTAACAGAAATAGTTTCACTGAAAAATCCAATAAACCAGTTTCTGCATCTAATTCAACCAATAAAGTTCAACCATTGTCAATAGGTAATCAAAATACCATCCAAAACAAACTTGAAGAGAAGAACGAGCAAAGTATCGTAACATCCAATAATAATTCTACATCTTATTCAAATTTAGTGGTTACTACAAATGGTACAATCAACTCAACAGATAATTCCACCGACATTGGAAACTCAACTACTGATACAAATAATCAAACCAATTCGAGTAGTAAGAAAAAAATGTAATTAATGGGGTAATTGTGGCCGGAAGCGTAGTTATGGAGGCAGGTGTAGTTACAACAGCAGTAGTAGCCACAAGTGCGGCTGTAACTGCAACTGCTGCTGCTACCGCTGCAACTGCTGCAGCAGCAGCTTCAGTAGCATATACTGCAGGTACTATTACAGCTTCATCAATCATTGCTGCTGATGCAACTGCAAGTGCATTAGCAATAGCTAGCGCTTCTGGAACGGTTTTAGTTTCAGAAGGTGTTTCAGCAATGGCTACAACGGCTGCTACAGCGGCAGCTGCTACAGCAGCTGCAACCACGGCCGTCGCAGCTGCAGCGATTGTTGTTGTTGTAGTAGTAACGGTGATTGTTGTTGCTGTTGTTACCATTGCAATTCTTAACTGGTGTGGTGTGTTGGATTGGTGGTAAAACACCAAATTTTTTTAAGCAAAAGTACTGCATGAATCCAATATTTTTCTTTGTTATTCAATTTTCATGACTAACAAACTGTTCAAGACGTTTAATTGCACAATATTTGTCCTTTTTTTCTATTTTAGCATCCTCTACAGCTTCTTTGATAGTTTTTATTGAATGATCATAGACTTCTCTGTCAACTGGATAGGGGAAACCGTCTTTTCCACCATGGGTAAAACTGTACTATATTCTACAATTTCATAAGGTTTATTAAGGATATTGCTTATACAGTATTTATGAAACCGACTAATCCTGTTGAAGAACAATCATTATTCATCGATTTTTGTCAGAATCGTGGTTTGGTTAAATCTTCTATTAGATTGTATAGAATAGCACTTCAAAAATATTCTGATTTTACTAAAATGTCATTAAATGAATTAATAGAAGAAGCTGAAGCTGAAGAAGAGGATAGAGTTCGTTTAAGGAATCGAAAGGTTAAGAAATATTTGATGGATTTTAGATCATTTTTAGATTCAACTGACCTATCAAAGAATTATAAAGGTCACATTATCATGTTAATACGAAGCTTTTATAACGAATATCAAATTGAATTACCTCGTACCTATCAAAAAAAGCTAGAAGAGATAAAAAAGAGGAAACATACGAAGACTTACCCACTATGGATGATGTTAAAAGGTCTTTGGAATATTCTAATGTTACATATCGTGCTATAACTCTATTAATGGTATCATCAGGAATGAGTCGGGCTGAAATCAGTAGCCTGACATTCAAAGACTTATTCAAAGCTTTTTCTTTGGATAATGATCCTAGAACTATCAAAGAATTACTTGACAAGTTAAATGAACTAGATAACCTTGTTCCCATTTGGCACATTAAACGTATTAAGACTGGAAAGCATTATTTTACCTTTAATTCTCCTGAAGCATCCCTTGCTATCTTTGGTTACTTGTCAGATATAGATATAAAATATGGAGTAGTGCCATTACCTTCAAATAAACTATTTAGTAACATTACTACAGGTATTCCAGTTAGTCCAGATTCTATTACGGAAGTTTATCGTAGAATCAACAAAAAAGCAGGATTTAGAAAAGTTAATGGTCGATTGTTAGTTCGTCCACATAGTTTACGGAAGCTATTTGCTTCTACACTTGAAAAAAATGACTTTCCATATATAGCTACTCGTCATATATTGGGGCATAGTGTCGATAAAACCACAGGTGCATATTTTAAAGCAGATCCTGAAAGTGTTAGAGATAAATATCTTGATGTTGTAGGTCAAATTAGTACATCAGCAGTAAAAGTAGTAGTTGTGGATCGTTATGATGAAGTAAAAGACGAAATTGAAGATTTAAAATTAAAACAAGTATTATATGAAAGACAAATTAAAGCATTAAGTAAAAATAAGAGTTAAAATTAATTTAACTCTAAAGTTCTTTCTAAAAAATGTAATGAGAAATTTAATGTAGTTCATTGTTGTAATTGATTTATTTGGTTAGATATTTCATGTTTACGACCTAACTCAACTAATATGGTATTATACGTGTTCATAAAGCTCTTAATACTGATCAAATGTAATTTACTGAATAGTTTGTTATAGAAAAGCATAAACTCATTTAATCCATCTATTCCCTTTGAGTAATTAAATTTATATCTACCTTCTATTGCATCCATATTTGTTACTAACTCGTTTCTTTCTAATTCAAATCGTTTATTTAGATAATCTTCAATTATATCTAAGTCTTGGTTCATTAATTTCTTCTCCATTCTATCTACATTTATAATCATATATTTTTACCTCAAATAGTGTTTAAACAAAAAATTAAGCTTTATAGAAAAATATAAGCTGAATTCTTTATTTTTTTAAATAATATTCTCTATTTTGCTGATTATTTATCATTTAAACGAGTATTTGTGGGTATTTTGTATCAATTTTAAAATTAAATGGTTTTAGAAACATGAAAAAATCATGTTCATGGTAATTAAGGATTAAACCATATTAATTATTGCCAAAATATAAAGAGAAAATGGATTTGAATCTTGTTTCCCAACTCAAAATCTTCTCTCATTATATAGATTCATGGTTAAACTGTAACTGTTTAATTAAAAACAAAATTAACATTTTATAAGGTATGAAATATGAGTACTTGATATAAGGAACTGTATGTTAGATGTTTAATTTTACTTGGGATTTTGTTGGTGTGTAACTTAAGTGAAACTCTTGGATTATAAAATAGATATGTGTAAATAGATTATTCTTGTTTTAATAGTTTATTATCCTTATAGAATAAGCTTGTTCTACCATTAAATACTTTTTTCAAGATATTTTCATTATTAACTCCTATTTTTGGAGCTGTTTGTGTTAATTCTTGTATAAATATATTTAATCTTGTATTAGAATATATTTCAGATATGAATGTATAAATGGTAGATTCATCGTTTATGAATCGTAGGTTTGGTACTTCATGTTGGGTTACTGTTTCTAATTCATTATCTATGATTAAATAATAGTAATATATCCCTTTATATTTACCTCTTGATATTTTATGAGTTAATGGAACTATAAGTATGGTATTTGTAATATATAACTTCTCGGATTTACTTAAAAATTTATTAAACTTAGTATTATTATATTTAAAGTACATATCATTATTGTTATTTACAGATACGCACATTGAATAGTTATGATCAATTAGTTTATCATATATTTCATTATTATATGTTAGTACAGTATATGTGTCATCGTTAACTTTGATTAGTCTAAATTTATTTATTAATCCTCTAAAGGCTTTAATATAATACGAACTTTTATTTCCTATGGGGTGTAAATCATTTAATTTGATTTCATCTTCATATAAATTACTTTTAAGCAAGTAATCTTTAAGCTTGATGATTTCTGTTTGAGCATGTACTATATTAACTGCTGTAATATTGGCTAATTTCTGAAATTTTTGATCAACTATTTCTTCTACATTGGGCCCTGTAAAAAAACCATAAAAGTCCGATACTTTTATATTTTCCTTTAATATCCCATATTTGTCGAAAATTTCTAATTTAAGTCTATTTTCTACGCATTCGCTAGTCATTCTATCATCATCATCATCAATTTGTTTCTGTATAACATTCATATTTTCACCATTCATGATTAATTGGATTAATTTATTCTACAATAAACATTCATTATTTGACTGTAACATTTTGGTACATGGTACGTAAATACTTGGTACATGTTTCGTACATAGTTCGTACAAAAACAAAACTACATAATTAGATATTTAATCAGGTTTAAACCTTTTATATTTGGTATTATTGGTATATTAAATTAATTAATTAGTATTATTTATATTTAGAGGTATTAATGCCTATATTTTTATAATTAATGTCTGATAAGTCTTGATTTGAATTCATTTTTTTACACTTGTAATGGTTAATGTGGCATTAACCCTAAAAAATAGGGGTATATACATGTGGTACACGCCCTATTGAGAAGTAAGAGAGAGAAAAAGAGAGATAAGAAGATAAACACACATATATATAAATATAATACGTTTAAAGGTTTCTACAAAAAAGCTGATAAATAATTGAAGATACCCTGAAGCATACCTGAAGAGTACTTGAAGTATACTTTAATAAAGAAGTTATGTGTTAGAATTAATCATTTGTATTAATAATATATTTAGAATTTAATAGATCGTTAGATTCAATAGATAATTCCTTAATTAATGCACTGTTAACGCGTGTAGATTCTTGTAAATTTCCTAATAATTTCCTTTCAAAATCTTTATAGAAATCATTTAGAGTGTCTGATATATTTCCAATTATCTGAAAGTATAAATTGCTCTGTTTACTAATATAATTAAAGCAGGTATTTACTTTATTTAATAAGATTAACTCGGTGTTATTATTAATAGTAATATAATAACACTTTTTTGATATATTAAATGGTATTAGTATCATATTCCTTGATAATCCAACTTTATTTGCGTTTAATAGGAACGTTCTAATAGATTTATCATCTTTATTAAAGTAATTTAAATCATGTTTATAAAACGGCTTATTAAATCGTATTTTAAAGTTTGGTTTACGTTTAGGTTTATCAGTTTCAGCAGATTTAATATATGATTTTTGTTGATCGTATATTATCTTGAACTGGCCTTTATTGACTACTTCCAAATCTTTTCTCTTATCAGACAATTGTTGAAGAGCATAATAATCATTTGTTCCTACTTTATGAGATATAATTCCTTTGTATCTTTTAGATTTCTTTTCATTAATCTCTTCATCCCATGCTTCAACTAATTTATTTATCATGTGTTCGCTTGCTATAATATCGCCACCTATTTGTTGGTATAGTATAGATTCATGATTAAGATGTAACCTTTTATGTCAAGATTTGAAATTTGAGTTTGATTAATAGCTGAATATCTTGCTAGTTTTAACATACCTATATGATATGTTACATATAGGGTAAACAGTTAATATATCTGTATTAAATAGGTTTTTAATAGAAATTATGATGATATGTGCAAAATTAGAGAAATATATCGGTTAATAGGCGACATTAAGAATTAAATATACTATTTGGTATCTCTGCTTAGTAGGGAAGTGTATAAATGGAGGTATAGTTGGCATTTTTTCGGTGGTAGGGGGTTTAGAGGTGTATTTTGGATGTATTTATTATTAATAGACATAATTTGATGCTCTTTACTTCGTTAAATCAATCTATAACGAAGTATGGTATATGGGTAAATGATAACATGTATTTTTAATTAATTGCATCGTTTCGTTGAGCAACTAAGAATATTGGTATAAATTGTTATTGTTTTAGTTTTATATGCTTAGTTATAAGGTTTGTTTTATGCATTGAATACGTTGTAAAATCCATTTGTTTAATCTTACATTCGATTTTTATATGTCATGAAACTTGGATTCATTGTTACATCTAATTTATGTTGAATACTAAGTTTGTAATTGCTTATAAGTTGTTTAATGTAGATGAACTATTATTCTAATGTTTATTTATATATAGCTATTCCTTTATTACATTATGTCCTTAGTATTATACACTTTGTAGCTATAACTATCTATTTAATGGGTAGGAAGTCTAATTTAAATGATGGGATATAATGTTGAATTCATTGTTAAATTTAATATAATCAATTAGGTTGTCTTCAGGAATTTTAAGAATAATATCATTCTTTGATTTAAATAGTTCTATGCCACTTTCTAATGGTTGATATTTGTATTTTTTTGATATAGAAAATGCTTCACTAATTTTGTGATTTAAGAAGGTGTCTGATAACTTTATTTGTGTATTAGATTCTAAATGTAATATATCATTTATAATGTCTATTATTTGATGTCGTAGAGATTCACCAAGTACAATATATGCCTTCTTAAGATGATAATTTACAGCATATGATTCATCTGGATATTTAAGATACATAAAATAGTCTGTTTTATTACTGTGATCTAATAAATATTTGTTAGAATATCTTTTTTCAAAAAGGGAAGGTAAATCATTTTTAATCTTATTTTTTCTTAGTTTACTCTCCTCTCTTTTCTTAGATAACTTATAATAATGATCTATAGTATTAACCATTACTCCATTGACTTCGATTTCCTTTTCGTAGAATCTAAATGCATGATTAGCCATTATTTTAACATATATAGAATTATTATCACTGAAATTATTTGATTTATAATCAATGGTATAACATTGATCATCAAATCTAGGTTTAGATAAGAGTTTAAGATTGAGAGGATCTTCTGTAGGAATATCATCAATGTATATCACTTCATCTATTCCATGATCAGTACCTTCATGAAAAACAGTATTTTTAAAGACTTTATCATTGAAATTATGGATTTCAACAGGATTATAACCATATTTATGAAATATTTTTCTTCCTAAACTTATGGCTTTCATTTCCTGCTTTGCATACATATCTTGTTTCCCTTTAACTATTTTGTTTGATTGATCTTTAATTTGAGTAATTATTTGCATTATAAATCACCTACTATCTTCTAAAAAATTTATTCAACATATACATTCATGGTTAAAATGTAACGTTTTCCAATGTCGAAAAAAATCTAAAAATAGAAATCCGATTTCAAAGATTTAAAATAATAGGAGAAAGAATATTATATTTAGATTATCATGGCGACTAATACTCTCTTTAACCAACCTTTAATGAACAAGTACCTTAGTAAATACAAAAAAGAGCTAAGTTTAACTCATTCCAAAAAAGAATTAGTTTTAAAATGGATTAAAAAGCTTGAAAAGAGGGAATTAAAGGAGGAAGTAGCTAATTATGGCACGTTTTCTCGTATAATCTTGGAAGGCATATTGGGATATGATTATGAAGATAACATTGTTGAGAATGTTAAAGAAGATTATGGTCGAGGATTAAGTGAATTTGCTATAAAGAAGAATGATAAGAAGTTTATGGTTATAGAACTCAAGGGATCTACTTCTGATTTAGATAAACCACAAAATCGTAAAAATGATAAAAGAAGAACTCCTGTAGATCAAGCTTTTGATTATGCTAAATATTCTGGAGATATAGATTGGATAGTTGTTTCTAACTATGATGAATTTAGATTATACAACTGGCATAAGAAACAACATGAGTATATATCCTTTAAAGCTGAGGAACTACAAGATCCAGAAACGTTCAAGTTATTCATGTTAGTATTCTCTAAGTTTTCCACGATAGAACATAATTTGGTAGAGAAATTGGTATCTAAAACAGTATTTGTTGAAAGGAATTTAGAAGCTGAATTTTACAAGCTTTACAGTGAAACACGATTAATGTTAATTGCTGAATTAGAGCATATTCACACTGATGTTAAAAGAGAAGAATCAGTACATAATGCTCAGCTTATACTTAACAGGTATATTTTCATTTGTTTTGCTGAAGATTTAGGACTATTGCCAGAAGAAATATCTGTAAGAACCATAGAAAGTGTTACTAATCTTCGTGGCTCTGAAATATGGCACAACTTAAACGGACTTTTCATTGATGTGAATAAGGGTAGTGAATTTAGAGAAGAAGAAATATTTGGATATAATGGTGGTTTATTTTCAGAAGATCTTGAACATTTAAAAATTAGGGATATAGTAGAAGATCAAAGCATATTCAATGATGCTTATCAAAAATGGAAGTTTGAAGAATACACTTCAATTGTAGAAAACAAACTACGTCAATATAACAATAAAATAAACCCTATTTATAAAAATTTAATGACTATATCCAGTTTTAATTTCTCTTCTGAATTAGATGTAAATATACTGGGACATATTTTTGAGAACTCCATAGGTGAAATAGAAGAGTTAAAAGCAGATACTAAAGGTAGAAGAAAGAAAGATGGCATATTTTATACTCCTGAGTATGTAACTGATCATATCTGTCGAAATACAATTATTCCTTATCTAAGTAAATCTGGAAAAGCAAATACTGTTTCTGATCTACTTGCAGAATATTGGGGATCTGAGATTGACATATTAGAAGAGAATGTCAGAAAAATTAAAATTGTAGATCCTGCATGTGGAAGTGGAGCGTTTTTGAATAAAGCGGGTGATATATTAGTAGAAATTCATCAAGCCATACGTGAACAGAAATATAAAAGGGATAAATCATTGAACCCTTTTTTTGATACTATAGAAAAAAGAAGAAAGATTCTTTTAGATAATATATTTGGGGTAGATCTTAACGAAGAATCTGTTGAAATAACAAAGCTTTCCCTATTTTTAAAAGTGTGCAAAAAAGGATTAAAACTTCCAAATTTAGATGATAATATACAATGTGGCAATTCAATAATTGATGATCTTAATTATACAGATAAACCGTTTAACTGGAAAAAAGAGTTTAAAGAAATATTTAACGAAGGGAGATTCGACATTGTTATAGGAAATCCGCCTTGGGGTGCTAAATTAGATTCTGAATCCAAACAATACTTTAAAAATAATTATAAAGCAGTGGAGTACCAAGTTGATACTTATGTTGTATTCATGGAAAAATCTGAGTATCTTTTGAAAAATAATGGTTATCTGGGTTTTATTGTTCCATCAACATGGTTAACTATGCATTACTTTAAAAATATTAGGAATTTCTTGATTAAATCTAACAATTTTGAGAAAGTAATTTTATTTAAGTATATGGTATTCGAAGATGTAACAGCTGAAACTTGTATTTTAACTTTTAGAAAAAATAAAACAAGAAAAGACAATAAAATAGAAATTTCAGCTTTATCTAAACCCTCTGAAATGCACAATATTGATTTTCAAATAGTGAATCAAGATTTTTGGGAAAAAAACTATAAAATTGGATTTAATGTATTATATAATCAAGAAAAGCTAAACCTAGTTAAAAAAATTTATAATAAATCCATTTTGCTTGAAAAAATAGTAGATATTACCGTAGGCATTAAACCATATCAAACAAATAAAGGAAAGCCCAAACAAACAAAAGAAGATGTTAAAAATAGGATATATGATTCTGAAAAGAAACTTGATAAAGAATATCAACCATTTATTGTAGGTAGAGATATTACTAAATACAATATTAATGCCCCAACCAACCATTGGATTAAATACGGTGAAAACCTTGCTGAACCTAGAAAAACTTTAGATTTTAAGAAACCCAGAATAGTGCTAAGACAAACTAGTGATCATATAATTGCTAGTATAGATAATGGCAATTATTTAAATTTAAACAATGTGCATAACATCATAGTTACAAATGAAAAGGTTAATATCAACTATTTAATTGTTATTTTAAATTCTAGGCTTATAGATTTTATTTATAAATATTTAGTTCCTGAAAGTGGAAGAGTTTTTGCAGAAGTTAAAACAATTAATTTAGATAAATTACCCATCAAAATTATAGATAATGATCTACAAAATTCGTTCATTGAATCTGCTGAGTATAGATTTAAGGTAACTGAAGAGTTCATTAATGAAATAAACGCATTTAAAGAGTGGTTATCGAGAGAACCGATTAGTATCGAAAAATTTTCTAAAAAAATTGATAAATATTATGGATTATCATTTGATGAATTTTTATCAGAATTAAAAAAGAAAAATGTTAATATTAAACCAAGAAAAACTCAAGAACTTCTAAAAAAGGAATTTGAAGAGAGTATAAGTAAAATTAATCCATTACTCCAAGAAATTAAGAAAACAGATAATGAGATAGATCAAATGGTTTATGAGTTATATGGGTTATCTGATGATGAAATAGCAATTGTCGAAAAAAGTTTAGATATGTAGCTTAGACAAAAATCTATTAATTGCATCTGAAATAATCTACAAAAATAAAAAAATAAATACAAATAGAATTATGGGGGGGTATAAATGGAGAAATTAAAAGAATCAAAAAAGAATATTAAACTATCAAAAATTTTTAGGTGTGAAAATGAGAGTTAAGGAGTTTCACATTAAGAATTTTAGATCAATTCTAGATTCTGGAGTGATATCTGCCGATTATTATTTAAATACATTTATAGGGGCTAATGAATCTGGAAAAACAAGTGTTTTAAAAGCATTAAACAATCTATCATTCACTCATGATGAAGATGATATATGTACCTTTTCTGAATCATGGGAAAACTGGCAATCAAACGAAATTAACAAAGAAGATATTGATTTGATTGATATAACATTTGAATTAGATGAAAATGATAAGAAAAGTTTCAGCAAATTACACAAAGAACTTGTTACAGATACAATTAAAGTAAATAACTGTTTTGAAGGATTATTTCAAATAGAAATAGATGGAATCAATTTAGATGAAATATCTTCTAAGATCTTCGAAGAAAGAATCAGTAAAAAAATTAATCATATCCATAAAGAGTTAAACAAACTTCTAAAATTCTTTCGTAACAATGATGAGTCTTTCAGAAATGTGGAAAATGCTATTACTCAAATAATTTTAGTTTTAGAAGAATATCCTAACAATGTTGAGGATATATTAGAAAGAAACTTTTTTTGATAAAAAGTAACACTAATAACGATACTACAAGTGATTCAGTTAATAGTATTATTAGTTCGGTTAAACCATATATAGATGATATAGAAGAATTAAATATAAACGGATACCATGTATTCAATGATTTAATGTATTATATTCCAAATTTTGAATATTTGTCTTTAGTTGAAGAACTAAAAAATAGTTATCTTTACAATGATTTTATTTTGCACAGAGAAAATTATCCCACATTAGACAAATTAATGAAATTAGTACAGTGGGATGAAGAAAATTATAATTCTAGAAATTCCACAGGGAAGAAACTGTTATTAGCACATGCTTCAAAAAAGTTTGAAAAAATGTTTAATGATTTTTGGGGTCAAGACGACATAACATTTAATATCCACATAGATGATGAAATTTCAATTTTAGTAACGGATAAATTAGTAGAAATGCCTCAAAAGTTGAGTATGAGAAGTGAAGGACTCAATGGTGCGATTTCTTTTTTATTCATTTAATGTCGATCCCTGAAAATACCATAATTCTTCTTGATGATCCTGGAGTTCATTTGCACCCCTCAGCTCAAAAGGATATCCTAAATATTATAAAAAAGTTGTCTGAAGACAAACAAATATTTTTTACTACACATTCACCATCAATGATTGACAGAAATAATTTAAATGGTGTTAAACTTGTAACAAAAAATGGATCTGTAGGAACTAAAATAAAAGGGAAATTTCATGCGTCTGACTATGATATTTATGAACCTATTAGGGCAGCAATTGGAATGACATTAGCTGATTCGTTGTTCACTACTAAAAAGAATTTATTGGTTGAGGGTATTTCAGATTTATTTATTTTAGAAGCTTTGTCTAAATTCTCTGAGGGCGAAAATAAAGAGTTCATTGATACTTCCAAAATTTCAATATTCCCCACTAATGGGGCTAAAAAAATGTCTAATTATGTTCCATTTCTTTTAAAGGAAGAACTTGAGTGTGTTTGCATTTTTGATAGTGATAAGGAAGGAAAAGACGCTAAAAACGAATTAATATCAAAATTTGATGTAAAAAAGGAGAACATTATTATTTTAAATGATCTGTTTGATGAGGATATTACAAAAGATCTTACTATTGAAGATTTAATTGATTTTGATTTTTATCTTAAAGCATTAAATTTAGCTTATAAAAATATATTTGTTGATAAAATAGGTAAAAATAATATGGATATTGATGATTTAGTGGGTGAATCAAAGTCATTCAAAGGTATTAAAAAATATTTTAAAGATAACGGTCTGAATAAACCCGATAAAGTACTGATTGCTAAAAAATATTTGAAATTGCAATTGCAAAAACAGATTCCCCTGATGTTCAAACCATTAAAACGTTTTCTAAACTTTTTGATAAGGTTAATAACCTTCTATTGCATTAAATTAGATATTTTAAACATACAAAATTAAATAATCTATTTTTTTTAGTAAGATTTCTATATTTTTTATAAATTATTTTATTTAAGATTGTTCTCAAAGATTACCTTTATTTACTTAGTTTATAAGAAAATCAACTATGTCATAAAAATTTGTAATATTTAAATATATTATTTTTATGGCTTTGTAGAAACCCTTTGTTTTAGTTGATTTGTGTTGATCTGTAGATGTTGTATATTGTGTTTTTGAGTTTGGTTTCTTTGTTTGATAGTTGTGTGAGTCTGCTGTGGTTTGTGCCGTTAAATTTTCTTTTTATTGTCTAATTAAAAACAGGAAAAACGAAACCTAAAACTAAATCTTTTTAATTTACAAAAAAATCCACAATAAATCTCGACTTCAGATAAAAAAAATTAGGGTTTCTACAAGGCCATTTTTATAATATCTTTTCGTGTTTATCTATAGTAGATTCAATGTTCACTTATTTAGTGAATTGTAAAAAAATACAGAATTCATATTGATTCTCACATTAATGATTTAAGTCTAAGCTGGTACTATTTAGCTAGAGATAATTGGGGGAGTTTTAGAGTTTAGTGCCAGTTGTATAATTTTTTTGAAATATATAATTTAAATGATGCTAAAGCAAATAGTAATAATAATCATTATTTCTAGAGGTTTTTAAATGAATAATGACTCCAAAAATAAAAAACCAATCTGTAATAGATTATCATCTGAATTTAATTGTGAAAAAAACTGTAAGGAATTAAATAAATTAATCAAAAGTGCAACTAAAGTTGTTCATAAAGAGGGTGATGTTTATATTTCGGAACCATTTGCAGTTGAAGAACACCGAACTCTCATTTTAAGTCATTTATATGAAAAAACAGATTTGGAACATAGATTAAACCAGCTTAAAGCATCTTCTTATTCTCTTAATATTCCGATGTTTATTAAAATATTATATGAACTCAAAACAGTGGATGAAAATGTAATTACAGATAAATTTTTGGACTATATTGATTTAGAACTTGATAAACTTAAAAATAAAGAAAAAGCTAATTACGATTTCATAACTTTATTGAACATTAGAAAATACAAACAAAGTGTAATAGATACTTACAAAATTGCTAAAGAAGAATTTGATGTTTATACAAATATTTTAAATTTGTTTAAGATAGAACGAATTGATACTCAAGAACTTTCCTATGATCGTTTAGGGATTATAAACAGCTCTAAGGATGAAACTTACCTTAAAAAAATATTAAATGTCTATGAAATTTCTAATGGAGAAACAATAAACATCAAGATTTCTGCTAGAGATAACGGATATGCCCTTAGGATAGCTAATTCCATTTTAGAAATATTTTTTGGTTTTTTAGCATTAATCCGATATAGATTTGTTAACCATTACAGTTCCCAAGATTTTTCTATTGAGGAAATTGCTGAAATGCATTATATTATTCTTAAAAATGGAAATTTTAATCATCCTAACTTAGATTTAATGGATGAAGATGATATTATCAACTTACAAAATGAACTAACACACATAAATTTGGTAGATTTAGGAATATGGAAAAATTCACAGGGATTTACTAAATTCATTGATATAATCGATTTTTTAGATAAAGATAATAAAAAATCACTATTAAAAAATCTAAAGGAATTCCTTCGTTTATACTATTTAGCATGCTCTGAAAAGAGTTTACATTATTCATTTCTGCATTTTTGGCTGCTCGCCGAAACTATAATTAAAAATATCAATGGCGGGGGTAGAATTAAAGGTGAAGAAATCCTGAGTATCATGGGTAAAATTCTGAAAAATCACGTTAATTTATCAATAGAAAAGTTTGTTGAAAATAGAATTAAATATCTATACCAAAAGAGAAATAATTTGGTACATGAGGGTAAATTAGAGGTTATTTCACGAGAAGATCGAGATTTAACAAAAACCATAGCTGATAGTGTTTTAATATTTTATATAAACAATTTAGCTCGTCTTAATAATATCTCTGAATATACATTTTTACTTCAAAACATAAACAAAAGTGATGAAGATATTAATAGATATTCTGTAATATTAGATTCAATTAAAAAAGATAGAAATTTTTAATGTCATAACACAATCGAAAATGGTTTTTTGATCAATTTATTAAATTTCGTTTTATTCAGTAAATTCCTTTTTTCAACTTCGTTTACTCTTTAGTGATGTATTTCATGGAATAGTCTATGGATACTAATGATATTCATTCTACTCTAACAGGTTATTTGGTTAATTGGGTTATAGTGCTTATCTGGTAAACAATGAAAAAACTAATGAGAATAAGGTAAAAAGAAAACTCTGGGTCAAATATCTTTAAGATACTTGTTAAACAATTAATTGCTTTAAGGAAATATGTAAATCGTAAGTGAAACTCCAATTAGTTGCCATATAATACAAGCTATAGCTGAATATCTCGAAAATCAGGAATGAAAAGTAGTTACACTTGTAAAAAAAATTATGCTTAAAAAAAGAAGGGAAAATTTATTGTTTTACTTTGAAACTGTTTAATATAATATCTGAATCAAAGTTTCCGTAATCTCCAGTGAATAATATAACATATCTTGAACCATTTTTATCAAAGACAGTATATGTATTCCAAACACTATGTCCAGCAATAACCATAGAATAAGTTGCTTGGTGAGCTTTTGAACCATCAACTGTTAAATTTTTTCATTTACAATTTTAGCTTCAAAAGAGGGATCTTCTATCAAAAGCTGTTTACCATCATAAAAAAATGTATCAAGACTTTCATTTATAACCTTTTTAGAAACTTCAAATTTACGGTCATCAGTATTATTACCTTTCAAAAATTGTCCATTTTTCTCATTAACTTCAGTAACTACATAATCAGAGGGATAAAGAAAAGATACTTCCCTACCATCATATGTACTATTTGTTCTTTCACCCTTAGACGAAGAAAAACAACCTGAAACAGCAACAACCAATATTAAAAATGCTAAAACACCGATTACTATTTTATAATTTTTTTCAAAAAATACCTCCTCCCAAAAGTATATACTCCTTATTAGTAATCTGATATTAATAAAAGTTTCTATTAATCTGTTATAGATCATTTTAAGATCATATAAGATCAATTTGATCAAATAAACTAATAATATTCATTTACAACAGTAAATATTAATACATAATATAATTAAAAAAAGAAAAATATAGAAATTATTTATTTTTTTGTATCAAAACTTTTTTTAGTTAAATTTCCTTTTAAGAACCTTTCATTGATGTCGTAAAAATTACTTTTTTGATCATAATTAAAGTCAGAGAAAATTTTATCAGTTCAGTATTAAATAAATAATCCATAGTTAACAACTATTTGAAATTAATTATTATGATATAAGTGATAAGTCCAAATTACCTTATAATATTTTTAGTTAAAACTGTACTTGACAGGATCTTCCCAGCTGGGTTTGGAACCATATACTAGATCGGATATGAGGGCCAGTGCCCGTATTTTTTGGGCCCTATTCCATTTAAGGATATTAGCTCTTCATAGTTTGATGGTTGAATTTCCCATGCCTGTTTAAGCACTTCAAATTCCCTATCTGAAAGATCTTCGTTGAGTACTGGGTGGTGTTTTGGCATTTCATACTCATTGAAATAACAGTCCAGTTTGGACTGGGATTTGGAAATGATTGTTTTGTCTTTGAAATATTTTTTCAAATGTTCTGGATTGTCACAGATGAGATCAACACTCATGTCTCGGGTTTCATCGCTTTTGTCTGCAGTCATATTCAGAGTTTTTGATGTTTTATCATCACAACAGATGCCTTTATGCGGGTCTACAGTTAACTCATCAACTTCTTCACCCAACCAGTGGTAACGTCTAGCGTACCTTTTTTCCTGATTCATGCCCTGTTGTATGACTGCCCATTTACCTTTTTCTGTCAGAATGAAGGAATGATGATAGAGTTGATACCCATCTTGAATGCATGAATTATCTATCTTTGCGGATATTCTACTTGAATGGATGAGATCCTCAATTTTATTGGTGGAAAGTGAAAATATTTCACCTGCATTTTCAATATCTGAAGGAGTTTTTCTAGAAGATTTACCCTTCCCACCCCCAACCATTATTCCATGCTTTTCAGGGTTTATGGCACTTTTTAAAGCTCCACATGTGGTGGTTGTGGTGCCTGAAGAATGCCAATCAAATCCAAGTACACATGAAAATGCCTGAAACCAGTAAGGATTGGAAATTCTTCTTAAAAATTCATTTGCATCGTATTCATACAACATCACATCCACAATTCCTTCTGTTAACTTTACCATCCTATGAAATAACCATCTTGGAGCTTTTCCTCCGTGAAGTGGAAGGTTTGCAACAGTTCTTTGCATCATTTTTCTAATCCCTGTCCATAGATATTCATATTAAAATTTTTCTGACCCACAATTTTGTTTTCACAAATTCAATAAATTAATCTTATTGAGCTTATGATATTCAGTTTAGGCTAGAGCATGTGAGATGTAATTTAGTATCATGTGTAAACAAGTGTTAAGCTATTTTGAAACGACAATATAAAAACTAAATTAATGTGAAAAAAGGTTTTCGCTTATTTCTATGAAACCTTCCCCTTCAAAACCCTGTTTAAACACTATTTTTAGGTTATGCAAAACTATTTTAATTATCATGAGGTTAAATATGATACAGTTAGATAGGAGGTTAAAAATGCCTGTAAATCAGAATGAAACGAACCTACAAGCAATAACAGTTACAATTGCTCATCTCGAAAAACAGGAAGATAGGGATGAAGAACTGCTTAAAGAATTGAGATATGAAAGACAATCCATCTTGAAGCAGATGAATGTGATCTAAACTTTTTTTTTAATTCTCATTTTCAATTTACAAATTCTTAAAAAAAATAGGTATTAGGACACGTTTAGCATCCTATCAATGGCTATTTTTGCTTTTTTTGCAAGATCCTCAGGGACTTTCACAACAAATTCTTGGTTTAAAAGAGAATTCTTCACTTTTTCAAGGGTGTGAAGCTTCATATTTTCACACAAGGCTTCATCAAGGGCAGGGATAAAAGTTTTACCCGGATTTTCTCTTCTAAGTCGGGTTATGAGGTCGTATTCAGTTGCAATGATAAATGTGTTCTTATCTGATGTTTTAGCATGGGCCATCATACCGCCGGTGCTCAAAACATGGTCTGCATATTCTTGCACCTCTGGATCACATTCAGGATGTACTAAAATATCTGATTCAGGATATTTTTCCCTCAGGAAGTACAGGTCAGCGAGGTTAAACATTTTATGCACGTAACAATGACCCCCTTCTGGAGCCGGTATGATCTCTTTGTCTTTAAGTTGGTGGGAAACGAACCATCCTAAATTAGTATCTGGACCGAAAAGTATTCTATCGTTATCAAGACTTTCCACAACTTTAACTGCATTTGCAGAGGTACATAAAATATCTGCTTCTGCCTTAGCCTCAGCAAGAGTATTTACATAGAGCACTACTGCTGCATCAGGATATCTTTTTTTATAGGTTTTAATCTCTTCAGCTTTTAACATATGAGCCATGGGACATTCTGCATTTTTATCAGGCAGAACAATCAATTTTTCAGGGTTTAAAATTGCAGCAGTTTCTGCCATGAAATCTACTCCACAGAAAACAACCATATCTGCATCTTTTATTTGAGATGCTTTGATACACAGCTCTAAGGAGTCTCCAAGGAAATCAGCAATTTCTTGTATATCTCCAGTTTGATAATTATGTGCCAGTATAATGGCATTTTTTTCCTTTTTTAGTTCTATAATCTCTTTTTGAAGTTTATTTAACATAATATCATCCTTGATAATTATTAGGGGTATGATTAACCAAGATAAATGGTTTGGTTAAATGATTCTTAAATTGTTTGATAGTTATCAAGCTTAATTAACAAAAATTTACTATCCATGATCGTCTCAGGAAATTAAAATAACGATCAAATAAACAGATAGTTGTAGTAAATATCTTATATTTCTGCACCTTTAAGTGCGTGTTTACAGTTACAATCCCTTTCTTCACCCATTTTTGATATTGTAGTATCCATTAATGAAACCAGATCCTGCTTTTTTTCTCCATAATTTCGAAAACTTCATCTATAGTTAAATTATTAGGAGATATGGATGCTGCATAGTTAGATACTGTGCAAATACTTGCATAACACATTTCTAGTTCACGTGCAAGCACTGCTTCAGGTATTCCTGTCATGCCTACTACTGTGCCGCCCATTAATTTAAACATTTGAATTTCTGCAGGTGTTTCGAATCTAGGGCCTTCTGTACAAACATAGACTCCCTCTTCAACAACATCTCCCGATGAAGAAATGATCTTTCGCATGTAGTTACAGTACGGTTCTGTTACATCCACGTGAACTGTACGGCTGTCGTAAAAAGTCCCATGACGTAACTTTGTGAAATCGATAAAGTCATGTGGAACCATAAAATCCCCGGGTTTCACAGTTTTTTCCAATGAACCAACGGCATTTGTTGCTATTATTCTTTCAACTCCCAGTTCCTTCATTGCATATACATTGGCCCTGTAGTTCACCATATGGGGGGATTTGAATGGCCCTTTGCATGTCTGGGCATGAATGCAACATCTTTTTCATGCAGTTTAAAGATTGAAACTTCGGGAGATTTACCGTAGGGAGTTTTAATCACCTTGGTATCGATTTCATCACCCAAAGTAACGATTTCATAAATTCCAGTGCCTCCAATTATGCCAATCATTTTGATAACCTAAACAATTATTTTTATCCCTTTGCTACACCAATTGGAATCATTTTACCCACTAATAATGAGATTCCTGCTTTGTGACAGACGTTAACAACTTGATCCACATCTTTGTAAGCTCCAGGTGCTTCTTCTGCAACTACTGGCATGGAATTTGCTTTTAAGGTAATTCCCTTAGATGCAAGCATGCTCTTCACTTCTTCACCATTGAATTCTCGTTTAGCACCAGCTCTACTGAGTTTTCTACCAGCACCATGAGCCGTTGATCCAAATGTTTCTTCCATGGCTGTTTCTGTTCCCTTCAAAATATAGGATGCTGTTCCCATGGTACCAGGTATCATGACTGGTTGACCAATTTTTCGGTACTCCTCTGGAATTTCCTTTCTTCCAGGACCAAAGGCCCTTGTAGCACCCTTTCTGTGGACGTAAACTTCTGTATCAATTCCTTTGATGGTATGTTTTTCTTTTTTGGCTATGTTGTGTGCTACATCGTAGACCACGCCCATTTCCATAGCTTCTGAATCCTTTTTGTATACTTCTTCAAAGGATTCTCTGACCCAGTGGAGGATCATCTGTCTGTTGGTCCAAGCATAATTCGCAGCACAAGACATGGCTTTGAAATAATCTTGAGCTTCTTGAGAATCTACAGGTGCACATGCAAGCTGACGATCTGGAAGATCGATGTTGTAAGCTTTATAAGCTTTGTCCATTGTTCTTAGATAATCTGCGCATATCTGGTGTCCACATCCCCGGGATCCAGAATGGATCATGATGGTAATTTGCCCCTCTTCTATTCCAAAGGCTTTGGCAGCTTTTTCATCGTAAATATCTTCCATTTTCTGGATTTCTAGGAAGTGATTTCCTGATCCGAGGGATCCTAGCTGGGGTATTCCTCTCTTTTTAGCCTTTGCACTGACTGCGTCAGAGTCTGCACTTTCCATCTTACCATTTTCTTCAAGGAATTTGAGGTCAGATTCCCAACCGTAACCGTTTTCAACAGCCCATTCTGCACCGTTGTTTAAAACATCGTCAATTTCTCCCTCATTTAACCGAACTTTACCTTTACTACCTACACCTGATGGCACATTTTTAAACAGGGTATCTATAAGTTCTTTGATGCGAGGTTTAACATCGTCTTCTGTGAGGTTAGTTCTCACCATTCTCACTCCACAGTTTATGTCAAAACCTACGCCACCTGGACTTATAACTCCAGTTCTTGAACTGAATGCTGCTACTCCACCGATACTAAATCCATATCCGAAGTGAATATCTGGTAATCCTATAGAGAATTTTTGAATTCCTGGGAGTGTTGCAACATTTGCAACTTGATCTGCTGCACCCTTTTCAAGACTTTCAATTCCTTCATCATCCTGATAAATTCTTCCAGGCACCCTCATACCCTTCTTGTAGCTGGAAGGTATTTCATATACACAATCTCTAACCTTTTTTAATTCTTCCATAACCATAAACAACTCTCCAAAACAGAATTTTCAAATTATAATCTTCTTTTTAAATGTAAAATCAATTTTTAAAGTTTATAATCTTGTTAACATTGGTTAACTGTATAGGTTTATGTGCAAACTTATATATCATTTTTCCCATGAAATGTTAACATTCACAATCTTGGATTTCAGACAATTCCAAGTTCAGAATGCCTTTGAAATATCTGTTCAGCAATTTCATCTAATTTTTTGTAGTCATCTTCCTTTGGAAATCCCTTTATTATTAAAGGCTCAATAGTTTCAACCTTCAAATTTTTGATCATGCCTTCAATTTGTTCGAGCATTCTTCCACCCCATCCATAGGATCCAATGACAGAAACATATTTCAATTTAGGTCTCAGAGCATTTGCCAGGTAAGTGGCATAAACAACACTTGGATGAGGTCCTGTCAATACAGTAGGCGATGCAATAATCATAGTTGTGGCATCAACCAGTTCCAGGGCCACTTCCCCCATGTCGGTGTACGTCAAGTTCAATGGTTTAACATTAACACCCTTTTTAATCAGAACATCCACTAAATAATTTACCATTCTTTCTGTACTGCCGTGCATTGATATGTATGGTATTATAACTTCGTTTTTACTACTATCAGATGTCCAATCGGCATATGCATCCATGATAAACTTTGAATTTTTGTATATTGGGCCATGGCTTGGTGCGATAAGATCTATCTCTTCTGCCCCAATTTTTTCAGGTTGTTTTTAATAATTGTCCTAAAGGGCATCATTATCTCTGCGTAGTATCGTTTTGCAGGTTTGTAAATATCCCTGTCGTTTGCAAATGTATGGCTGGTTGCAACGTGGGAACCAAAAAAGTCACATGAGAACAAGATTTTGTCTGGTTTAAGATAGCTTACCATGGTGTCTGGCCAATGTACCCATGGAGTAATTATAAATTTCAGTGTTTTCTCACCAAGATCCAATATGTCTCCATCTTTAACAGTTATGTACTTATCTTCTGATATCAATAAAAATTCCGTTAAGAGTTCTTTGCATTTAGCATTGGTCACAACCACAGCATCAGGATATTGCTTCAATATTTCAGGTATACTTCCAGAATGATCCTGTTCCGCATGGTTTGCAATGACGTAGTCAATATTTACATCGAGAATTCTGAGATTTTTAAGTAGTTCTTCAGTTTTTGCAGGATCTACAGTATCGATGAGTGCAATTTTGTCGTTTCCCTTTACAAGATAAGAGTTGTAGCTGGTTCCGTCAGGAATTTGTATGAGCTCATCAAATATTCTTCTATTCCAATCTTCCACACCAACAGAATATACATTTTCTTTTATTGTTTTAATCATTGTACCACCTCAGTTACTAACCTAAAATACATTTTTCAATATTTAATTGCAATAAAGAGAGATCCACCTTTGTACTCCATGATCTGAACATTAATTACCAATGTATGAATATTATTATTTGGTTTTTAAAGCATAAAAAAGTTCTGTTATATTCTTTAAATTCCTTAAAACATTATTTCCATCCGTTTAAATTGGATGATTCAGTTGGTTTGGTATTTTATTTTTTTCACAAGATAAAATTAAATGAATTGTAAAACAAATAATTTAACAAGAAGATTTTGTTTAGAGGAGTAATAATGATAGAGAAAGATGAACTCGTTGACAAAATAGAAACCACGAAATTAGAGAGGAAACAGGATTTAAGTGATTCCTACGAAAAAAATCTACTTAGATCGGGATCTTTTATTGATAGTAGGCTACGATCTCGAAGAAAACTTTGAAAATGAGGATGAAAACGAAGAAACTGTTCGCAATTTTTATTGGTATTGGGAAATCAGAAATTCAAAGACTTGGGAAGTTAAATTCGATAATCATGATAAAGATTATAGTTTCTGTGAATCAACAGTTGGCGAATGGACAGACAACGATAGAGTAGAAGATTTTGTGGGGGATGTAGCGGAAGAAGATGTATGCAAATGGAGTGAACAAGATTGGATTGAGGATATTTCAGAGGATATAGCAGATGAAGTTTTGGGTTGGCTCAAAGAACTATGAATCAAATTCGAATGGATAAAAAAGTTAATATATGCGATTATGAAATGTTAACAGACTCAAATACAAAAAAGGTGTGAAATAAATCCAATAAAATATTTTCAAAAAATTTGTGTGACAAACATGAATTTAAAAAAGGATTAAAACAAAAATTTTATTTAAGGCTTATTTTTTTGTTCTTCAACAGATACATAGTCTGTTATTTCAATTGAGTAACCTTTTTCAAATGCAAGTGTTAGTTTCAGTTCAGGTCCGTCAATATCCTCAATCTGACCTGCCACATACTCTAAAAACCTTTTTTCATTGATGTTTTTTGCAGCTACTTCCTTGAATACAGTGTTATTTTTGGTGTGTTGACCCACAACTACCTTAGATCCGATGATTTTTATTCCGTAGGTTTCTTCGATATCTAAGTTGTCAGTGTCTTCAAATATTAAAGTAACCTGTTCAGTTGCAGCTTTATTTTTGGAAGCTTTGATTTTTCTCTTACTGCACTTGATTACCTTTTCACCCCGGGCCTTTTCAAGTTCCATCCAACTGTCTTCTATCCATTCTTCCTCTTCTATCCATTCTTCGTCTATCCAGCCGTCTGCATCCATTAATTCTTCCATCATGCAATCCAACTCCTCAAAAGTTGTTAACTTCAATGTCCAATTTTTAGTTACTTCTTGTAAAAAATTTTCAACAATGGAATATTCGGTTCATCTAATCATTGAATATATGGGATTTTAATATTTGGGTTTTGAGTTTTCCCTTCCTGTTATTTTTTTCTATTTCATATAAACAATTGGATTCTCCACATTGTATTTTATTTAAAATTTATAGTTGCATCGATGATACTTCTAATGGATAGTTGGATTGAGATTTGTAACCAAAAATCCTAGTTTACCCCCATAGATTAAGTCTTAATTTTCCACCAATATTTGATCATTCTATTTCATCTTAATACATCTTATCAAACATGATTTATAAATATTTTGATTTAATTTTCTAAAAAATATTTAATTTAAACAGGGTATTAACTGGATTTATATGGACAGTTCCTAGATTATACAAACACATCTTTTAGTATTTTTAAAGTTTAGTTCCAGGACTTAAATGGTTCATAAACTTCAACCAACTTATATCAACCTTATTAATAAAAACGTAGGGATCGAAATGGTGCATGATCGGACAATTAGGTTCAAATATCTAGGATAACTTGTAACTCACAAGTATCTTCCAGATTCACTTCCATCATATGATACGTTACTGCTTTCACTTCAGATCTCTTTTCATGAACTTCTGGATTGAATTGTTCACCGAATGCAAGTGCCTCCAAGTAGAATATCTTGGTCTGGTTCTTGAGTTTTCGATATAGTTTCACATTGAACTTCGAGAAAACTAGGTTTTCGGTGTCATGGAGGAATAATAGTTCTGACAACCATTCATAGAGAGTTGAACATTCATCTTCTGCTTCTATTTTGATTTTTTTATTATCCTGTGTTCGACTTTTGATGTGTCGGTAATAACCTCAAACATTGCGATGGCAGCATTACTAAATGCCACATCAATGGTGTCACCGTATGCTTTAAATCCTACGTCTGCAGTTACATCGAAAAATTCATACTTCAAATTTTCTTCAGAATCATTTTTTGTAAACAAATTTTCCACCTTAGATTTTTTTATAACGGCCATATTTTTTATAGTTATTTCAATGATATTGCCTTTGATTACTTATCAAATGCTCTCTATCTCTTGTTTTAAATAAGTTGCAGAGATCTTTATAGTATGGGAGGAAAGTAATTATGCAAAGAATTTATGGAAGAAATCAAACACCCAATTTAAGGAAAAAATCAGGATTAATAAACTACTTCGATGATCATTACCTTGATCCAGTGTCTTGCATGATCATAGTATTGATTGTAACGGTTTTCATAGCCAGTATAATGTTTGTTGCAGCTGCTCCAAATTCTAACTTACTATACTCTGCATGAACATGTTGATTTTTTTAATTCTATTAATCAATTCTTTCTAGACACTTTAGAATATCTTCTGAATCAAACCTCAAAATAATCAGTCTGGAATTTCCTTTAACACCCTTTCCAGTGAATTTTGTATCTATCATCCTTAAAAATTCCAATTTATTCAATTTTCTATCAAATGAAGCGTAACTGGTGGGGTGAACCTTGTTGAAAAGTTTATACAGCTCTCCGGCAATCAAATCATCCGTTTCATATTCTGCTATTGCTTTTAAAAGTAATTTATCCTCATTTGAAAGGGTTTTAAGAGTACTTCTAAGGTTAGTAGAGCTAGTATTGCTCAAAGCTTGTTTTAAATGTTTTTCTTCAATGGTTTTTGATGCATCTGCCTCTGCAAAATTACCACTCACCCTGAGCAGATCTATTCCCATTCTAAGGTCTCCAACTTCTGAAGCTTGTTCTGCAATGGTGTTTAAAAGTTCATCTGATATAACATCGGGATAAAATCCTGCCCGCACCCTGTCCTTTAAGATATCAAACATTTCAGGGGTGCTGTATGGGTCGAAGATGATTTCTTGTGGAATGAAAACGGATGTAACATTTTTATCAAGCATGTACCTGAATTCTATGTCGGATAATATGGCAAAAATACCTGTTTTAACTCCTTTAAACTCTTCATGAGCCCGTAAAATATCATAAAATATTTTATTTGCATTTTTGCTATGAAACAAATAGCTTACATCGTCCAGTGCAACAACCATGGATTTTTTCTCTTTCTGCAAATGTTTCATTATGCTTCCGTAGATCCTTGAAAAGGGTACTCCCGTTTCAGGAGGCATATGACCAAATATTTTGTTGTAGATCTGGGAGAAAATATTGAATCTAGTTGTATGAAGTTGGCAATTAACATACACACAAACAACTTTGTCTGAGTTATTTTCTACCATGTTAAAAATTTTATTTATGGCAGTTGTTTTTCCAGTGGCAGGAGAACCTAAAACAACAGTATTTATGGGACGTCCTCCTTTTAATGCTGGCCTTAAACATATGGCAAGAGATTCCATCTGATTTTCCCTGTGAAGATAGTTATCAGGCACGTAATCTGGATTAAATGCGTCTATGTTCTTGAAAATGGTTTCATCAAATAGTAGTATATCTTCGATTCCCATGTATTTTTATCTGGTGGTTTAAAATATAAAATATTGGTTTTAAAAAAACAAACTTATTTTTGATCAGAGGTTATTTTGAAATGGGAATATCACTAAATTCTATATGCTTAACCATCGAAATTGTCTCTCCGTTGGAAACATTACAGATGGTAATTTCTTCGTTTTCAACCACCCATTCAACTAATTTTTTGGCATATTGGAGCTTTTTTCCTTTATACTGTCTGCATTTCCTAGTTCGCCATCAATATCGGGTCTTGAATATTTTGTGACTACCTTTCCGAAGTCCATTCCTGCAAGAATTATATTTTTGGCCTTGAGTTTACCTGCAAGAAACAGACATCTGTCCCCATCTGTGAATCCTCCGAAGTTGTAAATGTTTTTTAGGGAGTGCTTTGTGTGGTTCCTAATATATTTTCCAACTTTGGAACATATTTTTTTAAAGTTTCCATGTTGTTTCCATGGGCATGGACAACCATGATACTGCCCTGATGGTTAGATCTTAGAAGATCATCAATATTACCATCCAAATCTGTCACCACAATTTCCGGGACGATATTCTCTTCTAATAATGCAGTTACAGCTCCATCAGCACATATTACGCTAAAATTCTCCATATTAATTTGTTTAAATTCGAGAACATTTTCTTTCAATGACGGTCCTGCACCGAATATTACCACATTTTCTTTTATCTTGATATCTGTTGGGGACAAACCATTATCGCCCAGAAGATTTTGCAGTAGCTTAGCAGATTCTTCGTCTGCAGACCTATCAAATCCGAAGTCAGCCAAAATTTCATCGTACCAAGGAAACCATTCCACAAGATTCATACATTTAGATTGATTTAGTACTAAATATAATTTGTTTAATCTGTGGTATTTCCTTGACTAATATTACTTATTTTTTCTTTTTCTCTTTAAAATCAATGAAATAGATCTATTGGAGTTTATCCTACTTTTTTTCATATTTTTTGGCATGGAAGATCTAAAAATTATTCATCAAAAAACAAAATTCAACACAGCCCGATAATTTCAGCGTCAAGTATATAAAGCCATTTTTCATACATTATCACATCCCCTCAAACCTTGACATATTTCATGGTACGAGGTTTCCTTGGGGAATATGATGGTAGTACATTTAAGGAAAAAAATAGTTTCAATTTAAATTGGAGGTTTTATTAAGATGAATGAGACGTTGCTGATGATACCGGGTCCTACAAGGGTTTCATCACGAGTTTTAAAGGCTATGTCTGAGAGCATAGTGAACCATAGAAGTGCTGTGTTTGGTGAGATACTGACAGAAACCAATGAAATGATGTCAGAAGTATTTCAGACTCAGAACCAGTCCTATTTAATCACAGGTTCAGGTACTGCTGCAATGGAAGCAGCCCTTGGAAATGTGATTACTGAGGGCGACAAGGTTTTAAATATTGTAGGTGGAAAGTTTGGAGAAAGGTTCATGCAGATAACCGAGACCCACGGTGGAGTTCCAGTGGAACTAGAGGTTGAATGGGGAAATGCAGCAAATCCTGAAGATATCCGCTACATCCTTGAAGAAGAGGAAGAAATTAAAGCAGTAACAATGGTTCATAATGAAACTTCCACAGGTGTTGAAAATCCAATAGAAGCAGTAGGTAAAATTTTAAAGGATTTTGACGCTCTTTACGTTGTTGACACAGTTTCGTCCTTGGGTGGGGCTGATGTTCAAGTGGATAATTTTGGCATCGATATCTGTGTAACAGGATCACAAAAATGTCTTGCAGCACCTCCGGGAATGGCAGCAATAACATTGAATGATGATGCATGGAACGTTGTGGACAAAACAGAATCTAAAACCTATTATTTAAACCTCAAAAAATACAGAAAGAGCGGATCAAAAGCTGTTCCAGAAACACCTTACACACCATCTGTTTCACTCATGTATGCAATGAACGAGGCATTAAAAATAATAATGGAAGAAGGACTAGAAGCCAGAATTAAAAGACATGAACAAGCAGCAAAAGCTACTGTAAATGGTGTAAAGGCCATTGGACTAGAACTGTTTGCAAGTGAAGATGCTTCTTCCAGCACAGTAACAGCTGTAAAAATGCCTGAAAGAATGACTGATAAAAACTTCCGAGGTACAATGCGGAACAAATATCGCATAGAACTTGCAGGTGGTCAAGATCATCTCAAAGGTAATGTTTTCAGAATTGGACACATGGGAAACATAACCCACAGGGAAATAATCTCCACCATAGCAGCTATAGAAATGTCTTTAAAGGAATTTGGTTACGAAGTAGAATTAGGAACTGGAGTTGCAGCAGTACAGGAAAGTTACATGCCTGGAAACAACTCACTCGAATTCTTCTAATTCCATTTTCTTTATTTTTTTATTCAATCTCAATTTAGAGCAAACATTTTTTGGAAGTTTTTTTGCAAAATCAATACAGTATTGAATATCTTTCGTTGTAAATTTGGCTTTTGTATAATTTTTTTCCTTATTTAATTCAGTTAATTTATTGTAAAGAATTTTTGAATTGGAATTTGCCATTTTAAAAGTTCCATCTACTTCTATTTCAAGCATCATTCTAGCAAAAACAGGACCCACACCATTGATTCTAACTAGGTCTGATAATTTGAATAATTCTAATAAATCGTTACATGTAATTTTAGTTTGTTCTGATAATTTCAGCACGTCGTTTTTATTTTTAATTCTCAAAAAAAGCTGTTTTGAAGTTTTGATTTTAAGCAAGTTTAACTGTTCTATATATTCCTGATTAAAACCTGGAAACTTTTTTAAGTATACTGGTTTTGGTTGATAACTGTTTATTTCTCTTTTTAGTATTGTTAAATAGTTGAAGCTTAACCCTGTTTTAAATGCAAAGTTTTCCATTTTTTCTTGTTTTTTAAAGCTTCAATGAGTTCTTCTAAGTTATCTATTCCTACAGATCGTATTATAAGAAATGTATCATTAATATTTTCCTTTAATACTTTCCTTCCGGGTAAAAGATCCTTTGATTCAAGGATCTTTTTGTATTCGTCAATTTTTACTTCACCAAGTGGTATATGGTAGGTTTCACACATTAAAACCAATCCTTATAATAGCAATTATCTTAATGTAATAAAATAATTTTATCAAACACCCCTAACAATCGATGCAATGGTTTTGAGTATTATGGGACCATCCATCCTAGTCTGTCTGAGTATGTATCTAGGTCTCAGATAAAACTCTTTGAATGCTTTTTTCTGCAATTTTCTCAGTTCTTCCAAGGAACAGTCCACAGTTTCAAGAACTGGGCTTAGTAAGGTGTACTTGGACCAGTCGTTAATTTTTATCAAATTTTCACTGGCAGCTTTGATGTAAAAATCTGTTCCAGGGTAGGGTGTAGCTAATGAAAACACAGCGTAGGATGGTTCGAGTTGTTTCACAAAATTGATGGTGTTTCGAATACTGGTCTTGGTATCTCCAGGCATTCCAAGAACAACGGATGCTATTGTTCTCATGTCATATTTTCTTGTGAGTTCGAAGGTTTCTTTTATATTGGCAATGTTGGTTTTTTTATTCACTTCATTTAGTACTTGTTGATCAGCAGATTCAACCCCTAAAAACATGGTGATGCACCCAGCATCTTTCATGGTTTTCAACAAGTCTTCGGATATGGTGTCAACCCTTGCAGTACAGCCCCAGTAATTCTTTAATCCCCTTTCTTTAATTGCTTCACATATCTCATAGACCCTTTTTTTGTTGATTGTGAAGGTGTCATCCATAAATGCCACCATTTCGATGTCATGTTCATTTACAAGATGTTCCATTTCATCAACAACACTCTTAGCAGATCTTAAACGTAGTTTATGTCCATGCATTGCAGATGATGCACAAAATGAGCATTGATATGGGCAGCCCCTGCCAGATATTATGGTGCCTGTGGTAAGTTTCATGTTAAGAATTTTGTACTCATCCATTGGTAACAAATGCCTTGCAGGAAATGGGAGACTGTCTAGATCTTCGATAATTTTCCGAGGTTCAGTTACAAAATCCTTCGTTGCTATACCCTCGACTTCTTGGAGATCTCGACCATTCTCAAGTGCATCAACCAGATCCACCATTGTTAATTCACCTTCGCCCTTAACAACGATATCAACAAAATCGTTTTTCAACAGTTCTGGAAATGTGAATGTGGGATGGTAACCTCCTAAAACCGTCACAGCATTTGGACAAACTTTTTTAGATAGTTTTGCTGTTTCAAGTGCACTTCCTATTGTGGGAGTGACAGAGGTAATTGCGATAATATCTGGTGAATAATTTTCTATTTCCTTTGAAACCCCTTCATGATCCATTTCAAGGGCAGGTGCATCTAATATTTTTACTGTGACTCCATTTTTTTCAAGCATAGCTGCGATATATGCAATACCCAATGGAGGAGCAACTAAACCTATAAACTTATATTTTGACGAGTTATATGGGGGATTTATCATCAATACCTTCATTCTAATACCTCTGGCAATGGAATGCATTCTGTTTGATCTACTTCAATATCTATAAGATATGGTTTTTGCATCGTTAAAGCTTTCCTTACAGCCTTCATAACTTCTCCGGGAGAATTAACACCCAAACTATTCACATGGTACGATTCTGCTAGTTTTTTAAAGTCCGGATTTTCCAAATCAACCTGATAACTTTTTCCATAGTACATTTCCTGCCACTGTTTAATTATCCTAAGTGAACTGTTATTGATGATACATATCACGATTGGAAGCTTTAATTCGTGTATCGTTCCAAGTTCCTGCAGCGTCATTTGAAAATCACCATCACCCACAATGGCTACAACTGGTTTTCCAGGATTTGCAAGGGATGCACCAATTGCAGCAGGAACACCATATCCCATTGGCCCAAAACCTCCTGAAAAAAGTAATGATGCGGGGGTTTTAACATTTTTAAGCAGAGTTACCCAAGTTGTGTGGGTTCCTGCATCGTTAACAACAACTGAATCTTCAGCAGCATCAAGAATTTCTTTAATAGCTCTTTGGGGTTTAATTGGAATGGTGTTAAAGTTTGTTTTAACAGTAAAAGTTTTAGGATGTTTAAATATCTTAGAAAGCCATTTTTCTGTATTTACTACTTGAGCATTATTTATTTCATCTAAAAATTGATTAACATCACCTTGAATCTTCAAATCACCATCAAGAACTCTTTCATCAACATTTACATGTATAATTTTAGTTTCACCAATTCCTTGACAGGTACGTTCAGATAACCTGCAACCGAGTGCAAGGATCAGATCAGAATTTTTTCCAGCGTAGTTGGCTGCTTTGGTTCCCCTTAAACCAATCATTCCCACTGATAAATCATGATCTTCAGGAAGTACTCCTCTAGAATGGTAAGTGGTTGCAACTGGAATTTTATGTTTCTCTGCAAAATTTAGAAGTTTATCTGATGATTTGGCCCATAAAACACCAGCACCTGCAATTATTAAGGGTTTTTCAGAATTTTCAATGAGTTTCAGACTCTCTTCTGTGATGAGGGGGTCGATGGAATTTTTGATATTATTGTTTTCCAAAATTGAATCAACTAAACTGTCCTCCACCAAACTCTCAAGAACATCCTTTGGAAAGTTTAGATGAACTGGACCTTTACGTTTGTACTTTAGGATATTGAATGCATTAATAAGAGCTAAAACACCTTCTTCAGCATTTTGTATCTGAAAACTTTCGATGGTTATGGGTTGGAACACTCCGTTGATATCAATATCTTGGAATCCATTTTTACCCTTCAATTTGAGGGGAACATCTCCAGTTATAACGATCATGGGCACAGAGTCTTTATAAGCAGTAGCAACGCCCATAACTAAATTCATTGCTCCAGGACCTCCCGTTGCTATACAAACACCAGTATTTGATGAGGCTCTTGCAAAACCATCTGCAGCATGTGCTGCTCCTTGTTCATGTCTCATTAGAACATGTTCAATTTCAGATTCTTTCAATGCATCGTACAATGGTAAAATCTGTTCTCCAGGGTGTCCAAATATAAATTTAACCCCAAATTTTTCGAAAACTTTAACCAGTGCATCAGCACATCGTAGCGTATGTGATTCCATTACCCTTAATATGGGGTTTAAATAGTATAAATTTTGGGAATTTGGAATCTCACAAATTATTAATGTTTCGAAAAAGATAATAAGATAGTAAATGATTTTTTTCTAAAATACAGATGATCCAGAATATGTTTTCATATAGAGTAGAATGATTCAATTAGCAGAATTAGTATTTAAACGGGGGGATTAAATGCCTGGTGATTTAGATTCTTTACTCAAAGAAAAACGAATTTTTAAACCATCCATGGAATTTGTTAAAGATTCTAATATCTACAAATGGATGGAAAAGCGTAATATAACGGATTATGATGAATTGTTAAAATTAGCTGAGAACGATCCTGAATGGTTCTGGGATGAACTTTCACATGAACTAGAATGGTTTGAACCCTACACCAAAACCTTCAACTGGAATCCGCCCCATGCAGAATGGTTTGTTAATGGAAAATTTAACATTGTACACAATGCCGTTGACAGACATGCCCCGGGAGAACAGAAGGATAAAAAAGCGTTTATATGGGAAGGAGAATCAGGTGAGGTGCGTAGTTTAACTTATAAACAACTTCAAATGCAAGTTAACAAATTTGCTAATGTTTTAAGGGATATTGGAGTTAAAAAGGGCGATACAGTTAGTATTTATCTTCCAATGATTTTAGAACTACCAATTGCAATGTTAGCATGTGCAAAGATCGGGGCCATACATTCTGTGGTTTTTTCAGGATTTTGGGCAAAGGCTTTTCAAGAAAGAATAAATGATGCTGATTCAAAGGTTGCAATAACTGCGGACGGTTTCACAAGAAGAGGTAAACAGATTTGTCTCAAGGAAAATGTTGATGTGATTTTGGGAAACACCCCAAGCATCCAGAAATTGATCGTGGTTGAACATGCAAAGATTCCTGTTGAAATGGATTCAAATAGGGACATATGGTGGCACGAAGCCATGGAAAAAGCAGTATTTGAATGTGCAACCGAAGAAATGGATCCAGAAGACCCACTATTTATTTTATACACCTCGGGAACAACTGGGAAACCCAAGGGAGTAGTACATGTACATGGGGGATATGGTGTTGGGGTTTACACCACATTGAAATTTGTATTTGATATTAAACCCGAAGATACATGGTGGTGTGCAGCGGATATTGGGTGGATCACAGGACACAGTTACATAGTATACGCTCCCCTCATGATGGGTGCAACATCGGTGATCTACGAGGGAACACCCGACTATCCAGATCCTGGACGTGTGTGGAGTATGATAGAAAAGTACAATGTATCCGTGTTTTACACAGCACCAACCACTGTTAGGATGTTCATGAAATTTGGTGAAAAATGGCCAGAAAAATATGATATCAGTTCTTTAAGGTTGCTTGGTAGTGTAGGCGAACCAATTAATCCCGAAGCATGGATATGGTACCATGAAGTTATTGGAAAGAGTCGTTGTCCAATTATGGACACTTGGTGGCAGACAGAAACAGGAATGCATCTCAATCACGCCGTTGCCCATCTCAGATCTAAAACCAGGGTCTGTTGTTAAGCCATTCCCAACCATTGTTGCAGATGTATTTGATGATGATGGAAATACCCTTACAGGGGAGGGGAGGACATTTGGTTATAAAATCCACATGGCCGGCCATGTTTCGAACCCTTTACAACGATCCAGACAGGTACATCGAAGCCTACTGGAGCAGTTTTAAAAACACATATTTAAGTGGGGATGTGGCACGTAAAGATGATGACGGCTATTTTTGGATACAAGGCAGAGAAGATGATGTTTTAAATGTTGCAGGGCACAGGATCAGCACTGCTGAAGTTGAATCTGCACTTGTAAGTCATCCTGGTGTTGCAGAAGCTGCAGTTGTGGGAAAACCAGATGAAATTAAAGGTGAAGAGATAAGCGCATTTGTTGTGATAAAAGAGAACTACCACTTCGAAACAAGTTTTGAAACTGTACTAAAACACCACGTTAGAACTGAAATAGGTCCAATAGCAACACCGAAATATATAAAATTGGTTGAAGATCTTCCGAAAACTCGTTCAGGAAAGATCATGCGTCGTGTGATCAAGGCCAGAGTTAAGGGTGAAACAGTGGGAGATACAAGTACACTTGCAAATCCTGAGGCAGTGCAAGAAATAGAGAAGTTGGATTAAAAAAGATCTTAGGTACTATCAATCTAGTAAACTATACACTTTCCTTAACAAATTTGCTTAAAAATTCTGTAAACATTAACAAAGGTTTCTTAAATGGACCTGAACGATTACCAACCTTCTCAATCATAGATATGTCTCTAGGAACTAAAGTATTCGTAAATGCAAGTATCATGATGTATATCAAAGGTAAAACAACCAGTGAAATAAAGAATGTTAAACTGTTTTTTGGCAGTAATATCAAAGATAAACCTGCTATAACGGCTGCTAATCCTATTTTGGCCAGATTGGAATAATCAAGTTCTGTCCCTGTGACTTGAAGAGTTTTCTTGGTAGTTAAAATCATTATGATAAATGATGCGATGGTTGTTGCAATTGCAGCTCCAATTAAACCTAAAATTGGAACTAAAAGAACTGTTAATATTAAATTGCTGACTGTTCCAATCACCAGATAAACCATTGCAGGGAAGGGTTTTCCAGCACCCTGCAGAACACTTGCAGAAATGCCGTAAACAGAGAAGAAAGCCATTCCAACTACTAATATCATTAGGGAAGTCCCAGAAAAGCTATATGCCATTGGTTTTGAAGGGAAGAGAAGCTGCATTATTGGTTCTCCGAAAATAATAACAATGGCACAGAGGGGGAGCAGTACCAATAGAAGATACCTGTATGCCAGCGAAACATATTTTTTGACTAAACTGCTTCCATTCAATGCAAATGCTTCGGATGCTGCTGGTAAAAGTACAACTGCAACTGAAGAGGATATTACCAATGGAAGCCTGGCAATCGGACTTGCAACATTGTAGTAACCAAGCAGTGAAAATCCTAACATGGGAGGAACAATAAAGTTCACAGTTTGAAATAGGGTTAATTCTGCGAGGCCAGTAATAATTACAGGAGTACTGAATAACAGGAGCATTTTTACTAGTTTTAATTCTCCCATGGGGTTTTCAGGTTTTTTAACATTCTTCAACCCATCCCAAAATTTCCTTCGAAATATGATGACTGCTGAAACAGCTGCAATAGCAAAACCAAGGATACTTCCCACCACAGCACCAAGAACATAAAATCCTGCCAGTATAAACACAACAGCCAAACTTATCATGAATATCTGTTCAACAGCTCTTGTGATCATGATATCTGTCATTTCTTGATATCCCTGGAAAACACCTCTAAACAAACCTAAAATTACACTAAATGGTGCAATAAAACTCACGGCTTGTAACAATGCAGTGAGTTCAGGTCCGCCCTTCATGTAATCTGAAATGTAACCCGCAGAAAAATAGAAAACAGTGACGAAGACCATGCTCATTAAGATCATGATCTTCAGTGAACTGAATATGACCTTCTTAACCATGTATCTATCATCCTTTGCAAGGTACTCTGATACATATTTGGCTATTGCTGGAGGAAGTCCGGCTACAGCAATTAAAATTAAAATCCATTGAAAGGACATTGCAGTGTTCAGCATTCCATAGGCATTGATATCCAGTAAAGATAGCATCAGAACCATGAATATGTATCCTCCAACCCTGAAGAATATGGTTCCAATGAGTATGATGAAACTGCCCTTCAATAATTTATGCATAACCCTTTGTTAGCTCTTTACTACTTAAAGGTATAGTATAAAAAAATCTGATCTCTACCCTTTTAAGTAGGATAAATCAGAATTTGCGACTTTGGAACCTAAAACAAATATAAAACTAGGTGGTTCTCGATAGTTTTACAGCTAATTAATTTTATTTTTAAAAAAATGTTCTAATTGGGACATAAATAAATCTACTTGATTTTCATTTAATCAGAATTAAAAAAAGTAAATATTAAATCTTTGATTTGAAATTATGGATTTAAAAAAAGTAATATGTTCTAGGTCCCCGCCTCCAAAGACCTAGAAAAGAATTGGAGGAAAAGTTATACTGCTTTTTCTCCTCTTTCACCGGTTCTAATTCTTATTACCTCTTCAACTGGTCCTATGAAGATTTTTCCATCTCCAATATCACCTGTTTGTGCGGTTTTAACTATAGTATCCACTACAGCATCAACATTTTCATCGTTGACAATTATTTCGAGTCTGGTTTTAGGTAGGAGATCAACTTTGTAATCTCTGCCCCTGTAACTTTCAGTTATTCCTAACTGACGGCCACGTCCTTTGACTTCTGTAACTGTAACTCCGTTGCACTGAATTTCTTGAAGAGCTTCTTTTACTACTTCCAATTTATCTGGTCTTATTACTGCGGTTATTTCTTTCATTTTACCACATTCCCTTAAATTCTGTAACCCGATTCTTCGTGAAGATGGGTGTCAAGGCCTTCAACTTCTTCTTTGAGGTCCACTCTGAGACCGATGGTTTTGTCAATGACAACACCAATTATTAGGGTCATTATGAGTGTGTATACTCCAACAACAGCGATACCAATTATCTGTGTCACAATCTGTCCAGGGTTTCCGTAAAGAGCACCTGTTCCGAGAGAGTTCACGAATGGAGCAGCAAATATACCTGTTGCTAGTGCACCCCATGCACCACCTACACCGTGGATACCAAATACATCAAGTGCATCATCGTAACCGAATTTGGATTTGACTGTTGATATTGCAATGTAACAGAATATGGATACTAGGAAACCTATGACTAATGCGCCTCCCATTGTTACAAATCCTGCTGCTGGTGTGATTGCAACTAAACCTGCTATTGCACCGGATATTGCACCTAGTAATGTTGGTTTTCCAGTTTTGATAACATCCATCATTACCCATGATATGAGTGCTGCTGCAGTTGCGGTGTTTGTGGCTAAGAATGCTGAACCTGCAAGTCCACCTGCAGAAAGTGCTGATCCTGCGTTAAATCCGAACCAACCGAACCACAGTAATGCTGCACCTATAACTGAGTATCCCAAGTTATGTGGTAACAGTCTGATATCTTTCCTTTTTCCAAGTAAGAGTACCAGTGCAAGAGCAGCTATACCTGCATTTAAGTGAACAACTGTTCCTCCTGCAAAGTCTAACACACCTAATTGTGCTAACCATCCTCCACCCCATACCCAGTGGGCTATAGGTAGATATACAAGTGTTATCCAGAGAGGCACGAATGCGAGCCATGCACTGAATTTCATCCTTTCAACTATTGCACCTGAAACAAGTGCTACTGTTATGGCTGCAAATGTCATCTGGAAAGCAACATATACCAGTAGTGGTATTGTAGGTGCTAAAGGTGCCAGAGCATTTACATCTATTCCGTTCATTAATATATTGGTCGGACTACCAATTATACCCATCACATCCGTTCCGAATGCTATTGGATATCCATAAATTACCCATATTATACTTGTTATGGAGAATGCCATGAACGATAAAAATATGGTGTTTAATACATTTTCTTTTTTAGTTAGTCCCCCGTAGAAAAGTGCTACGCCGGGTAAAGTCATTAACATAACTAAAGCGGTGGACATTAACATCCACGCTGTATCACCAGAGTTAAGAATTGCTTCAACCATTTAATTTCCTCCCTTAGGTTTGTATCTGATAATATCGGTTGATTATCAATAGATTAGTGTATAGTCGTTTTAATTTGTAGTATTTGTGAATTTTCCAAATGGAAAATGAGATTAATATTTCAAATCATTCACCCCAATTTTATTTTCACCTAAACTATCGGAGGTAGGAAACATACTTCCGACATATCATTGTTGAATTTAACCATATATAAATGTTTTGATTGATCTGTCCAAAAATGTACAATATCAGTGTTATAACTGACAATGAATAGTAAAATTAGAAATAATTAAAAAATGTTCATAATATGATGAAATTTAGACAAATTTTTGGTAGATTGTTGAGAATGGTGTCAAATTTGAATTCAAGAATTAAAAAATAAAGAAATTTTAGAATGTTATTTATGGGATATTAACAAAAAAATAATAGAATAAGGAGTTAAATGGCTTTTTCGCCACGTTCACCAGTTCTTATTCTAATCACTTCTTCAACAGGTGAAATGAAAATTTTTCCATCACCTATATCTCCAGTTTGTGCTGTTTTAACTATTGTGTCAACGATGTTGTCTAAATCTTCTTCTCCTGTAACTATTTCAATTTCTGTCTTTGGAAGAAGATCAACCTTGTAATCGTGTCCTCTGTAACTTTCTGTAATACCTAACTGTATTCCTCTACCCCTTACTTCTTTGATAGTTAAACCATTGCAACCTATATCTTCCAGTGCCTGTTTAACTTCCTCTAATTTATCGGGTCTTATAATCGCGAGTATTTTTTTCATTATTGTACCTCATAAATCCGCATTTAAATTTATTATTACTTTGGATTCATTTAAAGCTACTCATGACAGCCTGTAACCGGATTCCTCATGTAGATTAATATCTAGACCCTGAACTTCTTCTTGAGTTTCTACTCTGAGTCCTATTGTTTTGTCAATGACCTTACCAATTATCAGTGTCATCACAAATGCGTAGGCTCCAATTACTACCACGGCCAGGAGCTGAATTCCTATTTGAGCTGGGTTTCCTGCGATTAATCCTCCTTTAATTGCACTGTTTATGAGGGGTGTTGCAAAGAATCCTACTGCTAAAGTACCCACTATTCCACAAACACCATGTATTCCAAATACATCGAGGGAATCATCGTAACCGAACCTTGGTTTGAGATGTGAAACAGCGAAGTAAGCACAAATAGCTGCAATAAAGCCTATGATTATGGCTGCTGTTACATTTACGTAACCTGCTGCTGGTGTTATGGCTGCAAGTCCTGCGATTGCACCTGAAAGTGCTCCAAGTATGGTTGGCTTTCCAGTTTGAAGTTTATCCATGAGGATCCAAGTCATCATACCAACACAAGCAGATATGTTGGTGACTATCATTGCAGAAACTGCCAAGTTTGTTGCTCCAAGTGCAGATCCTGCGTTAAAACCAAACCAACCAAACCATAGTAGGCCAGTACCAATTATGGAATATCCTAGATGGTGGGGAAGTAAATTGGAATTTTTCCTTGCACCTAATAACAACACCAGAGCCAGTGCTGCCATACCACAGTTAACATGAACAACTGTTCCTCCTGCAAAATCAAGTGCACCCATCTGAGCTAACCATCCTCCACCCCACATCCAGTGAGCTACTGGCATGTAAACTAGTGTGGCCCATATAGGTATAAATGCGAGCCAGGCTGAAAATTTCATCCTTTCTACAACTGCTCCAGATATCAATGCAACTGTTATTGCTGCAAATGTCATTTGGAATATTGCGTAAAGCCCTGTTGGTATTGTTGGGGCATAGGTTGAGAGTGTGTTTGATTCCATAACATTTCCAAATAGTGGATTTGCTATGCTGCCCATAAATCCCCACATATCAGAACCAAAGGTAAGGTCGTAGCCATATACGAACCAGATTATACTCACAATTGCAAAACTTACAAAAGATAAAAATATTGTATTTAAAACGTTTTCTCTCCGTATTAGCCCTCCATAAAAGAGAGCTACGCCGGGTATGGTCATTAAAATTACTAGTGCTGTGGATATTAACATCCACGCTGTATCACCAGAGTCAAGAACTACCATTTTATTGTTTCCTCCATTAATAGTTTAGGTATATAATTTTCCATAATCTTTTCAGGTAAAAGAAAATTTTCTAAAAAATTTACCCCACACCTGTTGTTTCCTGTAGATGTCTATTGGATATAGGCAACCTACTTCCGATATATTTTTTTGCATATTATTATTTAACTATTGTGGTAAAACGAAGTTGAAATGGTTAAATATTTCAGAAGTAATATCTGAAAATTCTAAAATAAATTAAAAAAAAGATTAGTAAATCGATGTTGGATCAGGAATTTTAAAAAAATAGATGGTAGGAATCTAGATGATTCCTTTATATTTGAATGGTTCTTCCAGTCCTGCCATTTTGACTCCGGTGAGGGTGGAGGATTCTAAAGTTAGAGCCCTTAAATCATCCTTCTCGAGGTTCAACAGATCTGTATTACCAGCTTGTTGTGTTAGCATTACAGCTTCTTCTGTCATGGCTTCGATGTATCTTGCAACTCTTTTTCCACCTTCAATATAATCTAAACGCCTTCTAAGCTGTGGATTTTGTGTTGCAATTCCTTTTCTACATGTTCCGGCGAAACACATCTGACAGACTCTGCATCCAATAGATACTAATGCAGCAGTAGCTATATAAACTGCATCAGCACCGAGTGCAATGGCTTTCGCAACATCGGCACCATTTCTAATGCCTCCTCCTGCAACAAGATTTACTTTACTACGTAAATTAATTTGTTTTAAAGCTTCATCTGCTTCAACAATTGCAGCTATGGTTGGCACACCTGAATGTTCTGTAACAATGTCGGGTCCTGCTCCTGTTCCTCCCTGCATTCCATCAACAACAATGATGTCTGCCCCTGCTTTTGCTGCTATTTTTACATCGTCACTTACACGACCTGATGTAAATTTAACTATGATTGGAATCTTCCAGTCAGTAATTTCACGGAGTTGGGATATTTTCATGGAAAGATCTTCAGGACCAACTATATCCATGTGACGTGCAGGACTCAGTGCATCTGTACCTTCAGGAATCATCCTGATTCTTGAAACATCTGCTGTAACTTTTTCACCCAGCAAATGACCGCCCATACCTGACTTGGCACCTTGGCCTATTTTGATTTCCACTGCCTCTGAGTTGTTGAGGTACTTGGCAGAAACACCAAACCTTCCAGATGCGTATTGTGCTATGAGTTTGGATGCATACCTTCTCTCTTCAGGAAGCATACCTCCTTCTCCAGTATTGGTTGCGGTTCCAGCGAGCGTTGCACCCATGGCAAGAGATATTTTAGCTTCTTTACTGAGCGCACCGAAGGACATTGCAGCAATCATTATTGGAGTGTCTATAACAAGGGGATTTTCCGCGAATCTGCCCCCTAATGTGACTTTTGTGTTGCATGGTTCCCTGTATTTGTCTATTGGAGGTCTTGAAACCTGAGCCGGAATAACAACTAGGTCATCAAAGGTTGGAATTACCCTGGTAGCTCCACAACCTCTGACTTTGTATGAACCAGTTTCAGATTTTCTGCCTATTTCCACGATATCCGATTGTGACCACACATTTCTTCTATCTTCTGGAACTGCGTTAACTTCTATTGCATTGTTTGGACACATTTCTTCGCATATTCTGCATCCTACACAGTTTTCATGATGAAGTGGGTATGGTTCGTCGTCAATTATTTCGTATACATCGTGTGGACAGTTGTTAAAACATGAGTAACAGTTTTTACACAGTTCTTCGTCCCTGTTATCGCACATGTACCAGCAGCATCCTGGTCTTTCGAATTCTCTTTTGCAGAGATTGTGATCCCTTTCAACTTTAAATGGCAATTTACATTCCTCCCTTTCCATTATTTAAATCTTTAAGTGGTGTGAAAATTGTACAGGCTGAATATTTGGTTCCAGCAGCTTTCAGAACATCTGCTACATTGTTGGTTAATTTAGGTTCTGGTTTCCATGGTTCTTTGGAGTTCTTGTCTACCACGATCACATTATCCACGACTTTCTTAGCTAATGCGTAGTTTAAAAGTGCTGTAGCAACACCTCCATCCTGACCATTTAACATTGGAGCTTTGGCTGAAACTATTTTCAAATAGTCTCCGAGTGGTTTTTTATCGGCATCTGTGGTCATAATATCGTCAGGAACGTAGGTCCTTGGACATGCCATGTAACACAGATTACATCCTTCAGGGCACTTTCCAGTTACCTGAGGTTTTCTGTCATCGATCTTTATGATTCCTTCTGGACAAACATAATCACATGCTCCACAAAGTACACATGCGCCTATGTCTATCACATCTCCCTTTAGATCGTTGAATTGACAGTTTTCTATTTCTTCGTAGTATTCCCTGATAGGCATCTGCCTTCTGTATATAACTGGCCTTCCAACAAGCTCTCGCCTGCGAATTTCCCCTATATTCTCTTTCATCTTCTTTTTTGAAAGGTTTTCAACCAGCTTCAATCCTTTTTCATCTATAGGTTTGGTTTCGATGTAACTGTCCTTTTCAGCGTCTTTCAAGAATTCTAATCCTTTATCGCTTCTAACAATCACTGTGGACCATCCCTCTTCAGATCCTACAGAACCTACTGAAATGTCAGATAGTTCGGATGTGAAATCCATACAGATGTTGCAGTTTTTTCTTATGCACGATTTAGCTTTGTTAAGGGGTACTTTGAAAATTTTGTCTTCGTTTAGGTAAAACCACATGTAGTTTTTTTCTACCCTACATTCTTGGATATCGTTCATGTCTATGTTGTTTTCATCCAAGAGCTTCTTGATTGAACTGTATGAAAAGTTTTCCATACAGAAAAGTCCGATTTTAATATCGATTGGTGAATTACCAAGTACATCTGAAAACTTTTCGAGTTTGCTTGCAGCCACCATGTGGCAGGGAGTTCCAACAACTGCAACTTTTTCTTTGCTACTCTTTTCCATAGTTCATCCCTCCTCAGATTCTTTGCCGTAGAATGGTCTGTTAGATCTTGGAACAATTTTTTTAAAGGATTCATAATCTTTTTCAGATAGATCGAACCCGTACTCTGGAAGTAGTTCTTTGAGTTCTTTGAGATCATCATTGTTCAGTTCATCAATTTTAGCATTTTTACCAAGGCTATCAATAGTTCCACGAACGTATATTGCTCCCCTGATGATGGATTCACCTGCGTCTTGAGAGACGTCTCCCAAGATTATGATGCGGCCGCCCATCATGAACAGTCCTGTCATAAATCCAGAATTTCCACCAACTATTATGGTGCCTCCCTTCATTATTTCGCCAGTTCTTGAGCCTACGTCTTTTTTAACAGTAACGGTTCCTCCGTATATTCCTTGTCCCACACCATCTCCTGCTGATCCATCTATTATGACTTCACCGGATGTCATGTTGTCGCCAGGGAACCATCCTGCATTTTCGGTTATGTGTATTTTGGCGCCGTCAACCATTGTTCCTGCAAAGTAACCTGCTGATCCATCGATAACAATTTCAACAGGTTCGATCAATCCAGCTGCAATGTAGTGCATTGCATTAGGATTTTTCACGACAATCCTGTCGTAATCAACTGCAGCTTTTTTAATGTCACGATTAACTTCCCTTGGGGGTTGGTTTTCGGCATTGATAATAAATTCACTCATACTAATCACCTAAATCTTTTTATATGCCTTTTGGTCGTTATATTGTGTAAGATCTTGTTTCTCCAGGGGCTATCTGATCTATGTCATGGGTGTCCATCACTTCTCTTAGGGACACTTCTTCAGATGCTATGGCAAAGACTTCATTATTTTCAGCCATTACTCCAGGTCTGAGTCCCAGCTGATCCTTTGCAATTCCAACCCCATTAGGTGTTCCAATTATGTATGAAAATGGACCATCCATATCTTTAACAGATTGTTCAAGAGCCTCTTCGAGTTTGTAACCTTCAGAAAGCTTGTCTGCTATGTAGTGCACAATACATTCTGTGTCGTTATTTGTTTCGAATATGTGGCCTTTACGTTCTAGAGGATCCCTTATTTTCCAGTAGTTGGTTATTTGGCCGTTGTGTACGACTGTTATGTCTGGAATAATGTAACTCTGGAATGGGTGTGCATGATACCTGTCAACCAGACTTTCAGTTGAAAATCTTGTGTGTCCAATTCCATGGGTTCCCATTTTTGATGTTGTATCGTACCTAGCAGCTATGTCCTTTACTAAACCAACATCTTTAATCATTTCAAATGAATGTGCCCCGTTGAGTACTGTCACATCGTCAATTTTGTCGATATCCATGATCAATGGTTTTAACTCTGAAAAGGAATCTAAACCAATTTTGCATCGGTATATCATGTAATTTTCAACTGATGGGATGATTTCCTCTTTTTTTATGGGTGTAGCGGTATTCACAGTTTCTTTAACTGCTTCTAGAAGGCCATGTTTCTCCTTAACTTCTATGTTTAGGAGATATTCATTTTCTTTTAACCCAAGCCCACCATATATGGCTAAACCAGCAGAATCTGGTCCTCTATGTTGTAATGCATCTAACATCTTTGTGAGGTCATCACCAACGGGATGAAGCTTTTTATCTTTGTATACTACTCCTGCTATTCCACACACTTTAATACCTCCTTTATGAAGTACTCATGAATCTTTGTATCTTCAGTGAGTTCTGGATGGAAGGCCGTGGCAACATGTTTTCCAGATGCAACCGCAACTATTTTATTGTTAACCCTGGCCAATACTTTTCCATTGTTTAACTTCTCTATGTAGGGTGCTCTGATGAACACTCCTTCATATTTATCGCCGAAAATTTCTATTTCATTTTCGAAGGATGCTTTTTGTCTGCCAAAACCGTTTCTTTTGACTTTCATGTCAATAAGGCCGAGTAATGGCTGTTCATAATCTGTTTCTGTTGCAAGTAGTACTAACCCAGCACAAGTCCCTAATACCGGGATATCTTTTTCTATTATTGCTGTTTTAAGGCCAGTTTTTTCCATAAGTTTACCTATTACTGTGCTTTCTCCCCGGAAATGATAAGTCCGTTGCACATGGAAAGATCTTCAACAGTTTTAACTTTAAGAGTTTTGGCTTTAATATCCATACTGCTCAAAGCTTTTTTAGTAGCCTCAAAATGCTCAGAAACATCTCCTTGTAAGTCTAATATTCCTATACTTATCATTTATAATCCAACTCTCTAAGATCTTACTTTAAAGTCGTTATATTCCTCTGTAAACTTTCTAAGGTGATCTTATTAGATGGATATATCATATATAATTACCGGAAAATGTTTTCCGAAAAAATCGCCTACAAGAAATGTTGAACTAATATTTCTATATTCTATTAAATTTATACAATGTTCAATTTAGTACTTATTTATCTTATATAACTGAACACTTATATAAACTTTTCAATTTAACATTATTATCTATAAATAATTTAATTTCATGATCAATTAAACTTATATAAAATATGAAAATCTAATAATAATTACATGCAATCTATTATTATATTCTATTAAGATTGGATCAAGATCAAACTATTGTCAGGAGGTAACAAATGGACGAAAAACTCGTTATATTAATTGTTGTTTTAGTAGCAGTTGCCGGTGTAGTTGGATATGTTGTAGGATTGTATCAAGGAGCAGGCAACATTACATTAAATACAAGTAACAATTCCACAAACGCAACGACAGGAGCAACAACACAAAAAAATACAGTCACACCAGTAAAGAACAACACGCCAAAAAATAACACACCAATCAACAACAATACTACTCAAACATGAAAATAAGTTCCAATGAATGATTCAAACTTTTTGAATCACCTTTTCACTTTTTTAAAACATGTTCAAGTAAAGGAATTTAAGAGATCTATTCATATTGTATGATCCTAATTTTACCTAGTTCTAATTTCAAACCAGTATTTAGATTAAAGATCTATCGCGTTCATAACTTCTTCAGTTTTAGTTTTAACTTCATCTGCTGCTTTTAAAAAGGCTTTCCTCTCTCTTTCTGTCATGATTATTGGAATTATTCTTTCAATCCCATCAATGCCTAATTTTACTGGAACTCCAAGGCAGACATCTTCTACGCCTTCAATTTCTCCATCTAAAAGTGCACTCACAGTCAATATCTTCTTTTCATCATCCAAAACAATCATGGCTATATTAGAAATTGCAAATGCTGGTCCATACTCTGTAGCTCCCTTCTTCTTGATGACGTAGTTACCTGCATTTTTAACCTTTTCAACTGTTCTGTCCATGTCAAAATCATCATAACCCTTGAAATATTTAAGCAGTATACCTCCTATGGATGTGGAACTCATTATCGGAACCATGTTATCTCCATGCTCACCCATCACCCTGGTGTGTATCTCACTCACGTGGATGTTGAAGTGTTGAGATATGAGATTTTTCAGTCTTAAAGAATCTAAATGGTTTCCCAGACCAAATACTTTATGTTTATCAAATCCAGAAGCTTTTAAAGCTACATGAGTCATTATATCCACAGGGTTAGTTACAACGAGTATAACTGATTCTGGTGAAAACTTGGCAATTGCACGAGCATATTCTGCCACTATCTTAGCGTTCGGTATGGCAACGTCCATTCTAGACATTCCAGAACTTCTAGGTTGCCCGGCACTTAGAACCACAATGTCTGAATTTTTTACATCTTCAAAATCATATGAGGCGGTGATCTTCACGTTAACATCTTTAGCAGCCAATGCATCGTACATATCAAGAGCCTCTCCTTCAACTTTATCAATGCTTTCCTTTCTTGCGATAAGCACTAAATTGTTCACAGAGTTTTCTTCCGCGAGGCAGAATGCTGCTGCTTTACCAACTCTTCCAGATGCTCCAATTACACTAACTTTCAATGTATCACCCCTCTCCTTTGATTACAAAAATATGATTCAGATAACTCTAAGTTATCTTGATCAGATAATTAAATTTTAATTTGATTCTATTCTAAAATTAATGAATGGAATAGTTGTCCATTCCACTAACCATCGAATTTTCAGTATGTATATCTAAAATTTGTTAATTTTATTCAAGTTTATCTAAAAATTTCTGAGAAACCCTTCTAACATAACTACTTTTATCATTCAAAGCTTTTTTAAGGGGTTCAATTCCTCTTTCGTCCCCCATGTTTCCGAGTGCCCATGCAGCTCCTCCTCGAACAAAGCCACTTTCATCGTCCATGGCTACAATCAGAGGTTCAACCGCTTTTTTATTGGCTATTTTCCCCAGAGCCCATGCTGCTCCTCCCCGAACACGCCAATCTTCATTATTCAGAGTTTCAATCAGAGGATCTACTGCAGGATCACCCATATTTGTGAGTGCAGTGGAAGCTTCCCTCCTAACCCATTTGTTGGGATCATTCAAGGATTCTATTAGTACATCTATTGCACTTGGATCAGCTATTATTCCTAGAACACGTATAGATCCTTTACGAATATCTGTATCATCATCATCGGCAGCAATTATCAGCTTATCAACAGCAGGTTCTCCAATTTCCTCTAAAAGTCCCCTGGCCTGAGTTTGCACCAATTCATCTTCATCTTTAAGGGTCTGTATGAGTCTTTCAATATTTGCTTCACGTTCCATTTTCATATCCCCATGATTCAATTAAAAAAATTTAGCAATCAAAAAAATTCGTTCATTAAAAAACACATTTAGTTACTTTATGCATCTCATTAAGAATAAACTTTTTGATGTAACAGACTTACTAGTTCAATTAATTAAGCTGTTACAATGGAATTAGTACAGTTTAGACATTAGTTTCAATGTAATTTTCAACACAAACATTAACTTTTTTCCATTAAATCGATATCATTTTTATGATTAAGTTAACATATACTGTATGATATAACTATGCCTTTAATTTTATTATTTAATAAAAAAAATAGGGGATGATGCTGTGTACAATTTAACTGTTATTCCAGGAGACGGTGTTGGGCCAGAGGTCACTGATGCTGTGCTTCATATTATTGATGCTTTAGATTTAGATTTAGATTACACAAAGGCCGATGCTGGAGAGGAATGTTACAAGAAAACTGGAACAACCATCCCAGAAGAAACAATCGCTCTAGCAAAAAAATCAGACGCTACACTCTTTGGAGCCGTTACAACAGTTCCAGGGATGAAAAGTGCCATAATAACTCTTAGAAAAGAGTTGGGTCTTTATGCAAACTTAAGACCAGTTAAATCATATGATGGTATTGATTCTTTATACAAAGACCTTGATATCTTAATTGTTCGGGAAAACAGTGAAGGTCTCTACTCTGGAATAGAAGAGTACACACCCGAAGGTGCCGTGGCAACTAGGGTAATTACCAAGGCTGCTTCTGAAAGAATATGTAGATTTGCATTTGATCAGTCCAGAAAATTGGGGAGAAAAAAGGTTACAGCTGTTCATAAGGCTAACGTACTCAAGAAAACTGATGGAATTTTTCGTGGGGAGTTCTTCAAAGTTTCAGAAGAATATCCAGAAATAGAAACAGATGAAAAGTATGTTGATGCTGCTGCAATGTTCATGGTTTCTAAACCCCAAATCTTTGATGTTATGGTTACAACAAACCTCTTTGGAGATATACTATCTGATGAGGGTGCAGGTTTAGTTGGTGGATTAGGTGTAGCACCTTCAGCAAATATGGGGGATGATAATGCTCTTTTTGAACCTGTTCATGGTTCTGCACCGGATATTGCAGGTAAAGGAATTTCAAATCCTTCAGCAATGATCTTATCGGCTGTTATGATGTTGGATTATCTTGGTGAGACTGAACAATCCCAAAAACTTGAGAATGCACTTTTAGATGTGTTGAGCAGTTCCAAGGTTACAACACCAGATCTTGGTGGATCATCTAAAACAATTGAAATGGCCAAAGAAATTCGATCTAAACTTATTTAATTGTTTTATAGCTTTAAATAAGAATTGAACCCATTTTTTTGTTTGTAGAATGTGAGTTGGAAGGATGAGTTTATAGTAACTTTTATAAGGATTTCATTTCATAAACTAATTAATAGGATAGGTTAATATTGACAGCTTAGGCTGTTTTTAGGTCAGTTTTAAATATTGGATGGATTAAATACCAGCCTTCAACACCTTGAATTTGCCTATATAATGCTGTTTTAACAATTTTATGATAATTTTTGGAGGTATAACATATGAAAACTACTATTAGTGTAATTAAAGCAGATGTTGGTAGTATAGCAGGACATGCAAAAACTCATGACGCTTTAAAAAATAAATGTGACGAGATACTAGCTAAAGCAAAAGAATCAGAACTTCTTGTGGACTATCATATAACCAGTTGCGGTGATGATATAGACTTGATCATGACCCACAGAAACGGTGAAGAGAATGAAGAAGTTCATGAACTAGCATGGAATGCATTTTTAGAAGCTACTCAAGTAGCAAAAAGCCTTAAACTTTATGGTGCAGGCCAAGACCTTCTTTCAGACACTTTCTCAGGTAACATTAAGGGCATGGGTCCTGGATGTGCTGAAATGGAATTTAAAGAAAGACCATCAGACCCTGTGATTGTTTTCTGTTGTGATAAAACAGAACCAGGCGCATTTAACATGCCTCTCTTTAAGATGTTTGCTGATCCATTCAACACAGCAGGACTTGTAATAGACCCTTCCCTACACGGAGGTTATGACTTTGAAATATTCGATGTAATCGAACACAAAAAAGTTACCATGTCCTGTCCAGATGAAATGTACGATGCATTAGCACTACTCGGATCAACTGGAAGGTACGTAATTAAACACATTTCAAGAAGAAGTGACAATGAAATTGCAGCTTCAGTAAGTACAGAAAGATTAAACCTTATGGCAGGCCAGTATATTGGTAAAGATGACCCTGTGGCAGTTGTAAGAGCACAATCAGGATTCCCGGCAGCTGGAGAAGTTGTGGAACCATTTGCATTCCCACACCTTGTAAGTGGATGGATGAGAGGTTCACATAACGGCCCTTTAATGCCTGTAGCCCAGAGAAATGCTACTCCTGTCAGATTTGATGGACCACCACGTGTAATAGCACTTGGATTCCAAATAAACAATTCTGAACTTGTTGGACCATTAGACATGTTTGATGATCCTGCATTTGACAGATCAAGGGATCTCGCATCAGACGTGGCAGAGTACATGAGAAGACATGGACCATTCGAACCACACAGATTACCTGCTGACGAAATGGAATACACCAGTCTTCCAGGTGTTCTAAAGATGCTTGAAGACAGAATGGAAGACATGGATTAATCCATCTTCCTCTTTTTTTATTAAAACAAATCTTAATTCTTATTCTAAATACTTTAAACAGTTATTTTCCATACAAAACCAGTACGGAATATCTAAGATATCTTCAACACGATCTATTATCACACCATCGCTAGTTACAACTACTCCGCAAGATGCATTTGATCTTTTTATAAGTTCATAATCCACATTACGAACTGTTTCAGCACTTCCTTTTACTCCTTGAACTTCTAAAATAGAGTTGGTTAACTTTGCAAGGTATCCACTTTTGCTTACTGGACTGTCGAAGAGAAAATTTATAAAAAGTGGGTGGTGCTGCGTTATCAGTTGTAAAACAGCTAACATGACTTTTTCTGTGTTTATGTCCATGTGATATTTACCAAAAACAGCCTTTAAATCCCTTAACACCCCATCATCACACATAACAAGTGAATCGTATTCGTGGTTGATGATAGTTTCAGAAGTAATTAAAACGTTGTAGCCATCAACAAAAATATTTCTTCCACCAATTTCATCCAAAGAAATTAGTTTTCCCTGTCTTGAAAGTGATTTACTGTCAGAAAAAGTTCTCCGAAATAAGTAATTCCTCTCATTTTTATTTAACAGGTATTTATTAGAAACAAAATTTAAAGCACCTTTTTTTCTGTAACCCCTATTTAACAGAAATTTTAAATCATAAGCAGCATTGTTCAAAAGTTTATTTTTCATAATGGGGTTAGTTTATCCCTTTCTTTTGGCCACAATTATGGGAACTCTGTCTGAAGCATTTTCTGCACGATCAGCTATGTTTCCAATTCTTAATACTGTACTTTTAAGTTCTATATGGGTTAAAATATCTATTTCACCCTTTTTATAATCATCGTAGAGCCTTCTTAGGATTTTTCGTTCGATCTTGTCAACCACATCTTCTAATCTTTCAACTTCGTGGGCTGTGTCAAGGGCTTGGCCAAGATCCTCACTTAAAAGCTCTATGCATCTTTTAAGAGTAGATACGGTGTTCTGAACTGATTTTGTGAGTTCCATGAAGTCTGTTTTGTAGTTGATTGGAAAGTTAATCTTGCTTAAACAGATTCCAAAACCAGTTTCTTCAGTCATATCTGCTACGCTATCAACTTCTTCTGCCAGAATTATCCGATCTTCCCTGTCAAATGGTAGAAAAGCTCCATTAAAAAATTCTATTTCCATTTTTCTACGAATAATGTCTGCTTCGTGTTCTAAATCAGCAATTTCAAGTGCTGTTTTTTCTATGGATTCGAAATCGTTCTCATAAAAATGTTTCATGAGTACATTTAACCGATTTACACATTGATAAACCGTTTCAACATGGTCTTTAGAGTATTCCTCTACTTTTGATTCCCTTTTAAACAGGTTTTTCATTTTTATCCCATTTTGACATTTATCTTTAAATCATAAACGATTCAATAAGAATTTATATTAATCCGTGCATGAGACGTACAGCATCTAAAAGTCCATGGGCATATGTTATACAGCCAAATGAGGTTAAATAATCCTTTTTTCAAGATAATAATCGGTGTCTTTCCTGTAATTTCTGGCCATTTCAATGACCTGAACATCTTTTTCATGAATTTCTATGGACTCTATTTCTTTTATATTTTTTGCAAACAGTACGATATCCTTTTCAATTCTTTCAACAGCATCCATGATACATCCCATACCTATTTTAAATGATTTGATTTATGTTTGAAGTAAATTCTATTTACTGCAGTTTTAAGAAAAAAATTTATATTTAATCAATTGTTGTTAAATTTCTTAATCAATTATGATCTACAAGTTTTAATCTTCCTTCAGGGTTTTCCATGAATGATAAACCCTCTGAATCACAGTTACATAACCAAGGATCATTATAACAACTACAGCGATACCAAGCAAGTTCATGTTGAAGATTTGTATGTTTGTGAAGTAGCTAAGGAATGCACCTATCATTATAATAACTAGACGTTCTGCCCGTTCAGCAATTCCAACGTTGCATTTTATGCCTTCTGATTCTGCTCTTGCCCTGACATAGCTCACAGTTAAGGATGCATGTAAAGCTAGAATTCCATAAATCCAGTTAACATATCCCCCATATATGATACCTATTAAGATGAATGCATCAGCAAACCTATCGGCAGTTGAGTCAAGTAAACCCCCGAATTTTGTGGTTTGATAGTTATTTCTTGCTACTGCGCCATCTAACATGTCGACAAATCCACTAAGCGCTATCAACAATCCTCCTATCAATAAGTTTCCTGTTGCAAACATATATGCACTTATTACACTTACCAGTAGCCCTATAATTGTTAGAATATTTGGATTGATTCGAATTTTCTTGGCAACTGGATCTAGAATAACTTTAACCTGTGGTCTGAGTCTGTTCAGCATAAAACTACTTATTGAATTCAAGGAATATATACTTTGAAGGAACTGACTTGTTCTGGGAAGTACGTGTCATGAAAATTTTGAAGATTAACAGCAAAAATCCAGATCCTGATACAATAACACAGGCTAAGGAATACTTAAAACAGGGTAAAATAGTAGTGTATCCAACAGATACAGTTTATGGAATAGCAGCAAATATTTATGATGAATCTGCAGTTTCCAAGGTTTTTGATTCCAAAAAACGTTTAAAAACTAAAGCAGTATCTTTATGTTTAGCTGAAATTGAAGCAATTAATGATGTTGCATTCATGGATAACAAAACTGAAATCCTAGTTGAACATCTTTTTCCAGGACCTTTCACCGTGATAATGAGGAAAAAAGATCAAATATCCCCTTTGTTAACAGCGGGAACCAATAAAATAGGTATCAGAATTCCTGACAACAAATTATCTCGTGAGTTGGCATCTGAATTTCCTATTACTAGTACCAGTGCAAATATCTCAGGGATGGAAGTTTCAGAATCCCCCAAGGAAGTGATTGAACAGCTTGGTGATTCTGTTGATCTGGTACTCGATGCAGGTATTTGTAAATACGGTCACCATTCCACTGTAGTGGATATGACTGGTGATAAGCCTATCATCCTAAGAAAGGGAGCAGGATACGAAACATTAATAAATTTACTTTGATTATTCCTTACAAACATGAAAGATTCCATTTGAATGTATTGTAAGTAGATCTTGGAATTCATTGAATAACCATTTTCTAAAGTTTTTTAAGCTAAATAATTCAAAATAGGAATTAGGATTTTCCTAAAAATTTATTGAAAATGACTTGGGAGACAATTATGAAAATTTTATCTGAACTAGATGAAACTAAAAAAATATCAACAGATTCTCCGTTAGATAATTTGATGGGTGGTGGGATTGAAAAGGGATGTTTGACCCAATTTTATGGACCTCCAGGATCTGGAAAAACCAACATAGCACTTCAACTCCTTGTTCGATGCGCTCAAAATGGTGATAAAGCGATATTTATAGATACTGAAGGTGGACTTTCCATTGAGAGGGTTAAGCAGATATCAAATAATGAGTTCACGAGTTTTGCAGAAAACATCATCATTTTCGAACCAACAACTTTTAAGGAACAGATAGATGTTATAAAAAAATTGAAAATTTATTGGACTCCAAAAAAGAATGTGTTGAGCTCATCATCTTAGATTCTGCAGTTGCATTGTACAGATTAAAAGAGGGAGATTCTACTCAGATAAACCGGGAATTGGGTCAACAGATGGCACTTCTATCAAGAATAGCCCGGAAGTATGATGTTGCAGTCCTCATTACCAACCATGTTTATTCAGTTTTTGATGGGGATGGGATAATTGAACCTGTTGGAGGAACTATACTCAAATATTGGAGTAAAGTCGTGGTTGAACTAGCACGATCGAATGGCCTTGGAGAAAGATCAGCCACTTTAAAAAGACATAGAAGTCGGCCTGAGGGTTTAAGAACTAGATTCCGAATTGTAGATTGTGGTATTGAATGATTTTGTTCATTAATTCCATTTTATTTATTTAGATTGTTACCTATTTTTGCTCGTTTTTCAGTTTCTTGTTGATCATAAAATATATTTAAAATGCTGTTCTAAATTGTAATAGGGTGTTTCAGGATGTTCATAAATTTTGATATTCATTAATTATCACTAGATTTTTTAGTCGGTGAAATAAATGTTAACAAAAATGCCAAGCGAAACAAAATCAAAAACTGAACCCTCTCAACTCAATACGAAATTTTTTGTGGGGGTGGTTGCTGTGTTTGCAGTGTTGGGAATTGCTGGGGGGTACATGATGTTTCCACTGTTACAGACTCCAAATGTTGCTACGGTAACAGTTAACACAACCAACAATACAACGAACTACACGAGCCCAGTAGTTAAACATTCAACCATAGTCTCCAATAAGTCTGGAGAATCTAGTCAAAACAACAATGGAAGCATGGAATCTAAAACTACTAACAAATCCACATCAAAACAAACATATCATAATGTGGGCAATGGCGGAACTGGCAGGAATGCTACTTGATCTTGTTTCATAATATTGGGGGAATCGGGTCTTGAAACTCGGTGATATCCAACCAACAATTTATATTGATTAATCTGTTTACTGAAATATTTTTTATGCTAAGATTTTACTTTAAGATTTAATTGTAGTGTTGAATAATTGTTATTACATTTTTTTGGTGAATTATGAAGTTGATTTTGAGTTACCTTTCATATTGGGGCTGATTTTTTTAAATACGATAATTTTAAATTAGGTAAAAATAGATTATTAATTTAATAGATGTTATAAAAAACAATATGTAAACTCAATAGTTTAGATTGATATTATTTTTGAGGTTCAAAAAAATTAAATGAACATCATATAGATATCAACTTTTTTGATATGTAATTATATAAGCAAGTGAGATGTATGATTTCACCAAAAAAATATGCAAGACCTGCAAAATTGATTCCAAAGGGCTATAAAACAGCTAATGAGTTCTTTGATTACGTTTTCAACGACGAAGATATGGTTTGGATGGGTCAAAATACCAACCACCTCCATGAAGAGAACGAAATTATGGATTCAATGATGCAGAGTATAAAAAAACGTGATTATAACAAGTATCCTCCGCCTGAAGGATTTCCAGAATTGAAGGAATTGATACTAGAAGATCTAGGACTTCAATCAGAATTTGATATTCTTGTTACTGCTGGAGGTACAGAATCCCTTTATCTCTGTTGCAACGATATACTTGCTCCAGAAGACAATACCATCACATGTGATCCAGGTTACTTGATCATAGATAACTTCGCGAGTAGATTTGGAGATCATGTTAAATCTGTTCCCATTTACAACGAGGAGTGTGGATATAAACTCACACCCAAACTTGTAAGGGAAAATATGGATGCCAACACAAAACTCATATCCCTAGTTGACCCTTTAAATCCATTGGGTTCATCATATAACAAGGAAGAACTGAAGGACTTTGCAGATTTAGCAGAGGACAACGATATATATCTTCTTCATGATATAACATACAGGGATTTTGCCGAGGACCATCATTTGATGGCTAAATACGCACCAGAACACACATTAACTGTTTACAGTTTCTCGAAAATATATGGTATGGCTGGTATGCGTATTGGAGGAGTAATAGGAATTCCAGAACTGATCAAATCCATTAAAACCATAGTAATAAATGATCTTGGAACAAACCTTGTGGCTCAAAGGGGAGCTTTAGCTGCAGTAAAATCTAAGAAACAATGGTTGGGCCGTATAAAAGATGTAACTCGCTCTAACCAAAAAATCATTAAAGACGCAGTTGATCAGGTAAGTGGTGCCTTCATACCAGTTTACCCGTCACAGGGAAATATGATGGCGATAGATCTTAAAAATACTGGAGTTACTCCCCTTGAAATTTCAGAATACCTTCTGGACAGAAAAATATTCACAAGGGAAGGTTCTTACACCAGTTCAAGGTTTGGAGACAGATATCTTCGTGTAAGTTTTTCAATACCCCCAGAAGATGTGCAATATTTTGCTAAAACATTCTTAGAGGGTATGGAATCCATAAAGAGATCCAAATTATGCGGTAGTTAAAAAGAACCGACTTTTTTTATTTTTTTATTTAGAGACCCCTATCTTTGATAATTGAAATCACGAGAATCACAGCCAGAACAGCACTTACACCAAATCCTAAAAATCCAAGGAATGGGAATTTGATCAAATTTATTCCATTATCTGTGGTCATTATCATTGAAGAACCTATTAAAAGGGCGGAAAGAATTAAAGCTACAGATACTTTGTTGGTTATTTTTTCAAGTCCTTCATGCTCTATTTTAATACTGATTTCTCCCTCTTCAAGTTTGTAAAGAGTTTTTGTTAGTGATAATGGAATATTTTTTAATATGTGTTCCATTTCGATAACGTTCTTTTTAAGGTAGTCTGCAAAGGTCAGGGAGAGAATTTTTTCTTCACAACCTTTTTTATGACTGGCTTTCCAACTTGCACAGCGTTAAAGGTTGGATCCAGTTTCTGTCCAGTTTCTTCCACCATTCCAATACCCCTGGCAAGCAGTACCAGTTCCCTTGGCATGAAAATATGGTACTTCCTCATGGTGTTTATCAATTCATTCATTCCACCATGGACTTCGTTTAATTCTGTACCATAGTATTTGAACATCATATCTGTTAGGTCGTACCTGAGGGATCTAGTGTCGACATTTTCATCAATCATGCCCATGTAGGTGAGTTGGCTAATCATGCCACTCACATCATTATTTATGAGATATATCATGAGTTCTGCAAGTTCATTTTTAAATTGCTCATCTATGATTCCCATCATTCCAAAATCAATGTAGCAGACTACATTTCTTTTAAGGATGTAGATGTTTGAGGGATGTGGATCAGCATGGAAAAATCCATTCTCAACAACCTGTTTGAAGTATGATATAGCACCACGTTCAGCAATTAATTTAAGATCGAACCCATCACCTTCAGTTACTTCAGAAATTTTGGTTCCAACAACCAGTTCCATTGTTATAACTTTTAATGAAGAATATTTACTGTATACAGCAGGTACATGAACTGTGTTATCGTCTTTAAAGTTGTTTCTAAATCGTTTAAGATTCAAAGCTTCATTTTCGTAGTCAATTTCTTTGAATATGGAACGTTTAAATTCATCAACAATCCCTGGAACATTGTAAATTTTAAGCTGGGGAACGTAGCTATCCACCCTTTTGGCTAAAAATTCCATGATGGCCAGATCATTTTTAATAACATTTTCAACACCGGGTTTTCGAACCTTTACAGCTACTTCTTCTCCAGTTTTCAGCACAGCCCGGTGTACCTGTCCAATGGAAGCAGATCCAAGGGGTTCTACATCAAAACTTTCGAATATTTCGTTGATTGGAGATTTAAGTTCGTGTTCAATCACCTGTTCAATGGATTCAAAACTAACTGGGGGATTATCATCCTGTAATTTAGTAAATTCTGAGGCTATTCTTCTTCCAACAAGATCTGGTCTAGTACTGAGTGTTTGACCCAGCTTTATGAATGTGGGTCCGAGTTCCTGGAGAACCAGTCTCAATCTTTCAGGGGTGGATTCGTCAAGTTCCTCAAGGGAATCGTACTGATACGATTTTCCTATAAATGGAATGTTGTGTTTGAGCTTAATTTTTTCGATCAAGTAACCAAATTCATATTTTGAGAGAACTTTAAGAATTTCTCTTAACCTTTTTAGATTGTTTTCGTTGCTTGCCAAGAATTTCACCATTTAACTAATTATTAATCTAATAACAAAGATTATGACCAAGATAATATTTAGTTTTATGTATGAAATATAATTAAAAAGAGAAGAAGCATGATAAAAAGAAGAAGGGAATTCTGGTTAACTTTCAGCTTTCTAAGTAATAATACTCTCCCTTCTCCTTCTGTTCCCTGTCAAGATAACTTCCAAATTTATTGACTCTTGGTCTTTTAGTTTCTTTATCTCTTCTAAACGTTATACCAACTGAGGATAAGAAGCTGTTCATTGCTGATCTGAGGTTCATTGGACTTGAAGCATGACCATGTTCACCTGGGGCACCGTTGAAAACCATTGCCCTGTCTGATACGAAATCAATAAACACTATATCATGGTCGATAATGATTCCTGCTGCATTTCGACTTTCCACAACTCTTTTAATAGCTTTACCTGCTTTTAATCTTTGTTCCACATCTAAAAATGCTGTTGGTTCATCAAATAGATATATTTCAGCATCTCTAGAAAGGGCAACAGCAACAGATAGTCTTTGTAGCTCTCCTCCACTCAGTTCACTGACTTCCTTTTCCATAAGGGCTTCGAGGCCGAATGGTTTCATTATTTCAGTTTTAAACATGTTACTGCCATAGTTAGGGGCCGTTGTGATTAAAAGTTCTTGTACAGTTCCATCAAAGTCTGAAACAAGGTACTGTGGTTTGTACGCAATTGAAACTTTTTTGTCGATCTGTCCATCATCAGGTTTGGTAACTCCTGCAAGCATCTTGGCATAGGTGGTTTTTCCTATACCGTTGGGTCCAAATGCAGTGATAATCTCATCGTGCTGTACCTCTCCTCCATCAACCTCTAAACTAAATTCCTCGTAGGATTTTTTAAGTGGAGAATAATTTGCCAGTGCTTCGGCTTCAACTTCCAGGGCAGGAGGTTTAACATCGAAAACAATGGGTTGTCTACGGAATCTAATATTTTCTTCCCTTAAAAATCCGTTAATATATGCATTTATACCAACCCTCACGCCCCTCATTTGAGAGACAACACCGTAGGCACCAGGTTCACCGTAAAGTATGTGAACATAATCTGATATGGCATCTAATGCAGCTAGATCGTGTTCAATAACCATTACAGATTTTCCAGCATCTGAAAGAGTTCTTACAACTTGAACAGCATTTAATCTTTGTTTAACATCCAACCAAGATGTTGGTTCATCAAAGTAATAGAAATCAGCTTCTCTAAGTGCAGCTGCAGCAATAGCAACTCTTTGAAGTTCTCCTCCACTTAAATTTGATATGCTTCTGCTTAATATGGGTCTTAGTTCCAGTGCATTGAGCACGTCCTCCATCGCTCCCCTTTCATCAACTCCTTCCATTAGATCCTTCACATTTCCCTTCACAAATTTGGGGAGCATATCCACCATTTGGGGCTTGTGAACAACTTTGAGTTCGCCGTCAGATAGTTTTTTGAAGTAGGATTGAAGTTGGGAACCTTTGAAAAAATTCACAACATCTTCCCACGAAGTTTCAGATTCGTAGTCCCCAAGGTTTGGTTTGAGTTCACCTGAAAGCATTCTGATTATGGTTGATTTTCCTATTCCGTTTGGTCCGAGTATTCCTACAACAGAACCTTCCCTTATGTTGGGCAGTCCAAATAATTCGAACTTATTTTTTCCGTATCGATGAATAGGATCATCCAAGGCTTCTGGAAGATTTATGATATTAATTGCTTTAAACGGACATCTGTTGGTACATATTCCGCATCCAGAACAGAGTTCCTCTGATAATATTGGTTTTTTTGTTTTTGCATCGATGGTTATGGTATCCTCTTCCATCCTGACTCCTGGACAGTATTCAATGCAGACGTAGTTGCATTTTTTAGGTTGGCATCGATCATGGTCTAATATGGATATTCTCGTCAAATTTAATCACCAAAAAATGAGTTTATTAAATAAAATTTATGTTTCAATGTGGATTTATTAATGATATTAGAAAGACTTTCGGTATAAAATTTGTTGTTAAAATTGTTTACAAAATAAATGGTTTCATTGGAGGATATAAATTAAACTTAGGTTTGAATTGTAGAATTAAAAAAAATAATTTAAAGAATAAAAAAAATAATAGAATTAGCTCTTTGCTTTAACAGCTAAATCTATATCGGATGCTTTAACAGTTTTCCTTCCTGCATGTTTAGCAAGTTTAACAGCTTCTATAGCTATTTCTTCACCTGCTTCTTCAAGCACTTTGGCTAACTCGTCCCTTGCATCATCACTTATTCTTTGGGCACCAGCATTTTTTATGATTCTTCCTACTGGAGCAACTGGTAATTCAGTCATTTATACCACCTCAATAGATTATTGAGACTCCATAGTATTTAAATTTGTCGTAGTTATCTGTATTGATCACCCTTAATCGGATTCTGTCATAATCAAAATCCAATACCACATATATGTCACCAATGACTTTTTGATCAACTATAGATCAATTCATAGTTTGGTTGAGCTCCATGAATTATCCATCACAAACTGAAATTTAAAAAAAGTTAAAATTTCAGCGAAAAATTTCTTAAATCAGAATTATTACAACAAAATAGTATAATCATGAAAGATATATAAAAAAATTAATTTTTTCTTTAAGTATAATCAATATCAAATCAAACCTAACTCGGAGGTCTAAACATGTCAATAAAGATTACAAGCCAGAAATTTAAAGAAGGAGAAGAAATACCTGACAGATACGCATGTAAAGGAGTTAATGTTTCACCTCCACTAAAATGGAGCCCAGTTACAGATGTTGTTAAGTATGCCATAATATGCGAGGATCCAGACGCAGCACAAGGAATTTGGACCCATTGGGTAATTTTTAACATTCCTGGAGAACTCCATGGTGTTGATGAATGGATCATGGAAAGGGAAGTAACAAAAAACGGTGCTAAACAGGGATTAAACGACTTTGGAACTGTTGGTTACAGGGGACCATGTCCACCAGACGGGACTCATAGATACTACTACATGATTTATGCATTGGACACTGAAATTGAGCTTCCATCAATGATAACACGTTCACAACTGAAGAAGGCTATGGAAGGCCATATTATTGATGAAGGTAGTCTGATGGGAAGATACACACGGTAAACTAAATAATTTCTGCATTTATTTAGAAAAAAATAGAAAAATCAAAGGGGAACATAAAAAAATGAAGTTGGAAGTAGATTATATGGTGGAGGTGCTGGAAAATGCAATTAAACCAATCATTGGGAATGGGAGTACAGAAATTTCAAATTTAGATCTGACCAATGAACTGGGATTTACAATTGAACGCGTTATATACGACGGAGAAACAAATGATCTCACCATAATTGCTCCAGATAGGCCGGAAAAATCAGCAGTAATTGGTAAGGGTGGTTGGGTTGTTGGAAAGTTAAGGGAAGCCCTCCAAGTAAACTCCATACACGTAGATGCGTACTCTGATATGATGGTTAGAATCTACAGAATGGAACTGGCCCTTAAGAAAATTAACGGTTCAAAGAGAATACTGGGCGAAGACACAGCACCGATCAAAAACCTTAAAGATCTATTAAAGCTTAGAATAAACAACATTTCAAAGTTCAATTATTTATCAGAATTTGAAGAAGGATTGAAACAGTTAAAGATGGATGGTTCACAAAAAAATTGGAAATGGAAACGGATCATAAAGCAATTGTAGCACTTTCTGGTGGGGTTGACAGCAGTTTTTCACTCATTGTTGCTAAACTTTTAGGATTTAACCCTGTGGCTGTGACAGTTGATCCTGGGAGTATTATTCTTCCGTCCTATTTTAAAAAGAATATAGACGGACTAACAAGTAATTTAAATGTTCCCCACGAATATCTTCCAGTAAATATGGGAGAAGTCATAGAAAACTCCCTCGAAGGAAGAATACATCCCTGTGGTAAGTGCTCAAAAACCATAGAAGATTCTCTTTTGGAATATGCAGAAAAATCTGAAATTCCATTCATCATATTCGGAGACTTTCTTGCAACAGGATCACAATCTATGGTGCGTTTAAATGGCTTCTGGAGATTGAACCTACCGGCCATGCTATCTGCAACCAAGGGTGAAACCAGATCAGTTTCAGGATACTTCGATGTTGAAAGTGTTGGAGGATATGGATGTCCCCTACTAAACGAAGTTCACAAGTTACATCCACACATGCGCAGATTTTCCATACAAAGGGTACTCAGAGAAACACGTGCAGGTGTACTTGAACCTGGTCAAGCCCTAAACTTGATTACAAGAACTTTATAATCCTTGTATCAGGATTAATCCATTCCTCGATTTATCAATTCTAATATTCCGTATATAATGAGTAAAACACCTAATAAATATGCAACAATCGCAGGATCCACTATAAATATGACACCCACTATTATGGCTATTATACCCATTATTTCTTTTTTAGTGTTGGAATTCATACTATTATTTTGTAGTTCAGACTATATATTTTTAATGAAATAATTATTAATTTGAACACAAATCCAAAAATTTAAGATTATTATTGGTTTATCCTACTTTAAACAGTGTAAATAGGGCAAATAACTCTAATTAAATCTTCAAATAAGAAAAAATACTAGTTAAAAAATTGGAATGGCATTTCCAAATAAATAAAATATAAAAATAGAAAAGAAATAAATTTTTTTTAAGATTTATTGATTTCGTTGTAGTTCAATGAAACTCTTCAAACTGGAAATTGATCTCATGACCGCGGTTGGGGATGGTCCTCCAAGAACATCACGTGCTTTAATAATTTCAACAGGATTTAATGCTTTTTCAACAGTTTTCTGATCTAATCCAAGTTTTTCTCCATTGATTTCAATGGCAACTTCATCTAAGAATTTTGCATCAATTTCATCGGGTTTAATATGCCCGTCAATGGCTTTGGTGACTGTTCTGCCCACTATTTGATGTGCAATTCTAAATGGTAACTTTTTTCTCTCACCATCAGATCTGCAAGTTCTGTAGCTGTTGAGAAGTTTGCAAGTGCCAATTCCAATCCCCTTTCAGAGTTGAATTCAATTGACCCCAACATGGAACATGTAATATTCAGCATGGAACGTCCAATATCCACGGCATTCCAAAGGTGAGGTGTTATTTCCTGAAGGTCTCTGTTGTAGCTGTGGGGTAATGCTTTGAGTATTGACATGATCGTCATGAGCTCTCCATATAAAACAGCTGTTTTTCCACGAGAAATTTCAGCAACATCAGGATTTTTTTCTGGGGCATTATTGAAGAGGTTGAAGAGTATTCATCCGATATTTCAACCAACCTAAACTCATAGCTGCTCCATACAATCAATTCTTCACTGATCTTACTTAGATTGGATGCCATCATCGCAAGGGCAAACACAGTTTCAGCCATAAAATCCCTTGAACTCACTCCATCCATGGAGTTCTCCATGACCCCACCAAAACCTAATAATTCAGCTGTTCTTTCACGATCGATATCAAATCCAGTACCAGTCATTGCAGCAGATCCAAGGGGGCAGAGATCAACACGTTTTTTAGCATCGTTCAATCTTTCATAATCCCTTTTAACTTCATTTGCATAGGCTAGAAGATGATGTGCAAATGTGGTTGGTTGTGCATGTTGCAGATGGGTGTAACCCACCATTATAGTATCGGTGTGTATTGATGCCATTTCAATCAGGGTATCTAAAAAATTTAAGATATCCTCTTCAATGATTTCAATTTCTTCCTTCAAAACCAGTCTTAAATCGGTTGCAACTTGGTCGTTTCTTGATTTACCAGTGTGCATAAAACCTGCAACTTCTCCGATTCTGTTTGTAACGTAGTTTTCAAGGGCCATGTGTATATCTTCAACAGACATATCCCATTCCAATGCATCGATGCCTTCAACTTCAAGAGCTTGAAGTGCTCCAACAATTTTATCTGCATCTTCAGAAGGAATGATTCCCTGCTCTTTGAGCATGGTTGTGTGTGCAATATTGCACTTGATATCTGCATTGAAAATTCTCTTATCAAATTCGAGGGAACTGGTAAAAGATACTGCATCTGCAGTCATTTTACCTTTGAGTCGTCCAGACCTAAGATTCAAAAATAAGCCACCTATAATTTTTAATAATCTATGATAAATTTTAATTTATAAAATTTTAATATGAAATGGAAATATTCCAAAATAAAAATATTTTGGATTATTTCTTGTTTTCTTTACCTTTAAACTGTGTGTATCCACATTTTCCACAGGCGTATCTGTCTCCATGGTCAGCCATGAAAACTCCGTGGGAACATCTAACACATTCTGGATTTTTTCTGATGATCTTGTTATCTTTAACTTCGTAGAGTTCAAATTTTTTCATACTAAAAACCCTCCTTATTCTTCATCTTCAGCATCTTCAACAACTGCTGCATTCTTTTTAACTACGTGATCCTTTTCAATTTTAGCTAAACTTTCTTCAGAATCGTAGATCTTTGCATATCCAATAGCCTTACCTTCACCGTAGGATGGTTTAAGGTTGTGAACAACGAGAAGGTTTTTATCTACATCCAAAGTTGCTACAAGTCTGCTTTTAACATCCAAGATTTTAGGGGTTGCTTCTCCCTGGTATGTGCAGTCAAAGTGTATTTCAGTTCTGTTTAAAAGTGGATTCTCTATTTTTTCATTTACATTGATTTCCATAATTATGCCTCCTCTAACTTTTTGATAAGGTCTTGTGCCTTTTCTTTTATTTTGTCAACTTCACAAAGTACAACACCCTCTCCAGGCTGGCCATAAAATATTATGGAGCCTTCAGGTGCCATAACCATACATGGAATTGCGGAAAGATCTTCCTCTCCATCAACAACTATGAGTACATTGTAACCTGCCTTTTCAACCAGGCTAAATCCTTCCTTAATTGTTTTCCACATCTGATCTGTTATGGTTCCAGGTGGGTTCTTTGTTTTTAATGTAACGTTATCGTAACATATCTCATAATCTGATGGTTCTCTTTCTATCAAATTATCAACTATGCCCACATCAGGAATTATACCTTCATCAAGCATTTTACGAGTGGTAACATCTCCTATGGATATTAAAAGACCTTTTTCTCCTTTTTTATCCATAGAATCTTTTGCATCTGATATTGTTGGAAACAGAGTTCCAATTGGTTTTTTAAACTCTGACCGCATATCGTGTTTTAATATTAACACACTATCTAACCCTCAGAGCATATTCTCCAGGAAGTGTGATGTTAAGTTCCTTAGCGATGTCTGAATTATCCGGATCTATAACAATTAAAAAGCCGCTCCAGTTTTTTGAAGATGCTATGTTACATATTGCACATCTGTCTTCTTCCATCAGCCTGTGGCATCTAGTGCATGCTTTTAAAACCATCTACTTCTTCCCCTTTGTCGCAGGTTTTTCTTTTTTTGGTTTCTTTTCTTTTTCTTGTTCGATCCATTCGAATCTTCCAAGTCCAGGTTGCCTCATTGTAAGGCCTATTTTAGTCTCTTTGGATGATTTTCCTTTGAGGCTGAGGGCAACAATTCTTGCACGTACATTGTTACCTTCTTCAAGAGTCTTTTTAGACTCTTTACCCATCAATGCTCCTCTTTTTCCATCGTAGTTTATGTAGTCATCAGTAACTTGAGATACGTGCACAAGTCCATCCATAGGTCCGATACGGATAAATGCTCCGAATTCGGTTATTTCTATGACTTCTCCTTCGACTATTTCATGGAGTTCTGGTTTGAAGAAAAGTGCGTTGAAAACAACATCATGATATGCTGCTCCATCACCCATTATAACCTTTCCAATGCCTAACTCTTCTATTTCTTTTACTGTTACCATCAACCCAAGTTTTTTGTCGATCGTTCCAACGTAGCTTTCATTTAATATTTCAACAGCCACATCTTCCAGTGGATCTTCAAACCTGTTAGGTGGAATTCTCACAGTGTCTTCTATTTTGGATATTAAATACAAACAAATCCCTCTACTTTGCTTTAATAAAAGTTTAAGCAAATATTTAATGTTGATTTCTACTAATTATATGAACTTCATAATGTATAGTCTCTGTGCAAATAATTTTAATTATTTTTAGAGATTTTTGTAAAGATCAATTGAATGTTTTATGGCTTCAAATGCAGTTTCAGCATTTTCCCATCCTAAAACTTCGGTTTTTTTACCTTCAAGTTTTTTGTAGTCAGTGAAAAACTGTGCAATTTCATCCAGATACTGTTTTGGTAGTTGACTGATGTCTTTAATGTCTGTGAATCTAGGGTCGTTAACTGGAACTCCAAGAACTTTATCGTCACTGTCTCCACCATCAATCATTCTCATGATTCCAATTGGTCTGGTTTCAATGACACATCCAGGGAATGTTGCTTCGTCCATCATCACCAAGATATCCATGGGATCTCCATCGTCCCATATTGTCTGGGGAATGATTCCATACTCTGCAGGATAATGGAATGGTGAGTAAAGAACTCTGTCAAGGGCAAATGCTTCCATGTCCTTATCATATTCATATTTGTTTCTTGATCCTTTCGGAATTTCCACAACGGCGTAAATCACTTCTGGAACCGAAGGTCCAGTGGGTATATCTTTCCAGAGATTCATATTCTTTTATCCTCCTGCAACTGTAGGTTGTTTAATTTTTCCTAAATTATTAAATATCAGCGTTTTATATGTCCGTCAACATCAAGATACTTTCTTTGACGGAGATATATAACATTTATACCAATTTCACGTGCTCGATTTCTGAGTTCGCGATCGTTTGTACAAAGGATCTTCGATCTCATGGAAACTCTGAGCAGGGAATCATCAACTGTTTCTCCTCTTTGAAGTTTCATTTCTTTAACTTCAATTGGGGGAGTTTTTGCAATTTTAAGTGCAATTGATGCTGCAATTTTATTTTTACCATTAGATCGTTTTTTTATACCTTCCAGTTCATACAAAACAGTGGATGGAACAAGTAATCTGCATGAAGGAATGATATTTTTGAGTTCCCCCACCACATCCACCTTGAACTGGAATGCCATCATAAAAAATTTGCGTCTAAAACTGCCTCACAATCATTTGATGATACCATATCCAATTAACCTCCATCTAGCTCCAACACGTCTGCTGAGTGCAACCCTTTGACCTTCTTCAGCACAAACAGGTAATTTGAGATTGACTTCAACATCGTTTTTCCTTGCACTTGTAACCACACCAACAGATGTTGATGTACCTATGTTTATCATCAACAATTCAGATGATTTTATAGGTTCGACTTTACGTTCTTCCTTAGTACCAACTACCCTGTCAAGTAGATGGGTTCTCATTGTGAAGTCATGCATGATTGGAGGTAATGTTCCTGGTTTTCCAGCCACTGATCCTGATAAAGAGTCTGCCTTGGTTAATGCAGGGTCAAGTTTGGTTCCTACACCTATAAGTCCTCCAGGACCTATTTCATCGACAGATTCTCCTCCACCTACGAGTCCTGTGATTTCTGAAACCAGACTCATCCATTCCATCTTACCCTTGTTCTTGACTTGTATTCCGGGTTTTATTTCAAGTTCATCTCCAACTTTGAGTTTTCCTTGAACAAGTGAACCACCGATTACTCCACCTTCAATCTTTTCTGGCTTAGAACCGGGTTTATTTGTGTCGAATGATCTTGCCACAAACAATCTTGGAGATTTTCTAAGTGATCTTCTAGGAGTTCTGATATTTTCCTGGATAACTTCGATTAAAATATCGATGTTTGCACCTTGTTGTGCAGAAACAGGTATTATCGGTGCATTTTCAGCACATGTTCCCTTTACAAATTCCTGAATTTCCTTATAACTTTCCAATGCCCTTTCTTTTGAAACAATATCTATCTTGTTTTGGACAACTATGACATCTGTTACACCAATAACGTCCAGTGCCATTAAATGTTCCTTGGTTTGAGGCTGAGGGCATGTTTCATTGGCAGCGATAACTAAAACAGCACCATCCATTATGGCAGCTCCTGAAAGCATGGTGGCCATCAATGTTTCATGCCCAGGTGAATCAACGAACGATACCTTTCTAAGGGTACTGGTTTCTTCTCCACAGTGACTGCAGATCTCTGCAGTTGTGAAACATTGTGGAGCTGGACAAGAGGTACATCTACGGAAGGTGATATCTGCATAACCCAACCTTATAGATATTCCCCTTTTTGTCTCTTCACTATGGGTGTCTGTCCATATTCCAGATAGGGCTTTTGTCAGTGTTGTTTTGCCGTGGTCTACATGTCCCACGAGCCCTATGTTAATTTCAGACTGTACTTTCACGATATTACACCCGTAAACTTTTACTCTTCACTTTCTAAAATTTCATTTATTTCCTTTTCACCCTTCTGGGTCACCACAGTGTTTATTTGTACTATATCCTCTGATACAGTGTTTCCTCGAACGGTTTTTCTTCTTCTCTGTCCATCTCTTTTTGGATTGAATCCGATTCCTCCAGCGAGTAAGCTCTTGATTCTTCTGGATCCATCAACGTCCTTTTTCATTGGGAAACCATTTTTATCGCTTCCACCGGTTATTTTAAGTTTGTAACCAGTTAAACCAACTAGAGTAGCATCAAATTCCTCGCCTATTATTAAACCGTTGAGTTTTTTAGATTCTGCAGCTTCAACTTCCATTTGATGGCTTTTTTTGCCTTCTGAAATAACTAATTTAAATGCCAATATATCTCCTCCATCTTATTCTGGTTCTATATAATCTATATTATTTATCGTTTTCCATTGTAAATTCAATGATCATGGTTTGATTCTTAAGAATCTTCAGATTTCAGGGCTTTTTTCTTTATAAATTGTTCCAAACTCAGTACTCAACTCTCAATCCATATAAGTCATCTTCTTTTCTTTTAATTTCTACTAGTTCATCTAGTATTTGAAGTTCGTCTTCTGAGAGTTTTGATTTAAGTTCAGATTCAAGAATTTTGTAATGGTTTTCAGGGATATCTACGTAGAGAACATCACCTTCTTCAAAATCCTTTCCAATTACGGCATTTTTTATTGCCATTGCTACTTGCTGACCCTTTGAAGTTGATGGTTTATTTTCTCCCTTGTCCTGCATACTTTCAACTTTACCAACCTTGTGTCCATCGGAGTTTATGAGGATGTTATCCTTTTTCACAGTTCCTCCAAGCACTTCAATACCTGCTATGGCAGGTTTAGAAATCCTGAAAACAAGTTTTGGAATTATTCTGATCTTTGCAGGACGGATTATAGCGTCTATCCATTCTTTCTTCTTTCTTTCTTCAGCTGCAGCAACCCATTCTGCATAATCTTCTGTCAACTGGTAGATCACATCTGCATGGAACAGTTTAACACCAGTAGAAGTAATTTCGTTCATTGCAGAGGGTAAAATTTTGTTATTAAATGATATTATGACCCCATATTCAGGATTGTCCTTCTGAACTATGGATGCATCAACCACATCTCTTCTTGAAACATCTCCAATATCAGCAGCTCTTATTGGAACTTCCATGTCCTTAAGCATGCTAACGAGTGCTTCAAGGGATCCTAGTGTATCAGCCTTTACAATGACTCCCATTTCATCGGTGTCTATTTTTATGCTTTCAATTTCACCAAGTATCTCTTCCTTGATTCCCTCTGAATTTCCCCTGGCAACTCTGAGGGGTGAGCCAGAAACAACGTTTTCAATTTTTGGTGCGACAATTTTGATTCCTGCCGCTGCAACAACCTCGTTGACCTTTTGGAAACGTTTTTTAGAGTCTCTCATTTCTTCAAGGGGTCTTGGTTTCAGTATTGATCGGATCTTTGTGGTTATGATATCGTCCAGACTAGTTAGGATAATGGTGTCGTTCTTTTTGAGTATGCCGTCGTATATAACTGCATCAACAGTTACACCCAATCCTTTCTCTTCCTTCACTTCCAGGATAGTTCCCTTTGCAGGTGCATCTGCTTCCAGCTGCAGCTGTTCTTTAAGATACTGCTGGGCAAGTCCCATGAGCATTGTTAAAAGTTCGGGTATTCCTTCTCCTGTTTTAGCACTTATTGGAATGATACTGATCTGTCTGGCAAAATTTTCAACCCTGTCAAACCTTTCAGATTCAAAACCTTCGTCGTGCAATACTCCTACAAGTTCATAGACACCTGTATCAAGATGTTCCTGGACACTTGGGGCCTGTTTGTTGTAAGTTTGAATGAATGATAATCCTTTGTTAGTTTCCCAACCATAAATTTTATCAATTTTGGTTGCAGCAACTACAAAAGGAGTTCTAAATGTTTTGAGAATGTTAAGTGCCTCATAGGTTTGGGGTTTGAATCCCTCTTTGATGTCAACTATGAGTATTGCAAGATCTGCAAGTGCACCACCTCTCTTACGGAGAGTTGTAAATGCTTCATGTCCAGGTGTGTCAATGAAAAACAGACCTGGCATAGTCTCCCTTATGTCGAGCTTTGTTAAGAGGTTTCCACATATGGTTTCAATGACTTCCATGGGAATTTCTGTTCCACCAATGTGTTGTGTTATTCCTCCAGCTTCCTTCTGGGCCATTGCACCGCCCCTTATAAAGTCAAGGAGAGTGGTTTTTCCATGGTCAACATGACCCAAAACAGACACTATGGGTGATCTAATCTTCAATTTAAACCTCCAAAAAATAGAGCGTAAAAAAAATTAAGGCTCTTGATATTATGGTTCTTCGTATATCATTTCTTCGTCAGGCATGCTGTAATCGTAGATTTCAGAGTCTTCGAAAAATAATGCTATTTCTCTAGCTGCTGAAGTTTCTGAATCAGAGGCGTGTATTATGTTACGACCGGTATCAATGGCGTAATCACCCCTAATAGTTCCTAGATCTGCTTCCTGAGGGTTAGTAGCTCCAACCATTTTCCTGATTAAGCTGATACATTCTTCACCTTCAATCACTGTTGCAAGAACAGGTCCTGAAGTTATGTAATCAACTAAATCTTTGAAAAATGGTCTTTCAGAGTGTTCTCCGTAATGCTCTTTTGCTAGTTCAGGGGTTATAACCAATAACTTTGCAGCGAGGATCTTAAGACCACGGTTTTCGAACCTGCCTAAGACTTCACCTGCAAGTCTCCTTTTGACTGCATCAGGTTTTAGCATTACAAAACTTCTCTGTTTCATTTTTTGACCCACTTAACTTTTCTTGGAACTCTTCCGAGTCCGATTTGATTTTTCTCACATTTGCTGCTGCAGAAGAAATATACAGTACCGTCCTTTTTGACGTACATTTTTCCTGTGCCTTCTTCGATTTCTTCTTTACAGAATGAACATGTTCTCATATTAAGCACCTTTTAATTATGGGGTACGGATCTCTTTAGCTTCCCGTATTGTATCGAGCAACATTAAAATGTCGCCTTCCCTTATAGCTCCCATGACGTTTCTAGTGAGTATTCTTCCCTTGTCTCTTCCATCAAGTATTCTGCATTTAACCTGCATGACTTCTCCAGTCATTCCAGTCCTTTTCAGAACCTCTATAATTTCAGCAGGAGTTCCATCTTCCATTTAAATCACCTTCAAATTAAAATAAGAAAGGCATGGGCCCTTCTGTAAAAATAGCGTTTATACTTACTTTTTAAGCTCTTCGACTTTCTCAACAACATCGTTGATTAAATCTTCAGCTTCACCTGCGTCTATGATACATGCAGATGCAGTTCCAACATTTAGACCTGCTGCTTCTCCTAGCTCGTCTTTGGTTGGAAGGTAAACGTAAGGTATTTCCTTTTCTTCAGCAAGTACAGGAAGGTGTGCTGCTATTTCTGGTGGGTCTATATCCTCAGCTATGAATACTAATAGAGCGTTACCCCTCTCTATCATCTTGGTAACCTCGTTGGTACCTTTACCTATTTTACCTGTGTCTTTTGCTATTTCTAAAGCTTCGTAAGCTTTGTCTGCTATTTCTTTTGGTGTATCGAATTTAACATATATTGCTTTTGCCATTTATTATACCTCCTTTTTCATCTGGTTTTAACCATCCATCGGCAGATCATACTTTTACATTTTATACATATAAAAGTTCTTCCGATCAGAAATGACTATAAAACACTGATAAATCAAATTCTAATTATAAGTAACTTAACTCATAGAATGATTTTCATAGTTCAAAAGTAGTCTATTGGATATTTCATTATCATAATATATAAAGTTTGCTTGATGTCCATGAAATTAAAATCAACAACAAATATTCAGTATTCATATGTTAAATATTCTGGCTATTTTTTGATCTGATAAACTCAATATTTCAAGAGGATACAAAATAATTTATAATTAGTTTTTCTGAGTTCTCGATTGTATGAATTAAGGAGAAAATATTGGTGGGATGTTCAGATAAATTTTCGAAAATTGAGCTTTGATTAAGGGTTTATTTAACTTATTTAAAAAAAGAAAAAAGAAAAAAACTATTTAAAGTCTTTTAACGGCTAAATCGACGTCAGATGCTTTAACAGTTTTTCTTCCTGCGTGTTTTGCAAGTTTGACTGCTTCAGAAGCTATTGTTTCACCTTTTTCTTCTAAAGCTTTTGCTAGAGCTTCTCTAGCATCGTCACTTACTCTTTCTGCACCGGCATTTTTTATTATTCTTCCTATTGGAGCAATTGGTAATTCCACATTAATCACCTCACTATATATCTTTGTTAATATACACTGTCGTCGTAATCCCTTATATATTTATGGTATATTTATGAGATTTATTCAGTGATTTGTATGTTTTTTGGTCATGTCGTCATGATCTATTTCATTTTTGGTCAGCCCATGACAAATTATGTTGTATTTATTGATGTGGAAAAAATTGGGATATAGAAAATCTTCAGATCAATTAAAAAAAATTGTGGTGGGAACACCTTCATTGCTTGTTAATAATCTTTGAAAGTGTTTTAACATCGGCATCAATTTCTAAAGGTTTTACACACGCATCTATTGCAGTATTAGGGTCTTTTAAGAGGTGACCTGTCACAATACAAACGACTTCCTCTCCTTTGTCCACTTCACCAGATTCAACCATCTTTAATAGGCCAGCAATTGATGCTGCAGACGCAGGTTCTACTCCAATTCCCTCTTTTCTTGCCAGTAATTTCTGAGCACTCAATATTTCATCGTCTGTAACTGTATCTGCATAACCATTTGACTCATATATGGCCCGTAATGCTTTCTGTGCACTTACAGGTGCTCCTATTCTTATTGCAGTTGCAATTGTTTCAGGATCCTTAACAGGTTCTATGGTTTTTTTGCCTTGACGAACAGCATTGGTTATGGGTGCTGCCATTTCAGCCTGTATTCCAGTCATCATTGGAAGATCATCCATGAATCCTGCTTCGTGAAATTCTTTGATTCCCTTCCATATCGCTGAAATGTTTCCTGCATTGCCCACGGGTAACACTATTCTGTCTGGAGACTGCCAACCTAGATCATCTACGATCTCAAATCCTATGGTTTTTTGGCCTTCTAAACGGTAGGGGTTAACAGAATTTAACAGGTAAAGTTGTCCTTCCAATGCTAGTGATGTGACTGTTTCAAGTGCTTCATCGAAGTTTCCACGTATTGAGATGACTTCAGCACCATGAAACATTGCCTGTGCTAGTTTTCCAAGTGCAACCTTCCCTGCAGGTAAGAGTACTATGCATCTTTTACCAGCTCTTGCTGCGTATGCTGCGAGTGAAGCAGATGTATTTCCTGTTGAAGCACATCCAACGGTGTTAACTCCTAGTTCAACAGCTTTTGTCATTCCTACGCTCATTCCCCTGTCTTTAAAACTTCCAGTGGGGTTTGAGCCTTCTACCTTAACATAGAGATCTATTCCAAGTTCGGACCCTAGTTTATCACATTTACAAAAGGGTGTGCCTCCCTCTTCTAGGCTGACAATTTTTGTTTCATCGACTGGTAAAAATTCCTTATACTTCCACATGGTGGATTTTCTGCAGCTGAAAATATCTTTAGAAATATCAGGATGGCTGGAAACCACTTCTAGTGTGGAATCACATTTTTTACAGGTGTAAATTATTTCATCAACTTCGTATTCTTCTCCACACGATATACACTTCATCATTCTATCACTTGCTAATTTTTTTTATTGTAAATTTATATTTTTTTGAAATAAAAAGGTTTGAACTGTTCTCGTTTGACTAGAAACTTGTGCAAATGAACAGTTTTAATTATTATTTAGAGTACAGATTTTACGTAGTTTCCCCATGCAATGGTGATGTTTGCCTCTATGACTGCAGCAATAAGTAACAATACCACGGCTATGGCTAGGAGTTTCAAAGATTCCCAAAATTCATCGATATGCATTTCTATAATGTAGTTGAATTGGGTTCTTTTCGAAATATCTGTTCTCATATGTAGTAAATCCTTGAAAATATTAAGAACACAACTTCCAAGCCTGAAACCTGCGGCTCCAGCAATTATAATTCCTAAGAGTTCCGGAATTCCGTGGGGTAATGTGTACACAAGATAATCTCCCAATGAGAACTGTGTACCAGCATAGCCAATGAAAAGTCCGTTGAAGATAAGATATGCTACAGATATGATTCCTACGAATGCTCCACCGATGTAAATTAAGAGGGCGACATTTAAATTGTTAAAGAATAATGAGAATGTGTTTAACTGTATCTGTCCATGGATAATTTTATTCTGGAATTCTCCATAAACTCCTCCAAGCACAGGGTTTAAAAATCCTGCAAATGCATACCCTGCAAAAATAGATCCCAGGAGAATAACAGCTGAAAGCATTATGTATGTTTCGTTTCGCTTATAAAGCCCACCAAAAAATCCATCGTATCGCTCTTTTTTCAAACTTTTCACATCCTTCAATTGGAATATTCAGAGGTATATCACCATATCTTTGAGTATTATTTTTCAATCCTATTATTAGTAATTACTTAATATCTTTCGGGCTTCTCCCTCTGCAACTTTCCTACGATTGGAGAGATCTTCGAAGAAGATTCTTATCATGTTGCCTGCCTTGGCTTTACATTCTCCACACATCATTGTCCCATTCTTGCAGTCATGATACATTTCCACAAGTTCTTTATCAGATTCCACTAGGTGGTATAGAAGCATCTCGTAAACAACACAATCTTCAGGAATGCCTCCCAACTTTTTTGTTCGTCCAAACTCTCTCTTCCACCTGTCTTAGCAGTTTTAATCTTCTTTTCTGCAACTTCAGGTTTGTCACTCAAGAATATGGCTGTTTTAGGCTTGCTACTGGACATTTTATCTCCAGTTAATCCTGTTATGAATCTGTGGTAGGTTGAAGATGGTGCTATGAAATTGAATTTGCTCTTCAAACGATCTGCAATGTCCCTTGTCAATCTGATGTGAGGATCTTGATCAGGTCCTACTGGCACCACTGTTGGTTTAGGTCCGCCAAATTCTTCTAACTGGGGATGTAGAATGTCAGCAACTTGTACCAGGGGGACATAGAGATGAGATATGTTGGTTGAGCCTGAAAATCCGTAGATTGCTTTCATCTCATTTAGATTCACCCTTTTACCAGTTAGGTATGCTAAATTTCGGACTGTTTTGTTCTCGGATTGTAGGTAGCAGTGAATATTTTTCTGTTTAAAATCCAGTCCGAGTGCAATGTAATTGGTGAGGTACTCAACAATTGCAAGTTCTTTTGATTCTTCAAATTCAATATCTCTTGCTGAATATGATTCCATATCTGCAATTGGTAGGAATATATCTGCGCCATGTTTTTGATACCATACTAACTGATCAACAATCATTTTATGGCCTATATGCATTTTTCCGCTGGGCATCATTCCTGATACAACTGCAAATTCAGATTTTTCATGCATGGCCTTAACTATTCTGCCAAAGTCCCTCTGACCAAATATTATTCCCCTCTTCATGAGGGCTGGGGGATCATCCACATCAGGCAGAAGGTCTGTGAATGGTTTAATTCCGAACTGTTCAATGAGATTTTCGTAGTCTAAAACAGCTGAACTCCATGGGTCTATCACTAAATCACCTTAAAATTTACTAGTACAATTTTTTAATTTTTTTATAATTTACTCATACCTTGAAAATATCCATCAAAAATGATTCATGGCCTAGTCCATTCAACGTTGTAGTAAGTTATATCGTTTTCCTCGTCCACCACAGCAAACAACAATTTCTTATTCACTCCATGGGCAACCCTGACATAGCTTGAAAGATCAGACATCAGGAATTCACTGTTTTCACTTGCCACTTTAACGAGGTATTTTGAATGTCCATCTCCAGGGGATTTTCCACGATCATACAGTCGGAATTCAGATCCATATTTGAATCCAGTTTTTACTATGTAACCCCTGTTACGCAAGTCCCTGTACACGATGTAATTAGAAAATGCACTGGTTTTCCTTATGAATCCAAACATATCGTCGATGGAAATTTCTTCGCCATCATCTTCAACTTCTAATTTTCCCTTTTCCATTAGGTAAAGGGCTTCCACAAATGAAAGTTGAAGTCCGTCCTCGGATAAATTTCCAAAATGGCTTTTCTCATGGATTTTTGCGGTATTTCCGTTTTTAACTATAACGATGTCACCAGATAATTCTGCGTTCATATACACCACACTTGATTTTATACTATTTAATGTTAATTTCATGAAATTATTTTATGGTAGCCTGTCTCCTCTTGAGATCGTCTTCTTTCTTACCTAAACGTGCCATAAATTCTGCTATAAGTCCATCTAAAAACAGATGAGTTGTGTCTTCAAACAGTATTCCCATTGGTGTTAGATCATCATAATCTCCCTTGAGAACTGCTGAAGTGTAATGTTTCCATGGTGCCTTAGTTTTACTTTCAATTTTCACACAAACATCTAGATAAATTCCCAGTGTAGAAGGGGGATTGGCTGTTATGCCTATCACAGTGGCTCCGGAATTAGCAGCTGTTCCAGCTGCCAGTGTAACAGTTCTAGTTTCGCCCGAACCTGATATGGCAATTAAGCAATCTTTTTTGTTGATAGCTGGGGTTGTGACATCTCCAATTACGTACACAACAAATCCTAAATGCATCAACCTCATTGCAAATGCTTTACCAATCAGCTCTGATCTACCGCTACCAACTATGAACACGGATTCAGCATTTTGGATACTGGTAATCATCTGGTCTACTTGGGTTCCATCAACCTTGTCAATGACTGTTAGAGCATGTTTAGTTATGTTTTCCACAGTTTTTTTAATATGTTCCATTCATAGACCTTCAATTGATTTGTGTTTAATTATAGTTTAGGTTAGATTTTTTTACCTAGATATTGCTTATTCTTATTCCTGCGTTTTTAACTTTGTTTCGAATATTTAAATTGATGAGTAATGGAGTCAACTTCTCAACGATCCTGGCATTTTCAAGTGCTCCGCATTCAATGGATTTAACACCGGAAATTTTCTCGGCGAGTTCCATAACAATCAGATTTGATTCATGATCGTCTCCTGAAACAAGACAGTCACATTCAACATCTTCATCCACAGTAGTCAAACTAGACGCACTGATATTGCAAAATGCAGAAACAACCACAGCATTATCACCCAGGAACTCTGCAGATCTTTCTGCTGCAGATCCCTCCCAGAGGTCTACGTACCTAGTTGGTTTACCGCCTAAACAACCTTCAAGTGGTGATGTTGCATCAACAAATATTTCTCCCTTCAAATTGTCCTTGATTGATTTTAATGTAACCATCTGTGCTTGAAGTGGAACAGTTAAAATAATGATATCTCCGTTTGAAGCAGCATCTTGGTTGGTCATGGCTGTTAAGTTTGGAAGATCATCACTACCTAAGATGTCTTTCATGAGATCCACGGCTGTTTCAGCCTTTTTAATATCTCTTGATCCCACTATCACATCTTCTCCAGCCTTCACAAATCTCAATGCAAGTCCAAGTCCCTGATCTCCTGTACCGCCAATTATAGCTATTTTCAAATTAAACAACCCCTTCATAAATTTTCATTGTATTATACATCCTTATTTCATCTGATACCATGGTATATTTTCAACAATATATAAAAAATAGGATTTAGTTTTCGTGGATGGGATGATCGAGGATCACTCGGCATATTAAGCTAAGTATCCTCTTTTAATATATTATTAGATCTTCAACTCATTTTTGATATAATCCAAACTTTCTGTCAAAGCAGCAGGATCCTTTACTTCAACAACTAATATTCCATCATAATTCACTGATTTCAACTCTTTAAACAGTGATTTGAAGTCTATATCTGCACTTCCAATTGCATCGTGGCTGTCATAGCTTCCATCGTTGTCTGATAAATGGATATGTTTTATTCTTGGGGAACTTAACATTTCCTCAACAGCAAAGTTCATGTTGTATGCATGGCCAACATCTAAAGTTATGTGAGAATCTAACTCTTCAGCCACATTGTGAACTTCTTTTAGATCCTTTAATAAAAGCTCTTCAAAATTTGGCATATTTTCTATGCAGATCATGATCCCATTTTCATCTGCGTAGTTTGAACATTCCCTCAGAGATTCTAAACTGTGCTCTTTAATCCTGTCAATGAACTTTTTTCCAAGAATTGGAACTTGACCTGGATGCACCACAACAACCTCACTTCCAACCGATACTGCAGTATCTATTGAATTTTTGATGGCTGACACCGATGATGTTCTCATCTTATCATTGTAGCTTGCGATGTTTACATCAGATAACGGTGAATGAATGCTGATCTTGATGTTGTAAGACCCTACAACATCGCTGTCAATATTGTTGTAGGGATACTCATTCATAATTTCACAGTACTCCACGTTCCTATCTTCTAAACATGTCAGCACAGATTCCAGGGGTGTTGGCGAAAGTGCCAATGTAGATACTCCTATTTTCATGTTAATTCTCCGGATTCCGGTCTATTCTTGTCTGATCCTGGCGTATATTGGTATGTTCTTTTTCATTGCATTGATTATTATGGTTGCAAGTTCGATGTCCTGTTTGATCTTTATGTTACCTTTCTTGCCCACTGTAGCTGTGAATAAATAGTCTTCATCAACTAAAATATCGAATGGAGTACCAACAACATTCTTCTCAAAATTTAAAACCACATAATTACCTGAAATTTCGGTGTCCACCTTGAAACTGTTTTCCATCTCTTTAATCTCTTTAACTTCAAGGGCTTCCACTCCGATGCTTATGCCGATCTTCTTTTCAACTTCGTCTATGGTTTTTCCCTTTTTACCAATGAGCTTAGGAATGTTATCTTCGTTTATGCGTACAGTGGCACGTTTATCAGATTTCATGTTCACTTCTACCGTGGCATTAGGAATTCTTCTCTTGATCTCTTTCACTATTTCCTTTTCAGCAATCTTTTGTACCGGTGTTTTTTCGTAGGTTTCAACACCCACATCCATGACTATGGTCTGTTCACCGTAGGTGTACACTTCATGCACCAGATCACCAGTTTCAAAGTCAGTAATTTCAATAACAGGTCTTGAAAGATCTGCTTCCAACATACCTGTTGGAACCTTCACAGTCAGTTTAACATCATAGATAGCTGCTACTTCACCGTTGTTTATGAAGATGGTTGTATCAACAATTGAGGGTATCATTCCAAGTTCTACACGACCGATTATTCTTTGAATAGCGTCTATTGGCCTTGTTGCATGAACCACTCCAATCATGCCCACACCTGCAAGTCTCATATCTGCAAATATCCTGAAATCCTTGGTTTTTCTGAGTTCATCGTAGATGGTGTAGTCTGGTCTGACTAATAGAAGAATATCTGCAGTTTTGCCCATGTCTTTTTCAAGGGGTGCATACTGAGTAATTTCATCTCCAACTTGAAGATCACGTGGAGATTCCATGGTTTTAACTATTGCACCCATATCTGCGCTGTAAAATTCTGCAACTGCCTGGGCAAAGGTTGTTTTACCAGCTCCTGGAGATCCTGCAATTAAAATACCCTTAGCACTGTTTTTTAATCTGTCGACCAGTTTCTCTGGAAGTTTATAATCATCCATGGATACTTTGGTAATTGGTCTTACAACGGTAATTTCAACTCCGTCTGAAAATGGTGGTCTGGCTATTGATATTCTGTACTCCCTAAACTGTACAACTGTGGCACCTTCCATTTCAATTTCGATAAAACTTTTAAAATCACTTTTGGCCATTTCAGTTATTTCTCTGGCCATTTTCTCGAGTTCCAACCTTTTAAGTGGGTTTGAACCGATTTTAACCAGATTTATATTTCCGGGGCTGCCCTTTTTTGCCATTGGAACTACATTTTCCTTGAGATGAATTGACATGGTGTCTTCATCAAAGTATTTGGCTATTATCAACTCTTTGTAGCCTATCATTTCCGGTTTAAGGTAGATGGCCTCCAATCCTTGAGCTTGGGCAACTTCCCTCTGTACCTTGTCGCTGGTTATGAGTGTGGCTTTGAGTTCACCTGCTGTATCCCGGATCATGGCATCAATTTCCCCACCCTTTGCAAGGGCTATCTCATCAGGATTGGGTCTTCTGCCGACGTAGCTTAGCTTAATTTTTCCTTCTCTGCATAGTCTCTGCAATTCTTTAAGCTCACCTAAACCATTGAAGCCTGTTTCTCGACCTTTGTTGGCTTGGTGTTCCAGTTCGGATATAACTGCCTTTGGAACTATGACTTCGCATCCATGATAATCTTTGTCTAGAACGATCTTAGTAATTCTACCATCAACTATTACACTTGTATCTGGAACGATTTTCATCATTTCTCTCCATAAATCTGTTCTGGTTCGAATATTTTCTGTTTTACCAGTTTAAGTTTTCCTGAATCAGTTTCTATTTCCCTGAAAAAACAGGAATAATAACCTTCATGACAAGCTCCACCATTCTGTTTAACTTTTAAAAGAACAGCATCTTCATCACAATCAGTTAAAACTTCTTTAACTTCCTGTGTATGTCCTGAACTTTCGCCCTTGAGCCAGAGTTTTTTACGTGATGTACTGTAGTAATGTGCAATACCAGTTTCAAGGGTTTTTTTAAGGGCTTCTTTGTTCATGTATGCAACCATTAACACTTCAGAACTAACATGGTCCTGTGCTATGGCTATGACTAACTTTTCTCCCCTACTTCATGTCTGAAATTTAGATCAAGTTTATCCATTGTAACTCCTCTCAACATAATTTTCTTTAATTAAACAGGTTTATACATCACATTAATTTAGTCTTGAAGTAGGATTCTACCTCTGAAATATTCACAGATTCCTGTTCTCCAGATTTCATATCCTTGACTGTTACTTTGCCCTCTTCAAACTCTCTGGATCCCAGAAGAACAACATAACTTATCTGTTTTGTGTCAGCGTATGAAAGGATCTTTTTCAACTTTTTACCAACCAGATCAACTTCTGCACCGATGTTGGATTTCCTTAATTTTTGGACAATTTCATAGCCAGTAAGACTTAAATCTGAATTTAAAGGTGCCACAAAGACTTTTACTGCTTCTTCTTTGTCTATGACTGTTTCCTGTTTTTTCAAGGCTTCCATAACCCTGTCAAAACCAAATGCAAATCCTGTGGATTCAACCTTCTCCCCGCCAAACAGCTCTATTAAGTTATAGGTTCCCCCACCACTTATCTGTTTTTGCGCACCAAGCCCGTGAACGTATATCTCGAAAACTGTGCCTGTGTAATAATCCAATCCACGGGCAATACCGAGGTTAACTGTGTAATTTGAAAATCCAAAAGCCTCTAATGATTCTAAAAGTTTTTCAAGTTCGAACAATGCATTACATGCATTTTCACTGCAATTGATCAGTGTCTCTGCATCCTTCAATATTGATGCATCACCCTTCATATCAATAAGTTTTAACAACAGTTCTTCAGAATCCTGATCAGTATTTATGGAGCTTAGAAGGGTTTTAAGTTCTTCGGCATCCCCTTTGTCAATGGCGGCCATAACCTGATCTTGGGTGTCACCCAGAATTTTCGCATCGATTAATATGTTCCTCAAAATTCCAAGGTTTCCGATGTGTATCTCATAATTTTCGAGTCCCAATTCATCTAGACAGTGTGCTGCCATGCTTATGACTTCAGCTTCAGAACCTGGTGATTTAGCACCTATAAGTTCACAACCCAACTGCCAGAACTGTCTAAATCTGCCTGCCTGAGGTCTTTCATACCTAAAACAGCTACCAAAGTAGTACATTTTAACTGGTTTAGGTGCTTTTTGAAGTTCTTTGATGTACATTCTTGCCACGGGGGCGGTTAATTCTGGTCTGAGGGCAAGATCTCTCCCGCTTTTGTCTTGAAAGTGATATATTTGGTCCTTAATTCCTTCTCCAGATTTTGTTGTGAACAACGATAATTCTTCAAAGATTGGAGTTTTAATTTCGCCGTAACCATAAGATTCAAATATTCTTTTCATGGTGTTTTCTACATTTTTTCTTTCCTTCATCTCTTCAAAAAGAAAATCTCTGGTTCCTCTAGGTCTTTGTAATTCCATTTTATTCTTCCCTGCCATTCATCAAATTTAAATTTAATTTATTTTTTTAGGAGTCTTGTATCAACTATAAACTATTAGGCTCGATGTTTTTAAAATATGGTGGTTTTCAACAAAAGAAATATTGTTAAAATCAATGTAAATTTTTAATTTTTTTAGTCGTAGTGCTGAAGGTACTCTTCCATCATTTGTGGGAATGATTTGGCACTTAAAAATCGGAGTCCGAGCCTTTCTGCCCATACTTTGATTCCTTCATCTGCAGCAACAACTCCAGCACCAAGTTCCTTGGCAAGCAGAAGAACATCAAGATCTGGAGCACTGTCAAGGGTTCCTTTACGTAAGGCTGCTCTGTAACGTTTTCTAAAATCTGTAATTGCTTTTCCAAGTACTTTTGCTTCAATTTCGGATTTTTTTGTCCCACGTGACATCATAACCATGGACTCTACTGCTGCTTCCCATATTCCATTTTCAGATATTCTCATACCCTTATTCATCCTCTCCCTCATGTCTTGAACATATTCATAGAATATTACTGAGGGAATTTTGGTGTCGTATCTGTTGGGAGTTTTTTTCACGATCCATGTTTCTGCTTTCACAAGGGTTTCATCGGGACATTCATAACGAGACATGTAATCTGTAAATTCTTTATAGGTTATTGGAGGCATATGACAGCTTATGTTGAGTTTAATTCTTGATTTTGCAATGAGATCAAGCATAGCATCAACTGTTTTTGAGAGATCACCTTCACCATAATCATCTCTAAGTTGAGTATCTGTAAAAGCAGTGGTATCCAGAACAAATCTCTGTTTTGCAAGCATTTGTACACCTCAATCCATTTTACATAATTTACCAACAATTCATTCATTAGATAATTAAACTTCACCAAATCCTATACAGAAATATATGAAGTCCACTTTATAAAAGAATTTCTAAATCACGAAAAAACTAACCAAAAACCCAGTATTAATTGTAAAACTCTGCAAAATAAGAACTCTAACTTAAGTTTACATCCTAAATAATTTTTCATTTCTCAATTGTTATATTAATGTTAGAACAGAGTAGAAAGTGAATGAATATTAAGTCACATCTTAAAAAAATTTTATATGGAGATCTAAATGATTACTGGAAAAACAAATGTTTTCGGAATTATAGGTGACCCTGTTGAACATTCATTATCACCAGGAATGCATAATGCAGCTTTTAAAGAACTGGGTCTGGATAATATTTACGTACCATTCCAAGTTAAAGCAGAACATCTAGAAGATGCAATATTCGGAGCTCAATCACTTGGAGTCAAGGGATTCAACGTTACAATACCTCATAAAACCGAGGTAATAAACTATTTGGACTACTTGGATATTGCAGCAGGACTCATAGGTGCTGTAAACACCATAGAATTCGGAAAAGATGGTGCTGTAGGTCATAATACCGATGGTATTGGTGCTGTTATGGCCATTGAGGAGGTAACACCAGTAAAAAATAAAAAAGTGGTTATACTTGGTGCTGGAGGAGCTTCTAGGGCAATAGCTTTTCAGCTGCTTTTAAGTGGTGTGGATAATTTAGTCATAGCTAACAGGACAGTTGAAAAGGCTGATGAACTCAAAAATGACCTGGTTGAAAAATTGGATCATGAAGTTCGGGTCTCAGGACTCGATGAAAATCTCACCCAAGAACTTTCAGATACAGCCATCCTAATTAATACCACTCCTGTGGGAATGTATCCTAATGTCAATGAAAAACCTGTTGTAACTGCAGAGATGATGCATCCAGATATGGTGGTGAACGACATAGTTTACAATCCTCTGAAAACAGGTTTATTAAATGAAGCAGATAAAGCAGGGGCAAAATCAATTTCAGGCATAAAAATGCTCATGTACCAGGGTGTGGAATCATTTAAGATCTGGACTGGGATCGAACCTCCAGTGGAAATATTTCAACATGCACTCATGAACGAGCTTGATTTGGATGAAATATGAATAGATGTAAGGTGATTTTAGTATGGATAAAATTCCTGTAACAGACAATCACATACACGTTGATCCAGTTAACGGTGAAGGACCCTTGGAAACAGCAAACAAATTTTCACGAGCTGGAGGTTCCTTCATGATAGTTCCAAACAAACCAACGTGGACAGTTAACACAACAGATTATAAAGAAGCCATGGAACTTGTAATCAAGTATGTGAATGAAATCAACACTGAAACTGATGTAAAAGCATTTCCTGTTGTGGGTGTTCATCCAGCAGAACTTTCCAGACTTATCAAAGCTGGAATGGATGTTACCCAGTCAGAACAAAAAATAAAAAATGCCCTAGAAGCTGCTCAAAAGCTGGTGTTGGATGGTGAAGCAGTTGCAATCGGCGAAGTTGGAAGGCCTCACTACGAAGTAAGTCCAGAAGAACTCGATGCTCAAAATAGGTTGTTAGTTTATGCCATGGAACTTGCCAAAGAAGCAAACTGTCCAGTTCAGCTTCACACAGAATCTGCAGGTCCAAACCAATACTTAGAATTTGCAAAAATGGCAGATAAAGTGGGACTTCCCAGAAACAAGGTTATTAAACATTTTTCAGGACCATTCGTACTTGAAGAAGAAAATCATGGACTTCTTCCTTCGTTAATAGCCACCAAGGATGTTGTAAAAACCGGATTAAAAAAGGGAAAAAATATTTTGATGGAAACAGATTATCTGGATGATAAAACACGCCCTGGAGCAGTATTAGGTCCTAAAACAGTGCCAAGACGTACCAAAGAAATGATAGATCAAGGCCTGCTTAGTGAGGATGAGGCCTACAGGATCCATGTAGAAAACGTGGAGAAGGTTTACAATCTTAACCTTGAAATTTAGATGAATAAACTCCAGTTTTAGGATTTTAAAAAAAGATTTAACCTCCGTGTCCTCCACCGATCACGAAGCTCACAAATCCAATTAAAACACCAATGAGCACGATTTCAATACTGGTTTTAAGTAGGCTTTCCCTTGAAACCTTTCCAAGGTAAATTCCAAGGATCACCAATGCAATGAAACAGAGTCCTATGGTTGTAAATATGGCTGTCATCCTGCTTGCAATTAAAATAAAAGGCAGAACTGGGACGAATGAACCAATAAAACTCGAAAATCCATGGACAAACATGCTCATGTAAACTCTTTTCTTGGCCTGTTTATGTATTACAGTATCATCAAGAGCTCCCTCACCAATAACCATTTTTTGTTCGAGTTCTCTTAAATTACGAGCTTCTTCTGCTCGTTCACCAATAAATGAACCAAATGCATTGGAGAGTGCTAATGCTATTCCTCCACTCAATCCAGTCAATCCTATGACGTAGTTGGGAATTGGCAATCCTCCTGCACTGGCTACTCCACTAGCTGCGAGAGTAACACCCATAACTGCTAAAATTCCGTCAAGTGTCCCTAAAGCAACATAACGGCTCATTTTAAGATATTCTTGTATAAATTCCCGTATTGACATGAGTAGAAATTCTCCTTAACTAAATTCCATGAAAATTTTATTTTTTGACTTTTTTAGATAATCCAGATTATTAACTTCAATATATTACTCTAATTTTTATACAATTATTTTCCTAGAATAAATAGTTTTGAATTAACCTCTTCCAAGATCTTTATGAGCACGTGCTAAGTGACCTGCAGCCAACGCACCCATGAGCGAAAGTTCCCCTGCTAAAACTGTTCCTGCCACAATTTCTGCAAATTTACCTACACCACCACTACCATAGACTCCCATAATTTCTAAACATTCTCTGGCAGTTTCAAGTCTTGTTCCTCCACCAAAGGTTGCAACAGGAACATCTGGCAGTGTCACTGAGAAGTAAAGATTTCCATCATTTTCCTCTGCAACAGTTATTCCAAGACTACCTTCAACAATGTGAGCTTCATCCTGTCCTGTTGCCAAGAAAATACCACCAATCATATTGGCATAATGAGCGTTAAAACCCATACTACCTGAAATTGCAGATCCCACAAAATTTTTAGCGGTGTTAACTTCTACAATGGCTTCAGGTGTGGTTTTCAAAGTTTTTGCAACAACTTCTCGGGGTAATGAAATTTCAGCACTGATGGTTTTACCCCTTCCTTCGATCAAGTTCATTGCAGCTGGTTTTTTATCTACATCCACATTTCCACTCAGTGAAATAACATGACCCGATGTTTCCTCCATGAGCATGTTAAGAGCAGTTTCTGTGGCTATGGTAACCATGTTCATTCCCATACTGTCTCCAGTAGTATAAACAAACCTGGGATAAACATATTTTCCAACAATCACCACAGGATCTATTTTAACCAGTTTTCCATGTCTGGTTGTGGATTCTGCAGCTTCTTTTAATTTACTGAAGTTGGTTTGAATCCATGTTTTAATTTTAAGAGATTCTGAAACTGAAGCAGTTTTTATAACAGGAGCTCTGGTCATTTTATCATCAATAATTCTTGCAGTAGCTCCTCCTCCTGCTCTAATTGCCGAAAATCCTCGGTTTATAGATGCAATCAGTGCTCCTTCAGAAGTTGCAATGGGAACGTAGTACTCTCCATCTGCATGTTCTCCATGGATAGCGAGGGGTCCAGCAATACCAACAGGTATCTGAACAGTTCCAATTGGATTTTCAATATTCCGTTTCAATGCTTCTTCCATTGATAGGGAGTAGTTGGATAGATGTTTAAGTTCGGTGTTAGTAATTTTTTCAACGAACTTTCTACGAATGGTAACAGCTTCATCCACATCATCTGTAAACTTTTCAACCTGATGCAGTTTCACCTGGCCATCAGCAATTTTATTGATTAATTCTTTTTCGTCTGCCATGATCCTTCACTTAAACTGATTTAATACTTAAATTCGTTAAAATATCTTTAAACTGCCAGATTTTCTATTCGGCATTAATGGGTATTTACCAATGAATTTACTTGATTAGGCTACTATGAATATTTTTCTATGGAATTAAATTAGGTCCCAGATCAGGTCAGCAATTTCCGAAGGTCTGTCAGCTACAAGAGCACCGGAATTTTCTAGTGCTTTGATTTTGGTTTCTGCTGTACCAGCATCACCCTCTATTATTGCACCGGCGTGTCCCATTCTTTTACCGGGAGGTGCTGTAACACCTGCAATGTATGCAATAACAGGTTTGCTAATATTTTCCTTTATATAATCTGCAGCCATTTCTTCTGCGTTTCCACCAATTTCTCCAATCATAACCATTGCAGCTGTGTCATCATCATCTTCAAACCTTTGAAGTACATCTGCAAAGTCAAGACCCACCACAGGATCTCCTCCAATTCCTACACATGTACTTTGTCCCATCCCTGCATTTGTGACTTGATTTGCCACTTCGTAGGTTAAAGTGCCGCTTCTAGACACGATCCCTATGTTTCCTTCGTTAAATATATGTGTTGGCATAATACCGAGTTTTCCAATTCCAGGACTGATTATACCGGGAGTGTTAGGTCCAATTACAATGGTATTTTCCCTTTTTGCATATTCCACTATCTCCATGGAATCATGTACTGGAATGTGTTCTGTGATGATGACTGCGAGGTCCAACTGTGAAATTGCTTCAAATGCAGCATCCTTTGCAAACGATGCTGGAACAAAAATAATAGATGCATTTATATCTAGCTCATCTTTGGCTTCTTCAATTGAATTGTAGATTGGAAGTCCATTGAAGTTCTGACCTCCCTTGCCAGGACTGGTTCCAGCAACGATGTTGGTGTTGTACTTAATCATCTGTTCAGCATGGAAAGATCCCTGTTTACCAGTTATTCCCTGAACAATGCACCGGGTATTTTCATCAAGAATTATCATAATTTATCTCCCCTAATATTTAGAAATTTTACATTACTACAAATAATTATTATTCCGTTTTAACCTAAAATTCTCATCCTCTGAGCGAGGGGAACTGAAAGATCCATCACATTCCCATTCATGAATGCTGAAACAGAAACTATCACACTTCCAGGAATTACATAGGAAGGAGTTCCTCTTTTAACAAGATAAACATTTTTATTTCCTAAAGCAGCCCCTACCATTGCACCTGCAACAACTCCTACAGCTTCAATGTCTTCAATTGTTGCAACAACCACAGGATCATCAGTTTCATCTGAGACAAAACCAACTCCAGGAATCTCAATAGTTCCCTGATTTCCGCCACCTATATCTGTAACATGATCCATGCTTCTTGCTGCATCCATGGAAGACTTTACCACATTTTTAACGAAGGGTTCTCCTCCGTAGGTATCAAATGCAAGTATGACTCCATCAGGATAACGATCCTGTCTGATTTTGGCTTCGGCATAGGATATTCCCTCACCAGCACCTTGTGGTGTATCAGAAATTCCACCAAGATCTCCAATGTCTTCGGCATTTTTTGATAAAACATCCACTATTGATTTGTTAACAGTTTCAAGCATATTATCATCTACAAATGCACTGATCACCACGTCATCGCCAGTTATATTTGTTAAAGCTGCTTTGAATGCACCAGCATCCACAATTTCGTGTATATCTCTTTCGATATTCATTATCATGTTCTTACTACATGAAACATCGTTGCATGAAACATCTGCTCCAATGGATGTTAATTTCAAGGAATCACCTTTGATTTTTTAATAGATGGGTTTAATAATCTCTAATTATTAAACAAATACATAATCTTCCTGTTTCTCAAAATAATTTGTTTATAATGAACTATTTCAAAATTTTTGTATCAAATTCATTTAACTATATTATAAGGCTATTTGGGAGAACTTATTTTTATATATTTTTGTACCCACATCACACATTTACCTTATTTTAACTTTTTAATAGAATGGTGAAGGATATTATTTAGTAAAGAGATATAAAATTATCTAGAAAAAACTTAAATTTAAATTTCAGATACTAAAAACTGTAATAAGGACGAAGTGAAACAATTGTTCAATAAAACCAGGATATGTGTACCAATTTTAGAAAAAACATATGAATCTGCGTTAGAATCATCTAAATCTTCTATTACTGCTGGAGCTGACCTTTTAGAACTTAGGATTGACTTCATAGAAAATTCTGATCCAGATGATGTTAAAAATCTTATTCAAGAAATAAACTTCCCATTAATAGCAACTAACAGAAGAAAGGAAGAAAATGGATTTTTTAAGGGTTCAGAATCTGATAGGATAGAAATTCTTTTGGAAGCAGCAAAGGTAGCTGAGATTGTGGATATAGAACTGGGAACTGAGTTGGACTATCTAAATAAAATCGTGAAAACCTCTAATCTGTCAATTGTTTCTTATCATGATTTTGAAAAAACCCCTGATAAAGATTTTTTATTGGAAATAGTAAATAAAGAACTGAAATTGGGAGATATGGCAAAATTTGCTGTCATGCCAAAAACAATGGCTGACACGTTGATTGTTTTAAACGTTTTATCAGAGGTAGAAAACACTGTGGCCATCTCAATGGGTGACATTGGAAGTTACACTAGGGTTGTAGCACCTCTTTTTGGATCTCCCCTAACATTTGCCTCGTATGAAACCAGCTCAGCCCCTGGACAGTTAAACATTGAAACAACCAGGGACTTCATTAATAAACTATCGATAAATTAGATAATTCCATTTTTCGATAACTAATTATTCGCTGTGTAAAACTGAACACCATCAATTGTGTGATGTTCTAAATAATATTTTGAACAAATAATAGAATAGATTTTAATGTTAATCAAGAATGATCCGGATGTAAAAAATATGAACGGAAAAAACAGAAAGGATATAAAACCAGGAAAAGAAGTGTTTATTGTACTTAAAAAGGATCAAAGAACTGGGAAACGATCCAAGGGTGTTGTAGCTGATATTTTAACCAACAAATCATTCCACCCCCATGGCATAAAAGTTAGGCTAACAGACGGTAGGGTGGGAAGAGTTCAGGAAATTGTTGGTAGTGATTAAAAAAAATTAAATAAAAAAATTGAACAGGCCTAAGCCAGTTCAGACAATCTTTTAACTCTTTTTACCATGTTAGGATGGGTTGATAAGAGTTCCATAACGCTTTGACCTGTACCTACCTTAGTATCAGAGTACCTGAGTCTTGAAAGTTCTTCTTCACTTATTTTTCCATCCATGTCAAGATCCAGCTGTTGTAAGTCGTTAATTTCATTTTTAGCATCTGTAACATCATTTACAAAGAAAGCTTTGAAACCTTCAACTTCCTTTATTTCATCTTTGTTACTGGTTGCAGATCCGTATACTAGCTTGTAAAGAGCACTTGCAAGGTTGTGTGGTTCACATCCCAGATCCACACTTCCTTGGTCTGCGTAGTATTCCCTAGTTCTTGAAATGAACAGTACTAAGAGTTGTCCAACTACGTATGCTGCAAATGCACCTATACCAATGATCATTCCATAACCGTTGTCTCTGTCTTGGAACAGCATACTTATGAAGATGTAGTAACAGATCAGGGGAACAACACTTATTAGGGTCATTACTATCATGTCACTGTGTTTGATATGGGACATTTCATGCCCTAACACCGCTTTAAGTTCTCCTTCATCTAAAATTCTTAAAATTCCCCTAGTTACACATATTCTGCCGTCTTTTTTGGTTCTTCCAAAGGCAAAGGCGTTAGGAACATTTATTTCTGAAATACCTACTTTAGGTTTTGGTACGCCTGCTTTCATTGCAAGATCTGTGATCATTGCATGTAACTTAGGTGCTTCCTGCTCACTAACGTAATGCACACGCATGGATGCTTCCACCATCTTAGGACCCAACAGATACTGGACAAACACCAGTATTATTGCAAGGCCCACATAGGCAAATGTGTATCCAATGTGGAAGTAGGATAAGACGAGTGTTAGGATCAGGTAAAGAATTGCAAATAGAATTACTGGGGCTAAAAATAGCCTTAATTTCAGTAGTAGTGTATTTGATCTAACCATTTTATTTTCACATCTCCTTTTAATTACCAATTGTTATTGAATGAAGTAGTATAAATATTTTTAAAAATTTTTCATGAATATAATAAAAGAAACTTTCATTATTCCTCATAAAACTATTATAAACCAATATTTGGCTGTAAAAATCTCTAAAAAAATTAGTTATTATTAAATTCAAATTTAGGTGCTTGAAGATTTGAATTTATATTTGTAAACTAGGTAACCAACCACTATCACTATTCCCAAAACAACAAAATAATCCAGAATATGGAAGTAGGTTTTAATGATTTCCCAGTGGGGACCAAGCTTCACTCCAAGGTAACCGAGTGCAAAGCTCCATGGAAGCGAACCAAGAAATGTATATGTCACAAATTTTTTCAGATCCATGTGGGTAATTCCAGCTGGAAGGGAAATGAAAGTTCGGATAATTGGAAGAAGTCTGCTTATAAACACAGCTTCGTATCCATACTTCTCAAACCATTTATCAGCCAATTCCAACTTGCTGTGTGTTATAAATACATATTTTCCATACTTTTCAAGTAATGGCCTACCACCAATTAAACCCACATAATAAGCTATTAATGAACCGAAAAGGTTTCCTAAAGCACCCACAATAGTTATTCCTATTAAGGTCATGTTGGTTGTGCCTTCATATACAACAAAACCACTAAAAGACATTATAATTTCACTTGGAAGGGGAATGCACGCACTTTCCACTGTCATTCCTATAAACACTCCCCAGTATCCCAAACTCTCAATAAGATAAATAGCAAGGTTGCTTAAGTTTTCAAGGATTCCAATCATAAAATTCTTTAGAGTGGCATGAAATAAAAATCTTTGCCCAAATTCAAAAAAAAATCGATAAAACAGGGGTTAAAATTTTTATCAGTTGAATTTCTTAAATTTCCGAGGATTGAAACCTAACCCTATCAAAAACTGCTGATCTGAATTTGTAACAGTTTTTTCTGTGGTTGGCGGGATTGGATTTCCAGAATGTGCTAAAATATTTCCATCCCTTTTATTTGCCGCCATAAATTTACCTGCATTTCCATTCACTACTATATTTCCATGGATCATATCAATTCCAGTAAAATCGTCGGCGTTTCCATTGATTATCACGGTACCTCCGTTTAAGAGTGCCCCTGTATTTTTGCCTGCATCACCATTTACCCTCACACTACCCTTTCTCATCAGTATACCTGTACTCAGATCAACATTTCCATTGATTGTGATTTTCCCTTCAACATCTAGCCTGGCACCAACTGTATCTTTAACCATTCCATCGTCTACGATCATTTGATTTCCATTCGCCTGAAATCCCATTGGAGAATCGTTTTCCAACCCATTTGACATGATATCTGTGATTGATCTGAATTTTTTATAACCTTTAACATCAGATTTGACCTGAACTACATTTCCAACAGGTTCTTTGATGGTTCCTTTGATGTATATTCTACCCCGAGTCATGCTGATTCCCATTCTGGAGTCAACATTTCCATCCACATAAACATCACCAACATTCAAGTCCCTTCCATTCCCACCGAAGTACACCAGATCCGTGCCCATGCTGGAGCAGAGCCTATGTCCAACATCTCCATTGATCTTGATATTTTGGCCCTGCTTTAAATGTTCAACCAGATCTCCAAAGCTTAGTTCGTTGTTGGGAACCTTCCAATTGGGATCGAGTTTTTCCCCTTATGTTGCCAGTGAAAATTGAAAGTAAAATCACATAAACAGTCCACAGGCTCTTCTAAATCTATTTCAAGCATATCATCACTGGATTCTGATTTCTTTTTGAAGATTTCAAACAACTAAAATCCCTCCAAAATTAAATGAATTCTTTACCAAAATATTTAGCACAGATCACCCACCATTTAAAACTAAAGATTTAGATTTACAAATAAATGGTAGCTAATAATTAATTTTATTGAGGTTGATGGATAGTTTTCTTTGAGTATTTTTTTGTTCATTTGAAATAGTTATTTTTTTCTAAAAAAATTTCATTGGGAATTATAGATTACATGTTGTGTCAAAAGGAAAGTGAATACTAAAAATGATAATCAAACATAAACAGGATGAAAATCATAGTAGAATCCAAACAAATATTTGGGAAAATTTCTGTTGAAAATATTGGAGCTCAGTTTTTGAACCAGAATGTGGATGAATTAAGATTTTTAGGAAAGATCGGTGTGGACACCAGATTTTTGAGTGTGTATCATTCTAACATCTTCATAAACAATCAGAGATTTTCAAAATTCACACGGAAAAGAGAGGAACAATTTTTGAGGAATTATCCAGATTTTAAGGTACATAGATCCGGATTGTTTCAAAGGCTGTGCACGAGAGCATCAAGGGTTCTGGCAAGCTCAATTAAACCAAGGGAAAAAATATTAGTTCCAACTGATAATTCATGCACAGATTTTGCACTGAAAATTATCCTTGAACCCTACAAACGTAAGTATGGGATCCAAATTTTAAGTGGAAATATAGCTAATTTTGAACCTGCAGAGTACGATTCCATAGCAATGGCCACAACCTTGGATGATGAGGCTGTGCATATTTTAAACAGACTGTTTAATGGCGAGAAGATGGATGTTGTCCATGAAATAAACACCCATAAGATGGATCATAAATTGATATATCCTCTCCAAAATGTTCCAAGTTCATGGATAATGGAGTGGATAGAAAATTTGGGCCAGGAATGTGAATTTTCAATTCAAACTAACTACGAACTTGAAACATTGAGTTTTCTCGGGAACTTTGTTGGTGATGTTCGCGAAAACATTCTAAAATCAGCATTGTTCATTTCTGAGAACTCGATTAAATAAAAAAATAAAGAAACCCCTGGGAAGGGTTAATTAGTTATTTGTTGAAATTAAACAGGGACATCTGTGAATCTTTACTATTATTTTCTGATTCCTTCTCATTCTTAGTATCTTTAGAAGATTTTTTTACAGTTTTATCTTCTGTTTTATTTTTAGAATGGGATTTTTTCTTTGAACTCACTTTAGATTCAACATCAACCTTCTTTGATGTTTCAACTTTTGATTCTCCAGATAATTTCTTGCTACTTGTTGTGGATTTGCTGGACTTTGCAGGTTTTTTCTTTGATTTTTTAACCTTTATCTTTCTGGATCTGAACAATTTAACTTCATCATCAGCTAGATCAAAGTATGTGGCAAGTTCATGGGCGGTTTCATCATTTTCGAACATTATCTTCATGTAGGGGAATTGTTCCTTAACAACCTTCTTGGAGGCATGAAGTTTATGACCCATTTTCTCCGCAACTTTATCCTCCAAATTTCTATTGCCACGGCTTTTAGAAAGTTTTGGAAAGATTGAAGAGTTGGTGAGTCTTGAAAACTTTTTATAAGTTTCTGCCTTGGATAGTGCAACTCCGAGACCCATTAATTCAAAGGCATATTTCCAGTAGGTGTAAATACGTGTATTAAATGCTCTTCCAAGGTATAGATCTGCCTGTGAAATCTTTTCGTAGGCACTTTGTATTTCATTAACCTTCTCATATTCCTTAGGAATATTTTCGGTGATTATTTCCAGTATGAAAGAAGGTTCTGAATCAACCCTCATGGCTGCCCTTACACGTTTGGGATCCTTGCTCTTGAGCACAGTCCTAACAGTATCGAATATGTTGACTATATCGTCCTTTGAGGATAATAGCTCAAGATCTTCCGAGGTAATTTTCTCTTGGCCCCTGGCAATGACTTCTAGATCGTTAATTGCAGTCCTCAGATCACCATTCGATCTTTTTGCAAGGTTTCTAATCACGTGTTCCTCAAATTCTACGCCTTCCTTGACACAGATCTTCTTAAGTAAAGATACAATAGAATTTGTATGAACTTTACGCATTATTAGGGTGTTACATTTAGGTTTAAGACTCTGTAACCTTTTACTGTAAGGGTCGTTTGCCATCATTATTATGGGGTGTTTGCCCTCCTTAACAATCTGATTTATGGCTCTTGTACCGCCCCTATCTTCATTTCCATGAATTCCATCCACTTCGTCAAGTATTATTAGTTTGAGTCCGTCACCATAAAGAGATTTTGAAAGTGAAGACTCTCCAATGGTGTTTTTTAGGATATCGTATGATCTTTTGTCACTTGCATTTAGCTCAATGTACTCTGAAAATTCTTTGGCCGCCAGATGGGCCATGGTAGTTTTACCAATACCTGGTGGTCCAATAAGAAGAATGCACTGGCTGGTTTTGCCAAGTAACCAGTCTTCTGTCCAGTTTAGGATTTCATCTTTGATCTTGACATTTCCAATAACTTCATCGAAGTTTTTGGGACTGTACTTTTCTGTCCACAACATTTAATCTGCCTTTGAATTTATTAAAAACTTGGTTAACAACGCTTCCAATTGAATTCTTGGGTTTGATCCCTCTCTTATTCTGTAATCTGTTTCACCAATACTTTCAACAAGGTTAATATAAATATCCTCATTTAATGATCCATCTAAAGCCATTTTAGAAACTTCCTGGTATATCTGGGTCACCATATCCTCTCCACTGGTACCTTGAACCACCATAACATCCCTTAAAAGTTCTCTAGCACCTATAAAGTCACCATCGAGTGCCTTATTAACGATCTTTTTAACATCCTTTGGTTTGGCTTTAGAAACAACTTCATCAACACTTTCCTCTGTAACTTCTTCACCTGCAGAAGAAGATGCCTGTAAAATGTTCACAGCCCTTCTCATATCACCTTCAGCAAAGTAAACTATACTTTCAATGGCCGCAATGTCAATTTTAAGACCTTCAGTTTGGGCAATGTATTCCAACCTTTTAATGATTTGATGACCCTTAACCGGAACAAATCTGAATATTGCACACCTTGATTGGATTGGATCAATGATCTTAGATGAGTAGTTACATGATAGTATGAATGAAGATGTTTTTGTGTACATTTCCATCTCCCTTCTCAAGGCATGCTGAGCATCCTTGGTCATGTTATCAACTTCATCTAGGAAGATAATTCTGAAGGGTGATCCAACAGCTTTCAAACGACAGAAACTCTTAATATCATTCCTAACTGTATCAATTCCTCTGGCATCAGATGCGTTCAGCTCTAAGAAGTTTTGTCTCCAGTATTCGCCAAGCATTTCCTTTGCCAATGCAATGGAAGTAGTTGTTTTCCCAACACCTGCAGGACCTGTAAACATGAGATTGGGCATATTGCCCTCTTTAACGTATCTTTTAAGTCGTAATATTGTATGTTCTTGACCCACAACTTCATCCAATGTTTGTGGTCTGTATTTTTCAACCCATGGAGCATTCATGCTATCACCATTTTCATATTGTGTTGCATTGTTTATTAACTGTTGGCGAATATAATTTTTATCAAGATCCCTATTCATGGATCCACAAAAAAAGGTCAGAATATTACGAGTTTGATGCTCTAAAAAATAAAAATAATGACTTTTAACTTCCGAACAGTTCGGAGATCTCAGGATGCATTTTGTTGATTATTCCTAATTTTTTCATGACTGGGCCATACGAATCTGTAATTTTCTTAAATTCTGGCCTTACCATTCCTCTAAATGCTTCGTATCCCATTACTTTTCCGTAGTTATCGGTGATAACATTTAAAATTTTTGTGAAATCTTCGATAAACTCTGATTCCCTATCTTCAACCTTGATTTTAGAAGCGTTATCCCTAATTTTATCGAAGTTCAATGTTGAATTACTTTTTACTTCAACTCCATTTAGCAGTCTTTTACATTCCTGTGATGGTAAAAATTTCTGTGTCAAACCCCTTGCAGGTGCTACACCCATGATCTTACTGGCACCAATGGACATGGCCCTGAATACTGCATCATAAATATCCAAAATTAACTCAGATCTGGCTTCAACATCTTCAGGCACTTCACTTATCTTTTTAATATCTGGGAAAGCAATAGGAGGTTTAATTATAGGAATAAGTTCTTCAGATTCTATTTCTAATTCTTCTTCCACTTCTACCTTTTCTTCGGCTTTGGAAGTTTCAACATCCACATCTACTTCAGATTCAATCTCAAATTCTTTAATTTCCACAGATTCTAAAACCTGACGGCTCCTATCTTCGGATTCAGTTTCTAGTATTTTTGGTTCAAGTTCAAAAGATTCCTCTAAAACAACCTGTTCCTCCGGAGGTGTTTCCATAGGTCTCTGGATTGATATTTCTTCAACCACCGCCTCAGATTCAACCATTTCAAGACCATCAGGGGTTACATCAGGCTCATTTTCTGCTTTTAAAGGTTCTTTTTCGGGTTCTGCTATTGTTTCAACTGTATCGGGTATTAAATCCTTACTCAAAACTTTGATCTTTTCTGCAGCCCTTTTAGATGAAACTAAAATTAGACCAACGTTGGAATGATTTTTCATTAGGACAATCAGATGCACATTTTCAAGATTCAAAAAAGAGCTTTACCATTCAACGATTCAATTAGTACCCTGTGTATTTCTCCTTGATGGGATGAATTAAACAATCTTTTGGAAGAGCTGGTAATAACATTTGACATGGGTCCAAATAGTTCAATATCAATGTCTTGAAGCATTCGCTTAGCTACTACCTTCCCAGTATCATCTACAATTAAACCGCCATCTACTCCATCTACTTTAACGAGATCAATAACGATCCTTTCAAGTTTAAACAACAGATCAGAGTTTTTCATAAAAATCCCATTTTACTATTGAATATTCAATCCTAATATTGTATCAATGCTATTATGTTTATTGTTTTATATCTTATTCTGCTTAATAATTTAACCTAAAACTTCACGGCTTTTTATTGGTAATTCTAACATATTTTAAACTAAATGAACATGTTAATACTAAAAAAATAAGATATCATTCCCAGAATTATAATATGGGAATGATTAATGGGAATTGATCTTTTCCCTGTCTTAGATGAGTTGTCTCTTTATTAAGTGTCCGTCACTGTCATGGATGTCGAGTAACATGGAAGATTCACCATTTATCATGTGGGTTGCACAGGATAAACATGGATCGTATGCCCTCACAATCATTTCAAGACGGTTTTTAAGTCCTTCAGAAACTTCATCACCCTTGATCATTGCTTTGGCAGTTTCCCTAACACCAATATCCATTGAAAGGTTGTTCTGTCCAGATGCAACAATTAAATTGGCATTTTTGATTATTCCTGCACCATCTGTTTCATAATCATGGAACAAGGTACCTCTAGGTGCTTCAATAACACCGACGCCCCTCATTTGTTCATCAGAATTTTTAGCATCAGCAGTGGACATCAATGGTTCGCTTAAATTTGTTCTAATGTCTGTGCTTGTGATGGAATCGTCTTCAAGGAGTTGTATTGATCTTTCAACACAGTACATGAGCTCCACTAATCTAGCGTAATGGTAGAGCAAAGGATTTTGTGCCATTCCAAAGTTGTCCTTAAATTCTCCAAAGAGTGCAGATGCTCTTTCTGTATTAACCGAGTCTGCAATATTGAGCCGAGCAAGCGGTCCAACCCTGTAATTACCTTCAGGGAATCCTATTTGTTTGAGGTATGGGAACTTCATGTAGGACCATGGTTGAACCTTTTCTTCGATATAATCCAAGTAGTTGGTAGTATCAAACTCTGTTACAGCACCACCATTTTTATCCACGATCTTCATTGGCCCATCATAAAGTTCTAAAGCACCGCCATTTGTTAAACTACCAAAATAAGTTTCAATAGGGCCTAATGATTCAATTTCATTAGCATAAGTTTCAAACAATGGTTTGGCTACTTCTAAGCCAGTTTCAACTAATCCGATTCCTTCCTGGACTTTAGGAAGTAGTGCATCTCTTTCCCCGGATGTAAGGACCTTTGACTGTCCTCCAGGGATGGATGTGACTGGATGGATTGGTTTTCCACCAACAACTGTTGTGATTTCTTGTCCTATTTTACGGGTTTTTATAGCCATCTTTGCAAGATCAGGATTTTTCTTGATTATTCCAACAACGTTCCTTTCAGCGGGGTCTGCATCTGGTCCAAGAACAAGGTCTGGCCCTCCTAGGAAGTAAAAATGAAGGGCATGGGAATGAATGTACTGGCCCAGTAAACTGAGTTCTCTTAATTTTTTCCCGGTTTCAGGAGGTTTTAAACCAAACACAGCATCTGTAGCCTTTGCAGATACTACATGGTGGGCTGTTTGACATACTCCACATATTCTGGGAGTGATTCTAGGCGCTTCCTCTACAGCTGCACCTTCCAAGAATTTTTCAAATCCTCTTATTTCCATGACATGAAAGTGAGCATCTGAAACATTTCCAGCATCATCGAGCTGAACTGTGATCTTTGCATGGCCCTCAATTCTGGATACTGGGCTTATTTCTATTTGTTTCATAATTATCACCAATCTATTTCTTGATCAACTGAGGGATCAATGAAACCTTTTTATTCTCCATTATCGTGCTTCCAATAACAAATCCATATATCAAATGCCCAACATCGTAGATCTGTTTTTCAACATCTTTGTGGGGCATCTTGGAGAGATGAGCTATTCTGTTTACAATACAGTTGTATACATCATGGTTAGGTTCCCTTAATATGTCCAAGGAAGGTCCTCCACATCCATGACATGGAACACCGGCTGATGAGCATAGTGCACCGCACCTTCCAAGGGTTGCTGATCCCATGCAGATGTAACCTTGGCTTAAAAAACATAGATCAGGATCTGGAGTTCCTTCAACTCTTCTGTGGATCTTATCGAATTCAACGTGTTCCATGGTACGTTCACAATCTGCACAAACAGATTTTTTAGGTACAACAGGTTCTTCTCCGTTGATCAATGGAACAAGAATGTCCTTTACCAAGTATTCCTTTGGTGGACAGCCTGGCAAATAATAATCTATTAAAGCAAGGTCTCCTGCAGGATGTACTATTGGCAGGAGTTTTGGAACCACTTCAGAAGGCTCAGCCGCAGATTCTGTGCTTGGATTGTCTTTAAAGCTTCTGTCTGATACTTCTTCAGGACTGTAGAGATCTGCCATACAAGTTATTCCTCCGTAGCATGCACATGTACCGTATGCAATAACAGTATTGGCCTTTTCCCGTATCTCTTCCAGCCTTTCTTTGTTTTCTTCATTTCTGACAGATCCTGAAACAATTGCAATGTCAATGTTTTCAGGTATTTCCTTCACATCCATGAGTATGGGTGCATAAACGAGGTTGGCTTGTTCAAGGACATCGATCAATTCTTCATGAAGATCGAGTATTGATATTTCACAGCCTGTACAGCTTGCTAGTAATTCTAGAGCGATGTTTACCATTATTTACCACTCCATTTGATTGTCAATGTTTTAAGACAGGCATTTGGCCCTACATGGTCAATGTCGAGTTTTCCCCTGATATCCATAACCTCTTCCACAGCACCAACTGTATAACCATATAATAAGTAACATAAAGGTCCTTTTTGCGGAAGACCAGTTCTTCGAAGTGTTTGTCTGACTACACAATCTCTGAAAATTAATTTCACAACTGTTTCATCACCCTTTTCAATGGTGTAACCTTCTTGACCAGCTGGTTTCCACATATCAAAATAAAATTCTGCACCTAAAATTTCACTCAATTCTTGCATTGCTTTCTCAAGGTCGTCGGTTTTTTCAACCATTTTACCTGCTTCGTGGCCCATTCTTTTACCGGCTTGATAAACAATTGCATTCGCACCCCTTCCAGACACCTGTTCAAGGGCGCTGGACATTGAACCAACAAACTTCATAAGAACGTGAAGGGCCTCTTCATAATCATCAATATCTCCCCCACATTCATCAGGAATAAGTTCAGGTTTAAAATCCCCAAATACTTCCTTTCCTTCCCTTTTAATTTCATATGCCATACTAATGTCTCCTAGATTATCTTATTGAGTACATCATTAACTTTTCTATCGATATACAGCCTTTTAGCCACGTGTATGTTTTTATGTTCCATTGCTTCGGCAGGACAGATTTCATGGCATGAAAGGCATGCCATACAATCGTCAGCATTAACAACTTTAGTTTTGTTTTTAGCTTCATCCATTTCATAGACATCGTTAGGGCAGTCGTCCACACAAGAACCGCATCCAACACATGCATTTTCGTCTATTTCTATTTCTACCATATTAACGCCTCTTAATACTTTTTTTAGACCATGAAAAGTTTTAATTGTTAACAATTATTCCATACAATTAATCCTCATCAAGACATACAGTACTAATTTAATATATTGCTCTATTCATTATTAATAAAACTTTACCAAGTTGGGAAACAGTGCATAGTTACAGTCCCATGATATCATGAAGAATTTTGACTGATTTAAAGCTAAAAATGAATATGGTGACATGGCACACAAAGAAAACACTAATAAACAGGGGTTTGTGACATTTCCCACAAAAAATTTAGTAATAAAAGTAAATTGAATTTGTTAAATATTATCGGTTGATACTAGTTCGCAGTGTGCTATGTATGCAGCTTCCTTTTTTCCAGGAGGGTAACATGTCATGAGCATTAACCTTGCCTTTCCATCCAAAGCAAAGGCGACTGGATTGGTTTTGTAATCCCATCTAATGTCATTTCCATTGGATGTTACTGAGTAGGTGTACTTCTTTTTCATGATTGTGTCCACAATTATTACCTGATCTCCAACTTCCAACGAACCTATGTTTTCAAATAATCCGGAGTAGGTAGTTCTATGACCCAGTATACCACATTCTCCGGGTTGTCCTGGCATAGCACTTTCAGGATAATGATAAACTGCATTGTAGGCATTGACCGTGTCAGATCTTATGGTGCAGTTCACACCAAGTTTTGGAATGACCAGTTCTCCAAGGGAGGCACCTGCCTTGGTGCTCAGGGGATCAAGCGCATCCACGGGTTGACTCATTTTTTCGTTGTAATCCTTCAAACTCTTTTGAGCGGCTGTTAAATTTTTGGACTGTTCAAAGGCTGCCATGGCTATGGTTAGTGAAACTAGAATACATACTACCACTATTCCTAGAGCCATCAAATTAGTCCTTTTCATTATCAACCACCAGTAATGTTCCAATTTCACTCGCTATGATGGAGCGATATTCTTCAACCTTCCATGGATCAACGACCCAAAAACTTAAAGTGCTTTTTATACCTGTATCTGCAAGTTCATTGATATTAAAATTTGGCAATGGATCATTGAGTGCCCATTCATGTTTATCTAGAATGTCAATAAATTTTTCTCTTAAACCCTCAACTTTAACTTGGTAAGGTACTGTTATTTCCAAATCTACCCGTTTCTCTTCGAGTGGGGTGTGGTTTACATGCACATTCTTTGAGAAGTTAGAATTTGGGATTGAAACAATATTGTTGTCAGGGGTAATTAATTTAGTTACCCTGAATCCCATTATATGGACTTTTCCCTTGTAATCAGATATCTCAATTATGTCCCCAACTTTAAAACTCTTGTCTGCAAGTACGAATAAACCAGCAATGAAGTTTGAAATGGTATCTCTGGCAGCGAAACCCACTGCAATACCAACAATTCCTAAACTCAATGCAATGGCTGTTATGTTGATTCCCAGTTCATTTAATATCAAAGTCAGTGCTATGGCATAAACACCGTACCTAATGATCTCATTTATAACTTGTACGAGAGTTGCTTCAGAATCAAATTTCGTCCCTGTTTTAGATATGAATATGGATGTCCATTTAACAATTCCAAGGGCTGCACCAATTATTATTAGGGTCACCACAACATCCTTCAAGAGGGGTTGCTTAAGATGGATTCAATCGTCATGCTGTTCAACCTCCAGCCTCATTAGATCTTCGGCCACGACAGAATCCTCAAAAACAGTTACAGCTTCCATTTCAAGGGTTTTAACATCTTTGTACCTGGTGCTTATATGGGTTACAACCAACTTCTTCACACCTGCTTTTTTTGCAATGTCTGCAGCCATTTCAGCAGTTGAATGTCCTGTTTCAAATGCCTTTTCTTTGTGACTGTTGTTGAAGGTTGATTCATGAATCAATACATCAGCATCTTTAGAAAAGTCCACCATTTCTTCGCAGGCCAATGTGTCTCCCGAGTAAACCAACTTTCTACCCCTTCTTTTTTCTCCTAAAACTTCTTCAGGTTTGATAATTTTGTTTCCTATCTTTACAGGAAGCCCGCTTTGCAATTTTCCATAGGCTGGTCCAGGTTTAATCCCGAGTTTCAAGGCCTTTTCTTTTATAAATTTAGGGGCTCTTTTCTCTTCGATACAGTACGCGTAATTTTCAACTGAGTGTTTCATAAGCTGGGCTGAAATTTTAAAATCATCCTCTTCTAAAACTGTGCCCTCCTGTATTTCATGGACAGCTATGTTGAATGAAAGTGCGAAGTAACCCAACTTCTTCATACTATTTAAAAGTTCTTTAATGCCGGGTGGTCCGTATATTTCCAGTGTATCCCTTCTTCCCCTGAAGGCCATTGATTGTATTAATCCGGGAATTCCCAGTATATGATCTCCGTGGAAATGTGTAACAAATATTCTATCGATCTTCATGGGACTCAGTCTGGCCCTGGTCATTTGTCGTTGTGTTCCTTCCCCACAGTCAAAGAGTATGATTTCTCCAAAGGCTTTTAGAGCTAAGGCTGAGTGGTTTCTGTTGTTGGTGGGTATTGCCGATGATGTTCCTAAAAATATTATTTCCATTTAAACCATCCTAAATAATTTACAATTTGTCTTAGTGGCAAACAGAGCCGGGACTATCATTAAATTATTGATCCATGTTATGTTACGGTTCTGCTACCCTTGAGTGAAGAATATTTATATCTTTTATTTTATAAAAGAAATACCTATAGAAGTACTGTATTCCAATAGAACATTATACTATTGAATTTTTTTAACTGGTGTGTAATTATTATGAAGTACGATTTAACAGAAATAATTGGAATGATCCATCAAGATGTGGGATTTGAGGATATCACATCAACAGCCCTTATAAAACCTGATACTATTATTAAGGCACATATTATTAGCAGGGAACCAGGAATCACAGCAGGAGTAGAACTTGCATGCGAAATATTCGCTGAATTTTCAGTCGATGCAAAGGCTTTGGTTTCCGATGGGGAAAAAATAGGTGCAGATGATGTGTTGTTGGAGATTGAGGGTGATGCAAGGACAATATTGGGTGTTGAGAGAACTGTACTGAATCTGCTCATGAGAATGTGCGGTATTGCAACTACAACTTTCAATCTTGTTTCAATGGTGCACAAAATTGATCCTAACATGAGGGTTGCTGCAACCCGGAAAACCACCCCTGGACTGCAACTATTTGAGAAAGAAGCAGTTAAATTGGGTGGTGGAGACAGTCATCGTTACAGGTTGGATGACTGTGTTTTAATTAAAGACAATCACATAGCCATTGTTGGAAGTGTTGGGGACTCAGTTAAAATTGCAAGAAGCAAAGTCAGTTTCACTAAAAAAATTGAAATTGAAGTTGAAAATATGATGGATGCATTGGAAGCTTCGATTGCAGGGGCAGATATTGTGATGTTGGACAACATGGATCCTGAAGAAGTGAAAAATGTAGTTAAGGCCATTGAAAATCAGAATTTGAGGGACAATATCCTAATAGAAGTTTCTGGAGGTATAGGTCCAAATAATATTGAGAACTACGCAGGTATTGGGGTGGATATTATTTCTACAGGCTATCTGACACACTCTGTAACAGCACTGGATCTCAGTCTTGAAATTTTATAGATTCGGACTTAAAAAAATAGGCCCTTTCAATATTTTGAAGTTAGCTCCGTTTATTTGCACAATATTTAGTTTTTAATGTAAAATTATGGGGGCAATGATTAATATTATAAGTAACTTTATATAGGGCGTTTAACAGATTATTAATTGATAATAGGAGGCAAAGATCATGGATTTCAACGAAGAAGAATTTAATAATGAAGAAGGGAATGAAACTACTGAAGAAGGGAATGAAACTACTGAAGAAGGGAATGAAACTACTGAAGAAGTTAACGAAGAATCAACCGAAGATGTCAAAGATTCAGAAGAAATTTTAGGGGATGAAGAAGTACCCGAAGAATTTGATGATTCTGAAGGAATTTTAGGGGATGAAGAAGTAACTGAAGAAGAGAGTGAAGACCTACCGTTTGCCAAGGCAGAAGTTGTAAGGCTGATGAAAAAGAATCTTGACAAAGACAAGATGATAAGGGAACGTGTGAAGGTTGAAATGAACAAATTTTTAGGCGAAGTTCTCGAACGTGTTTGTGAACAGCTCAATGATTATCCTTACACAACCATAGAATATGAAATGCTCAAGGAATCAATATACCCTTACACCAACATCAAAAGAATTAACGAAGAAAAATTCAGGATTTTAAAACATTTAGATGCAATAAAAGCAGATTGTGATGCTTTAAGTTTGGATGTTAAAAAATCATTAAAGATTAAAGATGTTGATGATGACGATGATGAGATATTTTAATCTCATTATCAATCCTTTAAACAAACTAATTTTCCATATGAATTAAGTTTTTTTTAGAAATAGATTCAATAATTATCATACAACTTAATTTCTTTCTTTTACTAACTTAGAAAAAATTAAATTCAAACTACTGAATTGATACAAAACTTATTTTAAATTAGATAACCCTAGTCAGTTAGATAAACCTATTTGACAATGTCCTAATGGATATTGCCAACAAGAATTACTGGTCGATGGTAACAAAGCCAGTGTTTAAATTTTCAACTTCTTCTTGGGACAATTTTCTGTGTTTTGCATCATCATGAATGATTATGCTGTGTCCAAAGGGATCTTCAATTATTAAGGTTGCGGATCCATCACCAGATTTAATATCCTCAATTTTTTCAATTATTTTCAGGGCATTTTCCTTTACCTCAGGTTCTTCTGCCCATTCAATGGCTGTTTCCACTGCAGATCCAAATCTGTTTAAAACACCTTCAACATTTGAAACGTATCCCTGTGATTTTGGTCCGGGCTCAACTTTAAGTCCCAAGTCTGGTATGCTTAAAGTTGCTGTTTGAGATTTCACAACCCTTGCATTGATGTTAGCTTTACTTATTAAAAGGGAGTAATATACAGGTTCTTTCTGTTCAAGACAGATGGTATCTGTGTGTCTGTAACCACATTCCGAACAAATAATAGTAGATTCAAGAATTTCCCCAAAATAGGGTATTTCTTCGGTTTTACTGGTCATTTCTAGGGTATTTCTACCTTTACAAACAGGACAGTCTGTGTTTATGTTGTTCAATTAAAGATCTCCTTAACTACCATAAAATTACTTCCAAATCTAAATTTATATAATCACTTTTCTTCGTTCTTATAGATCAACCCAGCATTATCTAGATCCTTGATCATGGCCTCAAGACTTTTCTTATCAGGGGCACAAATCTTGTGGCTGTGAACGTTTCCTGATAAACTGTAGAGATTTTCAAGATCTTTTTTACGTTTAGGATTCTCATCCAACTTTTCAATGAACCGTTTGGCCTCAACTGGGTCAAACACATTAACATTTCTTTTTAGTGGTTCACCAAACCCTGGAAGGAAGTAGGAAACATCAACCATTCTACCTCCGTATTTATCCAGTATGATGGAAGTTTCTTCTTCAAGCTGGTCAACTGAGTGTTTGAAAAGCATTACTTTACAAATTCCACGGATGAGTGTCAACATGCGTTTTAGAGTTTGATCAATGGTTTGATTATTGATTACTGGAATATTATGTTCAATTGCACTTTTAACTAGATAATCATTGATCACACGATTCTCTTTGAAGTACTCAAGATGTTTTCCTCCCCTTTTAATCTTCATTGCCCTTTTAACAAACCGTTCCTTGTGAACTTCTTTGTCAGCAGTTAAAACGAAGAAATGGATGGATGCATCCTTTTGGAACTTCTCAATATCTATGAAACCTGGTACGAGATGAACTCCCTCAATTACCACATCATCAAAATCATCAACAGCTCTTCTTATAACCCTTTCAATGGCGGGAATTACAAATGAGGCATGATCTTCGAAGCCAGCTTCAATCAATGAATCTGTATCTCCATCAAATCGTTCCTTATCCCTTAATGTTAAATATGCATCAAATGAGGATTTGTGTAGTGAAGGTGCATAGTCTGGACCTATTATTCCACGAACTATGGCTCTAATGAAATCTGTTTCAATTAAATGTTTGATTCCCAATTCTTTTGCTAATTCCGAGGCTATAGTAGATTTACCAATACCAGATGCACTTCCGATCAATATTACATAGGGTTTTCGCATTTGTTCATCCCCTCATTTACTTAAGTAAAACGCCAAGGGAATTTAGGTTAACATGTCAATAACTCGCTCGGCACTTCTTCTCATTTCTATTCGGATCAATCCTAGATTTATTTCTATGTCTGTTATCACTACTAAAATTCCTTCTCCAGCATCAATCATCAATGTTTTTCCTTTTTCCCCTTCTATCATTACTTGCTGCAGAGGGTCATGTTTCATTTCTTCAGCTGATCTTTCTGCTGTACCAAAAACTGCAGATGACATAGCTGCAACCAGTTCAGAGTCAATGTCTCCCGGAACTTCGCTTTCTATTATCAAACCGTCTTTACCAACTACTAATGATCCAGTTACTCCGTTTATCCTGCCTAAATCCTTCAATATTCTTTCTATCATTTCTACCATACTAATGCCTCCACAATAGAATTGAGTATCTACCCAAAGTATATATCTTGGTTTAACATTTATTAAATAAATAGGTAATGTTAAGTTTCACAGTAATTCACGAAAAATTATAGGAGTGATCCAGTGTATTTTATAACTTCTCTTCAAGAAATCCAAGATCTCAACCCATTCATTATCATAGGATGTGGTGGAGGCGGAGAAAAATTTTCTAATTTTGAGGGAGTAGAAGCGGTAGGTTTCATAGATGATAACGTCGAAAAACAGGGCCAGAAGTTTTGTGGTCACACAGTATCAGGAAATTTAAAGGAACTTTTAGAAACTACTGATGCAAAGAGTGTTGCCATAATGCTCCCAATTGGAGCAGAAGGATCTGCTTTGAAGTATGCAGTAGAGGCAATAGACAGCGGTAAAAACGTTGTAACTTCGTTTAGATCCCTTCCACTTGCGCAAAATGAATCAATATTCAAATTTGCCGACTCTAAGGGAGTTGTGATTAAGGAAATTAGTCCACGGTTGGATGTTATACGCAAAATTTTCGGAACAGCACCTCCAATGTGCACAGAAGTGCTTCCAAAACTCAGCTACAAACATAAAACACCGGTTGTTTTTGTAGGGGGTACCTCACAGGAATGTGGAAAACGAACCACCACCAGAATGTTGGGACAAGCAGCTAAAGAAAAAGGTTTAAATGCTGTTGTTATTTCTACTGATGAAATGGGTTTTGAACAACCTGTAGATATGAATTTCAGGGCAGGAAGTCTTTCTGTAATGGATGTGGCATCTGCTGTTATTGGTTCCATCAAATATATGGAAGAACTTAAGCAGCCAGATATAATCTTTGTAGAAGGTCAATCAAGCATAACTGAGATGGGTAATCCACACCCAAGGGGTTTGTCTACAGCAATACTTATAGGAGCAATGCCTGATGCTACAGTTGTATGTCACAGGCCTAATCATCCATATAGGGAACCAAGGGGAATTGATTATGAGGTTCGTGCAATAGAAGCAGTAGAACCAACCAGCGTAGTTGGATTATCAGTAAATCTGAGAAATGTTACAGATAAATCTGAACTCGCAAAGTACGAAGAAAAGTACGGGTTACCTGCAGTGGATGTGAGAAATGGAGGAGCTTCGAGGTTACTGGATGTAATTATTGATTATATAGGGGACCTAAAGAAATGAAGGATATACTGGATACAATTAAAAAGAACATTGGGATAGATGATGAAAGTGAGCATAAAGAGGAACAGGAAACTATAATCGTTCCTGAACATTCTCTGTACGAAATTATTCTCATGAAGGCCAAAAACCTAGACGACTTCGATTTTGCATTGAGCCAGATAACAGAGGAAAAAAATCCCATCATAATGGATATGAGCACTCTGGAAAGGGACAGTCCAGAAGAATTTAAATTAGCCGGTGAGAAATTAAAGGCATTCAGGGATAAAACTGGCGGTGAAGCCATACTTCTTTGTAAGAATGGTAAAAACATAATCATCATTACTCCTCCCGAGATCAAACTCATAAGGAAGTAAAATTTACCAAGTATATTGAAGCATTGAGAGGACTTCAAACCCTTCTATATTTTATTATTTTAAATTTATTTACGGGGGATATTAATGGATTTGCCAATAACCAAACCTTCTACAGTTTGCTATGCAGAGAATTGTGATTTTAAAGAAATGTTAAATGAATTATCATTGAAAAATCACAATGGATTCATACGTATTACTGAAGGCAATGATGAAGGTTTTATCCTTTTTAAAAATGGTAAAGAAATTGCTGCATCTTATGAAAGGTTTTCTAGGGTAGATGCAGTAAAGAAGATTCAGGCTGCTGTTAATGATGATTTAACATTGATTGAAATATTTGATGTTCGAGAGTCTCAGGTGGATTTCTTAATGGAAATAAACCAGCCATATATTCTGGGTTCTGAAGCCTATAAAATTATAGATGAACTTAAAATGGTTGAAGCACCTAAACCTAAGCCCATGGCAGTTCCCAAGCCAAAATTAGTTTCAGAAGCTATTAAAGAGTCTGAAAAGCCAGAAGAAGTGCGGAATGAAATAGAATCAAATCTGATTAATGTATCTAAACTTGAAGAAGAGGCGGATTCTGATCCCAAAGTAACTGTGCACAGAATAGAAACAGTTAAATCTGATTCACCAACAAAACTTGAAACAGAAGACCTTCCATTAAACAACACCGAAACAGTAGAAAACGAAACAGGTAATAAAATTCCCGAACCTTTTGAAACAATTCCCGAACCGGAATCCCAGATCAATAAACCTTTAGAGCCGGAAATTAATACTGATACTGACATCAACTCAACAGAAGAAAATAATTCAACAGAATCATCTCCCGAAAATAGTTTTTCAGATGATGAATCCAGTGAAATAACTGTTAAAGAAAATGAAAACAATGAAATGCCAGAGATGGAATCCGAACCATTGGATCGTACAGAATTGTTGAAGAAGTATGGTATAAAGGATATTCAAGAGGAAGATGTTGACAACATACTAGAATCTTACAAAGGGGTTCAGTCAGTGAGGAGGATATTGAAAAAATAGAACTCACACTGATGAACAAGATAAAAAAATCCATACTTGGAATTCCAAGAATAAAGGGTGCTGAGGTAATGGTTTTCCTAGAAAATTCCAGAGAATTAACTGGAAATGTTAATATTATTATAGAAACAGAATCTAAGGGATTTCTTTCGAGAATTATGGGAGATTCCGATGATATGAAATTAGAAAAACAAATTGTAGACATGTCTCAAATTGAGATCAGGAAGAGTTTCAGAAAGTATCCTGAGATTGTCGAGAAATTTGACGTTAATGTAGAAATCAGTTAGGGGGTATCAGATGACAAGAGTTATAACAGTTGCTTCAGGAAAGGGCGGAGTTGGAAAGACAACGATTACAGCTAACTTAGGCGTGGCATTATCTACATATGGGGAAGAAACTATAGTCCTTGATGCAGATGTTGCAATGGCCAACCTCGAACTTATCCTAGGTATGGAAGGAAAATCAATCACCTTACACGATGTTCTTTCGGGTGCTGCATCCATTGAGGATGCCATATATGAAGGACCTGGAGGGGTTAAGGTTGTTCCAGCAGGAATCTCCCTTGAGGGACTCCGTAAAATTAAAATGGATAGATTGGAAAGCGCACTGGAAATTTTGGTTGAAACAGCAGACATATTAATTATTGATGCTCCAGCCGGGCTAGAAAAGGATGCTTTAGCAGCAATAGCAGCTGCACAAGAAATGATCCTTGTAACAACTCCGGAAGTTCCTTCCATAAGTGATGCCCTCAAGACCAAAATAATCGCAAACAAATTGGGCGTGGATATAATTGGTGTTGTGATAAACAGGGAGCAGCATGATAAAACTTTCTTAACCATTTCAGAAATTGAAACAATATTAGAAGTACCTGTAATAGCAGTTATTCCAGATGATCCCGAAGTGAGTAGGGCTGCAGCATTTGGAGAACCTCTGATAATAAAAAATCCCAAATCACCTACCAGTAATGCAATAATGCAGTTGGGTGCGGATCTCATTGGAGAAGAGTACCAACCTATTGAACCTGATAAGAAGGGTGTTATTTCAAAATTAGTTGAAGGCCTTCTTGGAAGAAGATAAATAAAATATTGCAAAAAAACTGGTAAAAAATGTCAAGATTCATAGCTTTTGCTTCAGGTAAGGGTGGAGTAGGAAGAACATCGATAACCTTCAATCTAGGTGTGGCATTATCCCTCTTTGGTGAAGAGGTGGTGATGTTGGATCTGGATCTTGTGATGGCGAATTTGGATGTAATAACAGGTTTGTTAAATCCAGATGTAACGCTGCATGATGTTCTGGTTAGAGATAAAACCATAGATGAATGTGTTTATGAGGTAAATCAGGGTGTACGTGTTGTTCCTACTGGAATTCATTTTGAAACTTTGAAGCATATCAACCCAAACTACATCTCATGGAACAAGATCATGAATGAGATCTCAGATTATGGTGAGGTCTTCCTCATGGATCTGCCCTCTGGAATCAATGCCAACGTGTTTGAAGGATTACCTGAGAACACAGAAGCCATCCTTGTTACACAGTCTACCATGCCATCTGTAGCTGATGCACTTAAAATTAGAATTCTGTTCAATGAATTGAACATAGATATTAAGGGATTTGTTTTAAACATGTGGTACGATGATAAATTTCTATTGTCCGAAAATGAGATAGAATCCATACTGGAAATACCACTTATAGGTGTGATACCCTACGATCGGGAAATAGAAAGATCAATGGCACTTGGAAGATCAATTGTCGAGGTAAATCCATCTTCCCCCACAAGCAATGCTGTTATGCAGCTAGCAGCTGATCTTATTGGTAAGGAATACAAACCTATAGAACCTGATAAAGAAGGGATACTCGGTAGGATAAAGAAATTTGTGGGCCTGCTTCCAGAGTAAACATTATTTTTATGAAGAATATTAATTTTTTCAGATGAAGAATCAGATACGCAGGATTGATCATAAGAAATTGTTTATGGTGAATAATCATGAATCAATTGGATGTTCTAGCCCTTGGTACTTGTAACATTGATTTTTTGATGGATGTGCCTAGATTTGCAGTTGCAGATGATGAGGTGGACACTGAAAAACTCAATGTAACATTAGGAGGATCTGCTGCTAATTTTGCATTGAAAACTTCTGATTTGGGATTAAAAACTGGGATCATGGCCAGGATTGGTAAGGATAATTATGGAAGTTACATTAGTTCCGGTTTCAATAAAAAAAATGTCAACACAGAAAGACTCATTCCAATAGATGAGAAGACAGGAATGGCATTCATAGCAGTGGATCATTTGGGAGAACGATCCATCTATACGTATATGGGGGCAAATTCAAAATTTGAACTTTTAAAACCGGATATTCAACTCATTAAAAACTCTGAAATACTGCATATAACAGGCATGTACATAGAAGTTGTAGAAGAAGCCTCAAAGCATGCTAATATATTATCATTCAATCCGGGTGCTCTTCTTGCTTCCTTTGGAATGAAAGCCCTGGAAGATGTACTGGCCAGAACAGATATCCTATTTTTAAATGAGAAAGAAGTCGATATTTTGACTGGTGAAAACTGTCGTTCAGGAGCAAAGCTTCTGGTTGATGCCGGTGTTAAAATGGTGGTGGTAACACTTGGAAAAGCAGGATCAAAACTCTTCACCATGGATCATGAAATTCATCAACCATCTGTCACTGTTAAGCCAGTTGATACAACAGGGGCTGGAGATTCCTTTGCAGCAGGTTTTATCAATGGATTTTTTAGAAATAAAAACCTCACAAATTGTCTAAAAGATGGGAATAGTTCTGCTTTTGATTGTTTAACCAAATTTGGATCATCAGAAACTAAGGGTTTTAAATGAAAAAACTACGAACTGCTTTTAAATTTAAGAAAGAAATGATGGTAAATGGTATTTAAATAAGTCAAGATTTGAATCTTAAACTAGTTTTATTAATATAAATCTCGGAATTTGTACAGGTTCTAATTGGAATAATTTGTTGTAAAGTTCTGCTTAAGAGCAAATTTACTATTTGTCTATTCTAAGAAAAATAAAATAAATATAAATGGTTTAAGAAGATAGGTATTGGTTTGTTGTTTGTATTGATTTAACTGTTATATTTGAATTGTTTTTTATCACGAATTCACTTAGTCCTATATGGGAATTTTGGTTACCCCAATCGAATGTATATCCTAAACGAGTCCATGGGTGTTGTTTAGGGAAATATGAAGATATTATGTTGTTATTGAACCATTTTTCATATGCAGGATCGACTGTGGTGGGAAAGTTCAACTGAGCAGTTGTATCATTGATTTCATTGTCAGGTGTTGGCCTAAAAAGATCTTTTGGTTTTACCCAAACCTCAACGAAGTAATCGTCCATTGAATCAGGGGTAGGCCTAAAAGTTGTGCAGTTCTTAAGTGGAGATACTGCTCAGGAATTGAATTGGTTTTGAAGAAGGTTTTTATCTCCGGAACAACTGTAACCCATGTTTCACCCCAATATGTAGTTATATTTCCTCCAGTAGGATAGCTAGATTTATGTGTTGTCCACAAAACCACTAAAACTCTTTTATCACTACCATTTTGCCATATTAAATTGGAATTATTTTCTGTAATGGGTGTGAGGTTAGTACTGATTTCATTATCAGAGGTAATTATAGCATCATCGATGGCATTAGTATACGTTTGGTTAAGATTTTCATGCACTGCAACTGTTCCTGTAAAGGAGGGGCCACCATTAACTGTAAGACCTACAAGTAAACCTATAATAAAAATAGATACCAATAAAACGTAATCTAGATTTCTACCCATAAACATACCTCAGGCACTAAGCTCTAAAATTCTTTATTAAAGGTATTCATATCTTGAAGAACTTAGCAGCGTTGTTGTATGAAACCTTTTTAATATTTTTTGATTCCACACCAGCTTTCCTTAGTTTGTGAACAGTTTTAGGGACGGATAATGGGTCTGAAGGTGATGAGCTCATGTCACTATCTAGAACAAACTTGTCGTAACCATATTTATCCATTATTTCAACTGCCTCGTCTGAAGTCATTTTATGTGGTTGAACAGTTAATCCTAAAATTCCATCAAAGTCCTTAACCCTGTCAATGATTGAGTCATCCACGTGATCAATGAGTACCAGTGACGTGTCAATATTTTCTTCTATTATCGATGCAGTTACCATGGTAACTTCAGCTTTATGAGTTCTAGGTGTGTGTACAATAACCTTCATATCTAGATCTTGTGCAAGTTTGAGCTGCTCTTTAAAAACTTCAACTTCACTCTTTGAAGTGGTTTCCAATCCAATTTCTCCTATTGCAACCACATTTTTGTCTTCGACCAGTTCTGAAATTTTTTCAATCACAATTGCATAGTCCTTGCATATGCTCCTTGGATGAACACCTATTGCAGAGTAAAGCTTCAAACCATTTTCCCCTGCTCTTTTGGTGTCGTTTTTCATTATTCTATGAATATGATCAAGCACAACATCTGAAGTGCTCATTTTTAATGGATCATGGGCACATGTCACTGCTTTTTTAATTCCTGAAACAGACATTCTTTCAAAATCTTCATAAGGCCTTGTATCTGCATGTATATGGGCATCTATCATACTATTATCTCCGGAAAATATTTACATTTACCTCGTTATTGCAATTCTGACTATACTATTTTTAGTTTGCACTTAATCAACATTACTAAACTTAGGGGCACAAATTCATGTGAAAGTCGTTGATATGTAAATTAAACAAGAATGGTTAATACTGATAATATAATCAAATATAATAATGTGTATTAAGAAATGGAACAGAAGCATGAAAATTATTCCATCTAAGGATTTAAAATTGTTTCAGTTTGGTCAGAGGGATAAACTAATTTTTATCCTATGTGCTGCTATTTTATGGATATTAGCCATAGTAGCGTTTTTAACTCCTAATTTTAATCACTGGGTTTTGGTTAATTGTAATTTTATTCGTTCAAATTACATGTTAGCAAATCTATGTTACTATTTCACTAATTATACGCTGTCCTTCATTGCAACACCTATTTCACTACTTTACTTGGCATCTTTCAAATTTAATAAACTAAAACCATACCGGATAGTGTTTTTGTTATCTGTTATGACTTTGGCCATAGGTATTCCAATTGTGGACTTCATGAAATATTATGGTGCTGTTCCACGTCCATGGTTGCTTTATCCAGATATTAACAGCATATACCATCCTGGAGGTCATTCTTTTCCATCTGGGCATGCTTTTCAAGCATTTGCAGGTACATTACCCCTAATAATTTGTTTCCTAACCAACGATGCAACATTTAAACGAAACCTGAAAAAGACGGTTTTAGCAGTTATTCTCATGATTTTTGCCATAAGCCTATCTTTAAGCAGGTTAATTGCGGGTGTGCACTTCCCAACAGATGTTTTGTTCGGGATTGGACTGGCAGTAATAATGATGGTAATTTTGATAAGTGCACTACAATATTTACTTAAAACCGGAGAATTAAATCTGCAAAACGAAAAGTGGTACGCATTAATATTTCTTGCACTGATTACAATAGATATGTGCTTTTTATAAAAATAAAATGCAATTTATTTGTACTGTCCAAAAAAGAATTATGGTGGAATATGGATTTTCACTGTTGTAATGATTCAAATTCCATTTTTCCAGTTAATAAGTCTAGTAAAACGTTGTAAACCTCTTGAATTGGAATTCTAACTTGTTCTAAATTGTCCCTGTTTCTGATGGTCACAGTGTTATTTTCAAGGGTTTCATGGTCAACTGTAACAGCAAATGGAACTCCAATTTCATCAGACCGGGCATATCTCCTTCCGATTGTTCCTGAACCATCATACTCTGCAATTATGCCCTGATTTCTAAGTTCTTCCCTTATTTCATGGGCCCTTTCTGCAAGTTTATCTTTGTTTACCAGTGGAAAAACATTAACACCAATTGGAGCTATTTGTTTTTCAAGTTTTAAAAATTCCCTTTCATCATCTTCTGTGTAGGAATGGAGTAAAACGGAGTAAATGATACGATCAATACCGAATGAGGGTTCAATAACGTGTGGAACAACCTTTTCACCACGTATCATTTCTTCCTGTTCATTGAAACTCACCACATCAGAGCTTATTTCAACGGTTTTATCCTCAAGTTCGATATTGTAGGTTTCATCATTGTCAAATGCTTTCTGTACTTTAGATGCATCCAGATCTTCCAATGCCTTGATAACTTTAGGGGCATCTGCCTTAAACAGTGGGCCGAACTTCTTCATGTCTGGTTTAACAACAAGTTTATTGATCTTTTTAGGTTCATCGTATTCAATGAAAACACTCAAATCTTCGTTGCTGTACTTGGCATGTGATTTAAGATCAAAATCTGTTCTGTCGGCTATTCCTATGATTTCAATCCAACCAAACCTGTCAGTTAAAACCTCAACATCCCAACAGTCAATGGCATAATGAGCCATTTCAGTTGGAAGATGTTGTCTGAATCTTATGACTTCAATTGGAATCCCTAGATCTGCCAAAAATCTTCCTGCGATGCAGAGTTGGTATGCTAAAACTTCAGAAGAAACCAAGCCCGTTTCAACGGCATTTTTTGCTGTTACCATCTTCGGATCTTCTTTATTTAACTGTGCATCAGATGATAAGAGATTTAACTCATCATTGGCAACAGTTGCAAATTTTGGATGGTCTTTATCAACAGGATCCACAAATATTTCAGCTTCAGCCTGTGTGAATTCCCTGAGTCTGATGATTCCCTGACGTGGGGAAATTTCATTACGGTATGCCTTTCCTATTTGAACAACACCGAAGGGTAACTTGCCTCTGAAAAATCTTAAAAGCCTTTTAAATGGTATAAAAATACCCTGAGCAGTTTCAGGTCTCATATATCCTGTGGCTTTACCTTTAGCTCCGATCATGGTCTGAAACATGAGGTTGTAACTCCAAACATGTGTCAGATGACCTCCGCACTTCGGACATCCTATTTGATTTTCTGAGATTATTTCAGTCAACTTCTGATTTTCAAGTCCTTCCACATCATCATCAATAACGTCTTCAATGACATGGTCTGCTCTGAACACTTCTAAACAATCCTTACATTCAGTCATGGGATCTGTGAAATGATCAACATGACCAGAAGCCTTCAGTGCTTCCTCTGGCATTATGGTTGGTGATTCAATTTCATAGAATCCTTCACCAACTACGTAGTACTTTCTCCACTTTGAGATGATGTTGTTCTTTAGAGTTGCACCTAGGGGGCCGTAATCAAAAAATCCTGCAGAACCTGAGTATATCTCAAATGAAGACCATAAAAATCCTCTTTTTTTAGCTATGTTCATTACTTTAGTATCAGACATGCAATTCCTCACATTTAATTAGAAAAAAATTGTTGAAGTTCATAATTTATTATTCTTCCTTCTTACAAGTTCGTAGTCATGTTTAATTTTACTTGTAACCGGCCGTTCCTGATTCATGTACTTACTATCCCTTTCAGGATGTCCATATGGGCGGTCTGCAGGTGTAGTCATGGTTTCAAACACTATCTGGCACACTCTCTGTCCCGTGTAAAGTGCCACTGGCATTTTTCCAATGTTGGATATTTCTAGTGTTATCTTGCCACGAAATCCTGGATCGATGTAACCAGCTGTGACATGCATGGTTATACCCAACCTACCCATTGAAGAACGACCCTCAACACGTGCAACCAAATTATCGGGTAATTGAATGGTTTCATGTGTGGTGGCAAGGGCAAATTCTCCAGGATGAATTATGAAAGGTTCACCATCGTCGATGTAAAATGATTCCATGTAGGATTCAATATCAGATTCGTCCATTGGATCGATGCATGGTTTTCGGATAATTTTAAATCCTTTAAATTCATTCCCTATCCTTAAATCTACAGAAGATGGTTGAATCTGTCTTTCAGGTTCTTTTAATGGATCAATAACGATCTTTCCAGATTGAATATGCTTTTTTATATCTTTATCACTTAGAATGGCCATTTATTGCCCTCTTTCCTTTTTTGTAATTTTGATTTTATGTTTACTATGATTATATTTTTTCTATTTTAGTCCATGGTTGGATAACCATCACTAAACTATCCTATTAACATTAGGCTTACTTGGCCCATGTAACCCTGGTAAGGGATGTGGTGTTAATGTAATTATTAACCACCTTGTGTTAATGTTTGTAATGATTTTTATGGGTCTAACCAAGCGCATTTATCCCATTATATTCATTTTTCCTTTGTCCGGAGGTTGATCCTGCGTAAAGTGCCCTTAAGTGTGTGGGCTTCCCTTCCAGTAATAAATGCACGTTGAATTATTCTATCAAAAACCAGTTGTGCATTTTTAGTTTTATGTTCGGGATAACCAAGTTTAACAATTATCTCATCCATAATTGCAGTCAAACTGCTCTTTTCTTGGGCTGAAGCAGGTTCTAAAGTATCTACTGGGTAGGATTTCTCCTTCTTAAATAGTTCGTAGAATATTATGCTGGCTGCATGGGTTACATTCATTATGGGATAATCTTCGTGGGTTGGAATGCTCACAATAACATCGCAGAGTGCTATTTCTTGATTTGAAAGTCCATTTCCCTCACGTCCAAAGATCAAACATATATTTCCACCATAATTAATTGAATCTGAAAGGGTTTCTGGGGTAACTGCGATCTTAGATATATTATAACTTCCACCAGCATTTCCAGTTGTAGCAACTGCGGTGCTGATATTTGCTTTGTCTAAAAACTCTTCGAGTGTTTCATATATTTCACAATTACTAACAACATCCCTTGCATGCATGGCCTGGTAATAACTTTCATTTTTAAGCTCACATGGGTTTATAAGCACCAAATTGGTGAGTCCAAAGTTTTTCATTGTACGGGCAAGAAACCCTATGTTTCCAGGTGATTCTGGTTCTACAAAAACTACGTATATCATTTCAAATCCAATCCTTAAACATAAGTCTCTATTCATAAGCCTTTTCAAGAAGTTTGAGTATGTTCATGGCCTTCACATCATTTAAACCTTCCCTATCTAATGAGTCTTGGATGTTGTACTCACAAAATGGACATATGGTAATGACTGCATCAACATCGAGTTTTTCAACCATTTTAACTTTCTTACTACCTAAACCTGCGGCAATTTCAGGTTTTCCAGACCTAACTCCACCACCAGCACCACAGCATTGATCTGGAACTTCCATCTCGACAAATTCCACACCTTTAATTTTGTTAAGGACTTCCCGTGGTTCTTTAGAAATTCCCTGGCCCCTTATGAGATGACATGGGTCATGATAACACACCTTCATGTTAACAGGTTTCATGTTGTCTGTTTCTAATTTATCTGCTAAAAACTCGCTTATATCCTTAACATTCAAATTAATGCCAGCTTTGGGATAGTCATTTTTGAGTGTGGAACCACATCCTGCACAGACAGTCACAATTGTGTCGTAGTCCTTTAATGCTTCATAATTTCTTTTTGCTATTTCAGGGAATATTTCAGTCTGTCCAGTTCTAAGCAAAGGTGATCCACAGCAGATCTGACCGTCTGGCACAATCACATCAATATTATTTGCATCCATGACCTTTAGAAGAGCCACTGCAATTTCTGGAAGTTTATAATCGACCATACAACCTGTAAATAGTGCAATTTTAGGTTTTGAATCATGTTCGACGTTCTTCTGGGTTTTAACAAAACCCTCTGGAAAGTCTCCAGTTCCAGATGGTTCAACGGATCTTCCAGTCTTTTTGATCTGTTCTAAAATTTTTTTATGAGCTGGTAACGGTCCTATATTTTCGTTAACTGAAATTTCTCTGAGTTTTTCAATTGCAGATCCGAAGGTGTTTATCTCCTTTGGACATACTTCCTTACATTTACCACACGATGTACAAGTGTAGAGTCCCTCATCAAAACCTTCAGCTGCTCTGTCTGCACAGTCCCTTGGATCAAGGGCAAATTTGGAGATGTAACGCATGAAGTAGGGACCTGCAAATTCTTCAGTTTGCTTGACAACGGGACAGGCAGAGAGACAGGATAAACATTCTATGCAGCTTCGAATTTTTTTGGTATCTGCGTAATCCTTAGGAAACATGATTTGAGGACATTCCTGCACAATGCAGTCACCTTCCACAAACAGATCCATTTTTGTGACTTTGTTGTCGTACTTCGATCTTTCCACCACTAGATCCTTTAAAACCTCAAAATCTAGGGGTTCTAAAACAGCCCCATCTTCTATCTCTGCTTTGCAAGCTAAAACAATCTTGTTGTTCATTTTCAGAGCGCATGATCCGCACTGACCTGCTCTACAGGAATATCTGTATGCAATATCTGCATCGTACCTGTTGTTGATCTGGTTTAGAGCATCGAGGATCTTCATTTTATCAGATTCCTCAACATCGTAAACTTCGAAGTAGGGTTCTTTCCCTGTTCGAGGATTTTGTCTTAGAATTTTAACCTTTATCATTTTATCACTTCAAGGGGTTAGGACTAGTTTTTTCTCTCAATCTTTCTTTACTGTAAAGTTAGAACATTCATAAAAAAATAATAAACTAATAGTTACACTACTTACAACGATGTAGATCAATATAACGTACATTATAATTAATGTTTTTTATCAGGGGCTGGACATTTATTTTAAGCCAGACACAATCTAATTACCATCTTCAACTAAATTTCGGCTTTGTAAACATATTTTTCGAATTAACCCGATTTCATTCCATTATTAGTAATTTTATCAATTTATTCAAGGGTTTCAATACATTTCTTGATGCAGAGCCAATAAATCAAGAGTTCATCTTCAAATTGTTTGTAGTCATGATATTTAAATGCTATTATGTTCCAGAATGATTTGTTATGGCTCATCTCAACGAGGTGTGCTACTTCGTGATAAACAACATATTCTATGAGATGGTTTGGAAGAAATCTTAAATATTTGTTGATATTCAGATTTTTCTTTGAACTGCAGCTACCCCACCTCGATCTCATCTTCTTAAAAAATACTCTGTTAAAATCCACTCCCAAATCCTTGGTAAATTCCAGTATCAATTCTTTTACCATGGTTTTAAATTCATCTTCACCCAGATCGAAGTTGAGCTTCCTTTTTTCAGCTTCACCTTGCAACTGTTTTATGCGAACAACCTTGTTGTAAATCCATTTTTCATGATTTTTCACAATTTCAGTGGTGTTAAAGTGGTTTATTGGCATTATAAGCCTAATTTTATCTGTTTTGATTTCAAGACGTGCGTTTTTCACTTTTCTGTGGATGACTTCGTACTCCACTTCGATGTCGTTGATCAAGGTTTTTTCAATCATGCTGTTCCAAACTTTTTTAATATTGATCAAATGGATAAACAAAAAAACAAATTAATGATTTTTCAGGCTAACACCTTAAAATAGTAATATGGCAAAATAGTATAAATGTGTTCGTAACAAAAATGTGTTTTGATTAAGAGGGGTAAATATAAAATTTCAATTTACCAATGTTACATGGCTTGTAAAGGGGCCTAAAACAGTAATCTGTTTATAAATGATCTTAAACAAATTTATTCAAATATTCATGTTTAAATAAGGTCGAGTTGAAAGGAATTGGATTAGATTTTTTTATGTTAAAGTGATTATCATGAATCTTAAAGAAGTTTTAACAGCGGAAGAAAATCAGAAATTGTTCCTGCTGGGTAATGAGGCAGCTGTAAGGGGTGCTCTTGAAGCAGGGGTGGGTCTTGCATCCACATATCCTGGAACTCCTTCATCAGAAATAGGAGATATTTTTTCAAAACTTGCGGAAGATGCTGGAATTTATTTTGAATTTTCCACCAATGAAAAGGTTGCCCTTGAAGTAGCGGCCAGTGCAGCAGCATCAGGAGTACGTTCATTCACCTTCATGAAACATGTGGGTGTTAATGTGGCATCAGACTCCCTCATGAGTGCAGTGTACACAGGAGTTGAGGCAGGTATGGTGATCCTCTCAGCAGACGATCCATCCATGTTTTCGTCTCAAAATGAACAGGACAACAGGCACTATGCTAGACTTGCCAACATGCCAATGGTTGAACCTTCAAATCCTGAAGAAATTCGTCAATTAATGGGCTTCAGCTATGAACTGTCTGAACAATTCAAACTACCAGTTCTCATGAGAACCACCACGAGGGTTTCCCACATGAGAGGTGTTGTGGAAACTGGAAATGTGGAAACTGGCAAAACCAAGGGCTTTTTCAAGAGGGATCCCCAGAGATTCGTACCAGTACCAGCCACAGCCATGATCATGCACAAAAATTTGGTCCAAAAATGGAAGAGCTAAGGAAGCTCAGCAACTCCTCAGAATTAAACAAGATTTACAGAAGAAACGGAAAAGTGGGAGTAGTAACCAGTGGAGGAGCATTTAACTATGTCATGGATGCAGTCCAAAGGAACGATCTAAATGTGGATGTTTTTAAGGTAACTCTCACACATCCATTCCCTGATGAACTGTTACTTGAATTCATAAAGGATCTCGATAGCGTGGCTGTTGTGGAAGAAGTTGATCCAATAATGGAGAAAGAAGTACTGTCGATTTTAGGTAGAAATGGAATTCAAATGGCGGTACACGGAAAATTAGACCAAACACTGCCTATGATATACGAATACACTCCAAACATTGTCATGGAGATGTTAGAAACGGTTCTAAATCAAAAAATTCCGAAAAATCAGCCTTCAAATTCTGATCTTTCCATTCCTGAAAGACCTCCAACATTGTGTCCAGGATGTCCACACAGATCCGTGTACTACACTGTTAAAGATGCTGTTAATTCCATGGGATTAAATGATGTAATATACCCCACAGATATTGGTTGTTACACCTTGGGTATCACATCCCCCTACGATGCAGCAGATTACCTGCTATCCATGGGTTCATCCATAGGTACCAGCTGCGGATTTTCAAAGGCAACCAAACAAAATGTGGTGTGTTTCATAGGAGACTCTACTTTTTTCCATGCAGGAATCCCACCGCTGATAAATGCTGTTCACAATAAAGACAGATTTGTCCTGGTTATTTTAGACAACAGGACAACTGCAATGACTGGAGGTCAACCTAATCCAGGATTACCCGTGGATGGTATGGGATGGGAGGCCCCTGAAGTCTCAATAGACGCAATTGTTGAAGCAACAGGAGTAAAATACCTCAGAAAAATCAACCCAATGAACATTAAAAAATCCAAGGAAACCTTCATTGAAGCACTTGAATTTGATGGTGTGGCAGTTGTGATATCCCAACATCCATGCATGCTAACCAAGGGAAGACGTTCAAGTAAAGCAGAGCTAGAAGTTAAACAGGAAAAATGTGATGAATGTGCAGTGTGCCTTGAAAAACTTGCATGCACAGCAATATACAAAGATGATGAAGGTAAGGTAAGGATAGATACTAAACTTTGTAATGGGTGCAACGTTTGTGTTCAGGTCTGTCCAGAGAGGGCTATAGGAGTTAAGAAATAACATTTCTCTAAATAAACAAAAAAATTAGTTTGGAAGGTTTTACAAATGAAGTCATATAGTATTTATATTTCAGGTGTTGGTGGGCAGGGTATCATTAAAACTTCGACTGTGATGGGTGAAGCAGCAATGAAAACTGGTCTTCCCGTTGTGATGAGTGAAGTGCATGGAATGGCACAGAGGGGAGGAAGTGTTTCAACTGAACTTAAAATAGGTGACAACTACAGTCCCATCATAGAGTTGGGATCAGCAGATCTGCTCATATCATTTGAACCTGTGGAAGCATTAAGGGCAGTTCCTAAAATAAGCAAGGAATCATACATAATTTTAAACACCAATCCAATATATCCATTCAATCTAAACGAAACAGGAGTTTCATATCCTGATATGGAAGATGTACTGACAGAACTGGATGAAAAGACCAAACAGGTCTACGCACTCGATGCAGATAAAATTGCAAGGGAATCTGGACATTCTCTGTCCATGAACATGGTGATGCTAGGAGCAGCCTCTGCAGTGGAAGGATTTCCAATAGAAAAAGGAACCATAATAAATTCGATGAAGGCAAATCTACCTGAAAAAAGTTTAGAAATTAATTTAAAAGCATTTACTGCAGGATTCAGTTTTGTTAAATCTAGTTAACTTCTACATTTCCAAATTTTTTTATTCACTTTTAAACAACTCAAAAAAGAGAATTTAGGCCTATTAAAGACCATATATTTCATTTGATGTTATAATTTCTGCTCCACCGTCAACAAGGGCTTTGATTCCTGAATCAATATTTTCAGGGTGGAGTAAAACTATTGCCATTTCATTTTTTTGTTCTGCAAATGCGTAGAGATAATCTAGGTTGATATTTTGCCCATCTAAAATGCCTAGTATTTCACCCAGTCCTCCTGGATGATCAGGCATCCGTACTGCTATGACTTCACCAACTTTAACAATGAAATTGTTTTCCTCCAACAATTTCTTGGCCCTGTCTGGTTCTGGAACTATGAGTCTTAAAATTCCGAAGTCAGAGGTGTCTGCAATGGACAGTGCACGAATGTTAATGCCTCCGGTTTCAAGCACATCCAGTGCATTTTTCATTCTACCCTTACGATTTTCCAAAAATATTGACAGCTGTTTTACTTTCATTTTCATACCTCAACCCTAAGTATATTTTTTTAAAGAGTTCTCTTATCTATTACTCGCACGGCTTTACCTTCACTTCTAGGTATTGTTTTTGGTTCAACAAGGGTTACTTTGACCCTTAATCCTATTTCATTGTGTATGTACTGTTCTATTTTCTCTCTGATACCTACCAATTCTTTTATTTCATCAGAGAACAGATCTTCGGAAGCTTCCACTCGAACCTCCATTTCATCCATGAGATGTGGTCTGGTTACTATTATCTGATAGTGGGGTTCGACCCCATCAATTCTTAAAAGAGCCTTTTCAATTTGGGATGGGAAGACAGAAACTCCCCTAATTTTCATCATATCATCTGTACGTCCTTTAACCCGTTCCATTCTCACCAAAGTTCTTCCACATTCACATTTACCCCGTGTAAGTTTGGTAACGTCTTTGGTTCTGAAACGTAACAATGGAGTGCCTTCACGTGTTAATGTTGTGAGCACAAGTTCACCTTTTTCACCATCTTCAACCGTTTCAAAGGTTTCAGGGTTGATGACTTCCGGATAGAAATGATCTTCAAAGATGTGTAGTCCATCTTGTGCACTGCATTCAAGACCCACTCCCGGACCCATGATCTCAGTAAGGCCATAGATGTTGTATGCAGGGGCATTAAATCTTTTTTCTATTTCCTTCCGCATTTCTTCAGTCCACATTTCTGCACCAAATCCTATGGCTTTGAAATCCATTTCTTCAGTGTTTAAGCCTTCAGCTTCAATTTCTTCTGCTAAGTACAAGCCGTATGATGGTGTGAATATCATGACGGTGGTTCCAAAGTCTTGCATGATTTCTATCTGTCTTTTAGTCTGTCCTGTTGAGATTGGAATGACTGTAGCACCAATCTTCTGTGCACCGTAGTGTACTCCAAAACCACCTGTGAACAATCCATATCCATGTGTATTTTGGATGATGTCTTCGTCATCCACACCTGCCATTGTTAGTCCTCTGGCCATTACTTCGCTCCAGATTTCGAGATCACCCCTTGTGTATCCTGATACTGTGGGTTTACCAGTTGTTCCTGATGATGTATGAACTTCCACTATTTCCCTTTTAGACACTGCAAACATTTCAAAGGGATAAGCATCTCGCAAATCATCTTTAGTTGTAAATGGAAGTTTCTCAATATCTTTAAGAGTTTTAATGTCTTCAGGTTTGATGGGTATTTCATCCAATCGTTTTCTGTAGTAAGGAACATTTTCATAGGCGTACTTAACGATTGCTTGTAATTTTTCTAGTTGTAACTTTTTCCTCTCATCATCGGACATGCATTCTACTTGTTTATTCCAGATCATAGTTATCCCCAACTCATAAACGTCCAATCCTGTTTTATTAATCTGCTATTTGTTTAAAATGAATGATTTATCAGTTCTATTAGAATAATTTCATGTTTCAAAATTTAATTGAAGGGTTTATAAAATTTACTCTAATGATCTCTAAAATTTGATTTTTTTATAAAAATTTCATAATAGATTCATTTCGTGGTGGTAGTGTAATTTAAATGTTCAATATTTGCAGGCATCGTTTCATACAGATTTATATAAAATGATTTCCCTAAACCTTATTCTATAATAAAAAAATTATAATTTCGAGTTTAATCATGTTGCCATTTAATACTTATCAATTTTGATAATTGCAATCAATGATTTATAGCTGTAGAATTAGAGGAGGGGTAAGATGAATATTTTTATATTGAGTATTGTTGTGTTGATTTACCTCCTGATGGTGGGATACGTAGGTTACGTTGCCTGGAAGAGAACTAAGAGTTCGGAGGATTACTTGGTTGCAGGGAGAAACACCCACCCTTACATAATGGCTTTAAGTTACGGTGCCACTTTCATAAGCACGGCTGCCATTGTAGGTTTTGGAGGAGTTGCAGCTAACTACGGTATGGGAATACTGTGGTTGGTATTTTTAAACATTCTTGTTGGAATTTTCATTGCGTTCGTATTCTTTGGAAAGAGAACCCGTAAAATGGGCCATAATCTAGGAGCCCTCACATTTCCAGAATTTCTTTCAAAACGTTTCAACAGTAAATTTATACAGTACTATGCTGGAGCTGTCATATTTGTAGGGATGCCGCTTTATGCATCGGTTGTGTTAATTGGTATGGCAAGATTTGTTGAATCAACGCTCCATGTAAATTACTACTTTGCACTCATTGCAATGGCAATAATTGTCGCTGTCTATGTTGTGTTTGGTGGAATACGGGGTGTGATGTACACAGATGCACTACAAGGTACCATCATGTTTTTTGGTATGATCGTCCTGCTGGGTGCTACTTACTGGATGTTGGGCGGAGTTATCGAGGCAAACACGGCATTATCAAACCTGGTAAATGTTGTTCCGCATAATGCAACAGCACAGGCTGTGGCCACAGGATTTACAGGGTGGACATCTATGCCATTGGCTGGAAGTCCATTTTGGTGGACTTTAATCTCAAGCTTGATATTGGGTGTTGGTATAGGGGCACTGTCACAACCACAACTGGTGGTTAGATTCATGACAGTGAAATCCAACAAAGAACTCAACAGGGCAGTGTTGGTTGGTGGAATATTCATATTTATCATGACATTTTCAGCCTATGTTGTTGGATCACTTTCAAATGTATACTTCTTCCAGCACACAGGACAAACTGCTGTACAAGCAGCTGGAGGAAACTTAGACACAGTGATTCCAACATTCATAGCAGCAGCATTCCCATTGTGGTTTGCATACATATTCATGATCACCCTACTTTCAGCAGCAATGAGCACTCTTTCAGCACAGTTCCATGTTCAAGGAACAGCACTGGGAAGAGATATCTATGAAACCGTCACTGGAAAGAAGGGAGATTCAACTGTTATGGTTGCAAGGGTAGGAATAGTTGTGGCTGTGGTGATAGCAGTTATTCTTGGATTAATATTGCCTGCGAGCATTATTGCTGTGGGAACTTCAATGTGGTTCGGAATAACTGCAGCTGCATTCCTATCAATATATGTGGGAGCCATCTATTGGAAGAGAATAAATAGGGAAGGTGCAATCGCAGGATTAGTAGCAGGTTCAGTTGCAAGTTTGTTCTGGATACTGTTTGGATTTAAAAAATCTGCAGAGGCAGTAGGTATTTCAAAGGCTTTAACAGGTCATTCTGTGATTGTTACATCCATGCCGTGGCCAACAGTTGATCCAATAATTATAGCCCTGCCCATAGCAATTGTTGTAACCATAATTGTTACCTACCTAACCAAACCTCCTGAAAAAGAAGTTGTGGATAAAATATTTGAGGGAGTAGTGGGTAAATAATATCAACCACAACCCCTAATTTATTTTTAGAAAAAATGAAAATCGAAAAATACCAACTAAAAAGAAGTTCATATGAGAGCTGGAAGACTATTTTTAAAAATCCTGCTCCTGTAGATGTACAGACTTATCAAACTGGTTCTGTTGTGATAGATCTAGACGGGACCTTCAATCCGAATCATCTGAGATCCCCTAGAATCACTGGTACAGTGGAAGTTCCAATACTGTCACATTATTTAACACATGAAAAACTTGGCAATTTCCTTTTGGATGCGGGACTAGACAAGAGTTACTATCGTGATCCGTATGGTGGAGTGGAAACACCACAGAAAGAAGAATATATCCAGGATAAAAATCAGGATATTCTTTATCAACTGGGTGATAAAGCATCTGAATTAAATGCCGTATTTTTAAGCCACATGCATCCGGATCATATTGCTGGAATTAGAGATCTTCCAAAGGAAATCCCCATAATATTGGGTAAAGGTGAAGTAGAGGATTACAAACCCAAACTTTCCGGTGATTTTTTAAAAGATGTTGAAACTGTCTATGAAATCGATTTTTCAGATTTTGAATCTATTTCTCCATTTCCTAAGTGTGCAGATCTTTTGGGTGATGGGTCTATTTGGGCTATCAGCACACCCGGCCATACAAGGGGACACATTTCATTCATAGTTAATGGATTAACAGGTCCTAAATTGTTTACCATGGATGTTGCGTTCATCCAGGAAAATATATCCTATGGAGTTGCACCCTCAGACTACACATGGAATGTGGAGGAAGCTCAAAGAAGTTTAGACATGTTAATAAACTTTATTAGACTTTTCAGAGGAATAGAAGTAACAGCTGGGCATGCATTACCATGATAAGAAGTTAGTTACTATTTTTTAATTTTTTTAAGTATTAAATTTAAAAAAAGAATTGGGGCTTAAATTTATTTTCTCAGGAAATCCAGTATGACCCGGACTGTTTCTGGTTCAGAATCAATATCCACCGACAAACTTGGTCCGTCGTCGATGTAGCTGTCTGTCAGTATGAAATCATCCGAAATCTTCTCATCATTTTCTGACAGTAAAGTGTTGATTTGGAATATTTCATCTTCACTGTCTTCAAAGTATTGTTTCAACTTACTTGAGTCCGGCCCAGTGACTCTGATCATTATCATCATGTGTTCGGGTGTTGAAAAGTGGATATCTTTGATAAACACCTCTGGAACAATCAGATCACTAATCGCACCCTTGGTCATTCGTCCAAAACTAACTGGTTCTTTAACAACTGACAAAATTTATCACCTCAAAATGTATTACCGAATTCTTATTACAATTGTTTGTTCGATTTTTCATTTATTTGTTGTGAATTCAGGATAAAAAGTTAAATATATAAATTTTTTTTAACTAATTCAAGTTTAACATCTTCTAATTCAAATAAATAAATTTATATTTAAATTGGAACAAAAATATGTAATAGAATAAAGAGTTTGGTGGAATTTGATGGAGGTTAAATTATGCAAAAATTGGGAAGTGCAATAGTTTTAATTATTCTGGGTATTATTGTAATGGCATTCCCTCTCATAGGAGTAGTTCCAGCTGCTGTTTTAACAGGATTCCTAGTGTTAGTATTAGGTCTTGGACTTCTGTTCAGCGGAATAGTTGAGATGGGAGATAGTGTTGGGTTAGGGATACTTGAAGTTCTTTTAGGTATTATTGCCCTGGTTTTAGGTATTGGATTCATATTTAACCCTGCATTGTTCAGTTTTGTTGCAGGTTTAATAGTATATATTGTGGGTATATTCCTGATCATCGTGGGTATAATTGGTGTAATCACAAAAGCTGGAGACAGCAGATGGAATGGAGTAGTTGCCTTAATAATCGGTCTTTTGTATGTTATTGTGGGTACACTCTTCGCATCAAACCCGATTTACCTAGGAATATTAATTGGTTTATGGCTCTTAATCATGGGAATAATGATGTTATTCTCCAATGATTAAAAAATTTTTTATCCCATCAAACTCTTAACTTCTATTTTTTTTAATTTTTTTTTAAAATCAGGGTTAAAATAAAATTTATCGAAACAAAAAAATAACTTGTATAAATGGTCAGTAATGGACCTTTCCAAACTTGATACTAAGATTACGCTCCATATTAGCCATTAAAACAGCTGTAGCTATGGAGTTGAGTTTGGATTGGCTAGTATCTGCTCTGGATGTCAGTACTATGGGGGCGCTTGCACCCACAACAACACCTGCAAGATTTCCGCCAGTCAAATATACATGTGCCTTGCAAAGCATGTTACCTGCCTCTATTGATGGAACAACAATAACATCTGCTTTTCCAGCCACAGGCCCTCCAATTCCTTTATGTTTTGCAGCCCATGGACTCAGAGCATTGTCCAGTGCCAAGGGTCCGTCGATTATTTTGTCACTGAATTGTCCCCGCTGACTCATTTTAGCCAGCACTGCTGCGTCAATTGTTGATGGCATTTTAGGATTGGCAAGTTCTATTGCAGTTGTTATAGCTACCTTGGGATCTTCAATATCAAAGATGTTTGCAAGGTATATTGAATTTAATATTATGCTGCACTTGGTTTCAAGATCAGGATATATGTTCACTGATCCATCTGTTACAAAAAGCATCCTGTTTAATGCAGAACTTTCAAGAACATAAACATGGCTCATGATCTTTCCTGTTCTAAGACCTTTCTCCCGATGCAGAACTCCTCTTAAAAAATCATCGGTATTCACAAACCCTTTCATGAGTATATCTGCCCTGTTGGTTCTGACAAGCTCCACCGCAGCAGCTACAGCTTTAATCTTGTTTGGTTCGTTGTATATTTTATTTTCTTTAATATCCAAATTAGATTCTTCAGATATGTCCAGTATCTTGGTTTTATCCCCTACAAGGATGTAATCAGTTATACCAAGTTTTTCTGCCATATGAACAGCTTCTAGCACTGTTTTATCATGAGCAACTGCTACTGCTATCTGTTTTTTTGGGTGTTCTTTGATCTTCTCAAAAACCTGCTCAAACTTGGTTATCAATATTTTAACCTCCAACTAATCCAAATCTTTTCATGAATTTACACATTCTTAAATTAAATAAACAACTGTTAAGAGTTCTTTTGTTCTGAATTCGTTCGATCGAATTCGTTAAATGTTATTATGTTGTTGATTATATTTAACACTACAACTTAGGATCCTAGATTTTTAAAGGTTCAGTATTCCCAGAACCTTATTTTGATTTACAATCATATGGAAAACTTTAAATAACGATTTATGATTAAAATATGATTTAACATTAATAATAATGAAATATTGAGTATGGGGGAGGTGATTGAATGGTGTTAGGAATAAGCGATCCCTGGATTTCTGCAGCTTATGTGGGATGTATTTTAGCAACGCTCTTATGTGTAGTTTATGGTATTTTAAACTGGAACAAGGGCGATGAAGAAGAACAAGCCCAAGTTTCGGAAGAAATTAAATGGCACGAGAAAGAAAAAGAAATGGAAGAAAAAGAATTGGGTTTATGGGATGAAGAAGATTATTAGGGGCTTGATCTTATGGATTTATTCATATTAAGCATAGTCGTATTGATATACTTATTAATGGTTGGTTATGTGGGTTATGTGGCCTGGAAACGGACCAAAAGTTCTGAAGATTATCTTGTTGCAGGGAGAAATACTCATCCGTACATTATGGCTTTGAGTTATGGTGCAACCTTCATAAGTACCGCTGCTATCGTTGGTTTCGGTGGAACAGCAGGTGTTTATGGTATGGGATTACTGTGGTTGACCTTCCTGAATATATTGGTCGGAATATTCATTGCATTCGTATTCTTTGGTAAGAGAACCAGGAAAATGGGCCACAATTTAAACGCCTTAACATTCCCTGAATTTTTATCAAAGAGATTTAATAGTCGTTTTATTCAATATTTTAGTGGTATAGTAATTTTTGTAGCAATGCCTTTGTATGCATCTGTGGTCTTAATTGGTATGGCCAGGTTTGTTGAAACCACGTTGGGAATAAATTACACATTTGCCTTGGTTGCAATGGCGGTAATTGTGGCAGTTTACGTAATATTTGGTGGAATTAGGGGTGTTATGTATACTGATGCCCTCCAGGGAACCATCATGTTCTTTGGAATGGGATTTTTGCTTGTTTTCACATACTGGCTTTTGGGAGGAGTTATACATGCAAACGAACTTCTTTCAGGTATGTCTGCCATGATTCCAAAGGCAGCAGCAGCAACGGGGGCCACTGGATGGACTTCAATGCCTATCACTGGCAGTCCCTTCTGGTGGACTTTGGTAAGTACCCTAATACTGGGTGTTGGAATTGGTGTTTTATCCCAACCTCAACTTGTTGTTAGATTCATGACAGTGAAATCCAATAAAGAGCTTAACAGAGCAGTCTTGATTGGTGGTGTTTTCATTGCCATGATGACAGGAACAGCGTTTATTGTGGGTGCGTTATCAAACGTTTACTTCATGCAACATTCTGGGCAGCTGGCAATACAGGCTGCAGGAGGAAATGCAGATAAGATCATACCTCTTTTCATATCTGCTGCAATGCCACTGTGGTTTGCGTATGTTTTCATGATAGCCCTGCTTTCAGCAGCCATGTCAACGCTAAGTGCACAGTTCCATTTACAGGGAACAGCACTTGGTAGGGACATATACCAAACAATAGCAAGAAAAACCGGAGGATCTTCAGTTAGAGTTGCTAGGATAGGTATAGTTATAGCAGTAGTAATAGCTGTTATATTGGGTTTGATACTTCCAGCAAACATAATAGCAGTTGGAACTGCAATGTGGTTTAGTTTAACAGCGGTGGCATTCCTCGCCATGTACGTTTGTGCACTATTTTGGAAACGAACAACCAAGGAAGGAGCAATCGCAGGATTGGTCGTTGGAACGTTTTTCACAGCATTTTCCTACCTGTTCATTAACCAAAAAGCAGCTGAAGCCCTCGGAGTATGTAAAGCATTAACTGGTAAAGTGGTAATTGCCACAGCAATGCCATGGCCCACAGTTGATCCTTTGATAGTAGGAGTGCCATTGGCATTCATACTAACAATAGCTGTGAGTTTACTCACAAAAGCTCCTGAAAGGGAACTATTAGAAAAAACCTTCAAAGAAGTGTAACATCAAGTTACACTTCAAATTTATTCCTTTTTTAGATTGAAATATATACCACGGCTTTTCAATGATTACTGGGCATAATTGGATATAAATTCATATATTCCTTTATACACAATTTTTAATGGTAAATTATCCTATTTTCTCTGTTTTTAAAATAAAACTTTAAGTAGAATACAAAACTTAAATATGAAGTGATATAAATTAGTGAGATCAAGGTGATACCATGAGGATAATAGAAGAAATTATTGGTAAGGAAGTTCTTGACAGTTCTGCGATTATAATTGGCAAAGTAAAGGATGTAGAGGTAAACTTTGAAACCAAAACATTAGAATCATTCATTCTAGGAAAGGGCGGAATATCTGAAGGTCTTGGTATTTCCAAAGGGGAAACAATAGTTCCCTATGAAATGGTTAAGAAGATCGGAGACAAGATCCTTTTAAAAAGCGCAGCTGAAGATATAGACGAAGATTTGGATTAATTAACCCTTCCAAATTATTTTTATTTTGCTAATTTTTTGAATTGATCACTGAAACATTTTTTTAGGGGATATATTTCTATGGAATTAACTGGCATCTGCAGTTTATGTGGAAAAACAGGAAAAATTCACACCTGCCAACTTTGTGGAAGTCTGGTTTGTGAAGAGTGTTATAACCCATCGAAGGGGATCTGCAGATCCTGCAACAAAAGAAACATACCCGATATTAAAACCCTTAAATAATGTACTTCAGTACTTATTAAGAGCAACAGATGTGATATGAATGGATAAAAAAATGAATTAATAACCCTCCTAAAGGAAAACCAAGTAGTAAAGTACGGTAAATTCACCCTATCCTCAGGAAGGGAAAGCAGCTACTATGTAGACATGAAGAGGGCAATTACAGATCCCATCATCCTTAACAAGATCGCGGAATTAATTACTGAACTGATAGCTGATGATAAAATTGACAAGGTAGCGGGTCCAGCATTGGGAGCAATTCCAATAGTCACAGCAGTTTCACTGGAATCTTCTATCCCCATGCTGATGATCAGAAAATCTAAAAAGGATTATGGCACATCAGAACTTATTGAGGGAGATCTAGAGGATGAGGATATTGTGGTGGTTGTGGAAGATGTGACAACAACTGGAAATTCGCTTATTAAAGCAATTCAAGCAGTTTCTTCCAACGGTGGTCTGGTTAAAAGAGCATTTGTTGTGGTCGACAGGGAAGAAGGCGCAATAGAAAATCTTAAAAATGAAGGGATTGAACTGGAACCACTGGTCACAGTCAAAGATTTCATGTAAAATCAAATAAAAATCTTACTTTTTTTAGTCCTTAACATGTTTTACCAGATGGTAAATTTCGGAACCTATGAGTTTCAAGCCGGTTTCAACAGCATTGGGGGATCCTGGCATGGAAACAATAATAATTCCCTTGTAAACTCCTGCGGTTGCCCGGCTTAAAATGGCTCCTGTTCCTATTTCTTTGTAGGATTCTTGTCTAAAGATTTCTCCAAACCCTGTTATCTCCTTTTGGAAAAGCGGCTGTAATGTTTCGATAGTAATATCCCTAGAACCTATACCAGTTCCACCGGTTGTTAAAATAATTTCTGCAGGGGTTCCTTCGATTATATCGTTGATGGTGTCTTTTAAAAGATCTCCATCATCAGGGATGACAGTATAAAATACCATTTCATTCTCATTTTTCAACCTATCTATTATAAGATTACCAGAAACATCTGTTGTTTTGTTTTCGAGATAATCTTTGTATTTACTATCGCTCAAGGTAATAACAGCAAAATTAACGGATTCAGGTGAACTCTGCTTATGTTCTTCCATACTTTTACTTTTCATTGTTTCATCCCATCTAGATCTTTATTTAAATAAATTGATTCTATGTAACTTTTGTTGAATTAACAATATCAATTTTGTTCAAATTTATTGCAATGGTAAATATAATTATCATTGGTGTTAATTTGAATCTAAAGGGGTTTTAAAATAAAATAAGTTTAAATAATCTGAAAAATAGATTTTTAAGAAGAGAGAGGGCATTAGGTCCAAATCGGAGGCGGTTAATTTTTTTGCGAAAAAAATTAAGAGGAGTCTAATTATACCCTCCCTCATCAGTTATTTTATGTTTTTAAGTACATAAAAGCTTTTGCACAGAGTGCCTTAAAATTATAAAAAGCAATATTTATCCTTTATTATACAAAATAAAGGAATATATTGGGATTTATTGCAAGATTATCCCTATTATCCTTTGGAATTTTCATTAAATTTATAGACTTATTTATAAAACTTGACTAATAAAACTTGTAGTATGAACCATGGAGTTTACGTCCTTGATGCTTCGGCTATAATTGGAGGATTTATATCTAAAAAGGATAATTTTGTCACAGCATCGGTAGTTAATGAAATAAAGGATTTAAAATCGAAAATAAGTCTTGAAGCTGCAATCAAAGATGGTTCAATCAAAATTATTGAACCTGACACTTCTGATCTCCAAGAGGTAGGGAGAGTCATCAAGGAATCTGGAGATATTCTAAGGTTATCTGGAGTTGACATTCAGTTAGTTGCATTGGGATACAAATTGAAGAGGGAATCTCTAAACCCTACAGTTGTGACCGATGATTATTCAATGCAGAACGTTCTTAAAATTATAGGAATTCCATACAGGAGTGTTCTGACCAACGGTATCAATGAAGTATATGGTTGGATCAAGGTTTGCAAGGGATGTAAAACTAAATATCCTCCAGAATATGAATCTGATGAATGTGAAATATGTGGAACACGCATAATTAAAAAACGAATCAAAAATCCATGAGAATTCTTGATTGTTAACTGCATGGAAGAGATTTGATGAATTGAATGGATGAAACAAACTTTAGAACCGGATATTATTTTTTTAGTTAATTATAAAAACCTCTCTACCTAACACTGTTTTAATGATGAAAATTGGAGTGGTTGTTCACGGGCCTCAAATTGTTGATACAGGATACGCAGTTAAGATACTGAAACTTCTGGAAAACTATGGGGATGTTACCGCAATACTTGGTGGAACCATGGGCAGAACCGCTGTTATTGATGCTGAACTTGAAGATAAAATTGATATTGGTCAAAAACTTCTTCCTAGCCAGTCTATAGAGAAACTTTCAAAAACTTCAGACATGGTGGTACTCATCAACTATGGAAAGTCCAGTGTAACAGGACATGCATTTGGATACAAGGTATTTAATAGATGTGATGTTGATCCAATACTTTTGCAGATAGAACGACCTGGAGAAAAGGATGGAACTGTCATACCATGGAATAAGGGTATAGTTTCCTTTGCAGAAAATATTGCCAGAGATCTTAAGCTTCAAGTAACTGATCCTTCACTCATAACTGATAAAATGGAATTAAATGGGGTAGGGGCATTTAAATCAGGTAACATAGTTCATAGAAAGGTAGCTGGAGTTTCTCCGGATGAAAATATTCTTTTAAATGGTATTGTTGTTGGGAGATCAACATCGGAAAATGTTATATTGGTTGCAGAAGATGGAATCCTCACCCAGATCCTTGGGGGCATAATAAAAAATCACGGAGTTGAAAAACTTGGAAAGATCGATCTTGAAAATGCAGTGGTTAAAACCGGACTGCTTAGAAGGTCTAAAGTTAAACCAAGGATAATTAAATCCAGGCAGAATGCCGAAAAAAGAAATTCTTCTAAACTTAATATATCCTATTTAAGTCATGCAGCTGAGGACATATACAAATTAAAAGATTCTGATCTTGTGGTAACGGTTGGAGATGATACAACGCTGGTTGCTGCAGATATTCTTTACAGATTCAACATTCCAATCATTGGCATAACAGATGGGGACCTTGACCGTGTTGTTGAGGAAGGATTTAAACCAGTTGGATCTATGATTATCGAATTAGAAAGTGGTTGGGATGATATTATTGGTGAAAAAATCTTCTTAGAACTGTTTAATGGCAAACAGACCCTGGAAATAGAAAATATAGAAAATTTTAAAAGTGAAATAATACAGATTATTAGCAATACCACCAGTAAATATAATTTAAAACACAATTAAGATTTAAAACCTTGAATGGGGTGGATACTTGAATTTAGATGCTCTTGTTAATTCTATCAAAACCTACAAAGGAATTACTCGCAAAAATTTTATCAAGGGTGCAACCAAAATTTTGGATGATACCTACAACATAGCAGGCAGAACAGCCCTAGGATTTGGGGACGATGCCTCAGCCATAGACATTGGAAATGATAATTATCTTTTAATGGCTGCAGACGGAATGTGGGGACAGTTAATGGAAGGAAACCCACGTTGGGCAGGTTATTGTTCTGTTCTTGTAAATGTCAATGACATAGCAGCAATGGGAGGTATTCCCATGGGCATGACAAATGTTATATCTGTAAGTGACCCAGAACTATGCAACGAGATAATGATCGGTATAACAGAAGGTGTTAAGAAGTTTGGAGTGCCAATGGTTGGAGGACACCTCCATCCAGACACACCTTACCTTGCATTGGATGTTTCAATAACTGGAATAGTGGGAAAAGAGGATATTATAACCAGTGCAGGTGCAGAGGTGGGAGACGTTGTGCTCGTGGCAATGGATCTCGATGGACAGCAACATCCTGACTTCAGACTTAACTGGGACACCACCACACACAAAACAGCAGAACTGGTACAGGCACAAATAATGGCCATGAACGAGCTGGGAAAGAAACACCTCTTAACAGCAGGGAAAGATGTAAGTAACCCTGGAATCATTGGTACCCTTGGAATGTTACTTGAAGCTTCAGGAGTTGGAGCAACCATCGAACTTGGAAAAATTCCTAGAAACTCCGCTGTAGATTGGGACGAATGGCTCAAAGTTTATCCTGGATCAGGATTTGTTCTGACTACCAAGGAAGAAAATGCAGAGGAATGTATAAAAATACTGGAAAAGGTCAACATCACCACCCAAGTAGCAGGTAGAGTTATAGAAGAAAAGTTACTTAACTTAACACACCAAAGGCAGGAAAGAACTGTCTTCGATTTCAACAAGGATATGATAATTGGAATTAAAGAGAAAATTCTCTAAAAGGAGAGGTTATAATGCGTGTAAAAGTTAATGGAGATGAATTCACACTTCCTGAAGGTTCAAATATCAAGGATGCAATTGAAGCTTCTGGATCACCCTACTTGGATGGATGCGTTCTGGGTGTAATACAGGGAAAGGAAGAATTTGAAAAACACGTTAATAAGTTCAGTTTTAAAACTACCAAGGGCAGCATAATCATAGAACTCCTTGAAGATTGTCCCGAAATTCTTCTTAACACTTGGAAGAAGCATTACAGGGAATTTGAAGGTTTAAGAATACGATGGACAACTACCAACGAGGTCAGTTTAGGCCCTATTGAGACAGAACTCACACCAACTAAGGATGAACACGAGTACTTGAGTTGGGATGTTATTTTAAGTCTTTCAGGATTTTCAGCCGAGGCCACACACATAATATTCAGCAAAGAGAAACATAAAAGTGTTTATGGGGCACCTGAGGAAAACAATGGTGTTTTTGCAAGGGTAGTCGGTGGAAAGAGAACAATAATGAAGCTCACAGACGACGATGTGGTGAAGTCTGTTAAGCCAGTTTTAGAAAGGAAGAGCATTGTTCAAAGTGCGGCAGTCACCAAACTAGAAACATTAATTTCTGATGGAAACGAAATATTTACCTACGTACTAATGGAACCAGAAAAAAAATCACCGAGCTCAGTTGACCAGTTTTTTGCCCTCACAGAAAGGGGAGAGCTCGATGTGGACTACGAATCCGAATCATTTTTAGGTTTTTATGGTTTACAGGGACTGGAAAAAGATCCTGAGTATATTGATCAGCGAAGAAGAGGTACAGTAACCCTAAGAAACAGTGGTAAAGGTGTTGGAAGAATATATGTTTACAGGGAAGATAGGGTATCCACACCAACCCACACAATTGTTGGTAAGGTAACCAAGGGAATTCAACTCATGGACATTGCAAACCAGGGAGATAGAATCACTGTAAAAACTATACCCGAGAGAATAATGACACTTGCAATGACCCAGAAGGAAGCTGGAGAATTTTTAGAATCCCAAGGAATTAAACAGATAAGGGATGGATCAAATGATGATGAGGCAGTGGTTGTTAAGCAGGACCCTCAATTCACCATGGATATCATAGGTAAAAAAGAGGTAGTCACAACTGGCGTGCCTGAAGATGAAATGATATACATAGAACTCAATGAAGAAACTCCAAAGTCCTCATGGTACTTCAAAAAGATCACGGGTCTGCTTGATGCTCCTGTTGGTTCGTTGAATGTGATGTTTGCATTCCCTGGAATGAAGGTCATGATGTTCAGGGGAAATTCAAAGGAATCCAAGGGACTGGTACCAGAAAACAACCCTGTAAAATGTGTTAAAGCAGGTGAAATAGGGATAACCAACATGTCCCGTAGACAGATAGGTGTTGTGGGTGTCAGGTTTGAAGACAACGATGAATTCGGACCTACTGGAGAACCATTCCAGGGCACCAACATAATAGGAAAAGTAGTTAAGGGTCTAGAAAATCTTGAAAAGTTCAAAGAAGGTGAGACAGTTTATGTTGCAAGACGAAAGTTCTAAGATCACTCGTATGATCATACTGGGACCATCTGCAAATATAAGTCAGACAGAATTAGTCAGAAAACTCCACATGATGGAACTTCCAATAACCATCAAATCCACATGTTACGGTGCAGTTGTTAATGGAGAGGAATCTGCCGTTGACAAGGCAGTGGAACAGGCTCGTAATCTGGATTACTGTAATATTTTTACCAAAGACAGAGGGTTTCCACCGGGTGATCCCAGAAGATGCAGGGCTAAAAGAGGAGGGGCAAGGGAAGGATTTCACCAACTTGAAAAGGAATTTGAACTTTTAGGTTTTGTGAGTGAAGCACTGGAACACCCCCATAAAGTCAGCCTTAAAAAGCCCAAAAAAGTCCCTGTAGATACATTTAAAGAAGTTGTGAAGGAGTGTGAAAAATGAACCTTACCAATTCATCCACAGGGGAAGAAATTGTACCAGTTGCAATGGCCATACACGAACTTGTTAACAGACTTCCAATAACCATGCGCACCCAAAAATTTGGCGGAGTCAGAATAGAGGAAGGTAAAGTTTTAGAAACTAATTATACAGGACCAATTCTTGAAAAAGTTCTGAAACAAGGTGAAATATCCACTGAAACACCTCAAGATGGCCCATACAAAGGAACTCCAGTTATTGTAGTTCCACTAATAGAAAATAATGAAGTTATAGCTGCATTAGGTGTTATAGATACAACCAAAGGAATTTATAGTGATATTATGGAGATGACTAGGCGACCTGAACAAACTGAATCTGATAATACAAAGGGGAATTTTATTAAAATAGCAATTTTCCCGCCCAATTCCCTAATACTAGCGGATCTTGTCGAAAGAAAGGGGCATGAAGCTCTTGTTCTTCAAAAGGAGATAAGAAAAAGGGTTACTGATGTGGAAATAGATTCACCACCACTCAACATAACAGAAGAAGAACCTATTAAGGGACTTAAATATGCAGCAATTGAAGTACCATCTGGAGTAAGGGGCAGAATGGCAATATTTGGTCCTTTGATAGAAGCAGCTGAGGCTGCTATTATTATGGAAGATGCACCATTCGGTTTTGGATGTATAGGCTGTGCCAGGACCAATGAACTTTCAATGTTCTACTTGAGAAAGAGGGGCATTCCACTTTTAGAACTGCATTATCCAACCACTAAGGAAGAAACAATGGAAGTTGTAAACAAAATCAACACATTTTTAGACGGTTTAGACCAAGTGGAGGATAAAAATGGTTAAAATAGCTCAAATTTCATGTGGAACAGATTACAGTGGTGTTCAAAAGGAGATTGAAAAGGCTGCAGAAACATTTGGAGCCGAAATCATCATTCCAGAAGCAGATCTTGATTATATAGATGAAGCCTATGAAAAATTTGGTTTCAATGCAGCAAGCACAGGAATCAGGCTCATGATAGCCAGGGCAACCTCAATTGTAGAGGGTAAAACAGATGCAGATGCTGTTTTTATAGCCACGTGTTTCAGATGTGCAGAAGGTGCCCTTGTAAGAAATGAGGTAAGAAGATTCATCCAGAACAACACGAATCTTCCAGTTGTAACATACTCCTTCACAGAACGTACCAAAGCAGATGAATTATTCATACGAATGGAAGCTCTCTCCACAATCGTTGCAAGGAAAAGTCTTCTTGCACGTGAAAAACAGGAAGGACTCACATTGGGTATAGATTCTGGTTCATCAACAACCAAAGCAGTTCTAATGGAGAATAACAAAGTCATAGGAACTGGATGGTTGCCAACGGCTGATGTGCTTGAAACTGCCAACACAGCCACGAATCAGGCATTGGAGGGTCTTGATTACAAGCGGGATGATATTGAAGGTATTGGTGTCACAGGTTATGGAAGACTTAGAATAGGACATCAGTTGAATGCACAGCTCATACAGGAAGAGTTAAGTGTCAATTCAAAGGGTGCTGTTTATCTTGCTGGGAAACAGAAGGGTGAAGCCACTGTTCTGGATATTGGTGGAATGGATAACAAGGTCATCACAGTCAATGATGGAATACCAGACAACTTTACCATGGGCGGAATATGTGCCGGTGCATCTGGAAGGTTCCTTGAAATGACATCTAGAAGGTTGGGTGTTGATATAAGTGAGTTAGGTCCACTTGCACTCAAGGGAAATTATAAAAATGCTGCTTTAAACAGTTACTGTATAGTTTTCGGAATTCAGGATCTTGTAACATCCCTCGCAGCCGGGGGATCCAAGGAAGATGTAGCTGCAGCAGCCTGTTACTCTGTAGCGGAACAGGTTTATGAACAGCAGCTCCAAGAAATTGATTTAAGGGAACCCCTGATTCAGGTGGGGGGAACATCACTGATTGGAGGTCTTGTGGAGGCTGTGGGTACAGTTCTTGGAGGAATTGAAGTTATTGTACCAGAATATTCTCAGTACATAGGAGCAGTTGGATCAGCACTTTTAGTATCTGGATTGGGAGTCAAGAAATGAAGGTTGAATGCTACGATCAAAACGGTGCTGAAGTATATGAAATGATTGTGAAACACATACTTCAGGAGGTACAAGTATCCCGTTCAATTGGAGACCTGAGAGTTTATGTGGATCCAAGGGAACCCCTGTTTATCATTGTGGTTAAACTTGAAAAAGCATCCCCTCCAATTCTCATAGAAGACATGGCAGAACTTGAGTACAACAAGTCCAGCAACGAAATGTTCATTAAGATCATCGATGAAAACTACCTACCTGATCTTCTACAAAAATTATGGGAAACTGAAGGAAGAAATAAGGTACACCAACCCAACAGATTCGAGGTTATTGTGGACGATCCCAAAACAGAAATCCCGGGAATGATTGTTCTGGACCCCAGAGACGATCTTAAAGAGAAGATATACGATGCAATCTTCAGAATAATACCCGAAGGATTCAGGGTCATAGATCACAGATCAGAAGGAAATATAATTGCATTAACATGTACCGATGAAATGATGAAGGATGAATGGATTAAAAAAACTGAGGAAATTGTAGCGGAGGTTAAAAATGAATGAATCAAGATTTGCCCACATAACTAAGGTACATCCCTGCTTCAACGAGAAAATGCATGATAAAGTAGGCAGAATACATGTGCCCATCGCTCCAAAATGTAACATTCAATGTAATTTCTGTACCAGAGAAATAAACAAATGCGAACAAAGACCTGGAGTAGCGTCAAGAGTAATGACAGTTGATCAGGCCGTGGAACACGTAAGAAAGGTTACAACAGAAATGCCAATAGCAGTTGTTGGTGTAGCAGGACCTGGAGATGCATTATTTAACGAGGAAACCTTTGAATTTTTCAAGAGGATGGATGAAGAGTTCCCAGATCTCATCAAGTGCATGAGTACCAATGGGCTGTTACTACCTGAAAAGGCAGATGAAATAGCAGCACTTCATATAAACACCGTAACAGTCACTGTAAATGCCATAGATCCAGAGATAGGTACCAAAATATATTCAAATGTTTACTTTGACAAGAAGCTTTACAAGGGAGTGGAAGGTTTCAATGTGCTTATCAAAAACCAGCTGGAAGGAATTAAAAAACTTGCAGAAAATGGAGTTGTTGTTAAGGTCAACTCCGTACTCATACCTGGAGTAAATGATAAACATATCATTGACATTGCAAAAAAGGTTAAAGAACAAGGTGCATCACTCATGAATGTAATCCCACTAATTCCAATGCACAAATTTAAGGACACACCAAAACCTGACTGTGCAGCATTAAGTGAGGTTAGGGACGCTGTTGAGGAAATAATCCCAGTTTTCAGAGCATGTACACAATGCAGAGCAGATGCATATGGAGTGCCTGGTAAAGAGGACAAACATCTTGACATGACCCCAGCAAGCCACTTTTAGATGGTTGGAAATGAATAAAAAATAGGATATCATATCCAATTTCTAATATTTTTTTTAAACCCTACTATTTTTTTTAAGAAATAACATTAATTATTTAGTCTTACAATGGATGTGACGAATTTGAAAACAATGTACTGGAAAGCTAACAAGCTATTTTTAATAGATCAAACATTACTGCCTGACCAAATTGTTTACCATGAATGTGAAAACTATCATGATGTGATAGATGCAATAAAAACAATGAAAGTGCGTGGTGCTCCTGCAATAGGTGTTTCAGCAGCCTTTGCAATGGCACTAGCTGAAATTGCAGGTGAGAACATGGAAAAAGCAGCCAAAGAAATAAAAGCAGCCAGGCCAACGGCTGTGAATCTCTTTTGGGCTGTTGACAGAGTTTTAAATGCAGATTCTGCCCTTGATGAAGCAATGCTCATGTACGATGAGGATGTTGAAACCAACAGAAAAATTGGAAAATACGGAGCTTCAATAATCGATGACGGAGATACATTACTAACACACTGCAATGCAGGGGCACTGGCATGTGTGGATTATGGAACCGCACTGGGAGTTTTCAGAGCAGCAAAGGAAGAAGGAAAAGATATCAATGTAATTTGTGATGAAACCAGACCCCTCTGTCAAGGTGCACGTTTAAGTGTTTTTGAGATGCAACAGGAGAATATCCCTGTCAGACTGGCAGTTGACAGTGCAGCAGGACATCTCATGCAGAAGGGAATGATCGATAAAGTAGTTATCGGGGCTGACAGAATTGCTAAAGGTGGAGTTGCAAACAAAATTGGGTCATTAATGGTTGCTTTAGCTGCAAAAAGGTTTGATGTACCATTCTACGTTGCAGCACCTAAAAGCACGTTTGACATGGAAAATTCCATCTTTGATGTTGAAATAGAAGAGAGGGATCCAGATGAAGTCATCTACTTTGGAAATACAAGGGTGGCTCCGGAGGGAACCGAAGTTGAAAATCCAGCATTTGACATAGTACCATCAGATCTTGTAACTGGAATAATAACTGAAGAAGGAATTTTAAAACCCTTCTAATCTATTTTAGCATCCACAGCAATGTGCCACACCCCGGGACTTCTTGATTTAACTTTTCTCACATTCAATATTTCAACGTTCCGGGGTTGTGCTGTTTCAACTATTCTTTCAACAGGAACTTTGTAATCAGAAGCAAATTCATAGTAGTGCAGAATACCACCACTTTTAAGGGAATTGATTGCAGTAGAAAGGAAATCACAGGCAGTTCCGGGCAAATTCATTATTATTCTATCTGCAGATAAATCTAAATCCTTCAAAACAGTTTTAACATCACCTAAAAGGGGAATTATTTCTCCCTTCAGCTTATTAATTTCAATATTTCTTTTGATGTAATGATGGGCCGCAGGGTTAATGTCCACTGCATATATCTTCACATCATGATCCTTGGCAATGGTTACTGGAAATGGACCCACACCTGCAAACATATCAAGGATGACTTCCCCGTTTTCAACCTGTTCTGCTACTCTTCTTCTTTCGGTAGCAAGTCTGGGGCTGAAGTAAACCTTTTTAACATCCACCATGATTTTAGAACCGAACTCTTTGTGAATTGTTTCTGAAACATCTTCCCCTGCAATATGTTCCAGTTCTCTGGTCCTGATCACTCCCTTTATCTCGCTGGTTTTACGGTAGATGGCCTTTCTTTTGGTGAACTTCAAGGCAGCATCCCCAATCAGAAATTTTTCTGCTTCAAATTCATCAGGAATCTCCAGTACAACAACTTCGCCCATGATATCAAATGAATTTTTAATATCATCCACTTTATCAGCTTCAACAGTATTTTTCAAGTAGTCTTTGAAGCTTTTCGGATGTTTTTTATGGATCTTGAAGTCAGTATCAACAACTTCAATTTCAAACCCATCCAACTCTCTAATTAACTCCTCATCTGGAACTTCGTTGATTGGAATGTAAACATGATCTTCTGATGTTTTAATTTTCCAGCCCAGATCAATCAAGGAATTTTTAAGCAATGTCCTTCGAATTTCATCTGCATTATTTTTTGAAACCTTTAAACCCAACATTTATTTCCTCGTAAAAAAATTCGTTAATTTATAATCAGTAATCTTAATATTAATAGATATGATTATTTAATTTGTTAATTAGAGTTAAAAACTAACACTCATCAATTACCAGAATAAAAAAAAGGTGATACAACAATGATTTACTTCATAGGGCTAGGACTCTACCATGAAACTGATATTTCCTTGAAGGGGCTTATAGCCCTTAAAAAGGTTGATCACATTTACGCAGAATTTTACACGGCAAAGTTGTTTGGAGGAAACATAAATAACTTAGAAGAACTTGTTGGACAAGAAATACAAGTCTTAACAAGGGAAGAAGTTGAAGAGGGAAACATACCACTTAAAAATGCAGAAGTTGAAGATGTGGCATTTCTCATAGCAGGAGATCCTTTAATTGCCACCACCCATTCAGAAATGCTAATTCAGGCCAGAAAAATGGGCATTAAAACTAACGTAATCCACGCTTCATCCATACTCTCAGCAGCTCCAGGTATAGCTGGTCTGCAGGCTTACAAATTTGGAAAGGTCACAACCGTACCCTTCACAGAGAAAAATTACTTCCCACATTCACCCTACATGGCAATTAAAGCCAACATGGATTCAAATCTCCATACACTCGTACTTTTAGATATACGTGCCCATGAAGACAGGTACATGACAGCAAATCAAGCACTCGAATATTTGCTTCAAGTAGAATCCATAAAGAACCAAAATGTAACCACCGAAGATTCTGTTGCCGTGGTTGTTGCAAGGGCAGGTTCTGATGAACCAGTTGTGAGGGCCGATAAAATCAAAAATTTGATCAACCAAGACTTTGGAGGACCATTACACTGCCTGATGATACCGGCGGATCTTCATTTTATGGAAGCTGAAGCTTTAGTTGAACTTGCAGATGCTCCGAAAGAATTGTTTGAAGATAATGATTAGGGACTGATGATGTGTGCACAAAACCTTTCTTAAAGTGGGCTGGTGGTAAAAATCAATTGCTACCAGTGTTTAACCAGAGACTTCCCAACCACATTATTGAAAACAAAACCATCGAAACCTATGTTGAACCATTCGTAGGTGGTGGGGCCATGTTTTTCAACCTGAAAAAAATTATAAAGTAAAGGAAGCAGTGCTGTCGGATATAAACAGGGATCTTGTAATGGCCTATCATGTGATAAAAAATGACCATGAAGAACTAATAGACATGCTCACAAACCTAGAAGAACATCACCTGAAGATGGATGAAGATGGTAGAAAAGAAAATTACTACTGCATGAGAAAGGAATACAACAGCAGATTTATGGATATGGACTTTGAAAACTACAACAACAGTTGGGTTGAGAGAACTTCCTACCTAATTTTCATGAATAAAACATGTTTCAATGGATTGTACAGGCAAAACAAACAGGGAGGATTTAACGTACCATTTGGACGCTACAAAAATCCCACAATATGTGATCCAGAAAATATAAGACTTGTAAATAAAGCTCTTAAAAATACAGAAATCCTCTGTGTTGATTTCATAGAAACTGGAAAGTATGTGCATGAAAACACTTTCGTGTATCTTGATCCACCATACAGACCCCTTAACAGAACCTCCAACTTCACAAGTTACAGTAAGGAAGGTTTTAATGACGTTGATCAAATTAAATTGGCATCATTTTTTAGGGAAATGAATGATATAGGGGCTTGTCTCATGCTCAGTAATTCCGATCCCAAAAATTATGATGATGAAGATGAATTTTTTGATGAACTTTACCAGAACTTCAAAATAGAACGGGTCGCTGCCAAGAGAAACATAAACAGCAATGCATCTGGAAGGGGACTCATTAACGAGCTTATCATCACCAATTATTAAAATTTTTCTTGGACAGAAATATCGTAGTATAAAAAAATTAGTAATTTTCGTCGGTTTTAGCCGTTGTAGAATCGGTTTTAATGGTTGTATCGGTAGGGGTGTTGATTTCTTTATCTAAGAATTCACATTTTTCAACGCTTTGAAGTGGGATGAAAACGTATTTTTTCCCGCCCTCTGTTGATCCATAACTTATTTCTATTAATCCCCGAAGTTCATCAATTTCAATGGCTACGACACCGAACTCTCCTTTTTTGAAGTTGTGAACATCCCCACTCGTAGTTGTAATCTCAATTTTTTCAATCATTTTGGATCACTTCCTTTATACTAATTTGATGTTCATAGGACTAATAATTTGGTGAAGAATTTCCAGTTTTACAAGACTATTTAAACTTTTTAAATGGGTAACGTTATAGTAATATACGAAATTGTATTGAAAATTTGGTTTAAGATGATGAATAATAGGAACTTAAGGAATGAATTTATTTAGTTTCTATTGTAACAGGGAGGATTAGTCAATGGATTATATGATTGAGGCCATTGATCTCACCAAGAAATTTGATGATCTCACGGCAGTGGATGGGCTCAATATCAAAATTCGAAAAGGAGAGGTTTTTGGTTTTTTAGGACCAAATGGGGCGGGTAAAACAACATCCATTAGAATGATGGTGGGATTACTCAAACCAACCAGTGGAACCATACTGATAGATGGTAAAAATATTAAAGAGATAGAAAAGGGTAAAATTGGCATATGTCCTCAGGAGTTAATGTTATGGGAACATTTAACATGCAAGGAAAGTTTAAGTCTCATGGCAGACATGTACGAAGTTCCAAAGGATGTTAAAGACCAGAGGATTGATGGGCTTTTAAAGGATCTTTTCCTAACAGACAAGGCAAATTCCGTTGTTTCAAACCTTTCAGGGGGAATGAAAAGAAGGTTGAACTTGGCACTTTCTGTTGTGCATGAGCCTGATGTTGTGGTTTTAGATGAACCATCTGAAGGTTTGGACCCACAATCAAGACGTGTACTTTGGAATTACATACGTTCCATGCGTGATTTGCAGGGAAAAACTGTCATACTCACCACACATTTAATGGATGAGGCAGACAGCTTGAGTGACAGGATAGGAATAGTGGATCATGGTAAGCTCATAAGGTTGGACACCCCTGAAAATCTTAAGAAAGAAATTGGTGAAGGGGATATTGTTGATATCAAACTGTCTGATCCATCTAAAAATCTTGAACTCATAACAGAACTCAAAGAAATTGAAGACATCATCTCAGTGGTTGAAACAGACGGTCGAATAAATATAAGGGCTTTGGATGCGGTTTCAAAACTGCCACAGATTATGAAACTCGTTGAAAAATTTGATCTTAGGGTTGATGATCTGTCTGTACGACAAAATACACTTGAAGATGTATTTATTGACCTTACTGGAACAGGATTGAGGGAATAAAAATGAAATTTACAAGTATTGCAGTTAAGGACTTTAAAGAACTTGTCAGAGACAAAAGGGGATTATTTTTCATTTTACTGTTTCCCATTTTCTTCATGATGATCTTTGGATTTGCATTTGGAGGTATGGGACAGCAAAACACACCCCATAACATCGCAATTGTGAACTACGATGAAGGCACCACACTACCAACTGGAGAAAACTTTAACTTTGGAAACAACCTTACAAATCAGCTTAAAGAAACACCTTACACCAACAGTGATGTTAAATTATTCAACGTCACTGAAACATCGGAAACCCAGGCAGATTCACTACTGAAACAGAGAACAGTAGATGCTGAATTGATAATTCCAAGTAACTTCTCTGCTTCCATGGCATCACAAATTGCCAACAGCGCAGGATTAACTGCCAATATAAACAACACAGTATCCAGTCCAATAATTCGTGGTGATGAAGGTTACAGCAACTTCTTTGCATCTGAAAGTGCGTTGAACTCAGTCATGACCGAGTATCAAACTGATATAGTAACAGGTTACAAAAACCAAATCGCAGGAACACCCGGAGCTGAACCCGTTAAGTATGTAAACACCACTATTCAAGGAATCAGTGGAACACAATCATTTACCCAGTTCGATTTCCTAGCTCCGGGTATGATGGTTTTTGCAATTTTATTACTGGCAACTACCATAGCAGCGATTTTAACTAGAGAAGTTGAAAGTGGAACACTTGAAAGGCTTAAAATGTCTAAAATGAGGTCATTTGATCTTCTATTTGGAGGTTTAATACCCTGGTCTTTAGTTGCAGGTGCGCAAGTTGTGATTCTTCTGATTGTAGCAGTGCTGCTTGGACTTCACTGGCAGGGAGGTATTAATTCAGTTATTTTGGCCACCATAATTGGTATTATAGGGGAGTTGCCTCAATTGCACTGGCAATGATCATAGCGTCATTTGCTAAAAACGATAGGCAAGCTGCGAATCTGGGAACCCTAATTGTGGTGCCAATAAGTTTCCTTGTTGGTGCATTTTTCCCACTACCACAGGTGTTTATTTCGGTTTTAGGTCATTCATTCCAGGTATATGAATTAATACCATGGACACACACATTAAATGCATTGAGAGGTGTTCTATTGTATGGTGAAGGATTAAATGCTGTGGCTTTCCAAATAGAACTGAGCATAATACTCACAGTGATCTTGTTCGCAGTAGGGGTCTTTTTATACTCGAGAACACGTTTAAGGGCTGATAATTAACTATTAAAACAAAGGGATGATAAATAATGTCAGAAGAACATGTACACAAGCATCATGGAAAAACATCTAGGGATATCCTTGGTGCGGAAGAAATATTGAATGTAATAAATTTAAAATCTGGAGATAAATTTTTAGATGCAGGTTGTGGAGATGGATATGTCTCTATAGAAGCCTCTAAACTAGTTGGTTCCAATGGAAAGATATTTGCCTTGGATGTGTATCCTGAATCCATTGAGGGTGTTTCTAAAGAAATCAAGGAGAAAGGCATTGAAAATTTAGAACCAATCGTTGCAGATGTAACAGATTCCATACCACTTGATGATGATTCTGTTGATGCTGTTTTAATGTCCAACGTTCTACATGGATTTGGGGATGAAGAACTTGAAACAGTACTCAAAAATATAAACCGAGTCATTAAAAAGGATGGAAAATTTGCTGTCGTAGAATTTAGAAAGGTAAAAAGTGAAAGGGGACCATCATTTGATGTGAGGCTACATCCTTCAGAGGTTTCTCAAATACTTTCAAAACACGGCTACAAAGTTGTAAAATCTCAGGAAATAGCAACGTTACATTACATAGTTTTGGGTCAAAAAATAGATTAAACCTTGCCTTTTTTTTATTCTCTATTTTTTTTAGATTAAATTAAAAATATACAAAAAATTGTTTGAAAAAAAGATTTTTTAAAGGATTTCTGGCACCGCTATCTTTCCTAAGTAGTTAGGTTTAGTAGAGCTGGGTGTAACTTGAAACAAAATCCGTATGATCCCTGTCAAGCAGCCTTAAAGCAGTCATGAGTTCTGGTGATGAACAGCTTCTCTCTTCAACCAAGTTTCTGAGGGTTCCATTTTTTATATGTTCTTGTATCTCTTTTATTGTAAATTCAATGGTATTTCTGTTGTAATTTGTAAGTTCTTCGAAATCCATGTCGTAAAGTTTGTAAACATCTAAGTTGTAGTGTTGTGTTGATGTTAGAAGGGTGTTTAACTCTGCGTAGTAATCAGCTGCAACATTGTCAAAGAAATCAACACCAAGGTAGGTTAGAAAAGGCATGTAGGATGGTTTAGCAAATGGGAAATAAATTCCTGTATTTGGGTTGATGGTTTCACGCAGTTTAGCAATGATTTCAACAAGATCCCTCGAGTTTTCAATTAATGACTCAGGGTTGGCAATCATTAAAATGGAATTTCCTAATTTTTCCAGTTCTAAAGCACATTTAATTCTTAAATCAGAATATTTAGATCCGTGCACCACCCCAATTCCTGTTTCTTCGGAGTTCCTTGCATATTCCAGTGTACTATTAACTGACCATTCAGCAAGTGATTCTGGAACATTGTATGGCATAGGTTCATCTTTTAATATTTTCAATGAATTGTCTGATTTAATTAGATTTGGAGTGTTCATTTCAATGTATTTTCCAAGTCTTGCTGGCCCATCATGCAGTTTAATTTCTATCATATCGATCACAGATTCTAGTAAGATTGAATTAAATAAATTTTTGTTTGTTGTACTAATAATGTTATTTGAATCTTTAATTTTCAAGTTTAATGTATTTTCTGATCATCCCTCCAAAAGTGTAACCTAAAAGGTTACAGTTATGGATTTTCACCGAACCTTTATATATACTCAGAATAAACCTACGATATGAAAATCACAAGTTTTCAGAATTTGCCAATTATGGTCATCTGATCAGGGCGTGAAATAGATGAAAACATTAAAACGCTTAAAAAATATGTTAAGTGGCGAAAAAGAAGATACAACAGAAACTCCCAAGGGAGAAGCAGTGCCTGAATCTTCTAAAGCTACACCGGAAGAAACTCCAGTGAGCACTAAAACTGTTAAAACTGAAGTTAAGAGTACAGCACCAGAGAAATCCGAGGCTACAGAAGTTAAATCTAAAGCAGAGGATATTAAAGAAGATATAAAATCCAAAGCTGACGAAATAAAATCTAAAACCGAAGACGTGTCTAGTGATGTGAAATCTAAGGTGGAGGACATATCTGCCGATGTGAAATCCAAGGTTGAAGATGTTAAATCTAAAGCCAAGGATATATCTGAAGATGCTAAATCTAAAGCTTCAATAACAGATAAAAAAATAGAAAAATCTGAAGAATCTAAAACCGATAGGAGTGGTAAAATGACTTTACTCGAAGGAAGAGAAAAAGAAGTGATAACCCGTAAAAATATTGATCCAGATTTCAAAAACGAAGTCATGGATGCAGGTGCGGAATCAGTAGCACTATGTTTCCAGTGTGGAACATGTACAGGAGCATGTCCTTCTGGAAGGAGAACACCTTACAGGATAAGGAACGTTGTTAGAAAATCAGTTATGGGACTCAAAGAAGAAGTCATAGCTGACGACACAATATGGATGTGCACAACATGTTACGAATGCCAGGAAAGATGCCCAAGAGGAATCAAAATCGTGGACGTTGTAAAAACAGTGAGAAACTTCGCTGCACAGGCAGGATACATGGCACCAGCACACAAAATGACAGGTTCTTTCGTTATAAAAACAGGACACGGAGTTCCAATTAACGATGCAACCATGGCACTAAGAAAGAGCGTTGGACTAAATGAATTACCACCAACAACCCATCAGTTCCCTGAAGCACTAGATGAAATACAGAAAATAGTCAAAGCAACAGGTTTTGACAACTTAATCGGTTGGAACTGGGATAAAGCGGAGCTAGAATAAGGAGGAGTCACAATGGCATTTGCATATTTCTTAGGATGTATTATGAACAACAGGTACCCTGGAATTGAAAAGGCTACCAGAGTAATGTTTGACAAGCTCGGTGTAGAGCTCAATGATATGGAAGGAGCTTCCTGCTGCCCAGCACCAGGTGTTTTTGGTTCCTTTGATAAAACAACATGGGCTGCAATAGCAGCTAGGAACATCACCATAGCAGAAGATATGAATTCTGACATCATGACAGAATGTAACGGATGTTTCGGTTCTCTCTACGAAACCAACCATCTTCTTAAAGAAGATGAAGAAATGAAAGAAAAGATAAACGGAGTTTTATCTGAAGCTGGAAGAGAGTTTAAAGGTGAAATAAACGTAAGACACTTTGCTGAAATTTTATACAACGAAGTAGGTGTCGACAAATTATCAGAATCTGTTGAAAAACCATTAAACCTCAATGTAGCAGTTCACTACGGCTGCCACTTCCTTAAACCAAGCGCTGAAATCAACATCGATGACCCAATGAAACCAACCATTCTTGACGAACTCGTTGAAATCACCGGTGCAAAATCCATAGATTACAAAGACAAAATGATGTGCTGTGGTGCAGGTGGAGGTCTACGTTCCCGTGACATAGACGTTACACTAGATTACACCAAAGAAAAACTCGACAACATGACAGCTGCTGGAGTAGACGCAATTGTAAATGTTTGCCCATTCTGCCACCTCCAGTTCGATGTTGGTCAGACAGAAGTCAACAAGAAATACGGAACAGACTTCGCAATTCCAGTATTCCACCTTGCTCAACTATACGGTCTTGCAATGGGACTCAAAAAAGAAGAGTTAACAGTCGATGCTCATTTAACAAGCACAGACCCAGCTCTTAAAAAGCTTGATGAAATTACTGGTGGAGAATAAATTTTCTCCATTCAACATTTTTTTAGATTAGTATCATTGATCTGATTTTATCTGTTTTTAAATAGTAAAACACTTTAATTTAAAAAAACTAATATTGAACTGTTTTTAATACAATTTAATAAAATTATTTAATCAAAAAAACGAGGTGTTTTTTTTGTTCGTTGCAAGTTTGGTTGGAATATTTAAATTTAAAGAACTACCAGAAAATTACGGTCCGTTTGTACAGCACAAAGCTACGATGGAGAAAAGAACCATCAAAGATGATGATGAAATAGCAATTTTAAACATTACAGGTACTGAGAGTAACCATGTTCTGTTTTTGGATTCCTACAAAACTATTGCTGAAATAAATGAGGAACTCAAACAGCTGGATGCAGAAATCAATTACAACACCAAAAAAATATTGGAAGGACATTTATGAATGATTTACCCCTTGAACAAACCTGGATGGTACTGGTAGAACTATTGACTGATCTAAGAAAGAAAAATGTGGAAATTGATCCATCCATACCCGAAGATATCAGGATGGCAAAGACCACAATAAACTTTTACAAAGTAAACCCAGCTGATCCTGAGAGAATGAAGGAATTAAAAAGGATCAATGACTTTATAAATACTGTTCAAGACAAATTAATGGATCTTGCAGAGATTGAAGGCGAAGAGTACAGATTGAAATGGATTGAAAAGCTTACCAAAGCATCTCGTGGTGAAAAGATCTACGATACCCATGAAGAGAAATCTAAATTTGTGGTTGGTGCACCTCCAGGATTTTCTATGGTTAGAATAACGTTCAAGGCACCAATTCCTGAAGAACGATTGCAAGAAATTGCCGAGTACCATAACGTGATAATAGAATTCCAGACAGATACCCTCATAGTGATATACGGGGACAAAACTAACATTCAGGAAAGTTTGAAGGAAATTTCATCATTCTTCAAGGAACAAATAGAACCTGTATGAACAGGAAAGTTATTCTAATTTTTTTAACAGCAAATTTTTTTGTATAAAAAAGATATTTAACTCATGATTAATCTAGGGAGAAAATTTTCATGAAGATCGTAGCCTTCAGTGACATTCATGGTAAGTATGGGAAAATAATCGAATTTCTAAAGAATAATCAAGTTGATTTGGTCATTTTAACAGGTGATATCACACACTTCGGACCACCAGAACTTGCGGGAGAAATTTTAAACGAAATAACCTCTTTTGATGTACCTGTACTGGCCATACCTGGAAACTGCGATCCTGCAGAACTCTACGGTAATATTGACAATTCCAATGCCATTAACATACATGGTAGAAGCGTTACAATTAACAACGTGGGAATATGTGGATTCGGAGGTTCAAACCCCACACCATTTAAGACACCCCTCGAATTTGAAGAGGTGGAAATATACGAAGAGGCAAAAAAGGCTCTTGAAGAGGTGAAGGACAGTAAAGTCACACTCTTTGTGACACATGCCCCTCCAATTGATACAAAAGCAGATGTTTTACCGTCGGGGGATCATGTTGGAAGCATATCCATAAGGAAAATTATTGAAGAGTTAAATCCTACCGTTAATGTTTGTGGCCATATCCATGAATCAAAGGCAACCGATAAAATAGGTGAAACAGAAGTCATAAATCCTGGAATGACATCCTCGGGATATGCATGCATGATCAATATTGATGATTCAAATGAGGATGATATAAAGGTTGAATCAAAAATAATTGAAATATGAATATAATTTTGAAGATTAGAGTTCAATATGAAGTTTAGATCCATTTTAAGGTCATAATATAATATCATTATGGTTTTAAATAGCTTTGATCTGTTTATTGCTTTGAATAATAACAAATAGAAAATAATTTATAACTTGTTTACAAAGGAATATTGAGTTTATGGATATTTAATTCATCTTTGTCCCAGATTAATTTTTTTAGAGGTGAGAGATTGAAAAAAATAATGGTTGAAGGTCAAGTAGGTGGAAAGGTATACAGGGAACCATTTTCAAAGGGTGTACTTTCAAGGTCTTTAACAAGGGCTGAAATGGACCCCGACAGGGCTTACACTTTTGCATCCAAGATTGAATCAGATTTGATGGAACAGGGTGTGAAGGTCATCAATCTTGATGATTTAATCGTTATTGTTCGTGAAAAACTCAGGGGCGAAGGTGGGGAGATAGCCGAAAAATATGGGCTTTGGAAAAGGATAAGAAGATGTGATGAACCATTGATCATACTTATTGGAGGGTCTTCTGGTGTTGGAACTTCATCAATTGCATTTGAGGTTGCAAACAGGCTCGGAATAAGGAACATGATCAGTACAGACATGATACGGGAAGTAATGAGAAAGATAGTGTCTAAGGAACTTCTACCCACCATCTATGAATCAAGTTACACTGCCTACAGATCCCTTAGAATTCCACCACCACCAGAGTTGGATGAGGTATTAATTGGATTTAGAGACCATGTTGATACTGTTAGTGTGGGTATTGAAGCTGTAATTGAAAGATCCCTCAAAGAAGGCATAAGTATAGTGATCGAGGGCGTTCATATTGTTCCTGGTTTTATCAGTGAAGAGCTGGTGAAGAAACACAACGTGAACATGTTCGTACTAACACTTCAAGATGAAGAAGTTCATAAGGGAAGGTTCTATTCCAGATGCAGACAACAGTGGGCTAGAAGACCACTTAAAAGATACATGAATTATTTTGGAGCTATAAGAAGAACTCATAAATATTTCGAAAGCCAAGCGAACAAGTATCATGTTCCGGTTATTGAAAACATAGATGTTACGACCACGATAGACTCCATAATAGAAACAATTACAAAGACCTATGGAAGTGATGATGATGTTAAATGAGTTAAAAGTTGCAGATGTGATGAGCAGTAATGTCATAACAGTTTCGCCATCTGAGGATGTAGTATTTGCATTTGAGAAGTTGATGAAACACAAGATCAGTTCATTACCAGTTGTTGAAGACAATAAACTTATGGGAATAGTAACTGCCACAGATTTAGGACACAACCTTGTTCTTGACAAGTACGAGATAGGAACCATTGTTGAGAAGGTTATGGTGAAGGATGTGGTATGTGTGAAACCTGACGACGATCTTTTAACAGCTGTGAAAAAGATGAATGAACATGGATCAGACGAGGAAATAATCAATCAGCTGGTTGTATGTTCTGACGATAAAATTAAGGGAATCATTTCCGATGGTGACATCATAAAATCAATTAAAAGTTAAAAATAGAAGAATTGAAAGAATTAAAACTCAAAGAAACCAACTTAACTGTTTGGAGTTACACGGGGCTTAAAAGACTCACAGATACTTGGAAACTTTTTATTTAATTCTGTACCCAATTTTTCTACTATTTCTTCTTCAATTTCTCCGCTGTGTTCAGTTTTAACGCAGAAGGCATCTTCATGAAGTTCTGCCTTTATGTACTCTGATCCCATTTGAATCTCAAATTTAACAGGCTTTTTAGTTTCTATTGAGTTAATTATATCATCAATCATGGGCTCTGTTAATTTAAGCAGTTTTTTACCTTCGGGGATGTATGTTTTGTCTTTCGTCTCAATCTTTTTGATCAAGAAAGGTGCACAACCTTCTGTACGTGCCGCTTTTCTGTTTATCCAGAACAGAACTGTCATCAATTTTTTCCTCGAATCAAGAGGACTTTCAAATTCAATTTTCTTCATTTATTAACCCCCTGAAAAAAATATGTATTTATTGGGATTTGATGAGTTTTGCCAGATCCACTCCCATTTCATAGCATTTTTCAAGTTCATCTTCCGATGGTTTGTAGTTGACTTTTATCTGGTTTACAACTTCAAATCCACAGTTTTCAAGTTCTTGTGCCAGTATTTTAGGTGCTTCTCCACTCCATCCCATTGAACCGAAGGTGATTGCTTTTCTTTTTAATCCAGTTCTTGCGAAGTTCAGACCTTTCAAGTAAAATATGAGGTCTCCAATACTTGGATAGACTTGGTTGAACATGGTGGGCACACCAAACACAACTGCTTTACTGTCTAGAATGTTGGTAACTATGTTACTTCTCTCATCAGAATGTAGGAAGTGCATGGCAACATCAACATCTTCACTCATTATCCCCTCTGCAAATGATTGAGACATGAGTTGGGTGGATCCATGCATGGTGTCGTACACCAGTGTGATCTTGTTGGAACATTTTCCTGTGGCCCATCCTGTGTAGGCATCAATTATCTTCATTGGATCTGTCCAGATTTGACCATGTGATGGAGCAATCATCTGAATTTTGCCAAGCAAATCCAAGCTATTTACTTGTTTGAATTTATTCAACACTAATCCAGATAATGGGGTTAGTAAGTTGGCATAGAACTTGGCTGCAGCGTCCATAAGCACATTTTCAGATATGTCTGTATCGTATCGATCCTTGAAACAGAGGTGCTGACCAAATGCATCGTTTGAAAATAGGATGCCGTCTTCCAAGAGCAAACTGAACATGCTGTCTGGCCAATGGAGCATTTGTGCCTCTAAAAATGCGAATTCCTTACCACCTATATCCAAGCTGTCACCAGTTTTAACAACATTAAAATTAACATCATCAAGGGAAGAGTAATGCATTTTAAGACCTTTAACAGCTGCAGCTGTACAGTAAACTGGTATTCCTGGGAACTTTCTGCAGATCTCAGCGAGAGCACCACTGTGATCCTTTTCAACATGATTCTGAATGATTAGATCCAGTTTAAATTCCCTGTTTTCCTGTTTAAAGGCATCTTCCATCCTACCCCAAAGTTGGGCAGAGGTTCCAGGATAGGTGTTGTCGATGAGTGCAACTTTCTCACCAAATACCAGGTAAGCGTTGTAAGTAGTTCCATCTAATGTGTAACCATGATAATCCCGCAAGTCCCAATCAAGGACTCCTACCCAATAAACTCCGTCAGTAATTTTTATTGCATTTGCCTTCATATTTTTAACACCTCGCAGTTTAGATTCTATATAAAATTTATTTACTTAATTCTATATATTTTTTTGGTTAAAAATGTTTTAATTTCTTTTAAAAGATTAAAAATAGTCTAAATTTACTAAAAAGGCAATATATGTTCATATTATCAGTTTGATCCTTCTGAATGGGGATAATGGTAGTTCCGTCCGTATCAAACCGTATGAAAACCTGATTACAGTCAAAAATTAGAAAATAGCACTGATAACGAAGTACAATGTAGAAGATATTGCTATACATGCGGGTATGGTGATTACCCAAGTGGTAGCGATATGTTTGATGACATCGAGTTTAACTGTTGAAGTTCCCCTTGCCATCCCAACACCTATGACAGAACCCACAAGGGTTTGGGTAGGAGAGATGGGCATCCCAATGGATGCAAAGAGTAACGTAATACTGCCGGCTGAAATTTGGGCTGAAAAACCACGAGTTGGAACCAACTCTGTAATTCTTCTTCCTATGGTATCTGTAATTCTGTTTCCGGCTATGAGAATACCAAACACCAAAGCTATGGCTCCTAAAAATTTAATTGAAAATCCAATTGTTGCACCAACTGTAACATAGAGTACAGCTGTTGCAGCTGCAATATCTATGGCTCCAACACCCAGTGCAGCAAATGAAGAACTTCCAATTTGAAGATATGAAAATACTTTTTCAGTACGATCCTTAGCTCCGATATTGCTTTTGAGCCTGCTTAAAACTCCTAGTTTAAGAAGGTAGTAGACCAAAAATCCCGATGCCAGACCAATCAAAGGTGAAATTACCCAGCTTGCCATAATAAAGCCAATTGTACTCCAGTTTAGATGATTCACACCTGCGTAAACTAGACCATAACCCAGCACAGAACTCACGATGGCATCAGAACCAGAAATTGGTATTCTTTTAATTAGGGTAATTGTTATCCATATTCCAGCAGACATGGTTATTATAAACGCACCCAAACCCGTCATAAATTCTAGAGGTACAATTCCGCTTCCCACGGTCTTAATTACGCTACTGCCCAAGAATAATGCCCCTAAAAATTCGAACAGTGCTCCAACTATGAGTGCTTTACGCATTGTAAGGGCTCCACTTCCAACAACGGTGCCCATGGAATTTCCAATATCGTTGGCTGCAATGTTAAAAGCCATGTACATGGCGGTAATAACGCCTATTATCAATAACCAATCCATGTATAATATTTTATTATTACCCAAATAAAAGATTTTTTAATCAAACCAGTTATTTATCAACTCTTTAAATTTCATTGAAATCCTCAAAAAAATATTCAGATTGATCGCAAGGTTCAAATACTACTAAAACTAAATCTTAATTGGGCTAGACTGGAGGGTTAGGGGTCCTCTGTAAGCGCATATCCCCTATCGGCGCGGTCGAAGTTCAAGAGGCGGCAGTTCAATCGGGTTTTGGCCCAGTTGTTCGATGTCGAAACTTCGTCCCACAGGATCAGTGGTAGCAGGATTTAGGCTGTAGGGCCGGAATTAACTGTTTTAACCATGGGAACGGGTCAGGTCTGGAAAGAAGCAGCTCTACCGTGGACAGCTGATGCTTGCGGAGCAACGGGGTGGAGTCGAGTTTCTGGATCACCAACTCTCGCGAGGTCTGTCCACTCTTGAACATGCCCATTAATAATCACAGGTTCAAAGAATAGAACCTAAAATCCAAAACCTTTTTAACCATGAATGGATAAATGTTTCCAATACGTGTCTTAAGTCATGGAGACAAATTCACGATTATAAAAATAAATTTCATGCTTAAATAAATATTTGTCGGGGTGGCCCAGCCTGGTACGGCGGTGGACTGCTAATCCACTGATCCTTTGGATCACCCGGGTTCAAATCCCGGCCCCGGCGCTCTATTTATCTTAAGTGATAAAAATGAAGCTTCAAACAAATGAAGGTAAACTTTATCCTGAAGATCCCTTTGATTTTAAACAGTCACTTAATTTTATTGATAAATTTTTTCCATCGAGTCACAACTTCGTGATTCTTGAAAATCAACTTAAAACTGCAGTGCAAATTGATAATACTGTTGGATTTAAGGTAGAATCAACGGGCACGGTAGAAGATCCTGTTTTACATTACCAACTTTTTTCAGAACAGCTTGATAAAAACACCGTTGATAAAGTAATCGATAGAATAACCTTTTTTTAAGTTTAAATGATGATATTAAACCTTTTTATAAAATAGCACGATCTGATGATGTTTTTAAAGAAATTTTAGATGATCTCCATGGACTGCATCAAGTTAAATTTTTAACACCCTTTGAAGCTGTTGGATGGGCAATTTTAAGCCAACGTATTTCAATGAATGTTTCCAGAAAAATGAAGGAAAAATTAACGGAATATGTTGGAAACAACATTGAATTTGAGGGTCATAATTTCCAAGCATTCCCATCTCCAGACCAGGTGAAAAACATGGACTTGGATGAGTTGATATCCATCATCAAAAACAAAAGGAAATCAGAGTACCTTTTAAATGCTGCAGAAGCTTTCAGTTCGGTAGATGAGGAATTTCTAAGAACCGGTCCATTGGAAGATGTTAAAAACTGGTTAATGGATATTAAAGGTGTAGGTGAATGGTCAGCACATCTTGAATTAATAAGAGGTCTTGGAAGGATGGAAGATTACACCCAAGACAAGATGCTCCGAGGCTGTGTTGAAAAACATTATGGATCAACCAACTCAAAGGAACTGGATGATATTATAAAAAAATATGAGGAATTTCCAGGCTACTGGGAGTACTACTTGAGATCAGGCTGCTAAGATATTTCCAAAAAAAGAGATAATATTTTTAATTATTGGTTTTGTAACTCCTTAATTGCATTTCCCATTTTCTTTATGCCCTCTTCGATTTTATTGTTGTTGGAATTAGAAAAATTCAATCTAAGGGTATTTTTTTGAGGATCATCAGAATAAAAAGCTTCTCCAGGTACAAATGCCACTTTATCTTCCATGGTTTTTTCAAAGAGTTCCATTGCAACCATATCTTCTGGAAGAGTGACCCATAGAAACATTCCACCTTCAGGTTGGGTGTACTTAACATTGTCTGGAAAGTGGAGTTTTATCATCTCCACCATGAAATCCCTCTGGTTCTTGTACATCTTCCTTATCATGGATAGATGCTCTTCAACATCGTACTTGGTTAGGTAGTGGTGAACAATCATCTGCGAGAAGAAGTTACTGTGAAGGTCTGATGCTTGTTTAGCGGTCACCAGATGATGCATTGTTTCATCTTCTGCCACTATCCAGCCCAATCTGATACCCGGAGCAACAATCTTCGAAAATGATCCCAGGAGTATGGAGTTATCTGTAAATGTTTTGATTGGAGGCAAATTTTCGCCCATAAATCTAATTTCTCCGTAGGGATTATCTTCCACAAGCATGGTTTCATTTTGATTTAAAAGTTCACCAATCATCTTTCGTTTTTCAAGGGAGTAACTTATTCCTGTAGGATTTTGAAAGTTTGGAATGGAATAAAACAACTTGGGACTCTCCTCCTCAATCAGAGATCGAAGAACGTCCATATCTACACCATCATTTAAAAGGGGTATAGAATTAAAATTTGGTTCAAACAAACCAAATGCCTGTAATGCTGCTAGATATGTGGGTTTTTCAACCAGCACAGTATCATCCTTATTTAAAAATACCTTCGCAACAAGATCCAATCCCTGCTGGGAACCGTTGGTTATCAAAATATTTTCAGGATCAACAGAAAGCCCGTTTTTCGAGTACCTCGCTGATACAAGTTTTCTTAAAGGTTCATAACCTTCTGTTGTACTGTATTGAAGTGCTTCTGCACCGGAATTTTCCAAAATATAACTGGTTGACTCTGCAAATTCATCCTCTGGAAAGGTATCGGGATTTGGCAATCCTCCTGCGAAGGATATGATATCAGGTTCATCTGCAACCTTTAAAATTTCCCTGACAAAGGATCTAGGTATTTTAGACATTCTGTTAGCGTATAAATTATTCATAAAATTCTCAACTCAAATCTGTTTATTTAATGTATCATTTTCTCTACAAAGTATATTTCCATTCATCAAATCCAAGTTCTAAAAAAAGGATTTTAGTTCTAAATTTATCCTTAAAATAAATTGCATGACTCCCAACTGGGGATCAATCCCTTTTGAGGCTACCGTAACTTTGCACATGTTCCCAACCTTGATGGTATTTGTGCCGGGATTGTTCGTATATGGATGTATCTATCCTCTTATAATGCTCTCTATCCTCTCCAACTGGACAAACTTTTATACAGATTCCACAAGGAGATCTAAATTCACTTCGAAGTTTTTTGCTTCTGGTTGCACATTTGATTTTGTCCATGATTTTCATGCGATCATCGTCCATGGATTCTATTGCATCAACAGGACAATGATGAACACAATTTTTACAGTGGATACACAGATCTGCAGTTAGGATGGGATCTCCCTCAATTTCAAGGGAACTGAATATGGAAGTGTACCTCCCCTAGGACCATATTCACGGGTTAAAAGAACATTATTTTCTCCCAAAGTACCAAGACCCGCAAGATAGGCTGCATATTTATGTGAAAAGAAAGCCAGAGGCTTTTTTAGCAACACTTCGATGTTACCGTAACCATCTCTTGGAATGCTTACAGATGGATGGCCCATGGAATTTAGGAAACATGAAATTTCATAGGCCTTAGTATCAAGAATGTGGTTTACAGTTCTGTAATGTTCATGATAATGAATTGATGGTGCAGTTTCAACAATTGGAAGTTCTACAGGTAATCCAATCACTATTACAGTTTGTGTTTCTGGAAATATTGATTGTGGCCAGAATTCTTCTGGTATCCATTCTCTAAATTTGTTTGGAGAATCCAATGGAGGTTTAACCCACTGCTCTACAGGCGCAAAACCAAATATTGGAATTCCTAATTCTTTGATCTTATGGATGATTCTTTCCTTAATTGGCTTGGATTTCATGATCATGAAAATATTATTAGTTGGATTCTAACCTGTCCATGGCTTCTTCCAACTTATCATAGGCTGTTGCATAAGATAGACGAACATGATCGGATCCCTGTTCTCCAAATGCTTTACCATTAACCATAACAACATCCTTCTTTAAACCATCGGAAACAAATTTTTCGGGATTATCCACCTTTGGAAATACATAAAATGCCCCTTCAGGTACTGGACAATTTATTCCCATTCCAGCCAATCGTTTAATAACCAAATCTCTACGTTTTTTAAATTCTGATACCATGATCTTGACACTATTTTGAGGACCTTCAAGGGCTTCAAGTGCTGCTTTTTGAGCCATGGAACTAGCGCAGGCTGCTATGTATTGGTGAACCTTAAGAAGTTCTTCTGCTATGCTACCATTTGCAGATATATATCCAATTCTAAAACCTGTCATGGCATAGGTTTTAGAAAAAGCATTGATTGTAATTGCATTTTCAGAGAACTGGCCAGGACTGTAATGTTTGGCATCGTATATGATCTTTTCATAAACCTCATCAGAGATTATGTAAATATCATTATCATCTGCAATTTCTGCAATACCCTTGACATCCTTCTTTTTCATCACACTCCCAATTGGGTTGGATGGAGAATTTAAGATAATGGCCTTGGTTTTGGGTGTAATTGATTCAAGCACATCATCACAGGTCATTCTAAGATCATTCTCTTCTTTAATCTTGATTCCCACAGGAACACCATCTGCAAGTTTTGCACATGCAGAGTAGGAAAGAAAACCTGGATCAGGTATTAAAACTTCATCCCCTGGATTTATCAGTGCCTGCATACACACGTAGACAGCTTCACTGGCCCCAACAGTCACAATAACAGAATCTGCAGAGGAACTTATTCCATTTTCTTTTTCAAGCTTATTTGCTATGGCTTCTCTCAATTCAATAATTCCCATGTTGGATGTGTAATGGGTAAAGCCGTCATTCATGGCCTGTGTTGCGGCATCAATAATATTTTGAGGTGTTTTAAAGTCTGGTTCTCCAAGCCCCAGACTAATTGCATTCTCACCTGTTATTTCAAACATTCTACGAATTTCGGATAGATTTATAGAACTTACACGTTTCGATGATTCCATGTTAATTACCATATTTATTTATTGTTTAGAGTTATATATATCGAATCTATGTCAGGATTGAAAAGATCTTTAGGCCTCTACGATGTAATCAGTTTGGTGATAGGAACCATAGTTGGAGCTGACATTTACATAGCAGCATCATTTGGTGCAGGATTGTTAGGGCCATTTTCTATTATAGCATGGATAATTGCAGGTTTAATGGCAATAATAATCGCCCTGTGTTTTGCTGAGTGCTCATCAAGAGTACCGCAGGTGGGCGGTCCCTATGCATATGCAAAACGGGCCTTTGGAGAATTCACAGGATTTTTAGTTGGATGGGCTCTTTTAATTGCTTCATGGAGTGCTATTGCAGTGTTTCCATTGGCATTTGTTGCTTACTTAGCATTTTTCATTCCAAACATGTCTCCAGAACTAGTAATTGTCATCAAAATATTGTTTGTACTGTTTCTAACTGTGGTCAACTACTTCGGTGTGCGCGAAGCAGGAAAACTCAACGATGTTCTCACAATCCTCAAGATAGCACCAATTATCATCTTAACAATCGCTGGAATAATCTTCTTCGTACTGAAGCCATCCCTCATGGTTTCCAACTTCACACCCTTCATCCCATTAGGATTAAATGGACTTGGAAGTGCTATTGTTCTAATATTCTGGGCATATGTTGGATTTGAACTGGTAACAGTTCCTTCTGATGAAATAGTCAATCCACAAAGAACTATTCCCATGGCAATTGCAGTTGGAATGGCAGTAATAATAATTTTCTATGTTTTAACCAATTTTGTGATACTGGGACTGGTTCCTTGGGCTGCATTAGCTTCTTCAACGGCACCATTAGCACTCGCAGGCTACGCCATACTTGGAGCAATTGGTGCAGGATTTTTAACATTAGGTGCGCTGCTGTCAATTTCAGGATCAGATGAGGCCGGAATACTCTCCGCAGCAAGAATTCCATATGCCATGGCAGCAGATGGTTACCTTCCAAGGGTCCTGGCAAAGGTGCATCCTAAATATGAAACTCCCTACGTTGCACTTATAATCCAAAGTACCGTAACATTAATTGCAGCCATATTTGGAACCATAGATCAACTTATTATTCTTTCGGTTTTCACACTTCTCTTTTGCTATCTACTGACATGTCTTTCAGTTTTTCCACTCAGAAAAAAGTTCAAGGAAGGACTCAAATTACCATGGATAATACCGGTTTTAGGTGTGATGATCAGTATTTACATCATGACCCAATGCGAACTAAACCAAATACTAATTGGAACGGCCCTTATTCTGGTGGGTATTCCAGTGTACGTGTTGTTCGCACCAAAAACTGAAATAACAACAGTTAAAAGAGATTTAAAACAGGGTGAAGATTATGTTTCAAGAACTATAGAGACCGATGAAATATTTCTGGCTAAATTTTTAAACCAGGTCAAGGAACTTATTACAAGAATCAAAAACAGGTTCGATTAGCAGGCACCGCAGTTGTAACATCCAAATTCCTCACACCAGGGGTCATCTTTTTATTTAAAGCCATTTTATATTCGCCCTTAAGAAATTCAGGGTCCATTCCAACATCTATATTTTTCCATGGTAACTCAGAATCAAGACTGTAGTTCGGTGATAGATCTGCCCATTCTTTCATTGGAACTGTTTCGTACACAGACCTGTAGAGGAGTTCTCCAAGTTCATTTCCACCCATTGAAAGCACGTACTGAAGCATGGCCTTCCTAGGATTTTCAATCTTGAATGATCTGATTTTAATATTTGAATTCAGGTACTTAGCTTTGGATTTAATAGATTTAGTATCAAATTTTTCCCACTGAAATGGGGTGTGGGGTTTAGGTATGAACGGGTTTACACTGAGCTTTATCTGATTTCTTCGACTTCCCAGTCTAATCAGCTTATCAATGTAACCCACAAGATCTTTCATATCTGCAGTTGTCTCTGTTGGAAGGCCTATCATGAAGTAGAGTTTCACATTAAGCTCGTGTTTAATGGCTTTTTTAATGGTTGACTCCACAGATTCATCTGTTATAAATTTATTCGCTGCCTTTCTAACTTCCCATACAGATTCTGGTGCAATTGTAATGGTTTTAAGACCACTGACCTTTAAAATTTCCAATAAATTTTCTGTGATGGATTCAATTCTGAGTGAAGGTGTGGTAACCTGCAGTCCCATCTCATGGAGTCCTTCACAAAGCTCCTCAATTTTAGAGTAGTCAGAAACAGCAGCACCTATGAGTGCCACTTTTTTAAGACCTGTTTTTTGACAACCATCTTCTGCAATTTTTAAGAGTTCCTTAAGGGGCATTTCCCTCCTTGGTCTGAAGATGCACCCAGCCATACAAAATCTACATCCCCTTGTACATCCTCTGGAAACCTCTAAAAGAAACGATCTTCCAAATGCAGGAATGTAATCCTTGTTATCTGTTTCAGGAAATACCTGTCTCAGTGGATGGCATGCATCTTTCAAATCATTAACAGTTACCATTTTCACAGGATTATCTGCCAGATAAACACCTTCAATATCCAAGAATTCTTCCAAATTTTTCCTTGGATCATCTAATTCAAGGCATTTATCTATGAATTCATCCATCACGGCTTCTGCTTCACCAACTATGAAAAGATCCACAAAATCGGTCATTGGAATAGGATTTGAACTAGCACATGGCCCTCCGGCAATCACAAGTGGATCTTGGTCAGTTCTTTCATGTTTCTTAACTGGTATTCCACCGTTTTTCAACATCTTTAAAACATTGAAGTAGTCCTGTTCATATTGGAGTGAAAAGCTAACAACATCAAAATCCTTTAATGGTGAACCTGTTTCAAGACTTTTGGACATGGGATAAACAACCCTTTCACAGTAAGTGTCTTCCCTGGAATTTAAAAAATCATATATAATATGAAACCCCAGTGAAGACATTGCACTCCTGTATAGATTTGGATAGCACGATGCAAATCTCATATCAACATTTCGGAAGTCCTTGATGATTGCGTTGTGTTCAAGCAGCATGATATATACTATTCTCAACTAATGGTAAGTATTTTTAATGGAGACAAATTAAAATGAAAATAACTTTCAACTAATAAATGATTGGTAACGTAATTTAGATAGGTTAAACCACTACAAAAATATGAATAGGATCATAAAAATAGATCTATCAAAAAATAGGGTAATATTAACAGTTTTTACTGCTTCATGCAATCAAATTTGTCATGAACTTCATTTTTACAGGATTTTTCCCTTTCTTTTCCTTCTGCTGAGCTTAAAAGTATTTGAATAGCATCTAACTTAGCCCTTTCAAGTATGGCATCAAATATTCCACTAACCTTTAAACTGTCTTCAGCTGTCCATTCCATATCAAGCTCTTCGTAAATCTTTTTGAAGTAACCTACATAATCTCTTAGCGATGTTTCAAGTTTTTGATGGTTGGATTCGTCATATTTCTTAATAATATCTGACAATTTTAGATCCATAACTTTTCCATTATCATCCTCAGTAACCATGATTATTTTCTCCCACACTATTTTTTTGTCTTATTTTACATATTTCTTTTATTCCTAATAATCCATATTCAAAATAATATAGCCCAAGGTTATATTTAGACAAAAATTAAATGTTTTATCAAACACAATTTAGAGGCAGGAAAGAATTAATTTGATCCAAATTTAACTTGACTCTAAATTTCTACTTAAAAACATTTTACAATAGTAATGGGTAGCAGATAATGAATGAAAAGTCTTATAAAAAAGTTGCTGTTGGGGGAACCTTCGACAAATTTCACTACGGGCATATGAAACTTCTTGATGTTGCATTTGAAATTGGGGATCATGTTTTAATAGGAGTAACATCCAACGACTTCGCAGGTTTTAAAGGAAGAATCGATCCCTGTAGAGTTCGAATGACCAACCTCAGAACACTCCTTAAAAGCAAACATCAAAACTATGAAATACAGGAACTCAACGATCCCTACGGAACAACAGTTTCCAACGAAACAATAGATGCTATTGTTGTCAGTGAAGAAACTGAACCCACAGCATTTAAAATCAATGAAATACGAAGGGAAATGGGTATGAAAGCCCTGGACATCGTAACAATCCACATGGTGCTTGCAGAAGATGGAAAACCCATATCATCAACAAGGATCAGAAAGGGCGAAATAGACAAAAAAGGCACCATAATAAAATAATTACCTAATAAAAAGTGACTGGGAAAGAATTCTAAAACATGAGGGAGATGTTCATTTTTGAAGGTGGTTGTGGGATCCAAAAATCCAGTGAAGGTAAATGCAACTAGAAATGTATTAAAAAGAATCTACAACGATGTAACAGTTTCTTCTTTAAATGTGGATTCAGAAATTCCAGATCAACCATTTGGCATGGATCAAACAGTAAATGGTGCTGTGAACAGGGCAAAAAATGCATTTTCAAATGAATTTGATCTGAGTGTGGGAATTGAGTCGGGGTTAATTGAAGTACACCACACATTAACTGGATATATTGATATACAGTGGTGTGCAATCTTCGATGGAAACCAAATAACCATAGGGGCAAGTTCTGGATTTGAATACCCTTCCACTGTCATAGAACAGGTTTTAGAAGGTGTTGAAGTTGGAGATGTGATGGATCAGGTTACTGGTGTCGATGCATTGGGACAGAAAAAGGGCGCAGTGAGTCACTTATCCCACGGCATGTTAAACAGAACAGAAAACACAGAAGAATGTGTCTTAACAGCCATGATCCCCCGGATGAACCCCGAAATTTATTTTTAAAAGAAAATTAACGATATTTAAGGGCACATAATGAATAAATCTAACATTAACAAACAATCAAAGTTGGAACGTTTTAAAAACTTATTCTGTTTTGAAGATGGACAGTTAAGGTTTAACAGATTATTCATAGTACTACTTCTATGTTACGTAATCTCAGCTGCCCTACTCTTCGGGTACTACCAGTACATTTTGACATCAGATGGAATTTCTTACATGAACATAGCAAAGGAATATGCTTCAATGTCTCCATATGCAATAAATGGATATTGGAGTCCATTATATTCATGGGCACTGGTTATATTCTTCATTTTTGGAAAAACTCCAATATATATGTTGTATTATGCTAAAATTCTTTCAATACTAATTGGTTTCGTAACATTAATAGGTTTAAATTTGTTTTTCTCAAAATTCATCTCAGATGATAAACATAGGCTTATTTGCTTAATAATAATGGTTCCAAATATTCTTTACCTATCTCTTTATTGGGTTACCCCAGATCTTCTTTTGATATGCATCATTTTATTCTATTTCAACTTTATATTCGACCCAAAATATTCTGCACGACTAATGAACGGTGTTTCATGCGGATTATTAGGATGTTTAGCCTACTTCAGCAAAACCTACGCTTTCTTTTTCTTTATATTCCACTTTGTAATATTCAACCTTTACTTCTACCTCAAGAGCCAGGATCAAATAGACAGAAAAAGGATAAAAAAGAATTGTTTTGTCGGGCTTGTAATATTTTTAGCTGTCAGCGGAGTTTGGATAGGAATAATATCAGAGAAATATAATGAAATTACAATTGGAACTTCTGGAAGTTATAACCAAGCTGTCATGGGTCCTGGACCAGGACACCCTCCTTTTATCAGGGACTTATTGCTCCACCAAATCCTGTAGCAGTAAGCTCATGGGAGGATCCATCCTATTTTAATGTAACCAAATGGAATCCATTGGGTTCTACAGAAAATTTTATTTTCCAACTCAATATAGTGATAAAAAACATCATTAAAACCTTGGAAATTTTAACGTGGTTTTCAGTTTTATCCATTCTAATTTTACTTGGAACCTTAATATTTATATGGAAAAATAAAGGCGATGAAGAAGCTAAAACAAAAATGATCTATCTTGTTTTAACTGCTTTCATATTCATCGCCGGATACTTGTTAATATATATTGAAGCCCGCTATTTAGGGATAATTTTAATATTAATCCTATCAATGGGGATGTTTCTATTTGAGACATTGTATAAAAATAAATTAATTCAAAAAAATGTTTTAAATATATTGATCATATTTTTAATTGTATCATTTTCAGTAATGCCATTCCAATCGTTATATGAAAATATAAACGTTGATAAAGTCTTAATGGACGAGAGCACAGCTTTAAATACTGAGTTTAATGTCCATGGAAACATAGCTTCTAACAACGAATGGATATACTCAATGGTTTTAACCTACTTTTTAGATTCTAAATATTATGGGATGGTTAAACCGGATGAAAATCTAACAGGGCTTGAAAATGAATTAAAAAGCAATAATATTGACTATTATTTAGTATGGGGATCAACTCAGACAGAACTACCTTATCCTGAAATTACCAATGGCAAATTTTATTTGTTAAAGGTTTATAAATTGAAAAATGTTAGTAATTAAGGAGATTAAGGTGGATAAATCTTGTATTCTTAGTGGGAATTTATTAATGTGAAAAATCAACCTAATTTAATAATAATTAGCTATGGTGTTACCGTTTGAGAAAAAATGATACAAGTTCAACAGGCAGAATAATGACTATTACAGAGTTGTTTAAAAAATATAAATTTTCTCTGTTTTTCCTAATTTTACTTATAATTATAGTCAGTATAATTACCTATTCTCGAATTAGGGTTCAAATGGATATGGGGCCAATATCTGATAGTTTTGATTTCCTTTCAAATGCCTTAGTTTATGCAGGTCAGGGCATGGGCTATTCTGATTTGTTAAGACCCCCTTTCTTTGGATTTTTAATTTCATTGATCTTTAGAATGGGTTACATCTCAACAAACGTTGTATTTTATATGGATGGCTTTTTGTTTATATTGGGTGTAATAGGATTATATTTCCTACTTAAAACCAGATTTAACGATCTTGAAAGTTTTATAGGTGCCTTGTTATATGCCACATTTCCAATAGTTGTAACGACGCTTGGAGTGGGATTTTCTGATCTTGCAAGTGTGTCTTTCACAATTTGGGCCATTTTATTCACGGTTATGGCAGTGAGAAAAGATTCAAAATACTTTTACATTTCATTTCCACTTCTGATGATTGCATTTTTAACTAGATACAATAATGCGCTGTTGTTATTTCCAGTTTTACTTTATTTACTAATTAATAAGGATAAACTTAATTTTAAACATATTATTGGCGGTTTGGGAGTTTCAATTTTAATTATTGTACCTTTACTGATATTCTTCTATCAACATTTTGGCAGTATAATTTATCCATTCATTAATTTTGGCTCTTCCTCTGCAGCAATAACTGGTTCGGCGGAATCTTTTGCTTACAATCCAAATATATTTTACTTCGTACAATACTTCCCAAGTTTAGTTGGTTTTCAAGGCACTTTTACTATACTAATAATTTTGTTAGGTGGAATAGTTTTATCCTTGTTTAAATTACTAAAAAAGGATGGAAAACACATTGGAACTGTGAAATATGGAATAAATAACAGATTAAACCAAATTAAAACCTTAACTTTATTCATTTTTTTAATAGTATTTTTAGGAACATTTGGAAAATTATTTTACATGGTTAGTGAGGTGCTATTTTTTATTATAGCATATTTAACGTATGATCTCATCAAAAATTTGAACATCAAATATCTTAAATTACATTTGTTGTTTTTCGCGTGGTTTATGGCGTTTTTTATTTTCAACAGCATATTTGTAATGAAAGACCTTCGATACTTTGTTATGATGGCTCCTCCTGTCGCTTACTTTATGATACTGGGTTTAACAGAAATATCCCGAAGGATACCCATCAAGTTTAAAAATCATAACATTGTATTTCCGACTATCGCAGTTTTATTAACAGTTTTCATGCTACTTTCAACAGCTTCTCATATTCCAGAAATTCTTCAAACTAACGATGATAAAGTGATCATTAACAATGAGCTTATAGAATCAAGTCAATGGTTTATGAATTATGATCCTAATTATAAAAATAAGAACATCTACTCAGATCTAGGTCCTAACTACAGTTGGTACCTCAAAACAGATGTAAAAACTGTACCTGTATTCAAAGATAATCAAACATTTGCAAATGGAGTAAAAAATGAAACTTTCAATCAAGCTGACAGTGATCAATACAATAACTTTTTGATTACAAACAACGTGGATTATTACCTATGTTTAAGGGATGGACTAAATTTAAAATTTTATACCGTTGTAAAACAGATAGGTTATGTTAAAATATACAAAAGACATGCATAAACAACGATATTTATGAAAATTGGAGTAATAACCTCAGCCTATCCAGAACATGAAGATGATCCCCATGGTATATTTGTTCATCGATTGATGAGGGAAGTGTGTAAAAGGGGTCATGAAGTACATGTCCTGGCCCCTTATACTGGGGATAAAACAGAGTATCAATTAGATGGAGTTAACGTTCAAAAATTCAATTATTTCTATCCCAAAAGATATCAGAAATTGGCCGGAAGATCAGGGATGATAGACAATGTTAAGGAAGGATTTTTTGTTAAAATTCAGTTTTTATCATTCATAATTTTTAATGTAATACAATCTTGTAGAAAACTTAAAGACATGGATGTAATTCATGTTCAATGGCCGATACCCAATGGTTTAGGAGCTTTATTTTTAAAATGGATATATAGAATTCCTTATGTTAGTACAGTATATGGGGAAGAGGTATATCTTTCAAAGAGATATCATGTAACACTTATTTTGAAATTTTTACTGCATTGGTCATCTAACATTATCATGATAAGTAACGCTACTTACAAAGCAGGTTTAAATATAGGATTATCGGGGCATAAAATGGATATCATACCATTTGGTGTAGATACTTCATTTTATAAACCAATGGACGTTGCCAAAGATTACGAAATATTTCAAATTCTATCTGTTGGCTATTTAATTGAGAGAAAAGGGTTTATGTATTTGATCAGTTCAATTAAAGAAGTTTTGAAAAAACATGAAAATGTCAGGCTGAACATAGTTGGAACCGGTCCACAGGAACAACAAATAAAAAATCATATACATGAACTTGGTCTTGAAGGATATGTAAAAATTATTGGGAATATATCCGATAAAAAGCTACTTAATTTGTACAATACATCTGATCTATTTGTCTTACCTTCAATAATTGATTCACAAGGTAATACCGAAGGATTAGGGGTTGTATTGATTGAGGCCATGGCATGCGGATTGCCTGTAATAGGTTCAAATATCGGTGGAATCACAGATATAATTCAAGATCGTAAAACTGGGTTACTATTTCCACAAAAGGATACTGATGAACTTTCAAAATTGATTATTGAAATGATTGAGAACCCAAATTTAAGGGAAAGAATTGCTTTAAAAGGTTACCAAAATGTACTAAATAATTTCAGTTGGGAAAAAATAGCCAAAGATTATATTAATAATTATAAACTTTCTAAATGTTGATATTAGAACAAATTTTGAAGCTAAATAAATTATCAAGTATATTAGAATTAATTAAGATTTATAATATGTGGAGATAATAAAAAAATAGAACTCCCGTGAAGATACTATAATTTCACAAAATTTGACAAAAAAGCATATTTAATAGCTATTTTAAGAACTAATGATAATAGACTAAGTTTATTAGATATAAATCAACTAATACATTATATAGTTGAATATGGGATTTATACGGAATTTTTTTATGGATTCCACTAACTTTATATAAATCTTTGAAAAAACCCTTCAAATAATGAAGTTTGCAATAACAATTTATCCACAACTCGGTTATAAAGGAATTATTAGCCGTATGAAACGAAATTTAAATCTTGATTAAGGAGTATAGTATGAAAATAGCAGTGTTTCATAATTTGTCTTCAGGCGGAGCTAAAAGAGCCCTTTATAATAATCTGATTTATTTATCAAAAAATCATACTATTGATGTTTATGTTCCATCCACAGCAAATGAAAATTTTTTATCGCTAAAACATATTGTAAACAACTTAAAAGTGTATCCAGTTACAAATTCTTTAACTGGGTTTATTTTATCTTCATTAAAATATTTCCCTTCTAAATCTTCATTAACTGATTTAAAAAAAGTTCAAGAAAAAATGGCTGAAGATGTTAATTCTAAAGATTATGATGTGGTGTATTGTGAGCAAGACAGACACACTATGTCCCCATTTTTTTTAAAATATTTGAAAAAGCCTCATGTATATTATTGTCAACAACCGATAATTTATAGAAACAATATTTCAAAAAAACTTTATGAAAATGCTGGTTTAAATAATAAAAATTTGAAAGAAAATTTACGTTTCAAAATATATGGAAAAAGAATGTCAAATTTAGACAAACAGTTATCTAATTATTCGAAATATACAGTTGTGAACTCATATTTTTCTAGAGAAATTTTATTAAAGAGTTATGGATTTAATACTTATGTTTCATATTTAGGAGTAAATACTGATGTTTTTAAACAATCAAAAATTCCTAAAGAAAATTTTGTTTTATCTGTCGGACAATGTTTGCCAGAGAAAGGGTATGAATTTATTATAAGATCTTTGGCTAAAATAGATCCTTCTTTACGTCCAGAATTTGTTATTGTATCGGATCAAGGAAATGATTCTTGGAAAAATTATTTAATAGAATTAAGCTCTAAATTAAATGTTAAATTAGTTTTATTAAGTTTGATTGACGATAAAAAACTTGTTACTTTATATAATCAAGCTAAATTAGTAGTTTATGCGCCATGTTTAGAACCCTTTGGATTAGTACCATTAGAGTCTATGAGTTGTGGCACTCCCGTCGTTGGTGTAAAAGAAGGTGGTGTTAGGGAAACAGTAATTCATGGAAAAACTGGTATTCTGACTGAAAGAGATGAATTTTTATTTTCTGAAGCTATCGTTGAATTATTAATAAATAAAGACAAGGTTAATTTTATGTCGGAAAATGCAGTTAATTATATTAAAAATTTTTGGGATATAGACAATTCTGGTCAAAGACTTTTTCACCACTTAAAACGAGCAGTTAATAGTTATAATCAAAATATATAATTATTAATAATCTGTAACAATTCCATCATACAAACCTTTGATATAAGCTTTAAATAATAATCTATTTTTGTAATACAAAGTTAATAAAATTGGGAATAATAATGCTCCAAGCAATTGGTAACAGACAAAAATAATGTAATTAGATTTTTTAGCCCATTTTTTCATGAATAACCACCTATTTCTAGTGATGTAATACAGTCCAATGGGTTTACTTAACCCTCCTCCAGATTGAGAAATTTTGTGCCAAACTTCTGCTCTTGGAACATAAAGAGATCTGTATCCGTGAGATTTAGCTCTTAATGCCAGATCCGTTTCTTCAAAGTATAGAAACAGATTTTTGTTTAATAATCCGACTTTATTCACAATTTCATCCTTTAGGAGAAGAGCAGCTCCATTGATATAATCAAATTTAGAAATTTCATCATATTGTCCATGATCCACTTCATTTATACCTATATGGAGTCCTCTTGCAAAATTCCAATCGATTTTACCACCCACACTCCAAATGATATTAGGATGATCATAGTAATAGATTTTAGGCCCTAAAATACCGATTTTCACATCTTTTTCAGATTCATCAATTAAATGTTTTAAAAAATCATTTTTTACGATGGTGTCATTGTTCAGCAAAAGATAATATTCTGGATTCAAAGTTTCAGCGGCAAATTTCATTCCTATATTATTTCCTTCAGCAAATCCTTCATTAATATTATTTTCAATTATAAAAAGCTGATTATTTTGATTTTGTATTGTTTCAGAACATTCCTTAACTTTTACAAATTGTAGTGGTTTATTTATTGGGTTGTATTCAAAAAATTTTGATTTTACAGGTTCATTCCCATTTGCATAGTCCACAATCTTTTGCATAGATTCATCTGTTGAATGGTTATCTACTAATACAACACAATAATTTGGGTAATTTACTTGAAAAACAGATTCTAAACATTCTATAGTATCTTTCCAGCCATTCCAGTTCAAGATGATTATTGCAACAAGAGGATCTTCCATTATAACCACGGTTTATTTGAGTCTTTTTCTTAACAACCGGTTTTCTTTTTGCACGATGTAAATCTCTCGTTTAAGGAGGCTTATCTGTGTTGCAACAAATCCGAAAATTAATATCTGGATACCTGAAATGATCATTAGAACCATGAACAACATGAGTGGTCTGGTTGGATCAAGAGTACCCCTTAAATATTCATAAAAGAGATAAACTCCACTTATGATGCCTATTACTAATAATATAAGGCCAATAACTCCAAAAAGCATCATAGGTTTTTCATACAATGAAAATAAAACATGAGAAATTGTTTTGGATCTAAACTTGAGTTTAGATTGTCCCAGTTCCCTTCCTTCAAGTATAGCTGGAACTTCTTTAATTTTGTAATGAGTAGCAATTGCTTTTGATAAAATTTCTAGGTTTATATCAGTCCCATTTGACTCAAGTTCCATTGAATCTAATACTTCAGATCTATAAGCTCTCAAAACGCTAGTTACAGTGCTCAAATTTTCTGGCATTGAGTAACCAACGAATTTATTTGCCACCCTACTGATGAACAGTCTATTAAATGGGACATTCTTAACATCGCCCCCTTCCATGTAAGGTGAGCCAACTACGATATCCACTGTATTGTCGTGTATTAATTCCGATGCTAGTATATTTATGTGTGATGCGTTGTAACTTAAATCTGCATCAATAGTTATAATAATATCTCCGGTTGCATGTTCAAAACCCGTTCTTAGAGCTTTACCCATCCCCATATTGACTGGTTGTTTCACGATAAGGACATGTTCATTGTTTGAAGCATATTCATTGGCCAATCTAAATGTTTGATCTTTACTACCATCATCAACTGCGATAATCTCGTAGTCATCGTATTCTTTTAGTACACTATTCACTTCGGTAAGTGTTCTTAGAGCATTATCCTCTTCATTGAACATGGGGATGATCACAGATATCTTCATAATAGTGAATCAGAAAGGCTTATTATATATTCTTTTCCACATAGTCATAGAGAGAAATGAAAATCGTAACAATCTTTGGAACTAGGCCCGAAATTATCAAACTATCTGCTTTGATACCACTATTTGATGAAGAATTCAATCAAATTTTAATTCACACGGGTCAACACTACTCCTACAACATGGATCAAATATTTTTTGATGATTTACAAATCAGAAGTTGTGATTATACATTGAATGTTGGTTCGGGATCTCATGCCAAGCAGACAGGAAAGATGATGATGTTGTTGGAAGATATTTTGATTAAAGAACAACCTGATGCTGTAATTGTTCAAGGAGACACTAATTCAACACTTTCAGGAGCTTTAGCAGCTTCAAAACTTAACATGCCCATTGTACATATTGAGGCAGGATGCAGATCATTTGATAGGAGAATGCCAGAAGAGATAAACCGAGTGCTTGTTGATCACATTTCCAGATATTTATTTGCTCCTGATCAAAATGCATATAACAATTTAATTGAAGAGGGAATTCCCAAAGAAAAGCTGTTTTTAGTTGGAAATACTTCGATTGATGCATGTTTAAGGGCAATGGATATATTTGATATGGTGACTTTAGATAATTTCATTGCTGAAGAAGATCATATATTGTTAACACTTCACAGGCAAGAAAATACTTCTCATGATGGATTAAAAAAATTATTAAGGCTATAAATAAAATTTCTGAGAATATCAAAGTTATTTTTCCGGTACATTTGAGAACGAAGAAAATTATGGATGATTGTAATATTGAAATTAGTAACAATGTGGTCATGACTGATCCATTAGGTTATAAAGATTTCATAGGACTCATAGCCTCTTCAAAACTTGTTTTAACAGATTCTGGTGGAGTTCAAGAGGAAGCTGCCGTACTCAATATACCTTGCTTGATATTGAGAGATACAACCGAGTGGATGGCCTATGTTGAAGCTGGAAAAAATATGATTATTGGAACAGATTCTGAAAAAATAATAGATTCTGTGAATGATTTATTGAGTAATCCTGAAAAAATCGAAGATATGAAAAATATCAAAATACAAATCGAAGATAACCCCTCAAAAATGATTGTATCTACTTTAAAAAAGAATTTGAAGAACTAAATTTAACAAAGTATAATTAAATTTTATTCAATTTTTTGAGTTTTTTGGGAAGTGGTTTGATTCTCGCAGGAGCACCAATGGCCAAAAAATAATCCGGTATATCCATGGTAACTATGGCACCAGCAGCAACCATGGCCCCTTCTCCAACCTCAATATTCGAAAGAAATGTGGAGTTTGCCCCTACTGAAGCACCTTTACGTATCGTTGGCCCTTTAAGATCAAAATCAATTCTTATAGGATACTTATCATTGGTAAAACAGGCACATGGTCCAATAAAAACATGATCTTCTATCACAGTGTTAGTTGGGATGTAAACATTGGATTGTATGCTTACATTATTCCCTATATCGCAATGCCCTTCAATAACACTATTAGTACCAACAAGTACATTGTCCCCGATATTGGTTTTTTCTCTTATAGTAACTCCATGACCACTAATAAAATTGTTTCCAATTTCAACATCATCATAAATTATTGAATTAGATCTGATTATGGAGTTTTTTCCTATTTTTGGCGGTTTAGATCCCCTTTTATATTTGATACCGATTGAAATATTTTCAGATTGGATGGATTCAGAAATATCCTCCACATTATCCTCTCCAAAAAATAGATTTCTAAACTTAACCATTTTCAAAGTTCCTAACAAATTTTTGAATGAAAACATTTTTTTGATCAAATTTTACCTTAAATTTATAAAATCTATTATTTATTATATCTCTTCTTATTAATCTGTTTACATTTGTTAGAAACAGCATTAATATCTAATTCTACTTTAAATTATTTTACATAAGATTATATATACCCATTACCTCATTAAAAATAAAAGGAGTACATATGTGGAAAAATTCGTTTATTAAGAAGAATTGGGATATAATAACCATTTTAATAATCTATATGTCCATTTCGGTTATTTTATTCAAATTTTTCCAATATAAAATAGCTGGAGATGAAATATCTTACATCGACATAGCACGTGCTTATGCAGCTGGCCATTGGGAAAATGCTATTAATGGGTATTGGAGCCCTCTATATTCTTGGTTAATGGCCCCATTTTTGTTTATAATCGGTTTCAAGCCATTATATGGAGTTTATATTTCTAGAATATTGGCTATTATTATCGGGTTTTTTGTTTTACTTTCAGTGAGACGATTAGGAAATGTTTTTAATATTGATGGGACAATTTTAAGATTATTTATGGCATCTTTAATCCTACCTGTAGTTCTATATGTATTTTTATATCCAACTCCAGATATCTTGCTTGTTTTAATGTTAACTTTATATTTAAGTTTGATTTATGATGAATCTTATCGTACCAAACTGAGTTACGGTATTTTATGTGGTGTTATTGGTGCTTTGGCTTATTTTACAAAAAGTTTTGCTTTTCCATTTTTCTTAGTTCATTTCGTATTATCTAATGTCTTATTCTATTATAAAAGTGTAAATTTTGAGAAAAAAATAATATTAAAAAATTTATTGTTGGGTTTAACTATATTTTTTGTGTTTAGTGGATTGTGGATTGGTACCATCAGCACTAAATATGATAAACTAACTTTTTCTACAGCTGGTGAGTATAATCAGGCGCTGGTGGGTCCAGAGTACAAAGATAATACATTTGACAAAGGAATTTCGCCAATATATTCAATTGGATTAATTCAACCACCAAATAATGACACAACCAGTATTTGGGGAGATCTTTCCTACTTTAAAATGAATAAGTGGAGTCCGTTTGCTTCTTGGAAAGATTTTAGCTATGAAATAGAATTAATTATCTCAAATATTATTTACACATTCAATATTGTAGAATCATTCATGTTTATAGCTATAATCATATTGATTGCAATGATCTTTATGACAATATCTTCAAAAATCGACAAAAAAACAAAGAATAAATTGAATTACATCTTAATAACGATGCTTATTTATATTGGTGGGTACTGGTTAATTATCCCGGAATGGAGGTATTTGTGGATTATTTTCATTCTTTTAACAATGTCTAGTTTCATAATTATTGATAGTTTACATAAAAATCATCTGATTTCGATCCATGTAAGAAATATTTTTTTAATCTTTCTTTTTTGCTCATTTATTTTTCAACCAGCACTTGAATTGTCGTATTTTGCTAATCAAAATTTCTTAGATTATAATATTAGCAAAAACTTAGAACTGAACTATAATGCACATGGTAATTTTGCATCTGATAATTGGGATGGTGCATCTGGAATAGCCTATTACCTAAACAGCAAATACTTTGGTGGCACTAAAAAAACAAACAACACCACCTTGATTGATCAAGAGTTGGTCAATAACAATATTGATTACTATTTTGTATGGAATAATCCTAAAATTCTTTTATTAAAAGATTATCATGAGATTCTAAACGACACCAAGAATAATTTAGTAATTTATAAAAGAAATACACTTTAAACAAAAAAATAGAAAAATAATAAAGTTAAATAGGTTTTATGTTAATGGAATTACATCCTGTTAATGGTACCATCTCTAGCAGTATTTAATACATTGCCTACACTATTTGATATCTGCTGGGCCATAGAAGTTATGAATCCCCCAGCAACTATGACTATTACTAAAAGCACACCCATGATTAGTATCATTTCGGCACTTATCTGGGCATGTTCATCCATTAACATATATTTAAACCTATTTAAGTAGCTTTTTGTACGCTGCTTCTTACGCTGCTTATATCTTGTGATGCGTTTAGGCCGGTTTTTGAGCTGAAGTACTGGTTGTATATTAATAGTGCTGCTACTGCTATTACAATAACTCCACCGAATAATAGTATGTACTCTGCTGCTCCCTGTCCACCTTCATCTTTCAATATATCCATATTATTTACCTCCTAATAATAAACAATTTATATTAGTCATGTAATTGTATTTAAATATTCTACATTTTATATCCGATGTTGTATTAGTTATATATTGTTATTAATATACGTTATTAATATACAGCCGATTAGATATTGTAGTTTTTTTATTGTCTGATATTTAAGTAGCTTTTTGTACGCTGCTTCTTACGCTGCTTATATCTTCTGATGCGTTTAGGCCGGTTTTTGAGCTGAAGTACTGGTTGTATATTAATAGTGCTGCTACTGCTATTACAATAACTCCACCGAATAATAGTATGTACTCTGCTGCTCCCTGTCCACCTTCATCTTTCAATATATCCATATTGATTCCTCCATTAAAAATTTGTAAAAACACACTGGTTTGATGTATCACTTTTTTAATTACTGATATCAACCCCCGTTACCAATGATTTTAATATTATTACTATTCTTCCCATCTAAATATAATTTATGTAAATTGTCGTGATAATTGTCACAATAATAATGTATATGGGCATAAAATATTATTTTAGTACATCTCTCTAACAAATTAATCTCAAATGTTTGATAGAAATTAAATACCCAGAAAAGTTTTTATTATAAACATAGCTACATTTTAACACTAATTTTATCACAAAACAAATAGTTTTTATATAGTTTTATGTGCATATATTCACATATAAAAATTAGTTAAGTGAAATCATGCCAAAAAATTATAACATGAAAGAAATAATTCTGGAACTTTTAGATGGGCGAGAATTATCTAAAAAAGGATTATTAGAAGAAATAAGACGTGAATCAGAGCGATCTACTTCTGATAAAACTCTCAACGAATCGTTAATGGCCCTTTTAAGAGAAAAAAGATTTACATAACTAACTATGATTTTTCAATATATAATGGTGTAAAACGAATTCAATCAATTAAACCTGAAGGTATTGTATTTGGACTAATGAAAACTGATTTTGTAGAAATAGAAACTTTAATCAAACTTCTGGAAAGTAACGATGTGGATGAAGTGAAAATAGCATCTTCAAAACTTAAAATGAACTTCAGAAACAAGATGGATGAACTCAAGTTAAGGGAATCCCATGTAAAAAATGAAGATCTAGATGCACTTTTTAACAGGATCATATTTTACATTTACTCCCAGTCTGAAGATCAAAAGAGAATTCTTATAAATAAGCTTGCTTGGAGTTTGAGTAACGAGAATGGATCCCTAGACCTCTTTGAAGATCTGCTTAATTTTATTAATAACCAAACTTAAAAAAATTATTGATATCGATTCATAAATTTTTTAGGATCTTTTATAAGTTGATATCTAATTTGTTTTTTATTGAGTTCTGTATTCTTTTAAAGTTGTGTGAGATAGATAGGATGTGGGGTTCTGTTTTTTTTACTGTATACTAATCGATCGAACCCTTAATTTGCAAGTATTGTAATATGGGATTAGATTTACTATTATACTTATATTGTTCATTTTTCTTAACCTGATTTGGAAAATAATAGCATAAAAAAACAAAATATGAATTATTGGAATAAATGCCTTGTAGAAACCCTAATTTCTTTGATTTGAAGTCGAGATTTATTGTGGAGTTTATTGTAAATAAAAAAGATTTAGTTTTAGGTTTCGTTTTCCTGTTTTTACTTAAACAATAAAAAGAAAATTCAACGGCAAAAACAACAACAGAAGCACACAACTATCAAACAAAGAAACAAAACTCAAAAACACAATCTACAACATCTACAGAACAACATAAATCAACTAAAAAAAGGGTTTCTACAAAGCTGGAATAATTTAAATCACCATTGGCACAAACCAAGATCCAAAAAAATGTTAAATTATGGGGTAACGTTGTTTAATTTAAAAAATATAATTATTATTTAAGAATTATTCACACTACTTCTAACATGGTTTATATCGCTTGAAGCTCTGTAAGGATTTATACCCGGGTTAAAGTAGTTAGAGTATATTAATAAAGCAGCTACTGCAACAACAATTACCCCTCCAAATAATAGTATATATTCTGCCGCACCCTGTCCACTAATATCATCAATAATACCCATATTCTATCCCCCTATCAATGTTATCAATAATATGATATAGGTTTTAGTTTATTACTTAATAAGTTTTCTCTAAAAATGTATAATAAATAGAAAACTACTTATTGAATAGTAATAAAATATCTGGAATTAACCGATTTAATTTTAAAAGATATTCAAATAGTATTATCATCAAAATTTTATCAAAATCTTAGTGAAATCATGAGAGTACTTATCATGCCCTGTGGCATAGGTATGGGGCACACCTCTAGATGTGTAACCATTGCAAAGGAATTGGAGAAAGTAGGAGCAGAAGTAGCCTTTGCAAGCTATGGTTCAGGATACAAAATATTGAGTAATCACTATAACTACGAGCTATACAAACTCCCCGAAATTAAATTTTACGGGGTTGAATGTGAACTGGACATCAAGTACACGGCAAAAAAGTCTATAAATGTGCCATTTATATTTCTTAAAAGCATTTACAAAGAATCTCGGATGATTAAAAAGTTTAAGCCCGATATTATCATTGCAGATTCTCATTTTTCCGTTCCAATAACTGCAAAGGTGCATAAAATTCCATGTGTCATGATCCAAAATGAACTAACACTGAACTTCGCAGAACTCTACCCCGATGAAAAGACCATGGAATACCTTGAAACTGGTCTTAAAAAATTTGTAGCAGATGTATGCAACCTTTCCAAAGTCGTAATGATCCCTGATGTTCCAGGATCCATTGAAATCCCTGAAAAACTCAAAAATAAAGTGACACATACAGGTCCGTTGCTAAGGGAAGATCCAAGTAAGATGAAGGCTAAACAGCAATTGAGAAACGAGATGGGATTTAATTCCAACGATAAAATTGTACTGGTTACAGTTGGGGGAGTGAATTTGGGCTTGAACTCCTAAAATTAATATGCTTGGCTTCCTCAAAGATCGATGCCGATAAAATTGTCATTGTGTCAGGACCACAGATAAATGATGATTTAATACTTGAAACTGAAAAGATTATCAAAAAAAATTTTTATCCAACATGATGGAATGGATGAAAATATCAGATGTTATTGTCACTTTGGCAGGTCACACAACCACCATGGAAGTTGCTGCACTGGGAATTCCCAATCTTACTGTGCCTATCGAAAAACATCCAGAACAGCTCAGAAATGGTTCGAATATTAAGAAATATGGAATTTCCATAGTTGAAGAGCTCAAAAATCTGAACATAGACAATATATCGGACAACATAAACTTCTTATTGGCAAGTACTGATGTTCAATCAAAAATTGAGTCCGTTAAAACCAAATTTTCATCATATACAGGAACAGAGAATGCTGTGAAGATCATAATGGATAATTCGAAATAAGAATTCTATAATTGCATTACCTCTAATTGATAAGAATTTTATTTAAAAAATACCATCAATACCTCTTATTTTACATATAATATTCACAATTAACTCGTTAAAATTTAATTAATTTTTCTTTTGTTTATTTAATGGGATTTATACAACTTTTCAACCCCAAAAACTTCGGTTCAGTGATGCATTTAATTTTGTTAACTGTGAGTGTTAAGAATGTAGTTTTAAATACTAAATGGATAATATTATACATTAAAAAACTATAGGTTATTATCAAGAGTTGGATTGCAGTGTAAATGCTGATATTTCCTGACGATTATAACTGAATTTGGGGCAGATTATACACTTGGAGGTAAAGGATGATCAATTTACTCGTCACAATATTTGGGGGATTATTGCTTATTGCGGGCTTTTATGGAATGTCTTTTGGTTTTGCTACACCGCCCGATTTTGGATTGTTTATAGTGGGGTTAATTTCTTCAGTTTTCGGAATTATTTTAATGATATTCTTTTCAGGAAGAATAAACTTATCATCAAAATCTAAGAAACCAAAAAAACTTCCAAAACAAACAGTTAAACCAGTAATATCCAAAGAAAAAAGGGTCCGATTGAAAGGATAGAAAAATCAATAAAACCTCCTGCAAAATCAAAAACAACCCCTAAAATTAAACCTAAACCTTCCCCAGAAGTATCAAAATCATCATCCGAAAAACCTGAAAAGGAATTAAAAAAGATCGAACCTATAGTATCCAGACCTGTCCCAAAAAAGGTCAACACAGCTGAGGAAAAAGAAATCCTTGAAAAGACAACCAAACCCCCAGAACTATCTGGCCAAACTAAACCTGTTACAGTCACAAGGGGTTTACAAATCCAACCCAAGGAACCTTCAAAAATAAAAGCTACACCCAAAGCAGTAACATCTCAACCTAGAATAGTACCAACACCAATGAACAAAACAGAGCCAGAAAAAACTGATGATAATAAAAAATCTGGTCCAGTTAAACCTGTTCTTCTGAAAGAAACTACAAATAAATCTGGAACAGTTGAAGATAAACCTAAACCTGTACCCAAGCATGTGGATGTTTCTAAATTAAAATTAAAAACAAAACCGTCATCCAATAAAGAAGATCAGGAATTTGTTAAAAATCGTCTAAACAGACTCAAAGAGAACTACATTAAAAATGCTAAAGATATTGAAAGCATTATAGACGAACGTTTAGATTCCTTCAAAGGAACTCTTGACACTTTAAAATCTGAATCACAAGAACCAAGCATCATATGGTCTTTTGATGCAGGGGATGTTCAAGATGCCCTAAAGGACACAATTTCCAAGGCCAATGAGAAAGTACTGATAATGTATCCATGGATACGCAACATCGATGTGGCTATACTCAAAAAATTCATGGAAACTAATAGCAGAATGATCATTCAAGAGGCAAGCTTGGATGATGACACGTCTGTAGAGCTTATAAAACTTCTAGAGGAAAATGAAGTGGAAATCAGGACAATGCCTCATATTCACACTGTTGCTGTTGTATCAGACAATACAAATGGATTAATAATATCAACGGACCCTATTTATGAAAGTTTTGAAGTTGGGGTCATGTACAAAGACCAAAAATCAATCGAAGAAATTGAAAGATTGTTCGAAGATGCTTGGAGCATTTCAAAGGATCTGGATATGGAGTTAAAACAATGAATATAAAATGGTTAGGACATTCAGCATTTCTAATAACAACTGATGAAAATTTGAGGATATTAATTGATCCATTCATAAGCAACAATCCAACAGCACCCGTAACAGTTGAAGAACTGTACGCAGATGTGATACTAGTTACACATGGACACAATGATCACTTCGGTGACACCATGGAACTCGTAAATAGAACTGGGGCACTGGTGGTATGCAACCATGAACTCTCAATATACCTCTCAAGACAAGGCTTTGAAACTCTTGGAATGAATATTGGGGGAACAGTACATGTCCAAGATATAAATGTGACAATGGTTGATGCTAAGCATTCATCAGACTTTGACTTTGTAGATGAAGTCAGTGCAGGTGGAAGTGCAGCAGGATACATAATCGAACTTGAAGATGGTAAAAAATTGTATCATGCAGGTGACACAGGACTTTTCTCAGATATGCGTAATGTTATATCCCATATTTACAGTCCTCAAATTGCAATGCTCCCAATAGGAGATCGTTATACAATGGGTCCATTTGAAGCTGCAATAGCTGCAGAATGGATAGATCCTGAGATAATTATACCAATGCACTACAACACCTACCCTGAAATAGAACAAGATCCATTAAACTACTCCGATCTAGTACGTAAGTCCAACAGGGATGTTGAAGTCGTGGTTTTAAACCCCGGAGACAGTTACAAGGAATGAAACATTCTTTTTTTAATTTTTACTACAAATAATATGATCGTGAATTCGAATCATTTCTAGGTCCATCCACAACTAGTTAGATGATTAATTGGTTAGAATTTGAACTTGAACATTTATTCAATGTTTAGAATAGTTTCAAACTACCAAGTATTTTTTATGGGAAAATCAGAACTTATATAAACCCGAATGTTTAAGTAATTAACAAGAATGGTATAAGGTATTATATAACGGATTTATAGGAATAACAACTGATGATTAACTGAGTCTTAACAGTCTAATGTCCTAATCGTTGTGAGATGGTAAGAGTGATAAAAATGCCGAAATTTTTAAAGCGTAATTTCTTAAGAAACATCTTTAACAAACTCATTGGTAAAGATAAAAAACTTAAAATTGGTTTGTATGGCCACCCTAACTCAGGAAAAACTACACTTGCAAACACCATGACCAACGACTGGTTGGGCAAACCTATAGGCTTAATATCTGAAATACCACACGAAACAAGGCGTGTTTATAGACAAGAACGTGTCAAAATAGAATACGATGATGTTGAATTGGACTTTGACATAGTGGACACTCCAGGAATAGCAACAAAGATAGACTATAAAAACTTCCTTCAATTTGGACTTTCAGAACAAGAAGCTAAAGAAAGAGCAAAAGAAGCAACAAAAGGAATTATAGAAGCAATAAAATGGTTGGATGATGTTACAGGAGTGCTGCTTGTTGTTGATGCAACCCAAGATCCACTTACACAGGCCAACATCACCATCATGGGAAATCTTGAGGCACGAAAGATCCCATTTGTGATTGTTGCAAACAAAATTGACTTGCCGGAAGCATCTGCAGAAAGAATAACATCAGTTTTTCCACAACACACAGTGGTACCAATTTCTGCACTGCATGGAGAAAATACTGGAGACCTTTATCAAGCGATGGTTGAAAAATTTAATTAAAAGAAATGGGGATTTTAAAATGGATAGTTCAGATACTAATGCATTAAAAATGGATTTTGTTTCCTCAGAAGCACTTAAAGAAAGTAGTAGCATGGAAAAGATTTCAATGATCGTCGATAAAGTTAAAGAAGGTGATCTGCTTGTTATAGAGGGAGGTCTCACTCCTGCTGAAGAAGCAGAGTTAATAGAAACCACCATGAGGGAAATTGACATCGAAAATTTCGTTGGGATCGACATATACACACTTGAAAAGGACAAATCATCCTTTTTTGGACTTTCCAAGAAGAAAGCCATTGGCATAACCATCATAGGCCCTGCAAATGTCATGAAGACAGTGAAGAAACGAGAAAATTTCCTTTCAATGATAGCTAACCTGGGGGATTCAGGTGCATCGTTGCATTAAGTGTGGTACAGAATTTAAGATCAACTCAGAAGAAATAATAATTAAAGGATGTCCTGAGTGCGGTAGTAAATTCTTTGAATACCAAAAGGGTGATTTGAAGGAAATCCATGAAATCAAGGGAGATTCCATCGAAACTGTAATGATACATGAGCATGGAATCTACGAACTGAACCTGCCAACATTACTTGAAGAGGATTCCATAATAGTTTCAGATGAAGAGGGAACATACGTCATCGACATAAACTTCCTCCTTAAAAAACAGATGAAAGAAAGAAATAAATCCTAACCCTCATTTTATAATTATTTTTTCAATTTTAGTTAAATTACCTCTTTTTGTTCCGTTTAAATCCCTTTGAATCTAGGAAGTCGCATTTTCCAGATGGGAGTACACGCACAACATCTTCGATACTTAACAATTTTTCATCATCAATATTATTTCGTATCTGTCTTGCAATTTCCTCTTTTTTGGTGTAACCTGGTTTTACAGTCACATACTTTTCTGTGAGGTTAGAAACTGCTTCAGGAGGTCCAGCCATAATTCTCTTACCTTCGTAATCAACAATGCCTAGGGAAAGTGTGAGTGGACGGCCTCTCATGTAATTTCTTGAGCCCCTGATTATAAAAGCTCCTTTGGCTACAAATTCACCAGATTGTGGTGTTTTAGAGACTTGTTCCGGATGGACCCAGTAAACATCTGTTGATCCTAATCCTTTGTTCCATGCACTTGAGAAGCAGGCAGCAAATGCTGCAGTTTCGTTGATACTTCTTTCTGGGATTTCTCCTTCACCAGCTTTTAAGATCACTGAAGAGGCTCCATGGATGTCTGAATGGAAGTATATGTCCCTATTTTCCATATGCTTTTTTACAACCATTTCATTGGTAGTGGCATCCCTTCCACCTATGGCAAGCAGTCCATCGGAAGTTACAAACCATCTCAATTTTTCGTACCATTTAAGATCCTTTTTAACCCTTTTTTGTGGGACCAATACTTTTTCCATCTCAATTTCCCGTTTATTCTTGGCCTTATCAATTTCTTCCCGGGTTTTTTCAATGGCTATGTGCACTCCCTTAATTTTCCGTTTGGCTTTTTTACCTTTGTTGTAGTATATCTCTGCATTTTCAGGGATGCTCATAGATGAATCAATATTAACACGAATACCATCTAAATTTAGGGTTAAAACTCCCATTTTATCGATGGATTCAATGATTTCAAGCCCCGGAACCTTATCCTTCTTGGCTTTTTTCACTGTTGCAATGATCTCGAGCCACGAATTGGTCTCTCTAGCACTGTGTATGATGTTCAAAATATTTTCAATGCCTTGATAATCTGAATAAATTGCTTCACCCTTAATTTTAGAATCTTTAACTGTTTTCTCAAATTTTTCAAGAGTTTCTAACTGTATATTCAGCCGTTTTTCATATTTTCCAACTTCTCCAGACCAGACTTCGTCGTTAACATTTACGATGTCTTCACCAACTATGCTGCTGTAAAATTCGTCGGCAGCATCGTTGAAACTTTCGAATGATTCCTTTTCAAAGTCTTTGTACATCAGAAGATCCAATGGCAATACATCTTCTTTTTTACCTTTAACTATCTGTGGATTGAAATTAAATGTTTTAAGAGGATCAAAGATGGAATTTATTGCTGATTGGATTGCATCTACATCTTCATCTGTTATTTCATCAGCCTTTTTATTCTTGGTAACATCAGATCTCAGAGCAATCTCTTCTGCATAGAGACCTCCTAATCCATTTCTTGCGAGTGTTCTTATGATATCCCTATCAGAATTTGTTAAAATAGTTTTAAGTTCTTCTTTATCCACTTCAAGGGGGTTCATACCCCTTTCAGGTGGATACTTGTATTCTTCTTTGGAACTTATTTTTCTATCTTGCCACAGTTTCCTTTTAAGTGGCAGTATTATCTTGTCTTCATTATCTAGAAGTATTATATTCCCCTTTGCAAAGAGTTCCACTACCAATGAGAATTTTTCTTCTTTTTGGATGTCTATTCTCATGATCCTGTCGAAGTTGTGTTGTGTCACTGCTGTTACAGTTCCACCTTTTATGTACTTTCGAAGGAGCATTGGAAAATTTGGAGGCATTTTTGGATTTTGAGGTGGATATTGGGTTGTATGTACCCTGAATCCTGCTTGGAACACCACGTCTACACGCCCTTTTCCAGGCACGTGAAATCTTATTAATACCGTGTCTTTGGTGGGTTGGTATGCCTTTTGAACACGGGCATCTTTGAGTACTTCTCCTAATTCTTTACAAATTGCGTAAACATCAACATTTGACATGGCTTTCATTGGAACACCTTATGGTTTTATATGGATAGATACTAATATTAAACATTGCTTGGAGGTAAAAATTATGGATGTAGATGCTAAAGTGACGATCTTACATGTCATTGGCGGTTTAATAGCAGCTTACTTATCATATGCGTTAACAACTGGACTTTTTAACGGTATCAATAACGAGGCAATTGCCATCATCATTGCCCTAATAATTCTATACGGATTTGGACAATTATCCGAGAGAATTTTTGGCAAAGAAGCTGTTGGCGGATTTAAAGGTTGGATATGGAGTGGAATTGTACCATTCTTCTTTGTATGGTTAGTAATATGGATAATATTATTCAATATTAATCCAGTACCACCTATAAACACAGTAAGGTAAAAAAAAGACTGTAAATTCTTCTTTTTTTCCACAAAAATCTTTTCTTTTTTTAGTCTGATAGATCAATTTCAAGTAGTTTTTTTATTTCAAATTTCAATTTGGATCCATAGTTTCGATCTTTTTGTATATTTTTATCTTTCTTTTTATTTACAAGCACCTAGAGTGCCCAGTAAAATATCCATATGAATACTGATAGAAATGCTATTATGAAGATCACAGGTGCAAAGATTCTGCTTACAGCCACAATTGAACTTATGGTAGTTACGAGTTCCGTTGCATGGTTTGGTCCGAAGGTTTTTATGTCTTTGATCATCGCAACATCACATGCAACTGAGACCTCTTCCAGATCTTCGATGGCTTTTTTGGTACAGTTAAACACACTTTCAAGGATTAATTCTGGTACTTTGGTTCCTACTGGATTGTGTCCACCAGAAAGGGCATTTACGAAGTGGGTGTCTGAGGTCATTATTTCTGCCTCATCGATATCTAAGGAACTGATTTTTTCCAGTATTTGCTCTCTGAATCCTATTTCCATGTTGTTTGAATCAAGCAGTATGTACGCAGACTTTTGACTGGCAACTTCTACAATCATCACCTTCACTCCACTCTCACCCACACCTTGGTCTTTACTAACCTCATCCATGGGATCGAAGGCACATCCTACTTTTAAATCATACAACTCTCCGGGTTTGTCGAGTTTATCAACGGCACCCATTAGTTCGAACACTTCCTTGTTACCTGGGAGAATTCTTCCGTTTTCTCCCTTAAATGCATTGTGACATTCGACTAAAACAACGTTTTTTGCATTTGTATTCACCCTTGCTAGGTTGCTCAGTGCCAAACCAACACCGAAGTCCATGTCATCAAAACCCACAGGTGCTAAAGTTGCAAGTAAAAGGAGGTTCTTACCGAAATATTGTCCGCAAATCTTAGCATCTTCATTTTGTACCCTGAAGAATTTACCTGCTTCGTTGGTATATTCCAAGTTTTCGAGTGAATTTCTAACTGAGGCTTCGATCTTTGTTATTTCCTTGGTTGAAACAGGGTTAAAATCATGGGTTGAAGGTCCGTGTGCAACGAGGGTGAAAATTTCAAAACTATTTGCAAGTTGTGTTGGCATATTTCCTCCACCAATGTTTCCAATTGGTCCTGGATGAACACAAGGACTTAAAAATAATGATTTTAAACCATTTTTCCCCTTAAATGCCACAATCCCTACGATGGTGTCTATGGGTTCGCCCATGTCATCGAAAATATCTTCAAGGGCCTTCGATCCTTCTGTGACATGTGCTAAAAATTGGCTTAAAAGTTCTAAACCACCAACACCCAAGTTTCGTTTCATTGGAGACTCAATTATCACAACAAATGAGTATATGGCAACAACCAGGATCAACGATGCTATGATAATTTTTATCAAGAGTGCAACAATGCTGAAGTAGCCTATGTTGGTGGTTATGCTTGTTAGAGAAACAATTACCACTACCATGCTTAGAATTAGGGCAGGTTGTATTACTGCTGCTGGAAGTGATTTGAAAAAGCTAATGTTGGATGTTCCCCAAATTACCAGGATCCTAAATCCAAATATTACAACACAACCATAGATAAGTGCATCTATTGTGTAACTGTAAATTGTGAATTTGGAAACTAGACTTCCTATAAAGTAGATGAAGCCAACAATTACCATTGACACTAAAGAAACAAACATGGATTGTTTCATCTTCATGTGTCTGCCTTCAAGAGCGTTTATCATGGGCTGTGTAATAACACCGCTGACTATTGAAGTTAAACCAAATATTAAAACACCGGCTGCACCACCATACAATATACTGTACAGTACAGAGTGTTCGGCACTAGGTTCTACTGCAGTAACGACGCAACCCAAAATAAAACTTAAAAATACCATGGAAGCAACATTAAACCTATTACCTGGTAGGGTTACTATGTACTTGCTTAAACCCATTATCCTATCAGAACTACCCATAAATTTACCTCTATAAATGTTAAAATCATTGAAATATATATAAAGCTTAACTTTAAATCCATATTTTTCATTAAATATACTATTGTTTATAGAATATGGTTATCGTTAAGAATTTTATTACATCATTTTATGTTACTTGTTTGTATAATTTATATATGTATAATTTAATATCTTCCCTCAAATAATTCTATAGATTTTATTACAGAAAATTAATTATCCCCGGGGAATTTCTGACATATTTTATTGGGGTTAAATTATAGTGGGATTTAGAGATATGATAACAATGCAAGAAATAGTTAACTATTGGGCTTTAAAAAATTGAATACCGTAATGGACTAACATGGACAAAATTTATTAGATTTTTCTTTGAAATATTATTTATAAAAACTTTTTAGGTATGTCTAAAAAAGTGATTAAATGAAACCAAAACTGAAATTAGATATAGAAAATGGTGTTAAACCAGGTCCCTTTGAAGGAACAAAATATTTAATTTATTACACCAAAGATAATTTTGATAAAACTGATTTAGATGAAATTGCAAAGGGTCTTGAAACTTGGAGAATGTACACAACCAGTAAAGAAGTGGAAGTAAAATTTTCTGGAGTTCGTCAAAATGAAGGTAAAACTTATTTTGCCCTGACAATGAAATTTCCAGATCTGTTTTTAAAGAAACACCAATTAAACGATTTAATTAATCAGGTCACTGATAGTTTTTCTTCATTTTTAAATCAACGAATTGAAAACCTTATCAAAGAATAAAAAAATGTTATGAAACTTTTATCCAATTAAAGGTGAACATATGAACGTGAAACTAAAAACACCAATTTCATCGGAAGATACATCGAATTTAAGAATTGGAGATATTGTATACATCTCTGGAACAATATTTACTGCCCGGGATAGTGCACACAAACGAATCATAGAAGAAGGTGCACCATTGGATATTGAAGGTGCAGTTATTTTCCATGCAGGTCCAATAATCAAAAAAACAGAAGATGGCTATGATATGGTAGCTGTTGGACCAACAACAAGTACTAGGATGAATCCTTACGAACCTGAAGTGATTAACATGGGTGCTGGACTCATAGTTGGAAAAGGAGGTATGGATGAAGAAACTGCAAAGGCTCTTAAAAACAAAAAGAAAGCATACCTTTCTGCTGTTGGTGGCTGTGCAGCTCTATACGTGAAATCTATTTTAAAGGTAAATGATGTGAACTGGCTTGATTTAGGTGTTCCTGAGGCGGTATGGGAACTTGAGGTCAAAGATTTTGGACCTTTAATAGTTACCATGGATTCCCAAGGAGGCAACCTGTACGATGAAGTTAGAAAACAAGGAAATAATCAGTGATTCACATAAGACTCCGGTTTTAAAGGATGTAACAGATATTCATATTCATACAGCTCCAGATATTAAACCTAGGTTGGAATCCGACATTGAAGCAGCACTAAATTCTAAAAGGAATTTATGCATTCAATTGTTTTAAAGTCGCACATTGAACCAACAGCTGGCAGAGCTAAAATCGCTTCTGAAGTCACAGGATTTCCGGTGTTTGGTGGTGTGGTTTTAAATAAAAGTGTCGGTGGACTGAATTTAGAGGCTGTTAAAACATGTGCAGCCATGGATGGCAAGTTTGTATGGTTTCCAACAATTTCTGCATCATCTGTTGAATTTGATATGAACAAGGTCGAAGAGATAATCCATGTAATTGCTGATAACAACATGGTGCTATTAACAGGACATTTAAAACCTGAACAAATCTTCAAGTTATTAGATATGGCACATGCTCAGGGAATATGGAGGATTGTTGTTAACCATCCATTTGCAGGGGTTGTGTCGGCAACCCTTGATGAACAAAAGGAAATGTCAAAATATGCATTTTTAGAGCATTGTTATGTAACTTGTATGGAAAAACATCAAAACCTTGATCCACTAAATATTAAGAATTCAATCCTGAAAGTTGGAGCCGACAGGTGTATAATGGCCACAGATTTAGGTCAAAAGCATAATCTTTCACCTACACAGGGAATGAAAATGTACATAAAAACCATGGAAGATCTGGGACTTAAAAAATCAGAAATTCAAATGATGTCAATTGGAAATCCAAAAAACCTGATTTACAAATAAAAAAAGAGAATTTGATAACTGCATTTAAACTGTTTTATATTATTGCTAACTTACCTGCAGTGGTTATTTCAAGTTTGTCTGGAGATATGAATCCCATTTCTCTCAACTCTCTGATGTGGTTGTAGGTCATTCCCCTACTGATTCCGATTCTAATTGCCAAATTTTTGACGCTTTTCCCGTCTTTAGTTAGCTCTTCTAAAACCATTCTTTTAGTTGGTGACAATCCAAAGTTCAGTATAGGCAAGTCTATGGTTTGACTGTCCTCTTCTGTAACGTAAACTATTCTCTCGATGTCTCCATGACGAGCGTAACATCCAAATAAAGCTCCTAAAGCTTGTGGTTTTCTTCCGCCACTAATATTTACAAATAGTTTTCTGTTGTCAGCTTTTTCGTTTTCTATTACATCAACGGTGTCTTTTGCAATTCTAACAACATCATAGAGGCTGGTAATTTTTGTTTCAATATCTATGAAGTTTCCCACTGTTTCAGAGATTATCTGTTCTACCTTTAGCTTGGCTTGGGGAGCATCTTCTTCCCTCAACAAAACAACTTTTTTGGGAGAAAACTGTGTTATACAAACCATAATTGGTTCTATTGAGTAGATAGTTGATATTAACGTATAATCCATTTTATCCCTTCTTGATTATTTAATCCAAAATTTTGTTCAATTAAAATTCACAACTTCTTCAACTTATCATTAATATTATATATAACATTTTCTTGAATATGCTTAATATAGTTATTTAGTATTAAGCACATTTTGCCAATGAATAATGATGGATTTAGTCTCAGGACTTCCTAGGGTTTATTATTATTAAACTATGGGCATAGAAATGATAATTATTTATGTTTGTATAATATAAATAAATATAAATTATAGACAGTTGAAAGTTATTATTTCAATTTTAGTAAAAGTCATGGCTTTACATTGTTCTGTTACAATGGTATATGATTTCTATTTATCATTTTTTTATAATGATAATTTTTGAGAAATAAACAAGGTCTGCGGGGGTGGTTTCGATTCCTGAAGAAAAAATTTTGATTATTGAAGATGAGAACATTACAGCTTTAGAGATACAAAATAAGCTTGAAAAATGGGGTTATGATGTAGTTGGAACAGCTGGATCAGGTGAAGAAGCCATCCAAATAGCAAATGAAAATGAAATTGAACTAATTTTAGCAGACATAGTTTTAAGGGGAGATATGGATGGTATAGATGCTGTTGATCGTATTTCTGATAGATATGATGTTCCAGTAATATATCTCACAGCACACGCAGACAATGACACATTTTCCCGTGCGAAAATGACCAAACCTTCAGGATATGTAATAAAACCTTTTGATGATACAGAACTCAGATATAGTATAGAAATAGCTCTTTTAAGAACCGATTATGCAGACAGAGCTTTGCAAGCAAAGGATAAAGAGCGTATGGCCACTGTTAGAGATTTTATGTTGAGTTCAACCCCTGCACTCACATCTCAAGTGAGAATTCAGGACACTGCAAAATTTTTGAAGGAATTTGCGAACTTATTCGAGACGAATATGCATCATAAAATGAGTAGAGAACTTAAACTTGATGATGATTCTGTTAAAAACAATGATAACAGCAGAAAGATTTTAACAGAGTATATTGCTTGGGTTACTAACATGTTCACCAATATTGGTTACAGGATAGAAACTGGATCAGATGATTTCACAATAACTGAATGTTTGTGGAGTCCTAATGTGAATGATAATAAAATATACTGCTTAATGTGTAGAGCAATGGTTGAATTATCTCTTAATTGGACAGAAATTGATGTTAAAATGTTTCATAGTTATTTACTCGGACCTAACCCTCCAAAGTGCAGATTTTCATTTCACAGGACTTACTGATCCTTTGATTGGAGTTAATTCGTAGTATATTTATTGTATTCTATTTTATCTTTATTTATTTTAATTGTGAGGTGATTTGTTTTGTCAAAACTTTCTGGTGAATGGAACAACGAGGGAATTGAATTTTATGAGAATGGACAGTACCAAGAAGCTCTTAAATGTTACGAAAGAGCTTTGGAATTGGATAAAAAGTTTGTACAAGCCTTAAATAACAAAGGTAATGTTTTAAAGGTTCTTGGAAGGTATGATGAATCATTGGAATCATTTAATACTGCTATCTTGAAAGAACCTAAAAATGCTGAGCTTTGGGTTAATAAAGGTGCTGTTTATTATGAGCTGGATGATTACAATCAAGCAATAGAATGTTATGATGAAGCATTAAAATTAGAGCCAAAAAATACAAATGCCCTGAGTAACAAGGGAGCTGCCCTTGCAAACTCAGGGGATCTTGATTCTGGAATGGAATGTTTCAATGAAGCTTTGAAGATTGATCCCCTTGATGTTAATGCACATATCAACAGGGATAAACTCCAAGATTTTATGGATAATACACATTAATCCTTTTCATGTTCAATATCCAACATGAAAAGGTCTGTTAAACGAACATCATAATATTTAAACAGGGCTACAAAGTGTTTGAACCGTTTAATTCCTGATTTTGTTATGGTGTACTTTCCATTTTGGAATGATATGAAATTTCTCTTGACCAGGGGATCCATTATTTTATCAAAATCTGTTTTAAATCCATATTCATCCTCTGGAATCAAATGCAATTCACTCAGAACTGGAATGTAGGTTTGGGTGTACATGGTTTCGATTGAACTTATTATATTCTCTTTTTCTTCATTTTCCCTGGCCCATACACTAAACATCGTGAAAATTCTGAAAGCTTTGAGTTTTCCATCTTGTACATAGTTTTCCACAGGTGTCTTGTACTTATGTAAATCTGTTTCTTCTCCTTTTATTGAGTGTATGGCATCTTTTAACAATCCAATTGCATCGGTGAAAATTCTAAATGCCACAACTGCACCTACAATTGCATCCACGTAGTAAATGCCAAAAAATGAAAATCCAGCACCTATTGCAACGGACGATGCAATGAATATATGGTTTTTAGAATCAACAGATTGGGATATGAGTGTTAAACTTCCAGATGCCCTTCCTATTTGACGCTGATAAAAGAAAAGTCCGGCATACACAAATATTGCAAAAATTTCGATTATGATAACTAGACTAGGGTCAATGATGGGGCTGAGTGTTGATGTCCATGCAGTGTAAAGTCTTGAAAAGGATTCGTACATAACTGTTATGGATGCAACGAAGAGCAGAACAATGACCAGAAGAGTACTTAAAGATTCGTGTTTGGTTTTAATTCCAACCCAAACAAGAAATGCTGATATTGTATCTGTTGCACTGTCTGTACCATCACTTATTATACCTACACTGCCGGTTATAAATCCTACAGACAGTTTTAAAAATGCCATGAAGCCATCAACGATGGTGGTATTAATGGCAGCACCTGAAGGTGCAAAAAGACGATTTTCAATCATTTCGGCACGTTTTTTAAATCTTTCCTGATTTAACTTGGCCAGTTTCAAACCAGTTTCTGTTAGTTCATATTTTTCATCGTTGATCTTCAAAATTCCAACTTCTACAAGTTTATTACACGTGTCCACAGTCCGTAATCCATGTTTAACAACATGTTTTTCTTTAAACCGGTATGCATAATATCTTTCCCAAGTTCTGTCCCTTAAATGGAACAAGTACAGGAGAATTCTTCCTAAAATATTGTATTGTTTACCGTAATGAACGTTGTACCATATGCTTGATATGAAAACAATAGTGATATCCTCTAGATCCTTTAGACTGATCAATCCCTTTCGAAGATTGCCATGATAACAAACTTTTCGTAGCCCAAAGGCTTATACTCTTTTTTACTCATATTAATCCACTTAATTATACTTTTTAATATTATATTAATCCATTAATATTATAATACTATCTTTAACTTCAATAACTAAATATTAAACCCAATACAATCCATGAACTGTCAATTAATAGAGAGATTGGAATCAAATCCTTTACTTCGGGAAATAAAAAAAATTTATTGAGGTTCCTGTCATTTGAAACACATTTTTTTCAAGTTGAAACTTTTTACTAATTCCTTGGTCACGTTTATTCCAAACTTAATTTTTTTGAATATTTTAGAAATAATAGAAATTTTTTATTAAGTTTTGAATGGGTTTGAGTTAATAATTTTTGATATTAATTCTGAAAGTGGTAATAACTTTCAAAGATCGTAAATTCGACCCAAAATAAATGGTTTGGTCTAGGGGTGCTGATCAATTTTTAAGTAAGAATTAGAATTTCTAAAAATTCATGAAAATTAGTATTTTTTTGAGTAAAAAATTTTTGGAAAATTGTTAAAAAAATAGTAGTCCCTGGCGGAGTCGAACCGCCATCGAAAGATCCAGAGTCTTACAGGATTGCCACTACCCCAAGGGACTAATTGAGCTAAATGCTTAAGAACTTGAATTTCAAGATAAAAAAGCTTAGTTTCAAGATTTGATTTACTACTATTTAATGATTGCGGATGGAGGTTAATGATAACATTTAAATTTATTATAATTTAATCTAATTTATGCTTATTCAACGTCCGGCATTAAAACCGGAGATAATATTTTTAATAGTTGCATTGGTATTTGGTATAACCTTTGCTTTGATCACTCCAATGTTTCAAGTAAATGATGAAGGGGATCATTACTTAAAAGTTACACATCTATCTCAGGGCCAGGTTTTTGTAAAACAATCTAAGGTTTTTATAACTTTATATTCGCCTATTCCCTATCTAATCCCCACTTTAGCATTTTTTATAGGAAAAATATTGGGATTATCTGCAGTTGTCATATTTTATATTGGTAGATTATCTAATCTGTTTTTGTACATATTAATCGTATTTTTAGCAATAAAATATACTCCCATACTCAAATGGGTATTTTTTGCATTGGCTTTAATGCCAATGGCACTTTATGAGGCCGCATCATTATCTTCAGATGGATTTAATATAGCAATTTCTTTCCTTTTAATCGCATATATTCTAAAATTAGCATTTGATGATAAAATTCCTAAAATTAATAAAGATCAATATTTAATTGTACTTGTTTTAGGTTTAATGTTGGCATTGTCTAAAGAAATTTACGTGTTATCCCTTCTTTTATTTTTGATTATACCTAAACAGAAATTTATAAACCGGAATTTTAAATACACAAGATTTTTCATCATCTTCGTATTTTCAATTAGTGCAGCTTTATTATGGGGTTTACTTGTTAAAGGACTGTATGTGCCCATGAATTTTAATATAAATCCACAGGAACAAATTTCATTCATATTAACCCATTTAATAACATTTATTTGGATTTTAATAGCTACAATTTCACAGAATTTACTTTTTTACTTAACCTCATTTGTGGGAACGTTTGGATGGAAGGATATTGGTTTAGACACTTCTTTATCTCCATTTTTAGTTTATTTATACATTCTTTTTGTTTTCTTTGTTGCTTTAACAGATAAAATCGAAGTTGATATGCAATTAAGAAAGAAATTATTTTCAATAACTTTATTTTTAGTTAGTTTGGTATCCATATTTATTTTAGAGTATTTGACATGGACAACAGTAGGGAACAATCTTATTGATGGTGTTTATGGCAGATATTTGATTCCAATTGCTCCATTATTATTTTTAGGATTTTATAATAAACAAATCCCCAACTTTAAAGGAAATAACATATTAGTGCCTTGTTTTATCATAATTATGCTTTTTATTTCTGTTTTTATGATTTATCATAGATTTTATTGAATAATGTGATATTTGAAATAATTAAAAAAGGGCTTGACCAATTTATTTCTTAAATTGATCATCATGAATTATGATTTAGCTTTAGTAATACTCCAGGATATGATTGAGAGATCAATCCCCTTAATAATTCGGGTTATAATGGTTTATTTGTAGTTTAACTCTTTCATCACCCTTTTTAAAAATTATTTAAACATGATGATTTACTTCGTAATATATAGATTTAACGAAGTAAATATTTGTTTTGAAGAATATTTTCGTTAAATATTGTAAAATCCCTATAATGTGGTAACTTACAATTTTTTTATTACTATTTTAATCATTAATCCTATTTTAATTGCTTGGATAATTAATTAAAGATTTTATATTATTATTTTTAACTATTTGGGGAATTTTAAATCATAAGCTTTATATAATAATTTAATCAAGTTTAATTGATCTTAATTAAAGTAAATTTAACTTATCATATTGAAGAATATATAATTACGGAGGATGTGATTAATGCATATTGCGGAGGGTTTTTTACCATGGCAGTGGTGCCTTTTTTGGTACATAGTGGCATTACCAGTAATTGCCTATGGTATAATTCAGATAAAAAGGGTAACTGATGAACATCCTGAATCTAAACCATTGTTAGCTGTTTCGGGTGCATTCATTTTTATCTTATCATCTTTGAAGTTGCCATCAGTGACTGGAAGTTGCTCCCATCCAACAGGTACAGGATTGGGCGCTGTGCTGTTTGGACCGGCAGCGGTCAGTGTTTTAGCAGCAATAGTACTTGTATTTCAGGCTTTGCTCCTTGCACATGGGGGAATAACCACTTTAGGGGCTAATGATTTTTCAATGGGTATTGTAGGTCCATTTGCAGCTTGGTTAATATGGAAGGGTGCTAGGAAAATTGGATGGTCATCATCTTTAGCTATATTTATCGCAGCAGTCATGGGTGACTGGTTAACATATGTAACAACAGCAGTTCAACTTTCTTTAGCATTCCCTATTCCTACATTTGAGGCTGCTTTTGTGAAGTTCATAGCAATTTACGCATACACTCAAGTGCCACTAGCAATTGCTGAAGGTATTTTAACTGTAGTTGTGTTTGAATACATAATGAAACTCAGACCAGACATACTAGTCAAGTTAGGGGTCATAAAGTCTGAAGATCCAGAAATAGTTAAAGCTAGAACAGAGGCGGTTTGATGGTGAATAAACGAGCCATCTTACTGCTTTCTTTGGTAGCAGTCATAGTGATATTTCCTTTGGCATTCTACAATGGCAAGGGTGAAGAACAAGGATACTTCGGAGGAACTGATGATCAAGGTCCACAATACATAGAATCCACAGGTTACACACCATGGTTCCATTCTCTTTGGGAACCACCTAGTGGCGAAATTGAAAGTTTACTCTTTGCTGTTCAAGCAGCAATTGGTGCAATAATCATAGGATTTGTATTTGGATACTACACTGGCCAATCTAAAGAACGGAAAAGAAAATTAGAAAGTAACGAAAAAATCGATTGAAGAAATATAAATTGGAGGAATTTGATGTTTGAACTAACTCTAGATGGATATGCTCATTCAAATGAGCTTAGAAATTTAAATCCATATTTCAAGGTATTGTTTGCAATAATTACCATGATAGTTAGTTTAATATCAACATCCCCAATCGTACCGCTCTTCATATTTCTATTTTTCACTTTTTTGATATTGTTTGAAGCTAAAATTCCAATTAAATTTTATCTAAAATTTTTATTGGTCCCATTTACATTTGCATTTATAACCTTTGTTTTCATGGCCATATTCTTTGGATATGGTCAATATGTGTATGATTTAGGATTTTTAAATCTAGGAGTGTCTGCAGATGGATTTAACAGAGCAGCACTGGTTTTTGCTAGAATAATGGGTGGCTTTGCTTGCTTAGCATTTTTAGCCCTTACAACCCCTATGACTGAATTGTTTGCAATATTAGAAGCTATTAAAATCCCTAAAATTGTTGTTGAACTCACAATGCTCATGTATCGTTACATCTTTTTGTTTCTAGATGAGGCTATTAACATGTACCATTCACAAGAAACCCGAAATGGTTACTCAACAATGAAAAAATCTTATAAATCTATGGGAATGCTTGTAAGTAACCTGTTTATAAAAACATGGCTAAAGGGTGAGCAAACATTCATAGCAATGGAATCACGTTGCTATGATGGTTCTATTAAAACAATGAACGACTTTGGATCGGTTAAAACCATAGGGATCAAAAAATTTTCTTTACTCATACTGTTTGAAGTAGTTCTCTGTGCTGCGGTTTATTTATCTGCAGGTTTCCATATACTGTAAATTCATCAATTAGACTACCTTAATCTTTTTAAATAAATAATATCCATTTAACCTGGAAAAACTGAAGGCAACTCATATAGGTAAGTTATTTCTTTTTTAAATTATCCTCATGTTGAGATTACAAATAATGTAAATTTAATGCCCTAACTGATAAAATTGTTACTTCTTGTGGTTGTTGCAGTTGTATTCATGTTATGGTAATACTCTTGTTTTTTGTTTAGACATACACTTCAAGTGTAAAAAATATCACAAAATATGAATTATTGATATTTTTTTTGGTTTAGTTTACTTCCAACTCAAAATTTTTAAATAGATCTAGAACATAGTTAGACATACACTTCAAGTGTAAAAAATATCACAATTTGTGAATAGGAGTTGTAAAAATAGAATTAAACTACAGTCTAATATTGGCCATAATAAGCATATCAACAATATTAGTTGTTATTTTACTTATTAGGGTTATTTACAAACATAATCCTCATGTTCATAAACTTTATGGCAAAGAGATCGTACTCTTTCATAGTAGTCAAAGATACGAAAAACGAATCTGGAGATTCAACCTTATAGAGTACATTAAAAATCAGAAAAACCATCCCAGTGGTTCATTGACATTTAAAATGGTTGTGGGTGAGTTGAGTGAAGACACCATGGAAATTGTTAAAAATGCAGCATCCTCAAAATTTGATGAGATATCCATAATTGGAGGGCCACAAACTTTTTGTGAAGATAAACTAGAAATATACTCCCTACTCGACAGATTCAAATCCGTTAAATACTATGTCCTACCAATCAGACCCAATAAACACTTCATGATATTCAACCAAACCCACCTCTACATCGAAAAACCACACCACCATAACGAAAAAAGGGGTGCTGTGGGTGTGAAAGCAGCTCATCCTGATCTCATTCAGGTATACGAAGATGCTTACAACGAAATTTATAAATATGCAAACGAGCTGAACAAGGAAGAAGTCCTTAAACAACCTTGTTACAAATAGGAGGAATTTCATGGACATCGGCAGTTTAATACCAGATTTTTTAGTGTTCAGTTTGGCAGGTTCATCCCTTTCAATCACAGCCTATTCAGCGTTCAGGGACAGAAATGACGATAAAAAACTCTTGCTTATCATAGCCACCTGTTTTTCACTTGCATTCGTGGTTGTATTTGTCATGACCTTCATAAACATGGATAACCTGACAGAAATACCAGTATTGGGTTTAACTTTTTACATCCTCATATTCATGGCCATACTTTCAATAATAGGATTTATAATCCATAGATTGATGGTAGATGAGCGTTACAAACAGGATGAATTAGAATCAGCCATAGACATAATAGAATCAAGTAAAAATGGTTTAAACAGTTTTATTGGACTTTTAAAATGTGAATACAAGGAGGATTAATAATTATTTTAAGTGGTTAAATTTGATTATGAGATTATTCCTAATTTATAAATAGGGGATATGAAATTTTGGATATTCTATTCCGGACAAATGGTGAAACTACCATTGCACGAGTTTTACTGATTATTGATAAATAAATATAATTAAGTCACCGTACAAAATCAAGATCATATGTTAGAACTCACTATTTTAATGGTGGAACCTGATGCTGCTGAAGCTAAAGATATAAAACTATCCTTAGAATCATTGGGTTACAAAATATCTGAAATTGTTGCCACAGGTGAAGATGCCATTAATGCAGTATATAGAACCAATCCGGATCTAATTCTCATGGATGTAGATCTAAAGGTCCCACTTGATGGTGTAGAAACTGCAAAAATGATTGATCGATCATTAAACATTCCAATTATCTACTTAACAGAAAATTTAGAACAAATTAAAAGTGAAATGGACAATCTAACAGGTCAATATACTTGCCTAATAAAACCCATTACCACCATTGAATTGGATCATTGTATTGAATATGTTGTTTTTAAATATGCTAGAGAGACTGGTTTGATAAATGACTTGGCTAACTTCAAGAATATCTTTGATAAGACCCCACTAGGAATTTTCCATTCTACTGTAGATGGAAAACTCCTGAGAGTAAACACGGAATATGCTAAGATATTTGGCTACAGTTCTACTGAAGAAATTATTACTGATGTTAACAAGTCAACAGTTCAAGATCGGCTCTATATCGAACCAGAAATTCGAAAAGAACTCATTGAAGAAGTAGTAAATGATGAAGAATGGCACACATACAAAAACCAATACTACCACAGGGATGGGAACATAATTGATGTTGAATTAACATTTAGGGCAATTAAAAACCATAATAATAAAGTTCTTTATCTAGAAGGATTTATCAATGATATCTCAGAAAAAAGAAAACAGAAGCTGTTTTAGAGGAAACAGAATCATTATACAACATCATATCTCAAAATGCTGTTGATGTGATATGGATAATGGATCTGAAAACACAAAAATTCAGTTATGTGAGTCCATCAGTTTATCAGCTTCGAGGCTACACTCCTAAAGAAGTTCAAAACCAGACATGTGAAGATGCAATGACACATGAAGATTATATCTACATAGAAGAAAACCTTCTTCCAAGAATAAATGAGTTTTTAGCTGGAAACGAAGAATTGAGGGTAACACGGAGTGAGTTAGATCAGTACTGTAAAGATGGTTCCATAGTTCAAACAGAAGTTGTGACAACACTACTCCTAGATCAAAAAGGAGAAGTAAATGAGATACTGGGTGTTACAAGGGATATAACCGCGAGAAAAAAATTGAAAGAAACCTGATAGAAAGTGAAGAAAGGAACAGACTACTCATCGATAGTGCTGGAATGGGAATAGGCTACCTAGATACGAATGGAACCATTTTATTGATTAACAAGATTGGAGCCCAAAAATTACATGGAAAGCCTGAAGACTTCGTTGGAAGATCAATCACAGATCTAACAAATCATGAATTTGCAGAAACATTGTTGGAAAGAATAACCATTGCTGCAAATTCGAAAGATTCAATGGTCTACGAAGATCATATTAAACTTCCAAAACCTGAAAAATGGTACATATTCACCTTCACAAGAATTGAAAATTCCGAAGGAGAAATAACTGGAGTTCAAATAGTTGCAAACGATATAACCACTGTAAAAAAGGCACAGCGAGAAAGAGACAGGTTTTTCAACCTATCTTCAAACCTGTTGTGCGTAACAGATTTTAATGGATGTTTCAAACAACTAAACCATAACTGGGAAGAATTACTGGGGTGGTCTGAGACAGAACTCAAATCCAAACCAATCCAGGAATTCATGCATCCTCAGGACAGATCAAAAAAACCAGATTTCAACGAGTATGCTAGGGGAACTGATTCAAACATCAAATTTGAAAACAGATTCAAAACCAAACATGGAAACTACAAATGGCTCTCATGGAATGTGAGCATTTTACCATCTGAAGGAATAGTTTTTGCAGATGTGAGGGATGTAACCAATCAAAAACTTTCAGAAGAAGCACTCCTCATGAGTGAAAAAAGTACAGAACACTGTTCGAATATGATCCAGATTACACGATCTTATTTAACAAAGACGGAATCATCGTGGATGTAAATAATGCAATTAGCATGGTAACCGGTGTTCCGAAGAAAGATTTCATTGGAAAATCATTACATGATACTAAAATATATTTTAAAGAGGATATTGCCAACCTACAGGAAGTATTTTATAAAATAATTGAAAATAAGGAAAACCAGATCTTTGAAACTAAACTGATTGATAAACATGGAAATATAAGATGTGTGAATGTCAATGTCACAGTAATTGAAATGGATGATGATGTAATCTACATTCTGGTAATTGCAAGTGACATAACAGAGATAAAACAGTTTGAAACTGAACTTAAAGGCTCAATAAGAGAAAAAGAGGTTCTTTTAAAGGAAATACACCACAGGGTAAAGAACAACATGCAAATAATTTCAAGTCTCATGAACATCCAAACAAGATATTTGGATGATAAAGAATCCATAAACGTGTTAAAGGAGAGTCAGAATCGTGTTAAGTCCATGTCAATGATCCATGAGAAACTCTACAGATCAAAGAAATTCGACAAAGTTGACTTCGCGGAATACATCGAAAACTTGGTGTGGGATCTGTTCTATTCCTACTCCATAGAGAAGGGCAGGATCGAACCGGTTTTAGAGATTGACGATGTAAAACTCAACATAGAAACATCCGTACCATTGGGCCTCATCATAACAGAACTGGTATCAAACTGCTTAAAATATGCATTTCCAGATTCAATGAGAGGAACATTGTATGTTTCACTTAAAAATTATGGAGAATACTACGAGCTCATTATAAAAGATGATGGAATAGGTTTTCCCATAACAATAGACTTTAAAAACACTGATTCACTCGGACTTCAGCTAGTAAACAGTCTAACAGATCAGATTGATGGAGAAATCGAATTAAATCCTGTTAATGGAACAGAATTTAGGATCGTGTTTACTGAACTCATATACAAGGAAAGAATTTAGGAATCACATTTTATATGCAGGGTTTTAAACAGAAATTAACTGGGATATATGCCAATAAGTTGGGTTTTCAAAATTCTAAACTTAAATATGTAGTGATGCAAAATGTTAGTACCAGAGTAGGTAGTGTGGATAAAAATAAATTTTCTCTACATTTTCCCAAATGAGCAATGGTTTTTTATAGGCCGCTGTTCTATCAATAATAATCGAATTCTAAATTCACGATTAAAATATAAAAAATATTTAAATAAAAATATTTGGTGTATACTATGGCAACCAAAAAGAATGATACAATAACAATTGATAAGGAATTTAAGGCAAAGATGAAAGTATTTAAGGAAGCATTGAAATCTGAAGAAAAAAGACCGAACTCCATGAGAGCATATATGGATCAGAGGTTCTAATAAGATTTGAAGTTTTCCTACCCTCAAGGGATCCACTAAAATTTGCAGATGGACTTTTCCTTTACATGAACGATGAAGGAGAAATTGTGGATGCTGAGTACTACATCAAGATAGAAAACAACATCACAGTATCCAAACTCAAACCTAAAGATTTAGATGTTGTAAAAGAGTTATTTAAAGATTCATTTTCACTTGAAATAGAATAATAACCTTTTATTTAATATTTTTATTTTGCCTATCTTTTTTTAAACCAAACATTCCATTAGGCCATGGATTGGGTTAATTTTTGTGTGTCAATGGTCTTGGTACTGAATATTTTGTTTGGTACACCATTGTAAAAATTATATATCAATGGAACAATATATTAGATTTTGAATAAAAAATCATATCAAAAATAATGGGCAGAGTTTTTTGTCCTAATTTTATGAATGAGTTCTTATTCAACTATAAAAAAGAATTAGACAATAAATAGAATATTATTTCAATTATATCTATGTATTTCTGGATTATTTAACTGGAGGAAATTTAAATGCGAAGCTTTGAAAGATTAAGTTCCCTTAAGGACTATATTCCGCTTAAAAGAAGCGAGGCTGGAGGAAAAAATGTTGGTCTGTTAGTTGATGGTCCTAATATGTTAAGAAAGGAATTCAGCCTTAATCTTGATATTGTAAGGGATATCATAGCAGAATATGGGAATATGAGGGTTGGAAAAGTATTGTTAAACCAGTACGCATCTGATAAATTAATTGAGGCCATTGTAAACCAAGGGTATACACCAATTGTAGTTGCAGGGGACACTGATGTTTATATGGCAGTTGAAGCCATGGAACTTATTTATAATCCTAATATTGATATTATAGCACTCATGACCAGGGATGCTGATTTTTTACCCATAATAAATAAGGCCAAAGAAAATGGAAAGGAAACCCTTGTTATTGGTGCAGAGCCAGGTTTCAGTGCAGCACTTCAAAATTCAGCAGACAGTGCAATTGTATTAAAATCAGATAACAATCACGACTAACCGATAAAAATGCTTACAAATTCAATAATCGACGAAGTAAACCGACGAGAAGCAGCCCTCAGGGTCATTAAATCCATACTTCAAACCGAGGGAAGGAAAGGATTCTATGATCTCACAGGGCTTGCAGGTGGATTTCCAATCCTATCCGAAGATAAAGCCCTTTTAGAAACCTATGCAGGGCCTGCAGTGTTTGATGATGCCATACAAACAGTTGGAAAAATTCATCTGGGTGGGGATAAGGTTCTGGCCTTAAACAGAACTAGTTCAGGAATTCTTGCCTCGGTACTTGCAATTGTAAAACCTGGCGACGAAGTGGCACATTACCTTCCAAAGTCACCGGCACATCCATCCATCCCTCGAAGTGCTGAACTTGTTGGGGCAAGTTACATTGAGTTTGACAATATTGAAAAATTCAAGGTAGAAGACAACACATCACTGGTTTTCATAACAGGATCAACCATGGATCATGAGATCATCACCCAAGAAGACTTCCAAAGGGTGATTGATATTTGTAAGGCAAAAAACATTCCTGTAGCAGTTGATGATGCATCCGGAGCAAGACTCAGAACCATTGTATACAGACAACCAAGAGCAATAGATATGGGTGCAGATATAGCCATAACCAGTACAGATAAACTCATGGATGGTCCAAGAGGAGGGCTCATGTCTGGAAATGGAGAAATTATGCAGCTGGTTAAATCCAAAGCACATCAATTTGGATTAGAAGCACAAGCACCATTGGTGGCTGCAATGGTAAGAGCCCTGGAAAACTTGAGTCCGGAAAAAATATTAATGGCATTTTCAGCCAAACATGAACTGAAGGAAGCCCTAACAAATCAGTTTTCAATGGTCAAAGAAACACCCACAGGAATAATGCTCACTCCAGAAGCCATTGAATTTGAACTTAAACAAACACAGACAGAAACAGATCTAGAAAGCGATGATCTAGCATATCTATTTGCCATGATACTCCTGAGGGATCATGGAATAATCACCATTCCCGCAGTTGGAATGCCCGGTGCATCTGCAGCGATAAGAATAGATCTAGCAGCAAATGATGCAGAACGTATTGGTTCAAAGGAAATTGCTGAAGCATTCCAGAAAACATTTACTAAACTCCAATTCGTAGCAAATAACGAAGAAGAATCTAAAAAGATCCTCTACAGTTAAATCAGAATCAAATACGCGTTGAAGTTAGATCATGGATTGATTTCAAAAACTATTTTTTTATAAATTTTTTTTTATGGAATGAAAATTATGATAGAAATTGATGGATCATATGGAGAAGGTGGTGGAGCTGTTTTAAGGATGGCGACAGGCCTATCTGCATTAACATCTAAACCCGTTAAAATATATAACATACGCTCAAAAAGACCCAAACCTGGACTCATGCCTCAACATTTAAATTCTGTGAAGGCAGTTGCAGAACTTTCAGATGCTAAGCTTTCAGGACTTAAAATTGGATCAACAGAACTATCATTTCAACCTGGAAAACTTAAACCCGGTAACTACGATATCGACATTAAAACAGCAGGAAGCATCAGCTTAATACTACAAGCCTTCATGATACCTGCAGCATTTACAGGAGGACCTGTTAAAATTACCATAAAGGGTGGAACAGATTTAAGATGGTCTCCAAGCATAGATTACCTGCAAAATATAACTCTTCCCATCTTGAACACCATGGGTTACAAAGCAGACACCCACGTCCTGAGAAGAGGCCACTACCCTAAGGGCGGAGGAATTTTAGAGGTTAAAATTAATCCAATAAATTCCTTAAAACCCATAAATCTTATTGAATCAAATTTTAATGTTGTAAAAGGTATTTCGCATGCCGTTAATTTACCCGAACATGTTGCAATGAGACAGGCCAGATCTGCAGAAGTTATGATTAAAAATGCCGGCTATGATGTAAACATTGACATTGAACATGGTGACAGTTCATTTGGATCAGGATCTGGAATATTACTCTGGACAGATGGAACCATTCCATTGGGTGGTAGTTCTATAGGTGAACTGGGTAAAAAAGCAGAAGAAGTTGGACATGATGCTGCTAAAGATTTGCTGGATCAAATATGTGGAAATTCGGCTTTAGACAGTCATATGGGGGATCAGATAATTCCATATCTTTTCATCGCAGGAAATTCTTCCATAACAACCTCTAAACTCACACAACACACATTAACAAATATAGATGTTTCGAGTCAGTTCATAAATAGAGATGTGCAGGTGGATGGGAAGTTAGGGAAACCTGCTCTTATAACAGTAAAATAAATTTTCAACTCATATCAACGTCGAAGTAGCCTGTTCTATCGAAAACTTGGCTTGAATTTTCAGATTCAACATCGATCATGAATGTGTGATCATCAAGCATTGCAGGTATTCCAACCACGATGCCCGATGCATCTGACCTTAATTTTAATGTGGGTGTTACACTATTTTTTGATGGCATTATGTAACTGGCTTTTCCATCTTGTACTTGGAAATCTACTCTCGATATTCCATATTCACCAAATCCTCTCAAATGGAACAGATAAATTCCATTTTTAGAAATTCCACCCGTTGTTTTTAGAGATATCCATAGTGTGTTGTTGTCAATTTCAAATCCAATATCCCCAATATCATAGCTACTATGACTGTCCAGTACAGAGTAGATCTGATTTGTTGGTTGGTTTAGGATGTCATCCACTGGATCATGAAACACCGTCGTTGGAAAACCATGGGAGTTAATGTAATCGTTGTTTGTATCTTGTCTTGTGACGTTCTTGATGGGGGCAACTGCAAAGAGTTCATTTGATTTGATGAAAGATTTTAAGAAAACAGAATCTTTCTGCATCTGGCTTTGGTAACAGTTAACTGCATTAAACTTGTATTGTTCCAGAGAATTGTTCAAAGGAAATATTAACCAGCTGGTCTGGTTTGCGAGATATGATGGTGGAAGCAGTTTACTCTGTGGAAAGTAGGATCTAGGAAATGGCCATAGTGTCTCATCATCATGAACCAGGTAGCTGTACATTTTGGTTTGATAACCCATATCGTTAACAGCATAATCCACGAATGAACCAGTTCCCCAGTGGTCGGTGTTATCATCATCCAATGCTGGATAAATAATAATCGTTGGATTGTAATTGGCAATCATGGTTTCAATATTAGATTCCACGGATTCTCCACAGTAACTGGAATTTTGATCATATGCGAATGAATTATGATGGGAACCATCAGAGTAGGCGTGGTTGGGATCCCAATTTTCATTAAATAAATTGTTAATTACCTGTGGATAATCTAAAAATGTTACATTATTACTTGAAAGTCCAAGTTTTGCAGTTGCATTTAAAGTTTCAGAATGTCTTATACTGGCAAGTTTTCCTTTACCTCCGTTGGTAACAACAACAACATGTACAGGCACATTATGCTCAACACAGTACCTTATTAAACCTGCACTGCTTAAAGATTCATCGTCGGGGTGTGGGGCAAAGATCAGAACTCTATCTGTACTATTAATCTGGGGATATTGGGGATAATTGTTAACTTGATTGTTGTAGCTGTAAGAAGTCGCAACAAAACTGAAAAGTAAAATTAAAGTCAGGAAAAAGGTTAGTTTTACTTTCTTATCCATATCATTATCTCCAAAATTAAATAGGCATACAATTTTCGTTTACAATAAGTATCTATTTTGTTTCTACATCCAATCAATCTGGATACTTTGTCAAGTTGAAAAAAATAATCATTATTTTATTTTAAGTGTAAACATTCACCAGATATCATCTTTCTAAGGCTACCATCTTCCATTTCAATTATGAGTATTCCTTCTTTATTGATACCTACAGCGTAGCCTTGAACTCTTTTTCCCTTTGTTCTAACTTCAACACTGGTTCCAATAGTTGAAGACATTGCACGCCATTCATTAAGGATCTCTGGAAACTTACCTTCTTTAAAGTCGGAGTAGATGTTTTCAAATTTCAGTAAGAACCTTTGAACCAAAAGAGCACCGTTAATTTCGGTGTCTAACTCATTTTTAAGGGAAGTAGCACCTTTCTGAAGATCTGATGGGAGCATGGGAACATCCACATTCATATCAATACCAATACCCACCACAAGGTATTTCACTTTATCCAAGGTAGCATTCACCTCTGTTAAAATACCACATACCTTTTTGTCACCGATTAATATGTCGTTTGGCCATTTTATTCCCACATCGATGTTTAATTCTTCCTTAATTGTTTTTGCAACAACCACACCTGTAACAAGTGTTAACTGGGATGCTCTGTGTGGAGGTATTTCTGGTCTGAGGATGACACTCATCCAGATGCCTCCAGGTGGGGATATCCAGGTTTTACCACGTCTACCTTTCCCTTTGTTTTGAGTTTCAGCAACTACCACTGTACCTTCTTCGGCACCCTCCTCTGCAAGGTATTTAGCAACTTCGTTGGTGGAATCAACTTCGTTAAAGTAGTGTATATCATGACCAATAACATTGGTTTTCAAGCCCCGTTTAATTTCATAGGGCAGGAGAAGATTTGGAGTTTTAATAAGTCTGTATCCAAGTTTTGAGTGGTTTATGATGTATCCTTCCTCTTCCAGATTTAGGAATTCATTTTCAATTACCTCTGGACTCTTTCCAGTTTCATTCACAAAATGTTCCAGAGGTACGTACTCATCCTTCTTTTCATAAAGAGTTTTTAATATTTTTCTTTTGGTCATATAAAATGCCCCTACACGAAATTTTTAAATTATTCTTCGGTCTTTTTTATTGATTCGGACATATAATTTGAAACTGCAGCTGAAACTGCAGCAACCTTTCTTGAAGGTAAAAATGTTGATTTAAGACGGGCTTCCATATCTTTATCCTTTTCAATAACCTTCTCCATGTTCTCGATGATCTCATTTTTGTACTGATCAACGAAGTGGGTGTGTAAACTAGCTTCCCTGAAATGCTGGTTAACCATCATGGATTTATGGAAAGGAATGGTGGTCTTAACCCCCAAAATAATGTACTCCGAAAGAGCTCGCTGCATCCTTGCAATTGCCTCTTTACGTGTTCTTCCCCAAACAATCAATTTAGATATCATTGAATCGTAGTATGGTGGTATGGTGTAGTTGTTGTAAACACCACTATCCACCCTGACACCGTTTCCTCCAGGCGATCTGTAGCCCGTGATCTTACCAGGGTTAGGTGCAAAATCATTCAACGGATCTTCAGCGTTAATACGACATTCAATTGCATGTCCCCGTACTGATATCTCGTTTTGTTTACAGCATAACTCCCTTCCAGCTGCAATTTTCAACTGTTCCTTAACCAGATCAACACCAGTCACTGCTTCTGTTATTGGATGTTCAACTTGTATTCTAGTGTTCATCTCTAGGAAATAAAACTCTCCATTAGAATATATAAATTCAACAGTTCCTGCGTTGGTGTATCCAATAGATGTTGCTGCTTTAATTGCTGCTTCTCCCATTTCTGCCCTGAGTTCATCGGTCATGATAGGTGATGGGGATTCTTCTATGAGTTTCTGATGTCTGCGCTGGATGGAACACTCCCTATCTGCAACATGAATGGTGTTGCCATGTTCATCTGCAAGTATCTGGAATTCTATGTGTCTAGGCTCTTCTATGTATTTTTCAACAAAAACTGTGGAATCTCCAAAGTTCAATTCTGCAACGGATTTGGTGGATTCAATGGCCCGAACCAGTTCATCCTCTTCAAACACGGTTCTCATTCCTATTCCACCACCACCTGCAGATGCCTTTATAATAACAGGATAACCGATAATTTCGGCCATTTTAGCAGCTTCTTCCACATTTTCAATAGCTTTACTTCCACCAGGAACTACAGGAACTCCTGCCCGTTTCATGAGCTTTTTTGATGCAATTTTACTTCCCATTTCCTCAATAACTCTTCCACTGGGACCTACTAATTTGATGCCGTGTTTTTCACACTCTTCTCCCAACAAAGAATTTTCAGCTAGAAATCCGTAACCAGGATGGATGGCTTCTGCTCCGGACTTAATTGCAACATCTATTACCTTGTCAATATTAAGGTAGCTTTTAGCTGGCGAAGGTTCACCTATATTGTAGGCTTCATCGGCATACTTTGCAAAAAGAGAATTTTTATCTGCATCGGAATAAATTGCAACACTATCTATCTCCATTTCACGACATGCTCTCATCACTCTGATTGCAATTTCTCCACGGTTGGCTATTAAAACCTTTTTAAACATAATATCTTTTCCTGACTATTCAATTAATATATTACAAGTTTTAAGCTTTATAATCTTTTTTTACCACTAATTATATACTCTTATTTCTATATTAATTAACTAATAAATTTTATATTGATTCACACTTTGGTATTATGGATGAGCTTAATGAACATTTCTATTTATTACTAATGCAATGTTCACAAACAACCATTATATTACAGATGAAAAGATCACCATCCAAACCCTACTTCAATTAAACCTAAAATAATAGGAAAACAAGGCAATGTTTAAGAAAAAAAGACAGCTTGAAATGACACTTCAAGATATTTCTCCCCATAAAAATCCACGCGTAGAATTGGAACAGTATTCCACCCCATCGGTCATAGCTGCAGATCTGCTCTGGAATGCAATGGCCATTGGAGACATTGAAGGATTGAAACTGGCAGATCTTGGATGTGGAACAGGCATATTCACAATAGGGGCAGCTTTACTCGGGGCAAATGAAGTTGTAGGAGTAGACACAGATTCTGAAGCTGTTTTTATGGCAGAAACAGAATCTTCTAAGAGAAATCTTGAAAACACCAGGTTCGTTGTATCAGAAATCACAGATTTCACTGAAGAAGTGGACACCGTGATTCAAAACCCACCATTTGGAGCGCAAAAATCTAATAAAACAACAGCAGATGTGATATTCCTTGATAAGGCCCTTGAAATTTCTCCAGTTGTCTACTCATTCCACTTGAAGAAAACCTTAAACTTCCTATTGAAATTCGTAGCGGAAAGAAATGCAGTAGTGTCCCACAAATTTGAATACAAGTTTCCCATACCTAAAATATACGATTTCCACACCAGAGAATCTGTTGAAGTGGAAGTGGTGGTACTGAGGATCGAGAAAAATATCTAAAATATTAGTTACATAGGATTCACAGGTTTAAAAACTGTTAATAAAGCCTTACTTTTTTAAAAGTTCTTTTATACCTTCATTTCAGATCAAGCTAATAGTTAAGTTTATATGTATTAACTTTTAAATTAAGGTGTAAGAATTAAACATGTTCTTCGACTAAAATATTTAGAGGTGAAAAAGAAATGAATTTGTTTCATGCTGATTTGATAATTCCAATGGTTTTGATCTGTGCAATGTTTTTGGTTTTCTTCACCCTATTTCTGGGTTACAACAGAAGCCTTAACAAATCTTATTCAAAGTAAAGTTTCCATGAAATACCCGTGAGATCACTCGAAAAAACTTTTGTTAAGAGTATAAAAATTACAACCTACCCTATTCCATGATGGGTTTAAATTTTAAATATTCGAGTGAAACTTTGGAATAATAAACTTGAAAAATTTTAACAGAACAGGTATATGTTCCAGTTAAAACGCAGGATTTCCATTTGAAATATCATAATTAAGCTTTAAATCTCCATTTTATGTTAGTCGAAAGCATGTTTTTTTTAAATATTTTTTTTTAGATTCAAATTTTTTTCATTCAATATCCTCTGATCCCAACTGAAACTACTTCTAAGATGAAATTCTTAATAATTTTGTATATTTTGTTAAAAGGATTCATGGATGGGAATATTTTGAAGAAAAAGTTCGACGAATGTCCAGATATTTTGTATCATAATATCCCAGCGGGATGGTTGTGCAGAGAAATTATTGAAACAGGTCCTTTTATTACAGGGGCTCTTCTTATCAGTCCCGAAGGTTTAGAATATAAATGGAGGTCAAGGTTTCATCGTAAACACCACAACCTCCTGGATTCAGGTACCATTTCCACATGGTTTGCACCCGGAGCAATAGCATGGTGGATAGGTGTGCTTTTTGCAGTTGGATCCCTACTTTTCGTATTAGGTTCTGCCCCATCCTACATTAACTGGGCAGGTCCACATACCGATACAATGACCTACTTGTTAGGATCCATATTCTTCACAACTGCAGCGTTCTTACAGTACATCGAAACAGTAAACATCATGAGAGTTCCCATGTCCATGAACATAGTTGATGAAATTAAAGTTTTTACATGGGAGCCCCGAAGAATTGACTGGGTATCATCAGTAGTTCAGTTAATAGGAACGATATTTTTTAATTTAAGCACGTTCTTTGCGGTTAACCTGCTTTTAACTGTCCAGCAGGTAAACCACCAGGTTTGGGTTCCGGATATTTATGGATCCATATGCTTCTTAATAGCAAGCAGCTTGGTATGGATAGAGGTGGGTCATGGAGTAGTTTCATTTGACTGGAAAAATATATCCTGGCACATTGCACTTTTAAATCTCATGGGTTCTGTGGCATTTGGAATTTCAGCAATTTATGCATTTATTTTACCTGCCACAGGAGAACCTGTTAATTTCGCAATACAAAATTGGGGAACATTTGTTGGGGGAGTTTGCTTCCTTATTGCAGCTGTGCTTCTACTTCCAGAAAGGACCATGGATCAAACTTAAAAAAAATGAATGAAAATTCGGTATTCAAACCCTAAAAAAAGAATATAGTATATTTATCAACTTTGATGGATAAACCAATCCATTAATATCCTTATTTTTTGTAAAACAACTGTGTTTAGATCATTTCTTGTCTTTCATCATCTTTTTTAGTGTCTCAATTTCTGATTTCATCTCTTCAAGGTTTTTATTTATTTCATCTATCTTTTCTAGATCATCTAGCCGATGATTTAATTTGTCTAACTTTTCATCCATGGTTTCAACGTACTTACCTGTTTTTTCGGTAAGGGCTTCTGTTCCTTTTCTGAATTTTTCTATGAGTGAAAATGTAGCGACTGAAGTGATGATACTGGTTAAGACCAGGGCACTGAACATTGATATAACACCCATTAATCTGCCAATTCCTGTGATGGGTATGATGTCTCCGTATCCAACTGTTGTGATGGTTTGAAGCACGAACCATATGGAATCTTCGAAGGTGGACACTTCAGGATTCACCCCGTGTTCAACTAAATAAAAGATGTAAGAACAGAAGAAGAACACCACGAGGAAAAATGCCAATGCATATACAAGCCTGGTTTTTTCTTGGTACTTGATGAATTCTTTGCCAACCTTTTTTGAAAATATGTAGAGGGCTGCAAGTTTGATCACCACAATGATCTTCAGGATGATGCCAATATCATGGAGTCCGAACAAGTAGTAGCTAATGAAGTATATTGGTACGAATGCAAGGATGTCTTTCCAATTGTTTTTTATGAACTTTGGATATTCATTGGGGTGTTGTTTCATTCTCCAGAGGAAAACTAAAAGCAGTAAGATTGAAACAGCCAGATCGAAAATTCCCATATTTGCAATGGTTTCAGATTTGAGATTTGGAGAAATAAGGGTCAGAAATAGTAAAATTCCATCGAGTACTATTAGAAAAACAAGTATGCTCTGCCAAATAATGCCTGGCCGTTTATTAATTTCATTCATGGTTTATATTTCTAAATTTAAAAACATAAATCAGTTTTTATATTTGTGCACGATACCAGGGCAGATTAACTAAAAAGAATAAACAACTTCTGCAGCATTGAAAATATTTAGAAATCCTTTTCTATGGAACACAGGGACAATTAATATTTACAGACCATCTAAAAAAAAGTATAAAATGGGTAGTCAGTTTCCCATAAAATCAATTGGTTTTATGAGAAACAAAACTGTTTCTTATTTTTTGGTTTTTGTTGTTTCTTTAGGTATTTCCATGAGTTGGGGTTCTAATATTTCAACTAAACCTGCTATTATTAAGAAAGCACCAATCAATGCTGCAAGTACCAATGGGTTAGCTGCAAAGGTTCCGATCACTATAAACAGGATACCTATTATGATTCCAAGCACTCCTGTACCTTTACCCTTCGCACCTTTTCCAGATATTAAAGATTCAACACCTGCAAGTGCTATGAAGAATCCTACAATGTAGAGGGCTATGAATGAAAAGAATTCAAATGTTTTAATATCTCCTATGAATACTATTCCAAGCATTATTGCAAAGAGTGCAACTATCAAACCCGCAATTCCTGCGGCAATACTATCATTCTTTAAACTTTTCACCATGATCCAAACACCCACAAATATTACTCCAATACCTGCAATGGCATTCACAGTGAAAATACTGATCAACGGAAAAATAATAACAATTAAACCCAACAAAATACCCAGTACACCGAACAGTAAATTTCTTCCTTCTTCCATTTTTTTCTTTCCTCCCAAACAACCTTTGAATATTTTTGAACTGTTAACAAGTTCTACAATATATTAATACTCTTGACAGTCATTATGTAAGTTTTTTTCCAATTATATGCACTAAAACTAGATGAAATGATAGAATATTTCACAGGGAGAATTAATGATGAGCACTGAATTTTCTTACGTTATATGGGGAAATATTATTCAACATTGATGATCATATATTTTATATGTAGTAAAAAATTTATTGGAGATGATGAGTTTGGAAGAAGAACATCCATTGGGAGAATTAGTCATACCTGTAGAAGGACTTTTAAAGGAAGAACTGCAGGAAGAGATTGAGGAAAGAATAGCATTTACAGTCGAAAATCTGTATCATTTAGACAATGAACTAGATGTTTTTGTTCAGCTTGTTAGGGACAATGTTGAATCTAACAAAAACTCACCAGACGATCTCATGACACTGTACAATTATCTAGATGAAATGTGGAGTGTGCTTATCACCAACGATCTTAGAGATGTGCTTCTAGATACTTTATCCATAGTACAGGCTCGAAAACATGAACTCGAAGATATTCTAGAAGAAATCGAAGATACCCTTGAAAAACAGGAAGAAGAGAGTTCAAACCAATAAATAACACATTAAATCCATTGAAATCTAAATTAATCAGAATAATATGAAAAATAGAGTTCTGAAACCAAATTTATTTTTTTTAAAAGAAAACTTGAAGATGTTTAATGAAAATTTTATGAAGAAATAATAAAAAATTTTTAGGTGTGTGATTAGTTATGGAATTTAACGATTTACTCATGGCAAGATATGCAACCAAGAAGTTTGATGGAAAAAAGATAGATGAAGAAACTTTGGACAAAATCCTTGACATGATCAGATTTTCACCTTCAGCCTTGAATGTTCAACCATGGAAGATCAAGGTGGTTTCAGACCAGGAAACCTTGGATAAACTATCATCTGCATCCATGGATCAACCACAGATAAGCAGCTGTTCACATCTTCTGGTGTTCTGTGCCAATCCTGATATGATGGGCAATGCTAAAAAGGTAATTGCATCCATGAAGGAGATGGGAGTTCCTAAAGAAAATATCGAACAGTTTGAAGCTGTGATAAACACCTTCATCGGAATGTTCAATGAAGAAGCTGCAGCAATATCTGAGGCCCAGCACAATGTCTTCATAGCAGTAACCACAGCACTCTTTGCAGCAAAATCTCTTGGAGTAGATTCCTGTCCAATGCAGGGATTTGATCCTGTTTCATACGCAAAAATATTGGATATTCCAGGTGAACTTGTGCCCACCATGATCGTACCATTGGGGTACCCTGCAGATGAGCAAATGCCTAAGATGAGGTTTTCCAAGGAAGACATCTACTTCTAAATATTAATTTATTTGGAAGATATTGTATCCAACACCCTAAAAATTGGAACCACATATTTAATTCCTACTTTTTTTAGCTTCAAATTTCTATCCTAAACGAATTTGATCTCCACTCAATTTTCTAACAGTAACCATCATCCAATTGCCTGGTTTTTTTGTTTGTATCAACAAAATTTGTACTATTTAATTCTGGAGGGGCACTGTTTGAAACAGCGAAAGATATATCCTATTTCAGTATCAAATCAGCACTTAAGAACTTAAATCTGAATTTGGTTTCATGGCCTGAAATAGATTAGGAGTGTTAGTCGTGAATGTGGGATTTTACAATTATTATGAAAACTGTAATAAAAATAGAATGTTCGAAGATCCATCTGCACACACAGTTGGAGACAATTTAACCTATCCCTTTGTATATCTTTTTAAAACTGCTGTGGATGCTGGTATAAATATATCTACCATTGATACCAATCCCCTTGAAAGTTACGACAAGATATTTTTCTTTGATTTCCCAAAGGAGAATAACTTATATTTTAAACAGCTTGTTGAAGCTGGACATGATAATTTGTACTTGTTTATTTATGAATCTGAGATTGTAATGCCAAGGAACTGGGATAAATCTAACTACAAATATTTCAAGAAAGTTTTCACTTGGAATTATGAAATGGTTGATAACAAGAAAATATTCCAGTACTACTTTCCAATAAAGGTTTTAAAAACTAACGATTTCGATGTGGATAAGAAGAACAAGTTGTGTGCCATGGTTGCTTCTAACAAATTTAATTATCATCCATTGGAATTGTATTCAGCAAGGTTGGAAGCTCTGCGTTGGTTTGAAAGGTATCATCCTGAAGACTTTGATCTATATGGTTATGGTTGGGATGAACAGGCATATGAAACACTTTCCACCCACTGGTCATCAGAGGAGGGTATCAAACGAAGAAATGCCAGACCAAAGGAAGATCCATACATTTCCTACAGGGGTTCTGTTGATTCTAAGATTGAAACCCTTAAGGATTACAAATTTTCCATTTGCTATGAGAATGCAAGGGACATTCCAGGGTACTTGACAGAAAAGATCTTTGACTCATTTTTTGCGGGCTGCATACCTATTTACTGGGGAGAACCCAAAATCAAAGATTTCATACCACCTGAAACCTTCATAGATAAACGAGAGTTTGATTCTTACCCTGAACTCTATGATTATATCAAAAATATGTCCCGGGAAGAGTATATGAATCGTATTAGTGCAATTGAAGAATTTGTGTTGAGCGATGGAATATACCCATACGGTGAAGAAAATTTCACCAGGATCATAATGAACGAGATACAGAGCAAAGAACTGAAACAAGAAAGTTCAAAATCCATCATCAACCAGCTGAAGAAAATATTCAAGAGAACATAAATTCCTCTAATAAATTATTTTCACAAGGATCAAGTCTGGGGATGAGAGTTGGATCAATATGAATAGTTAGAATAACAAACAAAGGTTTAATTGTTTTTAGTTGCTTGGGGGTTGAAGATGTGTTGAAGAAAATGTTAAAGGATCAGCTGAGGAAAACAGGAATGGTTCGGAGTTTGGAAATTGAAAACCAGAATTTGAATTCCCAGTTGAAGAACCTTGAAACTCAAAATGAAGATCTCACTAAAGAGAATGGTATTCTAGTGGAGAAACTGAAAATTCTTGAAAACTTGGAAAACCGTACTCTATCACCTGATTGTGTTAGGGTGTGAGTTCAGATGCAGGTAAAGCTGCTGTTTTGAAATACATACTTGAACATGTTAAGAAGGATGCTAAAATTTTAGATGTGGGTTTTGGTTCGGGAATTTATGGTAAAATGCTCAGGGCATTTGATTACCAAACCATAGACGGGGTTGATGTTTACAACAAAAACATCCAAGAATTGGGACTAGATAGGATCTATGATGGAATATTTGTTTCCAACATCGTTGATTTTGATTTTGAACACTACGATCTGATAATTTTTGGAGATGTACTAGAACATATCGAGCTTGAAACAGCAAAGGATCTTCTATCCGGCTACATAACTGAAAATAAATGTGAACACATAGTGGTTTCAATTCCCTATGAATACGAGCAGGAAGAAGTCTATGGAAATCAGTACGAAAAACATCTACAGCCTGGGGCAAACAGGGAATTTATGGAAGAACATTACCCCTACTTGAAACTTGTTGACGAAGCAATCATGCCACACAACGGTGGAACCATAGCAACCTACATTTGGAGTAGGAATTAATTGTAAAAAAAGACCAGCTCATGGAAAAACTAGGATTTCAATGAACACGAGTATGTTCATTTGACACAGCTGGTAACCTGACATGGTTTAACATATTAGTTTTAAGTAACTAGTTGAGTGAATGATACCCACTATATTATTATAATGACGTTTTTGTTTTAAGCCCGATACTATTTTTGTTGGAGATCCATATGAGTTATATATTATATAGGGAGTTTTGTACCTAAAAATTTGGTAGAAAATTAGGGTTCTGGCTCATGATTTTTAGATAATTTTAAGTTAAGTTTAGTTAAACAGTATTTATGAGGAATTTATATTTATGCCAGTTTTGAAGTATTCATCCACAGATTACTGTGGCGAGTTTTCAGGGTATACCATTAAAAATCTCTTATTTTTCGTTGCATAAAACTCTAAAAAACATGAGTATATATGTAAAGAGTTTCATACTATATTCAATCCCGAATTAAACAAGTTTTTTAACTGGGATATTTAGCTTAATTTCTAACTCAACTCGAGTTATTCATGCTAAATATCGTATGCGGGGTTTGAAATAAGTAGAAATAAGCACCCCTCATATTATATGTGCATTGAAGACAAAGGTTAAAAGATGGAAAAGAAGCGGTTATCAATTTTCGTTCCAGCATCAATAATATCTGAAACGAAAGATTTAAGAATAAAAACATATAAAATTGGTCTGATTGGAAGATCTGCTGCAATATTTAGGGCTGATAGAATCGTCGTTTACAACGATAATTCTGATGAAACAGAGGTTAAGTTTATTAGTGATGTTCTCACTTATATGAACACCCCTCAATACCTTAGAAAGAAGGTATTTCCTATAACAAGGGAGCTTAGGAACGTGGGCATTCTCCCACCACTTAGAACTCCTCACCACCCAACTGGAGAACTTCATGAGGGTGATTACAGACAGGGACTGACAATAAAACGGACAAAAAAAGGCACAGTTGTTGATATCGGTGCCGATAAGTTTGCGCTATGCAAAGAAAAACTCAGCGTGAACAAAGTTTTAAGCTTTAAAGTTATAAAGCTTGGAAAGGAAATTATATTGGATCCAGATGTACCAGATTTCTACTGGGGTTACAAGGTTCTTGCAACCAACAAAGATCTGTACAACAGTATATTGATGATGAAACCTGGGCCTGATTTGGTCATAGGCACTTCAAGATACGCACCATCCATCACTTCTGTTTTAGACGAAGTAAAAACTAAATTAAAGGGTTCCAAACACACAGCTATTTTGTTTGGTGGTCCTTATTCTGGCCTTGAAGAACTTATTTCTGACCAGAATGAAAAAGAAATTATAGATCTCGAAGTTAACACAGTCCCTGAACAGGGAACCAAAACTGTGAGAACTGAAGAAGCAGTTTTAGCGACTTTATCTGTATTTAACTTGCTTTTAAACACTGATTAAATCGATCAGCTTTATTTGTGTTTAAATTTGTTATAGATATAGCTAACTCACATTTATCTGCGTTTGACTCTTCAGACGTAGTTATCGACTTTATCTGAGTTTAACTTGTTTAAACCAGATTTCATACTTTGAATTTGATAGGAAAATTGTACTTAAGGAGGTAAAATTATGACTAGACATCACCAACCAAGAAGTGGATCTATGGCCTTTAGTCCTAGGAAAAGAGCAGCCAAAGAAACACCAAAAGTAAGGTCATGGCCAGAAACCGAAGAATCTTGTCTCTTAGGTTTTCCAGGCTACAAAGTGGGAATGACCCATGTAACAATGCTAGACAACGTTAAAAACTCACCTACATCTGGAATGGAAGTATCATCCCCAGTAACTATACTGGAAACACCACCTGTAGTTGTCATGGGTGTACGTGCCTATAGAAAGGACACACGTGGACTCAAGACATTGAACGATGTTATGGCAAAAGACCTCGATGAGGACTTAACAAGGAAGATAACACTTCCAAAGGACTACGATGTTGAGGCAAAACTCGATGAAATGAAGGAAAAGCTTGATGAAGTTGAAGATATTAGGGTGCTTATACACACTAAACCAAGACTCGCAAGTGGAATTCCAAAGAAAAAACCAGAAATTATTGAATGTGGAATTGGTGGCAAATCAGTCGAAGATAAATTCGAATTTGCCCGCAGCTTACTGGGTAAGGAAGTAAACCCTGCAGACTCTTTTTCAGACGGTGAACATGTTGACACCATAGCCGTCACCAAGGGTAAAGGCTTCCAAGGACCTGTTAAAAGGTTCGGTGTCAGGATACAGTACGGTAAAGCAGCAAGAAGTAGTAAAGCAAGGCACGTTGGTTCAATAGGACCATGGACACCTGCAAGAACCATGTGGACAGTTGCAATGGCTGGTCAGATGGGTTACCATAAAAGGACAGAATTCAACAAGAAGATCCTTAGGATTGCAGACGAGTCTCAGGTTGATGAAGTTAATCCAAAGGGTGGATTTGTTAAGTACGGTCTAATTAAAAACGGCTATGTAATGATCAAAGGTTCAATACCAGGACCATCAAAAAGACTCGTAATTCTCAGAAAAGCTGTTAGACCTATAGGCAAACATAACGACGCACCTGAAATAACACACATTAGCACAGCTTCTAAACAGGGAGTTTAAACTTATTAAAGAGTGATTTACATGGAGAAGATCAAAGTTTATTCATTGGAAGGCGAAGTCGTCGATGAGATTGAACTTCCTGAAATATTCACGGAAGTCTACCGACCAGACCTCATAAAAAGAGCTGTTATATCATCACAAACAGCCAGAATACAGCCATGGGGAACAGATCCAATGGCAGGTAAAAGAACAACAGCAAAATCCTTCGGTTCAGGCCGAGGTGCAGCTATGGTTCCACGTGTCAAAGGTTCAAGACACCCTGCAGGTTCTAAGGCAGCATTCATACCCCAGGCAACTGGAGGTAGAAAGGCTCACCCACCTAAAACCGAGAGGATCATACACGAAAAGATCAACAGAAAAGAAAGGAGACTGGCAATAAGGTCCGCAGTTGCTGCAACAGCCAACAGAGAAATTGTTGAAGCAAGGGGACACAAAATCCAGAACCTGGATCAGGTACCATTCGTTGTTGACGATGAACTCGAAACAGTCAAGAGGACCAAGGACACTCGTGAAATATTCGCGAAACTCGGACTACTGGACGATGTTTGCAGAGCCAAAGCAGGCCGAACAATAAGGGCTGGAAGAGGTAAAATGAGGGGCAGGAAATACAAAAGATCCAAGGGCCCATTATTAGTTGTTGCGGAAGATAAAGGCATAAGCCTCGGAGCAAGAAACCATGCCGGTGTCGATGTGGTTGTTGTAAACCATCTCAATGCAGAACTCCTGGCTCCTGGAACTCTTCCTGGCAGACTCACCATTTACACAAAATCAGCTGTAGAAAAGTTAGGAGAACTTTTCAAATAATTAAGAGGGGATAGTGAAAATGGATGCTTACAAAGTACTAATTAAACCACATCTAACAGAAAAGAGCATGAACTCCATTGATCAGAAAAACGAGCTGACCTTTGTAGTTCTAAGAACTGCCAATAAGACTCAGATAAAATCTGCATTTGAAAGTCTTTACGATGTCAAGGTCATGAGGGTCAACACCCAGATCTTAAACGGACAAAAACTTGCTTACATCAAACTGTCTGAAGATAACAGTGCAGAGGATATAGCAGTTAAGATGGGAGTATTCTAAGCTCTTGTAAAATCATACCCACGATGGAGGAAATAAAATGGGAAAACGTTTAATAATCCAAAGAAGAGGAAGAGGAACTCCTACTTACAAGAGTGCATCACACAGATTCAGGGGAAAAATTTCCTACAGATCCTATGATGATGTAGAGAAAGAAGGCAGCCTCAAGGGAAAAGTTGTGGACATCATCCACGACCCTGGTAGAACAGCTCCTGTGGCCCTTGTAAAATTCGAAAATGGAGAAGAAAATCTTATTTTAGCTCCTGAAGGAATACAAATTGCCGATGAAGTGGCATGCGGAATTTCAGCACCAATCAGTCCTGGAAACTCATTACCACTCGGAGAAATTCCTGAAGGAACACCACTTTACAACTTAGAAAAACATCCAGGTGACGGCGGAAGATTCGTCAGGTCATCAGGAACTTACGCTTCTTTAATTACACATGATGTTGGTAAGGCAATTGTTGAACTACCGTCTGGTGAATTGAAGGCATTCAACCCCTGCTGCAGAGCAACCGTAGGTGTTGTTGCAGGTGGAGGAAGAAAAGAAAAACCGTACCTCAAAGCAGGAAACCGGTATTATGCCCTCAAAGCCAAGGGTAAAAAGAATGTCAGTGTTAGGGGAGTTGCAATGAACGCTGTAGACCACCCTCATGGTGGAGGTAACAGACAGCACCCAGGTAGGCCAACTACCGTATCAAGACATGCACCAGCAGGAAGGAAGGTCGGTTCTATAGCAGCTAGCAGAACCGGTAGAAGGAGATAATTCTTAAATTACTAAAATATGCGGAATATAAACTGATTAGGAGGAGACTACTTGGCAAGAAAAGTATTTAGTTATCGCGGTTACAGTCTAGAAGAACTGCAGGACATGCCATTGGATGATGTCATACAGTTGTTACCATCCAGGCAGAGAAGATCCCTCAAAAGAGGATTTTTACCTAGGCAGAAAAAGGTTCTAGAGAAGATTAGAAAGATCAAAAAAGAAGGACCACGTAAGGATGGAAGGCCACAGATCATCAAAACCCATTGTAGGGATATGATAGTACTTCCAGAAATGGTTGGAATGACCTTCGGAATATACAGTGGAAAAGAATTTGTCGATGTAACAATCCAGCCAGAAATGATCGGATGTTACTTCGGTGAATTTGCAATCACAAGACAGAGGGTTCAGCACGGGGATCCAGGTATGGGTGCAACAAGATCATCCATGTTCGTGCCGCTTAAATAAGGAGAAATTACAATGGCGAAAATTCAATACGCTTATCAAGATGAGTACGATGGAAAAACAGCAAAGGCTGCAGGGAAAGCTCTTAAAATTTCCCCAAAGCATTCTGTCGAAATCTGCCGTACCATAAGGGGAATGTACCTTGATGATGCTAGAGAATTCCTTGAAGCAGTTATCAGAAAGGAAACACCTGTACCATTTAAGAGACATAATAAAAAAGTAGGACACAGAAAAGGACTTAAAGGATGGCCAACAGGTCGTTACCCAGTCAAAGCAGCAACACAAATACTGCAGGTACTGGACAACGCAGAAGCCAACGCAGAGTACAAAGGACTAGAAACAGAAGACCTTAAAATTGTGCACATATCCAGCCACCGCGGTTACATCGTAAGGGGATGGACTGCAAGGGCATTTGGAAGGGCAAGTCCTTTCAACACACCAACAACCCACATACAAGTAGTTCTAGGGGAGGCATAGATCCAATGATTGAAAAGGATTTCGTAACAGAAGGACTAAAAAGAACACGAATAGATGAATACCTAGAAAACGAACTTGAAAGGGCAGGTTACGGTGGAATGGAAATTCAGGTAACTCCTTTAGGTACCATGGTAGTTGTCTACGCTGAAAGACCAGGAATGGTAATAGGTAGGGGCGGAAAAACTGTCAGAAGCATCACCCAAAACTTAAAAACTGGCTATGGACTTGAAAATCCACAGGTAGAAGTTAAAGAAGTGGATGTACCAGAGCTAAACCCAAAGATCATGGCACACAAAATAGCAGCCATGCTCCAGAGGGGAATGCACTTCAGAAGAGTTGCTTACACAGCACTCAGAAGAATCATGGGAGCAGGAGCCCAGGGTGTTGAAGTCACAATATCTGGTAAAATAAGGGGTTCCAGAAGCGCATGTGCTAAGTTCTCAGATGGATACATCAAAAAATGTGGTGAACCATCAATCAGATTCGTGAGGCATGGATTTGCTACAGTACAACTCAAACCTGGTGTGCTTGGAATTAACGTTCGCATAATGCCACCGGATGTTGTTTTACCTGATAAAGTTGACATTCTCCAGATCGAGGTTGAAAAACCAGAACCTGAAAATGTTGAAGTAGAAGCAGCACCAGAAAAACCTGAAACAGTGGAAAGCGTTGTTGAAGAAATTGTGGAAGAGGCAGCAGAGATCATCGAAGAAATTGTTGAAGATGTTGAAGAAGCTGTGGAAGAAATAACCGAGGCAATTGAAGAAGCAACCGAAGAAGAAGAAACACCAGCAAAAGAAGCTCCTAAGGAAGAAGAAGCTGCTGATGAATCTGCCGCTGAGGAAGTTCCGGAAACTGAAGAAAACGCTGATAAAGCCGATAAATCAGAATAAAATATAATCTGTGTAAAATTATCACAAGTTATAAAAGGATGTAGAGAAATGGTAATATTAAGAAGCAAGGAAATACGGGCAATGGAGATCGATGAGATCCAGAAAAAACTGGATGAACTCAAAGCAGAACACTCTAAGAATATTTCAAAAAGTGCAGCTGCAGGAGTTTATGAAAATCCGGGTAAGATTAAGGAACTTAAACGAACAATAGCACGTGTCCTTACCATAATGAATGAAAAACAGCAGGAGAAATAAAATCGATGAAAGTCTGTGAGATATGCGGTCTTCCTGAAGAACTTTGCGTCTGCGAGGAGATAGCCAGAGAAATCCAAAAAGTTAAGGTCTATACAGTTAGACGAAGATTCGGAAAACTTATGACCATAGTTGAGGGGATTGATGAACACGATATTGATATTAGGGAACTTACTAAGGAACTCAAGGCTAAATGTGCCTGTGGGGGAACTGCTAAGAAAGGCCAGATAGAACTCCAAGGAGACCATAAACGAAGGGTCAAGGAAGTTCTGGCTGAACTGGGCTTTTCATCCGACACCATAGAAATTAGAGATAGGGATGACAGGGGAAGGAAAAGAAGGTAATCATCGAACATTTGTTTGATGATAACCCTGGAATTCATTATGGTGGCTTATGATAACTCCACAAAACATATTCCGACACGAACTTGTGGGGCTCAGTGTTGAGGTTGTAAACAGTCAGCACACAGGTCTCACAGGTATAAAGGGACAAGTTATTGACGAAACAAGGAACACCATTCTGGTGGAAGTTTCAGATGGATCTGAAAAAACCATTCCAAAGGCAGTGGCAACCTTCAGGTTCACACTGCCAGAAGGTGGTCTTGTTGACTTAGATGGTCGGATAATAGTTTCCCGCCCTGAAGACAGGATCAAAAAGAAATTCAGGAAGTACTGAGGGAATTATCCCGAACATTCTCATAAATAATTCAACGAAATATTTGAAGTTTCAAAATATAAATTAAAGGACATATTCAGGTGATAAAATGGTTGGTATCGACGTTAAAGAACCAAAAAATAAATGTGATGATCCCAACTGTCCGTTTCATGGAACCCTCCCAGTGAGGGGTCAAATTCTAGAAGGAATAGTCACAAGTGAAAAGGCAGAAAGGACCATTACAGTTGAAAGGAGTTTTTATAAATTCATCACAAAGTACGAAAGATACGAAAAGAGGAAATCCAAGATCAAAGCTCACAAACCAGACTGCTTAGATGTTAAAATTGGAGACTCTGTCAAAATAGCAGAATGCAGACCACTAAGTAAAACCAAACATTTCGTACTGGTGGAAGTTAAGGGAGAAGAGTAAAATGAAGGCAATTACCTCCAATGTTACAAAAGCCCTCCCTATCGGTGCAAGACTACAGTGCGTAGACAACACCGGTGCAAGGGAAGTTGAGATAATATCTGTCAAGGGATACAAGGGTGTAAGGCGAAGACTCGCACCTGCAGGTGTCGGTGACATGATCGTGATCTCCGTTAAAAAGGGTTCAGTTGACATGCGTAAAGAGGTCACAACAGCAGTTGTGGTCAGGCAGAAAAAAGAGTACAAAAGGGCTGACGGTTTAAGGATCAAGTTTGAAGACAACGCCGCAGTAATAGTAAGTCCTGAAGGAGTTCTCAAGGGTTCAGAAATAAGGGGACCAATTGCTAAGGAAGCAGCTGACAGATGGCCAGCCATAGGTAGTGCTGCAAGCATAATAGTATGATTATTACGGTGATAAAATGTCAAAACAGCCAAGAAAACAGAGGAAACTTATTTATAAGGCACCTTTACACATACGCCACAAACTAATGAGCGTAAAACTGAGTGAGGAGCTAAGGGAGCAGCACAAAAGGAGATCTCTCCCAGTTAAAAAGGGTGACACCATAAAGGTCATGCGTGGAGATTTCAAGGACCACGAAGGAAAAATCGAAAAGGTTGACCTTAAAAACTATCGTGTCATGATAGAAGGCATGTCCGTACAAAAACCCGATGGAAACAAAGTTTACCATTCAGTTCATCCATCAAACATCATGATCCTGGAACTGGATCTTGAAGACGATGAAAGAAACGAAATAATAGAGAGGAAGGGATAAAATGGCAAAGATGGGATCAAGAAAACATCTTAAACGGTACAAATCACCAGCTCATTGGCCTATTCACCCTAAAGAAGATAAGTGGACAGTTAAGCCAAGTGCAGGTCCACATGCAATCGAAGAATCATTACCTTTACTCATAGTTGTCAGGGACATTCTGAAGGTTGCAGACAACTCCAGGGAAGCAAAAATAATCATCAACAACGGTGATATCCTGGTGGACGGCCGAGCAAGAAAAGATTACAAATACCCAGTAGGGTTCATGGATGTTATAGAACTTCCAAAATCTGAAAAAGTTTACAGGGTACTACCAGACCACAAGGGAAGGTTAATATTACACTCTATAAGCGAGAAAAACAGAGAATTTAAACTGTGCAGAGTCACAGACAAAACCATCATCAAAGGTGGAAAAACACAGCTAAACCTGCATGACGGAAGAAACTGTATTGTGGAGAAACAGTACAGCACAGGCGATGTTGTTGTTGTGGAAATTCCAGAACAGAAAGTTACCGATCACATAAAATTCGAAAGTGGTACAGTCGGTCTCATCATAGGTGGTAAACACATAGGTGAACTAGGTAAAGTTAAACAGATCAACATTACCCAGTCATCCAAACCAAACACCGTAGAAATAGAGACTGATGAAGGAATATTTTTAACACTGGCTGACTACGTCTTTGTTCTAGGAAAAGAAGAGCCTGTTATATCATTACCAGGGGGCAAATAGATGAACCCTATGGATCAAGTGAAAATAGCTAAGGCTACCGTGAACATTGGAGTAGGAGAAAGTGGAGAAAGACTTGCAAGGGCAGAAAAACTGCTAAAAAACATAACTGGCCAGAAACCTATAAGAACCATAAGTAAGGTAACCAACCCTGAATTCGGTATCAGGAAGGGTCAGCCAATAGCCTGCAAAGTAACACTGAGGAATGAAAAAGCCTCAAAAGCTGTTAAAATGATACTTGAAGGCATAGGAAACACCATAAAATCAACTCAGTTTGATGCGCAAGGCAATGTTGCTTTTGGAATACACGAGCACATTGATATTCCGGGAATGCGATACGATCCTGACATAGGAATATATGGGATGAATGTTGCAATTACCTTTGAAAAACCAGGCTACAGGATCAAAAGAAGGAAGATCCAGAACAAAAAAGTTCCAGTGAAGCACCAGGTTACAAAGGAAGAAACAATGGAATTCATGAAAAATGAATTTCAGGTTAATATAGAATAAGGTGATAATTTGCCAAGAAAATACGGAAAGGCTTCAAGGAAATGCAGCAGATGTAATGATCACTCAGCATTGGTTAGGAGATACAATCTTATGTTGTGCAGACAGTGCTTCAGAGAACTTGCAGACAAAATTGGATTTAAAAAATATAACTAAGAGGTGTATAGTTTGACTCTTATGGATCCTCTTGCAGATGCCCTAACCAACATGCGTAACAATGAAATGCAGGGAAACAAACGATGCACAATCAATCCTGCATCCAAAATGATTGGTCATGTTTTAAGGACAATGCAAAAAGAAGGATATATCGGTGAATTTGAATTCGTGGACGATGACAAAGCAGGACAGTTCATGGTCGAATTAGAAGGAAACATTAACAAATGCGGTGTAATAAAGCCAAGACACGCCGTTAAGAAAGATGAATTTGAAAAATTTGAGAAGAGGTACTTACCTTCCAAAAACTTTGGTACAATTGTTGTAACAACACCTGAGGGCATTATGACCCACAGGGAAGCCAAAGAAAAGGGTATTGGCGGAAGACTTCTCGTATATGTTTACTAAGGTGATAAAATGGCTCAGGTATCCATTCTTAGGGAAGAAATCCCAATTCCAGAAGGAATTACAGTCACTGTTGATGAAGCAGTGACAATCAAGGGATCAAAGGGAACCCTAACAAGAAACTTCAACAACAAAAAAGCAATAACCATCTCAGTAGAAGGTGACAATGTTGTTGTAGCAGCACGTTTCCCAAAAAAGAAAGAAAAAGCCATGTTGGGAACCATCAGATCTCATATCAACAACATGATAATAGGACTCACAGATGGTTTCAGCTACAAGATGAAAATTGTTTACGCTCACTTTCCAATGACTGTTAAAAAAACTGGTGACAAAGTCACCATCGAGAACTTCCTAGGGGAAAGACATCCAAGGTCCGCTAAAATTGTAGGGGATGCAGATGTCAAGATCAAGGGCGACGAAGTCGTAGTCAGTGGAATCAACAAGGAGCATGTAGGACAGACAATGGCCAACATGGAACAGGCAACCAAGATTAAGGGAAGAGACCCAAGGGTATTCCAAGACGGAATATACCTGGTCAGCAAGGAATAAACGGTGATCCCATGCAAAAACCAAAAAAACCAAACTTTAAAAGACAGGAATGGTTCAGGTACAAAAAACTAGGTGACAAGTACAGAAAACCTAAGGGAAAAACCAGTAAAAGGCGAAGGTATGAGGCAAGAAAGCCTGCTATGCCATCCATAGGTTACAGAACCCCTAAGAATATCAGGGGACTGCACCCTTCAGGATACCGGGATGTACTGGTTTCCAACTTAAAGGACCTTGAAAATCTGGATCCACTTACCCAGGCCGGCAGGATCAGTGCCACAGTAGGTGCCAGGAAGAAAGCTAACATGCTTGAAAGGGCCAAGGAACTTAAAATAAAAATCTTAAACAAGGGGCTTTAAACCTTTCGGGGTTTAGGGAGTTATTTATAACAGCTTCAAATTTTTTTTGAAGTTGTGAACAAAAAAAATAACCAGCTGCATTGTAATAAGGGAAAAAATTCATCCAACGATGAATTCAACTAATAAAAAACTATAGTCTGAAATGGACTTAAAACTCAGAGATCCTGAAAAGGATTTTTCAGGAAAATATTCAAACCCAAAAGGTTTGATGGTGGAGGTTTCTTTATGAATCTTACTACTCAAAAGAGATTAGCTGCGGACATACTCAAGGTAGGGGTAAACAAAGTCTGGATAGATCCAGAATCTGTCGAAGAAGTATCAAGGGCTATTACTCGTGAAAGTGTTAAACAGTTAATAGACAGCGGAGCTATTAAAGCAAGGCAAAAGAAAGGAATAAGCAGCTACAGATCAAAGAAGATAGCGGAACAAAAAAGTAAAGGTAGAAGAAAAGGTAGGGGAAGTATTAAAGGTGCAAAAGGTGCACGTAACCCTAAGAAAAAGGCTTGGATGACAACCATCAGAGCACTTAGAACAGACCTCAAAGACATGAGGGATAAAAGGGAAATTAACAAAACAACCTATCGTAAACTTTACAGAATGGCCAAGGGTGGAGCGTTCAGGAGTAAATCCTACATGAAAACCTACGCCAGGGATCACGACTTGCTCAGATAAGAGGAGGAATGAAATTGGCACAAAGTTCAAGATATAAACTCGCATTTAGAAGAAGAAGAGAAGGAAAAACAGATTACAAGGCCAGGCTTAACCTCATTGGATTGGACAAGTCGAGAATGGTTGTAAGAATTACTAACCAACACACCATTGCCCAGATCATAATGGTAGGAGAAAATGGAGACGAAACAGTAGTTTCAGCACACTCCAAGGAAGTTCAGAAAATAGGATGGTTAGGAAGTGGAAAGAACACCTCCGGAGCATACCTCACTGGATACCTACTAGCTAAAAAGGCACTAGACGCAGGAATTGATACTTCTATGCTAGACATCGGATTACAAACCAACATCAAAGGTGCAAGAATCTACGCAGCTCTCAAGGGAGCAGTTGACGGCGGACTTCAAGTACCACATAACGATGTAGTTCTACCATCTGATGAAAGGATAAGGGGAGAACACGTTGCAAGCTATGCAGAATCCTTGACCGATGAAGAGGTGGAGAAAAGATTTTCCGGTTACATTAAAAATGGATTATCTCCAAAGGACCTACCTGATCATTTCGAATCAATAAAAAATAAGATTGAGGAAGGGCTAGAATGAACAACAACTATAATAAAGAAGAATTTGTACCAAAAACCCAGTTAGGGCATATGGTCAAAGAAGGTAAAATAACTGATATCGATGAAATATTCGATAAAGGCCTTCCAATCATGGAACTGGGAATAATAGACACATTACTCCCTGACCTCGAAGAAGAAGTCATGGATGTTAACCTAGTTCAGAGAATGCACAAGTCTGGAAGAAAAGTCAACTTCAGAGTAATAGTAGCTGTTGGAAATAAAAACGGTTACATAGGACTCGGACAGGGAAAAGCCAAAGAGGTAGGACCTGCAATAAGAAAAGCTGTTGACAATGCTAAATTTAACATCATAAAGGTTAGAAGAGGCTGCGGTGACTGGGGATGTGTATGTGGAAGGGAACACACAGTACCCTTTAAGGTAGAAGGTAAAAAGGGCAGTGTCCGTGTAACACTCATACCAGCACCTGGTGGAGTAGGTCTTGCAATAGGTAACGTTGGTAAAACCATCCTAGGCCTAGCAGGAATCGACGATGTATGGTCCCAGACCATGGGTCAGACACAGACAACCATCAACTTTGCAGGAGCCGTCTTTGAAGCATTAAAAGAGCTCAGTAAAGTAAAAGCAACTTCAAAAGACCTCAAAAATCTTGGAGTATGCGTATAATTCTAGGTGATAAAATGATAGCAGCATTAAGAGTAAGGGGCAGAACAGGAGTCAATAGAGACATCCAAGAAACCATGTCCATGTTAAACCTTACAAGAATCAATCATATGGTCCTCATCAACACCAACCCAAGCTACGATGGAATGCTTAATAAGGCTAAGGACTACATCACCTGGGGAGATGTGGATGCAGAAACATTATCTGCAATCATAGCAAAACGTGGAAGACTTCCAGGCGATGCAAAGGTTACAGATGAATATGTAAAGGACAACACTGACTACTCTTCAATCGAAGACCTTGCAAAGGCCGTAGTTGAAGGAGAAGTAAAAGTTGAAGATGCTGGAATTAAACCAGTCTTCAGATTACACCCTCCGAGAAAGGGATATGAATCAACCAAAAAAAGCTTTAAAGAAGGAGGAAGCTTGGGTAAAAGGGAAAATATTAATGAACTTGTGACCAAGATGATCTAGGTCACATTTATTAATATCTTCAAACTAACACCTTTTATTCCAAAATTTCTACCTACAGATCTTAAGGTGATTTAATGATAAGAAAAACAAGGAAAATATGCAAATTGCGAGGCTCAAGAACAGTTGCAGGCGGTTGTTCAAAGAAAAGGAGAGGCGCAGGAAACAGAGGAGGAAAGGGTCTAGCTGGTGGACACAAACATCACTGGTCCTGGATGGTTAAATTCGATCCTAAACACTTCGGTAAGTACGGATTTAAAAGACCACAGGGAGCTGCCCAAGTATTCAATCCTGTTAACGTCGATTTCCTAGATGAAAACAGTGACAAACTTTTGAGCCAGGGAATTGCAACAGAAGAAGACAACAAGATAATCATAGATGTAACTGAATTAGGTTACAACAAAGTTCTTGGTAAAGGAAAAATTAGCAAAGCATTGACTATCAAAGCCCCACAATTTTCAAAATCTGCAGTAAGCAAGATCGAAAATGCGGGTGGAGAAGCTTTAACCCTTTAACCAAAATTTTTTAAAATTATTCCATGAAGGAGTGAAGGTCGTTGAAAGAAGCTTTACAACCAATTTTCGGTTTGTTACCTCAAGTTAGATCTCCTAGCTATAGGGTGCCGTTTAAAGAGAAACTTAAATGGACTGGTATTATCCTGATACTTTATTTTATATTAACTCAGGTGCCACTTTTCGGTTTAAGTCCAACAGCAGTAGATCAATTTTCATCGTTAAGAGCAGTTTTAGCAGGTAGTTTCGGTTCCATAATAACCCTTGGTATCGGACCAATAGTTACTGCGTCCATTGTACTGCAACTGTTGGTTGGTGGTAAGATCCTTAATTTAGATCTCTCACAGCATGAGGATAAAGCATTTTTCCAGGGAACACAAAAAATCCTTGCGATAATATTCACACTCTTCGAGGCATCTGTTTTGGTATTTACAGGAGCACTCCCACCATCAACTCCCGGATTCCAATGGTTACTCATTTTACAGATAACCATAGGCGGAATACTCATAATATTCTTGGATGAAGTTGTATCCAAATGGGGATTCGGAAGTGGTGTAGGACTCTTCATTGCAGCAGGTGTATCTGGAGCAATAGTAAGTGGAGCATTAAACCCACTTGCAAGTGTAACTTCACCAGGTGTTCCACAAGGTGCAATACCTGCATTCATATACTCACTCACAGCAGGACAGCCAGGTTGGTACTTGTTACTACCGGTCATAGCCACAATAGTGGTTTTCCTAATAGTTGTATATGCAGAAAGTATGCGTGTGGAAATACCACTATCATACGGTGGGGTTAAGGGAGCAAGGGAAAGTACCCCTTAAATTTATCTATGCAAGTAACATGCCGGTTATATTAACCAGTGCATTGCTACTGAACATCCAACTTTTTGCAGCCATGTTCCAGAAACTTGGATTCCCAATCCTTGGACAGGTTGTAAATGGAAGGGCGATCAATGGATTTGCATACATAATGACTCCACCTAACAGTTTAAGCCTCTTGATCACAGATCCATTGAGGGTCTTGATTTATGCATTAATATTCATTGGATCATGTATACTGTTCGCAATACTATGGGTAGAGCTGAGTGGTATTGGACCAAAACAGGTCTCCAAACAGTTGCATGGTATGGGTATGCAGATACCTGGACACAGAAGCAGCAGGGCACACTTTGAAAAGATACTCAAACGTTACATCCCAGCAATAACCGTGCTTGGAGGAGCATTTGTAGGTCTCCTTGCATTCGGTGCAGATTTAACCAGTGCACTTGGAGGAGGAACAGGTGTTCTCCTGACTGTTGGTATACTGTACAAACTCTACGAAGAAATTGCCCAAGAACAACTCATGGACATGCATCCAATGCTCAGAAAGTTTTTAGGTGATGAATAAAATGAAATTAGTAGTACTTGCAGGAATCCCAGGATCAGGAAGCACAACCGTGCTTACCAAATCATTAGAACAACTTGATTTTGTGCATGTGAACTATGGTGATGTGATGCTGGAAATTGCTAAGGCAAAGAACCTTGTTGAAGACAGGGATTCACTCAGAAAACTTTCACCAGAACTCCAGAAGGAAGTTCAAAGGGAAGCTGCACAAACTATAAGAGCTAAGTCTGAACAAAGTAACATAATCGTAGACACACACTGTACCATAAACACCCCTTCAGGATTTCTGCCAGGACTTCCTAAATGGGTACTTGAACAGTTGATGCCCAACATGTTTGTGTTGCTTGAAGCAGACGGTGATGAAATATTAAAGAGAAGAATTAGCGACACAACCAGATCAAGGGATTCAGAAAATCTAAAGGACATAAACCTTCATCAAGAGATGAACAGAGCAGCATCAATGGCTTACGCCGTACTTACAGGTGCGACAGTGAAGATCATAGAGAACCACGATAACAAACTCGATGAATCTGTTGAAGAAATGGTTAAAACCTTAAAATTATAAAGAGGTAGTAAGAAATGGACTTTTCAATATTAAATCCAATCCTAAACCCTATATTCGATCCCCTTTTACAACTGGTGAGTGTTCCTAACAATCCCTACTTCGGGGCTATTATAGGTGTTTTTCTCATTGCAACCCTGGTAGCATTTGTCATAACAGTGGCAAACAAACTACTGGTTGACCAGGATCGTTTACAGTTCCTTCAGGGAGAGATGAAGGGCTTCCAAGGAGAAATGATGAAGGCCCAGAAATCTGGAGATCCCAAGGCAATGGCAGAAATGCAGAAGAAACAGGCAAAGTTCATGGAACTCCAGAAGGAGATGATGTTCAACTCATTTAAACCAATGATTGTAACATTCGTTCCCATCATCCTCATATTCTACTGGATGGCTGGAAACCCACTCATAAACCACCTGTACCTGAACTTACCAAGCTTCGCTTACTACGTGCTTTTGGTGCCAATATTCCATACATTCTACCACCAGTCTGCAGGAGTTCCTGTTATGGCTGTTGAATGGCTTGGATGGTACATACTATGTTCCTTTGCAATGTCATTCGTATGGAGAAAACTCCTAGGTCTTAAAGGCGGAGGAATGTAACTAAAATTTCATATAACTTTTCAACTGTGGATTAAAAATTTTCTACCACCAACCAAGTTGGTTGATTGAAAACAGTCTACAGATGAAAAATTTACATGGATTTACCAATTGGATCATGAATTTAATATCGCAGTTGTTTAGGGAACTTACCACTGCTTTATACAAAAAATTTAGATAAGAAATTTGTTGGATATAAAAAAATAATTTAGAGGTGTAGGCATATGCCAGAAGGAAGATACAGATCTAGATCATACAAAAGAACATTCAAAAAAACCCCCGGAGGCAAAACTGTACTTCGTTACAAGAAGAAACTACCAAACAAGCACGTTTGTGCTGAATGTGGTAAACAGCTTCATGCAGTTCCAAGGGGCAGACCATACCAAATAAGAAAACTATCAAAGTCAAAGAGAAGACCTAACCGGCCTTATGGTGGTTACCTCTGTTCAGAGTGTGCTCGCCGACTTTTCAAAGAAGAGGCTAGGTTGTAATGATCATCACCATCGGTGGGCTGGCAGGTAGTGGTACAACAACTGCTGCGAAGATCCTGTCGGAGAAACTTCAAATACCCTTCCTCTCAGCCGGCGAAATATTTCGTCAAATGGCCAAGGAAAAGGGTATGGACATACTGGAGTTTGGTGAATATGCCGAGGGTAACGATGAAATAGACCTTGAGATTGATAAGAGACAGGCAAAGTTAGCCAAAGAAAAACAAAACTTAATTGTTGAGGGCAGACTTTCAGCGTACTTCGTTGAAGCAGACCTCAAGATATGGTTTGTTGCACCCATAGATGTTCGATGCAAACGAATATCTAAGAGGGAAGACAAAACAGTTGAAGTAGTAAAAAACGAAATTATTGCCAGAGGACAAAGTGAAGCAACCAGGTATCAGGAGATACATGGAATTGACATAAACAACATGGAAGTTTACGACCTTGTTATAAACAGTCATAGTTTCAATCCAGAAGGCATTGCAAATATAATATTAAAAGTAACTGAGGTGATTACATGCCAGCAATAGAAGTAGGCAGAATATGTGTTAAAATAGCAGGAAGGGAAGCAGGCGAAAAATGTGTAATAGTTGAGATCATAGATGACAACTACGTAGAAGTTGTTGGATCAACAATTAAAAACAGAAAATGCAACCTTAAACATTTAGAACCAGTAGACCAAACAATTGAAGTCAAATCTGACGATGTTGAAGCAATTAAAAAAGAACTTGCAGCTGCAATAGCTTAAGTTCACATATTATTTATTTAAATTTATCCCATAAAATGAATTTCACTGGTTTCAAACATTTGAAACCAGCCTGAGATCTAAAATTTTCTGGGATCCAATATTAAAAAAAGGTCATTTTAATGGCAGAACTTCTCATAAAATCTGAAGGCGAAACAGATCCCAACTACGGATGCGATCCAAACAATCGACCCATTGAAGAACATATCAACACTGGTGTTGTGAACCTGGACAAAACAATGGGTCCAACTTCCCATGAAGTGGATGCATGGGTCAAAAGAATTCTCAATGTAGAGAAAACAGGCCACGGAGGAACATTAGATCCCAAGGTTACAGGTGTGCTTCCAATAGGAATCAACAGATCAACCCGTGTTATACAGATGCTTCTTGGATCCCCCAAGGAATATGTATGCCTAATGAGGTTGCATGAGAGTATCAGTGAAGACAGTATACGCAATATTTTACAGGAATTTACAGGTAAAATATTCCAGACACCACCCATCAAATCCGCTGTCAAAAGGGAGCTGAGGGTAAGAACCATATACGATGTTAACATATTAGAAATAGATGGAAAGGATGTACTCTTCCGCATAAATTGCGAGGGAGGAACCTACATCAGAAAGTACTGTCACGACATTGGTGAAGCACTTGGAATTGGTGCCCACATGGCAGAACTTAGAAGAACTAAGTCAGGACCATTCACTGAAGACGAAACACTTAAAACACTTCAAGATCTAACAGATGCTTACCACTACTTGAAACACGATGGTGATGAAAAACCCATAAGGGAATGCATACTTCCAATGGAAAGTGCAGTCACACATCTAAACCAAATTGTGGTTAGGGATTCGGCTGTGGATGCAATATGCCACGGAGCAGATCTGGCAACCAACGGAATTCTTGAACTTTCACCGGATATTAAATCAGGAGAAACTGTTCGAGTACTCACAGGTAAAGGTGAGCTTGTTGGTGCAGGTGAAACTGTTGAAGCTACAGAAGGAATCCTGAGATCAGATAAGGGTATAATGGTAAATATAAAAAAGGTTTTTATGCTACCTGGAACATACCCAAAGATGTGGAAGTAAAACTCTGTTCTTTAAACAAATAAAACTTCCAAAATTTACACCGTAGAACCTCTAAAAAATATAAAATTAGGGGCGAGGCCAAAAAGGAACGTTGAAATTATACGTTTACAATACTTTAAACCCTGACTGAATACTGTAGAAATACTTATTCGGGACTAGGACTGTTGAGTAGGGTGTTAAATGGATACTGAAAACCATCTGTTTGCAGTGTGCTGTGCGGTTAAGTTTATGGGTTTAAAGGCGGTTTTTCATGCCGGGATAGTCTAGCCTGGTAAGGCGCAAGACTGGAAATCTTGTGGAGTTCGTCTCCGCCTGGGTTCAAATCCCAGTCCCGGCGTTCACAAACATTTTAGAAAAAATTTGAACATCCATTTGTTTAAAATGTTTTACAATTAGCACATTTCAAACACTTCAAATCAATATCAGAAAACAAAATTTTTAATTTGATATTTTTTTGGGACCTAAATTTTTTTATATTCCACCATGGAATTTACGAAATAATTTTTTTAGGAATGGATCTACGAAATTTTCTAGAATGATACTATGATTACAAAACAGAATTAAATGAGAGTGGAGGTTAATTTATGGAAGAGGAATTCAAACACATGGTCCGTATCTCCCGTAAGGATGTAGACGGTAAAAAAACAATCGAAAATGCTCTTGCAGACATAAAAGGAATAGGAAGAGCACTTTCACGGGCTCTCTGCCAAGTTGCAGGTTTCGACGCCACAATGCAGATAGGATATCTACCTGACAAAGACGTTCTCAAACTAGAAGAAGCTGTTAAAGCACCACAACAATTCGAATTACCTGAATGGATGCTTAACAGGCGTAACGATTACGAATCAGGTGAAACAGTACACCTAATAGAATCTGACCTTACAATGAGGTTAAGGGACGACTTGAACAGGATGAAAAAGACCAGGAGTTACAAGGGTAGAAGACACGAAGTGGGTCTACCAGTAAGGGGTCAGAGAACCAAATCAACCTTTAGGAAAGGTAAATCCGTTGGAGTTAGGAGAAGAAGAGGATAAACAGGAGGCTTTGATATGGGACATCCAAGAAAGGCAAGAAAGCAATACGATACACCATCACATCCATGGAACGCAGCACGTATAAAGGAAGAAAACAAGCTGGTTACTAAATTCGGTCTAAGAACTAAAAAGGAAGTTTGGAAGGCAGAGACCATAGTTAAAAGATACAGAAGAGATGCAAGGTTACTCCTAGGTTTAGAAACAGAACATGCTGAAGTGGAAAAGGCACAGCTTTTAAACCACATCAAGAGATTGGGAATGCTCAAGGCAGATTCTAAACTCGAAGACATCCTCGACTTAACTGTTGAAGACGTACTAAGAAGAAGGCTTGAAACCATCGTTTACAAACGCGGACTTTCAAACACAGCAAAACAGGCCAGATTATTCATTGTACATGGACACATAGCAATGAATGGTAGAAAGATCAACGCACCAGGTTACCTGGTTAGAAGCGGTGAGGAAGAAACCATAGGTTTCTACCCAGGATCTCCAATGGAAAAGATCCAGAAGGAACAGGCCAAAACCCAAGCTGCAGAAGAAAAAAGTGAGTAATTAAAAAGGTGATTTAAAATGGCAGAAAAAGAAAAATGGGGCGTAGCTAACGTTTACTCATCCTTCAACAACACCATAATAACTGTAACTGATATCACAGGTGCAGAAACCATAACCCAATGGTCTGGTGGAAAAGTTGTTCGTGCAGACAGACAGGAATCATCACCATTCGCTGCAATGGAAGCTGCAACACGTGCTGCAGAAGATGTCAAGGAAAAGGGAATAATCGGACTCCATATAAAAGTAAGAGCACCTGGTGGAAACGGACCAAGAACTCCAGGACCAGGAGCACAAGCTACAATAAGGGCTCTTGCAAGGGCCGGTATAAGAATTGGTAAAATAGAAGATGTAACTCCAATACCTCACGACGGTACAGGAAGACCTGGAGGAAAACGGGGAAGAAGAGTTTAAAACTGTGAAGAGTGTCTAATATGGAAATAGATATCAAACAAAAGGATGAGACCCACCTATTGTTCGCAATAGAAGGTGTCGACGATGCCTTTATGAATGCCATACGAAGAATTTCCACTGTTGAAGTTCCAACAATGGCAATTGAAACGGTTGAGATCTTAAAGAACGATGCAAAAATTTTCGACGAAGCCTTAGCACACAGACTTGGATTGGTACCACTAAAAACAGACCTAGAATCTATGGTGTTAGCATCAGATTGTGACTGTGAAGATTACTGCCCAACCTGCAGTGTGACCCTACTACTCAAGGAAAAAGGCCCAAAAACAGTGTATTCTGGTGATCTACAATCCCAGGATCCTAACGTTGTACCTGTACACGATACAATCCCACTACTAAAACTCAAAGACGGGCAGGAAGTAGAACTCATAGCAGTAGCAAAACTGGGAATTGGACTGGAACATTCAAAATGGCAGCCAACAACCACTTGTGCCTACAAGTACTACCCAAAAATAACTATAGACTCAGATAAATGTGAATCATGCGGTTTATGTGCATCTGAATGTCCAAGGGTTGTTTATGAGTTTGATGAGGAAGCTAACACTTTGGAGATTGTTGACATCGAAAACTGTTCAATGTGCAAAACATGTGTCAGGGGATGTGAAGCAGGAGCAATAACTGTTGAAGGAGAAAAAGGAAAGTACTTATTTACAATTGAAACCGACGGATCACTATCTCCAGAAAAGGTTCTCACAACAGCATGCGAAATTCTATCGTCAAAATCTGATAAAATCATAGAATTCATAGAATAAGGAGGAATTTAATTTGGTGAAAGTCACAAAGACCAACCCCGAAATCTTAAAGATCGTGGCCAGTCTTAAGGAAAAATCAAAAAAGGAAGATGCTGCAATATGGAAGGTAATAGCCAATAAATTGATAAGGCCAACCAGGAAAACTGCAGAAGTCAACATCTCCGACATAAACAGGCACACATCTCCTGATGAAATAGTTCTTGTTCCAGGGAAGGTACTTGGAAACGGCACACTAGACCACAAGGTCAGCGTTGCAGCCATGAGCTTTTCAACAGGCGCCGAAGAAAAAATAGCCACAGCCGGTGGGGAATGTATGGCAATTCTTGAAGTTGCAGAGAAAAATCCCAAGGGAACCGGAATTAGGATAATGGAATAATAGAAGGTGTAGTACATGATCATTGATGGAGAAGGACTCGTACTAGGAAGACTTGCAAGTAAAGTGAGCAAGCTCATACTAGCAGGTGAAAGCGTTGATGTTTTAAACGCTGAAAAAATAATCATATCCGGAAGCAAGGACTGGGCCTACGCAAAATACAAACAAAGAGTAGACAGGGCAAGCATATCCAACCCAAGGGACATGGGACCTAAATATCCTAGAAGGCCAGATGACATATTCAGAAGAAGTGTCAGAGGTATGATTCCATACAAACAGCCAAAGGGAAGGGAAGCATTCAAATTACTGAAAGTATACGTAGGTGTACCAAAGGAATTTGAAACCCAGGAAAAAACCAGAATAGTTGAAGCAGAACCTAAAGACATCGTTAAAAGTGTTAAGTTAGGAACAGTTTCAGAATTACTCGGATCTAAATTTTAAATAAAAAGGTGTAACTATGAAGAAGGTAATACACACAAGTGGAAAAAGGAAAACAGCCATTGCAAGGGGTAAATTCAGGGCTGGAAAAGGCCGTGTAAGGATCAATAAGTTTCCTGTGGAACTCTACGATCCAGAACTTGCAAAGCTCAAAATCAAAGAACCACTAACACTCGCAGGTGACCTTTTAAACGATGTGGACATCGATGTCAGGGTCATAGGCGGAGGAGTTATGGGACAGGCAGAAGCTGCAAGAATGGTAATAGCCAAAGGTCTTGTGCAGTGGACAAGTGATATGGAACTCAAGGAAAAGTTCAACCAGTACGACAGAACTATGTTGGTTGGTGACCCACGTCGTTCCGAACCTAAAAAATACGGCGGTCCAGGTGCAAGAGCAAGAAAACAAAAAAGTTACAGGTAAGCTGATTCAAGATGATCCCTGTAAGATGTATAAGCTGTGGTAAGGTGGTATCCGCCTACTTCGACGAATACCAAAAAAGAACTGCAGAAGGTGAAGACCCTAAAAAAGTGCTTGATGATCTCGGTATCACCAAGTACTGTTGCAGAAGAATGTTAATAGCACATGTAGAGGTGTGGTAAAAAAATTATTATATTATTTTTTTTATCATGGGGGCCGTAGGGTAGCTTGGTCCATCCTCTCAGCCATTGAAAGAAGTATTCAGTTGAACAAACCAACAGATCCAAATGGAAGCTTGGAAAAATTAATATTTTTTCAAACCATTCCTGGAGCTTGGTGTTTGTTAAATAGTATATTTTCTTCGACTGGAACGGGGATGGTCATTTGATACACCGGAACGCTGGAGACCCGAGTTCAAATCTCGGCGGCCCCACTACACTTTCATCTAAAAACTTTTAAACAAAGAATATAAAAACATTTTTTAATAGGAGAAAGATATTATGGCGGCTAAAAAATTCACAAGATTTGAAAAGGCAAGAATAATAGGTGCAAGGGCTTTACAACTTTCAATGGGAGCAGCTCCGAAGGTGGATGTTAATGATTCCAAATCCTTCGATCCGATCGACATCGCACTTCTTGAACTTGCAAAGAACAAGATGCCCCTTGATGTTAGAAGATTACGTCAGAAATAAGTTTTATAAAACCTATTTACTTGTAAACAAAATATTTCTAATCTCAAAGTTTCATCCAAAACAATAAAAAAAACAAACATTTAATAGTTTTTTTTGAGGATGAACTTTTCCAATTTAATACAAAACATACCTAAATACAACCACTATTTTTTTGTAAAAAAAGAGGTGTTTTTGTGGACAGTGTTATTGAAGACATTCGTGTAAGAAAAATTTTAGATAGCAGAGGAAACCCAACCCTAGAAGTGGATGTTGTCACATGGAACGGTTTCGGTAGAGCAGCTGCACCTAGTGGAGCAAGTACCGGAGCACGTGAAGTTGTTGCATTCCCCGAGGGAGGGGTTGACAAGATAATAAGCGAGGTTGAAGACATAATCTCATCCGAACTTATTGGAATGGATGCCGAAGATCTAAACGAAATCGACTTGGTGCTCAAGGAGATCGATGGAACAGAAAATCTTGCATCCATAGGTGGAAACACAACTGTTGCTGTAAGTATGGCAACTGCCAAGGCAGCTGCATCATCATACAACATGCCACTCTACAGATTCTTAGGTGGCAACATGCAAACAGAAATACCGTTCCCACTTGGAAACATGATAAACGGTGGAGCACACGCAGGTAAAAATGCACCTGACATTCAGGAATTTTTAGTTGTACCAGTGGGTGCAGAAACCATCACAGAAGCAGTGTTCACCAACGTGAACGTGCACAAAAAAATCAGAGAACTCATACAAACCAAAGACAAATCATTCACTGGTGGAAAGGGAGATGAAGGAGGATGGGCACCCAACCTCACAAATCAGGAAGCCATTGAAATACAGGTTAAGGCCTGTGAAACAGTGACAGACGAAACAGGAGTACTTGTCAAACCATGTCTTGACATGGCTGCAAGTGAATTCTGGAATGCAGAAACAGAAGAGTACGTTTACGCCAAGGAAGGAGTAAACAGATCAACCGGTGAACAGGTTGACTACGTTTCTGAACTCATAAAAACCTACGGCTACTACTATGTTGAAGACCCAATAAGGGAAGGAGACTTCGAAGGATTTGCAGCCCTAACTAAAAAGGCTGGTAAAAACTGTCTCATCTGTGGTGATGATCTTTTCGTTACCAACGCAGAAATTTTAGCCGAAGGAATAGAGAAGAAGGCAGGAAACTCAATCATAATCAAACCCAACCAGATCGGAACTTTATCCGACACCTACAAAACAGTGGAACTGGCTAAAAACAACAAGTACGTACCAGTTGTATCACACCGTTCAGGTGAAACAACCGACGACACCATAGCACACCTAGCAGTGGCATTCTCATGCCCAATAATTAAGACAGGTGCAGTAAGCGGAGAACGTATAGCCAAACTCAACGAACTCATCAGAATCGAAGAAGAAATGACCTACCCTGAAATGGCAGACCTGAACAAGTACAGGTAAACCCCATATTTCACAGGGTTAAGACAAAACTATGCTGAAAAATAGATAAATAGCATTGATAATCTATGCAAAACAAAATATTTGAAGAAAAATCACCTATAACCAGTTTAATTATTTTAAACCCAAGTTGATGGTTTATTCAAATATAATGTAGATAAAGAAATTATAGAAATAGATAAATTTGGAGAAGTGAAACCATGGTTAAAATTACAATAGATCATGAAAAATGTGATGGAGCAGACTGCGCAGAATGCATAGATGTCTGCCCAATGGAAATTCTCATACTCGATGGAGATAAGGTTGTTATCCAAAATAAGGAAGAATGCAGCCTATGTGAAGTCTGCATGGATGTTTGTCCTAATGAGGCAATTAAAGTAGAGGATGACTAGATCCTACATCGGATCTTAATGAAGTTATAGAAAACAGATTTTTTAATTTAATTTGAGGTGATTTAATTGTCAGAACTATTAATACCATTGGACAAATACTTAGCAGCAGGATTACACATAGGAACACAGCAAAAAACCAAGGATATGGAAAGGTACATCTACAGGGTTAGAGCTGACGGACTTTACGTTCTTGATGTCAGGAAAACCAACGACAGGATCGTAGCAGCAGGAAAATTCCTAGCAAAATACGACCCAGACGACATACTCGTTGTATCCACCAGACAGTATGGACAGGCTCCAGTAAAAAAATTCGGACAGATCACAGGTGCTAAAACCATACCTGGAAGATTCATACCTGGAACTCTAACCAACCCTAACTATGCAAAGTTCATAGAACCTAAGGTACTGGTTGTAACCGACCCAAGATCAGATTCACAGGCCATCATCGAAGCCAGACAAATAGGAATACCTGTAGTTGCACTCTGTGATACAGAAAACCTACTTGGAAATGTGGATATAGTTGTACCAGTAAACAACAAGGGAAGAAAAGCTATAGCACTGGTATACTGGCTACTAGCAAGACAGAACCTAAGGGGTAGAGGAATTCTCAAAGAAGATGAGGATCTTGAAACTCCTGCAACAGACTTCGAACTCAAGATGTAAAAAAGATTTTTTTACATCAAAAGGATCAAAGTCAATAGAAACAGGAACCTAAAAAAAACAAATCAATGAAAAGACATCTATCAAACCATCCATTGAAAAACCATGTAGTAACCCCATAAATTGGTTTACCTACAAATTTTTCAGGGAGAAAATGATTTAGATTCTTTTTATGAAATTTGTCATTTTTTAAATGTAAAATCAAGGAAAAAACATTTTTTTATTAACCACTAACTTATAAATTCAAATAATTGAAGGATCAAATAAGATCATACAAAGGATCAGTAGGAATGGATCCAAAAAAACCCAAACAAAAAAAATTGGGATGTTTAAAATTTCATACAAAACATGAAATTTTAATATGAGAAGTAATACAACTTGAAAAGGAAAAGAAACCTTTTTGAACCATTTAATACATATAAAATTTAATATTTAACAAAATTTTCACGATCATTAGATTCTTAGTCCAAACAAATTTTTTGGATTAGGTATCAGTTCACATTTAATCCATAAAAATTCCATGTGGAGCCGGATTGAAAACCCAAAAACAAATAGAGTAAAATATTTGTAAAAATTCAGAACTTTCAAACAATAATAAATTTGATTTAAATAGGATATTTGTTTCGAGAATATTAAAAGCTAGAAGAAGGTGTGTAAATGATAAGAAAACCTGCTGTAGCAGGACTTTTTTATGAAAAAGACCCTGATATGCTTAGAAAACAAATAGAATGGTGCTTTAAGCACAGTTTAGGTCCTGGAAGTATTCCTGAAATTGGGAACGAAAGAAATATTAAGGGTGTTGTAACACCCCACGCAGGCTACATCTACTCTGGCCCAGTGGCAGCACACAGCTACCATGACATTGCAGAGGATGGATTTCCAGAAACATTCATAGTGCTGTGTCCAAACCACACAGGACTGGGATCAGGAGTTTCAACCATGAACCAAGGATCATGGGAAACACCACTGGGAAACGTGGAGATAGATGAAACCTTCGCAGATCTGCTCATAGAAAAAACAGGAATTATGGACTCAAATCCAGATGCACACCTAAGGGAACACAGTGCAGAAGTACAACTGCCGTTTCTCCAGTACCTAGATCCAGACTTCAAATTCGTACCAATAACCATGTGGATGCAGGACCTCCAAACATCGTTGGAGATAGGTGTTTCAATTGCACAGGCTGCAAAAGAACTAGATAGAGACGTAATTGTGATAGCAAGCACGGACTTTACACATTACCAGCCAAAAAAACAGGCATACATACAGGATATGCAGGTAATAGAAGCCATAAAAGCAATGGATGAAAAACGCATGATGAATGTGGTGGACGAACAAAACGTAACCATGTGTGGATACGGTCCAGTGGCAGCAACACTCACGGCAGTAAAACAGATGGGAGCAAACTCATCCGAACTAAAAAAATATGCCACAAGCGGAGACACCACAGGAGACAACAGTTCAGTAGTTGCCTATGCATCAATGGTATTCAGATAAAAAAATAAAGTACAAATAGGTAAAAAAAATAGAATCTGAAAATCATAAAAACACAAAACCATGGGAAAAATCTTTAGAATAAAAAGTCAAACCCTGAAATTTGGATATGGCTCGGATCTAATGGACATCTGTAGAAGATAAATATTACCAATTGGGTTAAGATAAAGAAATCTGATATCCCCTGATTAGGACTCATCAATGGACAATGGGGAATTAAATCCCCAAATATGAGCCTGTTATAAATAGAATCATCATAAATTTCACGATCATTTCAATTTAAACCCATCAAAAACGAATTAAAATAAGATTGAACATGAAAAATAAATTGAATATAATTAAATAGATTAGTTTAAGACTTAGAATTTCTTCAATGGGATTTTAATGGTTTAAACAGTTAAAACAAATATTTAGAGATAAATTTCAGAAAAACTCGCTGATCCACCATGTTAGATTCAAGAAAGGTTACAGCATCTGCACCTGGAAAAACCATACTATTCGGTGAACATGCCGTGGTTTATGGTAAACCTGCAATAGCAGCTTCAGTAGATAAGAGAGCATACGTAACCATATCTAAACGTGACGATCATCTGACCCATGTTACAGTTGGAGATCTTGGAGTGTCAGGATTTTTAGACCTTAAAGATCGAACCATCCAACTTGAAAATGGCAGTAGGATACAGAGGGGAATTCTTGAATACATCATGAAGGCACTTCTAAAGGCTGAAACAGAGGATTCTGTTGAGGTTGATGTAAGGCTTGACATACCCATTGGAGCTGGACTAGGATCATCAGCAGCTGTTACGGTAGCTACCATAATGGCAGCAGCAAGCTTCAACCAAATCACACTCACAAATGAAACCATGGCAAATCTTGCCCATCAAGTTGAGCTAGATGTACAAGGAGCTGCAAGTCCCATAGACACAACACTCAGTACATACGGTGGAGTAATATACCTGTCAAAAGAACCACAAAAATTAGTCAAACTAGACATCTCCAAAGAACTTCCCATAGTGATAGGTTACACATCTACCAGGGGAAACACAGGAGAACTGGTTGAAATGGTCAGACAAAAAAAGATGCAAGACCCGAAGTAATCAATCCCATACTTGATTCCATGGAAGCAGTTGTAAACGGTGCAAGACATGCACTTACCAAGGGCGACCATAAAACCATAGGATTACTCATGAACATAAACCAAGGATTACTCGATGCCATAGGAGTGAACACAGAAGAACTATCAAAAATGGTATTCACAGCCCGAAATCACGGAGCATTGGGTTCAAAACTTACAGGTGCTGGCGGTGGGGGAAGTATGATAGCTTACTGTCCTGGACGCGAAGAAGAAGTTGTATCCAGTATAAACCAATTTGAAAAAGCATTCCAAATAAATGTGGCGCATGAAGGAGTAAGACTAGAAAAGCCAAGGAATTAAAAAGCTTCAGTCAAACTAATCCAAACCAAAGGATTTGAGGATCGAAATTCAGGTTAAGATTCCAATGTCAGATACAAAGGTTTAGATCAGAAAACATTTCCTCAAAAACGAAGTGGATGGATCTATTTGATCCAGAACAAAAAAAATAATAGTGAAAACAAAGCTCAAAACGGTGCTTAATTGATAATACTAAAACTCGGTGGAAGCGTTATAACCCGTAAAAATGCATCAGAACCTACCTTGGACACAGAAAATTTAACCAGGATATGTAGAGAAATTTCAGAATCATCCTATGAAAAGCTCATAGTAGTTCATGGAGCAGGTTCATACGGCCATCTTTATGCCAAAGAATATGAAATAGGGGCCGAAATTAACTCAAAAAAGAACTTGAAAGAAAGAAACAGGGATTTTCAAAGACACAAAACTCTGTAAAAGATTTAAATGCCATGGTCTGTGAACACCTGCAAAAACAGGGAATAGCCACAGTATCAATACAGCCATCATCATTCATAAAAACCGAAAATAAACGAATAATAAAGGCTGATCTAGACCTCATAAAACAGTACCTAGAATTAGGATTTGTTCCAGTCATCTACGGCGATGTTGTGCTAGATGCAAACGAAAAGATCAAGATGGCAGTTGTATCAGGGGATCAGCTCATCAAATATCTAGCAGAAAACCTCAAACCAGAACTTGTGGTGTTAGGTTCAGATGTGAATGGAGTATACAACCAGGATCCCAAGGACAATCCCGATGCCGAGCTCATCAAGGTGGTAACATCTCGGAAGGATCTTCTGTCGCTGGACTCAACAAAAACAGTTGATGTCACAGGAGGAATGGGTGGCAAAATAGATGAACTCCTTGAAATTGCTAAAACCGGAATAGAATCTGAAATAATCAATGCTAATACTAATAATAACATTAAACGTGCCTTAAATGGTGAAAAAGAAATAGGAACCCTAATTAGATAAAAAAAGATGAAGGAATAAAAAAAATGATTTCAGACAGAAAATTAGAACATTTACTCCTTTGCAAAAATTGTGATGTAGAGTACCGAAAGAAAACTGGACTGGGTGATGTTGAACTCATCCACAAAGCTCTTCCAGAGGTGAACATGAACGAAATAGATCTTTCCATAGATCTGCTCGGAAAAAAACTCGATTCACCCTTCATAATATCTGCAATAACAGGAGGACATCCATCTGCTAAAGTTATCAACAGAACACTCGCAAGAACTGCCAAGATTCTAAACATTGGAATGGGAGTTGGAAGTCAAAGGGCTGCAGTCAAACACCCTGAACTTACATCAACCTACTCAGTTGTGAGGGAAGAAGCACCAGATGCATTTTTAATCGGAAACATTGGATGCCAGCAAATAGAACTTGCACAAAAATCCATTGAAATGATAGATGCAGATGCACTTGCAGTACACTTAAACCCACTTCAGGAAGCCATACAACCTGAAGGGGATGTGGATGCAAGGGGTCATGTTGAATCCATAACAGAAATGACAAACACACTTGAAACACCAATCATAGCCAAGGAGACGGGTGCAGGTATCAAAGCAGAAGATGCCATAACCCTTGAAAAGGCAGGTGTGAGTGCAATAGATGTTGCAGGATCCGGTGGAACAAGCTGGGCTGCAGTTGAAACCTACCGTGCCCAGGACAGAACCATGGGTGATGCTTTCTGGGACTGGGGAATACCCACAGCAGTAAGCACAGTAGAGGTATGTCAATCAGTTAAGATACCAGTAATATCATCCGGAGGAATTAGAAGCGGATTAGACGCTGCTAAAGCCATAGCATTAGGAGCAGATGCAGTTGGAATTGCACTTCCACTCTTAAAAGATGCTTACTCCGGTCACGAAGAAGTAGTAAACAGAATAAATAAATTTAATGAGGAACTCCGCGTTGCAATGTTCCTAGTTGGAGCTTCTAACATAGCCGAACTGAAAAAATCTGACCTTATAATCAAGGGAGAAACAAGGGAATGGCTAAATGAAAGGGGATTCCAAACCAATATATACGCGAGGAGATCAATAGAATGAGCGTTGAAGTAATAGCTATCGGAGGATACGAGGAAGTCGGAAAAAACATGTCTGCCATTAAGGTGGGTGAAGATGTTATCATCTTCGACATGGGAATACACCTCGACAGAATCCATATCCACGAAGACACAGACATAGCGAGAATGCACAGTTTAGACCTTATAGAAAGGGGAATAATTCCAGACGACACCCTAATGAAGGATGTTGATGGAAAGGTCAGGGCCATAGTATTTTCACACGGACACCTGGATCATATAGGTGCAGTGGCAAAACTAGCCCACAGATACGAAGCCCCACTAATAGCAACACCCTACACCATGGCTTTAATAGAAAAAACCATCAAGGGAGAGAGAAAGTTCAAGGTAACCAATCCACTCAAAGTCTTAAACAGTGGAGAGAAGATGCAGATATCACCAGACATAACCCTGGAATTTGTGAGAACAACACACAGTATACCACAAGCAGTCACACCTGCACTCCACACATCTGAGGGTATCATTGTATACTCAAACGACTTTAAATTTGACAACCACCAGACACTCTCACCACCACCGGACTACCAGAGGTTCAGAGAACTGGGACGTAAAGGTGTTCTTGCAGCAATAATAGACACAACAAGAGCAGCAGAGGATGATCAACTTAAAACTCACAGTGAAAAGGTTGCAAGACTCGTGCTCAGGGACATCATGGAAGAACCACTCAAAGAAGATACAGGAATGATAATAACAACATTTTCATCCCATATTGAGAGGATTCAAGCCATAACTAACATAGCAAGTGAAAGTAAACGTAAAATACTCCTACTTGGAAGGTCCATGGAAAGATTCTGTACAATGGCAGAAAACATGGGAATACTCAAACTTCCAAAGAGCGCAAGTATATATGGCAGTCCAAAGGCTGTGAACCGTGCACTTGCAAGGGCAGATGAAAACAGATCAGATTACGTTCTAGTTACAACAGGTCATCAGGGAGAACCAGATGCACTGCTTCCGAGAATTGCAAATGGAAAAACCATGTTCAATGTGAAGCCAGGAGACAATGTTGTTATCTCAGCATCTGTAATACCGAACCCAATGAACATTGCCAACCGTAACCTCATGGAGCGAAGACTTAAATCTAGTGGTGCTAGAATATTTACAAATGCACATGTGTCAGGACATGCAGGAAAGGAAGATCACAGAGACTTCATAAGAATGCTTGATCCAAAACATCTAATACCTTCACATGGAAATCTCAATATGCTAGCAGCTTACACAGAACTGGCAGAAGAAGAAGGATACAAGTTAGGAAATGACATCCATATACTACGTAATGGACAGGCACAGGTGTTTAATGGAGGAATTTAATGGAAGTAGTTGACATTTTAAAGAAGTACTCTAGTGACATTGACGAAGAAATTCAAAACTCACTCAGCACTGTAGATCCAGAAGAACTTAAAAAATCATCACAACATCTAATAAAAGCTGGTGGAAAGAAAATCAGACCATCAATGGTTGTATTAAGTGCAATTGCTGTGGGAGGAGCTCCAGAAGAAGCTCTTAAAACAGCTGCTGCAGTGGAACTCATCCACACTTTTTCACTCATTCATGACGATATCATGGATGAAGATGACATGAGAAGGGGAGAACCATCTGTACATGTACTGTGGGGAGAACCCATGGCCATACTCGCAGGTGACACACTGTTCTCAAAGGCATTTGAAACAGTTCTTGAAACACCAATAGACAATGTGAGCTACGAACGAGTGGTAGGAGCCCTTAAAACAGTGGTAGATTCATGCATAAAAATATGTGAAGGCCAAGCATCTGACATGTGCTTCGAGGGAAACTTCGAAGTGAGCGAAGAAGCCTACATGAACATGATCTACAAAAAAACAGGAGCACTAATAGCAGCATCCACCAAGTCAGGAGCCATCATAGGTGGAGGAACACCTGAACAAGTAAAACTCTTATCAGAATATGGAAAACTCGTGGGACTGGCATTCCAGATACAGGATGACTACCTCGATGTTATGAGCGACGAAGAGGATCTTGGAAAACCAGTGGGCAGCGATATAGTTGAGGGTAAAATGACACTCATGGTTGTAAACGCCCTATCAAAAGCCTCACCAGAGGACAAAAAAGAATTAATATCCATCCTTGAAGCTGAAGATGACACAAATGTTGCAAGAGCCCTAGAAATCTTCAACAACTATGGCTCCATAGACTACGCAAAGAACATAGCACTCGACAACATCAACACAGCAAAGAATTTACTGGATAAACTTCCAGATTCCGAAGCCAAAGAATCACTTTCCATGATCGCTGACTTCGTTGTTGAAAGGATTCACTAAAAAAATAGATATTCAAGGGTTATAGTAAAAATCAAAATTTATTATCCATGTCCCGGATTTCAAGAAAAACTGAGGGGATAAAATACCTTGGATCTGGACATGAAACCCCATAATTTTATTTAGAGTCCAACAATTCATTTTTTATACAAAATCCTTTTTTTAACATGCGATCCCGAGATTTGCAGATCCAATTAGTTTTACCTTGAAGATCCTTGGAAACTTCAGTTGATTGAAGATACTCTAAATACTGGTGGTGTGGATACCAAATTCAAATTTGAATTAGGTGTAACTTGGGATATGGTGGGGATAAATTCAAATTAGTGTATTGATAGATATTGTGAATGTTCACAAAAAAGGGGAATTAGGGGAGTGAAAATATTTGGTAGTAACTTCGTAATTCTATGAAATGGATGAATGGAATATTTTCTTTGACAATAATTTTTATTTGTAACTAAAATTAACTTGGAGTTGGTTTTCATTAATGATATTGAAGAAATTGTATACAAAAATGCGCTTATGAATGCAGTTAAACACAAGGGCAAGGCAAGTAACGGTGCAGTCATAGGTTCTATCATGGCAGGCAATCCTGAACTTAGATCCGAAGCTAAAGCAGTTTCTAAGTTAGCTGCGCAGTTAGTTTCAAAAGTTAACTCTATGAAAACTGATGAACAGGTAGCTGAACTCGACAAACTGGGTGGTATGAAGGAGAAAAAACCTGTGGAAGAGAAGGGTTTCACAGAACTTCCAAATGTGGATGGTGACGTTGTGCTCAGATTTGCACCAAATCCATCAGGCCCCCTACATATAGGACATTCAAGGGCAGTCATACTCAACAATGAATATGTTAAACGATACGGTGGTAAGCTAATTCTAAGGGTTGAAGACACAGACCCTCGAAGGGTTGATCCTGAAGCTTACCATATGATGGAGGAAGACCTGAAGTGGATGGGAGTTGAATGGCAGGAGAAGTACATCCAAAGTGACAGGATGGAGATCTACTACGAATACGCAGAAAAACTCATCGAACTTGGACAGGCATACATGTGCACATGTAACGGAGCCGACTTCAAGACACTCAAGGATCAGGCCAAACCATGTCCATGCCGTGAAACATCACCCGAAGCAAGCATGAAACTCTGGAAAGAAATGCCAGAAATGGATGAGGGAGAAGCAGTCTTAAGGGTTAAAACAGACATAACACACAAAAACCCTGCAATAAGGGATTGGGTTGCAATGAGGGTTGTTAATTATGAACATCCCCGAACCGGAAACAAGTATAAGATTTACCCAATGATGAACTTCTCAGTGACAGTGGACGACCATCTCATGGGAGTGACCCACGTGTTAAGGGGTAAGGATCATCTGGCAAACAGTGAAAAACAGAGTTACATGTACAACCACTTCGGATGGAAAATACCAGAGTTCATACACTACGGCAGACTCAAAATGGAGGATGTTGCACTGAGCACATCCAAGGCACGTGAAGGAATAGATAACGGACAGTACCTGGGATGGGACGATCCAAGACTCGGAACCATCAGGGCCATAGCCAGACGGGGAATAAAACCTGAAGCCATAAAGGAACTTATCATGGAAATCGGACCCAAAATTAGTGATGCTGTTGTTTCTTGGAAAAAGATTTACGGATTAAACAGGCAGATACTCGAAGAAACATCCAACAGATACTTCTTGGTGGACAACCCAACCCGTGTAATAATTGAAAACCTACCAGAATCAGAACAAAAACTGGTTGAAAGACCACTACACCCGGACCATCCTGAACGTGGAATGAGAAAACTCATGATCGAACCCGAACTCTACCTCACCATGGAAGACATCACAAAAACAGGTGAAAACGGTGTTATAAGACTCATGGATGGTATCAACCTTTGTTTTGATAACGGAAAAACCATATACCATAGCAGTGACTTGGAAGATGCAAAAAAAGCCAAGGCAATGATAGTACAGTGGGTGCCTGTGAACGATGCAATAGAAGCCGAGATCATGATGCCCGATGCAACCCTTAAGAAGGGTTTCATAGAAAAATCAGCATCCAAACTCTTGGTGGATGATGTGGTCCAGCTTGAAAGAATAGGATTTGCAAGGGTGGATGAAGTAACCTACACCAAGATCAGGTTTTACTTTGCACACAAATAAAACCAATCATGTACTTAAAATTAGTTAGATATAACAAATTTATAAAATTCCAAGATTTCTTGGGATAATAATTTACAGTGAAGATAAAAAAATAGTTTATAGAGGTTTAATGAAAATGTCTGTTAAAATCAATGAAAACTACCTTCTTTTAGAGAGTAGCTACTTATTTGCTGAAATAAGCCGAAGGGTTGAAAAATTTCAAACTGAAAATCCAGATGCTGATGTAATTAAAATGGGTATTGGGGATGTTACCAAACCCCTGCCAAAGGCAGTTATTAAAGCATTTAATGAAGCAGTTACAGAGATGGGAAACTCGGAAACCTTCATGGGATACGGACCAGAACAAGGCTACTCCTTCTTAATAGATACCATCATAGAAAATGATTACAAGTCCCGAGGAATTGAACTTGACACCGATGAGGTATTCATAAGCGACGCAGCCAAATGTGACACTGCAAACATCCAAGAAATATTTGGATTGGACAATGTAATAGCAGTAACAGACCCAGTTTACCCGGTATATGTGGACAGTAACGTCATGGCAGGCAGAACAGGAAACATACAGGACAGCGGAAGGTACGAGGGAGTGGTTTACATGCCATCAACAGCAGAGAACAACTTCGTACCAGAACTCCCAGAATCTCCTGTGGATCTCATATACCTATGTTTCCCAAACAACCCAACAGGAACAGCTCTTAAAAAAGAGGACCTTGCAAAATGGGTTGAATATGCACGTGAAAAAGATGCAATCATACTCTTCGATGCAGCCTACGAGGCATACATAACAGAGGATGATATACCAAGAAGTATCTATGAAATTGAAGGTGCTAAGGATGTGGCCATAGAATTTAGAAGCTTCTCTAAAAATGCCGGATTCACAGGTACCAGATGTGCATTTGTTGTGGTTCCAAAACAGGTTAAAGCAGTGGATTCAGAGGGTAACAAACATGATCTAAACTCACTCTGGAACAGGAGAACAACAACCAAATTCAATGGAGTATCTTACCCAGTTCAAAAGGCAGCAGAAGCAGTTTACACCGATGAAGCAAAGAAGGAGATCCAAGAAAACATAGACTACTACTTGGAAAATGCAAAGATCATTAAAAACAGCATGGAAAAATTGGGACTTGATGTGTATGGAGGAGTGAACTCACCATACATCTGGGTTAAAACACCTGAAAACATGGATTCCTGGACATTTTTCGATCTCTTACTCGAAGAAGCAAATGTTGTTGGAACTCCGGGTGTTGGCTTTGGCCCAAGCGGTGAAGGATACCTCAGGTTAACAGCTTTCAACACACTAGAAAATACCAAGGAAGCCATGGAAAGAATTTCCAAACTTTCACTCTAAATCCTTCATTTTCTTTTTAACAATATATTCCTATTTTTTTACCTTATTTTCCAATCCATACAAACAAAACAGTCTCAAAATCTATTTAGGAAAATTTTTAAGTACTTACTAACAAGAATTTAATTATAAAAATGATAGAATTTGCATAGAAATACCAATCACGACCCCTACAGCAACGACATGAACGATTTGTATATAAATTCTTATTAACACTGTTTCAGATGACTAAAAACAGAAAGCAGCATTTAATTTGCTTTAAAAATTACAAATATCATCAATTCTAAAACAATGCAAGTTATCATTTTTTTTAAGAAATATTTAAGATTTCATAAACAAGGGGTGGGAAATATTTTTGAAAGATTAAATAGAAAAGATTTTTTTAAATTTGCAATTATTCTTGTTGGTGTTATTTTTATTTTATCATGGGGATCAGGAACATCTTCAGCTGCCAATAATACCATATATGTAAGTACACACGGTAACGACAGTTGGAATGGATTATTTACTGTCCACACCAATGGAACCAACGGACCAAAAGCAACAATAAATAATGGGATAACATCCTCTAAAACGAATGGTAAGTTATATGTATCAAACGGTGTTTATTTTGAATACAACCTTCAAATTACTAGAAATATCACGATCATAGGTCAGAGTCAGACAAGTACAATTATTGATGCAGGAAAGTTAGGTCAAATATTTAATAACACAGCTTCAGCAGCACTGCAAACACTGACACTCAGAAATGGATATTATGGTTCTGGAGGGTATTAGTAACTGGGGAAATTTAACTCTATTAAACTGTACATTAGTAAACAATACAGCCTCAGCTAATGGTGGTGCAGTTGACTCCCGAAGTGGTGGATTCTCCATAGGAGGTTCAGGAGCTTCAAATGTTCAATTAAATGTAATTAATTCTACCTTCATTACTAACACTGCTAATCAAATCAAGGGTGAAGGTGGAGCAATAAACTTTGAATCAGGAACCTTTAACATCAATAACAGTACCTTCATATCGAACTCAGCAAGTGATTCAGGTGCGGTTCTAGGATCCAGTGCAACTCTCAACTTTGTGAACAGCAAATTTATAAACAACACAGCCGTAACAGATGGTGGAGCAATTAGAGTACTTTCAAGTACAGCAAATATAAATGGATGCACCTTCAATGGAAACACAGCTTCAAATGGTGTAGGGGGAGCTGTATGTGGCAACCTTGCAACAAATATAACACTCCATTACAACTGGTTACAAAGGGACAGTGCAGATTCAGGAGCAGAAATTTACTCTGACAACGGAAACATGAATGCCACATTAAACTGGTGGGGTTCAAACAACGACAGAGGTGCATGGATCTTTAATGCACTCTACGATCCATGGATCATTGTAAAAGCCAATGCAACACCGAACAGTGTTATAAATTACGGAACATCAACCATCAACACCAATCTTTGGTACGATTCGAATGATAAATACATCTACGGACCTGACTACAACCTCCCAGATGTACCAGCTCAATTCTACAGGAACATGCTAATACTAACTGAATCCACCATCCACAATGGTTCAGCCAGCACAACCTTAAATTTTGGAGCATTCATAAGTGGTGTAGCCAAGATTGTGGATGTAGTTGGAGAAGAACAAACAACAGTATCAATACTACTCAAGGACACCATACCAACAGTTACAGTAAACAAGAAGGGAGGGCTTTACAATACAAGTCAAATTATAAACTTCAATCTGAGTGAACCAGCAACCATTTATTACACAACAGATGGAAGCACGCCCACATTCAACAGTCCAAAGTACTACGCACCATTTAAAATATCATCCAGCACTATACTCAAGTTCTTTGCAATTGACTTATCAGGAAATCCTTCGGCCATATTCACAGAAAAATTTGTCATAGACACCAAGGCACCAACAATAGTCAAGGTAGACCCATTAAACAACGCAAAAAAAGTCTCTAAAACCAAACCAATCGCACTGACATTCAGCGAAGCAGTTAATATAATCAGCAGTCAGATCGTCCTTAAAAACAGCAGTGGTAAAGTCATAAACACAACAAAAATTTTGAATGGGAAACTATTGACAATCAACCATTCTGCACTTGCAAATGGCAGCTACACACTAGTGATACCTAGGGGCTGTGCAACTGATACTGCAGGAAACAAGATCCAAGCATACAGCTTCAAATTCACAGTAGGATAAATTTGAAAGCTATTCCTTCTTTTTTATTCTTTTGTATGGGACATACTTACAATAAAAAGTTTTTAGTAGAAACTTTTTAATAAATACTAAAAACATTATACTGTAACAGTAATGAGTTAAAATTGATTACTTCATCATCTAATCTAAAACTAACAACTAATATCGATAACATCTTTCTAAGAATAAAATCTAACTTAGAAAATTATCTTGAAAATTTTAATTCATGTACTAATATTTTATTTAAAAAGAAAATTTCCATCCTGAGAATTTTAGTATTCAGGTCAAATATAAAAAGAATGAAATATTTTTTTTGAATTGGTGAAAATTTGTTAAAAAGTTTTTAGTAAATACTATTTACTTGAAACTTAAAACTTTTTATTCTTTGTTCTTTTGAGGATCTAGTTTGTTGTCTCTGAGTTGAGTTGTCACTGCACGCCAAATATCTGGGTGTTCATCTTTAATTGCTTTTCTCATTAACTTTGCTGTTTCTGCGCTCATGCTGAAGTTGGGTTGTGTTTCTTTGAGGTAGTGCAGGACTGCTGCAGATTCGTGATCCCAAAATGCTAGGCGTGGTTTGTTATTGATCTTTTTAAACACCTTTTTCACTATTGTTTCATCTACATCGACTTGCTCTTTTTTTGGTTTGTTTGTTTTGGTCTCTCTTTTGGCCCTTTCCTGTAGGGGTGATCGTGAAATTACACTATTTTCTTTCATCTTTAAATCCTCTCCAGAAATTCATCGGTAAATTTGAGATATGCAATGGCACCAGTGCTTTCAGGGTATTTTATTACACATGGCACTCCATCTGCTGCACTTCTTTTACTGGGGCGTTTCTGGGTATGATGGTTTTAAACATCTGATCTTTGAAGTACTCCTGTACCAGTGCTGCTACTTCGTTGGTTAACTTTTCTCTCTTATCATGCATGGTTAGAAGCACACCTTTAATTTCAGTTTCACTGTACAATTTTTCTTCAACTTCTTTAATTGCATCCAACAAATCTACTACTCCTTCCATAGCATAGTACTCTGTTTGTACAGGGATTATGACGCTGTCACTTGCAACTAATACGTTGTAAGCTAACCTTCCAAGTGTAGGTGGTGAATCAATTATGATCATGTCATAATCATCGTAGACTGTTTCAAGGTATCTTCTTAGTATGTATTCTGGTGCTGTTTCACCTGCTAACTGTTTCTCTAATTTGCTCAGCCCTAAGTTACTTGGCAGTACATCTAAACCTTCGTAGTCTGTGGATATTATTGCATCTTGAATCTCACATTCCTCAAGGAGTACGTCCCTTATTGAACATTTTAGGTTTGTTTTATCTATACCGAGACCTGTTGTTGCGTTTGCTTGAGGATCAACGTCCACGAGCAAAACCTTTTTACCCTTCTGATTGAGGGTTGCAGCCAAATTAATTGCGGTTGTGGTTTTAGCCACACCACCTTTTTGATTTATGATTCCTATTACTTCGCTCATTTCTAATTCTCTCCACTACTATTAAGTTGAAATCTAATAAAAACTTTTTAGTTTTTAATTAATAGTTTTTAATTGTTATAGAATTAAATTATTTGAAGTAACATACAAAATGTAATTAAATTTTAAAAAATAGTAATACTACAATGTAGACACAAAACCCAATTGGTGCTTCTAGTTTGTGAGGTACATGTAATTCCAGTTGTCAATAAAAATTTCCTAAAAATATCTCAACCACTATAATGAATAAAAACTAATAAGTTTTTACTAAATACTAAATACTAAATACTAAATACTAAATACTAAATACTAAATACTAAATACTAAATACTAAATACTAAAAAAAATTCAGGAAATACCTTTTATTGGAAAAATGGAGCCATTTTATTCCATTTTTAGGTTCATCAACTTTAAGGGAGGCTAAAATCAATTAAAATCTAATGGATTCTAGATTATACAATTTCAAAATAAACGTTAAAAATTTTTACAATATCTCTTCTAGCGTTAGATATGAAATAGTTGTAAATGAAGTTTTAAACTAACATTTACAAAACATTTTCATCTATTTATTAATTAAATCGACCGTCCATTGTGTTATGGCATCCCAATCCCTGTAGTCGTGTTTTTTGGTAGGATCATGACCCATTTTTACCATTTCCTTTTCTATGTTCCTTTTCACTAATTTGTACATGAGACCATGATCAGCATTCGGATCGTAAACACCACCAAAGAGACCTGTGGCTAGGGGTTCGGTGTCAAGGTACTTGGCTGCAACATTATCTAAATATTTTTCCTGTGCTTCAGCTTTATTTTTCTCCTCATTTGCAGCACCACAGCTCACAAACAATGCCACTTTACGATTGGATAGTTCGTTTCTATTTTTCTTGAGGAAATTCAGGGTATTTTTAGTCCATTTACCCATTTTAATTCCACTTCCAGCTACCACAAGATCGTAGTCTTCAACTTGGACCTTCTTTTTATCATCAGAGTTGATGAGATCCACATCCACATTTTCTTCCTGTAATATGTCTTTGATCCTTTCTGAAATTTCCTTGGCTGTCCCGTATCGGCTTCCGTATATAACAAGTGCTTTCATATATTTATTCCCCCTATTTTTGGTTTTTTGTTTCCAGGTACATTTTTCCTGATAATTTTTCGAGTTTGCCCATTATTTGGAAGAGTGATAAAACCTCTTCGTTGTTCAGGTCTTTGAAGTATTCTTGGATTGATCTGGCATGATCAGCTTCCCTTTTGGCCCAGTATTCATTGGCCTTTTCTGTAGGCACGAGTCTGAGTATTCTTTTGTTTTTAGGATCCCTTTCTATTTTGATGAATCCTTGGGATTCCAATCTTACTGCCAGTTGTTTAACATTTTGATGTGTTATGCTCATGGCCTCTGCAACTTCCTGCATTGATGGTGGTGTTTCGAAGGTTGTTGATAGAACTATCAACATGAGCCATTGTTTGGTGGTTATGTTGTCACGTTTAAATTCATGGTTTATGGTGTAGGTCCAGCGCTGTTGGATTAAAAACAGTACCACCAAAATGTATTTTTCCATGTCTAACCTCGGACCGTCAGCATGTTCTGTTATGAGTTTCTCAGAATTTTTCATGTTACATCTCCCTTGATTTGTCTGTAAAATCCAACTGCAACCACAATTCCCAGGAGGGTCATGGTTGTGAATACGATTATTTGTCCGGGATCCACGTAAACACCATTTAAAACCATGAACACTATCATGGAAAGTATGGCGGTTCCTATGAGTGATGCTTTTATTAAGAATATGGATGTTAGGATGTAGCCCCATTCATTGTTTTTTAAGAGCAAAACTGCAGATATCATGGCAAATGGAACTAAAACTCCGAGATCAAGAGCTTGAATAACCAGTGTAGTGTAACCTTCAAGAGCTGCTGGTGCTGTTCCTGTGATGAGAGAATCTATAATGAGTTTAAGCCACATCAAACTAAGCATGAGTGCAATGAATATTAGGAAGGATGCCGTGATCTTCGTTAGTTTTCCTGGTTTGAATTTTGATTTTAAACCTGTGAATTTGGTTGTTACAAGTTCTCCTATTAGCGTGTACATGGATATTGAGAATATTGCAACGTAAACAAGGAATAGTTGGTTGTAGGATGCAAGAAACGACATTGATGCGTAGGTATAGGTGAAGTAAAAGAGTGTTCCCATCCATATCAACCTGCCCCTCATGGAATTTACATGTATTAGATAGATTGATATTAGGAGTAGGGGAACTGCTATGATTAGGGTTACAATGTCTTGACCCATCATCTGCGAAACTATGGAGTTGGTATCGTGTTTGTAAAGAGTTCTCATGAAGAGCCCTGAAAGGGTTGCTAGTACTGCTAAAAGGGCTACTGCGATTGAGTTTATGTACACTATTTTTTTGTCCATTACTTATGACCTCATCAAATGGTAATATATTACTTGTATTGGTAATATATTACATGATTTATTGTTTTAGTATATAAAACTATGCCCTCACGGTTACTCCAACTCAAAAATCGGTGAGAATCATCACATAAATTTTCTTTAATTCTTAATAGAGTGTGAAATAAACTTTAAAGTAGAAGAAATAGTTTCAGAGACCATTAAACAAATCTGGAATTAAAAAAAATTGGGATTAATAAAAACCTACTAAAAAAAGTTAAATCCAGGATTTACAGGTTAAAACCATGGCCTATCATTTTTTTTAGATAACTTGGGAGGGTTAAGAAGTATGGATGAAGTAAGTGAATATTATCATGATTCAAGAATGAAGAAGATGTTTCAACTCTTGGAAGAACCTAAATCACTGGTTGAAATCGACATATCCGAAGCATTCATAAAAAACCTGGTACTCAAGATAATATCAACCTACGGAACCATCGTAGTCAATCAGATGCATGAAATCACAGGGTTGCATGTGGACATACTCGAAGAGGTATTAAAAAAACTGGACAAGGAGGATATGGTCGCACAAACAGGGGAGGATTCCTTTTTCCAAGTGTGGAATACACCATCAAAATTAAGGGACGAGAAAAGTCAATTCAGGTAATGCAGGAAAACCCCTATGTGGGAATAGCACCAGTTGCCTATGATGAGTACTTCACAATAATGGGAGCTCAGGTTCAAGGTAGATTCCCACTTAAAATACCAAAGGCAGTCATTGACAAGGCATTGGATGATGTGGTTGGTGTGGAAGATGCTAAAAAAACTTTAATTGCATCGGCCATAGGTGGTAAAGGATTTTTCATCTACGGTGCACCTGGAACAGGAAAAACATTCCTAACCAGTAAAATGTCGGATCTATTACCTCCAATTCTCATACCTAAATTCATAGAATTCAGTGGGAGTGTTATACAACTTTACGATCCAGATTTCCATAAGAAATGTCCTGAACAACCAGAGGATCCAAGGTGGGTTAAGGTTTACTCACCATTCGTGTTCACAGGATCAGAACTCACAACAGAAAAACTTGAAACTAACTTCAACCCAAACAAGGGAGTCTATGAAACATCACCCATAATCAAGGCCAACGGTGGAATTTTACTTTTAGACGACCTTGGAAGACAGAAAGAAGATCACAACGTACTTTTAAACAGGATGATAGTTCCCCTTGAAAACAAGAAGGATGTTATTTACATCAAAGGTGCACCTGTCATTGTCCACACAATGTTCATACCAGTTCTCTCAACCAACCTGGACATAAACATAGTTGATGAAGCACATTTAAGACGTGCACCAATGCACATACTCCTAACAGCACCAACACCCGATGAAATTGTGGAGGTTTTCCAAAGAAACTTAGATCTCATGGGAGAAGACTATGATGAAACAGTGCTTGAACGATTTAAAAATGTTTACATACCCATGACTATGGGTGGAGAACAACTCAAACCAACATTTGCACATGCAAGGGACGTTGCACAAATTGCACAGGCAGTGAGGATCAGAAACGACCAGGAAAAATTAGACACCAAAGTGTTGGAAGAAGCCTTGGATGAACACATACTCATAGCCCTCCAGAGAAAATACACACCCGATCTATTCGAACGGATAATAAACAAAAAAGTCGGTGGAAGATAGACTATCAAATGGGTGTAAAAACCATTTAAATTGTGTCGAACTTTAATGATCCAATGGCTTGATTTGGATCATTATTTTTTTGGATTTTTTCTTCAAATTTTTAGCTATGGAAAGGTTTTTATTAAATCATTCACAATATAAAAGAGGTTAGGAATTAGCTTTTAAGGAGAAGTTTGAGATGACATGTAACGTATTAGTTGGCGGAGGTTGGGGTGATGAAGGTAAAGGTAAATGTATTACCTACCTCTGTTACAACGATAAACCAGATATCATAGCAAGAGCGGGTGTTGGACCCAATGCAGGACATTCTGTAGAATTTAATGGCGAAAAGTATGGGCTAAGAATGATACCATCGGGTTTTGTACACACCGGTGCAAGATTATTGATCGGAGCCGGAGTACTGGTGGATCCAGAAGTTTTCCATCATGAACTCGACTACCTGAACAAGTACCAAGTTAAAAACAGGACATTTGCAGATTTCAGAAGTGCAATAATAGAACCTAAACACAAGGAACAGGACAGGGCTTCAGATTATCTATCCAAAAAATAGGAAGTACAGGAAGTGGATGTGGACCAGCTAATTCCGACAGGGTAATGAGAACAGCAAAACTTGCTGGAGACATTCCTGAAATGAAGGGCTACACAGCAGATGTGCCAACTGAAATTAACGAGGCACTTGACGAGGGAAAGGAAGTATTTGTGGAAGGATCACAGGGATTCGGATTATCACTTTACTACGGAACCTACCCTTATGTTACAAGTAAGGACACAACAGCAAGTTCAGCTGCTGCTGATGTGGGTATAGGACCCACCAGGGTGGATGATGTGATAGTGGTATTCAAATCTTACATCACAAGAGTAGGAGAAGGACCATTTAAAACAGAAATATCACAACAAAAGGCCGAAGATCTTAACATAGAAGAGTACGGTACAGTTACAGGAAGAAGGCGCCGTGTCGGAACCTTTGACATGGAACTTGCAAAGGAATCATGCATGATAAACGGTGCAACACAAATAGCACTAACATGTGTTGACAGAATATTCCCGAACTGCGAACGTGTGCAGGATTACTCTGAGCTATCACAGGAAGTTAAAAACTTCGTGGCAGAGATCGAAGGAGAAACAGGAGTACCTGTAACCATCATATCAACAGGACCCGACCTGGTAGACACCATAGATCTAAGGGACGAACTACTTTAAATTGAAATAAATTTTTAAGAGGGAATAACAGGTTAAATTCCTCCAAACCCCCATTTTTTAACTATTTTTTTAATATTAGAAACTACTCTTTTTTTAAGGTACTTCTATACATAAATTATAAAATCCTTCATTATAAATCCTAAGTCATTTATCTACACTTTAATTGTTGTTAATTCTAAGTAAAGCTGATTTATTGGACTGATTTTCTCTAAAAAGTATCATGGTATCGATATTCTGTTAAATTGAATCTTAAACTTGCTGATAAAGGTAACAACCAGGTAAGCGTATAGAAAAATTTATTTAGTTTAAAGTTGCTATATATGTATTAAATTGGATTAGGGTGAATTTGGAGCTTAAAGGATTTTGGGGATAAAATGTTAGAAACAAAAACTAAGGAGATACTGAAAAATAATACCTTCTTTTTCCAATTTCTGGACGAAGATCATAAAGAACTAAGCCCAGATCAATCAGCAGCACTCAGAAAATTTAAGACAGTAGATGGTAGTAAATATAAAATGGATTTAAGATCAAATGCCATGCTCAAATCTGTTCAAATTGATCTTAAAATCATTTATCCGCCTGAATTTTACCATCCAAACATCTACGAACTTTTAAATCTTAATGAAACATTGTTCCAAAGCTTTTACAACGATAACATGGGTTCTGAATCAACAGACTACTCAGAAATTGCAAAACAGAAAACAGAACAAATCAGGGGAAAATAAAAGGACAAATCAAATATATTTGTTAAAATTTAAATCTAAGACATTCTAATTTTTAAACTCATTTTTTAAATATTTTAACCAGTTTAAGGACAAATTTTTGTCTAAAACAATTTTATTCTTTAAATAATTTTTTTTGAGGGTTTTAGTAACTAAAAGAATGTTTATAAACCATTTAAAAGAAAAAAAGGACTTTTTATTCGATAAAATCAGTGAAATTTTAATAACAATATTCAAATAAATAGTATGCAACCGAATGAATAATTAAAATTACAAACATTTAAGTTTGGCTAATTTTATAACCGGTAACAAATGCTTCGGTTTATGGATTGATGCATTTAATTAAGTTTAAAATTTTAATCAACAGTGAATAATTAATAGAAAAATTTTTTCAGAAAATATACTTAATCAAATTTTTCAAGGGGGCAATAAATTTGAATGTTAAATCTAAACTAGGAATCATATCCATATTAATTTTTTCCTTGTTATGTTCATTAACGGTAAGCACGGCCTATGTAAACATAGGAAACCATTCAGTTACCATCTCAAACACTGGAGACAATTCTAGTAATGCGTATGCACAGTTAAATGGGGATGGGATCATCTATCCTGGGGATGGAAAACTACCTAAAAATTATGAAAAATATAGAAATTCAACATTTCAGGTGAGTACAGGCAGCAAAATTAAATACAAAACATCTGTCATATCACAAGGATTACTAACCAACATAACAGGAGTTAAAATTAAAAATTCCTACATTAACTTTGGAGACGGAACAAAAACCACTTCAAATGTATGGGTAGTTCACACCTACAAAAAATCAGGCTGGTACAAAATTCTCATAAGTTTCAACGCCACATTCAAGAACGCATCTTTTATGGGTGGAAAAGTTAATGGAACGATATTAGGAGCAACCAAAGAGTACCTTGTGCATGTGTCAACCAAACCACAACTTGCTTTAAATCAAATATCATGTGGTTATAACAGTTTTAAAAACTACAAAAATAAAAATGTAGATTATTTAATGGTTAAAGTGGCAAATGTGGGGTCAGCAGCTTCTAAATCAACACAGATAAAAATCTGGTACGAACAACCAAACAAGATTGGAGCAGTGTACTCAAAATTGAAAAGCTACACAAAAAGTGCAACTATTAAAGCATTAAAACCTGGTGAATCAACAACAGTACAGATTAAATTCAGTATTCCTCATAAATATGCAAAACTCTGGAAAGATGTGTTATTAGATTCTTTAAATAAATTAAACCAGTTTAATAAAGGTGCAACATTTTACAGGTTAAATTAAAACCAAAAAATTAACTAAATACTTTTTTCCTTATTTTTTTTAATCATTATTTATCCTAAATTGACAAATTTCTTGAAGGATTTATTTCGTTTAGGGTTCTAGATTATTTCTATTTTTTTGAAGTTTAATACTAAAATCTCTCCTAAACATAAAAAAATATGAGATTCTACAATTTTGTTTTTAGATTGTTATTCAAAATATATTCAACTTTACTTTAAAATAATTAAAGTAAAATGGAAATATTTATATGGTTTTGTGCAAATCTATAATTTTATACAAACTGGATGGGGATCCGGTTTTGAAGTTAAAAAACTTATAAACCAAGAGGGAGGGGTATTAATCAAAAAAGGTATAATAATTGCAATTTTACTGTTTAGTTTTCTTTTTATGGGCGCTGTCAGTGCAGCAAGCCCTCAAAATCAGAATATTTATGTGTCACCCACTGGTAATGATTCTTCCAATACTGGTGCAAGTGCAGACAGTCCTTATGCAACTATAGCAAAGGGAGTGAAAGATGTTAATGCATCACGTACTACTACACTGCATTTAAGTGAAGGAAAATTTATCGGTACTGGAAATACAGAAGTTCTGATAAATAAGGCTCATCATGGTCAGGGCGGAAGTCTGACTGTAATGGGTGCAGGATATAACAAAACATTCCTCGATGCAAACAGCATGGATTACATGTTTGATATACAGGCTGATTCTATTGTTAAATTTGTGAACATCACATTTATTAATGGAAAATCCACCACTGGTGGAGCTGTTACTAACACTGGTAATGTAACATTTATGGACTGTATTTTTAGTAATAACTATGCAACCTCACATGGAGGTGCTATATACAGCACTGCAGGAAATTTAACTGTTTCTAACTGTATATTTGACAACAATTCAGCAGCATCAAATGCAGGAGCAATATATGCAAGTTTAGCAAATATATCAAATTCCAGCATTACTAACAACCATGCTTCATATACTGGGGCTGTTTTAATTTACAACGGAATTATTTCAAATTCTTATTTTACAAATAACTATGCTACCTCAAGTCAAGGAGGGTCTATAAGTATTATTGGATCGTTGATAAACAATACAATAATTAACAGTACCATAAATGGTACATCTGGATATGGTGGTGCTGTATTTATAGCAGGCAATAGTTATCTAAAAAATAACATAATGGCCAACTGTTCTGCAACTTATGGTAACTATATCTATGTTAATGGACCGGTAAATGCCAATGTGACATTTGCTGATTCAACCATAACCACACCTAAAGCAACAGTAACTGCTACAGTAACAGATGATATGGGAAATCCCATGTATGGTGGATCAATAGAGTTCCTATTAAACGGCACATCTATTGGATCTGCAAATATAATAAATGGAACAGCTAGTTTAACTTACACCAAATTGTTTGATAACGGTTTGTACGTTTTGAATGGAACATCATATTACTTAACTAATACGTCTAACATGAAAAATGGGGCTGTGAAAATGAATTTGAACAGAACTCCAGTTTACTTGTATGTTTCACCAAATGGAAGTGATAATACTGGTGACGGTTCCATAAATAATCCATATTTAACACTCTCAAAAGCTATAAACCAGGGATTTTCAGTTTCATACGATCCTACAATATATCTCCTTCAAGGAACTTATTTAGGATCTGGCAACGTAAACAACACAATCACAAACATTGGTATTTTAAGCCTGATCGGAGAAACCTACAACAAAACAATATTAGATGGGGAAAACACCAATTGGTTATTCAATTTCGGTGAATACACACAAGTTAAAATTAAAAATTTAACCATCCAAAACACCAGTTCTTCTTGGGACGGTTTTACATTAAGTACCAGTTCAAACTTGGACATTAAAGATTGTATCTTCCAAAACAACTATGGATCATATGCTTCAATCATTTATGCTGATGGCCCAATGACAACGATACAAAACCTAATTTTCAGAGATAATAAAGCAGACGGATCCTACTATGCACCATGTTATGTTTCAAAAGGAGTAATTGACAACTCAACTTTCAGTAACAACAGCAATGTCGGGAATGGAGGTGCTCTTTACAGTAATAATTTGACTCTGACAAATTCAAAGTTTATTAACAACACCAATGGAGACACTGGAGGAGCTTTGTTCGCAAGTAGTTTAATAAGTGCAAACAACACATTTGTCAATAACCATGCAGACAATTATGGTGGTGCACTTTTAAGTTACAACACAAACAGTAACAACGATACTTTCATTGGGAACAGTGCAAATAATGGTGGTGCAGTTTATTCCGATGGAGTATTCACAAATGCAAGTTTTATTAACAATACCGCAGGAACCTATGGTGGAGCAGTTTATGCAAATAAGCTAAATATTACCAAAAGCTCTTTTACAAACAATACTGCAGCAACCAATGGAAATGAAATATATATTTACAATAGTGGAAATACTCCTGGTGAAATCCCGAATGTTAAACTAATTTTTGTTAACAATGGAACAGTTAATATCGGTAAGATCACTGGTAATTTAACAGCTAGTTTAGTTGATGATCAAGGTAACAGCATTAGTGGCGGATACGTAATGTTCTACTTAAATGGTACATACATTGGAAAGGCTAATGTTGTTAATGGTATAGCAAACTTAACTTATATCGGCTTTAAAAATGGAAACTACAATTTAACAGGAAAATACAGCAATTCCATTGATCCTGTTACTGTGAAAGGTGGCATGGTAAATGTTGCGATTAATGAGACGAGTTCTGTTAACTACTACGTTTCCACAACGGGTAATGATACACTAGGTGATGGATCAAGTGCTAATCCATTTGCAACCATCCAAAAAGCAATCAGCACAGGTTTAGGTAACAGTCGGAACATAACCATCAACCTACTCGCAGGTGTGTATTCTAATTTAGGAAATGTTAATGTAACTCTACCAGGTACATTGAACATCAACATAATTGGTGCAGGTTTAAACACTATTATTAACGGAACCAATACCAATTGGATCTTCAACGTAACAATGGGCGAAGGACTGATAACATTACAGGATTTAAATATAGTAAAAGGAAATTTCTCAGCATATGCTGGTGCCAGCCCTATAATGATCGATGCAAATTCTACTGTGGTTCTTCGTGATGTGAATATGACTAACTGCTATGGTTATAATGGTGGTTGTCTGTTTAATAAGGGAAATTTAACAGTTTATAACTCTAACTTCTCAAGTAATCAGGCTAGGCCAATTTATAACACTGGAGGAGGTGCTATTTACAATTCTCCTACAGGTTATTTGGAGATTAATAACTCTTCATTTGTAAATAACTCAGCCAGATATGGTTGTGCACTAACAAATGATGGTGTTTTGTTGGTTAAAAATTCTTTGTTCAAAGATAATTTCCGTAACCAAAAAGCATACTACACTGGGATGGCCATATACGGATTTGGCAGTTTCAATATATTCAATTCTAATTTCACAAACAACGAGTGTGGTGATGTATACCTAGGTATTGAAAGAGGAGCCACTGGAAATATTTATAATTCCAATTTCTACAACAACACAGCAACAACTACTAACTGTCTATATATGGGAATCAATGCAACTGCTAACGTAATAAATTGTTCATTTACAAATGTTTACAATGCAATCACACTACGAAACAATTTGAATATGTCAGTCGTGGGTTGTTTGTTTAACAACAGTACCAATGCCTTTTATGGATCTAATCTGAACAATGTATGGTTGAATGTTTCTAATTCAGCTATTTTGGCTCCTGTTCAGCTTTCAGGTTCAAATTTGAATATGACTGCAGATTATAACTGGTGGGGCACTAATACTAAACCGATTATTACCGGCCCTACAACTTTGAATATGAATTATTGGTTGATAATGACGCTTGCATCTGATAATAAACCAGGATTAATTAAAAATATTACTGCAGCTATCAATAAGTACACTGATGGCGAAATTAACTATGCATTTAAAGGATATTTGCCGGTTAGGACCTATAATTTCAGTGTTTCAAATGGAACCATCAAACCTATCTCTGGAAATTTAACAGGGAATGTTGTAAATGCCATTTTTAATGCAGAGAATTATGGAAATTATGCAGTGAACGCAACCATCGACAACCAGACTATGCTTTGTAACTTTGAGTTGTATCAAGCAAATACTTCGACCACTGTTAAACTGTCCAATTCAACAGGAAAACAAGGCCATAAAATTGTTATAACTGTCCATGTTACTGACAAAAAGACAGGCGATGCTGTAAATGATGGTGAAGTTGAATTTTTCATTGAAAACACATCTATAGGTAAAGTAACTGTTCATGATGGTGTAGCAACTAAGGAATGGGTTATTGATAGAGATAAAGGAACATATCAAATTAATGCAATGTATTTAGGATCTGACAGTTACTTAACATCAGATAACTTTGCAAATTTCGATGTGAAATCTATTAACACTACAACCAGTATCAATTTATCAAATTCTTCAGCAAAGTATGGAGATTTGATAACTTTAATATCTAAAGTTAATGAAACCGCTACTGGTAAATTAGTGAATAATGGAACTGTTAACTTCTTTAATGGCAATAAATTGATTGGTTCATCCAACCTTGTGAATGGATATGCAACCTTCAAATGGGTTTCAGATCTTTTGATTGGCCACTACAACATCACTGCAGCCTACAATGGTATAGGAGATTATTTAACTTCTCAAAACAGCAGTACATTCAACCAAATAGCATACAATGGAACACAATGGAACATATACAACTACATGAACAACACTCAGATACAGTACATCCTAAACAACTGCAAAAACTATAGTAACATCATATTCAATAAAGGCCAATACAATAAACTAGCATTAACAGTATCAAAACCTGTGAATATTAAAACTAACGGCACAGTATATTTAGTTGGTAATGGTTCTGGTGTTACCTGGACCCTTAACAGTAACTGTAGTATTCAAGGATTGATAATTAAAAACTACACTACAGCAGTCTTAAACCGTGTGAATAATGTTACAATAACGAATAACACGTTCCAGGGAAATGTGAATGGTATTATGAATTTTGGTAACGGTACTGGAGTTAAGATAAACACCAACAACATAATCCAATCCAATAAAGGTTCAGCCATTTATAACTACGGTAATAATCTAACGTTTAAATGGTTTAAACTGGTAAACAACAAAGTTGGAATCACAAATAACGGTTTAAATGTGGATATTTTAAACAACAATATTAGTGGTGGACAGTATGGTGTTATGAACTATGCTAAATCTGCTGATATAAATTACAATAAAATATCCGGAGCTTCCAACGTAGGAATTTACAATAAAGGTTTAAATTCCAGGATTGGACATAACACATTAGTTAATAATGCATATGCTGTGTACAATGGTGGTTCAAGTTCTATAATTAGTTACAACACGATTTCTGGTAAGTATAGGGGTGTTGAAAATTATGCCAATTCAACAACCATAATATCCAACACCATTAAATCTGTAACTAGCTACGGAATACATAATACTGGATCTAAGGGTAATAAGATCTACAATAATATTTTAACAGGAAACAACAACGGCTATGGAATTTACAACAGCAGAACATCTAAATCAACGATGATACAAGGAAATACTGTTAGTAAGTTCTCCTACGGTGTTTATGAAGAAGGACAGAATGACATTATTAAATCTAACAATTTTAAATCTAACAAAATTGGATTGAATGTGTCTAACTTTGCAAAAAACACACAGCTAACTTCTAACAATGTCTATCAGAACACGAACTACGGCGTTTATAACAAAGGATATAACACGACGATCAGTAAAAACAAAATCACAAAAAATTTGAAATATGGTCTAGCAACTATAAAATCTGTTAAAACTAGTAAAAACACCATAAATGGGAATAAAATCAACACAACTACACTAAAATAAACCAAAAAAATGTATTGATCTTTAACTTCCCAATTTTTTATTTTTTTAAATTGTTTCGGGAAGATCAAGAAAATAAAAATTCATGTTAGTAACTTAAAAATTTCCTAGAAAAGGATGGATCGCAAATTGATAAAACTAAATAAAAGACTCATTGTCATTGTTTCCATATTGATTTTGTACATATCACTATCTGCTGTAAATGCTGAGAAAGTGACAGGTAATGTTTCTTCAAATAAAATTACTAATTCAAACAATGTTGCTACCAATCATGTGTTAAAATCACCAAGTTCATTTTCTGATAATTCTAGAACAGCCAAGAAGATTATTATTACCAATAGTAGCTATTTTAACTATTTTAATGTTTATACTGGTCGTATATTGCCTTCAGCAGATATTGTAACTGGTGACACGATTTGTATTGGAAATGTGACTGACAAAGCATTTACTATAGATCGTAAACTTACTTTAACAACAATTTGTGATGGAGATCGTATAACTAATGGCGTAATTCATTTAATAGCCGGCAGTGATGGTTCTATTGTAACTGGACTCAACATAACTAACGATAAAACTGTTTATAAATATAATGGGATTGAGGGAATTCCTTTAAATGGAATTTGGCTTACTAATAGTAGTTACAATACCATATCCTATAATTATGCCAAGGTTGCAAATGCGCTTAAAGTGTTTGCCATGCCAATGGGATGGTCTAGTTACAATACAATAGTGTACAATAAATTAATAAGCACATGGAGTTCTTGCATGCCCATGGGCCAGTGTCATTACAACAATATCTCAAACAATTACCTACAAGTAACCAACGCTAATATTATCTATTACAATCCATTTGGCCATGGGGATTATGGCGGATCAGCATTGTGTGTTGGTAATTATATTTCAAATAACTATCTCTATTCTGTATACATCTCTGATCTCGTTGTTGGTATGCTGCTTAGCTACGCTAGTAATGATAATACCATGGTTGTAAACAATACCATTGCACATGTTTTCACGGCAATATCTTTGACTGGGGACAGTGTAACCATTCATGGAAATCATATTATAAATGATCTGTATGACTCAGCTATATCAGTGGTAAGTGATAATGCAACCATATCAAACAACGTAATCAATGTCAAATCAGCTTATTTGGGAATAACAGCTGAAAGTAAATCAGCAAATTCTGTTATTATAGTTAAAAATAACAATATAACCTTTAATGAAGGTTGTACTCAAGCAATCACTGTTGATACCAATTCAAAGGTGTACAACAATACTATTAATCTTCCAATTTATGGTAAAGGTATAGTTGGTAGTGGTTGGATAGCAAATAACACAATTAATGCTAAAGGAGATCCTGCAATTCAGATAACAGGTGGTAACTCTAAGATTATTGGAAATAAAATTACCACAGGTTCTTATGGTATTTACATTATTTCTTTGACCAACCGAATTTATGACAATACAATAATGAATAACACCATCACCAGTACTCTTTATGGAATATTTTTAAATGGACTAATCTACAATACAACTATTTCTGGGAATAAAATCTATACTTCGGCATCTAAGGGTATTTATAAGAATATTACAGATGTTCATGGTGATGATAGCTCGGATAATACTGTTAATGGCATAATTAATGATGCAACAGCCATAGTTGTTGATGATTCTAATTATTATAAGTATTTTGATAAAAATGGTTATCTAAACTTTAAATCATTTAAAAGTGATGCAGTAATCATTTTAACTCATTTAACCGGTAAAAATTTGAAATTCAACCAAAAAGTTTCAATTATCAGTAATGGGCTCTCCAATTTATTGATAAATGTGTGCATCACATTATATTCTGATGCAAGCGGATCTACCCTAAAAGAATTGAATTTTTATAATACTAATTTAAATGGCATAATTTTAGCTGATGGAACAAAAAACATCAATATTACTGCTAACAACATGACTATTCTATCAGACACTAATTTCACAGGTTCATTATCTGGCATTTTGAGTTATGGGGCATGTGAATTTGTTAATATAACAAAAAATACTATTTACATGAACAGTAACAATGGCTATATTTATGGGATTAATGCAGTGTCGAGCAGTCAAACAAGTTTGCATTTAGCAAATGATTTCTCTAAATATTTCATAATATCCAATAACAACATTATTTTAATTGGTAACAAACTTGCAGAAGGAATATATACAGATTCTTTAATTAACTCAACAATTAATGCCAATAATATTAATGTTGTAGGTGGATTGTATGGTTATGGTATTGCAACATCCAATGTAATAGGTTATTTGCATGATTTAATTATTAGTAGTAACACAATAATCGTTAATGTCAAATCCATGGCTTATTTGATTGAATTGCACATGTGTCAAAATATATCAGTCGTCAATAATTCATTGTATGGAACTGGTAGTGGTGTTTATGGAATCAGTGCCTATCGAACCAGTAGTGTAACGATTAAATCTAATAAGATCCAAACAACTGGTGGAAATTTAAGTTTAACTGATCCCAACAATAATGATGTGTTAGGAAATGGAAATGCAGCCATATATTTAACAGCAAATACAGATACCACTAACATTTTACTTAACACCATCTACACTAATGCAGCAACGCAAATAAACACAAAAAAAGCATCAAACACAGTTTTAGCTAGAAATTCCTATGTAATAGATAAGACAAATTTACTGAACTACTTTTCCAGCACATCTAATGGTGAACTATTGAAGGATGGTATAGTTCAACCTAATGATACTTTGTTGTTTGCAGATTTAGATAAGTATTGCAGCCTAATTCTTGATATTCCACTAAATTTAACTGCTTACAAATCCAACAATCCCCTTAATATCAGTTTCATTTTAAGATCAGGAGCCTCTAATTCTGTTGTTAGCAATTTAATATTCAACTTAACAGATGAAACTGCAATTACACTGGTTGAGACAAACAATGTAATTGTACAGAATAATTTTATTCATATTTCCAATGTTGTGGATAAAACAGTTGATGGTATAATTATCACTCTAAACAGTATTTCCAATACTATCAAAAATAATGCAATTAATATGGATGGAAAAAATTGTCTCTACGGTGTTAAAGTATCTAATTATTATCAAAATCGTCGCGGTAGAAGTCCTAAATCTAATTACATATCAAACAATGCATTTTATATGAATTCAAACACATCCTCCACAGGTGTATATATTGCCATGGCAGATAGTACAGTAATATCTAACAATAAATTCGTAATGGTTTCTGATAAACTATATGGAATTGTAACTGACTACTCTGATTCTTATATTGGTTTTGGTTCACTTCGCACTAATAATACCCAAATATTCAACAACACAATAAACTGCACAGGTAATTTGGTTTATTTAATTGAATCAATTGGTGCAACTAATAATGTAGTTAAAAATAACAAAATCTATGCCGTGTCCAACAGTTCCTACGGCTATGTGGGATTTAAATCTAAAGGAGATTTAATCAAATCTAACACCATATTACTATCTGGAATAAAACCAGTTAAAAACGATATTGTTTCAACTGGTCAGGCTGGTGTTTACTATTCTAAGGATTCATCCTATAATCTGGTGACTGATAATTATATAATTTCAAATTATCTGGCTTCAGGGGATTATGCTGTTTTCATCGATTCTAATGTTTCAAGATACAATGTTGTTGAGGGCAATTATTTAATCAGTGATAATAGCAATAAAATGGCCGATAAATCAGTTTATGCTTTGTATGATGTTGTAGGAAATAATACCCCGGTTTTTGTTTTTGTTTCACCAAATGGTAATGATATAAGCGGTAATGGATCTAAGATGAACCCTTATAAATCCATAGGCTTTGCCATATCTAAAGCTTACAATCAGGCAACAATCTACCTACTCAAGGGAACTTATACAGAATCCGGATTGATTGTTAATAAAACAATTACTCTTTCTTCTTTAGATGGTAAAGTGATTATAAATGGGAATAATAATCAGATTTGTTATATTACAAATTCAGGGAATTTGATAGTTTCAGGCTTAACCTTGACTAATGCATATGCAGAACGCGGATCAGTATTCATAAATTATGGTAAATTAAGTATTACAGATTCTAAGATATTAAATAACACTGCTGCTAATAATGGGGGAAGTATTTTAAACCATGGTATTTTATTGTTAACGAATTCGGTTTTTTCATATAATACTGCGAACAATGGAGGATCTATTTGTAACTATGGAGATGCTTCAATTTTAGGATGTGAAATGAACTATAATTCCGCTTATTCTGGTGGAGTGGTGTACAATAATGATACTGGTAATTTGAATATTTCAAATTCTTCATTTAGATATAATAATGCTTCAAACAATGGTGGTGTAATTAATAATTTTGGATATTTAAACCTAAATAATTCTATCTTTAATTTTAATTCCGCATCATATGGTGGTGTAATTTCTAATTCTGCTTATTCTGGCAATCCTTTTGATGGTAGTTCTGTAAATTATATTTATAATTCGTCTTTTAAATATAACAATGCTACTAGTGGAGGTGCTATTTTTGGCAGTACAGATAAATTTACCCTAATAAATTCTACATTCTTCTATAATAAAGCCAGTAATGGTGGTGGGGCAATTTCAGCATCCTTAGGAAATGGATTTATTGATAGATCCATATTTATGAATAATACTGCTACATCTGCGGGCGCTCTGGGATTATCTGGGAATGTTAAAATCACTAATTCCGTTATAAGTAATAATAACGCCATGTATTATGCTGGGCTTTACTATGAAGGAGAAGTTGTTTGGGATCATGTTCTACATTACTTGGTCATGAACAATTGTGATATTGAGAACAATACTGCGATGGTTAGGGGCGGTGCCTTTGGATTTGATGCTGCCAACGTGAATATAACCAATTCAAATATTGTGAACAATTTTGCACCTACCTCCTCAACAGTATACGCCCAGAATTATTATACGAATATTTACGCCGTTGGAAACTGGTGGGGTTCGATTTACGGACCTGATGATTCGGTGTGGAATGCAGTACAGTACTTTAGAACGTGGTTGAGTGAGAGGGTTAATTGGGCATCTGATGGTAACTCTACAGGGGGTAACGGTACAACAGGTGGGGGTGATAACCCTGGAGGGTCAAATGGTAACGGAAATGGTAACGGAAACGGCAATGGCTATGGTAATGGTAACGGCATTAATTGGGGTGTTGGTACTGGTAGTGGTTTAGGTTCTGGCACTGGTTCGGGTATTGGTAACGGTAATGGTTCTGGCATAAATGGAGGTAATGGAACAGGATCCGGTACTGGTTCCAATTCCAATGGTACTGATATTTTGGGTAATGGTCAGAATTCCACGGATTATATTAATCGTGCATTGAATACAGCGGGTTCAGTATTGACAGCAGCAGCTGCTGGTAGTTCTGATGCTGGAGGCAAGTCTGGAGGTGGTTCAAGTTCTGGTAAACGGACTTATGAAATTAATCAGGATAAAAACAGTCAAAATCAGGAAACAAATACTTTAAGTGGTTTAATTGCAGTGATACTGTTCTTGATTGTTGTGTTGGCGGGCTATATTCACAACAACAGAAAATCGAATAAACCCTAAAATTTGGAGGATATTTAAATGTTTAATCAGAGAAAAGGATTGATAATATTCATAATATTATCATTAGCAGTACTTTCAATGGGTTCGGTCAGTGCAGCAACAGCTAATTCAATGAACAGTACTATAAACAGTTCAGATTCCCATGCAGCAGCTACGCTTTTGAAAACTCAAAATCTTAAAAAGGCTACTGATTCACAAAATTTGCATATATATGTATCTACCAATGGAAATGATGAAACAGGAAATGGTAGTGCAGATAATCCTTATAAAAGTCTAAAATATGCCATAACTAATGCAGTTAATGGATCAACCATATATCTTTACACCGGCACATACTCCGGAGTAAACAATACCAAATTAACCATAGATAAAACAATAAACATCTCATCTCAAGATGGCACTGCAACAATGGATGGTAAAGGAGTTTATAACTTTTTCATGATCAGTTCCATTGGAAATTTGCAGCTGGATGGTTTAAAATTTATTAATGGAAATGATGGAACAGATTCTACAGCAGGTTCAATAATCAATTATGGTCAATTAAACCTAAAAAATTCAGTATTCACCAATAACAAAGGATTTTTATCAGGTGCAGTATTGAGTTACGGTAATTTAACTGTGATTAATTCCACCTTCAAATCTAACAACTGCACCAACTATGCCGGGGGTATCGCCAATTTTGGAACTGCAACAATAACAAACAGCCAATTCACACAAAATAATGGTAATGCATTGTACAATAATGGATTTACAACGGTAATTTCATCAAATTTTACTTCAAACTATATTAACTGTGACAATTTTAATAACAATCCAAACTCAATCACAATAACTGATTCAAAGTTTAATAATGCAGGGATAAGCAGTAAAGGCAATACCATTACCATAATAAATTCCTCTTTCACAAAGATGAATGCCAATACAATTAACTTGGAATATAGTAATGCAACCATCAAAGGATCATCATGGCTTTCACAGATATATGTTGGTACAAACAGTACACTAAATATTAGTTACTCTGCCTTATCCTATGTCTCTACTGGTATCAATGCTACTGTAAATGCTAACTACAACTGGTGGGGATCAAACCGTTTACCTGCTCTGTACAATATTAACCTTACCAAATGGGTAATACTCACTTTTACGAGTGACAAAACACCAATTCCTTCTAAAACCGATACCAAAGTCACTGTTTTATTTAAATGGACTGATGGTAAAAATATTTATGATTTAACCAATTACTTACCTGCACAGTACGTAAGTTTTGATACGGATAATGGTTATTTTGCTGATTCTAGTGGTTATTTAATAAATAACTCATTTTCAACCACTTATCTAGATAATACTGAAGATACATGGATTTATGCAGGGGTATCTGATCAAAAAGTGAGACTGGTTGTTGGAACTGGATGGACTAACTACTCCATATACGTTTCAAATGATGGGGATGATTATTATGGGGATGGATCTAAAACAAACCCCTATCAAACGTTACAAAAAGCATTAAGCAAAGCTTTAAACGGAAACAAAATATATCTCTTCCCTGGAACATACACTGGCTTCTACAACAGTGATTTATACATAAACAAATACCTAACTTTCAGTGCAATTGATGGTAATGTTTTGATTTACAGATATTCCAATCTCAATCTATTTACCATTACACAGTTCGGACAAATAAATCTGAACAAAATAAACATATGCTCAAACATGTCTTACAATGTGGATTTATTTGATAATGATGGAGTTATGGTCTTAAATAATTGTACAATATCCAATTCTTCTGGCTGTATAAAAAATAATGGTGTAAGCAAAATATATGATTCTACATTTTTCAACATAGTGGGTTACGTTGTTGATTCTACAAATGATCTAACCATAGTTAACTCATACTTCACCAACATTAACATTCCTGTAACAAGCTATAACTATTATGACAGGGAAGTTATTCGTTCTGATGGCAATTTGACTGTTATTAATTCAACTTTTATCAATAACAATCTCAATGCAATTTCTGCTGATGGAGATTCAAATTCTTATGTTTTGATCAATGGTACCAATTTCATTAATAACACTGGAGGAGTGGAATTTTCTAGATTTAACTTTGGAGTAGTAGATAATTGTAAGTTCATTAATAACACCCAGTCCTTCTTAGGAAGTTGTGTTAGGAATGCTAGAATAATAAACAACTCCACATTTATAAATAACACTGGAAGTGCACCTACAGTAATTATTGGAGATTATTATGATGATATTAATGCTGTAATTTCAAATTCTACATTTCTTAATAATTCCAGTATTTATGAGTCATATGAGGATTATGATTCGAATGGTATTGTTTTTAATGGAGGGGATTTGAAAGTAGATCATTGTGTATTTTTGGGTAACTCTGCGTCCTATGGTGGGGCGATTTATAATGTTGGCAACTTGAATGTTACTTATTCTGTTTTTGTAAATAATAGTGCCAAATATTTGGCCAACGATGTTTATAATCGTATGGGAACTGCTTATTTATTGTTTAATTGGTGGGGTTCAAACAGCGGACCAGTTAATGGGAAAATTTACAAGCTTTTAGGTGATGTTTATTCATCAAATTGGGTTATAATGACTTTGAATGCTAAGGGTAATGTAGTAAATGCGGCTTTAGATAAGGTAACTGATATTAATGGTACCATAACTAATTTGGGAAGTGTTTTACCTTCTAGGGCTGTGGTTTTTACTGGTGTGGGTTCCACAGTTTCGCCTGAAAATGGAAATTTAGTTAACAATCATGCCTTCACAACCATAACATCAGATTCTACTAAGGATTTTATTGTTAAAGCTATGATCGATAATCAAATTGTGGATTTAACCATTAGAAACAACAGTACCATGATTGGTATTAGTAATGCTATTTTTTATGGAAAAAATAACAGTTATAAATTAATTTTAAGCAATGTGAATGGTTATTTAATATCAAAACAATTATTAAAGTGTATTATTAAGGATAAGAACGGGAAATCTGTGGTTTATAATTTAACTACCGATGATCATGGTGTGGTGTCCATCACGATTAATAAACCTATTGGTGTGTACACTGTAAACGTAACTTACGCTGGTGATGGATATTTTACAGGATCTCATGCTAATGCAGTTATACAAGTTTTAATGACCATAACAAAGTTAATTTCATATAATCAAACCTTTTATGGTCAGAGTAATCTTTATTCAGCATATTTATATGATGTTAACGGCAGAGGGGTGGGAAATCAAAGGATAATTTTTAATATTAGCAATGGAATTGTTTCTAAGACATACTCAGGCATTACAGATGATCAAGGCAGGGCAACTGTTTTCGTTAACTTATCTCAGGGTAAATATAATATTAAATCAAGCTTTTCAGGTGATAGTTGGTTTGGTTCAAGTTCCAGCAAGTCTTCATTTACAATAAACCCCACAAAAACAGTGCTAACTATAGTTACAAAGTATTTGTATGGTCGGGGTAACTCGTTTATTGTGAAGTTGAAGGATGGTAAGGGTAATGTGGTTAAAAATTCCATCATTGCTTTAACTTTTTCTCAGAATAAATTGAAGAAGACTTTTAATATTAAGACTAATGGTAATGGAACTGCAGGCATAACAGTGAATTTGTATCCTGGAACCTACAATGTAACAGCCAAGTACAATGGAACCCGCCTCTACAAATCCTCATCAAACCAAAGTACACTTAAAATTAGCAAAGTAGACACTAAACTAAGGGCAGATCCAGTAATATCTAATTTTAATAATAGCTATAATGTCTTATTAACAGATATTTATAATAGACCTTTAGCAGGGGAAACAATAAATTTCAAGATAATCAGCCCAAATTTAAATGCCACCTACTCAAGAATTACAAATAATAATGGAATTGCTAACTTATTAATCAATTTGGACATTGGAAATTATGTTATTATTGACAGTTTCAATAAGAATAGTTGGTATAACAGCACAACCACTGCAAGTGCCGTGTATATTACGAATATCACCGCTAAAAACTGGTTTGTATATAACTACATGACCAACTCTCAAATACAGCATATTTTTGATAACAGCCCAGCTTCCAGTAATGTTATTTTTATGGAGGGAAATTACAACAGACTGTCATTGAAAATTTCAAAACCGGTAAATATTAAGGCTAATGGAGCTGTTATATTGAGAGGTAGTGGTTCTGGTGTGGCTTTGACCATTAACAGTAAATGCAGTATTCAAGGATTGATAATTAAAAACTACACTACCGGAATTCTAAACCGTGTGAATAATGTTACAGTAACAAATAATACGTTTCAGAAAAATGTGAATGGATTAATTAATTATGGTAGTGGTGCTGGTGTTAAAATAAACACAGTTAATGTTTTCAATTCCAATACTTATTCTGGTATAAGTAACTATGGTAATAATGTAACGTTTAAATGGCTGAAACTCTTAAATAACCGGATTGGATTTATGAATAGGGGTTTAAATGTAGATATATTAAACAACACTCTTATTGGTGGGCAGTATGGTGTTATGAACTATGTCTCGTCTTCTGATTTGAAGTATAATAAGATATCCGGAGCTTCCAAAGTTGGTATTTACAATGTAGGTTTAAATGCCCGGATTGGACATAATACGTTAGTTAATGGTGTGTATGGTGTTTATAATGGTGGTTCAGGTTCTGTAATTAGTTACAATACGATTTCTGGTAAGTATAGGGGTGTTGAAAATCATGCTAACTCAACAACCATCATCTCTAATACCATTAAATCTGTGACAAGCTATGGAGTGTATAACACAGGATCAAAGAATAAGATCTATAATAATATATTAACCGGAAAGAACGATGGATATGGAATTTACAACAGCAAAACATCTAAATCAACAGTTGTACAGAGTAATATTGTTAGCATGTTTAATGACGGGGTGTATGATGGAGGATACAAAAATAATGCAAACACCAACACTTTAAAATTAAATAAAATTGGATTTTATGTGTCAAATCTTGCAAAATATTCACAACTGGTAGATAATAAAATATATCAAAACAAAAACTACGGTGTTTATAATAAAGGGTCTAACTCAACGCTTTATAAAAACCAGATTATAAATAATTTAAAATATGGTTTAGTAACTGTTAAATCGTTTAAATCTATTAAAAATACGATTAAGGGAAATAAAATAAATAAAACTATGATCAAATAGTTTGGTAAATTATCTTTTTTCCATTTTTTTAAACAATTCAAACGATTAGATGTACCTACTTTCAAATACTCTTTAAATAATTACAAAGCACTATATCAGTTACTAAAACATTTTAATATAATCCAAACAAAATCCACACCCATTCATTCAATTAAAATGGAATGTTAAATTAGAGGTAGCATAAACTAAGTGATAAAAACCACGTATTGTAATTTAAATTAGCATAAAATTCAACAGCTGCTGAACATGTACTTTCACTTCAGTAAAGAACTACTTTTTTCTTAATTTTTCCAATTTTGATGGATATTAGCGGTTGTGGTGGATGGGACTATCTTATTATTCAAGTTTACTTTATATTAATTCAAGTAAAATGGAAATATTTATATGTTAAGTTCTTCAATTTTAAAATGAGATTTTTTTAGGGATAAAAAACAGTAACATAACAAAGATAAAACATGGAAGCCCAAAGATTTAGATCATCAAATATCCAAACCTTATCTTATCCGTGATGATCATTGAATTTAATGTATTAGTATATTTGGAACAAAAAAACAACTATTAACAAGAAATGCTTCAGAGTTCAATTAAAACATTATTTTTATCTCTATTAAAATTTTTAAAATAACTGATGGAAATTTTTTTTTAGAAATGAAATTTTTCTTACAGAAAAAAATTTTTTATCAAATTTATTTATGGGGGCTGATAAATTTGAAAATTAATAAAATAGTAATTCTATCCATATTTGCAATTTCAATGCTCTGTTCATTAGCTGCTAGTACTGCTTATGTAAACATGGGATCTAACTCAGTTACTGTCACAAACGATGGGGATAATTCAAGCAATGGATATGCACAGTTAAGTGTCGATGGAATCATCTATCCCATGGATGGTAAATTACCTAAAAATTATGGAAAGTATAAAAATTCAACATTTCAGGTAAGTAAATATAAATCAGTTAAATACAGGCCATCAGTCCGATCTCAAGGATTACTAACCAACATAACTGGAATTAAATTTAAAAATTCCTACATAAATTTTGGTGATGGAACAAAAACAAGTTACAATGGATGGATAGCCCATACTTACAACAGATCAGGATGGTACAAAATTCTCGTGAGTTTCAACGCCACATTTGCCAATGCTTCGTGCATGGGACAGAAGTTTAATGGAACCATAGTCGGCGCAACCAAGGAATATTTGGTGTACGTATCAACTAAACCACAACTCTCTCTTGGTCAAGTTACATGTGGATACACCAGTATCCGCAATTACAAAAACAGAAATGTAAACTATTTGGATGTTAAAGTGACCAATACAGGATCTGCATCTTCCAAGGCAACCCAAATAAAAATATGGTACGAACAACCACATAAAGTCGGATCAGTGTACAATAGATTAAAAAGTTACACTAAAAGTGCTAGTTTAAAACCATTAAAACCCGGACAAACTACCACTGTAAGGGTTTATTTCTCTATGCCAAAAAAATACTCAATACTCTGGAAGGACATACAGTTGGACTCTCCACACAAATTAAACCAGTTTGATAGAAGTGCTACACTGTACAGATTAAAATAAACCAAAATCTTCTACCATATTTTTTTTGGTGTATAAATGCAAAATCAGTATAATAATCATATTTTTTTATGTATGTTGTTTGTTTGGCTTTTTTATCCAATGATTGTACTCACTCTAAGATCAAAAATTAATCCTTTAAATTCAAAATATAATCCTAATCAATTTATATGTTATGCATTTGTAATTGGGTTGCGTTACTACAGGTACAATAATCTTTTCAAGTATAATTATCGGTATAAATTTGATAGTAGTAATGATAAGCATTTTATTAGGACTCATATCTGAAACAATTATTCCATTTCCAGATAAATTAGAACTAAGATTTAATGTTAATTTACATTCTTTTTCAAACATGAGAAAATATATTATAATTCTCCTGTTTTCGTATATAACCATATTACAAGTAATAAAATTTATTATGCATTATTAATTAACCTTAAATGATTAAATAAAATGCATAATTCGAGAAATAAATTCACCAATTCTTGGGAAGTAATTTATACGTACTTTGTAAAAACTTTTGTAGAATATTATAAATGAAACATTTTTATAGCAATAAATGTAACTTATGAATGAAAATTTAAGCTTAACATACTATATTACGAAATTTCATAGTAGCCAGAAGCATATTGGGATTTCTTACGATGGGTTTTAATATATTGTTAATGATGTACTATTGTTAATGGTATTGATAATATTATGAGAAGAAAAATGAAGATAATTCAACAATGGATAGTTGTTATTTTTATAATTACTATTTTAATTGCAGTCAGTGGATGTATAATCTCAAATACTACCCAAAATGAGTCAGTTAATGCAACTGGAACAAACATAAACTCTAATAGTAATAATTCAACAAATTATATCAGTGCTTCAAAAGCAAAGGAACTAGCAGTAAAATACAATAATCAAGCTGGTGCAAGTATTGGATCAGCTAAATTAACTCCTGAAACACCCAAATTATCTACTTATCAGGGTATTAAAGTATGGATCGTCCCCATATATAACAGCGAAGCAAAATCTGCATTGTACAGTATTTATATCAACGCACAAGATGGTAGTAGAGTATCTTGAAATAAAAAGTAGTACAGACATTATCAAATTTAACTATTAATGCCCCATACTATTTTATCAAAGATATTTATTCTGATTTTCTGTACTCATGTCCAAATTTTCTGTCGTAGAGTTTAGATGGTGTAACATTCTCTATTCCCAACACGTCACCCACAACTATCATAGCTCTTTTTTTAACATCGGATTCAGGAGCAACTTTGGCCGCTATATTATCAAGTGTTCTGCGAACAATCTTTTTATCTGGACATGACTCCCTCTGAACAACTGCAACAGCTGTTTCTTTGTAGTAGGGTTAGGAGATCTTTTACCACATTTTCGATCATATGGGCACCTAAAAAGATGCACATGGTGGCCTGGTGTTGTGCAAGTTTAGAAATAGCTTCCGTAGATGGTTTAGGTGTTTTTACCCCCGGTCTTGTATTATCACAGTTTGAGAGACTTCAGGAAGTTTTAATTCTGTTTCAAGGACAATTACACCTTATAATGAATTCTTTGATATAATAATATTAATTCTCGTTAACGGGAGTATTAATGGCGTGAAAGGTATTATAAATCAAAAAAACATATTTTAATGGTAGTTGGTGATGAAATATGATAAAAAAATGATCATATATGTGCTTTTTTTACTTTTTGCATAACATCAATACAATTCACTGGGGCCGCGAATGTTACTGTGCATCCTGGTCAGAGTATCCAGGCAGCTGTTAACAGTGCAGCAGCGGGAGATAACATAAATGTTTACGATGATAACAACAATCCATGGACTTATAAGGAAAGTGTTGTTGTAAACAAAAAAGTCAATATAAAAGCCCAGGGAAGTGTTAATATTGAGGCAATTAATACTAGTTCTGCTGTTTTTACTGTAAATCCCAATGGTGCAGGCACATCTATCCAAAATTTTAACTTATCCCGAAGTAGCTACTGCATCATGATAAACAATGCAAACAATTGCCTTATTTCTGGAAACAAAATTAGTGATGTTTCATTAGTAGGAATACAATTTTATGGACCAATGAACAACTCCCGAGTCATTGGAAATACTATAACAGGAATCAATCCTGCAGTTGGGAATGGAATTAGTTTTGAATATGGGTTCTGCACATTCAACACAATATCTGGAAATATTATCCATAACTTCTTAAATGGAATATTATTCAATTTTAACAGCGAAAACAACATAGTTTCAAATAATAGGGTTATCAGCACAGGATTAACAGGCGCAGGAATATATGCCACTGCAGATTCAAGATTGATGAAAATAATTGGCAACACAGTAACTGGAGCAGAAGATGGAATTGCTATCCAGCAGTTTCATATGGACATTCCAAGCGGATATATAATTAGTGGAAATACACTTACAGGCAATAAAAATGGATTTTGGCTTCGTATAAGTAACAGTACAATAAGTGATAACATAGTTTCACAGAACATAGTAAGTGGATTTGATATTACTGGCAAGTTCAATAAAATCATAAATAACATCATATCCTACAACGGGAACAGTGGAATTACCATAGCAGGATTTAATACTAAAGATTACAATGTAGTGAGTGGAAATGTCATAAACTACAATGTGGCAGGTATAAGCAGTGCAAGTAACTACACAACATTTTATAACAACATTATATCCTTCAATACGTTCCATGCACTAATATCCGTTGCTAATCATGTGACAATAAACAGTAACACCATTAAAAACAATGTTGGAAGTGGTATTTTTGTAATAGGCACCTACAATTCAATAGTTCGCAATGTTTTACAGAACAACATCATTGGAATAACACTGCAAAAATCCACCAGTGCAGATCACAACACAGTCGGTTATAATAATGCAACTTACAATGGAAACGGAATAAACAGTGCAAGTCCCTACTCAACTTTTAATAACAATTTCATCGGATTCAACACACAAACCGGTCTAATAATAACAGGTGCAGGGTGTTATATAACTAGAAATACCATTCGTAACAACATAGAAACTGGACTTAAAATTACAAGCACGGGTAATACCGTTATCAGTAACAGATTCGTGAATAATCTAATGGGTGTTTCTTTCAGCAAACATAATTCAGCTAAATTTAATTTAAACAGCCTCCTTGGAAATACTTATCAAGTGTACTGTCCTGACACATCAGGATACTTAAATGCATTAAACAACTGGTGGGGATCAAACAGTGCACCCACAAGGATCTATGGATTTTCAACTTCAACCCATGGCTAGTTATAAAGTTAAATTCCGATTCCAACAGTATAGTTGTTGGTTCTAACTCGAAAATAGTTTTGAATCTAAGATATAACAGTAGAGGTTCTGATACAAGTAAATTATATCCTGGAAAATATGTTATTGACGGAACTCCAGTAGGATTTACAACTGATTCAAAGGGATTTGTAATTCCAATCCTCACAGTAACAAAGAATGGTTTATCCACCACCACCTTTACAAGTCGACGTACAGGAACATCGATAATAAAATCATCCATAAATTTCCAAACAGTAACAACATCCGTTAAAATCTTCGCTAAACTGTATGTTACAAGTACAGATCCTGTTAATAATGCATTTAGGGTTCCAATAAATAAGTTGATAAAAATTACCTTTAATGTACCCATAAAATATGGAAATAAATTTATTAAACTTATAAATAAATGGGGTTCTAAACCATTTAGAACATACATTTCAGGCAGTTCACTGTACATAAAACCATTAACAGTACTTGCAAAAGGCGTGCAATACACTGTTATTTTACACACAGGCAGTATACAGGCTTTATCCGGTTCAAGCAAAATATCCCTATTCAGATTTAAATTCACCACAACTAAATAAGGATATAAAATCAGAAATCGGATAAGTGAGGAGTTAAATGAAGGTTAAAAGTAATGGAGGGATTTTATTTTTTTGTCCCACCCTCCAATTTATTTATTTTATTTTTACTCTGCTTTTCTGTACTCATGTGTGAATTCGCGATCGTAGAGTTTGGACGGAGTTACATTTTCTGTTCCCAGCACATCACCCACTATTATCATGGCTGTCTTTTTAATGTCAGATTCAGCAACCTTGGCTGCTATGTTCTCAAGGGTTCCGCGCACGATCTTTTCATCTGGCCATGATGCTTTTTGAACAACCGCTACAGGAGTTGCACTGTTGTAGTGGGTTAAAAGATCCTTCACCACATCTTCGATCATGTGCACACCTAAGAAGATGCACATGGTTGCTTCGTGTTCAGCAAGTTTAGAAATAGCTTCCTTTGAAGGTTTGGGTGTTCGTCCTTCAGGTCTTGTGATAATTACAGTTTGTGAAACTTCAGGGAGCGTTAATTCTGTTTCAAGGGCAGCTGCAGCAGCAAAAAATGAACTCACACCGGGTATTATATTGAAGTCTATATCTTTAGCTTTAAGTCCTTCTATCTGTTCTCCGATGGCTCCGTAAATTGCAGGGTCACCTGTATGTACTCTTGCAACCAGTTTATCTTCAGCCACACTTTTCTCCATGAGATGGAGTATTTCATCTAGGTTCATGGATGCGCTGTTTTCTATCAGGCAATCATCCCTTGCAGAGTTTAGAACATCTCTGTTTACGAGTGATCCTGCGTATATTATAACATCTGCTTTTTTGATTATGTTGTAAGCTTTTAATGTTAAAAGTTCGGGGTCTCCTGGACCTCCTCCAATAAAAATTACTTTTCCAGCCATATTAGTACTTCTCCAAATAATAAATTCATTAAAATTATGATCCTAAAAATTTTATTTTATATTCACGTTATATCAATTTTCTCTTCTACTATTTCAATTGCACCGTAGGGACATTCCCGGACACATATTTCGCAACAACCACATGAAACTGGATTTATAACTGCCTTTTTGTCTTCATCAACAGTCACGGTGTCATCGCCAATTTTAACATTCGGACACACATCCACGCAGTTGTGGTCACAATCAATTCCACCCATACATGCATCCTTGTCAACAACGGCAGACTTTGTTGCAAATCCCACTCCTGCCTTGACTGCTTCCTTGATTTTGTAGCCTGCAAGGTGTAGAATGGTGTCTCCAACCACAGGATCTGTGGCCATGGAAGCTATGCAGGGATAGTTGTGTATTTTGTTTCCAGATTCAAGTTCAGCATCTTCAACTGGAAAACCTTCAAGTTCATCTGCAACGAATTGTGTTGAACCACATGGTGCTCCACAGATGACTTCCACGTTCTTGATAAGTTTATTAGATTCAATTTTAAGTTCTGGTTTGCCGAAGTATCTGGCAAATTCATCCACAACTTCATCACCCACAGGTTTAAGAGAACAGAATGGCTTTGCAAAAACAATTTTAATATCTCCTGCGGACTCTTCAACCTCCCTTTGAAGGCCAGGTGGCAGTTGGGTAGGGTCATGAATTTCTGAAATAACTGCTTTGGCCCCTGCCTTTGATGCAATAATTGGGAGTGTTAAATTTATATCTCCCCGGAGTCCCAATGCTAGGATGAGATCAGATTCTGGAATATCTTTTGGTATGTAACTTTGGGGGTTGTCAATGAATTCTGGAAGATCATCTGGAAATTCGTGCATGCCCACAATAGAAGCTGCAAAACCATTTTTAGCAATATTGTTAATTATCCTAAGACCATACTCTCCTGAACTTACGATATATATCTTGATATCCATTGTTATCAGACCAACCAACAAAAATTTTTTTAAGCACATTTTAACAGGCTCATTAAAATAATATTAAATTCCACATGATCCATTTTTTTGTTTCTGTGATAATATAATGTTAGGTATCTAAAAAAGAATAGTTTGAAATTGATTTTTATTTATCAATAATAATGGGTCATGTCAATACTGTAATCAGTTACCCATGGTTCGTTCGATCATCCTACTCATTGAATGGAGTATGATACCGGTAAATGCTATGAAGGTACCTGCAAGTGTTAGAAGCGCAGCTAAAGTGGTCGGTGCAAGGGAGCTTGTTTCATGATTCAGGTATTCTCCAAAGAAGATCAAACCCGCTAACAAACCAATGATGATCATGGCTGCTCCTGGAAATGTGAAGTAGTAAAGTGGTCTGTTAAATTCCATATCCCGCAGTACCTTAACCAATACACCAATACCATGGGTTAGGGGATGTTTTTTAGAACCGTTCACATCATACCTCACACCTATGGGTACTTCTTTTATTCTGAAACCTGCATTTGAGGCTTCAATTATCATTTCACTTTCAATACCATAACCAGATTCTCTAAATTTAAAAGCGGGAATGGTGTAAGCAGCAAAAGCTCTAAATCCACTTTGACTGTCGGTTATATCGCTCCTTGCATTGAAGTTGGTTGCCACATCCAGCACATTTTGCCCCACCCTCCTGTAGGTTGGTGTGTCCTTATCATCACCATCCATGTACCTGCTTCCATTAACGATATCTGCTTCTCCATTTATAATGGGCTTAATAAGTTTTGGTATGTCTGTCACATTGTGTTGACCATCGCCATCCAAGGTTATCAGGATCTCAGAGCCTTTGGCCGCATTAAATCCTGTTTCAAGTGCTTTACCCTTTCCCCGATTAGCAGGATGTTTCACTATTTCAGCACCTGCAAGGACTGCAATCTCTTCAGTTCTGTCTGAACTCCCATCATCAATAACAATTACCCTGTCCACATACATCCGTGTCTTTAAAACCACACTTCCTATTGAAACCTGTTCGTTGTAAGCGGGAATTATGGCTGTGATCTGCTGGGAAATTTCATCTTTCTTCTTTTCAGATTTGTATTTGTAGACAGCCATCTGTAGATTAGCATTTAATTCACTTGTTTTAATCGGTTTAATCATGTAGGCGTAGGGTTCTGTTAATTTGGCCCTTCTTAATACTTCCTCATCGAAGTAGGCAGTAATGTATATGATTGGTGTATCCATGTGTGACTGAATAACCTCGGCGGTTTCAATTCCATCCATTTCTCCCTGAAGAACAATGTCCATTAGAATAATATCGGGATTCTTTTGGAGAGCTATATTTATTGCTTCTTTTCCTGTGGCTGGAGTTCCCACAACTTCAAACCCAAGATCCTTCAGCTGTTTTTTGATCCCAACAGCAACTACACTTTCGTCCTCCACCACTAAAACTTTAATTTTGTTCATCAATTGTCCCCTAACCCCTTTAAATAGATTAAACTTATTGTTATCCTGTGATAAATGCTGCACAGAAATTTTGTATCTAAAACAGTAGCCCGTTGTTTGCCACCAAACACTAGGATGTTTAAACTGTGATTTATTATGTAATCCATTGTATATAGATACGTCGCCCTTTTTTGACCATATGGTGAACCAAATCCTTATTACTAGTTAAAATAATGGTAATAAATCCTATTTATTTGGGTTTTAAGTAATCCAACTGATCCCTGATGATGTCCTTAAGGGAGTAACTGTACTTTGCTCCAATACTCCTTATTTTGGTGTTATCACACAGGCTTATTGGTACCTCTGAAGGTCTGAACCTTTCAGGATCAAACTCTATGGCAACTTTGCCATTATCTGTGAATACATTGATGCCACCATTTTGGGCCTTGTACTCTAAACCTTCTTCGAGGATAGCAGAGTCAACAGCAGTTTTTTCGAACTTAACACCAAAAACAGTGTCGTTGTTTGTGACTGCAGGATCCTTCATCATCTTCTCACCATTAAAGGTTTCAATTTTTTCAATGCTGTATCCTGCTGTTTCAAGACTCAGTAGTATGTAGCTCAACACACTGTTGGTTCGCATGGCTCCCTGGTTGTAAACATCACCAGACACACCGTGGGCTGCAAGCTGCATGTAACCATTCACAACATCCTTAACATGTGACCAGTCCTTGAGTGCATTCACGTTCCCTATCCTGATACCATCAATTTTACCTGCCTTCAAATCTGAAACCTGCCTTGTCACAACTGAGGTAACGAACATGTCGCCTCTTCCAGCACCTTCATGGTTGAATGCCCTCGAAACCACAGTGTCCAAACCAAAGGAGTCATGATAATTCCTCATCAAATACTCACAGTACACCTTGGATGTTGCGTAGGGAGACATTGGTCTCAATGGATTGGATTCTTTAATTGGAAGTTCAGGGATGGAAACTGGCTCTGGAAAAACAACTCCATACTTCGATTTAAGGGTTTCATACTGCTCCTCTGAACTTATAACAAGACCATACTCATCACTAGAACCTGCAAACACAACTTTAGGATTTAAATCCTTGATCCGGATGGCTTCAAGCAGATTGCTAGTTCCATTGGCATTTATCATCTGGGTCTTCAATGGATCCTTGAAGGATGCAGGTATGAATGACTGGGCAGCCAAATGAAAGACATATTCGGGTTCAGAAAGATCCAATGCACCTGCAAGGGACGTGATATCAGTCAAATCACCCTCCACAATTTTAAGATCATCCTCAATCCCATGATTAACTAAATTTTGAGAGTAAATACCATGAGTTCCCCTTTGAATCAATCCATATACAGTGGCTCCATTTTTAATAAGTTCCTCTGCAAGGTATGATCCAACAAATCCATCAGCACCTGTAATCAATATATTCTTATCTTTCAAATCCATAACATCACCATTTATCTTATTAAGGTTCAATTTTACCCAGTTTAAACATTCATTTTATTAAAATCAAGCTGAAATCTAATATCTATGGTTAAATATATATTCTTTATAAATAAATAGAGTTTTAAAAGGTTTAAAACTTTCACCCCTTTGATTCAGAAAAATTTGTAGGAGAAATAAAATAATGATTCAGCATGATGCTCAAGAATACTTAAACCAGGGATCCAAATTCCATGAATTGGGCAGTCTCGACAAGGCATTGACCTACTATTTTAAGGCTCTAGATTACCTTAAAGGTGCTGAAGACAAAAAAACTGAGGCAGATGCTCTACTTGAAATAGGCAATATCTACATTGAAAAGGAAAACTACGAAAATGCCCATAACTACTACAAAAAATCGTTAAAAACCTACAAAACTGCTGATGACGCTGTCGGTGAAGGTTACGCTCTAACAGGCTTAGGACTAATACACGAAAAGCAGGAAAAATATGCGGATGCAAGAAATTACTACGTTGATGCCGAGTCCAAATTCGAGAACAGATCTGATCGAGAAAGAAAGGCAGCAATCATATCATTAACCGCAGGTACCTATGAGGCACAGGGAGCTTGGGAAGACGCAATAATGGAGTACAGACGATCATTATCGCTCTACCGGAAAGTTAAAGTCAAGAATAAACAGGAAACTATTAATGACAAGATCCAGCACCTTTCTTCCGAAAGGGGCAAACAAAAAACATCTAGGAACGAAAAAATCCTGGCAATAAGCTATGTTTTTGCATTGATCATAGCTGAACTTACAGTAACCTTTCTAAACAAAGAAACAGGACTAATTATCGAAGCATTAATACTAATGGCCCTATTAGTGAACTCATCATTAAACGTGTCCTACAACTACTCAGTTTTGCTCAGATCAATGATGGCGCTGCCAATGATAAGGATCATAGGACTTTCAATACCACTCATGCAGATCCAACCATTATACTGGTTCCCAATCATCGCATTACCTCTCTTTGCAGCAGCATACACCATTATGAAGAATCAGGGCCTAACTAGACAGCACATAGGACTCATATGGGGGAACAAAAAGGTACAATTATTAATAGCGTTAACAGGAATATTTTTAGGAACCATCGAGTACATAATTCTCCAACCCAAACCACTCATAGCAGTTTTAAATCCTTTAAATCTCTTGATAGCTTCAATAATACTAATAATCTCAACTGGACTGGCTGAAGAATTACTCTTTAGGGGAATCATACAAAAAAATGCAGAAAACACATTTGGAATAGCTCTGGGACTAATTTACACCGCAGTACTTTTCACAGCCCTCCACATAGGCTGGGACAACTTTTATGATTTAATTTTTGTGTTTGGTGTGGCACTCTTCTATGGATATGCATTCCAAAAAACCAGAAGTATTGTAGGTGTAACACTCTCCCACGGAATATCAAATTCATTTCTGTTTTTAATAGTTCCTTTCTACGCTCCACTATTGTTCCACTACCTTCCAATAATTTGAGATAATCAATGGAGAATATATGTATTGAAACATTGAACATTAAATGATGCTCAAATATCCTCATGAACAATCTGAAACTTGATAAATATTTCAAAGAAAAGAACTTTTCATTAAATCTAATTTTCTAAAACAGTAAACATAAAAATATAATAAGAAATGAAATATTAAAATAATTTATACCTACATTCAAGATGAATTAACTTTTTACTTATCAAATGTAATATGTCTTGTTTATTTGTGTTTTGTTTGTTGAGTTTACATTCCACCATAGATAGCTTGATACAACAGCTATCCTTGTACCTTGGGGTACAAATCTGTATGTGCCTTCAAAATCTGTCATGGGGCCATTGATCTTAAAGTATCCAATGAAATCTGTTCCGTTGTTTGTGAAGTTACTGAAACCTGTCCATGCAGCACATTTCATATCAAAATGACCTGTAACCGGCGTTTCAAACATTGCAGATTTAAAATCTCTATTAAAAAGATCCTTAACAGTGTTGGATGTTACATTGATGGTGTCAACAGTTCCATTTCCTGTGAGACCACTACTTGTGTAACAAAGAGGATCTTCGTACTGATCGGCCCCTTTCATATCTACTTTGAAGTTGAAGTGCTCACCTTTACCATAAACATTATAGGTACCACCAAGTGATCCTCCATTGTGGGTGTTGTTAGGTATGGATGTATAACCAGTGTAGTTGTAATTCATCTGGTTAAATGCGTAGCTCATGAGACTGTCCCTTGTAATGTATGCTGTAGCAGAGCCCATGACAATAATTAAAATTATTATGATGCCTATTTTGGATTTGTTCACTAGTATCACTTCAATTAAGTTAAGAAACTAAAAAATAAAAAAAGAAAGTGTTTGGATTAGCACTATGTTGCTAGGATGTTACATAGTGTTGCGGGTGTTACAAATACCATGGTAACTTTACCGTTTCCATCAACTGTAAATATTTCTTCTTCAAATACGGGCTCTGTTGAGGATCCGTTGCCTGTTATGGTTGCAGGATCTGTGTTGATGATTATTGCATTGTCAGTTATGTTTGCTGGTAACTGGTTAACAGGTAAGTTCTGTACTGTTACGTTGTATTTAAGATCATCATTTTGTGGTTGTAGGTTTTTAGACCAGCCCTGCATGACAAGATTCATGTCACTGCTGTTGGAAGCTAAAGTCTGGTTAGACAATCCCTTCCATGCTAAAACTCTGACTGTGGTTCCTGCGGGTAATGGTTCATTTCCATATCCTGCTAAACTGCTTAAGTCCATTGTTACATTACCATTTGGTTTGATGTATCCATCAACGTAGTAATTTTGTACTGTACCATTTTTGAGTGTCAGATTTTCAATGACAGCATCAAAATGGAACCAGGTTGTACCGTTGTTAGAAAAAGCTAATTTAGTTGATGATTGATTTACAGTGGAGTTGGATTTGCTTGTACATCCGCTTACAGCAACTGCTATGAGTACTAATATGACCAAAAGAATTATTGCATTTTTACTGTTTTTCATAATACAAGCTCCTTAAAGAACTGTTACCACCTTATATGCTACAACTGCTACAAATACCAGTAGTAATGGTACGATGGCAATATTTGATCCTGTAACAAAAGATTTCATGGTTTTGTTCTCAGTTTCAGAACTTAATATCTCTTTAAGTGCCAGTAATGCTATCAAAGCAATTACCGCAATAATACTGTAAGCCATAACCTCAGTAGTTGTTACCGTAGTTGTGGTTGTGGTTACTGTAGATATCATACTATTATGATCTAATTATTATGATATATATGATTTTCTATATTTTTCTCGTTATTTTCCCTTTTTTTAAATATCAAGTTTTATTTCAAGATAATTTTTTAAATCAGTTTAATCAAAAACTCTGTTTTGTTAATGTCTAACAAAAACAATTCTAAAACTCATTTCCAGCATTTTACATGTTCAGTTTTACATGTTACATTTTAAATGAATTTTGAATTCTTTAATTATTCAGGTCATGTTCACGTACAAATGAAGCGACCTGTACACATTAGTTGTATCTGGCAACTTGTAAAGCAAGAATTCAATATTTTTGTATCCTGCAGAACCGGCAGTGAAACTGTAGGGTATCTGTGTTTGGTTACCATTGGTTAAGGTTATATTTTGTTGGTTCATTACTGTGCCGTTAGATTTAACAACCAATTCGTAGTTTTCTGTTTGATATTCATGGTTAACAACACCAATTATAACTGTGCCATTTTGACCAACTGTTAAATTGGTTGGATAATCACTTGCCTTACCATTGGGGCCTAAAATATAAAATTCTGTGAATGATTCTCCCTGTTTGGGTTTTAAGATGATGAAAACAGTTGTGGATATTGCGAGTAAAATTGTGATTATAAGTATTATTGAAAGAATTTTACTGGTTCTTGACTCGCCCTCAAAACTACATTTGATGGATGTTATAAATCCTCCAAAGTTTACAAAGAATTTTTCACCTTCTGGAACTCTTTTACGTTTAATATAGGATATTAATAACATTATTAATGTGAATGACGAAAGGATAATAGTTAGTGATGCATAGTTTAGGTTATTGAACTGTATTAATTTGATTCCATACGTTAAATATTTAAGAAAAGAAAACTTCAATAATAAACTAAAAATAGCTGTTAAACTAATACTCACGCCAAAACTCAAAGCAATGCGTTCAATACAGTCTAAATCATCTTTTTTTGGAAACAATGCTGTGATTAATGAATATCCTGGTATAAATAGTATAAATAGCAGTCCAAGAATGGTTCTGATATATGTATCATTCAATTTGGGAGTGACAGTAAATACAACACTGAGTATTGTAACTAAAAATATTAAAAGTAAATCTTTTGAAACAAAACTAGGATAAATATTTTTAATTATTTCAGGTTTGATATTAGACTCCATTTTGTTTATAGTTTTCTGATCTTTTTTAGAATTACTAATGAATTGGGTTTTGATTTCATCATTGGATTCCTTATATAATTCAGGTTTAATAGTATTTTTCACTTGATTTACTCGGGAATATACATATTTATCTTCATCGTATACTTTTTTCCGGAGGATTATTGCGATACTCAATAGAATAATAGTTAATAAGGGCAGCGATTCTAAGATGGTGTTTAGATTATTTTTAATTAAATTAATATATGTGATCGGTAACAAGTTCGTTAAAACAATTACAATTGCTATGCCTATCAATGGAAATCCAAAACTCAATCCCAATCTTTCTAATGAGTTAAGATCTTTTTTCTTGGATATAATACAGCAACTAGTGAGTAGCCTGACAGAAAAAGTATTAGCAAAATAATCAGAATTGATCTAATATGAGAATTTACTAAATTTGGTTTAAAAATAAAAATAAAACAGACGATCGTAGCTATAAATACCAGAATGAGATCTAATATTGGAATTCGTAATTTCATTTTGATGCCTCTAATTATTAAAATTAATTTTAACTACAATCTTATTTGATATTTACTTCAGATTATAAAATGATTATACATAATTCTATTCTAAGCAATTCTATAGTTATATAAGCTGTTTAATGTTATATATTTGCATGACATCCGATTAAATAATTATTTATTTAATTAAATTACTATATTTATCAACTGATTTTATTATATGTATCATAATTTATAAATCTGGAAGATGGGTAATAAATGAGTGCAATAAGTGGAATTTTTTATAGAGATGGAAGATCTGTAAAATTTGAAGAAATTAATAATCTCAATGACTCAATGTCTCATAGGGGACCTGATAAATCTTCCATATGGATTGATCAGTCAGTTGCATTAGGGCATCAAATGATGTGCACAACTGAAGAGTCATTACACGAAAAATTACCTTTTTATGATGAAAAATCAGGTTTAGTCATTACTGCTGATGCTAGATTGGACAATAGATTAGAATTAGCAGATTTATTAAATATTAAAGATTCAAAAAATTTGTCGGATAGTTATTATATTTTAAAATCTTATGAGAAATGGGGTGAAAATTGTCCAAAATATCTTTTGGGTGATTTTGTTTTTGTTGTATATGATAAATATAATGAAACAATTTTTTGTGCTAGGGATCCAATGGGAATTAAAGTTTTCTATTATTATTTGAGTCTAGAAAAGTTCATTTTTGCTACAGAAATCAAAGCTATATTAAATACAAAATCAATTCCTTTAGAACTCAATGAGGAACGAATTGCTTTTTATTTAATGGATATTAATGATAATAAATCAACTTTTTACAAGGATATTCACGTTTTTTCACCTGCGACTTCATTTACCATTGATAAGAATAAAATTAAAAAAGAGATATACTGGAAATTAGATCCAAAATTTTCCATAATTTTAGATTCTGAAGATGAGTATATTGCTCAATTTCGTGAATTATTCTATCAAGCTGTAGAATGTCGTTTAAGGAGTATTCGTCCCATAGGTTTTGAATTAAGCGGAGGATTAGATTCATCTTCAGTCGTGTGTATGTCAAAAAAAATTTTGAATAAAAATTCCAATTTTCATACAAATTTAGAAACGTTTTCATGTATATTCCCAAATTTTCCTGGCTGTGATGAAAGTGAATATATAAAAAAAGTTGTTGAAATGGGAGGAATAAATTCAAATTTAGTAAACGGAGACCAGATAAATCCTTTAGAAAATATTTCCGAAATTTTATTTATTCAAGAACAACCATTTTTCACACCATTTATGAATATGCTTTGGAAAATGTATAATCGAATGAGACTTAATAATGTTGGAGTTATGCTGTGTGGTGTTGGAGGAGATGCTGTAGTATCATACGGTAACAAACTATTTATTGATTTGATCCGAGAAAATCAATGGAAAAATATTTTTCAAGAGTTAAAGTTATACTCCCAACAGATTAATAAGAGTACCAGTGAAATTTTTTTACAAAATATCATATATCCATATGTCCCTGAAAGTGTAAAAAAACGTTTTCGCAAAAAAGATGTTAAACCGAATTCATCTATTTTAGACTCATATTATGCAAAAAAATTAATGCAAAGAAACATTTAGAAGATTTGTATTGGACACCAATTGGCAATGCTAAAACGTCTAAACAATTTCATCACTATATATTAACTACTGATAATCTTTACATGTTAGAAATGTTAGATAGATCAACTTCATTTCATTGCATAGAACCAAGATATCCTTTTTTAGATAAAAGACTTGTTGAATATTGTTATGGAATTCCCTCAGATATGAAGTTCAAATTTGGTTGGAGCAGGTATATACAAAGAAAATCTATGGATGGAATTATTCCAAAAGAAATTCAATGGAGACATAAGTCGGAGTCATTAGAAAAGGTTTATGAAGCAAATCTTCTTCGCTTTGAAAAACAACGTTTAGATCAAATAATTCAAACAAGTAATTCTACTTTAAATCAATTTGTTGACATGAACAATTTATGTGAAATTTATGGACAAAAATTTGTTAAAAATACAGCCGAATATGAATCAATAGATATTTGGTTGTCTGTATTACTTTCTATTTGGCTTGAAAATTATCAAAAAAATCAGTCGTTCTAAAATCATAGATTATCTTTTTCAATTAAATGAATTATATTACTAATTTTATCAATTGATTTTGTTCTTCTCAATTTTTTTATAGGAATTTTTTTTGCTAAATTTGAACATTGTAAAAAATTTTCAGTTTTTTCCTCATATCGGAATAAATTGAAGGCATAAGAATTTTTTAGGAGTTCCAGGAATGAATCTTGAATATTTAGTTTTATAATTTCATCATTGATTCCGTCTTCCAGCACATAAATTGTTTTCAGGGGTAAAGAATTAGTTGAAAAATTATGAGTTATGTCATAAAAATGTTTATCTACTTCAGGATGAAGTTGAGATGATGTTGATCTTTTAGGCAATAACTTGATTATTTCATCATTTAATTTCGTATATGGAAAAGCGGGAAATGCCATTATTTTACCTTCATTATCTAAATGGATTGGTAAAAGATCATCGCAAATAAAAGGATAACCCTGACAACTCATCAAAGTAGCAAGAGTAGATTTGCCTTCACCACAGTATCCCATAAACGCTATAGCTTCACCATTCATATTTATCGAGCTAGCATGAAGCACTAAATTACCTCTTTGCATTAATAATGTTCCTAATCCAATTCCTAATAGTAATGATCTCAAAAAAGAGGTTGGGTTTTATGTTTAGGATTAATTATTATTTCTTTACCATTTCTTACCCTAAATAAGGGAGATTTATCCAAAAAATATAGGACATCGTGTGGGGAAAATAATAATTTGTCAATTCCCATTTTATGATTGATAAATCCAACCAATAATGATTCGTAATCATTTGAATGTATTAATACATCTGGATTTGACTTTTTTACAATTAATTCCGGAAAATATAATGAAGATTTAAGATATAACCCATAAACATGATAATAATATTCAGTCATAGAAATCAATTTTAATGGATAGATGAATTTCGATATCCGCCAGTTTCTATTCCTCCTTTAACAGTGCCTTTTGTTAACTTCTTGATAGTTCCATGAACTTTAAGATTAGGTTTATGATATTTTAATTTTTTCATATTAGATCACCATTTATTTGAGATAATATAAATTTGTTATAAATTTAAATATATTCTTAGAAAATTGTAGGAATGAATATAATCATTCCTATGCTGGATTAGCACCGTAAATATCAGTTGTTTCTGCGTTGTTGTTGTAGTTCCAGTCTTCTTCGTTTTCTGCTGTTAGAGCTGCGGTGTTTTTTATTGTTCCGGATCCTAATATTATTGCTTTTATTGTTATTGTTGTTGTTTCTGCATTGTTAAGTGTTCCTATGTTCCATATTCCTGTTGTTGGGTTGTATGCATTATTTGAGTTGTCTGAATACCAAGTTAGACCGTTTGGTAATAGATCTGTTATTTGAACTCCTGTTGCAGTTCCTGGGCCGTTGTTTGTAACTGTTATTGTGTAATTTACGTAGTTAACTCCATTTTCAGTTGTTGTTGTTTGTGTTTGTTTTACTTGGATGTCTGCATTTGGGGGTACTGTTATTGAGTAGTTTGATGTTTTGTAGTTATTTGGTTCGTCGTATTGATCGACATGTTCTAGGCTTGCTGTGTTAGTTAGTTGTTGTGTTTTGTCTCCAGTTTGAATGGCTTTTGTAACTATTAACATCCAGGCCATTCCTCCTGTTGGCATGTCTCCGATTGTCCATGTTATGGTTCTTGTTGTTGGGTCGTAGCTGGCTGTTCCTACTCCTTGGGTGTTTGATGTTACATATTGTAAACCTGTTCCGATTTTGTAGGTTACTACAACTCCGGTTGCGTCATCTGCTCCCCAATTTTCTACATCTAAAACAAATATGGGGTATGTATTGTATGAATATGTTTTTACATATCCAAGTTTGGTATCATAATACCAAGGATACTGTGTCACATACAAATCAACTTTTGGATCATATTTTCCACTAATTATTAAATTAATTGTTTCTGCGTTGTTGTTGTAGTTCCAGTCTTCTTCGTTTTCTGCTGTTAGAGCTGCGGTGTTTTTTATTGTTCCGGATCCTAATATTATTGCTTTTATTGTTATTGTTGTTGTTTCTGCATTGTTAAGTGTTCCTATGTTCCATATTCCTGTTGTTGGGTTGTATGCATTATTTGAGTTGTCTGAATACCAAGTTAGACCGTTTGGTAGTAGATCTGTTATTTGAACTCCTGTTGCAGTTCCTGGGCCGTTGTTTGTAACTGTTATTGTGTAATTTACGTAGTTAACTCCATTTTCAGTTGTTGTTGTTTGTGTTTGTTTTACTTGGATGTCTGCATTTGGGGGTACTGTTATTGAGTAGTTTGATGTTTTGTAGTTATTTGGTTCGTCGTATTGATCGACATGTTCTAGGCTTGCTGTGTTAGTTAGTTGTTGTGTTTTGTCTCCAGTTTGAATGGCTTTTGTAACTATTAACATCCAGGCCATTCCTCCTGTTGGCATGTCTCCGATTGTCCATGTTATGGTTCTTGTTGTTGGGTCGTAGCTGGCTGTTCCTACTCCTTGGGTGTTTGATGTTACATATTGTAAACCTGTTCCGATTTTGTAGGTTACTACAACTCCGGTTGCGTCATCTGCTCCCCAATTTTCTACATCTAAAACAAATATGGGGTATGTATTGTATGAATATGTTTTTACATATCCAAGTTTGGTATCATAATACCAAGGATACTGTGTCACATACAAATCAACACTGCCTATGTATATTTTGGTTGAGACCGTGTAACCATCCACTATAGCATTTATATTGGCTGTTCCAGTTTGACTTGATTTAAAATTTGAATCTGCTGAACCTCCATTTAATATATTATCAATAGGGTTAAGTGTTCCTAGATTACTTATGAAACGAATATCTAATCCATCTGGAACATGTCCTGATGAAGGGTCGTAGTAAACACCATTTTGGTCATGAGTTATTTCTGCATATATATAACTGTTTTCCCCTGTAGATATGTTATTTGAAGAAGCAGTTATTGTCAAAATTAACCAAGTATTTACATTTACATTATCTGAGACTTTTCCTGATGGATCATCATTAGATCCCCACCAATTTACTAATGCATTCACAGAACCACTTGGACTTGAAATTAAAATTCCATCTCCCAATATTCTGTTGAAGTTGAAAGTAGCAGTGCCCGTGTTGTATATTACATTCCCGGAACCCTGGGCTATATTGTTTACAAAATTACATTCTGTAACTTTTAATGTTCCTGCATTGTTAATGGCTCCGCCATTATATTCAGTATTTCCATTAATGAATGAAAATCCACTTATTTCAACATTAGCATCTTCTGTAATTGTGAATATCCTACCTAACCCTTGAGCATCTATTATTGTACTATCTGCACCATCACCAATGATTTTTATATCATTATCAATGGATATATAACTCTCTTGATATGTTCCTGAAGCCACATGGAGTGTACCTCCTGTTGCTGTCATTCGGATACCCTTTTCTATTGTTGCATATGGGTTTGATGCTGTTCCATCACCATTTTTATCATCTCCATTAGGGGATACATAAATGTCCTGAGCTGTTATGTCAATATTTGTGCTGACTGCTGGGCTACCATACACTGTAATTGTTGCTTCACCGGAATTTGAAGTTGCGGTAAAAGTTGTTGTAACCTTTCCATTAATTGTACCTCCACTTTTTGGGCTGAGATTACCTAATGTACAATTGAAATAGAGGGTAATTCCATCAGGCACATGTCCAGAAGCAGGGTCATGATTTGCTCCAGTGTTGTCGTGTGTTAAATCTGCAGTAACAGTGGAAGTTTTTCCTTTTTTAATGGATTTTGGAGATGCGTTTACAGAAAGAACTAACCAAGTACTAACATCCACATTTCCACTAACAAAACCCTTTGGACTATCATTAGATTCCCACCAATTGAGCTTTGCATTAACAGATCCGCTTGGACTTGCTATAATATTTCCAGTACTACTATCAATTCTATTAAACTGTAAAACTGCATTTCCCGTATTATATAGAGTTCCTCCAGTTCCTGTGGCGTGATTATTTACTAAATTACATCCTGTAACTGTTAAAGTTCCAGCATTGTTAATAGCTCCACCATTTCCTGTAGCATAACCATTAATTAGAGTTAAATTATTGATTAATACGTTTGCACCACTATTAACAGTAAATATCCTACCTAACTGTTGAGCATCGATTATTGTTGCGATAGCATCGTCTCCAAGAATGCTGAGATTTTTGTCAATTATTAAATCATGCTCATTGTAGGTTCCAATATCTAAATGAATTACTCCTCCTGGAGATACGGCTGTTATTGCGGTTTTAATGGTTTTGTATGGCTTATTTTTACTTCCATCTCCAGTTGTATCATCACCGTTTGGGGATACATAAACTACATTTTGATAATTTGTATAAACACTTGCTGTTGATGTGTCAGGTTGGTAATTGTACTGATCCTGAGCAGTTCTAATAACAGTATTTGTGGTTGTTAAACCAGCCATTGCAGGGGTAGCTGTCCCTGTAATGGTTAATGTTGCTGATGCTCCAGATATGAGTGATGGAATAGTCCAAACCCCGTTATAGTATGTTGTGCCAGATGAATAGGCAATGCTTACTCCATTTAATCCAGAAGGTGCAAAGTCTGTAATTAGTATGCCTGTTGCTGTATTTGGGCCTTGGTTGGTTACAGTGACTTTGTAAGTTACTAAATCTCCAACATTTACAGGACTGTTAACGTTTTGTGAAATCGCTATGTTTGCAGTGACATCTGAATTAATTATGCTTATATCGTTAAGGGTTTGTGGTAATAAATTCACAGAAGCTAAATTTTGTTTACGGGTTCCATACTGGTCATCGTAAAGGAGATTTCCATAGTTCCCTGTTACAAATGCCATAACCGTAGCAGTGCTGCTATTTGGTATTTTGGATAATATGGTAGAAACTTGTCCATTTGCATTGGTATTTCCAGTAGTTATACTTAGAGTTCCACTGCTTGTCTGAAAGTTCACAGTTACTCCTGGCATTGGATTTCCATTTTTGTCTTTCACTGTAGCAGTTATAGTTGATGTTCCACCATTAGGGATTCTGGTTATTGTGGGAGTTACAGTAATTGTGGAAGGATAAGACATGGATTGGGCTTGGCTAACAATCTGCAAAGCCCTATTTCGCACAGCTGTTGAACCTGTAGTACCTCCAATTTTTCCATCATTGGGTGCTGTTAAAAATTGATAGTAACCTTGATGAGTTGTGTCAGTTCCAGGATATGCTCCATACACGGATGATGTAAAGTACCAAATAGCTGCCTGTATGGCTGCCCCTTCTATATTCCGTGCACTGGTTGTTTTGTTATTGGCTGGATCGTAATGAGTAAGTATATACGTAACCTTTCCCCAGTCCACATTTTTAGGAACATCTCCAGAAGTTCCAGGTAATGGTCCGTTAACTAATAATAAGTCATTAGGATTTATCTCGGTGTACAAATCAATACAATATGATTTGTATGTATTACTGTTTCCAGTAACTTTGGTGTTAAGCTGGCCTGAGTTGAAAGAAGACCCATAATATGTGATATAAATATTGCTATTATATCCATAGGTTCCATCCCACCACGCTGTTAATGGAGTTAACTGAAAGTTAGAACTTCCATATGCTATGTTGTCTGTACTGTTCAAGGTGACTTGGACAGTATTGGTAATGTTTGTACATCCTATGTAACTTGCAGTAACTTTGAATGATTGATCAGTACTATAAAAACTTGTTGAATAAAATCCATTAGAATTTGTCGATGTAGTTGCTAAAGTTCTGCCACTATTTGATTTGATAATTATTTTAGCGTTTGCCAGATTTCTTATGTGGTTATATTCTTTGATGGTGACGGTGCCGTTGATTATTGGATCTGAAGATGAACCTTTTTTCTTAGCTGTCTTTGAACTGCTTACTTTAGTTGTTGTGTGTGTGCTCAAAGTTGGATTGCTACTGTGAATTGTAGTAGCTGTTTGTTGTGTTGATGCTGCAGCTGAAGTACCACAAATTGTTATTATGAGTGCAAATGCTAAAACGAAAAGAATCAATTGTTTTATTTTTATTATTTTTTCATACCCCCTTATTTTTTAACGAAAATCTTTTTACCATTATGAAAAATAACATGATATTAAAATCACATTAATTTTATATATATAATCAGTTTTTGTGACGAAATATAAACTTTTCTAAATGTTTTTTATTAGTATGTGAGGAAAATCACAAAAAATGTATGAGATAATTTAAGAATACAAAATATTTAATATCAATAAATGTAAACTAAAATTAAAATTTCAATTGTATAGACTAATTAGAAATAGGATAATACTTAGGAGTCATAATATGGACAAAAAGTTGGATCAAACTTTGTTGGTAATCTCAGATGACGTGGTATCTTGTGATCTCGATGGAGAAACAGCAATACTTAACATTGAAAGTGGAATATACTTTGGATTGGATCCAATAGGAACAAAAATTTGGAATTCACTAAAAAAACCAAGTAAGATATCTAATTTGGTTGAAATGATAATGAGTGACTATGATGTTGATAAAAAAAGATGTGAAAATGATTTAATTGAACTCATAAACAACCTAAAAGAAAGTGGGCTGGTAAAGGTCAATGAATCAAATTAAACGTTTTTTCAATCTTTCAGTGGATAAAAAATCCTTATTAATCAAAAGTGTAATATTAACTACATTAATTCGTATTTGTTTGTATATAATACCATTTTCAAGAATTCATACTACTTTTAATAAACTTTCAAGAATAAAAATTCACCCAAATCCCATGAAAGTTGATGATATCATATGGGCAGTGATGGTTGCATCACATTATATCCCAAAATCGACGTGTTTAGTACAGGCAATCACAGCTCAAATATTAATGACACATTACAATCATGATTCAACTCTCAGGATAGGTGTAAATAAATCAAATGATTTTGAGGCACATGCCTGGGTAGAAATAAACGAAAAAGTCATTTTGGGAGAATCATCCATTAATTTTGTACCTCTACTTGATTTAGAACAAAAAATATAATCATATAATATTAATTCTTACTAAATTGCTATAATGGTATTCAAAAATGTTTCAAAGGATAATAAATGAGTTTAAAATGAGTTTGTTTGGCCATTACATTGCAGACTTAACAGGATCAATGCCAAAAAAATTAACTATTTCTATCGTGCTAATGGTCACAATAAGTTTGTTACAAGGGATCAGTTTGGTTGTTTTAATACCTCTACTAAATTTGGTTGGTTTAAATGTTAATGATGGGTCGATTGGTCAGTTTGCTATGGGAATATCACAATTTTTTGAACTTATAAAAGTACAACCAACACTTCCCATAGTTTTAATGGTATATGTGGTTGTCATAAGTTTGATTGCAATATTAAACAGGATCGAAACATTACAGACATCTTTTATTGAATATCAATTTTCTGGTCAACTACGTAAACGTTTGTACAATGCCATAACAAACTCTAATTGGCTATTTTTTCGAAAAATAAGTCTTCAAACTTTACACATGCACTAACCAATGAAATTGAAAGGATTGAAATAGGAACAAATCAGTTTCTAACATTTTTAGCCAGTATAATGATATTGGTTGTTTACATTGTGTTTGCACTTAAAATAGCTGGTCTTCTCACGGGAGTGATATTCTTTTTGGGAGTTATGATACTATTAATGCTTCGAAGAAGAGTGTTAAAATCCCAAGAAACTGGAGAAGATATAACTGCCACAACGAAGGATCTTTACTCTTCTATCATACAACATATGGATGGAATGAAAACCATTAAAAGTTTTGGGATGCAGGATCCAAACATCAAATTATTTTCAAATCAAACCAACGAAGTTACATCAAACTATATGGATACCATGAGAAGTTATGTTGATGTTAAACTAATATTCGATGTTGGAACTGTTATAGTACTTTCAATCATGGTTTTATTGTTAATTGACGTTGTAAAATTACCAATGGCAAGTTTATTCCTACTTATTTATATTTTTGTAGTCATGATCCCACAATTTTCAACTATTCAAAGAAGTTACCAGTACTTCATAAATAGTTTACCTGCCTATGAAAATGTTTTAAATTTGGAAGAGGAGTGCATATTAAACAAAGAAAATTTAGTTAACATTAATTCCCAAATTCAGTTTGATCATTCTATAAAATTTGAGAATGTTTCCTTTTCCTATGAAACTAAGAAACATTATTCCATAAATGAAGTGAACATCAATATACCAAAAGGGAAAACAGTTGCATTAGTAGGGCCATCTGGAGCAGGAAAAAGTACAATGGCAGATCTTTTAATGGGTTTAATCCAACCCGATACAGGTAAAATAACAGTTGATGATAATGCTCTAGATTTCATTGGTTCCTGGAGAGATAAAATAGGATATGTGTCTCAGGAAACATTTTTGTTCAACGAAACAATCAAATTCAACCTACAGTTATCTAATCCAGATGCTACAGATACAGATATTTACAATGCTTTGGAATCTGCAGCAGCATATGAATTTGTATCAAAACTTCCAGAGGGAATTAACACTTTTATTGGGGATAGAGGGGTAAGATTATCTGGTGGGGAAAAACAACGTCTCGCTGTATCTCGAGCATTACTCCGAAAACCATACTTACTCATATTAGATGAGTCCACTAGCAATCTTGATTCTGAAAATGAAAAGAAGATTTTGAATGCTATAGAACATCTTCATGGAAAAACTACTATTCTTTTGATTGCTCACAGGCTGTCTACAATAAAAAATGCAGACATAATTTATGTGATAGATGAAGGGGAAATTTTGGAATCTGGAACATGGGAAGATCTATTGAAAACTGAAAATGAATGGTTAAAAAGAGCTTATGGATTTCAAAGTAATTGAAAGTTGTAATAAAAATTATAAGATAAAATCAATTCATAAAGTTCCTCTTGCACTTAAAATTTTTACTTCGTATCTCACAATATTACTGTTATTATCTGGGAAGTCGACATAAAACTCAGAAGATCCCTTTGCAGGTATTGATGAGGGATAAAGATAAGCACTTTCATTTGTTGCTACAACATTCCCGTCCTTATCATAAGCAGTTGCTAGAATTTTTACGTTGAAGGCATCATTTGAATTATTATTAATTAAATATCCTCCAATATAATAATATTGCAATCCTGTATCAGTGCCATTATAAACATCTGCTGTTGTGTTATTTGAAAGATATATTGAATTAATAGAAATTGTTTTTTCTCCAAATGTTCCGTTTGAAGCTGTTTTTGTTGTACAACCAGATATTGAAATTGTAAAGAGTACTAAAACTATAATTATCAATTTTTTAAACATTAAATCCACCAACGAGAATTTCATTTAATTATAAATTAATATTATTTTAAGAAAGATATATTATAATCACATTTTATATTTATAAAAATGTCATTCAGTAATGATAGTCATTTTTCCAGAGAATTTAAAGTTCTATTTTTATGCGCACGTGTCAAGTTGGATGGACCTAATAGGATTAAACTAATTAAATTATTAAATACTAAAATTAATTGGGATTATTTGTTAAAGATTGCCACGAAACACAAAGTCAAAGCACTTCTTTTTCGAAATCTTAGTTCTTTGGATGAGAACTTAGTACCAGAAGATGTACTAGATAATTTGGAATCCTATTTCCATGAAAATTTACGAATAAACTTGATGTATTTTGGACATTTATTAAAAATTATGGAACTATTTGATTCAAAAAATATCAAATCAATTCCATATAAAGGTCCTATTTTAGCTTTGAACACATATGGAAATTTGAGTCTAAGAGAATTTGTAGACTTAGATATATTTGTACATGAAAAAGATCTTACTATTGCAAATGATATTCTTGTTTTAAATGGTTATGTGACAAATTTTCAATTACAAGGGTTTGAAAAAAGGATATATTTAAGATTACATCGAGATATTTTGTTTTATGATACAGATCATAATGTAAATATTGAAATCCAATGGAATTTCATCGGAAAATCTTTTACATATAATACCAATTTTTTTGAAAGCCCTAAAAATACTTTTTTCAGTCCTATAAATAATAAACAAATATTAACGCTTGAACCTGAGGATATGCTAATGATTCTATGTATTCACGCATCGGGCCATATTTGGCAAAGACTCTCATGGATATGTGATGTTGCGGAATTTATTAATACAAATGAAATAGACTGGAACAACATAATTAATAAGAGCAAAGGAATGGGATTTTATAGAATATTACAGATAAATGTACTTTTAGCAATTGAATTACTAGACTTAAAAATTCCAATCAAAAGTATAAATTTGTTGTCCTTTGATGAGTATTCTTATAAGTTGGCTTCAAATATTATAAAAAATATTTATAATAATGAAAAACCAAAAAAAGGAAGATTATATCGTTCTAATATGCGTTATAAAATTAGAGAAAGCCGTAAACATGGTATAAAAGATTTTTTTAAGATATTACTATCTGAACTTATCTAATAATTTGTGTTCCAACACGAAATTTTAAAATTAGTGTAAATACTTTAAAATAAGAATAAATACACATATTTAATAAAGATTATATAGAAAATAGGCTTTAATAGTTTTTAATATACTTTATTAGGCTCAAACCAAATAATGTTATTCGATCTTGCAAGGATATTCTGAAGATTTTGGAGAAATTGAAAATGGAAACTGAAAATATATTAGTAACGGGTGGGGCAGGTTTCATAGGATCTAATCTTGTTAGTGAATTAAAGAGAAGAGGTCATGAAGTATTAACTATAGATTTACTTAATACTGATCTTAAAGATTACCTACGTGCAGATGTTAAAAATTATAGACAAATCGATAGAGTGTTTGAAGAAAACAAGTTTGACTATGTATATCACTTAGCAGCAGAATATGGTCGATGGAATGGTGAAGCATACTACGAAAATCTTTGGCAAACTAATGTTATAGGAACAAAACACATAATAAGATTACAAGAGAAATTAGGTTTTAGGATGATATTTTTTTCATCAGCGGAAGTTTATGGTGATTACAATGGTATGATGGGTGAGGATGTCATGGAGAATAATCCAATAAAGGACACATATCAAATGAATGATTATGCTATTAGTAAATGGGCTGGTGAACTGATGTGCATGAACTCTGCAACTATGTTCAATACTGAAACTGTAAGGGTTAGACCAGTTAATTGTTACGGGCCAAAAGAACATTACACGCCTTACAGGGGATTCATACCAAAATTTATTTACTGTGCACTTTTCAATAAACCATACTTGGTTTACAAAGGACATAAAAGAATAATTGATTTTGTTGAAGATACAGTAAAAACTTTTGCAAACATTGTTGACAATTTTAAACCTGGAGAAGCTTACAATGTGGGTGGAAAACAGGAGTGGGAAAGAGAAATAAAGGATTATTCTGATATTATATTAAATGCAGTGGGGATAGATGATTCAATGGTTACTTACTATGACGCTGAACCATTCACAACACAAGTTAAAACAATTGATTTTTCTAAATCGATTAAAGATTTGAAACATGATCCAAAAGTAACACCTGATGAAGGAATTAAAAAAACAGTTGAATGGATGAAATGGTATTATAGGGTGGATGATTAAATTGAAATTTTCTAAATATGGTGGAAAAACAATATTAGTAACTGGTGGAGCAGGATGTGTTGGAAGTAATCTTACTAAAAAACTCTCTGAACTAAATGCTGCAAACATAATAATACTTGATAACCTTTCATCAGCGTATGAATGGAATATACCTAAAGCTGATAACATTAAATTTGTTAAGGGCGATATTCTCAATGACGAAGATCTAAAAAGAGTTTTTAAAGAGAAACCCGACTATGTTTTTCATTTAGCAGCTCATTTTGCAAATCAAAATTCTGTAGATAATCCTGAAAAAGATTTAATGGTTAATGGAATAGGTATTTTGAAAGTTTTAGAATATGCACAATTAATAGATATTGAAAGATTTGTTTATTCTTCTTCTGGTTGTGGAGTTTATGGATTAGATTCTAAAATGCCATTTAGAGAGCATGATATTTCTATTAATTTACACACACCATATCAGGTTACAAAACTTTTAGGTGAACTTTATACTAATTATTTCCATAATCTTTATGATCTTCCTATTGTTAATGCTAGATTTTTCAATGTTTTTGGTCCGGGGGAAGTTCCTGGAAAATATCGTAATGTAATTCCAAACTTCTTTTATTGGGCTATGAATGGTCAACCTTTACCAATCACTGGAGATGGAACAGAAACAAGGGACTGGACATATGTTGAGGATATTGTTGATGGATTGCTAGCTATGGGGTTTGTTGATGAGGCCATAGGCGAAGCCATTAATTTAGGTTCTGCTCATGAAACTCGAGTCGTAGATATGGCAGAAATGGTGAATCAATTAACGGGCAATAAGTCTGGAATTAAATATACAGAAAGACGTGATTGGGATGCTAAAACTTGTTTATTGTCATCAGTAGATAAAGCAAATGATATTTTGGGATATAAGCCTAAAATAGAATTTAATGAGGGGCTTGAAAAAACTCATCAATGGTTTGTTGATAATTGGGAAAATATTAACGGAAGTGCTGAATTTTGAAAATACTGGTGGTTCAGGAGTCTGATTGGATTAAACGCAATCCTCACCAACAACATCATCTAATGGAAAGATTGTCCGTAAGAGGACATACCATTCGGGTGATAGACTATCCTATAGACTATAAAAATGAGGATGGTCGAATACAAAAACGAAAGGTGGTTAAGAATTATAAAAAGATAGATCCCGATGCTAATGTTGTAGTGATTAGTCCAAGTATTTTGAAAATTCCTTTTTTGGTTTATCCATCCATGTTATTTAGTCAATATAGGGAAATTCAACGTCAAATTAAAGATTATAAACCTGATATAGTTATAGGTTTTGGGATAGTTAACACGTATTTAGCTTCAAGAGTCGCAAAAAAGGAAAAAATACCATTCATTTATTATTGGATTGATGTATTGCATATGCTGATACCAGATAAAGGATTTGAAACTATTGGTTCATATTTAGAAAAATTAACTATCAAAAATTCTACTAGGGTCTTTACAATCAATAAGAAACTTGAAGAATTTGTACTAAATTTGGGTGCTGAGAACACTAAAGTCATTGGAGCAGGTATTGATTTAGAAAAATTTGATCCTACTTTAGATGGTCAAGAAATTCGAGAAAATTATGGATTTAATAATGATGATATAGTTTTATTCTTTATGGGTTATTTATATCATTTTGCAGGTCTTAAAGAAGTAATATTAAAACTTAATGAAATTAAACATACTAACATAAAACTTTTAATTATTGGGGATGGGGAAGGTTATTCTGACTTGAACAAACTTATACAGATCAATAATTTAGAAGATAAAGTAATTTTAGCCGGACGTAAAGAATATAACGAGATACCTAATTATATTGCAGCAGCAGATGTGTGTATTTTGCCTGCAGATCCGAAAGAGAGAATAATGCAAGATATTGTTCCAATAAAATTATACGAATACATGGCAATGGGCAAACCTGTTATAACAACGATGCTTCCAGGGATTATGTTGGAATTTGGGAATGATAATGGCATTTCCTACATTAAAAAACCTTCAGATGTACTACAGAAAGTTAATTCTTTATCTTATGATTTAGAAGGGATTAAAGCAAGAAAATTTGCTGAGAAAAATGATTGGAATATGATAATTAATAAATTTGAGACCAGTTTAATAGGAGTTGTAAGAGTTGGATGATTATTTGGCATATATTTCCAAAGTGGATAATTTAGAAGAGGATATGAAGAAAAGTCTTGAATTTATAAATTGGAAAGATACAGTTAAATCAGACTCAACAGTATTTCTTAAACCTAATTTTACTTACCCCTATTACAAAGAAGGAATAACTACTTCCCCAACTTTTCTGAAATGTTTTTTAAAAATTTTAAAAGATAGGGCAGATAATGTAATTTTAGGAGAATCTGACGGTGGAAATCACTCTTTCACAGCAGATGATGCATTTAAGGGACATAACATGAAGGAAATATGTAAAGAAACAGGTGTAGAATTAGTCAATCTCTCTAAATTACCATCAAAAAAGATTGAAGATAACATACAAGGGAAGAATGTAAATGTAGAACTTCCAAGACTACTTTTAGATGAAGTGGATTGTTTGATATCTTTACCTGTACTAAAAGTTCATGTAATGACAAGCGTAACATTAAGCATGAAGAACTTATGGGGTTGTTATCCTGATACTATGAGAGGTCTTCATCATAAAAATTTAGACTATAAACTGCCATTAATTACTAAAGCATTAAACCCCAAGCTTATCCTGATGGATGCCACATATGCTCTAGATGGACATGGACCGATGTATGGAGAACCAAAAAGATTAGATTTAATACTATCTTCCAACAACCCGGTAGTTATAGATGCTTTAGGTGCAGCAATTATGGGAATTCCAGTAAATACAGCTAAACATATTTTAGTTGCAGAAAAAGAAGGTTTAGGCACAACTGATCTTGAAAAGGTCAAATTAAATGATGACTGGAAAAAATATGAAATGCAATTTAGCTCAAACAAAACTATAATAGATAGTTTATCTACTTTGCTTTTTAAAAGTGAAACAATGGCTAAGCTTGTAATGGATTCACCAGTCACACCTCTAATTTATGGGATAGCTAAACATTTCAGAAATTCTAATGAAAAGGAAGTAGTTAAAGAATTGGAGAAGTATTAAACTAATTTTAAATTTCATTAAATAAATATAAAAAAATTAATGGATAGAATCTGCTTTAAATGATAAATTCAAGTTGGAATTCTCATGAGAGTTATATTAACCCGTTCAAGATCAATAGATTCGGCAGTGTTCAAATTGGCAGAAACTCTATCAAAAAATGGACATAAAGTAACTTTATTGATTTGGGATAGACAGAATGACTTTAAAATGGAAAAAGAAATGTATAATGTTCACAAATTTTCATTAAAAGCACCTTATGACAAGTTGACTGCATTGTTTTATCTTCCATTTTGGTGGATATATGAATTTTATTTTTTACTTTCCCACAAAGCAGATGTTATTCATGCATGCGATTTTGATACTTTATGGCCTGCAATAATTGCTAAATCTATCAATAGATCTAAATTTTTTTACATTATATACGACTTTTATGCAGATAACCTTCCAAAATTACCAGTATTTATTAGAAAAACAATAATTTTCTTGGAAAAAAGTGGAATAAGCTTTTCTGATACATTATTTTTGGTAGATGAGTCCCGATATGAACAAGTTAAGGGAGCCAAAATAAAAAAATTAGTTTATATCTATAATTCTCCTCAAGATCAATTTCCCTTAAAGTAAAAGAAAAAGAAAATCTAAATAATAAATTGATAATATTTTATGCAGGTCTTTTAGACAAATCAAGAGGTTTAAAATACATCGTTGATGTTGTAAAAGAACTGGAATTCACTAAGTTAATAATTGCAGGTAATGGTAACTATAAACATGTCATTGAAAACGAATCTGAACTAAATAAAAATATAAATTATTTAGGATGGCTTAATCATAATGATGTTATTGAAATGAGTCATCATATAGATATCCTTTTTGCATTTTATGATCCTACAATACCAAATAATAAATATGCCAGTCCTAACAAACTATTTGAATCTATGATGTGTGGAAAACCTATAATTATAAATTCTGAAACAAGTGCCAGCAAAATAGTTCAAAATGAGAACTGTGGTATTACTGTAGAATATGGTAATGTTGAAGATATTAAAAATGCATTAATCCAACTTCAAGAAAGCCAAGATCTCCGAGAAAAACAGGGTAATAATGGAAGAAAAGCTTACGAAACCAAGTACAGTTGGAAAATAATGGAAAAACGTTTATTAAATGCTTACAAAGATTTAAATGAGGATTATCATGTTAAATGAAGTACGTATTTTTTATCCTGATCAACTTTATCCCGAAAAAATAAATGGAGGATATTTAAGAACAATTAATCTTGCTAAATTAGCATCTGAAAGATTTGAAACATCTATCTTTGGTATAACAGAAGAAGAATCTTATGAATGTAAAAGAGATGGAATTAATATCATACAAGAAAAAAATATATTAATATTTGGGGGGAACTGAATCATTTTTCAAAGGGCTTACTTTCAGATAGTTACAGTTTAATGAACTCTGAGAGAGGTTTCAAAGATTTTGATCCTAAAGAAACTGTTTTTCAACTGGAAGGTCCTCATAGCTATAATCTTTTTAAAAAGAAAGGAATCATGAAATTTGTTTTAGATGAACAAAATGTATATTGGGAATTTTCTAAATTTCCCCATTTTGGAATAAAAAATAGAATATATAATAAAATGGCTTCTAAGAGGGATAAAAAACTTGAAATTAAATCTCTTAAAGAAGCGGTTCATATCCTGGCTTGTTCAAATAGGGATAAAAAGATCATGATAAGTGAAGTTCCTGAAGCTGAAGGAAAAATTACAGTTATACCAAATTGTGTTGATATAAATGATTATGGTAATTATCTAAAACCTAAAAATTTTGGTAACAATTTTAAAGTATTATTTGTTGGTTTACTTTCTTACCCACCAAATAAGGATGCTATAAATAATATATGCAACATTATTGCAGCTAATTGTGGTAAAAATGTGGAGTTTATTATAGTAGGCAAAAATCCTCCTATTATTAAAAATAAACCCAAAAATGTAAAATTTTTAGGTTATGTTAATGATTTAAAAAATGTATTTCTGAATCAGATGTTTGCATTGCACCTCTTAGATATGGCAGTGGGACAAGACTCAAAATATTAGAATATATGGTAATGGAAAAACCAGTTATATCTACTTCTAAAGGGGCTGAAGGTATAGATTATACCAATAATAAGAATATAATAATAGAAGACAATATTACAAATTTTGCACAAGTAATCACTGATCTATTGAAAGATGAACAAAGAAGAAATCAAGTAGGTAAAGAAGCCAAAAAACTTATTAAATCCACATATAATTGGCAAATTTATAAAACAACCTTAAATAATATTTATAATGAGGTTTTAAATGAAGATTGATAATTTTCTTCAAATGAATGACTGGGAGATTAATAAATTTCTCAAAGTAATATTTTCTATACAAATTTCAGTATTTGGTTTAGTGTTATTGGATGGTTTGGGTATACATATACCTATTTTAAGGGAGTTTATCTCCATAATATACCTCTTATTTGTTCCAGGAGTTTTAATTCTAAGAATAATGAAGATGCATAAATTGGGGTCTGTTGAAACAATATTATATTCTGTTGGACTTAGTATCGCAAGCATAATGTTTATAGGTTTTATTATTAACTTAGTATATCCCTTACTGAAAATTTCAGATCCATTATCTATAATGCCATTAATCATCACAATGGCAATATTTGTTGTTGTTTTATCATTTTTCAGCTATTTAAGAGACAAAGATTTTTCTAAACCAACTTTTGTAGATATTAAAGATTTACTATCTCCTATTGTCTTATTTCTATTATTATTCCCTTTTTTAGCAATTTTTGGAACTTCTTTAATGAACTGGTATAAAATTAACATTGTATTAATGATATTAATAATTTTGATTTGTTTAACCCTTCTTTTATTCGCTTATGGTAAAATTCCCAAAAAATTTTATCCATTCACAATTTTCATCATGGCAATTTCACTTTTATTTCATACTTCATTGATTTCTAATTATCTTACAGGGTATGATATACAGAATGAATATTATCTTGCAAATATGGTAATAGCAAATGCGGTTTGGAACTATAAAATTAATTCCATAGTAAATGCAATGTTAAGTATTACACTTTTAGCACCTGTGATTTCTATAATTACAAAAATAAATTTAAACTGGATTTTTAAGATAATTTATCCTATAATCTTTTCTTTAGTGCCTTTGGGATTATACAAAATATTTAAAAAACAGACTAATAGTGAAATAGCATTTCTATCCTGTTTTTTATTTATATCTCTTTATGTATTTTATACACAAATGATTTCATTGGCAAGACAGGAAATAGCAGAATTTTTCCTTGTTTTACTCATACTATTAATGGTAAATACAAAGATGAATAATACTAAAAGATCTTTTTTATTTATATTATTCGGTGTTTCGTTAGTAATATCTCACTATGCTCTGTCTTACATTTACTCAATTTCGTTGATTGTTGTTTATATGTTAGTTCTACTGTCCGATCGTTATGATATACATAGATCAATTGATTTTATTTTTAGAAACAAAAATACAATCTATAAAACTTCTTTTGAAGGAAATACAAACTACAAAATTATTAGTTCCACGTTTATCTTCTTTTTTATTACTTTCACAATTGCATGGTACATGTATGTCTCAAATGCAGCTCCGTTAACTGCAATATTGAACATAGGAAATCATATTGCGAGTAGTATATCAACTGATTTTTTAAATTCAGATTCCTCACAAGGTCTATTTGTTCTCCAGAATCAATTACAATCTCCGTTACATAGATTAAGTAAGTATATCTATTTAATTGTTCAATTTTTTATAGTAGTAGGTTTTTTTGCTCTTCTCTTTAAACGTAATAGAATGAATTTCGATAGAAACTATTTATTATTTGTTTTAGTAAATTTAATAATTTTAGTTGCAGGTGTTACAGTACCTTTTTTTGCAAGTTCACTTAATGTGGAAAGGTTATATCAAATTACACTTATATTTTTATCACCATTATGTATTATTGGTGGATTTTTCATCTTGAAATCTATTTTTGGGTTTTTTAAATTTTCATTAAAAAATAATTATGACATACATTTAAAGCTTATCTCCATTTTCTTAATGGTTTTTTTATTATTCAATATTGGATTAATGTATAATGTTTTTAATGATGATTCAAATTCTATAGCCTTGAATACAACTTATGATACGGCTAATTTTAATCAAGAGGAATTCTATGGTGCTGAATGGTTAAATAATTTTGGTAATACATCTACTTCTAATGGTGTATCGATTTCTGATGATTATAGAAGACCATTACTTAGAAGTTTTGGTATAGAACCAAATACGTTTTCAAGGATTTATGGAAATAATTCAACTTTGAGCGATCTTAAAATTAATATAAAGAAACAATATTCCTCAAGATACAATTTCGTATATTTTTTCTTTGGATCCAAAAATGTTAAAGATAATAATACTATTGTTTTGAGTTCAGAAGGTGTTAATGTGAATGGTGAAAAGTATAAAAATCTAATTGATTTGTTCAATAATGAAAACCAAATATATGATAATGGTGGGTCACGACTTTATTATGATAAACTAAATTAGAATTTTGGTGTGGGGTAATTACAATGGGAATTCACGAGAATTATTCAAATTTTAAATTTTATCAAAATTATTTTATTAATACCTCAAAGCTACTATTAAAAAAACCAAATGCAAAAGATATTATTCATATCAATTTTGCGGTGACTTATAATTGTAATAGTTTCTGCTCAACATGTAATATATGGGAAATTTATAAAAAAAATCCAAAAAAATAAAGAGTGAATTAAACTTGAATGAGATATGTGCGATATTTAATAATTCTTCCTATTTATCAGGAATTCAAGGAATCAATCTTACAGGCGGAGAACCTATTCTCCGGAAAGATTTTGTCGATTTATGCGGTTTTTTTATTGAAAAATATCCAAATATAAACTTAGGGATAACAACAAATGGCCTACTTCCTCATATTTTATCCAATAAACTCAAAAATTTGGTTGATTTATATGATCCACTTTTAGAAAATATACATATATCTGTTTCTATAGATGGTATTGGTGAAATTCATGATGATATGAGGGGAGTTTCTGGAAATTATGAAAAAGTTTTGGAAATGATAAAATCTATTAAACTTAATTTTCCAAAGATGAAAATAAGTATAAGTTTTACTATAACACCCAAAAATTATAAAGAAATTTTAAAAGTTTATGAACTCTCAAAATCTATGGAAATAGGATTTGGGATTCAGTTTGCACAAATAAATGATTCATATTATTTAAATTCAGAAAAAAGTTTTGATTGGGATGCCCGTAAATTATATGATGTTGAAAATATGATTTATCATATAATATCTGATATTAGATTAAGTCAGAAAATAACTCATAAATTATTTGATGTAAATAAATATTTCATGGAAAATATGGTAAAATTTCAGGAGACTAAATGGGATAATTTAAACAATTGTTACTCTGGAACTCACTCTTGTTTCATAGATCCTTATGGTGATATTTATCCTTGCATTATGCTGAATAAAAAGATTGGAAATGCTCTTAAAACTGATTTTGATGATTTATGGTTATCTAAAAAAGCTAAAAACATTCGTAATCATATTAAAGAAAATAAGTGCAGATGTTGGACACCTTGTGAAGCATTCAAATCACTTTCAAGGAATCCTAAGTTATTATTCAAATAATATACAAAAAAAATTAAATGAACAAATGTGGATTAAATGGAAAAAAATTGATTTTGTTAGAATCGAGTCAGAATGCTCGTAGGGGTTTTTTAGTATTAATTGAGAAGTTAATACGATCTATTGAACTCAATATATTAAAATATCTATTAAAGAATATTATAAGAAATTCTAATGTAAAAATTTATTCTCAAGATTCTGATGAATTTAGAATTCTAAATAAAAATGGAATTAAAACCATATTAATAGAGAATAGCCAATTTTCACAAGATCAACTGGAAAAATCAAAAAATTTAGTAAATATGTTGCTAAAAATTGGTATAACCAAAATTATTCATATTTATTAGATTTAGAAGGAATTAACTTAGGAAAATCTACAGAACAAGAAACGATGGAAATTATTGATCAACTATTTAAAAAATTTTTAAATTATGAATCAATAATAAAAAATAGTGGGGCAAAAACAGTTTATATAGAAAATCCTTATTCCCCTGATGGAATAGCAATTAAATTAATTTGTGAAGATTTGGGATTAAAAATTATCACATTGTATCCTAAGCTTTATGGAAAATTAAAAATATGGTTTATTAACAAATTTAAATATAAAACTTACAAAAAAAATTGGATAGATCCGATTAATGTTTATTGTATCCCAAGTGATTCTGAAGTTCAAGAAAGTAACATTAAAATTTTAATGGATTTACCTTATCCAAATCATTTGGATGCAATATACCCTACGATCCAAAAATTCATTTCTAAGGGTTACCAAATTTATTTGTTAGCTAAATCCAATGATATCCTGAAATACAAATCAAAACATACTTTTTTAAGTATTAAAACTAAAAAAGCCCATTATAAAGATTTAAACATTGCATTAAATAATTACTTCTACTATTTAGAAAAAAATCACTACAACATTTTTAAATATGAAAATAATGATTTATGGAAACTAATTCGAGATGATCTGTATTATTCTCACAAAAATAAATTACCGGCTCTTCGTTATCATTTAAAAAATTTTGTAAATGTTGTTGAATTTATAAAACCGAATATTGTTATTGTGGGTGATGATAGGGCACCTTCTTCAGTTAGGATTGATGTTCTGTATTGCAAGAAAAAGGTTATTCCTCATTTTGAAGTTCAACATGGGATGTACACAACAAACTCGCTCATGGCCATGCCCCTTTCAGACAAAATATTTGTATGGGGTGAAGCAACAAAAAATGCACTTATTGAAGCCGGTGCAAATAATGACCAAATGAAAGTTACAGGATCTCCTAAATATGATTCATTGATACTTAGATCGAATGATTATAATAAATATGTGATTAATCATTATGATAAAACAATATTATTTGCTACACAGCCAGTTCCTAGCAATATAACTCTCCAAATAATAAACAAAATTGGATCATTTTTAAAGGAAAAAGAGGGAATAAGATTAAAAGTAAAACCTCATCCTTCTGAAAATGCAGAGTATTATAAAGGATTTGTAAAACATTTTGCAGATGATAATATAAATGTTACTGACAATAACGAAGATATGATTGATTTGATATTAAATGCAGATGTGATTATAATTATATCGTCCACTGTGGGTATAGAAGCTGCTATATTGGATAAGCCAATGATTTGTGTAAATTTATCAGATCAAAAATCAGAATATGTTGAATGTGGTGTTGCATTGGAAGTTAAAGATTTAAAAGATCTCGTACCCCAAATTAACAATGCTATCTATAATGATAAAATACAAAAAACTCTAGCAGAATGTCGTAAAAAATTTGTATATAATTATGCCTATTTACAAGATGGAAAAGCTTCTACAAGGATAGTTGATGCAATAATTAAGATAATTGAAAGCAAAGATGATACTTGAATCAACTTTTTCTTAACATTTTATTAAAGAATTGGAATTCTTCTTTTTTATTCCTTTTAAAATTGTTAATAAAACAAAATAAACAACGGAACCAATTATAGCTGTAATCAAAACATTTAAAATTCCATAGGGATTAATCCAAATAATTATGGTAGTCATTAAAACTGATGCAGTAACGCTTTTAAGGATAAAAAATGGATCAAAATCGAATTTGAAAAATTTATTGGAGTATATTAAGCTAAGTATAAATGCAAGTGTATAAGCAATTAGGGTAATTGCAGCAGCTCCAAGAATCCCGAAATAAGGTACAAATAAAATATTAAGGCTTAAATTCAAAAAAGCAGCAATCATCCATACAATACCTATAAATTTTGTTTTTTTCTTTAATACAAGTATATTGCTCGTTATTCCATAAATTCCGAATAGAAGAGCGCTCATTGCTATGAATGGCGTTATCATATAACCATTTAATGCTATTTCTGGTGTTGATAATACCATTAAAATTGGTTTTGATAGAATAGATAATCCAAATGCTGAAGGAATTGCAATACAAAGGAAATATTTCAAAGAATATTTTAAAAACATTTTAATCTTTTCAATCTCTCCATTTTCATAATACTTTGGTAGTATTGAAGGCAGTAACAGTGAAAATGGGGCTAAAATCATAATTATCATGTTTCCAAGAGCGTATCCTGGAGAGTAATAACCTACAAAAACCGTACCTAAAACTATTCCAATAACATAACGATCACTGGAATCCACAACCCAATATGATAAATTACCCGGAATTGTGGGAATCCCAAATGATAAATATTCAACAATGTTTTTAAATTTGGGAATTTTAAAACCTATATTGGAAATAATAAACAAAATCATTATTATACAAGTGATAAAATAAACAATTAAGAGTCCTAAAGCTACCATGTAAATATTAAATCCATTTATTGCAAAATAAGACATGATTATGAGACCTAAATAAGTTTGGATAAGTAAGAATACAGAGTATCGTTTCATCTGTTGAAATGTCCTAAAAAAATTAAGAAAAAGAGAATTTAGGCAAGCAAATAGAACTATTAACGACATTAAATTCGAAATATTTACATTTCCATTAAAAAGAGCAGACGCTATACTATTTGAGAATAGAAGTAGAAATAATGAAATGATTATAGTAAAAATTAAAACAATGCTTGTAATTGAATAAAATGCTTCTCTAATCTTCTCTTTATCTTTTTCTGTAGATACAAATCTAAGCATTGCATAAGGTAATCCCAAAGTAGCGATATTAGGTATTAACATAATTGTTGTATTAATTTGAACCCAGATTCCATAATCGCTAGTAGAAAAACTTTTTGTCATTATTGGGATTAATATAAGTGAACTAATAGCTACTAAAATGTTAGTTATGCCAACTAAACCTATTCTTTTAACAAAAAGTTTATATTCATCCATTGTTCGTAGTTTAGTGATTGAAGTTTCTTTAAGATTTTGACATGTTCTAGAATTTTTTAAATTCTATTTATTGCTTATTTTATTTCATTTGGTTAATGATTATAGGTAGTAGTTAACAAATGTAAGAATAGATGTGTCATGTGATAACTATTAAGTTTTGTATGTCTATTCAAATTAAACTTTCCGATTTGGACATGATTAGAAAAACCGAATAATAAAGTACTCAAAAAGCATTGTTTAAAATATTAATACAAAATAAGATACAGCGATATCTCTTTCATATATTCTATTTTCATGTAGAATTAGTGCTGAAAATATTTGAGTAGTTGATAACATTTATTAATAGTATATTTAAGAGATTGTTTTTGTGGTATAATTAAATGTATGGCCTGATTTTTTGATAATTCAACCTTACTACGGTAATAAAAAAATTTGATGATGTAAATCAAAACAAGGAATATGCGTGTCTCAACATAGAATAAAGACACCCGATGTGAAAAATTCACAAAGAAAATTAATATTCTTTAAAAATATTTTATCTTTCTTTTTATATTTTCATATAACATACATGAAAGTATTTCATGACCTTGCTTAGACAAATGAATTCCATCTTGTAAAATTAAGCTCTTATTTTCTTTAGTAAGTTTATGAAAATCTATAAGTGTGCATGAATTCGTTTCTGCCATTTCACTAAGAATCTTATTATATCTAATGATATTTTCATTAAAATTATACGACCTTTCTTTATTAGTTTTATGTGTATCAGCTATATTGATTATAAATATCATTGAATTTGTGTTATTTTTTATTTGTTTAATTATAAATTCCAATTTTTCTTTATACATCTCTTCAGAAACATATGTCTTTTGAAAGTATTTTGTGAAAAATTTTCTGTACTTTGATTTGATTTTTATAATTGAACTAATTATTTTCCTGAAAATTTTAAAATAACTAATCAATTCTAATATTTTATGTTCGGTTGGTCCAAACAATCTGGGTGCACAATCAACTATGCCTAAATGGAGTATTATTAAATCCGGCTCTGAGTATATCATTCCATCATGATTAATTATTTGATTAGATTCATGGATTACTGTATTTGCACGATTAACAAACGGAACAACGTAAAACTTAGAATTTAATAATTTTTGTAATTTAAAAACATATGTGTCTTTGAAAAAGATATCCTCTTTTGGCCGAACCATTGATAATGAGTCACCCACGATTGTAATAACTTTCATATAACTAATTGGATTATGTTTATATTATTTAAAGTTAACATAAATATTAGTTAAATTCATTTTGAAAAATAGATTAGACATTATTATCGAATTATAATAATGATACGATCATTTGATGAAAGAATAATTATGTGATAAGGAGAATTATGAGTACTAATCCCATTAATGGAATAAAAAGAACCAGAGACACATTTTTACCACCATTTAAACATTCAATTGGTAAAGAAGAAATAAATGAAGTAATTGATACTTTGGAATCAGATTGGATTACAACAGGGCCCAAAACATTCAAATTTGAAGAGATGTTTGGAAAAAAGGTGGATTCAAAATATTCAGTTGCAGTCAATTCTTGTACAGCTGCATTACATCTAGCAATAGCTGCTTTAGGGATTGGGGTGGGTGATGAAATTATAACGACACCTTTCACTTTTGCTTCTACTGCAGAAGTAGTTATAAATCAGAGAGCAACTCCAGTTTTTGTTGACGTTGAGGAAAACACGTACAATATTGATCCATCTAAAATTGAAGAAAAAATTACAAACAAAACTAAAGCCATAATTCCCGTCCATTATGCAGGACATGCATGTGAAATGGATGAAATAATGGATATTGCAAAAGAAAATGATTTATTTGTAATAGAAGATGCAGCTCATGCATTAGGTACTAAATATAAAGGAAAAGAGGTTGGTAGCATTGGAGATGCGACGTGTTTTAGTTTTTATGCTACCAAAAATATAACAACTGCTGAAGGGGGATGATTACAACAAATAATGAAGAATTATCCGATAAAATACGTATATTAAGTTTACATGGGATTAGTAAGGATGCTTGGAAAAGATATTCCTCGGAAGGATCATGGTATTATCAAATATTATATTCCGGCTTTAAATATAATATGAATGATGTTCAAGCAAGTATAGGTATTCATCAGCTAAAAAAGCTGGAAAAGATGCAAGAAAGAAGAGAAAAATTGCCAAATATTACAATGAATCTTTCAAGGATGTATCTCAAATAATTCTGCCAGTGGATGAGAATTACACAAACCACGCTTGGCATTTATACTCCATACAATTAAAAACCGATATGCTCAAAATCAATAGAAACGATTTTATAGAAGCATTAAAATCTGAAAACATTGGAACAAGTGTTCATTTCATTCCATTACACTTACATCCATATTACAAAGAAAATTACGGGTTTAAATTGGGTGATTTCCCAGTAGCAGAATCAGTTTACAATAATGAGATTTCATTACCCATATATCCAAAAATGACTGATAAAGATGCGAAAGACGTTGTATCTGCGGTTAAGAAAATAATTAACTTTTATAGAAAGTGATAAAATGAGGACAATACAAATTAACGATAGGATAATTGGTAATGGTAATGAAGTTTATATTATAGCTGAAGCCGGTATTAATCATGATGGAAATGTTGAACAAGCAAAGAAAATGATCCAGAAGGCACATGATTCTGGTGCAGATGCAATAAAATTCCAAATATTCAAAACTGAAGAAATATGTAGCAAAAATAGTGATTATTATAATCTTTTTAAAAATTTAGAATTAGATGATGCTGATTGGAATGAACTAAAAAAATTTGCGGATAAAACAAAAATTAATTTTACTGCAAGTGTATTTGGCAAATGGAGTGCTGATTTTTAGAAGAATTGGGATCTTCCTTTTATAAAATTGCATCTGGAGATTTAACTTATCTTCCTCTTTTAAGATATATTGGTGAAAAGAATAAACCAATTATATTATCGACGGGAATGTCTACAATTGGCGAAATTGAAGAGGCATTGCAAGAAATATATAAAACTGGAAATAATAAAGTTTCTATTTTACATTGTGTTTCAAATTATCCTGCTAATTATCAAGATATCAATTTGAAGGTTATTAATACTTTGAAAAATTTATTCCAGATCCCTGTGGGTTTTTCAGATCATACTGTTGGAACTTTAGTTCCTTCATTAGCTGTAGTTATGGGTGCCAATATAATCGAAAAACATTTTACTTTGGATAATAATCTAAACGGCCCAGATCATAAATTATCTTTGGAAACACATGAATTTAAAGAGATGGTGGAAAACATTCGAATAGCAGAAAAAGCTCTAGGTCAAAAAATTAAAGTAATATCCGAATCTCTTGAAATGATATCTGCGGCTAGACGTAGCATATTTGTAGATGAAGTAATAAATGAAGGCGATATCATTTCTGAAGATACTTTAAAAGTATTGAGACCTGAAATAGGAATAAAACCTAAATACCTTGAATTTATTACAGGAAGAATTTCAAGAAAAAACCTTTCTAAAGAAAATCCAGTGAAATGGGATGATGTTGAATGAATATAGAAGATATACCTTTGGGAAATAAGAATATAAATTCTAAAAGGACATTTGTTATAGCAGAAATATCTGGATCTCATAATGGTAATAAGAATAAAATGAAAAAATTGATAGATATTGCATATAACTCTGGAGCAGATGCAGTAAAAATACAGAAATTTAAAGCAGATGATCTTGTTGTAAAAGATTATGAATATTACGAGGATCTCAAAAGGTTGGAGATAGACAATTCTTTTTGGTCAGAAGTTGTTTCTTATGCAAAAAATAAAAGTATCCCACTATTAGTTGATATTTTTGATTCTTCTGATGTTTATTTATTGAGCGATATGGGTGTTGATGGTTTTAAAATCCACACAACTGATATAAATAATTTAGACTTAATAAAAGATGTTGCTGACAAGAACAAACCATTATTTCTTTCTATTGGTGCCGCTAATTTAAATGATATAGAAAATGCTATTAGCACTGTTTTAGAACATCATAAAAACATTATACTGATGTATGGATTTCAAAGTTATCCAACTCCTGTTGAAGAATCCAAATTAGGATATATACCAATTTTAAAGGAGATTTTTAATTTAAATGTGGGCTTTTTAGATCATACTCCTGGTGGATCAATTGAAAGTATGTCTGTTCCATTAGTCTCAATGGCAATGGGGGCAACAGTAATCGAGAAACATATTACAATAGATCGAAAATTAAAAGATCCAGATTACCAATCCGCACTCAATCCAGATGAATTTGCACAATTTATTAAATTGTTAAGAAAAGTTGAAGATGGCATTAAATTTGATGGATTTGAACTCAGTATGAAAGAAGAAAAATATGCTGAATTAGTAAAAAGAAGAATAGTATCTGATCGTGTGATACCTGCAGGGAAAATAATTGAAAAAAATGATTTGAACTTTAAAAGAGCTCATACAGGTCTATTTATAAACGATTTAATTAAAGTTATAGGTAGAAGAGCAAAAATAGATTTAGAAAAGGATGTTCCAATTACAGAGGAAGTTTTCCAATGAATATACATGCAATAATTGCAGCAAGAATGCATTCCGAAAGAATGTATGGAAAACCAATGAAATTGATACAAAACAAGCCAATCATAGAACATGTGATCGACAGGTTAAACAGTAGCAAAATAATTGATCGAACAATATTAGCTATTTCTGAAAAAGAGGAGAACAATGTATTTGTGGATTTCGCAAATGAAAACAACTTAAAATTTGTGAGAGGGGATGATGAAGATGTACTTGGAAGGATCTTCAAAGCAGCCAAAAAATTTAATTCGGATCATATAGTAAGAGTTACTTCTGAAAATCCACTCATATATGTTGATGTTATCGATGATTTAATTAAATTTCATATAGATAATAAATGTGATTTTACATATTTAGATAACTTGCCAATAGGATGCATCGTTGAAGTTATATCTTTTGATGCTCTAAAAAAATCATATGATCTAGGTAATGAAAAACATCATAGTGAATTAGTAACACTTTTTATCAATGAGAATTCACACCTATTTAAAATACGAAGTTTTGATGTAGATACATATTTGCAAAGACAAAATTACAGATTAACTGTTGATACTTTCGACGATCTTAAACTCATGAGAATTATTTACGAAAATTTTTATGAAGAGAATTCAATTGTGAAACTTAAGGATGTTATTGGATTTTTAGAAAACAACCCTAAACTTTTAGAGATTAATATGAATGTTCCTAAAGGAGATTCAAGGATATGGGAATAGTACATAAAAATTCCGAGACAAATAAAAAAGAATGTTTACTCAGCGTAATAATCAGAACTCATAATTCTGAAAACGTTATTGAAAAAGCAATTGAAAGTGTTTTAGAGCAAACAATCTCTAAAGATATCTATGAACTTATAATAATAGATGATGACTCAGCAGATAATACTGAAAATAAAATAAAAAGTCATGATAATAAGATTAAATTTATTAAAGGGAAAAAATTAGGGCCCATAAAAGCAATAAATATAGGAATTAAAGAATCTAGGGGAAAATATTATGTTTTATTAGATTCTGATGATACTTTTGAACTAAATGCACTTGAAGAACTATTAAACACAATTAAACAAAATAACTGTGATTGTGTTTATTCTGATTATCATGAAATTGATGTTGAAAAAAATGAAATTAAAACTATTTCATTAAAAAATAACATTTTAAATGGCATTGCTGCGGGTGTAATATTCAAAAAGAAATCTGTTAATGAAGTAAATAATTATGATGAAGAACTTTTTTCCTGAATATGATTTATTCATTAAACTCATTAAGAATAATTGTAAATTTATTCATATTAGCAAACCTTTATATAATTATTTTCGACATAATGGGAGTCTCACTGCAAATAAAAAATCAGTACGAAAAGGATATAAACAATTGTATGATAAATATGGTAATATAAATGGTTTAAAATATTATTGAGGGTTAAATTTGATACATAAAAAAATTAAACCTGAATTTGATGAGAATGGTATGACTCAATGGTTTTGGCGGGTTTCATATCATGAAAATCTGAAATTAGGAGAAAATACAGAAATAGGATCTTTTACAATGATTGATGCAATGTATGGAATAAAAATCGAAGACAATGTAAAAATTGGATTTGGATGTACAATCTTGAGTTACTCGTCAATTGATAAAAAATCTGGAAAAACAGTTTTAAAGAAAAATTGTAAAGTCGGTAGTAATTCTGTCATTATGCCTTCAGTAACCATTGGTGAAAATTCTACTGTAGGAGCAAATAGTTTTGTAAACTGTAATATTCCTTCTAATGAAGTTTGGGTCGGTAATCCTGCTCGATACTTAAAAAATGTGGAAGATTAACATGATTCCCAATTTTTATAAAAATAAAACAGTGTTAGTTACAGGAGGTTCAGGTTCAATAGGTCGCGAAATTGTTAAAAAACTTTTAGAAGTTGATGTAGATACTTTGAGAATATTTGATAACAATGAGACGGCCCTGTTTGATTTGGAGCAAGAATTAAATTCTAAGAGAATTCGAACATTCATTGGAGATGTTAGGGATAAAGATAGATTAAACAGAGCATTTGAAAATGTCGATGTTGTATTTCATGCTGCGGCCCTTAAACATGTCCCATTATGTGAATATAATCCCTTTGATGCAGTTAAAACTAATGTTTTAGGTACTCAAAATGTGCTTGACGCTGCATTGGATAACAATGTTGAAAAAGTCATAATGGTTAGTACGGACAAGGCAGTTAATCCAATAAACGTAATGGGAGCTACAAAGTTGTTATCTGAACGTCTTACTATTTCTGCTAATTACTATCGGGGAAATAAAAAAACTAAATTTTCTTGTGTCCGATTTGGCAATGTCTTAAATTCAAGAGGCTCTGTTATTCCCACTTTCAAAAAACAAATTCAAAATGGTGGGCCGGTGACAATTACGGACCCTAATATGACTCGTTTTATCATGCACATCCCGGATGCGGCGGATTTAATACTCAAGGCAGGCCAGATAGCTCAAGGTAAAGAGATATTCATCCTAAAAATGCAAGCAGTCAATATAGTTGATCTTGCTGAAGTAATGATAGAAAATTTGGCACCAAATTATGGATACTTACGTGAAGAAATTAATATTGACATTATTGGTACAAGAATAGGTGAGAAAATGTATGAAGAACTTATGACTGATAATGAGACTTATTATGCAGTTGATGATGGTGAATTATATATTCTAAACTCTAATAAACAAATTAATTTTGATAATAATATTGAATATAATTCTAATTCCGTAGAAAAGTTATCTAAGACTCAAATTAATGAGATAATCAGTGATATTTTAACGGAAAATTATTGAATTTCATTATTTTTTTAGTAAAAATTTATCTGTGTCGTCTTAGCACGAGATGCGTACCTTATGGTAGTTTGATGTTTGCTATTAAACTTAAAAATAGGACATGAATTTAATTTTTTCTTAATGTATTGATGATAAGTTTGAGTCCTACGAAAATTTTTAATTGGTTTTACGAATTATTCCTGATTCCTGTCATTTATCTTTTTTAAAAGGTTGGGATCTGTCAATATTTCATCCAATAGTTTGTTTCTTTCTTCAAATCTCTCCTTAATTTCTGCCAATTCATGTGCTAAAGCAGCTATTTCTTCATATTTCGAATTATTCAGGTTTTTTTGAGAATACATTGTTTTCAACTCCTTTAGTTTTTCTTGATCTAATGAAAGCGAAGGTAAGACTTCCAAGTAATGTTTTTTAAGGTCATCGGGATTTACTTGCCAGTAAGTTCTATCCTGTTTATTTATTTTATGCCCTGCCATGTAGTCTGCAAATATTTTGGAGGATGTTTTGTTAATTATAATGCTGATAAAATATTTTCTCAAGGCATGAGCTCTCCAGAAACTATAAGTATTTCTTTCCCTTTGAAAACCTGCTTTAAGACCTAATCTACGGAAATTTGTCACAACACTGTCCCTACTTAACTTTTTTCCAGAGACATTTACAAAAATAGTATCATCATTATTTTTTATTCTAATCTTTTTGTTTCTACCATAGCAACGTTCCTTTAGATAGGTTATAATTTCTCTAGTAGCTTCGGGAGGTAAGAAAGTATGGTGTCTTATGTTACTTTTGCTTCGGGTAATTTCGATGGTCAAAATTTCAGATAGTATTTCCTCTTCATACCTAAATAAATCAAAAACGTTGTCCAATTTTTTATCTATTGCAGAGCTCGCAAAATATAATAATTGTCTAATTGTTAAGTTTCTGGCCTCTTTTTGGCCCATGCCAGAAAGTGCCATTAAATAAATTAAAGCTCGTTCTCTAGGTGGAGCAACATTTACAAGTTGATAGATTTCTTTACGAGTTAAAGGTTTACCAATATTTTTTTCTAGACCAATATCTCCTGAGTTTAATTCAATATCTATTAAACTTATATCAAATGCTTTGTAAAATGATCTGATGGAATAAAAATAAAGATTCGCTGTTGATGGTGCTAATTTGCTTTGATATAAGAATTTTTTATATTTTAGAAGATATTTATTGACATTGCGTTTTCTTGGGATAATGTTTTCTGCTTCTTGTTTTTCTGCTTCTTCAATCAATTCCAGGGGTTGCTTATTGATAAGTTTAATAAAATATCTTAAACTGATTCTATAATTTCTCTGGGTGCCTGGAGAAATATTTTTTATGTTGAACCATTCTTCCAAAAGATCTTCATTTTCACTATCCATAGTATTATTATATAATTAATTTGTATTAATATTTTTCTTGAAATATTAAGAGGTTTGTTGTTTACAAAAAAATCCAATTCTAAAATTAGCAAGGATAATCAGTAGGAACAAAAGGGTCATGGAATAAATTTAATCTTGATGTATCTCAAAATTCAGTCTTTTTTTATAATTTAAAACCGTAAAGCTAGTCGGGCTTTTTGTTACAATTATGAACAACCTGAAATACGCTAAAAAATGGGTCAGTTAAGACGAATGTATAATGGCTGCTAAGCAGGCCAATGCCCATGATTTCATAATAATGCAACCTCAGGGATACGATACTGTGTTACAATATGGTGGTTCTGAACTGAGTCAGGGTCAACAACAAATGCTTACAATTGCCAGGGCAATGGTTGCTGAGCCACGCATGCTCATCCTTGATGAGGCCACCAGCAACGTGGATACAAGGACAGAAAAACAAATTCAAGAGGGACTTTTAAAGCTGCAAGAAGGTAAAACTTCGTTTATAATAGCCCACAGACTTTCCACCATACAAAATTCCCACCAAATATTGGTAATTGACAATGGAAAAATAGTAGAAAGGGGCAACCATCAAGAACTCATGAATATGGGTGGGTTTTACTATAAATTATATATGAGTCAGTTTAGAGGTAAAATAACGGAAGTTGCTCAGTAAATGATCTGATCTCTATAACTTTCTTTTAAATTTCTCATAATTCTTTAGATGTTATATTTACTACATTCGGTGTGATTTCTAAAATCTTCATAGCTTTTTTCAGGTTTAAGCTTCCTTGTTACAATAGCAAAGTCATCATATTTCAAACTGTTCCCTAAATTTTTTTCAATAATGCCTGTTTATATAATTATTATGTTCAATTATATTTAACGGATTTTATAGTTAAAATTTAGTCGGCTAAATATCAATCCTCTGTTGATCATACTATTTCGCAAGGACTAATCTTTGATGATAATTTGCAAAGAAACTTAGCATAGTATCAACCAGGGGAGTCATTGCTTTTGATCAAAATAGATGTTTCATTATCACTAACATGTTCTAATTTAATGATCCCATTCATGTCTTGACTTATTTTCAAGTTTATATTGAGATTCTCATTTATTTTCTCAACATTTTTATCTGTTTCATTCATCTTACCTGTAACTAAACTGTGAAATCCTAAAAAACTATTAACAGATGTTCCATTGATTTGCAACGTTCCAATGTTAAAAAATAGTATTGGAATCAATAGAAAAACAAGTGTTATAAATAATGCTTTATCCTGATTTGTTCCAGTTCTAATTCTTCTTTTTCTATATAAAATAGCAAAATTGGTTTTGGTCAATGGTGTAAGTGCTGGTGTTCCATTGGTTGTCAAAATATCCAATATGGTGTGGGACATGAGCCCTATTATTAATGCGATTCCAATTGTTACATTAAATAAGCAAACAATCAAACAAGGTAAAACCAAAAAAATAGAGTGGCCAAAACTCTTGTGTTTAGGAGCAAACATGTCCAAAAGGTCAGGTAATACAGAAATCCATCCTGCAAAGACTAAACCAATTAACCATTGATTTAATCCTGTTAAACATGCGAATAATAGGAAAAATACAATAGCACCAATAATGTGAGTGTACCATTTCATGTCTTACCTCCAATATATACCAACGTTCTAAACATCAAGAATGCAAACCAAATACCTCCAATTATCCCAATTGAATAATCTACATATGAGGCAATCTTAATGTAAATAATAAAGCTAATGATACTAATGGCAAAGTAAAGGGGATATGTAACATTAATTTCAGTTTTACGTTTTTGTTTGTACTGTTCTTTGTTAACCAGTTCAAATTGTTTGAAAAATGGATAAATTTCAGTCTTAAACTTCTGAGAAAAACTGCATACAAACTGGATATTAGATAAACTGTTGAGATACTGATAAACTTGCAAAAACGTCAGTGAATTTATTTTAAATGTTTCTTTAGCTTGTATTCCGTCATTTACAAAAACAGCCACAGCATTTGGAAATAATGCAAAAGAAATAATTAAAGATCACATCCGAGATGAAGGAATACAAGCTACTCACAATTTAATAGTAAACAATTACGACCCAACAACAGATGAATACACATCAAAATACTATAAAAATGTAACAGAGTACTTAAAAACATTATAAAAGGATTAAATTTTTTCCTTTAATTTTTTTTAAGAATTTAAAGTTGACACATTTTGGATCAATGGCGAATAAATCCATTGTTTTTATGTCGGATAATGATAAACAAAATAAAAATAGTACGTTTTTAAATATTAATTGCATATAATAATATAATCATACTCAAGGTGATTATCATATTATTGTCAGAAAATTTCTCAAAACAAAAAAAGATTGAAAAACATGAATTAGTATTAGGAATAATGGGCAGTACAGTTAGCTTGCTACTTGGCTTAATAATATTAATATTGTTTATGGAATATAATTTAAATTCTTATATGTATATTGGACCTGTAACTGTTATTTTAGCTTCATTTTTAGGAATAATTACCACGATCTTTATCCTTGGTTTTAAGCCTAAAATTGGAGGAATAATATTGATAATAATCGGAATATGGTTACTTATCAATTTGACACTATTAGGGACATTTAGTGCGATATTATTATTTTTAACAAGTTATTATGTTTTTAAAAGAACTAAAAATGATGAAACATTGAAAAGAAACAAGTTAAAATATGATTCATTCTTTTTTAGTATTTTGGGCAGTATTATTATTTTTACCATGGGAATTATTGGTTTATATTTAACTACTATACAAATGATAGAACCAAATAGTCTATATTGGTCAGTAAATGCCATCATATCCGCTATTATAGGATTTATAATCGCATTGTTTGTGATTATTCCTCAACCTAAACTTGGGGGAATTGTACTGATACTGATAGCAATATGGTTAATTTTCACCATGCCTATATTTGGAATTCTTGGGGGAATTTTTTTAATAACAGCAGGAAGTTCAGAATTGATTAAAAATAAAGATATTGTTCGTTACTTTTAATGATATAATTACTATTATTTTATTTTTAATAAGATAAAGACACAATGACAATCGAAAATACATTACTCACTAATATAAAATTGATATTCAGTAAAAAAGGCTATAATTTAGCTTTTAATTATCATATTCAAACTAATAGAAAAGATCAATTAAAAGGCGCTTTATTATTCGCAATATATTTTACAATCTCTCTTTTAATTATAAGTTTTATTGCTGGAGATGTTATGAACATTAATTTTTTATTGATCTTTTTTAGCTTCTGTACTGTACCTTTAAGCATAGTTATGAATTTTGATGGTAAATTCACTGATAAATATGAAGATGATGGGTATAATGCAGAGGTAGTAGGACTAAATTACTATTTAGTACCCTTATTTGTTATGGCGGGTATCGTTGCTGGAATCTATTTTCAAAATGTTGTGGATGGTCTTGCAATGATTTTGCCATTGGTATTTCCTTTAATATTAATGTTACATCGTATGGAAACCTTCAGTGATAAAAGTAGATATGAATATTCTGAAATGAAAATGCCTATTGGACCGGGTTATGTCCCTATTATTTATGGAACTATTTCAATAATAATAGGAATTTGTATAACCAGCTCTACCGTACGAATGATTGGACATTACCCACTTGGAGTAGTTATTATCAGTATTTGCATTGCTTTAGGGATTCAAAGCTTATTTTTGTTCCCTGACAAAATAAACAAAGTTTTACCTTTTGATTTAAGAACTAAAAATGGACTAATCTTCATGATAATTTTAGGAGTTATATTGTATGTAATGGTCAATATTTAAATTGAAATGAGTAAAATGAAATTTAATGAGATATGATAAGAAAAAGAGATTAAAAATGTTTACATCATTAAAAATGTTACATCATTATTCTGCCAGGTCCCACTGTATAGTATGGACCTCCATTACCAGTTAATGTATTGTTTATGAGGGTGTTGTAGTCATTGGCTTGTTTGGTGGTCAGTGCTATTCCTACAACACTGTTATTTTCTATGATATTGTCTTTTATTATGTTCCCAGTCCCAACCACATCCACACCAGCAGTATTATTGCTGAAATTGTTATTCTGTATTAAACTGTTGCTTATTTTCGCCCACACACCATTAAAACTATTTATTACTGTGTTGTTTTCAATGATGAAGCCTGTTGACAATCCCCTCCCAAATCTTCAACCGCAATACTGTCTCGAGTGTTATTTACGGTGTTGTTTAAGATTTTAAAGTCAGTACTTCCTGCAACTGTGTATATCCCAGTTCCAGTATGAACTAAAGGATCTCTTGGGTTGTTCAAGTTATAATTATTTGTAACAATGTTGTTTTCTATCGTAATATTTCTACTTGGGGCATCGTACAACATTCCGAACTCTGCATCGGACAAAACATTATTTTGGATTGTTGAATTGTATAATGGACCTTCAAAGGCCATATTATTACCATAAAATGGATTTGTGCCTATTAATGTATTTGAGGATATTACAAGGTTTACATTTGTTCCCGTACTCATAATTCCATTTAAATTTGAAGATATATTATTCCCAATTATTTCAACGTCTCTGGTGCTTGTGATTACAATTGGATAATCTCCACTGAAGCTGAAACCTTCCACTTTGCATCCAGTGTAGGCAATATTTACTTGTTTGAGATTTACTGTACCGTTAGCAGTTAATGTGATGTTTTTTAATATTTTAAGGTTTTCTGTGTAATTTCCATGATTAACAATTATGGTGGATCCTGCAGGTGCTGAGTTGATCGTAGTTTGAATGCTTTGTCCAGGATTGACAACCACAGTTGATGGTTCAATCGTTAATATGTTAGGAGTAGTGGGGTTTGTATAACCTATTAAAGCAACTAATACGCATAAAATAATTAATATTCCTGTTAAAATTGTATTATTTTGCATATGAACTCCTCAAATTTATGGGTCAAATAATGCGAAAATATGTCCAATTATTAAATAACAGTTTAAATGGCCACGGTTCTAAACTATTTATCTCTATTATAAATTAGATTTGAAGAAATGATAAATGTATTCCCTCCATCTATGAATTTATTGAATCATGAAAAATATGAAAGTAGTTATGAAATATCAGAATTTCGAACACTTGGAAAAATATGGGCTATTTTAGTTGTTGATTCCTTTTTTTGAGTTCATCCCTTTCAGCAGAGGCTGTTTCAATCATCTTTGCAATCTTAGAAATGTCATTGTAGACTTGCTGCATATTTGTTTCTATGTTTTCAATGGACGCATCTTTATACTCAATGGCCCCTGCAGGAGAGAAATCATCTTCAGAGACTACCATTCCAAACTGCCTTACTATGTCAGGTTCTATTATATCGTCGAGTGGATTTTCAAGCCTTTCATTCACATCAATTTTCAAACCCTCCATAAAATCAGCTACTTCAGATTCAACAAATCCCATTACAATAATTTCAGTTGGATCGAACACGTTGATTGCAGTGTACATCCGAGTACTGGCACCGAACCCAACTGTGTGGTACCATGCCTTTCTAAAGTCCTCATAGGTTTTTCCAGGCTTTAACTTTCTTTTAACAATAGCAACTGTCATCATTTTTATCAAACTCCAAAATTTTTAGCCAAACATTTTTATTCCGTACCAAATGAACATGGAATATTCCTTGTAAATTTTACAGAGAAATGCCTCAAAGTTTTTTTTAATTGATTAATGGGTTATTTTCCAAAAAAATCTCAAAAATTAGGGGAAAAGGAATGGGGGCTGTTAAACCCCTTCATGGTTTTAGATATTCATGTAACTGTGATGTTCACACTTTGACTGTTGTTGTTGCTGTTGGTATCGTTTATTTGTGGGTTGTAGGTTACTGTGTTTTGGATGGTTGTGTTTCTAGTTGTTGCCTTGGCCACAATGTGTAATGTTGCTGATTGTCCACTTGTAAGTGTTCCTATGGTCCATATTCCGTTTGATAGGTTTAATGCTCCCTGGCTATCATCGGATATGTAAGTTATATTACCGTTACTTAACCATTCACTCACTGCCACGTTTTGAACAGTGTCTGGTCCGTTGTTTGTGACTGTTACTGTGAAGGTTATGACTTCGTTGTAGTTTGGATTGGTGTTTGATACACTGTTATTTACCTGTATGTCTGCATTTACAGCAGGTACTGTTATGGTAACTGTTTGGTTGTTGTTGGTGCTGTTTGGATCCAGTGTAACTGGGGTGTAGGTCGCTGTGTTGATTATGGATGTGTTTGGAGTGTTAGCTCTGGCCACAATGTGTAATGTTGCTGATTGTCCACTTGTAAGTGTTCCTATGGTCCATATTCCGTTTGATAGGTTTAATGCTCCATTACTATCATCTGAAATATAAGCAATATTGCCGTTACTTAGCCACTCTGAGATGGCTACATTTTGTGCGGTGTCTGGTCCGTTGTTTGTGACTGTTACTGTGAAGGTTATAACGTCGTTGTAGTTGGGATTGGTGTTAGACACACTGTTATTTACCTGTATATCTGCACTCAGTGCAGGTACTGTTATGGTTGCTGTTTGGTTGTTGTTGGTGCTGTTTGGATCTGATGTGACGGGGTTGTAGGTTGCTGTGTTGATTGTGGATGTGTTTGGAGTGTTTGCAATTGCAACGATGTGCAGTACTGCTGATTGTCCGCTTGTAAGTGTTCCTATGGTCCATATTCCGTTTGATAGGTTTAATGCTCCATGGCTATCATCAGATACGTAGGTTATGTAAACATTGTTTAACCATTCATTGACTGCAACATTTAAAGCAGGACAAGGACCGTTGTTTGTAACTGTCACTGTGTACGTAATGGTGTCTTTGTAGTGAGGGCTGGTGTTGGACACAGTGTTTGTGACCTGTACATCTGCAATGTTTGTTGCAACTGTTAAGTTGGCTGTTCCATTACTTCCAGCGTAGGTTGAATCTTGTATAAATTCTGCTAATATAGAATAAACACCAATATTTTGTGCAACGGTATAGGCGAAGGTAGCTACTCCATTACTGTTTGTGACAGCAGTTCCTAAAAACGTACCGTTGACACTGAATCTTATAGTTTTACCTGCAAGAGTTATGTTATTTTTAGTGTCCCTTAAAGTAGCGATGAGGTTTGTCCCAACTCCTTTGTAACCTGTGATAGGATTAGCAGTGACTGATGTTGGAACTGCTGCAGGTACAGAAATTGAAATATTTGTTGAGACGTTCTGTGAATTAACATTGGCATTTACCTTAGAAATACCTGGAGACACTGCATTAAAAACAGCAGAAGCTGTCCCATTAACTGTGGTTCCACTTACAGGAGTCACAGTTCCCAGTGTGTCGTTGCTAAAATTCACAGTTATTCCATTTGGGACGGTCATACCAGAATACAGGGATCTAACATCCACCCCGTTGCTGTTGTGGTTTAAATCAGCGGTGATTGTGGAGTTAGATCCTGTTATTAACTGGTTTGGATTGGCAGAAAGAGTTAAAACTATCCATGGATTTATGTTGAAATAACCATAGATATTTGCCGGAGAACTATTTGATCCCCACCAGTTGTTGAGTGCATTCAAATAACCAGTTGTGTCTGGACTGTAAACCTGGTAAGTATTCCCAACAACGCTGTTTAAATTGAAATTAGCAGCGTTGTAGTTACTGAAGGAAGCACCATAAAGGTTGTGCTCCAACCTGTTGGACAAAACACTGTTACTGGTACTCGTAATTGTAAGGCCGGCCTCACCATTGTAGCACATGGAATTCCCAGTTATGTTACAGTTTGAACCTGTTACTGTGAGTCCTGTTTGATTGTTATGATCTATGGTGTTGTTAATAAAATTCGTGTATGGACTGGCACTGTTGATACCATTGTTGTTGTAGGATATATTGTTGTTAGAAACTAGGTTGTAATCTGCATTGGTAGATTTCTGGATGTAGAGTCCTATCAAATTATTTTGAAGGGTATTGCCTGTTACTGTGTTGTAAATACCCCCAGCAACACACCACTTCCATTGGTGTTCGTTACGTTGTTTCCCGAGATTGTCACATGATCCGCGGTGGAGATAATTCCATTATCAGAATTGTAATTAAGTAAATTGTTTGAAATAGTTGTATAGTTACTTGCACTGTTGATTCCCGCAGTGTTATTATTCAATATATTTCCACTCACAGTGTTGTAGTCTGCACTGGAATAACCTGCTAGGGTTATACCTGTATTGCCATTGTTTGAAGCTGTGTTGTTCAGGATCTTATTGTTCCTTCCTGTTATGTCCAACCCACTTACAAGGTTTCCTGAAGCTGTGTTGTTGGAAATGGTACTATCAGTTAAAAGAACCCAGAAACCATTTTTATTTCCTGTAACAGTATTGCCGCTGAGGTTGAAGTTGGTTGCTGTGTTGGTTCCCATCTGCTGTACTGCTATTCCGTCTTCAGCTCCTGTTACTGTGTTGCCTGTTATGGTCATGCTTCGAGCATTGTCAGTGGTGTAAATTCCAACACCATTGTAACCCGTACATGTTACTCTGTTGTTTGATACTGTGTTGTTTTCACTGTTGTTGTTAAAAATAATACCATTTAAAAAGTTACTTATGTTGTTTCCACTAATGGTGTTGTTGACAACTGTACCATATTCAAAGCTAATTCCATTTCCTACACTCGGATTAACACCGGTTATGGTGTTGCCTGTTACCTTTGAATTGTAAATATCCCCATAAAATTGAATTCCAACTAAAGATGCACCAGATATGATGTTGTTGGATATGATGCAGCTGTTAGCATTGCTTATCATGATGCAGTAATTGGTTTTGGTCATTTTGAAGTTCTGAATTGAAGATCCAGAACCTCCAGAATGCACAGTAAAAACGGCAGAACTGCTATTATTAGCCTCTATTGTTACATTACCATTGGATTTTATGTAAACTTTTTTGTTTATTGAAATACTTTCCTTGTAGGTGTACGCTTTATTGTTGTCATCGTAAACAATGATATTATCTCCATCAGATGCACCATTAACAGCGGTTTGAATACTCTCACCAGGATGTACTGTAACGTTGGCAGCAGTGATGGATTGTAGTGATATTAAACAAGTTCCCATAAATATTATGATAATGATCATTTTTTTAATCAAAAATCTCACCAACCTATAATATTTGTAATTTTTTATGTACAATCACTACACATATAATAATTTCACACCAATCCTGTGATAAAAATCACATAAACAGTGTTCATTCTGGAAATATCCTGATTTCAACAAAAAACAAATAATATTTTAGTGTAAATTGCCCTATTAAATCCTCTTAATTAGAATAGGCCATCCTTAATTTCTACAGTTCACGTTTTTATGGAGGCTGTAAGCAGATAAATCATTATTTGGGAGTAAAAAGAATGCTAGTAATGTTTTTCATTCTTCCAGAAAAACATCAAAACCAACAACGATACTAAAACGAAGGGCATCATGGTGGTTGCACCGATTAGGATATAATCCATTTTACCGAGTGTAAATGCTCGAACTGCATTTTCTAAGAAATAAATGAAATAGAGCAGCACAATATATGAATTTAAAGGAATATTTAATTCATATTTAGGGTTTGTTTTTGATGATATTGACTCGTAATATCTAAAAATTAATATTGCCACAGCAGAAACCAAAAACCATCCAATGAAATTGCCTATGGGTATGCCGAAGTATGGACCTCCACCTGTCCAAACCCACCCTCCAACTTGTGGAGCAACAGCAACAGGGTCCAGGATCATGTCCAAGTTAAGTGCTACTAATCCACCTATGGCCGAAAGAATAACGATCATGACCCAAAAATATGGCCTGTCATCAGTTTTTCTGGGTTTTTTCCCCCAAATCCGAACAGAAACAAATTTGTAATGGTGTAGCTGAAGTAAATAATAATACACCAGGATATGGGCGTAGAAATTGGAACTAATCCGAAAAAGAAGGTTGGTATGTTTTGATAGTAGTAGGGCATACCAAATATGCCGCCATACTTGACTCCAATCGCTTCAAATATAAAACCAAATAAATATGCAACGATGAAAAATATCAAGGTTTTTTTATTCCCTAAAACCTTTGAAGAATGTAGCAAAACAAATCCAAATGCTAACCACATATAAAACGATCCAACTAGTCCTAGTATGGGTGATGGAATTAAGTAGGAAATAATGGCGCTGGAAATGGAAATAACAAACAGTCCAAAGAATAATTTAATGTAAAAATTTTGGTTTATATCCAAACGCTTTGAAAATACTACAATAAAGATTGCGAATACCGGTATCAATAAATCCAACAATAAACTGATCATTAGTTCACCAAAGTAGATTTTCGTAAAAGAATTCTAATGTTCATCTAAATTACTTCACACAATTCATTGGAGTATAATTTAACCTAATATCTTAATACTATTTTATTATTAATCATTTATAAACCTAATCAACGGGTTAAATCCAAACAATATCGACCTAAATATCTTTTTCTGTTACAAATTAATATTCAAAATCCTTGTTTAAAGCAATGTCACAGATTACAATTAGGTTGAGTTTGGTTCTACATTATAAAAATGCTAATTGTTAACATAAAATTATGTAACTCATAATCTAAAGATTTATATAAAAAAGGGAATTTAGAGGGTTTTCGCCCTCATTCACGATTTTAATCGTAGTTAGTCAAGTTTTCCTGTGAAATAGTTTCCTGTTTACTTAAATTTTGGTAGTACTTGTCAACATTTGAAGCCACATTACTTTTATCAAGGTTCAAAGCACCTTCGTTGTAGAGTGTTTGAAGTTCAGTTGCATGGGTTAACTCATATTTCCAGTATGGACTGTAAATGAAAACCTGCAGTAGTCCATAGGCGGTGTAAACATATGCCGGTACAATACCGTAGGTTTTGGTCATGATCTGGAAGTATAGTGGAAATCCACATCCTGGATCCATCAATGGGTTGTCTGTCCTCACAGTTCCGTGCCAAACCGTTGGTATAGGTCCTGTTTGATTGTGCTGTTGGGCAAGTTGGTTTACATGTGCCATCATTTCATCGTAGGTGTTGTAAATTGTTCCATCAGACATGTACTTATACCTACCGTCAGGAACACCGTAAAGAGCTACTTTAAGCGAATCAAACAGATCTATCTGACTCATGCTCTTTGAACCTCCACCTTGAGTATCTATAAATGCGACCTCGATGATGTAAACATTCCCTGTTTGGTGGCTGGCAGTGTCATTAGCAAGTTCTGGAAAGCTTCTGTAATTGGAACTTCCGGCAAAGTGCAGTACCATGGCACATTTAGAATTTCTTTGAAGTGCATATACACCTAATAGATTTGCATGCGGATGTCCGGGATACATATCGGGATTAGCAATTTTAACGAAAGATAATCGTCCCAAGGGTTCTATAGGTCCGTTTGAAACAGTTACATATGAATACCCTACAATAACTGCAATTAATCCCAGAGCTATGACTGTGACCCAAATTTTTTTACTCATATTTTTTGTCACCTAATAATTTTTACAAATGATCTTTTCAAAATTTTCTTTTGTACCCCAATAGGTGCCCTTAATATAATATATACAAATTAGTTAATTATCGATAATTCAGTTATTTATCTGAAATGAGTCATACAAATGAGTAGATATTCCAGGATAAGAAAAATCCAGTTCCATTTCCCTTCAAATCCCTTGTTAGTCCCATTAGTAAAACTTTATCATTAATGGTTCCTGGAACACTGTAAACAGTTTTATTATCCATTTTTTGGATGCTTGTAACGTTGTAGGACTGAAGATCAATATGATCTGAAGGATTCAGTATGGTTATTTCATGCACTACAGTATTCGTACCTAAAATTCCTAAACTAACTCTAAGTATGATGAGTATTATTATTATAACACTAGGTTTTATTAAATCTTTGGCTTTAAATGGTTTTTTAATGAAGTAAATACCTAAAAGTGTGGCAAGACCTACTAATGCAGGGGTGGAAAATAAACCTCCATCAAGCACACCTATTAGAGACACTGTAACAGCGAATGCGAGTAATATCTGATACAAAAATCTCTTTTCATTTGCAACAGCAATCATCCCACCAACATAGATGAGGGGATAGGTTACAAACACTATCAAAGCTAGCGGTAAAGTGTAGGGGATGAGTGCCACACCGGCATTTATACCGGCATTGATATGAATTCCAAAGTTACTTATCACCAGTCCCAACATGGATTTAAATACGTGGCTGTGTGTTAGGGCAGTTGAACTGTAGGAATAACTGTTGTAAGCAATAAAAGTGTTGAAAGGTGATACTCCGAATTTGTACCGTATTAACAGTTCTGTCAACATTCCAACTAAATATGTTAAAATTAACAAACAAATGGTGATCTTGAGGTATTTTTTTGGTTCAAATTTGAAGAGGGATCCTAGGTTTGAGATTTTGGATCCTATAAATCCATTCACTTTGAAGAGGGGATACAGAAGTAGGATGCTTCCCATGACTGCGAAGAGTATGATTGATTTTCCCTGAGAAGAACCCTCTAGGAAATGGTAGGTAAGCATCAACATTATCTTGTCTAAAAAATTAGTAAAGACCATTAAAACTGCAAAGAGGATCATCAAAATCCCCACAATGTTCAGTTTGTTAAATTTCAAAATATTTCACCTTCAATTCTTATAATAATTAATTAATTTGGTTTAATCATCTTTAAACAGGTTAATCAATAATTTATAATTTTTTTGGTTATGTTAATATGTTTCTTCATGGGTTAAAGATTTAGTTAGATTAATCCATATGCATAGCTCAAAATCAAAGTCAAAGCACCAACGATCCAACAGTAATATGCGAATACCTTGAGGCTTGATGATTTTATGAGCCTTATCAGAAGCCCTATTGACAGGTAACCAAATACAACCACTGCGAGATAGGCAGCAACCATTGTAAGAGGACTGTTTTGTGATAGTGCGCCTATATTTTTGATTTCGAATAGGACTGCTGCACCTATGACTGGTAAGGCTATTAAAAACCCGTATCTTGCTGCGCATTCTCGTTCAAGACCTAAAAATAGGCCTGCACTGATGGAGGTTCCTGATCTTGAAATTCCTGGAAACAGGGCAAGAGATTCGAAAACACCTATTAAAAATGCGTTTCTAAAGGTGAGTTGTTTAACTGTATCTTTACCCCTCTTTGCATAGTTGGTACCGTACAGTATAAACCCGTTGATGATTAAGAATATTCCAACCGCAACAACACTTCCAAAAAGGATTTCAAACTGTTTATTAAATAGTGCACCAACTACTGCTGCAGGTATTGTGCTCATGAGCATGAGCCATGCGAGCCTCTTGTAAACATCTTCTTTAAGACCTTCTTTGAATTTTTGTCGGAATATATCTAATAAACTGTCTATGAATGCTTTGATAATTTTTATGAGATCCCTGTAGAAGAAACCAACGATGGCTGTGAGTGTTCCCAAGTGCAGTAACGTGTTAAATGCCAGAGCATCTGACTGTGAAGGGAATGTAACTCCTAATATATGTGTTACTAAAATAACCTGTCCAGCACTGGCCACTGGTAAAAATTCTGCCAAACCCTGAACAATTCCTAAAATTATTGCCTGTATAATGTCCACTTATTTCACCTTCAAAGAATTTAGTTACTTAGAATTAATTATATGAATCAAAAATATACGTCCATTACCTGATCATCAAATAGATAACTTGTTGGAAATTGGATGTATACACCTAATTTTACTTAAACTTAATTTTACTATTTTTCAACTGAATTTGAATAAACCTGTTAATATGATTTTTGGTTAAAATTGGTTACTAAAATATGTGGGGGTGGTTTCTTTAGCCTAAAATCAGTTTTTATTAAATTAAACCTTTATTTAAATTAACTTGGATGCTGTTGGGATGTGGTTGTGGGTTATAAATCTGTTTTTAGTAATACAAGTTTTAGTTCTGTTTAATAATAGTATGATACAGAATAGTTATAAAACAGAACATTTATTAATAGGATAGTTCTATAGTATAACTATGGGTTGGTCATTATTTTGATATCAGATCAGCTCAAAAAAAATGGAGAAAAATGGTGATACTATGTGTGATGAAAAACATTTCGGACCGATGGATAAGGAAAGCAGATACAAAATGCATCATTATATGAAACATCATGCCATGCAAAGCAGAATGCATGGTAATGGGGACAAAATGATCTTCATGAAAAAGGTCATGGAACAACTCTCAGATGCAGATAAAAAGAAACTGCTGCAAAAAAAGATGGACATGAAAATATCCATGGAAGAGCAGAAAGCAGAAATCATGAAGGAAAAAAGAAAATTATAGCAGCCAGGTTAGATATGAAGGCTTCAATGTCTGAACAAAAACTTGAAATGCTCAAAATGATTCGTGATATGCTTAAAGAATAATAAAAATATAGAAAAAAATAATTATTAACAACATATTATGGGGACTGGAGACAGTCCCTAAAATCTGCTGTATAGTAATATATGATCCAACTCGATCAAACCGACTAAAAGAATATTTTTAAGGAGCATTTAGATACGTACTTAAACCTAATCCAACAAAGCAGTAGTAAGAAAATTGATAATGGGACTCCATTCCTTACATATGCGGAAATTCAACAGGTTTAATTGGAATGGGCCATTAGATGAGGAATGGTCATGGATAAAGAACGATTAATTCAAGTTACAGAGGAAATGTATCTACTATTTCCACTATTTAGAAACAAACTGTTTAAACACAAAAAAAGTTTAAAACACAATTCAATGCCCCATTCTTACTTCCATGTTCTTAAGGTTTTAAAGAAGCGCGGTCCCCTCCCAATGTCTGAAATAGGAAGGAAAGTCTGCATATCTAAATCAAACATGACTTCACTCATAGACAAGTTGGTTCAACACGGACTCACAGAGAGAATACCAGATCAAAATGATAGGAGGGTAATTAACATAGCTCTGACAGAAAAGGGCAACCAAATCATTGAGGATTGGCATTCACATTCAAATCAACAGATAATGAAAAAATTATCCTCAATTTCCGATGAAGACATGGAAACCCTCCACAAATCATTGAAAAATATAAGGACAATACTCAACAAAATGGATGAATCCTAAGCAAATTACATCTGATAAGATCACTTTTTTTGTATTAATTTATTTTAGAATTAGATCAAAAACCTTCGATAATTGTTCTCTTTGATCTTAAAGGTCGGTACTATTTTGCTGTGGTGAAACCTATGCTGTAAATGGGCATTGGTTTGTTGTTCATGTCAGTTATAGTCCCGGTGTGTACGACCAACATATATTTGGTTCCCCTAGAAAGTTTAGCATGTGAAATTGTAAGAACATTGGACTTTATCATTTTGCTGATTGATATTTTCTTTCCACTACTGCTTTTAAGCTCTATGAAAACTTTGCTTCCAAATTTAATTGGCATACTGTAGGTTAACTGGATTGTTTTTGTGTTGGACACGTTGATGGCATTTTTGGACAGGTTGATAAATCTAACTGCAGAGTGCACTGAAACAGATTTTGGAGTTTTTTGTGAATCTAAAACCGTATTAATAGTTGCAGTTCCTGGATTGACGGATTTAAACCATGTTGTTGCAGTTCCGTTCACAGTTTTTACCTTTGAGCCTATGGTTCCAAGGGTGCTGTGGAAGTAAATGGTGAAACCATTTTTCACATGCCCTAGGTTTGAAATATCCTTACCTTGCCAGTCATGATTTAAATCTGCAATTACGCATGAGCTTGTTCCTGCAATTTGAGATTTCACTGCGGTTAATCTAAGCACCAACCATCTTGAAAAGTTGAATGCACCATAAACTTTCAGTGGTCGTAAGTTTGAACCCCACCAGTTGAACTGGGCATTTAATAAGGTTCCTCCATTTGAAGGTTGGTAAAGTTGATAGGTGTTTCCAACCACGCTGTTGAAGTTAAAAACTGCTGCAAGAGCACTACTAAATGATGCTCCATATAGGTTGTTGTAAATAGAGTTTTGTGTCACGTTGTTGTAGCTACCTGTTATTGTGAGTCCAGCTACCTTGTTGTAACTCAAGGAATTTCCATAGATATTACACCACGATCCTGTGATGGTTAGTCCTGTACCGTTGTTGTTGGTAATTGTATTGTAACCGAAGTTTGAATATGAACAGGCACTATTTATACCGTTTTTATTGTAGGTCACTGAGTTTGATTTAATGTAGTTATGATCAGCATCGGATGCTTGTTGTAGGCAAATTCCCATGCTATTTCCCGAGATATTGTTGGATGTGAAACTGTTGTAGGTACCTATGGACAAGATACCACTGCATTTATTATTATTAATCAAATTAGAATTAATTGAAACATGTCCTGCATTGTTAATAATTCCATTTTCTGCATTGCTACTAACATTGTTGTAACATAACTGTGAGTACGGACTTGCACTGTTTATACCATTTTGGTTACAGTACACATTGTTATAGCTCACAGTGTTGTAATCAGCAGTTGATGCCATTTGAAGGTAAATTCCAAGATTGTTTTTAGAGATCTGATTGGATTTTATAAGGTTGTACAATCCTATACAAAGCACACCACTCCCACCGTTGTTGTTGATCTTGTTGTAAATTAAACTAGAATGATTAGCTGTAACAATCATACCGTTCTTGGTATTGTAGGATACGGCATTGTTGGAGTAGTAGGATCGCTGACTTGCACTGTTTATTCCTGCCATGTTATGACTGAGCACATTTTTTGAAACAAGATTGTAATCATCATCACAAACACCAGAAATTGTTATTCCACATATACCATTGTAGGAAGCATTATTACTCAAAATATTATTATATTTACCAGTTAAATCAATTCCACTCAAAATATTGGAGTTGGCCAAGTTATTTGAGACTGTACTGTTTTCTAAACGAAGCCACATTCCATTATTATTTCCATTGAGTGTGTTACCGTTGATGAGATAATTGGCTGCAACTGAAGTTCCTATCTGCTGCACTGCTATTCCATCTTCAGCCCCTGAAACAGTGTTTCCAATGATCCTCATTGAACGTGAGTTGTCTGTTGCATAAATTCCAACCCCACTCCTACCTGTGCAGGTTAAAATGTTGCTTTCAACAGAATTGTATTCGCTTCTGTTGTTGAACAGAATTCCATTTAAAAAATTCGATACAGTGTTTCCTGAAACATTGTTGTAGCTACAGTAACCGTATTCAAAACTTACACCGTTACCTACACGTGGATCTACACCAGTTATTTGATTATAAAGAACTTTAGAATTAGAAACATCCCCATAAAACTGAATTCCAACCAGTGAAGTACCTTTAATTTTATTTCCAGAGATATAACAATTGTTGGCGTTGTTTATTACGATGCAGTAGTTGGTTTTAGTCATCTCAAAATTCTGAATAGAAGATCCTGAACCTTCGGAATTGACTGTAACAACGGCAGAACTCGTATTTTTTGCTTCAATAATGACTTTTCCACTGGATTTTAGATGAATTTTTTTATTGATGTACAAACTTTCTTTGTAGGTATAAGCTGCTTTGTTTTTATCATAGACTAAAATAGTATCTCCATTTGAAGATTTATCAATTGCAGATTGAATACTGTTCCCAGGATAAACAGATATGGTTGAAGCCGAAACTGATTGTACACAAAATATGAATATGACAACCAGGATCATGTACAAAACTATTTTTTTCCATAGTTCTACCATTTAACGAATCTTTAAGTAAAATGGTGTGTAACTTCACTTATATATATCATTTTTGTCCCTTGTTGTGCTCTTTTTCACATAAACACAAGATCGGTAGCACAATCAACAGTTTGAAAAAATAGTAGTTACGTTACTAAAATCAGGATTTAATATCCAATTGGGGGTTTTAAGGCCATAAAAGGTCAAATGTATTTGTTAAAAAAATAGATCATTGATCAAATGGTAATCTGATTTATTACAAATTACTACTAATAAATAATTTTAAAATGAACTAGGTTGGAAACTCATCTTAATATATTATTTTTATCTGTTTTTGTGAGTTATTTCACATGGATAGTTTCCTGCCTTAAAATTATAATTGAAGTTTTTAAAGATAAAACTAACTATAATGGAAAAATAAGGCCTAATAATTCATTGTAAAGCAGGGAAGAACAGATAATGGGCAAAAATAGTTATTTAAGGATTAAAATCATCTAAATTTAAGGAACCTTAATAATTTATCTTCTAAGATATTTAGATCTAGTCTAATACTGTTTGTACTCCAAATGCCGCAGCTGGTATCGATTGTTTTGTAGTTTTGGCCATGTTTCTTCACAATATTTTTTAAAAGGTCGTAATAATCCTTTGAAAAGGATTCTGTCCTTGAAACATGGTAAATATTAATGGGAATTACATAAACAGATTTTTCAAATTTATTGGTGCTTAAACAGTAGTCTACTGCGTACAAATGCCAACCTGGACACGTGATTTCATCGAATTTCAGTTTTTCAAACATGGATCTCGGAACAATGAACATACACTCATCAACTGTTTGAACGTTAAGGGGATCTTTCAGATATACACCAACGTCCTCGGGAGGACGTCCATCTTTTATGTTGCTGTACATGACGAATTTTCCGTTTGTTTCTGTGTATCCAGCAATTCCTGCAACACCAAGATCATTTAGGTCTTTTAAAATTTCTTCAGTATCTTTGAGGCAGTTTTCATAGAGCAGATCAACGTCCTGATGTACGAACATCAAATAATCTGTGGTGGCTTGTTTTGCACCGCAATTCAAAGCCTTAGCTGCAGATTCATATTTTCCATTTGTATTATCCAACAGTATCAGTTCATATTCACTACTTTGAATTTTTAAACTTTTTAAAAGTCTATTCTCAAGTAGAACTCTGTTGTTGTATACGCAGATTACTGTTATCATGTTTTCCTCGAAGGTGTAATCATATTTTTTTATAGATACTTATCTGTAAACAGGAGCCATAATGCAAATATTATAATTAGCAGCGGTAAATTTAGCAGGAACAATCCAATGGTTATGTAACAAGTTCTGCTGGCTATGTATGGAAGTATGTTTAGAATAACATCTTCATTCTGATCAAATTTGGTTTTAAACCCATAGAACAATGTAAAGAGCAGGCTTAAAAAGAAAAATATCATGAACACACCCATAACGTAAACAGTGGGTATGTAATAGGTGGAAATCATGTAGGAATTGGGCAGGAGGTAATAAATACTGGTAGTTAGGAAAATAAATCCCAAAATCAGTGATGCGTACTCTGCAATGTTAGCATTTTGTTTACCAACGATCACTGCAAATGTCCTGCAATCGAAGCTTAGATCGAGATCGTATTCTATTATGGTGTGTTTAATTTCGTGAGCAAAGTAAATTACAAACAATCCAATAAGGAGTGTAACTGTACCTAAACTGAAGTAATTGAACTGTGCCAACATCATTATGGAGGGTAGCACAAAAAATCCAAAGGAAGCAACAACAGGTCCCAAAATACTTTCCTTCATCCTAAGCTTAAATCCACTGTATATTGCAGCTAACAATAGTAACAATAAGAGTGCCATTAACGAAGCAAATGAAGTGTATATAAGGAGTAGGAATAGAATTGAAAGCAAGTACAACAATGCTATTGTTACATAAAGAAATTTTACAGAAATTAGTCCCTGTGTAACGGGATTTTTTGACTTGGGATCCTTATCAGCATCACCTATGGCATTCCACATAAAACCACCTGCAAATGCAGGAACAAGTGGAAGCAAGTAAAGCAGGGCCCATGGAGAATTGATAAAACCATTGTAGTACAAGATTGCTAAGAAGGGTAATATGGTGATGAAGTAGCCACCATATTTAAGAGATCTAGATGCGCGATAAGCCATTACAAAAGATTTGAATAGCTCGTTCATGTTTTCCCCTCTTTCTTGAATTTTATGTATGTGATCAATAGGGTTATCAGGATGAAAGGCCCCATAGCCGTTACACCTATTAATAGATACTCCGGACGTCCAATCAAGAGGGCAGTGTATCCGTATATTAAAAGGAACATGATGTATATAGTTATTATGGTAGCTGAGTGAGTTGTGGTTTCTTCAGGGGCCAAGGATTTCTTGTCCATGATGAGTTCTATCACTCTGAAAAGGAAACTAACAGAGAAGACTACAACAAACCATCCCACAAAGTTGCTTATGGGTATTCCGAAATACGCCCCTCCATCAATCCAGAACCATGCATGAGTAGCCACCACAACAGGATCAACCAGCATATCTAAATTGGTTGCAACCATGGCACTAATCATGGAAATGAGAATTAATACAATGAAAACAATTAAAGAACTCTCATTCTTTGGATTGAATCTATTTTTACCATACTCAAGTATGATATTTGCAAAGACATAGGAAAGGTAGATGATCAAAGCCCATGACAAAACATTAATTACTGGGACCAGTCCAAAGAATGCGGGGGTAAGCATGGGATTGTAGTAGTAATGTCCATATATCCACCCATATTTAACTCCTAAAACTTCAGAAACCAGTCCAAATATGAGTGCTATACTGAAAAATAGGCCTGTTTTAGTTTTTCCCATGGTGATGGAGGAATGAATTATAACAAATGCCAAACCCGCGAAGATCCAGAGGGATCCTATAAAATCAACCAACCAATTGGTTACACCCATTAACGTGAACATGTAACTCAAAAATGTAACGATCAAAAACCCAAAGTAAATGGGATACACAGTTTTTTTAAGTTGTAATGGTTTTATAGTCAGTATTAAGGCAATTGCTATTAAAACCACCAATAGTTTAGTGAAGAAGATTATCTCCATTTTTTCAACTCTTTTGCATTTTTTTATCCAAATTAACTTTTGTTATTTTGTTCCAATTTTTTCCTGAAAACTGTAAAACGGTTATTAAGATGGTTATCAATATTAATGGCCCCATAGTTGTTGCACCAATCAATATATATTCCGGCCTTCCCATGTAAAAAGCTGAAATTCCATAAATAATGAAGTACATGATAAATAACAGGATCATGCTCAGTGTGGTGAAGAATGAACTTTTGGTTAATGAACCGTCTGTTTTGGGTTTGACAGATTCGTAGAGTCTGAACATGAAGGTAGCAATAAATGCCACGAAAAACCATCCCACAAAGTTGCTGATGGGTATACCGTAGTAAGGTCCACCATCTATCCAGAACCAACCATGACTTGCTACAACTACAGGATCAAGGATCATATCAATGTTTGTAGCAACAAAACCACTTACTGATGAGAGTAAAATTATTAAGATTAGCCAATGAAATTTGTTCCCATTTAAATTAGGTTTTTTAATTCCTGCCTTCAAAATCAAATTTGCAAAGGTGTATGATAGGTAAATAATTGTTGCCCATGAAAAGACGGACATTATAGGTACCATTCCAAAGAAAAACGGCGTTAATTTTGGGTTGTAGTAGTATCTTCCCATATATCCATATTTAACTGCTAACAATTCTGAAACTAACCCAATGATCAGGGCAATAATGAAAAATACGATGGTTTTTCTATTTCCAAGTGACAAGGAGGAATGGATCAAAACTAAACCAAACGCTGTGTAAGTCCAGAGTGCACCCAATATATTAATAATCAGTACCTTTGAGCCCATCAAAGTAAATAGTTGACAAAAGAATGTTACCACAAAAAATGTGAAGTACATGGGGTAGACTGTTTTTTTTAACTTCGTGGGTTTAAAAAGGAAAATTAAAATTATTGAAACTAGTACAATGAACCAATTCAAGTATAGCAAGATATCCATATGTTTAACTCCATTTATAGTTGCCTGTTATTTCATAACGTGTTTAAATTTCATAGTTTTCAATACAATTACATTAATAATACTAATATATTATTTTATTATTATTTTTTATATCATACCAATCCTTTAACCCCTAATTCGCTTCAATATTTCCATATCAACATCATCAATACCCTTAACTATGTACAGCACAATGAAATAGATTATTATGGCTGCAGCTACCAGTAAAAAGAAATTCAAATTAATGAAGTACCATATGAAGAGGGTCATAACTGCTGTGGCTACAAAAATTTTTGACAAATCTTTTAAAACTACTTTATACGAGGTACCGTAACCCAATTTATAGGTGACATAAATTATGTAACCATTAAGGACGGCTTCTGTAGCGATGGTGGCAAAACTTGCTCCAACATAACTGTAGGATGGAATTAATATTAAGTTAAGTATCACATTCATTACAAGACAGGCTAGGGATATTTTGGTGATTATCAATTGTTTGTTGGTGGACTGTAGTAGCTGTATATAGGATGCTCCAGCAAACGTGAATACAATGGCCCAAACCAATATTTGGAGCGTAATAACAGATGGATAATATTCTGTTCCGTAAAGCAGTAAAATAATAGGTTTGGCAAGGAGACTCGTTCCAATTCCAAGGGGAATACCTAAAACCATCATATATTTGAAGTATCTTTCATTTAGAAGGTTCAATGAATTTTTTGAGGAGTTGGTGTACAGTCTTGACATGACAGGAAAAATAGCTACATTAATTGCATTGGGAAGTATTAGTGCTATGTACATCAACCTGTACGCTGCACTGTACCATCCCACTGCTTCAGCACCTTTTAAAATAGACAGCATAATGGAATCAACATATGTGTAAAGCATATAACTTAAGGATATTAATCCAAATGACCATGCTTCCTTTAGAGTTGGCTTCCAAAAGCCGAGATCAACTTCAAGTTTGATATCCGTGAATCGCTTCACATAAACGGTTACGCAGTAACTTAAAACTATTATGCTTGTAAATATGTAAATTAATGCGAAGTATACGATGCTTAACCCTAAATAAACCCCTAAAATAGTACCTGCAAGTAGTACAAAACTGTTTAATATGTTTGCAAGTGAAAGATATTCCATTTTCTCTTCTGCTTGGAATACTGAGTTTAAAAATATGTAAAATGAGCTGATTGCCATAGATATTGCTATTATATATATTATCAAGCTTTCAAGTGGATTGTAACCTAACAGATGCACCGTTATAACTACCAGTCCCAGCGTTAAACTAGACAAAATGAGTTTCATTACAATGCTGTTTATTATATATTTGCCAGATAGGGATTTATCACGTGAAATTTCCCGAACAATAAGGGTACTTAAACCCATGTCCATGAAGACGGCGAAAATAGAGCCAATTGAAAGTGCTAAGGATAAAATTCCAAATCCACCAGCACCAAGATACCTCGCAGTATAAATAACTGTAAAAAATGCCAGCATATAGGTTAAAATCTGTGATATGAAGACTAAACCAACATTTTTACTTATTTTTTGAACTGTGTTCATTATATCTGACCTATTTGTAGCTTTCAGACATGTGTTGGTTAAATTATGATTGTTTCACAGATGAATCCGTCTTTCATCCACCAAGTATGTCACTCTACAAATTTTTATCTTGCAATAAGAATAGATTTAATGGTTAATTTTGGAGTTATAACCTTCAATTTAAGGTTATCCAACATCAAATTGGTTCATATTCTTTATTATATAGTTTAATTATGCATCCCCAAATAAATAGTTTTTTATATGTTGTACGGTGCTTTTGAATACATTAAAATGCAAAAGAATATTTAATAAACATATTCATAATATAAACCTAGAGTTGTAAAAAAATTCATTGGATCGTTATGGGCTGAACCTCCAAAATAAAGGTTGAATCAATTATAGGACGCAAAGTGAAACTATGAAAGTACTACTTGTTAATTATCTTGAAACTACCTTTCCAGGAGGTATTAGTAAAACAGTAAATGAGTTAGCCCAAAATCTTTCAAAAAACCATGAAGTTACTGTTCTTCAACCCAACCCTTCCAATTTAATGGCTGAAGAAACTAATAATGGTTTCAAAATAATCAGGGTTTCATCGGCACTTGACAACACCAAATATTTCTACGGCTTGAATTTTGCGATATACAAATATCTTAAAAATCATTATAAAGACTTAAATCCTGACATAGTTCATGTACATGGATATCATCACTTAATGCCAATAGAATCAATTCATATAATAAAAAAGATGGATCCAAACGTACCCATTATTTTCTCACCCTATTTAGATGTTGCCAGGGGAAGATTAGCAGGTAAATACCTGTGGAATCTCTACAATATTTTTGCAAGGACAGTTTTTTCTAAATCTGTTAGCATAATTTCATGTTCAAATTTTGAATCTGCAAACATCCAGAAAATAGGTGTTGATAGGGAAAAGATCACTGTAATTCCACTTGGAGTGGATGAAATCAACCTTAAAAAAGATAAAAAAGATAAAAATTCAAACAAAACCATAAACATCCTTTACACTGGCCATATAATACCTAGAAAAGGTGTTGATTACATATTAAAAAGTTTACATAGTTTGGTTTATAAAAAAGGTGCAGATAATGTGGTTCTCACAGTGGTTGGTGATGGTCCTGAAAAAAATAAATTGATCAAAATGGCAGACCAACTGGAAATTTCAGATCATATAATTTGGAAGTCTTTTTTGTCCAGAGAAGAACTAATAGCCCTCATCAGAGAATCTGACATATACATGCTTTTATCACGTTCTGAAGCTTATGGAATAGCTGTAGCTGAAGCATTAGCAATGGGCACTCCGTGTGTAATATCTAATAGCACTGCATTAACAGAATTTTCCAATGAAATTGGTTGTTATGCAGTTGAATATCCACCTGTTCCAGACGATGTTGCAGACACTGTATTAAAAATATATGCAGAAGATAAGGGTGTTGGACCATTATCTGAAAGGATCAGAACTTGGAACGAAGTTTCTAAAGATTATGAAAACCTGTACCAAACTGTAGTTTCAGCTAAAAAAATCGATTAATAACAATAACAAATATTTGGGAGCATATGTTCGAAACTAAAAGAATAATAAATTGGTTGTGGATTATTCCAGGAATAGTTGCATTTTTCATCGCACTCATTCCAACGATAGCCAATCAATGGCCATTAACATTAGATATCTATACGCACATACATCTAGCTCAGGTTTACAGTCATTATGGGCTCATATTAATAGATCCAACTACCAATCCTCCTGCAGGAACTCCAATAGCGTACCCTCCACTTTTTAGTTTGATCTTGATGATATTGGCAGTTATATTTAAAGCAGATTATTTCACCATTGCCAGGGCACTACAACCAGTTCTAGCATTTCTTGCTGTTTCATCAGTTTCTTACGTTGCAAAAAAATTTTACGGAGATATAGCTGGAATTTCAGCAGGATTCCTAATGCTTTCAAGTTACCTATTTAGCAGGATGGTCTCCCCACTCCCTGAAACACTAGCCATAGTATTTGTACCCCTTACAATCTACTTCTACTACAGATCAGTCAAATCAAAGAAGTACCTCTACGCCATAGTATCAAGCCTACTGTTTCTTTTAGTAATAATCACCCACCAAGCAACTACACTGATATTGTTTTTAACTGTAACAGCAATAACTGTAGTTGCGGGGCTCATTAAAAGAGAAAAATATTATCTTTATGCCTACCCCCTATTTCTATCGTTGCCTATCCTAATTGGAATACTAGCATCTGTAGTTGCCCTCGTTGTGGCACCCAACTACGTGACCAAGATATTTGCCTATGGAGTCACTGCAGTAACTGGTTACACATCTTCACTACCAATCAGTGATCCCATAAGTGATGGTAAATATTTAGTTTACCTTGGAATTGTGTTGATATTTGTAATAATCGGCGCAGTGGTAGCATTTAAAAGACGTAAAACTCGTGATATTTTCATATTAGTCTGGATCGTCGTTGTGTTTTTCATGAGCAAATCTTACTGGTTCGGTGTGAATGTTTACACCATAAGACTTTTAGTTCATCTTTTGATTCCACTATCGATTTTAGGAGGTTTGGGACTAAGTTACCTATATCTTGACTACAAAAAAACCGAATTTCCAAATATTAAAGTCAGAACCCTATTTTTAACGGTGATTTTGATTGTTTCAGCACTCTTTGCAGTCACCACAGTATCTGATCCCCAATTAAACCTGCTTCCAAAGTACAATGCACAACCGTACAATCAAAGCGATCTGATAATTCCTCAAATAACACCACCAACAAATTCTGAAGTGGAACTAGCCAACTGGTTTAAACAAAATGGTGATAATAAGTCAGCTGTTGTATCAAACAACTACGCAACAAACATATTTGTCCAAGCTGAAACTAACCAGCCCATAGCAGGAGTACAATCTTCAGAACATGTTATTGAATGGGGATTTAATGCAGATGAACTTAAACAGAAGGAAATTGGGTATTTAATATTTGATAAAAGACTTAACTACACATCAAACTCCACAGAAAAGATCATAAGCCAGGGAACCTTCATATTTTACAATACCAACTACAACATAACATCACTCTTACCTGAAAATTCCCAGTTGCTCTATCAAAACCAGAACTTTGATGTATTCAAAATTTAAATGGATTTTAACATTATTATTAATAAATTAATGAGTAATTCATGTGTAAAGGTGAATCATCTTGAAAATAGCAATAATAGCACCAATGGACCCCAAAACCGGTATCAGCAACTATTCAGAAACCTTGGCAATTGAATTGATTAAGCTTGGTCAAGACGTGGATGTTGTCTCGCCTGAAAATTCATGCAACACCTATCTAACCCACCAGGAACGTATGAATCATGTGAAACCTCAAGATTACTCAGTTAACGAGTATGATGTAACCCATTTTCAGCTTGCAAATTCTCCGCTCCATGAATTTCAACTTCATATATTGTTAGATAACAGCGATGATTTAATTAAAAATGATAGTATCGTAACAACTGTGCATGATGCAAGAAACTTTGATGTTTTCCAGTATAAATGTTCCAAATGCAGATCATTTGGTTTCAATTCGTTTCGATCCAAGTTAAGCTTTCCACACGATCTTGTGGACAGGGGATTTCAAAGGGTTAGCAACGTACTCATCTTTCATAACAACTCGGCAATAACTGAATATAAGGACCGGTACAGGCTGGATAATATGAAATTTAAACGCGTGCTACACCCTGCATACCGCATACCGGGTCAAAACATAATAAATAAACCAACTAAGGAAACCAAAACAGTTCTGGCACCAGGATACATATCACCTTACAAGGGGCAGGATATTTTAATTAAAGCTGCTGCGAGTATTGATCTGGATTTTAAACTCGTGTTTATGGGAAATATTTTAGATCCAGATTACGGTAGCTACCTGAATCAACTGGTTCATGAGAACGAACTAGAAGATAAAGTTGAATTTTTAGGTTTTGTTACATCCGAAGAATTTATCTATAATATTGACAATGCTGAAGCAATTTTAGTACCGAGGCTCACCAGTCCATGGCTTTTAAATAAGCCTTTCTTCAGAATTAGAAGATCTATTGGTCTGGATACCCTCATAAACCAATCCACAAGTGGAGTTTTAACCAAAGCCTTAGCATCTGGAAAACCTGTGATATGTTCTCAAAACAAGGGATTTGCAGACTATGTTCAGGAGGATATGGGATTGATGTGTGATGATAATGTTGAAAGTTGGAGTAATGCGATAAAATATATGCTTGTAAATCCAAATAAAGTAAAGGAAATGTCTATAAATTCGAAGAGATTTGCGGATAATGTATTAGATCCAACTAAAATTGCAGAAGAACATCTAAACATTTACAGAGAGTACTGTTAAAAAAAGGTTAGATCATGAAATTTTTAAATCCCTTTAAAATTAATGATTGGAATATCAAGTACCTGCTTTCCATCGTTATACTGTTTCAAGTATTACTATGGGTCACAACAGTTTTAGAGTTTTACAACATTAACATACCCTTTGTAAGGGCTATATCCGCATTTATAGCATTGTTTTTCTTAAACGGAATGATTATTCTTAGAATTTTAAGAATTCATAAACTGGACTCAATTAGAAACTTGCTCTACAGTTTAGGTCTAGGCACAGCATCGATAATGTTCTTTGGAATGTTGGTGGATTTAGTTTATCCATATTTAGGAATTAACTTTCCAATATCCACAGTTCCATTACTCATCACCTTCACTATATTCACTGGGCTTTTGTGCTATTTGAGTTTCAGAAGGGATAGGGATTTTGACCAACCTGAAATTTTGGATACAACAGGATTGTCAGTACCAATATTGGCGTTTCTGCTGCTTCCATTCACAGCCATATTCGGAACTTATCTCATAAACAGCTATCAAAACAATATATTACTCATCATAATGTTCTTTTTGATTGCTACAGTACCATTTCTGGTTGCCTTTAAAAAACTGCCCAAAAAAATATATCCATTGGCAATTTTTTCAATGGCACTGACCCTCGTACTCTCCACATCCCTCATCACCAACCACATAACTGGTTGGGATATTAACCTCGAGTTCTACTTCACCAACCTCGTGAACAACGCATCTTATTGGAACAGTTCCATACCGGATCTGTTAAACGCCATGTTAAGTTTGGTTATAATTGTTCCAATTTTCTCTAAGATATCAGGAACGTCTATTGTAGTAATATACAAGGTAATTTATCCTTTAATCTTCGTATTTATCCCATTAGGATTGTACTCATTATTTAAGAGACAAACAAACACTAAAATTGCTTTTTTTGCATGTTTCCTGTTCATATCCATATTCATGTTCTTTTTAGAAATGCCATACCTTGCAAGACAAGAAATAGGAGAACTATTTTTTGTACTCATGCTCATGCTCATGGTGGAAAGGGATATTTCAGATAGGAACATCATAATACTCACGGTTGTGTTTATACCCGCACTCCTAGTATCGCACTACTCAATGGACTATATCTACATATTCCTTGCCACAACAGCATATCTTCTAATTCTACTTAGAAATATTAAGTTGTATGAAAAATATCCGAAGTTAGGAAAATGGCCTATTTTATCCTTTTTCTTTAAGCCTGCAGATTCTACTGAAAGGCCAAAGATGAGATACAAACTCCAGTTAATTCTTTTATTCAGTATCACAATTCTGTATTACTTGCTTGTTTCAAGTTCGGTACTTTTCAATCTCACCCTAACCACAATAAACAATTTAATAACACTTGGATACCGCTTTTTATTTAATCCAAGTGCATTAATGGCTGTTGGAATAGTTACAAGTGAGAAATCTTTCTTAAGGAGCATAGCACTAGTATTTCATTTGCTAATAGAGGCCATAATCGCTGTTGGAATATTGGCACTTATTTGCAGACGCACAAAAATGAAGATCAACGAAAACTTTGCCCTGTTTACTGTAATGAGCTTTGTGCTTTTAATAATGGTGCTTGTGGTACCTTTCCTTGCAGGTGCACTAAACCCTGAGAGGTTCTACCAGATAGCCCTCATATTCCTAGCTCTGTTCTTTGTCATAGGATGGTTGAAACTTTCAAATTTACTTAACAGGCTGTTAAAATATAGGTGGAAACCAGAATCTGTTAAGGAAACGTCCTTCAAGATAATGGCATTGTTTTTGGCAATTTCTTTTATGTTCAACAGCGGAGTTGCCTATGAGTTACTGCATGATAAACCATCTTCGATGGTGATCCACCCTTCCATGGATGGTCCTAAATTTAACAACGAGGAATTAGCAGCTGTTACTTGGATCACAGTTTACAGGACAACTGATGAGGTACACGCAGACTCATACAGATTTTTATTGTTGAATGGATTTATTTCATATGAAAAAGCTAAAAATACATTGTATTCGCCCAACAAAGGATCATATATGTTTTTAGGAACTTACAACTTGGAAACTGGAACAATTGGACTACCTAAACCGGGCACAACAATATTAGAGTACTACGACACGTCAAATATTACTGATGTTGCGACTTCCATATACGACAACGGAGGATCAAAACTGTTCATATAAAAAAGATTCAAGTAATTTTTTATTTATTTTTTTATTATTATTTAATCACTAAAATAATGGTTAAATTAAATGCTATGGCGAATTAAGCTTATTTTTTTCCTTTAATGTTTTTAATTCCATCCAGAGTACCATCTAAAAATGATCTTAGTTTGATTTTATCCCTGCGTATGAAAACCAATGAGAACAGGATTTTCCAGAAGTAATAACAGAAGTAATATATAATGCTTGTAAACTGTTGCAACATGGTTTCGTTCATTTTCATAAAAAGAAACCTGTTTCTTATCATGTAGTATATGCTCATTGCACCTATATCTGATCCGTAGCATTTATGCCAAATTTTAGCTTTGTGGGTGTAAATTGTGTTGAACCCGGCGGTTTTACCCCTAATACACCAGTCTATTTCTTCCCAGTATGTAAAATAGTCCTGATTAAAGAAACCTACTGATTCAGCAAGTTCAGAGCTAACAAGCATACATGAACCTTCCACGTAGTCCACGACTCTGTCATATTCATGCTGTCCAATATCAATTTGATCTTTACCAACAGGACTCGGTTCAGATGTGTTCAGATTGATTGTTCCACCAGTAAAGCTCAGAAGATTTGAAACTTCTGCAGGTTTGTAGTAATAAATTTTCGGTCCTGCAAATCCAACATTGTCATGTTTTTGAACAGAATGCATCATATTCTTAAGAAAATCTGGTTCTACAACAGTGTCGTTGTTTAAAAGCAGATAGTAATCTGGCTTTAAGTTCTGCTTGGCGAAGTTAAGTGCAATGTTGTTACCACCTGTGAAACCGTAGTTTTCATCATTTTTGATTAGGATGATGTTTTTTAGTTTATTGGAATTTAAAGAGTTATTTAAGTTAATTTTAATATCATTCAAATTCTCAAAATCAATTTCAACCAGATTTTTTATCTTATCGCTAATCTCTGATTTTTTGTTGATTTTATGATCTGGTTTTGTATTACAGTAACTTCGGATCCTGTCAAGGGAATCATCTTCTGAATCATTATCCGCCAGGATAAAAAAGTAGTTTGGATAGTTTACTTTATCAATTGACTTCAAACATTCAAGGGTATCTTGCCAACCATTCCAATTCAGTACTATAAATACAACATTTGGATGGACTGATTTTTCTATGAGAACTGTATCCATAGTTTTTATTTCATATTGCATCTTAATATTTTTTTACAAAACATGTTACAGGTTTTCAGTTAAAAGAATTCAAGTACTGTGATTTTTTAATTTATGGTTATGAACTGATGTTATGATGGGGATGTTAGGGCACATTGTTGAAACTATACTTATGAAATCTGTTATTTTGTGAAAAATATTCAATATTTGAATTGGGTCATGTTTATTTTCACAAAAAAATTTGTTGATCGAGTTGATTTGTGCTGTTTTTCACAAAAATTTCTTTTTACAATTTCCAAAAATAGTTGTCATGGGTTTATACTTAATTCCATTGTAAATAGTTTATCAATTTAATTATTGATTCATATTTTCATGCTAATTTTGTTTATATATTTGGATAATTTTCTAATTATTGTTTATTGTATTTTAGTGTAAGATATTCAAGTATCCAATTGATATCTCTTGACGTTCCCATATCCTTCATTAAATTATGAGTATTAGTTCAAATAATCCCATATAATCACCCTATTACATTCTAATACATTGAAATGAATAACCTTATTAATGGCTAAAACCAAAAAAAGTAATGCAGTTAAAGTTTCTCATGTGACATCAAAAATCACAAAAATTAGATTGGGGAGCTGGAAAAAAATATTTGTTAAGTGGGTTACATTTATGAAATTTTCACAAAAAAAGAAAAGTTCAATAGCAATTATTGGAAGCCGGGGAATCCCAAACAATTACGGGGATTCGAATGTTTCACAGAAAATATTAGCCAAAAACTTGCTAAAAAGGATTATGAGGTTTATGTGAGCTGTGAACAATCTGGAGATACAGATCCACCCGAAAAATTTGAGGATGTAAATTTATTTTACTTCCCAATAAAACATCCAAAATCTAATGTTTTGGGAATGTTCTATGAAATAATGTACGATGCCTACTCACTACTCTACGCAAGTTTAAAAGCTGATCAGATATACATGCTGGGATACAGTGCAGCATTCTTCTTCTTCATACCTAAATTATTTGGAAAAACACTTTACCTGAATCCTGATGGATTTGAATGGAAAAGAAACAAATTCAGTGGTATGATAAAGTTAATGCTCAAAATTCAGGAGAGATTAGGCGTATTCTGGGCAGATACAATAATCGCTGACTCAATGGGAATAAAAGAGTACTACGATAACAAATACGGTAAAAGTTCCAGGTTTATAGCATATGGTGTCAATGAAATTCCTGAGATTAGCTGGAACGATGAATATTTACCAGAATCATTGAGGGGTGTTATAGAAGATTCCAATTACTGGTTGTTGGTAGCAAGATTAGAGCCAGAAAATAATGTTCATACAATAGTGGAAAGTTACATAAAAAGTAAAACCAAAAAACCACTGGTAATAGTTGGAAACTTTCTAAACTCAGATTACCAAGAAACAATTAACAACAAGATTGAAGGGATGGATGAGACTAAAAACATAGTTTTTACTGGAGGAATTTACGATCAAAAAGCCCTGAACATGTTAAGACAGAATTGTTTCGGCTACATACACGGACATTCAGTGGGAGGAACCAATCCATCACTCATTGAAGCAATGGTCATGGAAAATATTCTGTTAACACATAGGAATCAATTCAATGAGGAAGTATGCCAAGATTCAGCACTTTACTTCAAAGATTCAGATGAACTCGCAACAAAAATGGACGATGTTGATAATCATCCTGACCAATACCAGATAATGAAGAAACTGGCATTATCCAGAGTTAAACAGGAATATTCATGGGAAAAGATAGTATCTGCATACGACGATGTATTTGGAAACGAATATAATAAACAGAAAAGACAGTACAGTCCCAACAAATTTCCACTTACAAATGGATACAAATCAGATAACAACTCAAAAAACAATTCAAAGTAACCTAAAATAATGGATTATATCCATATTTTTTTTGTATGTTCCTAAATATTAAATATTTTCCATTTAATAGAATTCATATCGTATACGATATTTGGGGTGTATAAAATTAGTTCATTGAAAATTAACAAAACAATTGAAGATAATTACATTGGAATATTAATGTTAATTTTTATCATCCTACTTATCCTAACAATGGGTAGCTCTAGTGCAGCTACAACTGGAAACACATCTAAAGTAATAGCCTCACACAACAGTTCAAATTCCGGATTAAATAATCAAGACTGTCCACCCTCTTCAACATTCAGCATTGAAAACCAATTTAGATCTGCAGGGAACGATGGCTATCCCAACCCTGGACAGATCGTCAACAGTGCCAACTACACTAAATGGGTATGGACCAACATAATTCTCACAAATAACGGACCAGATGATTCAAACATAACCATTCAAGATAAAGGCACAGGGGTCGTGTTTTACAATCCCAAAATAGGATGGAATGGCTGGGTTAGAATAAATGATGGTACTGGATGGAAGAAAGACACAACATTTAATGTTAAAACTGGAACAGGAACATATTTCATAACAAATGGCTCATGTTATCAAATAGCAATACTGGGCTACATTAATAACACCGGAACCATAAGAAACGATGTAACTGAGATAAACCAGGATAAAAATGGGCCAGATATTTATCCATCCACATACCAAACACTAAAAGTTCCTGATGCAGCCATAATACGTTTAAATGGAGAATTTCGAGTCAGTTTAAATGGATCACCAGTAAACTCATCTAAATACAAAAATTGGATTTACAGTACAACACGTGCTACTAACCAAGGACCAAACAGTACAAAAGCTGTGTTTAAAATTGATACATACGGGCTTACATCCAATGGAACCTATGCAGTAAGTAGGGACAACGGTAAGACATGGAAGTACTCAGATGATTCATTCGATTTAACAACTGGATTATGGACCACCTCTATACCATCCAATGGAAGCTGGTTACTTGCAGTGTACTCCAGGATCACCAAGTGGGATTCTCCAAAGAGTACAGTTTATTTGTTATCTCAAGATGTTTACAATCCATATGGTGCCGACAATGTGCGACCGAAATGTCTAATTGTATTCGATGATGGGAACAAAGTACAGTACGCCATAGCTTTCAAGTACATGCAGAGTTTAGGAATAACAGGAACAGTCTATGTTAATGGTTACAATATAGGTACGGATGGTGTTCTAACTATAGATGATCTTAAAGAAATGGCTGCAGCAGGATGGATTATTGGAAACCATGGATACAGCCACAAAATTCTGATCCAGATATCCGATGACGATATCAAATCTGAAATTTCCAATGGAATCAATTTTTTAACAAGTATAGGTCTTCCAGAGGGGGCATTAAATTTAGCTTTCCCTGGAGGATATTACAATGATGATGTTCTTGAAATAATGAAAAGTTTAGGAGTTTTAACAGGAAGATCAACCAATGGCGAACTTATATACTCATTGAATGGATTGGATCTGTACAGACTCCCTGCATACACCATTTTAAACACAACATCAGTGTCCAGTATCAAGGGTTATGTTGACAATGCAATACAGTCAGGTTCAAACATTGTTCTTCTCTTCCATAACATAGCTCCCAGAAGTTCTGACAGTTACGTTTACCCCGAAGCAGATTTTAAAGCCATCATGGATTACATCTACAGCACAGGAATTGATTGTATTAATATCAACCAACTCTACTCACAATCAACAGATGTACCCATCAACATACCACCTTACGATCTTGATTCCAACACCATACTTCCCTTTGTGGAAAGTATGGGACTTCTTAACAACACATCCCTCATAAATGTACCCACCCCAATGGCGGATATTGCTATAAAAATAAATGCTTCGAACAACTCCCCAAGCTACGGAGATAACATAATTCTAACAATAACAGTAACAAACAACGGCCCAGACATCGCAGAAAATGTCACTGTTGGTGAGTGGTTAGATGGAGATTTCTTCAAATATATATCCGACAATGGAAATGGAACATACGATCCTAACACCATAATTTGGACAGTTGGTGATCTTGAAAATGGAGAATCCAAGGTATTAAAATTGGTTGTTCAGATTGTAAAATCCAATTCAATCATCAAAAATATAGCCACCTACAATTCTGGGTCAACTGATGACTCTAACTGGTACAACAATTATCAGTATATTGATTTATATGTGGCTCCCAGAACTTGCATCACCATAAATTCAGCAAATGCATACGTGGGAGATAAAGTTAAACTGGTAATTACCTTAGTTGATGAAAACAACAACCCAATTGCAGACAAAGTAGTGAATCTCACTATTAATGGAGAGAATTACGATGCAACAACCAACAATGACGGTATCACAACAATAATTTACACAACAGATAAGGCCGGAACTTTTAACTTAATTGCAAATTTCAATAAAAATCCTGATTTCTCATCAAGCAGCAGCAGCAACACATTAACTGTCATGAAAAGACCAACCACCATAACATCTACCAATTTAGAGGGATACAATGGTGATTTAGCTGTTTTAACAGCAAGGTTGTATGATACAAACTCTGAAGAATATTTGGCAAATAAAACAGTGAAATTCCTGATAAATGGAACCAGTATAGGAACCGCTAAGACCAACATCAATGGTACTGCGATACTCCAATACAACATCAAGCAAAAACCTGGTTCATACAATTTAACTTCAATATTTAATCAGGACAACATGTATTCAACATCCTACCTCATAACTACTCTAACAGTAGTCAAGACACCCACATCAATTAAAATCAATTCAACAAAAGGATATCTTCAAGATACTGTTCACCTCATTGCAACGGTATGGAACTCACACAAAAACATGACAGTTACAAATAAAACCGTCAAATTCTATGTTTACAACCATTATGTTGGATCAGCATTGACAAATAAATCAGGAATAGCAATTTTAAACTACCACATTAACTTGAAAACATCAGGCAACTACCCAATAAAGGCAGTTACATTAGAAGATACCAATTACGAAGGAAGCACAGCCAATGCAAATTTGGTTGTAAAAAGAATCATAACCCTCATATCTTCCAAGGTAACAATAAAACAGATTAGATCCAATGCTAACGCAAATTCCTATAAAGGATTTAATGTAATAGTTCAAGCACAACTTAAGGATAGTCACAAAAACAAATTTTTATCGGGAAAGGAAGTGAATTTTTTCGTAGATGGTAAATTAATTGGAAAATCTAAAACCAACAAATCTGGGATTGCAACCTTTAATTACATATCCAAACCAACCAGTAACAAAAAAACATTTAAAGTATACTTCACATCTGATAGTACTTTCATTGGATCCAGCAACACAAAATCTTTGAAAATAACCAATTAAAGAGAATTTATTTCAACCTTTTTTAATTTACTTATTTTTTTATCATTGGTTAAATTTTGTAACTGACCACTTTCTTCAGGCAGTACCTTTTTTAGCATCTATCTCCCTCCCAACCAGATACACCAGCCCTGCAATGCATAGTGCCAGAAGAGTTATCAGATAATCTGAACTGTTGGTGATTTCAAGCTGCCACTGCCACCAGCTGAATGGAAACAGAAGGTAAATTCCTCCAGAAACATGTTCCAATATGATGTCTAAGCTGTAGTGTGTGACGATTCCGAGTCCAAAAAATAGGAATGCCTTCTTCTTTTCTGGGAACAGCATGGACATCATACCTGCAACTATGACAGAACCTGTTGGTATGTGTATGATACTTAAATATTCAGAAAGATCGAATCCAAAAAACTTGAAAACCAGGATAAACTTGGAAAAATCAGGTATCAAAGCCCCTGTAATAACTAGCATGGTGTTTGCAGCGTTAAACTCATCATATTTAAAGCTAAGTAGCCTGCAAATTATCCAAGCAACAGCAATGTGTGTAACCCAGTCTGGCATCTATCTCCTTCTCCTGAATTCCAACTTTTTAAGGTCGAATTCCCAATAACGGAAAAAGAAAAATAGGAAGATCAACGCAACCAACGCACTTCTAAGCAGCATGAAACTATAATCAAATGAAGTTATAATGAGTATTTTAGTAGCATTGACTCGATAGGATGGTTGTAAAATACCTAAAACTTCAACTTGATCTCCCTTTGAAACATGTTCCCCTGAAGTGACGGTGTAATTAATATCCATCCCATGATATTCATCTGAAAGATTGAAACCACCATCATGGACATCGGAAACAACTCCAGAAACAGCCACTGTTTCACCGAGCGGATAATTATTGACAATTGTAGATGTGTTGGGATTTTCGAGATGGTTTTGATAGTTCGATGCAAAGTAAACACTTAGAATTATCAGAACAATCAAAAGCCCTAAAAATATGAATCTCCGATCTTTCACCAGTTTAATCATCCGTTATTCACCGTCTAAGGTATCTTTTTTGATTCCAAGTTTTTAATTTCAATTCCATGATCCACGTCAATCTGGCGCTAATTTTTACTTAGTTCCATTCTGTTTAAGAGGTTTACAATAAATGGGAAAATATTAAGAATCGAGGGATATTATCGTTTAAAGGTCATAAATCGTCAATAAGCATTTTTAAAGAAACTTCTAAATGTCATGAAAAATATCTTGACATCCAAGAATATGTTCCAGTTTTCAACGTAGTAAATATCATATTCAATCCGCTTCTCAATGGATGTGTCTCCTCTGTAACCATTTATCTGTGCGTAACCCGTCATTCCGGGTCTGACATGATGTTTGACCATGTATTTGGGTATTTCATCTCGGAATTTATCCACGAAAAACGGTCTTTCGGGTCTGGGTCCAATCAAGCTCATGTCTCCTTTGAGTATGTTGAAAAACTGTGGTAACTCGTCTATGTTGGTTTTTCTAATAAACGATCCAATCCTAGTTTTTCTTGGATCATCCTTTTTGGTCCATTTAAACTGTTCTTCTTCTTGAACCTTCATGCTCCTGAATTTATACATGTTAAATTCCTTTCTGTTACATCCTACCCTCTTTTGTTTGAAAATTACAGGTCCTGGAGAACTGTACTTAACAAGAATGGCAGTTACAATGAGTATTGGGGAAATTATGATGATACCTATTGTTACTAAAATTATATCAGAGACACGTTTCATTATCTTGTTTAAATTATCGTCCAATGGCACGTAACGAATATTAATAACAGGTATATCATCGATCATGTCTATGTAGGGTTTAGCAGGGAAGTACCTATAAAAATCAGGAACGATCTCTGCCTTAACACCACACTTCTCAAGGGTGTTAACAGTGTTTTCAATGACCTGATAATGTCTGGCTGAAATCGTTATAACAGCCAGATCAATAGTTTTTGTGAGAATTATTTGTTCCAAATCATTTATGTTGCCGATGATCCTTGAACCATCTAATTTCTGACCCTTTTCAATGTTATCATCTAAAAAGCCTATGATCTCGTAACCAAGGTAGAAATTTTCTTTAATTTTTCTTGCAAAGGATTCTCCAAGTTCTCCCGCACCAATCACAAGTATGTACTGAACATTGTAACCCCTTCCCCTCACGTACATGAGTGCATTTTTCACGATGCTCCTTTCGACACACATGAATATTGTACTGAAAACAGCAAACATGGCCAGCATGTACCTGGAATAATCTGCAACTTCTATGATGTAAAGAGAGGTAATAAGGAGTAAAAGTCCTATTATGTTGACTTTAAGTATTTGTTTAACTTCGTTGCCCAACTTATCAGTTCTTTGAGAATTATAAAGATTGAAAAAATAGCTTAAAAGGGTGTAGCTAACGATTATAAAGGCTAAAGATGCAGCATACTGTGGAAGGGCCCAAACATCAAAACCAAGCCCTAAAATATCTGTTTTTACTCTGATAAACCATGCAAGGTAAAGTGCCAAAGTCATTGCTAACACATCAAATAAGACCTGTAACGTTGTTATTGTTCTTTGATTTTCCCTTATCATGGTTCACCTCCAAAATATTTTTCCCTAAGATTCAATTTATTAAATATAATAAGAACTACCTCGTAATATAATTTTTAAAAAGTTTAAATTGGCATATACTCCAAATTCCAATGTACGTTGCTAGGGTGGTTATCAATGGATAATCTTCCCTGTAATGTTTGTTATAAAAAATGTACATGGCCCTATAAAATTCGTGTATCATCCTTTTGTTTTGTTTTTTACTGTTACTGGAACCTTTGTAATGAATTATCTGTGCTTCACTGTAATAGATAATTTTCCAGCCAGCAGCCTTTATTCTGTAGCACCAATCAATATCTTCACCATACATGAAAAATTTTTCATCCAAAAGACCAACCTCATCTATTGTGCTGGATCTAAGAAGCATAAATGCCCCCATGACACAGTCAACTTCGTAAGTATCATCCTCATCAAGGTAGGTGAGGTTGTACCTTCCAAAACGTTCACTTTTGGGAAAAAGTTTTGATAGTCCTGTCATCCTATAAAATGAAACACTGAATTCTGGAAAACTTCTTCTGCATGCCTTGTCAAGAGTTCCATCTGGTAAAATGACCTTACATCCTAAAATTCCGGTGTCAGGATGATTCTTAATGTACTGCATTGATTTTTCAAGACAATCTCCAACCACTTCGGTGTCAGAGTTCAAAAGCAGTATGTAATCTGAATTGCTACGTTTAATTGCTACGTTGTTTGCCTGTGCAAAACCCTTGTTTTCAGGGTTTTGTATGAATTTTATCTTCCCATTTTCTGATTCTTTAAAAAAAGTTTTTTGCAGTGACTCGAAACTTCCATCTGAAGATGCATTGTCCACAACGTACATGTCGTAGTCAAATGGATGGCTCTGATTTAAAACAGATTTTATTGTCTGTTTGGTCATTTCAAATGTTTCGAAGTTAACGATTACTATTGATAAATCCATTGAATTTCACCTTGAATGAATCTGGAAAAACCATCCAGATTAATGGGGATGATGATTGTAAATTATATTTATTCTTGTTATTATCCAAATTATTAGAATATATTGATGAATATCTATTTTAATTAAAATAAGCTTTACCCCGAATGGGATAATTATTATTTTAAAGCATTAGGAATATTAATTTTAAGACCAGATGCTATGAATCGTGTTTTTAATGAGGTACCATTCGATGTACAGATAATTCGTTAATCGATCCCATTTGTACTCAACTTTATCCACCCTATTTAAAGAGTTTAAACCTTCTTTCAAACCATTTAAATAATCATTCCCATAACCCTTTCTTAAAAAGAATAAATATTTGATTATGTATCCTATGAAAAGGAATATCAGGTTTAACAGTAGCTGTGGCCATGGCATATTTTTGTAGGGAACATAAACATTGTTTCGTGCGGCTAACTTAATTTTAAAACTGTTGTATTTACTTCCGCTAGTTGCACTTCCAAGATGGTAAACCACGGCATTTGAACAGTAAACACATTTATATCCATGAATCCGTGCTCTGTAACTTATATCCACATCTTCCATGTAGGCGAAGAATGATTCATCTAGGTAGCCAATTTCTTCAAAGACTTTTCTCCTGTAAATCGCTGCACCGGCACAAGCACTGAAAATTTCCCTGTCTTTACTGTAAGCAGATTCAGGTTTTCCATTTCCCACCTTTTTTGTCCAGCCAAGCAGGGTGTACTCATCACCAGCATCATCTATGGTTACTTCATCAGCATTCAACATTTTAGATGCAGCTGCAAAAATTGTAGAGTTCTTTTTAATACAGTTTAACAAGTTTTTAATTGCACACTGTTCAAGAACAACATCGTTGTTTAGAAGCATGACAAAATCCGTGTTTGATGCGGCTATGCCTTGGTTTACGGCCTTAGAAAATCCTAGATTTTCCCTGTTTTCAATGAGCCTGAATTCCGGATAGTTCAGATTGATGTAATCTGCACTTCCATCAGTTGATCCGTTATCAACAATTATCACATCCATGGAACAGTTTTGGATCTTTAAAGATTCAAAGCACTGTTCTAACAGCTGTTTACCATTGAAGTTGGGTATTATAACAGTTAGATCATTCATGAAATTCACCAATGAAAAAAATTACAGAAAACAATTTAATGTGCCAATCAGGAATCTAATGAGTTATTTAGATCAGTTTGAATGGAACTTACTTAATAGATTTTATTCCAACCTAGTTAATTACTTGTACCTACCAATTGGAGTAAACCCATAAATCTATATTTGTTAGTTCTTTAAAATAGATTTGTTAAGTGTAGTTATAAAAAAATTGTTTTAGAAACTTAGCTAAAACTGAGAAATATTTTAAAGGGTTTTTCTATCATAAAAAAAAATTTGTTATGGCATCATAAAAAAAGGTGTTTGTTTAAATACAAATTCTTTTTTAGAATTACTCAGTAAAAATAAAATAGATGAAAATTTAGGTTACAATCACTTTTTTGAATTAAAAAAGGGGCGGAAATATTATGGTTAACAAGAAAATATTTTCCATCAGCATGGTTAAAAATGAGATGGACATCATAGAATCCTTCGTAAGGTACAATGTAAATTACCTCGATGGAATGATCATACTTGACAACGGCAGCACAGACAAGACCCTTGAGATACTGAAATCACTTAAAAATGAGGGACTACCAATATTTGTGGTCGAAGATGATACAAGAGCTTTTGATAAGATACTTAAGATGAACATGCTTTTAAACAAAGCAGTCCATGAATACAATGCAGATATAATAACTCCATTGGATGCTGATGAATTCATGCTATCATCAGATGGTGGAAGTCCAAGGGAACACATTGAAAAACTAACATCACCCAACTACTTCGTTGCAAAGTGGAAGGTGTACGTTCCAGATTTCACCAAAAATCAGGAGGAACGATTCATACCACGAAAAATAGTCATGGCCAGGGATGACAGCACAAGGGACTGGCACACCCTTTACAAGGTAATAATACCAAAGGAACTGGTGACAGATTATGGAGTAACAGTCACCAGGGGCAGTCACAGTCTGGTAATCCCACCAGAACATAAGGATAATTTGAAGAGGATTGTGAATCCTGATCTGAGAATTGCACATTTCCCAATCCGTTCCAAGGAACAAACAGTGTCCAAAGTCGCTGTGGGATGGTTAAATGCCATAAGTAGTGTGGAGAAAAAACCAAACGACAGTTTTCACTGGAAAAACATTTTCAACCAGCTTAAATCTCAGAAAGAAATAGCTGATGAAGATGTGGTTGCAATTGCCAGTGAATTTAGCTGCGAAAATGATGATACACCCAAGTTACTCACAGAGGATCCCATGGATCTAAGCTTCTGCACAAACCTCGAACTCAAATACACCAACGAAAAAATAAATCCAATGTCAAACCTGCTTGAATCATGTGAATACATGGCACAAAGCTGTGTAGATGCAAAAAAACTATCCATTAAACAAAAAAACAAGTTAAATCAGATGGAAAACAGTATTTCATGGAAGATCACCTCACCCTTGAGAAAGGCAAAAGCATGGGCAAAAAAACTCAAAAATAAAATGTAACTCATTATAACTATTTAGCAAAAATTAGAATCAAACATTATTTTTTTTATCAATAAATCTTGTTTTTACAAAAAAAAATAATGTATATCCAGCTAAAATCATGCACTCAACTCTTATTTTAAGGCTCAATCTTTAAATTCTGTGGTAAACCCTGTTGAGTGGGTGTTTACCTTGTTACCTTCCATATCTTCGAAACATCCTGTGTGAAGATGGAGGTTGTACCTCATTCCATGTTGTAGTTTAGGATGTTTTATTATGACTTTGTCACCATCCACATATTTTTCTAAAGGTACACTTGTTCTATTGGCACTTAATAGTTCTACCCAGTTGGTTCCAACCTTTATTGGTGCGTTGAAAGTTAATATGATGTCTTTGTCAACTGGAACCTTTGCATCATTCTTTCTAGGATCTGAACTTTTAACGTAGATCTTTTCCTTGAGAAGTACACTTCTCTCATAACTGTCGCAGACTTCATCAACGGAACCCTGCATAATAACTCTCCCATTTTCAAGCCATATTGCCTTATTACAAAGATCTCTCACCTGTTGCAAGGTGTGTGAAACAAACAATACCGAAACATCTTGATCCAGAAGAGTTTTCATCCTGTCAAGACTTTTTTCCCTGAACTTTGCATCACCCACTGATAGAACTTCGTCGAGTATCATTATCTGAGGATTTACAGCTGTTGCAATTGAAAATGCCAGCCTGGAACTCATTCCCGTCGAATAATTTTTAAGTTTAACATCGATGAACTCTTCAAGCTCTGAAAATTCAACAATTTCATCGTACTTTAATTCAAGGTACTCCCTAGAGTATCCTAGAAGTGAACCCTTAAGAAAAATGTTTTCCCTTCCAGTGTACTCTGGATCAAAACCAGAACCCAGTTCCAAGAGAGGTACTATGGATCCTTTTATTGATACATCACCCTCTGTGGGTTTGATAACACCGGAAATCACCTTCAGAAGCGTACTTTTACCTGCTCCGTTCAATCCAATGATTCCATATTTATCTCCCTCTCAACTTCCATTGAAACATGTCTTACGGCCCAAAATTTGGTAAACTTCAGTTCCCTTTTCAAAAATTTAATAACAAATTCTTTGAGGTTGTCAACCTTTTCTTTGTTAAGATTGTACTCCATTCCAACGTCTTCAACCTTTATAACTATATCTCCCACAGTATTCACCTTTATAGATGTAGTAAAAATTTATTCTGATACTTGTAAAATAATGCCATTCCAATGACCAGACTAACAATCGCAAACACAGTTGCATATAGGAGCTCGCCTGTGTTGTAAAGTGTACCATTCATAAGAACAGTTCTCATACAACTTATTATGGCATAAAATGGATTTATTTCCAGTAAAAACTGCCATTTAGCTGGTATGATTGTAGCAGGATAGAAAACTGCAGAACCATACATGAGAAGCATTGTAAAAACTCCGTACAAATGTTCGATGTCCCTGAAAAATACTGTCACAGTTGCAAGAATTAGACCCACACCAAGTGTCATGAGAAGCAATACAAGAACTGGTAAACTAGCAAATATCACGTAAATGGTGAATTGAACATTGGTCACGATCATAACAGCTACCAATATTATCAACGATAAAAGGAAGGTTACAAAAGCTGATCCTACAGTTGCAAGTGCAAATAAGTATTTAGGAACATAAACACTTCTCAATATGGCACTGTTTCCAATTATAGATTTCATGGCACCGGTGGTACCACTTTGGAACAATGAAAATGCCACCCTACCAATCAAGTAGTAAACTGGAAAGTTCGGAATGTCACGTTTGAAAATGTAAGAAAATATGATGGTAAACATTATCATGGTGAGCAATGGCTCTAAAAAACTCCAGAAAATTCCAAGCATAGAATTTCTGTACTTAACCTGAATATCCCTCTTAATGAGCTGAACAAGTAAGTACCTGTACTTCTCAAAATTAGCAATAAATCTATGATCACTTATCATTATAATCTCCAGTTCATGTTGAATTTAATGTTAATAAAAAATCTTCTCCAATGTTAATCTTATGGATTATCATTATCTAAATAAAACTTATAGGTTACCCTATAAATTTACCCAGTTCCGATCTGATAATATTCGAAGCCAAGCTTTTCAAGCAGGGTTTTGTTGTACTGATTTCTACCATCAAAGATGATAGTTTTCCCGACAGTCTCTTTGAGCTTGTCAAAATCCGGACTCCTAAATTCCTTCCATTCTGTAACGAGTATTATGGAATCCACACCTTTCACTGCATCGTACTTGTTGCTATAAAAACTTATATTTGGATTGGATTTGAAATAATATTCCTTGGCTGCGTCCATTGCCTTTGGATCATAGGCCCTGATGGTTGCACCATGCTCAATAAGTTGATTAATAATAACAACAGACGCGGCTTCCCTCATATCATCGGTTTCAGGTTTAAATGCAAGTCCCCAAACAGCAAAACTTTTTCCCGAGAGATCGTCTCCAAATCTGTTGAGGATCTTACTCACAATTGAGAATTTTTGGTTTTCATTCACTGTTTCAACACCCTTCAAAATGGTTGAATCGTAACCATGATCTTGGGCAGTTTTAATCAAAGCCTTCACATCCTTGGGGAAACAACTACCTCCATATCCGCATCCCGGGTATAAAAAACTGTATCCAATTCTTTTATCGCTTCCAATGCCTTCCCTTACAAAGTTAACATCAGCCCCAATTCGCTCGCAGATATTGGCCATTTCATTCATGAATGAAATTCTAGTCGCAAGCATGGCGTTTGAAGCGTACTTGGTCATTTCAGCACTTTTAACATCCATGGTGATGAACCTATCATGGTTGATTGTGAAGGGTTTGTAGAGTTCCTTCATAACTTCGATGACAGCATCAGTGTCTGAACCTATAACCACCCTGTCAGGTCTCATAAAGTCAGAAACAGCAGCACCTTCCTTTAGAAATTCAGGATTTGAAACAACATCAACCCTGTAATTCACATGTCTTAATTTCATTTCATTCTCAATGACGGATTTAACTTGATCTGCTGTGCCAACTGGAACAGTGGATTTATTCACGACTATTAAATCGTTTGAAATGAGCTGCCCAATTTCCCTGGCAGCCTCGAGCACGTACTGCATGTCGGCACTTCCATCTTCATCCATGGGTGTTCCAACTGCTATGAAGCATATGCTAGAATTTTTAAGACCAAAATTTAATTCAGTTGAAAACATGAGGTTATTTGATTCAACATTTTTGGACACTAACTCTTCCAAACCAGGTTCAAATATGGGTATGATTCCGTTTGTAAGGTCTTTAACCTTACCATCATCAATGTCTATGCAGTAAACAGTGTTTCCCATTTCAGAAAAACAAGCACCAGTCACTAATCCAACGTAACCTGTTCCAACTATTGTTATTTTCATATATATCACTAAAATTCTTTAATATTAAATTCTAAATAAGCAGTAATTAAACTAAAATATAAATTAAACTAAAATGTATATATAGTTTCTTCATTTAAATTACTATGTTCGTGGCTAAAATAAATATTAGTCAATGGAAACTAATCAAATTCAAATCTTCAACTCAAGATTGGATATTATTTTGTATAAAAATTATTTAGAAGGTGCAAGATTATGGGAAAGTTTAAATTTATTGAAACATCCATCGATGATGTTTATATCATCGAACCAACAGTTTTTGGTGATGAACGTGGTTACTTTATGGAAACCTATCATCAAGGCGAATTTAAAGAAGCAGGACTAGACATGGAATTTGTTCAAGACAACCAATCCAGATCTGTACGTGGTGTTTTAAGGGGACTTCACTTTCAGTACACCCAACCACAGGGTAAACTTGTGAGGGTGATAAAGGGGACTGTGTTCGATGTTGCAGTGGATCTAAGGGAGAATTCTCCAACTTATGGCGAGTACGAATCAGTTGTGTTATCAGAAGAAAATAAAAAACAGTTCTATGTTCCAGAAGGTTTTGCCCATGGATTTCTGGTTTTATCTGATGTGGCCGAGTTCACCTACAAATGCACAGCCTTTTACAACGCTGATGATGAGGGAGGCATAATGTGGAACGATCCAGACATAAACATAGAATGGCCCCTAAAAGAAGCTGGAAATGTTGTTTTATCTGATAAAGACAGTGAATGGAAGCCATTAAAAGAAACCAACGTAAAATATTAGATTCATACCTACACTTTTTTTTATATTTCTATAATCCAATTAAACTAATCAAACCAAACTCATATCTCGAGTATATTTAGAAAAACTGAAAAAAATACTATTAAACCATCTATAGTAAATTTGGGTATAATTTAGGAATAAATAAATGGTTTTAGAACAATATATACAATTGAAAAACATGGGGGAGATCTATGAACATTTACTGGAAAATGGTCATGCGTCCAATAATTAACGAAATAAAACCATTCAATATTGTTGAAATTGATTCAAATACAGAAGAACTTACAGAAGAACTAATAAAGTATTGTGAAGATGAAAATGCACATTTAACAATTATAGGTCCATTAAAAGATCAAACTGATTCTAAATACTATGTTGAACATGAAAAAAGTGTTGAGGTAGTTAATCAAAACGTATTAGAACAAATTCAGCTCACTAAAAACTACGATGCATTCATCATCAACTTAACAAGAGATTATCAAGAGCTCAAGAGGATACTCGAGGCAGTGGAAACCAACAAAAAAACCACTAAATTTCCACCAATATTCCTCATGAGTTCCGAAGCAGAATCATCTGACAGTCCCGAAGAACATAATAACTCCGAATTAAATACAAATAAAGAACCTTACATGGATTATAAAGATGTTATAAACGATTTTAACAGGGAAACAGAACGCGAACTCCAATTCACCTATCTGGAAATTAACGGTAATGGAATACTCTATGAAAACGATCCAGAACTCAACGAATTAATTCAAAGATCTGTGGATATCTACACCGAAGTAGAAAATGAGAATCTAAACATCCGTGAAGACCTTGAAAAATATAAAACTCAAAATAATGACCTTGAAAACCGTGTGGATGAAGTAAAAACAGAATTTGAATTTAGAAACAATAAAAACAGATCAGTTGGCCAGAGGATCATCTCAAAATTTCCATTTTTAAATATGATCCGTTACATGCCAAAAACAGGATTTAAAACCACACTTATCAACAGAAAAGGGTATCAGGAAATAAAGAAAAATAATCTGCTCGATGTTGGATACTACCTGAACACCTACGCAGATATCAGGAAAACTGGAAAGGATCCAATAATTCATTACATCTACAATGGATTTAAAGAGGGCAGAAACCCGAGCAGGGAATTTGATGCGGAGTACTACTTCGAAACCCACCCTGATGTAAAAAAATCCAAATTAAACCCACTGGTACACTACGCACTCTATGGAATCAAGGAAAATAGAAAAATCCACGGAGAAGAAACTGGATCAAAATCCAAAAATTATAACGGTGAAATATCTCTTAGAATGGCAAACATGTCCATTGAAGGACGTGTGGAAAGCGAAGTTTCAGACATAATATTACGGATCGATGATAAAAAATTCAACCTCAAAACCCAGAAGATCCAAGACAAAAATAGCGACGAGATCGGGGTCTTCAAATTCAACATTCCACCATTATTTATCGATGAAAAAGCTCATGATATACGGGTTTATGATGGAATTAACGGGAATTTGGTTTCAAAAACTAGGATGATCCTAGCACAAACCAGAAACTTCAGGGATCTTTCAGGATTTCTAAAAAATTCCCTGGTTTCACCACTTGTCTATGCACCATTTCGTGAACAAGACAAAAGATGCTTTGCTACAATGGAAGATATCACCAAACATCTAATAACCTTATCTCATGATAACCACAGTAAACCGTTAGTTTCTGTAATAATCCCTGTTTACAACTCAATAAAAACAATAAAATCTGCAATAGAATCTGTTTTAAAACAAACCTATCCTAACATTGAGTTGGTGGTTGTTGATGGAGGGAGTACCGATGGATCCTTGGAATATTTAAAGAGACTAGACCTAGAAAATCTTGTTTTAATCCAGAATCCAGATTCCAAGGAAACTTGGTCTGCAAGAAATTTGGGTTTGACAGCAATTCATGGAGAATATGTGGCATATTTAAATCCAGATTATAGCTGGGATCCAAGATATATGAGTGCAATGATGGGAGCATTCTCCAAACTTGAAGATGCAGACGCCCTTTACAGTGGACAGTTCCTATTTGAAGGAAATAAAAAACATCCATTTGCAGCAAACTACGGAAGTTTAAACAAATCACTCCTTGAAAACAGGAACTACATAGATTTAAACGGTGTTTGTCATAAACATGACCTTTACAAAAGAATAGGTGGATTTGATGAAAGTTTAAAAGAATACACTGACTGGGACTGGATCATGCGCATGGTCAATGATTCTAAGGTGTACTCAATTCCAGTACTACTCACAAATCACCACAAACAAATAAAAAATCAACCATCCAATGAAAAATGTCTAAAACAGCTTCGTAAAAAACAGGCACAAAGAAACCATGAAAGAACATCTCAAATTAAACAAATGGAAAATCTGAATAACGTAAGCATAGTTATTCCAAGTTACGAGTCACTGGAAGATATTCAAGAATGTTTAGATGCAATATTAAATTTGAATCTTCAAAGTTGGGTGGAGTTAATAGTTGTAGATAACAATTCAAGCAAGGCTGTGACAGACTACCTGACAAAAATGGAATCAGAATCCTCCATCAAACTCATTAAAAATCAGATAAACTATGGTTTTACCTATGCAGTGAATCAGGGAATAGAAATTGCTTGCGAAGGAAATGACATATTACTCATGAACAACGATGCCATGATAACTCCCGGAGCAATTGAAGCCATGCAAAATGCAGCATACAGTCTCAAAGATTGTGGGTTGATAGTTCCTAAACAAATTCTTCCGGCAGAGAGTAACACTCTAACTAAACATGTGCCATACGCATCTTCAAACTACGAATGTGATGTTAATTTATCTGGACTCTTTAACAACATGCTAAATCTTCCATTATTCCACTCTGGAAAATATGTGGAACTGAGTTTCGCACCCTTTTTCTGTGTCTACATACGGAATGATGTGATTAAAAATTCAGTGGGATTGGATGCAGAATATGGACGTCATTATCGTTCAGATCGTATGTACTGTAACTACATACGTCATGTGATGAATTTAAAGATATATCACACCTCTGAAGCAAATGTTTATCATAAATTGCAGCAATCCACAGAAGTTTTGAAGGAAAAATCCTCAAGGGACTACGATACAATGTTCGTAAAAAATCAGTGGGATGATGAACTAGCATCTAAATTCGGATATAAAAAACCTGTTTGGGATGATTAAACAATTATGAATTAAAAATTTGAAGATTTAACAATTAAATAATCCACTAAGGGATTATTTAATAAATATTATAGAATTAAATCTTCAGATTAATATTTTGTAAACTGGAAAATTAGTTTTCAACCCTTTTATTTGATTGTTTAACATGGTGCTGAAATTTTTATTTTCAAACAACACATTTTCTGGTTCATCATAATATCTGAAGTTGAATTTGTCTCCCTTACAATACCAAATTCTGGAGCAATGTATGAAAAATGCAATACAGCCTTTTCAATAAAGTCTTTTTCTAATTTGGTGTTTGCAAATATGAAGTAAGATGTGTTGTTTGGAATTTTTACATCATCAATATCATTGTAATCATAAAATTCATACTTTATGGAATCATTGATTAAATCATCAACTTCCGCTTTTGAAAACTGATTAGAGAGCAAAACAAGATTTTTAGCAGGATATTCCAAATTGTTGTAGTGTTTCAAAACCTCTTCTACTTCTGACTTAGTGTTTAGGATGTAATAAATTGTTACAGTTTCTTCACCATGCTGATATTCGTATCCTATGGCATCCAAAATCTCCTGAAACCTGTTTTTGTAGGTATGATTCTTTAGGATGTTGTAGAGATTGTTTATTTGTTTTAGTTCAGAGTTACTGAGATCAATTTTTTCGTTACCAACGAAAACAACGTTATCATCAAACAAACGGTACATCCCATTTGAATAGTTTGATAGGATCAATGTGTTACATAGCATGAGTTCAAATACACGCCTTGCAAACATGGTAGTTGATTTGGTAACTGTGTTTATATTTAGTGAGTATTTGCTTTCTTTGTAGATATTTCCAATTTGATCATGGCTAACTGGGGGATTAAGATATTCATGGTACTTCTCAGGAAATCTGTAATTGGGATGTTTTTTGCTAAATTCCTGAAATCTGTTGTAAATTTTAAGTTGATATCCACTTCTTATGATATTGTCAAAAATTTGTTCCATTTCCTTGGATCTCTCTGTGTGATGCACGTACCAACTACCTGCAAATATTACATCCTCAGTTCGTTTATGGGTTTCAATTGGATTGAATAGTTGGGGTTGGCCTGCAAATAACAGACAATGAACACTTTCATGACCATATTTATCCCTGTAGAGTTCAACACATTTTTCATCAGTGGTAAAAATATGATCAAATCTCAAGGCAGTGTCATAAAAACTGTTAAAATTGGTTGGATCTTCCTTGTTCCAAAATATAGTTGGAACCTTATTATCTTCACAAAATTGGAGCAGATTTAATAAAATAGCACGGTTTTCAGGTTCTTCTTCGCCATTATATTGAATCCGACCCTGCCAAGCACCACCACTCCATGCTGATTCACAGAGAAGCATGTCTGGTTTTTCTGTCTGCATAATCTCCAACCAATCGGTGGGTTCTAAAGGAATTGCATTAAATTCATATTTAAATCCATTGTAACTGAATTCATCTAGGATAATAGCTACTTTAATATCTTTCAGACTTTTTAAACTTGTTTTAACTTTTTCAGAGGATTTGAGATCTTGTTGATTTGAAGTTAAGTTTTTCAGTTTTGAATTGATGGTTTTGGTCTTCCTGACGATTTTTTTGCAAACTTTTTAGATGAATTATAAGGATCATAAATCTTGTTTGTAAACCTAATAATCTTTCTAGAATTGTAGATCTCTAAAACTTTTGTTAATTCCACATTCTCTTTTTCAAACCTTTCAGCAGTTTCCCTTTTATTAATTATATCTGATTCCATTTCGATGTTTTTGTTTATGAGGTCCTCTGAAGTTTCTTGTAAATTATAAAGTTGGGATCTAAAATTGTTATATTGTCTAATCAGTTCTTCATATTGATTTTTTTCAAATAAAAACTGATTATACTCACATAGGGCTAGAGACAAATATTCATCACGTAACAATTGACTATCCCTATTTTCTTCTATCTTCATACGATCCTCCAATTTTTTAACCCCTTTTAACAAATTTCTGAAATCTGAATGTTTCCAAATAATATGAATTCAATGAAATCTTAGATTTTTATGGTGTAAACGGGTATTTCTGTCTGTTCTTTATTATTCCAATGTGTTAACAGTATTTCTTCAAAACATTGGCTGTTAAACAGAGTGTTCATTGTGTTTCTGGTATTTTTGAACTTGAAATTATTTCCTACAACTATCCCGTATTTAGTTTTGATGTAGGAGTAATGAAGTAATGCTTTCTCAATAAAATCTGATTTTAAACTTGTGTCTGCAAATATGAAATACTCTGAGTTGTTTGTTATCCCTTCTAGTTCTTCAAAGTTATTAACTTGTATTATGGATATTCCAAGTTGTTTGGGTTGTGGTGGAACTGATTTTGTTTTATGGTTTGTTTTTTCGAGTATTTTGCACTTTTTATACTGATAATCAATTGTTCGGAAATGCTCAACGGCATTTACTGTTTCTTCGGGAGTTTCTGTTTGATAGTAGATGGTCACTGTTTTGTCTGTTTCAAGGTAGGGGTAATGTATGGTATCCAATATCTCTTTGAATCTGTTGGTGTATGTATGGTTTTTAAGGACATTGTAAAGGTTTTTAAGCCGTTTTTCCTGGTTGTGTTCCAGGTTTATCTTATTTTTGTCCATGAATATGATATTGTCGTTAAACAGTTTTTCAAGGCCTTTAGAGTGGTTTGATAGTACTAGGGTGTTGCATAATATCAGTTCAAATGCCCTTCTTGCAAACATGGTGTCAGAATCTGTGACTGTGTTGATGTTTATTGCACATTTACTTTCTTTATAAACGTTGGCCATTTGATCATGGGAAACTGCAGGATTAACAAATTCTTGATATTCTGAAGGAAAGTTGTAGGAATCATCTAATTTAGAATAATAAGTTCTATCATATATTTTCAGTTTGTAACCACTTTCCAAAACCTTGTTAAAGATGTTTCTCATTTCTTCACATCTTCGGGGGTGACGCCCGTACCAGCTTCCAGCAAATATTACATCATCAGTTCTTTCATCCTCTTCGATTGGGTTGAATAGTCTAGGTTGGGCTGCAAACATGAGACTATGAACGCTGTCATGTCCATAATCAGTTTTATAATCTGTTATACATTCCTCGGCACTGGTGAATATGTGATCAAATTTTACAGCTGTATTTGCAAAGCTACTGATAGGATCACGATAATGGGTTGGGTCCTCTTTGTTCCAAAATATTGTGGGAATACTGTGCTTTTGGCAGTATTCCAATATTTCTAGAAGTTCAGTTCTTTTTTCTAGCTTTGAATTAGTGTTGGTACTGATCTTCCTGTCCCATACTTTGGTTTTTGGGTTAGTTCCATGCCATGCAGATTCGCAGAGGAAAAGGTCTGGTTTTTCTGTTTGGAATATTTCCTTCCAGTTATCAGGTTCCACAACCAATGCATTGAATTCATATTTAAAACTGTTATAACTGAATTCATCCATTATTAAAGCTACCTTAATATCTTTAAGATTTTTTGCGTTGTTCAAGGAATCTTTTGTATGGACAACTGATATTTTTGGAGTTTTATCTGTATTGCCTTGTTGAACTTCGAGTGGTGGTGTGGTTAATGGTTTTACCTTCTTTGAACCGTTTCTATTTAATAGCTTCTGAATAAGGTTTGTTAAACGAACAATCCGGCGTTCTTTGTATGTTTCAATCTGAGTCTTTAGAAATAAATTTTCTTTTTCTAATTTTTTCTCAATTTTTCCTTTTCTATCAAATTTTCCTTAATTTGATCATAATCTTTCCTTAATTTACCCGTAGATCTCTTCTGATTGTAGAGATCGAACCTCATAATACTGTAATAATCATTAAGACGATTATATTCCTCTTTTTGATATAATAATTGATTTTCTTGCTGTAAATATTGTGATAAATATTTTTCAACTTGTTTTCCATATTTACTGGAACTTTTTCCAAGTTCAGCCACATTTTCAGCATTTTCATCCGCCATATTGATTCAATTCCTCTAAATTTATTAATTTCATTATAAAAATTATTGTTATTAAAATGTTAGGTATGAAATTTTATTGCTGATTCAATTTTTTAGGTTTTAATTGAGGTCTTCTTTAGTTAATACAATAGGTTTTGATGAGTACATAACTTTGGAATTTTCATTCTTCACAAAATATTTAATATGATAGATCCCAGGTTCTTTGAATGTATATTCCAGAAAAGATTCCGGCTTGTACCAGATAGTATCTATTCGTTCATTGTTTTGAAGGATGTACCATGCAAATAATTCACCATCCTGATTATTTTTAATGGTAAATTTGTAGCTTGCATTGCCACTCCTTTCTATTTGAAGTTCGTGCTTATTTTTCATGAGTTTTTTGCCATGTTTTTTATTGTTTAAAAGATTTTGATGATGTGTTCTAATCTTTGATACTAAAGCATAGAATTTTTTTCGAAAATGGTTCTAGATTCTAATTTATTATATTTAATAATGCTTGGAAGGGTTTCATTAGATTTAACCTCAATTTCATCGGTTAAACTGGTACTGTAAGATGAATCATGTTTTACGTATATTTTAGCGTGATATTTATTGGGGGCATTAACAGGATATTTGAATGTGGGATCACTTTGATAACTGATTTTATCAATCAATTTTGTCATGGTATACAATTCCAACGAGTATTTTAGATCATCTTCTTGGGATGTACAATAAATTTCCAAATGACCATGCACTGATTTTATTGAGGTACATTTAATTTTGGGGTTTTGTGGGATTATAATGGTTTTATCAATACTGTTAAGGGTTTTAAGTAAATATTCTTTGTAATAACTACCTATGAGTGAATGAGTAGAGTAATTTCTGAGTTCAATATTGTAATTTACCTTTTTTTATCTAATTCCTTTAAAAATGGGATTATATGATTAGAGTAATGATGATCGTCCTTTCCAACATGAATATAAATTTCTGGAAATTCATCGTTGTCTTCAATCAAATTGTAAAGTAAATCATTTAAGTAAATTATATCTTCAGTTTCATGTCCGCCTGAAATATAATCTGAAATTTCTGGAAAAGGGGATAAATAATCTCCTAACTTTGTTTGAGGGCCCCAGCAATCACATAACCAAATTTGTACTTGATCCCATAGTAAAGTGCACAGTAACCGCCCTTAGAAGTTCCGTTAACTATCACATTTTCTTTTTTTATACTGTGTTCTAAACAGATATCATTGATTAGGGATATTACAGATTCTTCGATGGAATTATCCCTGGTTTCTCCAATTAAATAACTGCCCCTAGGCCCAAAATCATCTAGAATAAACAATCTGCTGCATTTACAATTCCTTAGGGTCCGTATATAATTGTATTGCGGGGGTTGATTAGACTTAGCAAATGCTGGGAAGGTCACAACAAGTTGGTTTGAAATTTTTCCCTCACAGAAGATATATTTTATAACTTTATCTTTTCCATGAATCTTTTCATTGGTCTCGATATATTCCTTGGGGCCCATGTTATCGTCTGGATATATTCTAACTGTTTTTCAAATAAAACTAAAATGGTAATTTTTAATATTTCATACGTTTATGGTGTATACTGGTATTTCTTCTTTTTCGTTGTTAATTTGATTTTTTAGAATGTTTTCGAATTCTTGGTCGTTAAATAGTGTGTTTTGGGTGTTTACTGATCTTTCAAATCTGAAATTAGTTCCTTCAACTATTCCATATTTGGTTTCGATGTATTTGTAGTGTAACATAGCTTTTTCAATGAAGTCAGTTTTTAAGTTATTATTTGCAAATATGAAGTATGGAGTATGGTTAGTAACTTCTTTTAAATCCTCTTGGCCATTTAAGGGTTTTATGGTTATGTTTGCACTCTTTGGTTGGGATTCACATAGATTTTTGATGCTTTTATTAGTTTGTTGTAGTATCATGGCTTTTTTATGTGGGTAATCCATGGTTTTGAAGTGTTTAATTGCATTTTCTGTTTCTTCGGGTGTTTTGGTTTGGTAGTAGATGGTCACTGTTTTGTCAGTTTCTAGGTAGGGGTAGTTTATGGTATCCAGTATCTCTTTGAATCTGTTGGTGTAAGTATGGTTTTTAAGGACGTTGTAAAGGTTTTTAAGTCTTATTTCCCTGCTGTGCTCAAGGTTTATTTTATTCTGGTCCATGAAGATTATTGTATCTTTAAACAGTCTTTTTAGTCCTTTAGAATGATTTGATATAACTAGGGTGTTGCATAGTATTAATTCGAATGCCCTTCTTGCAAACATGGTGTTAGAATCTGTTACAGAGTTAATATTAACTGCATATTTGCTTTCTTTATATACTTTGGCCATTTGATCATGGGGAACAGGAGGATTAAGGAAATCACGGTATTCCTGTGGAAACTTACGCCTAATATCTTCGTGGTACCATGCTCGGTCATAAATCTTCAGGTTGTATCCACTTTTAATAATTTGATCGAAAATGGATGACATTTCCTTGCATCTATTTGGGAAGTGTGCGTACCAGCTTCCAGCAAATATCACATCATCGGTTCTTTCATCTTCCTCCATGGGGTTGAAGAGTCGTGGTTGTGCTGCGAACATGAGGCTGTGAACACTTTCATGTCCAAAAGTAGATTTATAACAACTTATACATTCTTCTGCAGTGGTGAACACATGATCAAATTTCACTGCAGTATCTGCAAAAAATTTAAAATTGGTTGGATCTTCCTTATTCCAGAATATTGAGGGTATATGATGATCTTTACAATATTCAAGTATTTCTAAAAGTTCTTTCCTATTTTCTTTGTTCGATTTTATGGAATGACTAATCTTTCGGGTCCAAGGTTGGGTTTCAGGGTTAACTCCCTGCCATGCGGATTCACAGAGGAAAAGGTCAGGGTTTTCTGTTTGGAATATTTCCCTCCAATTATCAGGCCCCACAACCAATGCATTGAATTCATATTTAAAGCTGTTAAAACTGAATTCATCCATTATTATGGCGACTTTAATATCTTCGAGATTTTTTGGTTCAGACTGAATATTTACAGCCTTTTCAGGTTTTGAAGTTATTATATCTGATTTATTAGTAAAATCTGATTCATCTGCTCCTTTTTTAACTTCGGATTTTATGGAGGGTTTTGATTTGATTTTTCGCAATAGCTTGATCATTCTATCGGTGGCCCTCACGATCTTTCTCGATCTGTACCGCTCTAATTGATTCTTGAGTTCCTGATTTTGTTTACCCAGATGAGCCATGTTATTCTCTTGTTTTTTGAGTTTAACAGTTGTTGATTTCTTTTTTGTTCTAATTTACCAAGTGTTCTTTTCTGATTATGGAGTTTAGCTCTCATCTGAATGTAATTGTCATTTAACTTTTCAATTTCTTCTTTTTGATATAATGACTGATTTTCAAGCTCGTAGTACTGGGATAAAATTTTTACACTGGAATTTTTATCATGTTGGACTGATTTTTCTTTTTCAGCTTTTTTTTGTGAATTTGAATCATGTTTCATTAGAATCACTTACAAGATAAATTAAATTATTAATAAATTTCAATAAATTTGTTGTTGATCTATTTTCAATCAGTTGTTAACTAAATAACTATAGTATCCACATATTTAATTTTATAAATTCCGTAAAATTATTTCTGATAAACAATACTTTAATATTCATTTGACATTCTAATATTTAAATAAAGACAAAAATAACCATTTAGTACTGATTATTCTTTTTTTAGAATAATTTGATCAAATGAGGGTTCACGGATTTGAAACAAAAATTAGAAAATAGAAACAAGTTAAATTGATGGGTTTAAGTTTGTGTGCAGATAATTAATTATATTGGGGAAGATTCAAATGGAAGATGTTAAAGTATCAATAGTTATTCCAGTGTATAATGTTCAAAAGTATCTAAGGCAGTGTTTAGATAGTGTTACAAACCAAACTCTCAAAGAAATTCAGATTATATGTGTAAATGATGGATCAACCGATGGTTCCCCAGGTATTCTGGAAGAATACGTCCAAAAAGATGATAGAATCATAGTTATAAATCAGGAAAACTCTGGCTCTGCCGTTGCAAGGGAAACTGGTTTGAAACATTCGACAGGAGAGTACATTGAATTTGTAGATGCTGATGATTGGCTGGAATTAGATGCCCTAGAAAAAACCTATGAAAACGCTGTTTCAAACGATTCTGACCTTGTTATATTTCCATTTTGTCGTTACGATCATAGGGAAGACAAATTTATCAAGTCAGGTTTCACTGTTGAAAACTTCTTTGAGGATACAGTTGATTACAACAATTTTACATTTAAAATTAAGGATATTAAACCCTTTTTATTGAATGGCAGCTTTTCAGTTTGGTTTAAATTGTACAAAGCTGATTTTATTAAGGGATATGATGATTTCTATTTTCCTACCCACATGAATTTTGAAGATGTGCCACTTCATGTTCAGATAATGATAAGGGCCAATAAAATATCCTTTTGCCCAGCTAAAATCTACAACTATCGTACATCTAACATGGATTCCTTAACAAATTCAGTTTTTATTAAAGAAAAAGTTTTTGATATATTTGATATTACTGACCACGTTGAAAAAATTTTAATTGATAATAATCTCAGGGAAGAATATGACTTTGAGTTTACTAGATTTAAAATAAATCAATTAGGGTACTGGTTTCAACAATGCGATGAAAGATTTAAAGAAAAATTGTTCTTTATGGTCAAACAAGAATTTGAAGCCATAAAACTCAGTGATGACGAGATTAATAAGTTGAATCTTGGACTGAGAACTATTTACCTCCATATATTAGCAACCAATACCCTTGGTGAAATGGTTCTATTTGAAGAAAAATTGGATCTAGAAGAACAGTTAAAACAACAGAAACAGCAATACACAGTTCAGATCAAAGATATGAATGAAACATTTAAAAATAAATTTAAGGAACAGAGAACAACCCTTGAAAATACCAAGGCGAATTATGAGGAGAGAATTTTAAATCAGAAGATCAGCCACGAAAAGGTGACAAAACATAACTTAGAAAGGATTGAAAACCTTCTGATTGCACAAAGAAAATATATCACCACCATTAAATCACTTGAAAATCATTTAAATCAAATTAAAACAGATTTGAGAAAAATCCTAAACACAAAACCCTATAGATTCGCATATTTCTTACACAGATTCTCGTATGAATTTGTCAAGGGTGACAGAACAAATAAAACAGATTTTTTAAAATGGAGTTTAGCTCAAATTTCTGGAAAAAAAACTGATAATGAGAGTAGGTATAATCCCCTTCGGAAACTGATTAGGTAAGTACTAATTTATTCTAACCCATTTATTTTTTTAATCTTAAAAATTCAAAATAAAACAACATTTAAATATCAATTAATTTAATTTTAATAGAGGTATTATTATGAATAATCAAACTCGAATTTCTTTATATGGTTTGGGGTATATAGGACTTCCAACAGCATCATTATTAGCTAAAAACGGTTATAAAGTTGTTGGTGTTGATATTAATGCTCAAACTGTTGAAAAGATCAATTCAGGAATTTCTCCTATCATGGAACCTGGATTAGACACTATTATTTCGGATGTGGTTGCAAATAAAATGCTGTCTGCAACTACTGATGGGGTTGAAGCTGCAATCGATTCTAATATAATGATAGTTGTGGTTCCAACACCTGTTGATAACAACAATTGTTCAGATTTAACAGCAGTTATTGCGGCATGTGAAACCATTTCAAAGGGATTGAAAAAGGATGATCTGGTCATACTTGAAAGTACCAGTCCACCATACACCTGCGAAAACGTTGTGATTCCAATTCTTGAAAAAAGTGGATTGAAAGCTGGAAAAGATTTTGGAGTAGCATACACACCTGAAAGAGCACTTCCAAACAACACAATATATGAAATGACACACAACGCAAGAATAATAGGTGGAATAAACCCTGAAAGTTCTGCACAAGCTGCAGAAATTTATGAATCGATCACTGAGGGAAAGGTTATAACAGTAAAGGACACTGTCACGGCTGAAATGGTAAAGCTCATGGAAAATACCTACAGAGACACGAACATAGCACTTGCCAATGAACTAGCAATGATATGTGAATCCATAAATATAGATGTAATAGAGGCTATTGAAGCAGCAAATTATCATCCCCGAGTAAATATTCACAGTCCAGGACCTGGTGTGGGTGGACACTGTTTATCAATAGATCCCTATTTTATAGTGGAAATAGCCAAGGAAAATGGAGTTCCTGCAAGATTAATTCAGACAGCAAGGGAAATAAACGAACACATGCCAAACCATGTGGTGTCCTTAGTTGAAAAAGCATTAAAAAACAACGGTAAATCCATATCTTCTTCAACTGTGGGAGTTTTGGGTATTGCATACAAAGGTAATGTAGCAGATTACAGGGAAACTCCTTCAAAAACTTTGATAGATACTTTAAATGGTTTAGGGGCCAAGGTACTTGCAAACGATCCATATGTAGATCCTGAGATAATAAGAAGGATGGAAGCAGAACCTGTGGATTTAAAAGAAGCACTAAAGTGTGATTGTGTTGTTTTGATGACGGATCATGATGATTATCGATGTATAACTCCGGAAATGATTGAAAAATCGATTTTAATTTGTAACAGGCCCATACTCGATCAGGATCTGTTTAAATCATCTGGAATTGAATTTAAAGGTGTTGGAAGGAATTAAAGTTTAATAAATACTTTAATTCTATTAAATACTTCATTTTAAACTGTTATTTTTACTTAAATCCCTTCTACAACTTTTAGTTGTACTTTAAAATTTTATTTTAAGTGGTGTTCAATGATCTCAACCAAGCTTTTCTGGATTGATGGGTAGTCGTATATATCAGATTTGTACTTCATGTCTTGGAGACTCAGCGCACTTCCTTCTTCATATATTCCCCATATATCAGTTCCACTTCCAAGGTAATCACAAAGTTTAGATGGTAAAAATGGATTTGAAGGTTTTGTTTGTTTTGTTTTTTGATCTGTAACAATCAAACAATCAAATTTTGTAGTTAAATTTAAAAATTCAAGAAAATTTAAATTAGAATTGACCTTCAAATATTTTTGTACCGGTTTATTCTCAATGGATTGTTTGAATACTTCAGGATTATTTACAAATACATGTATTCGTAATTTGTCCTTATAACTTTGATTTAGTTCCATGATTGCGGAATAAACATCATTTAAATTAATTTTTTCATAAAAAGATTCAAAATACGCTAGGTTAACATATTTTGGATCTAGATAATAATCACAAATTACTGTTTCATACCACTTAGATTGGAGAATTGGTAGGTTCAAAACTTTTGACTTCTCTTTGATCATTCCAATAAATTCTTTGTGGGGAAATCTGTTTAACATATAGTTTTTCTGGTTTTCACTTGAAAATATAATCTCATCTGCAAATACATAGGTTATATACTCATTTAAAAAAAACAAATTTCCAGAAAAATCCTTTGGAAAACCTTTATTTTCAAGCAATAAATTTAATTCATCTTGGAATGATTGGTCATTAATTTTAGAATTTATTACATCACCAATAACTTCATAAATACTGAGATCTGGAAATTCAACGATCCATTTTACATCGTTATGTAATTTTTTGTATTGAAACGCTAAGAAATTAGATGCTGGATACATGTTACAACTGTAAATTTCTTTATACTCTTTTCCTTGAGCAATTAGGTTGATATTTTCAATTCCTTTCTCACAAAATTTTTTTATATGCATCCAATTGCCAAAAGTAGGAGTTGAATTGATTTGTTTATTGTTTCCAATAAAAATGTTAGTAAACATGGGAATTGTTGCGTCTGTCTTTCTGATATCTTCCATATTATTATGAATCACATCCACTGCTAACTGGGCAATGTTGATACGTTTTGCCATTAAATAAGTGCTAACATCTTTATATGGTGAAAAGCTGAATGATATGATTAATCTATCACTTAATCTTCTATTTAAATCCTCATATGGGAAGTAAAAAAGATTTAGGCTTTCAATAAATTTCAGAACTCTACTATAATCTCCGGAATTATTAATTAAATATTTAATTATAAACGATGTCTGTGCTTTTATTCGGTTTTCTAAGGCAAGTTTCTTATAAGGATCATTAGTATTAACTAATAACTCATTTAGTTCTTTTATAACATCTAACCTTTCTTCCACATTAAATTTATAGCTCAGTGGTTTTCTTGATACAGAATTAGACCTTAAAACTCTATAATAAATAACATCACTTTTATCAGGTATAACAAATACCTCAAAATCATAGTTAGTTAGAAGATTTGCGAAAAATACTACATCTTCCCCACTTTTTAAATTAACATCAAATTCTACTTGTTTAAGTTGATATGATGGTAACAATTTACAAGCATTGAAACCATAGTAACGAGAATCAATTTGATTGTAATAATCCTTGAGAATGCCAGATTCGTTGTGTTTTAAGCTACCTTGATAAATATAATTTTCATCAACATCAACAATTTTAGCAATTACAATTCTATTATCCGCAGCATTTCTGTAGAGTTCCTCCAAATAATTTGGAGAAATATAATCATCATCATCGATAAGAGTCGAGTATTTTTTACTGGCATTAGCAATGGCGATGTTTCGGGCATTGGATGCATTAGCAATATCAGAATAAATTATCTTTAGATTTATGGAGGGATTATTTTCTCTAAATTTCTCAATGATATCTGTTGTTTTATTGGGTTCTCCATTGATCACTATGATATGTTCAAAAAGATCATAGGACAATGTCTGATTTTTAATGGAGTTTAAAAGTTTAGAAATGTATTTTTCACCGTTATGACTCGGAGTAATAATACTTATACCCTCTTCATAAACTAAATCCATTTCTGTATCGGTTTTTGAGGGTTTTTTATCATTATCATTTTTAAAATTTCTTTTTAATGCTTTGAATTTCCTTAATTTGTTATTTAATAATTGCATTAAATTCTTTTCTCCTATATACTTTAAATATCCAAATAAAACTGATAATCCTTTAAATATTATTATCAATAATCTTTATGGTTGTTTTATATTTTCTTATGTACTGAAAATTCCATTAAATATAAAATTAGATACATTAACAGTTCATAATAAACTTTATTATTAATTCCTAAATTATAGTATTAATGAACAAATTAAATACAATGAATTATTATCGCACATCCAAATGATCAATCACGCTCTAACTCTGCAGGGATACAAAAAAAGTTTTTGATATTGAAACAATTGATATAAGTTGAATCAATTTTAATTGAAACCAAAAATATGGATGAATTCAGATTGGAATTCTCAAAACTTAAAGTAAACCAATTAAATTCATTGGTTTAAGTCCCAGTGACATAAGATTTAAAGAAAATTTTTTTAAACAGGTCAAACAAAATTTTGTAAAAATAGAATCAGAATGAAGATATTAATTTGGCTAATCTTTCATTCAAGATATAGATCCAATTTTTTAGGAGATACTAAGATGAATACAGAGAATAACTTTATCATGAACCTACCCGATTTAAAAAGTTTCAATTTCCCTAAAGACAAACTTTTTTCCTTACAAATTAATCACGCTCAGGTTAAATATGAATTTTTAGTTAGATTAGCGAGTAACAATAACAATTTAATTTGTTTTGGTTCAGGTGCACATTCTCCCGATGAAATGTATCCTCCCATATTCAATAGACTCACTTGGCAAGATGAATTTGAAGAATCTGTAATTTATTACAACGATCCAACATTGTATCTGCCAACAAAATCACCATTAAGATATGATATGAAAAGATTATCATTAGGATGGGGTGTAGGCACCCCCGACAATTGGTATTTGCTAACAATATTAGATATTATCAAAATTTTAGCTCTTAAAAATAGAATAAATCCCGAAGATATACTATTTTTTGGAAGTTCTGGTGGGGGTTTTACTTCACTCATTTTATCCACCTTAATGAAAAAGTCGCAGGCAATAATAAACAATCCTCAAATCTTTTGTAAGGCTTTGGAAGGGCATTTGGAGAATGTTTTGAATGTATGTTTTGATAAATTAGATTATGATACTGCTATGAAAGAATATGGCTGCAGACTTGATGTGTTTGAATTGTTTAAACATGAAAAATATATACCCAATTTTACGTACATAGTTAATGTGAATTCTGAAATTGATTTTCAACGTAATCTTTTACCATTTTTAGATAGAATAAATAAATCAGAATACTTCAAAGACCAGATTCAAATAATTTTATATTCAAGTGAAAATGGACATAATGGAATATTAGATAAAGAAAAAACTGTAAATTTAATTAAAAATCATTTTATTCTGCAAAATGAATGTTTAACTCAAAATAAAAATGTCATAGAAACCTATGAAACCACAATCAAATCACTGGAAGATGATTTAAACAATATCAATATGCAACTAAAAATTATCGCAAAGACTAAATCCTTCAGAATTGCTTATCTGTTGCATAGAATTCATAATCAATTTATTAAAGGAAATAAAACGGATAAAAAGGAATTTTTAGGTTGGATGTATAACAAATTTACCAAGAAAAATTCTAAACAACCAACTAAATATAATCCCATTAATAATTTAATCAAATAAATAGACCATCATTATTAATAAAAAAATTTCAGCTTAAATATTCATACTTAAAATTTTATTCTAAGATGATGTTCAATTATATGAACCAAGCTTTTCTGGATTGATGGGGAGTCGTATATATCAGATTTGTACTTCAGGTCTTGGAGACTCAACGCACTTCCTTCTTCACATATTCCCCAGATATCTGTTCCACTTCCAACGTAATCATAAAATTTCGATGGTATAAATGGATTTGAAGGTTTTGACTGTTTTGTTTTTTGATCTGTAACAATTAAACAGTCAAATTTAGTTGTGAGATTTAAGAATTCAAGAAAATTTACTTGGGGATTAATGTTTAAACAGCCTTCATCAACCAAACCCTTTACGCTGTGTTTAAATCCTTCAGGATTGTTTGTAAAGACATGGATCATGAATTTATCCTTGAAACTTTCCTTCATGGTTTTAATAGCACTGTAAACTTGTTCTAAATATATTTTTTCATGTGTTGAATCGAAGTAGGCGAAGTTCACAATATCAGAATTTAGTTTGTAATTCTGGTGGACTAAACTGTAAAATTTGCAGTCCAGTACTGGTGGAGCAATTACTTCGATTTTTTTGTTGATACACTCCATTAATTCGGGGTATGGAAACTTATCCAACATGTATTGCTTCTGATTTTCGCTTTGAAATATGAGTTCATCTGCAAATGCGTATGCTAGATACTCATTTAAAAAGAAGATTTTTCCGGATGAATCCTCTGGAAATCCATTATCAACAAGGGTTTTGTTAAGTTTGCTTAACACATCAGGTTCATCTATGGTTGCATTTACAATGTCTCCAATATCCTCATATATTGATTGGTCTGAGAACTCAGCTATCCACTTTACTTCGGGATGTTTCAGTTTGTAATTAAATGCCAATAGATTGGATGCAGGATACAGTGAATAGCTGTAAATCTCTTGGTACCCATTATTCTGTTTAGATAATTTATCTATAGCTGCCATTCCATGTTCACAAAAATTCTTCATGTGTTTCCAGTTTCCAAGTGTTGGAACTGAATTGATGATGATATTTTTTCCCAAATAATCTTCCGTGATCTTTGTACTAGTTTCATCAATCTTCCTCATGGGATCCATTTTGTTCGAGATGACATCGGCGATGTTTCCAGTTTTAAATATGCGTTTTCCAATGAAGTAAGAACTTATATCGTTGTATGGTAAAAAACTGAAGGATATGTAGAGTCTTTGGGCAAGATTTCTGTTTAATTCCTTCATGTTAAAGTATTTCAGGTTAATACTGTGTATGGCTTCAAGAACTCGGTTATATTCGTTGGGATGTGCCTTAAGATATTTATTTATGAATGTTGTTTGTGCGTTTATCCTTATTTTAAGCCCACTTAAATGATCTAAATTGTCTGTTTTGGATAGGTAGTTGTTTAACTTCTTGATTACAGCGAGACGGTCTTCCACATTAAATTTGAAGCTCATAGGCTTTCTAGAAATAGAGTCTGATCGTAGCACCCTGTAGTAAATGGCTTTAGATTCCTTTTTTACCATGCAAACTTCAAAATTGTTGGAAGTCATAATATTTGCAAAGAACACGATATCTTCTCCACTTGTGAGCTTAACATCGAAGTCTATCTTCCTTAAATTGGATGATGGGATGAGTTTACATGCTGTGAATGAGAAGTAACGGCCTATATTGGTGTATGGATCGTTTATTATTCCTTCAACAATTTTTTTGTCTGAATTGGGCTGATTGATGTTGTTGTTTTCATCCACATCTACCATTGGAGCCATGACTATTCTGTTACTGGCAGCATTTTTGTAGAGTTCCTCCAAATAATTTGGGGACACATAATCATCATCATCAATAAAAGTGATATATATGCCCTTAGCAGTTTTAACTCCAATATTACGGGCATTTGATGCGTTGGCAAGTTTTGAGTATGGGATCTTTATGTTCATATCTGGATTTTTGAGCTTGAATTCTTCAACAAGATCTTTTGTACGGTCCTGTTCTCCATTAATGATTATGACAACTTCAAAGAGGTCGTGTGCCAAACTCTGATTCTTCATGGAATCTAACAGTCGAACAATATGCTTTTCTCCCTTGTAACTGGGAGTAACAACACTGACTTCATACAAATAATTCATATCATCGTTGTTACTAAGTTCTTGGGTGAAACCAGTCTCTTCTGTAACCTTACTTCTTATGTTGTTCAGCATTTTTGATGTACGTTTGAAAATGGCCATTATCATAACCTCTTATTTTTTGAAACAAAGTTAATGGAAATTCTCTTGATAACCTTTTTACAGTAACTTTTAGTCCAAGATTAATATTATTTTATTCATTTTAAGGTTCAAATTTTCCCAGTAAACTATTCCTTTTTTATTAACCCCAGTATTCCCATTAAATCCTTGGAAGCTGTATTGTTTCATGTATATTGAAACTATACCTGAAAACATTTATATACAATTTACCAAAAACTTAATTCGATAGTTATCGAATCATAAAATATTTGTATCAAGTTTTAGAAACCAAAAAAAGTTTATGAATAATACTTTTGAGGGATAACGGAACTATCTTCTAGATTAAAAGGAGGAATAATTTAATGATCTTTTACTTTTCAGGAACTGGAAACTCGTTGTATGTTGCACAAAAATTGCAAGAGGCAGAGGGAGGAGAACTCATCAATATAACAGATGCGTTGAATAAGAAACAATTTAACTACAAACCATCGGATGGGGAAAAGATAGGAATAATATTCCCAGTTTACTACAATGGACTGCCAACAATTGTAGAACAATTTATGGAACAGTTTACAATAGATAAGTCCAATCAACCATTCATATACACAGTTGTTACATGTGGATCCTCAATTGGACAAGCAGATAAAATGGTGGCTAACCAGCTTAAAACCAAAGGTCTCGAGTTAAGCAGTGCATTTTCTGTTGAAATGCCCTCTAACTACGTCATGATATTCGATACTCATGATGCTGAAAAAGAGAAATCCAAACTGCAAGTTGCAGAAAAACAGATAGAAATAATAATAGAACATCTTAAAACTAATAAGAAGGGTAATTTCTCTAAACATGGTTTAATTGCCATATTAACACCTTTAATCTATAAATTGTATGGAATGAGACGTAACACGGAAAAATTTTACACAACAGATGCATGCAATGGTTGTGCCTTTTGTGAAAAAATTTGTCCAGAAATGGCAATAAAGCTTGAAAATGGAAAACCAGAATGGGCAAAGGATAAATGCAGTCATTGTACCACGTGTATAAACTGTTGTCCGAAAAGAGCTATCCAATATGGTAAAGCAACAGAAAAACGTGGACGTTATGTTAATCCAAACGTAGTGTTTGAGGGTTAAAAAAAGATTTAAAAAAGTAATTCAAGTAAAAGATAATAGGATAAGAAACTATTATCTGATTGTGGGGTTTGAACGAGATTTAGGTTTTAAAAATCCCATACCGGTGTTTTATAACCCAATTTCTCGGCATTTTCAGGTTCCCACCTATTCTTTTGGAACATCACATCATAATCCGCACCCTTTTTAGGTTGATTTTTAAGATCATCTGTTGATTTTTGCAGCTTGTGATAAACCACAGCCTTTTCAACGTAGTAAACCTTTAACTTCATGATGTGTCTAACGTAGTTGCAGAAGATACGGTCTGAACGGTAATGTCTACCATTTTCAGGGTCTAAACCAACTGAATCATCGAAAACAGATCTTTTAATGTAGGCACAGAAAAATGGTGCAAAACTCAATTCCACAACACTCCCAGAATGGAAAACAGGAACATTTATTATGTTATCATGTGCCTTAGAAAGGTTTACGTCACATTCATATTGTGGATAAGCAAATGGAACATGTTCATTGATGGTTTTTGTTTCAGGAGGCAGTACTTGTTGGGGAACAACAACACCTGCATCAGAAAGGTTATAAGCCGTTTTTTGAAGGGCTTCAATGGATCCTGGTGTTAAAATAGCATCGTTGTTCATTAAAAGAATATCATTTTCAGGTTTGGAAATTTCAATTCCCTGACTCACAGCATAGGTAAAACCATAGTTAACATGGTTTAATATGAGTTTGATCCGAGCTTCATCCTCTAATTTTTTAAGGTACTCCACAACGGCACCTTCAGAATTATTGTCCACAACAACGATTTCAACAGCCTCAGGATACATTTTTTCTATGACTTCTATACATTCTTTAATATCTTCCAATGCCTCATAACTTGGAATTATAATGCTCACACCATGATCAAAAATCTCTACAAGTTGGGATTCTATTCTTTCATCCCTTCTCTTCAGGGTTTTTTCACGCACGATATCGAGGTAATGTACGTAACCTGGAATGTTTGTGATGGTGTTATCAGCATTATCGTAGTAGTAGTGAGATAAAATAACTGGAACAGAGTAGATCTGAGCGTTTTCAGACATGCGTAAAATAAGGTCATAATCAACCAGCCTAACAAGGGATTCATCAAAACCTCCAATCCGATCAGTTAATTCCTTTTTGTGACATAGGGAGTTAATATCGATGTAGTTACGGTTGTTTAATAGAGATCTATTAAAACTTCCAAAACGAACAGCGTATGGATTTTTAGCATCTCCCTTAAAAAGATACTGGCCACTGTACACAACTTCGGCATCTGGCAATCTTTTAAAAGCCCCCACCATTGCAGCAAGATATCTTGGATCCCACAAGTTGTCAGAATCAAGGTAAGCCACGTACTTTCCCTTTGCAACTTCTAGGCCCCGATTTCGAGCTGTGGAAACTCCTTTACGTGTAATATTGTGAAGCAGTGTTATTTTTTCATCATTCAATGTTTCTAACAATTCCTTTGAACCATCATCACTGCCATCATCGACTATTATTAATTCGAAATTTGTGTAGGACTGATTAAGCACAGATTCAATCGAACTCTTAACAGTGTCTATTCTGTTGTAAACAGGAAGTATGACTGTAACCATTTCATCTGGATTTGCCAAAGATTCTGATGTTAAATATTTGGCAATATTTTCCATGGTGGCAAAACATCTCTTATCCTGTTCACGAAATGGTGCCATGATCATGGGGGAAATAACAGAATTTGAAAGAAATCCTGTGAAATCTCTGAAACTGCGATGTTGTACTTTGGATTTACCTACTCCTTTGATTTTATACTTCAACTTTCGACCAATCTTTCTTGGATACTCCTTTAAACTGGTTTTTTCCACGTAGTTTCCAATGGTTTGAGTTCCTTTTTTCATGTTTATTAACACCTAATTAGAATTATAATTGTAAATTAACACTTTTTTTATGAATTGTAAAATAATAAATTCATGGGATATCCTTGATTTAATTAGATTAACTTTGTTTCCTATGGATGTATTCAATCAATGATTTTTTAAGATGTTCTGCCCTGTTAAAGTAGGTATGGTTTTCAACTACAAATTTCTGTAATTTTTCAACAAGATTGATCCTATCATCATCAGCTTCAAGATAATGGTTAAGCAAAAGGTTTAATTGAGTTTCAGTTTCAAAAACCGGTAAATCTTCCCCAAAAATTTCTAAAGCACCCAACTTACCATTGGTCAGTACCAGGGTTCCGCAGGCAAGGGCATCATAAACTCTGCTGTTTACAGATCCATAGGCCTTTGTTGCACTGTTTGCATCGTCTATAACGATTTTTGTTGAAGCATAAAGTTTTGGGATGTTGATATAATTAATAAATCCCCTGTGGTAGGGTTTAAATTTCGGTATTAACTCCCAGTTCTTCCCATACAAATTAAACTTGTATGGAAGCTTATCTGGATCGAGAAGATCTATAATTTCTCTATAATCGTTCCAGTAACTGCCTGTGAAACAGTAGTCACAGAAATAATCTTCAGTTGCAGGTATATTATTGTTAAACCTGTTGGGATTGGTTGCAAGTGGAACCAAAGTTGCGTCCTTACCACTGTGCTCCTTCACAAACCGTTGGGAAATTTTGCTTGGCACTAAAACAAGGTCATAACTTTCAAACCATGGAAAAAAGGTCCACCTATCAAACCAGTTACGTGGCCATGCAATTTTTATGAGGGATCCCTTAGAACTGCGTATCCTTCGAGGATCAAAGGTGTACAGGAGTGATATTACAACATCCACATCATCCAAGTCATACCAATAATCAGGACCGTCTCTAGATAAAAAGCACACATCCCATCCTAAACTTTTAATTGCTTCACCAAACTCTTTTGCAGTGAAATAATCACCCGCAGTAGCATTTTCACCACTTTCACTCACTGCAAATCCAAGTTTGAGTTTTTCCAAACTGAAAACATGGTTTGATTCAATTTTATCCATTAACACATTCCCTCGTAAAAATTGTTTCCATTTGTTGTTAAAACGAATCAGATCATCCTCTGAATTTCTTCTTTGAGGATCTTCTGAATTTAAACAGCCAAATATAAGGGAATAGGGGTTGTAAATATTTGAATAACCCTTTTTAAAGAGTTTTAATGAGAGATCAACACCTTCAAAACTGTTTTTGTACGATTCATCAAAACCACCCATCTCTAAAAACAGGGCTTTGTCTATGAGAAATGCTTTCTGAGTAACAGCTGCCCTTAAATTCTGTTTCATAGAGATTTCTTCGGTTGGGTCTAAACCGTTGGCCATTTCAGACACTTGAAAATTTCCATTTTTAGTTTCAACAAACTCTGTTCCAATACTTTGAATTTTAATATCATTGGTACTGTCATTCTGGTTTGCATCAACAATTTTGGTACCAACACATCCTGTGTTCATAGTTTCCAATGTTGTTTGCATTAAACTATTCAACCATCCATATGTTGGTTTGAGGTTTCCATCTAGAAATAGTAAATATTCTCCAGTTGCACTTTCAACTGTGCTGTTGTGTATTTTAGCGTAGGATAGGCCCTCAGAATTTTCAATTAAATCCACTGAAAACTGGTTTTTGAGTTTTGAAAAAAATTCTCCAGAATCTTCAGCTAAATGATTGTCAATGACAATGACTTCAAAATTGGGATAAACTAGGTTGTGATGGAAATTGTTAAACAAGCTGTTTAGATCACAGGTACTATCCAAGTTTATGATGATTGAAACCTTGGGAGAATCATCTTTAAATAAAAATAAATCCATTAATTCGTTATTATGCCTAATTAATTCGTTGTATTTCTCTTTTCTTTCAAGGAGATTCATTTTAGGCCGATTGCTTTCGATTATTTCTTGGGGGTTGAAGATTTTAGCCTTTACACTTTGAATTTCGTGTTTAAATAAACTGTAATCATCGTGTAAACGGTATTTAATCATTCTTAAACCGTTTTTAGAAACTAATTTAAACATTTTCGGCATATGGAACCTCTATTTTAATAAAAAAATATATTCAATAATTTACAAATGAAATTATGATTTCTTTAAGGGTTGAAATTAAACTAACTTGTTACTTATACTCCATTCAATCTTTTTTTTAGGTATAGTTAATTTCGAGTTTTATTATTTCTTTGCACCCACATTTTCATCTTGGGAGGTATGAGTTTATTATCTATTTTCTTCAATGTTTTAAGTAGGAATTTGGGGTAAAATATTCCTAGATCGTTATGTTCATGATACTCTTGTATATCTAACTCATATTTGATGTTATTGTTGTCCAATTGGGATACAAATGGTTTTATATGGTTTTCAAAGTGTGAATCACCATTACCTACATGTATGTAGATCATTGGAAAATCTTCAGGATCTTGGTTCAGTTGTTCATAGAGTAAGTTGTTTAAATAGGTTAAATCTCCGGGTTCATGACCTCCGGATATGTAATCTGCCACCCGTACCTTACTGAAAACATGAATTTTTTCATCGGGTTGTATATCAACATCTTCTTTGATTAAAAAGTCACCCATCTTAGTTTGGGGTCCTCCTGCAATAACATGTCCGAATCTGTATTTTATGCCGTAGTAAATGGCCATCCATCCACCTTTAGATGATCCCTGAAGTATAACATTATCAATTTTCAAGTCGTATTTTTTGAGTAGGGATGTTATTAGGGACATAACAACAGTTTCGATCTTGAAGTTTCTGTGATGGCCAAGGAGATAACATCCACGTACACCGAATTCATCTAATAAAAAAGTCTATGTGCATTAATATTTTGAAGAGTTCTCACATAACGATATTTAAATTTACCAGAGTTTGTGAAACCTGGGAACGTTACAATAAGTTTATCAGCACCTTCTTTTTCACAAAATAAATATTTTACCTCTGCACCTGCCTTATGAACTTCTTCATTGGCCTTAATATAATCTGCAAATCCCATTTTAATACACCAAATAGTTATAATAATAAAATATACACGAGTATTTATCATTTAAAGAGTACATGATAATTTTATTTAAATTTACACATTGTACAAGCTAGTATTATTTAACAAATATTTTACTTGAGCCCTAAATAAAATTCCAAAAAATAGGAAGATTAAATGTCGTTTCCGTTCCTTTTTACGAGTTCAACTAGATATTTACTGTAATCTGTTTTTTCGAGTGATTCTGCAGATTTTAGTACGATATCTTCATTGATCCATCCATTGTTTAAGGCTATCTCTTCTAAACATGCGATGTAAAATCCCTGCCTTTTTTGTATGGCTTCAACATAGTTACTTGCCTCTAAAAGTCCTATATGTGTTCCTGTGTCAAGCCAAGCCATTCCCCTTCCTAGAAGTTCGACTTTCAACTCTTTCCTTTTAAGGTATTCGTCGTTTATAGATGTTATTTCTATTTCTCCCCTGTCAGATGGTGTAATGTTTTTGGCAATATCTATGACTGAGTTATCGTAGAAGTAAAGTCCTGGAACAACGTAGTTACTCTTGGGTTTTTCAGGTTTTTCTTCCACAGACAGGACATTTCCCTCTTCATCAAATTCAACCACACCAAATGGCCTGGGATTTTTCACATAGTAACCAAAGATAACTGCTCCTTTATCGAGTGAAGCTGCTCTTTTAAGAATTTCACTGAATCTATGGCCGTGGAATATGTTGTCTCCAAGTACCAGTGCCACACTTTCTTCTCCAATGAAATCCTCACCCACAATAAAAGCATCAGCAAGGCCTCTTGGTTCATCCTGTACCTTGTAAGAGAATTCAACACCTAAATCTGCCCCATCTCCAAGGAGTTCTTTGTACCTTGGAAGGTCTGTTGGAGTTGAAATTATGAGTATTTCCCTTATTCCTGCCAGCATCAAAACTGATAAAGGATAGTAGATCATGGGTTTATCGTAGATTGGAAGTAACTGTTTAGAAACTGCCTTGGTAATTGGGTAAAGTCTTGTGCCTGAACCACCTGCAAGTATTATTCCCTTCATTTTTAATTTCTCCTAAACTTTTTTTCAACCATTAGATTGTAAATTCTCGTTATCATTATGATAAAAAAGTAATCAGTGCCCTAATAATTTCATATAATCTTCAAGTGCTTCTTTATAGTTCCTTATAGGGGAATATCCTTCCATTTTCCAGCTGTAATGGTTTAAAACTGAATATTTTGGTCTAGGTGCTGGTCGAGGGAATTCTTCTGTTGTAACAGGTTTTAAGTTGACTTCAACCCCTGCCTGTTTAAATATTTCACTTGCAAATTCGAACCAGGAACAATGGCCAGAGTTGGTGAAGTGATAAATTCCATAGGAAGGCCTGTTGATGATGGTGGATATTGCATTTGCAAGATCTACTGTGTAGGTAGGTGATCCAACTTGATCATCCACAACAGATATGTCTTTAGTATTTTTTGCCAAGTTTAACATGGTTGTTACAAAGTTTGGGCCATGATATCCATATAACCATGCAGTTCGAACGATGTAAAACTTGCTCAATGTGTCACGAACATAGATCTCACCGGTGTGTTTGGTTTTACCGTAGACTCCCAATGGTTTGGTTTGATCATATTCGTTGTATGGCGTTGTGTTGGTACCATCAAAAACATAGTCTGTTGAAATGTAAACCATTGAAGCACCAACCTCTTTACATGCCACAGCAACATTTCTAGTACCTATTGAATTAACTTTGTAAGCTAAATCAGGGTTTGCTTCACTTCCATCAACATCTGTTACTGCAGCGGCATGAATCAACACATCGGGATTGTTTTTTTCACTGTTTCTATTGTTTTATCAATATCAGTAATATCCAATGTGTCGATAGTTGTTGTCACTACCTCGTGTATTGGAGATAAAACCTTAACCAAATCATGCCCTAACATACCTTCAGAACCAATAATCATTACTTTCATTAATTCACCTCAAATGAAATCCTTTTTATAAAGTTTATATCAAGTTTTTAGATGTTATCTTTTGTGGTCATTTAAATAAAAAAATAAGTAAGTATCAAGGGGTTTCCAACAAAATATTTTAAAATTGGAACAACCCGAATTGAACAACTATCATTATAGTGGTTTAGAAAGCCATGGACTTACAAGTACTGAGTTTCCTGGATTTGAAACATTTTTTGAGGGATCTGAGTTTGATCCCCACCAGTTGTACCTTGCATCAACAACTGCCTTGTTTGATGCGTAACTGTTGTTTGGACTGTAAATTTCATTGGGTCCGGTGTTTTCAATGATGTTGTTGTGGGTAACACTGATATTGTGTCCGCTGTTGAAAATTGCAGCTCCATTGTTGATTGCTGTGTTGTAGTTGATGTTGTTTTGGGTCGCAGTTAAAGCACCATGTATGTTGTAGATGGCACCTCCATTTTGGGCTGTGTTAGTTGTGAAGGTACTGTACTTAATTGTTAAGCTACCTGTTTCAACATGAATCGCTCCACCCATGGATGCTTGGTTGTTGTTGAAGACGCAGTGATCAACACTTGCAATACTGTGGCTCACATAACCAGTTCCAAGTATATCAATGGCACCTCCTCCTCTGGTACCTACCTTTGCAGAGTTACCTGTAAAGTTTGAGTTAGAAACCCAACATCTGGCATTGAAAGAGAATATTCCGCCTCCATTACCGTAGAGTCCATCACCACTTCCTATGGCTGAGTTGTTGGAGAAGTTGGAATTTTTCACAGTTAAAGATGAACCTTCATCGTTTACTATTGCACCACCGCCTGTTGATGCACTGTTCTCAAGAAATAGACAGTTGTTTGCAGTTATTTGTGCCATGTAACTGTGTATTGCTCCACCGTAACCACAGTCCTTACCACCTCTGGCTGTGTTGTACTTGAAATTGGTGTAACTTATGGTAATTGGGGCGTGGTAATTGTAGATAACACCGCCGCTGCCCTTTAAAACATGGTTGTTTAAGAAGTTTGATTTAACTATTTGGAGCAGGTTATCTGCATTGTAGAGAAAACCTCCTAGATTGTAGGCTCCATTGCTTTTACCTGTACAACCAGTTAACGTTAATGATCCATGGTAGTTTACCAAAGCCCCACCCTTACTACTTGCATAGTTGTTGGTGAAATTACATGAACTTACCGTGAGCTTTCCGTAATTGTTGTCAATGGCACCTCCGCTGTTTGCTTTGTTGCTATTAAAAATACAATTTTTAACAAGCATGGTACTTAAACTGGTTTTGGTTGAACCTCCATTCTCATTAAATAGTGCACCACCACCTCCCTTAACAGTATTTCCTGTGAATTTGGAGGAATTTATTTGTACGGTACCCCTGAAATTTCTAAGTGCTGCTCCACCACCAGTAACATGGTTGTAGTTGAAGTTACAGCTTGAAATTGATAGTTTTCCAACGTTAAAAATAGCACCACCACCAGTAACAGCTTTGTTGCTTGTGAAATTGGTGTTCATAATAACTAATGATGCTTGATTGTATATAGCTCCTCCAAAGCCTGATGTTGCACCGTTACTTTTGAATGAGGAATTTATAATGCTGAGACTACCGTACTTGTTGTATATTGCACCACCACTATTTTTAGCAATGTTTCCTGTAAACGAGGTGGATGTTAGGGTTGTTTGACCAGAATTATGAAGTGCACCAACAGTACTTCCCCTTCCATTACTCATTCTTAAATTGCTTATTTTAACGGTAAATCCAGATTTAATAGTGAATATACTTCCGGAATTTTGCCCGTTTACTACCGTGTTTTTTGAACTTTTTCCGGTTAGCTTCATGCTTTTGGAAATTATGATGCCATGTTCATAGTAGGTTCCACTTGCAATAAACACAGTTCCTCCGCTTGAAACTGTACCAACAGCATTTTTAATGGTTTTTTTAGGACCTGATTTACCATTCCAAACTGGGCTTTGACCATTCCAGCTGTCATGACCGTTGGGTGTCACATAAATTCCTGCTTGACTTGCAGATACACAGTTAACATTCAATGAAATAGTTAAACTCAATCCAAACAAAATTACAATCATTACAAAATATTTTTTATACGGTTTCAAAATTTTTTCATCCACAATTCCCACCAACTAATTAAATTGATCTCCCTCAAACTTCTTGTTTAATTCAATTTAAATTATACAAGTGTTTGTTTAGATCAAGAATTCATTCACTATAATATATACTAGAAAAAATGTCTTTGTGATTGACTTCACATTTCACAATATTATCCAACTAAAATGAACTATTTTTCAGTGGATGAACAAAAATAATCCCATGTCAAAAACAAGTTTGGGCATGTTAAAGTTCCATGTTGAATCAAATCATAATGAGCACGTGCCCTTGTTACCACTGATCTTGAATTAAAATATAAAAAAATTGGAAAAAAGAGTTTTGGATCTCTATGATCCGTTACCAGAATCTGTTGGTTCGGTTGGTTCAGTCGGTTCTGTTGGTTCTGTTGGCTCGGTTGGTTCTGTTGGTGTATCTCCCGATCCTGTATTTGAACCACCATTTGAGTAGTAGTTGGTATCGGTTGACTGGCTAGTTTGAGTGTTCTGAGTGTTTGTATTTGATTCAACTGCCGTTGTATTTGAAGCAGTTTCATTAACTGTGGTATTGTTTGTTTGATTAACAACAGGTGCAGTGAAATTAGTTACCATTCCACTGGACTCTGGAAAGAAATAGAGTGTCAAACTCAAAATCAATATTATTGGTATTAATACAGCTGTTAATTTATAATCTTTGTCCATTAGAGTATCCCCAATAATTTATTAACCCGCTTTAAGCATCCTGCGGGTGACTGCTCTAAAATCTATTTTTAATATTATATAATATTTGCCTCAACTAGAATTTAGTTCAAACTGAATATGAGTGTTCTTCTGCAACAAAAAAAGATGATTTATGGAAACTCATAATCATAACATAACTCCACAATTAACTTTTAAGAGAGTTAACCCTTTTACTAGCATACAAACTTAAAATAAGGGTTAAAACAGCCAGTGGTAGGAGGATGTTGTGAACACTGAGTCCGTAGGAGGTGCTGTTAAGTATGGTTCCAATAACTGAGGTTATGGGTAAGCTTAGTCCAATACTGATTCCTATCAATGCCTTTTTGCTGATCCTGTTTTTTCCAGCGAAAAATATTCTAGTCAGTGGATAACCAACCAAAAATAACATGTATAACAATCCAATGAAGTAGGAAACCACACCAATATTTTGTATTTTAACGAAGTAGGTTATCAAAACAAAAATACTCACCAGATCAATTATTATAAGATCTAGGTAGAATTTTTTACTGACTGTTTCCGATTTCGAAGTTTCTACAAGTTTCTCATCTTCAGGAACTTTTTTATGAATTTTTCGCGGATGTTGTCTTCTGTTACAACCAATTTATCAGGTTCAGACTTTTGGCTTTGCTTTTCCACTGGGTGACTTTCTGATTTAGGTACAGGTGTTTCATTTTGATGTTCTGAAGATTCAACTGATGATTTTGTCAGTGTCTTAATGTTTTGTGAAACTTCTTCCACCCCTTTCCTTCCAGTTGCCTTTTCATACTTCAGGGCGTTGTAATGATTTATTCTTCTAATATATGCAGATATGGACATTACCATAATAATTACTGAAAGCACCATCACAAGCGATCTGATCTTGGGTCCAAGGTATGAAAACATGAGAATGATACTCACAGCCAGAGTGAGCAAAACACTGAACTCAAGTAGAAGTACTGGTTTACTTAATATGTCTTTATAATCTTCTTCAGGCCTAATTAAAGCTATTAACGAGTATCCTGTAAACAGGAAGAAAAGTGCAAAGAATACCATGTCCAGTATGTACTTCCCACCGAAATTAGGAAAGGATATTAAAATGATATAAACAGCTGTTAAAAGGAATATTATACCCAAATCCTTTGAATATAAACGTTTCATCTTGTATTATCTCCACTAAAAGTTAAATTAATCTTATGATCTGATGGTCAGATTATGTTGATTGGATCATTGTCTAATCAGTATTCCTCTGACAATTTTTAAACCAACAATTAATTGAATTTGTTTTAGTTTAAATAAACCTTGTCCATGAAAATTAATGAAGAACGATATTTTAAAAAATGATCCTTATAATTTATCGTGTTCAAACACCTTTTTTTACGAATATATATTATATACAAAATAATTATGTCACTAATTCAATTGGAGTTTATTTGGATAAGTCCGTAGTATTTTTGATGGGTAGGGATGTTTAATCATCAATTGATGTATATCAATTATCAGTAGTTAATTAGTAATAATATTGGATTAAGAGGTACTAAACTTGTTCTATATGTTTATTAACTCTTTGTTTGTTGTTCCATTACTGGTTATTACTACTTTGACAATTAGGAGGTATTACCCATGTTAAGAAAAGCAATAAATCAGGATAATTTATGGAAAAATAGTTTTATTAGGGCTTATTTAGTTATAATATCAACGCAGTGAGCTTAAACGAAATACGTTGTTTCAAAAACCTCTAAATGCATTTTAAATTAAAAAAATAGCCCTAAGAAAGCCTTTTTTCTATTTTGAATCAAAACATTTATAAGCAATTGTAATGTGACTATTGATTAGCATATTTTCCATCAAAACATATAAGTATCAAAACTTTTTTTGATGGGTTGTATACGGAGGCGATATAATTAAGCGAAAATTGTTCATATCAGTGCTATTGCTGTTTAGTTTAGCACTTATTTTGAATGTAAATACATCAGCTGCAGCATCATCAAATGCTACACTGAAGGTTTCAAGCGTTGATCCTACAAATCACGCTATAATACATGATAGTCAATCAATCAAGGTTAAATATAATAAAACAGTGAAATCTGGAAAAGTATGGGTTGTTCTAAAGAAAGGAACAGGAAAGTCAGTAGCTGTTAATACGGAAGTTAAAGGTAATACACTCACCATTACTCCTAAACAAACACTTTCAATCGGTAAATACACACTTACAGTCCATTCTGGAACTGTTAAAGATGCGAATGGAATAAGAAACGGACTTTTAAAGACAAGTTTCACAGTTTCACCGTTATCATTGGCTCAGATGAAAGATGGAATTAAAAGGGCAGAGAATTACTACGCCCAATATGGAAGGTTACCCAACACAGTAAGCTATGGAAGCACCAAGTACTCCATAACTCAGTTTAATCAGATCATTTCAACACAGGGATTAACCATCAAAAAACCTAAAGTAGTTTCCAAATCAGCTGCAGTTTCAGATGTGATGAAAAAAGCATCTAAATATCGTTACAGCAGTGCAGCACACACAGGGAAGGCTATGGAACGTATTGGAGGTGGAGATTGCTGGGCTATGAGTGACTATTTGTACACTCACTTAACTGCTAAAGGAGTTAAAAGCAGAATCATACAGTACGGAACTGCTTACTCAAGTAATCACAGATCAGTACAGTACTACAACAAGAACAGATGGGTTGACGTACCATACAGAACTTACTTCACAACCAGCATGTTTAACAACACACAAAGCTACGGAAAAGTTATAAGGGGATAAAAAATATTCCCTTTTCCCTCTTTTTAAATAAATCAAATTTTTAAAAAAATTAAGGACCTATTTTTTCATAGAATCATACTTACTTGTTAATCACAGGTTGTAGTGACCAAGTAGAAATTTTATATATACAAATTATTCTAAGGAGATCTCTAAAATGTCTTCAAAATTTCCTAACCACATTATATTTTATCCCAATTTTTTGTGAGGTATGACATATTTTTCTCATCATGAACTGACAAGGTAAAATTTTAGCTATTTCTTAAACTCATTTTAAGAAAAACGAATATTTTTACCATTTTCACAAATTCACACCTAAATAGTCCTTATTTAGTATAGACTAATTTGTGGCTTTAATAGTTAATTAAACTGTTAATTTGACTTTTAGAATTAAAAGCAACTTTAATACAGATTTTCTTTTCAACATCAATTGATCCACACTATCTGTATGGGGTTTGAATATGTGTAACTAATATGATCTAGGTTACAATAGTGGTTATTAACCGAAAATAATATCTGAAGAAGCTTATCAGTACAACCTAATTTCAAAAAGCACAGATGGACTTTTAAATTAAAAAAATCGCTCTCTGAGGGCTTTTTTTAGGAAAATAAACCAAAGCTTTTATATAGTAGGTTGAAGTGATTCAGTGTTAGGTTTGTTATACCCTAAAATATCGAGTTATTTTATGTATATCAAACATGGAGGCAGTAAAATTAAGCGAAGTTTACTTTTATCAATGCTACTACTATTTAGTGTGGCAATGATTTTTAGTACAAATTTCAGTAGCGCAGCTTCTGTTAATCAAACAACAACTACAGTAAAACATACCACAACAACACACAAAGTAACATCATCCACTAACGAAGGATTAACTGCAGCACAAATCAAAGACGGTTACCAGAGAGCACAGAAATTCTACAACACCAACTACAGACTACCAAACTACATCAGCTACGGAACTAAAAAAATTCCAATAGCAAAGTTTCAGAAGATACTAGCTACACAGAATTTGAAGATTAAATTATACACAGGTAAAAACAGACCTGTTTACATCACAAGTGATAACATAAACAAGCCATCAATTGACAATGCAAGGGTAAACAGCATAGTAAAGGGTTTAAATGCACTTGGTATAAGGGCTAAAGCCCTTGGTCTAGGACCAAACACACACATATCAGCTCTTAAAGCTAATATTCCAAAAAATGCCCTGATAATAGATATCTATGGAGGGGCTGATGCTGGACTCATCTATGAAATGACAACATCATGGTACAAATCATTGAAGGGCAGTAAAAAAATATTCACAGTTTACTGGCCAACATCAAAATGTATAACTGGTTTAAATTACCTTGTACGTGCACATGATGACAACTACAGTCCATCATCATTCAAAGGTTTAGCACATCCAGATCAATTTTTAAAGAAAAATGGATATGACTACATCTACTCTGGAGTTATTGCTAATATTGTGAGTTCAATTGCAACACAATCAAAGTGTTAAAAAAACTAAAAAGTAGTATTATTGGATGGTAAACATCCCAATTAAATTACTTTAGATTTTTTTATTTTTTTCTAAATTTTCTAACAAATATCAAATTCAAAATACGTGAATGGATACAAAGATTTTAGAAGCAACTAAAACCTGCAATAAAAATTCCATTAGAAACTGAATTAGAAAATAGTAACACAACTCAAAATAATTTGGCAACAAATATAAGTAATATTTTATTAAAAGATTTATTATTTAGTCTTAACATTTGATAAATTAAATTTTTTACATTTATGGAGGGGTTTCATTAGACTTAAATTAGTCCTACCAGTACTGATGTTGTGCATGGTATTTTTCACGGTGCAGGTCACCATGGATCATGCTTCAGCTGCAAGTACAAACCAAACAACAATATCAAAAACTAATCAAACAGTAACGAGTGCCACAGGTTTAAAAACCACAACTAAAAGTACTGAAACTAAATTAGTTAGCTCAACTAAAAAAGTGTACTTCAAGCCTACTCAGATCAGGTCAGCTGCAGTAACTGTTAAAAATTACATACTCGTAAATCATAAACTGCCGAGTTATGTTACAATAGGATCAACAAAGGTTAAGATGCCTCAATTTTTAGAACTTCTAACAACCACGACCATAAAGATCAATTACAAAGATTCAACAAGCGTTTTACTTAAATCTGTGACCAATTCATCGGGAACAGAAACAATAAAAACTTCAAACTTCTATAAAACATCGTATCTAAGGGCAGCTAAAATTTTAAAGAATTACATGGATACCTATCATAAAGTTCCAGGTGTTTACAAAACCAATAATGGTAGAATGGACTACAGCAACTTGATTTATACGTACTGTAAGATCATTGATTTTTACAATGTGCAAAACAGACTTCCACACTACGTGTCAGTAACTACCTTTAAAAAAGTCATAGCACTCAGACCAGTTTACATCACAAGTGATAATATTATCAATAAAACAGCAGACAATGCAAGGATAAACAGCATTGTAAAAGGACTAAGAGCACTGGGATTGTATGCAGTAAATTGGGGATTGGGCCCTAATTCTCATACTGCAGTATTGGGACAAACTAACATACCTAAAAATGCATTGATAGTAGATATTTATGGAGGGGCCTGTGCAGGAACACTTTATGAAATGGGTTTAAATTGGTATAAAAATTTAAGGGCATCAAAAAAGGTTTACACAATTTTCTGGCCACCCTCAACTCAGATCACAGGACTCGGCTTCTTACCAAGGGCACATGATGACAACTTCACACCAAAGTATGGAGAAACTAATGGATTCCCAAACCAAGTTGATGTTGACAAAGATGGAGTGTTTGAAACAGGTCTGCCTGGAAGGGAAGATGGACTGGCACATCCCGACCAATATCTACATTCCAACGGCTACTATTACCTTTACTCTGGGGATATCAACGCAATTGTAAACGCTATCTACAAACAAACATTAACCTAACTGGATCAGTCTACTTTGATAAATATATGAAATTTCATCATTAAATGGACTGATTCATACATCTATTTTTTTTATAAGATCTGTTAAAAATTGAATTCAATTCCAATGAACAAAGTTAGCAATTAAAACTTAAAATTATCTTTTTTTTGAATCCAAGGATTTAAATAATCTTTACAAGATAATAAATGATTGTAAAAATTTGGGGTAAATTTAAGTTTCATAAGTACATGGATCTGGGGGTAGCTAGGATCAAGAAAAAATCATTAATCATTTTTTTATTAATCATAGGAGCTGGGTTGTTAGTAAATTTCAACGTTAGTTCGGCAGCATCAATTCAAAGCACAGAAATTTCATCAAACCCAAGTTCAACCCTAAACACACACGATCCGGTTAGCAAATCTAAAACTGTTAAAACTTCAAATTTAGCATCTGAAACTGTTGGAGAATCATCAGACTATGAATCAGTGGATGATGCTGATGTTTCAGTTCAAGGGTCCGTATCGAATTCATCTCCAAATTATCTAAGAAATGTTGTTTTTGTTGTAGTTGTGAAAAATAACGGTCCAAACAATGTTTCCAATATTAATTTAGCATTAAAATTAAATAAAACTTATTTTAAATGGATTTCAGATGATTCTAAAGGATTTTATAATTCTAATACTGGAATTTGGTCCATAAACAATTTAACAACTGGCAATCGAACTGTTCTTCATGTTGTTGAACAAGTTTTAACCTATGACAAAACAGTCACAGTCATGTCTAATTTAACTTCGGGATCGTTCACAGACACCAATCCAGATAACAACTTTTCAATACTCAATTTAACGATACCGCGGGCTTCAGATCTAAAAGTTACCCAGAGAACGGCTAAATATTATGTTAAATATCTCCATACATTTGTAGTAGCTGTTACAGTTAAAAATAACGGTCCAAGTACTGCTAAAAATGTTGTTGTAAATTGTGGCCTTGACCCAAATGTTTATGTTCCTGTATCTCATTCTAAAAACAGAAGTTACAATCCATCTACTGGGAACTGGACTGTTGCATATCTTAAAAGCGGTTCTAGTATAACTTTAAATATTTTCGTTCGGATGCTGGCATTTAATAGTGTTGTTAGTAACTTGGTCAATGTTTCTTCTGACACCTATGATTTTAACAAGTCTCAAAACAGGGCTAAAATGTTGATAACAACACCGGCTTTAACAGTGAATTCCCTTGCAAGTTCTCTTAAAATTGGTACTAGTTCAAGGTATCAACAGGCAGTTAACATTGTAAATTGGGTTCGAGACAACATAGTTTATTCTTTTTACTACAACACCAAGTACGGTGCTTCAGGCACACTAAAACGATTGAAGGGTAACTGTGCAGACACAGCACATCTTCTTGTGGCTTTAGCAAGAGTATCAGGATTTTCTGCAAGGTACAAACATGGGACGTGCCACTTCATTGAAAGTGGGCATTGGTATGGACATGTTTGGGCAAATATTTATGTGAATAATAAATGGTACTCAGCTGATGCAACTGGATACAAAAACACTTTGGGTGTGATCAAAAATTGGGACACTAAAACCTTCACACTCCATGGAACATACAACAAACTACCATTTTAGAAATAGGATCAAGAATCATTGATCCTATTTTAAATCAACAATCCTTCAATATAATGCCATGGGATCATAATAGGCACAAATGATGATCCTCTCATCTACATGTTCTGGTAATAATTGGTGTTAAACTGATTTTTCATAGATTTTTCTTGTTTATCCAGCTTGTCCAATGCAGGGATAATGTCTTGGATTATGTTGTTTGGTCTTCAATTCCTACACTCAAATGCAAAAATCCGTTTTGAAACTTTTCATGGTAGAGGTACTGTCGTTTGTTGTTTTCCCAATGAAAACTTTGGATCTAAATGGAAATATTTATACACTAATATAACAATCGTTATATAATGAATATAACTATAGTTATATTATGAATTTTCTAATGACAATTAAAATCAAAAGATAATGGAGGAAAAACATGAAAATTTTTGTTGACGATATCGAAACCAGCTTAGACTACAAAGACGATAGCAAATGGGTTGAATATGAACTACTAAACCATCTCAACGGCACCTTAAAAAATGAATACAATTAATAAATTTAAATATTTTCATAAATTTTTTAGAGAAGTTTTGCAAAAAATGTCTAAGTATATTCTGGATTATATTCCATTTATACTCTATTTAGGGGCCTAAATATTATTTTAAAAGTCTAAAAGTTTTAAATCAAAAAAAGTAAATTTGTAAAAAAAATTATGAACAATAAAATGTTTGAATAAAAAGATTCAAACAGTTTTATTTATGCAAATATAGAATTTATTGATTTTAAAATTTCTACTGCATGTAAATACATAACCTTTGCATAATTGGCTTGATTTATGTATTGTTCATATACTACAGTTGGAATTCCTTTCTTTGCTATAGGAATTGTCACATAGATTGGGCTGGTTCCTTTTACATAATGATTGATCAAGTTACCATTTGTGTTGTATTTGGAGTTAACAATTTTAGAAGCGTAGGTATTCGATTTTGTGTCTTGCAGTGGTGCAAAAACAAAGTTAGGACATCCGCTGTATACTTCTCCACCCCTTCCAGTATTTCCATGCACATCCATTACTAACTTGTAAGAAGTTCCAATATTTGGCACAACATACTTATTTGCTAATGTTTGTCCCTGAGATCTGCCAGTATTGTAATTATCACCATTATAAACAATCACGTCGAATACGGTAATTTGTACATTATTTAATGATTTAGATAATGCATATATGGCATTTAACATTGCAATGTGTGTCTGTACTTCTAGTGGATGTACACCAATTATTATGGCCACTTTATTTTTCCCAGTACCTACAGGGCTTAACTTGAGGACCTTTCCATAACTTGTGCTTCCTAAAACTGAAGAAGTCTTAAAAAACCCTTTGTAGCGTTAACAGTAGCTTTATCACCTAAAGTTTGGGAGTACCATGATTTTAATGTAACACTACCTGGCAACTTGTTATTGACCTTGTAGTAATTCATGATTTTACTGTACATGTAAACCATGGACTGGTATTTAATGTTTCCATTGGAGGTTGTAACGTAATTCGGTGTTTTTCCATACTTTGCAATGTATGAATTAACTGAACTTGCCATTGAAAGATATGTTGTCTTGTCGATGGTTCCTCCTTTAAATGTTTCAGATGGATTTGTTGGATTTGAAACATTTTTAAGGTATATATTGTTTTTATTATTTTTTGCAAGGTTGGATGTTGCTGAAGTCATCAGATATAAAAATTGTGCAGTAGTAACATTTTTATTTCCAATAGAAACCTTGCTTGGGAGACCGTTTTGAGTCTCAACATAAGTCTTAACGTTTCCAGCTGATTGACCTATTTGATTAACACTGTAATTACTAGTAGTGCTAGCAGCTGCTGATGCACCGATACTTACAATCATCAATAGACCCATCAATACTGAAACCATTTTTTTATTGATCATTAATTAACTCACCTCAAAAAAATATTTAATGAATTTTTTTATCCTGTCGGATTTCCATGTGGATCATTTGGATTTGAATTATAATTTTTACCAGTTAAATCATCGTTGCTTCCACCTGTGTTGCCACTACCACCATTATTTTTACTACCACCGTTGTTGGAAGTATTTTGTTTACTGTTATCTGTAGAAGTAGATTTAGTAGGTGAAGCACTTGCTGTTTGTGTATTGGCATTTGTTGTATTGTTTGGAGAGCTGTATGTTGTATTGTTCAAAGTTGTGTTGTTGCTATCGTTGTTACCGATACAACCTGAAATAAGAACTCCTCCCAATACTATTAATATTACCAAAACTGGAATTATAGTTAATTTTTGTTTCATATAAACACCTCTATCTTGAAAATAGTATATGTATTTTCATACAATTTAAATTAACTGGTTGTTTAGTTATTTGTTTATTAATATAACACAAAAATAGTATTATAAAACTCGTAATTCTCATAATTAAATATTTAACTTTGAACTAAATTTATAAACAAAATCACATTTTTTGTTATTTTGAAGACAGAAAATTAAATAGATTAATTTAGGAATCAATTGTTTCACCTTCTTTTAAAGTTATATCCCAATGTGACCAGTAGAATTCCAACAACCAATGGTAACAATGGAAAACCAGTATCTTTCATGGGTATAGAATTTGATACAATAGATTTGGATGCATTTAAATTATTAGATCTGTTGGTGCCATTTTGATCTGTAGCTGTAAATATGGTTGAGGTGAATGCATTGTTACTTAAATTGTAATCATAGGTCTTTGAACTTACAATGAAATTATTGGTTATTTCCCCACTTTCTGTTACTGTGAACTTCAGTATTAGGTAGGCAACAGATCCAGCTGGAAGATTTTCAATGCTCCATAGGTTACTTGTCTGATTGTAGCTACCAATACTCTTAATGTAAGACATAAAATCTAATTTTGTTGAAAATAGGTTGTTTACCAACACGTTAAATGATTCTTGTGGGCCTAAATTTGTGACTTTCACATAGTAATATACAATTGAATTAATTTTTGGATGGTTAGCACTGGCTTTAACAGATATTGCAAGGTCTGCACCAAGATTGCTTGTAAATGCCTTTAGACACACATTTGCATTGTCTATTACACTTGTCATATCTTCCCAGGATATGCCGTTGGGACTTATGAAACTCTGCCCTGGACTGGCCCGGGCCTTGCTACTGTAGTCTATGAGTGGATATTCTATGGTTATGGGTTGGTAATCCTCTGGACTCACGAGTTTCACAACGATACTGAACTTTTGATTTTTCATGAGATTAACAAATTTGTTTAAAACAATGGTTTTGTATCCTGCACTCGATATAATGCCCTGCTGTACTGCTGCCAATATTCCTGATCTTGGATTGTTCCCAACTGGGTTGAGGTAAACATAAATTTTGTAGGATGTGTTGGGTTGGGTAGCATAGAAACTTGCAGCTTTAAGAAGTTCCCTGCCGTTTGATTTGAAGACATTTGAAAACCAGCCCACATCGTTGTTGTAGCCGTAGTTTCCTACATCTCCGAATGGATCGTACTGGTAGATGTTGTTGTAGTTTTTAACAGATTCTCCTGTCAAGAAAATTATGTTGTCGTCGGTGTTTGCAAGATTTTTATCGTAATAAGACACATAAAAATAGCCTTGATCACCCCAATCTGCTCCCCAACTATTTCTAATTATGAATGCACCATTTCCAGGAGGATTTCCAGCGAAATTTGTTTTGCTGTAATTATCATCCCATCCCACGATACAGATGGCATGATTGTAATCTCCATGACCTTTGTAGTAATAGCTGTATGTATTTGGATTGTAGTAATAATCTTGAAACGTCATTAAACTGTATATGGCGCCGTACTTCATGAGAGCTTCTTTTATTGCGGTGTTGTTCATCACACCATTTAAGGTTCTAGATTGAAGTTGGATGGTGTTTTGTACATGTACAACAGGTTTGAGGTTGGTTGGTGAACTTCCACTTAACTCATTGAAAGGATCTTGAGCCCCAGTTACAGGGCCAATATAACTATTTAAATATGCTAGGGCTTCTTCCCAGCAACCGCCCTCATCATATCCCCTATCAAATCCATATTTGTATCCTCTGCTTAGAAGGTCCTTCATATTATTTTCAGAGAAGTTCCAACTTTTATATGGTAACATGTTAGATTCCAATGAACCAGTTGCAGCAAACGCCCAACACACATCACTAAAGCCCTGATTCTTGATTGGTGTAAGTTTCCCAAGTTTTCTTAGGTCATAGTAGTATGGAATTCCTGTGCTGCTGTTTAATGATGTATTTTTGGTGGTAATTTTTGATTTTGTAACCAAAGTCGGGGTTTTAACATGATAATTAGTGGTTTTAGAATTACTGGCACTGTTGATACTGTTCGAACCAGTATTATTTGATGCAGAAACTCCTCCACAGATTAATAAAGATAAAAATAGTCCACATAAAACTATGAGCACAGTTAACTGTTTTTGTTTAGTATCCATTTTTGATTGACCGGTAGTGTTTGTATTTATATTATGTACTCGCTACTATTTAATTGTTTTTTAAAGCCCAAGAATCATTAGATAATATATTGTAACAATTTCAGAACTTTATATAATAATCTGAATTGTATCAAACTCTATTATTCAAATATGGCCTATTTAGATGCATAAAAAATGGGGATGTAAGCAATTTTATTTTAAAATTAAAAATAAAGGGGGATAAAATTTTTCCAATAAAAACAAAATTTAATCTATTTGAGCAAAATAAGAATTAAAAAGTCAGGTGGACTAAAAATTTTAAATACCCCGTCCCCTCACAATTGGATATTCATATCCTGCTATGTTGTTAATTAGAATTATCTTGACGTAAGTTTCTTTTCGTTCTGATTCCTGATTGTAATATATTTTAATTGTTTCCGAACCTATGGAAATTCTTTCGATACTGTTATCAGATTTTGAATCGTACAATTTATCATTATCTTTATCGTACTGAATATTGGTCCATGCTACATCCATTTTTTATCACCAAAAATTTAACATCCTAAAAATTGTAGGTAAAAACTATATTTTTCTATAATTAATATCAGATCTGTTTTTTATCCATTATTTAGATCTGTTCCTAATAAAGTTTGACCAATATTTTCAATATGAACTCTCAATTAGTTTCAACAACTCACCAATTGTAGACTTATTTATTTTCTAAAGAACTTCTTAAGTTACCACCAATTGTGCTATGGATTTTCCAAAGATTAACTTAACAATTTATTGTAGTATAGGGAAGTTTGAGTTAAACCAAACTAAAAATTTATAGACCATTAGTAACAGAATATAAACTGGTGTTAAAATGAAAAAAACTTTGGAGAATTTAACCAAGGCATTTATTGGCGAAAGCCAAGCAAGAAATAGATATACTCTGTATTCAAAAATTGCTAAAAATGAGGGCTACGTGCAGATAGCAGATATATTCCTCACAACAGCAGATAACGAAAGGGAACATGCTAAATGGCTGTTTCGAATGATTCAAGATCTCAAGAAGGAATTTGGAGATGTTGAAGAAATATCTGTTGAGGCAGATGCTCCGCTAATAATGGCAAGCACACCTGAAAATATCATATCTGCAATTGCTGGAGAACACTACGAAAACTCTGAAATGTACCCTGAATTTGCAGATGTGGCAGAAGAAGAGGGTCTTGATGAGATGGCAGTTAGACTTCGTGCAATTGGGCGTGCAGAAGAACATCATGAAAGCAGGTACAAAGAATTACTGAAGGTTGTAGAAGAGGGAACTGTACTTGAAAAGGACACTCAAAAGGAATGGTTATGTTCGAAATGTGGATACGTGCACACTGGACTCACACCACCAGATAAATGTCCAGCATGCGATCACCCACCAAAATACTATGAAATATTATGTGAGGAGTACTGATACTATGGAAAGAGGACAAATATACAGATGCAATACTTGTGGAAACATGTTTGAACTTATCAACATTGGTGGAGGAACATCATCATGTTGTGGAACAGAAATGGAACTCCTGAGCGACAAAGCCAAGGATGTTGGAGCTGAAAAACACGTGCCAGTAATCGAAAAAATAGACGGCGGTGTCAAAGTCAAAGTGGGAAGCGTACCACACCCAATGGAAGAAGATCACTACATAGCATGGATAGAAATCATAACAGACAACGAAACACAAAGAGCATTCCTGAAACCTGGAGAAGCACCAGAAGCAGAATTTAAAATAGACAATACAACCAACCTCTTTGCAAAGGAGTACTGCACAGTACACGGACTTTGGAAATCGGCCTGAGTTTTTTTAAACTTTTATCCATAAAATACTTCTATTAATAGAAGGGGTTGCACAGATTTCGACCCCCAAATACTTATTTTATTAAATTTATCAAATTCTAAAATTTTTTCAACTTTATGCCCACATTTCATAAACAACAATATTATAAATTCCTATGTACATAGTATATTGAACTGCAGAAATCACAAATGCTCTTTTTGTAAAATGGATTTAGGGGTTTATAAATGGATGAAGAATCACAATTTAAAACTATGGATTATCAGGGACTTTTTCAAAACGATCACACTGTAATGTTAATCTTAAATCCAAAAACAGGGCATATTATTGATGCAAATCCTGCGGCTGTAGATTTTTATGGTTACACTCGAGAAAAACTGGTTCACATGAGCATTCATGAGATAAATGTATTAGATCCAGATATTATTGATGAACAGATGATGCAGGCAGAGAACAAAAATAAGAACCATTTCATATTCCAACATCGATTGGCAGATGGGCGCATAAGTGATGTGGATGTTTACAGTGGTATGATAAATTACCATGGAGAAGAACTCCTATACTCCATAGTACATGACAGAACCGATCAAAACAGGGCCATGGTAAAATTAAGGGATAGCGAAGAGCTTTTCAGGCTCATATTTGAACAATCTCCATTGGGGGCATGTATAATGGCCCTAGATTACACCACACTAACAATCAACAACGCCCTTTGCAACATGTTAGGCTACTCTAAGGAAGAACTTTTATCCCGAAGGTTTACAGAAGACACCCATCCAGATGATCTGGATATGGATATGGAACTCAGAAAACAGCTGGTTGCAGGCATGATAGATGATTACACCCTTGAAAAGAGGTACATCCGTATTGATGGGGAGCTGTTATGGGCAAATGTGAATGTGTCTGCGATCAAAGACCAGAACAACAGATTGGTAAAAATTCTTGTGATGGTTGAGGACATAACCCGACAAAAACAGATGGAAAATTTGTTTCTAAAGAGAACAGATAAACTTGATTCCATCAGACAAATTTTGGACCTCAAGATGGAAGATAATGAAGAAGTTGAATACAGGTTAAAACAGTTAATAAAGGAACTGAAAATGTCAAATCAGGAACTTGAAAGATTTGCCTATGTATCGTCCCACGATCTTAAAGAACCCCTAAGGATGATCATAAGCTTTTTGCAGCTGCTAAAAAGCAGATATTACAACAGCCTGGATCAAGATGCAAACGACTTCATAGACTTTGCTGTGGAAGGAGCGCAGAGAATGGATATGATGATAAACGATCTGCTCCAATTTTCAAGGGTTGGAAATGAGAGGGAGTTCAAGTACCTTGACTGCGAAATAGTGGTGAAAAATACCATCTCAAATCTAAGTCCTCTCATCGAGAACAACGATGCAACAGTTGTTCATGGTTTCCTGCCCAAGATCCATGCAAACGAAGAACTCATGACCCAGCTATTTCAAAACCTGATAGGCAACGCCATTAAATATAGGGGAGATGTTAAACCGAACATCATCATAGATTACTCTGAAGAAGAGGATGATTACCTGTTTAGTGTGAGTGATAATGGAATTGGAATAGAAGAACAGCATTTAGATAGAATTTTCACAGTTTTCCAGAGGTTACATTCGAGGGAAGAATATGAGGGAACTGGAATAGGACTTGCAATTTCCAAGAAAATTGTACAGCAGCACAACGGAAAAATATGGGCCAAATCTGAACCAGGAATGGGAACAACATTCTACTTCACCATACCCAAATGAAAACCAGGAATATGACTAAAAAAAGCTATTTATAAAATTTATTCATCTGTAGAAAAAGATTCCAAATATAATGGATTATCTTAAAAAATTACTATTTATTTTAATAGAGAACAGTTTCAACGAATCTGTGTTGTTGGGGATATTTTTTATTATAAACCCTGTACTTATTGTTTGCTCTAAATTTTTCCAAGGGGATTATTATTAAGTATCTTGGTTTAGTACATAATATATGGATGGTTGATCAGATTAAAAATATTATCATCACTAACTCATGATACTTAATAATCAAATTAACACAAACCATTAATTAACTAACCATAAATAATTAAAAGAACTAAATATTTATTTAAGGATTAAAGTGGATAAAAATGAAAAATAAGATTGTAATATTGGTTGTGATGACAATTGTTATCTTCTTCAGCGGATGTATACAATCAAACACATCCCAGATAGATGCCCTCGCATCAACCATAAACAATCACATCAAAAATGGTGATCAATACTACAACAATTCAGGTAAAGCAGTTAATCTATTTCAATACAGTACTGCTTTGAGTTATTGTAACAATGCGAGTTCTGAATTTAATCTGGCACAAACATCTGCAAAACAAGGTTTAACCTACGCACAAAATTCAAATGACACAGTGTACGTTAACTACATGCAGAACGTTGTTAATGAATTAGATGCTAAGATAAATGCGACAGAAGAACTTAAAACAGCAATATCATATCTGCAGGACAATGACACAGTAAATGCAAATATCCATACTGGAAATGCGAATGATTTAATGAACAACGCAGTACAATTCAATAATTTAAGACAGCAGATAATAAAAGAGAATCCAACGAAATTCAAATAAAAAATTTATAATATGATCACTTACTATTTTTTAGAGGTTAAGAATGATAAAAAAATGTTTAATATGTAAAGGTAACGGTTACACCGTCACTAGTTACAAGGCATGTGAAAGCTGCCATGGAACCGGTGTTAAAAGTGAGGTGGACCTTAAAAAACACTTTAAAGGAGTTTCATCAAATGCAGTTAAGCGTTTTGAGCTTGACGAAGAACAAGAAGTTCCATGCAGTGTATGCAATGGAAAGGGAGAGGTAGAAATTAGAGAAACCTGCGCCCCATGTAAAGGAAAGGGAGAATATAACGTGTGCAAAAAATGTGGTAAACCATTAGAAACAGGGGATTACTGTCCGGATTGTCAACCAAAGGATGTTGTTTACAGACTACATCCTGCATGTGATATTGACGATCTCGAGATAGGAAGCGAGTACAAGGGAAAAATCACCAGAGTCGAAAATTACGGAGTATTTGTAAGCCTATCAAAAAAAGTTTTCGGACTTTTAAGACTCAGAAATCCCAACTACTCAGTAGGAGAAGAACTATTTGTCAAGGTAATGGAAATAAAAAGGGCCAGAGGAGAAGTTGATCTCTCACCTTCAACAATCAAGGGTTCCTATGAAATAATCAACCTCAGAAAAAATGTTTCAAGAACCAAGATCGGTGACATTGACAAAAGATTCATGGGTAAAACAGTCAGAATTGTGGGTGAAGTTGTTCAGATTCAGCAGACATCAGGACCAACCATATTCACCATCACAGATGAAACAAGCACAACCTGGGCCGCAGCCTTTGATGAACCTGGAGTGAGGGTTTATCCTCACATAAACACAGGAGACATTGTAGAAGTGCTTGGTGAAGTGAATCTACACGGTGGAAAGATTCAGATAGAATCAGAATCCATAAACAGCCTTAAAGGCCAAGATTCTGATGAAATGAGAAAACTCATAGATGAGGCCATTGATGAGAGGGCTGAACCCGAGGAAACAGAATTTTTAATTGAAAGTGAAACCCTCAACAAACTCAGACCAATGATGCACAATGCTGCAAAGGCCATAAGAAGAGCTATACTTGATGGAAGATCCATCCTTGTGAGGCACCATGCAGATGCAGATGGAATATGTGCAGGGGTAGCAATAGAAAAGGCAGTTGTACCTTTACTTAAAGAGGCCAACAACAACAGTGATGCAGAATGGCATTACTTCAAACGAGCACCAAGTAAAGCACCATTCTATGAATTTGAAGATGTTGTAAAAGATTTGTCCTTTGCACTGGAAGATGTTGAAAGACACGGCCAGAAACTTCCATTGATCGTGCTTTTAGATAACGGTTCAACAGAAGAAGATATACTAGCACTTTTGAAGGTTAAGATCTACGACATCGAAGTAGTTGTAGCTGATCATCACTTCCCTGGAGAAGTTGTTGATGGAAGGGTTGCAGTGGATGATTACGTAGATGTCCATGTGAACCCTTATTTAGTTGGTGGAGACTCAAACATAACTGCAGGGGCACTTGCAGTGGAACTTGCAAACATGATAAACCCTGAAGTAACAGATAGACTCATACACCTGCCAGGAATAGCAGCAGTGGGAGATCATGCATCATCAGCAGAAGCAGATAAGTACATAGAAATTGCAGCTACCAAGGGCTACAATCGTGAAGATCTAGAGAAAGTCGCATCATGTGTGGATTTTGAAGCATTTTATTTGAGATTCATGAATGGAAGAGGAATTATCGACACCATACTTGGACTTGGAAACCAAGAGAAACACAGCAAACTTATAGAAGCACTTTACAACGAACTGAATAAACGTGTTGACACCCAGCTCAGGGCAGCTCTACCAAACCTCAAATCCCAAAATCTTCCAAATGGTGTTATATTCAATATACTTGATGTTGAAAAGTACGCACATAAATTCACTTTCCCAGCACCTGGTAAGACTTGTGGATACGTACATGACAGTGTGGTACAAGCAAATGGAGAAGAAAAACCAATAATAACACTTGCCTATGGTCCTGATTTCAGTGTAATAAGGGCAACAGATGCTGTTAATGAAATGTTCGGATTCAACCTGAATGAAATTGTATCCAAACTAGCAATAGAAATACCTGAAGCCGGAATAGATGGTGGAGGTCATGAATGTGCAGGATCCCTCAAATTTGTTGAAGGACTCTCAAAGGAAGTTTTAGCAGCCTTTGCAAGGGAAGTTGCAGATCTGGGTAAATAGAATAAAAATTTAATTTCCCATTTACTTTCTCTTTTATTTTTGGGGAAGCTTTTAATTATTTTTTGAATTTATAGAAATAAACCAAAAAATTTCTAGTTCTAAATTAAGGAAAGTCTAAATCAAAATTAATAATACTAGCTAATTCACCATGCTATTTTTCATTAGCAGTGTTTTCCATGTTTTTGTAGTAGTCACAGTACTCTGCTATTGGGCATATCTCATGTTTTGGTCCTATTGGTTTGCAGATGGTCTGTCCGAACTGTACAAAGAGGTCGTTTAAGGGTAACCAGAATTTTTTAGGTACGATCTTCATGAGTTTTTCCTCTGTTTCATCAGGTGTTTCTGTGTTTACAAGTCCAATTCTGTTGGATATTCTGTGAACATGCACATCAACCGGTATGGCGTCTTTATGAAATCCGTAGACAAGTACGCAGTTGGCGGTTTTTCTACCAACACCCGGCAGACTTAAAAGTTCTGCCATATCCTCTGGAACAGTGTCGTTGTAATCTTCGTGTATGATCCTTGAAACTTCCCGCACCCTACTGGCCTTCACATGATAAAAACCGGACTTTTTTATGAGTTTTTCCACTTCTTCTGTTGGAGCATTTGCAATTTCTTCGGGAGTAGAATATTTTGAAAAAAGCATGGCTGAAGCAGCATCAGTATTTTCGTCCCTGGTCCGTTGTGATAGTATGGTTCTTATTAAAACACGAAATGGGTCGCTGTCTTCAAATTCTCGGAGTGTGTAAATGTCTTCCAGATTAACAATGATTGATTCGATCCTAGATATTTTAATCAGCTCCAAATTGGAATTTTAACATTATATCCTTCGAATGTTATGTTTATAAGTTTTAAAAAAATTGTTTAATTATTCTTAATCAGTTCAACAAGAGTTAAAAAGCCTTCTTCAACTCCTTGCCCATTAATGGCAACGGTTGGAATGATGGGTGTTTCTGGTTTGAGTTGTGGATGTTCTATTTCACAGGAATTTAGGTCCTGTTTATTTGCAAATAATACGTATGGAACATCCTTTAAATTGAGTTTTTCAATGATAATTTCATCACTTTCAATCAAACCCTTGGAAGAGTCTATAACAACTATGGCTCCGTCTATTTTATGGGCCAGAATCTCCCTCATAAATTCAAATCGTTCCTGGCCTGGTGATCCGAATATATGAATTTTTTCATCTGCAACCATGACGTTACCATAATCCAGGGCTATGGTTGTGCCTTTGTACTCAATTTTTGTCTTTTTTTGGCAAATATTCTCGAGGGTGGTTGTTTTTCCAGAGTTGTAGGATCCTAGTACCACAATTTTAAGCTCTTTTTTTCTATTCATAGTCCTAACCAGCTGTTAAATTTTTCATAATATCTGGAAAGTCTGGGAATGAAACTTTGTAAACAGATGCATCTTTAATACAGATTCCACCAACTTTCAAACCTATGATGTAAAATGCCATCGCAAGTCTGTGGTCCATATGGGATTTAACAACCCCTCCATGGACTCCTCCAGTTATTTGGATTCCATCTCTTTTTTCAATTAAAGACACACCTAATTTGGATAGTTCTGTTGAGCATGTGTGTATACGATCAGTTTCTTTGAAACGTGCGTGTTCAACGCCGCGTATATTTGTTGTTCCATCTGCCATGGCACCTAAAGCCGCCACAGTAGGAAGTAGGTCAGGGGCATTTTGAAGGTTTACATCCACTCCATTGAGCATTCCTTGTCCTTTAATTTCGACTTCATTGTTTTTAACCTTAACCTCACAACCCATATCCCTTACTATATCAAGGATGATCTTATCACCTTGCTTGGAATCTTTCATCAAATTTTTAATTGTTACATTTGATTTAAGAGCTGCAGCTGCAGCTATGATGTATGAAGCCGAAGAATAATCTCCTTCAACAGTGTAATCTACAGGTTTATAACTTTGTGGTTCAATGTGGAATGAATTTTCAGCTTTATCAAAATCAACCTTGACACCGAACTTGTTCATGAGTTCCAGGGTCATCATTACATAGGGTTGGGAAATGAATTCTCCTTTGACCTTTAGATCCACGGGTTTTTTAGCCAAGGGTGCTGCCATGATTATGGAAGAAATAAACTGTGAACTAACATCTCCCTTAATGGAAGTTTCACCTCCATCAAACCCTCCTTTAATTATTATTGGAGGTTTACCATCGTTACGTGTTGAATATGCAGTTACACCAAGGGGTTTAAGAGCATCTAATAGATCTTGCATTGGACGAGTTTTAAGGGAGTTATCTCCTGTTAACACTGTAAAACCGTCTGCAAGAGATGCTATGCTGGTCATTATCCTCATGGTTGTTCCTGAATTTTTCAGGTCAATAACATCGTAGGGTGTTTTAGGTTTTCCAGCCACTCCTTGTATAGTGCATAGAGATTCTGTTCTGTTAACTGTTGATCCCATTTCGATGCCTGTGTTGAGTGAAGCCAAGGTATCTTCTGAGTAGAGGGGGTCCCTTAGAGTGGATTCACCATCTGCCAGAAATGCCATTAAAAATGCCCGGTGTGAGTAGCTCTTGGATGGTGGAGCTTTAACAGTACCAGTAATTTCATTGGCAGCCTGAACAGTCAAATCCATCAGATCACTATCTCCATAACAATGTCCATTTCATCGGAGTGGATGATATCTACCTTCTCACCAGAACTTCCGACTATTTCCTTACGAGTTGTGATGTGTTCGCCTGTTATTTTCAAGTCATCCACCATGATCTCACCATTTTCTTCGAGTTCCTTGAAGATTTCATCTGGATCCCTAGAACTTAGATACTTCACAACTGTTGGTGCGTCCTTTTTAAACTGTGGCCCAATAAGGGACATGACAGGTGTGATTTCAACAACCTTCTCTTGCACATCTGGTTTTCCCATCTCAATTTTAAGGTCGTTAATTCTCATGGTTCCAACAATATCAGAATCAAGCTCAATTAGATCTTCAAACAGGTTTTCATCCGTGGTGTAAATGGTTAAATGTTTTATTGGTGTGTTTAAAGGTCTTTTTGTTGATGCTTTAAACCTTCTAATATCTCCTATAACTTTAACACCTTTATCTCCAAGTTCTTCTGATCCCTTGTCCATGAGTACTTCTAGGGGTTCAGGCCATGCAGATTTATGAATACTTTCACATTCTTCATCAAGATACTGATTAACTTCCTCTGTGAAGTGTGGTGTGATTGGTGCTAAGAGTTTGAGTGAAGTTGAAATCACGGTTTTGAGTGTGTGTCTAGCTGCATCCTTTGATTCTTGAAGATCTTCTGAATCTGCATACAAACGGTACTTGACTGCTTCGATGTACTCATCACAGAAGTCATGCCATACGAATGCCTGTATTTTGTTTCTGGCATCTGCGAAGTTGTAGTTGTTTAGATGGTCTGTTACATCCGCTACTAAGTAGTTGAGTTTTGAAAGTATCCATCTGTCCATTGGATTTCTGATGTTGAACTCCACATTGTCAACATCGTAGTCGGCTATGTGCATGTTTATGAATCTAAATGCATTCCAGAATTTTCTGAGGAATTTATAACCATTTTTAACATCTTTCCAGTCAAATGGAACATCTGATCCTGGCACACTGTTTGCAGACCACAGTCTCACGGCATCGGCTCCGTACTCTTCAACAACTGCTTCGGGTGCAATCACATTTCCTCGGGATTTACTCATTTTATGACCATCTTCCCCGAAAACCATTCCATTTATAATAATCCTGTCAAAAGGTCTGGAATCTGTGAGGGCTTTACATCTTAAAATGGTATAAAATGCCCAGGTTCTTATGATATCATGTCCTTGAGGTCTTAAATCTGCAGGGAAATAATTTTTATACTCTGGTTCAGGCCATCCAGCAATCACCATAGGAGTTATTGAACTGTCCATCCATGTGTCAAGAACATCTAACTCTCCAGTTAGATCGGTAGATCCACAGTCACATGGTTTTTTTGGCTTATCTATTGAAGGATCCACTGGAAGATCTTCAGGTTCAGGAAGGATAATTTTTCCACAGCTGTTACAGTACCAAACAGGTATGGGTGTTGCAAAGAGTCTCTGTCTTGAAATACACCAGTCCCAATCCATGGAACTTGCCCAGTTTTGGAGTCTGATTTTCATGTGTTCAGGTATCCAGTCAATTTCATCTGCAGCTTCAAGTGTTTTAGATTCAAGATCCTTCACAGCAACAAACCACTGTTTCTTTACAAGTATTTCAATTGGGGTTTTGCATCTCCAACACTGGCCCACATTTTGATCTACCTGTTCCTGTTTAACAAGACAACCATCACTGCCAAGATCATCAATTATTGCAGTTTTACACTCTTTAATGGTCATTCCAGCATATTTACCTGAAACATCTTTCATAAGGCCCTTTTCATCTATGGCCTCAATAATATCGAGTTCATATCTGTTTACCCATGTAGCATCAGTTTTATCACCAAAGGTACATACCATAACAGCTCCTGTTCCAAATTCCGGATCGACATCAGTATCTGTTATTATTTTGACCTGGCGTTTGTAAAGAGGAACCTCAACCATTTTCCCTTCCAGATCATTGTATCGTTCATCATCAGGATGTACAACAACAGCCACACAGGCAGACAAAAGTTCTGGTCTGGTGGTTGCAATCATAACCTTCCCATCTCCTTCTGCCTCATAAAATTCAAGGTAGTTTAAATAGGTCTGGTTTTCATTATAATCAACCTCTGCAAATGCAATGGCTGTTTCACAACGAGGACACCAGTTCACAGGATGCACTGCCCGGTATATTAATTTTTTATTGTAGAGTTTGAGAAATGAAAGTTGGGTCTTGGCACGGTACTCTGGAGTCATGGTAACAAATTCCCTTGACCAGTCCTGTGAAAATCCGAGTCCCTGCATCTGTTCCTTCATCTGTTTGATGTTGGTTTTGGTGAGGTCAATACACATATCCCTGAATTTATCTCTAGGAATATCATTCTTTTTAATTTCATTAATTTCTTCAACCTTAACCTCTGTTGGAAGTCCATGACAGTCCCATCCTTGCGGAAACATGACATCATAACCATTCATTCTCTTATAACGGGCAATAATATCGATAAATGTCCAGTTTAACACGTGTCCAATATGTATTGAACCAGTTGGATATGGTGGTGGTGTGTCTATTATGTACCTTGGTCGGGATCCATCCCCAATAAATTTGTACAACTCATCTTTCTGCCATTTACTCTGCCACTCAGTTTCCTTTAAGTGATCATAATCTGCGGGTATGTTATCGTTGTTCATCTAATTCTCCTCTAAATGAAAGTTTAAAATAGGATTAAATAAAAATTTAACCGGAGTAAAATATACTCCCCTAAACTAATGTCATTCATATAACTCTGAATATAATGGTATAATCATATTATAAACCATGAAATACTTTAAGTCTTTGCACGGTTGTTGATTATAATTTAATTGACAATTATTTAATAACTATTTTTTTTATACTATACTAATATTTACACCAAACAAAACAAAGCAATCCCATTTAAAATACAGATCCAGTTCATGAACTGAATTTCCATTAAATATTAAAAAAATTTTTATGGTAAAATTTATTATTTAAGTGGAATATAGTATAATAAGACGGAAATAGAACAGTTTTTGGTTGGAGAGTAATTTAATGGGTGAAAAAACAGGTGAGATAAAGGGAAAATCAAAGGAAATTGAAGGTGAAGTAAAAGGAAAAGTTAAAGAAGCAGAAGGAGAAATTAAGGGGAAAACTAAGGAAGTTGAAGGTAAAATTAAGGGTAAACTTTCAAAAGACTAATAATTTCAAGTGGTGATATGAAATGACAGATAAAGATGTGGAAATTAAAACCGAAGAAGAAATTAATAACGAGGAAGATGAATCAAAGCGCATACCATCTGAAAGTGTTTTAAGTGATATAATAACTTCCATAAAAGAAAAACAAGAAGATCTGGGTAAAAGTCTGTCAGATTATTCAAAATCCCTACAAAAACCCCTTGCAGACATCATAGAAACTGATGACGCTCTCACAGTAGTTACAGACCTTCCTGGTGTTAAAAAGGAAGATGTTGAAGTGAACATATCTGAAGACTCCTTGGAAATTGTTGCAAAATTTGATGATGAAATAACAGACGAAGGCACCAACTACCTAAAAAGAGAAAGAAGCTATGGAGAAACAACACGCACAATAGCACTACCTGAAAAAATTGATACCAAAAAAGCATCAGCTAAATTTAATGATTCTGTGTTAACTGTTGAACTTCCAAAGATCAAAGAAGTGAAGCACAAGGTAAACATAGATTAAAAAGGTTTCAAAAATAAATTAAACCTAATTTTTTCTCTTTTTCCATCCTTTAAACTTAAATCCACTCATTTTTAAAAACAATTGGAATAGCAGCACATAATCAAACCATCTAATAAATAATGAATTAAATCAAAATATCTAGTTTACATTGTGCCCATGTAGGGGATAGTCCTAAAAAAATGGATGGTGGATTGTTTTATTCCACAATCCTAACTTCCTGTACAGGGGCTTTCCAAGGGCTCTGGCAATAATAATGGTTGCAACAACCGCTATTATGGTAATAATAACTGCATATATTAATAAACCAGTTATACCATTACCTTTGGGCATGAACTGAAGAATTATAGCTTTTATGGCATCGTTCCAAGCCAATGCAGCAATCAGTCCAAAGGCCACAGTCATCAAAGTAGAAATTGTTTGAGCTACCTGAGTTTTAACTTCTTCTGTTTTTTCCTTCATTCAAATCCTCTCCAAAAACTTAATAATAATATTCTATTTTGAAAATCATATATATCTATGTAAATAAAGGAAACAATAGGCTGAAACACACTGCATTGGGTCTTAAAATAAAATTTATAACCATTAAAATTGAGATTAGTGAGAACTTAAAACATAAACTAAGTGGAGTTTAAATCCACACTTTCAGTTAATATCCACTAGACACATCCTATTTAGATATGAAACCATATCATGTCACGTTTTATGAGCTTATCTTGAATTTAACTGTGTAATTTGCCAGTAAATAGTTCCCAGCCCGATCCTTCACAGCCTTTGCTGGTATGGTGAGGGAGTACCATGTGTTGATCTTTCTGTGGTTTACCCTCAAGTTGATGGTGTTCCCGCTTATAGATGAGTTTAAGGTTAGATAAGTTCCTGTGGAAATATTTTTAACACGAATCGTGTTGAAATGAATGTAGGGTGCTATGGCTTCAGAAAATTGGATTTTAATGGGTGCTGTTCTTGAAAAACCTGTCTGCATGTTAATGGGAGTTGTGTGAACAACTCTTAAAACATTTTTATTTATAGTGTAATTTTGGGTGTAGACAGTTGAAGGGTTACCTGCAAGATCCACACCAAAGTACTTAAGAACAGTATTTTTTGAGATAATAATGGGGCCACTGTACCTCTGACTTTTATTTGAAGGTGTAGTTCCATTTAAAGTGTAATAAATAGTACCATATTCATTCATAGTTATAATAACAGTTTTATTGATGTTATAAGTTCCACCGGAAGGTGTTGCATTCAGATATGGAGATTTAATGTCAACTGTGAACATTTGACTGTATATTATAGATGGATTTCTTGCCAGATCCACTGCCATGAATTTGATGATGGTGGTGTTGGTGATGGTTATTGGATATGTGTATTTGGTGCTGGATGTTGTTGGTGTATCTCCGTTTAAGGTGTAGTAAATAGATCCTGCTTCATTCATTGTCAAAACAATTTTTTGGGTTTTGTTTAATATTCCTCCAGCGGGATTTGAGTAGGCTTCAGGTGGTTTAAAATCAGTGTAATAGTTTTCAAAGTATACAGGGGAGATGTTCCCTACAAGATCGATTGCAAAATACTTTAAAACTGTATTTGAATCTATGGTAATTGGATGGGTGTATGGCATGCTCATATCGGGAGAATTTCCATTGATTGAATAATATATTGTACCTTCTTCATCCATATTCAAACTCACTTCTTGTGCCTTGTTGTAAAGTCCACCCTTTGGATTGGCTGTAGCATTTGGTGCTAAAAAGTCCAGCGTATAAATTTGGGTATATATTACAGATGGATTTCCTGCAAGGTCAACTGCCATGTATTTGAGTGTGGTGGTGTTGGCGATGGTTATTGGATATGTGTATTTGGTGCTGGAAGTTGTTGGTGTATCTCCGTTTAAGGAGTAGTAAATAGATCCTACTTCATTCATTGTTAAAACAACATTCTGAGATTTGTTATATCGTCCTCCAACATGATCACTAACCACTGTTGGAGATGTTACATCGTCTAAAACCCATTTCACTTCATCAATCCAGCCAGTATCATTTCCATCGAAACCAGAACCATCCTTCAGATAAGTCCAGTTTAGAGTATGAATTCCTTTTCCAATTTTATAGCTCAACAGCCTCCAATCAACCTCTCCACTTATGGATGTTAGGTTAATTCCGTCAACATAAAACAATAATTTATCATGATCCAGTTCTGATGAGACCTTCCACCAGAAACTTATGGTGCCAGGACCTGTTACTGATGTTTGGATCCATGTCATCTGGTTATCGTTAATAAATCCTGCCTGTGCAGAGTCTGAACCATAGTATGTAACACCAGTTTGTGATATCCAAGCCGTTGAATTTCCACCATTTAGATCTCCATCTGTGGTCCAATTTAGGTTACTGTCAACTGCATCATCCAAACTACCTGAAGATTTTCCGATTATAGCGTACCTTCCAACCATGGTGTTTCCAACATATGCTATGTTGTCCACAACAACACCCGTATTCTTAGAGGAATAGTTGTAACTGTTTGGATTTGAAAATGGATTGAAAACTGAGCCGTTCACGTAGTAATCACCAGCATCAGCAGAGGCTCCAGATTCAATTTCACTCAAACCATCAGCCTCCATTAAACTCAATAGTTTGTGGTTTGTGTAGGAATTATCATAGATATAATCAGTTCCACTGGAATTTAAAATCGCATCAACATGCCAAATTAACAATCCATCGTTAGGATAATCGTCGGGCCAACCTGATCCACTATCAGTTCCATTGTAATTTAATGGGTCATTACCAGTACCACGTTCTCTGTACTGTACCATGAAATATTCTTGGTAAGGATTTGCATTTGTTCCAGGCATGATAATCAATGCATCGGGAGATGTTCCAGATGGATTTAAAGCAATTTTTTTAGTTCCTGAACTAACAACCTGTGGATTTATCCAGCCTAAAATGTACTTAGAAAAGCAGTTATGATCTCCCCAGTTACTATCCATCATATCCAATCCACCAACACCACCATCGGGCCCGGTGCTTTCATCATAATCATAATAATCAGGCAAACCCAGTAAGTGGCCTGTTTCATGAATATCTGTTCTTATGGAATCTGATGGGCTGGCTTGGCCACTGTTGGAGTACCAGCTCCACACGAATTTATTAAATTTTTTACCATCAACAGTTAATGATGAACTGGATCCCCAGTTGGATTGATATGCCCACCAAAAATTTGCCCAGCCATTGTCGGGACCAGTCCATTTAACAAACAAACTATCAATGTAACCGTTGTTATCATTGTCGTACTGTGTGAAATTGGCTCCATGATTATGGTAGTAGTTCACTGCCTCCCTTATTAAGGCTTCATTGCCAATTCCGAAATTTCCAGAACTTGAAATGTTAGCGTAGTAACTTCTTATGTGTGATGCAGTGTACCAGCCATAAATAGTTCCTGTAATGTTGAGTTTACCGTAGGAGGAACGAAGATAAAAGTTTTTCAAGCTTTCATAGGGATAGTTGTTTGGATTTCCATTGCCAAAAAATTTAGAATCTGCCTGTGCAACTGTTTCGTTAACACCGTGAAGGTAGTCTGGAAAATCTATCAAGATCACTGGAACCTTAACATTACCTGTTGAAGGTAAACCACCCCTCCAATTCGTGGGAACATTGGAAATGGAATTTCCAGATGTGCCACTTGAAGAACCAACAGATTTGGTCTTCAAACTTTGGCTACTTGCTGTTTTAATTCCCTGCTTTTTGTTGAATTTGTCAACTAAAACCGGATCAAATTGGTTATTTTTAAGATGAGTAGCATTTACAATCCTTGCACTGTAAGTGCCATCCTTTTTGTAATTATTTATCTGCTGCTTGGTTGGTGGATCCAGTGCATATGACACCTGAGAAAAAGTTAATATTCCAGCAAACATTAAGACTATCAATGTTAAAACTATTTTCTTATTAAAACTCAAAGATAACACCCAAACCCTTAAATTTTACCCCATCACAGAATTTTTGAACATCAGTTTATGGACATGTTTACCAGTTAATAACTGTTATTTTAGTTTATCATATTAAATCTACCTAAATTGAATTGTAAATTTTTGTTTGAAAAAGGGTTTAACATGTCTAAATTCATTGTTAAAATCACATCGTTGCTGATCACACTTTTAATCTTTAAAGAAATTTAATGTAGTACAATGCTTTAATCATCATCAATTTATTGGGATTAGTTGGGTTTTTATGGAGGGAAAAACAAAAGATGGGTATTGATCCTAGATCAATAAAATATTTAAGTTAACAAGATATGAGTTCAATTGTAGGACTGAAACGAATATCAGTTAATAACCCCAAAATTTTTAGTTGGGAGATGAGCTCAAATAGACAATATGGCTTAAAAGTAAATAAAAAATTGTTCAGGCGTGGTTTTTTTAATGGAAATGACATGGTTTTACATCGCAGTTTTCCTGGCAATCAGTGATGAAATACACAGCAGAATAATGTGGGGTGTGTTTGCAGATTTTTACATCCTCCTTGCAGGTGTTATAAAGGAAAGTGTAGCATCTAACATAAGACTCTGGATAGTACATGAGAGTATGGAAGCATTCTTCCACTTTGTTATCCTGTCACTGGTTTTCCTATCATTCGAAATAGGATTACTGGCAGCTTTAATACACATGTTGGTAGATATTAGTCATGAAATATCTGGAATAGAACTTGATCCGCTGGGCCATAGATGTTTGCATTTTGTTATAGAGTCCATATTCTTCATTGTGATTTTTGCTGTGGGAGTTCCAGTCTAAAAAGAAGAACAAATTTTATTTATTTTTTAGCTTATAAAAAAAATCAACAATGAACTTTGAAAAACTTAAATGTGGATCAAAATTAATAATTTCAATAGAATACAAAGTTAAATTTAATTTGATTATCATAAAAAAAATTATTTGAATTATTATTTAGGATGATATAATGCCAGTTATAAATTTCAGCTACGAATACTTCAACAAGGTCTTGGGAGAGGAAATTCCAAGGAAAAAACTAATTGAATTGCTTCCAATGATTGGAAGTGATATTGAACACTACGACGATGAAAATGTTAAGGTGGAATTTTTCCCAAACAGACCAGATTACTACAGTGTAGATGGAATAGCTAGAACAATCAGAGGATTTCTAGGTATAGAAACTGGAATACCTGATTATAAAACATCTAAATCTGGTTACTCCATGACTGTGGATCCTGAATTAGAACATATCAGACCATTCACATCCTGTTGTATTGTTGAGGGCATATCCTTAGATGAAGATGGTTTAAAGGATATTATGGACTTTCAAGAAGATCTTCACTGGGTGCTTGGACGTGACAGAAAGAAGGTTGCAATAGGAATCCACAACGTGGATGTGCTCACGCCTCCATTCAATTACATCGCAGCAGACCCTAAACAAAATTCATTTGTGGCCCTTGAAACTACAGAGGAACAAAATCTCGATGATATCCTTTTCAACCATAAGAAGGGCAAAAAATACTCCCACTTAATAGAAAAATTCGATAAATATCCATTAATTAAAGATTCAAAGGGCAACGTACTATCAATGCCACCAATAATAAATGGTGAATTAACCAAACTCACAGAAAACTCTGTGAACGTTCTTATAGATGTAACAGGAACAGATGAAAGGGCAGTTAACTTCGCTTTAAACATCATTGCAACTTCCTTTGCAGAGGCCGGTGGAAAGATCAAAACCATAGACATGGTTTACAAGGATAGAACAGTTGAAACACCAGATTTAAGTTCTAAAATCATGAATGTGAACATCAAAACAGCTGAAAAATTGCTGGGAGTAGATCTTGATGTTAACGCTGTGGTGCAAATGCTTGAACGTGTCAGGTTGGGGGCGAAAGTCTTGGACTCCGAAACAGTGACATGTGAAGTGCCAGCCTACAGAATAGATATTCTCCATGAAGTAGACATCATTGAAAACATAGCAATAGGACATTGTATCAAAAAATAGAACCTGAACTGCCAGAAATTTCAACCATAGCCTACCCTGACAATGCAAGATTGTTTGAAAACAGGGTCAGGGAAATAATGATAGGAATGGGTTTCTACGAAGTCATGAGTCTCATGCTCACAAGCGAAGATGAGCACTACAAAAACCTCAGATTAGAAGAGGATGACCATGTCATGGTTTCTCAACCAATATCCCAGGACAGAACCATGATAAGAAAAAGTCTTATAAATGGTTTGATGGAATTTTTAAAGGATAACAAACACGAAGAACTTCCACAGAAAATCTTTGAAGTGGGAGATGTGGCCTACATCGATGAAGCTGCAGAAACAGGAACCAAAATAATTAAAAAAATAGCCTGTGCAGTAACACATTCAACAGCCAACTTCACCGAGATAAAATCAATAACAGATGCATTCATAATGAATTTAGGACTTAAAATGGAAATTGAAACCTACGATCATCCATCATTTATCCGGGGAAGATGTGCAAGGGTTGAAGCCACAGGTGAAGCTGTTGAAGGATCTGTAGTCGGATACTTTGGAGAAGTTGATCCAGAAGTTATAACCAACTTCGAATTGGAATATCCTGTTGTAGCATTTGAAATGGAGTTTAAATCCTAAACATTAACTCTCTAATATTTCTTTTTTCTTTGATTACAGTTCTAAACAAATATTTACCAAGAAATATTGCTGATTATTCCTAAAATAAATGCTACAAGATGATATATCACTAAAAGGCCTATTATTGTTAATTTAAATTATAATCCGCTGAAAATTACTGTAATTTTGGGAAAGTTTTTTTATGTAACGAAAGTTTAAAAAATTGAAATTAAATTTAGCATGATTTTTTTTAAGGTATTTAAATTTTTAAACGATTTTAATTGATTATCCAAAATAAAAATTAATGAAGAACCGTAACTGTAATATTCCGTGTTCTTGGTCCGTCAAGTTCGATGAAAAATATGCTCTGCCATGTTCCAAGTTCCATCCTCCCATTTTCCACCGGCACATTCACACTGTTACCTAGTAGTAGGGATCTGAGGTGGGAATCTGCGTTGTTGTCTATTCTATCGTGTTTGTAACCAGCTTCATCTTGAACAATTTTCTTAAGCAAATTCTTAAAATCTTCCACAAGCCCGGATTCGTTCTCATTTATCACAATACCCGAAGTAGAATGTTGACTGAACAAGTTTACAAGTCCAGTTTTCACACCGGATCCAGCTACAATGGAATTTATTTCGGAGCTGATGTCAACAATTTCAAGTCTGTCACTTGTCTTAACCTCAAAAACTCTTTTGTACATGAAAAATAACAACCTTTAAAACCACTTATATCGAATTATTTGCTTCTTTAAACTTATTGGGTGTATACTGGTCAGTTCATTTGAATTGGGTTCCTATGTCGTCGTTGTTTATAATACGTTCACAGTAGTAACATCGGAGTATTAGTGGATTTTTGTCTATGACTTGAAACTTGGTTTTCACAGGTTCACGGGTGTTTGTGATGCAATTAGGATTTGGACACTTCAATATTCCATTAACATTATTCGTGAGCTTTACTTTGCCTTTATTCACAATTTCATAATTTCTTATTATATTTATTGTGGCATAGGGTGCTATTAATGCAATTTTATCTACTTCACCAGATTTAAGTTCCCTTCCCTCTATTTTAACAATGTCTTTGGCAAACATCTGGGATGATTTAACATTCATTGCAATGGTTACAGAGGTATCTTTATTTGGAAGTCCTAATATTTTAAGAACATTTAAAGCTTTGTTTGCAGTTATATGATCGATAACTGTGCCGTTTTTAATGGGTTTGACCTTGAGTTCCCTTGGAGTTTTCATGGAAATTACCAAACAGATTTTTTATAATTTTTTTTGCTGTACATTAAAATTCATGGATACATGGAATTACAGCTAGGAGTAAATCTCTATATTGAATACTATTCTTTTAAGAATATAAATCTTGCATGAATCTGAAATTCCTTCCCCTTAGGATTGGAACTTCAGAGAATTCATGTTAAAAAGATAGATATATTCTGGTTACTATGTAGGCCACGTATACACTGATCAGTACTGCTCCGCCAATCCTTGATAATTTTGATTTCCTGTAACTTAAAAGTATTAGAAGAGCAGTTACACCTATCATTACTGGAGCATCAAAGCTTACAGCAAGCTTTTCCACAGGAATGGTCATGAAAAGTGATGGTATTCCGATACCAATGAGAATATTGAATATGTTACTACCCAAAACCGTACCAATGGATAAGCTGTGCATTTTCTTCATGGCAGATCTGACGGTTACAACAAGTTCAGGCATACTCGTTCCTATTGCAAGGGCAAATAAACCCATAATAATCTGTGGCACACCGGTTAATTCTCCTATTTCAACACCACTGTACACCAGTAACCTGCTCCCTAGTATTAATCCTATAAGACCTACAAGACTGATAAGAATATTTTTGTTTCTGGATCTGCCGCTAACCATAACTTCTTCAACTAACACACTTCCCGAACTTGATATTTCAGGTTTCTCAGATTTTGTTGATTCTTCTACTTCCAACTCTTCAGAATTTGATTTTTTGTGCTGTGACTTAATGAGAATGTACAGGTAGATGATATATACAACTACTAGAACCACACCAACTACTCTGGTGATATCATTGAAGAGAAGCATAAATATGAGGAGGATAACAGCGGTTAAAAGGGTCATTAAACCGTCCCTTTTGAGTTCTTCCTTTTTAACGAAGATGTAACCTGCGGCCAGCGAAGATATACCTAAAATTCCTGCAATGTTCCATATGTTTGAACCTATAACAACCCCAACTCCAATATCAGGATTGCCTGAAAACACAGCAATCATTGCAGATCCAAATTCAGGCAGTGACGTACCTATTGCAGAGGCAGTTACTCCTAATATTATCTGAGAAATTCCAAGGGACTCTCCTACTTCAACTAAACTGTCCACAAATATGTCTGCGGATTTTATAACAATAATCAGTGCAACTAATAAAAGTACGATGTTAATAATTAAATCAATCATGCAATATGCTCCTTTGAACTAAATTTTTTTAACATTATTTTCAGTATTGTTATTAACATTATTTTCAGTATTGTTATTAACATTATGTGTAATTTATACTCATATTAAAACAAGATGCCATAAAATTTCAAAAAAACTTATTCACGATAAGGGCGTCAATAGTTAAAAAAGTTAAAGAAAAGGGTTTAAAAATTATTTTTTACCTTTTTTCCCTTTCTTCTTATTTTTAGGTTTCTTACCAACTCCTGATGTTTTAGATCTGCTGGTTTTTGTTTCCGTTTCTTCTCTCCTTTCTTTACCCAGAAGAAGTTCTATGAATTTTGCATACACCGGTCTGGTGATGAATATTCCTATTAACACACCAAGAATGGTTGTGAATGCGAAACCTGATAGAAGACCAATACCTGTAGCTCCTCTAGAAAATCCTATATAAGCTAAAGGAAGCATGGCTGCTATTAAAGTAGCTGCTGATGCGAAGATAATGAAGAAAGCATTGTTGATTTTAAACTTAAGTGCTGTTTTTGTTCGCTTCGTTGCAACTCCCTTCTTAAGCACTTCATCCGTTATAATTATCTGGTCATCAACACCAGTACCTATCGCCGCAAGTATACCTGCAATGGCAGCAAGGTCAATGTTCCATTTAATTATTGAAGCAACTCCTAGAATGATTATAAGCTCAGCCACACTCGTGAATATTATTGGGATCACAAGAACAGGGGTTCTGTATCTTAAGAACACAATAAATGCTATCACAAGTAATGCAAGCCCGCCTGCTATGAGTGCTCCTGTTTTAAACTGACTACCCAGTTCTGCAGAAACTGAACTCACACCAACTATGGAAACCTTAACTGGAAGTGCACCTGATTGTAGCACAACCTGTAAAGATTTGGCTTGATCCTTAGCTGCCTGGTTGGTTTGGGAGGTTCCACTCACTTGAACATCTGTGCTAGGCACACCGTTTGCAAGTTCTGCAGAAACTTCTGGAGACGATACAATCTGGTCATCTAGGTACATATCTACAGGTGTTCCGGCCTTTCCATTTGCAGCTTTAGCAAATTTGTTGGCTCCGTCTGAAGTCACCGTGAATGGAACGTTCCATTGGTTACCTGTAACTTCGTATGGTTTCACAGTTGTGATATCAGTACCTGTCAGTACGGTTTCATTACCAATTTTTGCCTCAAATTTACCTGGCGTTCCAACTACTTTGGCCACCTGATCAGGGGCAACGTTGGCTATTTCCACCACAACATCCTGATTTCCGCTTGCACGGACCTTTACATCTGTAACACCGAAGGTGTTCAATCGTTTATCAAGTACGTTGGTAACTTTACTCATGGTGTCTGTGTCAACAGGTTGGTCAAGGTGGATCTGAATGATTGATCCTCCCTTTAAATCAAGACCTTCCTGAATTCCGAAGACTGAGATAGCTCCAACGCTCACGATCAACAGAACAATAAGAATTATTACCCTGTAATCTTTGAGGAATTCTTTGAAGTTCATCTTTTACCCTCCATGTACCATCTAAGTACTCCAAGGTTGAAGAGCCACGTAGCAAGAACATCTGCAATCAGTCCTATTATTAGGACAGATGCTATCTGATCTAGTACCTGTGCATATGGCATGAAGAATCTAACTACTAAATAAAGAGCCACCATAGAACCTATTGCAGCTGCAGCCATGGTAAAACCTGTTTTCATGGCATCTTTAGCTCTTTCGTTGATAGTTCCTTCACGCCGTTTAAGAACTCGCGTTGTGAGTAGAATATCAGTATCCACACTGTAACCTATGAGCATTAAAAGTGCACCCACAGATGCCAGTGAAAGTGGTATACCTAGTAACGACATACCACCCACTGCAATTATGATATCACTGAATGCTGCAAATATCACAGCAAGTGAAGGTATTAAATTCCTGAATATTATGAAAACAGTTATTGACATGAACAGGAATGCAAATGCAAGAGCATAATACACCTGGTTCAGGGACTGTTTACTTAATGATGGTCCCACAGCTCTGAAACTTTGTAGGGTTGCAGTTCCACTAAGAGCATTTGTGAGTGCTATAACATCTGTTGCACCACCGGCTATTTCTATGGTTGCAGTGTTACCACCTGAAGTTGTTACTGTTACTTGTTGGTTTCCTGTTCCATTTTCCACTAAAGCAGCTAGCGCATCATCAGATACAGGTTTTTCCAGCTGTACAACAGCTATTGATCCACCCTTTAGATCAATACCCTCTTGTAAACCACCTGTAGCCACGATTGCCAGAGCAATCAGTGTAATGATAACAGGAATTATGATTAATGGTTTGTAAGAGTCCAATAATTTGTCTATCATTGACATTGAATCACCATGAAATAATTTTTCTTAAATTCCATATATCTTCAGATCCTTTTCATCAAGGATCTTTTCAGTTGCTTCGACAAGTTCATCGATTTTTTTCCACTGGTCTTAATTGTGAATGAGTTGACCATTCTGCCACCTCTGGCTTCTATTTTTTCCCTCATCCTTTCTACAACCTTCAAACCGCCACTGTTTCCCATGGTTGAAAACAATATCACATCTTTACCTTTCAAATCACATTTATCAATCATGGTAATGATTGCAGGTGCCGGTTTGGAAGCCCAAGTGGGTGAACCAATATAAATTAAACCATACTCTGAAAGATCAATAGTATCTGGTTTAATATTGGTTTTATTTTCTCTCAAGGCGTCTAAAGAAGATCCTAAATAATTGATAACTCCCATTCTGTCCTTAAGATCGTTAATTTCTATTGTATCTGCGTTAATTTGTTTAGCCAATGTTTTTGAAACATGGGCTGTTTTCCTTGTACGGGAGTAAAACACTATCACAGTTTTCATTTGACACCTCATGGAGACATATTTTTAAATTTGATTGAATAAATTTATATCTTTCTTCTTAAGTTAATAGTTTAAATTTAATGATTATAATAAATTTTTTGTTTATTCAATCCTATTTTTTCTTTTTATCTTAAAAAAAATAATTACTTAAAAAACCTCCGATTAAACAAGTTATTTATAGGTTTTTCTCGTTATAAACTTGTTCATGGATGAAGACCAATATTATCGATAGATTCTGTTTCCTTGAATCCAAACATGAGGTTCATGTTATGGACAGCCTGTCCAGATGCGCCTTTTACCAAGTTATCTATTGATGAGGCCACCACTAACCTGCCATTTTCATCTATTTCAAAACAGCCTATATGGCAGTTGTTTGATCCTCTTACAGAACTCATTCTTGGAGATTCTCCCTGTTCAAGCACTCTAACAAATGGTTCTCCATCATAGAATTCCTTGTACAATTCGTGTATATATTCTGGAGTTACGTCACTGGTTAAAAAACCATGTGCAGTTGTCATAATGCCTCTGATAACAGGAACCAAGTGTGGTGTGAACGATACCTTAGAATTACCAAACTTTGAAAGTTTCTCCTGAATTTCAGGTCCATGACGATGGGTGGTAACTGCGTATGGTAAAACACTATCACTACAATTTGGGTAATGTGTTGTGTCTGTTGGGTTCACACCAGCTCCACTCACACCAGATTTGGAATCCACAACGATGTTATCCGCAAGATTTTCCGAAACTATTGGTAGGCAGGCAAGTATTGCGCCTGTAGGGTAACATCCAGGGTTTGCAACTAGATCTGCATGTTTTATTTCCTTTCGGTTTATCTCTGGCAGACCATAAACAGCATTTAATGGATTAGAATGCTTGAAACCGTACCATTTTTCGTAGATTTCAGTACTTTCAAATCTGTAATCTCCACTTAAATCCACGACTCTTATATTTTTATCAATGAGCTCTGGAACAATTTTCATTGATGCTCCGTGTGGTGTTGCTGTGAAAACTAGATCTGCTTCTAATTTGCTTGGTTCAATATTTTTAAATTTTAATTCGCAGTCCCTTAAATTTGGATGAACTTTGTACACTGGTTCATCATCGAATTTTCTAGATGTTGCAGCAACAATATCTACATCGGGATGTTTCATAAGAAATCTTATGAGTTCTCCACCTGTGTAACCGCTTGCACCTATTATGCCTACTTCGATCATTTTCTCACCATAATCATCTTGTTTACTATCCTATTTAAAAAATAGCCTTAATAAATATAATTATTATACAAACTCTCCAAAAAATTCCATAATAATGGTCACGATTGTCTTGAAATGGAGGGTCATCTTAATTTTTACCCATCAATCACATCATGTTTTTTTAAATTGATCACTGCGGTGTTAAAACTAATAATTTCTATAAATAACTCTGTTAATCAATTTAATGTAACAAAAGTTATTAAAACTTTATTCCACTTTTAAGACGGTTTAACTCCCTATTATTAATCTAACTGGCTGTAAACTAATTCGCAACGGCTTTAAAGTGAATAAACCATCAGCACTATGCCTTTATATATATTAAATATTTAACAGGTTATTTATCTGATTTTAGCCTTAATATTCCTTATAAGGCCATTATACGCCGTGTTGTAAAGTTTTGATCATTGATTGGAACCAAGCAGGTCACCGTACCAATTTTAAAAACACTGTATACGCTCCCTAAATAGAAAAAAACACCTTAGAAGTACTGTTTTTTGGAAAATAAAATCAAAAATTATATATAGGATGTTGGAGTGATCAATAATCGTCCAAAATAGTTCTTATGACAACTTTGGACACGGAGGCGGTATAATTTAGTATAAATCGGTATATGTACTCGTTTTTACTATGATATTTTACAACGGTGCATTATACCGTTTTTTCTAAATTTTATTACATAAATACAAACAATTTAAAATAAATAGATAATTCTCATTTCTATAATTAACACCATATTTGTACTTAGATAACTAATTTTGTAATCATCATGTAATCATGATGTTGGACTGATAAATTAAAAGAAGTTTACTTAAACCATGAAATTTTCTGTATTTTAAAAGAAAATAATAGATAATGGCATTGTTGCCATTTTCAATACTTAAATCTAAGTTTCTTAAATCAAATTTAGTCCCTTGGAAATTGCAAACTGGGTCATGAGATCGCTTGGTACCACCATGATATTACCCTTTGAGTACTGACTAATTATGGTACTAAACAGTGCAGGAGCCTTAGTAGGATCTTTGGCTGCTGTCATAACTGGTTTCATCAAGGTTTGTGTAGCATTACCTCTGCTCATGTTTTTACTAAATTCACTTTCGTTTCTTATGTAAGAAACAGCAGCATTGGTTCCATTACCATTGTAACCCGGTATGTTTATTGGACCTATGGAATTTAAAATTGCATCCACAGCATCAGGAGTCACAATCACAACAGCGTCTGTTGTCATGTTGGTGTTGTACTTTACAATTTGCTGAGCAAGGACTGTGTCCTGAGTGATGTTAGCATCCCAAAGTACATCATGGAATCTTAACTTACCATTACCTGCATCAGCTGCAGCTGGTTCTTGTGCACTTGGGTGTGTCATTCCACCAGGATAAACTGGTGTTATATTCTTAATATCCCCATCTGTAACATGTATCACAAATGCCATGTCAACCCCGCCAACACCAGGCCTTTTTTCTGAGGGATCAGCTGTTAATAACAGAATATTATGGTCACCTTTCATCACATTGGTGGATGAAGGTTGTGCATATTGATAAATCACCAAGGCTGCTACTGAAGCCAGCAAGATCAATATGATTACTATCAAAATTTTTACTATTTTCCTCATTTTTCCACCTTAAAACATAAACATCTTAATCATTTAGAGTATGAAAAAAAATCAAATTTGTGTTTATATTTATACTATTAAATTTAATTAAGTTATCTAATCTAGGTTATTTAAATATTGATAATTCAGTTATTTATAATTTGATTAAAACATTTTCATGAATTATTTATTTTAACACTTTCCATTTGTTCTTGAAATATAAATTTAGGAAATAATTTTTAATTATTCACAAAGGAATATTATCTAATATTCATTACATTGCTATTAAATTTGTGATATCAATTAAAAGCACATTAAAAAAATGAGGGGATGGAAACTTTTCACCCTTACTAAAAAAAATATAAAACAAAATTTATTTGGTGATCATGGTTCCTATTCCCTTGGTTGTAAATATTTCCAGGAGTACAGAATGTTCAATTCTTCCATCAATTATATGGGCAGATTTAACTCCGTTTTCAACTGCGTTGACACAGGTTAATACCTTGGGAATCATACCATCCTTCACAATTCCATTATCTATTAAATCCTTTATTTCATCGACTTTAACTCTTTTAATAAGGGTTTCCGGGTCATTAGGATCTTCTAATATTCCTGGCACATCTGTGAGGATTATTAACTTTTCAGCTTCCATTTTAGCCGCAATATCACCTGCAACAGTGTCTGCGTTAAGATTTAGAGTGTTACCTACTTCATCAACACCTATGGGAGAAACAATTGGGATGTAATTATTTTCAGTGAGCATCTCCATTATTTCAGTGTTTACAGATTCAATTTCCCCAACCAATCCTAGATCAACGGTTATCTCTTCACCAGTTGAATTATCCACCATAACATGGGGTGCTTTTTTATGGGCTTTAATGAGATGATTATCTTTTCCAGATATTCCAATACCCTTTCCACCATGCAAACATACCTTTGAAACTATGTCTGTGTTGATCTTTCCCACCAGAACCATTGTCACAATATCCATAGTTTCTGAGTCTGTAATTCTTAGACCCCCGATAAATTTTGGTTCTTTACCAAGTTTGTTCATGGATCTAGATATTTCAGGCCCTCCACCATGCACAACCATTGGTTCCATACCAACGTACTTCAAAAGTACTGTGTCACGAGCAGTGGAGCTCATGGCATCAGAATCTATCATTGCATGTCCACCGTACTTGATCATCACCTTTTTATGGTGAAATTTTTTTATGTAGGGTAACGCTTCGATAAGAATGTTAACTGTTTCCATATTCACGATTCTCCAAAATAATCTTCATGAAATTTAATTATTATTTATAAATATAATCTTCATGTTGTGTACTCAGCATTTATACTCACATAATCGTAGCTTAGATCACAACCGTAGGCTGTTGCCTTTCCAATACCTAACCCCAAATCAATAATTATGCGAATGTTCTTTTCTTCCATAATATCTTCAGCTTCTTCCAGTTGGGAAGTACCTTCAAATGCTTCGACAATTCCATTATCCACAACATCTACCCTTTTATTATCAGATTCAAGACTAACACTAACAACTTTAGGATCGATATCTGCTCCTGAATAACCAACCGCTGCAACAATTCTGCCCCAGTTTGGATCTGCACCAAAAAGAGCAGTTTTTACAAGTGGGGATGATACAACTGATTTTGCAGCTAATCTAGCTTCTTCGGTGTTTACTGCACCTTTTACTTCCACTTCCATGAATTTTGTTGCACCCTCACCATCCTTGGCCATCATACTTGCAAGTTGACAACACAGATATTCTAGGGCCTCCTCAAAGTTTTCATCTATGGCTTCTCCAGATTCACCGTTGGCCATGAGGATCACAGTATCGTTGGTGCTTTCATCTCCATCAATAACAACCATGTTAAAACTAGCATCAACAGCCTTTTTTAAAGCAGTGCTAAGTTCTGATGATGATGCTTTAATATCTGTTGTTATGAAACATAACATTGTACCCATATTCGGAGCAATCATGCCTGAACCCTTGGTTATTCCACCAATTCTAATGGATTTACCACTTTTTAATGTTGTTTCAACCGCAAATTCCTTTGAATATGTGTCTGTGGTCATAATGGCTTCAGCTGCATTTTTAGAAGCTTCATTTGAATTTTCAAGTCTTAAAATAGCTTTTTTATCAAACTACCTATGATATCAATGGGCATCAATCTACCAATAACTCCAGTAGATGCAACAGCAACATCTTCACAGTTAAAATCAAGTTCCTTTGCAACTATTGAAGCCATTGCTTTCCCATCTTCTATTCCCTGATCTCCAGTGAAACAATTTGCATTTCCACTGTTTGCAACCACCGCAGACAATTTACCATTTTCAACTGCATTTTGGGTTAAAATTACTGGGGCCGCAACTATTTTATTAGAAGTAAAAACAGCTGTAGAATCACAATCTTTACACACAATTACAGCCACCCCATAATCATCATCACAAGATCCAGCTGCAAGCACGCCTTTAATGGCACATACTCCTCCATCCACAATTTTCATAATCCCAATCTCCATATTACTATACTATAAAAATTCATCCAACATTCATGAGTCCATCCATAATCAATTAAAAACCCTCTACTTTTTACCAGTAACTTCAATTGCCAGATGAGTTACCGCTTTGATTGTTGTTTGAGGGTTTATTTGAATTGTTTCCAGAACTAGGATTACTAGGCGTCACTGTATTTGTCTGGCCTGACTGACCAGATGGGACAGTTGTCTGATTTGTAGTTTTCACGGTGGGATTAGTTGTTTGGGAAGCTGGAATGCTTGGAAACTGACTTTGTTGTGTAAGGTTGAGTATTCCATTGGTATTAATGGGATTGGCACCCATAAAAAATCCTGTTCCAGTTGCAAATCCAAATGCAACTATTGAAACAATCATTCCAACAAATATCTTTCCTTTAGCTTCTTGTTTCATTTAAACACCTTAAATTATCATTATTTGTAAATCTAAAAAATATAAGTTTATCAATTATTATGCTGTTAATGCATAAACCAATGCCAATCCAATGGCAATTAAACCAAAAACAGGCTGACCTATGTTCCATCCCACCAATGTGGCTACAAATACAAAGATGAATATGATGGCTATTCTACCCTTTTTATTGAGCATGAAGTCAAGTACGGTTCTTGTGAATTCCGATGGAATGTAATAGGAATAAATACCATCAGCGAGATCGAACACCATGACTGGATTGTTGTTCCAAATTTTTATGTTGTCGGCCATTTGGGCCCTTTCTCCGGCTTCTCTACGGCTCTTTCCAATTCCTACTCTGAGCCTCACACCGTTATTTAATGCGTGCCATGCACTGTCCATTCCTGCTCTTAAAGCTGCATCTTTGGTTGGTAGGTTGGCTATTAAATCATCTCCACCAACACGATAACCTTCGATCTTACCCTTGCATTCTTTTTCAATGAATGATGAAATTTCATTCATTATCTCAACCAGTTTATCCCTACCATTCTCATCAATGAACTTGGTTGAATCGATTGCATCAATGAAAACGTAGTTGTCGTAAACTGCGGGTGTGCCTTCAAGATTGCCGAACTTGGATGAGAATACAATTGCAAACTCACCTCCAAGTTTTGTAAAGCCCACACCAGAGGTTTCACCTATCTGCTTGTTCAAGTTTATGGATCTTTCAATGGCTGCTGCTCCAGTCATTCCAACTGCAACTCTAACATCAACCTCCCTATCCAAACCCTTAGCAATGAGTTCTATACCAACCCTTATTGCATCATTTTTTGAAAGCATCTTGGATACTATTTCAGTTGCACTTCGCTCTACAATAGTTCCCCTGGCACGCTGTATGTACTTAACAAACTCTTCAATGAGTGGTTTGTTTTTCTGAAAAATTTCGATGTAGAGGTACCTGTCACTACCCATTATGATGTTACTAAGTAGTGCGTACTCATTGACATTGTTCTCTGCAGGGTGGAGTTCGATGAATTTCCTGTTATCTGGAATGTTACCAGTACCAACTTCGCTCAGCACATTGTTAAAAATATTTTCTGTGGTTATATGTGCTGTTTCAATTTCTAAAAGCATGGTTCTGGTGTAGTTTACCATCTGAACATATTCTCGTTCCATATCGTTGGTTGGATAATATTTTGTTCCAATGCTTATAACCCTGTGTTTAATAAGAAATCCAAAGATGGTTCGTGAGATGTAATCCATGACCATTTATTTTTCTCCTCCCTTTTCCAATGTTATGTCAAAGTGTCCTGGTTTTTCCATCAGCATGCTGGGTTTAACTGAAACAATTGGGAATTTCCATGTTCCAAGTCTTGCTGCAACTGTGCTCGCGATGTTTCTTGAATTTTTCTTTACAAAGGAGTAATCATGGTCGTTTATGGTTATGTTCACATTGTAGGGAGATTCTTCTAATATCTCATCAGAATATATGATATTTAATTCAAATGTTCCTGGTTTGGTAAACAGATCGTTACGAATGGCAACCAGGGGTGCATGATCGAGTTTAAGTCTGTCTCCCACTGTGACTGCTATATTACCGGCGTTTCTTACTGTGTCCTTGTAATCTTTAGGACTTACAAGCACAAAAATAATGAAATCACTGGTTTTTTCAGCATCTTCAACCATTCCCATGACCTTATCAAATAAAGGAATTTTCATGAAGATATCTTCGATCTTTGAATCGAAGGTGTTTTCAGTGGTTTTCGTAATTCTATCAATTGCTTCCTTGGCAACTGCAATACCACTTAATTTTTTGTTCTTTTTTAGCTTATATGACTCCAGACCCTTTTTTTCGAAATCGTTTAGCATTTGTGTGCTTATTTTTTGGAGTATATTCTTCACCTTTTTAGGTTTAGAAGAGCTACCTATGGAGATGGCACCTTCAACAAAGGTGAATGGAATTCTTCTGTTGTTGATATCATGAAACTCATCATTGAATTCCCTGAAGTTGTCATTTGAAAGAATTTTACAATCTTCCTCAAAGGCAAGTTTAAGAATGAAATGATCTGCAGTGGTTCCAGAGGGAACCTGTTGCACTTTTCCCTCATCAAGCATTGCATTAAACTTTTCTTTTTCATCAATTTCGTGTCTTAGGGATGCATCTGCTATTGGAAATGGCTCATATCCTAATTTTTCCAGAGCTTCCACAGATTTTAGAAGGTAGTCTAAACGAGGTTTGTTACCTTCTTTCTCCTTCCCAAAATGTGCTACATTTGATGCATCTACAATAACTTTCAATTAATCACCTAAACAAGTGTTTTCATATTTAGCTAGACATTTTCTGGTTCCATCTGCTCGGTTAAGAATTATTTCGATGAATTCATCTTCAATATCGATGGTGTTGTATGATGAAAGTGCCTTTCCCCTTAATCTCAGTGATGAAACCGTACCTGCTGTGATGAATGTTGTATCTTCCATCATCCAAACATGCGGCATATGTTTGTGCCCTGAGAGAACAAGATCAGCCTTCCCATTCATGAGTGATTGTAGTATATCACCAGCATCACTTAAAACATTCCTTTCCCTTCCAGTTTTAGGTACGGGTATTATGTGATGGTGGAGTGCTATTATCTTGTACAAATTTTCTTCATCAGCAATTTTAAGTTCATTTTCCATCCAAGATTGCTGAGATCTTCCAATTCTACCATAATCAAGGTCAGGTTCACTGCTATCAAGCCCTATAACCTTTAATCCATGTTTTTTATCTTCAAGTGTTCCATATCGATTTTTAATGAGTTCCACAAAACACTCATCACCAACATGTCTGGCATCATGGTTTCCAGGAACCACCAATATAGGAGATTCAATTTTGTCTAAAAATGGCACGACCTTCTGATATTCAAGGTAATATCCATTTTCAGTAATATCCCCTGTAACTATTGTTACATCGGGATCAACACTGTTAATTTCATCTATTGCTTTATCAAGCAGATTCTCCTGGAAATTGAGGGAACCAACATGTAAATCTGATATCTGTGCAATAAAAGGCATTAACTTAACCTCAAAATGGCTTCTGCCAAGTCCCCCTTGGTTTCTTTGAGAGTTTCAAGAGCTTTTTCTTTACTTACTCCTGTCTGGGTACTCACAAGATCTAGATCATCGTCGGGGATGACTAATTCTGCTTCAATTTTGTTTTCAACAATTTTACCTGATACTTGGTAGGTTTGCTGCCCCATAAAATCCATTAAATTCACTTTTGGACTAGTAATAACGATTTCTTTAGTTTTAAATTTAATGACAACCTCTGTAACACCCTTGATGTCCTTGTTGTCCATTCCCATTTGTTTCATTGCTCTTTGCATTTGTTTTAACTGTTTTGGGTTCATTCCTGCTCCGGGTAACATTAAATTCCTCCTTTTCTTGTCTTAACAGCTTGACCTGTGTTGAAATCAATTATTTCATAACCGCATAAAATTGACTTACCAAAGGCAATCAATTCATCCTCTTCATTAACGATCAATACTTCTTCATTAGATCTTATATTTATATCACAATCTATAACGAATTTAGCAAATATACTTTTTCCTTCTCTTGCAAATGGTTCTGCATCTGAATTCACAACAACCCTGTTTTTTGGATATTCCACATGTGAATGCAATCTCCTTGCACCTTCCCTATCAAGCACAAATACACTGTCTGATGCCCTCAAAGTAGCGATCAAAGTTTCACCTTCATATACGTGTCTGATCTTTCCTGTTTTTCTACTTTTCACGATTTTAACATCATTTTTAAAGAGTGCAGTCCCTGCACCTTCACCAAACTGGTAGTCTGCTATGCTTTTTATCTTGGTTTTGTCATCAACAAAGATCCTTCCAATATCTCCTTCAAACTCGTCCAAGCTGTAAATTTTCCCAGGGTGCTCAGATCCATCTGGAAGTGGTTCAAGTTTTATGGTGTACATATCAAACTTGTCAAGCACTTTAGCACTTATAACAGCGTTGTCAAATTGGTTTATGTAGGCTTCAAGTTGATTTCTAACGAAATCCTTTGCATCGGCATCCATGTTCATGGGTGATTCATTTTGTGCCAGGGGATAAACTTCATCTATTTCCATGGGGATCAATGCAAATGGCACATCAGCAAAACAAACCTGGCAATCATTCATAAGATCTTCAGGATCGATGATTGCATTTCCATTAACATTTTTTATGTACAGCTTACCAAGATCTTCTTTGATATGTTTGGAGTATGGTTTTCTGCCTCTGGGAAGAACTAACAAGTTATTTTTCTTGGGAATTCTGCTCATCTTTTCGAGGTGTCTTTTTATTTCAGGTCTTCCAAGGGATTCTGGTCCCGAATAGAAGAATGCAGATTTTTTTGTGGCTGGATCGTACTTTTCAAGCTCTGCAGTATAATTCTTGAGGTTTCTAAGACCATCTAAAAGGTATGGATGGGCGTGGCACCGCAGTTCTACCAGTTCCATGAGATTTCCATCATTAATGGCTTGTTTAATGGTTCTAATTTCAGCAAAGCTTACTGTGAGGTTATGTTCTGCTATGAGTAACATTCTCTCTTCCTTGTCCATTGATCTTAGATCATCAGGGGTGTAGTTTGTGCAAACCCGGCATGAACACGGCATTTCAACAAGATTCTGGAGTTTGTAGGTTCCAGTTGGCATCATGAATCTGTTGTCTTGAGCATACAATATGTAAGCCGCAGAATCAAACAGATCACAACCCATTGCAACTGCCAATGCAAACACCATAGGATGTCCTGCACCCATTAAATGTCTTGGTTTTGAATCTGGGAGATTTTTTACAGATGCCATTACCACATCAACAAGATCAGAATACTTGTAAGATTCCATTAATGGAACAACTGCACCTATTGGATAACATTCGAAATCCATGGCACCAATGGTCTCAGCACATGTTGAACGCAGATCTGCAAAGGTTGAACCTTGCACAACCGAATTTAACATTAAATCTCCACGCACTTCAATGGCTTCTTTAGCCCTTTCAATTGTTATTTCAAGTTCCTTCTCTGCCCTATCCCTCTTAACATAGGGAGGTGTTGGTATGTCCAGTGAGGTCCCAATATCTGTACCAATCAACTCCTGAAACTCTATTATTTCCTTGTTTGTTACTTCAACATCACCATATTCTGATAGTTGGAATGAACCTGAATCTGTTACTATGGGTCCTGGAAAATTAATGAGTTCATGAACACCTTCTTCAAGAACTTTTGCCCTTAAATCTTCGTTTTTATACATGATGTAAGCATTGGTTATGACAACTTCAGCACCAAATTTCTTGACATCTAGTGTTTGTTTACCTGGATGTATTACTGGCATCAATGCCGGTGTTTTAATAATTCCATGGGGTGTTTTAATAATTCCAGTTCTTCCCATAACATCTTTATTTTTTATTTCAAAGTTCAATATACCCTCACCTTTTATTATCGTTATTATTAATGGTGGATTGTTATTTAATCCGTTATTTTGTTATATTTTAATCAAAAAATTTTCCATAAAATCATTGAAAATGTTTGTTGTATTAGTATGTATCATGAGATTTAGTGCATGGTTAAACTATATATTTTATAGTATATTTTTTTAATTCAAATTTTTTTAGAAGATAAGTGGTTAGCAGCCAAAATATTTAATCTTTTCTCCATTTCAATGATTCTATCCCTTGAATTATCAATTGGTTTACAGGAATTACCACAGACACAGTCATGATATTGTGGACAGATAAGGTACATGGATTCCTTAGAATGTAAATTATCAATCCCAATGGTTTTAAGACCATTCATTACTCTTCTTTTTAACCGACTTTCTTCCATGTCTTGACCAAGGAATACTGGACATCTTATTGTTGATGGGAATTTCAGTTTTCCCCTCACACTTTCTCGCTCATTATTTCTTCTCTCAAGAATTTCCAAACTCGAATCTCCAAGGGTTAAATCCCTTAAAGGTACACCCGCATCGCTGAGTGCAACTACTCTCTCATCATTCACTGAAATGGGTTTTTCAATCAGCTCAAGTGCTGTTGATGCTATGGTACCACCACTCCTACCAAATTCAGGACCTTCGCCAATATGAAAACCAGCTTTTACAAGGGAATATCTCATTGTATGTGATTTGGAGAAGCTTGATATCATTCCATCAGGCTTTAATAGTGGTTTTAGTCCCGATAAAAATTCCAGTGAGTAAAGTTCAGGTGATTCAAATGGTGAAAATGCTAAGAGAAAAATTGCATCAAATTGATGGGCATGATCATTTACAAAATTTTTTGAGGTTCCATTTCCATTTGGATCATTCTTAACAAGGTTTCTTGCATCAGTTATGTTGATGTTGATGTTGATGTTTTCAGGAATTTTAGTGTTAACAAGTCTGTTAGTTAAAAACCCCTCCAAGTAAAGCTGGTCTTCAATGGCTTTTTTTATGATCATATGGGATTTAATAGGACTTGGTACAATTAGTCCGGTTGCAAGGGTCAATGCTGATATTTCAACCATTTCAATGTTTAACACTGGTAAACCACCATCTTCCTGTGGTTGATTCAGCTGTTCGATACAGGTGGCTGCTGTGTATCCGAGACCACTGCACACATCTAATATTTTCATCTCACTTTTCTCATTTAAATGGGATGGTTTGACATATTTTTCAACGGATTCTTTGATACCTCCATGGAAGGTGTGCATGGTTTCCTCAGAATCCTGACACTTGATAGTGTAGGATCCTTCGTCGGTTTCAACAAGAAATGACTCAAGATCCTTCATAGCTTCTGCTCTGGCATCTAAATTTCCGTTGTTTTCACTGATAAAACAGTTTTCAACGATTTCAAGAACATTTGATTGTATTACTTTGGGTTCGTATGGTTCGTTAGTTGTCATTTCATTTCCACATTCTGAAAAATTTTATCCATTTCGAAAAAAGTTAATTAAAACCATCCCTATATGTTAAGTGAGTATAATGCAGATTTAGAACTTGAAAATAAGTTTATTTTACCTTTATTTTGGTGAACCTTAATAAACTAGTTTGTATAGGGATTCATTGAATATTCATTGTTCATGGTTGGCTTTAAATTAATTGGTTTGTAACATAATTCAAACTGTCCCAATCAAATTATTATGGATACAATATATTAGGTTGATGACTCAAATTTTAAATTTACTAATTATTTAAATTCAAAAACTTAAATTTATAAAAACTAAAAAATTTCAAATTGGAGGTATTAAATTTGGTCAAGATAATTGGAATAGTGGGCAGCCCCAGAACAGATGGAAACACAGCATTTCTAGTAGAAACAGCATTAAAATCGGCTGAAGAAGTTGGTGCAGAAACTGAAATAATAAATTTAGGATCTGTAAGCTTAGAGCCATGTGTAGCATGTGATATATGCAAAGCAACAGGTGAATGTGCTATCTATGATGATATGGGAGAAATTATGGGAAAAATAATGGAAGCAGATGGGATGATAATTGGCAGTCCTGTTTACTTTGGAAGTGTCACATCCCAGCTAAAAATGTTCATAGACAGATCAAGACCGTTAAGAGGATCCTTCCGACTTAGAAACAAAGTAGGAGGAGCTTTAGCAGTTGGAGCTTCAAGAAATGGTGGTCAGGAAAGCACCATTGCAACTATACATGATTTTCTATTAATACACGACGCAATAATAGTAGGGGATGGTGCACCAATGGCTCACTATGGTGGAACCGGTGTTGGCGGACCTAAAGGTAGTACAGAGCAGGATGATGTGGGTATAGCAACATCACAAAATCTTGGTAAAAGAGTTGCTGAACTCGCGACATTGATAAATTAAACCCCTTAAAATTTCCTTTTTAATCAAAAAATAGTATTTCCTAAACAAATTCTAACTAAAGAATTATATGTTAAAAAAAACATCTTAATTCAATTAACAATCGCTGATAAAAAAAATATGATTTACCTTTGGATCAACCATTTATATTTCAGTTTAGAGAGGATTCAATGAGAACATTTGTGGTAGTACCGGCCTACAACGAAGAAAAAACCATCGAAAAGGTTTTGCATGATCTTTCAACCATGGGTTTTGAATTTGTTGTTGTGGATGATGGTTCAATGGATGGAACCAACGACATAGTAAAAAAATTTATTGAAGAAAATAATCATGGATTCATTTGTAGACACCTTCTAAACAGAGGATTGGGTGCTGCAATTAAAACAGGCATAGAAGCGTCTCTAGAAGAAGATGCAGATGTTATAGTAACATTCGATGCTGATGGACAGCATGATCCCAACGATATTTACACAGTAATAAATCCAATCATCAATCAAGAGGCAGATGTCTGTATTGGAACCAGAGATTTTGATGACATGCCTAGAAGTAAAAAATATGGCAATTCTGTGATGAATCTCATCACAATGATATTCTACGGTATAAAAGTTGGGGACTCCCAATCTGGATTAAGGGCATTTAACAAGAAGGCTGCAAAAGCCATGATCATAAATGCCAGGGATTATGGAGTTTCCTCTGAAATCATAGGCGAAATTAAAAGGCATAACCTAGAACTTAAGGAAGTACCAATGAAAACTATTTACACAGACTACACAATGAAAAAGGGTACCAACCTGTTTGAGGGTTTGAAAATACTTTCGAAGCTCATCTTCAAACTGTTTAAATAAAGAAATCATAACTTCCAGATTCAGACCAAATTTTTATCGAAAAAAATTTAGGATTGAACACCAATAAATCATAAGAAAGCACGGAATTTAATAAAAAAAATTTTTTGGGACAAAAAAATGTTAATGATATACCAAGTAATAGCAATTATCCTGGGAATTTTTGCGATAATACTAAGCATACTAAGATTCAGAGACGGTAAAATGTCTCTTGGAATGATGTTTGTTTGGATACTCATATGGTTGGGAGTCATCCTTATAGCCATTGATCCAAACTCAACCAACTTCTTGGCTGTTTATACTGGAATAGGAAGAGGTTTGGACTTTGTTCTTATAATTGGCTTGCTTCTATGTTTCTACCTGATCTTCAAGATGTACAACAAAATAGAAACAGTAGAGGAAGAACTAACTGATCTGGTACGTGAACTTGCACTGACAAGGAAAATGGGAGAAGATACAAAAAAACAGGACAAAACAAAATCCCATTCTGATGAACAGATCTAAATAGATTAGTGTTAAACTATCATGCCTTTAGTAAGGATTTTACCTTAAAAAGGTATTTATATTGATTTTTTTCCTTTTAATTGCCCAACTGGGAATGGATAAATGAAACTTCACTCTGGATGCGATAAGAATGAGAATTGGATATTTCGTGGGACATTACCCTTACCCGAACCTAGTAAACACAGAGGATTATATAAAGAAGTATGCACATGGCGGTACTGAAATTGCTGCCTACAATTTAGCTGTTAACATGGCTAAAAGAGGTAACATGGTCGATGTATTCACTACCTCTATAGATTCTAAAAGCAGTTTAGAACTTTATCCCAACTTGAAGATCCATAGGCATGGTACCAGTTTAAAAATAGCCAGTGCCAACCCTTCCATTAAATTGATTTACAATCCTTTGAATTATGATATGGATATTGTACATGCACATTCTCCCATACCATACTCTGATCTTCCAGCACTCCTCTATGCAAAACGTAAAAAGCTTCCATTCGTTTTAACCTACCAATTTGATGGTGTTGAAACTGGGGAAGTTTCGCAAGAAATGCAGGGGTTTCACTTTACAACAAACTTTTCATACACAGAGTACTCAAAGCTGCCGATGTAATAATCGCAACAACCAAATCCTATGCACAGGATTCACCATTTTTAAGTAAATATCCTGATAAAACAGTTATCATTCCTAATGGTATAAATATTGACGAGGTTACCACACCACTGACAAGGGAAAAATCCAGGGAAATTTTGGGCTTGCCCCATGAATCTGAAATCATACTATTTTTCGGAAGTCTAGTTGAGTATAAAGGACCAGATATCCTTTTAAATGCATTTAAACTAGTTAAAAATGTTTTTCCTACTGCTAAACTCATATTTGCTGGGCGCGGTCACATGGATAACCAACTTAAGGAAACTGCTAAACAGTTGAAAATTTCTGAAGATGTTATATTCACTGGATTTGTGGATGATGATGAAAAACCACTTTATTACAAGGCTGCAGATGTGTTCTGCCTGCCATCAACTAACCTTGCAGAATCATTTGGAATAGTTAACCTTGAGGCCATGGCCGCAGGAATACCCATAGTTTCATCAAATCTTGGCGGTATTCCCGATATTGTAAAAAATGGAGAGAATGGTTTATTATCAGAACCTCATGATGTTAAAATGTTGGCAGAAAATCTGATAAAACTACTTGAAAATGATAGCCTTCGTAGTGAAATTGGAAAAACTGGATTGAAATTAGTGAACAATTATACCTGGGATGAAGTAACTACAAAAACAGAAAAACTCTACAGAGAGCTTCTTGAATAAAATTAATGGAATATAAATGGATTTAATTATAAAAATGGTTCTGGAGATAACCTTACTATGAAAATAGATTACATAAACGGTCCAAGGACAGATAAGATATTTGGAATGCACAAGTATCAGTTGGAAATTCAAAAAAGGCTTGATGTTGTTTTGAATGTAATTGAATATGATTCCTTGATGAAGAATCTTGAGAAGAGGTACAAACCATCCAAAGTAAAAACCGGAGGGGATGGTCTAGAATCAAGAATAGTTTCTAATTTAATGGATTTTGGAAGAAATTCTCTACAAGCTGTTGACAGGTACCGTTACAGACAAATGGTAAACAAAAATATCAAGCCCGGAAACGTGAAGCATATAACAACACAGGAACAGGCCTACCTCCTCAAGTACATCGAACTTGAACCAAGCATAGTCACTTGCCATGATCTCATTCCGTGGGTGTACGAAAAAACAGATCTAAAATTTGGAAAGATAATATGGATGGTCTCAGAAAGGCAGATAAGATCATTACAATATCAGAGTTTTCTAAAAGCGAGCTTATTAAATATTTAGACTATCCTGAAGAAAATATTCACATAGTGAATGATGCTGTCGATCATGAAAAGTACCGTCCATTGAATGATAAAAATATTTTAAAACGTTTTAAATTCCCTGAAAACACTAAAATCTTGCTTTATGTAGGATCTGAAACTCCTCGTATGAACCTTGACCTTCTAATGATGTCACTTGCTAAATTAAAGAAAATTTTCCCGAACTTCAAATTATTAAAGATAGGATTACCCCAAAGTTTAGGTGCAAGGGAACATCTTTTAAACACCATTAATCGATTTAACTTGAAAGAAAATGTGGTTTTTGTAGGATACGTTGCAGAAGATGAATTACCATTATGGTACAATGCTGCTGATGTGCTTGTTTACCCATGTTTGTATGCTGGTTTTGGACTTCCACCTTTAGAAGCAATGGCCTGTGGAACACCAGTTATCACTTCAAATACAAGTTCTCTTCCCGAAGTGATTGGAGATGCAGGGATAATGATCAACCCCCATGATGAGGAAAAACTTGCAGAAGAGATGTTCAAAATTTTAACCAATGAAGAATTGTCAAAAAAATGACAAGAAAGGGTCTTGAACGTGCAAAATTATTTGATTGGAACAAATCTGCACAACAAACTATGGAAATTTACAGATCAATGGTCGCAACTGGAGGTAAGTAATTATGGATATTGGAATTGTTCATCCCGAGTTGATATATCCAAGAGGTGCTGAAAAACAGCTTTGTAAGTTAAGTTATTATCTAAATAAAATGGGAAATTCAGTCACAATTTACACATTTGAAAAAAATGAAAATTACATATTTGACCCTCTTCTCGAAGATATTGAAATTGTATCTTTAGATAAGAAATGGGTTGTTAACTACTATTTTGGATTTAACAATGTCCGATGGAAACAGATGATAAAAAAGTTAGCAAACAAATTAGGGGATCATGATGTTATAAATGCCCATAATCATCCTTCACAGTGGATAGCAAGTTACACAGATATACCAACTGTATGGATGTGCAATGAACCAATCAAATTTGGAGAATACAAATGGAATACTTATTTCCATGAGAAAGATATGAGGCTAAGTTCCAATGTGAAACTTACATTGGCTTTCAATCAAGGAATGAAAAACATCATAAAAAAAATGTATCCTGATAATAAGATAGAGCTAACAGGATCAGGGGTTGATCTTGGACGAACAATTGAACACAAAAACAACGATTATTTTGATTCAATCTTTGTAGGGCCATTGTATCCTAAAAAAGACAGATCGACATAATAAAAGCATTTGGAACAATTAAAGATCGTATACCTAATTCCAAACTACACTTTGTTGGTGGAGAAGTTGGAATTTTATCGAAAAAATACAAACGGGCCATGATCCAAACGGCTAATGAGTATAATGTTGACATCAAATTTTATGATTCAGTTTCAGATGAAGAACTGTACCAACTTTATGATATTGCAGATATATCTGTATTTGTACCGGAATCAGAACCATGGGGAATATTTCCATTAGAAACTATTTTAGGTGGAATACCAACCATCATATCAGATGAATGTGGTGTTAAAGAAGTCTTTCCTGATGATAGTATGGTTGTTGAAACAGGAAATATTGAAGAGCTCTCAAAGAAAATCTTAGATGTTTATGAGAACATGGAACATTACAGAAACTGGACTAAAAAGGCTTCTAAATTAATAGCAGAAGAATATTCCTGGAAGGCCTATGCAAAGAGAATGGAAAATTTCTTTAAAAAAACAATTAAAAGCTAAATATGGCCTAAACCATCATATAGGTGACATAACATTCTTTTTAAAATTTTTTTTATACCTCAGACATTACAGGTTACCATCCTTTTTTAACATTCTTTTAAAGATCTCAATATCTTCTTTCGAAATAATTTTGGTCACAAACATGAGAACCAGGAATAAAACTACCCCTGCAACTAATGCAATTATCCAGTTAATGTTCAGTTTGAGGATGTAGGTCACGGTTAACACCAATACACTCACAACAATTGTTTTCAGGAAGTTGTTGATCCATGAGATTCTGCTGAAATATTTTGAGATGTAGAGGATCATGAGGCTGAAACCTGTAACTTCTGTAATTACGGTTGCAAAAGATGCACCTACGTAACTGTAGTGGGGAATCAGTACCAGATTTAATGCAACATTTATAATGGCATTTATAGCTGTTACAATTAAAAGAATTCTTTGTTTGTTAATTGCACCTAAAATATTTCCAAATAGGTAGGTTATGAAGATCACTGGCACAACAAATATCAAGGCTTGTAAAGCAAGGATGGATGCATCATATCCTGATCCATAGATAATGTATATTATTTTGTCTGCAAATAACAGCACAAACACGAAGAAGAACATTGCAATGGCAAACAAATACTTCACAGACTTCTCATACTCAACCTTCAATAGCTCTCTATTGGATTCAAAGTGCTGAGACATCAAAGGAAATATTGATATCAGGAAAACATTTGGTAAAAACATCAAAACAAATATGAGCTTGTAGGCAGCGTTGTAAATTCCAACGGCCGAATAATTAACCATAACTGAAAGCATTAAAGAATCGATGTAAAAGTAGATAACAACTAAAATACTTGAAACTCCAAAATAAAATGACTCTTGCAAAGTTAATTTCCAAAAGCTAAGATCTAATCGGATACTTGGCATGAAAAACCGTTTTGAGAATATAATGAATGTTAAAATAAAAACTAATAAACTGGAGAAGAGGTACACAGATGACAGTACCACAATATCTAATCCCCTGTAAATTACCAGTAAAATACCTGAAATCATTATTACAGCGGTTAATACAATGGTTAACGAGAGATATTCCATTTTTTCGTATGCTTGAAATATTGAATTAAAAATTCCAGTAAATGCCGTCATTACAACAGACAAAGTAATTATATAAATTACATTAGCAACTGTTTGAGGATAACCCATAATATAAACAAGTAATCCAATAACTCCAAAGGTCAACAATGATAAAAAGAGTTTCATAACTGCAGTGTTTCCAATATACTTATTGGCAAGGGAATTATCCCTTGAAACTTCTCTGATTGTAAGGGTTGTAAGTCCAAAATCAGTTAACACTCCAAATATTCCTGTAATAGACAGGGCTAGTGAAAGAATTCCAAACCCTTCCACACCAAGGTACCGAGCTGTGTAAAGTGTGGTAAAAAATCCTAGAAGATAACTCATTATATTTGCAACTAAAAGGACCGTTGTATTTTTTGCTAAAGTACGTTCTGAACCCATATTACAACCCAACAATTTTTAAGCTTCAATACTATTTTAGGGACAAATGATAAATATCTTACAAATTTTTCTCTGAAAATCCAAATAAAATAATTAATTTGGGATATATTGGATCTGAACCAATAATTTAAACCCATTGAATTAATTAGGATGAATCAACATTTACAGGATATATTCAGTGTTAGTATAATTAAATCTAAACCATATTGATTTTTACATTTATTTGGATGATTAAATTTAATTTTAACAACTTCATCAACATTTAGGATTAAAAACTTAAAGTACTTTGTAGGATCGTTTCATTATGGATAAGTATTAAATAATTATTTTAAGAAAATAAAGTTTTAATCAATTCATTATTTTAGGATGGTCTATTTGATGATAAAAATTACAGTTGGAATAATAGCTCGTAATGAAGAAAAAATATTTCAGAAACACTGAAAAAAGTTTTAAACCAGAGCATGGACTGTTCAAAATATGAAGTACTGGTTGTTGATGGAAATTCCCATGATAAGACTCGTGAAATTGCAGAGAAAATATTAAAATCTTCCAAAATAAGTTATAAAGTGTTGAATGAACATGATTTTGGTTTTTATGGCCACTGTTTTGCGAGGAATCTGGTGATAGACAATTCATCTGAAACAGCAGAGTACATAGCATTCACAGATGCTGATTGTTTGGTTGACAAGAACTGGCTAGAAACGCTCTACAGATCCATCCTACAAACTGATGATGATGTTGCAGGAGCAGGAGGGCCTCGTTTAATTGCAAAAACTGATAACAAGACTGAAATGATCATCAACACACTCATAACTTCTTTCATTGCATCTGGAGCTAATCCAGCATTTCACGGTAGGGATGTTAAATACGTAAAAAGCATAGCCAATTACAATGCAATCTACAAAAAAGCTATTATTTCCAAATTCCGTTATGATGAATCTTTAATCATGTCTGATGATAATGAAATCAACTTCAGATTGAGAAATGCGGGTTATTTGTTCCTAAATGCGCCTGAAGCTAGGATTTGGCATCATGAAACAGGATCCATTAAAGAATTTGCATCAAACATGTTCAAATACGGTGTAAACATCTCAAACACTGTAAAAAAACACCGATCCATGATAACCATCAATGTTCCATTAACAACAATTTTCATAGCATATCTAATACTTCTCGCACCATTATACTATTTTTTGGGGATCATAACCTTGATTCCAATGGGTTTATACATCTTATTTGCGGTCCTAGTATTTTTAGAAGTGGTCATGCGAACTAAATCAGTATATTCGGTTTTAGTTTTCATATTACTGCCTGTAGAACATGTGGCATATGGTCTTGGAGTGTATTCCAACTTAATTAGGCGCTGATTCTGCCTACAAACATATATTTTTTTTTATCATTATGCATTATTATTTTTCAACGATAAACATACCAATAATGTGGAATAACAATGTCATTAACAAAAAAGTTGGCGGATGATCGAAAAAAATGTTGTACTTCAAGGGTTGTGTTGTAAGGGAAAAACTTCCAGGTATCTCCAATGCCACAGAAAAGATTTTAAAAAAGGCAGGTATTGATTACACCTTGCTTGACAATGAATCGTGTTGCGGATCATTTCTAATGAGAACTGGGTTTAAAAATGAGGCAGAAGAAGTCATGAAAAACAACCTGCAAGATATTCTGACAACTAATGAAGAAACAGTGCTCGTATCTTGTGCAGGTTGTTATAACACCTTAAAAAATGATTATAAAGCCCTATTTGATGTTGAATTAGATGTGATTCACACATCAGAACTTGTAAAAGAACTCTTGGCTGAAAACAAGATTCATGTAGATTCAACAGAAAAAATTGTAACCTACCATGATCCATGCCACCTTGGCAGACATTCAGGAATATATGAAGAACCAAGGGATGCCATTAAAACAACTGCTGATCTTGTGGAGATGAAACGGAACAGGGAAAGGTCAAGATGCTGTGGTGCAGGATCAGGGGTTAAATCTGCATTTCCAGAACTTGCACTGGAAGTTGGTTGTAGAAGAATTCAGGATGCAGAAGAAGTTGGTGCTGAAATTCTAGTTACATCCTGTTCATTTTGCATATTGAACTTGGAAAATGCACTTGAAAAAACTAAAAACCAAGACGAAGATGGATCTCTAAAGAGTGTGATGGATATTACAGAGCTGATACTCATGGGGATGGAAAGATGAAACAGTCTGAGATCAAGGCAATGAACAGGTCCTTCGGAATACTTGACGGGAGAAAATCTAACATACTCCACAGCAAACGCACAGAAGAACTTAAAGAACGTGTAAATCAGATAAGGAAATTTTCAATCGATAATATGGAAGAACTGGTTTCAAGGGGAATTGAAAAACTTGAAGAAAATGGTGTGGAAGTTGTAACTGCTGATAAACCAGAAGATGCCCTTGATGCCATCTACTCAATAGTTCAAGATCAAGGTATTGTTGCCAAATCCAAATCTAACACAGCTGGGGAAATAGGGCTAACTGAATTTCTAGAATCAAAGGGAGTTAGTGTTATTGAAACAGATCTAGGAGATAGAATAGTACAGTTAGACCCAAATAGCAGACCATCACATCCAATAGGACCTGCATCACATCTTAGAATGGATGATATTGCAGTTATTTTATCCAAACATTATGGTGTGGATGTTAAACCCGAACCCCGGACAATACTCAACACAGTCAAGGATGATGTGATTAAAAGTATTTCAAAATGTAGTGTGGGAATTACAGGGGCCAATTCTGTTGCAGCAGATGATGGTTCAATAGTAACTGTTCATAACGAGGGAAATATCAGCCTGGTGTCCATGCTTGATACTCATATCATCGTGGTTGGTATTGACAAATTTGTCGAAACAATTGAAGATGCAGTGTCCGTTGTTAAGCTTGAAACAGTCTACGCCTCTGGTAAAACTGTACCTGCATACATGAACATCATTTCATCCCCATCAAAAACAGCTGACATTGAACAGATTCTGCTCAAGAATATGTACGGATCAAGAAGAGTTGTTGTGGTTCTTTTGGACAATGGCCGGAGAAAGGCTATTGAAGATGGTGGGGAATGTTTGTTATGTATTGGATGTGGTAGTTGCATTGTTACGTGTCCAATATACAACGTAGTTGGGAATGATTTTGGTTACAGGAGACATCTTGGTGGTAGGGGTGTTGTTTTAAGCAGTTTCATAGATGATGAAAAAACATGCACGGATTCTGGGCTTTATCTCTGTACAATGTGTGGTCAATGTACATATGAATGTCCTGTAGGGGTGAAAACCAGTGAACTCATTAAAAAATTAAGGAACGATGCTGTAATTATGGGTCTTGCATGTGATGAGCACAGAATTATTAGGGATAACATTAATAAAAAGGGGTCGCCATTTTAAGTCGTAATGCAAATTTATAATATTCGACACAAAAATTGTTTACAAAAAGTTGTAAAAAAACACATTAATGTTATCAATTTTTTCTATATCTTCTTTTAAATTGAAATTCCTGGTTTTTAAACTCATTTCCAAAAATTTGGTGCAAATTTTTACCCGTAGTTGAGTATGTTTTAATCAAAAAAATATGTGGAGTGTTAAATTTTAAGCTTGTCTATGGCATCCACAAATTCCAAAAGTATGATCATACACAGTTTCGTTTGAATCATGAGAATAAGATTCGTATATAACTGCTGGAACTCCTTGATTGATGATTGGAATTGTAACAAATTCTGGACTCGTTAAACTTGGGGGAGTGTAGTAGGCTAACCAAGTCAATCCATTCGTAAGATTCAATCCCAGTGATTCTGAACTTGTGTTGTTTACATGTGAGAATGAGAATGTTTTATTGCCCCAGTTACCAACATTCGAATGATACATCCACAGGAAGGCTGAAATTTCAGCTGAAACACCCGGAACCACAAAGTTCCTAGCAAGCACCTGGCCATTGTACCAGCCTTTACTGTAATTATCAGCATCTTGTTTAACATTAACCTGATATATGTAGTAACAATACAGATAATATTACAGTTCATCCTTTAAATGAGCGTTTAAATCCGTTAATTACATCCTTTGCAGATTGGATTAGTGGATGTTTTACATTGATAGGTGTTTTCATTTTATCCAACCTTTCTATTCTGAAGTAAAGTGGTGGGTGTGGATCCCATGCTAACCATCTAAGGATGTTTGATGATGATCTTTCCATTTGTAACCTGTTAAATCCTATTTTTCTAAGAGATTCAGCAAGTACTTCTGGTTGGCCTATTTTCATGGCAGAAACAAGATCTGCACGTGTTTCAAAGAACTTGGCAACGAAGAATATGGCTGCCATCACCACTATGATGTAAATTATTGGATTCAAAATTACCAGTGGGAAGAAAAGGGTGAACCTCAAAATAAATTCAATGGAAATGATGGAAAACAACACAACAGGGTCACGACCCTTTAAATGACCCATTTCATGACCGAGCACACTTAATATTTCATCTTCTTCAAGTTCAACCAACAAACCAGTTGTTATTAACACCAAACCACGGCTTGGAATTGGGCCTGTTGCAGCTGCATTCGGCACCATGGTGTTAGAAATAACGATTTTAGGTATGGGTATGTTGAATTTAGATGCCGCAGTTTTCACAATGCTGTAGACATCCACGATCTTCACAAGACGACTGTCGGGACTGCATTTAAATCCATAATCCTCAAAAATTTCCTCTCCAATTTCACAGGTAGGTTCCTTTCCAATTGCCAAAGATCTTTTATAGATATCATTTTTCATCTGAACAACTACATCGTTCCCAAATTTTTCTTTAAACATTCTAAATTCTTCCACAGGAAGCTGATACTCTATTATGTGGACATATGGATTTGAAGGTGTGATCCTCCAATTGTTTCTGGCCATGTAGATCCTGTCAGAAAGCAGCACAATAATCAGTTGAAGTCCGAGTATGGCTATCACTGCAAAAACAAGTCCGAAGAATACGAAGAATAGGATGTTAATTCCGAAAAAGAGTACGTATAAAAACAAAAGGTTACTTCCAAATAACCTGTCAGCAAGTTTCTTACCCGAGCTTGGAGGCTCTTCTGGTATAATATCTTCTCCCTCAACCCAGGCGAAGTAGAGTGTGGACTGTCTTATTGACTCATGGAAGAACTGTACCGCAAGGATAAGTTCCTCTTTAACATTAGTAACAAACTTTTCGGGGGTGCCGTTGTAAGAAGTTATTTTAACATCCAATGGTGATCCTGCCACCATCTCCACTAAAAGCTTCCATCCATACTCAGGATTTATTGCGTAAAAACTGAGTTTAGAATTGTTTGATCCGTTGACTTTGTTGATTGTACTAAAATTTTTGGGTTTAGACAATAAATAATATTTATAAATGAATTCAAGTACCTCTTTCATATGAGCCTGAGCAACGGCGGTATCTATGGCAAACTTATAGGTCCTTGTCATTTTCACCAGCTATAAAAATAATTGACAATTATTTCTATGGATTTAATGGATTAAGTAATTTTAGAAATGTGATAATAACATAAATGTACCGTCAGTCGAATTATTATTTAAAAACTATTGAAATATCACTAACCTACCTTAGTGTATGTGTTTTTAAATTTCTTGATGTTTGATAAATAGTTAAAATCTGAGTTTAAGGGAACATATTTATATGTTCGTTTTGCCAACTTTAATAATCATAATATTTCAATGGACTCATAAGATTTAAGTTAACTAATGGGTTTTTTTGATGAAATGTAGGAGGTTAAAAATTTGCTTCTCTTAATAAGTCCAATAAATGTAGAGGAGGCACTAGAATCTGTTGAAGGTGGTGCCGATATAGTAGACGTTAAAAATCCAAAGGAAGGATCACTTGGTGCTAATTTTCCTTGGGTTATCAAGAATATAAGGGAGATAACTCCTGAAGGCATGCATGTAAGTGCAACTCTGGGTGATGTTCCATACAAACCCGGTACAGTGTCACTTGCAGCTGCTGGAGCAGTTGTTTCAGGTGCTGATTATATTAAAGTAGGTCTTTACGGAACAAAAAACTATGATGAAGCTTTAGAAGTCATGGAAAATGTGGTTAAATCTGTTAGGGAATTTGATGAGGATGCATTGATAGTAGCATCTGGATACGCTGACGCCCACAGGGTAGGGGCAGTTGATCCCATGGAAATTCCACGTGTAGCTGCCGATTCCGGGGCAGATCTTGCAATGGTAGACACAGCAGTTAAGGATGGAAAAACCCTATTTGATTTTATGGATGTTGAAAAACTTCAAAAATTCAACGACAACATACATGATTACGGTCTAAAATCTGCTTTGGCAGGTTCTATAAAAAAGGATCAGCTTAAATTACTCTATGATATCGGATGTGATGTCGTAGGGATAAGGGGAGCTGCATGTACAGGTGGAGACAGAAATAATGGAACTATACACAGAACTGCTGTGAAGGAATTGAAGGATATGATAGAAAACTTTTAAAGTTTTGAAATCTAATATAAGAGAAATTTAATACAGTTTTTTGTGGGATTATATTTGATCCAAGGAAACTGAAGGTAAGGGTTTAATGAGATTTAAACCCAAAAAACTATTTGAACAACCTTTTGAGGGTTGGAGGTATTTATATGTTCTCGGAAAAATTGATTAATGCACCAGAAGGGTTCACTTTTGACGATTTTTTGATGTTACCATCAGTATCTTCGGTTGAACCTAAGGACGTTGAAACTACGACCCAAATTTCAAGAAATTACAGAATTAACATCCCAATAGTTAGCTCTGCCATGGACACAGTGACAGAAGGAGAAATGGCAATAGCTTTAGCTCAAGAAGGTGGATTAGGTGTTATACACCGAAATATGACCATTAATGAGCAGATTAATGAGATCAGGAAGGTTAAACGGTCCGGTGATCTTACAATACGGGATGTTATCACCATAAGTCCAGAAGCATCCATTGTAGAAGCACAGGAAATTATGGATGAAGAAGAAATAAGCGGACTTCCAGTTGTTAGGGATGGAACAGTCGTAGGTATAATAAGCCGGAGAGATGTAAAACCTATTTTAAATTCTGATCCAAAGAGAATGGTTCAGGATATCATGACAGAGGAAGTTGTCACAGTATCTGAATCCACCACCCCTGCAGAGGCCCTTGACATAGCATATGAAAACAAAGTTGAGAGGCTACCTGTTGTTGAGGACGGCATCATTGTGGGTATACTCACAATGAGGGATATACTTGAAAGAAAGAATTTCCCAAACGCATCCCGTGATAAAAAGGGCAGATTCCTAGTTGCCGCTGCAACAGGACCATTTGATCTTGAAAGGGCAATGGCACTTGATGAAGAAGGTGCAGATATAATTGCAGTGGACTGTGCACATGCACACAAACCAAGTATTGTAGATTCTGTTAAAACCATGAACGAAAATATTGATGCAGATCTTTTAGTAGGTAATATAGCCACGGGAGAAGCTGCAGAAGACCTCATGGCTGCAGAAGTTGATGGATTTAAAGTTGGTATAGGTCCAGGTTCCATATGTACAACCAGGATCATATCTGGAGTTGGAGTACCTCAACTAACAGCAATATCCTCGGTGGCAGATGTTGCCAAGGACTACGGAGTTCCAGTAATAGGAGATGGCGGTTTAAGATACTCTGGAGATATTGCAAAGGCCATAGGGGCAGGAGCAGATGCAGTCATGCTTGGAAGTCTTCTAGCAGGTACTCGCGAAGCACCTGGAGATGTTGTTATCATGAACGGAAGAAAGTTCAAACAATACAGGGGAATGGGTTCATTAGGAGCCATGACCGGTGGAGTTGGAGCAGGAACAGACCGTTACTTCCAGGAAGTTAAGGGGCCAATGAAACATGCAAAACTCGTACCTGAAGGAGTTGAAGGAGTAGTACCATACAAAGGACCTGCAAACGAAATTCTATTCCAACTAATTGGCGGAATAAAAGCATCATTTGGTTACTGTGGAGCAAACAACATAAAAGACATGCAGAAAAAGGCTAAATTCGTAAGAATTTCTCCAAGTGGAATGACAGAAAGCCATCCACACGACCTCACAATAACCAACGAGAGCCCAAACTACCCAACAACTAGATTGTTGTAAAACCCACATTTAACACCTTTTTTTATTTTCTTTAAAAAAATTAGTAAGGATCATCCAATTTCTTACCATTCCAATAACATAGATGTTTTTATTATCAAGGATTATACTAAAAATATAGAATATATTTTAACAATTAAACGTTGGTAAGAACATATGAAATCTGTAATTGTGTTATGTGGAGGATTAAGTACGAGGATGGGTCAGGACAAGGGATCCATGAATTATCATGGTAAACCCATGATCGTGCATGTACTTGAATCGTTAAAGCAGGTTGCTGATGAAGTGGTGTTGGTACTGAGAAATGAAGTTCAGTACAACAAATACAAAAATTTACTATCAAAAAATGCTATTTTAGAATCTTCAAACTTCAAAATATTGAAGGATACAATAAAAGATAAAGGACCCCTTGGAGGAATTTATACCGGGATCAGTGTAATTAATTCTGATAAAGCCCTGATTGTTCCATGTGATTCTCCATTCATCTCCAAAGAACTGGTAACACAAATCTTTGAAATCTCTAAAAACTACCCTGATTTTGAATCTTTCGTACCGATATGGTCAGATGGAAATATGGAACCACTTCACTCCATTTACCCAGCTAAATCCAAGGAAATAATAGATGATCTCCTCTTGAAGGATCAAAAAATGTTAAATCACTAATAAAAAGGTTAAATGTTAAGTACATAGAAATTGACCAATTTAATCTTCCAAAGAAAAGTTTTCTCAATTTAAACAGTCCCCAAGATATTTCAAAGGTAGAGTAGGGTGAAATGAAACTAAAAATATTTGTTATGTTGGACAGGTTGGTCGAGAAACTTTGAAAAACATTTTTAAATCAAAACAATAAAAACTAGTTTTAGATACTAAACTCATGGATTTTATCACTCAAGATAAGATAATCTTCTAGAAAATTAATTCGAAACGAACAAAAAAATGGGCAACTAACTATTTCTTTAATTTCTATATGGGGGTTTAAAATTTGTTTACAACAGAATCTCAACTGGCTACTGACGCATGGAAAACTGTTTTAAAACAGATCATGGAATTTGGAGATGAATTGGAGGATGAAAATGAAGAGTTCACCAAGGAGTTACTCAACGTAGTAGTGAAAGTTAATGATCCCATTAATTCCCAACCTCCAGAGGGCTACTTCACAATAAAAAAATTTAAAAAATGTGAAAACCACTTTTTAGATCCTGAGAGCCGGTTGAAAGGAACTGACTATGGTAACAGAATAAGAAGTCATTTTGGATTTAAAATAGGGCGCGATGTATACAGTATCCGAACAGATCAAATAGAATCTGTCTTGGTTCGTCTTAAACGTAACAGTACCACAAGAAGAGCTGTTATAACTATTTTTGATCCCTCAATTGATCACTACAAAGATAATGTTCCAAGCATGGTAATGTTGGACATTAAAATCCGTAAAAACAGACTTTACCTAACTGCTGTATGTAGAAGTGTTGATTATTATGGTTCATGGATTCAAAATTTCTTTGCACTCAGAGGTCTTTCAAATTTTCTTTCAAACAATCTAAAAATTAAGATGGGACCCATAACAATCCATTCAGTTAGTGCCCATATCTACAAAAGAAATTACAACGATGTTTTAAATATTAAAAGCTAATATTCCAATTTTTAGGTAAATCAAACAGAATTTATTCTATTTATACCAAAATTAAAAGATTTAAAATCAATATTTTGATGAATAAATTCACAGGTATATAAATCTGAAGAAGGGATGTTTCAGCTCGGAAAAAAAGATATAAAAAAATTTTTAGCAAAATATTTAATACAATTAAAAATTTGTTTGGAGAATAATCTGGAACTTTTGAGTAGTATTACAATTTGTTCATCGTTTTAACACTTGAAGTCAATTTCCGATGAATCATTAATCTCTACAATTTCAGGGTTACGACCCATTTCCAGAATAAATTTGTTGGCAGTTTCTATCATGTTAACGTAGACACTTTTACTGATTTTGCATCCATTTACCATGGTAAATGCCGGCATTTCTCCGTTCAATTCTTTGAACTCAATTACTTCTTCAACCATTTGTCGGTACTGTTTGAGAGTTAACCTCTCCATTAGATCAACCACATCTAGTTTTTTATAGTCAATTATTTATTGTAGGTAACTTTGGTTATTACCCCTTAAATATTTTGCGAATTAAAATTCACATTATGCACTATTTTTTAGATGGAATCAAGTTTAAAGTGGATGATTCATTACACTAGTTACTAGTCTACGATGGAACCACTCTCAACATATTTTATCACTACAGTCTTATCTGGATCAAATGGATTGGTCCGCATTACAAAGTATGAATAGGTAACGATAATTATTTTTTAAATGTTCCATGTATTAAACCATTCAAACATTAGAAGGTCATAAACCCTTTGAAAATCCTGTTTTAAATGTTCACAGTCTGATGCAAGTAGATCATGGGTGGTTTCAAGTTTATCAAGTTCTTCAATCAAATGAAAACAGCTATCAACAGATCTGTGAATGTTTCATGTTCAAATAGCTTGGGATTTTTTCATGGTACCATCATTTTTAACGGTATTCTCTAAAATGATGTCATAATTTTTTAGTACTCACAACTGTTATTGGATTGTTTGAAAACATCATTGTTCCCCTTTGACCGGGTTTTCCCTTGGATATCATAATATTAACAACTTCGGGTGTGAGGGAAAGTTCTTTGAAGGTTGAAATAGCTTCTGTTGCTGTTTCAAGCAGAATGGATGTTACTAAAATTCTGCCGTTTTCATTAAGTTTTTTGTAACCCTTTTTTATCAGTTGTGGCAGCTTTCCACTACTACCTCCAATCATGAGAACATCAAATTCCTCAAGATCTTCCAGTGCCTCTAATCCATCGGCTTGGATAACTTCAACTTTGTTCTTCACTTGGTGTTTATAAACATTTTTTTGGGTAGTTTGTGTTGCTAGGGGATTTAGATCTATAGAGTAAACTTTTTTTGCTTTTTTTGCAAATTCTACTGTGAGACCACCTGTTCCACATCCAATATCCACCACAACATCTTCCTTTGAAACTTCGGATTTGCATAGTAAAATGCATCTGATCTCTTCTTTGGTTGGTCCTGGAACCTCTGAATTTTTTATGAAATCAGAGTCTTTGATCATTGCATTTCACCGGTCCATCTTTGGAATAGATGGTTTTCTATGCCAAGCACATCTAAAATTTTACCAACTACAAAGTCTGTTAGATCTTCAGTTTTTTCTGGTAAATGATAAAATCCAGGCATAGCTGGTAGGATAATTCCTCCTTCGCGGCTTATTTGCACCATATTCTCCAGATGCACAGTTCTAAGTGGGGTTTCTCTTGGTACTACAACAAGCTTTCTACGTTCTTTAAGTGCAACATCAGCAGCTCTTGTAACTGCATTATTCGCATATCCATTGGCAATTGCAGAGAGGGTTTTCATGGTACATGGAACTATTACCATGGATTCAAATTTAAATGATCCACTGTTAATTGCTGTTGTGAGATCCTTTGAAGGGTAATATTCAGTTGCCAAATTATTTATTTCTTCTTCTGTAGAATTCAGTTCGTATTCGAGTATGATCTTGGCGGGATCAGTTAAAACTACTGCTGTTTCAATATTTTTCTCTTTAAGAACTTCTAGAAGTCTTTTTCCGTATATAACTCCACTTGCTCCTGTAATTGCTACTACTATCATTTTTCTCCACTCTTATGATATGTTGATTATAAATTTAATTGGATTGAAAACCTACTCCGGATTATCAATGAGTTGGTTAAATGAAACATCCTTAGCAAGATTAGAGTACTCTTCTGGTAGATAAACACAGAGATCGGCATGATTAAATCTAGCATCTCTAAGTGTACTTACTATGGTTGAAATCTTAGAAAGGTTGACCAGGTCTCCATTGGATGAAACCAAGGTTTTCATCTCATCGAAGGATGGGTAGTCTGGAACATCTACAATAACGTAATCTTCAGACACTCCAAGTTCCTCTGCAATCTGTATTTCATACTGCTGAATTTGTTCTGGTTCTATTTTGAAAATAGCACCAGGATTTGTTAGTTCATCCAGTTTAAGTGAATAAACTGTTTTAAAAAGTTTTCTATTATCTAATCTATGGATAATATCTCCAATTAATCCTTCTTGGTATCTTGCTATGCTAATTATATCTGCATCGTCGTATTTGTAAATATTTTCAGGGTCTATATGACCCTCTTTAAAGAGCTGCTTCAGACATCTCCTAAACATGGAATTGATTATTCTGGTGGTATGATGTTGATAAACACTTGGATACATGAAGTACCTTGCAAGTAACATACTTTCTGCAGCTTGAACTCCTTTAGACTTTAAAATAAGGTTGTCTTCGAGTTTCATGTTGTGAATCAATCTTTCCACATCTATCACTCCATAGGCAACCCCGGTGTAATAGGAATCCCTAAGCAGGTAATCCATTCTGTCCACATCCAGATCTCCTGATATGATCTGTCCCAAGGAACCTTCTCCCCTAATCAAGCTTATGATCTCTTCTGGATCATATTTTTCAGACAGGATCGTAGATATTTCAGATTCCCTTATTAATTTGGAAGTTAATTCTTCATGGGATTGTTTTAAAACAGCTTCAGATACATGGGAAAATGGACCGTGTCCTGCATCATGAAGAAGAGCACAAACACGAAGTATTTGACGTTGTTCATCAGGGAGTTTCAATCCATAAGATAGTCTTGAAGCCAGGTACATGGTTCCAATTGAGTGTTCAAATCTGGTATGGTTAGCACCAGGATAAACCAGATATGTGAAGCCCAACTGTTTAATACGTCTCAACCTTTGAATCTGGGGAGTGTCTATTAACTTTACCTCAAATTCATTTATCTGAAGGTTTCCATGTAGGCTGTCCCTTATAAATTTCACTTAACCACCTGACATTATTATGTTAGTACCATCCTCTGTATGTTCTTCCTTTTTAAAATCGAGTTCGTACTTTACCCTTTCAATAATTTCATTCAAGGCTTTCCTGGTTTCATCGCGGTGTGATCCAGAAACAGCAGTTAGAAATAAAGGATCTCCTGGCTTGAAATTTCCAATGTAATGGATTACTGCAATTTCCAGCACTCCATATTTCTGTTTGACATCATAAACTAGTTCCTTCAACTCTTTTTCTGTTTCTAACTGGTTTGGAGTGGTAAGATCCATTTGCACGGTTTTTTTTCTAGTTTCTTCTCCTCGTACAATTCCCTCAAATGAAAAAATAGCCCCGCATTTATTTATTTCAGGGTTTTTTTGAGTTCTTCTAATAAACTGCAGATGGATATTTCTTCAACACCCTTCTCAATAATTTTAACAGTCATTTTTTTAACACCACTGTTTGTTTATTTGGTAATATTATTAGTTGTTTTTTTAACTTTATTTTAGTAATTAAATTTCATTTAATTCCCTTCTTGAAAGTTGTTTTAATCTGTTTATTCCATCAATTTCGTAAATTACATCTTTCACAGAACTTGGAATTAAAGATTCCCAATCTTCATTATTCAGCATTCTTTTTCTAACTTCTGTCCCGGAATAAGTTTTTCTATTGTAAAGGGGTGGAACAGTTACTTCGAACCCTCCTTCTCTAAACAACTGCTGAACAAGGAAATTTCCTGAATATACATGTTGGAATGGGGGTGTGAGCATTTTTACATGGGCAACCCATATTGAGTTACATGCAACATCCTGAATAGGTATGATGTAATATTTGGATGCAGGGATCTTATTTTCTGTAAGTGCTTTTGTTAGCATCATTACACGTTCTCCTGCTGTAAAAGGGTCTTTGACTGTGTGGCTTAACTGGGCACTTCCTATTCCAATTATTAACTCATCAACTTCGTCAAGAATTCTTTTAATAACTTCAAGATGGCCTTCGTGAACCGGCTGCATCCTTCCAACAAGTAAACCTCGCATTTTCTTCACCATGAGAATCATTTTATCATTATTATTTGAAAATGGGGCCAAAACAAAACACTGGCCGTAATTAATTAACATTATTATATCTGAACAACTAATTAAATATCTATTTGTATTTTAAATTAATTGACATATTCCATAATGATTTGCTTAACTTAAACTGGAAGTTCAAGGATACTGTTCAGTTCAAGCTTTTAAATTGATAAGTAGGGAATATTTTTAACATATATCATAAAAAGAAGTAAAAATTTAATTGCATCATATTTTACCATTCTCGATTTTTAATTGTAAATGAGCAATGATCATCACCTAAAGCATAGCATCGTGTTTCGTTTACTATTTGTTCTTCTTGAAAGTGTGCTGTAAATAGTGCCTTCAATATTCCGGAGTCAAAGGCGCAAGCAGCTTTTCCAAGGGGTGGAAGATTTTGACACTCAAAACAGTCATAAACATTTATGGTTAAAGGTTCAAGTTTAATTACTTCCACAGTTCCCAGGCTGTGACTTTGCCAGAATTTGGCAATATTTTGTGCTAGAACTTGTATATCCGGATCTTTAACCTTATGGTATAGGGTTTCACCCACTTGAACTCCTGCTTCGTAGAGAATAGGGTCGATATCTATGCCTTGTCTTATGAGGGACACTCTGAGGGTATGGAAGATGAGCCTGAAAAATTCGAAGGGATCTCCTTCGCTTTCTATGTACTTGTTAACATATTCATCAAAATTTTCAGAAATTACTTTTTTCCCTGAAAGATGGCCCAGATATTCTGATCTAATGAAAAATATCTTTTTTCGGGCGTCGTTTTCATCTACCTTGGATCCTATTATCCCTTCATCTACCATTCTTCTTAGATGTACAGATACTGTCGATTTAGCTTTCCCTGAAAGTTCTACAAGCTGATCAAAACTTAATTCACCTTCTCGCAGTACTGATAATATTTTTACCCTGACTGGACTGTTGATTGCGTATATTCCTTCAGATGTGGAAAACAATTCTATCTGCATGTCTTTTAGGGGTTCCTTTTGAACCATTGGATCACTTCTTTTAATTGTTTGTGGTTTTATTTGTTACTGATAGTATGGAAACCGTAACTTATAAATATCTTGTTCGTTTATATTAGAACATTCGTCTGTAAACGAACATATTTTTGTTTACAATCGAGCATGATAAATGTTTTAGAAGACATAATAGAACTATAAGTCAGTTATTGGGAGGAGAAAGTTATGCCAGAAAAATTGGATATGTTTTGTTATCAATGCAGTCAAACAGCATTTGAAACTGGATGTACAATAAAGGGTGTTTGTGGAAAGGAAGCAACGGTAGCTAGATTACAGGACAACCTTTTATTTTCAATGAAGGGAATATCAGCTTACCTTTACCATGCTAGAGAATTGGGATATACAGATCCTGAAGTGGATCAATTCCTTGAAAAGGGGTTCTACTCAACGCTCACAAACGTAAACTTCGATCCAGCAGAATTTGTTGAACTAGCCAAAGAATCAGGTATGATGAATATTAAGGCCATGCAGCTGCTTAAAAAAGCTCATATAGAAACCTATGGAGAACCAACACCTACAGAAGTTAAAGTTGGATCTGTTAAGGGTAAGGGAATAATTGCCACTGGCCACAGTTTAAAAGCTCTGGAAGAATTACTAAAACAGACAGAAGGAACAGGTATTAATGTATACACTCACTCAGAACTGTTACCGGCCCATGGATATCCTGAGCTTAGAAAGTACGAACACCTCAAAGGACAAATTGGTGGGCCATGGTTTGACCAGAAGAAGATCTTTGCAGACTACCCTGCAGCAATAGTGGGAACATCAAACTGTGTACTTATACCAAAAGATGAATACAAAGAGAGAATGTTCACAGTAGGAGTAGCACAGATACCTGGAGTGACACATATCGAAGATTATGACTTTACACCAGCCATAGAAATGGCAAAATCCCTCCCTGATCTGGAAGATGAACCTAGGGATACTGTATTAACAACAGGATTTGGTGCCTCAACCATACTGTCACTAGCAGGAAAGATCAAAGAACTTGTTGAAGCAGGTAAAATCAAGCATTTCTTCGTGGTTGGTGGATGTGATTCACCTAAACCTCAGGCCAAGTACTACACAGAATTTGTCAAAAACCTGCCTGAAGATGTCATTGTACTGACACTTGCATGTGGAAAGTACAGATTCAATGATATGGATCTTGGAGACATAGAAGGAGTTCCAAGGTTAATTGATCTAGGTCAGTGTAACGATGCAATAGTAGGTATTGATGTTGTTGTAGCACTCTCAGATCTCTTTGAAATGGAGATAAACGATCTTCCACTCACATTCGTACTGAGCTGGATGGAACAAAAAGCAGCAGCAATCCTCTGGAGTCTTCTTGCATTGGACATCCAAAATATGTATCTCGGACCAATAGTGCCAGGATGGGTTAATGACGAAATCTTAAAAGTACTTGTGGACAACTACGGTTTAACACCTATAGGGGACCCAAAAGAAGACATAAAGAAGATGTTAGGTTAAAGAACAATTTTTTTAACCTATTTACTTACTTTTTTTTAATCTAAAAACTTAAAATACATTTTATCTTAATTTAAATCTGTTTTAAACCACTACTTTTCTAAAAACAGTGTGAATACTAGTTTTATAGGGGATATTTTATATTATCTAGATATTTTGAAATCAATTATAGATAACTTATTATTGATGCTAATACAAATTGGAAATCTATATACTTAAAAGAAAAATTTATAATGATAATTTCAAGTTTAATTGATTAATACAACGGTGATAATCAATGATTAATATTAAAAATGTTTCCAAGACGTTTAAAATGGATGATGGCGCAGAGATCAAGGCTTTAGATGATATCAGTATTGAAGTAAATGATGGTGAAATACTTGGCATAATTGGTGTCAGTGGATCAGGAAAAAGTACGCTTCTTAGAATATTAAGGGGTGTTGAAAAATTCGATGCTGGAGAAATAGATATTGATGATGTTCATGTAAAGTTTGACTCTAATCCCTACTACTTCACCAAACTTAAACAGGAAACGGCCATACACCTTCAAAGGTCATTCGGTTTGTGGGCAGAAACAGCACTTCAAAATGTAGTGAGAAAACTCAACGGTGCTAAATATGGAGATGAAGGATTAACAGATTTTAATTATGCTTACGATGAATTTGGAGATGAGGCCAGAGAAATCCTTAAAGTTGTGGGATTGGAACACAAAGCCGATCATTTCGCACCAGTTCTGAGTGGTGGAGAAAAACAAAGACTGATCATGGCCAGACAACTTGCAAAAAAACCTAAAGTACTTCTTTTAGACGAACCTGCTACGATGTCATGCCCTAAAACCAAACAGGATGTTTTAGATGCTATAAAAAATATTAACAAGAAACTTGGAGTCACAGTTGTGATAGTATCCCACCTTCCTGAAGTTCATCTGTACCTATCTGACAGGCTGATAATGTTAGAAAATGGTAAATTAATCAAAGAAGGAACTCCCGAAGGAATCATTCCAGAATTCATCTCAGAAATGGCTGAACCAGAACCCCCAAGGGAACCTGAAGACCTGGGTGAAGAGGTTATAAAAGTTGAAAATATAGATAAAAGATTTGTTCTTCTTAAAGGGGGACATGTTCTTGAGATAGAGGATATTAATTTTGATGTCAAAGCAGGGGAAATAATCTCACTCATTGGAGAAAGTGGAGCAGGCAAAACAGTTCTACTTCGAATGATGGGTGGCATGGAAATTCCAGATTCTGGAACTGTATATTTCAAACTCGAAAACAACTGGGTTAACATGAATGATCCTGGATTTGACAGGATGCAAGTCAGACGCAAATTAGGGTTCATGCACCAGGAGTTCGCTCTGGTACACCACGCAACAATCAAGGATCAGATTGCAGCAAGACTGGGTGTTAAGGGAGAAAATGTTATAATGCATGCTAAAAATGTAGCAAAGGAGTTAGAAATAAGTGATAAAGTATTGGACCTTCTTTACCAGTTAACAGATATTCCAGAAACAGAAGCTAAGGCAAAACTGGACAAAATTGGATTAAACTCAGATATTTTAGATATGCTCTTTCCAAGCTTCCCTGACACTGAAGTTAAAAAATATGCGGAACCTGTTTTCAAAGCACTTGATCTGCCCCTTGAAATACTTGAAAGAAAATCCTATGAATTATCTGGTGGTCAGAAAGTCAGAGCAACACTTGCACTAATTCTTACATCAAAACCCGATGTTCTCATTCTAGACGAACCATTCGGAGACTTGGATCCAATAACACTTAGAATTGTATCAAACTCTTTAAAACGAATTAACAAAGAGTTTAATACAACTATACTCATGGTTAGCCATCATGTTGACTTTATTGAAGAAGTGTCAACCAGGGCAATTTTGATGGACAAAGGTGAACTTATAATGGATGGTGATCCTCACAAACTTTCCAGCGAATTTGTTAAAAGATGTAAAGCAGATTATTTAATTGGCTTTGAAGATCTCAAAAAGCAACTCGCTGGCGATTAAGAATGAAATTTCATTGAAACTGATATCTAGGAAAGGTCTCCAGATCACTTGCTTTAAGACCAATTATAATTATTACAACCAGTACCAAGGCAAGATAAATGCAGCATTATTCTCATTTACCCTGCCTGTTTCAGTGGAACCACCTATCATTGCATTTGTATCAGCACCAACACATCACACATTAAAAAATAATGAAAAACTGGGGAATTTGATATAAACGTACCCACGAAACAGTTTTAAATGAGCCGGGGATAACTGGGGAGAAATTACCAGAAGCAAATGAATTTGAATAAGCCAATTTAAAGGAATTAATATTCGTTGTTGTTTCATCTCCTAAATAGGTGAATGTGTTGCAAGGGAATGTATAGTTCATCCATAACTGGTAGGGTGATCATAAATTTGTTAAACCCGTGCTTCACTTGTGGTTCAATTTTCGTATTTGGAGATCATCTAAGTACATGTGCTAATTAAATTAAAATCAGAGAAAAAACAAAGTATAAATCAGTTCATTTGCAATAAAAATTTTCATGATGATATTAGTAGGAGGGATTGTAGTTGTTTGAAAGAATCATGTTTCCAACGGATGGTTCAGAGTATGCAGCCAGGTCAGAGGATATTGTAATGGAAATGGCTAAAAAATTCGGTTCAACTGTGGTGGCAGTAAACATCATAGATGATAAATTAATATACCCATTCGAAGTCCTTGAAGATGAAGGTAAATCCATACTTAGCCATGTGAGTGAAAGGGGACAAAATGAAGATGTTAAAGTAGAAGAAGTGTTAATTGTTGGAAGTCCAACCCACGACATGGAAAAAATTGTAAAAAAACAGAAGCAGATCTAGTTGTGATTGCAACCCATGGTAAAACCGGGCTTGAAAAACTCATACTTGGAAGTGTGGCTGAAAGTGCTTTAAAAACAGTTAAAGTACCTGTTTTACTCGTTAAAAAAACTTAATATGATTATTTGTGCAAGACCCAAAATACCTTTTTAAATAGGGGTCTGCCCATGAAACAAGTAAAAAAAATAAGGGGACGTTAAATTGGAAATAGTAACCATGGTAAAGGGAAAAATAGCAGATGAAGATATTAATGCTTTTGAAGAGGCGTATGAATCAATAAAAGAAGAACCAACTCCTGAAGGATTAGTTGCATCTTTCCTTCTAAAGGACATGATCGATCCAAATATTTACAAAGTAGAAACTGTGTGGGCCAACCCAGAAACACTAAAGAAGATCATGGGAGAGGGATCAGCATCTGCTGATATTAAACTGTTTGAAAAATTCGACACAGACCCAACAGTCGAAATATACGAAGTCAGGAACAACTTCTCTCAGTACGAAGAATAAAACCAAACCTGGGCTTCAATGAGATGAAATTATAAACATAAATATTCTTTTTTTAAATTTACATTTTTCATATTTTTAGGGGTTGAAAATGAGACTTTGGAGTTTACATCCAAAATACTTGGATTCTAAAGGATTAGTTGCTCTGTGGAGAGAGGGATTACTGGCAAGAAAGGTTTTACTTGGTAAAACAAAGGGTTACAAGAATCATCCTCAACTCATAAGATTTAAAAACCATAAAAACCCCATAAACGCCATAGATACTTATTTAATCAATGTATATTTGGAATCAAAGCTTCGTAACTATCATTTTAACAGGTCCAAGATTGGAAACAAATTCACAGAAGAACTTTTGGACGTCACAGAAACCCAATTGATATACGAACTGGAACATTTAAGAATTAAATTAGAAACCAGGGATCATGATAGGTATTTAGAATTAAAAAACATAACCATCCCCGACCCGAATCCATTTTTCATAATGGTTGATGGTGATATTGAAACCTGGGAAATACAAAAAGAAAGTTAGATCGAAACAGACCAAACAAAAAAATTTTTATTCAATTAAACACATAATAATATATGAAAGGTTTTGCATTAGCAAAAAGAGGTGTTATGTATATGAAAAGATACAAATGCAAGGTTTGTGGGTATATTTATGATCCAGAAATAGGTGATAAGAAGGGTAAAGTAGAACCTGGAACCGCCTTCGAAGATATTAAAAGCAATTGGCATTGTCCATCGTGTGGTGCTGGGACTAACAGATTTGTGGCTGTTTAAAACAAGACTTTAACCCATCAAAAAATTATTATTCCTGTAACCACATAAATCTAGTTTAGAATCTGAATTATAAGATTAAAAAATTATTAGGAGATGTAACATGAAAAAATATCTATGTACAGCTTGTGGCTATGTATACAACCCTGAAGAAGGAGACCTGGATAATGGAATAGATCCTGGAACCGCATTTGAAGATTTACCTGATGACTGGGTTTGCCCACTTTGTGGAGTTGGAAAGGAACTCTTTGAAGAAACAGACTAAAAAAAATATTTTTTTCTCTAACATTATTTTTTAAATCATTAATTTTTTCAAATCATTTAGGAGGAATACTGATGGATGAAAAAATGGTTGAATCATTAAACAGCCAATTAAACGCTGAAATGTACTCTGCATATCTTTACTTATCTATGGGGGCTTACTTTGAAGATTTAGATTTAAGCGGGTTTGCAAACTGGATGAGGGTACAGGCTCAAGAAGAGATGACCCATGCCATGAAGATACATGACTTTATAATTCAGAGAGGAGACAGGGTTACCTTAACCAAGATCGAAGCCCCTCCAACAGAGTGGGAGTCTCCTGTAAATGCATTTGAGCATGTTTATAAACATGAACAGAAGGTTACAGGTTTAATTAATCAACTTGTTAATTTGGCACTTTCTTTGGGAGACCACGCGACCAACAACTTCCTTCAATGGTTCGTTGCTGAACAAGTGGAAGAAGAGGAATCTTCAATTGGAGTTCTAAAAAGGGTTAAAATGGCCAACGATTCATTAAGTGGAATGTTAATGCTCGACAACGAACTATCACAAAGAATTTTCACACCTCCAGTACCAACTAAATAATAGTTTTATCTTCTTTTTTTCCTTTAATTATTCATGCCCTCAAAATTGCAATAGGTTTCCAAAACAAAAATAATAATGAAGGAAATTAACAAAAGAACAATACCTGCAGTTATAGCAGAGTCAATATTTCCTAATGACAAATTGTAATAAATGGTAACCGGCAATGTTTCTGTTTTTAAAAAAGTTCCACCTCCAATGAGTAAAACAGCTGCGAATGCACCAATACATCTTGCTAAACAAACTACAGAACCCGCAATAAGTCCGCCCTTAGCTAATGGGAGTGTGATGTTGATGAGGGTTTTAAATTCTCCAGCTCCCAAACTTCTCGAAACAAATTCATATCTTGGATCGATGTAACTGAATGTGGAATATAGTATTCTTACAGCGTAAGGAAAAGAAACAAAAAACTGGGCCAAAATAATACCATTAGGTGTGAATAATACTTCAATCCCAATATAACTTAATATATTCGATAAAAACCCATTTCCTAAAATAATTAGCAAACCTAAACCTATGATAATTTCAGGAAATGCCATGGGAAGATCTATAATAGTTTTTATAAAATTTTTCAATGGAAATTCATATCTTGAAAGGGAATATGCAGTGGGAACAGATATTATCATAACAAATAATGCAGCTAAAAATGATGTGGACAATGTTAATTTCAAAGATAACATCATTTCATCCGAGAATAATGTACTAAAAAAACTATCTGAAGATGGGATAGTAAACAGGGAACCAACTACCACGAAAAATGAAATAGTAATTGTAAAGGAAATTAATATGAAAGAAATTTCTAGTTTACTCCTCATCATGGAATCATAACCCGGATTATAAGTTAGTTACAGGTTTAAATCCATGATTTTGCCAGATATTCATTCCTTCATTGGAAATTATGAATTTTTCAAATTTTTTAGTAAGCTCTTTATTATTTGCAAAGCTCGTTATACCTATGCCTATAGTTGCAATTTCATTTTCGGATTTAGGTATTTCTACAACATCAATTTTTGAATTGTTATATGCCAGATCTTCAGTAATAATAATCGCATCTACTTTATTAGATACAAGATATGGTATTAACTGATTAACAGTTGTTGTGTACACCACTACATTTGAATTAACTTTATCAGTTAGTCCTGATTTATTTAACATTTTTATGCTAAGTTTACCCACAGCCGTAGAATTTTTATCAGCCAAACCAACTTTTATGTTGGGTTTAGAAAGATCTGCAATTGAAGTGATTTTTTTAGGGTTACCCTTCTCAACTGCTATTATTGGGATATGATACACAATGGAATGAACTGTTTTATTGTCAATGAAACCCTTATTTTTAGCGTTTTCCATGAAATTAATATCTCCGGGTACCACTGCATCAACATTTTTATCAGTATTCAACTTTGCAAATAGCTCCCCACTATTACCATATTGGATATTAACTGTAGCTCCAGGATTTTCTTTTTCAAAGTTCTGTTTTAGATCGTTCATTGCGAGCATTGTGCCAGTACCTGCTAGAACGGTTATTGATCCTGAACTTTTTGGATTATCTCTGCAAAATCCAGTTACATAAATGGTACACATCAAAATTAAAATAATTAACAAGAGTATAACTGCTAACTTTTTGGTAATCATATGATCCTCTACTATATTTTTTTATCAAAGTCAACCTACAAAAACAGTTGTTTAAAAATTAATGTGGCTACACATTTCCCTCGAACATTGATCAAGTATAGTGTAAAAGTTTAATTATATAAAAATATCTATTCCAAATTATTTAAATTTCATAGATAACATAAAATTTTCGGTTCATAAAAGATTTAAAAAGATAAGTTCATGATATATGAATGTTAAATTTATTTTAACACTTAAAAAATGAACTCCGGGTGTAGTATGGAAGATTACGATCAAAAATATTATAAATCTAGATTTTACTGGTTATGGAGAACAATTATCCTATGGATAGGTTCCTCGTTGGGATTCATGCTTGTTGCTTATTTATCAGTGGGACTCAGCGTTGATTCTTGGGAAACAGCATTCATTGTTGCTGGAATTGTAGGTATATTAAATGCTCTTTTATGGCCACTTCTATCTAGAATTTTACTTCCTTTTATGGTTTTCACAGTGGGTATTGGTGCATTACTGCTCAATGGACTTCTAATATGGCTTGCTACTAATTTTATTACTGGAGTAACCATTGACGGGCCTGCATTAATAATTACCCCGATTGCAATGGCTGCAATTTCAACATTACTAAATGGAGTAATGACAATAGATGATGATGCCACATGGTACAGGGGTATAAGGGACAAAGTTAAAAAATTGACAAAGATTCAATTACCAAAACTCCTGGAGTGGTCTTCATGGAGATAGATGGACTTGCAAAGAACATCCTTTTGGAAGCAATTGAATTAGGAGACATGCCCACACTAAAAAGATGGATTGAAGAAGGATCACATGAATTAAAGGGTTGGGAAACTGACTTATCAAGCCAAACTGGTGCCAGTCAAGCAGGAATATTACATGGTAACAATGATGATATGGTGGCATTTAGATGGGTTGAAAAAGATAACAACAATAAAATCATGGTTTCAGTTGGTTTAAGTGATGCTCCCATTCTTGAAAAACGAATATCTGATGGAAATGGACTTCTTGCTCAACATGGAGCAAGCAGATCAAACCTGTTTTCTGGAGATGCAAATGATGTTATTTTCACATTTAGCCAGATGAAAAACCTTGGAAAATTTTACAACAAGGCATGGAAATACGTTTTTTCCAATCCATCTAATTTCAGTAGAATCGTGTGCTTATTTCTTTACGATGCATTATTAGATTATATTTCACAGTTGATACACAGATTCAAGGACATTAAACCCAGAATTTATAGGGGTTTTGCTTTTCCATTTATAAGGGCTGGTGCCAATGTGTTTTTACGTGAAATCACTACTTTGGCATTGATAGGAGATGTATTAAAGGGTGAAATTGATGTGGCATATGTTACATATTTGGGATACGATGAAATTGCACATCACTCCGGAGTAAGGGACTTCGATGCATTTATTGCACTCAAGGATCTGGACAAACAATTTCACAGGGTAGAAATGGCATCTAAACTGTGTCACAGGCCTTACCAACTTGTTGTCCATTCTGATCATGGTCAAACCAACGGAGCAACATTTAAACAGAGATACGGATTATCTTTGGAGGATTTGGTAAAGGAACTTTTACCAGTAGAAACACAAATATATGCTGATATGTCACCATCCACAGGTGATCACTTTGTATCTGCCTTCACCTTACCTGGAGATAAGGTTAAGGAATACTTCAACGATAAAACTCATGACGTGAATAGTTACATCCAAAGGTACAACCCACTAAAAAAACCAGATCTAGTGAGTGAAACAGACGCAAATGTTCTGGTACTGGCATCTGGTAATCTTGGTATGATATATTTAACAGGCTACGTTAAGAGACTCAGTTATGAAGAAATCAATCAAATCTATATAGATTTAATTCCAGGGCTTGCAAATCACGAAGGTATATCCTTTATAATGGTTGATTCTGAGATTAATGGTGCACTTGCAATAGGAAGCAAGGGGACTTATTATTTGGAAACAGATAAGGTTGAAGGAGAGAATCCATTAGCAGATTTCGGTGAAAACATAGTTAAACATCTAAGAAGAACCCATGGATTTAAACACACACCAGATATACTTGTTATCAGCATGTACGACAAGGAGAAAAATGAAGTTGCAGCATTTGAAGAACTTGTTGGGAGTCATGGAGGTGTGGGTGGAGAACAATCTTATCCATTCATTTTACATCCAAATAAATGGAACATCCAAGATGGAATAGTAGGGGCAGAAAATGTTTACCAAGCATTCAAATCTGAGATTTCTAAAAACAATCCTGAACAGATGGAACAAGGTTCCTGTGAGTTGGAACAAACCTTAAACTGATAATAATTCAATAATTCTAATTTTTAATTTTTTACTTACGCTGTAATTGATGCTTTCACTATCCTAGCTGAAATAACCTTATTAAAACGAATTCGTGTTTTGTACTTCATTTAAAAACTGTAGACATCCATTGGTTGATGTATGATCGGTAAAAAGTTTGCAGCAAACCTTCCAAATCAACTGATGTTAACAGATACAAGTATGATCTGGATTATTTTACTTAATTAACCGATTATAGATTTATAAAAACTTAATTAAACCCTAAATATTCCTTTTCAAAAGAATTAAATAAAAATAACAACATAATTAATGTTGTTTATGTATGAAAACGTGAGGGTGTTTTATGGGTGAAAAAATTTACGTAACAAAAAAATCAAACATAAAGAGAAGGGAATGCCATTAATTGGTGATAAATTCCCAAAAATGGAAGTTCAAACTACTAAAGGTACGATGAAACTTCCAAAAGCTTTTAAAGGAAAATGGTTTGTTCTTTTTAGCCATCCTGCTGACTTTACGCCTGTTTGTACAACAGAATTTTTGCCTTTCAAAAGAGGTACGAACAATTTAAAGAGTTAAACTGTGAACTCATTGGCCTTAGTATCGACCAGATATTTGCACACCTCAAATGGATAGAATGGATCAAAGATAACTTGGATGTGGAGATAGAATTCCCTATTATTGCAGATACTGGATGTGTAGCAAACAAATTGGGATTGATACATCCAGCCAAAGCAACCAACACTGTGAGAGCAGTTTTTATAATTGATCCCAAGGGAATAATAAGGGCAATACTTTACTACCCACAAGAATTGGGACGAAACATTGACGAAATTCTTCGAATGATTGAAGGTTTCAAACAGATCGAAGAAAAAGAAGTAGCTATACCTGCAAATTGGCCTAAAAATGAATTAATAGGTAAAGGACTTATTATTCCACCAGTACCTAACATTGAAAATGGGAAAAAACTTGCAGACAAGTATAAATGTTATGATTGGTGGCTATGTTACAGGAACTACTACAAATGGTAATGTAATGGAGGTTTTAAAAAATGGCACAAAAAAATTATCAGTTACCAGAACTCCCCTACGGTTACAAGGATCTCGAACCCTACATATCTGAAGAACAGCTCAAAATTCACCATACTAAACACCATAAGGCATATGTGGATGGAGCAAATGCCATACTGAAAAAATTTGACAACCGCGATTCTGAAGAGTTTGATGTTAAATCTGTTTCAAAAGAACTATCTTTCCATGTTGGGGGATACGTCTTACACAAGTTCTTCTGGGAAAACATGGGGCCTGCTGATAAGTGCGGAGGAGAACCAACAGGCACAATAGCAGAATACATCGAAAAAGATTTTGGAAGCTTTGAAAGATTTAAAAAAGAGTTTTCTCAGGCAGCCGCAAGTGTTGAAGGTTCAGGATGGGCAGTTTTAACATTATGCAGAATGACTAACAGAATATTCATAATGCAAGTAGAAAAACATAATGTAAATCTCATTCCAGGATTTAGGATAATGCTGGCTTTAGATGTGTGGGAGCATGCCTACTACTTGGACTACCAAAACAAAAGACCTGACTACGTAGAAGCTTTTTGGAATCTTGTAAACTGGAAAGAAGTAAACCGGAAAATGGATGTTTGGTTGAGTTCACCACTTTAAACTAACATCTACCAGTTTTATTTTTTTATTAAAAGATAGACTTCAAAAAAAAATTAGAATTTTCTTTAAATAATGAAATTAAGGTCTCTTTGTAATTTTGAACCTTCTTTTACTTGCACCGCACGATGGGCAGAACCACATATCCGGAAAATCCTCAAAGTCAGTTCCAGGAGGGGTATTATTTCTTGATTCTCCCTTTTCTGGATCGTATACATAACCACATATTCCACATCTATATCGTTCCATGAATAAAAACCTCCATAAACAATGTTATTTAGTTACTATCTCGATCAAAGAATCAAACCTTACATATTAATATGTTTCTTAGATTATAAAAAATTTATCAAGGTATAATCAGTCTTACTTTAAATAAGAGCAAAAAATGGAGTTAAATTATGAAAACAGAAAAAGAGATCAGAAGAATGATTGAAATCTTAGAAAAAACTAAAATTCCATCTGAAGATGATAAAAACAAGGTTAAAATACAAATAGACATTTTGAAATGGGTTTTAGGTGAACCTGTAGAACATTAAACCATAACACATTATTTATTAAAACTCTAATTTAATTGGTTTCTAAGGTCGTAGTTTGGATAACAGGATAAATTTTTCTTGAATTCACCTCAATGACCATTCTTATTTCTTTTTTAGTAGTTCTGATTTTAATCTTTCCAAATATGGTATTTAATTTTATAATTGTAGTAATACTATTACTTTTTAATCTAATTTCATATTTAAACTTAATACTCATAATAACTTATAATAATGGTTTTTAAACTAATAATGGCATAAATCCTTTTTAATAATTACAATTAAATAATTATTTCTATATTTTAACAATTTATATAGATTTTTAACCGAATAATTATTATTATAATAATAACAATATTTAATAATTATGGGGGTACATATAGGAAGTATGCGAATAGGATGTAATTTAATAAAACAACATCTCACTACATCTTCCTGAATTTTTAATAGATATGAGATGGTAGATGAGAATATGCCATGTTCAAAGATTTTATTGTACATCAAAGAAATCTTGTTCATGGTTTATTTTCCATCCTTACAATCAAGAGGGATAAATTTGGTGAAAGAGATATTGCAGATACTGAAGGAAGATCATGATAAAGTTAAGCAGGTACTGGAAAATCAGTCCAATAGGCAACTAAATAATATTTTAAAGACCTTAAACACGGGTTAGATGTTCATATGGATGGGAAGAGGAATATTTTATCCAGAATCTAAAAATATGGGTGAAAAAACATTTTTAAAGGATGTTATGAACATGAACTCAGAAAAATTAGCTTTAAATGATTTAAGTAACGATAACGAGAAGTTAAACCAGTGGATTCCTAAGATGTTGTTTTCAAAATATTGGTGAGCCAACATATCGAAATTGAAGAAGATATAATATTTGATTTATCCGATAAAATCTTAGTTCTGAAAATGAAATTGAAGAAGAATTAATCGAGAAAAAGAAAAATAAGGGAATTTTCAAATCTTAATTTTCTCTTTTTTTGAAAGGAGGAAATCAAATGATAAATTGGCCTGTAGTAATAATTGGTTTCATACTTGTGATAGTGTTAAGCATAATTGGTGGTAAGTTTGGATTAAGTGGTTCTGCGCTAGGTGTCTTAATGGCCGGAGCAATTGTTGGTTTTATGGTAAATGGAGATATTCTTAATGGAACGATACATGGAGCACTCATCGGTATTGTAGGTGCATTAATATTGGCACTTTTAGCCATATTTATTGGCCATGTTTCTACAATAATTGCATTATACGTGGGTGTTGTTACAGTGGGGTCTATTTTATTGTCCATATTGGTGGGGGCCATTGGTGTAGCACTTGGATCTCTATTGAGTAGAATGATTTAAAAATATATTATATTTTCATGGAGTTTGTTAAAATGAAAATTGAAATGAGTTATGAGGGAAAGAATTGGTGTATGAATCAGGTGATGAAGTAGGAATAGTCTAGATAATTGAATGGAGCTTGGAAGCAAACCACGGCATATCATAATATACTTGAAATTACCTTAATTTAAAACTGAAGAGATTTAAGGTTTTATTGAAATTTTTATATCATTAAAATTAAAGCATATATTAGTAATATTTAAAGGTAGATTCGAATAAATTCAAATATGAATTTAATTTTCTTGTTTATTTATAATTTAGAGGGAGGAACTGAATGATCTGGAATGAAAAGGCTGAATGTATGTCTGAAGATGATTTAAAGGAACTGCAACTTCAGAGATTACAAGCAGTAGTTAAAAGGGCCTATGAAAAGGTACCCTACTACCATAAACGTTTTACTGACTTAAAAATTGAACCTGAAGATATTGAAACTTTAGAAGATATTGAAAAGCTTCCTTTTACAAGTAAAACAGACCTTCGGGATGCGTATCCATTTGGAATGTTTGCAGTTGATATCGAGGACATAGTCGAAGTACACACAACATCTGGTACAACAGGTAAACCCACTGTATCAGGATACACAGAAGCAGATCTGGATTTGTGGGGAGAAGTGATGGCCAGAGCTCTTACAATGACTGGTGTGAAGAAGAATGACAAGGTTCAAAATAGTTATGGTTATGGGCTTTTCACAGGTGGTATGGGAGTTCACTACGGTGGTCAAAAGATTGGTGCAACAGTCATACCGATCTCTGCTGGAAACACCACCAGACAGCTTGAAATAATGCAAGACTTTGAAACAACAGTTTTAACATGCACCCCCTCCTACGGGCTGTACCTTGCAGAGGTAGCTGAAAAAGAAGGAATAGACACAAGTAAACTCAAACTTAAAGCAGGTTGTTTTGGAGCTGAAATGTGGACTGAAGAGATGAGGGATAAATTGGAAGAGAGATTGAATATTTCTGCCCAAAATGTCTATGGTTTAACAGAAGTAATCGGACCCGGAGTTGCAATGGAGTGTCCTGAAAAGAACGGTCTGCACATATTTGAGGATCATTTTTACCCAGAAATAATCAATCCAAAAACACTCAAACCGTTACCTGAAGGAGAAACAGGAGAACTTGTATTAACCACTCTCACAAGGGAGGGAATGCCTGTTATAAGGTTTAGAACTAAAGATATAACTGCTCTTCGAAGGGGTGTTTGTGAATGTGGACGAACACAAGTTAAAATGGATAGGATCACTGGCAGAAGTGATGACATGCTTAAAGTTAGGGGAGTAATTGTTTTCCCATCCCAGATAGAAAAGGCACTTTTGAAGATCGAGGGATTAGAACCACAGTACCAAATCATAGTTACCAGACCACAGCATCTGGATGAACTTGAGGTACAAGTTGAAACATCACCCGCACTCTTTTCAGATGAAGTAAAACACATAGAAGAAGTTAAGAAGGATATAGAAAACAGAATTCACAGTGAAATCGGTTTAAGAGTCACTATTTCACTAGTTGAACCACAAAGTCTCCCTAGAAGTGAAGGAAAAGCTGTTAGGGTAGTTGATAAAAGAAATATCTAAATTTACACATGATTTGTATGGCTACAATTAATTGTATCCATGGCAAACCATGTCCGGATTTCAAAAAGGAGGTATTTTATCATGAAGTTGAAACAGATATCAGTATTTCTTGAAAATCGTAAGGGCAGATTATGGAAGGCATTAAACATTCTTTCCAATGCAAATATAAATATCAGAGCTCTTTCAATTGCAGACACATCTGAATTTGGTATTTTGAGGATGATTGTTTCTGATAATGAACTAGCAAAACAGATCCTAGAAGAATCCAACTTCGTAGTAAAGGTAAATGAAGTTATTGCAGTCGGTGTTTCAGATAATCCTGGAGGACTTGAAGGCGTTCTTGAAATTTTAAACAAGATGGATGTAAATGTGGAATACATATACGCATTTGTTGAGAAAAATGGAGAAAAAGCTGTAGTAGTGATCCGGACAGAAGATATTGATGCAGGGGTAAATGCTCTTAAAGATGGAGGTATAACCATACTTTCAGAAGAGGAAATTAAAAATATTAAAAACAATTAATTATTGAATTCGGGGATTTTAAGGGAAGTAATCGTTAGATTTCTCCTTAGATTCTTCCAATTTAATTTTACACTCACACCATATCGAGATATTTGGATTTGATGGATTCAAATTCCTCAGGGGTTATTGCTCCAATATCCAATAATTCCTTTGCTCTTTTGATTTTGTCCATTGGATCACATATTTCAACAGATTTATCTTCTTCTTTATTGTTCTCAGATGACTTTGTATCTTCAACAGATTTTTCAACTGGGGGAATATCAAATTTCTCACCACAAACAACACAGAACTTGGCAGTTTTAAGATTTTTAGCTCCACAGGACTTACAAGTTTTCTTGTTATTCCTTTGATTGATTAAATTTTGATCTGGAATTGATGATGGCAAACCCTGTGTTTTAATGGGATTTATTTCAGGTTTTTCTTTGTCTTCAACTTCATTGGACTTAGTATCCACATCAAGTACAGTTTCCTGGTTTTTTATATCGCTCTGAATGATTTCAACTTTTGAATCAGATTCAACAGATGGGTTGTTGTCGATATGGTTTATATCTTCTGTCTTTTCATCTTCAACTAAACCCTTGGTTTTGTCTTCCTCTTCGTTGTTTGTTGATTCGGGGGTTTTTAAATTGTTGCCACATTTGATGCAGAACTTGGCTGTTTTTGGGTTTATTGTTCCACATGTATTGCATTTTATACTGATGTTTGTTTCAAGTTTTTTTCCACACTTAACACAGAATATTGATTTTTCAGGATTCTTAAATTTGCAGTGTGGGCATGTTTTGTACTTCCTACTTTTTTCATCCTGTTGTATTTCACTCAATCCTCTACGTTTTCTCTCAAGTCTTCTTTTAATTTCCTCGTTAGAAACCAATGATAAAACCCCCAACTATTAAAATTATAAAGTCATCATTAAATATTATTAAAGATTAATAAGATCTCTTGCTATGAAACTGGTCTAGTGTTCCCCACTTGCCATGTTCCACGCCATGTTTAACAAATTCAACAGCATCCTCTACAGATCTCTTCAAACAATTATTTTTTAAAAGTCCCACTGTCACTGCAGCGGAGAATGAACAGCCTGTTCCATGAACTTCAACATCTCCAATCAATTCGTTTTCAACCACACTCAATGTTCCATCAAAAACTATGTTGGAACCATTTAGATTACCGCCAGTTATAACCACGTCACATATTTTACCAATATTAACTGCAGCTTCAACCGCATCATCAACTGATTCGATTTTTTGGCCAGATATGAGTTCTGCTTCATATATATTTGGTGTTGTGAGGGTTGCATTTGGAAGGAGATACTTCTTAAGTTCCTTTGCATATCCATCTACAGATAGTTCAGCACCACATCCTGCAACTATAACCGGATCTACTACCATTTTGAGGTTATGTTCTTTTGTCTTGGCTCCAACAAGTTTTAGATTTTCTTTGTTGTAAAGCATGCCAGTTTTACAGTATTGTATGGGATATACTTTAAGAAGAGTTTCTAACTGTTTTTCTATGAATTCTGTTGAAACTGGTTCTATGGCTTCTACGCTTTCAGGATTTTGAGCAGTTAAAACTGTTATAACTCCAGTTCCATAAATTCCCATAGCTTGAAATGTTTTAACATCATTCAGAATTCCTGCTCCGCCTGAAGGATCATAACCTGCAATTGAGAGGGCAATCATGGATTGATTTCCCTCCTTTCGATATGTAAACGTTCCTTACCATGTATTGGAACTACCATTAAACCTTCCTCACTTAAAAATTTCCGGGTTTTGGTTCCTGTTCCATGTAACATTATTTCACCCAAGTCTTCGGCAGTATTAACGTCTAGGGCCATGTAAAATGAATCGTAAACTTTCACCATCAAGTTTTTCGATTCTGCTATTTTAATATGTTCAAAGAAGCTGCAATCACCAAAGAGCATTTCCATCCCGTTAACTGGACATAACATGGCATTTGTTCCACCTCCTTTAGCAGGTGCAATAACCATGTCATATTTTTCGCCCAAATTTAACATTTCAACCACATAATCGGATTTTATTAATGGAACATCTGAAGGTACAATCAAAACATTATCTGCGCGTGATGAACACCATTTAATGGCCTGTTTCAATGCTCCGTTTAAATCAGTTGAACCTTCTTCCTTTATTGAAGTGACTTCAAGGTTTTTCACGTAGTTTAAGACTTCTTCGTCCGAACTTATAACAACAATATTTTCTACTAGGTTTCTCAATGCATTTGTAACATCCTTTAGCATAGATTTTAGAAGATTTTCACGTTGTAATGGTGTTAATGTTGGTGATAAACGTGTTTTAGCTTGTGTGAATCTTGAAACTGGTATGATGGCAAATGTTTTTTTCATAGGACAAAACCTCCTAAATAGATAGGTTGTAAAAGACTTTAAAAAAATTGAATGGAGATTTAACCCATTCCGATCATGGATTTAAACCAATGATAAACTCCTTTTAACGTTCCATCTGAGCTTTGTGTGCTGTTTTGATTAATATTTTTTATATTATCCACTTTCACATTAAATTGGGATGCTAAATTTGATTTAGAGTTAGTTACCATCTGTTTTAGTGTGGTGTAAGTAATCTTTTGGTTATTTACCAGTGCCACAGGTTCGCCACTGTAAATATTGAAGTTAACACCAGCTGTTAGGATCCATAGCTCCAGCTGAGCATTTGTTGCATTATTTAGATCGTGGATGTTAGAACTATCAATGACCTGTTTTATCGCATTGGAAGCTGTTCCATTGGCTTTTAATTTTGAACCTACAACTGCTTGGGTAGATGGGTCAAGACAGTACGCATAAACCATTTCAGATGAATTGGTTGAAACAGTTTTGTTTTCAGCCACAACAAGATCTTGTGATGAATTTGCAGTTAAAACATCACCCACTTGTACTTTAACAGGGTCTCTTCCGTTGTTTACAACCATAATTTGATGTGGAACTGTTCCTGCACTGGTATTTTGGGTTATGACAACGTTACCACTGTCATAGGCTTCCTTTAATGGTAAGCCAGTTGATTGGGAATAGCTTAAATAACCTGTTCCCGCAGCAAATAAAACCACTAAAAATATTAGGAGTACCAGCCTGAAGTTCAATTATACCACCCTGTTTTTTTAATATGTTTTAGCAATCAATGTTATGTGTTTAGATTTTTTTCCACAGTTAATACAGATTCCATTTTCATCATCTGCCTGAACACCAAGTATGTCCACATTAACCTTTTCTTCAATTTCTTTTCCACATTCCTGATCTCCACACCAATCAAAGGTTACTATTCCTCCTTCTTCTGAGATTGTAGTAGAAGCCTCTTCAAGGGTTTTTACATGATGAACATTGTCTTCAAGAGATTTCCAAGCTTTTTCTCGCATGTTAGTGCTGATGTTATCCAGTAAATTAGTAACAGTGTTGGATATGGTTTTGTCATCGTAGTCTATGATTTCTTTTTCCTTAGAATCTCTTCTGAAGGTGACTATTTTATGATTTTCAATATCCCTTGGTCCTACTTCTAACCTTAATGGAATTCCCCTCATTTCCAATTCATAATACTTTTTACCAGCTCTTATGTCTCTGTCATCGAAATAAACCCTTAAATTTAGTTCAGATTCGAGTTTTTCCTGCAATTTTTTACAGAAATCAATGACAACTTCTCCTCCTTTCTTAAATATAATTGGAACAATTACCACGTGATATGGTGCAACATCTGGAGGTAAGCAAAGACCTGAATCATCGCCATGTATGCCTATTAAAGATGCTATAACCCTATCAGAAAGTCCATAACATGTCTGATAAACATATTCATGATTTCCTTCCGCAGTTTCGTAGGTTATATCAAAGGTTTTTGCAAAGGTTTGACCGAGGTTGTGCACAGTTCCAATTTGAAGTGTTTTACCATCTGGTAGGAGGGTGTCGAATGCCATGGTGTAAAGTGCACCAGGGAATTTATCCCATTCCGGACGTTTGGAAACAGTGTAAGGTATTCCCAAACTGTCAAAAAACTGCCTGTATATTCTTAAAGCTTCTTTGACTTGTTCTTCTGCTTCTTCTGCAGATGAATGAACTGTATGGGCTTCTTTAAACGTAGTTATTTCTCTAACCCTTATGAGTGGTCTGGTGTGTTTAGTTTCATATCTAAAGGTGTTTACAACCTGATAATATCTCATTGGAAGATCGCTGTGATTCCTTACCCATAATGAAAACATGGGGTACATTGCTGTTTCACTGGTTGGTCTTAAAGCTAGTTTTTTGTTAAGTTCAGTGAGTCCTCCATGTGTTACCCAGTAAACTTCTTCTTCAAAACCCTTGACATGTATTGCTTCTTTTGCAAGTTCATCCTCTGGTATGAGTAATGGGAACATGACCTCTTCATGATCCTTGTCCAGGATCATCTTAAGTATTTCAAGGGTGTGTTTTCTGATCTTGAATCCCTGTGGAAGCCAAACATGCATTCCCTTTACAGGGTACCGTGTATCAATTATCTCTGCTTCTTCGAGAATATTATGAAACCATTCGCTGAATTCTGACATTTATTCACCAATTTATAATTAGTTATGATATTTATGGAGCAAACTAACTCCTAAAATATGGACTATTGTTTTTAATAAGTTTATTTAGTTCTAATGTAAATATCTTTGATATAGAATATTTTTTTCAAAGAATTTTAATGTTGATAAATTTAATATTTACAATGAATACTTATAATTTTAAATCATCTTAATATTATCAGTTTGTAAAAAATTTATCCTAGAATGGATAACCAAGAAGTTATATCACAATTATATTATTCACCTATACATAAATAGTAAATTGAATGGAGTAAACGATAACATGGATGCCAGAAAGATTCAGCTACCTCGAGAGATTCATACTGGAGCAGGTATGATAAAGGAAACTGGAAAAATATGTAGAAATTTAAGATTAGATGGTGATGTGATGGTTGTTACAGGACCTAACACACGTAAAATTGGTGGTGATGCTGTTATAGAAAGTTTACTTGAAGATGATTACAATGTAAACGACATAACTATAGACAATCCTTCAAAAGCATCTGTTGAAGCTGTTCAAGATGAAATTAAACAGTGTTCGCTTGTACTAGGTGTTGGCGGGGGCAAAGTTATTGATGTAGCTAAGTTAGCCTCAACCAGGGCTGCTGTTAACTTCATAAGCGTACCAACAGCAGCTTCTCATGATGGAATAGCGTCTCCTCGTGCATCAATAAAGAATGAGGGGGAAATGTTTCACTCAAAGCAGAACCTCCGATTGGTGTCATTGCTGATACTGAAATCATAAGCAAAGCACCATTCAGATTGCTTGCAGCAGGCTGTGGAGATATAGTCTCTAATTACACAGCTATACTCGATTGGAAGTTAGCTCACAGACTTTTGGATATAGATTACAGTGATTCAGCAGCAGCACTTTCGGAAATGACAGCTAAAATGACCATAAATTCTGCTGATGCAATTAAAGAAGGTTTAACAGAAAGTGCTGGACTAGTTGTCAAGGCACTCATAAGTAGTGGAATTGCAATAAGTATAGCAGGGTCAAGCAGACCAGCAAGTGGATCAGAACACAAATTCAGTCATGCTCTGGATATTGTGGCCCCTAAACCTGCACTTCATGGGGAACAGTGTGGTGTTGGTACTATAATGATGATGTACCTCCATGGGGGAGATTGGAAATTTATTAGGGATACTTTAAAAGTGATTAAGGCCCCAACCACTGCCTACGAAATGGGAATTGAACCCGAATACATTATTGAAGCCCTTCAAATTGCACATACCATCCGAAGCGAAAGATATACTATTTTGGGGGACAGAGGACTCACCCATGAGTCAGCAAAGGTTTTGGCAGAGAAAACAGGAGTCATTTAAACCTGGTTTACAATGGGGTTTTCTTAAACCTCCTTTTATACCATAAAAAATATACCATTCCAACTCCAAATTAATAAGTAGTGATATCATGGATAATAAAGAGAAAGTAATTAAAACTTTTAAAGAATCTGAAGAACCTTTAAATGCAACAAAAGTCAGCCAATTATCTGGTGTTGAGAAGAAAGAGGTTGACAAAATAATGAAGGACCTCAAGAAAGATGAAACAATTTATTCCCCAAAAAGATGTTACTACGCATTGAAGGAATAAGAACCCTGAAATTCTTTTTTTATTGATTTAATTTACATCTTATTCATTAAACTAAATTCTAAAACTATTTTTTTAAAATAATTGAAAGGTATAATCATTTTGTTAAGCTTTATATCTAAAAATTTATTAACAATATAATAACTTAGACTATTTAATTATTAAAACTATTTTGTACGTTCTTACAAATTAGGAGTATCATATGAAAAAAATAGCCTGGTTATTCATGATCATGATAATTAAAGTTTTTGATTGATGGTTAATAACATTCTATATCAATTTATATGCTCAAAAAAATATATTGTTTTATTGAATTTTAATATTCACTAGAATATCCAGAAACTTCACATTTACTTTAACATCAAATTATTTACAAATAAAAAAAATTCAAAATCATGGTGGTAACAATATGATAACTTTAATTGGTAAAAACCTCGCCAACAGAGGTCTTAAATTCATGTTCTACGGGGCTTCATCAGAATGTGAGTCCTGCAGATTCAAAAGCACATGTATTGACACCCTAGAAAGTGGTAGGATGTACATAATTAAACAGGTTAAAAATGGGGAGCAATCCTGCCAAATACATGAAGGTGGAAAGGTTCGGGTTGTTGAAGTAGAAAAAGCATACATAAAATGTCTTGTTGATTCTAAAAAATCATTTGAAGGATCTAAATTAGTATTTGAAACACCTAACTGTGATGATTTAGACTGTAATTTGAGGTCGAAATGTTTCCCAGATGGACTGGTAAATCAGGACAAATGTAAAATCATAAAAAATCTTGGAAAACCGAAACACGAATGTCCACAGGGACGTGAACTTAACAATGTTTTACTCAAACCTTTAACTTAAGAGGATTTTATGATGATTACAGAAATTAAACGAAAAGTAGGATACTTAGCAGCAGAACAAATTAAAGACGGGGATGTGGTGGGTCTTGGAACAGGATCAACAACCCATTTCTTCATTGAAAAACTTGGAAAAAGAATCATGGATGAAGAACTGAAACTGTTGGGAATACCAACTTCTTACCAATCTTTTTTCTTGGCAAAGGATGCTAGAATTCAAATAACAACCCTTGAAGAACATGATGTGGATATAGCTGTTGATGGTGCAGACGAAGTTGACCCAAAATTTAATCTTATAAAAGGTGGGGGAGCAGCCCATACCCTTGAAAAAATTGTAGACAGTTCAGCTTCCAAATTTGTGGTGATAGTAGATGGATCTAAGATGGTTGATAAACTAGGTAATTTTCCAGTACCGGTTGAAGTGATTCCACAGGCATCGAGAACAGTAAGAGATCAACTGATTAAGATGGGAGGATCACCAACCATGAGAATGGCAGAGAGAAAGGATGGGCCTGTGGTTACAGATAATGGAAATTTCATATATGATGTTCAGTTTTCTGTAGAAGATCCAAAATTACTCGAAGTGGAACTTAACACACTGCCGGGTGTGGTTGAAAACGGTATCTTCACAGATATTGTGGATGAGGTTCTTGTTGGGACTGAGAATGGGGTTGAAACATTAAAAAAATAGATGTATAAAACCCATTCCATTTAATTTTGAGTTTCATTCAACAATTTTAACATCTCACTTTTTTATTTGTTGGGAGTTTACAGCTTCCTGTGCTGCAAACATGTGCAGTTGCTTTCCCGTTTATCATGCTTTTTTTCTCAATACCCTCTGAAATGGAATTGGTTTTGTCTGGCCATCTGGAATCCTTTAATATTATTGTTGTGTTGGGAATATAGAGCTGTCTTAATCTGAGCATTTCAATGGTATCATCTGAATCTGCATCACCCACAATCACCACACTGTAGGATGGTCCCGACGCAAAATCAACCCCAGAAATAAACTGTGTGTGCCCTGTAGGTGATCTTTTCACTGTCTCAGAAAATACAGTTTCCAGTTTTCTGGCTGTATCCATCTGATTTGGGTCATCAGTAAAACTTCCAAGTCTTAAGAGGTTTAGAAATTCAACTGAGTTCCCAGAGGGTATTGCACTGTCAAATGTTTTTTTCTCTCGAATCAAAACTTTTTCTTCGTCATCTGCAGTGAAGTAAAAACCTCCATTTTCTTCATCCCAGAAATGTTCAATGACTGTCTGGTTTAAATCCCTGGCTTTTTGAAGATAATCCACATTGAAGGTTGCCATGTAAATTTCCAACAAACCCCAGATCATAAATGCGTAATCGTCGAGATTTCCGTACACCGCAGATTCACCATCTCTAAACATGTGCATCAAACGGTTCTGTTGGTAACTTCTATTCATAATAAAATTTACACATTTTTCAGCGGCCTTAACATATTCTTCCTCTCCAAACACTTGAAATGCTCTGGAAAGGGAGGCTATCATTAACCCATTCCAATCTGTGAGAATTTTATCATCCTTGTGTGGATGAACTCTTTTTTCACGCACTTGGAAAAGTTCTGATAATATGCCATCCACCTTCTCTTCAAGGTCTGAAATATTTAAACCTTTATTTTCTGCTATTTTTTCATAATCCCTTTTTTTGTGGAGGATATTGTTGATGGACTCATTTGAGTATCCATCATTGAAATTACCCTCTTTTTTCACGTTGAAAACTTCTGTTATCAGATCTGCAGAATTTTTATCTAGGATGCTGTGTAGTTCTTCGTAGGTCCAATAATAAAATTTTCCCTCGACACCTTCACTATCTGCATCTTCAGCGGAGTAAAATCCACCGTCAACATCAGTCATGTCCCTTAGAATATATTCATAGATTTGTTGTGCTGTTTTTTTGTATTCAAACTTGCCTGTGGCCGAGTATACTTCGGTGTACAGCATGGCTATTAGGGCCTGGTCATATAACATCTTCTCAAAGTGTGGTACAAGCCAATTTTTGTCAACTGAATATCTATGGAAGCCGAAACCTACATGATCATAGATACCGCCCATGGCCATTTCATCCAATGTTTTTAAAACCATGTTCAGGGAATGTTTGTTGCCTGTTCGCTTCCAGTACCTCAGTAGAAACATCAAACTGTGGGGTGTTGGAAATTTCTGAAAATCACCAAAACCACCATTTTCAACATCAAAAACCTTGGAGAGCTGATCATAAGTTTTTTCTAGTATGGTGTTGTCCAATTTTTTACCCTTTGTATTGACTGACATTTCTTTGAGGGCTCTAAATATTTGATCCCCAGAATCAAGGGCGTTTTTTCTTTCGTCCCTCCATATGTCCATCACATTCAACAGAAGATCCTTGAGGCCAATATTTCCAAAGCTACTTTCCTTTGGGAAGTAAGTTCCAGCAAAGAATGGTTTTTTGTCATGGGTCATGATAATTGTTAATGGCCAACCACCGGTACCTGTCATAATCTGACATGCAGCCATGTATACACTATCAACATCAGGTCTCTCTTCACGATCCACTTTCACTGCCACGAAATTGTTGTTTAAAAGTTCTGCAACTTCAAGGTCTTCAAAAGATTCATGTTCCATCACATGACACCAGTGACAGGTGGAATATCCAATGGATAAAAAAATAGGTTTATCTAATTTTTTTGCCCTTTCAAATGCTTCATCACACCAAGGATACCAATCAACAGGATTTTTTGAGTGTTGAATTAAATAGGGACTTTTTTCTCCTTTTAAGTGGTTATAACTGTTTCTAGATGTGACTATATCAGGATTCTTCATAGGTTTCACCTCTTTTTATTTAGAAATATTAAGGGTTTTCTAAAGCTAATTTATAAGAACAAATTATTTGTTCCATCAGCATGAGAGAAATCACTATAAAAATTTTATATGGTTAATTAATCACAAATGTACAACATTCATCACCCATTGCAAAACATGTGGTTTCAATGGTGGCAACATTCTTATCAAAATGTTTAGAGAAAAGTGCATCCAACAGCCCTGAGTCAAATGAACAAGCAGGTTCTCCTATTTCAGGCAAATCTTTGCATTCAAAACAATCATATACACAAATTACAACGGGATCTAGTGTTTTAACTTCTACTCTGCCCAGATGTTTTTCTTCCCAAAATTTTTCGATGTTTCTTAGGAAAGATTCTAAATCCTCACCTTGAAGTTCGTTGTAAAAAACATTTCCAACTCGTATACCTGCTTTGTGAAGTATGGGGTCGATGTTGATTCCATCGTTCCAAAATTCTGTTCTAACGGCCCTGAGTATTAGCCTATAAAAATCAAAAGGATCACTAGAATTTGAAATATTCGAGAAATATTCTTCAATATCAAATTTGGTTTCATTATCGCTCGATAATTCACCTAAAAATTCGGCATTAATCGAAAAAATCTTCCTTCTTTTATCGTTAGGATCTTTAATTGAAACTATCAGCCCATTTGTTACAAGTTCACTTAGATGTTGGGAAACCGTAGGTTTTGCTTTACAAGTTAGCTCAACAATTTCATTAAAACTCATATTTTTTTTGCAAAGAGCATCTAATATTTTAACTTTAACCTGTCCTTTTACAACATCTACATGTTTCTTGGATGAGAATATTTTGTAAGATCGTGAGTTTTTGTTATTAGAATATTTTTTAGTGCCGGTCATGATATCATCGTTCTGTTCATAATATCTATTTTATACTATAAAATAAGTTCTATCTTTACCTAATAACTTTTCACGTCAAAAATATAATTTTTTTATAGATTAATATATTTTTTTATATTTATGTGCAGATTTTATGTGTATTATTTAGAACATGCATAAAGAGCAATAATATCCAAAAATTTATATTTTAGGAAAGTTTCAGACGTTTTAGAGGTTAATTAGTAATCTGGTATAATATTGTGCTTGTTTTCATTTCAATTCACTCTCCTTTACTAAATCAAAAACCAATATATTTGTTAATTTTCATCACCCAAAAATTCCCTGAATTTAAAAACTTTTTCAGGGCAGGATAATTCACATTTTAAACATGCCATACCATTGCATAGGTCTGTTTTGACTGTTGCTCTTCCATTTTCTATTTTCAAAGCATTTTCTGGACAATTATTCATACATGTCAAACAATTGGTACATCCATCAAAATCTGTATTTAATGTGGAATTTATTTTCACAATTTTTAGACCATCTTCTCCAAGTTCTGCTATGTCCCTTTCGAATATTTTATGCATTTCAGGGTTTGAAAACTTTGGTGGAATCTTTTGAAATCCATATTTATCCAGCCAGTCATTATACATCCAAATTGGCATTCCCTGTTCATAGATGGATAATTCAAGTGAATATATCTTTTCAAAAGTTTCAGATGTGGCTAACATTATATGATTTCCCCTCATATTCTTGGCAATTTTCTGAAGATCATTAAGAAGATTTGGGTCAATGGCAATATCCCGTGCCATTTCGAGTGAAGTATTTCCCAACTGATAAATTACCTTTGATGATTGGGGTATTTGTCCAATAGTCATGGACTTAAGTGGATCAACGTAAAATCCTGAGGCACCTGCCATATAAACTGCATCCACATCGGATAGGAGAACATTTGCTTCTTCTGCAAGAGTTAAATATGCTGCTCTAAATGCACCTAATGCTTTTCCTATCATTGTTATATCTTTAGTTGATAAATGGATTCCATCTTGGAGATTTATCATGTTATTTGGACTTTTTATGTTGGGGAGCGAAATTAAACCAGAATCTATACCTAAACTAAATGCTGCTATCACTCCTGTTCCTGTTATTCCATTGGATTTATCATCCATTTCTCCTCTTTGAACTGTTTTTCCAGATCGGGGATCTACCACGTTACCTTCCTTAACAATGAGCTCATTATCCAGAACATAACCTTTCCATCCCAAACCCATTTCCTTAAAATCACATATTGTTCCGGGAGAGGCTAACTTTCCTTTTTCAATCATCTGCCCCTCTATTGCTGGACCCGCAGCAGCTGAACAGGTGTATATATCATCGTCAATTACCAGGGCCATTTCAGCATTGGTACCAAAATCTATGACAAGATAAATGCCTTGCTTATCCAAAATTTCTGATTTATAAAGCATTGCAAGGGCATCAGCACCTATTTCATGTTTGATTGCTGGAGGAATTAATATGTCCGCATCTTGATTCATGTCAAGACCAACATCTTTTGCAGTTATGGTTGTTGCATCCCGTGAAGGTGGTGTAATATTTAAACTTTTAATTGCATTTGATCCCCAATATGCAAGATCCCTTATTTCTATATTTTGAAATAATGATAATTGTATTGGATTTCCACAAACAGCCAATCTTTCAACCTGTTTTAGGTCTATTCCAAGATTATTTAATACATTGTTAATTGTTTTAATCAGAAGTCTGTGTGCAGTATCTCTACCCACCTCAATGGCAAAATGGAGGTGATCCACAACATTTGCTCCTGGCAATGGATGTCTCAATGTAATAGCAGTAGAAATTACTTTAAAATCTTCTAAATTAATTGCCTGAGCTCTTATACCACTAGTTCCTATATCTAAAGCAATTGAATATGGGTTGTTCATTTTAAGACCTTTTTTAATATATTTTTAAGTTTTCATTGATTAAATTTAAAAACTGTTCAGAAGTATAATTTTAATATGTAAACTCTTTATTATAATAAAAAAATGTAAAAAAATAGGTTAATTTGTTACATATTTATGAATACTCTGAAACAAATTCTCCAACTATTTCTGAGTACTCTTTTCTTAGGTCTTTCCAAGTTTTTTTATCTTTCAAAATAGCCTCAGCAAGTTTAGGTGCATGATATGCTTCAACCCCATACACGCTCATGGGAAAAGACTCTACAAAATCTTTTCTTACGGCTCCACCACCACAGCCTATGGCAGGAACTTCAAGTCCTTCCTTTTGAATTTCATTAACGATTTTTGGGAAAGCTGTCATGGTAGTTGTCATAAGGGCAGTTCCAGTCATGAACAATGGATTGTACTCTTTCACAGCATTCACAACATCTTTAATTGGAACATCACGCCCCATGTCAATTGCTTCAAATCCACCTGCTCTTAAAAACATCACAACCATGTTCTTACCAATGTCATGGGGATCTCCCTCGGCCACAAATGACACAACCGTTCCTTTGGTTTCACTTTTGTGGCCTAGAACCTTTTCACACTCCTTGATACCTTCCATCATACCATCCCCTGCTAACATGAGATCTGGCAAGAAATAAAATCCTTTGTTATAAAGAATGTTAACAGCATCCATTCCCTTCATTAAACCATTGTTAATTATTTCAATGGGTGGTATTTTGTCTTTCAAGGCCTTTTGAACATTTGCAAGTGATGCATCCCTATCTTCATACAATACTGATAATGCTATGGATCTGAATGGCTCATCTGTGGGAAGGCTGTTTTGTACATCGAGGTCTTCTTCTGGTTTTATTGCTGCACCTTCTACTTCAACGTTGTATCTGACAGCTACAAAGTTTTGGTCCATCTTACTTTCAAATTCATCATAACTCATCTTTAAACCTCCCTATAACTCGTAACTCTTTGGATCAAATTCAGATATCTTTCTTGAGTACTTCCTTATACAGTCATCAGTGAACTGTTCAGATTCTGTTGGAAGTGCTTCAAAGATGTTCAAAGCATGATCAAGTGAATCACGTTCGAATCTAGTTAGATACATTTTTTTAGATTCAACAGCCTCATTTATTATGGCACCAGCTTCAAGAGCTGCTGCTCTTGCCCTTAAATATGGATCTTTACCATATTTTACTATAGCTTCTCCTATTCTGTAGGCATTATCGTAGGCAAGGACTAAAGCCTGTGGATCTCGATATTTATCTGTGAGTGTGTACAGATCCCTTAGTATTTTTTCCTGTCCAGTTTGTATGGCAGTATTCATGAGGGCAGCTTCATACCCCGTGGCCTGCAACCACACTTCCGGTGTTGTGCCACCCATTTCTTCCCTATGATAAACAGATTCATTACTCCATACATCTGTGACTGCAGCTGATAAATTCCCCATGAGGTCAGAGTGAGCACAGACAGCATTTTTACCTTCAGTTGCTATTGGTACTCCACTTATAGCTTTGATAATTGGGTTTTCATATCCACAATCCTTAAGTGGGCCTATTGCTCCACATTCCACCGCCACTAAACTTCTTGCTCCGGCCATTGCCCTTGCAAGAGCAGCTAATGTGTGTGAACAATCTTTATCTAACAATCCTCCTGCAAGAAACATGGCTGTGTTGGCTTGTGCACAATCAGTATCCCCTGCAGGTCTGCAATCATATTTTCTGCAAACATCAACTATTCTTTTCCACATATACTCCATATCAATGCTTCCGAGAACTCCTATACCAAAAAGAATGGCCTTAGGATCACCCCTTGCAATACCGTAGTCAGACACGGATTTTCCACCAATGGTTTCAATTGCCACACAAGATGCCCCGTTGGCTGCACTGGCTTCGACGGATTCCATGATCTTATTGTCATAATCGGATCCCCTTAATCCATCTCTCTCTTCAATCCTAATGTCAGCGGGAGTTGCTAGAAGGGACACTCTAATATCGTACTCATCATAGTATTTTTCCAATGTCTCACTTTGAACTTGGGTGCATTCTGCAGTCCAGTCGGGATTATTCGTCTGTTGAAAAATATGTTCCTGTTCCACCATGAAAGCAGGTAAACCTATAGACACAGCCCTTTCACAAGCACTTTGAGTTATATTTCTACACTCCGAAACCATTCCTTCCTTTGTTTCTTCAGATCCTTCCACAGGTGCCACTTTTATTTCAGGAACAACATAACCCGCACCTATTTGGGTATTCCAATGTTGGCTCACAGGAAATTTAGCATGGCCAAAAACCATATCATCTGAATCTTTATAAACCATTTTTGTAAATCGTTTCATATTAGGTCACTGTATTATATTATGTACTAAATTTCGCATAAACATTTTGAAAAAATTTTTATTTAATCATCCAAATAAATAATTTAAGGTTTTAATTAAGGTTTTAATAGTAAAATTTATACATTATATATTAATTGAGGTTAAAAAAAGCATTTTAAAGCTTAAAAAAAGATTAAAAAATTGAAACTTTCAATCATTTATACATGAACTGTACATAGAAATTATGAACCAAATCATCCTAAATTAGTATAGAAGTTACTGGAGATAAAAAATGTTTGTTGATGATGCAATTAATATTATAAAGTGCCTTAAAGGAGTATTAGGAGTCCAATTACTTTCGAAAGATGCTAAAGGAGCACTGTTAAAAATTGAATCATTTCATGAAGATGATTTTATACCTGTTATCAATGAAGGTTTAAATAAATGTTTAAAGCGGAAATTTTGCTTGGTGATGTTTAAGACAGCTGAATTCAGAATTCCACCAGAACCAACTGTGATCCTAAAAACTAACACAGGGAAGATACTTGGACGCGAGCTCATATCAAATGAGGATAAAGAGAATTACTCTAACAGGAAAGATGTCATATTTTTAAGCAATAACTTTATACTATTTAAACCTGAAAAGAGTAAGAATAGGGATGTTATAGAAAAACAACAGTTTATTTTACCTCCAATTCCATTTCCAGAGCTTGATGAACTTGGGCAAATAATTGATATAGTATCAGGAACTCCATCTACAATGGGTGATGAATACATCAAAAATTTATATGATTGTCCTCAAGACCCTAAAATAGCTACAGTTTTAATTGGATTTTCTAAAAAGAAGATTAAAAAATGATAAAAATTAATTCTTTTTGGGTTAATATCAAACTCTATTGATCAAAAAATTTATTTCTAGCATCGATCATGGTTTCAATATTTTTAAGGGGAGATCTCGGAGCTAATCCACAGCTAGGTGCTAGTATGTCAATTCCGGCATCAAGAACCATTTTAACTTCATTTTGAATTTCTTCCTCAGTTCCTCTAAACAGGGTTTGGGTTGTTGAAATATTTCCCATGATCTTTGATGTGGAACTGCTTCCCTAGGCATGGATTTTCCACCAACCTTCATTACATTGGATCCCTTTTCAAGCTCTTCCTTTGCTTTTTTAATATCTACCTTCTCTTCTACGCTTATCGCATCGTAACCTATTGTGGCCATGTCTTTGATTATGGGTTGGGTAGATCCGCATATGTGAAGTACCTTCCTAGTTTTAATAACGTTCGCAAGATCTTCGAGGGCTGGTTTAACCATGGATTTAAATTGAAGGGGATCAATGAGTTCTGGAGCTGCGGTTGGTTCAGCTACACAGATGATGTCGGGGCCTGCTTTGGAGATTGCTTCTGCATAATCCATACAGGCATCAAGAGAATTATCTATGGCTGTTTCAATTTTTTCAGGCTTAGTTTTCATGTACCTAACTAGATTTTCAACACCTAACAAGTGTCCTGTTAATGTGAATGGACCAGTTATTCCTACTATTATGGGAAGAGTGTCGCCGTATTTTTGCTTTAACTTTTCAATAGCATCTAGCACAACAGGTATACGGCCAGTACTTAAAAAATTGGCAGGTACTTCTATTTCATTAGCTGTTTTAAATGGGGTGCTTAGTATTTGGGGTGTTTTCTCTTCGTTTCCAAGATCAACTTCACATCCAAGTGCCTCTGCTTCTACTGTTAGACAAAATGGGATCCTGGCACATTCTAGACCAACCAGCTCATATAGAGAACTTCCAAGTGTTGCCATTTTATCAGCATCCTCATGCGCTTCTGGCCAAAAAGCATCTGTTTGTTCCATGGCTTCTACAACACCCAACTGTGTTACACTAATTACCGGTGTTAAATCTGTTTTTTCTCCAGATAGAACTTTTAAAACATTGTTTTTTAGATTCATGATCTCACAAATATTCAGTTTTTAATATATTATATTGGAATAAATTTTGTTTAAATTTTTCTGAGTATCCTGATTTATTCATGTATGTGATGCATCAAAAATAATTCAAAATCAAAAATAAATTAAAATTATCTATCACAGAGTAGTTTGTTACCTGTTCCAACATTTTCTCCTTCAACTTCTCTAATGATTATTACCATGGCTTCAACTGGAAGTTTCATGATTTTGCTTGCTGTTTCAGCGTATTCTTTTACAAGTTCAGCTTTTTGTTCTTTACTCATTTTTGGTCCATCAATAGTTATTACGGGCATATCTTGCACTCCTTTTATCTTATTTTATTCTGGAAACATTCCGAATATTTACATTTAATATTAGTTTTGTCCAGGATTAATAATTTTTGAATGTACCAGTTATAGAAAACTTTAAGTAACCTTAAGTTAATATAAGAATGACTCAAGAAATGAGGCTAAAAAAATGAAAAAAGGAATGGATAGTAAAGCAGTAATAGATAAGATGCTCGAGGATACTTCAAAGACCATTGAAAGCATCAAAAATGATATTGAAAAAACAATAGTCGACTACACATTTGTTCCTGGTAAGGACATTATCGAAACAGATGATTCAATAATAGTCCGTGTAGATCTTGCAGGAATAAAAAAGGAAAACATTGAGCTTAACTTGACCGAGACTAACCTCAAGGTTAAAGCTGATTTTGAAGATGAGCTCGTTGGCGAGGTAAGAGGTAATAATCGACGCCCTACTTTAATTCGGAGAACTGTTAGATTCCCCGAAAGGTTTGTCCAGATGAAGCAGAAGCTAAGTTTGAAAATGGACTGTTAACAGTTGAAGTTCCGAAATTAGAGAAAAAGCAAAGCTTTACTATTGACATTAAGTAAACTTCAATTTTATTGGATAAACATTTCACATACTTTTTTTTGATTCTTAAAAATTCGTGACGTTTTTGCATTGATCTATCCATGATTGTGTAAAAAGTTTTTAGTTTATAGTTTTTACTCATTATTTTTACTGGTTAAAATTTGTTCTTCACGTTTTTTAAGTCCCAGTGTTAAAATGGTCATGATGATGGCTACAAAACCAATTACAATATATGCTGATTGATATCCCTGAACACTGCTTCCTTGAGAAGCGATCACAGCACCTATTAATGCCCCTCCAATTAACTGCCCCACACTAGAGTTAATATTGATAAGGGCCTGACCTGCAGCTCTTTTACTTGCTGGACTTTCAGATAACATAATATATCTTAATGGTGAACCTAACACACTACTTAAGCCGATTCCAATAATGGCACCGGAAATTATGAACATGTAAAATGAACTTGCAAGGTAACTCAACATGAAAAGACCAACAACAAGGATAGATGTACCTACAAACATCACCTTTTTGGTTCCATACTTATCAAGCAGTTTACCTATGATTGGTGCACTTAAACCGAGTGTAACAACTAATGGAATTACCATTAAACTGGCCTGTGATGTGCTAAGTGCGAGTATGGTAACTGCAAATGCTGGTAAAAAAACTATGGCTGTTTGGTTTAAACCAGTTCCAAATGCTATGCTTGTTGCAATCTTAACTTCCCTACTTTTTATAAGGTTTACCTCTAAAACAGGATCCTCTGCATTTTTTTCTATTTTCAAAAGCAGAGGTAGCATGATGACTGCAATGATGATGAATGGCCATGTAAATATCGATGATAAACTTCCTAAAAAGTTGGTTGTATCGATTTGATTTATTCCATATGCAAGTGAGCTTACAAGAATGGTAAGAACCAGCGTTCCTTTGATATCGAAGTTTGTTTTTGATTCTTTCCGTGTTTGTGGAAGAATTTTATATCCGAGCAAAATGACGATGATGGCAATCGGGATGTTAATTATAAATAACCATTGCCATCCATAATTTAGTAGTAAACCTCCGAGTATAGGTCCAAGAAGTCCGGATACTCCCCATACTGAACCAATTAATCCCAGTGCACTTCCTCTTTTCTCTTGAGGAAATGTATCTCCTATAAATGCACTTGCAACTGGGAATATTCCTCCAGCACCAAAACCCTGAATTGCCCTTCCTATTAACAGGGTTTCAAAGGATGTTGAAGTGACTGTAATGGCTGATCCAACTGCGAATAAAAAACATCCAGTATGTAGATGGTTTTTCTACCGTAGGTATCTGAAAGCTTGGCCATTAATGGAGTTCCTATCATGAAGAAAAGTATGTAGATGGTGAATATCCATGAGACAAGCCTTTCATTTATTCCAAAGGCAGCTTTTATTGCAGGAAGAGCTGGACCAACTATGCCAATGTCCAACGCACCCATGAAAACCCCTACGAAGAGTAGTGCTAAAATTTGTTTCTATGAGAGAAATCCATACTCTGTATATTACTCGAGAAATTATAAATTTTGTGGATGGGGGAATACATTAAAATTTAATAAGGATAATTATTAACCATATTTCATTTATTTTTTTAATTTGGTTCTTTATATTTGATTAATTTTGTATTTGCAATATATTTACATGTTAATATAATTATTCGAGTAATAAAATAGTTTTTTTTAAATGCTAAACAATTTTTATTTCCTATAAAATTATAACGATGTTCATAGTTCTCCTGAAAAGGTATTTCCAATTATTAATAGTTTAATGGGTTTAATTTTATTAAAACTCCTATATTGAAAGGTATCTAATAAACACAAATTAAATTAACCTTCAATATAAAAAATATAAGTTAAGTGGATAATTTATTATGTATTGTTATATTCAAGGAGGTAACTAACTAAAAGAAAACGATAGTTGATTTATTATTTCTGTATTTGCAGTTTATGATGATAAAATTCATGATAAGGTTCTAGTTTATACTAACTAAATAAAAAGACTATTAATAAAAGGAGGTGTGGATGATGAAACGCATTAACCTATTCTTAATGTTTTTCATGATAGTCGGAGTTTTAACTTTACTTGGATCAGCTTCAGCTACTACAACTAATGATACTAACAAAATTAATCAAAATATTGTGAGTACTACCAATAGTGTTCCAACAATAACACACGTTATATTACCAGTTTCTAAAGTTTCAGCTGAAAAAAACAGTACAATTAAAACAAATTCCTCATCACAGGATAATGAAAAATATTTAAGTGGAACAAGGAAGTTTTCATCTATAAATGAAGGTCAAGGAATTTGGTATGTAGATCCATCTTTGGATAATAAATACATTCAAATGATAATTAATGGAGTTGATGAGGGAGATACTATCTTTTTCGAATCCGGAGTTTACACTCATATCTCATTAACAATATCTAAGTTTTGTAATTTGGAAGGAAATAATGCAATTTTAAATGGTGATGGAACATCCTCTATTTTAAAAATACTCAATGGTGGTTCTGGAACTGTTACAGGATTCATAATTAATGGCACGGGTCTTAACAATGGAATTACATTAAACAATACAGCTAATGTTATAATTAAAAATAATACTTTCTCTAATGATCTAAATGGAATTTGTGTTATAAACTCCACAAACATTACAATTAGCAATAACACCATTACAAAAAATATTAAAGGGGTGGTATTAGCTAAAAACAGCACCAAAAACACCATTAGAAGTAATATTATAGTTAATTGTGATAACGGTGTGGTTATTGAAAGTAGTAGCAACAACTCTATTCTTGAAAATAATTTGATCAGAAATTCAGTATCAGCAATCACATTATTAAACAGTCAATCTAATGTTTTTGTTGCCAATACATTTAATATGAACAGCAATTACGGTATTCTTTTTGAAAATTCATCAGATAATATAGTAAAAAATGGCAATTATTTCAACATGACATATGAACCCTTCTTCATAACAAACACTAGTTCCAACAATTTAATTAGCAACAACACTATTTTGGGCTGTCTAGACACTCCTAAATTTGATTCTAACATAATAACTATCTTAAATGGGTCAAATAAAAATAATATTATTAACAATATCATTGAATTTTCGAATTTAAGATTCATCTACATAAGAAACAGTGATTATACCAATATCGTTGGTAACACAATAGGTAACCCTTTAAATTCCACATTAACCACAACACAAATAGTTGGTGTAGATGGAATTATGATTAACAATACTAGTCACACTACAATTAAGAATAACGCCATAATTGGAATTAATGGATCAAATTACACTATAACTAATGCTGGAATTAATTTAATATTTGGAAATAAAAATACCGTCATAATTGATAACAATATTAATGGAGCTTTATACGGTATAAAAATTGAATTAGGCAATCATAACTTGACTATCAAAAACAACACAATCATAAATGCACACAAAAGTGCAATTTATTCTGCAACAAGTCTAACAATGCCCAATATTACTGGAAAATCGAATAAAACTGCAAATTTAACTGCTACCTTGAAAGATTATGAGGGTAATTCAATTTCAGGAGAAAAAATTAACTTCAGTGTTAATGGTAAATATGTAGGAAGTACAGTTACTGCATATACCATCTTAAGTTATATCTTAAACTTAACAAAAGGCACTTACAATTTAACAGCAAACTATGATGGTATTCAAGATTATGGTAGTTCGACAACAACTAGTTATTTGATTGTTAAAAGTCCATTAAACATATCAAATGTGGATCCTGGAAATAATACTGTGATAAATTCTACAAATAAACCAGTGACTATAACATTCAACGACAACATCAAAGAGGGCAATAATAAAATATTTTTCTATACAAATACTGGTGTGCCTGTAAACTTCACAAAAACTATAAAGGGTAACAAACTCTTCTTAAAACCAATATCAAATCTAAAAAATGGGTTTAAATATTTTATAAAATTAAATACTGGCAGTATAACAGATACGAAAGGTAATCCTATAGAATTATTTAAAACAACATTTAAAATCGACACCACTCCATTAAAAATAGTTAGTGTAATTCCTGAAAATGGTGGAATAATCAGTAAAACAAATAAATCAATAATCTTTAGATTTAATAAAAATATAACCAATGGAAACAATTGGATAGAGTTCACATCGAACAAAGGAACACATGTTAAATTCAAAGAGACAATAACAAACAATACAGTGACTTTAACACCAATCACCGAACTAAATGACAGTAAATATACTATAACATTACATACTGGCAGTATAAAAGACACAGCAGGTAACACAATAACCTTATTTGGAACTACACTCAAAATTAAACCTTAAATTTTTTTTATTTATTGAATGATATACAGATAAAAAAAATTAATATTTTAAGTTTAAGAAAGTATTCGAATGATGTTTGATGTTTTCTAAAGCCAATTTTGTTTTTCAATATTTACTACATGTATACAAACAACATATTATTACTTATTTTCTTATTTAACCTCAAAAGTAATATTCAATTGGATATCGGAAGCTTTTTATATTAATTCCTACAAGGTATTTATGATCACAACAATATGAATTATAGTATTACTAAATTCGTTGAGATCAGTTTTTAGGTAATAATTAATTTGACAGCCATATTCCTACTGCATTTAGATGTGGGGATCAAACGCTAAAAACTAGCTGATCCCTACAGCAAAAACAAGTTTATATAGGGCAAATAAAATCATTTTTCGCTCAAATGTACCTAATCTGCCCTATATCTTATATTTTTTTATTGATATTTTACTTAAATACTATTTTTATTCCCATCCTATTAAACTCAAAATTCTTTAGAAGCTTACAAAAATAAATTAAAAGAAATAGGACTGTTCATAAAAAAGGAAGGAACAGTCTGTAGGCCAGTCCACCAACAATCAATGCAGTTGCTATGTTTGCAAGAGCAATGGTTGTAGTGGCCTTTGCGCCAAATTCCTTGAGTAGCACGGTTAACGTTGCCAAACATGGTAAGAACAACATACTCACAAGGGCCAGTATAACAAACTGTATAGGTGTCAGTACTGCTGCTAAGTTGGTGCCGAAAATGGCCACAAGCATGAGAAGTACAAATTCTTTCCTAACAGCACCAAATATTAACACAACCCCTGCAATTACAGGCAATCCTAACCAGAAGACGGTTATTGGAGCAAGTGCATTTGCTATTGGTGTTAAGTAACCTAATGCGTACAAAGCTTGAATTGCAGCACTTCCAATTATGTACACTGGAAATACAACGTATATCAATGATTTTGTTCTCGACCAGGTTTGTTTAGCTGCTACCGAGATCGATGGGACTTTGAAGGTGTGCATTTCCATGATGAGTCCTGATGCTTCACCTGGAACAACTTTGTAAGCCAGTCTTCCCAACACAAACATCACGAGCAGGTCAATTCCATACAATGCAATGGCCCACCATATATTCACGTACACTGCAACCAGTCCTAAAATAACTATGGTTCTCGCAGCACATGGTGCGAATGTGATGGCAAATGCTGCTAAAAGCCTTTCACGTCTGGTTTCAAGGATTCTAGTACTTTCTATTGCTGGAACATTACAACCATAACCCAGAATCATGGGTATGAGTGCCTTTCCATGCAGACCAATTTTATGCATGGCACTGTCCATCATGAATGCAACCCTAGTTAAGATTCCCGAGTTTTCAATCAGGCTTAACATCATATAAAATGGAATTACAAATGGAAGAACCAGAGTTACTCCCGCAACAATACCTCCAAATGCTCCATTCCACAAAATACTGGTTAAAGTACCTGATGTTTGAGGATCTACCGGTTGGAAAAAGCTGAAAGCATTTGAAAGTAATCCTGAAAGGAAATCACCCACCACAAATGTCCAAAGTAACAGTCCTCCTATTACTAGTGCCGATACTATGTATCCAAACACCCTGTGGGTTACTAATTTATCAAGCTTTTCAGCAAAGGTTATTTTTATTTTACTTTCAAGTTGTGCTCCAAATGCAAATTGGTTAGCTAGGAAATATCTTTCTGAGGCTATCACTGAAAACGATGGTTCGTTGTGTATCTCTTCAATTTCCCTGGCAAGAGCGTAGGCATGGTTTACTACTTCTCTTGATTGTGCTTCAACAAGCTTTCGAATCTCTGGATCATTTTCTAGGAGTTTAATTGCCACCCATCTGGATGGATATCCTAATTCAAGACTTTTGTTATCAATATCTTCGGTGATCTTTTCTATTCTGTCTTCTACTTCTGCACCGTACTTGAGGGTGTGGGTGTCTGTAACTGTTTTTTGGCTTGCAGTTTCAATTGCAGTTTCCATTAGTTCATGGAGTCCTTCGCCCCTTATTGCCACTGTTGAAACAACTGGAACTCCCAACGCTTTTGAAAGTTTGTCTGTGTCTATGATGATTCCCTTTTGTTTTGCTAGGTCTATTTGGTTGACACATACTATGAGGGGCACATTCATTTCCTTTAATTGGATTGTAAAGAACAGGTTTCTCTCTAGTACTGATGCATCAACAACATTTATAACTACATCAGGTTTTTCAAAGGCTATGTATTCTCGTGAAACAATTTCTTCCATGGAATAAGTTGAGAATGAGTATATGCCTGGAAGATCGATAATTTCAATGTATTTGCTTTCAAAAAGTAATTTTCCAACGGCCCTTTCGACAGTTTTACCCGGCCAATTTCCAATTATTTGGTTGGATCCTGTTAGCTCGTTGAATACAACACTCTTTCCTACATTTGCATTTCCTGCCAATGCAATGGTGTAATCAATTTTTTGAGGGGTGTCTCCTTCGTTTTCTTGTTTTTTTGATCTTTTAAACCTTTTTGATTTTGGGGATCTTTCGTCGGTGTCTTTGCTCATATAAATTCCTTCAATTATTCTACTAGTTCAACAAAGACATTACATGCTATGTCACGGCCAATTGCGAGTTTTGAACCCCTAATTGCTACTTCTACGGGTCCGCTTAATGGTGCTATTTTTACCACGCTTATAAATGCACCTATGGTGATTCCCATATCTAAAAGTCTTCTTATGACTTTGTAATCGCCACGAATGAATGAAACTTTGCCCTTTTGATGATCTTTAAGATCCAGTATTGGGATTAGATTTTCATTTCTTTTTCCAACTTCGTTCACTTCTTCTTCCCTACGATTCATACATTCATCACATGATGTGAATTTAAGATCACATGCTGGAATAACACTGTCACCGGGACATTTGTCAGGATATTCCAGTACTTGGCACATGGCCCTTTCAGCTTCGTCTGAAAGTGAATGTTCCATTTCACATGCTTGATCATGCAGTAGGTTATCCTTTAGCTTTAATATATCATGTAAAAATCTTTCGAGTAGTCTGTGTTTTCTAGTAACCTTTTGTGCGGTTTTCAATCCTTTATCTGTCAATCTTGCTCCTTTGTATTGTGAATATTTAACGTATTCCAATTTATCAAGTTTTTTTAGCATTTCTGAAACACTTGCTTGTGTAATTCCAAGATCCTTAGAAATTTTGGAAGTCTTAACATCCTCATCCTTTTGGCTTAACTTGTAAATGGTTTCGAGATATTCCTCGATGTTTGAACTTAACTTTTTATTCTCTGACATTTAGGTTCACCTAAACTAATTATACTACACAATTGTACATCCATACTTATAAAGTTTAGGTTTACCTAAAATTTTTGTCAGGGATCATTATTGATATCAAAAAAATAATTCTATATACCCTGAACAAAAGGAACAATCAAACAGTTAACATCAACACAAATAATAAAAAGCTAAATTACACCTTTAAAAAAATTTTAAGGAAAATAGGATTCAGGACTAAGACAGTATTTTGTCAGAAGTTTTTAAACAATAAAAATAGAATTATCCGCCGGTAACTTATACCATTCTAAAGAGTTGAAACTAAAAAATAGATGATTATAAAAGTTTTCAAGTTATATTAAGCTTATGGTACCAGATCTTACATGGGATGATCTAAAATCCATGACAACATCCCAAGTTTTTGAAAGATATGCATCATCTATCAAAGGTATCTCCAGTGCTGAAGCAAAGAAAAGATTGGATAAGTATGGCTATAACGAAATAACTGAGATTAAAAAGGGACATCTTAAAAAATTTTTAGGATACTTCTGGGGACCCATACCTTGGATGATAGAAACTGCTCTTTTACTGTCCCTAGTAATACAACACTGGGAAGAATTCAGTATAATTTTACTGAAAAACTCAACGAAAAATTGACGAGTTATAAAACCCTAAGCTTTAACCCCTCTGACCCTGTAAGTAAAAGCACGCAGTCAAAGGTGGAATCAACAACTGGAAAAATATTAGCTACCACTTTATTGGCCAAAAAAATGATAAGAAATTGAAAAGGAGAATAATTATTACTGGAGAAATTAGTTTTTAATTCAAAAAAATTTATAATCTCTTTAATATTGTAACATGAGCTTTAACATTGTTTGTAACAAATCCTAAGGATTTAGCACCCTTATCATAGGTTATGTTTCCTTCAAACCAGTTGGTTTTTAAATTTTCAAATTTGCTTGTTTCAATAACGTTGTTACCATAGCTTTCTGGGAGTTGTCCATTTACCCCCTCAATTTTAAGTGCATATACTTTGATCTCTGCATCATTGGTTGTGTCAGATATCTTAGTTACATTTGTGATACTAACTTTCAGATTGTCATCACTTGGAACAGTTATGAACTGGATTTGTATTCCCTCCCCGCCTATATCTGCTTCTTTAACCAGGGCTTCAGCACTAGCTGGACTGTGGAAACTTAAAAGAACAATTAATAAAATTATAAAACCAATTATTCCCATTCCAAAAATCATAGAAATCATTTTTTTCATGATTAATTAACCTCGCTAAAATTTTGGTTTAAAAATCTTTGATGAATATAATTAACAAATACCAAGTCTAAAGTACCATTTAAAGTTTAAATATTTAAGTATTTCTTTTTTTACACTGTTGATATTTCTATTTTATGCAAATTTTTATCTAAACTTGATATCTGTTTGATAGTCTTATCCTACATTTAAAGCAAATTTGCAGGTTAAACAGGTTATGTGGTGTTGATCTAAGATATTAATTGGAATTATTTAAAATCAAATGATATTAATAGGTATCAAAAGGATTATTATACCATAACAGACAAAATAATTGTGTTCATGTGCCAGAAATAAATTATAGAGGAAGTGTTTTTTTATGAAAAAGATATTGTTACCTACAGATGGTTCAAAGAATTCTGAGAAAGCTGGTGAATACGCCATATCTCTTGCAGATATTAGCGGTGCAGACATTGTAGTTTTAAATGTTATTGATACTTACTATCTAAATGCACTACCACAAAGAGACCTAAGAAAAAGTCTGGAAGAAGAACTAAGGGCAGATGGAAAGAAAGCTGTGGAAAATTTCAAGGCCAAACTTGAAGAAAGTCAATGCGAGGGGTATTGTAAAAATATAAAGTTCAGTGTTCTTATTAAGAAAGGAAAACCTTCAGAAGTAATTCTTAAAACCATTGCAGAAGAAGATGTTGATCAAGTTATAATGGGAAAATCAGGTAAACATGGAATTGAACAAATTTTATTGGGACAGACAACAGAGAGGGTTGTCAGAGAATCCAAAGTACCTGTAAATGTTATTTCGTAAATTTACTATCCTGAGATTTTAAACTTTATTCTTTTTTTTTAGAATCAACAATTGTGACAGTACATACACAATACTAACCCTCATATTAAATTTAGGGGACAGTTAAAAAAAATATAAAAAATTTTACCATAAAATTGGTATAGAACTTATTTTGAATTTGTTTGTTTATTTTCGAATTGAATTTTGGATTAATAATGCAAACAATAGTAGTATGGGCCAGATTTCTAATCTGCCTATCCAGAAATCTATAATGAAAACGATCTTCACAACAACCGGTGATGTCGTTGTTAACAGGCCGGAACCTAATCCTACATTACTCAGTGCTGATGCTACCTCAAACAGGGTTTGTGAAACATTTGGATAATAAAACAGTACAATAATAATGCTTACAAAGTAGATTACAAGATAGCTAAATACAAACAGGCCTGTTAATTTTATGAGTTTTTGATCGATTTTAACATCATTTACATGGTGTATCTTTTTTGATATCACTGCACTTTCTGGGAGGATTAAAGATTTAATTTCCCACCATAAACCTTTGAAAAGAATACCTATTCTCATCCATTTAATTCCTCCGCCTGTTGAACATGCTCCGGCTCCTACTATCATGAGTATGGTCAAAATAAATATGCCTAAACCTTCCCATTGGTATGTTATGTCGGATGGTGTGGCAGTTTGAAGCCCTGTGGTTGTAAGGGCAGACACCACTTGGAAAACGGAGTATCTTAAGGAAAGGAGTATGTCGTGACCGTAAACTGATGTGTTGAAGAGAAATATTGTGCCTATGATTGTTCCAAGTATGATTAGGGGCCAGGATACACGTGTTTCTATGTCTTTGAAGTATTCTTTCCAATTACCCTTAAGTACGGTGTAGTGTAGTGCGAAGTTTGTTGCACCAATTATCATGATGATCATGGCAACTAACTCTATCCAGATGCTATGATAATAGCCTATACTGGCATTTTGCATGGCAAATCCGCCAGTTGAAAGGGCTGTGAAAGCATAGAATATAGAATCAAATATTGGCATTCCAGCTATAACAAATAATAATATTGAAACTGCAGTGTACGAAAGGTAGATATAAAGAATGATTCTTGTGGTATGTCTAATGCTTGGAACAAGTCTTTCATCCCTTCCCTCTGCAGAATACAGTCTCATTATACTCACGTTTGAAGAGGACAGTACAGTGAGTGCCATTACTATTATACCAATACCCCCAGCCACTGCATGAATCCTTTCCAGAAGTCCATGGTGTACGATACTGTATCAAGGTTACTGTACATGCTGAATCCTGTTGTTGTAAAACCTGACATTGCTTCGAAGTAACCGTTTAGATAGCTTAGATCTCCGGATAAATAGAATGGAAGGGCAGCAATAGCAGATCCTATTAACCATATGAGAGTGGAAAATAGCATTGCAACTTTAAGCGAGATTTCAGTGCCGCTGGAAAAACATTTGTACAGTACCACTCCAAAGACCAGGCTAATAATGGATGAATAGATAAATGGCAGGATGTAATGTGATTCATGGTAGATTAGTGCTACTAATATTGGAACCAACATCACAATACCCAGAAGAACACTGATGTATCCTGTGTAATGTAGGAGGGAATAAATTTCTGATCTTCTAAATTTGCTCATGGAATGCATGGATTCACCTTATTTACATATTTTGGTTTTAATATGGGATTCAAATTTTATTTTATAAATTTTTTTACAACAGACTTTATAGATGGAGTTTTGATTAGAATAGAAATTTTATCTCCTTCTTCAATTGTTATGTTGGGTTCAGGCATTATTATTTCATAATTTGGAGGCTTATAGATTGCACATATGACGTAGTCTTTGTTAGGACTCATATCCCCAATTTTTTTGCCAATTATGTTATGATTTTCAATTGGTATATCAACTAGTTCTGCATTGCCTTTACCAAGTACTACCATGTCTGCAATTTTTGGTCTTATTATGAGTTTTTCTAGGTACGATGCTGCGGTGAGTTCCGGACTTACTGTGGCATTTATTCCCACTTTGTGGAATGCATCTTCATGGGCAGGATCACTAATTCTTGCAATTAACTGTTTAGGTTTAAATTCCTTTACTAGGATACATGCAAGTAAGTTTGCCTCATCGTTACCAGTGGCTGCTACAAATGCATCTGCATCCGAAACATTTGCTTCATCAAGAATTTTGAGGTCAGTTCCATTTCCACAGATTAAAAGAGCATCCAGTGCGTTCGATGCATTGTTGCACAGTTCAGGATCCTTTTCAATCATTGTAACGTCAAAACCTGCCCTTATAAGGGCATTTGCAAGGTTTATTCCTACTCTACCTGCTCCCATTATTACAACGTACAAAATTATTCCTCCAAACAATTAGTTAGTAAATAGTTTTAAAACCTTTCCAACAGCTTCTTTTTTGGTTAAAACTATTAATTTACAGTTTTTTGTGATTAATGTACTATAATTGGCTATGTTTACTTCTGATCTCTGTTTATCGTAGATACCGCAGATGAAAAAATCTTCCTGAGAGTTCATTTCACCCACAGTCTTTCCTATTAACTTGGAATTGTTTAATTCAAGTTCTAATAATTCTCCATTACCATGATCCACTACGAAGAGATCTGCAACTTTAGGTTTTAAAACAAGCTTTTCTAGGTACCCTGCTTCGATGGTTTCAGGTACTACAACTGTGATAAAATTGTTTGAAACAAAAATGGGTTCATGTTGTGGTTCGTTTAATCTGGCAATAATCTTTTTCGCACCTAACTTTTTGGCCATTAAGGCTGCTAGAAGATTGGTTTCATCGTTACCTGTGGCAGCCACAAATGCATCAGCATCTGAAATTTCTGCATTTTTGAGTGTAATTTTATCCGTGGCGTTTCCACACAAAACAGGTTCATCAATTTCGGATGTTAGGAAGTTGCATTTTGCTTCATCCTGTTCAATTAAAGTTAAATCATGCCCATCAAAAATCAATTCTTTGGCCAGTTTCAGGCCTAGTCGACCACCACCCATGATTACCACATACAAATAAATCACCCTAACAGTTTGTTTAGATTATTAAGACATATTTAATCTTTATATTTTCTATAACTATTTCTGGACCTTTTAAGATGGTTTTTTTATGACCCTATAATGATCGTACTGATCCATATATAAATTTATCGATCTTTGGATGTGAAGGATCACTACATTTAATTAATACGATGTACCAAACAATTTGCTGATGAATCTAAAAAACTCGAAAAATCTTTTGATCATGGTCATTGCATTATGTGTAATAGCAGCTTCATTAATAACATACTTCGTTCATGATTATTCAATTTACACAGGTAAAACACTCACAAAATTTATTGATAGTCCGAATGATACCGATGTAATTGGATCCATAGACATTCAAAACAGCGTATTAATAGACTATGCAAATTCACTCTACAACTCCCAAGTTGATAGTATAGAATCTAAGTACAACTCTGGAACAATATCCATGGAAGAAAAAATAAACAATTAAATGCGGTTTTAAAGAATCGAAACATGACAGTAAACGCTTTAAATAAAATTGACACCGCAAAAAAGGACGTTTTTGAAGGTAAAATCAACCAAAACGATATTTTAATCAGAATTAATTCTTTTACCAGTTTCGATTCAGATCTGAAAACTGAGATCAATGAAACCCTAAATGGGTACTGATACAATTTTATGGATTATTCTATCAAAAAGTGGAACAGGAAATAAATATGGGTTTAATTAATTCAAGGAGATCAAAATGAGGATTATTTGTTAATCCTTCTTTGGTTTGATCTTACCTGTAATTGCATCGCTTATAACATTGGAATGGCAGGGATCGGGGTAACATGAACATAGAAGGTTCAGATCTACACCAGTTTCATGAAGCTCTTTCAACTCGTTTATTCTTTTCCATTCTGGACTGTCTTCATTTAACTTGGTAAGGTAGGATTTATATTGATCCTTCAATTTTCTACGACAACCATGTGTATATGGATTTTCAAGCACAGAACCCTTTCCAACATATTCAACAAATTCTCCACCTTCATTTTCCCAAGTTTTTTTATTTCTAACCCTTATTGTCATTTAATTCCCCCTGGTTGTTAATTGTCTAAACATCTTCTTCATAACATTCTTCCTTAAATTTAATAATGAATTTGCTTCCACTGGTTTTATCAAGGAGTAATTCTCCATCAATCTGTTCAGTTAAACTGTTAACAATTCTTAATCCAAGTGAATCTGTATTGTCCAAATCAATATCTTCTGGAAAACCTACACCATCATCTTCAACCACCAAAGTATAGTTATCATCCGCTGAACAAAATTTGATCTCAATGTTACCATTTCTTCCATCTGGAAATGCATGCTTCATTGAATTTGAAACCAACTCATTAACAATTAGTCCTAATGGTATGGCCGTGTTTATATCTACCATAACTGATTTTACATCCACGTTGAGTTTAATAAGGTTTTGATTGGAGATGTAGATCCTGTAGAGTTCGCCTGTCAATGTATTGATAAACTTTCCAAAGTCGATTCTTTTTAGGTCAGTGGACTGATAAAGGAGCTCATGGATGAGTGCCATTGATCTGGCCCTGTTTTGTGATTCTTTAAAAATATTCTTAGATACTTCATCTTTAATATAACGGGATTGAAGACTTAAAAGACTTGATATGACCATTAAATTGTTTTTCACACGGTGATGAATTTCTTTTAGAAGCATTTCCTTTTCTTCTAAGGATTTTTGGATAGATTCTTCAGCTTTTTTCCTTACACTAATGTTGCTGAATGTGATCAGCCATCCAATGTGTTGTTTTTTATTTTCAAGGGAAGTTACCAACGTGTCAAGCCATATTTTTTCAGGGGTTTCAATTTCAATTTCCTTTTTACTCTCATTAGGAATTTTCTGGAGTGGGTAAAGTTCTTTAAATTGGGTTAAAGTTTCTTCAACATTTTCCCCCTCAAAATTTGACTTTATTTTTAATATTTCCATGGCTGATCTGTTAATATCCACTATGCCCCTTTCAGAATCTATTACTAATGCGCCACTTCCCATTTTGTTGAATAGTTTTTTGTAGGCGATTGGTACAATATCTAGGAGTTTGTATTTGAAGATACTGTAGGCAACTAAGACACCAGATAAAGTGAAGGCAAATGGAGTAGGATCCAGACCTATCACAGGACTGTAACCAAACAAGTAAACCACGTTTGCAAAGATTGGAATTATGGTAGCGAACAGTATCATCAAAGCTTGTTTTTGGAATACTTTAGGATTTCGGATTATAGACTGTAGGAGCAAGAGCACTCCTGCACCAAGCAAAATATAGGTGTAAGCAATGTTAATGAAAAATCCGATACCTCTACCATATACAAGTAAAGCCATGGGATCGTTTGAGGTTGGTGTTACACTGGGCCAGATCAACCCATACCATGGGTTGGTTGCAATTAATACTAGGATCAAAAGGGGTACTATTGAAAGTAGAGCTGCAAATTTTTTATTGAGATACTTCTTGTTATCGGTGTAACTCATGGTGAACAATAGGAAAAATGGACCTACAAAAACGATTCCAACGTAGCTCAATTGATTCCAGAGGATCTTAATATCTATGCCTGCTGATGCCATTTGCAAGGCTTCACAAATCGACCAAATTGATACTGCACCCATCACAAGTGAAAATAAATATGCATTTGGATTTAAACGTTTATTCCAACTGTAAAATGATATATAAAGTGTTATGGATGTTGATATCAGCAGCAGTATGGCATATATTCCATAATTTTCTGTCATATACAACTCCTAACTGGTCTATAGAATATGAAGACCCGAACAATTATCAAAGTTTTATGTTAACATGTAATTAGAGTAATTCAATACAATACGATATATATTTTAGTCTTTTATCCTATTTTAATCTTTAGATTTCTGTACCATGTATTGCAGTGGATTTAAGTTGGTTAATTATATTTTAATTATTAATCTTAAAATAATCAGGAAAACTGACAATTAGGATGGTTAAATAAACACTCAAAAAAAATTTATTTGTTTTTTTGTATATTGAAACCCTTTTTTCCGGGATAATTCAGAAATTTTCTCATCACATTATTATGCAATTGATGCAAGCAAAGAAAAGCAAGTAATAAGGAATTTGTCACGGTTTAAATCAATTTATAACAAATCTTCTGTGTCACATTCTTCTTCATGAGGACATAAATGGACTGTTGCGATTTTAATTAGAGAAACATTGGTTAATATTTCATGTTCTACATTATGGGCAATAACATGAGCTTCTTTAAGTTTCAATTCTCCACTAAGTTCAATATGGAGTACTGCTGAACAATAGGGGCCCATGGGATTTATTCTAATTCCATGCACACCCTTAACACCTGAAACTTTCCTTGAGGTATTTTCAATTTCTTTTATGATGTTATTGGATGGAAGTTTACCCATTAAAATATTTACATTATCAATACCAAGTTGAATAGCTGTTTTTATCACTATTAATGCTATAACAACAGCTACCAAAGGATCTAAAAATGTGTAACCCAATTGGGAACCCAAAACCCCTACAAGTATGGCAATACATGAAAATATGTCCACCTTTTGATGCTGACCATCTGCTATTATTGCAGGGCTATGTATCTTTTCTCCTGCACTAAGAAGATATTTGGTAAGAACAACATTAGTCAAAATTCCAACCAAGGCCATAACTGCAGCTATGAGGTCTGGTGCAACCAATGGATTTCCTGATATTAATTTAATGTAAACACCCGAAAGAATTTCGTAGGCCACAATAACCAGAAAAACAACTATAACCAAACTTACCAATGGTTCTGCCCTTCCGTGACCATACTGATGATCTTCATCTGCAGGTTTCATACCAATTTTAAAACCAACAAATGCTATTATCGATGTGAGCACATCGGACAACGTGTGTGCAGATTCTGCTATTAGTGCACTACTTCCTGATAATGTGCCTATAACAAAATTGAAAATTGTGAGAAAAATATTTCCAGCTATGGCCACTGTTGATGCTTTTCTCCCAACTCGCTCACGAAGATCATCTTGATTTTCCAATACAATCACCATTCTAATATTAGTTCAATAATTTTTAGGAAATATAGGGTTATTATACCATACTATTTATTATTTATGATAATTAATTCATTGATTGTTTTTTGAAGAATTTTAGAATTAATCAGAATAATTAATAGGTTCAATGTAAATATTAATAATGAACAGAAAATTGAGTGTTTTTGTAGGTGATGAAAATGTCTGAAAAGAATTTGAAACTGAAACCAAATGAAACAGCCACAGAAGAAGATATTGTAGAAGAAGAATCAGAAGTTGAAGATGAATTTAAAACATCAGAACGATCAATAAATGATATTCTCTCAACATTAAAGGATAAACAAGAAGAATTTAGTCAAATGATCTCAGATTATTCCATATTCAACAAGAGAACTCTGGTGGATGTCATTGAATCAACAGATTCCATAACCATCATAGCAGATCTTCCAAGGTTAAAAAATCAGGATATAGAAATTGCCATCAGCGAAGACAGTGTGGATATATGTGCTGAAATGCACGGTGAAAACACTGAAAATGTCAATTATATCCTTAGGGAGAGAAGTTACGGCAAAATACGCAGATCTATAAAGTTACCAACAAAGATTATGGCCAAAGATGCAGAGGGAACCTATAACGATGCAGTATTAACGATTAAACTACCTAAAAAACAGAAAAACATTTTAAGGTTGAAAATTGATTGATATTTATCCTCTAATCATTTATGGATCAATAAAAATATTCTACATTACTTTATAAAATGAATTGGAAACATTTCAGATAGCCAATGTGAAATTAATTTAAATATTGAATAATCTGATAATTTAATTTTCAATTCTTTTTTAGTCCTCAAGGTATTCACTGTAGGAAAGTTCCTTCAAGTTGTTTTCGATCTTCAGTCTCACTTTTTCGATGTTTTTCACGGTATCATCTAGATGTAACTCGTTTAATCTCATTAAATCTTCTTCCATCTCGGATAAGCTACTCAAAAGTTTTGAAAACAATTTTTCAGAGACAACAACAACTTTTACTCCTTCACCATATTCTTTGAGTTCTTTGGGTTGACATATCACTTTACAACCCTTCACGATACCAGATATTGGTTCGGGTTCCAAAACTAACACCTCCAAAAGTATATTTTAAACAAATTTTTTTTGTTATCCGTTACTACTATATACTATGTACTTCATTTTAGAAATGTACTTTGAATTTAATATTTGAATAATGATAAAACAATCATTTACACATTTATAAAACACTATATATGGTAAAATAATACTTGTACTCGAACTAATATGATTTTTTACAGATATTTCACGATGTTTGGACATTTTTCATGGTTTAAGTCGGATTTTGATCGAAGCATTAATCCATGTAAATCTATATATAATAATCAGAGATTTGATGCACATACTAATATTAATGTAGCATGTTGAGAATATATCGTATTTTTTAAAATACTTCATATTTATTGAAGAAATCTTGCCAATAGGAGAAGACGTAAAAATGATGTCTGAAAAGTTTTACAAAAAATTAATGGAAATAACTAAGGTTATGGAAGAAAAAGGCGAAGGTATAAGCTACATTCATAACGAGACAGAGACCTACACCATAGGTACTAAAAAATACAATGAAGAAATTGCCAAGTACCTAGATCAAACTGTTGGTTCATGGGAAGGCAGTGAAGCTCATGTAAAAAAGAAGAAGGGCAAAAATAAGCAGGAAAAAGGTAAAAAAGTTGGATACCTTTGGAAAATACCAATTACAGAGAGTTAAAACTTTTTTATTTCCCTTTATTTATCTCTTCTGAGTATAAATTTAGAGATTTAATCCTATTTTCTAATTCGAATTAATATAAATTAGATAAAAAAATTAAATTAAGGGCTTGTAAAATAAATAATTCAGTAAACAAACAGCCCTTCCAATTTTTTTCGTTCTATGGCATATTGAATTGCTCTGACTAAAAGTTTTCCATTGAATTCACCTTTAACCAGGTAGTCCTGAGCTCCATATTTAATGGCTTTTATTCCTGTTTCTTCATTTGCAAGACCTGTCAAAATTATTGTGGGAATTTCAGGATGTTTCTTTAAAATAACGTTGAAAGAGTCTAATCCATTACTATCCGGCAGGCCAAGATCTAGTAAGATTACATCGAAGCTGTTATTTTCCAACAATTCAACCCCACTTTTCAATCTCGGGGAATGAACGAGCTCAAATTGAGCATTTTCACTTTTTTCAAGCAATTTGAGTATTAATTGGTAATCTCCCCTATTATCTTCTATCATTAGAACTTTAATTGGTTCAATACTCATAGTACTACTCCTAAAATTATTTTAACAGTTAAAAATGCTTAAAAATCTAGTTCTAAAATATTTTACTACATTATTAAATTTAAATCAAGATTTTCAATTATTTGATGCACATTTATTTCTATACTTTTTAGTAGATTAAAATTTCTATCTTAACTAAATCACGAGATTATTATATAAAAAATTGGAATTGGAATTAACAACAAAAACTACAAAATAAAAACTAATGGGAATAGGTGAAAGATTTTATACCACAATTAAAATCTTTCCTTCTCTTAAAAAGATTTCACTGGTTTTCAAGCATTTTTTTCATGGGTCTTAAGAAAAAATCATCCCATCCTGCGTCAATATCTTCAACATCAGGATCAGGAACATTGATCTGTTCGAGTTGAAGGACAACGTAGGGATATTCTTCTTTCAAATTGAATGTCACGATGGATGGTTTGGCCCAGTCTCCACCAAACCATTCCTGCACTAATTGACTTTCATGTTCTATCTTAATATTTCTTCCATAGATATCACCATTCCATAATTCAAAATCAGTACCAACTGTTTCAACCATTTTACTAGGTCCACCACTCCATTTGTCAATAACAGATTGATCAACCAATGCTTTCCAAACTTCTCTAATTGAGGATCTGATTTTGTAGATTTTTGTTATGGTTTCCCTCATTATCATACTCCCCCAAACATCTTGAATTATCAAGTAGTAACCATATTATTTTTATTTCTCAATTGATTTAAATATGCTAGAATCCATATTATAAATCATGAAAACGTTAATTGTTTACTACAGTAGAACTGGAGTCACCAAGGGAATTGCTGAAGAAATATCCAATTCAATAGATTGTGATATTGAGGAAATTATTGACAAAGAAAATCGTTCTGGAATTATTGGATACATTAAATCTGGATATGAAACTGTAAGAAATAAAGTTCCTGAAATTGAACCCCCAAAATATGATCTAGCAAACTACGAACTACTAATAATTGGAACACCTGTTTGGGCAGGGAAAATGGCAGTTCCAGTTAAGACGTATCTAGAACAGAACAGGGATAAAATACCGAATTTAGCTTGTTTTTGCACATGTGGCGGATCAGGAATTGATGGCACACTCAATGGTATTGCAGAATCTGCTCAAGTAACTCCATTAGCATCATTTGGTCTTAAAGCACCTGAAATAAAAAATGGTTCATACAGTTTATCCATTGAAAAATTTATAGAGAACATCAGTTAAAAAAAGTAAATATTTTTTTAAAAAAATTGTGATGGTTAGGGGGGGGGGTTTCCTGTTTCAATAACATCATTAGTTATCTATTTTTATTTTATTCAATAGGGAAAGAGATTATGCCTTCTCCACCAGTTATGGTCATGTTAACAGGGGATTCATTTTTTAAATTTTCAAGCAGTTGAGTAGAACTTGCATTGTTCATTAACTGAGGCATATAATTTACCAGAACCATGGGATGAACCTTAATGTTAGCTGTATTGTTGTTTAGATCCATTTCAACCATGAGGGATTCGTGCGTGGCAGAGTTTGACATGTCAAATACAAAGTTTCCCAAACTATAAAAAATTGGTTTTCCGTTATAAGTTTCTATTGTTTGTATAACATGGGGATGACTTCCTATTACTATATCTGCACCGTTATCAATGCACGCATGAGATACTGCGATTTGATAAGTGTTGGGTTGTGTGCTGTATTCGTTTCCATAATGGAAAACTACAATTACCATATCCGAATTTTTTTAGCTTCATCTATGTCCTTCTTAATCAAATTAGTATCTGCTGGTGCATATCCTGCACTTGATGATGTTGCTGCAGCCATTTCAGATGCACTGAATCCTGTAAATGTCGTGTTATCCATGTAGTTTAATATTGCAATTTTACGATCTTTTATATTAAGATAAACTGGTTTGGAAGCTTCATCAACGTTGTTTCCAGCACCGGTGTAGTTGATGCCGTTTGTTTTCAGTGCAGAAATTGTGTCATTTAAACCTGTAGCTCCATAATCCATGATATGATTATTTGCTAGGCACGCGACAATGATGTTGTTATCTTTAAGAACATGAGCATATGCGGGATTAGCCTTTAATGGAATTGTACTCTTGTATGGAGTGCTAGATGTAGTCATGGGATCTTCGAGATTTATTACAGCTCCATCAGAATTTTTAAACATTTCATCAACATTTGCAAATACATTTTGACCACTTGCAAGAACTCCTTCCACATTTCTACCCATCATAACATCCCCAGTGAAGTACATTGTAATGTTAGATTTGGAGACACTTGTTGACAGACTATTTTGTGATGAAGAATTAAACAAGGAGTTTACTCCGTATGCCACCAATATAATAACCAGTACCAAAACTAAAATCGCTATTTTTTTCATATTTTAAACCTGTAAATTCAATGATTATAAAATAAAATTATTATAAGAACTAATTTAATATTATAAGTAGATATTAATAATATTTTCTAGTTTTTTTCCTAAGATTTTTCTAGTTTAAGTAAAATGATTCTTGATTTAATTTTGGTTCATTTTTAGGAGTTACTAAAATTATTTTAGGTTTAAAAAACAATAATAATCATGGGATTTTTGGATGCAATATTCACAGGAACCGCAGCAATAGTGGTTGGAATTATTTTAGGACTTATCCTAGCTACAGTGGTTGGATTTATTATTTATGGCATTGTAAAACTAAGAGACCGAAACAAATACAAATAGCTAGATAAAACATTTTTTTGGACCATAAACAGATAATAAAACCTAAAACTGCATACAGAACTACAAATGTAATGTCCAGGAATGATTCGAAGCTGTATATAGAAAAATATGAAATTTTACTTGAAATATTTGTAAAAAAATTGTTTACTATCTAATTTTAGACCTTTCGTTCATCTACAGGTATGCTGAAGTAAAATGTTGATCCTTCATCCAACGTAGATTCCACCCACACAGCACCACTGTGCTGTTGAACAATTTTTTTGGTGATTGAAAGTCCGATTCCTGTTCCATCATATTCCTCGGCTGTGTGAAGTCTTTGGAACATTTTAAACACGCGGTCTAGATTTTTTGTATCAATACCTATTCCATTGTCCCTCACTGAAAAATAGTATTTCTTTCTCTTTTCTTCACATGAAACATGAATAACTGGTTTTTTCTTGCTTTGAAACTTGATGGCGTTGGCAATTAAATTTTGGAACAACTGAATCATTTGTGTTCTGTTGGCCACAACTTCTGGCAATGGATCAACAGTTATTTCAGCTTGATTTTCATCAATTGCCACCTTTAAATTGTGAATGCTTTCGTTTACAATTTCTGTGAGTTTTAAAGGTTCGTATTTAACTTCATTGGAGATTCTAGAGTATGCAAGAAGGTCATCTAATAACCTCTGCATTCGTTTGGTCCCATCCACAATGTAGTTGATGTAGTTAGCTGTATCTTCATCGAGCTGACCCTTGAATCTTTGTTCAAGCAACTTCGTAAATGAACCGATCATTCTTAAAGGTTCCTTCAAATCATGTGAAGTCACATATGCAAACTGTTCGAGTTCCCTGTTAGATCTTTCTAATTCCTTTAAAAGCGAAGCCATTTGCATTTCCGCTTTTTTCTCTTTGTAACATCTATGAATGCTGATACAGAACCACGGGGTTTACCATCTTCATCATAAAGTGGAGTAGCATTGCCCATTAAATGTCTAACTTCTTTTTCAGGATAAATGAGATCAAATTCATAATTTCTTATTTCCTTTCCTGCAGATGATGCTTGAACAGGCATTTCTCCAGGTAACATCTCTTTTCCATCTTTAACTATTTTAAATGCCTGTGGATCTTCCTGTGGGGGTAGTGATTTTGATGCGTTGGCACCTTGGGGAATGTCTAAATAGTCATATGAGAGTTGATTACCAGTTATCCAGAGCCCATCTTTATCATGGGATATCCAAACTGCTGCTGGAACTGCATCTAAAACCCTTGCAAACTCTTCAGATCTTGCTTGTTCTCTTTTTTCACTGGCTCGAAGTTTTTTATCTGAAAGTTCATTTTTGGCTATTATTTTTTCAAGACTTTCATTAACTAGCAAAAGTTCACTCACACGTGCATCCATCTTTTCCTTTAAATCATCATACCTATAATTTAATTTGGATTCTAATTTTTTATGTTCGCTTATATCAATTAAAATAACATTAAATTCCTTAATGTTCTCCATTTCATCAAATATTGGGATGATTTCAAGTTGAGTAAACAAAGTGTCATTATTTTGTACTATATTTAACTCACACTTCTGATTTTCATGATTGTTTGCGGCTGTAAGAAGTGTAAACTTGAACATATTTTTGAAATGGGGAGCTACAAACTTGTTAAAATTAGAGTCAACAATGTTCTCTTTTTTGGCCCCTAACACACGAACACCGGTTTTGTTGACTGATTTGATCTTTCCATCTTTATCTAATGAGAAATAACCCAAGGGGGATGATTGGTAAAGATCGTAGTACATTCTATTTCTAGAGTCATCAAGTTCTTGTAGTGATTTCTCTAATTCCATATTTTTAAGGTTTAGTTCAATATACTGTGATTTTAATTTGTAAACAGTATCTGAGGTGTCGGGATGTTTTTCAAAGTCATCTATTTTTTTTAATATTTTTTCAATATCCCTCTGAATTTCATTCTTCTTTTCATCAGGATACTCCCCACCATACATCTTATCACCTTTACCAACATATCTTTATTTTTTTATGATCAATGAAATTAAGATTTTGGTTTTTTCCCCATGTGGTTATTAATCACTCACTTATATATATTATAATGAACTCAAACCCTATCTGGTATGAAAATTAAGTAAGAAATAGTATTCACTAATGAAAGAATCCTCTGATACAGAAATTGCATTCTGGAAAATTTTATGTTTGATTACCCTAAAAGTGGATAGCAAATTTGACAACAAACCATCCATATAATAGTGTTTTGTCTCCGTAATAACCATTTTTTATGTTAAATTTTGCAACCCCTTCCTCAAAACATGTATATTATTACATTTTTTTGTTCTGTTTTTAAAATATTTATTATCTACCACATAAATCTTTGGTTGGTTACAGGAGTTTAAATAACATTTTATTTGGTTTTCTTGTCGGATACTGTGGGTAATTCACTAATTTTCCATCCAACAAATCCTCCAAGGATATTATATGCAGATTTAAATCCAGATTCTTCCATTTTCCCCATGAAATAACCTCCTCTAACACCACTTTCGCAGTAAATTATGTAGTCAACATTTTTATCCATTATTTCCACTTTTTTCTGAAATTCATGCCCATCGTAATCTAAATTCAGTGCGCCAGGCACATGTTCTTCTTCGTACTCATTTTGGGGACGTATATCTAAGATGGTAATTTCTGAACTTTTCTCTTCCATAATCTTAAATGCATCTTGTGGGTTTATTGTAACAAATTTCAACATTTTTTTGACACCTCAACCATTAATTACTTTCATAAATTTAAGAAAAAAGGGTGCTAATTAGTATGGTGCAATTAGGGAATTTAAGACTGACTAAACAAAATTTTGGCACTTATATTCTCTCGGAAACTGGTGTATACATGATTAAAATTTATACATTGATAGTTATCAGATGGGATTTTTAATCTGAATTTCTTTATAGATCTTTTTTTGATCAAATTTTTTTTAATACAGAACTACTAAGATCTTTTAAAAATCTTTAGGATGTTCTAATTGTTTACTTTTTTCTTGTTAACTCTTCAACTTCTTTTTTACCTTTTTCTAATTCTAAAACTTGTTCTTTATCTACCCTTAACAAGAGTGTTTGTAATTCGCCTACATGGGTTTTTTCTTCTTGAGCAATGTCCCTTAGTACTATTTGAATGTCTGGATCATCTGTCATGTTAGCAAATTCTTCGTAGAGATTAATAGCATCAAGTTCTCCCATTATTGCAGCCCTTAAAATTTCTCTATTTAAATCTTCACCTTTCAGTTTTCCAATATCTATAGGTATTTTTGACAACATTTTTTAACCAATAATATTATGTTTTTTTTGGTTTGTAAATTTTTTTCAACGAAACTACGCTTAATTATTTGCAGCAAATTTTTTGAAAGTCAAAAAAACAGATTTGTAATAAAAATTTATTACATTTTCAGATAATTATATACACTCTAAAATATAAGATGATAATAACTGTAAGAAACTGAAAGAAGCTGATGTAATTGGATATTTAAATGGTTTCATAGATTCAGCTCAAACTCTAAAGGGGTGAAAGGATGGCAGATGAGAAATGTGATGTGGATCTAAGCAAAAAAAAGAAAATTAATAAGGAAAACAAATTTCATGATGGTACTAATCCTGAACTTTTATTAGGGCCCAAAGGTTTGGATTCCGAACGAATTAAAAAGAAAAGCAAGGTTGATAAACTCAAAAGAGATAAACCTTAACTTTATTTTAAATCATTAATTAATTTTTTTTATTTTCTAGTAATAGTGGTGCCTGCCTGACCATTTAAAGCTTTAATGCTTTTTTCTATAGAGGTTATTATGGCTTTTTTACCTCCTCCTTCTATAAAATCTATGGTTGATTTTATTTTTGGGCCCATGGTTCCTGGAGGAAACTGTCCCTCATCAAGATACTTCTTTGCCTCTTGTACTGTTAAATGATCAAGATCTCTTTGGTCAGGTTTTCCAAAGTTAACAGCAATTTTCTCAACATCTGTTAAAATGAGCAGCACTTCTGCCCCAATTTTAGATGCAAGAAGTGAAGAAGTATGATCTTTATCAACAACAGCTTCAACACCTTCATAGTCACCTGCTTCATTTTTCATTACGGGAATTCCACCACCACCACATGCAATGACGAATTTATCTTCGTTGTACAATGTCCTAATAGAACTTTCCTCCACAAAACCAACTGGTAATGGAGATGGAACAACCCTTCTGTAACCTCTTCCACTGTCATCAACAATGACCCAGTCATGATTTTTACGGAGTTCTTCTGATTCATCTGCACTGTAAAATGGTCCTATTGGTTTGGATGGTTCATTTAATTGTGGATCATCTTTATCTATAATGGTCTGTGTTAAGATGGTAACTATGGACTTCTTCATGTTCTCTTTAATTAAACTATTTTCAAGTGATAATTGAAGCATAAATCCTATCATTCCTTGGGTCTGTGCCACACATACATCGAGAGGCATTGGAGGAACTATATTCTTTGAAATATCATATGCAAGCAGAATATCTCCCACTTGAGGACCGTTACCATGGGTTAAAATTATATGATAATCTTCTTTGAGCATGTTTACCAACACTTGACTAGTTTTGGCAGTATTGGAAAATTGTTCTTCTGCATTTCCCTTGTCTGTATGTTTAAGTATGGCGTTTCCACCCAGTGAAACCAGCACCTTTGTTGTCAAAGCTAACCACCTCCATTATCCTACATATTGTACTTGAAGTTAATAATTTCTAATATACTATATTCGTTGCATGAAGTTTAAAATTGATTGAAAAAAATCCTTGAGAAACTAAAACGAGCTTATCCATACGAAAATGAAGGTGATCCCTAAATATCTCATCAAAATAAATTGAATTTTTCTGAAATGTTATTTACATTCAGAATTTACATACATATTTTCAGTATTTAAATTATGTTCCTGAGCTTTAGTCCTTATACTGTCCCATTTCACCTGATTATTTATGCATCCTGGATCCGGTGCCTGAACATTATTTAAATAGGTATATGCTCGTGCTCTGCATCCCCCACAGATATTTTTGTTATCACAGCTTCCACAATTTTCTTCTAAAAGTGTTTTATTTCTTAGATCATTTAAAAGAGGTTGATTTTGCCAAACTTCTTCAAAATCATCTTCTAAAATATTTCCCAACCTTAAACATTCATCATGGGGAAAGAACACACAAGGATACATGTCGCCGTTTGGTTCTAAACTCATATAGAATCTTCCTGCTCCACAGCCTCCTACAAATTCTGCTAACTGCATAATTTGAGGATTTTCATACTCTGGATTATAAAAATGAGTTGGAATAATACTTGATTTCATATTTTGAAGGGATTCTGCAACAGATGCATATTGGGGAGCAGTAGAATGTACTTGCATATCTCCATTAAAATTTTCATTATAAGCAGTTTTTAGCATATTAAACCGTTTTTGTGGAGATATGTCCATTTCATTGATATTGAGACCGTTGCCTGTGGGTATGAAGTTGTACAACATGAGCCAATGTGCACCAAGTTCTCTTACAAAATTTATCATACGAGGAATTTCATCGATGTTGTGTTGAGTAACAGTGGTTGATACCTCTACAAATAAATCTTCTTCCACGAAGTTTTTTATGGCTTGAACTGCTCTTTCCCATGCACCATCAATCCCCCTGAATGTATCATGGGTTTCAGGATTCAAACCATCTAAGCTTATCTGTACAAATTGGAGTCCAGAATCAACGTACTTGTCACAAAGTTTCTTGTTAGCAAGACTGTATCCATTTGTGGCCATTGCAGGGTACATGCCAAGATCTGCAACATCCTTAATATGGTTTCTAATATGGGGTTTAGTTGTGGGTTCTCCATCAGAAAATGCTATTGATGTAACACCGCTTCTGGACAAAATCTCGAGGCACTGTTTTATTTCATCACTCTTAAGTTCATGTTCAGCTTTTTTACCTGCATTCTCATAACAGTGGGCACATTTCATGTTACATGATTTTGTTATGTTCCATACAACTTGAAACGGAGCTCCAGGTACAAATGGCTTTTTAACTCCAAATTCTCCAATTCCTTTTATTACGCTGCTTAAACCTTTTATCCAGTAAGGATCTTCCATTACTTCTTTTAGGTCGTGATCAGTAACTCCAAAAGTCTTAACTCCCTTTTTAATAATGAAAGACAACATTTTGGAGAGTCCTTTACAACGTATACATGCATTTTTTCTTTTGTTAAAAAGTAATTCAAGCCCTACTTCCAGACGATTACCATGATCCTTCTCACAATAATCAAAGGTTCTACTTATAATAAATTTTGATAGTGGATTGTTGGCCACAGCTTGAAAGGAATTGATCATATCTCCAATATCTATTTCACTTTTTTCTTCTTTCGCATAGTTATCCATTTTATTTCCTTCTTAACATCTGAAATGTTAAACGAGAATTATCATATTTCAAAAAAAAATTGTTTCTAAATCACCTTAATACATTTTAGAACAGCATCGATAATAAATTTTATGATCGGTATGAATAGCAGATGGAAACATGGAAGAAAAAAATCAGAACAAAAAAAGGTTTATTTCTAGGAAGATTCATAAGATTCACATGGAATTAAATGGTAACAACAAGGTGTTGGTTTTACTTTTCATTGGGGTTTTCATGGGATCCCTTGATATTGGTATTGTTGGACCAGCACTTCCTGCAGTACAATCATATTTCACTGTGAATGAAAGGCTGCTTTCATGGGTATTTACTATTTACATATTGTTTTTCATGATAGGAACTCCATTAATGGCCAAACTATCAGACATATACGGTCGTAAATCTATTTACATCCTAGATATAATTCTATTTGCCATAGGATCCCTCATTACCATCACATCAATCTCCTTTGAAATGCTACTTATTGGTAGGGCAGTTCAAGGAATGGGGGCTGGTGGAATATTTCCTGTTGCAAATGCATTTATCGGAGATATATTCCCTCCTGAAAAAAGAGGCGGAGCTCTGGGTATTATTAGTTCAGTATGGGGTATTTCAAGTGTATTAGGCCCAATATTAGGGGGTTTGCTACTTAAATTTGGATGGCAATCATTATTTATCATTAATTTACCAATTTCTGCCATGGTACTAATTGGAAGCTACTACCTACTTCCAAAAACATTGGTTAACAGGAATATCAAATTTGATTGGTATGGTCTGGCTATTTTAAGCATACTCGTTATATCTCTGGCCTATGGTTTGAATCAGATCGAAGCAAACAATTTTGTAAACAGTTTACTGTCACTGTCAGTGTTGCCCTACCTCTTTTTAAGTTTAATACTTTTACCTGTTCTTTGGAAGGTTGAAAAGTGGATAGATGATCCATTGATCCAAATTGATCTATTCAAAAGTCGAGAAGTAAGACTTATTAATACTATGATGGTTGGAACAGGATTAATTCAAGCAGCAACAATTTTTATACCTGCATTTGTAGTCATAGGACTATCATTAAACAGTTCCGATGCAAGCCTGATGTTACTTCCGATTGTTGTTACAATGGCAATTGGAGCTCCAATAATTGGTAAACTCTTGGATAAATTCGGATCAAAAAATATAATGATAACTGGTTCGTTTATAATGTCATTAGGTCTCTTAATGCTGGGTATGTTTCCTGAATCATTGTATCTTATTATTATTTCAGGATTCTTGGTTGGTGTTGGAATGAGTACGGCCATAGGATCCCCACCAAGATACATTATGCTTGTTGAAAGCCCAGCTAAGGAAAGGGCATCTGGTCAGGCTTTAATCAACATTATTACAAGTGTTGGGCAATTAATGGGAGGGGCGTTGATTGGAGCGTTTATTGGTTCATACGCCGGTACTATTTTGGGTTATCAATTATCTTACTTTATCATGGGCGTTATTGCATTATTTATGACAGTTCTAGCATTTGGACTCAAGAGCAAAAAACAACAGATGAATCCATTGTAATATAATCGTTAATTGGGCAAATCACATTTTAATTGACTAACTTTTTTTGTGGGTTTCTAGTCAATGTTAAAATTTAATGAAGGGATTCTGGAATATAACAACAATATTTATATCTTGTCACGATAAAATTTTATACTTAAACTATTTTTTAAGAGGTTTTAAATGAATAAATCAGTTACTACTATTAAATCAAAAACAAACTACTCTTTAATGACATTGATCCTATTTTGGTGTGGTTTAATTGTCATGTCGAGTATGTATCTTACCATACCATTAATTTCTTTGTTTTCATCCACATTTGAGGTATCATCAGGAGTGGCTGCATGGACAAGTAGCATATTTTGCATATTTTTTGCAGTGGGATGTCTTGTTTATGGACCCATGTCTGATAGATATGGTCGTAAAAAAATTATATTAATAGGTATGGCAATGTTAACAGTTGTCACACCATTAGTTGGCCTATTTGATAATATATATTGGATTTTAACTATGAGGGCATTACAAGGAGCTGTAGCAGCATCATTCTCTCCAGTTGCACTAGCTTACATCCCAGAAATGTTTCCTGATAATAAAAAATTAACTGCCACAGGTTTTCTTGTAACAGGATTTTTAATGGCTGGAATTGTAGGACAAGTTATAAGCGGATTAATAAATCAATATTTGGCATGGAACTATGTCTTTTACATTATGGGACTCACATATCTAGTGACGTTAGTCTTAGTACTATTTTTATTGCCAAAGGACAACTTGCCACGTCTTAAAACAAATATTATTGAAACTGTTGAAAATATGGCATCTCTGTTAAAAATAAAGCCCCTGATATTATGCTTTGCAGTTGATGTGATGTTTTTAATGTCGATGATGTGTATGTATGCGAGTTTGGGATATTATTTGATAGAACCACAATTTGGTCTAAACAGTCAAGAAATTCTCTATGTTAGGGCTGCAGGAATATTTGGAATAATATTTGCAACAACATCAGGTTTGTTTGTCAAAAAATTTGGAATATTCAACGTACTCATCGGAGGATTGTTGATAGCAGCAATAAGTTTAACTTCAATAGCATTCGTAAACAGCATCCAAATACTAGTACTTTTAAGTGTGGTATTTGTAGCAGGCATAGCAGTAACAGCACCTGCTTTAATAACCATCATAGGACAAGTAGGTGGCCAGTCAAGGGGAGCTGCACTCTCACTACACACTGTAATACTCTTTATAGGTGCAGGAATTGGTCCTATTTTAGCAATAACACTACTTGACACTGGCATAAACGTTCTACCATACTTAGTAATGGGGTTGATACTGCTTTTAGGAGTAGGATTATCGTTGTTAATCAAAAAATCAGTGAAAATCAACTAAAGAAGTTTGAAACAGCAAATTTATTTAAATTTGGTTTGGAGAATTACAATTTAGAGTTTTCTCACAAATCAAATTATATTAAATTTTTTTATTTCTAAGATTCAACAATACGGGGGATAAACATTATGAATTTGAATAAAAATTCTTTAGAGATTGAAGAGGTTATAATAGAAGGTGATGGATGTCAAGTACCTGTTTTGAAGTTAACTCCACTTGAATCAAGAGGTGCTGTAGTAGTTGCTCACAACTATGGAGGTTCCAAGGAAGAAATGCTAGGTTTAGCTTTTCGAATAGCAAAAACAGGCTTCACAACAGGAGTAATTGATCTGAGGGGCCATGGAGAAAACAGATGCAAATTAGATGGACAAGTTCTTTCAGATCTTAAGACAGCAATAAACTACTTCAAACAGTTTGGAAACGTAACGGCTGTGGGCCATTCACTTGGTGGGCGATTATCGCTAATAAGTGGTGCAGATCATGCTATTGGAATATCACCGGCACTGGCTAAAACATTCGGCCCTAAAACTCAAGGGATGATTAGAGTACTCAGAGATTACAGAGTAAACGGATCCGTGACTGATCTATTCACAACATTGGCAGAGATTCCTCAAATGGAGTTTGATCCCGAAGATGTCATGATAATATGTGGTTCACGCGATGTACCTGAAATAATAGATGAATGTGCCAAATTAGCCTCTAAAGGTTATGAAATAGTTGAAATTGACAATGCGTTACACGTAGATATATACACATTGGAACCAACATTTGAAGCTGTAACTAAAAAACTTCAAAAATGGTACTAAAAATTTATTAATTAAAAATTAGACAACTATTTATGAAATATCTTTCTTCATTCATCTTGTATTTACAAATATGAGGGTCAAAGGTATTTTCATCATGAATATTTGGGGGGAATAATTTATTGATAAAAATATTAAGATACTGATAATAGTTGTTGTGATATTAATGGGTGTATTGGGAGTAACAGTTGGAATGCTTATACAAGGTTATTTATCCAACTCAAACACAACTAATCAAAATCAGAGTGCTAATATCACTACAGTGAATCAAACAAACTCTACTACTCAAGGCAAATCCCAAGATAATTTTATAAGTGCATCTAAGGCCATAAGTGTAGTAAAGCAGAACGAAGAAGGCCAGTCTGGAAATGTTAGATACAGTGCAACGCTTGTAAAAAATTCTAACAATCCCTATTACAGAATAACTGTCTATGACAATGATCCCGAAAGTGAATTTTATGGAGAGGATATTGGGGGAGCAAAAGTGGATGCTAAAACAGGCGAATTCTTGGGAGGAATGGGTTAAAATAAAAAGGTGAATAATGGTTTAAATATTAAACCATAAATCACATTTCCTACCTTATTTTTACTTATATATCAATTTCTGAAGATTTTTTAATTAATTGATAAATTATTTTTTAGTTTTAAAGAAAGATTCCAGCGTAGTTTGAACTTCAAAGTCCAACATGCCCTCTGTATCACAGTCTAATAATTTATTTTGAGGATCTAAAAATTTGATGGCATGTATTGAATAATCAACTAACTGGTTTTGTACATTATTTTTGTAGCTATTTTGCACCATTTTTTATCACCAATAATAACGTGTACTTATAATAGTTTAGTCATAGTGTAAGAGCATATGAAAAGTAATCAATAATCAGAGTATAAAGAGATACAATAAAAAGATTTTTCAGATATTTTCAGTATTTTGTTTAAAATTTGATATATTATCTAAAAATAAAAAAATTTTACTACAAAATATTCATGATAATTATTTCCATTTAGTAAGGATTTTATCACGATTGAAGGTGGATTTACTGATATAAAACAGTATTATATCAATTAGTAAGATGATCACTGATATTAATGTTAAGTTGATAATATTTAACGACAGAGAATTAGTTACCAATGGAATGTACAATCCCATGAATGGTAAAAACATCAAAAATCCTAACTGATTTGCGGTTCTAACATCGTTCACCCTTGAAGAAATTATTACATTCAACTGTATACTGAAGATGGATGATAATGGTACCACCACCAATAGTATGAAAGCCATGGTCCAGTTGGGATAAAAGAGATAGCCAAAGCTGTTTTTTGTAAACAGATCTATTAAAATCATAAATATTATTGAGTTTGCATATATTATGGCTACAGATGGAAGGAATGAAGCTACAGTTTTTCCAAGTAGTAGTTCACTTTCGGTTGTAGGAGTAGCTAGAAGTGGTTCTAAACTTTGTTCGATCTTTTCACCAAGTATACTGTAAGAAGCAAGTGTGGTTGATTGAATGTAGACCAATATGACATAGAAATATGAAAAAGCATTTATTAAGGTTATCATGTCTTTGGGATCAGTTTCATTGGTTAAAGATCTGATGGACAATGGTAAAATAATTGAAAATAATAATGGTAGAATTAGCAGGGTGTATAAAATTCTTTTTTCTTCATAAAAATGCTGAAATCTTTGTTTGCAATGACCCATGATTTTGAGAGATTCATCATTTACCACCCTTCACAATTTTAAGATATGCATCTTCAAGGGTCGGGCTTAACCTATTAACGTATTGAACTTCGCCACCTGCAGCAACAATTGTATTGACGATTAAAGGATTATCCAACTCAGGATTATTTACATCAATCTTGATTTCTGTATCGTTGGATGTGAATTTGCCAATACTTAAACTCTCCAACGATTCTAAAATTTTTTCAGTTACCCTTTTTAATTGAATAACTGTTTTATTACTCCAAACAGACCTTTCCAAGTCTTCAGGAGATCCTATGGCCATTAATTTTTTGTTAAAGATTCCAATCTTATCGCATATTCTCTGGGCTTCATCCAAGTTGTGGGTGTTGATAAATATGGTTTTATTTTCATTTTTAAGATCCAGTATAAATTCTCGGACAGTTTTGGATGATTCAGGATCTAAATTTGCTGTTGGTTCATCTAAAAACAATATTTCAGGGTCATGAATTAAAGTTCTGGCAATTGCAAGTTTTTGCTTCATTCCCTTGGAGAATGTACCAGCATTCACATCTCTTTTATCCCACAGACCCAACATCTTAAGAAAATGTTCAATATTTTCTTCCCTCTTACTTAAAGAACAATCATACAGTTTCCCATAAAAATCTAAATTTTTATAGGCACTCAAATCATCGTAGAGCCCAACATTTTCAGGGAGCAATCCAATTAACTTCCTGATTTTTAAACTTTCTGATTCATCTGAAGTGTCATATCCTGCAATTCTAGCTTCCCCACTGGTTTTGGATATCAAACAACTAAGCATTCTAATAGTTGTGGTTTTCCCTGCACCATTAGGTCCTAAAAAACCAAAAACTTCTCCTTCATCAATATGAAAGCTGAGATTATCTACAGCAATCAAATCATCAAACTTTCTTGTGAGATTTTCTGCGTCTATCAAATTTATCAGCCCAGATCTTAATTTAACAAATAAACTACTTATAAAAAATATATATTTTATCTGTAATATGTTTTTAATAAAATAGTTGAAAAGGAATATTAAACAAATAACAATTCTAAAAAAATAAAAAAATAAAGGTCTTAAAATGCCTTTATTCAAGTTTTAACTGAATTCCTCCGATTTTTGGTGCTAAGAAGTTGTAGATTATGGTTACTATTGCAACCATTATGAAGGTTCCTACAAAATATCTTATGATATCATATATGAGGAATTCAACTCCACCAACTGCATTTCCTGCTGATGCCATACCAATTAAACCAACTAGTCCACTTATGATACCAAATATAAGTGCGACTACAGCAATTGCTAAAGAAGCTGCAACGACTGGGATGGATGTTATCTCATGTGCTGATCCTGCTTGTGCAAACAACAATTTAACTCCACCAACTCTTGGTATTAAGAAGTTGTAGAAGATTGAAGCCAAGGCAGTTCCAATGAATACGAAAATGAAAACTGCAATTGGTAATCCAATTATCAACATCAATGCCAACACTACGCCTCCAGTTCCTACGGTAGAGCCGTTTGGAAGATTTGCGGCTGTTAAGTTAGTTGCATTGATAGATACGTTATTTGCTATGGTGCTGGTACTCAACATTGCAGTTGCATTGTTGATTACATCAACTCCAAGTTGCATAACTAGGGGGATTACTGTGCTTATGAGTGTTGTTAATGGTAAAATTATTGCGGTTAATAGTAATCCAACTATCAAAGCCCATGCTGCTGCAACAGCTGATTGAATCAGTGCAAATGACACTACTGGCAACGATGTTATCTGATCTCCTTCTAATCCCAATTTTATACCGCCAAGTTTTGGTACAAATGCGTTGTAGAGGAGTGCAGTTAAGAACGATAGAACAATGTAAACTAGAAATGTTCCTAGAGGGTAGAGGATTATCATGGAAATACCTAAGCTTGCAAATATGAGTGCAGCTCCTGGTAAAAATGCGGATAATGCTCCAAATGCGATTAGTAGTAATATTGCGTATATAAGGCCTAAAATAGCGCTAATTGAAGATGTCATAAGTGTGAAAGGCACCAGTTCAATGGATTTAATTTCTTTTACGTCGACCATTTTTTCACCTCCTTTGTAGCTTGTACTATTGTATATGTTCTTTATACCATATAATTGTGATTATTCATGACAAATTCCGTATTTATCCCCTAAGAAATATAATTTAAAAATATTTACCCTTTTAATATTAGGAAGATTCTTATTCTACACCAACCACTTTACTCATTCAATTTTAATTAATGGTGGAAATTTAATTATGTTATTACCATATCTATATTACATAATTTATTCAAGATTATTTTATAAAAATTAAGGTAAACTTTATTAATTCCTAGTTTCAAACACGAATATCATTTATTAATTGAAGTATTTGAGTAGGGTAATGAGTATAAAAATTAATTTATGACTATAACCATCAAACTAAACTAATTAAATTAAGGTTGTGTAGTATTGGCATGTAAAAAAGAATTTATTAATAACAATGATACATCGTTTATTTTGAAAACAGGCAGTGGAATAATCTTTTCTGTATTTGATAAGTGTCTTGTTGGCGAACTTCCGATAAATTGTAACACACTCTCTACTTCTGTATTAAATGGAGGTTACAAAGAAAATTTAGAAGCAATATTTAATCACCAACTAGATCAAAAACTTCTTGATGAATTGGAAGATCAGTCAATTCCAGATTATATGTATAAAAAAGCTAAAAAATTAGGTTTTAATCCCGAAAAAGTTTCAGGCCTCTTAACAGCAGCAAATATCGAAAATTATGCAGTTTCTAAAAAATCATTCAAGGACATTGATGTTACAGCCATAGTTACAGGAGGAGTAACGTGCAATGCAGGAACAGCTGGCGATGAAGCATCATTCTATGAAGAAGATGGAAGGTTCATCACTAAAATTGGGACCATCAACACCATCCTAATAATTGAGGCCCATCTTGATGAATGTACCCTTACAAAAGCTATGATGACTGCAGTTGAAGCGAAAGCTGCAGCACTTCAAAGACTCATGGTTCCAAGCAAGTATTCAATGGAGATTGCAACTGGAACAGGAACTGATGGTATCATATTAATATCCAATATGAACAGTAAAAATAAACTTACAAATGCCAGTAAACACTCAAAGTTAGGTGAACTCATAGGAACTAGCATAATCGAGGCTACACAAAAAGCTCTTTCAAATGAATCTAACATAACTCCAGAATCACAACTCGACATGATTGTTAGGATGGAAAGATTTGGGATAACTGAAACATCTTATCTAAATTATGTTAATAAACCAGAAAAACTTCAAAATATATCTGTTGACAATTTAAAACAGTTATCCAAGGATCCTGTAGTAGTGGCAGCGATAGTAGCAATGTTGCATATAGAGGATGAAGTAAGATGGAAAATGATACCAGAAGAAGCAGGCAAAAAAGCAGCTTATAACCTTATGAAATCATTTTTCAACAACTACAAATTAAACTCTTCAGAAATGGATATCGAAAATTCAATAATTAACTATTGGACAGAAAATATAAAGGACTATTTAAAACACTCATCTTAATATTTAAAACAATGTAACAAAATTTTCATTTCTATCTTAACACTTTTCCCTTACACCTAAAAAAATGAAATTTAATTATTTAAATACTTTTTTTAGGTCATGTTGATTTTTTCCAATTGTTCTGGATTGATAAATTTGCTCTTTGCTCTTTTGAATATTCTCTCAAATATACCGAAGAATAGGAGAAGTAGAATAGCATTAGTAACTCCATGCATGAAATCAAATGGAAAACTTGCAATATAAACCCCAAGAACTGCTGTGAAATTTATAGTGCTTAAAAAAGGTAACATGGAAATATTTGTGATCCATCCAAACAAAAATCCCCAAACAAAACCAAAACTGGCCCTTAAGTATTGGTTTTGTTCTAGTCTATAACTAAATATTCCTGCGGTTAAACCCATCAATCCCCATGCTACCATTTGAAGAACTGTCCAAAAACCGATTCCTAAAAATAAACCTAGTACTAGTGGAGTTAATGCTCCTGTAATGAATCCGATTTTTCTACCAAAAATTATTCCTGTTACTATAATAATAAAGGATGCAGCCTGAACTCCGGGTACTGCAGCAGTGGGAAGTGTTCCTAAAATTGCTATTGCAATGAGAACAGCAATCAACACCAAGTTTTCAACACTAGGTTTTGATCTCTCAAAAATTCTAAAAAAGGCTAAAAATACACCAATGATTATTATTAATAATAATATCCAACCGTTTAAAGTCATATAATCCAAAATTTCACCCCATAAAATTCTATAAGTCATTTATATGATAGCATAATGCTAAATATTTGATTTATGATTCATTAATCGATACTAAGGTGCTATGTATGTTTTTTATTCCAATAATTTTTCTTATTTTTGACTAAATTTTCTTCATCATCTTCTAATGTGAGAATCAAGGTTTTTTCTTCTGTAGCTCCAGGGTCCTTTTCAATACATTCTTTGACCTTGGATTGAATTTGTTTGGAATCCTCCACATCAATTAAGCTGATTATTTCAAGTTGTTGTTGGAATCGTTGAATTGCTTCTTTGGTCATGTTTTCTATGTATGGAATAGCTCCTTTAGCACCTTCGATTTTGCCTTTTTCGGGATCTAATCCGTGTTTGTGTAAAGATTCAATACTTTGACCTGTTATATGTCCTTGTACTTCTGATCCACATAGTATTAGAAACCTAATGTTTGGATTGGATATGATGTTTGCTATCATTTTTTCTATTCCTAAATTTTCTGTTTTACAAGGTCCTGCTATTGCAGCTCCTGCTTCTATGGGAATATTTTCTATATGTGAAGCTAAGGTGGTTGCAGCAACACAACTCTGGGGATCACCTACGATGTAATCTCCATTTATTATTGGCCAGCCTTTTGCTGGTGATTTTTTTTCAACCAAAATAACATCTCCATAATATTTAAATTAATACTAATTGTACTAAATAGAATATAAATATATCCAATTTACTTGATAATAATTCAAGTAAACTTTAAATACTATGTTGTTTATAAAAATTGATTGATGGTTTGACTATTAAAAAAATAATTAAAGGGGTCCATAAGTTCCTTTATCTTTTCTAAATAAGTCAAAATATGTAACCTGTCCTCCTAGGTTACTCCTCATATTTTTTTCAAAAATCAATGTAAGGTCCAGTAATTTTATCAAAAAACAAGATTGAGGATTAAATAAATGAAATTAACAGTGATACACCCTGCAATTTACATTACATATTACATGATCTTAGTGCTTTTTGCGTTTATATACAATAATCCTTACTATTTAATTACCTTTTTAATTTGTATCGTGGCTTTAATTATCTTACAAGGCATCGGAAACGAATTGAAGACCACTCTCAAATTTTTCGTTCCAATGTCGGTAATTATTATACTTTTAAATCCAGTTGTTTCTCATGTTGGTACAACAAAGATATACATAATTGGAAATTATTTTATCACCCTTGAAGCCTTAACTTATGGTATTATAATGAGCTTGTCTCTTCTAATCATATTATTGACATTTACATCGTATAACAAGACAGTTTCATATCAAGAAATGCTCTATATTTTTTCTAAAAGATTTCCAAACATATCTATGGTAATTATAATGGCGTTGCGATTTATTCCACTTTTTAACTATAGATTAAATGAAGTGAATAAAATTTCTAAATTCAATGAAAAACAATATTCTAACACAAATAAAAACTCAATGGTCGAAAAAATTAGTAAAACAGCTAATTTACTGGTTGTTGTAGTTTCCTGGTCTTTAGAAGAATCAATGATCACAGCAAAATCCATGAAAGCCAGGGGTTATGGTATAAAAGAAAGAACTAGTTACCTTTCATACAAATTTCACAAGATAGATTATATGCTTACTGGATTTATTTCTTTTTCACTTTTAATTTGTATCATTGGTTTAACTCAGGGATTTGGAAGAATAGAGATATATCCTACTTTAATGTTTTCTGATTCTGAAAGCACTGTAAATATTTATTATTTATCACTTCTATTCTTACTTTTGCCCTTAATTTATCTAGAAATTAAGGAGAAATTAATTTGGGAATGATTTAGAATTACAGAATTAAAAAAAATTTGGGGAGATTAAGTTTGAGTTTAATAAAATTTGAAGATTTCTGTTTCAGATATTCAGATCAAGAAAAAATCCTGTCTGACATTAATTTTGAAGTAAATGAGGGAGAGTTTGTTTTGTTTTGTGGACCTTCGGGATCCGGGAAAACAACAATATTAGCAAATATGAAAAATGAAATTCGTCCAATTGGAAAATCAGAAGGAGCAATATACTACGATGGATTGAACATAAGGAAACTTGAAGATGAAAAGTCTGCATCAGAAATAGGTTATTTGTTCCAAAACCCCGAAGATCAATTCGTTTCAGACAATGTTCTGCAGGAAATAGCGTTTTCATTGGAGAATATGGGTTTACCCCACCGGGAAATACGAAATAGAATAGCTGAAATGACCGCATTTTTTGGTCTTGACAAATATTTATATAAAAATATAAATGAACTCTCAGGTGGACAGAAACAATTGGTCAACCTATGTTCTCTGTTAGTATTAAAGCCAAGATTACTTCTTTTAGATGAACCTACTTCACAACTTGATCCAATAGCTGCTTATGATTTTTTATCCATACTTAGAAGGTTAAATGAAGAATTTTCCATCACAATAATTTTAACAGAACATAAAATAGATAATATATTCCCATTTATTGACAGAGCTGTTTTTTTAGAAGGGGGAAAAATAAAATATGCAGATAAACCCCGACAAATAAGTACAGAAGCTCAAAAAAGTAATATATTCAAAAATTATCTCCCATATGTAACTAGAATTCATTTCATGTTACAATCCAAATATAGTTTACTTGATAAAGCAAAAATTCCACTTAATATTAGGGAGGGTCGTGCCAATTTAAAACTAATAGATGAACATTTGAAAAAAATCTATGACTCAAAAATATCATTATGGAATGGATCAACCAATAAAACAAGTTCAGAATCAAAAGAGAAGTTCCAAAACATTCCAAACCACGTGATCAATTGTCAGAATATATGGTTTGCCTATGTGAAGGATCATATGGTGTTAAATGGTATTTTTCTTGATGTAAATAATGGTGAATTTATCAGTATTTTAGGTGGAAATGGCACAGGCAAAACTACATTTATACAAATATTAGCTGGATTAATGGATCCCGTTAAAGGAAACATAAAGTATAAAAATAATATTAAGTTGGCTTTTGTCAACCAAAATCCTAAAGTTCATTTCAAAGAAGAAACTGTTGAAGATGAGTTATCAGAATCATCTTTAGAAACTCCTAAAAATGATTCGAGTTTAAAAAAGAAAAAATTAAAGTTTAATTTTTGGAATAACAATGTGAAGTCCACATCTAATTTTAAAAATCATGGAGAATTTAATAAAAATGTAAATAGTAATGAGAAAAATGATCTCATTGATTTGTTTGACCTTACCAAATTGTTAGATAAACATCCATACGATTGCAGTGGAGGTGAACAGCAAAAGATTGCTATTTCCAAGGCTTTATTAACAAAACCGGATGTATTATTTTTAGATGAACCTACAAAGGGTATTGATCCTGTTTCTAAGATTCAGTTGGGTTTAAAACTTAAAAAATTGCAAGAGAATGGTTTAACCATAATTATGACCACCCATGATATTGATTTTGCAGCGGAATATTCTGAAAGAAGCATATTGTTGTTTGATGGAAATATTCAGGTTGATGATACACCAACAAATGTATTTTCTAAAAATAATTTTTATACAACATTTGTTAATCGTATGGTGAAGGACTACTTGCCTAACTCCCTAACCTTAAAAGAGGTTAAACAAGAATGGGAAATTTAATAATGATTTTTTGGTTGAGGTTGAAAGAAATTTATCTATAGTTTGTGACATTGAATTTTTAACATTTTGTTTTTTATTTTTTTGAGAGTTTTCGTTTGATTGTTTTCCATACTTGTTCTATAGGATTTAGTTTTGGTGAATATGGGGGTAAAGAATAAGTTGCCAGTAATCCATCAGAAATAAAAGTTAAAACTGCTACAATAAAGCAGAATACCGTTTCTAAAACTGTTCCAGCAACTAAAACTAAAAGTCAAGAAACAAGACAAATTGAAATTATGGATACAGCAAAACCTTCTGAATTTAAAGTTATAGATGATGTGGGAAATGTTAGAACAGAAGCTGCAAAAACTAATGGATCTATTGTAACATATGGTAATGGCACAACAACTAATGATAACTCAACTAAGCCAACAGAGAATAGCACAAACAATACTTCGGATGATTCATCTCCAAGCACAGCAAAAATAATAAAAGATAGTTCCATAATAGGTGGTGGAGTAATTGTTGCGGGGGTAGTAATAGGAACCGCAGTAGCAGCAACAACAGCCTCAACAGCAATGGCTTCATTATCCGTGGCCGTAAAATTAACTGAAGCAGCTGCAGCTGTCGGTGCGCTTGCAGGTTCAGAAGCTGTAGTATCAGCTATTGTTGCATATGGTGTAGCAGACATGGCGGATAAACTTCGACACCAGTTCTTTATCTTTAAATTTTATAGTGTACACACTTTAGATCTATTAAAAATAGACATTATAATATGTCTATAAAAAAATATATATTACTTTTTAATCAATCCGATCTTTGTTTTTTTCTTTTTAATACAATCTGGACAAATATAAACATTTTTGTTGGTTTTAAATACTTTTTCACATACTTCACATATAGCATCATTAAATCCTTCTTTTTGAGGTTTAATGTCAGCACAATTTGAGAAGGGTCCAACATTAGTTTTTCTTTCAAATAAAGTGTCACGTTCTTTTTTGCTCATCATATACTCCATTTAACTTAATTATTTATTTATTCCTAATACTGAATCTTATAGTAACATTCGACTAATAATCATCTATTTATCCCTTAATTCTCTTTTTTTAAGTCGGAAGTATTTTTTTAGTTTTAATGTATTTTATCGATTTTTTACTTAACTTTTTGGAGACCCTAATGGAAAAATTTATTAAACGGAATAAGATAACATTAAATATTAAAACTTTTAATTTAAAATTAAACAGGGAGTGATAAATTTTGAAAAAGTTTGGAATACTATTATTGACTTTAACTGTTTTGTTAATGACCTCCGGAGCGTATGCAACAGATTCTAATCTAAAATTGTCAGATAATACTATTGGAGTAGGTGATGAGTTTGTTGTAACATTGGCAGACAACAGTGGATCAACGGGATATGAATGGATGCTACGTGCCAGTACTTCAGGCGTTATTTTAGTAAGCCAAGAATATTTACCACCAATATCCATGGCACCTGGATATTCTGGTAAAAGAATATTCGTATTTAAAGCAACAGAGCCTGGGATACAGTCCGTGATGTTCGAACTTTTAAGATCTTGGGACACAATGAACCCTGTAGACAGAAAGATATACAACATCAATGTAGTTTAATAATTCATATTCCTTTTTATTTTTATTAATTCAAAAGCAAACATCTATTTTTCAGTACCTGGGTTGAGGCAAAATTTATCTGAATCCTTTTGTTTTGACATATCCTCCAACTAAACCACATACTGCACCATTAATAATTCCTAATATAGCATATGGTATTATTAGTAGGAATGAACCAGTAAACAAACTTCCTAAGAAAAAGGATATGGCTCCTGTAATTACCGCATTTTTAGCCCCTACAATCATGTTTTCAGATAAGTAACCCATAATTACCAACAATGCAAAGGTGAGAAGTAGAAAGATACCATGGGTGAATGCTAATATCATGGTAATTGCTATTGTCATTGGAATGATTAAGCTCCATTGGATATTGTCCAGATGAAACTCATTCATCAAGGAGTTTAAGAAGCCTGCCTTCATTCCAGGATTTCGATGAACTCTGTGTTGATTTCGAGCTTTATAGATATGTCTTCCTATGTAATTATAATAAAATTGATTTAATCGATTTTTTAGGTTGATTTTTGGGAGTGAGAATAATGATTTGGATTTTTTATTCCATCTTTCCTTCAAAGTAGGTTTTTTCCTAAATGTGACTTGTTTCCAATTGGGGTTAACAATATCTAAATTTTCTATGTAACGTAATTTGCCACCACAATCACACTCATCTGTAAAATCTTTTGGTGATTCATTAGATAATAATTTATAATAACTTTTACATTTACTGCAAACCAAATAACCCACTTAAACACCTCATAGTTTTTAATTGAAATTTTTCATATTATTTTATTTGGTTTAGATATGAAACTTTTCTCAAATTTTTAGTCTTATAATGATTATGATATCCCCTTCTAATAAAAATAATATTGGGTTAATAGTTCATTGTTATTATCAATTTACTCCTACTAAACAAGTTGAATGAAGTGTTTAATTATTTTGATTATTTTCCCAATAATAATCAGTTTTATCTGTTATTGTTGTTATGATTACAATAAATATATCTAGTCAAAAGAACATAATTATTATTACAATAAGATGATAGTTGCTGTAACGAGTATGACGGAGGTGAAAAAATATGGTGGAAACAAACCAAGCTAATGGGGGATCATTGGTAGCTCTTGCCATTATTTTCCTGATAATATTACTACTATTCCCTGCATTTGCATTATGGCTTTTATACGTAGCTATACTTGTGATGCTTATTACAGGAATTATAAGTTTAATAGCAAGATAAATTAGGAATTCAAGTCTATTTATGTCTTGAATTCTAACTTTTTTTATTTTAAATCCCAAATTCGGTTTTATTTTTTGCTAAATCTGATGTAAATTGAGATTTTAAAGCTTGAAATGTATGATCAAAGCTCTTGTAGCATATATAATAATTTTATCTAAAACTTAAAAAAGCCTTACTCTAGGCATAGTAATGGTTTAAGCCAATAATTAAGGTATAGTACGCCCGTTTAAAAATGGTTTATAAAAATCAATACTATAACTAACTCTTTAAGTGTAATCAATTATTAGAAATAAAAAAATAGGGATTGAAGATAAAGGTTTAAACAACCTTTGAACCTCTTAAATCTTTTTAGTTAGTTTTTAAGATTGTTTAAAATTTGTGAATCCAATTTACTAATTTTGCCTTCATCTGCATATTGGTACAGTCCAACGTATCCCTTATTAGATTCATCATCCTTTGGAGGAATTACAACAACAAATGTCATGGTCAGATCTTTACTGTCAATCCAGGTTCCAGAGTTTACATAGACATTTGCGTCCATATTTTCGTTGTAAGAAGTGATGAGTCTTGCATCATGTGTATGTCCAAATATTACGATCCTCTTGTTAGAGTTGGGATTAATGAAAAACTGGTTTGCAGATTGATCATCTAAATGGCTTGATAGGGCTGCCTTTAAAATGGACTCCTCTGTGGGAATTAATACTGGGACTAAATTATTGGCTTGTCTCTCTTCCCAACTTTCCACAATTCCCTTGTACAGATTGACATCAATATAATTATTTTTTGGATCTTGATGGGGTAGAATGTCTTTGATTGCATAGGAATTAGTAAATCCATCAATTCCAGTATGTATTGCAGGTTCGCAGATTCCTTCGTTCACAGGGAAAATATTTATTAATTGTTCCCATGCTTTGTAATAGAGATAATAAAGGTGTTGTTCTTCTCCCAGTTCATTTTCAGTAACAATTGGGATGTTCATCCCTATTTTAGGTCTTCCCTGAACAACTGAACTTGTTGCCATTCTTGTAAAGAAATATCCTGTTGGTAGTATGGAATCTGTTTGGGTGACAGTTCTGTTTGAATGGTCTGGAGCACAGAAAAAATTGTACCTGTGGCCGTGTTCAATCACTAACTCCGGAAGATAATCTGGACTGTACGCACCTAGACCCTTAACATCACGGGCTTGATTTATACCCGGAAGAATAGCTTCTATTTCATCGGCTGTTATTAGTATATCATGATTTCCAGGCACATATGTTAAACTGATCTGACCATCATTTATGATATCGTTAAATGCATCTATAACCGATTTATTATTCAACGCTACATTTTTTACAAAGTCCATTTGTGTCTTTCCTTTGAAGGTGTCCAAGTGCATTGGTACAAACCATTCATCAATTAAATCACCAGCTATTACCAGTTCCTTAATGTTTGGTGAGAATCTGACCCAATTTAAAAAGTCAATCAATGCATTTCTGTTTTTAGTTAGCTCAGAGTAAGCATCGTCTGCTCCCAAGTGCAAGTCACTTATACAAACGATCCAGGATCTTTCACCTTCAATAGATTTTACATCTTCATTTATGTCGCTTTCCACAGAATTTTTTGATGTCAATGGATATTCCTCCATAAAACAGATTCAATATTTACAAACGTAAATCAAATCTTTGTTTTTTAATTAACTAAATTTAGACTTGGTTCGTTATGTATTTTTGGTATTTAGTTTTGTGTTAAATTGAGTTGTTAGATAGTCCACATAAAAAAAATATTCATAAAAAAATTTAATTTTAAAAAATTATAAAAAAGAGATGAAATTAAGTTCATTTCACATTAACAGAATTCATAAAAGTGTCTTTTTGAGGTCTGTTCCATGGGAATCAATGGTACTACCACATTTGTTACAGCCTTTTATACTTGTATAAACGGCTTTTCTATCATTTCCTTTCCGTTTATTACTTCTAACTTTTCCAAATCCATTTTTAGTCAGAATAATATCTCCTTTTTCGCAGTTACATAAAAAATATTCATATCTAGGTAATATCATATTCTTTTGCCTCCTCACTTTAGTTTTTCAAATATTAATATAATCTTCAATTTTAGGAGCTACAGTTCAAATCCATGTCTTTTAACAGTTATTTTGATCTGTAAATGGATCTATGATGGTTATCTATCTGATCTGATCTGGATTTTAGCTCATGTTTGAGATGTTCAATTTTAGTTTTTTCAATCAATTTTTATTGGTTTTTTTCTCGAGTTTTTCAACTCTTCATTTAATTTGTCTTTTCTAGCTTCTAAAACTTTTATTCTCTTTTTATTCTCTTTCATGCTTTGATTAGAATTCATTGGGGTGTTAGTAAGATTTTTTTTCATTTTTCAACGCCTCAAACAGTTGTACAGTATAACATGAAATGTAAATTTTAGCATATAGATTATTTATGTGGAAAAATTTCCACTAATATACTCTTTAATATCGATTTATAGATAAAATTTTCTATTTAGTTCGATACGAATATATTTACAGTTTGAAAACTAATGTAATTTTAAACACTAAAAAATCAAAAATTATATTTTATACGGGACTAAAATGAATTTGAGGCATGATATAAGTTGTATATGAATTATTGTGAAAATCTAAAATTGATTAATGGAGCATTTTATTGTATAATTAATAAGGAAGAATTAGAGTGTAAGTGCAAGAATTATAAACGTTTACATTCAAAAAAATGGGATAAATGAACAAATTTTATTTTAGATTTAATTTGAATCCTGTTTTGTTATTAAAAAAATAATTGAGTCCCGATTTAAATTGCTGTTAAACTTAAAATGGTCATTAATTTCTCGTTTACTAAGATCTCTTAAATAAACTATCAGTTTTTAAGTTTAACACCTATTCTATTTTTTTAGAATGAATCATTCTTCATGGTAATCTTCTTCTGCATTAATATTCCAGATATTGTTCTTTGATTTAACACCGTTTGCTATGTTTTCAACGGTTGTGATGGCAGTTAACATTGAATGATCCATGTTATTGTAGCGGTGCATACCATTTCTACCTATGAGGTACAGATTGTCATATTCGTCTGTAAATTCTTTAATAACATTAAAACGATCGTAGGAACCGAAATATGCTGGATAAGTCTTTTCAACCTTCAAAACTACACTGTCTATAACATCTTCTCGTTTAATAATACCTATTTTAACCAGTTCCTCGACAGCAAAGTCTGTGAATTCTGATTGTGACATGTTCCACAAATCATCACCTTCATTGCAGAAGTATTCAAGTCCAATCCAAACTTTATTTGGATCCTCAACCAAATATGGACTCCAGTTATTAAATATTTGAAGTCTTCCAATTTTAACATCCCTTTCTTGTATATAAATCCAGTTATCAGGTACTAAATTGTTTATTGTTTTTAATTTGGACTCATTTTTTATTTTTAGTTCATTTAAAAGCAATCCTACGGTGATAAAGTCCCTATAAATCAATCCCTCAGCAACGTCTGCAACATCTTCAGGTACAGTATCAAATGACTGTATTAGTTCTTTAACTGGCATTGTAGATATGAAGTAATTTCCAATCCATTTTTGAGTTTTTCCAGATCTTATATCCATGGTTTCAGCAGTTGTAACCTGTTCGGTGTCGGTTAGAATCTTTTCAACTTCTTGATAATGGTGGATTTCACCCCTTTTTCTAGAATCCTTGCAGCAAGTTCTTCCCACATCTGTCCTGGCCCTAATTTAGGATACAGGAACTGTCCAATCAAACTTGTTTCAACATCTTTTTGTGAAAGATTGGATGCATTTGAAAATTTTGATTTAACAGCGTTTTCCAAGGTTTTTTGGATGGATAACCCTTTTATTCTTTGAGAACCCCAATCAGCTTTGATTTCACTACATTGAACTCCCCAAACTTTCTCTGTATAATCTTTAAAAAATGTTAAGTACAACTCTCGACCAAATCTGTTGATGAAAAAGTCTTCAAGGGATTTTTCAGGCTTAGAATGCATTAAAACTGTGCTTAAGTAACTCATACCTATTTTAAATGTTCTTTTAAAGCCAAGATTTTTGAGGGTATCCTGAGTGAGTGAAACTGGATAATCAAAAAATTTTCTGAGAAAATATATCCTGGACACCCGGGTCCTGTTTAACATCACATTATCTGTCTTTTCAGGATCCGGAACATCATATTCTGCTATGTTTCCAGATTTTTGTCCTTGACTCTGGCATAGTTCACTCAATTGAACTTCTCTCTTTAAGATGAGATCATCATGTGCCGGGGCACATTGAAGGGGTAGTATGTTCTTCCAAAACTTCATGATCCTATCGGATTTGGAGAAGAACCTGTGACCTCCAATATCCATTCTGTTACCCTTGTAATTAACAGTTTTAGAAATACCTCCAATTTCACCCGTTTTTTCGAGAATGATAGGTTTGATATTGGTTTTATTTAATAGTTCATATGCCGCTGTTAAACCAGCAGGTCCTGCTCCAATTATAATAGCAATTTCTTGATCTTCAACCATTGAATCTTCTTCCTTAAAAAAATTTATCCTAACCCAACATAGAATACTTAGATAATCTCCCTATTCAAACCATCTTAAATATTCATTAACTGAACTATACATGTGTAAAGTTAAAAATATTTCTCTTTGTCCACATACACTCTAAATTCCGAGACTTTAAGAAAATTGTTTAATCTAATACTAATAACTTCTTAGAACTAAAATTAAAGGGTCTGAGAAGTCAATGGTTTGAAATTATAAAAGATCATGATATAACAATGTTTATCCTTTTGATGAGTAACTTTTATTATGGATCCTTTTGATAACAACAACAAAGTAAAAAAGACTTACATTTTGTTGATTGTAACCATTACTTCATTTTTAACTCCATTTATTGGTAGTTCACTCAACATAGCACTCCCAACTATTGCAAATGAATTATCAGTCAATGCTATTCTCTTAAGTTGGATTACAACATCGTTTTTTTTAACATCTGCAATGTTTGCTCTTCCAATTGGTAGAATTGCAGATATTTACGGGATGAAAAAGGTTTTTAAATATGGGATTATAATTCTTACCTTGGCTTGTTTTTTATCTGCAATTGCACCCAATGCTGATTTTCTAATAATAAGTAGGGTTATTCAAGGCATTGGAAGTGCAATGATATTTGTCACGGGACTTGCAATCATAATATCAGTATTTCCATCAAATGAACGTGGGAAGGCAATTGGAATAAATGTCACCACTGTTTATTTAGGACTTGTAATTGGCCCAGTTTTAGGAGGATTTTTAACACAGTACTTCGGTTGGAGAAGTATATTTTATCTGATGATTATCATGGGATCAATGTTAACAATCCTTGTACTTTGGAAAATGAATGAAATTGAAGCGGATGAAATATGTGAAGAAAAAATAGATTATCTTGGATCGTTACTGTACATGCTGATGCTGGCATTAATTCTAATAGGATTCTCAAATATTAACGGAACTTTGGGTAAGCTCATGATCATATTTGGTATTTTAAGTCTCATATTCTTCATTATTTGGGAATTAAGGGTTGAAACTCCTGTATTTGAAATAAAAATGTTCATGAGTAACAAACCATTTGTACTATCTAATTTTACCATAATCCTGAATTACATGGGTATACTTTCAATAGGATTTCTACTAAGTTTGTATCTGCAGTACATAAAAGGATACAATCCCAATATAACTGGACTTATTCTAGCTGTTCAAACAGTAGTCATGGTTTTAATATCCCCTATTGCAGGTAAGTTATCTGATAGATTTGATCCTGGAAGATTAGCACTGTTTGGAACCATGTTAATTACAGTGGGATTATTTATATTTGCATTGGTAGAGATGGAAACAAGTGTATATCTAATAATCGGGGGATTAGTTTTTGTAGGGGTTGGAATTGGACTTTTTTCAGCACCGAACACCCATTTAATCATGTCCTCTGTTGAAAAAAGGTATTTTGGGTTGGCTTCGGCTTCTGCAAGTACAATGAGACTTCTGGGACAAACATTTGGCATGGGATTTACCATACTAATTTTTGAAGTTTATCTAGGTAAGATTCAATTCAATCCACAAAATTATCCCGAACTATTAATAAGCACAAAAGTAGCATTTATTCTATTCACGATACTGAGTGTGGCTGCAATATTAATATCCATACTTAGAGATATTTTAAATAAAACAAGCAAGCAAGGAGTCTAAAACTCTATCCCTGAATGTGGATTCAAATGGTTTAATTAATCACATCCCTTTTTTTACGATGATAATGAAATCAGATTATTAAACAAAATTTATATAGAATACATTTAATATTTAGACTTGAGGGTGTTCTCCTTGGAACTCTTGTTTTGGAACAATCAAATGATCACCTAACCTGGAGAACATCCTCAAACTAAAAAAATATTCTAATAATTCTCTTTTACTATAACTTTCAAAATCTTTCTTATTTATCAGATAGGTGATAACAACAGTCCTAAAGTTTTTTGAAATAAAATTAATTAATTTAATTGGTTTTAGTTATTATTTCATATTTGGAAATAAATTCTCTTGCGTGTTTCTTAGTTTTTGGACTAATACTGGTCAGTTGATCATTTAAAAATTTGTTAACTTCACTTTTATCCTTAATTTCTGTGTAAACTGTGTCTAAAACCATTATTATATCTGATTTAAGTAATGCTAACTGTTTTTTAGTATAATCACATAGATTATCTATATCCAACAGAATATTTACAATAACTTCTCGATACTCCTCATTATTTTTAAGAATCATAGAAGTATTTTGAATGCAATGTCTTGACGTCATGAACTTTGGATCATTTATACACTTTAAATAACCGTTTAAAATTGATGGAAATTTGTTTTCGTTATCAACAATAGTTAGGTTAGCTATCAATGTTAAACCAAAATCACGATGGTAAGAATTCTTGTGATTAATCAAGGAAGCGAAGTCATCCCAATATTTATAGAATAATTCAGGTTTCTTTTGGCTTGCTCTGCTTATAATGTAATATGAATGATAGTATATCATTATTCTAGGATCAGTCAACATTAACTGGACAATTTCTTCCCTTAGTTCAGAATCTTCTACAGTCATTCTGGCAAATTTATCCACATCAACATTTTCATGAGAAATTTCAGATAATAAACTTTCATTTAAAACCACATCATTCACATCCCACAATTTTATTTCGAATTAACAAATAAATTTTTGTCTCCAATTAGATTAATAATTAATTTCCAACTATCAATGAAAAATTTCTGGATAATTAACTAAATAATAAATTCAATTAAATAATTCATACATTTATTTCTTTAAACAATGATATATAATTGAGTGCTTTTACTTTTAGAAAAAATTAATTAAAAGATATCAATTCATTAAATTTAATCAAAGTTATTAAGTTTTTTTATTATTCCCATTAGAATGTTTTCTAAAAAATAGGATGGTAAATATTAAAAATATAAATTTAGAAATTTATTGTTTTGATAATATTTCATTTTTTGATTTTTTTGCTTTTTCATGGTTTGGATTTAACTCTAATGTTTTATCAAAACATTTTAGGGCTTCTTCATGTTTTTCAAGTCCTCTTAATGCTACTCCTTTATTATTCCATGCATTGCTATAATTTGGATCAATTTCGATTGCTTTATCATAAAGTTCTATTGATTTTTGATATTGTTCTTGTTTACTAGAAATAAGAGCTTTATTATTCCAAAATTCTGCAATATTGGAATTAATTTCAATAGATTTATTATAACAGTTCAATGCTTCATTATAGTTCCCAAGCATAGCAAAGGCTGTTCCTTTATTATTCCAAGAATCTTCATGATATGGATCTATTTCTAAAATTTTATTGTAACAAGCAATGGCTTCATTAAATTTTTCGCGCTTTTTTAAAATCAAACCTTTGTTAAACAATGAATCAATATCATCAGGATTTATTTTAATGGCATTATCATAACTTTCAATAGCTTTTTCATATTCATCAAGCATTTCAAATATTAAGCCATGGTTAAACCAAGTCAGTGCATTTTTTGAATCTATCTCAAGGAGTTTATTATCACTTTCCAAAGCTTCTTGATACTTACCCTCATTAAAAAATTTTTCAACCTCTTCAAACAACAACTTTTTCTTAGATCTATTAAACAAACCCATAATATCCCATACCTAACATCTATTATGCTAACTTGATCAATTATTAAGAACTTTGATTTGTATTATTTAAATAAAAGTTTTCCAATTTGACACCACTATGCCACATACTGTCTACTAATGCAAAAATTGATTCAGCATCCACAGTCACCAACCACTTAGCTGCATTTCCAATCTTTGCTAAACCCCTTACATGATTCCCTGCCCTTATATCTTCCATACTATCATTAATAATTTCTTAATATTTTTTTATACGCCCCCAGAATAAAGTTCTTTCGTCAGGTTCGTCATCCCCACCAACACTTTTAATTGTAAAACCTTAATTTCCTGCATCGTTTTAGTCATCGCTTAATATCAGGATTATCAATAAGATTATACTTGCAATTTTTGCAATTTGACTTTTTATTTTGTTTTCATATTTAACTAAGTTTTGTTCTTAGATTATTTGTTCAAGGCTTTTTGTACTATATATATCCTCCAACAGATACGTAACCGTTAGTAGATCTATCACAACTACTTAGGATATCTAATATGAATTTTCCAGTATGGGTTTAAAAAGCATCCATGGTAAATGCCATTGGTGGGAGATTGATATTTGCAGCATTTATTGGGGCTGTCAGAAACAACTGGCTCAGCTGATGCAATTATGCCAATAAAAAAAGCCACAGGGCCAAGATATTTAAACTTTATCCTCTATCGTATTAATAAATCCTTTTGCATTGTATGATATTAAATGATTTAGAAAGATTTAATAGAATGATTGTCATTATGAATAGTGATAAATTATGATAACACTATTTGATTAATATTATATGGATCTCAGATCCGTTTCTAAAACTACCCCTACTACGTCTTATGAGAACACTGCTTATGTTTATAAACCAAAGTGGGCCGATTCAAGAGGCTTATATACTGTACCTTTGGTCGGTTCAAGTAGATGCTTTTCAAATAACTGCTTGAGCATTAACAACTATATGATGGAGTTAATGCAAATCCATTCTTATACATTGGAGGGGTAGCATCAATAGCTTCAGGATATAAATCATGTAAGATAAAAAGAATTATGATTACAGAACGTAAACATAAAAATTTTTTTAAGTGAGGATCATTATGATTAAATTATTAAACTAGATTATCCAACTTTTATGGTTTTTTTAGGAATATTTCTTATAATATTATCTATCTATAAAATAATATTGGAAGGACAGATATCTGTTGGAAATTTCACGATTTTGTTTGTTTCGTTTATATTTATTATTGAGACTATAAACAAAAAATTTACACCAATTGTTTCGAGTATAACAGGAATTTTAATCTTGATTGTCACTTTATTACTGGCTCCAGTTGAATTTTACTATGGTTTGATAGTATCAATAACTTTTATTACCTTAGGTATTTTTATGATTTTAAATTCCCACAACAGGTATATAAATGGATTTTTTAATTAAATCCCATGTTAAGGGTTTCATTTGATTTCTTTTTTCTAAGCATTCTTAGATGGATATGTGTAAGTATTTAAAAGATTATATTTTATATTCATTATTTAAACACTTTAAACTCTGTGAAATTCCATCTGCACAAGCGCTCTGGTAAACAGGAACAGGTAAACTGGTTAACAAATATTTTAAATAAATAATGAACTTAATATTTATATAATTCTATGATGTCAGTCAATGAAATAGTATAAAATTTTAATCTGGAATAGTGGATCCATTCAAGAAATAATCTTGTTTTTATGAGAAAATAAAAAAATGTTAAAATTGGTCAAAATGAATCAAGATACCTATACTTAGTGTGTTAAATAGTTGTATTTCGAAAATTTTTGAAATTGGCCATATTTTTTCTCTAGATATTTTTCTGAAAAGATGTTGTGAAAAGATGTTGTCTAAGTCCAACTTCGTTATAGTCCAATTTTACGAAGAAAAAATATGATTATTCTAACATTTATTATTAATTTTATTTTAATTCATAACAATTTCCCACTCCAACATCATGTGTTTATAATCAGACATATTAAAGAATCGAGACAGGGTAGTACTTATTTTACACGGCCATTTCAAGGATAATGTTTTGTTTGGCCACATCACAAAAAGGAAGAATCTATGGCATTCTCACGAAACAAGAATTATATGGCATTATCAGGATAGGGGAGTTTTGTTGGCACTACCCGAAAATGGGAAGTCTCTCTGCTCCTATCAAAATACTAACAAAATTAACATCTTCAAAATATGGTAACATGTTACATGAATTTCATTCATATTTTCAATTGCTTCCTTTTTTCAGGTCTAGATGAAATGCGAAAATCAGGAAAATTTGGATCGAAAATTGAACAGTATTGTAATGTAACACTTGAAATGTTTAGTGTTGTGTTGAACAAAGAGAGGTTGTGTTTCAATCCTTTTTTTATAGAATATGATTTTAAGGGTTTTTCGGTTATTTAGTGTAGCTTCTAATTTAATTAGACATATTGAACTCATTAGAAGATCAAATAGGATTTCAAAATAGAAATAATATGCACACCACTTAGCCTAAAGAATTTAACAATAAAAGAAACCTCCCATAATGCAGGATACACCCTACTGAATCATTAAAAAAGGGATCTGTTATTTTATGGGAATTTTTAGAAAAAATAGTTTGTACCCATGATTTTTCGAAAAAGTACGAATTTATAATAAACAATAAAAATTGTATGGGAAAATGTAAAATTTTCCCATTTTTTATGCGGGAATATATGGATTACCTGCAAAATTACTTGGAATGTTGTTTTTCAAAAGATACGTACTAAGATTATCAATATAAATGGTATCTGCAGAGAATATTCCTCCTGAACCATTGTGTGCAATGTTGCATGTTATTGTGGATCCATATATCATTATGGAACCTTCTCTGTTGAATATAGCCCCACCCCTAGTTTGACTATATTATTTGAAATTATTGAATCAATGATGGTTAATGCTCCTTCATTGAAAATTCCTCCACCTTCATTTGCTTGATTGCCTGAGAGTGTTGAGTTTAAGATGTATCCATTTTTCGAAGTCCTAATTCCCCCAGCACAGCTTTTCGCGTAGTTGTTTGATATTGTTGAGTTTACTATAGTAAATTCATGGCCTCTTTGATAAATTCCAGCACCCTCTCCTGCGCTGTTACTTGTGATAGTTGAGTTTATTACGGTTAAGTCTCCAACGCTACTATATATTCCTCCACCTTGCTCTTTTGCATTGTTTTCTTTGATTGTAACTCCACACAGATCTAGTGTTCCATCACTAAATATTCCTCCACCCCTAATCCAATGATGCCCAAAAGGTCCTATATATGCGAATGCGTTGTTGTTTTGGAGTGTTGAGTTTTTAAGGTGTAGTGTTCCGGAATTCCAGATTCCTGTAGCGCTGTGTTTTACTGTGATGTTTGTGATGGTAACTGTTTTTCCACATGCGATGTATATACCCCTTTGTGATTGTCCAGTGAGGATTGTGTTGTTTTGATTTGTTCCACTCAGTGTAATGTCTTTATCGATATTAGCATTACCACCAAAATATGTTCCTGGAGCTAGTTGTACCGTGTCACCATCATTAGCTATAGCTATCGCTTTTTCTAGGTTACGTTTGGGTTTGTTTGGTGTTAAACCATCGTTTTTGTCTGTACCATTATTATCGACGTAGATTATTTTAGATCCACTATCTAGGTTAATTTTGGTTTGTTCATTATTTTGCAGGGCACCTACAGCGCAAACTGATTGAAACAAGCTTAACACTATTAATACTACTAAAAATGGTATTTTAAGTTTCATATTACTCAATATCCTCCAATTTTTTTTAATAACTATTTAAATTTGCTATATCATTTTCAAGGTTTGTTTTCAATTTCTGTGCATTTGTATTCAGGACTGTACATGCGGTAATAGTAGCTATTCCAGTTCCTATGACTCCAAGAGCAGCTTTTGTAGATAGGGTGGTGGCGAACCAAGCAGCTTTAAATTGAGTACCCAGCCATTTACCACAAGACCTAATCTTATCCGAACTTTGAGCAGCACGCTCGAAATTATCCCAATACATATTCCCCATTTTATTATTAATTAGTCTAGCACCTTCATCCTCAACATCTTGAAGCGGTACACCAGTCCTTCTACAATGATCATATGGCTTCCAAAGAGCTGCAACGAATATACTAGCTAATGCAGTTCCACCAACAGAGAAAGTAGCAGTTATAATTGCGTTGTTATGACTAAGATCTTCATTTAAATTAGCATTTTGAAAGTTTATTATATTATTTAACACAGTTGAAGAATTTGTTTGGCTTGAATTAAAACGAATCACATTTAAATTATCACCAACCATCATCTTATCCCTGAAATCACTACTATTATACGTAAATGTACCATGCGGCGAACTTAACGTAATAATATCATCATTCATAAAAATCACATTCATATACCTAACATATCCTAAATATCGAACCTGCACAATAAAACCAGTAGTAGTATTATTGCCCATATAATCCCTGGTAGTGACGCTGTAGTTGTTTTGTGTTGTTGTTATGGTGTATGTTTGGCTTAGGTAGTCTGCAGTTTTTCTTAGGTCGTCTGAGTAGCTGTCTTTAATAAGTGTAGTTTTGTTTGAAGAATTTGTAAAATTATCATATTCACTATCTTTCAGTATCACATAATTAAATGCATTTTGCACGTTGTCTAAAATGTTATCAGATTTAGTTTGAAGATCATCTAATCGTGTGTCTAAATAATTACTTTGTTCATCAGTTAACTCGATATCTCTGTTATTTTCCATTAAATCTGCCATTTTATCCACAGTATCTTGCCAAGTAACAGTCCAATCTATGTCTGTAGCATTACTATTATTCTCAACTTGAATTTCATTTTGCATAGCTGCACTAATGGGTGTTGTACTACACATTAACGTGATTATAAAGAATATTAAAATATTAGGAATGTTAAATTTCATTAATATTCACCTCCTTCGTTGGGTACTGGGATTACTGGTATTGGACTTATGGTTACGTTCACTGTCATTATTCCTCGTGGCTGTCCATTTTGACTGTATTGGAATGTGAATTGATCGTTTCCAGTGTATCCTTCGTCTGGTCCGTAGAGGAATTGTATTCCTGGTCCGGGTAGTACTGTACCATGGGCTGCATTGTTTATTAATGTGAATTCATAATTTTTCCAATCTGGAATTGTGGTCTGATTAATTACTGGTACACCCTCTAAAGCGGTTATGTTCATTGATTGTTGAGTTATCTCTTCAACATAGCTGCATAAGTCGTTTTCATTACACTGTGCATTGTCAGACAATTTACAAGAGTCATCAGCATAAGATTGAGATAATACATGATATATTAATGCCGCTAATAAAAGAGTAACAATACAGGGGCAAGTAGAACTATTATTCCTGCAGCTACAGCAATTAATGGAGCACCAGCTCCAAATGTAATAGCAGTTATAAATAGAGCAGCAGCCATTGCAATTGCACCAGCTCCGGTTACTATTCCTGCGTCTTTTAGTAATTCTTTAGATTGTTCTTCATATTGATTAGATTTATCCCAAATACATTTGGCATTGTTACGTATTTTTTCTAGATCATCCACCTGTATTTCTGCAGAAGTTTTTAGTAGAGTAGTTGTATTCGTTCCGGGGAATTTATCTTATAAAATTCTTGATTATCCTTTAAGTTTATCTGAATTACTAAACCACTAAGTGCTCCTAATAACACCTCTGTAGGAATACCATTACCCTGTGTATTAGATTTTAGACTGCCATTTACAGTATTATTTTGTTTTGTAGTACTGTTTTGTCGGGTTATGCTCATTACCTTAAGATAACGTGAATATTTTCCTTGACTTAAATACTGAACAACATCCCCTCTTGTAAGTCACTAGCAGATACGGCACTTGCTGTAACTGTGGTGTTTAATCGCTGACTTAATTCTGTAGCCATATAAGAAGCATTACCATCACAACTATCTGAACCAAGAGACTTAGCTTGGAGTAAGGTGTTATTTAGTTTATTTATATCTACTTGTAATTTACTAGCAGGTTCTTCAATACCTTCTGCTTTAGATGGAATTTTATATAGTGTTTCAATAATATCATAAATTATACCCGGCCATTCCCAAAATTTCCAACCAAAATCACCACGTCTTTTTTCAATATAATCCAAATCCTCATTTAAAGGATCCATATGGGATTTTAATTCATCCAGATCTTGTTCTACAATATTTAAAGTAGTATTATAATCATCCACAGCCGTAACATTACCTGTTTCATTTCCTGCTAAATCTGGATTAACACCATCACTAAAGGATCCACCAATCAACTCAGCACTAACAGGAGTTATACTAATAACTAAAACAATAACAAAAAATATGAACAAATTATTATTAAACATCAATAAAAAAACTCCTCCATTTTATTTTTTTATTAATAATAATTATTTAAATATACACTTAAAAGTTACCATATAAAAACTTTGTGATAATGTTAAATAAAATATAGGAGAAAACCTTTTCATTTACCAAGTTTTCCAGTGTGTGGGTTGGGTTAAATCAGTATATGCCAATGTTACCACAATTAACAAGTAAATTCCAATAACCGGTCCAATAACATTACTTAATACTGAACCCACAACAGGCATGGCAGTTATTGACATGTTTAAAAGTAATGGAATTAGTAAAATTATTGCCATGGTTTTATTATTTAAAACAAGACTTGGATTTTCTTTAATAGCTTCAGCAATTCCCTTTTGTCCAATGACCATAAATTGCAATGCAAAAAGGGATAAAACAGACATTAATACGGCACACAAGCCAATTAAAACCATGAATCCCATGGTTATAAATCCATAAGATAAACTAGAATAACAAAATAACACAGCAAACCCTGCCAATATTATGCCTAGGACCAATGCTGATAGAATTATAATAGCTCCGAGGGTTATTTGCAAACCTAAAACCTTTAAAAAAAACTTTTTCCCAATCATCCAACCCTTTTTAAGATTAACATCTTCCTTTAAAAGCATATTATTACTCATTCCCATCACAGCAATATTCACAAAAACACTAACACAAAACAACACTAAACCCAAAACCATACTCAACAAAATCAAAGGTGAAAACATAGTCACATGAAACAAAAAACCATTAAAAAAACCTTGACATACCAACAACTGCAAAAAAATCAAAATCACTGCACAAACCCAAAAAAACGAATTACCCTTAAAAACCAAAAAACCTTCACTAAAATAATCCAAAACACTCATAAAACAATAACCTCCAATAAAACTTTTTCTAAAAAAATATAATACAAACAGTACATCAGCAAACACCCATGAAAAAATCACCATATAATAAAAAAACACAACCCCCTAACTCTAGCATCAAAATCCGTCAAGCTATCCAACTTGGCCATTTCATGGTTTGCCAAAAAATGATAAAAAAGCTCATGATTATTCTACACGTGATTTATCTGTGACTCGTGATGCTAAGGCCAAGTTTTCGAGAGTCCCATACACTAAACATCAATTAACCGACTTAACTGTGATGCTATTCACACCTACTGATAATTATGAAGATATAATCGATAGATCTCTACATCCTCATGTTAAAAACTTTAATATTAAGAAATATTATACAGATTTTTCTAGATTTAAAATGTAATATTCTTTAATTTTATTAAATTTAAACACCATATTTTAATTAACAAAATTTGTTTGGAGGGGTTTATGTGAATAAGCCAACTGAAAATCCAGTTCTAACAAAAAGCCGGTTCAAAGAGGGGATAAAATGGATGGAGAAGATGCTGTTTTAGAAAAGATTAATGCAATGGTTGAACCATACCAAACAATGGCTAAAAAGATTCATAAAATCATCAGAACAGCTGCACCAGAACTTTTACCCAGAACTTGGTATGGAATGCCCGCATATTCCAAAAATAGTAAAGTATTGTGTTTCTTTAGAAGTGGAGATAAATTCAAAGAAAGGTACATGACATTGGGATTCAATGAATCTGCACATCTCGATGAAGGCAATATGTGGCCTGTGGCCTTTGCTTTAACAGAACTCACATCATCTGAAGAGAAAAGAATTGTGGATTTGGTTAAAAAAGCTGTGAAATAGAACCTGATAAATGTCTCAAAGTCTCCAATTTATGGCGGTTACCAAGATCAATATCTCAAAAATATGTAAAAGATATTTACCAACTTATTTAAAATGCAATAGATGATGTGATGTCCATTAATGGTTTAACTCGTTTAAAAGGTGGTTAAATGTTTAAAATTTGGAATCCAGAAATATTTCAGGGCCAAAACAAAAAAAGGAATATTTTGAAGGTTGGTACTTCAAGTCAGTTTCTAAGGACGAACAAACAGCTTACGCAATAATTGTAGGTGTGTCCATAACCAAAATATTCGAGGATTCTCACGCTTTCATCATGCTGATGGATGCTCGTAACCAAGTTTTACACTACTTCAGTTATCCTATGTCGAGTTTCTGGGCAAATAACGACAAATTCGAGATTAAAATTGCTAAAAATTATTTCAGTCTGGACCACATGGTCCTTGATATTGAAGACGGCGAAACAAGGGTTAAAGCAGATATGGAATTTAAAAACATCGTTCCATGGCCAGTAACCAGATTTTCACCGGGTGCAATGGGATTTTTTGCATTTATCCCATTTTTAGAATGTTACCATGGAGTTTTAAGTTTTAACCACTCAATAAATGGATACGTGGCTATAAATAATGATAAAATTGATTTTACAAGTGGTAAAGGTTATGTTGAAAAGGATTGGGGTTCTTCTATGCCATCATCATGGATATGGATGCAGACCAACCATTTCGATGAAGAAGGAATATCCCTATTTGTTTCCATAGCAAAAATTCCATGGTTAGGCAGCTACTTCACTGGCTACATTTTTGGCCTAGTCTACGGTGGAAAGATCTACAAATTTACAACCTACAACCGGGCTAAAATAGAAAAACTCCAGGTCACAGATAAAGATATTGAAATAAAAATTTCTAACAAAAAATTTATCCTACAAATAAATGCCCTACGTGCCGAAGGGGTTGATCTTCCAGCTCCAAAGTTGGGTGAAATGACAAGTAAAGTTAACGAATCCCTAAGATCCAAGATAAATATAAAACTATACAGAAAGGAAAAAAATACCAATAAACTCTTGTATCAAGGAACTGGAAGAAACGCGGGTTTAGAGTTTGTTGGAAATTTAGAAGAACTACTAAATGGGTTTTAATCAAATATCCCCTCTAAACCTTCTTAGTTTAAAATTTTACATTCAAATCTTAGTATTCATTAATATCCTTAACCAACGGTTTAACTTATTTTAAATGTTTACTGCCCCATAATGATAATATTGCCATTATTAAACTAAAAACATAACCCAATATTGCTATAAAGTGTAATCCCTGGGCGAAATCGTAGGATTCAAGATTGTATAAAATTGGATAATTTAGAAAATGTTGTATTCACGTATTTAGAAAGATTACCCAAACCAAATAATTAAAAAAGGAAACTACCTCCTATTTAGCTCATTTAACACCCTAATATTTTGGTAATTCACGAATTTTTAGGAGAATATTCCCATTGAGATATTTTTGATCCGGATTTTTCAACATTAAAATTCCTCACAGCAAGTATCAATAACAAAAATGTGGAATAAATAGCCACAATGCCAATTATTTGGAATGGATTATAATTTCCTGTGCTTGTTGTCGTCAGTTCTCCAACAAAGTTGAATCCTTGTGTAAATAATGAAAAATCCCATAATGCATGCATTATCATAGGAACAATTAAATAACCTGTTTTTCGATAGATTGTATAGAAAACACCACCTAACAGGCCGGCTATGAACATTTGTTGGATGGTTAACCCCAATGATTGGCCATTAATATAGTTAATACCATGTATAAATCCAAAAACTATCATGACAATGTAAAAAACTTTTACTTCAGAATAACCTGAACCTCGAGCACCACAAATAAGCAAACCTCTTGTTAACAGTTCTTCTGAATAACCAACTATAATTGTTGCAACGAGGGTGACTACGATATAGGTTGAGCTCAATGAACCAATATGTCCAACTAGGAAATTCATAGATATGGCAACAATGAACAGTACCAAAAATATGTGCATCCAACCATGATCTTTAATATGGTATTTGTCCCTCCAAATATCGTTCCACCATCCAGACCACAATGCAAATATGGTTAAAAATACCGATCCCAATGATATTGGAATTAAAACTCCATAGAACATATTCAGGGTAGATTTAGAAAATTCTGTATAAGGCACTCCAATCAAACTTTCTATAACCACAACAAAAACAGCATAGATCACAACAATTATTAATGCATTGAACAAAGATGGATTTAATTTGTAACCTTCCTTAGATAACATTATTTTCATATCCCTTACTAACTATTAAAAAATCTAATATCAAATAATTTGTTTCTTATCTTGATTAGTTGGTTTAACTAGATAAATTTAAGAAAATTAAACGGGATATATTCGCACATAAAAATACTTAAAAAAAATGGTTCAAACTATCAATTTTTTGAAAGATGGCCTAATTTAGATCTTCACATGTACATGGTGAAGTTTATTTAGACGGTTTTCAATGAATTCATAATTTTTTAACACTATTTCATGAACAATTTTTTAATATTTATATTCTCAAAAAATTAGTAGTAACAAATAATAAAATATTAATTTTGTATCGCGTTTTCAATTGCATCCACAAGCATCTTTCGGTTTAAATCATCTTTCACAAGATAATCTTTTGCACCCCTTCCAACTGTACCCATTTCAAATATATCATCTTTGAAACCTGTAAGTACAATGATTGGAATATCTGGAGCATTGTATCTCATAATATCCAAGGTATTCATACCATCACTGTCAGGTAGCCCGAGGTCTAGTAGCATTATATCAAATTTTTCCTTAATGAACATTTTAATGCCATCATCCAGTCGTTTGCTATGAACCAACTCATAGCTATGTTTGTCATCTGAACTCAACATTTCCTGAATCAGCCTAGCATCTCCAGGATTATCTTCAACCAGTAACACCTTTATGTTATCCATATGGTTGCTAATTAAAAACACCTCATGTATTATTTACTGTAATAATGAGTAATATAATTAACGTTTATATATTATAAAAAATTTCAGCATCAGTGACGTAGTAATGGCCGTAATATGTACCTAAATGGCTTTAAACCTTGTAAATTCAAAAATATTTGAATTTAATAGTTAAATATGTTGCGTAAATGTAAATTACTCAAAAATAGCATCAAAAACTAATGGTAGCCATGAAATATTTTAAGTTGGGTTCTATATGGACAAATTCATTACTCCGTGGTTGAAATGAATAATTTGAGTTAGAATATATAAATCAAACTTTGGTTTTTCATCCTAGATGTTGGGTTTCGAACTTTCTAATCCACAAAAGTTCCTTTAAAATTTTATCGCCGTGTCCCTTGGGGTTTTTGGTAAGTTCTTGAATCCTTTCATAGGGTACATGGTCAAGTAAAACTTCCCACTCTGTGAGATTTTTATAAATATCCTTTTTCACACCATAAACTTCGATTTCAAATGATTCAAGAACATCATCTATGTCGTCTCCAACATTCAATCTGAAAATATGTTCGTTAATGACCCGCGGTATGGTATCAACCACCTTTATTTGGGTCAAAATATAGGTTTCACTTGCATCTGTAAAACTCATAAATTCCATGTCATTGAATTTATCTTGAAAATCCAGTGTATCACCATCACTTTCAGATGAATAATATTTTCCAAGTTCTTTTAAAAGTTCAGGTCGGGATTTTTCCAGTGCTAACTTGTAGGAAAGAAGTTTTTCAATTATTTCTATCCTCTCTTGGTCATCTGTCATGTAGAATCCACCGAAAATAACTTGAAAAGGAAAAAATAATTTAATAGAATTTATTTAAGTTTTACACCGTCAGATACAGGAAGATCTCTAAGCCAGCCGATATCACTTTTATAAAGCATTCGAATGTCGCTTATTCCAAGTTTAAGCATGGCAAGTCTTTCTATTCCAAGACCAAATGCTAGAACTGGTGTTTCAACTCCTAATGGTTCTAAAACTTCGGGTCTAAACATTCCAGACCCTCCTAGTTCTATCCAGCTCTCTTTTTGAGGCAGGTATATTTCACATTCTGTGGATAAATAAGTGTAGGGGAAGTAAGCTGGTCTGAACCTTACCTTAAATCCTAACTTGTGGTAAAATTCTTCAATAATTCCAAGGAGATTTTTGTAGTTAATATCCTCTGCAGCAATAATTCCTTCAACCTGGTGAAACTCTGGTAAATGTTTGTAGGTAATGGTTTCCCGTCTGAAGACCCTTCCCACTGAAAACATTTTAAGTGGAGGCTTATATTCCTCCAAAAATCTTGCAGATACACAAGTAGTATGGGTTCGAAGTACAGATTGTTTGGCAACCTCACGATCCCATGAGTAGTTCCACCCTTCAGACCCTGTGCTACCACCATGTTCATGAACGTCTTTAACCCTGTTTACAATACCTTCATCTGGCAACTTCGAGTACTGTGGGTTTTTGATGTAAAATGTATCCTGCATTTCCCTTGCAGCATGATCCTGTGGCTGGAACAAACAGTCAAAATTCCAGAAGGCCGATTCAAGGATGTTTCCATTAGATTCTGTGAAACCCATGTTCAAAAAAACATTTCTTATCTCCTCAATTATCCGGGTTAAAGGATGGATCTTTCCAGGAAAGGTTTCAGGATGTTCGGCATTGATATCGTAACTTCTAAATTTCAAAGATTTCCATGAACCTGTTTTAAGCTGTTCATGTGTGAGCTGTGAAACAGTGTATGTGAGGTCGATTCCTTTATTTATTACAGCCTTCCCATCTTCTGTAACTTTCAGTAAATACTGGCTGTCCTTTTTAACATTTATTATTCCCTTTCTTTGTTTTAATAGGTTGAATCCAAGGTTGAAACTGTCTTTAATAATTTTAGTGGGATCCATTAAGATTTTCTGGGCATCCATCAGTTTATCCAATACTTGTTCATCATTTGTCTGAGTGTTTAAGGAGTTCAAACCTTCCGTGGTGATCTCAACAATTCCCTGGTTAATTTTTGCCCATTTTTTCCTGACAAGCCAACCAATTGCAATTTTTACTTCTGAAGGTTCTAAATTGGTTTTTTGACTTATATCTTTCATAGATATTGATTTATACTCACCTAATGATTTTAAAAGTTTTCTTTCGGGTAAACCTTCTTGGGCATACTGTTTACCATCATCTGTTAAAGAAACCACATTTTTCTCATCCTTTTGAACTTCTATGAGTCCTCTGGATTCTAGTATGCCTGCTGCACTCATAACAGCTTTGATATTCATTTTCTGGGTTTCAACAATTTCTTCGGGAATGGCTTCTAAACCAGCAGACTCGAGTCCCTTTAAAACCTTCTTTTCGTTGATATGCAATTCATCAATAACTTTGTCAATTTTATCTGCATTCATTTTCATTACATCCCTTAAATAAACCTAAAAAATTATTAATACTACAAAAATTTATGGTAATCAATTAAAATTTGTTTTATATTCATCCAGAAGAGCAACCATAACTGATGATGCAGTTAGATCTGCTGTTGTTCCGGGATTTAATTTCTTTTTTACCAGATCATTATCGAAGTCCATGAGCATATCCATGCCTTTAGCAGTCAATGCTCCACCTTCCTTAATAATCAGGCTGGCATCTACCGAAACTTCCTGTGCAGTTTCAAGTCCATATTTCCTTGCTATTAACGTGTCGGGATATACTGATAGTATGGTTAAAAAGGTTTGGACAGTTGCTTTGTTTATGCCATGAGCCTTTCTAACTTCCTTAAATGTGGGATAACCCAATTCAAATGTGATTGGCATGGTTCTGGTAATTTCGTTTGCAAGCATGTCCCATTGGGATGATAGATCCAAAACATCGTACATGTTTATGTTCTTTTCTATGAGCTCTGCTTTAGCATTATCACTTGAAACATCTAAATTATCCTGAACTCCCATTCCGCCGGCTTCAGCTATATTAATTGCTTCATAAAGATTAACAGCGTCTTGAGGTGTTGTTGCCCTTAAAATTTCATCTATGTTGTATGGAAGTTCATCTATTTCATCACTCATTCCAGCAGCTGCACAGATGGGAGTAAGCAGCATTATAATGCCTAGATTGGTGTTGTTTTTTATCCATTTATCTGTTTCAACCACAGCTTCTTTAATGAGTTTTCCTACTTCAATCTTGGACATTTCTCTGGAATTTGAGCCATGGATTTGACCCAATTTCGCAGCCTTTTCCATGATATTCCCAATCACTACTCCGCTGATTAAAAAGTCTTCAAACACCATATCTGAGAAATCTTGTGTTCTATGCACATTTCCAGGCTTGGGATAGCCACTAACTTCTAACACTGATGCTATTTGGGCGGTTTTTGCAATGAAATCAGGATCCAAATTAATAACTCCTTTTGATCTTAAATATACTAAATAGTTATATTGAATTTTTTCATATAATAGTTTTATCAGAAAATGGTATGTTGGGATATAGTTTTTTCCAACAAACAATTTAATGAGCATAAATTAAATTTTTCCCTCTAAAAATTCAGGAGCAAAGTAGCTGATAATGAGATCCGCTCCTGATCTTTTGATTGACAGTAATGATTCATAAATTGAATCTTGTGTGAGGTATCCATTTTCAATTCCAGCCATAATCATGGAGTACTCTCCACTAACCTGATATGCAACTGTGGGCATTTTAAATTCATTTTTAACTTCTTTTATAATATCCAGGTATGGCATTGCAGGTTTAACTATTAACATGTCGGCCCCTTCAGCTATGTCCAGTTTAACCTCTCTCATGGCTTCTTGGGAATTTGCAGGATTCATTTGATAAGTTTTCCTGTCACCAAAACTAGGAGCTGAACACACAGCCTCCCTGAATGGTGCGTAAAATGCAGAAGCATACTTTGCTGAGTAAGACATAATTATGGTGTCCTGGTAACCGTTAAGGTCTAAGACTTTTCTGATGCTTGCAACTCTGCCATCCATCATATCAGATGGTGCAACTATGTCAACCCCTGCTTCAGCATGGCTTAAAGCAACTTTTGATAGGTAGTTTAGAGTAGGGTCGTTTAAAACTTCTCCATCCTTGATAATTCCACAATGGCCATGGGACGTGTACTCACAAAGACACACGTCTGTAATAACAACCAAGTCTGTTTCTGCCTTAAGTTTTCGAATTGTTTGCTGTATCACACCATTTTTATGATAAGCCATTGAACCCTTTTCATCTTTAATTTCTGGCATTCCAAACAGGATAACAGACGATAATCCAATAGATTCAAGTTCTTTAAGATGGGTAACAGCATCATTTATTGAAAATCTGTACTGGCCGGGCATGGTTTTTATTTCTTCCTTGTTACCATCCTCAAGTGCTTCATTAATAAAAATTGGGTATATGAAATCTTCTGGATTTAATTTAGTTTCTGTAAGAATATTTCTGATATTTTGATCCTTTCTGAGTCTCCTCATTCTAGTTACTGGAAATTCCATTTCTATCACTTTTTTAATTATATTTCATGTTTGATAATTAATATGACAGTCTGACTATAAAATTGTAGCCAATAAAAAAAGCCATTGTTGATTAAATTTAACTCATTTTAACATCTACAAATTTTTCAATGTGTTCAAGCGAACGGTTTTACAGTATCAGAATCCATAGAAATAGTTAATCCTCCTTGAATTACAAGAAGCAACCCATCTTCCAAATTTTGCATCAAATTTTTATCAAAGGGTATTCCATCAGTTTTCCATGGTTATGGCATGAACAAAGATTCATCTTTCGTGCATGCTCTACAAAAAGTGCAAAAAACCCGATTGTAAACCAGTTCGATCCCTCCATTGACATTAAACTATTGCCCTATCTATTTTATCAAGGAGCGGATCATTTATTGCATAAGGCTTTTTACTGTAATATCTTTTGGCATGTTCCACTATTAATGCATGGTACTCGTTAAAGAGTTTATAATCTTGTGGTAGGTTTGATTCAAACTTTTTTTAATTTCTAAGTAACTATCTTTTTCATTCACTAGATTTAACTGCGTGAATATTCGCCTAGTATAGGCATCTACAACAAAGAATGGTTGTTTATATGCATAAAGCAATATTGAATCAGCTGTTTCATTTCCAACTCCCTTAACGTTAATTAGTTCCTTTCTTGTGGGGATTTCACCACCTAACTGTTTGAAAAATTCTGCAATGGCCATGATGTAGTTTGCCTTTTGATTTAAAAAACCAGCACATTTAATGGTGGCTTTAAGTGTTTCAGTGTCTATGGATAAAATTTTTTCGGGATCTAAAACACCCAAATTTTTCAGATTTTTAAGAGCCTTCTCTGCAGAGGTCCATGCAGTATTTTGTGTGAGGATGGTTCCGAGTATTATCTCAAACCTTTGGTTGGGAGTTTTGGGCAGTTCATAATCAAGGGGATGATAACCATTTTGGGCCCCAGTTTTGGCGGGTGTTAAACCTGTTACAATATCTTGCAGAGGCCACCAACCTTGCGGTCCGTAAAGATCATATAATTGGGTGTAAATGGCGTTGAATTCGTTATTATCGTATTTATTCATGATATCATGTATCCAAACACTTTTTGAGATAAATTACTTTCTATTATTTTCTATCGATATTAAACTTACCTCAAATTTTTATGTTATATAAACATAATTCTTAATAATTATTCACGACAAAATATGTATAAATAATATATTCTCACTATCTTATTTGTTTATCAGTAATTGAATGAATAAGGAGGGATAAATTACGAAAATTAGCTTTAAGACTTTAGGGATGCCTTTAGCGATCATTGCTTTTTTAGTGGTCATGCTAGTCCCATTACCAGGTTTAAGTTATCCTGGACATGCTGCAATTGCCCTGTTAATTTTTGCAATTATTATGTGGGCCAGTGAAGCTCAGCATTTAGCAGTAACTTCTCTAATACTGCTTTTCTTACAACCAATTCTTGGTATTGCAAGTTTTAACAATGCAGTAATTGGATTTGCCAATCCAATATTATTCTTAATGATTGGTGGTTTCATTTTAGCAGTTGCAATCGGTAAAAGCGGACTTGCTAAACGTTTCACCTATTGGATGTTATCTAAAGTTGGAACAACACCTAACATGAGCATATTTGCCGCAGTTTTCAGTACAGGACTATTATCTGCTTGGATTGAAAATGTTGTGGCATTTGCCATGTTACTTCCGATTATTAAAACCATAATTCCTTTATTTGGTATAAATGATGCAGAGAAGGGAAATAGTAACTTTGCCAAAGCCATGGTTTTAGGTGCTTCGTACGGATCACTTGCAGGTGGATTTGGTACTGAAATAGGTACGGCACCGAACTTGATGGCTGCAGCTTACACTCACCTCCCATTTGCCAACTGGATGATCTTTGGATTTCCACTCGCAATAATCATGTTAATTGTTACATGGAAATTGTTAGGCTGGATATTCCCACCGGAAGTCGATGGAATTGTGGGCGGAAAGGAAACACTGCACAAATCAATGAGTGTCATGGGACCAATCTCAAAGCAGGAAAAAATTACCGCTGTCATTCTGTTCTTCACCATAGGATTATGGGTAACAACCGGTATAACTGGTTTAGACAGTTATTCAGTGGCTTTAATTGGTGCTGCATTGTACTTCATATCAGGGGTTATTGATTGGAAAGATGCTCAAGAAGGTGTAGACTGGGGACTTATCATATTCTTTGGAGGTGCACTGTCCTTGGGAGCGGCCCTTCTAAATACTGGTGCAGCAGCATGGCTTATACAAGACCTAATAGGTTTAATGGGAAGCAACGTTTCAACTCTAGCCATAATGCTCATGCTGATGATAATTGCAGTTATATTCACCCAGGTAATGTCTAACATTGCTCTTGCAGCAATTTTAGTGCCGTTATCTGTGACACTTGCAGCTGCACAAGGTCAGCCAGTAGGTATATATGCGGTACCAGTTGCAATTTCATGTTCGCTTTCATTCATGTTCCCTATGGCAGATCCAACAGTTGCCATGGCATATGGAACTGGATATGTGAAGATCAAAGAAATCCTCAAAGCAGGAATTCCAATGGTTGTAATTGGAATAATCGTTACAATAGCAGTAATTTTAACAATAGGAAAACCATTCCTAGGTTAAAAAAAATTAATGTATTGGGAAATTCATTGGAAACCATAGAAATTTTCCTAAAATTCCCATTTTTTTAGGAAATTTGGGTTTTAGTTAAGAAAAGGAGGAGATTTGAAATGCACAAAAAAATATTACTACCTACAGATGGGTCTGAAAATGCTATTAAAGCAGGGGAGCATGCCATATCACTTGCAGATATGAGTGGTGCAGAAATAATTATTTTAAACGTGATAGACACATCTTATCTTGATGCCATACCCCAAGCAGCGGTCAGAGAATCTGTGGACGAGGAACTTAGGAATGATATGAAAAATGCAGTAAAAAAGTTTGAAGAAACAATCGAAGAAAATCAGTGCAATGGCACATGTAAAAATATCAATTTCAAGGTCCTTTTAAAGGAAGGTAACCCCTCTGATGTTATACTGAAAACCATAGATGAAGAAGATATTGATCAGGTAATAATGGGAAAATCTGGCAAGCAAGGACTAGAAAAATTCTTATTAGGAAGAACAACGGATAAAATCGTTAAAGAATCGAAGGTTCCTGTGGACATAGTCTCTTAAACATAAAACACTCCAAAAAATATATTCATTTATTTTATTTATTTTAACCCATCAATTCTAAGATTTGGTTTTAATCAAATAAATTCAATCCATAAATTGAATAATTCCAATTATAAATTTATATTCTTAATATTATGGTAATTAGATTGTAAACTCGATTTTTCCCAAATAAATTATTTAAATTTCAATTTCAAGATTTATCTTAAGGGTTATATGATCTAAACAACCACATATTAATATAAAAACATATGCTAAAGAAACAAAATTTGCTATTAAAATCATCTCAAAAGGTATAGAACTAGGTAATATTACAATTTTATATTGGAATATAAAAATAATACTATGATATAGAGATGATCAATAATTAGGGTTTTATCACCATGTTTTTAGTATTGGTTAATTAATTAAGATTTGAATGAAGTTGTTCACAAAAAAATATAATGGGAAGCAAACATGTCGGGAAATAGTATGGGTAAAATCTTCACTGTCACAACATTTGGATCAAGCCATGGCACTGCACTTGGAGCAGTAATTGATGGATGTCCAGCAGGTCTAGAACTTTCAGCACAAGATATACAGACAGAACTAAATAAGAGAAGACCTGGGACCAGCAAGATCACCACATCCAGAAATGAAAGGGATCAAGTTAAACTATTATCTGGAATTTTTGAGGGAAAAACCGATGGAACTCCAATAACAGCACTGGTTTACAATGCAGACATGGATTCTTCTGCCTATGAAAACATCAAAGACAATCCCAGACCGGGCCATGGGGATTACACTTGGAAAGCAAGATATGGTGTCTACGACTACAGAGGGGAGGACGTGGAAGTGGTAGGGTAACCATAGGTCATGTAATTGGGGGAGCAGTTGCAAAAAAACTCCTCAACACATTAAACATCAAAGTAATTTCCCATGTTAGTCAAGTCGGAACTATCAAGGCCAATCCTGTTAATGTCAACGAACTAGAAACCAACATAAACCAAAATTCAGTTAGATGTGCAGATCTTGAAGCTGCTGAAAGAATGGAAGCAGAAATAATTGAAACAAAGAAGGTTGGAGATTCTATTGGAGGAATAGTCGAAACCGTTGTTTTAAATTCACCTGCAGGATTGGGTGATCCAGTATTTGGAAAACTAGATGCAGAATTGGCAGGTGGACTCATGGGAATAGGTTCTGTTAAGGGTGTAGAGATAGGTTTAGGATTCAAATCAGCAGAACTCAAAGGATCCCAAATGAACGACGAATTTTTAATCGAAGCTAATACAATAAAAACAAGAACTAACCATTCTGGAGGAATACTCGGAGGAATCACAACTGGAATGCCAATAAACATCCGCATGGCAGTTAAACCAACACCATCCATTTCCCTGACACAAAAAACAGTTGATACTAAATCAATGGAATCTAAGGACATATTAATTCAGGGCAGGCACGATCCATGCATCTGCCCAAGGGTAACAACGGTGGCAGAAGCAACAGTATCAATAATCCTAGCAGACCAACTTATACGGGCAGGTTACATAGACCCATGCAAACTTTGAAAAAAATTTATTCGGAGGTAAAAAAGATGGACTGGATAATTGTAGCTAAATGTGATACTTGTGATCAAGAAAAAACCTATGAAGTATCGGGAAACACTGTTCCATACTCAATAGGAGACTTTATTGAAAATTGCAGCTGTGGCGGGCAGTTCATAGTAGACGAGATACTCGAGGTTGGATAAAACCAACCTTTACAAATATTTTTTTGATTAAAAATGTTCATTCTAGGGGAAATCATTAAAAAATTTAGGGGTACTGGTCAATATTATATACCAAGTTGAGTGTCCAATTATTTTTTAGTACTATTTTTATCATCGTCACTGGTCATGAGAATTGCAAGCCAGCGTGTTTCATCGTATTTTTCGAGGTATTTAATCAGAATTATGGTTAAAGGAATTGCTAATAAAAATCCTGAAGGACCGAGTATCCATCCCCATACAAACAACGACACAAAAACAACATATATCGACATTTGAAGCCCTTTACCAGTTTGTCTTGGGAATATGATACTTTCCGCTACTGTGTTAATTATGATGAAAAGAATGGTAATTAGAATCGCACCTTGAATACCGTACTTTGCCCATGTGGCTAGAATTGGTGGTATGGCTGCTATCATAATCCCCAAGTAAGGTATGAAACCAAGGAAAAAGGTTAAAATTCCCCAAAGAAGTGCAAAATTAATATCGAAGGCTAAAAATACTCCAATAAAACCCAGTGCTGCAAACAAGTTAACCTTCACCCTGATTAAGAAGTACTTGATAAAGGTATCAACAAGATCAATCATCTCACTCAAGTTCTTGTTATCTTTTCCCAGTCCCTTCTCTAACCTCACCTTAAGTTTGGGAATTTCGTATATCATGAATATGGTTGCGAAGAATACAAATACGGCTGTTCCAACTATGTCAGTCACAGCACCCATTGGAAAGTGTGAAATAATGGTCTGTGCCACGTAGTTCGCTTCAGATGAAAGGGCCGTAGATGAGTTTATTGAAAATGATGGAAGTGCACTTACCATTTGGCTCAAACTGAAGTAGAGAATTTCAATTATGATTCCACCCATCACTGCGAATCCAATTAGTGTGATGATAATGGACACGTTGTAAGAGAAACCCCTTCTATTTAACCACTTTAAAAATGGATATATAAGTATACTGAAAAACATGGCAATTAGGATCGGCCCTAAAATAGATGAAACAAGCTTAAGACCAGCCAAGGCCAATAGTACCAGCACTAAAACGACAATTTTATTCAAATATCCGGGAATCTTTATATCTTCAAACATCTTGCATACTCCAATCTTTAAATTCTAAATAGTACGTACTATTTAATAAAAATTCCCTATTTTGAATAATTTTTGTCTTGTAAGAAAATTTGCATGATCAAATGGATTTTAGAAATAAACCCCTAATAAATCAACACTAAATATTGTTTTTATGATGTAAAAAAAGATATGAAGGCAGTCTTAAACTAGAAATTTATTATCATCTCTTTGAAACCCGTTTCAATTCAATGTGATGTCCATATCCGTTTTGTTCTTTTTTGATTCTGTACCTGTAACCTGTGGATTCTTCAAGTGCCATTGCAGCGGTATTGGTGTATGGACATGTGGTTATGAGAACACCTTGTTTTTCAAGCTGTTTGCAAATTCCAAAGAATCGGCAGTTTTTTATTTCGAGCTCTGCACCCTCTTCACTGATGTTATATAAAATTCCCCTGCAAATTTATTTCTCAGGAAATAATCTTTTACAGATTCAAGTGAATCCTTACTATTTTTGAAATCTACTCCTTCCTTTTTGAGTTCATTTACAAATACACGTCCTATCTCTCTGGTCACAGAGTACGAACCCCTTCCAGAAATATTCCAGAGACCGTTGGTCAAAGCCAGTATCATGAGTGCCATTGGACCTTCTCCTTCTGAACCTGTCAGTTTATCAACTGGAATGAATTGTTCTCTATCAATTCCACACCTTGGACAAACCCAGTCTGATGGAAGGTCATAAAAGTCAATGCCTGAAGCCATATCATTTTCTTCGTCCCCTGTTTCTGGATCATAGATATAACCGCAAATATCACATTTGTATTTCATATTGATCACATCCCCCTTTTGTTTGTATATATACGAACCAATTATATTTAAAGGTTTAGAAAAAAGTTAAAACAGCTCAATTGAATAAAAAAATCGTTCAATTATGGATTAAATATTTGAACCCAAAATAAAATAAAAAGAAATTTAAAACAAGTTCACTGCTGTAGCTTTAAATGATATGAACACTTCTTTTCCAATATTAAGTTCTAGATCATCGAATGATTGGCGGGTCAGTACCAATACAAATTGTTCTCCAACATCCACAGTCAGTTTTATGATGGTTCCAAGATCGTAGATCTCAGTTAATTTTCCTTTAAATTCATTCCTTGCACTTGTTGTTATTCTGGTTGTTGATAAAGTGATGGCTTCGGGTCTTATAGTAAAATGTACATTCCCTGTTTTGTGTTCTGTAGACTCAACTATTATATTTCCAGTGTCAACTGTTGTTAAATTTTCTTCACCATCTGTTGCAATTCCCCTTATGATATTTTCAGTTCCAACGAAGTCTGCCACAAATTCATCCTTGGGATGTCTGAATACTTCATCAGTTGTACCTACTTGTGAAACAGTACCCTTTTTAATTATGGCTATTCTCTCAGCTAACTGAAGTGCTTCATCAAAGTTATGGGTGACTTGGATGATGGTTATTTCAAACTCTTCGTGTATTTTTTTAAATTCTCTTATCAATTCATCTCTTGTGATTCTGTCAAGTGCACTTAAAGGTTCGTCCATTAAAAGCACTTTGGGCCGGATGATAAGAGCTCTTGCAAGTGCAGTTCTCTGTTGTTCTCCCCACTTAAGGTTCTAGGTAGTCTGTGTGCCAAGTGGGAAATTCCGAAGAGATCCATCATCTCCCCTACTTGCTGTTCAATTTCCTTTTTATCAACTTTTCTGATTTTCAATCCAAATGCTATATTTTCAAACACAGTCTTATGGGGAAACAACATGTAGTTCTGGTACACAAACCCAACACCCCTCTTTTCAGGGGGTAAATTTGTAACATTCTGGTTATTTATGTATATCTTCCCTGAATCAGGAGCCCACATTCCTGCTATCAATTCTAGCAGCATAGTTTTACCGGAACCGCTGGGTCCTAAAAATACGAAGTATTCATTTTCGTTTATTTCAAGGGTTACATCGTCAATTTTAAATTCTTTCCAATCTCTGGAAAGATGTTCAATCTTTATCATAGGATCTCCATCCTTTTATTATAATTCTAACCATGATGAAAAGGGCTAAACAGATTGATATTAGAATGATTGCAACTGGAGTGGAGTCAGAAAGTCCAAATTGCACAAATCTTTCATAAATCAATGTTGATGCTGCAAGCGGATAAAATGCCAGTATAATAATGGCACCAAATTCACTTATGGCCCTTGCCCAACAGAGTATTGCCCCTACAACTATACTTCTGAGTGCTAATGGAAGGGATATTATGAAAAATGTTTTAAGTGTCCCTGATCCCAATGTGTGTGCAACCTTTTCCATTCTAGGATCCACACTTTCAAATCCTTCCCTTGCAGAATTCACAACAAATGACGCACTAACAAAGAGCATGGCTAAAATGATTCCCGGAATCGCATTGGTAAATATTATTCCAAGCTTACTTAATGGTGCACCTATTATTCCTGTGGAAGTAAAAATCAAAAGAAGTGCTATACCCGTAACTGTATGTGGAATAACAATTGGAATATCAATAATTGATTCAACCAATCCCTTACCAAAGAAATCATGTCTTGCAAGGATATATGCCAAAGGAACTCCAAATATTAGGGCTATTATAGTTGCAATCAATGCAGAGTACACACTCACAAATAAGGATGAAATAACTTGAGGGTCATGTAAATTAGTACTTATGGCATCTAAATTTGAGGAAACCATCAAATTTAATATGGGTATTAATATAAACAGAACCAGAAACGATCCCATGATTGCGAAGAATATGGTTGTATGATCGTATTTTTTCATATAAACACTCGCCTAAATTAAAAGCTTAATATCAAACATTGTTATAAGGATTTATTATTATTCATTGTTCATGCATTTCGGTGATGAAACATCAATGCATTACCATTTTTTGGATGATAAATTAGTTAAGTATGGTAAATTTAAACAATTTTATTGTCATGTAACTGTTATAACAGTATCTCTAAAATTCATATAAATGGTTTATGTTACTATGCTGATATGTATATTTAAATAATTCGATGTTCTGTTTTTTAGAGGTTTTTTTCAAATTTAAATCACTTTAAATATTTAATACAGTATGAGTAAATTTTTTATGTGTCTGAGTTCAATATTAATACATAATATTGAAGTGATAATATGAAAATCAGTGCAAGAAATGTTGTGGAAGGAACCATTGAAGGTGTGGATGAAGGGGCTGTGATGGCAAATGTCAAAATTAAAATTGAAAATCCAGATGTAATTACGGCCATTATTACAAAGGAATCTGTAAAAGATCTTGATATTAAAGTGGGTGACACTGTAAAAGCCATAATTAAATCCACAGAAGTCATGATAGCCAAGGACTAAAAACTATTCAAAATACATATTTTTTTAAATTTGTAACTAGTTCATTTATTCAAGTCTAACTAATCATTTTTGAATTTTCAGTGTTCTTGAATTAATAGCTACTATTATGGTACTCACTGACATCAATATAACTCCTGCTGCAGGTGTTAATAAAATTCCTACGCTGTAGAGTACTCCTGCTGCTAGGGGTATGGCAAAAATGTTGTATCCAGCACCCCAAACCAGGTTCTCAAACATTTTTCTATATGTGGATTTTGCAAGCTTAACTATGTAAACAGCATCAAGGGGATTGCTTCTAACTAAAACAACATCTCCTGCTTCTATAGCAACATCTGTACCTGCTCCAATTGCAATACCTAGATCTGCTTGTGCCAGTGCTGGTGCATCATTAATCCCATCTCCGGTCATTGCAACAACCAACCCTTCAGATTGAATTTCTTGAATCTTGATTGCTTTATCTTCCGGTAAAATTTCAGCGTAGTACTGATCAAGCCCCACCTCTTTAGCAACCCAATCAGCAACTTCCATTCTATCTCCAGTTATCATAATACAACGGATTCCCATGGATTTAAAATTAGCCACAGCTTTTTTTGATTCCTCTCGGATGATATCTGCTAGGGCAATTGCACCTACAACTACATCATCTACAGTTAAAAAGACCATGGTTTTACCTTGAGACAAAAGTCTATCAATGGATTTGTCAGTAACATCGCTTTTGATCTCTTTTAAATAGGCTTGACTAACTACCATAACATCATGATGGTTAATTTTACCTAGAACACCCCTTCCAGGTAATGACTTAAAATTTTCAACATCATATGTATCCGTTGCAGATTCAACAACTCCTTTAGCAATGGGATGTTCTGAATATGACTCTAAAGATGCTGCATATTTTAAAATGTCTTCAACATCATATTCACTGTTTAAAGACACGGTATCTGTAACACCGAATTTGCCTTCTGTTAAAGTCCCAGTTTTGTCAAATATAATGGCATCTAAATTTCTAGATTTCTCAAAAGATGCACGATTTCTAATTAAAAGCCCATTTCGAGCCGATAACGAAGTTGAAACAGCTACTACTAATGGTACAGCAAGTCCTAATGCATGGGGACAGGCAATAACCATCACAGTCACTGCCCTCTCAAGGGCAAATTCAAAACCGAAATTAGAAATAGTTAACCAAATTAAAAGTGTTATGAAACCACCAAATAATGCAATTATAGTAAGCCAGGTTGCAAAGCGGTCTGCAAGATTTTGAGTTTTGGATTTAGTTGATTGAGCTTCCTCAACCAATGATATAACTTTAGAAAGAAATGAATCACTACCAATCTTTTTAATTTCAACAACAACAGACCCATCTCCATTTATAGATCCACCAATTACTTCAGAATCGACTTTTTTAAACACAGGAACAGATTCACCAGTGAGCATGGATTCATCAATTGATGTGTTACCCTCAATGATAATACCATCCACAGGTACTTTTTCTCCAGGCTTAACAAGTACATGGTCATGCACCTGGAGTTCAGCCAATGGAACGTCAATATTACTTTTATCAAACATGATTTTATGGGCTTTTTTAGGCATGAGTTTAACAAGTTCTTCAAGCGCCTGGGACGCACCCATAACAGACTTCATCTCCAACCAGTGTCCAATTAACATTATATCAATAAGAGTTGCAAGCTCCCAGAAAAATACTTCTCCGCTGAGTCCAAAAACCACTGCACTACTGTAGATATAAGCACTGGTAATAGCAACAGATATCAACATATCCATTCCAGGTTTTCTAGATATAATTTCACTATAAAATCCTTTAAAAAAAGGATAACCGCCATAAAAATAAACAAATGAAGCTAATATAAAAAGAAGAAACAGATCACCTGTAAATGTAAATGAATTATTCAAGCCAACTAATTCCTGAATTGTTGGAGATAAAGCAAGGATGGGCACAGTAAATATCAAAGATATCCAAAATCTCTTTTTTAAATCATCGATCATGTTAGAATGTGCATGACTGCCTTCGTGTCTGTGTTTCTCATCAAGATCACCTCCACAAACTACACATTTACCCATAGTTTCATGATCAACATGCCCCATATCCATAGAATCATCATGATCCATAATTATCCCTCCCTCAGTCTTTGGCTAGACAAGATAATTAAAAGAGTCTAAATTTTCAGGAACCCGTATTATTATAATATGAATTTGAAGCATTAAATAATTTTATAAAAAAGTATTATTTGGAACTGATTAGGTTCCTATCATCCAGAAATTAATGATTTTTCACACTTAATATTTTTGGGTACACTTACGGGTATTACCACTTCTACTTTAGGTTCCGTTTGAAATTGTTACTTCCTCTGGTTTTCACGGTACCCACAGCATTTTTATGGTTAATCAAGCAGTTTGAGGCGTGAAACTATTCTTAACTGTAATACAAAAATTATTATTATGGTTATATTTGGTGACAGGGAGCTTTCGATGAAGTAACATTGCAGCAACAAACGAGATTATTTGTTTTGATTATTAGGCTTTGTAGAAACCCTTTTTTAGGTGATTTGTGTTGTTCTGTAGATGTTATATATTGTGTTTTTGAGTTTGGTTTCTTTGTTTGATAGTTGTGTGCTTCTGCTGTGGTTTGTGCCGTTGAATTTTCTTTTTATTGTTGAAAATATGCTTTCTACGTTATTTCTTTTTGAGTATATTTTCTTTCGGAATATTGTTGGACTTTTTAGTCTGTATTGTCCTTTTTTTGCTCTGTTTTTGAGAGGTATTTGGTCAAATGCGTTAAGTTCTTCATTTATGCATTTTCTTATTGGTTCGGTGTCATAAGCTATGTCTGCTACTATGTAATCTGGTTTATACCTTTTTATTTGTCGTAATGCGGCTTTTGCAAATTGTGTGTCGTATTTTGGTCCACGTGAAGTTTGATAATATAAAATAAGACGTGTTTTTACGTCTATTGTTAAATGGTTTTTTATATAGCTTTTTCTTTCTTTTTGACGTATTTTTGCATAATATTTGTCTGCATAATCATTAGTAAAACCAGAGCCGTCCAATGCTATTATATCGGGATTAATATCATTTAATGATAATATTAATTGGTTAATTTCTCTAATTTGTTTAGAGGGTAGTCTTTTAAAGAATTTTTGGATTGTTGTAAAGTGTGGAACCTTTTTTATTCTCAAATATTTCCGAATTCTGTCGGATACGTCAATAAAATCTATTATATCTCGATATGTTGATTTTGTATAGATTTTCATGGCCAATATTGTGAATAAAGTATGTTGTGAATATAAATGGTTAGAAAACGTATTAGAATACTTTTTTATTGCTATTTTAACATAATAATATGTCCTTTCAATGAATTTCACCAGTTTATTTTCTTTTAATTCATTATTCTTGTTTAAAAATCTTTTTAGAAATTTACAATTAGAATTTTTACATCCAAAATCCGAAAGATTTAACTGCTTTGAAACCCCACAATAAACCGGGGAATAATAGATTTGGTCAATCATAATAATATTATTCCCCTTTCTCATTATAAATACTTTAGGAACCGCATTTAAAAATATGCAACTGTAATTTCAGGTGAAAACAGGAAAACAGAATCATAAACTTAACAAATTATTTTTATTACCAAAAAAATCAAAAAACCTAGACTTAAAAATAAAAAAAATGAGGGTTTCTACAAAGCCGAATTTTGTTAAATTTAGTATATACAATTCTTTGATAGTGTTAATTTATCATCATTAAGTTGATTCGCAATGCATATGTTAACAAAGCAGCACTTCTTATTTTACTATCTGGATCGTCTTTTAATTTGATAATAGGATTATAGAAGTCAGATCTTTGATGTATTCATTTGCATTAATTTCTTCTAATATTTCTATTGCCCTATATCTAACCTTAGGATCAGAGTCTTCTAAAATTTATATAAGTATGGAATAGCTTTTAAACCTAAATCTAATACCTTTTTATAGGCATATATTTTGACTTCTTTTTGTTGGTTAATCTCGTAGTTACCCCAAGAAGTATCATTTGTTATGATAGATTCTTTTATAGTAGTTTCTATATCGTTTCCTGTGATATTATCATATTTTCTTTTTGGTAGATCAGGATCATACAGATATTTTTTGATAAATCCCCTAATAAATTCCCCCAATTATAATACTCATATCATATTTCTTTATCTTATTGTATCAAATTTTTTCTATGTTATTTTGTTCTTAAGAGCTATTCCATCATGGATATGCACTTTATTTAATCTAATAATAGGTAAATAATTTGAATTTTGAAATATTGGTGAATAAAAATGTTTTTTTATTAATTTAGGGGCATAATATGATGGGAGGGTATAGACTAAACATGCAACATGTTCAATATTAGTAATAAAATTTTCCTGAGTTTAAAATAGACCAACGTTTGGAGAATATATAATTTAACTTATGTTGCAGATATTTTTTTTATGTCAAGTTTCTATAAAGTCCCTATTTGTATTTCTTTTATTTATTTGATGCTTCAAATATTCTGTTTGGTTCCACAATCTTCACATTTAAATAGATTAATAATATTATAAAATCTCGATGCCAAGAAAATAAATGTTTAAATAGAAAATTTTCCTGTTATTTATAATATTTAAGTAGATTCCATAAAGTTGGTATTATACTCTAATTGAAGTAAATAATAGTCGTTTGAGGTGAAACTATGGTAGAAGTAAAATGGATGCCTGTAATAGTTGGTTTAGTAATAGCAATAATATTGAGTATTATTCTGGGATTATTCCTAGGTTCTTGGGGAGATATAATTGGATTCTTGATAGCAACTATTTACGTTGGTTACAGTGTTGGCGGAGACTACATGAATGGAGCCATACATGGAGCTCTAGTTGGTATTGTTGCAGCCATAATAGTAGGTATACTTGCAATTTTAGGATTAAGCCCTATACTCGGAGCATTAGCAGTAGCAGGAGGAATTTTGGCATTAATTTTAGGCATTATAGTAGATGGAATCCTTGGTGCAATAGGTGGAGTCATTGGTGTTTTAATAAAGGGGTAAGGTTAATTTAACACCATATTAATTCCCATTTTTTAATATAAATATTAATCTTATTTATATAAATTTGTCAATTTATAGTGATTTAGTGAAAGTTTATTTGAAGGAGCTGTTTTTGATTAGGATGGGTTATTTGCGACTTAAGCATAAATTTTTCAGGTACTAACACTTCAATTGACTGTTGATCCATTAATTACCAAAGAATCTATTTAAAGTAGTACTATACTTCCAGATTTAGCTGCATTTGTCCAGAACAGTATGGAATAAATTGTATTTTATAGATTTTATAGGAAGATAGATGGGATGGATCTTTTGATTCTATCTTCTAGATAATAACGATATTTATTCTATAAAGTTGATGGTAAAGAAACAATGAAAGAACAATGTTTACAAGATTGAAAACCTAGATTCAGTATATTTATTGAAATAATTGAAAATAAATTCTCTCCTCAAGATCTAAGTTTAATCCTAGATATATTTTTAGATTTGAATTTTTGTAGATTTCTTCATGAAAATGATTTGCAGAAGTAATTGTGTCCCTATTTCTAATTACTTCCTTCTTTTAGATTTTAGATCCAAATCGAGTTGATCACCGAAAATCACGAATTTAGAAAAAAATTCAAAAAAAAAGGATTTATTGAAAACATAATTTTATAACAATAGTTAGTAAAGAATATTACTCTACAACTTTACCAAATGAAAGTATTTTTAGGTTTTTGATGAAACTTCCAGAGATTCCTCCTAGTACTCCACAAACAACATATAATATGATTAAGCCTAGAATCCAAATTGTCAACTCATTTATAGACTCAAAATGATAGTTCATAATGTAAGAAGTTGCTATTGCTGCAAATATAGCATAAAGTACTCCAAGAATTACTCCATTAAATATACCTTCCTTATAATTTTTCTCAATCATATACCCTACATACATTGCTCCTAAGAACACAGCAATTAAACTACCAATCGCTGTTGGAAGAATGTAAGCAAGAAAAATAGCTATGATTAAACCGATTATTAAATTCAAATTTTTGAAATTCATATTTATCTCCCCTAACTCAATAAATACAATTAATAACTTAATCAGTTATGCTCTTTGATGTTTTTCTTTTGATATAAATACCTATTATACTACTTATTGCACCTATTATACCAAATATCACTGTAGGAATTAATAAAAGAAATATTGCAATGCCAATGGCGCTCCAATCTAGAATTCCTAATAAATTATCGAGTAAAATTCCAAAACAAATGCCAGAAATAATACCCAAAATTGCTCCATTCAATGCCCCATCATTATAATTTTTTTCGATTTTAAAACCAACATAAATTGCAGTTAAAATTAATGCAGCTGTGAGTCCTATACCACCCAACACATATGAAAAAATTAAACCAAGTAATATGTTAATAATTACGCCAATTCCTAATGTTTTCCACTTAATATTCATCATTCATACCCCACTTATTTAATACTGAAATATATCATTTAGGTTATTATTAATATTTCAATGAAAAATTAATTTTTTGAATTATTCGGTGGGAGACAACCATCCAGTCTGTCAGAATTTCATGAATATATTAATCAGATATCACAAATAATCGTAAGCAGATTACTTATTTCTATTAAATCCGTTCCAAATTCTCTTTTTAACCCCTTTTTTGTAATTCTGAGTCCACCATGTACTCTATCAACAAGGATTCAGCAATGTAATTGACTTTGAGTTTGCTGATGTTTTCATATCATTTCATGTATGGGTTTGGGAGTGCAATTTACTTGATTTGAATAGTAATAGAATATGTAATTAAATATAGCGATTGTTTAGGGAATGAATTCTAAAAATACTTTTTGTTGTTACCTCATGAATTTAATTAGTAAAATAATAAATATGGCTGGTATAAGAATGCCTGATAGATTTAAGTTGTAAATAAAATGAGCTAGAGTTATCCAGATAATATTTATTAGCCAAATTAAAAAATAGTGATCTTTTAATGTTTTGTTTTTTATTGAGTCTGAATTTTTTATTGATTCTATTAATCTTCTGATAAATCCATTAAAGAAATAAATCCACAATATTGCACCAGGAATTAAAATAATGAGAGTTAATATGATTTGCAAGTTCAAATTCATGTATACATAAAACCTAGGAATTATAATAGTTCCGAATATAATTAATACTATTGAAAAGTAACCCGATAAAATGTTTCTACCATGCTTATCTGGGATATTATATTTATTTTGACTAAATTTGATCATTTTAACTAAATTTGAATCTAATTCAGTTACATTTAAAATTTATGCTTAGGGCTTTATTTATTTCTTTTAAAACCGTCTTTGATTCTTTTTTTGACTCTTCTTTGCAGGTCTGGATCAACCATGTATTCTATCAGTAATGATAATGCAACGTAGTTAACTTTGAGTTTTCCAGATGTTTTCCAAATCATTTCATGAACTGGTTGGGGAAGTGTTAGGCACACTCTCTTTTCATTTTTCATCTAAAACACCTTCATTTACTATTTTTTAGTTTATTTAATGCTTTCCACCAAGCTGTTTGGTAGCCGCATTCTTCACATTCGAAGTAGATCCACCAGTGGCCTTGTTTTCCTATGAGTCTCACACCGTGTGGATCAGGAAACATTTTTATTATTCCTTTTTTTGAGTTGCAACTTGAACATCCCATTTTTTTGAATAGTTGGATAATTCTTTTGTCCATGCAGAGTTCTATTCCTTCAGGATCTTCATTACCTTCTTGAAAGATGTCTTCGTGGCCACTTCTACATGCATGGCACCATCCGCATGGTGTGAATCCTGCACCATTTGTGGGTATTTTATGGTCTTCTCTCATCATGTCTATGGCACTGCAATCTAAGGAATGTAACCTTCCTGTATTACTGTTTCCAATTAAACATTCTCCATCTCCATGGTAATGGGGTACAAAAACCATTTGCCTCATTTTTTCTTGACTTTTCATTCCAATCACCCGATATCACTTTTACTCCTGTAAGTAATATTATGTCATCCGGAGTATATAAATATTTCGCCTTAAAATGCTTAAATTCACTTATAAAGAAATATTAAAAGTAATTAAGTGTTAAATATGAATTTTAGTTACGATTATGTTTTTGTGACTGAGGAGCTTGCGACGAAGGAACTTTGCAGCACAAATGAGATTTTCTATAAGTGGTTGGATTGATAAGTTTTGATAAATTTTTTAGAAAATAAAAAAGGAAAAAAATAGTAAGTAGTTTACTTGATGTCCTCAAGTTTAACCTTCTATGTTTATTTGTGTTTTAAGAAGTTTTATATTTAGAAAATTTAAATTTTTTTAATACTTTTGATAATATTCAGTATCTTCTAGTAATTTTAGATGGCTAAATTATAATAGGATATATCATTACCTAATAAAGTTGGTAAAGATCATTTCTTCCTTCTTTGGGAGATGGATGCCTGCTTTTGTGCCAGCATCTTTGCACTTCAGAAACCATGCCATATTCCTTGCAAGCACACGCATGGTCTGCAATCCTTCCAAATCTTTTTTCACATCTTCGGGTTTTGTTCCATGAATCATGTTCCAATAGCGGGAAGATATTATTGGCATCTGTGAAATGGTGAAATACTTATTAAGCTGGTCAAAAGTAGCTGTAGTTCCTGCTCTCCTTGCAGAAATAACTGCTGCTGCTGGTTTCAGATAAAAAGATTGTCTGCCTCCTATTAAATCCGAATAGAATACACGATCCATAAAGGATGTAATTGCCCCGCCTGCGGCAGCATAATGAACTGGAGAACCGAAAATAAATCCATCAGCATCATTTACAATTTCAAGAAAATCGTTTACACAATCATCAAAGGAACAACGCTCTATTTCAGCGCATTTCAGGCAAGCAATACACCCTGCGAGTGGTTTTGTCCCTATCCAAAAAATTTCTGAATCAATACCTTCTTCATTCAAAGTATTTGCTACCTCTATTAAGGCAGTGTATGTGCAACCTTTTTTATGCGGGCTTCCATTTACCAATAATACTTTCATTTCATCACCTCACTTTTATCATGAATAATATTTTTTAATTAAATTTTTTTTAATGTCAAATTTATATCTCAATTTTTTCTTATTGCTTTATATATTGATTAAAAAAATTTAATTTGTTTTCATTTTTTTTACTTGAACGACGTAGGGTTAAATACAATGCAAGTAGAATTGCAATAATAACTAGAATTATTGAAACAATCATTGAGTGTATATAAATTTCAGTCCTTGTTAAAGAGTTGTTGCCAACAGATAGGGATAGTAACGCAGCCACCACACTAACCATTGATACTCCGATAGCACCTCCTATCCACTGAGAAGTTGTGATGAGACCAGCAGCTAAACCCTGCTGTCTTACTTCCACGCCTGTTGTACCGGCTATGTTGAGGGATATCATGACTGAAGAAGTACCCACAAATGCAAAGTAATACATGATCATGAAAATTATTATAGAATCAAATGTACCAATTTTAGCTATTCCTATAATGCCTAAACATAAAATTATGAGTCCTAAAAGCATTATTTTACTGAAATCTATCCTTTTCAAAATTCGAGGTGTCAAAATTGAGCCTGTGATGGCTCCAATACCTGCAGGAATAAAAATTAAACCAGTCTGTAAAGCTGAATAGCCTAGGCCTTCTTGAAGTAGAAGAGTGATTAGAAACACGAAACCGGCAATAGCTCCGAATGCAAGAAACATTATAACATCGGATAAAATAATATTTCTCTGTCGGAAAATATCAAATGGCACTAATGGTTTATCAGCTCGATGTTCAACGAATAAAAAACTAACAGCGAAGACAAGACATATGCCAAAGAGAATAATTATTTCATAAATTGATTCACCTGGAGTCGAAATTTGAGTAATAGCATATATTAAAATTAGAAGGGTAGTGGCAATTAAAGCTGCACCTGTAACATCAAAACTTGCTTTTAAATGGTTTTTTATAGTATTAGGTATGATTAGAATTCCAATGATGAATGTAAATATACATAATGGTACGTTGATGAGGAAGACCCAGTGCCATGTGAGGAATTGAGTTAATATGCCGCCTAGTGTTACTCCAGCAGTAAATCCTATTGCTGCCATGGCGGTGAAAATGCTCAATGCAAAATTTCTTTGATTTCCTTCAGGAAAAGTTGTTGTGATTAATGATAAAGCGGTGGGGGCAAGCATAGCGGCACCTAATCCTTGAAGTGCCCTGGATATGAATATAATGGCTGGTGATTGAGCTAAACCTCCCATGAGTGATGCTGTAGAGAAAACAATAAGACCAATTAAAAATATTCTTTTACGATTGAAAATATCAGATGCTCTACCACATAACAATAGGAAACTGCCGAAAGTCAATGCATATGCACTCACCACCCATTGCAAGTTAGTGGGAGTTAAATGAAATTGTGCTTGAATAGAGGGTAATGCCACATTTACAATAGAGAAATCTAAAGAAATCATTAACTGAGCAAGGGAGAGTATAATAATAATTAAAATAGACTGGTATTTTGAATATGATTTTATATTTATAAATGATTGCACGGTCTTCATTTAATTAATCCTCCTCTCATTAAAAGAGTACAAATAAAATAATAATCCATTATTAGTTTTTAAATTTTTTTCATTAATTTCAAACATTTCAAATGGTTTGAATAAAAATAAAAGTATCACCAAAGAAGTACAAATTATTTAATTGTATTTTAATAGCTTTAATAATGGTATTTTATCTTTAGTAGTTGTATTAACCATTTATTTGATTATTATAGCTGTAGTAGATCCAATATTCTTTGAACTGTCGTAATTTAGATTTGTGTTATTATAATTAGAGATTCTGATGATCCAAACATTGACTTGAGTATTTTTTTCTAGTCATAGTTCAATCTCATTGCAAGTTCAGTTACACGTTTACCTAAGTTTTCTGAGGTTTCAATTCCTATTTTATCTATTTTAGTGTCACCAACTCCTGTACCTCCATAATGAGCAATTGGTGCACCGTCTCCTACGATTATTGCATCGTGTATCAAAAGAAAATCATGTATAACTGAGATTGTACTTTCCTGTCCTCCATTTCTTGAACCTCCAACAGCAATCGCTCCACAAACTTTATTTTTAAGTCGGAACGATCCTCTTAAAGGTCTTGAACGGTCAATTAAAATCTTCAATTGGGATGTAACACTTCCAAAGTATACGGGGCTTCCAATGATCATTCCATCAGATTCCATCATAATTTTCAGTATTTCACTTATATCATCCCCTATTCCACATTCACCCATTACTTTACATATGTCACAAGCAACACAGGGATTAATATTTACTGACCCTAAGTTTATAATATCTGTATCTGCACCGGCTGATTTAGCTGATTTTAATGCTGTTTCTACCAAATATGATGTATTACTATCTTTTTTGGGCTTCCCACAATTCCTATAATCTTGACCATTTAAATCCTCCATTTTATTATCATCTAAATAATAAATTGTGTGATATTATAATATACTTGACGGTTAATAAAATATACTTACAAGATTATAGTTACTGAGATGACCTTTAAGTCTAATTTAAACTTTAAGGAAAATCTAATTTGAAAAAGTCAAAGAATAGTAGAAAAATATATATTGCCAAGATGGTACTTCATGACAGGTTGAATTTAATTGAAGAAATCGAATTAATTATGGGTGATCCAAAAACGGATGAATTACATTAGCTATGTCTACTTTTAGAATCTGGATTATGGATATAGGGGCAGAATAAGGTTTAGACATCTCATTTATGATCAAGTTTTGGAGTTTTTCTTGGAGTTTATTCTGTATAACTTTTTTGTAGTTTAATCTAGTTTCTGAGTTTATAAGTTCATTTTTAATTTTTCGAGCTTGCTCATTCTTTGCATCAAAATCAAGGAAGACTCTATCATAAATCATGATACTATTTTTCTTCTCTTAAATTGTCATAACTTCCATGATCGTAGGTGTGGATTAAACATGGATGATTTCTATTGTTTCGGTGTACGTGTAAGAACAAACTTTTAGGATCTTTAACTGAACTGGATTTTAATATCTTAAAAGTAAGTATTAAAATATTTATTCTTAATAGGAATTATAGTAACGATTATAAAATAAGTGGGAAAAAATGAAGGATATTTGGATCATTATTTTAATTTTGGAAGGTTCAGTCGGTCTTATTATATCTATATTTATTCATAGATATTGGTTTGCTACTTTTGGTTTGTTACTACTTTCTTTAGGTTTATATGGAATAATAAAAAAGTGTTAACCGTTATGCTATACGATGGGAGTTATTATTCATACAGAACATCCTACAATACTAACTTTTGAATAAGATAATTTAAAAAATAGTTTTGATGAATCTTTGTATAAGGATAAATTTTTAGGGATTTTTGATAATAATTTGGATTCGGTAATCTATTAAAATCATTTATTTCTATTATCTAATATTCCTTCAAATTCTAAACATTTCCTTATTTTTCTTATTGGAACTGGAGGATTTTTTTCATCTTTATATCTATAATAAATTTATTTAATTTTTTACTTAGTGTGGGATTCATGCTTTTCACATCAGTTTAAAAAAATTTACAAATCAAAGATTTTTTAAATGTTGTATAACATATATATCAAGACAAATATTTAACACTTTTTACTGAATAAGTAATAAATAATTATAGAATTTCCTATTAGAAAGATTTAAATAGTAAAAAAAAACCTCTAACTTATATTGGAATACATAAACCCATGACAAAAAAGCCTCGAGAGGGATTTGAACCCTCGACATCGAGATTACGAATCACGCGCTCTACCAGGCTGAGCCACCGAGGCATATCTATTTTAAATTGGATTTCATCCTTTAAAAACTCATCCCTAAAAAAAATATTCCTAAAAAGGATAATTTAAAGGGGGTTTTTGTTATTAAAACTGGTCAAGTGTGTGTTGTTTGGTTACAAGATCATCCAATTCAATTTTCATACCATCTCGAGCTGCCAAGGTTTTCACACCAGTCTCCCTTGTAACCCTTTGGGCTTCCTTTTCAGGAGATTCCATTATGAATTTCATCCCTAAATGAGTCATAATTGCCAGTTTGGGCTTTACCTCATTAATCAAGGTAATGAAATCATCCACTGACATATGTCCCCTTATTCTTTCACTACCTGATCTTATGATGCTTGCGATTAAAACATCAGCACCCTCATGGTCCAAGTGGATATCTGGAGTGTACTCAGTATCAGATGTGTAGGAAACTGTTAGATCCGGACTTGCTATCTTAAAACCCACAGCCTTGGGATCACCGTGAACAGTCCTTGTGGCTGTTATTCTAAGCTTATCAGATCTATGTTCATCCCCATGTTCCAGGGTTACTACTTCTGGTTTACTTAAATGATACTTGGAGATACATGGACCCCACCTTTCATATCCTTCGATAACACTGGTGCTGCCAACAACAGTTCCCTTTTTACGTGTCATACCTCGAGTCATTGCTTCTAAAAGTACTTCAGCATCAGTATAATGGTCTGTGTGGCAGTGTGAAACCATGAGAATATTTATCTTCATGGGACTAAGTCCAAACTGGTAGGTACGTACCAGGGCACCTGGACCAGGATCTACATGAATATTCTTCCCTTCAAAATCTTCTAATCTAAATCCGCCTGTCATCCTCTTTTGGGTTATTGTGGCGAAAACGACCGCCACCACTTCCTAAAAATATTAATTTCATTGAACAATCAACTCCAATCTATCAAATTTAACGATAAAACTTCAATTCCCCTAGGAAATTTAAGTATTTAAAACAATATTAATCTTTTAAGAAATTTAACCTTTTCTCAAATAAAAAAGTAAAATAATTAATCGTCGGATCTGCAGAGTATAAATCCACAGTTCAAACTTTCCTTGGTTCGTTTAATACACAGATTTTCCTTTTCGATCACTGCAATATCACCCATCACAACGTTTTGAGGATTTTCAGAAGTCAATATAATGCGTTCTGCAGGTTTAGCAATGGGTTCCCAGTTGAAATCAAGTGCTTCCACAGTTTTATCGAGTATTATCTCGATATCTGCACCATTTACCCTTGTAACAGTACCAATATTTCCTTCTATCACAATTTTAGTGGCCATTTGAATGTTCTTGGTGGCCTTAATATTTTCTTCCCTCAGCTGGTTTCTGAAGGCTTCCAGATTCTTAACATCTTCAAGAACAGTGGTCCTTATCACTTCCTTGGCTAACTTTTGATCCAAGTCATTGTACTTTATCATCAAGTCGAAGTCGTTACTAACAGATGGCGTATTTTTGGAAACTTCGCTCATGACAAGTTCCATGATCCTTTCAACATCTACAAACTTCATTTTAGGCTTCCAATACTTTTTAATAGTTTTTTCAGCAAGTTCCTGTGTATACTTGTTACCGTAGACAATTATGGATCTCCCACCGCTTTTAACAGTATCAATATTTGAACCAGTGAGTTCAACCATACTGTAGGCTCCTGATATGGCATAAATTCTTTTACGCTTAGTTTCATGGGTTGCTCTGGATATAACCTCACCAACCAGTACATTATCCATTTCACGTATTTTTGTTATGTCATCAGAAATTTTAAGGTTAATTCCTTCTTTTTCTGCCTTTTTAATCAGATCTTCTTCTGTTTTGATCTTTCCAGCGTAGAGTTCATCTTCAAGAGTTTCCCGGGCTTCAGGTGAACCATAAAAACCAATTCTCCTCTTATCTCCGGCCATTATACATCCTTTACTTCCAATATAAGTTACTATAAGACTCATTGTAAACATCACTTCAAAAACTTTTCAATATAAAATCTATAAATCTCAAATTATCTGGATAAATTACTTATTAAAATATACCTTGCAAATGTTTCACATTTTCATTGTTAAACTGTGGTTTATCATAATATTTTTTTCTTGATTTATGAATGTTTAAGATGTATGAAGGTTATAATAATTTCTGATCTAAAATGGAAGCTGATACTCATTATGATAAGAATTTGAAATTGACAGCTTTGATTGTTGTATGTATTGGATCATTTCTCATTCCATTCATGGGATCGTCTCTTAACATTGTGCTTCCTGTAATACAGAAGGAACTTTCAGTAAACTTAATAATTCTAAGCTGGATACCAACTGTGTTCGTACTTGCAAATGCGGCAACAATTCTGCCATTAGGACGTTTAGGAGATATAATTGGCCGAAAAAAGTTTATGCTTACGGGATCTTAATTTACGCCATAGCATCACTACTTGCGGGTTTATCAACCTCAGGTATCATGCTTGTGTGTTTCAGTTTCATGCAGGGAATTGGATGTGCCATGATCTTTGCATCAGCAGTAGCTTTACTCAGCAGTGTGTATCCATCAAACCAACGTGGAGAAGCCCTTGGAGCGTACATTACAGCAGTATATATTGGACTATTTTTGGGACCCTTACTTGGAGGTTTTCTAGCAAATAACTTAGGATGGAGAAGTATATTCCTCTTCAACGTACCGGTGGGAATTATAAGTTTGATCCTGATTAAACTCAAACTACACGGAGACTGGAAAGGATATGATGGAGAGAAATTTGAGAAGAGTGGTTCGATAATATATGTAATTGCACTTTTAGCAATACTTTACGGAATTTCCAGCTTCCAATCCAATTTAGGAAGATTAATTCTCATAGCCGGAATATTTGGCCTTGTAATTTTCATACTCAAAGAGAAAGGATCTAAAAATCCAATTTTAAGGTTGAATATCTTTAAAAAAAGAGCATCATCTTTTTCAGCACTTGCACTTCTTCTAATGAACATTGCAACAACGTCAATGTGGGCAATATTAAGCCTGTACTTCCAGGACATACTATCATTAAGTCCACTAACAACTGCCATGCTGCTTGCTGTCCAACCTCTTATGGTTGCATTATTATCTGTGCCAGTTGGAAGACTGTCTGATAGAATTGAAAACAGAACATTCTCCATTGCAGGAATGATACTTGTTACAGTAGGACTAATAATATTTTCAACTTTAGAACCACAAACAGAACTTTACATCCCTGTAATTGGCTTAATCATTGTGGGAATTGGCCTGGGTCTCTTCAATTCCCCCACAACCAACAAGTTCATGGGAAGTATCGAAGGCAGGGACTATGGTATGGCAGGAGCAACACTGTCAACCATGATCTACGTTGGACAAACACTGAGCTTAAGCATCATGCTATTTATCTTCTCAGTTTACATTGGTAATGTTCAGATAGACAATTCAAACTTTTCACTCTACCTATTAAGCTTAAAAACAGCATTCACAGCATTTGCAATAATTACAAGTTTAGGAATTATTATAACAATACTTATGGGCAAAAACAATATAAAAAGGATTAAATCAGATCAATACAACACAAAATTAGATTAGATCAAGGATTTGAATGATGAAAAGCATTGGATTTTAAATTGAAAATTGTAACACTGGAACCAACATAATTTCCAGTATTTCTAATTTCCATTCAGTTATCATTCAATTTTGTTGAATTTGAATACACAAGATTCTGACCCATCAGTTATGGAAGATCTCCTCTCGATACTTCCCCTTAATCCTGTCCAGTTGAAACTTCTGTTTATCATAGCCTGACAGTTCAAGCAAAAAATTGGTTTTTTCTTGGCGTCTTCTGGCCATGGACAGTTTAAAAATTCCAGATAAATCCTTTCAGCCTCTTCTGATATGATGGTCTTGATTCCAAAGTCTCCAAATAAGTTTGCAAGCCAAGCAACATAACCATTAAACAGTTCATCTGCATCTTCAATCTCATCGGGATTCAGTTCTTCAACAAATTTAGGATAAAGATCATCATCCAAACGTTCTGCAAAAACTCTTAAAAGCAATTGTCTCATTTCCATGTCTGAATCTGTGCTGCATGTGGGCATTGCAGTTAATATGAAATCATAGAAGTCCGCAAGAACTCTTTTTTGGTTTCTTCACTCCGTTTTCTGTCTTTTTTATGTTTGTAAATGGCCATTTGAATGTTGGCATTTATTTCACTCTTTTTAAATGGTTTTAATATGTAACCATACGGTTCAGTTATTCTGGCCCTTTCTAAAACTTCTTCATCGGAGTAAGCAGTAATATATATTATTGGAGTGTCTTGATGTTTGTGAATCTGCTGTGCAGCTTCAATACCATCTAGATCTCCTTTAAGAACTATGTCCATCAGGATCAGATCTGGCACGGTTTTAAGAGCTGTTTTAACAGCACCTTCGCCGGTGGCAACTATGCCCACAACATCGTAGCCAAGATCCTCTAGTTTATGTTTTATTCCCATGGCAACAATGCTTTCATCTTCCACGATCATTATTCTTTCGTTAGACATTAAATTCTCTCCTTGTATTCGAGTTCCTTAAAAATTATGTTGAATTCCTTTTTGTCTCTGTCAAATTTAAGTTGAGCATCAAGTTGATTCACTAGATTTTTAATGAGTTCCAGTCCTAAAGTTTCGTTGTTAACCAGATTTATATCTTCTGGAAATGGATTTCCTGTATCGCTAATAACAAGTGAAAACTTTCCATCTTGAATTCTGTGGAGTTTTACATTCACTTCACCGGTTTTAAAGTCTGAAAAACCATGTTTGAGGGAGTTTGATACGAGTTCATTTATTATCAATCCACATGGAATTGCAGTTTCAATTCCCATGGTAATATCTTCAATGTCAAGGTTCAACCTTACTTTTTGGGAATCCATACCGTAGGAATCGAACAGATCAGTTATCAAACCCTTTGCATAGATTTCAAAATCTATGTTGGCCAGATCCTTAGAATGATACAAGTTTTCATGGATCAATGATATGGATTGTATACGGTTTTGACTTTCTCTGTAAAGATCATCAACATTGATGTTGTTATTTTGGGAAGATTGAAGGGTGAGTAAAGTGGATATTATCTGCAGATTATTTTTAACCCTGTGATGAATTTCTCTTAAAAGCAACTCCTTTTCCTTCAATGAATTTAAAATCTTTTCTTCATCAATCTTACGTTTAGTTATGTCTGTACCCACGCCAAACACTATGGTTTCAGTTTTAAGGTACACTGGTGTGAGTGTGAGTTCTAAAATTTTAAGTTTTTCTTTAATTTCAAAGGTAACTTCTAAATTATCCTTTTTATTCCAAAACTCTTCGCTTCCGATGGTTTCAACATCATCAGAATATAATATAAAGTCAGATAAATTTTTGGTGAGGAGATGTTCTCTGTCTGTCTCCATGAATATGAGTGCGGCTTCATTTGAATCTTTGAAGTTTCCCTTATCATCAAAAACTATTATGGGATGTTTATTTTTTTCAAATAATGTGCGGTACTTGTTCTCACTTTCTAAAAGTGCTTCCTGAGCACATTTAAGTTCAACTTGTTCATTAAATTCATTAAGAGCTCGCTGAACAGCATGGCCAAGTTTGGGCAGGTTACTTTTAAGAACGTAGTCTGTGGCACCTTCTTTCAACATTTCAACTGCGAAATCTTCACCAATTTTACCACTAACAAATATGAATGGAGTTTCTGGACATCTTTCCTTTGTAATTTTAAGGGCAGTTACACCATCAAAATTTGGCAGTGAATGATCTGCAAGAATTATGTCCGGTTTAAATGATTTTAAAAGATCTATAAAGTCAGATTTTTCCTCAACCCTTTTAGATACATAATTAATGTTGGTTCGTTTGAGTTCGCGTTCTGTTAATTCCGCATCTAACTCAACATCTTCAACCAACAGGATCCTAATCGGTTCCATGGGGCACCTCTGAAGGTGGTTTGTTTATGAGTATCCAATAAAATCCCATGGTAGAAACAGCTTCTATGAATTCATCAAATTCAACTGGTTTGCTTACGTAACTGTTAACTCCCAATTTATAACTTTCCACAATATCCCGATCTTCCTTAGAAGATGTTAAAACAACAACCGGAATGTTTTTCGTGTTTTCATTTTCCTTAATTTTGTGAAGAACCTCTAAACCATCTACCTTGGGCATTCTAAGATCAAGAAGTATGAGTTTGGGCAGATCTTCAGGATTTCTATCCGAATACTCTCCCTTTGCAAATATGAAATCCAAAGCTTCGGCTCCATCTTTAACCCATACCAATTTGTTAACCAAATTTTTCTTTTTTAAAGCCCTCATCGTCAGTTCAGCATCTGTGGGATTGTCTTCAACCAGTAGAATTTCAGTTTCATCCAAACTCATAAATATCTTCTCCTCCGTTCTGTTGGGAATTTATTATTAATTCATTATTTAGTTTTAGGCAGTGAAAAATAAATTGTTGCTCCCTCTCCAACTTCTCCTTCACCCCAAACACGTCCATTATGTCTGCTTATGATTCTTTGAACGATTGATAATCCCACACCAGTACCTTCAAATTCATCCTGGCTGTGAAGTCTTTGGAATAGTCCGAAGAGTTTATCGTAGTACTTCATATTAAAACCTGCACCATTATCCTTAACATGGTAAATGTAAATGGATTCATCTTCGGTGTAACCAAACTCTACCCTAGGATTTTCTGTTTTTTTGGTGAATTTAATGGCATTTCCAATTAAATTGGTTAAAACTTGTGTCATAAGTGCCCTGTCAGCATCAACTGGAGGCATATCTTCAACAACAAAGTCAATGTTTCTGGAGTTTATGTCCTGTTGAAATTCATTGTAAACATTTTTAGCAAGAGATGTCATATCCAGCTTGTTAATGTTCATTTCCTGACGCCCAGCACGTGAAAGTAGTAGAATGTCGTCTATTAACTGACCCATTTTTTTAGTGTTATCACGTATAACATTTAAAAGTCTCACACCTTCTTCATCAAGTTCATTTTCATAATCTTCAATTACTATTCGTGAAAAACCGTCAATAGCCCTTAATGGTACTCTTAAATCGTGTGAAACAGAATATGCAAAGGCTTCAAGTTCGTTGTTTGCATCTTCGAGTTTGATTGCTTCAGTTTTAAGTTCTTGATTCAATTTGTTAAGTGTTCTAACCTTTTCAACACGTTCTGTTAACAGTGCCACCATCAGTATCACGAGTAACAGAAGAAGAAGTATAAAATAATCTCCCTTTCCTAAAACGTTGTAAAGAGGATCTAAAGATGGAATTGCGATTAAAAACCCGTTAAACATTTTTTAACTTCTCCCTTTAATTATTTTTTTGAAACAAACTGTGCAAAAATCGGAATGAAAATTCTATCAACCATAGAACTAGTCATTTTGGTTAATAGCTTAACTTCCCCCGAAAAACAGCGTTTAATCATAATGATAAATTTTATATAACTCCTTTGTATATAATTCCTTCTATTTATTTTTGGACTTTAAAATAAATTTGATGGTAAAAAAACTAAGAAATGTGGATTAAGATTAAATTAGGTTGAAAAACAAAAAAAATAAGGTTGATGGAAGAACCGAACTTCCACCTAACTGTTCTTAGTGGCAGTTTCTGCCATATCATTGTCTTGGACAATTTCACCGGCTATGTTGGGTATACTTTCTTCTAAAACAGTTTTAAGATACTTTCCAGTGTAACTTGTGCCCATGGCAATTTCTTCAGGTGTGCCCTCTGCAACTACTCTACCACCATCGTCTCCACCTTCAGGACCTAGATCTATGATGTAATCAGATGTCTTTATAACATCCAGGTTGTGTTCAATCACGAGGATGGTGTTGCCTGAATCTCTTAAACGTCCAAGAACATCTAGTAACTTTTTAATATCTGCAAAGTGAAGTCCTGTGGTTGGTTCGTCTAATATGTAAAGGGTTTTTCCTGTACTTTGTCTGCTCAATTCCTTGGCTAGTTTAACTCTTTGGGCTTCTCCTCCAGATAGGGTGGTTGCAGGTTGTCCAAGTTTAATGTATCCCAATCCAACATCATCCAATGTTTTGAGTTTCTTATGGATCTTGGGAATGTTCTTGAAAAATTCCAATGATTCTTCCACAGTCATATCAAGAACTTCTGCAATATTTTTACCTTTGTACCTTACATCCAAGGTTTCTCTGTTGTACCTTTTACCTTTACAAACTTCACAAGGTACGTATACATCTGCAAGGAAATGCATTTCAATCTTGATTATTCCATCACCACTACAAGCTTCACAACGTCCGCCTTTTACATTGAAACTGAATCTTCCCGGTTTGTATCCTCTGCTTTTAGCTGCTACAGTAGTAGCAAAGAGTTCCCTTATGTGGGTGAAAACTCCGGTGTAGGTTGCAGAGTTGGATCTAGGTGTTCTACCTATGGGGGACTGGTCAATTATGATTACTTTGTCCAGGTTTTCAATACCTGTTATTTCATCATGTTTACCTGCAAGCATGTTCTTACGGTTAAGCTTACCATTAACTCCCTTGTAGAGAACATCGTTTATGAGTGTACTTTTACCTGAACCTGAAACACCTGTTATGCAGGTGAACACTCCCAACGGAAATTTAACATCTATTCCTTTGAGGTTGTTCTGTCGAGCCCCCTTCACAGTTAAATAATTTCCATTGGGAAGATTTCTATTTTCAGGCACTTCAATGAGCTCTCTTCGAGACAGGTACTGTCCTGTGATTGAATCAGGATTTTCCATTATTTCCTTGGGAGTTCCTTCTGCAATGACCTTACCACCATGTTCCCCGGCACCAGGACCAATATCTACCACATGGTCCGCGGACATTATGGTTTCTTCATCGTGCTCAACAACTATGAGGGTGTTACCAATATCTCTGAGTCTTTTTAAAGTATCTATTAAACGTGCATTATCCCTTTGATGAAGACCTATACTTGGTTCATCTAAAATATAGAGAACACCTACCAATCCTGAACCTATCTGTGTGGCAAGCCTTATTCTCTGTGCTTCTCCCCCACTCAGTGTACCCGAAGATCTGCCGAGTGTTATGTAATCGAGACCCACATCAACCAAGAATTTTAGACGTTCCTTAATTTCCTTTAAGATCTCCGTGGCTATGTAGAGTTCCATTTCGCTGAGTTCAAGTTCGTCAAAAAACTTTTTTGAAGCTTTAATCGGCATTTCCACAACTTCAGATATGGATATTCCACCCACAGTCACTGATCTGGCTTCAGGTCTGAGTCTGGTACCTCCACAAACAGGACATTTACGATCACTCATGAATTTACCAACGTAACTTCTCATGTAGTTGGATTGGGTTTCCATGAACAATCGTTCCATACGTTTAACCACACCTTCAAAGCGCCTGTTAACCTTGTACTGTCTATTTTTTCTGTTGAAATTAAATTCAACCTTGTCAGGTGTTCCGTAGAGAATGTAATCTTGATACTTCTTTGGAAGGTCTTCAAATGGTGTGTCCATACTAAAACCGTAGTGATCAGACACAGCCTTTAACATCTGTGAGTAGTAGTTGTCCTTGTTACCGGATTTACTCCATGGTAATATGGCACCATCATTTAATGAAAGGTTTTTATCTGGCACAACAAAATCTGTGTCTATCTCAAGCTTACTTCCAAGTCCGTTACATTCAGGACAGGCTCCATGGGGATTGTTGAATGAGAACATTCTAGGACTTATTTCTTCAAAGTTTATTCCACAATCGGTACATGCAAAATGTTCACTGAAAACTTTGTCATCAGTTTTACCATCAGAATACGAGACTATTACCAGACCTTCACCAAGTTCAAGGGCAGTTTCTACAGAATCTGCTAATCTTCTTTTGAAATCTTCATCCCTTCTAATAATAAGCCTATCAACAACCACTTCTATGCTATGTTTCCTTTTTTTATCTAGATCAAATTCTTGGTCTATCCCAGAAATTTCACCATCTACACGGACCCTTATAAATCCTTTCTTCTTTAGATCATCGAAGACCTTGACATGTTCCCCTTTCCTGTCCTTAATTATGGGTGCGAGTATTTGAATTTTGGTTTCCTCAGGTTCTGTGAGTATGGAGTCAACGATCTGTCCAGAGGTCTGTTGTGAAATTTCCTTACCACATTTGTAACAATGTGGTGTTCCGACCCTCGCAAATAATAGTCTGAAGTAATCGTATATCTCTGTAACAGTACCCACAGTGGATCTTGGGTTTACCCGGGTTGTTTTTTGATCAATTGATATGGCTGGGGACAGTCCCTCTATGTAGTCAACTTCAGGCTTTTTCATTTGACCCAAAAATTGACGTGCATAAGCAGATAATGATTCCACATATCTCCTTTGCCCCTCAGCATATATGGTATCAAATGCAAGGGAAGATTTTCCAGAACCACTCAGCCCTGTAATCACGAGAAATTTGTCCCTTGGAAGGGTGAGGTCAACATTTTGCAAGTTGTGTTCCCTGGCCCCTTTTATGGTTATGTAATCCTTTTTGGTATTCATCAGTTTGATGCTCCTTCTAAAAAATGTATTTTATCACGGATCTTAGCCGCTGTTTCAAAGTCAAGCTTTTGTGAGGCTTTCTTCATATCTGCCTCCAGATCCTTAATTAACAGTAATAATTCGTCCTTTGGAATGTCTTTAACATTATCCCGTATCTTAGTATCTTTTTTAGTCTTCTCTTTAACAGATCTCACAGTTGATTTTGGGTTGATACCATGTTCTTTGTTGTAGGCCATCTGCAACTTTCTTCTTTCAGTGGTTGTTTCAACTGCAGCACTTATTGAGTCGGTTATCTTATCTGCGTAGATAATTACTTGGCCCTCCACATTTCTCGCAGCCCTTCCAATTGTTTGTATGAGTGAAGTTTTCGACCTTAAAAATCCTTCTTTATCTGCATCTAATATACCAACAAGGGATACTTCTGGAAGGTCCAAACCTTCCCTTAGAAGGTTAACACCCACAAGACAATCAAAACTACCTCTTCTTAGTTCGTCTATGATATCTATCCTCTCGAGGGTGGTGATGTCAGAGTGAAGGTACCTTACCTTGATTCCGACCTTGGCATAGTAGTCAGTTAGGTCTTCCGCCATTTTTTGGTTAGAGTTGTGACAAGTACTCTTTGATCCTTTTCAACTTTGGATTTAATTGCTCCTAGAAGATGATCAACCTGACCCACAACTGGTTTTATTATTATTTCTGGATCAACCAATCCCGTGGGTCTTATGATTTGTTCAACCATGTTCTGACTGATTCCCAGTTCATACTTGGCTGGTGTTGCAGATACATATAGAACCTGATTTTGTAGCATCTCAAATTCAGAGAAATTTAAGGGTCTGTTCTCCCTTGCTGATGGTAATCTGAAACCATGATCAACCAGAGAATCTTTACGTGCCCTATCTCCGGCATACATTCCACCAATTTGGGGCACTGTCACATGTGATTCATCTATTATGGTTAGGAAATCATCTGGAAAGTACTGCATTAGTGTTATGGGTGTTTCACCCCACTTTCTTCCTGATAGGTGCATGGAGTAGTTTTCTATCCCTGTACAGTAACCTACTTCTTGAAGCATTTCCATGTCAAACCTGGTTCTCTGTTCAAGTCTCTGGGCTTCTACCAGCTTATTTTGGGAATGCAGTACAGTTAATCTTTCTTCAAGTTCTTTTTCAATATCTATAATTGCAGATTCGATCTTGTCTTTGGAGGTTACAAAGTGTTTGGCTGGGAAAACAACCACACGATCCATGTCCCTCTTAACACTTCCTAGCAGGGGATCTATGAGGGATATTCTGTCGACTTCATCTCCAAACAGTTCAATTCTAATTCCTATATTTCCCTGTGCAGGTCGAATTTCTACAACGTCTCCCCTTACCCTGAATTTTCCCCTTGTAAAGTCAATATCATTTCTTTCGTACTGCATGTCAATGAGGGTTCTGATTATTTTTCCCTTCCATCGCTGTCTCCAACTTCCACGGAAAGGATGAGTCCACCGTAATCTTCAGGGGATCCAATACCGTAAATGCATGATACACTGCTTACAACAATCACATCCTCTCTTGTTAGGAGAGATTGGGTTGTTGAGTGACGCATCATATCTATTTCATCGTTTATTTGGGCTTCTTTATCTATATAAGTATCAGACTGGGCAATGTAAGCTTCTGGTTGATAATAATCGTAGTAACTCACGAAGTACTCCACTGCATTGTCTGGGAAAAATTCTTTGAATTCTTCGTAAAGTTGAGCAGCCAATGTTTTGTTGTGTGAAATTACGAGGGTGGGTTTTTTAACCTCTTTAACAACGTTGGCCATTGTGAATGTTTTACCTGAACCTGTCACACCTAGGAGGGTCTGATGTTTCAGACCTTTGTTAAATCCTTCTGTAATGGATTTAATTGCTTTAGGTTGATCTCCTAAAGGTTTGTAGGGTGATATTAGTTTAAATTCTGACATGTTTATTATCCTCTCTTTTAGAATAACAGAATAAATTTTAGTTAGTATTAAACCAAATAAATTAATGGTTTAAATTTAGAAATAGAGTAAATAATCATATATTGGCTGTATTCAATCGTTTTAAGACTTCCATTTGAACTTTTATAATGGTCTTTTTTATATTTGAATCCAATACTATTATTATAACTTTATGTTATAAAAATGCTTTTATTTACTCAACTACTTTTAAAGTATCGTTGACTCCAACTACAAAATATTCTATTTTTAGTATTAACTAACTGAGGTAGAGAGCAGATGAGAATAAAAATTTATTGACATTAAAATTTAATTCATTATCAAATTAATAATGATTGAATCATTTTATTTTAAAGTCATTTATATACATCCCATAAGTCATATTGATTATTAGTTTAGATTGTAATTTTTGGAATGTTTTTTTAAGAGTGATAGATTGGTTATAAAAAGCAATGATCCGGATGATCTTCCGTTGGTTCCGGGAGTATATTTGTTAAAAGATTCCGCAGATAGAATACTCTATGTTGGAAAGGCAAAATCCCTAAAAAAAGAGTTAAATCCTATTTCAGATCAGATCTTGATCCCAAGACAAGGGCCCTCATGAACCAGTTCCATCATTTGGAGTACATTGTAACGGACACAGAAAAAGAGGCCTTGATACTTGAATCTAACCTCATAAAAAAACACATGCCCCGTTACAACATACGACTTAAGGATGATAAAAGATACCCCTACATCCGAGTGACCAACGAGAAATTTCCGCGTGTCTTAATCACCAGAAGAGTGCTGGATGATGGATCATATTACTACGGACCATTTACAGAGGCAACAACCCTCCGAAGACTTGTGAAGTTTATCAAAGCATTGTTCAAAGTAAGGGACTGTAAAAACATGGATGGACCGTGTTTAAATTATCAAATAGATCTTTGCAGGGCACCCTGCGACAACAAAATTAGCGAAGCTGAATACAAAAAGATGGTGGACAATGTATCCATGTTCTTTGAGGGTAAATACGATGAAATTATGGATGCACTTAAAGAGGAAATGATGGATGCCGCTGAAAATCATGAATTTGAAAAGGCCGCAGTTTTAAGGGATCAAATAAATTCTGTGGAAGATGTGCTGGAAAAACAGAAGATGGAATTTGCTGGAGATCTGGATCAGGATGTCATTGCATCTGCTTCAGATGAAGAACTGGCATGTGTAGCAGTTTTTTCTGTGAGAAACGGTAAGATCATAGGAAGGGAAGATTTCCTAATGGGTGGAGGAGAGAACAGTTCCGAAGAAAAAATTGTGACAGCCTTCCTAAAACAGTACTACATGGGCCCCAGACATGTTCCATCTAAAATAATATTACACAAAGACGTTGAAGACAGAAACCTAATTGAAGAATGGTTATCTGAAAAAGAGAAGCAAATGTGGATATCGAAGTGCCAGTTGAAGGTATTGAATTCAGACTGGCCAGAATGGTTTCTAAAAACGCTCAAATACTTTTAAACCATCAAAAAGAGGTTAAAGGTGCCCTTGTGGATCTTAAGAAGTACTTGGGAATAGCAACGATACCCAAACGCATAGAAGCCTATGACATATCTAATATAAGTGGACAAAATGCGGTGGGATCCATGGTTGTTTTTGAGAATGGAACACCTAAAAAAAGTGCATATAGACGTTATAAAATTGAAACCGAAGGTCCCGATGATTACGCCATGATGAAGGAAATGTTAACTCGGAGATTCACAAACCTCATAAACAATCAGGATTCAGAACCAGATCTTGTGCTGGTGGATGGTGGAAAGGGACAGTTAAACATTGCCCTTGAAGTTTTTAACTCATTAAATATAAATTATCCAGTCATAGGACTTGCCAAAGAATTTGAACATGTTTTCATTCCTCAAACACCCAGCCCCCTTATACTGCCCAGGAACTCCGAAGCTTTACTTTTACTTCAAAGAATAAGGGATGAAGCCCATAGATTTGCTATAACCTATCACAAACAGCTTCGATCAAAGGAATTTAAAAGTTCACCACTCGATAAAATTCAGGGTGTCGGTAACAAACGAAGAATGTTACTTCTTAAACATTTTGGGAGCATGGAAAATATCATGAATGCAGAAGTGGATGAACTTCAAGAAGTAAAGGGTATCAGTAAAAAACTAGCTATCATTATCCATGATCACTTCGATAGATTAAACATCAAGAAAGAATAAATATTCAAATAGACAAATAATAATCAATTCATAGAAATATTGCCATTAATTGGGAGATTTTAGTGTTGAAGTTGCAAGAATCAAGTCCAACTTACTCCTACCAACAACATATGGAAAGATAATTTTGGTAATATTAAAGTCAAATATACACTATAAAATTAAATTTTAAGGTTAGTACCATGTCTAATGTAAAAATTCTTGTTGTTGAAGATGAGAGCATAGTGGCAATGGATATAAAACACAGGGCAGAGGGTCTTGGTTACTCAGTCACTGGGATAACACCATCCGGTGAAGGAGCAATCCAAAAGGCAACTGAAACCAAGCCCGATCTTGTTTTAATGGACATTGTTCTTAAGGGTGATATGGATGGTGTCGAAGCAGCACAAAGAATTCGAGACAGTTTGGATATTCCTGTGGTTTATTTAACTGCCTACTCCGATGAAAAAACCCTGAAAAGAGCTAAGGTAACAGAGCCGTTTGGTTACATTATCAAACCATTCGAGGACAGGGAACTTCACAGTGCTGTAGAAGTGGCATTATACAAACATAAAATGGAAAGTAAATTAAAAGAAAGTGAAGAATGGCTTTCAACAACTCTGGAAAGTATTGGTGATGCAGTTATAGCCACAGATGACAATGGGAAGATCAAATTCATGAATCCTGTTGCAATGAAGATCACAGGCTGGAACGAAGAAGAATCATTGGGAAAGGATCTCAAAGATGTATTCAAACTCATAAATGAGACAAATGGAGCTCCAATTGAGGATCCTGTGAACAAAGTCATCGAACAAAATAAAATCCTTGATTTTAATGAACAAACACTACTTGTAACAAAGGATGGTAGTAAAATACCAATTGATGATAGCAGTGCACCCATCACAGACAAATCCGGAAATATCGTGGGTGTTGCCCTTGTTTTCAGAGATATAACAGAAAGAAGAAAGGCAGAAAGGGAAAGAGAAGAATTATTAAAAGAAAAGGCTCGTGGAGAGCTTTCAAGTTTTGTTGTGAGTGCCCTTCCAGTATTTGCATCTAACATCCCACCACAAGTACGAAACAACATTGCCAAAAGTTTTTCTGATAGGTTCGAACAGAACATGAAACCTACCTTTGATAAGGAATTTGCAGAGTGTACAAATGATGTAACAGATAACAAAGTGTTATTCAACTGTTACATAGATTGGCTTTCTGATTTCCTTTTAAATCTTGGTATTAACACAAAGAAACATGGAAAGGATGATAATCAATGTTTACAATTTATCAACTGCCCGTGGCTTAAAGAAGCGGGCTCCAGTCCAATGTTCTGTTTAATATGCCGTGCCATGGTCATACGTAGTTTCACATGGACGAATATGAGGGGTAATGTTGAACAAACATTGTGTATGGCTGATGGTGCAGGTAAATGTAATTTTGAATTTAAATTTACAAAAAAATAAAATAATGTTTTTCTAATAAGATTACATATGGCCTTTAATGAGCATTTAAGGAGGTTGCATTTTGAAAAGGGTAAAAAGTGGTATTGAAGGAATTGATAATATAACTGGAGGATTTCCTCAGGGAAGATCCATGCTAGTTACTGGGGATGCTGGTTCAGGGAAAACAATTTTTGGCTTGCAATTTGCAAAGAGCAGCTGTGCACAAGGATTTAAAACAACTTATATAACCACTGAAGAAGATGCAAAGGACCTGTACACTCAAGGTGAATCTTTTAATTGGGATATAAAATCCCAAACTGAAACTGGAAAACTCAATTTCGTTGAACTTGCTGGTGTGAGAGCCAAGGTCACAGAGGCAGAAATGAGTATTGACATAGGGGCCATGAAGGGTAACTTCACCAAGTTTGTCAATGAAATACCTGAAGACACTGATACTGTTGTTATTGATAATATTGGTAGTTACACTGCAAAATTAACTCCCTATGAATTTAGGGATCGTTTTGATCTACTGGTTTACGAACTAAAAAAACGTGACATAACCGCACTCATCATACTCGACAGTGCAACTTCAAAGGAATTCAATGAAATAGCTTTATTCTCTGTTTACGGTGCTATGAGATTGATGAAACGTGAAAATCCATACACAGGTAGAAGGGAGCGTGTAATGGACATAGTAAAAATGAGAAGCACGAAAACCCCAACACAATTTATAAGCTACGAAATAAACTCCGATGGAATATCAATGGTCTAATTGGATGAATTTAAAAAAGAAATACATTGGTCTTTTTTAATTCAAACCTTTAATAGATTATTTTATTTGGAAAGACAATAAATCCACTAACTATTTAAAGAGAATATTCGTTTCAAATTTTTGTTGTAAATTCCTGTAATTTATTTAAAATAGAATATTTGTAAAATAAGAATAAATATAATTATTTTTGTAATATAAATTCATAAAAACTTTAAAAGAAAATTGAAGTATTGTTATCACTTCAAACATGTTTTTAATGTAATTTTACCATTCGTAGAATGCTTTTCCATTCAATAATGCGAGCTGTTCAAGTATTGTCTGGTGAAATGTTTTGAGCATGGCTTCGCTTTGAATAAAAGTTTGATTTTGGGTAGTATTTTTTAGGGTTTCGTTGTGTGAGTTAGTATTGCTTATGTTGTACTGGGTCAGAGAGTATTTGCTTCCATCAATTTTTTCCTTGCCATCTGCTGCGCAGTAATCTGAGTTACACTTGGAACATGTCCATTCTCCTTCAGGTGTGCCTTTAGGGTTGAATTCAAGGGTTCCGTAGCTGTGACATTGAGGGCAGTAGTTTACAAAGGTTCCTGTTATGTAATGGTCGTATCCATACGATCCGCAACTACATATTGCAGTGGCCTTTACATACTGACTGTTAACCACAACATCTTTGGCACCTACTGATGTTGCAAATGCAACAGGTACCATTATCATGCTCAGTGTAGAGAGCATCATGAATGTTTTTAATATTGAATTTTTAATGTCAATAGAAATAGTATCAACTCCTGAGAATACGATGTAATAAATCTGTTTTTTGTAAATGCTGATTTAATTCAGTTTAAAAATTGTATAAATAATGGTTTTGCAGCAGAATCTCAAAGGAAGTTTATTAGTCCATCTTAAAACTTGTTTAGATTAAGATTCTGAAGTTATTTACAAAAAAACAGTATTTTTTTTAGTCAAATTTTTAAATTGTAATGATATAAATTATTCTGAAATTTAATTATACATCTAATTTTTTTCAATTATCTTTTTCATAGTTTTTGTGAGCTTATTTGATTAACAAGCTAATACTAACTTTTTTCCAATATAGTTAAATCATAAAAATATAGTTTGGTAATTCAAAAACATTTATTGTGTTAATCAACCATATAAAGTTATCCACTAAACAATGAAGTGATGAATGGCCTTACCTTGCATCAATTTAGAAATATTGATTTTGTTTTAAATTTTTAGTTTACTATTTTAAGTTTTTTAGGGTACAATTCCATTTACCATGGAATTTATTCCATATATTCAGTTTTAAGGAGGGCTTTTCATTTCTGGTTTTGTTAGTTTATGATGAAATAGTTTGAATTTCTTAGTCTTTGGTAATCAGCTTCGAGTATACTTTTGTTATTTGCGTTATTTAAATCGGTTATAACATTCATTTCTATATTTAATCCAGAATTTACCTCTGATTGAACTTTTACTTGTGGAGGATTGTATTCTAATAAACTGTAGTGGCTTCCTGTTATTTTTTCCCTTCCATCTGCTGCGCAGTAATCTGAACTACATTTGGTACAAGTCCATTCTCCTTCAGGAACTCCTTTTGGGTTGAATTTTAAGGTTCCGTAACTTTTACAGCGTGGACAGTAATTTTTAAATGTTGATGTGTGATAAATATAATTGTTATTGCCACTGGAGTAGGTATTTTCTCCACAGGAACATATTGCTGTTGCCTTAACATAATCATGGGTAACTGTTACGTTATAAGCTCCAACTGAATTTGCAGACACAGGTAGAATAATACTTAGGCAACATAAAACCAGTATACAATTTATAATGCTGAAATTAGGGTCAATATCCTCTGAAATAGTATCAACTCCTTAATAAATTGAATTATTTAACGAAACTTCAAAATGAGATATGATCCAGTCAAAGGATTATTATCACAAGAAAATGAAGTAGTGAACTATTATTATGCAGTACTTTTCCGTTAAGCTAATTTTTTGTTTTTTTAATATGACTAACATTCAACAAATTTAAATTTGGATTTAATCATCAACAGAGTTTTTTAGTTTAAATTTTTGAAAATATTACGAATTGCACATTGAGTATATATTAATTATTATTTAAAGTTTTCTGTAGCGTTATTTTCAAAACTAGACGTTAAATTATTGTAATTAATAAAAATAGAAGTTGATGTAGTTTAAAATTGAAAAATGATTTTTTATGGGTTGAATTATAAAAATAGGCGAGAGTATTAACTTATTTAGATTAGCAACAAATTACTGTTTATTAAAAATAAATTTGGGTGTCATACATTCAAATAAACTACATTTGGCCCTAATTCAATGGTGAAGTTTTATTTTACTATATGAAATAAAAAAAGGGATATTAAAGTCGTTTTAACACTGCTAATATAAGATTTACAGCATTTTCAACGTCTTCCATATCTACCACACTTACAGGTGTGTGTATATACCTTGTAGGTGGTGAAATGACTCCGGTTGGTATTCCTTCACGGGTGAGGTGTATGGCGGTTGCATCGGTTGTTCCACCTTCGCTAACTTCAAGCTGGTATGGTATAACATCTTCGTTTCCAGCTGTGATAATGAGTTTTTTAACCATTGGATGGGTGATAAGTCCTCTACCGCTAGCATCGACCAATATTACAGCAGGGCCCTTTCCCATCTTAGCAGGTGCATCTTCTTCCTTAATTCCAGGATGATCTCCTGCGATTGTAACATCTAATGCCAAGGCCATATCGGGGTTTAATTTGAATGCGGATGTTTTTGCTCCTTTGAGTCCAACCTCTTCTTGAACTGTTCCAACACCGTAGAGAGTTGCGTCGGTTTCGGCTCTTTTCATGACTTCAATCATGATGGCGCACCCTATCCTGTTGTCTAAAGCCTTTCCCTTGTAAAAGTTTCCGAGTGGTGTGAACTCCTGTTTGATTGTTATTGGATCTCCCAGTTTAACACGTGTTTCAGCTTCTTCCTTAGTTTTAGCACCTATGTCTATGAACATATTTTCATAATCGAGAATTTTTTTCCTCTCTGATTCTTTCATACGGTGTGGTGGCTTTGAACCTATTACTCCTGTTACTTCTCCATCTTCGGTATGGATGGTTACTTCCTGATTTAGAAGCATTTGATCATTTATTCCACCAATCTTGGAAAATTTTAAAAAACCATTTTTATCAATGTAACGTATCATAAGCCCAATTTCGTCCATGTGAGCTGCTAACATGATCTTTTTACTGTTTGGTTTTCCTTTACGGGTGGTGATCACGTTACCCATCTGATCGACTTCTACTTCGTCAACGTGATCCTTCAACTCATCTATTATTATCTTTCTAATTTCTTCTTCAAATCCAGAAACTCCTGGTGCATCTGAAAGTTTTTTTAGTAAACTGTCCATTTTTTTACTCCATTCGATAATTCAATTCAAATTAACTAAGAAATGATAAATAAATAATAAAAAAAATTTCATCTCATAATAGATTTAATCAAGATCAGGACACCGATAATAACCACAACAATTGGGCCGGCCTGCTCTTGAATGAGTGAAACTGGTATGAGTCCAATGTTAACACAGTACCATACGAGGCCAACAACAATAAAAATTAAACTAATATAAATGCCCCATGTATTAATCTTCCTTTTCTTAACTGGTAGATCTTTATCATTGGTTTTATTGTTATCAGACATAAAATCTAAACTCCATTTATTTAGGTTAAACTTAACTGAGTGTTATGTTGTAAATGTGACGTGTTCCAAGGGCATTGGTGGATGTTGTGAGGGTTGCACTGCTTGTAGTGTATGATACGTTGGTGTAACCCGATGATTTGAGGGATTGTACTATGGATGCAATTATGGTGGCCTGTTGATCAGCTACAGACCTTGAAAAGTGAACAACAACGTTTATGTTTTGACCGGTGTTGGTCATGGCAACATTTGTAACTTTAACAGGAGATTGAGAATTATTTGCAAAAACAAGGTTTGCAGAGGCATTACTTGCTCCAAGCTGAACAGCAGATGCCACATTATTTTGTTCGCTTTGATCAGTTATTATCAATCCAAATATCACCACTACAATCAATACTATTGAAACTAACAGTACATACTCGATTGATATCTGTCCTCGTTGATCCATTTTTTTATCCTTTTAAATATTAATTTAACATTCTAAATTCTTATGTCCATTACAATATTGTTCCAGTTATAATTTAAATTTTTGCAGATTTAAACTATTCCTAAACACTTCCATTAACTTTTAATTATTTCGATCCATGCTCTATATATTACTATCAAAATTTCTAACCCTATCTTTAGGATAATTTTCCACTAATTTTTTTGAATCATAGATTTTTGTTTCTCTAAACAATATTAAATAGGCTGTTAAATTGGTTTTTGAGAAAATTATATTTCAAAGGAACAACATAACATTAATTGGTGGAGATGGGGGAAATTTTAGGGGAGATCAATAAAATGACCTATATGATGATCATTAAGAGTGTGAAGGATTATGATAAATGGAAATCTATTTTTGATGAACATGAAAACATGAGAAAGTCAATGGGTTCGAGAGGAGCATCTGTTTTGCGTAACAAAAATGTTCCTGATCAAGTGGTTGTAATAATAGAATGGGAAGATATGGAATCAGCTAAGAAATTTATAGAAACCGAAGATCTGATTCTTGCAATGGAAAAAGCAGGGGTTATAGGTCTTCCGGCAGTATATTATTTGGAAGAGAAGGACAGAACCGAACACTAAATTCTAAACACTATTAAACCTCAAACAAGTAACATATTTTATAAGACAGTATTTCTGTGTAAAAGATTCTAATTGTATTATTGGATGTGTAGTTTGTTAGTGTTCGAGAATTTTTTAGCAGTGGATCATAATTTGATTCGATGTGACTCTAGATCCATTTGATCGATCAATTTATTTCGTATATATTTTAAGCGTTAATTTAGTCTTAAAATCTATTTAAAAATTAGTTTATAATTATTTTTGAATAAAAATTGTTGAATGGTTATAATTTATCATTTAACGCAGGTTTAAGTTTCCCAAATCAATAATATTACTATTTTTTTTAAATAATACCAATAAGGTTTTATCTACCCTTAGGATATATAAAATATTATAAAATATTATTAAGGCTGGGGAGGGAAATGTTCGATATTTTATCAGAAGATTCTAGGGGATTTGCAATTTCAATGGATCTACTTCTAGCACTCATCCCGCTAACTTTGGTTCTGGGTTTTGTTGTTGCAGACATGGACAACATACTCTACCAAATGGAGGACACAGTTTTTAGAGGTGCTACTGATAGAGCAGCTTCTGATGCGGTTACAGCGTTGATTACAACAAGTGGTGATCCATATGATTGGGAAACAAATACCACAGTATCTCAAAACAATATCGTAGCTGGCCTTGCTCAATATGATACATTAAAAGGAGCGCCGGTAGAGGGAACGATAGATCCTATTAAATTAGCTTCACTTAATGAAACTCATATACAGTCTCTCATAGGTTCTAATTACCAATATTTCTTGAATGTAACCACCATAAATAAAACTGCACCAGCCACATTAAAAATAATGGGTAATGCCAACTATCCCAACGCCAAAGATGTTGTAAAGGTAGAAAGAGTAGTACTTTCATCGAAATTAAAAGTAGTATCATCCCTTATCAGTCAAATAAAATATAGTGGTGCTTCTCAAATATACACAATACCTTCATTTCAAACAAATACTGCATCTATAAATTCTTATGATTATTGGATATTAATAGCTAATAATCAAAGATTTACTGCTGCATCTGTTAGTGTAAACAATAATATGATTAATTTCACATCAACAAACATTAACTCTCCTCAAAAAATTGATTCAGCATTTTTAAACAATAATGCTTCAACTCCGAATAAATACTTTAACAACATTGTGACTTTAAATGCTACTGGCAGTTTTTTAAGTTCAATGGATTTTTATATTGTACAGACTCCTAAAGGTACAGTCGCATCTGAAATAAATAAAGATACAGTACTACCTCAAAAGAGCAAATTTGACCTTTATTTATGGGTAAATTAATGAGTGATAAAATGGATGAAAAAGGATTTTTATTTACAACAGATGCTGTCCTTGCTTTGGTAGTTGTTATAGTACTTACGGCTTCTATTGTAACATACGGCCTTTTACCCGTTTATCAGGGACAAAATCACCAACATCTGGAAACTCTTGCTGACAGTGCATTAGAAACAATGGAACAAGATGGAACACTAAGAACAGCTGCAGTTCAATATGCAAATGGTAATACCACTGATGCTCAAACTACTTTAAATACAGAACTTAACACACTCCTACCCAGTAATGTAGGCTATAAACTGACAATGGATCCTTATGGTTCTGTGACCGGTAACAAGGTTCTTGTTTCAGGGGATGTTGCTACTAAAGTAAAAGTTATTTCTGGACCTCAAATGGGTTATGTTGGTAGGGCTTATTACAAGTTAGAAGAAGTAAAATATGAAGATCAACAACAAAATGTAACAACAACAGTTTGGAATTTCCATAATTGGTTAAGTAACTTTTCGCCATGGAATGATCCATATAGTGGTACTCCAACCACAACTAAGCTTTATACTCAACCCTATTGGGGTAGTGGAACTTCAATATCTAATATAGCTTTTTCTATTCCAGATAATACTACATTAATTAAGGGAATGTTTTTATTAGGTTCGAGTAATCATAATAATGTTCAAAATCCTAGAAATCCATCTTACAGTGCTAATGTTGTAATAAACAATTTGAATCATAATATTTTGAACACAAGCTTCACATTTTTGAATTTGCGTCCCAACTCTTATGAGACCATGTACAATTATCAGGGAAATTTAAGTGCATCAGAACTGAAAAATGCAAAAAATAATTTTTATGTGAATTTCAAAAATCCAGGCTTGAATAAATACAGTGACATGCCATGGTTTTCGATTCTTGCAACGTATACAAATACACTCAAAATACCTGCGGGAATCAAAACAGATATAAACAACTTTACAGATGCTGCAGGAGTTGCTGTACCAACGGCTCAAAATTTAGATGGTCAAGGCGGAAGTAATGAATTTGGATTTTCATATGATTTAAACTCTGGTCAACGTACATTTTTTAATACGTTACGTTCAACAACTTGGAATAATTTTCTTGGAAAAAATAGTATATATTCTGATGGTGTACCATTTGTCTTAAATAACGTTCCTGTTCCGGGTCAGACGCAAGCGGGTTGTGCAGTGAGTAAAGTTACAGATATAAATATACCCACAGGTTCTAGAATCTTTGACAGTTATTTGGTGATAAATTCATACGGTGGTGTTGATAATACACTAGTTGAAGTGTGGAATGGTACTACTTGGCAAGTTGCTTTTAATTCATTTGATTTGAATGGGGTTGATTACAGTGATGGAAATGGTTATGGAAACAGTCCGGGAATAATATATATTAAGGACTATCTTAAAACGGGTAATAATAAAGTGAGGGTTACAGTATGGGATAATGCCCCTTCCAATGATTATGATTTTGTTGGTTTGACCAACTGTTACACCGTCACATCATACAGCAAATTACCTATTAATTGGGTAAACTTTCCTTTCAAAAGTCATCAAAGTAGTGGTAATAATCAATATAGTCAGGTACAGCAATTTAATATCGGTGCCGAAGCTCAGCAAGCTTACCTATGGATTGGTGCGAGTTCTACAACCCGTCATGTTCGTGTAGATTACAACAACAACAACATTCTTTACGATAGTGATACTGTACCATTTGTTATCGATCTTCAAGATGCAGATTCCAAAGCAACTGGGGGCGTTTTATAACGAACTCTACAGGCGGATTGAAACCAGGAACATACAATTTGAGAGTTACGGTGACTGGAGTTAAGAATACTTGGGAATCTGGGGATCAATATCAAAATGGTGCATTATTTTCAGGAACTAGAATATCTATAATATATCCTAAATTTTTAGAAAATATTTGGACAAATTCTTTTAATTCAACAGCAGCAGATGCCAAAGCGCAAGCCAGAGCAGAACTGATAGATGACCTTAAGCAGATGGGAATAGATCCTGATCCTGCATATATCAAAGATGAAGCTTTGTATACTGGTAATTTACCAAATACTATACCTGTAAGATTGGAATTATGGGAGTAAACTGGAGAAATTAAAATGGATAACAAAGGATATGCATTCACACCATTGGTATTATTGTTATTTATTCCAGTCATTATCATTGGTTTATCTTTTAGTTCGCTTGTAAATGAATTAAACACCATATCCTCAACTGCTATAGGTGGTGATGTTACTTTAACTACTGCAAATACTATTTACACTTCTATTAAAGAAGGGGCTACAGATGCTGGCAGAAATGGTGCTTATAATGCTACTAGAAAGGTAATTGATGATCAAGTGTATCTTACCGATAGTAGAACTTATATCAGGGATCAGGTTGTTACTTCGTTAAATTCTTATGTTATTGCTAACTGCAAAGCATTAGAAACTCAAACAGGTAGGAGTATATATATCAATAATATTTCAGTAGACAATTACACAACACAAGTGTTCTCTTCGAATGATGTAAATATAACTCAAGATGATCCATTTGGGTTTTATGTATCTGTAAAAGGAGTACCGATCCAAGTCAATCAAACTAATCAATCTTATACTGGTACAACTGCACCTATCACGGTTTATGTATCAATTGAAGGTTTAGAGGATCCGTATATATGGCTAAACAGTAAGGAAAGAACAACTTCTGTAATTTACAAATATCCATACTACACAACATATGCCGGTGCAAATTACCATTTTGCGGATGCAGGTGTTAAACAAAATCAACTATTTTATTTATGGGATGCTATGAATGGTACTAATAATCCAAGTAACATTTCTAGACCATATTATTTCGTAGATCCAAATGGTCTTTCATTTTTTGATAGACTTGAAAATAAAACTGTTTCGACATCACATAGTGCACCCAATACAAAAATGAGTACTTTTATAATGGGAGATCCACTTCTTGAAGATCATAGTAGTAATCCTGCAATTTCATTTATTGATCATGAATACTTTTCAGGTTTAGCAGGATCTATAATTACTACAAAAAGTGGTAATGTTAACCAACCTAGTGGTGGTGGACCTTATGGTATACCAGTATACCTTTCATCCCCCTACAAAATTCAATTGGGACTAAATGGAAGTCCATATCCTTTAACGTGATTATTATGAATTTGGATGATAAAGGACAGTTCAGTGCAGAGTTCATATTAATATCATTGATAGTGCTGATAATTTTAGGAGGACTCATAAGTTTGGTAGGCAGCACCATGGACAAAACCCAAACTGCTGATAATGGGGGTGCAAGGATCATGGGAGAAAAAATAGCCGAAACAATCAACACAGCCTATGTTGGTGGGAATGGTTACTCCATAGATTTGGATCTTAGAACCATGAATCAGGAGCTTTCCTCGACTGGAAGTCCATTTTCATTTAGTGCAAACATTACCAAAACAGGAGATGTTTATGTTGTTGCAGTAACCAATGCTGGTGTCAGTTCTAGTGTCAGTGTAATCCCTAAAAAATTCAATGGCACAACAACAAATCTAAACAACAAGAATGTATATCATGTTAAGAATGTTAATGGAACCATCCAAATAACATGATCAGTTGATGTAAGGTTTATATAATCTCAAATACTAGTTTTTATTATGGACTTGAAAGAAGGCTGGGAAAAAAGGCTTTAGTTGGTTTGGGAGTTGTAGTAATAATCATATTTCTCTACGCCTATTTCGCACCATTTGGAGGTACTCCAAATAACGTAACACAACCTCAAGTTACATCAACTGGAAGTGTGACGCCTATAACATTTGTTAGTCCTTCAAACAACAATTCAAATAATACAACCTCCAGTGGGAATCTAACGAAAACTGCTGCACAAGCTCAAGATATAGCTCTAAAAGCAAATCCGGGATATTTAATTTCGTCAACTACTCAAGCTACTTTAAATGATAATGGAAAGCAAATTTCCGTCTGGAACTTAACCTTGAGTAAGGATCAAGATTCTAAAACTGTTTATGTGGATGCTTCTAACGGAAACATTGTGACAGTATAAAATTTATTTTAAATAACTTTAACAAGATGATTGAGATAATCTATTAGGATCAAGATCAGAGGATAGAACATGGACCCAGTTACTGTAATTCTAATGCTTGGATTATTCATATTAATTTTAATCTTCATATTTTCAACAGCTCTATTAACACCATTAATCGGTAAAAAGAACATAGTATTTGTTGTTTTAGTTGGATTTACAGTAGGAGCTGTGGGTGGGGCATTTTTCATATCTCCCATAATTGAAGATGTTCCAGACATGGCCAATTCACTGTTTCATGCAACTAGTTCCAGTACTGATGTAATAAATTTGAATGTGTCCACAGATGTGAACATCACTTCGTTTATTCAAAACACTAAAAAAATTGATGGTGTAAAGAGTGTACAAAGTAATGGAATAACAATTAGCACGCCCGAAATGTCGCAAGACTGGCAAACAACCTATATAAACAGAATTAAAACTATTAATGAAAACATAACCTCTATCCAGATACCTAACAATAAAACCATAATATTAGATGTTAAAAACGATACCAATCCCATGGATGTGGTTAATTCCCTTGAAACATGGATGATGTACGTTAGTGGATCCACAATAAGCTACAGTGTTGCAAATGTCACATTGGTTGTGGAAGCATCCAAACTCAACCAGATAATGTCCCAATTACCGCAAGGAGAAATTATCATCACCTCCATAAACGGCACCACAGAAAACAGTGTGCAAGCAGTTAAAAACATAATACCCGACAAAAATGATATAATACTGTTTTGTGGATTTTTAGGAGTACTTGTAGGTCTAGCAGGGTTGTTCATTGACAGCATATCCCGGGTTTTAGACCAACTAAAGGAACGTATTAAAGAATATAGAAAAAAATAAAGATAAAACTAATATTTAGGGATGTAAAATAACTATGAAAGCAGCAGTACTTTATTCTGGCGGTAAAGACAGTACAATGGCAGTTTATAAGGCCATTGAAGAAGGTTACAATGTTGAATATTTGGTTTCAATGATATCTGATAATCCAGAGTCCTACATGTTTCATGTACCAAATATTCACATCACAGAACTGTCAGCAGAAGCAATGGGCATCCCACTACTCAGGGCTAAAACTCATGGAATTAAGGAGAAAGAACTGGACGATCTAAAAAATGTGCTTTTAGATCTCAAGTCCCGGGGAGTTGATGCTGTTTTTGCAGGGGCACTAGCATCTCAATACCAAAAATCCAGGATTGACAGTCTTTGTAAAGATGTTGGACTAGAATCTAAGGCTCCTCTATGGCATTGGGATCCTGAAGATTATATGGAAACAATAATTGAACTCGGATTTGAAGTGATCCTAATAAGCGTGTCTGCAGAGGGACTAGATGAAAACTGGCTAGGACGTAAACTAGATCAAGGACTGTTAAAAGAAATAGTAGATCTTCATGGGAAGTATGGAATGCATATGGCATTTGAGGGTGGCGAAGCAGAAACCCTGGTACTCGACGGACCAATATTCCACAAGAAAATAAAAATACAAGAATCTTCAAATGTATGGGAAACTGACAGTGGATACATGGTCATATCCAAGGCAGAACTTGAGGACAAATAAAAAAATAGTTAATAAACCTTTTTTTAATATAATTTTTTAAACACCCCTCTAAAATTCATGATAATTACATTTAAATTCCATTAAATGGCTTTATCATATTTTAAATTATCATCAGTTTTATCAGAAATAGATTCCTTTAAACGGGTTTCTTTAAGAAATAAGGCCATTATAAGTCCTAAAAATGCTAATATGAGGGTTAAATAGAAAATATTCTGAATAGATACTATGAGTGTTTGTGTTGTATTTAGACTTGTGGTTGCATTTAAGCTGTAATTCATGATAAATCCAAACACAGGAACAATAACTATTGTACCTATATTTCTGAAAAATCTCATTGAAGCTGTTACAATTCCTATCTCCGCTATGGAAAATGCATTTTGTACCGCTACATTGAATATGTTGTATGCCATTCCAGAACCAATACCTAAAATGGTTGAATAAATTATTAACATATAATACGGGACGTATTCATCCATAGATGCCAGTAAAACAACTCCTAAAATTGTAATTAGAAATTCAACAATAACCAAATTTTTATATTTCCCTGTTTTTGAAATGATCTGTCCAGTAACAACTGAACTAATTGTAAGACTCAACAACATGGGAATCATTGATAGGCCAGAATTCACAGCATTCATACCTAAAACACCCTGTGCAAACAGGGGAATATAAATAATTCCCGAGAACATTATTGCACTTGCTAAAAAACTTTCAATGGAAGACACATTAAATATCGAACTTTTAAAAAGATGAAGGGGAATAATTGGTTCATCTGCTTTATTTTCGACTAAAACAAAAACTATGAACATTATTAGAGACATTAACGTTAGTCCAACTATTAGTTCTGGAGGATGTTCTGTTAACTGTCCAGCAAATGTTAAACCAAAAAACATCGAACTTAATGCAAGTGTGAATAGAATTATCCCACGATAATCGATTACTTTTTTAACAGAGTCCTGGTTGAAGTTGGGAATTGAATAATAAATTAGGATTAAAGCAATAATTCCCAGTGGAATATTGATGAAAAATACGTATCTCCATCCAAGGGTGTCTGTGATTAACCCTCCGAGAATTGGCCCTAGTACATCTGCTATTCCAAACACAGAACCTAATATTCCCATATATTTAGCACGTTCTATTGGGCTGTAAATTTCTCCAACCATTACAAATGGTAAAGAAATTAAAATTCCACCGCCAATTCCTTGCAGTCCCCTGAAAATGATGAGTTCCATCATATTTTCTGAAAATCCACACATTATTGAGGTGATTATAAATATAATTATTCCGGTAATTAGAATAGATTTTCTACCATAAATATCGGACATTTTACCAAAAATAATAATGGAGATGGTTGATGTCAACATGTAAGCAGAAAAGGGCCAAACATAAAATTCAATTCCATGTAAACTGTTAATAATGTTGGGCATGGTTGTTGACATGATTGAATAATCAAAGGCAGCAATAAGAAGTCCAACCATTAGTCCTGCCATGGTACTGTTTACTTGATATTTTCCTGCATCCTGGTTATTCACTGTTACTCTCTCCATCTAACACAAATTCTATCATTTAGAGCATTCGCTAAGGGGTGTGATTTGCACTAAATTATCCATTTGAATCTAAAAAAGGTTGTTTTGACTTTTTTATTGGTTACTCTTTGAAGAACATTTTGGTTTTCATTTCACCTAAGTTTGAAATGATCCTAGAAATATCACTACCTGGAATACTTATCATTATCTCTTCAGGTTTGATGTTCATGTTGTTTCTTGAAGCTACATCTCCAAAACCATAGGTTACTTTTCCAGATAAGTATGGATTAGCTGCCATTGAACTGCAAATAGGGGCGGCATCTGCGCCTTTTCCTTGTTCTCCAGAATCGTAAGCATTTGCATGGAGTATTTCCATTCCCTGTTTTGCATTACACACAATGAATATCACATCAGGTTCCCATGTAACTTGATTTAAAGGGGCAAATATAATTGCCTTGAAAATTCCAGGGTTAATATAACTCTCAGTTTCTCGTGACCGTTGAACTGCAGGAATATTTTTATACAAACCTTTTGGAACCATGAAAGCACCACTTTGTACATTTGATGGATAGTCTGCCATATTTTTAAGCCCGGAGTATCTAGCACCACCCATACATTCCTCTTCATCCAATGTTGAATAGAAAATTTGGCCATTCATCGCTTTTTCAAGCTTTGAACAAAAACGTGATTTTCCTGTTTCTTTTTCAACATTTTTTGGCTCATTAACTGACCAGCTAATTGCCACGATTTCATTATCCAATTTCAAAAGTTCCTTTAATTCATTTCTCATTTCAACACAATCCATATTTAACACCTCGAACATTCAATTCACTCTAAAAACTGGTGAAACTATCTTTTTATAACTAATTAGTCCAATTTTAATTGAGTTTAAACTATTTTGTTAACATCTGTAAAAAGAAGTCTCCAATATCATTGTTAAACTTCTCATCATCAATACCTCTACTGTTTAGTAGCTCTTTACTCCAGTCTCCCATATTCACTCTGCCGTTGTAGATTATGGACAGTAATATAATTGCTTCAACAGGATCAACTTCTTTTCTGATGGTACCTTCTTCTGATGCTTTCTGAATTGCATCTATTCCCACTTTCAATATCTCTTTGAATATTTTCCTGACTTCTTGAAATTCTTGGCTGTTCTCCATTTTTTCCATGTTGAACTGTTTTTTGATCGATGTAGGGGAGTAGAGCAGACTGAAATATTCGGGGTAGCGGTTTGAAAATTCTTTATTGACATTTTTATATGATATTAACCTTTCTAAACCACTATCACCATTGCTCACTCCATTTTGTACCATCTCATACCAAATATTAATGCCTTTAAGAACTACGGCAAAGTAGAGGGATTCTTTGTTTTTGAAGTACAGGTAAAGTGTGCTCTTACCTAATCCAATTTCTTTGGCTATTTCATCCATTGAAATTTCATCAAAATCTTTATGGCCTATCAATTTTCGAGTTGCATTTATAATATCATTTTGACGCTCTATTTTCTCTCTTTCTTTCCATTTTGTTAGTGACATGGTCATTCACCTAAAACATTAATGAACCTTTAATCATAATCATGACTCATGAGTCAGTAATATAAATTATGAGTATCCAATATTTATAGTTTGTGGAAATGGAAAATTCATCCAAGATATTTAAAACAAAATAAAAATTATATGGAATAAAATAAACAATCTAATTACTCTTCATCTTCCTCTTTATGTGTTATCCAAGCTATGAAAACCTCAGGATTCTCAGTTTCAACTTCAACATCTAGTTCTCCAAGTGCAGACATCTGTGAATCAACGAAGTTTGGAACAGATACCAGTGCAGCTTGTTTACCAAGAGAAAAACTGATCTTGTTGTTTTCAATTCCTTTAAAAAGAATTCTATTGGCGGTGTCCCTAATTTCTCTGTTTTTAAGCTCTTCTTTAAGTTTTAAAACACAATTTTCATCGCCTGTAACTTCTACGTAACCATCACCAATTTCGAGTTCTTCATAATCAAAAATATTTGAGATGGCTTTAATTACTTTGTCTAGTTCTTCTGTGGGATTTACCCTTGCCCTTACCATTACTTTGCAATTCATTTTCAAGTATGCTCCTTACAATGCCTTTAATTTTTTTAAAGGGCCTTCGTTTACAACCATGTAATCCGCAGTTGCTATGACATTTCCTATTCCAAAGTCTAATTCTCTTTTATCTCTCAATTTAAATTCGGATTCTTCTCTGGAATCATCTGGCCTCATTCTTTTTTTTAACCTTTTAAAACGGGTTTGAGGTGTTGAATGCACAGCTATTATTTTAAAGTCTTTGAATTTTTTCTTGAAAATTTCAACTTCATATTCACTTCTAATTCCTTCTATCATGAAAAGGGTTGGTTTATTTACTTTAACTGTATTTTTCCTTTGATTTGATGTGCGGGGTTTTTGGTTGTAGTTTAATATCTTAGATACACATTTGTCTGCTATTACAGATTCTCCGAATTCCCTTCTAAGTTCCACAGCCACTTCACCGGTTGTTTTGTTCCGATTTTTAGCTTCTTCCCTTATCACATCTCCCATTCGAACAACATGAACTCCCAATTGTTTTGCAACCCTTGAAACCACACTTTTTCCGGATCCTGGCAGACCTGTAACTCCAATTACTTTCATAGATCTTCACCGATGTATTTTTTAGAAATTTTTTGGAGGGATCTTTGAATATTCTCTTTATTATCAAAGTTACTAACAATTTGATGTAGGGTGGCTTTATCTCTTTGACTTAATTTTATAACTGCATCAATTAAGTTAGGTATTGCCCTCACTATATTATCTACAATTGTTATTGTTGATGTTTTAGCAGTTCTTGAAAGCGGATTTAAGTCGATAGTTATGAGGAGTTTTCCATTTTTAACAAGGGCTTCAGCACGATCACCATCTTCTAGTGGAACTAGAACAACATCTGCCTTGTAAATACCTTCGGCGCTCGAAGCTGATCTTGGACCTTCAAGTCCTTTAATCAAAGCTTTTTTCTCGTGATCTGTGCCTAAGACAGTGTTAGCACCGTTGTCCCGTAGTAATTTTTCAATATTCAAAACTCTATCTGATGTTCGATAAAATAGATTTATCTCAATTGGAATATCGAGTTCATTTGACAGTTCAACAATTTTATCTGGCACAAGTGCAGCGGTGTTACCATTAACTGATATTATGGGATGTTCTGCAAGAAGAAGTGCTGCTGCTGCAGCTTGAACTGCAAGCTTAGCATTTTCAGTTGATTGTTCTCCTAATAAATAATCAAATGCCTCGCCTCGTCCATGGGCTATCATTCCAGAGTCTGCGAGTATTCCATTCTTATATGCTTCCACAATTTTAGCTCTAAGCCTTAAAGATTCGTATCTAGGATGATCCTTATGTATCATACAATTTATCTGTTAGAATTTCATTGTATATATTCATGAGTATGCCCAAAATAATTAAAGTTAGATATTTAGTTAGGTTAATAAAACCTATAATCACAATCAAAATAAAGGTTCTTTAAACTGGATAAAATATGTTCTATAATCTGTTTATTCTAAAAAAGAAAATTTCAATGATTATACTCAGGGTAAACTATAAATTTATTTTAATAGTTTTTTTTAATCATTGTATATTGAATTTTATTTCAGTGATCCTTGGCCCTTCTTTTGTAGTTGCAACGTAACAGAAGCTGTCAATTCCACGGTAATCCATGTAAGGAATGTAAGTAAACGTTCCATCAGAATTAATTTTAACCTTTCCATACGCGGGTTTAGCTAGTAATAGAATATTCAAATCATTATTATCGGTTGCATTAAAACTGAGTTTGGATGTGTGAACAGAATTACAATCCATACCAATAGTTTTCAGGGTTGTAGCTTGAAGAGTATCAATACTTTTAGTATACTTATTTTTTAAGGAATATTTGGTGGCATTGTTTAAATCATTATCATACATGTTTTTACTGCTTCTTATTGTCTGATAATCTTGGTTCGTAATTTCTAAATCAATGTTTACTGCTAAAACCGGTGATAAAAAGGTTAGAACAATTAATATTAATATTATACATTTTTTTACTAACATTTTCTAATTCTCCAAGATAACTTAAATAATGTTATATATGTATAATGGAAAAGTTAAAGTATATAAATTTTTGTAAAGGATTGATCATAATAATATTAAATTCTATTATTTGTAAATTTAATAAAATAAATTCCTTGAAATTAAACTAAAAATGAATATTTTATAGATTTCTTCATTATGGGGATATGATTGATTTATTACAGAAATATTGTTTAATAAATAGTTAAATTTCAAATCTTTAAAATTACAATATAGTATGAATAGTTTAAATCTTGTTAGCTGTTTCAATGATGTTAACAGGTTTGTTACCACTCATACTCATGAGTTTTTCTTCAAGTTGCAATTTAACTTGTTCACCTTCAACAGCACCCACATGGTTTTCAACGATGTAAATATCTGGCTTTACATTTGATCTTATGTCGTAGTCCACTTTCACATGAGCTGTATTTTTACCGCTATCTAAAACAGTTCCATAGGTGAAATTCCTGTAGTACCTTACACGGAATATTAAAAACACTGCAATTACAGCCACTAATGCAAATATTAATACTGTTAAAGATGGTAAAAGTTCAAATGAAAATGACATGACCAGGTTGGTGTTGAAGTTGATAACGTAGAGTATCACACCCACAGCAATGTACATCAAAAAAAGTCTCGATAGGCATTAAAATCAGATTTGTACATGAGCTTAATCTTATTATAGAGTAGATATATGATGTACCCCACTATAACAATACCGATAGGTATGTAAATAATGGCAGATATGAAGTTGAAGATACTCAGTATAGACAGTACAATAAACAATGCAGAAAGTATTTGGAGTATCAGTACGGTTCTTTCCTTCTCCTCAGCTGAAAAACCACCACCGATCATGATGAATCCCGAATCATCATCATCACTGCTATCATAGTGCCTAGAAGTTTCAGAACCCCTAATTTTAGAGATTCTTTCATCTAGGGCAGCTTCTTCTCTTATCTTAGATATATTTTCCTTGATATTTTCTGAGTCAAGATGTTGTTTTATTTCGCTGGAATCAAAATTCCTGATTAATCTAGGAATTTTTGGAATAGCCATAATAACCGTTCCAATGATTGAAAATAATTTAATAACATAATGACCTATTGCACTAAAGATGTTCATTGAATCCCCTATGTTACGACCTTACTAATATAATTAATGCCTGAATGTTGGTTTACAAGTTCAGGTTTAGGTTTTTGTTAAAGTTACCGTTATGTGGTCATCGCTAACTTTCCATTCAACGGTGGCATTGTAATTTGTCTTTTGAGCAACAGCACTTGGCGTAAATGTAACTTTATATGGTACAGCTGCGTTTACATTTTTCGAAGTTCCATTCTTAAGGGTTACAGGCATGCCAATGGCATTGTTACTGTTACTTAAAGTACCTGCAACTGGGAAGTAAACGTTTATTGTTCGCTTTGCACCGGGACCATTAGCATAAACAACTCCCACAGCATTGGCGATACTGTTTACAGCAGAATTTACATTAGAAGTATCTGAAACATCTATACTACTTTCAATAGATTTACTAATCAGAGGTATAGTTACTGAACCCAAGATTATAAGAAATACCAATGATAATAGCACGTATTCGACAGATGCCTGCCCAGTTTCATCCATACTAAACATGACTATATTTGTATATTTTTTCACACTTAAAGTTATCACTGATGTAACTCTGGGACATGGCATCAGAACTCAAATAATGGGGTTAGATCCAAAAGTGTAAGCCAGAATTGGGATCATTAAAAAATAGGAATAATCAGAACAAGAAATGGGAGTTTCTTCCTTACTTATAAACGACCTGTTTCATAGGAGGGGTGCATGAATCCCAGAAATTATTGACCCTTTTTTTACTTAAGCCAGTATCCCATTAAGAGTAACATTAAATTGAAGATTTAATTAATTCATGATTTTAAAGAATCGTTAAGACCTATTTTGAAATATTATAACAAGTCTAACTCTAAAAAATATATTATGAAGATACGAAGATCTCCATTTCTTTTGTGATACATGTTTAGTAGACAATGGCTAACAAGATTTTCTCGACAATAAATGCGATATCACCTATAAATAGTGATATTAGAAGGCCTATTAAAATTGAAGGGGCAAATGGCACGCCTCGTTTTACTTTTAAGTTGTCTTTAATCTTTTTTTATCTCGAAGTTCCTTCAAATATTCTATGTTCTCAGTGTTGAGTCCTGCTGCCATGGTGCTGATAATTAATTTATCCTGGGACGCATTTAACTTGGAAACATCTCCACTGGAAATTCCCAGTTTTAACCTTCCAAAGAAGGTGCTTTTATCTTCATAAGCTTCATCATCATTTTCGTAGATGTTGTAAGCTGGAATCATTCCCTCTTTAAGCTCATCTATTTTATAATCTTCCTGGAGGGCCTGTTTACTCACACTGGTTAAGAGCTTTTTAATTATTTCAATGACATTTATTGAGATGAATATGAATACTATGCCTGTGAGGGTAATTTGCCAGTTGTTTATGAGTGCAAACACCGTGACAATAGATACAATAACTGCCTTGATCTTGTTTGGAATTTTCGAAATAACGGCTGATAACAAGTAAATAAGTATCAGTGTTAATATGATTATTTGAAACTTCAATTCCAAGGAAATATAATAGGCAATTGTTACAGAAGAAGAAATTACCAGTGTTAAAACCAGATTTTTCTCATAATTTTTAAGTGGTGAGAAAAGTTCAGTAATTAAGTAGGGTTTGTTTTTTAATGCAATGTAGAAAACAAATACCAATAAGAAAGGTAGCATTGAAAGTATGCTGTTGATTATAACAGTAAATGGGAATTGATATAGGGAAAGAAGAGGAAATTGCCAACCCAATATTTGGTAAGTTACAATTGTAGGGTAGTATGTTGTTGCATAAAAGGGAATTAATGCTGCAACAGCTGTGAAAAGTTTAACATCTCCACCTGCCCATGCACCCATCTTCCAGAACACGTAACCAATCACAAAAACCAAACCAGTCACAAAACATCCCTCTAAAAATAGAAAAATGTCATTGGTGATTAAAACGTAGATTCCGTTTAAAATAATTCCTATTGCTATAAGGGGAAAAGTTAACTTGTTTTTTATTAGTCCAAATTTAAGGTCTGAGTAACTTGCATATATGCATGCGACAACTGCAATAATTATTGTTATGAGAGGTATATTTACAAACATAATTATCATTCTCTAGGATTTATGTAAAATGTTCATGCTACTGTTTTTTTTTAAGTATCTTCAACATAAATTTATTTATGACCTACACATTTAAACATAACTCATGCATACTATTTCAAATTCCAGATTACAAGTCAAATCTCAAACCAACAACGTTTAATGAACTTAATATCGTAAAAAACACAGACTTTAATGGAAAGATTTCCGTGATAATAATTAAAACTAGTTATAAACAAGGGATTCTTAAAAAAAATATTGGTGGATGTAAATTCACCTAATTGAGGTAGGTAGCATGTTTTCCATTCTGAATTTCAAAAAAAGAAATATTTTGATTAAATAAGAATGGGAATTTTTCAAGTTGAAGATTTACTCTTTTTATTCTCCACTGCTGCTTCAATAAATGATCTAAATATTGGATGAGCTTTGTTTGGCCTGGATTTAAATTCTGGATGGAACTGACAGCCTAAAAACCATGGATGATTCTTCAGTTCAACAATTTCCACCAGGAAATTATCAGGGGAAGCACCTGAAATTGTCAGACCCTTCTCAACTAAAATTTCACGATAATTATTGTTAAATTCGAACCTGTGCCTGTGACGTTCACTCACCATATCTTCCTTGTAAGATGCATGGGCTAATGTTCCAGTTTCGAGTTTGCATGGATAGGATCCGAGTCTCATTGTTCCACCCATGTTTTTAATCTTCTTCTGTTCCAGCATTATGTCAATAACTGGATGTTTGGCATTTTCATCAAACTCTGTGCTGTTTGCACCTTCAATACCATTCATTCTAGCATATTCAATGACCATGCACTGCATACCTAAACATATTCCAAAGAGTGGAACCTGTTTTTCGATGGAGTACCTGACGGCATCAAGCTTTCCTGATATTCCCCTCTCACCAAAACCACCGGGAATGAGAAGTGAATCAAATTGTTCAAGTTTGGATGTATTTACACTATCTTCCGCTCTTAAATATTCAATATCTACCTTAACACCAACCTCAGCTGCGGCATGTTTCAATGATTCTCTGATACTAATGTAAGCATCTTCCAGTTCCACATACTTACCTATGATTCCAACACTCACACGTTTCTCATCAAGCTTCAAAGACTCTACAATCCTACTCCAATCGTACAGATCAGGTTTTCTGGTTTCGATCTTCATCCTGTCAACAACGTAGTCCCCAACATTTGCACTGTTTAATATTAGGGGAATTTCATAGATGGATCGAACATCTGGAGCGTTAATAACAGCATTTTTATCCACATCACAGAAGTGAGCTATTTTTTCTTTCAGGTGGGTGTCTATTGGTAGTTCTGATCTGCAGATGATCATGTCCGGTGTGATTCCAGTACTCCTAAGCTCCTTGGTACTGTGCTGGGTAGGTTTGGTTTTAAATTCACCAGCAGCCCTTAGGTACGGTACGTAGGTTACATGTACAAACATCACGTTGTCATGACCCTCTTCATTACGCAGCTGTCTCAATGCTTCAAGAAATGGTTGACTTTCAATATCTCCAACAGTACCTCCAACTTCTACCATAACCACTTCTGCCTGGGTTTTATCGGCAATTTTTCTTACCATGGCTTTTATTTCATCAGTAATATGTGGAATTATCTGCACACAAGCACCAAGGTAATCTCCCTTTCGTTCCTTGTTAATAACTGCGGAATATACCTTACCTGTGGTTATGTTACATTCTCCTGAAAGGTTAACATCCAGGAAACGTTCATAATGACCCAGATCAAGGTCGGTTTCCATACCATCCTCTGTAACAAACACTTCACCATGTTGATAAGGGTTCAGCGTACCTGAATCCCAGTTGAGGTAGGGATCGATTTTTATTGCCGTGACATCGACTCCATACGATCTCAGTATCCTTCCTATAGAAGCGGATGTTATTCCCTTTCCAATAGAACTAACTACTCCTCCTGTAACCACAATATACTTTGACAGATCTACCATCTCCTTAAATTACTTTTACAATTGATATTCATTATTAGTAAAGCCTAATTTATTATAAGCCTAAAATTATTATCACTTGGGCACTTACAAAAAATTTAGCACCACACTAACTTTATAAAAATTCATTAATAATTATTTTTTCTAATTTAAAAATAATTTATTCAATACAACTATTAATAAATAATTTGGCTGAGGTTATATTTATCTGTTTTAATCTCATGAATAAATGTAAAATGAAACTCAAATATGGATACAAAGATTTTTTTCGATTTTCCCCTGAACCAAGCCCAGAAAATCTTTTTTATAGAAATCCCTGTAAAAAACTAAATTTATACATCTTTAAAGCCTCAACGACCATGATTACTACGAAATATGAGAATGGTAAATTTAATTCAAATTCCTATGGATGCAGTGTTCATTTATTGTTTATAAATTTTTAATCACATACCATAACGGTCCAGTACATTGTTATGGGCTTTGTACTCGAGTTTATCATCTATTTGTTCCAGTTTGTTAATATCATACTTCTGTTTGAGTGCTGTTAATATGATATGATCAGTTAAATGAGGATTTTTTGGGAGTACTGGACCATGTAAATAGGTTCCAATGCAGTTTTTGTAAACCATCCCTTCCAAATTGTCCTTTCCATTGTTACCATTTCCAGTTATTATGGTTCCAAGTGTATCATAATCATGGTAAGTTCTTCCGCCATGATTTTCAAAGCCCACCAATGTTTCAGGTTTAAGCCCCAAATGATTTTTCAATACAACGTTACCAATCAACCTGCCCTTTTCACTCTCAGTTGTGTAATCTAAAACACCCAGTCCTGGGATTCTATTTCCAACGGCATCAATATAACTCTCACCTAAAAGCTGGTAACCTCCACAAATAGCCAGAAACACTGCTTTATCTTCAATGGCATTTGTGAGTACTTTTTGATACTGTGTTAAATCTGAATAAACAATGGATTGACCCCTGTCAGATCCTCCCCCATGAAGAAAACATCTGTTTCACCCAGATCAACATCGGAGTCAACTGTGAAATTTACGATGTTAACTTTAATACCTCGCCATTCGCAGCGTTTTTTGAGATTTATAATGTTTCCAATATCTCCATACAAGTTCAAAAGATCTGGGTACATATGACAAATAGTTAGTTCCATAATTGATCACGTCCTAGGCTCCAAGTTTGGATCTTAAAACTTCTCTGAATCTTTGAATTTTAGGATTGTTACTGTTAATAAGATTTATAACAATTTCGCGGGTGTTGTAAACTGCAGTGTATGTAGGTAAAATGTATACTATTTCAACTGTACTCTTCATGGCTTTATTTATTGAATCTTCAATGTTACTGTTGATAAATCCTGGTTTAACAGTTAATCCCGAGTATTTTAATCTTAATGCCATATCATCTGCCCTTATGCCTGAAAAAAATATGTTTTCGAGATTTTTTATATTTTTCACAGTTTCAACATCGGCATCCCAGATCCATGACACATCTGTACCATCAGCTGGGTTGTCGTTAAGTATGAAGAGCAAAGATTTCCTTCTCTCATCGTTGGCAATGCTGTTTAAAACCTCTGTTAAACCAATAGGATTTTTAACCAGCACGATCTTGATGATTTTAGAATTATGTGAAAAATTTTCCATCCTTCCCAGTTTGTAATCGAAATTTCCAATTCTGGATTTGATGATATCCATTTCAAGTCCAGTTTCCCTTGCAAAGGCCACAGCAGCACAACAGTTGTAGGCGTTATAAATTCCGTCGTAGCCAAAATTTATGGTGCTACTATCCCCTTGGGAGGTTTCAATTTCAAACTCGTAACTGTTGTTAATGTATTCTATGGATGATATTTTGTACTGGTAATCAGGATTTTTAAATCCACAGTTATCACAATGATACTTTCCAAGCTGACCATAGTTGTAATATTCATACTCCAAACTTTCATTACATTCTGGACAGAATCTAGATTCCACAACACTTTGATTCATTGAGCTGAAATGGGTTTTCTGAACTCCGTAGTAGATGGATGGTTTATTTAGATCCTTAAATTTCACAACCAATGGATCGTCTGCATTCAATATTAAAGTTGTATCAAGGGGTTTAATAGCATCATAAACCATTTTGGCCGTGTTTTCAATTTCACCAAATCTATCCAGTTGATCCCTGAAAAAATTGGTGATGAGTACGTAGTCAGGTTTGATATGTTTCACAATATCTTCAAACGAACCCTCATCCACTTCAAAAATGCCCCAATCATATTCTTCCTTTAAATTGTTTAAGAAGGCACTTGCAATTCCTTGGGGCATATTTGCACCCATTAAATTAGATAATGAATTAGGAAAATTTTCTCCAAGTACATGATTTATAAGATTGTTAGTTGTTGTTTTACCGTTGGTACCTGTTATAATCAATTTCTTTTTACAACGTGAATCAATTAATTTAAGGAGATCAGGATCGAGCTTCATGGCAACTTTACCAGGTAATGCTGTTCCCTTCATACCGAATAATTTCAATCCGTATATAGTTAATCTTCCGGCTATTATTGATGGATGAATATCAAAAATCTAGATACCTCCTTAGATATATGGCGATTTAAAGTTTTGATAATTCTTGTAATTTATTGTATAAGAAGTTAAGTTATAAATCAATCATTGTTTATAATATTAGCTGTTTTGAATTAAATATATTTGGATATTTTATGTTAAAATCGAACAAAATTACATAGGCCACGTTATTAACCGAACAAATAATAATAACTAATTGTATGTTGATATTAACTTATTAAATTCAATTTCTACAGAAAATTAAATGGGTGCAGATTTAAAAAAAATATATTGAATGCAAAAAATAATATTGACAAAAAAAGAATGTTAATCAGGTTTTGAGCCGTTTAAAAACTTTTCAATGAATTTATAACCCCATGAAATTCCCATAGCTCCATTTTTAACCGATTCTTCGTCGTAATGATTTACTGTATCTGATTCTCCGTTGGTTGAAAACATGGAGAATGGTACAGGGTCCATTGTATGTGTTCTGATGGATATGGGTGTTGGATGGTCAGGTAAAACAGCCATGGAATATTCCTTAAAACTTGGAAGTTCATCAAGAAGTTTTCCAATGATCCTATCATCGATCCTTTCAATTGCCTTTAATTTTTCTTCAAGATCTCCTGCATGGCCTGCTTCATCAGGTGCTTCTACATGAACAAAAACCAGGTCATGATCATCAAGGGCATCAACAGCATTTTTAGCCTTTGCACAATAATCTGTGTCGAAGTAACCTGTTGCACCTGGAACTTCTATGTTGGTTAATCCCATGTAAATTCCCAATCCCTTTATGAGATCAACTCCTGTGATGGTTGCAGCCTTAACTCCGTACTTGTCTTTAAAATTTGGAAGTATTGGTTTAACACCTTGTCCCCACAACCATATCATATTTGCAGGGTTTTTCCCTTCTTCCATCCTTTTTTGATTCACAGGGTGATTTTCTAAAATCTTTTTAGACTCTTCCATCACATTGTTTAGTTCGATGGCAGATGCATCGGTTGAAGGTTTTAATACATTGTTGTTTAATGGTTCGTTAACAACATCGTGGGGTGGTGTTGATATTAAATTAGCAGAGTTGGGCTTTTTTGTTACAAACAGATGTCTGTAGCTGGTTCCTAAGTAAAATTTTCCAACTTCATGAAATTTGGTGTTGAGGGTTTCTATTATTTCAGAAGCTTCTACCGTGCTAATATGATCAGCATTGAAATCAGAAAGTACATTTGATTTTGCAGTTATCAAATTGCATCTGAATGCCACATCATGTTCATCCATTTTGGCACCTATGCTTGCTGCTTCTATTGGACCACGGCCTGTGTAGTATTTTTCAGGGTTGTAACCGAATATTGATAGGTTTGCAACATCTGAACCAGGAGTCATATTATCTGGAACAGTTTTTAATAATCCACTAACTCCATTTAAGGCTATTTTATCCATATTTGGTATGTTAGCTTCTTGAAGGGGTGTTTTTCCCCTAATTCTTTCATGGGGTAATCTGCCATTCCATCCCCTATAACAACTATGTATTTCATAATTTTTCCTTCCTTCTTTTATCAAAAGATCCTAAAAAACCATACAACAAGAAATTTCCTTGAGACAATTTGGGATTGAAACGTATACATTTTATTAAACAAATTTTGTATTATAATACTTCTACTTTATAAAGTATTCATGGGTTACGGTGTTACAAAAATTTTTTAACTAAAAAAAATATGGTTGTAGCTGTTTTAATCTGGATTTCTTGTTTTCCCTACACAGATTATATCGCTAAGTATGGCTGAAGCAGTTTCAATGGAGCCAGCACCTTTACCCACAACTGTCACATCATCTGCAAGGTCGGTCATGACCGTGGCAACGTTTAGTGTACCATCAACAGCAAATGGTGAACCTTCCTTCACAAGCCTTGGAGCAACTTCTAAGTTGTTGTTTGAGGCTTCCCCTATAAGTTTGATTAAAAATCCCTCTTTTTTTGCGAGTTCGATAGATTCAGGGGTTATATTAGTTATACCCTCCATATGAACATCTTTAATGGTTACATTCCGGTTTAAAACTGAATTTGCAAGGATAACTATTTTAGCAGCTGCATCAATTCCCTCAACATCCTGGGTTGGATCAGTTTCAGCAATACCTAACTCTTGAGCTTCTTTAAGGGTTTGTTCATAGGAAGAACCTTCATTAGCCATTCTTGAGAGTATGTAATTGGTAGTTCCATTTAGTATTCCTAGTACGGAACTTATATTGTTTCCTGCTAGGTTGTTATGTGCAAAATTTATAATGGGCATAGCACCACCTACAGATGCCTCATATTTAAACTCAGCATTATTTGAATTGGCTGTTTCAACCAGTTCACTGAAGTACAAGGACAGTGGCCCTTTGTTGGAAGTTACAACATCCCTTCCTTTTTCAGAGTTTCCATCATGTGGGTGTTTGCTGGCTCTCCATGGTCAATGTTAGTAGGTGTGACTTCAACTAAACAATCAAATTCAACAGTTTCAACAACTTCTGCACTGTCTAAACCTGGAACTCCATGTTCAGGATAGTCTGAAATTTTATTGGTGTTTTCTTTGGTTTCTATTAAGAGCTGTAGGTCTAAACCTTCAGGGTTTACTGCTGCTCCTGAACTGTCTGTTACAGCAACAACACTTATATCAAGACCATATTTATCCATTAACATATCATTCTTCATTGAGAGTACTTTTACAACTCCCATCCCCACTGCTCCAAAACCAAGTATACACAACTTCATTAAAATATCCTCCAAATAAGCAGGTCTTTAGTGTCCATAAAAATTATATTAGAACTGAATGAAACTACTTTATTCTAATAAATTCTTTATATTAATTTATTTATACTTCATTGATGACTAAAAATCCTTTAGATTTACCGAAATCCTTAATATTTTGCATTAATTCATTTTTTCTTCCGTAATCAGTTTCAATAACGATTCTTGAAGCTGAATTTTCAGGGTTGTCCGACATTTTAAGGTTCAGATCAGCCACTCTAACTCCATCTATGGAATTCAACTCACTAACAGTTTCTTTGAGGTCGTGATCAACGATGTTTCCAATGAGTATGGTTGTGATGGTTTCCTTCTTAACCACACCATCAACTTCGATGATCTGAATATCATTGGATTCAATGGTCTTTAAAACCCGTTTAAGGGTTTCTTCATCACCCTCAAGTGTTAAATGGACTGGAATTGTTCCACGTTCAGTTTTAACGTCTCTCTGGTGAATTACAGTAACAATGTTTGCTCCGAGTTTTCCTATTGGTTCCAGTGCATCTATCAGCTGTCCTGGAACATCTAAAAGTTCTAAAACAAGATTTAATCTCATTTTACCCATTTTCCTTTTTCTGCTATGATGTTTCCATCTTCATCTGTGTGTGCATTCCGCATGATCCTTGATGGATCCTTATCCTCTGCAATATCATCTCTAGTAAGGTTGACATTGTCCACCATGTAATGTGTTTCCTCAAGATCTGGGATGTCCTTGAGAGCTTCTGAAAATTTTTCTAATATCTGTTCTGCTTCCTTTTCTATCTTCAACTACATCACCTTACTTCATTATCATAAATTTTGTATAAGATTTTATTTCAAATAATCCGTTAGCTAAATCTTATTGTTTTATACTAATATAAATTTTGTAGAACATAATTATTTCCATGTGAATCTTTATTTATTTTTTATAAAGACTCAAATTGTACTTTGTAGCTTCCATCCTTCAAGACCCTTTTAACCAGAAGCCTGTGAATACCAGATCCATACTGTGCTGCTTTTTTAGGTCTTAACACGGCTTCAGTTGGAACTTCAAGGTCAGATGCCAATCTCCGGAGTATGCATTTTCTAAGATCATCAGGGTCATGGCCAAGTTTGTACTTCATTGGAATGTTTAATCCCACATTCACAACTTCACTGTCAAGGTAGGGAACCCTGAGCTCCACACTGTTTGCCATTGTCACAGCATCGTCTCTTTGGAGATTCACATGGTACAAGTTTGAAACATCTGCTTCAAGATATTCTGTTGTTTTCTCACCATACTCCTTGTAAAACTGGGTGTATCTTTGATAGCCTGCGAATAATTCATCAGCTCCTTGGCCAGACAGCATGACTTTGATTCCATCTTGACTCGCAAGTTCTGATGCAATGTACGAGGGCATTCCAACACCTATCTTCATTACATTGTACTCTTCAATGGCATTTAACACGAGACCAGTGTAATGTTTAACATCGTCCAATGCAACAATTTTAGATTTTAAAGGAAGATCTAATGAGTTAGCAACTTGTTTTGCATACTTCATATCTGAAGAGTTCTCTGTGCCAATAGTGTACAGACATGTTTCAACTTCGAGATCCTTCACTAGTTTTGCAAGTATGCTACTGTCCAATCCACCTGAAAAAATAATTCCGACTCTATCAAGCCCTGCTACTCGTTTCTTCACAGAGTCTGTAAGAACTTTTTAAGCAAATTTTTGTAGTAATTTGAGTCGTATGGATTGACAGCTTCAGCACTGTCACTAACTTTTAGAATTGGCCTTGCTGTGATTTTTGTCAGTGGTCTTGAAATGGTTTTGTTGTTTAAAAGCATCTCCCCAGGTTTTAACACCTTCACATCTTTTATTCCCAGTTTCCACAGGGCTTTTCTCTCAGATGCAAAGGCAAATAGATCCCTGCTGTTATCGGTACCATAATAAACAGGTTTAACACCCACTTCATCCCTTACAACCACGAGTTCTTTACCATCTGAAATTGCGAAGGCATAATCTCCATCAAGTTCTTTGATGGTGGTGTTCACTGCATCTACAAGTGAATTTTTGTAGTACTTGTTTACAAGGGTTAGAATTACTTCACAGTCTGAATCTGTGAAGTAACACTCATCATAGAAGTTTTTTAGTTCCATGTAGTTGTAGATCTCTGCATTTGCAACCAGTACTAAACCATGTTTAACAAGGGGTTGTGAAACTTCGGTTCCAACTATTGAAAGTAGGTTGTGTCCAAGACCAATATTTGCACATGGATGATTGGTGGTTTCAAGATCACCTGTTATGAGCTTACCATCTAAACATATTCTGGATCCATCTGGACCTCGGTGTTCCATGGTTTTAAGCATACAAATCAGATCTTCACTCAAGGCTTGTTTACCATTTATGGAGAGTATACCTGTAATTGCACACATGACTATCACTTAAAAAAATATTTTTAATGAATTTGTAAATCAATCTAAAATATATCCTTTTAGGAAAAATTTGGAGATATGTTTTCCATTAGAATGATTATTATGGTTTGTTGAATTTTAAATTAAACAGTTCTACTTAAATTAAAAACAGTCATATCTAAGAATGTATTATGTGTAATCTTAATGAAATGTAGGGGTTCATTGACATTCATGGTCTGCTTGTGAACCCATACATGCATTACAGTTGACTGGTATGTTGTCCTTCTCTTTGTGAAGTTGGCAAACCACATCTTCTGTTTTTATGCGTCTACATAAATCACATATTCTTGATATAATTCCGCTCTGGTTTAGTTTTCCTTCCTTCAAATCCAATGCAAACTCTCTGATAAGTTCCTGGACTTCGCCATTAAACTTGATTCCATGACCCCTTTTATCACTGATGTACTGTGACACTGCAGGTTGTGTAATATCAAGTAATTCTGAAATTTCCTTTTGTTTCATACCAAGGTTTAAGAGTTCCTTTGCAAGTTCTGATCTGATACTCGGAATAACGTACCATACTACAATTTCACATGGAGGTCTCATATTAATCACTTCTCTTTAATTTTCCTAAATTTGATCTAGTTATATACCAATGATCTTCAAGTTTTACAATTAATATCCTAATATTCTTATTAATTTAGTTTTCAATTGTTTTTTTGTGTCCAATTTTTTTAGTAAATTGAGACTATTTTAAAATTTTTTCATGATTGAATGTTATAAGTTAAGTCTGTTCAAATATATAACAATTGACATAACTGTTATAGGTTAATAAAAAAATGAGTATTTATAAGCGTGATTATAAAAATTTTGTAGAAGCGACCTATATTCCGGCCCCTTCTGAAAATATTTCTTCTATCTCCGATTTTTTGGTTAAAAAACCGTTAATTTTAACAATATCTGTACTAATGCCTAGTTGTCTGATTTCAGCTTCTAGTTCATCCTGTCTTTGAAGTATCAGTTGTATAACCTCTGCAACAGGGTCTGGTAGCTGACCATGGTCAAGGTCTATGGCACATTTTCGTGATTCTTGCACAACCCTTCCAGGTATTCCAACAACTGTTGCTCCAGGTGGTGTTGGTTTAAGTACAACGGAACCTGCTCCTATTTTGCAGCAGTCCCCAATTTTAATGTTTCCTATAATTTTTGCTCCGGATCCAATCACAACACCGTTCCCTACAGTTGGGTGTCGTTTTTTCTTTTCAAGACTGGTTCCACCAAGGACAACTCCCTGATATATTAACACATCTTCGCCCACTTCTGCTGTTTCACCGATAACCACTCCCATACCATGGTCAATTAGCACTCTTTTACCAATGGTTGCTCCGGGGTGTATTTCTACACCTGTTAAAAACCTGTTGAGTGTGGATATGAAACGTCCCCAAAATAAGTGATTGCGTGTCCAAAACCAGTTCCCTAGTCTATGAAGCCATATTGCATGAAGTCCCGGAGAGAATAATATCACTTCTGCCGTGCTTCTTGCAGCAGGATCCCTTGAGAATACCATTTGTATGTCTTCTCTAATTCTATCAAACATTCAATCACCTTTAGTTTTAACTAAAAAATTAAGGTTAAGACAGTAATTTAAATATAAAGTTATTGAACTTTATATCATTACCATCTCATAGGTTTTTCTACTAACTACTTAATCTATTGATATATATTTTATTTTAGTTGGTGAAATCTGAGGATTCAGATGATTTGAAGATATCTTCAAATACCCAATCCATACTGAGATACCTTTCTCCAGTATCTGGTAATATTACAACAATCTGTTTACCAGCATATTCATCCTTTTTAGCTAACTGTAGAGCTGCAAAAACTGCGGCTCCTGAGGAAATTCCTGCGAGTATTCCTTCTTCCCTTGCTAATCTGAGGAGTGTTTGTGCGGCATCATCATCAGAAACCTGTACTATTTCATCTATTATTTCTGTCTGAAGTACTTCAGGTATGAATCCTGGTCCAATACCCTGTATTTTGTGTGGTCCTGAACTTCCTCCTGAAAGTACTGGGGAAGTAACAGGTTCTACTGCCACTGCTTTAAATTCAGGTTTCAATTCTTTGAGTGCTGTTGCTACACCAGTAATGGTTCCGCCTGTTCCTGTTCCAGCAACTAAAACATCAACTTTTCCATCTGTGTCTCTCCAGATTTCTTGTGCGGTTGTTTCCCTGTGGATCCTAGGGTTTGCAACGTTTTTAAACTGTTGAGGCATTACAGATCCGGGGATTTCTGCTGCTAATTCTTCTGCCTTTGCAACTGCTCCGGGCATTCCGTTTGCTCCGGGAGTTAGGACTATTTCTGCCCCTAATAGTGCGAGTAATTTTCTTCTTTCTATGGACATGGTGTCTGGCATGGTTAAAATGAGCTTGTAACCCTTGGCAGCTGCTACAAATGCCAGTGCAATACCAGTATTTCCGCTTGTTGGTTCGATTAATATGGTGTTTTCTTTAATAACACCTGCTTCTTCACCAGCTTCAACCATAGCTACTCCAATTCTGTCCTTTACAGAGGAAAGTGGGTTGAATGATTCAACTTTAACCAATACTTCGGCTTTTGATCCTTCTGTTAGTTTGTTTAACCTCACTAAAGGTGTATTTCCTATTGTTTCAGTAATGTCGTTTGCTATTCCCCTTGTTAATTTTGGTATGTTTACCATTTTTTCACCTTTTGAATTAATTTTTAATTACTCCATCAAACTATATATAACTATCGTTATATAACGATTGTTATAATATTGTTTTTTTATTTAAATCTTTCTATTATTAATTTGCCTTGGATTCCACATTAATTTATCCAAAGAAAACAAAAATTAAAAAAATTTAAAGAAAATAACCCACTAAGGGTTATATCCAAATTTCTCAATTATCTAAACTTAAATTCCTTCTCCGCTACCGCTTCGAATACCGTCATGTTCGATTTTCTCTTCTTTGAGAAGATTGTTAATCCATGAAGCAGCCCAATCAGCAAGATCCTGTGCTTCAAATGGTTTTGGAATGTAGGAATCTTTGTTGTTTATAACGTTCCTTGCAAGTTGTCTGTAAACTTCAGCCTGCTCAGAATCTGGTGCACCTTCAATGGTGGTGACACCGTCTAATTCGCACTTAGTCACAGTAGATGATCTTGGAACGAATTCTATAACATTGGTTTCAGTTTTCTCACTGAAATCTGTAATCATTTCCTTTTGTGATATTTTTGAGATGGAATTTCCAATTATTCCTCCAAGTAAAGCTCCTCCACTACCGGAATATTTAAGAATTCCTTTAAAGAGGTTGTTTACAGCATAGATTGCCATGTAATCAGAGGATGTAACTGTGTAAACCTGTTCTGCAATTCCCTGCCTGATTGGGATTGCAAATCCACCACAAACAACATCTCCTAAAACATCGTATATAACAATATCTGGGTCAATGTCATCAATTATTCCATTGTTGTCAAGCAATTCAATGGCTGCAATGATACCACGACCAGCACATCCAACACCAGGTTCAGGACCTCCTGCTTCAACACAATGAACCCCATTGTAACCTTCAAATACTAAATTATCCAGCTTGTTGGAGCCACTTCTTACTGTATCCATAACGGTAGGTATTGGTTTTCCCTTCCGGAGAGTGGTTGTTGAATCGTTTTTAGGGTCACATCCTATTTGCATTACACTGTAATTTAAATCTGACAGGGCCGCACTCAGGTTGGAAGTTGTAGTCGACTTCCCAATCCCGCCTTTTCCATAAATTGCAATTTGCTTTCGTTTACTCATTTCTAAAACCTCTAAATTTATTATTATCGACTATTTATAGCTCCAAACACTATTTTTTATCATTTTTTTATCATTTGACGACTACTAAATTTTAACCCCATAATCTTTTTTAATTATTTTTTCAGTTGGGATGAATGAAAATTCAAATCCCAACCATGGATCCAAATGCAAGATCTATTTAGAGAGGTCCTGCAAATGTTGTGACTACGTGTTCAACCAACCTTGCTCCTCCATCGTATCCAACGTAGTTATCAACAAGAACCATTCTGTTGTACGATGGGAAGGCAACAGTTACAGATAGTGCACCAAAGTCAGACATTGCAATAGGTCCTTCGAGTGAACTTCCAAACAAGAACAGGAATGGTCTGTCTTTAAAGTTTTCCCTGATCTTATGGGAATCTACCTCAAATATGATGTCAGGACTGTAACCTGTTTCCAAGTTTTCAGTAATTTCACGAACAATTGCCTCTCTGAATTCTTCTGGTGGATTGTCAGTTATCTGGATAATGTCTGGAAGATATCCAATTTCATTGGTTAAAAATTTGGTCAAACTTACTGCAGTGCTGCTATCGGCGGCAACTGCAAAGTATGAATGAGGACGTACCAATATGATTGCATCTCCAGGATACTCCAGAAGTCTGTAGCTTCTCCTTTCTTCCTTGCCAATCACTTTTTCAACTTTATCTGAGTAAGTGTTAAGTGCCTTGGATAATTCTCTTAAGAATTCACTTGTCTGTTTAGGACCAACAGGCACACCAGGGAAACTAATAAATGGTGTTCCAAATTTGTCCTCCAATTTCTTTGCTGCCCTATGACCGTTCCATGGTGATACCACTACGTTGTATTCAGCTGCAGGAATATCATTAAGCTTTTCTAGAGTATCATATTCTGTGAATATGATGTTTGCATCGATTTCAATGGAGGCTAAAAGATCCTTTATGGCTTTGAGTTCGCCCTTCCAGAAAATATGTTGGTAAGGAACCACTCCTAGAATGTTCACCTTACCCTTCTTAACCGGTTTCTCTGTAAGCAGCTGATCAGCGAGTCCTTCAAAGAACAGTTCGTATCCTTCATAGGAGTTAGCTTTAAACCCCGGGGCATTGATATGTAAAACCGGTGCTTTATCTTTAAATTCACCTACAACAGCATCAACATCGTCCCCTATGAGTGAAGGTACACAACCAGATATTACTACAAACAATTCAGCATTTAAAAGGTCGATACTTGAATCAACCAGATTTCCGAGTTTGTTTTCTCCACCGAAGATAACGTGTTCTTCTACTAAACAGGAACATGGTGTTGCTGTTCCTCCAAAGTCACCACCAGCATTTTGTCCTCCACCGTAGAGTAATCCAAATAGTTGACCCACTCCACAACCAGCTCCTGAGTGGAGTAGAGGTACTGCGTCGTAAAGACCTAGTACTGTTCCATAAACTCCTGCTAATGCACAGGAGTATCTAGGTGCTTCTATTACGTGTATAGAAGGATCTGTTACTGCTGTTTCTTTTGCAGTTTCTAAATTATTCTCCACCATATTATTTCCCCTTTTCTAGGAAATACAATGGATCTGGCTGTTCAAGGTACCAGTCTTTGTATCCTGTGGCTGTTTTTTCTTTCATTGTTTTCTGATAAGATTTGTTTTTGAGTGATTGTAACAGGAAGTTTCCAAAGGCAACTGCTCCAGTGTACCCACTTTGTGCGCTCCAAGGATCCGCATCTCCCCTCAGAGCATGGATCCTCGTGATTTCACTGTCACGCTTCCATGCTCCGCCCTGGAATGGGCAAGTAAGTGCAACATCTGGATTGACCTTGTGGGTTACATGAGCCTGTTCAGATGCTTGGAATGTGTTAACCATTATATCAAAGTCACCCACTGTGTCTAGAACTTCTTCAAGTTCTTCTATCAATAAATCGTCGAAGTCTTGTGCCATTGCAGCTGGAGATTTTAATCCTATTTCATCGAAATATGGCAGTTGGCTTACAAGCCTTCCTTGTCCCAATGAACCGAGAACATTCAGTTTAGTTCCATCTTCTTTGATGTTTAATAGTTGTTCTCTGATTTCTTCGAGTTTAGGAACCCATTTAACATGTTCTTCCTTTATGAGTTCTTCAATTTCTTCCTCTTTATCTGTGTATTTTCCAATGCGTCTCAGCCATTCATCTGTATTTTTGATTCCCATTGGTGATGGGTATAGGAAGTATGGTACGCCAAATTCCTGTTCTAATCCTCTTGAAATGTAATCTGTGTAAGTTGGGCAGATAGGTGCTGTTACTGCGGCTTCTGAGAGTTGTTCAAACTGTTCTACAGTTGCGAACTCTGGAATGAAGTTAACCCTTAGTCCAACTTTGCCTAGCAATCTTTCTATTTCTAGCCTGTCCTGCCAGGTGTATGATAACATACTTGCTACGTTTACAAGGTCCTTCTGTTTTTTTTCAGGTTTTTTAACCAGATATTTGAGTACAGCGTGCCAAAATGCATCGTAGCCTGTTTGTACCAGTCTGGATCTTACTCCTTCACAGTGAATTGGCACTATTGTGGCATCTATTTCAGGTTGTATTTCTGTTACAGTTCCTTCTATATCTTCTCCAATGATTCCTGTTGTACAGGAAGTCAGGATGAAGATTGCCTTTGGATTGTACCTTGTTTGTGCTTCTTTAATTGCATCTTTCAACTTGTTACTTGCACCGTAGACAACGTCGTTTTGTTGCAGATTGGTTGTTAACCAGTGCAGATCATATTCTGCTGGTCTTCCAAGTTCGACTGGTACTGCCCTGTAAAGTTCTCTGTAACCTAGTGCTGATGATGAGCAACCCACCGGTGCGTTAAATATTACAGCCGCATCTCTAATAGTTGAAACCCTAACTGCCAAATAGAAGTTTAAAACACATCCTCCGGACTGTTGAAATTTCCTGTCGGAACACTGCAAGGTTCCTTCTTTAGCTTCATCTAGTAATTCCGATGCTTTACCAAAGTATACGTTGGTACCCTTGGCTCTTTGTTCTCTATTTGGGCAAGTGTTCTTACTCAAGTCTATTTTATTTTCTTTTTTTCCAAGGCTCAATATTTTATCCTCCCTTTTTCCTAATTTTCTTTATACAACGATCTTATCGAGAGCGGCTGATCTATTAACGATCGTTATATATTGTTCCTATTGGATGGGCCTAATATAAAAACTTAACGATCGTTAAGTATATTTCTAAATTGTTATAAAACTTAAATCAAGTAATCTAATCTTCAAGACTTCATTTAATATCAAAAACAAATTTATCAACGACTAAATAAAAAAAGTAGGATCAAGATACGTCATTTTGGTTTTCTGTATTTTGATCTGTGTTTGATTCAGCAGCCTTTAGTTTCTTAGAATAACTTGTACCTAACTTTTCTAGTGCTTCATCAATGTACGATGGAACAGAAAATGATTGAATTCCATTTAGGAGTAAATTTTGTGTTGCTCCAGGCCCTATTTGAGCTACAAGTACTACTTTAACTCCGTCTAGTACACCAACAGCACTTTTCATTGATCCTGCTGTGTGGTTACCACCAGAGCATGTTGGTTCATTTTTTCTGAGTTCGAGGTACTCGTAATTTCCTCCATCGTCTATATCAAATATTAAAAATTGTTCTGCATGTCCGAAGTGTTGGTTAATAAATTTACCATCACTACTTGCAACTGCTACTCTTAATGGCATTGTTCACCCTTTATTTTTTTATTTTACATATCAACATGTTTCATATGTTGTTTTTAAGCTATATTCTGATTGTCTGCAACATTTAACTCAGATTAAGTCATATGTTATTAAATTTTTTGTTATGTTGATTAGTATTATAAACTCAAACTTTATAAATATTAACGATCGTTATTCATATTTTTTCCTTCAACAAGTAAGCCTTTTTTATTCTGTTTAATGCTGAGTTGATAACAGATCTTTGTGTTGCAATGTTCATCCTCATAAAACCTTGGCCCGATTCTCCGAATATATATCCATCTTCCATTCCAACCTTGGCATCATCAATCATGAAACTTTGGAGTGTATGGGGTTCCATGCCCAGTTCTCTGCAGTCAAGCCATAAAAGATAGGTTCCTTGGGGTTCTATCATTTTGATCTCTGGAATATTGGTTTCTAAAAATTTCCTAATGTGATCCAGATTTCCCTGTAAATAGTCTAGAACCTGTTCTAGCCATTCATCACCCCAATTGTAGGCTGCTTCTAGTGCAGTATAACCGAACAAATTTGGATTTGGAACCATGCCTCCCTTGGTGTTAATAAAATCCTCACGAAGCCTTTGATTTGGTATAATTATGTTTGAAACTTCAAGTCCTGCCAAATTAAAAGTTTTGCTTGGTGACATGCAGATTATACTGTTCTGTTCAAATTTATCGGATATTGATGCAAATGGGGTGTGTTTATTTCCTTTAAACAGTATTTCACAGTGTATTTCATCAGAAATTACCACACCCCCATTTTCTATCACAATATTTCCCATTTTTTCAATTTCCTCTGGATTCCACACTCTTCCAACTGGATTGTGGGGATTACAAAAGATAATAGTTTTTAAACGTCCTGGACCCCTTAACCTACGGTTTTTAGGATGAAACTTCGATTCAAGATCTTCGTAGTCCATGATATACCTTCCATCAACCAATTTAAGCTGGTTGTTCACTATGCTACAACCACTATTTTTTACCACTGGAAAAAATGGATGATAGGATGGTTGTTGTAATATGACCTCATCGCCAGGATGTGTTAAAGCAGTTACAGCAGTTTGTAGTGCTGGAACAACACCAGGGGTGAAAACAACCCATTCTGGTTCAATGTTCCAGTTATACTTTTTTCAGCCTTTGGACAACTGAATCAACCACACTTCTTCCGGGTTGTGTGTAACCGTAAAACGGATGATCAGCACGGGTTTTGATGGCTTCTTTTATTGGTTTGGCAACAGGAAAATCCATATCTGCTACCCATAATGGTATAAGATCGTCCCTTCCAATTATGGGTTTCATGAAATCCCATTTAAGGCTGTCAGTGTTTTTTCTGTTGTAAACTTTATCTAAATCGTATTTCAATAATTCATCTCCCATCACAATATATAACAATAGTTAACCTTCACAAGCAAAATAGGTTTTGGATCAAATTATAAAAACTGAAAGGAACAACTTAAACTGAATATAAGTTAGTTATATTACTATCAGTTGATTTGTACTATCAGTTGATTTGTACATTCAGTATAATATTAGCGCAAAGATTAAAAATAAGCATAACTATAGTTAAGATTGATCATGGTATTGCAATTTTAAAGCAAGCTTTTTATTTATCATAAGATCCAGATGAGGAAAGATCATGCAAAAAGTAGAAGTAAAATTTTTAACAAGATTCATAGATATCACCGGAGAAAAAACTACAACCATTGAAGATGCAGGGGATATGTCCCAACTTATAAATGCTTTGTGTGAAAAATACGATGAAACATTCCGTGATGTTTTATTGGACGAAGATGGTACTGTTAGGGACTATCTTAAGGTAATGGTAAATGGTGAGGATATAAGAGATCTCGATGGTACAGAAACCAAACTCAACAATGGTGATGAAATAATAATGTTCCAGACAATCGCTGGAGGATAACACCAAACAAATACAAATTAATTATTTTCTATATTTTTTAATATTATCATTTTCTTGAATCGCCACATCTGTTCTGCTTAGAACTCTTTTTATACGTTTTGAAACATAATTTATTTAATAAACTTTAAAACTAACAGATCATACTACAAGTTTAAATCTAAACTAGATCAAGCAGCCAAAACAAATATGGGGGAATGGTTTCAATTAATGAAGATGATTCAAATCAAAAGAGTAAAAAAGATTATGATGACATAATTGAAGAACTTGAAATGAAACTTGCAAAAAAACAGGTCATAATCCAAGATCTAAAAGAGAGGATTCATGATGCCAACAACAGAGTTAGTGACATGGTTGAAAAAAACAGTTCACTAGAATCCAGAATCAACGAATATGAACTCCAAGACATTGCAATGAAGTTTGGTAAGTTTGAAGAACTGAAGGATAAAAATAAAAAACTCGATCATAGAGTAAAAGTAACAAAAAACCATCTAGACAGTGCACGTGAATACCTAAAATTCACAGATGTAGTTATAATGGACATGAAAAATCGCGGTATGTTAGATCGTATATTGAGAAGGTATCCTGATAGTTACCAGCGATACGTAAATGATCTAAACCCTGAATATGATTAGAATTGAATCCATTTAATCTGTGTCCTATTCAATCTAAACCCACATCCATACATCACTTTATTAGATCCATGTATTGAAATTCATGATTTCAGTGAAGATTAAAATAAGGGTTTAAAAATTATTTTTCCAATTTATTACAAAAATAAAATAAAATTGGGGGAAGTTTAACCTCCTCCCGCGCCTCCAAGGTTTGCACCTGTTTGAGCGTCAATATCTATTTCTCCCACATTTTTTCCATTAACCATGACTGGTACAATGTAAACCATTCTATTGTCTTGGTTAACTAGTTTTGGTGTTCCTGTTGTTGCTCCGGCTACTTCGATGTACTTAGTTGCTATTTTCTTTGCCTCTTCTGAAGAAATGGTTTTGTTTTCTGTTTTCTGAGCGTTACTGGTGTTTGAAGTTGTGTTCTGTACATTTTGAACTGATGAATTATTTGTTGGGGATGTAGTAGTGTTCATGTTGGTAAATGCTGCGTATCCTATTCCAAATATTGCAACAATAACAACGAGTCCCAATATGACTTTTTTGATCATATAGATTATCCTCCTAGAATGGTAGGGATGCGTATGTTCCATGTAATGTGAATGTCTTGGTATTCCAGTTTTTCACAACTCCAAAGGAGTTTCTGTAACTGGTTCCATCTGCATAGTACCATTTTCCATTTACATATACTTGTGCCCATACATGACCGTACCATGAACTTGAAAATCTGCATGTACCATGGTTGTAACGAGCAGGTATTCCTGCTGCTCTTTCAAGGGCCACAACTAAATGTGCAGTGTCTGCACAGTTTGCAGATCTTGAATTTAAAGTACCTAAAGCACCCTTCTTAGTGTCGTAGTAGAAGGAGTAGCTCACATGGTCACGAACCCAGTTGAAAATCTTTGAAGCCTTTGCATAATCTGTGGTAGAACCCTTGGTAATTTGGGCTGCTAATGCTTTGATCTTAGGGTTGTTTGATTGACAATGTGATGTTGGTACCAAGTATTTTTGCATGGCAGCTGATACAGGTTTTTTAGATGATACTGTTCTGAAACTGGTTTTATACAAACTTAACTTGTTACCAGACATGTCCGTGATACTGCCTGAGTGTATGTAGATGTTGTAATTACCATCTTTACTCAAGTAGGCCCGGGGGTCTATGGTCAAAATTTTTCCGTTTATTGTTGTTTTTATGGATACACTTTTTTTATTATTTTTTAATTCAATCCAGCCATTTCCAAACTTAACTGCTTCACTGAAATATATTTTAATGGTTTTTTTGGTGTCAACTTTCACTGCATTTTTCGTAGGATCGGTTTTAACAACCTTTGGTTTAGTTACGTCTTTGCTTGTTGAAACTAACTTGGATTTTGATGTTGTGCTCGTGCTACTTGCCGCACTAACTTGATTAGTCACATCTGAACTCACACTGGAATTTACGCTGCTAGTTCCATTGGTTGTGGCAGCTGTTGTTGTGTGAACATTCAAAATTAGTGCAAAAGCCAATAGCAATATGATAGAGCATATTGATTTTCGCTTAATCTAATCGCCTCCGAGTTCAAAATCATCAGAAAAAGATTTTTTCAATGAAAATTTGAACTTAACTCTAAAGACTTCAACCAACTATATAAACCCTTTGGTTCAAAATAAAAAAAAGACAATATTAGGGCCTTTTATTCAATTTAAGACCCTATATAACCTTTTTTAATGGGCAGTATATGGATGGCCTATCTCCATTCTTATTATTATGAATTTAGCTATATCCTATGTATTTTCGGGAAAATAAGATGTATTTATACTACTTTATCTTAGGACACGTATGGAGTTGTAGTGTCTACAAATACCATAACCAACAGAGAATCATTAGAAAGTTTTTAGAGCATAATATTCTAAATAAACCCCAGATTAACTCTTCAATTAAAAATTAAGATGATGTTATCCATTTTTGTCAATTTTTTATTATTACTACATATCCATGTATTTGAAACGTGTGAAAATAGTTCTATTCTTAGATTTCTTGAGTTGAACATCAACTTGAAGCTCATGGTAAACTTTAAATAATATTAAATATTTAGGTATACCTAACATTTTATTAGGCATGCCTAATATTTTGTGAGTTTAGGAGGATTATTAAAAATGATAGAAATTTTAAGTGAACTAACACAAGGACAAACAGGTAAAATAATAGCCTTAAATGGTGAAGGGGGATTGAAGAAGCACTTAATGGAAATGGGATTTGTAAAGGGTGCTGAAGTTAAAATGGGACGAGTAGCTCCATTAGGAGATCCTGTAGAAATAAAAATTAAAGGTTATTCCATATCTCTAAGGAAGGAAGAAGCCCAAAATATCGAGATAGAGATACTATGATGACGTTAGCAATGGGAAATATTAATGAACAATTAAAGATCGTGGATGTAGAATACGAAGGTAAATTCAAGCTAAAACTTCTCGAAATGGGCATTTACAAGGATGTGATAGTGGAAGTGATTAAAAATGATATACCTGGCCCGTTAATTGTTGATGTTAAAGGATCAAGATGGATCATAGGGCGGAGTCAGGCACAAAAAATTAGGGTGGAAGAAAAATGGAAAAAGTGAGTATTGCGCTGGCAGGAAATCCAAATGTTGGTAAGAGTACCCTTTTTAATCAATTAACTGGTATGAAACAGCATGTTGGCAATTGGCCTGGTAAAACAGTGGAAAAAAAGCAGGATCATTCAAATTTAAAGATTTGGATATAGATGTTGTGGATCTTCCAGGAAACTACAGCCTAACACCCTATTCTGTGGAAGAAATGGTTTCAAGAGATTACATAGTAAATGAACATCCTGATGTAATTGTTAACGTTATTGATGCTGCCAATATTGAAAGAAACCTATATTTAACGATGCAAATGTTAGAGTTAGGAGCGAATGTAGTACTCGCCCTGAACATGAATAAATTTGCAGAAGAAAAGGGGTACAAAATAGACACTAATAATTTATCTAAACTTTTAGGAATACCTGTAGTTAAAATTGAAGCTGTGGATAAAACAGGACGTCAAGAGCTATTGGAAACCATAATTAAATCGAAAGAATCTCCAAATATAGTTTCTGATAGATTGGAATATGGAAAAGAAATATCAGAACACACACAAAAACTTGAAAAATATATAGAACAGGACATACCTGAATTATTCAATACCCCATCTAGCTGGACTGCTCTAAAACTACTTGAAAATGATAGAGAAGTGATTAAAGCCGTTGAAACTACAGGTAATCAAAGAATTTTATCTGAAACAAAAAAATCCAAAAACATCTAAACCAAATTTTCGGTGAAGATGTGGATACTACCATTGTTGATGCTAGATATGGATTTATAGCAGGAATAATTCAAGAAAGTGTGAAAAAACCTAAAATTGATAAAATAACAAGATCTGACATTATTGATAGGATAGTAACCCATAAATATTTAGGAATTCCCATTTTTCTCTTCATAATGTGGTTAACATTTCAAATAACATTTACCTTAGGTGCACCATTAAAAGATGGTATTGATTCAGGATTCAGCTTCCTTGCATCAGCAGTATCCACGTATCTTGGAGATGGAATATTATCATCACTCATTGTAGATGGCATAATTGGTGGAGTAGGCAGTATTGCAACCTTTATTCCAACCATCTTCCTCCTGTTTTTAATACTCAGTATTCTTGAAGACAGCGGATATCTTGCAAGGGCCGCATTTGTTATGGACAAATTCATGCATAAATTAGTAGGTTTACATGGTAAATCTTTCATACCCATGATACTGGGTTTTGGATGCTGTGTACCTGGAATAATGGCAACAAGAACATTGGAAAATGAAAAGGATAGAATATTAACCATGTTAATAGTTCCATTCATGTCATGCAGTGCAAGGTTGCCAATTTATGTGTTGTTTGTAGGTGCATTCTTTTCCGCATTTCAGGGATGGATAATATTCTCACTATATCTGTTAGGAATAGTAGTGGCAATCCTCGTTGCGTTCATCTTGAAAAATACACTATTTAAAGGAATGTCTGCACCTTTTGTCATGGAATTACCTCCTTACAGATTACCCACGGTTAAAGGGGCTTTAATACACATGTGGGAGCGAGGATACATATTCCTCAAAAAAATGGGTACTGTAATCCTGGTTTTTTCCATTTTAATCTGGATATTAAGTAGCCTTCCCATGGGTGTTGAATATGCTTCCCAGGAAAGTATCACAGGACAGATGGGAACTGTCATCTCTCCAGTGTTTGAACCGCTCGGTTTCGGTAACTGGCAGTCTTCAGTAGCCTTAATATTTGGATTCTTTGCTAAAGAAGTTGTTGTGAGCACATTTGGAACACTTTATGGAGTAGGGGATGGTGATGCCCTTGTAACCGCACTGCATACTACATTCACCCCATTATCGGGTTATGCATTCATGGTTTTTGCACTGCTTTACATACCATGTGTTGCGACGTTCATAGCAATTAGAAGGGAAACAAACTCATGGAGATGGCCCTTATTCAGTGCAGTAGGCTCTCTAATAATTGCATGGGTGGCTGCATTCCTAGTGTTTCAAGGAGGAACCTTATTGGGTTTTGCATAGAACTAATCAATTAAAGGTGGTTTTTTAACCTCCTTCTCACTATTAAAACGAATAACACAACTAAATTAAAATTTTGGAGGTAATATTTATGAAATGTCGTATATGTGGCTTTGAAATTAGTGAAAAAGAAAATTCACATCAATGCTGTCATTGCTGCTCAAAAAATTGTTCTAGGGGTAAATGTCCAAATTGTGGACACCAAAATTTATCAGAAACTAATGAATTTAATTTTAGAACTCTAAGGAGAATCAAAGGACTAATAAAAAATTTAATAATAAAATAGTACTGATTCACACATAATCGGTATGATAAATTTACAATTCAAAGCTAAAATTCAATTTCCAATTCAACCCTGTAATTTAATTAGGATAAATAGTCCATTTTTTTGATTTAAATTTATTGAGTACTATCTAACCATTTTTTTCTATTTTCCCCACTTTTTTTTATCTCAAATATTTTACACATAACTATATTAATCATATATTCAAACTAAATAGAGAAGTTTTCAACTTAGCTTGAAATATTTCTAGTATTATAAAAAAAATAGAACCAAAAAAAATAAGACCAGAAAAAAAGTTTAGAAAAAAAGACGTGAATTCATATGAGCAGAAAAATAATTGCCTTAATTATCATCCTAGTTGCAATTGGAATATCAGCAGGATATATTGTATATTCCAATTTATACCAACCAGGAACAACCAATGTTATGAAGGGGGATCATACTATCCTCTTGATGACAGCAGATCCTTCAGAAAAAAGACCAGGTATTGGTGCAGTTGACATGGCCTTTGCAATCGGAGTACATGATGGTGACATCACCAACCTTACACCAATCTATCCTGGTGGAATGGTTTCAGCAACAGCAATGGAACCTGCAGAAGCAAATGCTGGTGGAGGTCATTTGAGACTTCATGATTCATTATGGGGGGCTGACACAGAAGCAGATGTGAAAAATTCCCAAGAAATTGTTCAAACCAACACAGGTATAAAAACTGATGCTGTGGTTATAGTAACTCCTGAAGCTGTAGATGCACTTTTAAATTCCATAGCTCCACTGAACATTCCAGGCTACACAAATGATACCAATGCTTCTATAGACTACATAAGAAGTGTGAGTGAAGGTAAAAACAGTTCAATGACACGGGGAGACGCATCTGAAGTACTGATGAAACCGGTATTGGCAGCAATAAAGGATCCAAGTAAATCAGGATCTCTCTTCCAAACAGCTGTACAACAGTACCTCAAGGGTAACATAATTGTTATACCCAAAAGTTTGATGACCCAGTTTGCATTATCCAAGGGATTGAGTTTGACATAAAAATCTCAAACCCTTAGAATTTCTTTTTTTAAATTTTAATGCATTTCATAAATTAAACTAAAATCAAATTTTAATCTGCCCTTTGTTGGTTAGAATCTCAATTTACATATTCATATTAGAAATATGGGTGATTCTATAAGAGTTTGAATCTTAAACATTTTTGTACATCATGATGATAATGCTTTAAAACTTGCGTTTAATAAGTTGTAGGTCATGGTGTATGCTGTGTTGTTATTATCATTTTCAGGAATTTCATACACAAAAACAGGAATACCGGCATTTGTAATGGGAAGATCTACCTGTGAAATGGAGGTTGCTTCGTGGTTTACATTGTTAGATCCTGAGTAGTAGTTGAAATTTGGAAGTAAACTTGCCACTTTATTTCCCAAAGCAACTGATTTACTGTCGTGAGTGGGGGTTGCAAAGTAGTATCCTGAACCGTAACCAGATTCATGGTCATGACAAATAATAACCAGTGAGTAGTTGGATCTGATAATATCAGGATTTACAAAGCCTGCTACCAATGCTTGACCATTGGATCTTCCAACACTAAAATCTCGAGGCTCATCTGTAACAGTTACCTGATAATTATCTATTTGGGCATTGTTTTGAAGGGCATATGCCAGGGCGGCCTTAGGTACAACATCTGTTGCATGAAGTTCACGAGGGTGCATACCTGTGATCACTGCAATTTTCGTCTGATGCGGTAAAGGATATGCATCTACCTGTTTAGTTACGTATCCTGTGGAATTGGAACCCACATTTGTCCTGTATACTTGGAAGAAAGCTGCAGCTAACAAAATGCAGATCAATAGTACCAATAAAATTTTCGTTATTCCCTTCATAAAAATTCCTTTTCAAACTAATTAATATTCATTTTTAACCAAATTAAAACTCATCTTTCTAACACAGTTCTTCAACATAGGATTATTGCTAAAAATTAAAGATTATATAGAATTTAATTGGGTTTGCATGCCTGATTTACAATTAATAGTTTTTTGTTGTTTTTAAACGTTTACCCAAATCTCACCAAATTTTGAAAAAGTTTGGGGTCTAATTAGGGAATATATACATAAACCAAGACCTAAATATGAAGGTAATATACCGAACGATAATTTTTTCATATTTTTTAGGGGTTCCTTTCCATGAATTCTTTACTCTCTTCAATGTCTTATCTGAACATTTTAAGTTTCTATCTCATTAACCATGGGCTGGATAATAGGCTATTTGATATTATAATGCCAATTATAACAGATTTTGGAAGTTTACTGGCATGGTTTTTAATCTTTGGTTTGATGTTTGCATTTGGCGGTCAAAAAACACGTAAAATTGCAGTATTGGGAGTTATGGCACTCCTTATAGCGAATGTTGTTGTTTACTCCTTGAAATTTTTCGTTGCAGAACCCAGACCATTTTTAACACTTGCTAACGTTGATCTACTGGTTCATGCCGAGGAAACCTACTCCTTCCCATCGGGTCATGCAGCATCATCATTTGCAGCAGCATTTGTGATTGGCCGTAAATATAAATTAAAACTCAAGGGAAAAAGTTACAGCCTATTTTATCCCCTTATGATATTCGCAGCTTTAGTAGGATTTTCAAGGATTTACATTGGGGTGCACTATCCCTACGATGTATTGGTGGGGGCAATCATAGGAATACTATCTGGTTATTTCGCTCTAAAACTCTGGAACAATAATTTAATCGAAAAGATCTCCAGGATAAACTTTAAATTAAAGACGTGATGTTTGTGGAATAAACAGGGATCATCGACAATAAATGTTAGTACTGTACGATTTAAAAAAATGAAAAAAGGTGTTATTTTTTTGGGTTTTGTTTAAAATGGTAGTGTCGTATATGTTCCTTTTAACGTGAATGTGGCTGTGTTCCAATTGTTAATTACACCTAATGAATTTCTGCTACTTGTAGTATCTGCAGCAACCCATTTACCATTTAGGTAAAGGTCTGCCCACACATGGCCATACCATTCTTTACTCACAATGAAATGGCATGAACCAAATTTGTACTGTGCAGTAATTCCAGCTGCTCTTGAAAGAGCAACCAGTAGGTTGGTTTTATCACAACAGTTTCCAAGTCTTTTAGTTAACGTTCCAGATGCACCGTAGACGGTATTATAGTAAAATGAATAGGTAACGTTGTCTCTAACCCAGTTGAATATTTTCTGCGCGGTTTCGTACTGTGACGATGAACCGTATGCAAGGGATTTTGCAAGTGCAGATACTGAGCTGGTATCAATTGGTTTTGGCCCTGATGGTAAAGATAATTTTAAACCGGCTGTTGCAATGTTATTCTGGAATGTTGTAATGGAAACTTTTCTGGTTCCATAACTTACGTAATTTGGTATTCTACCATTATTACTGTAGAATGATTGAACTCTGGAAATTCCGTCCTTCAACTGAGCAACTGTTAAACCATTCACTGAAAGGTTTATACTTAAACCAGCAGTTGCTATATTTTTCTTGAAGGTACCTATTAGAATTTTTCTGGTTCCAAAATTTACGAAGTTTGGCATTCTACTGTTTTTGAAGTAGAATATTTGAACTCTGGAAATTCCATCATTTAGCTGGGAAACACTCAAACCATTAACAGTTGTGGATCCTCCTGCAGCCATATTCTTAGTTGAATTCGACACTGAATTTGTTTTCACTGTTTTGTTACTAGCTGTACTAGTGACTGTATGTGATACAGCCGAATTATTAATAGTATGGGTCGAATTAATAATATCTGTTTGATTCACGGTTGTTGCACTACTAAAATTTACATTCAAAACCACTGCTAATCCAATTAGCAATAACACCGAAAAAAACATTTTTCGTTTAATAGTTTCACCCCCGTGGTCTATATCCCAAATAAATAAAAATTAACTTGGGACTATTAAAAATAGTCACTATATGCCATATAAATTTATTGATTTAATTTTCAAGCCAAGCCCTTTAAAATCAAGATTGTTGCTTTTTAATTAGAGGAATAAACTTTAAAATTTAATATTATTCAATTTAAAATGCACCGATACTATTTAATATGTTTTTATATGAAATTAACTATTGAAGAATTAAAAAAAGATTAAAATAGGTTTAAAGTTTAAATTACAAATTATAAAAATTGTTATAGGTAAACAGCGCGTTCAAATGCTTTGAAAATATGCAATGAATAGGGATGTATATCTTAAATATGGTACACATGAGTAAAGTAATACTTTTAAACTATTACAGCTATTTCTTCGGCTTGCAATGTTAAGGTTACATACTCGGGGTTTGGATTTCCAGAAACACCGTAATAATAAATATTTTAATTACAGTCCTTTAATATCTTCTTTAAATACAATTTAAACTTTGAATATTGCTTGATTTGTACGTGGGCCTTGATTACTATCTTACAGTTCATGTAATAATTTTCACTTTTATAATGGTTGAAAAGAATGCAAACCATCTAAATTTAAATTAATTATTAGATATGTATTTATTTATACAAAAAATAATTTGGAACTTTGGTTGGGGGTTTTGTTTATTTGGAATTTAGTGCTTCAACTTCCAACCTTACCATGTTAACATGCACCATTCCATCCTTGTCCAGTGGGTGGCTTTCAAGGTACTTGTTGGCAACATCATCTATAAACTTTTCTTGAAGATCTGTGGGAATTCTCTGGGTGTATGGAAGCCATACAGTTTGCATCCACGATTTTAATCCTTCAACACCATTTTGATCCATAATTTTTGATATTAATTCCACCCTCAAAGCTTTAAGACCAGCTTCTTTAAGCCATTTCCCATAGGTTTCAGTGTCATAAAATCCATATGGAAAGCTGAAATCTTGGAAGTAATTATTCCACTCAGGTTGATGGGTCATTTCATTACCAATATCTAAAATTTCCTTAGCGTTACCTTTACCACCCATTTGTATGAGTAATTTGCCGTTTGGCTTTAAACTCCTCTGTATACTCTTTAAAATATTAGAATGATCTTTGGCCCAGTGGAGTGCTGCATTACTGAAGATCAGATCGAAATCTTCATCGTAGTTTAAATCCTGAAAATCTTTTACCTTGAATTTTAAATTTGGTTGCTCATTTTCTGGAAAAGTTTCATTGGCCAGTTTTATCATATCTTCAGAACTGTCAATGCCTAGTATACATCCTGTTTCAAGATGTGTGGCTATTTCAGATGTTATTTTCCCATCTCCACATCCTAGATCAAGCATTTTTTCTGATCCATTTATATCCATTTTTTTTATGAGTTCTTTTGCCCATTTTTGTTGTGCACTCGAACTTTTCTGATATTCTTTTGCATCCCATTTAAACATCTATCTGTCTCCAAATAACTCTTCTTTTTTTATATTTCGGTAATGATGTATTGTCGGTAATGATGTATTGGTTTTAAAATTTGATTATTTAGGCTTTGTAGAAACCCTCATTTTTTTTATTTTTAAGTCTAGGTTTTTTGATTTTTTTGGTAATAAAAATAATTTGTTAAGTTTATGATTCTGTTTTCCTGTTTTCACCTGAAATTACAGTTGCATATTTTTAAATGCGGTTCCTAAAGTATTTATAATGAGAAAGGGGAATAATATTATTATGATTGACCAAATCTATTATTCCCCGGTTTATTGTGGGGTTTCAAAGCAGTTAAATCTTTCGGATTTTGGATGTAAAAATTCTAATTGTAAATTTCTAAAAAGATTTTTAAACAAGAATAATGAATTAAAAGAAAATAAACTGGTGAAATTCATTGAAAGGACATATTATTATGTTAAAATAGCAATAAAAAAGTATTCTAATACGTTTTCTAACCATTTATATTCACAACATACTTTATTCACAATATTGGCCATGAAAATCTATACAAAATCAACATATCGAGATATAATAGATTTTATTGACGTATCCGACAGAATTCGGAAATATTTGAGAATAAAAAAGGTTCCACACTTTACAACAATCCAAAAATTCTTTAAAAGACTACCCTCTAAACAAATTAGAGAAATTAACCAATTAATATTATCATTAAATGATATTAATCCCGATATAATAGCATTGGACGGCTCTGGTTTTACTAATGATTATGCAGACAAATATTATGCAAAAATACGTCAAAAAGAAAGAAAAAGCTATATAAAAAACCATTTAACAATAGACGTAAAAACACGTCTTATTTTATATTATCAAACTTCACGTGGACCAAAATACGACACACAATTTGCAAAAGCCGCATTACGACAAATAAAAAGGTATAAACCAGATTACATAGTAGCAGACAAAGCTTATGACACCGAACCAATAAGAAAATGCATAAATGAAGAACTTAACGCATTTGACCAAATACCTCTCAAAAACAGAGCAAAAAAAGGACAATACAGACTAAAAAGTCCAACAATATTCCGAAAGAAAATATACTCAAAAAGAAATAACGTAGAAAGCATATTTTCAACAATAAAAAGAAAATTCAACGGCACAAACCACAGCAGAAGCACACAACTATCAAACAAAGAAACCAAACTCAAAAACACAATATATAACATCTACAGAACAACACAAATCACCTAAAAAAAGGGTTTCTACAAAGCCATTATTTAGATTAATTTTTTAATATCCTCCTCTTTTTAAGGTTTCAAGTTTTGTAATCATTGCAGATAAGTCTTTAATCATCCCATCTTTTTGTTTAATCTCATATTCATCTTCAAAATTAAATGTTAGGAGATTATCTTTATAATTTCTTAGATTATTCAACTTTTTGCTACATGTAGATTCTTCCCATACATCCAACTTGGAACATTCATCACAGAGAGAAAATGATTTTAACATAAGCATATTGAAGGTAAATCCTTCTGAAGTAGCATAATTAGCCATGGTTTTTTTATCCTCTAACTTTTTTTTGTTCAGTCAAAAATTATTGTAAATTATCATTTGCATTGTATGGGACTTAAAATTTAGCATTGACTTTACACCTAAATGGATAACAAACCTTACAATTAGTAAAATATATATAACATTATGTAAAGTACACTATACATGGAGTGGTTTTATATGAATGAAAAAAATTTGAAAATTCTGTTTATCTTAACATCTATGATTCAATCCGTGTTATGGATTTGTGGATTACTATTTGCAAATATTTGGCTTATATTAGCTGCCATAGTCGTTGTACTAATAATTTTACCCCTGGTTTACAGGCATAAAGATGAGATTTCCGGTATTTTTCAGGGTAAAGATATTATGGAAGATGAGAGAACAGAACTCATAAATGAAAAATCTTCTACATTAACACTGGGAGTGGTAATTGCAACTATACTGTATGTGGGCCTAATCATAGTTTCCCTGAGAAATAGTTATCCAGATCTTCAATTAGCAGGGTACACTTTATTTGCCACAGCTGTGTTTGCACTCATAATAAACGTAATATCCCGTATATATTACAAAAGGAGATACTAGAAGGGATCAAAAAATGAAAAATAAATTAAAGGTTTATAGGGCTATGAATGATCTAACCCAGGAGGATCTAGCTAAAGAGATTAAGGTAACTAGACAAACCATTATCTCAATAGAAAAGCAAAAATACGATCCATCCTTAACATTAGCCTTTAAAATAGCCAAATTTTTCAATGTCCACATCGAAGACATCTTCTTTGATGAAGAATGAATTAATTAAACATTTATTTAATAGAAAACTTTTTAATATGAAATAAAGTACGGAGAAATTATTTATGAATACAAATATAAACTGGAAATTATTTGGTATTCTCCTTATGGGATGTATTTTAAGTGCAGTTCTAGTTTTACCCTATACATTGGCCCTTAACCCAGGTTTAGCAGCAATTTTTACACCCTTTGTTTTGATTGTACAGATGATACAGTCACTGGTGATATTTTCAGTGGCAATTTTCTTGGGATTGATCCTTGCAAAACGTGTAGGTTTCAGTTTACCTGTGCTTGAGGGATGGTTGGAAGGAAGAGAAGTTGGAAGTTATTTTAGATCCATATTGGGAATATCCATTGGTTTAGGACTGTTATCTGGAGTGATAATAGTTGTTTTAAGTTTATTATTCACACCTGTAACAGCTACTTTTCAAAATGTAGAATTATCCATACCCCTATGGAAGGGATTTTTAGCATCGTTTTATGGTGCAATCTCAGAAGAAATTGTCATGAGACTGTTCTTGATGACTGTGATAGTGTGGATAATTTTCAAGATCAAAAAACAGAGGATGGAAAACCTACTACTTGGGGTATTTGGATTGCAATCGTAGTTTCAGCAGTTATATTTGGTTTGGGTCATCTTCCAATTACAGGATCAATAACATCAATAACTCCCTTAATCATTGGCAGAGCAGTTCTGTTAAATGGTGTGGGTGGAATAGTATTTGGATGGCTTTACTGGAAAAAAGGATTAGAATCCGCAATGATGGGACATTTCTCAGCAGATATTGTGTTACATGTTATTTATCCATTTTTCCTAGCACTGTTGATATAATTAATCTTTAATTGAAAAATAATTTCAAGGAACTACGATGAGATCATTCCTTTTTTTAGAGAGCCATGGTGTTACTTAAACAATAATTCCAGTGTTGTTTATAGTTGCAATGATGGAATATGGGTAAGATTCTCCATATAATATGTATTTCCATTATTTATCTCAATTTTTTAACAATTCCATAATTAATGTGACAAATAAAAAAAATAAAGAATTTGAGGATAATATACTATTTTAAGTAGTTCTGTTATCCTGCTATTAATGATACGAGGCCTGCTATTAACATTACTACTATTGCTACGTATAATAACCATATAGCGAAAGCTGGGAATAGTAGTAAAATAATTAAGAAAATAATTGCAAAACCTACTAGTCCTCCACCACTTGCTTGTTGTGTTTCCACCATTTTTTCACCCCAGTTGTTAAATCACTTAATTAATACTATATTATCATTCTTGATGTATATAATTATGGTTATAACTATGGCAGAATATTACCACAACAAAAAGAACATTAAACCTAGAGTACTGTATAATTATCCAAAACAACCAATCAATACTTATATGGAAACAATTTAAAGTGATATATGCATTTAAATTCAAAAACTAAAACTTAAAATACTTATTTATTTTGGCTTTGTAGAAACCCTCAATTTTTTTTATTTTCTGGCAAGTTTTTTTGTGGATATTTTTTGTAATTTCAACAATAAAAAGAAAATTCAATGGCACTAACCACAGCAGAATCACAAAACTGTCAAACAAAGAAACAAAACTCAAAAATACAATATATAACATTTACAGAACAACACAAATCAACTAAAAAAAGGGTTTCTACAAAGCCTTTATTTTATTTTTAAGAGAATTTCTATAAACTGTTTTGATTTGTTTATTTTTTAATTTTTGGGTTTTTTTCGGATAATTTTTGGAGGGTTAAATGTTTATTACGATATGTTTATATGTTAATATTGTTATGGGAGAACAGAAGTTAATAATGATAAATAAATTATTTTCTCCAAATTTATAATTAACAATCAGCACTAAAAAATATAAAAACGTATTTCGTCATGGGGCTCTATGATGAAGTATGATTTGTGAAACTATTTGAAAATAGTTTTTAAGTAGTATTTTTGTAATTAGGCTCCTTACTGATAAGTAATATTAATTTAAGATATTAATTATCAAACTTCTTCATCCTGTTCAGCAATACAAAAGGGACATAGTGCAAGAGGATTGTTTTTATTGTTCTCTTTTACAGGGCAAGTGTACTTATCTCCTTCCTTTTTAACAGTAAACCCACCAGGGAATAGTGTTCCCACTTGATGGATGGGTTCATCCTTAATGAATGTAGTGTATAATGATATGATTGAATATACCCTGACGAAAGTCGGATCTGAATATTCTAGGTCTTTTACCATTTTTTCCTGTTCTTCAAGCAGTTCAATGGCATTATCCAGTTCCTCCACATCAAAGGATCCATTATAATTTATGTTGTCATTTTTAACTTCTCCGATACGGATCATAAATCCAGTTTCTGCTTTTATATACTCCTTTTTATAACTGGTATGTATGCAATCAGCTTCCTGTTGAATTTGAAGACTACAACGTACAATATCCTGAAGAGTAACTTTTCGGGCGTCTTCCTTAAGTACCATTAAAAGTTCGTTTTTGTTGGTCTGACCATGAATAGCCAAACTTTTTACTTTACTTAGCAAACATCAACCTCTATTTTAATTAAATATGATGATTATTAATAAAAAAATGGTTTTTTAAACCATCCATTAACTTCCTATCCATCCAAGAGATCTCATCAGTTGATCTCCTAAAAGTTCATTTAAGGAATTCAATTTTTCCTGATTTTCAGCTCTTAATAATGGCTTGCATTGATCTAGGGTGCTATCACCTGAGAGAAGTTTCATAGAAAATGCCATGCAAGTGGCAGTTCCACATTCTTCGCAGTTGGTTTGGGGCAGGCAGTTATAAATGTTTAATGGCCCTATCTTGGACAGTTTATCTGATAAATCATCCCCAGTGTCTCCACTTACATGTTCTAGATAGGATTGATTTATTTTTTCTATGAAATCAGTAATTATTTCAATTCCTTCTTCAGGGTCTCTGGTGTTCATCATCATTATTTTTCCAGACGGGAAAAAAGTGATCACCCTTTCATGAATATTAATGGTTAATATTTTTTTGTGTTTTATGTAATTTACTTTTCCTGGTGGAAATTTGCTTGCAAATGTGGGCATTACCTGATCTAATGTTGAATCAAGTTGCATTGCTAATTTAATTCTACCTTCTTCTGCCATACAAGGTTGTATTTTGGTTATGGAAACGCTTTTTACCAACGAACCATCTTTAAAAATATCGTATTTTAATTCTTCCATTTCCATTTTTATCTGCCCCCTAAATTTTTAATATATGCTTTTTTGTTTTTGAAATGTTGTAAAGAGTTTTACCATCAACAAGTTCTGCAATTTCTATCAGATCCTCATATTTGATTCCCCTTTCAATTAAAGAAGCTAAATGTACGAATAATGTTCCATTGGGAAATATTGAATAGATTAATTCACTTACTGATGGATAATGGATTGCTTTATCTGATGATTGATTTTTTAAGGCAACATAAACTCCATCTCCCATTAATAGTATGTCAAATTTTATTCCTTTATCCAAACTTGCTATTGCTATATAAATTCCACTCATGGCATTTTCACGGCCGTAAGGGGCTTTATCTATGATAATTAGTGAAGATGACATGTTAACTACCCAACAATACTACTTTGCTATTTTCGTTCATCCATTCCGCAAGATCATAAACACTTGTGATTTCAACCTTTTTTAAGTAATCTGATTCATTTATGTATCCTCTTGCTGCAGCGCATCTTATACATGCTCTAATTTCACAACCTTTTTTTATGAGTTCTTCAAAATTCCCAGAAATATTTGGTAATATACTAGGGTCTTGTTTTTTCCGTGGTAAATGCACGCCATCCATGTATAAAAATATTTTTACATCATATCCCATTTTTAAGGCAGTATTAGCCATATTATATCCAATATCAGCATATTGTGAAATGTACGGACCATCTAATAATACAATGACCAGCACTTTTCGATTTGATAAGTTTTTATTTGAGGTATCCATCATTTTCATTGTCTGACTCGTTTAAATTATTAAAAACTTACAACTTGATTTAAATTTTCCATAATATCATTAATCATATCATCATACTGCGAAAACAAGGTCAGTCCATCTTTTATCTGATCTTTTTCAATCCCTCTGGTTTTAAGATCATTAAAAGAGACATAAACATTTGAATTCTCAAAAAGTTTATCTAAATCCGAATTAAAATAACTTTTCCTGGAACAATAAACTCCGCTTCCTACAAGATAAATGGAAATTTGATCATTATTGATATATAATTGTGAATAATCAATAAATGTTTTAAATCCTTGCTCTGAGGGGCTTTTTGTTAATATAAATCCAATTTTCATTACGGCCACCATATATAAGACTAATTTTATCTATTTTTGAAGATTTTTTAGTTGAAATAAAGATGAGTTATCTTTTATAAATTTGGTCTATGATTTGTTATAATAGCGTTTTTGAAAGTATAAAGCCACGTTGACCAAACTTATGAGTACTGGAACTTCTATTAATGGTCCTATAACAGTTGCAAATGCTACTGCAGAACCAATACCAAAGACTGCTATTGAAACTGCAATAGCAAGTTCAAAGTTGTTACTTGCAGCTGTAAATGATAATGCAGAGGTTTTAGAGTAATCTGCACCTAATTTGTATCCCATTAAGAAAGTGGTGAAAAACATTATTACAAAGTATAGTAGCAATGGAATGGCTATTATCACCACATCAAGGGGTAATTGGACTATAACATTTCCTTTTAAGCTGAACATCACTATAATAGTAAATAATAATGCTATAAGCGTAATGGGACTGATTTTAGGTATAAATTTTTCATTGTACCATTCAATACCTTTTCGTTTTACTAAGAAGTATCTGGTTAGTATACCTGCAATAAATGGAATTCCAAGATATATAAAAACACTTTCAGCAATTTGTATTATGCTTATGTTTACAACACTTCCTTGTATCCCTAATATTGGTGGAAGGACTGTGATGAATATCCATGCATAAATACTGTAGAAAAATACTTGAAAAACACTGTTGAATGCTACTAAACCTGCTGCATATTCACTATTCCCTTTTGCTAGTTGGTTCCAAACAATTACCATAGCAATACAACGTGCAAGACCCATTAATATTAAACCAACCATGTACTCAGGATAACCTCGAAGAAAAACTACTGCGAGAACAAACATCAATATTGGCCCAAAAATCCAATTCTGAAATAATGATAAACCTAATATTTTAGTGTCCCTGAAAACCTCTCCTAACTTATCATACCTAACCCTTGCCAATGGAGGATACATCATTAAAATTAGACCTATAGCTATAGGAATACTTGTTGTACCAACAGAAAACCTATTAATAAATGATTCAACACCTGGAATGAAGTAACCAATAGAAACTCCTATAGCCATGGCTAAGAAAATCCACAGGGTTAAAAATCGGTCCAAAAATCCTAGTTTAGGAGTGTCACAAATTTGGCCAGTAACCTGACCTGCAATATCATCTTTCATAAAAATCTATTCCTTAAGGATTTTCTATTAAGTTTTTTAGAATGCCAAGTAGTTTTGGGTTTGATAGTTTGTAGTGTATCCATACTCCTTCTTTACGCCATTTTAATAGACCTGCATTTTTTAAGAGGTTTAAATGATGAGATATTGTTGGTTGTGGTTTGTCTAGTGCAGTCATAATTTCACATACACATAGTTCACCGTGTTTTAATAAGTAAATAATTTTTAATCTAGTAGGATCTCCAAGTGCTTTGATTATGTCTGCATTTCTTTGGATTTCATCTTCATTAGGCATTTCTGAGAGTATTTTTTCCAGATTCATTATCTGATCGCAGTTAGGTTTACCTTCCTCATCGATTTCGCATCTTTTCATAGTAACTTTTATACAACAATGATATATTTAAATATATGGATATCAATAGAATGGTTTATAACGGGTATTTAGGAAGATAAAAATGACTTCACAAAAATTAAAAGAAAAAGTGCTGATTATCTGCAATCACAACTCAGTTAGATCTCAAATCGCTGAAGGACTTTTAAAATCATTATATGGCGAATATTATGATGTTTTTAGTGCAGGGAGTGACCCAACAACTGTAAATCCGTATGCAATAAAAGTTCTGGCAGAAATTGAAGTGGATATATCCAAAAATCGGTCTAAAAGTCTAAAAGAATTTGAAGATTTAGAATTTGATTATGTGGTTACGGTATGTGGTGGAGATAGTTCAGCATGTCCTTTCTTCCCTGGAGGAAAAACTTATCTCCATGAATCATTTAAAGATCCTGCAGAAGTTGATGCAACTGACTGTGAAAAAACGGATGCTTTCAGAAGAACAAGAGATGAAATTAAAGGGTGGATAGAAAAAACTTTCAAAGTATGAGGTGTGTGAATGTTAAAAGTTGTAATAGTTACAGACGGTCCCTATGGTGATAGAGCATTTGAAACAATAAATGAATTGTTTGATACAGCGTTTATTGAAATTGAAAAACCTGAAGCAATGTTTATAGAAGACATAGAGATACCAGAAAAAGATTTGAAGATAATTGAAAGTGCAAATATACTCATAACATATACTACACATCCAGATGTTACATTAATATTAGCAGAAATGTTTCATGATAAGGTCGATTGGATGGCAATTGCTTCATGGAAGGGTGATGGATTCAAAAATCAACTCGAATCGCATGGAAATGTCACATGCCCATATATTATGTGTGAGCTGGAAGAAAATGGGAATCATTCATGGAATGAATTTGTATCAAAAATAGGGAAACCTAAAGTGGTTTTAGAGTATGATGATGACAAAATAAGTGATATAACTGTTATAAGGTCTTCTCCTTGTGGATCAACTGCATTTGTTGCTGGTTATTTAAAAGAGAAATATTTGGGTGAAACACCTGATATTGAAGAATTTCCACTTGAAGCCGGGCTTAAGCTTCAACATTATCCCTGTAGAGCTGCTAAGGTAAGATTATTTTCAGATGAAGAATGTAAGAAAGAAATGGCCTCAGGACATCATAGGGATGCCTTCACTGAAGCAATGAATTCGAATTCAACATCAAACTAAAAAATCCAAACTAAAAATCACGATATTTATTTTAATCAAACCTTAATAAGTTAACACTGTTATATACATATACTTGGATATATTCCTTTAACAAAATAAAAAGAAATATAATTATGGATGGATCTCAAAAATTTAAACCCACACTTAAATTATCACAAGTCACAGCATTATACATTGGAGCAGTATTAGGTTCAGGCATACTAATTATTCCAGGATTAGTTGCAGAAATATCAGGACCAGCATCATTAATTGCATGGGGTCTTATGGTTCTGGTAGTATTGCCAATGGCATTAACAATGGGACTATTATCTGCTAAATATCCAAATGCCGGGGGAGTTTCCCATTTTGTTTCAAAGGCATTCAATAATCATATTGGATCACTTGTAGGATGGTTTTTTTAATGTCAGTCGTTGTGGGAGCACCTGTTCTTGCATTAACTGGAGCTGGTTATCTTTCTTCTGCTGTAGGATTGAATGATACGTATAGATTATTTATTGCAATTGGAATAGTGTCTGCAGGATTGTTAACAAATTATTATGGTATGAAAATTACAGGACAAATTCAGGTTGCCGTTGTATTAACAATTATTGCAGTCTTGTCTGTAACCATTGTAGGTGGCATATCACATCTTAATTACGATAATTTTGTCCCTTTTATGCCCTATGGCTGGCTGAGCGTGGGACAAGCAGCGACGATTTTATTCTGGTGCTTTATAGGATGGGAGGCAATATCCCATATTTCTGGGGAATTTAAAAATCCTGAAAAAGAAGCAGTATTAGGGGCCATCATTGCTGCTGCTGTTATTAGTGTTGTTTATTTTTTGACAGCATTTGTTGTTGTTGGAACTCATAGTTATGGTGCAAACATATCTGATGTTTCATTAATGTACATAATAAAAGCATATTTAGGCCCTAACGGCAGCATAATAGCAGGATTTGCTGCTTTATTCATTTGCATTGCTCCTGCAATAGCATATATAGGGGCTGCTTCTCGTTTAGCATATTCATTATCTGTAAATGGTTATGCTCCCAAATCCCTTTCAAATGTATCTAAAAAGTACAATACACCCATAGGTGGGCTGGGATTCCTTGCTATATGTTTTACTGTGTTAATAGTTATATTTAGCACTAGATTAATTTCAATTTCTACTTTGATTCAAATACCTAATGCAACCTTTATTTTAACTTATTTAGGGGTTGTGCAGCAGGAATTGTGCTTTTAAAGGATACAAAATATGGTGTGGCTGTTAGTATTATATCACTGATTTTTACGGGTATTATTTTCTTATTCCTTAATTGGACATTATTGTATCCATTAATTATCACTGTTCTGTGGTTATGTTTCATGATAGTATCTAAAAAATTTCAATTCCATTAAAATATCATATTTCACTACCCTTTTTTAGGGCAGTCTTCTAGATATATACTATTTAATATTTTTAGACACCCACCCAAATTTTTGTACCCATAATTTTAATAATCGACATTCAGATTATTTAATAAGCTTTATTTGTTCAACTCTTTTTTAACTTTATCTTTCATATATTCCACACAAATTTCTCCATTATCATCCATTCTGGACACGTCTGTGGGTTTTAAATTCTTTTTATTAAGTTCATCCATCACATTTATATTTTGGATGGGGTTTACTCCTTTTTGTTCAAGTATTTTTTGGGTGCAGTTACCATCACAACCACTGATGGCTATAATTGGATATTTTTTTATCAAATTTCGGAATCCATCTCTATCGGCTGAAGTAGCTCCCATACATATTGATATGGTATTATCTGTTTCTTTAACTATATCTGCTGATGTTACTCGTGAAACTAAACCATAAGGACTCATCCCACTACATGCAGCTAATGCTATCTTATTTTTTTATCCATTATTATCATCTCATTTAAAATTTTTATTAGTCAATGAATGTTTCATATTAAAGAAACACAGAACTCTCATTGTTTTAATTTTAATTTAGAGTTCATTTTGTCAAATCTTTCTTTAATGTGTGTGTATTCTTTTTGGTCAAAGGGACATCCTTCGATACAGTATGTACATCCTTGACTACAACCTATACAGAGTTCTTGTTCAAATTCAGTTTCTTTTGCTCCACAACAAGTTTCAGTTTCTAACAATGCATTTTCTGGGCAAGCTTTGATGCATTTTCCACATTTTTCACAGTAATCTGTGATCCATGAATGTTCGTTATTTTCTTTTATTGGTAAATTTGCTATACTGACAAATATGGCTGAAATCTTTTGTCTCGGACCTAATTCCGGAGTTATTAAAATACCACTTTGACCGATCCATCCTAAACCAGCTTTTTGACCAAGATGTGAAAATTTCACAAGACCTCCATAAGGATGAGCCACTTCAGATGCATAACCCTGTTCTCTAAGATAGTCGGAGAGTTTATAACTCAAATTAGCTAATTTTTCATAAGCTAAATCGTTTAATTTTTGTGCTTCTGGTCCAGGGGTGCTTCAATAATTTCTTTACCCATTTCCATAGTTAATACAATAGCATTTGAATATTGGATAAATTTATCCATAATTAATAAATCAGGAGAGATCTGGGTGTATCCCACATTTTTAATGCCTATAGAATGGGCATAGTTTTCAAATTCATTAAAAAAATCATCATTGGCTATGAATTTTGGTTGACTTGGATTGTTTATCGAAGATTCATCTGGAAAATCAATACCTCCACAACTACATCCACAATCTTCATCTGTTTTATCAGTTAATGAGTTATTAGTATCTTCTGCTTCACACCCACACTCTTCTTTAGATGTGTCTTTAATTGATTCATCATTTTTTTCTATATTTTCTTCGCATCCACATTTTTCATTTTCCATAATAATTCGACCTTCTTTCATAAATTATGTAATTAAAATATTTATTGATTTTTAAACTGTAGAACAATCTTTTTCATTTAATTTTTTCCTATTAAGAGCGGCTAACGCTTTTTTTGAGCGTGAATGGGGAATTGCATTTTTAGCTAAAAATTCAAGATGTTCTGCAATGGCAGGAAGCATTTTTGCAGGAAATCCCATTACTGCTTCATTTTCTCCTAAATCTGTAGCATCACGACAACCGTAACATCCATAAACAAGGTTCAAACTTTGCTCAAGAAAGGGTATTATTGTTGAATCTACACAAGTTGCTTGTAGTATGGCTGTTGAACTCTCAATTCTGTTACCACCTTTCACATGCAAGTAAGCTAAGGCAATCCACATCAATTTCTCTGGTTCATCTTCTAAAATAATGATATCTGGTTTGTAATTACATTTATCCGCTGGAAAAATGTGTAGATTTTCTATTTGGCCAATTTCAAGTCGAGACATGTCTTGAAACATTTTTGCACCAACAGAAGCATCAGCCACTATCCCAAATCCAACTAATCCCTTGCCTGACTTCAGGGCTTCTGGTAAAGGGCGAAACCCAAAAGCAGCCGCAGCTGCTGGGCAAGATATGCCTTCTTTATTAAGAATTACATCTTCACCACTTCGAGCTTTCATTATGGCTTGACAATAACGATGATTTTTAAGTATAGAAACTCCAATGGACAATTTCTGATCTTCGGATAAAAGTCTAACTCCCACAGGAGAACCCGAAAGTTCTAGAATCTCTACCACTCTTTGAGAAATATTTTTAAAATCTTCAACTTGTTTCATATACTCTCCTTTAAAAAAATTCATACATACAAATGAAATCCTTTTTAAACATTACTAAAAATTTGATACAAAAGATTGAATGATACCCCCAAAACAATGAGATATTTTATTCTTTAATTTTGAGTTTACCTTCATCTTCTAATTGTTTTTTGACCTTTGCCCAAATTCCTTCTTTTTGTAGAATTCACGAAGTTCTTCTACATTTGGGAAGGTTATTGCTTTTCCTTGACAAAGATGGGCACATGTTGAGCATCCAACGACACATTTATTTGGTCTTCCTACCCTTGCACCTTCTTCTGTCCAGTCATAAACACCCTGTCCACAGTTCATACACATTCCACATTTAACACATTTATCTGGATCAATTGTTGGATGCCAATTGACTTTTTCTCTGGGATATCCTGTCATCCACACCATATTTTCTACCTCACATATTGTTTTATATTTTTTTAATGAAAATGATGTATAATGCTGAATCATGTTATTTCACATCAATTAATTAATTATTAAAGTTTATAACTACATTATGAAGCTTAAATATCTATTTTTAGGAATGGAGGATATAATTGAACTTGTAATCATCACTCGTACCTACATTTTATTTATGAATTTGAAATCTATCAAATAATGATTTTCCAGTCTTTATTATCTAAATCGTTCAATAAATTAGTTTATTTACAACCATTTCCGTAATACTGGGATATTTAAACCCATATTGTATCCAAATTCCATCTTTTTGAGATTTTAATATACCAACATTTTTTAGAACGTTTAAATGATGAGATATTGTTGATTGAGGTATTTCCAATACGGCCATAATCTCACATACACATAAATCTCCATGTTTTAGTAAGTATAATATTTTAAGGCGGGTTGGATCTGAAAGTGCTTTGAAAACATTTGATTTAAAATTTAAATCATCATAATCATTTTGATTATCATTTAAGATTTTTTTAGGTTTTGTATCCGATTTGAATCAATGTTACAAGCGTTTCTCTTTTCGTTTGTTTTCATATAAACACTTATTTTAAGGCTTTTATTTGTACACTTATTATTTTCCCAATGAGCCTTTCATCCATGTTGGGTTCTGTAAATATTTGTTCACTAACAACTTTTACATCCTTGAATCCTGCTTTTAGTATAGTATCCAAATAGTCCTTTTTGTCCATGGCTCCAGCTATACACCCTGCCCATGCTTGAAAATTCTTGCGTATTTCTAAAGGTATTTCTCCTGATGTAACGATGTCTGAAACTAAAATACGGCCATTTGGTTTTAAAACCCTAAATGCCTCTTCAAAAGCCTTTGTTTTGTTTGGTGTGAGATTTATGACGCAGTTGCTTATTATTACATCGATGATGTTGTTTTCAACTGGTAGGTTTTCTATTTCACCTTGTTTGAATTCAACATTTAAATATCCTCCATCTTTTGCATTTTTAACTGCAGTTTCAACCATTTTAGGAGTCATGTCTACACCAATGACATTCCCCTCATCTCCCACTTTATTTGCTGCTAGAAAAACATCTATTCCTCCGCCTGATCCCAGATCTAAAACAGTTTCACCAGGATTTATTTCTGCCAGAGCTGTTGGATTTCCACAGCCTAATCCAAATATAGCGTCTGATGGTATGCTTTTGATCTCTTCAATTGTATACCCTGCTGTTTGTGCTTGTTTAATAATCGAATTTTTTCTTCTCCTCCACAGCATGAACATCCACATGAACTTTCTTCTTTGGTTGCAATTTTTGAATAACGTTCCTTTACGAAGTTCTTAATTTTTTTCTTCCATTTGTATCACAACTGAATTATCCATACATTGACATATATAAATATATAGATAAATTAGTTGTAATGGTATTTAAATATTCCTGATAAAAAAAGATTTAAAATTATTTTTTTATTCCTTTTCTGTAAATATTTTAATGGATGTAAATATTAATAGTGCACCTAATATAAATTTTAGAAGCTCGGATGGAGCATATATTACTAAAAAAGCTCCAATTGAAGCGCCTATTATAGATGCTATACCCATTGGTACTACTAAAGATGTTATTTCTGATTTTATTGAATACATTTTATTTTGGGTGTGTCTTGCAATTCCAACAATCATGGTGGGTATGCTAATGAGTAAACTCATGGTACCTGCTAATTTGATATCAATCCCGAATACTAAAATTAATATAGGAATTATAACTTCTCCACCAGCAACCCCTAAAAGACTGCTAATAACTCCAATTAATACACCTAATAATACAGCTACAACAAACTCGAAGTATATACTACTAAATATTATTCCTACTGAACCAAAATTGACAAAACTTTCAATAATAAGTAATAAACCCATCACAACAAGAAGTATTAACAACACTTTTTTAAACAAAACATCCGATATTCTAGTTAATAAACCAATCCCAAAATATGCTCCTGTAATAGAACCAATAATAATGGCAATCATTAAAGATATCTCAGGATAAATAAGAGACATATCAAAATTATTTAATCTAAAATAAGAAGCTGAAATAACTGTGATTAAACTTATTAACATGTTTAATGCAACTGCTCTTTTTGCAGGTTTACTAAAAGTTTTCAATAGAAAAGGAAGCCTAAATTCAGCTCCACCTAAACCTATTAAGCCACCCACAATACCAATAGGTGCACCTATAAGAAATGCTAATATTGATGTTCTTTTATTATCCATTTTAAAAAATTTATTCGTATTTATATATAAAACTATTTAAGCCAACCAAATATAAAAAGCAAATTGTTAATATGTATGGATATTGGATTAATCAATTACTATGAGATTTTTAATTTCTATACCTCACAGAATTTTTATATGATTAAACAATTAAAAATAGTATTAATTATCATGAAATTTTTGTATCCAAACTAGACATTTAATATCGAAACTAAATAATTTATTATTGTATTTTTAACATTTTAATAGATCTAAAAAAAGTGGATACTAACCAAATTTGGGCGATAAAATTCCCTGAATTACTTGATAAAAATAATTTAATTCGTTCCGACGTTACCAATTAATTATTCATTTATATTTTTATTCAATACTCTGTATCTATCGTTATATGACCTATAAAAATTTATTGCGTTACAGTAGTTATGATGGATTGTTATAACAGAAGTGAGTATATGCAGGATAGAATGACCTGTAAAATTGATGAAAACTTAAAGAATCAATTTCGGACATTTTGTGAAGAGAAAGACGTATCGTGTAGCGAAATGCTTAGACGCATGATTCTAATATTAGTTGGAAAAGAAAGCAAGTATATTATATAAAAATTTCGATATTGAGGTGAGTTTATGGAAATAAATAATCGTATAAAAATATTAAACGACAGAAATAGTAATTCAGTAGATTTAAGAAAAGTAATAGCATTAGAATCTATTTCTGATACTTTAAATGACATATATTATAAGTTACATGATATAAATTCCAACTTGTAAAGGGTAGATCGAATTATAAATAAAAATTCCATATTTTTTTAGTACAATTGGGGGTTTTCTAATTAATAATAAATTACTATTTATATGTTAAAATAGGCTCTAGACTTAACACATTTTCTAAATATGTTTTGTGAATCTATTAATTTCCATTCTTAAATTAACTTATAAATAGAAATTAATAATAAATATTACATTTTATTCAAATGTTATGTATTATTATTATGTACTCAACTAGATATTCATGATAATTATAATATCTTGATTTTTGATTCAATGATTAAGATTGTAATATGGATTTTTTTGAAAATTTATTTAAGTAACTTCATTATATAACAATTGTTAATTCAGATTTAATGTAAATTTTCTGTAATAAAAAAATTATAAATAATATGTCAAAATAGGAGGTACTACATGCGCATTGGCTATCTCTCAACAATTTATCACACGTCATTCATCTTAAAAAGTGGAAACATCCGTTACAAAAATTCCGATGAAACGGAATGGAAACTGTTTCCGACGGGTCCTGCAATAATGAAGGCATTTAAAGATAAGGAAATAGATCTTGGATATGTTGGGTTACCTCCTGTGATGATGGGAATACACGATGGAATGAAGCTCAAATGTGTTGCTGGAGGACACATCGAAGGCACAGTCATGATTGCAAAGGAAGAATATGATTCATATGATGATCTAGGCGATTTAGAATCTGTTCTTAAACAATTTAAAGGAAAATCCATTGGAACACCCACCAGGGGATCGATACATGATGTGATAATCCGAAATCTTCTGGGTAAGAGTGATGTTTCAATCAACAACTATCCCTGGGCTGATTTCATACCCGATGCAATATCTGAAAACGAAATTGCAGCAGGTGTTGGAACACCGTCCCTTGCAATTGTTTCTGACATGCAGCTTAAAACAAAAATAATCATACCTCCAAACAAGTTATGGCCCTACAATCCAAGTTACGGAATCGTGGTGCAGGAAGATATAATAAAAGAGGATGAAGAATTTATACTGAGCTTTATAAAAGCACATGAAGACGCATGTAACTTAATAAGAAAACAACCAGAACTAGCAGCTCAAACAGCAGCAGGGGAGATGGGGGTTGTTGATAAAGACTTTGTATTAAATACCTACAAGATATCACCAAGATACTGTGCCAAGATACCTGAAGAGTACATAAAATCAACAATGGAGTTTTTACCAGTTCTAAAGAAGTTGGGATACATGACTGCAGATTTAAATCCAGAGGATATATTCGAACTGAAGTATATTAAACAAGTCCATAAGGAACCTGCACATTACTATTAAAAGTAGAGAATTAACAACTAAAATAACTCAGAAATTATCAAGGATAGTTATCATTCCAACCCTTTTTTATATCTAAACAATGGTTATTCATGGATCCATAAAAAAATTTAAAAAAATTTAGAAAAACTTTCATTTCAGACTTCTTGGGCTTCGAACTTGGATATGTCTATTGCATCGACCAAATACTTTGGAATTGCCTCGCCAAATGCTTTAAAGTGTACAGAGTCCATATGTGCATCTAAAGAATCCATATCCTTCCAAAATTCTAGCATAACTAATAAGTTTGGATCATCAATATCTGTATATAAATTGTAACTTAAACATCCATTCTCAGATCTTGTGTGTTTAATCAATGGCTCAGTTTCAACCATGAACTGATATTTCGCATCTGGTTTAACCTTCATTTTAGCTGTTACAACGATCATTTTAATTAACACCCCTCTCATTATTTTTTAACCATTAAATTAGTATTAATACAATGGTAACTGTGAACATTTCTAACTAATTTTTTTATATCCTGAACTGTTTAGAGTTGCCCATAAAAAATTTTTGTGGGAAAATTTATTGAATGTACTGTTTCACATTTTCCCTTACAATTGCTGATGCTCCGAAATTTTTAATTCCCTTAACCATGGCGGGAAATTTAGTTTTAGGAATGAGAACATTGACTTGAGAGTAGGTTTTACCTTCTACAACGGTTGGTTCATCAGAACAGTACTTATTTTCGAGTAAAAATTCTTTGATATCATCAACCTTGAGTGTTGAAATATTAAACTTAACATCGAAGAACTTTCGTGCGTTAATAGCACCAAAAAGCTGATCAAATATCATTTTAGCCTTCTTTTCCTTTTCTCCCTTGCAACTCGGGCCGGCATAAAGTCCTGCACTGGATTCCATTATGGTTTCAAGCTCTCTAAGACCTGCCTTTCTGAGACTGCTACCTGTTTGAGTGTTATCAACAATGAGATCTGCTCCCTTGGCTATGTACACTTCGGTTGCACCATCCGAATTTATGATCTGAACCATCATGTTATCACCATCTCTTAATCCTCGCACCTGTACAAATGGTTTAGTCTCACCAAAAACTTCCTTGTATCCTTCGTTTTCTTCAAAAAACTGACGGGTTAAATTTGGATATTCTGTAAAGCAAAGTATTGGTGTTTTTCTGTCCTTGTTTTTTCTGAAAAAGTCTGTAAGATCCTTGTATTCTGCTTCCTTTGGAACACCTACAATAAGTCTGGTTTGACCGTAATCCAGATCCCCTACCTTTTTTATGAGTTTTTCTTTGTAGTTCACAGATTCTTCTTGAACCCAATCTTCACCTATAACTGCAAGGTCTAAAATTTCTCTGTTAAGTTCTACAGGAGCACTTTGTGGTCTGGTTAAAAATCCCTTGATCTCAGGGTCGTTCATGATCCCGATCTCATTGGATTCGTTCCCTGGTTCATATCCTCTGACCTCGTACCCGGCATCAACAAATAACTGATAAGTATTACCCCTATTAACATTGTTTAAACTCCCCTTTGGGAGACCTAGCACTATCTTTTTCATAATATATCCAGAGACCTTTTTTTATAAATTTCTTTCTATCAAAAACCAATAAATATGAAAAAATTTATTATAAAAATAAAAAAAAATCATAATCCATTCAATTAAGTCCGTTAAAAATTGAATTCATAAAATTTTGTTCACATTAATTTCAGTGCCCTCAAAATTTTAAGAACATCATGCCTGGTGTTTATTATTCTTCCAAACATGGTTCCAGCAGTCATACTTAAAATAAATGCAAAGAGTGGAATGCCTGAAACCCACTGTCCCAAGTAGTAAGTTCTTGTAAAGATGTATGTGAAGTAAAGGACTAGAATTATTCCTCCAATAACATCCACAGTACCTGTCACATTGTTGTTAGATTCATCCCAACTTAACTTGTATATTCGAGCAACAAAGATACCCACAACAATTCCTGAGATAAATCCTACAACCGCCAATTCCGGACTGAATTTAGATATTAAAACCTCGTAGATCACAATAGCTACCATGACAACCATGATGACAGTGTACAACCTGAGCTTGTTTACAAGTTTAGTATCCATAAACTCCTTTAGTAAATCTCTTTTCTTACTCTTCATAGTTTATCTGCCTGAAAACTTTTTGTACATATTCTAATTAAATTTATATCCAATAAATTTTATATACTAATCCCTGAAATCAATTGTATCATACTAGGTTATCAAGACATAATTAAGTGTTTAATTTGCAAAATAAGAATAATTAGAATTTATTTAATAGTTCTGCATGAAGTAAGTTAATTTTTTAGAAAATAATAAGAAAATGAATAAAATTTTTAGGTTAATGATTTATTTTGTAATTCCCTTAAGTTTGCTCTTATATTTCAGTCTTTTATATTTTAACCAATCTGCAAACTCTTTGTCTGTCATTATGGGAGTTACTTTGATTTTTTCAAGGTTACCTTCGGTATAACTCATATCTTCAATTTTATATTTTCTTCCATCAAAAATTAGAATATCCTCATCTAAGATATTGCTATTAATGATAATTTCGATTTCCTTGGTTTTGAACTGCTTTTCCATGGCTTCAAACTCTTTTTCATCCAAAATTTAACATCTCCAAAATTTTAGTACTGAGTATAAAATCTATTTATCTGAAATAAGTTCCACATATACAAATAGGGATCAAATACATATTATATCTATATGAAATAACTTACCATGGATATATTACAGGACATCAAGTTTAAACAGTTTTTGCAAAATAGGGAAATTCAACCATTAACAAAAATTCTTTATTCTTCCGAGATACGATTTTATTCTGAATTTTTAGATCTAACTCCATCACAGATAATTGATGAAGCAATTAAAGAAGAAAAATCTAGTATTTGGATAAGTGAACGAAGAATTAAGGAACATCTGCTTGATTATAAATCATATTTAATTAATCAAGGATATACCAATAGTAATATACTGAAAAAATTAAGTATTGTAAAATCATTTTACTCTGAGTTTGAAATACAGATCCCAAAAATAAAATATGCGAAAATTAGAAAAATTGAATCATTAGATGATCTTCCTACTAAAGAGGAAATCCAAAAGGCTTTGAAGTTTGCAAATACAAAATATCAGTCCATAATTTACATGGCATTGGCGACAGGATTAAGAGCATCTGATTTAAGAGCATTAAAATATAGTGACTTTTTAAAATCGTTACATGACTATATTACTATTCCTAAAAACACATTCATTAGTATAGATGAAGTGGTTTATTTATTATCCAGAAATCCAGAACCAAAAATCCTAACCTGGAAAACAATAACTCAAAAAACCACAACACCAGTTACAATATTCACAACACCAGAAACATTAGATTCATTAATATTATATCTCACAGAAAATCCACCAAAAAAATATGATGACTGGTTGTTCCCAAGTAAAAATGATAAAAATAATAAAATAGGTATGAGGGCATTCTCAAGTTACTTCCGATTTTTAAATGATAAATGCCAGTTTGGTAAAATAGGACCCTACCGAAAATTCAGAAGTCATGCTCTACGTAAACTATTTGGAACATTATTAAATGCCGATGGAATGCCACACCTATCAGTTGAAAGATTATTAGGACACTCTGTTAAGGATATTGTAGATGCATATATCAAAGTTGATGAAAATTCATTAAAACAACAGTATATCGAACACATGCATGTTTTAAGTTTGAAAGATATTGAAGTGGATAAACTTACAACAGACGATAAAAAAGAGTTTTTAGAGATTAAAGAAGATAATATTTCTTTAAGACAGGAACTTGAAGAAATCAAGAAAGTTATTGCAAAGAATAATAAAGACAGATTAGATGATTTGATTAAATAATTTTTTTATCTTAAATATTACTTCTCACATGCTCTCTATCAAAAGTTACATAAGATGTAATACAACGTAATACGCCGCCTACAGCTTCCGTTCACTTTATATACTTGTTAGAATAATAGTAGAATTGTGAATAAATTTTGTATAATTAAATTAAAAGTTAGTTAATACCAAATTATATAAATGACAAAAGCAAAGCTACCTATATCATCAAGCATCCGAACTGATGATTAGGGCACGGTTATTATTGTGCACTGTTGTTTATATTAAATGGCATCATAGGGGATCAAGTTTCGCGACAATTCCCCTATGAGTACCATGCTAACACTGTGAGGCATTAGCAATGAACACTTTGGTTAAAGATAAATATAAAACTATTGATCGTATAAAAAACAAAGAATCATTATTTAGACTTCAAACTATTTTTAATGAGAAATTCAAAGAGATTGAGCAATTTAAAGAAAATCAATCATCTGAAGAATTTAAGAAACGATTTGATGAGTTAGTCCATATTAATCATCAAATTGAACATTATTCTGTATGGTGATCCAAAATGGGATCTATCATTGCAGGTTCTAATTTTATTGGAATTAAAAAGAGTGAGCGAAGGCTATCTAAAAATAATTATTCCTTTTTTAATGGAGTTACTTTAACAATAATAGTATCATCTTTAATTTCACAGTCCCATTTGATTTTATCTCCATCCTTAAGCTCAAAAGCTTTGATGATAGATAATGGAATTGTTGTTCTTAGTGAACTGCCTGTTGATTTTGCTTTACTTAGGGTGCTTTCAAATTCCAATTTCATACCTCCATCTATCTATTTTTTGGCATATAAGTTTATACTTACGGTTATCTTTTACATGGTATTTATATTTACCGTTCATGTTACCTATTCAAATAAGTTACCTCTTAAGTTACCCAAACATTTAAATAGTCTGAAATTAATGTAATTGTAGGTAACTCAAAAGATAACTAAATATATCTTTTAAATTATCACTCATGAACCTTCTGGGGAGGCAAATCTGGATGGCGATGGCAGAAACACAAGGTTTGTACGACCCTTCAAACCAAAAACGAAACACGAGTTTTATAATTCTTATTTTTTTAAGAAGGCTCAATCGACTATAAGTAATTGTAGAACACCAAAACTTTATTTTTATTTTAGGGGATATCTAAGAGAGTTTATTTATTTTAACGGATGTCTAGTCTAAACTTATTTTATATATAGATTCCTTAGACCCCAGATTTAATAAAAAGAGGTGAACTTATTATGAATGAAATAATGAATATTGGATTTGAACATGAAAATATTGAAACTGTAATGTTAGATGGAGAACCTTTATTTAATCCATACCATATTGGTAAATGTTTAGATATGACAAAATCAGCAGTACAGAACCATTTATCTAAAATGAATAAGAATAAACGTGTAGTTCTTAAAAGTCAGTTAAAAGGAGTTTTGCCAGATTTAGATATACCTCATCGTGGTCTGGTATTCCTTAAAAAATCAGGTGTTTATAACTTGATTCTTAAATCAAGGAAACCAGAAGCTGAAAAGTTCCAAGACTGGTTAACAGATGAAGTGTTACCACAAATAGAAAAAACAGGATCATATCAGTTACAGCCACAATTAACAACAACTAGTAAAATTGAACTTGAAAGTTCAGTCAAATCACTTCAAACATTAGGATTTGCAGAACCTGCCGAAATATCAAATATCCACAAACAATCATGGAGAGCTAAACTCTTAACACTAATCAACACATTAAGCCATGAACGACAAACAAGCACCAAACAATTATACGAAGAATTATACTACCAATATGCAGCCAGTACGGGCATATTTATTCCCCACATGGCAAGTGCAAACAAAAAAAGCAACGGACAGTATCTTAAATCAAATGAAACACTATCAATGAAACTCTACCAATTAGCATTAACCTATTTCTATCAGGGTAAATCTGTTGTTGAATTATTTAATTTTGAACCTGATCAAAAGATGTTATCGGATTGGTGATTTAGTGGGAGTAGCAGAAGAATTGTATCAAGCGTTACGTGATTATGAAAATAATTGTTTACCTGTTCAGGGAGTATATGTCAAAATGAAAGCTTTTGAAAAATTTTATAATGGTAAGATTTTACCAAAATTAAAGGAACACAAAGAAGATTTCATTTTAGATATTTTAGATAATGAATAAATTACTTTTTTATTTTTCAGGGGATATTCTGGTTAGCTATTTAATTCATTACTGTTCCAACTCTTTTTTGGTTTAAATAACTTCCAGAACCCTACATGCTAAGAGGCCGTTATCTAACTCTTAGTTTAGTGTAAATTTATTAGTCGTTGTGGAGCTACGATAAGTTCCAAATTTATTTTAAGAGGTGAAAATGTGAATTTGAAAACATTTGTGGAACAACATGAATTTTGTAGAGAAAATAACACACCAGAAGGATGTGGATGTAAAGGATGTTCTGGAGAAGATTATGAAGACTGTGCAGACTTTATGGTGAAAAATAGTAGATGCTATGCTGTTAACATGATGTGTGACAGTGCAGAAGTTGAAAATGACGCTGCTGTTAAAAATTAATTGTAAGGAGGTGATATTATGATTGAATTAGGAAAAAAGCAAAAGATAAAATAAGTGGTTTTGAAGGAATTTTAACAGGTCATGCAGATTACATATATGGTTGTGATCAGTATTTGATTTCTCCACCAGTGGATGATAAAAATAACGCCCAAGATGGACGTTGGTATGATGAGGGCAGGATTGAAATTATTGGTGATGGAATCCGTCCTGAAGATGTGAAAGTTGAAGACAATGGGGGCCCTAATTGTGATGCTCCTTGTCATAAATATTAATTAAAATTTATTTCTTTTTTGCCAGTATAACATAGTTTGGAGATGTGCAGGGTCTGTAACCCTGAAAACGAGGGTTCGAATCCCTCTACTGGCTTTTGGAACCTGTCAAATAGTCATTTTGAACAACCATGATTCATATTTCCTCAGCCAATGGGAATAGATCACCTAAAGACAGGTTCCAACCATTATTTTTTTATTTTCTGCAGGTACAGGGCATTGTTAAAATAACTTTGATGGATCCAATCAAGTTGTTTAAAATTTTGTAATCTATAAAACAAGTTTTTCTAGGGGTTTCAATTACCCCGCCTGCAATCTGTATTTTAATTAACAAACGAGGTGGAATTATGAAAGTAGAAATGAGTGAAAGCGAATTTAAACGATATAATGACAGCCAATGGGAAGCTCGGAAGATAGCTCTTGAAGATGTTGATCCAGAATTAATTAACATCTTAAAAGGGGAAGCATCCAACGGAATGTGCCATATCGAAAAATCCAACATTAAAATATTTGATTTGGGCAACCTTGGGGGCTAAAAGATGGTTGATGTTTGCAAGACTGTGAATAGGATACATAATAAGGCAACTCATGAATTAAAACCGTTTAAAATGAGAGAGGGTACTACATTAGAACGTGATGTTGTCCGTATTTTTGAAACAGCTGTTTATGTGAAAAGTCGTGATGCACCTGGAGAATTTGTAGGGAATTACATAACATGGCTTGATAACAGCAACTTGGGTGCAAGTTTCCAGAAACTCTTAAATCAGAGTGAAAAGATTACTGCACGAATTAAACTCATTGACAATCGTTGGGAGGTTCTTTCGCTACGTGTCGAAGACAAGGAAGAGGAACTTTCAGAGGACAATGAACAATTAGGATGTGATTATTAAAAATTTCTTTTTGGGAAGGGTATTTTTGCCGATACCCTGCCCACCTACGCCAAAAGGAGGCATTTAGATTAAAAAATGTTCAATTGAAGACATTAAAGAAGCTGAAAATCAAGGTAAAAATTTTTGTTATAAAGATGAACATGGAAATTTTGTTTTTGTTATTGGTGATAATTATGGAAATGAAATTAAACGGAGTAACTAAATTGGACTTAAAAAAACAATTAGAACCCTATGTTGAGGATAAACACATGGATAAGGTTATATCTATTGTTGAAGATGTGATATTTCTACCTGAAGATAAGAGAAAGGAGGTGATCCCTTATGCAGAAAGGATCCCTACAGCGTAGGAAACCTAACATAATTGATGGAAGATTATTGAGACTTATTTTTTGGATACTCGTTTTTACTGTTTTTGTCATTGTTGCATGGAATTTCAATGATACCAGGTTAATAGGATTTTAATTTTTATTTCTTTTTGCAGACTTTAACGGCCTATGAACTTCGTTAAAGGCATTAAAAGAGGTGATTTATTTGGGTTCGTGCTTTAGTACACGAACAATGCTCCCAAAAAGGAATTATACAAAAATGGAAGCTAAAACAAGAGTTCAGGTTTATGAACTGTTGTACAAGAAGAGAATGGCGTATTATTACTGTGAACGGTGTCAATCGTGGCATATTGGACACAGTAAGAACTGAGGTGTTAATATGGAAAATAGTGGAACAGATAGGGATATTCTACATTTTATTAGTGAACATCCTGAATTAGGTGATTTACTAACTAAATTGGAAGATGAATTGACAACTAAAACTCTGAAATGGCGTAATGACCGTAAACTGGCAAGAATTGATATTGTTAGTAAAATGCGTGATAAAGGGCTTCATGGAGATTATGAAGGAATTAAACGGTATTTAAAAGTCAATATTACAGGTCTTCAAATTAGGGGAGATATTTTAGGTAGGAATGGAGGCACTAAAAAGGGCAGATGCTGTGGATTTTAAGATTAAGAGGTGTTAGATATGGAAGATGAAGCAATTGACAGACCTGCTGTAAAGGAAATACATGGGGATACAATGCCAGATTTTATTAATAACCTTAATACGGTGATTAAAGATGGTTATAAACCAGTGTGGGATATGTACAACATTCATTCCTCAGAATACTTTTTTGTAATCTGTGAATATCAAGAACCAATAGACACAGAAGAATCGAATGAAATCAAAGCAGAATTAAGTCAGAGAATTATGGATGCAGAGTTCCAGGCTGCCAAGGCAAGTACTGACTTAACAGAACAAACTGACAAGCTACGTTTAGAAACGAATTGGGATGAAGTAAACGAGGAACGTGTAGCTAAAAACTTATCAAAAATTACCAATGACAAAGGAAGAGAGGCATACTTCAACACAGAAACTAAAAAAGCTACTGAATGGGTAGGAACTACCAAAAGATGGTTAGCTCATGTCAAAAGACTTGAAAGAATTGGAGTTCTTCCAGGTGATGCTCCTTGGGAAGAGGATCCTGAACCTGAAGTTGAAAAAGTAGGACCTGATATTGAACAGTTAAAATTAGATCCCGATGTTGAAGAATTTATAAAAAATAATGGAGAAGTGATAGAATGAGTACAGCACAAAGTAAATTACCTGCATTTAACGGTGAAAACAGAGAATTTTATGATGGACCTGACACATCAGGATATGACTTATTCTGGATGAGTGATCTTGAAAATGGGGACATTTATCATGCTGAAGCCGTTTATGTCACAGATCTATTTGAAAAACAGTATGATGTATATGACAAACAAGGAAATAAAACTGGAGAAAAAATCACAAAATACTCTGGAAGTATCACATTAACTAATCACTCCAGTGAATGGAAAATTAAAGGTATGATAACCCTTAAAGTGGGTGAAGACAACTTTGAGGCCCTGCAAGGTTCAGTATTATATGATTTAGTAGATAGTATAATTGACTACAATGAACCTGGAAGTGCAGGAACATTTAATGTCATTACAGGTTCCTATAAAGAATGGAGAGAACATTTCAATCAACTCAAAGACATTAACATTGAAATTGTTGAACGTAAATTATCCAATGGAAATACTTACAACAATATTCGATTCACTAAAAAGGAGATTGAAGAAGAATGAGTTACTCTCCACAAATAGCAGAAGCCTTTATTAAGGCTCAAGGGGAACTAAAAAATCCCCCTAAATCTTCTTATAACCCATTCAATAACAGCAAATATACAGAACTTTCGGATATTTTAACTTATGTACGTCCTATTTTAATTAAACACGGCCTTGGTATTACACAATTAATTGGAAGTACACATGAAGGAAAACCCACCGTTAAAACAATATTAATTCATGAAAGTGGGGAAACAATTGAAACTCCTACTGAATGTTTAGATCCCGATAGTAATAAAAAGATGAATGGACTCCAAGAGATGGGTTCAGCTGTAAGTTATGGAAAACGGTATCAGTTATGTGCATTATTAGGCATTGCACCAGAAGAAGATACAGATGGAGTAACTAATGAAGATTTAAAACAGTCTAACCAATCTAATTCAAGTAATAAACCAGGAAACTCTAAAACAAATAATAAACCTGATAACAAGCCAGGGAATAAACCATCCAGTAAACCAAATAATAAACCTTCCAATAAGCCTAGTAACAAACCTGCAAACAAACCTAAAGTAACAGAATCCGAACTTGAGGATGGAACTAAAATCGAGGAAGCCAAGGGATCCAAACCTGGTGGAAAACCAGTAGCTGAGAAAGTTGAAGATCCTGTTGATGAAAATAAACTCTTAGCAATACTTCAAAAAGAACAGTCTAAACTCTATATTCCTTTAAAAAAGAAATTTAAGACTATTAAAAATAGGGATGCAATCAAAGAATCACATATACAACAGGCTTGTCAGGAACTACTCGGTGAAGGAATATACACACCAGACGACGTAGGGATTGTTAAGGAAACCCTAGATATTTAAGGGTTTCAAAGCTATTTTTTGGAGGTTTATCCATGGTTTATGAAACAACAACAGAGGTAATGCTGGGCGTTTACGTTAAACTACAAAAACAAAAGGATTCAGCAATGAAAAAGATGCAAGAATTAACATTCCAAATAAGATTATTGGAGCTTAATGATGGTGATCCTTTTTTAATTAAAGATTTAGTTAATAAAAAATCTTCAGCTGAATCTAAGTATAATGATTCTAAGGAACAGTTAGATCTAATACAGGAAAAACGTGATGGTGGTGCTTCATTAGATCCCTTTTTAAAGAGAGAAGTAGAATTTGCAGAGAATGAATAATTGTCTGTATTATTTTTTTAATCAACTAATAAAGGGGTGAAGCCATTAACACAAGCGAAACAGTTGAAAATGAAGTCAGTTTACATAATAGAGGTACTAGAAATTTAAATGATGACCAAATAACATCATTAGCATTAATATTACGTTCTTATTTTGATGGATATGTTGATTTTAAAACAACTGATAAATTAGCTTTTAAAGTAGCAGGAAAGTTAGTTCAGGAAGATATAAACTATGAATCTGCTTTAACACTTTGGGGTCATTTGAAAGATGCTAAAATTAACATATTAAAATCAGTTTACTCAGATCCTAAAAATCATAGAATTGACCTATCATTTTTGGAAATTTTATCTGAAAATGGGGAAATGTCATTTAGTGATGATGGAAAATCTGTACGTAAAAGTGAACGTGATGTTCAGAAGATTATAGAACTTCCAAAGCATTTTAACATGATTGTTGGTAGTTTAGGAACAGATACTCTGGTTGTTGTGGATCCTAAACAAAAAAATGTTTACTATGAAACTGTGATTATCAAAAATGATAAGGATTATAGTAAGCAAAAAAAGGTTATTGAAGCTTATCCTTCCGAAGTAATTGTTTATGACAGTCCATTAGCTGAAGAACCTAGAAAATTTGAGATTAAATGGAAGAGTAAAATCAAACAAACAACACTAACTACAGGTCCTGATCTTCTTGAAGATATTAAAAATGATTTAATTCGAGATGGTTATGTCACTGCAAACCGACTTATTAATGATGTGTTACCTGCACTCATGAATACATACATAACACAAGGAAAAGCAGAAATCAAAACAGATATTGAAACTCCAGGATTCTTCTACAACGATGTATTAAATAAGATGGTAGCAGTTAAACATGATTTAACTGAACCTGTTCATGAAGATTTAGAACAGGCTGTTCAAATTTTACATGAATTAGTCGAGTTCTATGCAGGTAATGAACATAAATTAGCAACTGTCTTCAAATGGGGATTAATAGCACCATTCATTTATTCTATGAAACAACAAGGAAGTTGGGTTCCATGGCCTTTTCTATATGGAAAAGCACGTTCAGGAAAAACCACATTAGGACAGATGGTTCTTTATATGTGGGGTGAACCCACCCAAAACAATGACTTAACAGGAAGTGGATTCGATACCGTTGCCAGAGTTGGAGGAAAAATCAGTCAATCAACTTTACCAATTGTAGTCAATGAACCAGGGGGAGCATTCAAAAAATTAAGCATAATTGAAATGATAAAGGGAGCTATTGAAAGAACAACAAGCCGAGGAAGATATGAAGGCCGACGATATACCAACATACCAAGTTTTAATCCTGTGATATTCACTGCAAACCATTTCATACCCGACGACGATGCACTAATCAGACGAATGTATCCAATTAATTTCACCCATAACGAAAAGAAAACAGATAAAGAAATAGAAGCATTTGAGGAAGAATGGCAAACTAAAAACCACAAAAAATGCAAATTTAACCTATTAAAAACAATCTGTTTATACTGTGCTTCTGAATATGTATCCGACCCAACTTTATGGGAAATGAACTGGAAAGAACTTGCAGACACACTCATAACACGAGTATATGTGGAACTTGAAATGGAACCTCCAGAATGGATCCGTTCATGGAGTAAGTTTGAAACCATGGATGACCTGGACGATGAACATAGAGAAGATATTAGAATATTTCTTTTGAATCAGATCAACACGGCATTTGGCAGGGTCCAGGTAATAGATCCTGAAACTGGTGCCACCAAACTTGATGATTACCAGGAAGATATTAAGGGTACTAATAGATTTAAGGAAAAGGTTTGGACTGTCTTAAATGAACGTCTAATTCCTTGGATGATTCCTTTAAATCAGCATGGTAAGAATTATGTTTGTTTTACTATTGGATTTAAAAAAGAAATACATAAGGAGTTACAGGTTTGTCAGCCACTCAAAGGTATTGGTGAATTAATGGGATGGAAATATAAACCTGTTAGGATCCCAAATTTGCAGAAAGTAATTTATTTAGATTTGAATGATTTTTTAGAATTTTTGTATCCTATGGGAACAGAATAATTTTTGTTACTTTTTTTATGGGATTTTTAAAAGTAACAAATGGAGAATTTTAAAGGCTTTATTTTTGAATTAGATTAGTTATTTTAAATTAAATTATTTTGTTACTTTTTTCTACTATAGGGGTACCCTTACTTTCCAGAAGTTAAGGGAATTGATAAGTAACTGGGTAACAAGGTAACAAGATTCTTTCCCATTTTTGGTAGGTAACAAGGTAACAAGGTAACAATTTAAGGGGTGATTAGTTTGAAAGATAAGGAAAAAATTAAACAATTACAAAGAATAATCCCTGGAGACGTAATGGTATCAGATGGATATGTTTTAATATTTGGCAGTTATTTGAAGGACACTATGGATTATTTATATGATTTAGGGATTTGTTTTAAAGTAGAACCTAATTACATACAATTTTCAACTGATGACCTTGTATGGGTTGATTCTGATATTAAAAGAAAACCTCCACTTGTTGATCATAGACTTCCAGGACTGATTAAACCTCCTCAAGATAATAATCCATATAATTATTTACTGATTGCTATTTTTGTTTTAGGTTTGATAATTGGAGCATTTTGGGGGATATTGTATGCAATGTCCTAATCCTAAGTGTAAAGGTGAGTTAATCCGTTTTGGTAGTCGGAAGCAGGTTAATTATAAATGTAATACTTGTAATCGGTTTTTTTCTGAGGATAAATTAAAGCAACTGGGGGTATTGTAATGGAAGAAATAAAATATAGGGCAATTATTTCTGATAAAAATTATACTGGAACTTTTACACTCAATGATTTGATTAATGAACCTATTTTTAGTATTAGAGAAATTGTAATTCTCTGGTTGTTAAAAGGAAACAAACCAGATAGATATACTGGCCTGAAAGATAAGAATGGAACTGAGATTTACGAAGGGGACATAATTAAGTATTCTTGGGAAAGTGAACAATCAGAAGGCTATGATTTAATAACTATTGTGGAATGGGATAATGAAAATAGTGGATTTGATCCTTTAACAAAAGGAAGGGAATGGAGAACCGATTTATGGGATATCGAAATATTAGGGAACATCTACGAAAACCCAGAACTCTTGGAAGTGGAACCATGAATGTATTAGGTAAAACATTTTGTGATGGTTGCCATCGAGAGATTAAAAGAGGCGATGGGCTTTTTTATATTGGAAATGAAGTGTTTTGTGAAACCTGTTGGCATGAACCAGTTGGGGGAAAATCATGATTTGTTTTAGGTGTGAGTTTTGGGATTATCATAATCAAGAATGTAAAAAGGACATCCAAACAGATGATGTGGTAATTAGTGCCAATAACATGGAGATTTGTGAATGCAAATACTTTAAAGAGGTTTCAAAAGAAGAAGTTGATTCTCAATTAGATGAAGTTGTCAGTACTTTTTATACTTATACGCTTCCAAAAGCATTGACGCCGCAAAAAACAGAATAGAAGGAGCTTAAATCATGACCAACGAGTTAACCCAAATAATTAACCAGGAAAATCTCAGAGTTTGTCAACTTTTTTCTCTGCCTGATGAACCTGAAGATGAAGAGCTTTGTGATTTCTGTGGTACACCAATACCAGTAGGATCTGTACGATGTTTAAAATGTGGTAGGATGGTGAGATAATGATGCAGGATCTTTTAGATAAAAAGGAAATTCTTGAAAAACGTTTAGAATGGTTAGACACGATTGCAGTACCTTTAGAGTATAAATTTGGAACTAAAGAATTTACTGCATATCAAGAAGGGCTGTGTGCTTTACGTAAATATACTAAAAATGATTTAAAACACACTAAAAAATTATTAAAAGAGTGTAAAATTTAGGGGGCTATTAAATGTCTCAATCTAAATTAGTGGATTATATCACAGATAAATATGCTATCGAACAGTGTCCACAATGTTTTAAGTCTATTACTCCTTATTGGACTATTAAATCCATTAAAAAATTAACCAATGGAAATTCTAAGGTAATATCTGAAAGAAAATGTAGCCACTGCGGTTACGTTGAGGAACATATTAAAGAATCTGATATATACCTCGATGGTGGTTGTTATGGCTGTTCTGCAGGCTGTAATAGGAACTGTAAAAAAAGGTAGGTGGTTAAATTGGAGGTTAATGTGCCTTCTGAATTGAAGGGGTTTCATTCTATTTTTTCTAAATTAGCTTATTCTTATGATTGGTCTGTTATTTTTGATGATTTTCTTGAGTATATTTTATTATACCATAACGTTGATTCTAGTTTAAAATGGTCTAAAAAGTATTCTAAAGATGAGATAAAACTATTCTGGGATTTATATCTAGAATGGATAAAAATAATGGATAAACAATTAGTAAATGATACTGATTGGTATGATATGTTTGGTATCTACTACGAAGCTGTTATAGTGTCTAAAATGAGTAGACAATCCCAAGGACAGTTTTTCACACCACCCGACGTTTGTAATCTCATGGCCGAAATGACAATTACAGCTGCAAAATTAAAACCAGGTCAATCTGTGAATGATCCTTGTTGTGGATCTGGACGAAACTTAATGGCTGCAAATAGGATAGTGCCAGGATGTTATCATGTTGGTATGGACCTGGACCAGACATGTGTATTCATGACAATAGCTAATTTTTTACTTCATGGCATTGACGGTGAAGTTATTTGGATGAATAGCATGACACAAGAGTTCTATGGGGCTTGGAAGGTTAATGAATACCTAAACAAAGGTATTCCATTACCACATGTTAGGAAAGCTCAGATGTCTGAATTGTATAGTTATAAAGTTCCAATAACGGTGAAATCAGACAAGGCTGTAGAAACCGTTGTTACTTTGGATAGTTTCATGGAGGTTGGAAAATGAATATAATTGAACGATTAATAATCTGGTTGTCTTTTAAGTCTTTTAAGATAAATAAGTCTTGTAAATTTTGTAAACACAATAAAATTGATTTTCTGAGAAGGAATGATTTTAATAACCACTGTAAAGTAATGGATAAAGATGTATATGCTCATGGACATTGCTTGTTTTATAAAGGTGATTAATATGTACTTTACTAAAAAACAAGCCAAAGTTTTGTTATATAGGAAATTTTTGGCTGTTAATGTATCCGAACTTACTGATACAGAAGCTAATATAATGGCAGAATTAGCCAGTGATTCTGAGGTACAAGAATGCTTTGAAGGTGATTGAATGACATTAGTATTTCCTTATGATATGGAAACTAATTATCCTACTTTTATATTAAATGGATTGTATCATCTAAGTAAAATTAAATCTGAACTAATATCATGGACTAAAAAGAATATTAAACGATTAGAGCATGAATTAAAATATTATCCAGAGGATTCTATGGGATATATCTCAACTAAAATGTTTCTAAATTGTTGGAACAGTTTTTTAAAAGTATTGGAGGGAATTTGAATGAGAGATAAAGTAATGAAAGGGGTCTCACAAGAAATTTGTGATAAAATAGAAAATGGTAACAAAGAATTTATTGAAGGTGAATCTTTTAAAATAGACTTAATGGATGTTGATGGCGAAAAATATGCTCTTTTAACAGTTCAAAAACATGACTGGCAAACTGGAAAAGATAGCAATATTTGGGAATGTCTCATGACTGAAAAAGATTATAAAAATATTCTTGGGAAATTCCATGAGGTTTTAACCTTAAATTTGGTTTAAATTTTTTCAGAAGTTTTATGTATTACTCCCATTAAAATAAAGAATAATTAATATTGGGGGAAAATAATGAAACGATATATCAGCATATTAATCTTGTTTTCAATACTAATCGTAGCAGTTTCAGGCTGCACAAATAACACAATACAAAATAAAACATTTAACAACTCAGGACTAACATTCCAATACCCTGGGAACTGGTCAGACAATGCAACAATAACCTGGACCTCTGGAGACAACTCACAAAATGATACCATAGGGACATTAGGAAATGGAAATGTCACAGCAGGAATATTATATATTAATTTAACAAAAGAACCGCTGCTTAAATCATATAACATTACCACACTAGGGAATTTAGCCACAGCATCATGGAAAACAGGGGCAAATGGAAATAACACTAATGTAATAAGCCAAACAAGTAGAAAAGTCAATAATTTAACTATTGTTGAAGTAATTTACACAACACCAGATCCTGTAACAAATGTGTTATACAAATATTATTATGTTCTAACAGGTAAGCAGGGGCAGTCAGCATATATTCTAAGATTTGGAGCTCCAGAAGCAGATTTTAGTAAATACTATCCTCAATTTCAGAGTATAGCAAATTCGATTAAAGTAGAATAATTAATTTTATATTTTTTTTAAATTTTTTTTTAGTTTTGTAAGTACCGAATTAAAATCTATGTTAGCGGAGGCTATGAACTTGTCTGATAAAACAGAAGGTATAGAAATTTATAACGAACTATTTAAAGAAAAAGAATTTAGATTACCCCAAAGTAAGCATGAACGACCTATAATTGAAAGTGAAATAGAAACACGAAAGGATCCTGAAACTGGAGAAATACAAAAAGTTGAAGTAAATGAATATGGAACCTGTCTAGAATGTGGATATCCATTAGTTGCCCTGGACAGACACCATGCAGAACGTGTCTGTGAATGTGGAGTAACTAATAAAAAAGTAATTTTACTTCATGATACTGACATAAAACAACAACAAAGCTCTGAAAAACTTAGAAGCAGCAAGGATACAGGATATACTGATGATGAGATAAGATTCTTCAAATCTCGAAAGAAAAAAGTTCCAAGGGTTAGAACTCCAATGATTGACTGGAGAAAATCACAGCATATAATTACTCTGGGCACTATCAGTTCTCAGCTTATGATGACAAAAATTCAGAAAGACAAGGTAAAAGAAATAATTGACAAGCATTCATTACACATGATTCATAGTCGGGTTGATTCAAAAACCATTATTGCAGGAATTTGCAGGTACATCCTCAAACAAGATGGACGAGGTAGAGAACTGCAATATAATAAATCTGCTTTTAAATTTGTAGGACTTAATAAATCTAATTATGACGTAATTGAGCGTAATCTTAAGCGACTAGGCATATAACCATTTAATAACTATTTTACTAATATTTTGTAAGTTGCACTGTTCTGGTAAGATAACATACTATATTGTTGTCTTAATGCTGTGAGGCAAATTCGGGAATTTCTACCATATTAAATACCTCCGAGGCTGCAGAACTTCTTTTTTGGTGATGGAGAACTATGCAGCCTCACAAATATTAATTTTTATTTTATCATATTTGGTTTAAATCGTTGGGAGGCGGTAATTATGAATAAGGGAGTACTAACAACAGTAGTATCTGACATAGCATTAGGAGTAAGTGGAATAGTTGTAGCAAAAACACTGACTCCTGATTTAATAAGTCAAATAGTTATTGCAAGCGTTATATTGGGAATTGCAATATTAGATGTGAAATATCCAGAATTTATGGATAAATTATCTAATGAAATTTCAGGCGATTCCAAACAGGAATACGAATAACTTTCCTCCTTTTATTTTTTAAGGACTGGTTTAAATGCCACCAAAACAACAGCCAGGAGTTTGTTTAATCCATAAATATATGGATGAAAGGTTAGATGGAATGGAAAAGAAGATAGATAAGATCTTAGAGTACATTACAGCTGAAAAAGCTTTGAAAGAAGACAAATCAAAAAAAATGACAATTTTCTTAAATTAAAATATATTATTTATGGTGCCCTGGCAACTGGTTTAGTTGGATTTTTAGGGCTTATTTTCATGAAATTAGTTGAATTTTATACTTTTTTATAAATATTATCTTAATTTAAGAAGGTAATACTATCTCCACTATTTACAACCCATATCTCAAACATTCATGGTTTTACCAGGGATCTGTTCCGACCAAAAAGGAACATGAAATAGCACGTGATTATCTTCAACACAAATTCACAAAAAATTCACAAAAAAATTAAAATGTGAGGATACAATGACCACCAAAAGCACCATTTCCCAAGACCTACAAGATGAAATAAAAAAGGGAATGATTCAAGGATACAAAGACAACGAAGGAACAAAGGTATGGCCTACCCTAAAAAAATCAGCAAAGTATTATAATATAAGCTATGATGCTTTAAGACAAATTGCCAAAGATTGGGATTGGAGGGAAGAACGTAAAAAATGGAAGATTTATGTTCACAGAAAATCCTTAGAAATAAAGAAAAATATGGGAAAATGTGAAGATGAATCTGCGTGTGAAGCTGAGGCTGAGGAACTTGTAATTAATGATATTGCTTATAATAGTTCTGCTTCAAGATTGAGAGTAGCTGTGGACTTAGAAGTTACTAGAATTATTGATGGTAACTGTTATTTGTACTCTACTAAAGACGGTAATCCAGTTTATGGTGTTCCTTCTAATGCTGCTTATCGTTTAATGAATTTGGGTAAATCTTTAGAGTCTGCTCAAAAGGTTGCTAAACTTGCTGCAGGTGAACCTTCTGATATACAGAAAATTGAGGGTGCAGCTAGTAAGTATCATGATAAATTTAATAGTATAATGGATAATGCTCTGGGTGACTTGGAACAGGATGAAGATGGAAACCCTGAATAATTAGGGGGTTCTAAATGGCAGATCTACATCTTGGACCTATTACTCAGTATGATCGGGATATGGTGGACCTGACATTGGTTCAGAATCCTTATATTCCTGAGAAGATTAAAGAAGGAGTACTTGGTTATCCTCAACAATTAAAGTCACTCATATATTTGAATCGTCCCATTCCTAATGATTATCATCGTATCTTAATTGGTGGGGAGGCTTATGGTGGTAAAACTTTAATTGGGGCTGTAATATCATTACGATTTATGCATATTAAAGGATTCAAAGGTTTAGATACTAGGAAGAATTATGATGACTTAACGGCTGAAAGTGTTGACTCAATATTTGGTTATATTGGTGAATGGAATGAACTACTTGATAAAAAAGATAGATTAAGAATTAAACAATCTCCCCCATCAATTAAGAGTAAAGAAGGAGCGTTGCTTGATTTTAGAGCATTTGACCATATTAAGAAAAAAGAGAAAACACGTTCCAAAACTTATCAACAGATCTGTAACGATGAAGCCCCTGAAATAGAGAGACAAATCTTAACATTTCAAGGTAGGAGTTTAAGACAGAATACTGAATCACGATTCCCAAAAGCTATTATTAATTTTGGAAACCCTGAATACGACCCTAAAACATTTGCTTTAAATGAAAGCAGTAAACGATTTTTAAATGAATATGTTGATGGTAAGCATGTTTATGTTCCAATGGGATGGAAAACTAACCCTTATATTCCCAAGAAAGAATATGAGGCAAGTTTTGCAGATATGGATGAGATTGATAAACAAAGTCAGAAAGAAGGTAACTGGCATTATGTTTACACTAAAGGTAGTTTAATTGATATTAATACACTTAAAAAATATTTAAAACCTCCAATTAAGAATCGTTCAGCTTCTATATTGAGTATTGACCTTGCAGGTAAAGGTAAAGATAAATTTGCTATTTCTACATTAACACTTGACCTGAAGACCAATCAGATTATGGTGGACAACATATCTCAGACAGTTGGTACATCAGTTGAAATTCTTACAGAAAATCATATTCAAGAGGATCATGCTAGGGGAGTGTATCCATCTGCAGTTCTACTTGAAATAGAACCTGGTTCATGGTTATCAACAGAAAGGTATTGGAAACAATTCTTCAATCAAATGGGTATTACTGTAATTCCACTCAGACCTGCAGGTAGCAAGTTTAACAGAGCACGCCCCCTTATACGAGAGATTGGACAAGGATTTGTTTTGTTTAATGAATTATTAACAAAAAAGATTTATACTGAATCAAGTTATCAACAATCTTATTTTGATTTATTGAAGGAAGAGATTAGTCGATTGGCTCCAGTAATGCCAATATCTCCCAACATTCTTGATACACTTAGTCAGGGCTTTAATTATCTAAGGAAAGTAAAAATAACAGGATAGGATCATCATGGTAGTTTATCTAGGCAATTCAAAGAATGTAGTAATTAATAATGCAGTTAGTACAATTAGTGCTGAATTGTCAAAGGATGCAACGGAACGACTCAACTATAAGAAGAGCGGTACCTATGTTAAACGTCCTATTCAGTCCAAAACTGCTGAACTTTATTATGATAACAATGAGGCAATAGCTAATGTTGTTGATATCAAACAAGAGGATCTGATTAAGAGCAATTTTATACATATTGAATCTGAATTACAACATGACATATTAGAGTTCTATGAAACTTTATTGAACAATAATAAAACGGAATTTAGTTTGATTATTGCTGATTATGCTCTGTTTGGTGCAGGTGCAGGTGAAATATTAGTTATTGATGAAAATAATGTAAAGGTGGATCATGTTCCTCAGACCTTACTTGAAATTATCTTAGTTAAAGATAAAGAGGGTATTGAATATCCTCTGGTTGAAGTAAAGGATTATACTAACAAAGTAGTTGGTTACAATAGACTATTCAACTTTGCTTATCCTGACAACTTCATAACAGCAAATAAAGGATTTGAATTAGGACAGATGCTTTGGTATGGAAGTGGACAGTTCAATGATTTTTATGACAAACCGTTCTATTTTCAGTTAGTACAGGACATATTAAGCGAAATGGCCGTGAAAGAATGTGATACTAAAACATTCAATAATGGAAATCAAACATCAGGTATTGTATATATTAATAAGACTGGTGTACAGTCTTTAAAGGTTAATAGACCTTTTAAAGAGGTTGAATATGATCCTGACAATCTACCTGAAGATGACCCGGATCCAGTTACAGCACCACCGTTACCTGCTAATGTGGAAACATTAAAGACTGAGATAGGAAAAGCGGGATTTGGAAATTCTTTCTTCTATGAAGAAACTGATGACCCTATGGCTATTAATTACATTAATTTAACTAATAACAATCAAGATTATGTTCTTAAAAAGTTAGATAAATACAAAACTGAGATATACCGTAGGGCAAAAATACCACAGGAACGTTTAATGGATTCTAGTGTCAAGGAATCTATGAACAGTCAGAAGACAGTTGCTATATGGACTATTTATCTTAAAAGTTTAGATTCTTCTCAACAAGACTTTGAACAGCTTCTTAGTGATTACTTATTTTTTGTTTATGATGAAACTCTTGACATCAGTATTGATGTTCCTGAATTTGAAGAGTTCAAGATTGCCAGAGCACAACTTGTAATCAGTCTATTTAATAATGCAGGTTTAACCCATGAAAATTACATTAAACAACTTAATAACATCTATGAATGGGTAGATACAGATAATCTCAATGAATGGTTCAGTAAAGAATATTTCTTCAATGGAAAAATGTTATCAGACATGGTAGCTCAACCAACATCTGATTCAACTGATGCTGCAGGTGGTATGTTTGACTTTAACATTAACGGATAGGATCCTAAGAAATTCAATACTTCAAAATAGGATCCGTATTCAGAATAACTGGAAACCACTCACTGACAAACTACTACGATACAATAAAAAGGTTGTAGATGGTGTAGTGATTAATAAAGGTGAGATTAACCTTGAAACTGTTAATAATCATATTGAAACTCTTTTTGAACCTGCTGTTTTGAAGACTTATCAAACTATCTTGAAAAGTCCTATGGTTCCATCTTCAGCAACTAATAAAATTTGGTTGGAAGGTCAAGCAAAAGAGATAACTCACATGCTTGGTGTTGAATACACCGATAGGATTGGTAAGAATATTGACGCAGTCCAGAAGATTCTCAAAGAAACTGATGTTAACATATCCAAATATGAACAGATGGCTACAAAATTCCCACAAGCCGATCGATTGAAGATTGTAGAGAAGTGTATGGAACGTGGGGAGAATTGGAAAGGTCACACTTACAGTTATAAAGAATTAGACCGAATGAATCAGGGAATGAGTAAATACATTGACAACAGAGCACAGCAAGACAAGTTTGAATTGAATTATGAAAATGCGGTGAATAATGGAACAGATCCTGCTAAGGCTCAAAAAACTTGGGTATGGTCAGGACTTGAAAACACAAGACACAGTGAGATGGAAGGTCAGACCGTAGATATAAAAGACTCATTCGAAGTAACTAATGAAATCACAGGCGATGTTGACCAATTGATGTTTCCTGGCGATTTTAACAATGATACAAACAATTGCAGTAATATCTGTAATTGTCAATGTGAGGTGGTATATTTGTGAAATTTAAACTTTTCAATGCCTGCTCTAATATAAAGGTTCCAAGCAATAAACACAAAAAATCAGACTTCCGACAAAACAATCGGGGTAAAACAAACATTATTGGAAATGTGAATTTTGGAGCAGGCGTAACAGCAAAATTAGGATTACTCAAAGGCAGTGGGGGAACAGCCCCTTACATTTATCTCTTTGACAAAAACAAATTCACACTCGAATCAGCTCATGAATGGGTGAATAAACGAATAAACAACAGTGACCCCACGGACTTACAGACTAAACTATTTAAAGAAAATAAAGAACAGGGGATGTTTATTAAGACTTGTGTCTTACCCTGCAGTACAGATGAAAAACAGTTCCCAGATTGTCGGGAACAGATCTATACGAATGAAGAGATTGCAGTTCTTCTAAGTACTGAAGCTAATAATTGCTATTTTGATTACAATCATGACAATGAAACACTTGACAATATTGTCACAGTTCAGAACTATCAATCCAAGACAGAAGAAACTATTAATGATACCGTAATTCCAATTGGTAGTTGGATAAAGATTATTTTTAGTGAAAACACTTTTTTAAACAATAAAATTCTTAATGGAGAAGTTAGGGGTGTTAGTAATGATTTCACGATAGACACAGATAAAAATTATTGTGAATGTAATAATGAACTTCCTCCAGGAACTAATACGTTCGTATATGAGGATATTCCAGAAAAGGAATGCATAGTACAAACATTCCTAAGTTTTGTTGATTATCCATGTAATTATATGCCTATTGAAGCTTATGACTACGAGGAATATAAATTAAATAATGGAGATGAAGCTATGAAATTAAAGAATGCATTAAAAATTTTTAATAAGAAAGAAGATGAAAAACTGAAGGAATACACCATTGAGAACGCTGAAGATGTTGTTAACATAGTTAATGAAATCACAGCTGATCAGATTTCAAAACTCCAAGATACACTTGCAGAATTATTCCAGTCAGTGTCTGATGATATCGACCAGTTAAGTACTGATCTAACATCTGTTAAAGATGCACTTGCTGAAGTTACAGGTGATACTAGTGGAGACGGATCAGGCAAAGGTAGTGGAGACGGATCTGGTGACGGTTCAGGTGATGGATCTAATGTTCAGAACAATGATGATGGTGAAGGGGATGGATCCTCTGATGATGATTCAGATAAACTTGACAAGATATTGAACAGCATCACTGATATTGGTGAACGTGTTGAGAAACTTGAAGGAACAGTTGATAAGGTTAAGAAACAGCCTAAAATCAAGAATCAAAAGTTACTAAAGAATATTAAAAACAACAAAGATAGGAAAGGCATTTTCAACAGAGAATAAACAAAAATAAGGAAGTGATATTATGGTAGTGAAAATAAAAGATACTCCAAAATTTTTAACAGAAAATGAAGCACAGGAACTTTTCCTTAACCTTCAAAATGATGCAAGTGTTGCTACAAGTGAAGACTTCATTCAAGTTGACATAAGCGATGATACATATACAAACCTATTACTTGACAGTCCTTTCTTTGATTTCCTTAAAACCAAAGGAAGAGTACTCCCTACTGATTCAGCCGTAGGGGCATTCAGAAACGTTGTAGTTCCTGAAGAAGCTAGATCCAAATTTAGTGACAATGAAACTGCATCAGATGTAACTAATACCTCTGTGGAGTTCACAGCACCAAAATATAGTTGTGCTGTTGTAGCAAGGAGAATATCTGCAACTGATATGTTCCAAGATGGAAATCCTGGATATGATCCTATGCAGGTTTTAAGAGAACAGGCAACTCTTGACAACTATACTGCTATTGATGAGGGGCTATTCAACAAGAAGATAGATAAAAAGTTTGATGGTATTGGTGAAACAACTCAGAATCTGATTAATGCAGAGGCAGCTCCTGTAACCATGGAAATTTTACAGAGGGCTGTACGTCAAGTTATGAATAATGGTGGACGTGTTGATGGTGTAATTGCCACTGGTGGGGCTGTTGAACAGCTTATTACTAGTGATGACCCTGACAACAAAAAGGTATATCCAAATTCTGCAGATGTTATCCTTGGAAAATGGAGTACACAAGTAATGACTGCTAGTGGACTTGTACCACTTATAGTTGACCCTAACATCAACAACCGTTTCTTGGGAGCTCCTGATGCTCTCTCTGATGCAATATTTGTAATAGACAGTCGTGCTGTTGAAGCTAATATTTTGCAGGATTCTATTAGTCGTGTGCTTGGTGCTAGTGATTTCAGTGATAAAGAATTGATAGGTACTTTCCTTAGAATGGGAAACCTACAACCTGGACGTAACGCTAAGGTATATAACATAGCAAGTCTTGATACGGCTCAGTCTATTCTATTCACATTAACAAACAGTGTGAGTCATGCAGCCATAGCTGGTGCAGTTATCACATTAACACAAACAATAAGTGGAAATGCAATCACTAAAACAGCAACTACAGATGCTAATGGACGTGCATCCATAGATGTTAACAGTGAAATAGCTTATTCTGTATCAATTGCTAAGACAGGATACACTACCTACACACATTCCTATACTGCAGGTGGAGACGACGCATTTGCTGTAGAGTTAGTACCATCAACCTAAGGTGTTGGTGCAGCTTGATAACTAAAACAACTGCAGAAAAAGTTTTAAGTAAACTTGAAGGTTGGGCTCTTATAGATCCAGATTCTTCTGGATCTTCTGATCCTGATTTTTATCCTGAATCAACTAAAGTATTTACTCTTGAAGAGGTTGACAATGCTTGGAGATCTGCATTTTCAAAGGCACGACTCCATATCCGGAATAATCCTGATGTCTGGAAATCCGAACTCATAAATGATTTCGTTGAAGGCGTGATATGTTGGACTGCATCGGACCTTTGGAGAAAGTACAATCACAAGGTGGAAACTCCTGCAGATGAAGGAGTAAGTTCTGACAATCGAGGAAAAGATTTATACTTTGAGGGTAAGGCTATTTTAGATAACTTACGTATGAGTACGTTGCAAGGTTTAAGCTGAATGAGGTGTTATTTTTGAAGTTAACTAATATAAAAGGCGTGGGTAAATCCACAGCCGATAAACTAGAAAAAGCAGGATATTCAACTCTTGCAGATCTACAAGGAATAACAGTTGAAGAACTATCTGATTTGGGTGTTCATGAAACTACTGCAGAAAAGATAGTTGAATCAGTCAAAGAACAGGAAACAGTTTTAGAATCTATTGAGTATCATGTTGAAGATGCTACTGAATTTGAGATGTTTGCATTTAAACAATCTGAAGATTATGATGAGAACAATCTTGAAGAAAGCTATAACACATGGTATAATAAGGTTTTAATTGCTGATTCAAAGTTAAAATCTGAATAAGGGTTGTTCCTATGGCTGAAAGTAGCATTACTACTGATGTCAATGTTAAGAACGATACCTCTGAACTTGACAGTTTAAAAGGAATCTTCCCTACATTAGACAACATAGTCGATGATTTAAAATCTAGATTAAATTCTGCTTGTGGAAATTTTGCACAGAGAATAGCAGTACAAGTAATGCAGTACGAACAGATGGAATTTAATTACCACAAACACCCCTATGAAACTGGCGTTGGTGGTAACTCTTTTTATGCTAAAGATAACGGTGATACTTCTTGGACTGTTGATAACAGTGCAGAAAATAACGGTTTTCCATACATGGTTACAGAGGAACTTGGATCTAATCCTGGCCGTAAATTAACACCTCACCCTTTTGCTGCACCTGCAAGGGAAGTAGTTAGGGATGAAGTTGAGGATATGTGGAAGGAGGTTTGGGGATGACTTTAGAATTATCCATGGATGACTTGTTTACTAGTGATATACAACTCTATGAGTTACTCAAAGAAGTTAAAGATGACAATGAAATTCTTTCTAAATTTTTTATCAGTTTCCCATCAGGATACGATATTAAAAACAGACAATATGGAATATTCGTAGGAAATGCTAGGAATGTTTTAGATCAACAAACAAGTACTGGAGACAGTTACGATTCTAGTGTCATTGTTTTAATCACGAGTAAACAGACTGACTACCAACTTGCCAAGGTAGGTATTGATCTGGCAACCAAAGAACTTATCAAAGAGATCCGAAAATCGGAACTGACTAAACGTGGTTTCAAATGGACTGAATCAACCATAGTGTACACAGATAGTTTAGATATTAAATATCGTTCTATTACTTTTTATTTTAAAGAGATGTACTCATGGGAAGATGTAGATTATGATGAACGGGATTTAAAACTAATTTTTGAAGATGTTGAGATAACGGAAGGTGATGAGTAGAATGGAACTTGAAGATTTGAAAGGTGTTGGTGACTCTACAGCTAAAAAGCTTGAAGAGGCAGGTTACACTATCGAGAATATTAAAGATGTTCCTGTTGATGAGATTATAGAAAAGACAGGATTGCATAAGAATATAGCTGAAACGATTCATGAAGAGGCTTCAAAACTTCCAAGTATAGATCCCGATGTGCCCTTGGATGAACCTGAGTTTGATTTAGAAAAAGAAAATCGTTATCTGGTTGCAGGATTTAGAGAAGCTAATCCCGGCCTTGGTGATGAATGGAAGTTTGGTTCTGCTAAGGAATTGAAAGAAGCTTTTGAGAAATATAAAGAAATTGGAGCTGATTCAACATGAGGGGAGAAGTACAAATAAATTTTGTTGAAAAGCCTTACAGGGCAGTTAATAACAATTATAGAAATATAATCTGTTTAATTGCACCTTTTAAGGATGATAGTTTTGTGTTTAAATCCTATAACACATTAGAGGAAGCAGTTACAGGTGAAAAGACAACTAATGTTAGTGCTCTTGGATATGCATATCTACAGTTGCTGTACAAGTACTTCCCAGATATTGATGAGATTGTCCTGGGTAACTTAACTACAAATACTGCAACATCAGGGGATCCTGTTTATAATTACACTGTAACTAATGAGAAGTTGGCTGCTGTACTTGAAGAACTTGATGAAGTCGGAGTTTCATTCATTGTTATACCTGCCGAACTAAGTATTGCACAGTTCCCAGTATATAAAGCATTCTATGATGAACAAAGGGCAAAGATGAATGCATTTGGACTTATCAGTCCCGTTACACCAACAGCAACTAGTACTACTGACTTTACAGGTGCAACAATAACGGCTGCAAATAAATTAACACTATTAGATACTTACTTTAAGGACGGAGGTTTCTGGGAAAAGATTACAACTCCAATCAAGATTGTAGATGAAGAGGATGATTTCTCCCTGGCAGAAACTACTGTTTATCTTGCAGGTCTAACAGCATCACTCGCTGAAAATATCAGTTTAACTCATTACATCCTTGATAATGTAGAGGGTGTCACTTCTCAAGAAGAGTACACCAAGGCAGTGTTTGATTTAATCAACGAGAGTGGTGCTATTGCATTGAACTACCGTGATAAGATACATAAGGTTGTGCAAGTTTACAATAGTGGAACATCCACAGTTAATGAAAAACTTGGTGACACTTTGGATCTGAAAATTGAAAGAGTCCATGCACTCATAATCAACGAGTTCCGTATAGCACTTCTTAATGCCATTGGTGATGATAATAGCAAAATTACCTATGACAATTTTGAGAGCATTGCAAGGGCAATCCGAGACAAGTATGTTATTGAAGGATACATAACTGGTTTAGATTGGACTATTGATAAAACAGGAACAGCAACAATATTAGTTCCTATACAGGAACAGCAGAACAACATAATATCTACAATAGATGTTACAGGTGTTTTAATTGTTGATTAAGGAGGTGGGAGTATGGCAGTATTAGATTTTCTAAATCCAAGGTTATTGATTAAATTAAAGGAAAATGACAAAGACTATACAGAATTTAAATTCTTAACAAGTTTTGAACCATCTAACCAGGATGACAGTGACACACTTTCAACTAGTACAGGAACAGTTCAAGTAGGAAATGCTGCTACTGGTGCTGAGGTTAAGATTGAAGGTATTGAATTACCTGATAATGCAGCACATGCAAAGGCACAACACAGAATAATCACACAGGGCCGTAAAGGATTTTATGAAGCTAAATTTTCTGGTGAAGCTAACCTGGCAAATGGTGAAACAGTTGTTGAAAGTTGGCTAATGAGGAATGGAACTTTCCTTGCAGATGATAGTTGGAGTCCTACTGATAAATTGAAAAGGAAGGCTACACTCAAAGCAAGTGAAATAATTAAAACTGTAGATGGCTATGATGGAAAAAGTGAACTTTAATTCCATTTTCCATTTAATTTAGAGGTGATTAACATTACAGAAGAAATAGAAAATAAACCAATTACTCTTAACGAACTCGCAGAAAAAAATGCAGGTAAGATCCTTCCAAGTGGACAAGTTCAAGATTGTGTTGTTTCAATTGCAGGTGAGACTGTACTCTTTTCATTCAAACCCATTACAAAAAGAGTTTTTATTAAATCACAAGCCACACAAGATGAAGTTAAAATGATGAATTATGTCCTTACTCATAGTCTTTGGAATAAAGAAAAGGGTGAGAATGGAGATTTCTGGAGTTTAGATGAATTGAATAGGGGAATCCCTGACGCATTTCAGGTTTTACTTTTTGGGAAAATAATAACTGAATCTGGATTCCAATTTAATAGGGAAGATTTGGGGTTTTAAAACAGCAGCTTGACTATGAAAGAGGGAACTTGCTACTATAACTCGTATGTTTTGTACTGGTGTTTTAACTGTTACAAAATCAGAGTATGAAGATTGTTCTCCTTTTGCACAGGCTGCTTTGAGTTTGATTAGTGAGGAAGTGATTAGATATCAAATAAAGATGGCAGGAGGAAAATAAGTTTATCCTCCATAATATTCATTTCCTTGATCATCAACATATATTGTGCCGCCTTGTCCATCTGAGTAGGAATCATACCCATAATCTTTATAGGATGTTGGATTTGGATCTCCTCCTGCATGAAGTGATGTGTCAGTAGTTGTTGATTTACTGCTTGATGAACTGGTAGATTCTTCTGTGGTTGTACTTGCAGATAAGTTTTCAATATTTTGTATTGGATATCCTGATGCCTGTAACCAAGCATTTAAGAAGGCTTCTAATGCAGTTGTATTTTGATAATAAATAGTGTAGGTGGTGTTGTTGATAACAAAGTAAAAAGTGTTATACAAATCTACATTGCCCTGTTTAATTCCAGTTTTATTAATTGTGTTAGTTGTGAGTCCAGTAATATTTCCAACTTTAATTGTAGTTAAATTTGAATTGTTTTGTTGTTCATAGAAAAGGTCTATTGTATGGGTTTCTGTTAACATTTCGATTGTTGTATTAGATGGGATGTGGAAAACAAACACATTCTTTGAGTTATCATGATATTTATCATATCCTTTATTAGATTCTGTTATTCCTAACATTGTATTATTTTTACTAATATTAACTGCAGTAAATTCTGTTTTAGATAAATTAACATTATTCACACCCGCAACTTCATTAATACTTATATTTGGACTATTGGATGTTGATTGTGAACCATATTGAGCTAATCCAATTATTCCAACTAAAAATACGATTAAAACTATGACGCTTATTGTTAGATTTCTTTTCAATTTTTTATCCATCACATCTCACCTGTATAATTATTAGGGCTATTTTTTTATTAAATTTTTCTAAAAAATTAGGAGCTTCGCTTATGGCTGATGATCAAAACATTGATGTCAATATCAACACCGTTGTCGATCGAGAATCACTCGATCAACTTAAAGAAGACTTATCGACTTTACAAGATGAATCAATTGCTCCTGAAGTAGATACATCAGGACTTGATAACTTAGATGAAAGTGCAGATGGTGCTAATGAACAAGTTGAAGAGTTGGATGAAAGTTTAGATGGTGTAGATGGTGGGGGAGCACAGGAAGCAGCAAATGATATAAATCAAGTTGGAAGCAGTTCATCTAACGCAGTATCATCAGTTACAGATTTAACAAATGTACTTGGATTAATTGGTGGGGCCATAGCAGTGGGAGGAGTAGTTGCAGGTATTGATTCTATTGTTTCAAGTGCGGCTTCTGTTAATGACCAAATGGACGCTATGCGTATTAACTTCAATTTAGATCCCTCTGGAATTGCTGTAGCCAGTACTGATATGAATAATTTAAATAGTGAAACTGGTGTAGCTAAAGGAAGCATAAGGGGTCTTGACAATGCTATGGGAATGGCAGGTGTAACTAATGTAAAACTTGCAGATGGAGTTATACAAACAGCAGCTCAATTATCATACTTAAAAACTGGTTCTAATGATGCAACAGAATCCCTATCATCAATGTTTACAAAGAGTATCACATCAGGTAAAATGGCTGAGAAAGCCTATGCAAGTAATGGAGTATCATTAGATCAGATGGCCGAACGGGCAGGGATGACAAAAGATGAAATGGTTTCTTTGTTTGAATCAATGACCCCTGATGAAAGAGCTAGCTTTTTATCACAGTATGCTATTGATACAGATAAGGCAAAGGAAGCTAACGAAGGATTAAAAGAAAGTTATGATGTATTAAAGGATAAATTTGACCAAAAAATTGCAGGTTTGGGAACAGCATTTGGTCAGATGGTTCTTCCATTTCTTATACCTGCAATCAGTATAGCAACAGGGGCTTTAACTTCTTTAGCAGGAGTTATAACTGGTTTACCTGACTGGGCTAAAACGGCCATAGGTGCGGGAATTCTAGCTGTTGCTTTACTTTCAATTGGAGTAGTGCTGTGGACCACAGTTATACCTGCTGCATCAGCTGCATTGATTGGATTTTTAAATATGATCCCTTCGCTCTTGGGTGTTGCAGGTGCTGCTGTCCCTACAACAGCAGGAATGGCAGGTGTATCTGCAGCATTTTGGAGTGCAGCTGCAGCAATATGGGCAGCCATTGCACCATTATTACCATTTATTGCAGCAGCTTTAGCAATTGCAGCTGTTGTTTACCTAGTTGGTCAATACTTTGGTTGGTGGAAAGATATCCCTACAATGATTCAGGCCATTCAGGCAGGAGTCATGAGATTATGGGATGCATTCATAAATAGTAGTCAGGTTCAGGCTGTTATCGAATGGCTGAAAGCTGCATGGCAGGGAGTATTAGATTTCTTACAACCTGTGTTTGATTTTATTACATCATTATGGAATAATATATTCCCTCCACAAGAAGGAGGGTTTGATATTGTTCAACAGATAATTAACTTGTTTGGTTGGTTAGGTAGTTCAATAGCAATGGTTGTTGGTTGGATACAAGCTAATTGGCCACTTGTAAGTATTGCACTTATGCCTGTATTAGCACCATTATATTTGATTATATCAGTATTCAACCTTCTTAAAAGTGGGTTTGGTACTGTTGTATCGTATATAAACAATGGAGCATCACAGATAAATGGATTTATTAATAGTATAAGGGATGCTTGGAACAGCTTCACGAGTGGGTTCATGAGTGCTTATAATACTTATGTAAAACCTGCTGTTGATGCATTACAAGGAGCAGCAAAGGCTGCAAGCGATGCATGGAACTCAATTAACAATGGAGGAGCTCCAAGTAGTGGGGGTCCTTCTGCAGGAGGATATGCTGCAGGTGGTGCAGATTTATCTACAATCCAATATCCTGAACAGAACCATTATACAATCAATATAAATGGTCTTGTTACGGAACAAAGCCAGATTGATTATCTTTTAGATTTAATTGGAAAAGGCGATGACCAAGAAAATATGAGGACCTAAACTATGAAACTTAAATCAAATAACCCGGGTCATGAAATTTACATAGATGGATTCAAACTTCTTGGAGACTTTATACCTTACAACAAAAGTGTAGATAGGGAGAGCACAATTAATCAACTTACAGATGATCTGACTAATGGGAAAACCTATACCAAATATCTTGGTGAGAAGAGTGAGAAATTAACATTTAAAACTATTTTACCTGATAGATTAGCAGAATCTGGTTATGAGAATGTTTTAAAAAGTGTTGTCAATAAAGCAAAGAAAACCCCTGTGAAAGTCAGATTTAATGGTAAGGTTTTCATGGGAATGGTTCAAGAATTTAGTATATCTTTTCCAGTTGAATCTTATAGGGAATATAAATGGATTATTGTTGAAAGTGAACCTTTTAAGCCAGTGTATAAAAAATTTAATACTTTTAATTATAAGAAAGCTGCAACACCCACAAAATCTAATACTCCTGTTAGTTCTTTTCCTGTATCCCTTAAGACTTTATTGGACTGTAAACCTGTTTACAATTGTAGTGCGAATAAAGTTACTTGTGTAATATCCTGGCAAAAACAGTTAAAAAAAGATGGGTATTATGGTTCTTATCCTACTGATGGAAATTTCTGTAAATATACTCTTCGAGAAACTAAGAAGTGGCAGATCCATTATAAAATAAAACCTACGGGTAAGATTGATAAAGCAACTAAACTCATTCTTCTTAACAGATATTTAAATACAAGTAAGCATAGTGCTGCATACAAAAAGATACTACTTCAACAGTACTCTAAAAATTTATAAAGGTGAACTGTTCATGACTGCTAATTTGTATTATAATAAAGCTAAATCAAATCATTTTCATTCAGCTCCGATTTTTGATGATTGGAAATATAAAAGTGAACCTAGTAAAGCAGGGCTTTTAACATTTAAAAGTCCATTGTACCTTGATGCTGGTTATCATCTTAAACTTGTTAATGAAGGTGAACCATTATTTGGGGGCAGGTTCTTAAGAAAACTGATAAGAAAGGTGATTTTTACAGTTACGAAGCATTGGATTATAAACATTACCTTTTAAAAGAAGTTAGCATTAAAAAGAAAGACATAACTGCCAGTGCAATGGTTAGATTACTTTCTAAGGAAGTTCCTTCTTTGAAATGGAATATTAAAGGAACTACTCGAAAATATATTACTCTTGATTTTCAGGATAAAACAGTTTTAAGTATTATAAATCAGTTGATATGGCTTGAATATGTACAAGCACACAATCTTATCTTTTTTAATGTAGATTATAATGCAAATTTAACTTTTAAACCGTACCCTCAGACCATGAAGGGATATGTTTTCACATCAGCATTTGATTACGGTTCAAGTTTAGATTATAACGATGTCCGTACCGGTTATGAATTAATTGACAATGATACTGGAAAAGTTCTTTCTTCATATACAAATAAAACGTTACAGGCTATTTGGGGAGATATAAGAATACAAGAGGTATTTGATGATACAGGATCCTAAAGAGATTAGTGCTATTGTTGAGAGCATCAACAAATCAGTACAACTCTATTCCTATGATGACATATCTGTTGAAGATTTAAGCAACATTATTTCTAACAAACTTGTTGCAAGTGGCATAAGTGCTCGTATAATAGGATACACTTACAATGGGAAGGATTTACAGAGTGTACAGTATTATAAACAGAAGGCATGGGTTAACTTTGATTATTCTGGTTTGGATATGCTTTTCCAACCTATCTATAATAGAACCTTGGATCCACAGAACATTATCAAAGAGGAACTAGTTGATGTTCAGTATGCTACACCAGAATATCCTGATAAATCTGAAGAAGAGGGAGAGGTTACACAAGATCAGGTTAATAATGGTGTTAAAGCTTGGATATCGAATTATATATCTGACTTTACTTCAATGGTAACAACTGCTGTTAATAATTATCTTTCATCACATACAACAGATTTTAAAGGTGAAGATGGAGCCACAGGACCACAAGGTCCTGCAGGAGCAGGATTTGCAAGTGGAACATATAAGATCCCAAAATTAATTGAGATCAAAACAATAACAGCACAAAGTTCGGTAACATTTAGCAATTTAAATGGGGATTCTGATATTGAATATTACATTGAATGTGATATTAAAATGTCCGTTGGGTCACGCCATCTACTATTACAACCAAATTCTGTTAGTTCTAATGGAATTAGTGTTGTAAATCGAGCATATAACAACGCAAAAGATAGTTGGATTTATGGTTATATGTATTTAGGAAACAATGAACGAGATGGAAATTCTAGAATTTTATCTAAAACAACATTATATGCTAAAAGTGGTCAATATAGGGCTACATTTACGGAATGTGGAATATTTGGAAGTGATTCTTTAAACCCATTTACAATTTCAAGCAGATCCCAATGGTCAAATACAACAGATAATATCACTTCCTTGAAAATTATACCAAACAACACAGATACAACAATTACAGGAACAATTAAACTGTATAAAATGGTTGATATGGTAGTTGCTTAATTTTTAATTTCTCTTTTTTAATTCTAGCTGATTTGATGTTAATCTATTCTGGAGAATCCATCATGGCAAGTATAATACAATATAAAGGATTCAGAGTTCTTACAGGGGTTAGTTGGGAATATGATAAAACCACACTCACTGTAACCATGTATCCAGGGATCCAACGCCCTAAAAGATTAGCATACAAACCTTATAAAAAAGTTTGGAAAAATGTATGTCCTAATTGTGGTAAACTTGGAGTTTTAAGAGCGATTGGTGCTAAAGGAAGAAAAACAGCAGTTGAAGGAGAAATAAATTGTACTAATTGTGACAGTGACTTTGATGGTGTCCAAAGCTATGAAAAAATAAATGGATCAAGTAAACATCTAGAAGCAGGATCTAGTTCTTCAAAATCAAGTACCTCAAGTACATTAGCATCATTAAAAACCAAACAAGCAACGGCACTTGGAAAAGTCAAATCAAAATATAATGATTCTAAACTTCCAAAAAAGGATATGACTCTTAAAATCCCTCCATTACCCCACATCATGGATGGGTACTGTCATCAACTCGATAAACCCCTTGTGAGCAGAAGTACAATTGTTTTTGTTGAAAGTGTAGAGATAACTCAGAAACAAATCACAATGAAGGTTAATGATAAATTACAACCTCCTGGAGATAAGTATTCTCCCCCAACTGAAACAACTAAGACTACATCTACAACATCAACAAGTGCTGTTAACTACACGGCAAGTAGTGATATTGAAAAGAAAATTATGGCTGTTGGAAATGGTTTAAAGAAAAGTACAGATTCGGCAACCATACAAGCACTTTATAATTATCTTCAAATTCATGGGTCTGGAGGTTTTAGTTATAAATACTATTGGGATTGGCCAGGAGGTAATGTTAATCAATTAAACACTTCCGTATTATCTAAAAGATGGAATATGAAAAGTGGAAACTGTGTATTTTTCGCATGGGCTTTTTATGTCCTATGCAAAGGGGCAGGCGTTAGTGGAGTTAAAATTATTCACAACAGTGCAGGTCATTTTTACAATAAATATAATGGCAAAATATATGATTGTACTCATGCAGGCAGTAGATGGTTTGCAGGGTCAGAAAACACGGTAGCAACACTATAAGGGGGCATTTAATGGTTGATTTTGGAACTGATTTTGATAGTACGGGAAAATTAGATAGTAAAGGTCAAGTTGCACTTGTATCTGGACCTGCTAATGTTCAACAAGCAATAAAGAACAGACTACTCACAGAACTTGATGTTTATATTGAATATTGTGATGATTACGGAACAACACTTAAAGATATGTTTGGAGATGAATTAACCGATAATACAATCGAATGGATTAAAACAGAAATCCAAATGAATGTCTTGAAAGATCCTAGAGTTGCTAGTTGTGATGTAGAGTATGTCGATGGAGTTAGATTCAAATATACTTACAGGCTGATTGATGACGATACAGAATTTATTGACGAGGTGAATAATTAAAATGCCTATCGAAGAACAACGTTTCATAGATATTAACGGGGCTGAAAACCTTTTATCAGAAGAAATTGACGAATTAAAGGAATGGATTGTAAATCAAGAGTATGAAGGTTTAAACACAGTTACGGATTTCACAGAAGGTGCAATGAATTATTTTCTACTCTGTTATGCTGCAACATCAAAATTTGATTTAAAGAATTTTGCTGATGAACTGATACGATTAGCGTTTCTAAATAGTTCAAAGGGAGAGTTTCTGGAAAGGTTAACTGCCCGAAATGGTATTTTTAGGATCCCTGGAGAATATTCTACAACAATGTTGAAATTTACTTTAGCAGAAGCATTGCAGTTTGATGTTAAAATTGATGCGGGAACTGAATTTGGAACCGATGAAGCAATTCTGTTTAGTTTAATTGAAGATAAGGTTATTCCAAAAGGTGAAACTGTTGTATATGCTAAAATACAGTGTCAAGAAATGGGAATAGTTGGAAATGTTAAAGCCGGAACTATCATAAACATTTTCACAGAACAGAACATTGACATGACTGTTACAAATGAATCAGATGTTACAGATGGTAAAGATGATGAAAGTGATGATTCATTAAGACAGAGAGCAAGTAACCCATCAGTGGGTACTGATTTATGGATTGAAGAGGTGGCAGAAACTTTAGTTAGTGATGCTTCATGTTACAATCTAGAACAGTCCATTAAACTCTTAGTTTATAAGCCAACCACTGATGTTGTTAAACAGGATCTTGTAGATTTGTTCCAACAGAAAATGTATCGTACAAGGAACACTGTTATAATCGAAGAGGCTAAACCATTCCCTGTTATTGACACAGATAAATCAATTACACTAGTTATAAAAGACGGGCATGTGTCTGGAACTGTTATAAACATTGTTAAAAACCGTATTACTAATTATGTTAATAAATTATCTGTTGGTGGATTGTTTAAAGAGATGTGTATTAAATATCTATGTGAATCTACAGATGGTGTTTTATATGCTTATTTAACAGGTTATCAAGATGTTGATTTATTAAATGACCAATACGCAACCATAACAGATGATTTAAATATAACAACTGGTGGTCCTTCATGAGTTATGGTGAAAACTCTGTTGATAAAAGCTTATTTTATGGTGATCTACTTGTTGATTTCTTTGACCAAGAAAACAATATGATAAATCCACCTTCCGATGTAGGTTTCTTTTTATACAATCTCTTTGGCAAAGCCTTTGATGATACACAGGAAACAATCAACAATTTATTATTAAACATTGATCCAGTCACCTGTGAATTACCATACCTAAATATCATTTCTCAAGAGCTGAGACTCAAAAGAAATCCCTCATGGAATGATACAAAATGGAGAGCAGCAGTAATAAGTTATTATTACAACCTTGAAACAATAGCAGGGATTGAATTTGTATTAAATCACATAAGTAAATATTATAATCACTCAGAATCCGAAACAGAACTTGAAGACATAACAGTTGAAGGATATTCATCTGGATTTAACTTATCTGATAAACATAACACCTTCAACCGTTGTAGTGACAAATACACAAAATTAGATCCTCTAGGAAGTATTTATGAACAAACATTCTATGTGGACTTTAAAAACAATCCAAGCAACGAGGTCATAACTGAATTATTAGCCATTATCGAGAATGGAGGAGTTACATAACATGTCAGTTGATATTGAAAAATTTAAAGATGCCATAAATGCTTCTAGTGAAGTTGATATTGATTTTACAGAACTAATTCAAAACCTACACATAGATAATGATGGAAACATTGAAAGTCAAGGAAACGGATTATATGTCCTAGTATCACCTGAATATGAAATTCTAGTTATGAGTGGAGGAGTTAGTAAAAAAGCAAGTCAATTAATAATGAATAGCACAAATGGATGTGATTAATAAAATGACAAACGAAGATTATGTAGATGAAGACCCTTTTGTATTAGGAGCTGAAGGACTTCCTGTTGAGTCTATAAATAATTTCCTGTTAATGGGAGGATTATTAAAAGGGAAAATGGACATAAAAGTTCCAGAACGATTTAAATCTCAAGCATGGGATAATTTAGAAACTCCACAGAAAGCCCGTTTCTGTAAATTTACTCTTCAAAATATGAGTGGAACAAATAATGGAGGAACATTACAGTTTTCAAATGGACAGGGTTGTATAATTAAATCTGAAATATTCATGCAAATGTTAGATCAGATTAGCCAATTAAAAATTACAGGAACTGGACTTACTAACTTGACTATGAATGTACTGAATAAATACCCTGTGACAAGTGCAGATGATATTATCTTGCAAAACATTGATTTAACAGACCCTGCACTCACTATACTTGATAGTGACATGGAAAAGGATTCGTTTTACTTAGAGCTTATAGCCTCTGGAAGTGTAACTGTACAAAATATCACATTTACAATTCAAACAAAAAAAATGGATGGTATTGGAGACTTCGGAATTAACCGTTCAGCTCTAGAAGGTGGAGACTTGTTTCCACTTCATGAAACAGATTTAGATAGCGATTTACAAACCAAAGTAAACACTGGAGGGTCTGGTACAGCCATTAATCCTTATCCTGTTGGTTCTATTTATTTAAGTGTAACAAATACGAATCCTACTACCCTCTTTGGAGGAACATGGGAACAATTAAAAAATAAATTCCTATTAGCTGCTGATGATGCCACAACAGGAGCACATGGTGGAGATAGTGGTGGAGAAAAAGACCATACCTTAAGTATAGCTGAAATGCCTATCCACAAACACGATGTAGATATAGGTACAAAAGCAGCAGTAAATACAGCAACTACAAGCCCAGGCACAAGTACAGATGGTGCACACAGACACGATGCAAAAGTAACTCCTGCAGGAGGATCAGGTTCATTATCAAAAATCTATTCAGGTGCTGCTCCTTACAGTACATTAGGTGATCACATAGTCTCAGGTGGAGCACATGACCATACAGTGAATGCACACACTCACCAAGTACCTGCTCACGACCATTCAATTCTAGAATCAAATAAAGGTTCAGGT